>NZ_CM181121.1:0-2152500 GCF_059138625.1 Limnothrix sp. HT2024
TTTAAGAAATTCCGGCCGATCGCCCCTTGGCCCGATTCATGATAGGTTTATGGCTCTTTGCTGGACACTAGATGTCAGCGAGCAGACCCTTCATGCTGCATTTCGCTGCTGGAGTTGTGGTGATGATTGGAGCGCGATCGACCAGACCAGCATGGAATCAGGGTCTTGAGGAATCTGATGACGGGCCGATCGGCCCAGTCCAATGTACTGACTGCGTACTAAATCCAGTGCTGACCGAGTACGACTGAAGGAGCACTGCCAGCCTACTGACGGAGCCAACGCAACCGCTCGCCAGGGCGTGAGGGTGACCCAACTGCTCGATCGCTTCCCTGGCTTCCGGGGCTGTTGCGTTGGTTTTGGCCGGGTTTTGGTCTGCTGGGTCGGGTTCGATCCGCTCAATCGAACAAAGACGGCTAGAATAACTTCGCTGCACTGGTTGCCAGTTGCAGTGATCGCTGTAATCCAAGCAATCAACCGGATGCAGCGAACCATGCAGTCAACCAGTGCAATCGAATGGTTGCCATCGAACTGAAGTCGCAGGGCAATACACCGTTGGGGGTGTTGGGCACGGGTGGAATCGCTACCGGTGACCTGCGATGGGAGTTCGATCGAGATTCGTCCAGAGGATGTCCACCGTGGAAAAATCGCTCGATGCGTTCTGGGGTCAGGTTTTGGATCAGCTCCAAAACCAACTGAGTCGGCCAACGTTTGAAACTTGGATCAAAACGGCCATCGCAGAGCGCTTAGACGATCAGGCTTTGGTGGTGCGGACTCCCACGCCCTTTGCTCGCAATTGGCTGCAAAAGTATTACCTAAAGGCTATTTCCCAGGCGGCCCGCGAAGTGTTGGGCCATGAGGTGGAAATTCAGATCGTGGCGGCCCGGGGTGATGAAAGCGTTGGCGGGGCGATCGACCCGGAAGCCTTTTTGCCGCCACCGGAGCCGATCGCCGATCCCCCCAGTGCCCCGCCGATCGCCAGCCCTGCCCCCAGCGATCGGGGCCGCACCGCCACAGAATTGAACCCGAAATATACCTTTTCGCGCTTTGTGGTGGGGGCCAACAACCGCATGGCCCACGCGGCTTCCCTGGCGGTGGCTGAGTCGCCGGGTCGGGAATTTAACCCCCTGTTTTTGTGTGGGGGAGTGGGACTGGGCAAAACCCATTTGATGCAGGCGATCGGCCATTACCGCCTGGAAACCGATCCGAATGCCAGAATTTATTACGTCTCCACTGAACAATTCACCAATGATTTGATCGCAGCCATTCGTAAGGACGGAATGCAGCGGTTTCGGGAGTTTTACCGCGCCGTTGATGTTTTGATTGTGGATGACATTCAATTTATTGAAGGGAAAGAATATACCCAAGAGGAGTTTTTCTACACCTTCAATACATTGCACGAAGCGGGTAAGCAGGTGGTGTTGGCCAGCGATCGCCCGCCCAGTCAAATTCCTCGGTTGCAAGAACGGCTTTCGTCCCGGTTTTCCATGGGCTTAATTGCCGACATTCAGCCGCCGGATTTTGAAACCCGGATGGCGATTTTGCAAAAAAAAGCCGAGTACGAAAATATTCGGATGACCCGCGATGTAATTGAATATATTGCCGCTAGCTATACCTCCAATATTCGGGAATTAGAAGGGGCCCTAATTCGGGCGGTGGCCTATATTTCGATCTCGGGATTGCCGATGACGGTGCAGAATATTGCGCCGGTTTTGAACCCGCCTGTGGAAACGGTGGAAGCTTCGCCCGAGTCGGTGATTCAAATTGTGGCCGATGCGTTCAATATCTTGATTGAGGATTTGAAGGGTAATTCTCGCCGCCGGGAAATTAGCCAAGCCCGTCAAATTGGGATGTATTTGATGCGACAACATACGGATTTGAGCTTGCCCCGAATTGGGGAAGAATTTGGCGGCAAAGATCACACCACGGTGATGTATAGCTGTGACAAAGTGGCGCAATTAAAGGACGCGGATCCGGAGTTTGCCCAAAATTTACGCCAACTGAGCGATCGAATCAATTTGGCGGCTCAACCTCCGGCTCCGCCAACGGCGAGTTAAGGGCATTCAGTTAAGAGTATTGGTTTAAGGGCGTTGCGCTAAGAGCATTGTGCTAAGAGGATGTCTGAAAAGCCAAAATCGATACTCTGCACGCCTCATCGATCGACGAAGACAAGGGGCTTAAGCCCCTTGCCCCCAAGACTATTGGTGCATTGCCCGTGCCAAAAGACACTTTTCAGACATCCTCTAAGGCCATTACGTTCAGAGCATTGCGTTACGATTCAGGGTTCAACTCAGTCCTCTGAACTAAATCACTAAATCATCCGATTGCGGTAGGATAATTCCACTCTGTTTCATGACCATCAGCAGCCTTTTAGCAGTCCTATGAGCGAAATCAACAGTCAAGTTCAACGGGTTTCGGGTACTGGTTTGCCGTTACGCGGTGATGACATTGACACCGATCGCATCATTCCGGCTCGCTTTCTGCGCTGTGTCACCTTTGATGGATTGGGTGAATATGCCTTTGTGGACGATCGCACCCAACTAAACGGCGAGCATCCTTTTGATCAGGCTCAATACCAAGGGGCCAAGCTGTTGGTGGTGAATCGTAACTTTGGTTGTGGTTCCAGTCGTGAACATGCACCCCAGGCGATCGCCCGTTGGGGGATTGGGGCGATCGTGGGCGAAAGTTTTGCGGAAATCTTCTTTAGCAATTGCGTGGCGATCGGGATTCCCTGCGTCACGGCTAGCCATGAGGATGTGTTGGCATTGCAAGGGGCCATTGAAGCCAACCCCAGCGCCTCGGTTTCCTTGGATTTGGTGAATCTGACCGCTGCGATCGGGGACTTAACCATCACCGTCACCATGAAGGAAGGGCCGCGCCAGGCCTTCCTCAGCGGCATGTGGGATAGCTGCGGTCAATTGGTCAGTCAAGGAGAGGCCGTGCAGGCCACTGCCGGCCGTTTGCCTTACCTGGCCTGGGCTTAGGGCCTGTCGTCATTTCCATCGCCGTAGGGATTGGGTCTCCCAACCCTAACCCGGGTGATCGCTCTAACCCTGTTCACCCCTGGGAACACCCAAGGATCACGGGAACTGGGCGAGGAGACCCCGCCCCTCCGACTGATTGGTTGGGAGAACGAGATCATTAGGGTTTCAGGCAATTTGACGACCAGCCCTCAGCCCCTTGCACCCCACGATCTCGCCACGGTGGAATCAGGGTTGCCGACGAACGGGCAAGCCTCAATCTCCTAATCGCTTACGCCAAGCTCGCTGGCATCGATCACCGGGCGCATGGGGCCCAACTGGTCTTGGCCGGTGACCGATAGATCGCTGTGGCACAGATACAGCCGATCGCGGCAGCGCCCCAACAGGTCATGCACCACCCGATCGAACCGATCGAGGTCTGCTTGTTCCTCGTCGTCTGGGGTGCGGCGGCGACCGTTCCAATCTTGCAAGAACAGGGGTGAACCGAACAACACCGCTGCACCCCCTCGGGGCCAAAGGGGCGAGGCGGCATCTAGCCAAAAGTGCCAGCGGTGGGAAAGGCGAGCGGTGCGGTACTGGAAAATATTGGCGAGGATGATGCCGCTGGGGGCCGGGTTCAGCACTTGGCTGGGGAAGGGGTTGGCGGCGATCGTGCCGCGTCGTAACAGAGCAATGAATTGGCGGATGGTCTCCGTTTCCGGTGCTTGGGGATCAATGCGGTGGCTGATGTCCCAATAGCGATGGGCGGCCTCTAGGAGTTCGCGCAGGGCGGCCAATTCGGCGGGATCCAACCGCCCTCCGTGCCACAAAAACTGCTGAACGGCGCGATCGAGCACAATCAGGGGGCTGCGAATCAGGCGCTGGCGGAGTTGCTGCTGTTGTTCGCTAATCCACGATCGCAGCTTTTGATAGGCCATGGTGGCTCGGTAACCCAACCGATCCCAACGGGCAAAGACTTCCACGGGCAACAGTTCCGGCCGCTGTCGATCGGGACGGAAGCAGTGATCAGCAATCAGGCCAGCGCGCACGGGGTCGATCGCCCGGCGCAGGCCCGTGGGGCTGGTTTCGGCCAAGTCCGGCAGCGCCAAATCCAACGCCGCTGCTGTCTCGATCGACCCGGCCCCGGTGGCCGCCGGGGCCGGGGTGGCTAACCAAGGATCTGGTTCCGTACTCAGCCCCACCAACATTTCCGCCACATCTTCCCGATTCAGCCAATCGCCCAAGCCCGGATAAACCAACGTCCAAAGGGTCAGGAGCGATCGCACCGTGGGCGAACTGATCAAGGGCCGCTGGTTGCCCAACAGGGTCACGGGTAATCCCCGATCGCGCAGGATGGTGGCTAGGGTATAGCCCGCGATCGAGTCCAAACCGGGACTAATCACCGCAATGTCCTGGGGCTGGATCGCTTCCGTTTGGACGGCTTGCACAATGGTTTCGGCCGTTTCCCGCAGCAATTGGGCCCGAGCAATGGTGGTCAACACTTGCACCCTGGAGGGCCAAGCTTCGGCCCATTGGGCGATCGCAAAGGGTTCCCGTGCCACCGTGGTCAGCAGCGGAGCTACCCGTTGCACCAAATCGTGATTCGCGCGTCCCAAATCCAGACGACCTTCGCAGCGATCGGCTAAGGGCTGCAAGGCTGCGGGATCCGCACCCAACCCCAAGCGGCTGGCCCCATCGCGATTGTGGGTATAGCCCGCCCAGGCCCCGCCCTCCTGCAACAGGGACAACAGCCGCCCCGCCAGGGCCGGAAAATCATCGGTGTCATCGGCCAAAACCACTTGATAGCGTCGTTGCAGTCGATCGAGATAGCGCGGATCCGCGAGCAAAAACGTGCCATAGAGCCAACTCACCAGCCCGTAGGTGAGCAGACCGCGCCGCAAGCACCAATCTCGCCATTCCACAATCAGAGCGCCCGCCCGATCGACCCAATTTCCCGGCAGTTCCACCGCCGCCGCTGGCCCCAGCCCTTGCACCAGGCGATCGGGAATTTCCGCCAAATCCGCGCCGCTGTTGGCCGCCAACTGCAACAGATCCAACAGCCGCCGCACGGCCCGCTCTCGCAAGGGCTGGGCGATCGGTGAATCAGGGTTTTCAGCCAGTGCCGGGCCCCACAACTGCCCCGCCAGTTCCTGTTCATTTTCCGGGCGCAACAGCAGCGGAAATTGCGGCACAAACCCCGCCCGCTCCGCTAGCAACGGATAGAACAGCATCACCTCCTGCTCAAAAAAACCCAGAGGCGTGGTGCAGTCGATTGCTGGCCAGCCCACCGCCGCCAACCGTTCCATCAGGGCCCAACGGGTTTCGCTGCTGGCCGCCAGGGCCAACACCCGACTCCCCGGGGGCAACTGATCCCGCAATTTCTGGAACCAATCGACCAGGGTTTGGGTTTTGCCGCTGAGGGCCCCGCCCGTGATCCAAATGGATCGGGCGATCGAAGCCGGGCGATCGGGCGCAAACGTGGCGGAGTCCGGGAAATGGTTAGCCACAAGCACGGAAAAATGATGGTTTTGCTATGATACCGATCGCCCAGTGATTCCAAACGATTACCCTAGCCCCAGCCCTCCAGCCCCGTTCCCGGGTTGCCCTTTGGGTTTCTTTGCGCAACTATGTGGGGTTCAATCATGGTTCGGAATTCCCTGAATCTTTGTCAGGGAACGATGTTAACTTGTCAGCCCGATCGCTGGCCACAGCATTTCAGGCCACAGCATTTCAACCGCCTTTGATTTGAGCAATATGAAGAATCGGTGGCTTCCGGGTTTGCGATCGCTCTGGGCGAATGCGGGGAGTTGGTACGAGTCCACCCCAGAACGGGCGCTCAACCAGGCCTATGAAGCGGCCCTCGCCATTCGGGCCCTGGAAGATCGCTATTTCGAGGGCAATCCAATCGACCTCGACAGCACCCGCTACGGCGAAAGCACCTGCGATTACTTTCGCACCGAGCTGCAAAAACAACTGAAAATGATCGATGTGCGGTTGTGGGAATTCAACAGCAGCAATGCTTTTTTGGATTTTGGCACCAAGACGATCGGGATTCCCAGCCGCAAAACGGAATCGGGACTGAGCAATCCCAACGCCCCGATCGCCACCAGCACCGACGCGAGCGGCCGGCGATTTTCGGAACCGGGCGATCGCTCCTTCATCGTGCTCAAAAAACTGGAGCTAATCGACAATATCTTGGATCGCTATGTCCACGGTCGATCGGTCGATCGGCTGGAACTCAACAGCGACAACCTGCCCGCCACCCCAGAGGAATCGCCCCCCGTCACCGCCCCCACCACCACCGCGCCCCTAGACCAGTCCCGATCGTGGCAGGCCGCCGCCAACGCCGCCAAAATTCGCCCCAAGCGGCCCTCCAGTTGGCGAGCCGGGGCCCTGAACGTGGCCACGCGCAACATCTCCGGCGGAATGCGCAAACCCTCCGCCACCGGCAGCACCGGCCTCATTCCCCGATCGCTCCTCACCACCTTCGATCGCGTGCGGCGCGACCTGGACGATCGTTCCGAAGAAGAAGTGCTGCAAAACTATCGCACCTCCAAAGTGCGGACGATCGTTTCGCTCAAATTCATCTTGCTGCTAATTTTGGTGCCCCTGTTGGTGCAGCAGATGTCCAAAAACTTTCTGGTGGGGCCGATTGTCGATCGGGTCTATCACCCCGGCATCAACAACGTCTTTCTCAACATGGACATGCAAGAAGAGGCCATGGTTGAGCTAGAGCGCTATGAAAACTTCTTACATTTCCAGTCCTTGCTGGGCAAAACCCCCAAACTCACCCCCGAAGAAATTGAGGAAAAAGTTCAAGAAAAAGCCGAAGAAATTGCCAATGAATCCTGGGTTCGCAGCGCCGATGCCCTCAAAAACGTCTTTTCCGATTTCCTGTCCCTGGCCGGCTTTGGGCTAGTCATTGCCTATAGTCGTGAAGAAATTGCCGTTCTCAAGTCCTTCATTGATGAGATTATGTATGGTCTGAGCGACAGCGCTAAGGCCTTCGTGATCATTCTTTCAACCGATATCTTTGTGGGATATCACTCGGCCCACGGCTGGGAAGTGGTGGTCAGCGGCATTTCTCGACACCTGGGGCTACCGGAAAATAAAGACTTCATGTTTTTGTTTATTGCGACCTTTCCGGTGATTTTGGATGCTGTGATTAAGTATTGGATTTTCCGATATCTCAATCGCATTTCGCCTTCCGCCGTCGCCACCTACAAAGACATGAACGAGTAGCCCGTTTCCAGTTCTTCTCCACCCTTGCCCGCCCATGATTACCCCAACCATTCAGTGGTATCCCGGTCACATTGCCAAAGCCGAAAAAGCCCTTCTGGAGCAACTCAAATTGGTGGATGTGGTTTTTGAGGTGCGGGATGCACGAATTCCCCTGGCCACCCATCACCCAAAGTTGCAAAGTTGGCTGGAGCGCCCCGGTACTAAAACCGGCCGCGTGTTGGTGCTGAATCGGGTGGACTCCATCCCGGGGCCCATTCGCCAAAATTGGGAACAATGGATGCGATCGCAAGGGGAAACACCCTATTTCACCGATGCACGCCAGGGCCAGGGGGTGAAGTCGATCGCCCATGCGGCCCAGGATGTGGCGGCTTGGGTGAATGAGCGACGGTTGCAACGGGGAATGCGGCCGCGGCCAGTGCGGGCGGCGGTGATTGGGTTTCCGAATGTGGGCAAGTCGGCGCTGATTAACCGATTGGTGAAGCGGCGCGTGGTGGAAAGTGCGGCCAAACCGGGGGTAACGCGCCAATTGCGGTGGGTGCGAATTTCTTCGGAGTTGGAATTACTGGATGCGCCGGGTATTTTGCCCGCCAATTTGGTGGATCAGTCGGCGGCCGTGAAGCTAGCCATTTGCGACGACATTGGCCAAGCGGCCTACGACAACCAAAAAGTGGCGGCGGCTTTGGTGGATTTGCTCTGCGGGTTGCATTTGGATCCGCAACCGACCTCAGAAACCTCGGCGGATATTTCGCCAGAAACTTTGCCGGAATCTTTGACAGAAACCTCGCCGGGATCTTTAACCGAAATCGCCACGGAAATCCCGAAGGCAACGGCGCGATCGACGGGCGATCGGGCATTGGAAAAACGCTATGGCTTAGCTCCGGGACTCCTGAACGGCGAGGACTATGTGCCCGCGTTGGCGGAATTTCGTTATCAGGGCGATCGGGAACGGGCGGCCCGTACCCTGTTGCAAGACTTTCGGAAGGGTGCGTTGGGTAATTTGCCCCTGGAACTACCGCCCAGTTAGCAATCCAAGTTAATTCAAATCAACCCAATTCAACCCAATTCAAATCAATTCAGCCCTATCCGATCCTGTTCGATCCGATTTGATTCTGTTGATTTTTCTTTTCGTTCTCTGCCCATTGTTCCCTTAGCTCCATGCAAATTGTTCACCACACCCTGAAACGAAACACCGATTCAGGGATTGAAATCTATGATTTAACTCCCGAAATTCGCGAAAAAGTTGCCGAATTTTGTCACCAAACCGGTGCTCAAAACGGTCAAATTCTGGTCTCTTCTTTGCATACCACCACGGCCTTGGCGGTGAATGAATATGAAGTGCGATTGTTGCAGGATTTGAAGGTTTGGCTCAAAACTTTGGCCCCGCCGATGGGTTCCTATCGCCACAATGATCTGCATTTGCGAGATGTGCCGGAAGATGAACCGATCAATGCCCATTCCCATCTGATGGCGATCGCCCTGAGCAACTCTCAGGCGATTCCTCTAGTGAATGGGGTCTTGGGTTTGGGGCAATGGCAATCGGTGTTGCTGTTTGAGTTAGACGGCCCCCGATCGCGCTCCGTGTCTCTGCAAATTTGGGGTATTTAAACGGTTGATTAACCCATTCTTGGGAAATTGACCTGATGGATTAGCCTGCGGGATTAGGCACGGGCCCGTAACTTTCGGCCAGTCGATCGATCCAAGGTTGCCAGGTGGGCATCTCCGCCCAATCGGTCAAATTGAAATGCAAGGGAGTGAGGGTAATGTAGTTTTGCCGAATTCCTTGCACATCGGTGATCAGGGGCGAAGTTTGGCCCCCGGGCATGGTTTCCGGGTCAATTTCTTCAAGCACTTCTCCCGACAGCCAATAGTAGGTACGGCCACGGGGATCCACCCGCTTTTCAAACAGATCGTGATAGCGCCGGAAACCCAGTTTGGTGAGCTGCACACCCGCGATCGGGCCGTCGGGCGCTGGAATATTCACATTCAGCAGCATGGGCCGGGCGGGCGGCTGGGCAATCAGTTGGGCCACCGCTTGCACGGCAAACTCGGCGGCGGCACTGAAGTCAAGATGGCCAAACTTGGCCAGGCTGAAGGCAAAGCTGGGAATATCCTCCAGCAGGCCTTCCATGGCTGCCGAAACGGTTCCCGAGTAGAGCACATCGGTTCCCAGGTTGGGGCCGTGGTTAATCCCCGACAGCACCACATCGGGCTTGCGATCGAGCAGGGCCCCCAGGGCCAGCTTGACGCAATCGGCGGGTGTTCCAGAACAGGCCCAAGCGGTGATGCTGGGGTGAAACAGGTTGGGAACCAGTTCCGTGCGAATGGGATCCTGAAGCGTTAGGCCGTGCCCCGTGGCGGAACGTTCCCGATCGGGACAGACGATCGTCACTTGGTGACCCGCTTCGGCGCAGGCATTGGCAAGGGCGCGAATGCCCAGGGCAAAAATCCCGTCATCGTTGCTAATCAAAATATTCATGGCGAGATATGCATGGCGGATCGAGAAGGAATAGCAGATCGAGGAGGGGTGGCCGGGAGCCGTTGGCATCCCGAAGAGCAGAACTATTATTGACTATGGCTATATGACTATGACCGCCTCCATCATGGCAACCGAAATCGCAATGCAACCGGCCGCCGCGCAACTGCTGGAACAGACGGCGCGATCGATCCAAAATCCCCAGTCTGAGCCTGAGCGCCCGCGGCCGGCCGCCGTGGTGACCGCGCTGAAAACCGTGGAAACCCAAACCCGCCGCGATCGGGTGCAGCTCTCGGAAAGGTCGCTGGTGGGTCGCTGGCGTTTGGGGGTGGTGTCGCCCAAAAAGTCGGCCCAGCGCGATCGGGGGTTTTACTTTCCAGCCTTTGCCCCGGCCTATCTGACTTTTTTGGCCAACGAAGCTACGGGGGCGATCGCCCAAATCACCAACCGAGTGCAGGTGGGGCCAATTTTTATGGAGTTTTCTGGCCCGGCCCGTTGGGTGGGCCAACGAAATTTACTGGCTTTTGATTTTTTGGAACTGGCGATCGGGCTTGGCGATCGGGTGGTGTATCGCGGCCCAGTCCGGGGCGAGCGATCGGCCACCAAGGCCCTAACCCAGGAGCCATTTAACCGCCGGGCGATCGGTTATTTGCCCTTTTTTGCGTTCTGTTGGGCCGGTGAATCGGGGCTGGCGGCTCGGGGGCGCAGTGGCGGCTTGGCCCTGTGGGTGCGGGATCCAGATCCAACCAGCCCCAATCGCCCCTAGCGATGGGCCACCACAGGCGTGCCCACCTCTGCCCAGTTGAAATACCAGCGGGAGGTAGACACGGGGAGGTTCGTGCAACCGTGGCTCATGGGTGTGCCGAAGTTGTTGTGCCAGTAGGCTCCATGGATGCCATAGCCCCCGTCGTAATACATCGTGTAGGGCACATTGGGCACGTCATAGCCGGGGCCGCGCATCCGGGTTGATCGCAGCTTGGTGTAAATCGTCCAGGTGCCGGGCAGGGTGGGTGTGCGGGCTTTGCCGGTGGAAACCGCATCCGTGCGGACTTGGCGATTTCCTTCCCAGGCGGTTAATCGTTGGTTGCCAATATCGACTTGGAGCCAACGAACATTATCCAGCCGCTTCAGAATTGCCATCGATGCCTTGGGATTAAAGGGCAGTTCCTTAAAGTTCACCAGGCCGGTGCTGGCGGCTTGGGCCATGGCCCGGGTCGATCGCTCCAAAAAGCTCCAGCGTTGATCGGTGATGGCGGCCCAGCGGGGTTGCTGATCCGGCGTGGGTTGGTTCAGAACGGCCAGGGTTTTGGTCAGTTGCGCCCGCTCCCACTGATCGAAGTAGTAGTGAGCGGCGCTGGATTGGGCCCCGGCCCAGGAGGCGGCAAAGGTCACCAGTGCCCCCGCAATCAAAAACTTGGGCCGACGCAACCATTGGGGCGGCCGTTGTCTGAGTTCTCGGGTGCGATCGACCACTCGATCGCGGGTGTCATCGAGTTTTGCCAGCAGCCCTGTCATGGAGGTTCCTAAAAAAATTTGCAAAATCTGCCAAGTCTGCAAAAAAATCTGCCAAGTCCGCAGCACAGCGATCGAGCAGATTGTTCCGCATTTTAACCGGGCAATTTTCGTGGGGCCAATGATTGGGGCCACGAAGTGCTTGAAAGATGATCGGTTTCCCAGTTGATTTTCTGGTGTATCCGGTTGATTGGCCAGAATGTCGCCGGGCGGTTGGCCTAGGGGCGGAGATCTTCGAGAGGCGGGGTCGTCTCTGGGAGACAGTGGGGGGCCACCTGTTCAGCCAAGCGACGGGCCCGATCGCGCACGTGATCCCAACGACCAGCTGCCACGGCTTCCGCTGGAAACAGTTCCCCCGACAGGCCGATCGCGATCGCCCCGGCCGCCAAAAATTCCGCCGCATTGGCCAAAGTGACCCCTCCGGTGGGAATCAGCGGCATGGGCAACACGGGCACGAGCGATCGCACGTAGGCAGCCCCGCCCACCGCAGAAATGGGGAACACCTTAACGCTGCTGGCTCCGGCCCGCCAAGCTTGGGCAATTTCCGTGGGGGTCAAGGCTCCCGGCACGATCGGGATGCCGGCCGCCACCGCCGCCGCGATCGCCCCCGAGTCGCCAAAGGGTGCAAAGCCAAATTGGGCCCCCGCCGCCACCGCTTCCCGCACCATGGATGCATCCAACAGCGTGCCGGCCCCAATTTGGCAATGGGGCAAGCGATCGCGCAGTTCCGCCACCAACTCCGCCGGTCGAACGCTGTTCCAAGTAATTTCAATGAGTCGCAGGCCCCCTTCGGCGGCCGCCTGGGCCATGGCTAACCCCTGAAGCCAGTTGTGCGATCGAATCACGGCGATCGCGCGATCGTGCCGCAGCCGCTGCACCCAGCGCGATCGCACCGTGGCCAAGGTCGTTGTTTCCCCCTTGTCCACTGCCTCCCCCGATTGGGACTGACTGCCCTTCTGCGGTTTCATGGGGCCTTCCGCATCGCCATTACCCAACACTGGCTGATCTACCTTGCTAGGGGGTAATTTCCGTGGGCCCATCGAGCGGCAAAGATTCCAAATCGATGATTTCGTCCGCTTCAGCAGGGGCTTCCGGGATCACACGCTCGATCGGGGTTTCCATGGCTGCGGCCGCTTCCTCCGAGGGTTCATTGTCCGGGCGCACCCGCCGAATGGGCACATTTGCAATCAACGCCGTGGTGCGAAGGTCGTTTTCCAGCATGAACTGCAATCCCTCGCTATCAATTTCCACGTAGCGAGAAATCACATCCAAAATCTCTTGGCGCATTCGATCGAGCGATTGCGGCGAAAGATCAGTTCGGTCATGGGCTAACAGCAATTGCAACCGCTGTTTCACCACGCTGCGGCTGTCGGGATCGCGGGCAAAAAGTTTATCGAGAAGTTCGCTTAACATGACGCAGGTAACGCAGCGCGCTGGATCGAAGGGCGATCTGAGGGAAAAAACGAGTTGTGGGTTGAGGGCTGGTTGCCAACGGAGCCAAAGCCGCCCGATTGATTGGCGTTGATTGGTTTTGCGCCGGTCATGGGCCCCGGGCGATCGCAACAGCCCCTACGGTCAAGACACACCACCAGATTGATTGGACAGCTTGGCCAAAGCTTAGCCATCGGTCAGGGAAGCTTCCAGCGGCCGATCGGGAGCGGCCAACCCATCCAGGCTAACCGCGAGGGCTACCCTTCAGCCAGCGCTTCAGCCGCTTGAGCAAGGAATCATGGCTGGCGGTGAGGTCTAAAAATTCCACGTTTTGACCCTCCAGGCGGCGCGCAATGTTACTAAACGCCATCTTGGGCACGGAGACTTGCTCGGACAGCACCAGCGGTTCCCCTCGGTTGGTGGAAGTGATCACCCGTTCATCGTCGGGCAAAATCCCCACCAGCGGAATCGCCAAAATTTCGCGCACATCGTCCACGGACATCATGTCGTTGGCTTGCACCATTTGCGGCCGCAGCCGGTTCACCACCAACCGAACATTTTTGATGCCCTCCGCTTCCAAAAGGCCCACCACCCGATCGGCATCGCGCACGGCGGCAATTTCGGGGGTGGTGACAATGATCGCTTCGCGGGCGGCGGCGATCGCGTTGCGGAAGCCCATTTCAATACCCGCCGGACAGTCCACCAACACATAGTCAAAGCTTTTGGCCAGGGTCAAAACCAACGCTTTCATTTGGTCGGGGGTGACCGATTCTTTGGTGCGGTTTTGGGCGGCAGGCATCAGCACCAATCGGGGCTGTCGTTTGTCGCGCACGAGGGCCTGCTCCAGGCGGCACTCACCGGCCAGATATTCCACGGCGGTATAGACCACGCGATTTTCCAGACCCAACAACAGGTCTAGGTTACGTAGGCCAAAGTCGGCATCCACTAGCGCCACTTTTCGCCCCAGTTGCGCCAGGGCCATGCCCAAGTTGGCGGTGCAGGTGGTTTTGCCTACGCCACCTTTGCCGGAGGTGATTACGATGATGCGGCTCATGGAATTGCCTGATAGTTGACAACGGCTGAAGGGTCGATCGAGAAGGGTGGATTCAGAACAGCCAAGGGCGGTGCGATCGGGCGGAACCCGCAAAGACACCTCAATTTAGCATGGTGATCGAGGGGCGATCGGGGGTTGAGGCAAGCGTTTAGGCGGGTGGTTCCCCCAGGCGCGATCGCACTTCATTTTTGGCAAAGTCGGCGGCCGGCGAGATTCGGATCCCTTTTTCGGAAATGTAGGCCACTTCCGGACAGGGCACATCGAGCTTGGACTCGGGAACCCGGGCGGTGCGACTGGCAATGCGCACCTGATTGGTCGCCAGGTTCAGGGCCATGATGATGGCGCTTTCGTTGCCGTTGATGCCTGCGTGGGCCACGCCACAAAGCCGCCCCCAAACGAGGATGTCGCCCCCGGCCGCGATCGCGCTGCCCGGGTTGGCATCGCCGCGAATCACCACCGTGCCCGGATAGCGAATTTCCACCCCCGATCGCAAGGTTTTGTCCAAATACAAACAATCGGGCGCAAGGTCGAGGTTAGGATTAGCCGCGATCGGTTCCTGGGTCGGTGCGGGCGGTGTGAACTGCAGTGCATAGCCCATTTCGATCGCCAGGGCAGCGGTGGCGGGATGGTTGGTTTCCAGCCGGGTCAGCCGCAGTTGCACCTCCTGGAGCGCCTCGGCGATCGCCTTCAGTTGTCTGGCTTCCAAGGCCCGATCGATCGCTTGCAGCGTAACGGGGTCATCAGGTGTCCAGCCCCGTTCTCCCCCATAGAGCCGATGCATGAGTTGTTGCCACAAGTCTGTCCAGGCCAAGCCCCGATCGGGCTGTTCGGCCACAAAGTCCGGCGGCAGCACCAGGCGCACCGGTTGGGTTCGATCGGCGCTCCCTTGGTTGTTGCTTGTTTTAATCTCGGAGGGTTTGACCTCGAAGGGCTTTTGGGCAGAAGGGTTAATCTCGGCAGCCTTGATAGCCTCGACAGCCTCAGGAGCAGCCCCTTGCAATTCTGGCTGGGATTCGGCTGGGGATGCTGGCGGCGATTCCTGACCCGTCGCGGATTCTGTCTCCGCAGATTCAGCAGATTCGGTAGATCCAGTCAATTCAACCCCGCCCGGAATCCAGAGGCGCACTTGGGGCCCCCGTTCCCCGGTCAGATCCGCCACGGGGCGATCGGCTCCCGTCAGCAATTCCCGCGCCAGCTTAGCTGCTTCCGGCGACAGGGGCGGCAACTCGGCCATGGGAACTTCGTCGCTGGCTTTCGAGCTGGTTGCCAAAGTGGTGAGCAATTGAGCCGGGTCATGCTCAGTTGCTGTTGTTTCGGCTGAGGTTTTTTCGGCCGGCTGCTGGGTGGTTGTGGGTATGGGTGGCAATTTTGCGCCCCGCAAGGGCATCGCCAAGGCCGACACCAAATCATCGGGCAAGTCATCGCCGTTGGCCACCGACCGATCGGGCAATTCCTCCGGCTCTGGTAAGTCTTCTAACGCTGCAAATTTTTCTTGTTCAAGGGTTTCTAGATTTTGTAAATTTTCTAAGTTTTCTAAATCTTCAGGATTTGGGTGCTCAGAAAATGCAGCAGCTTCAACCATGATCAGCAAACCGGGCGATCGACCCGACAACGGATCTATGCAGTGTACCGGACGGCCGCCAGCTCCGTTGCTTGTGGCTCCAAAACGGTGAATTTCGACCAGATCAAGGGTGGGAAATTCCAACTCGGTTGGCCAAGCAACCACTCGATCGACCTCGGAATCGTTCGGAAGGATTCTGAACACCAACGCTCCTAGTGATTTTTGGGAATCGGGTGATCTAGCATTGGTCGAAGTTCGATCGAGAGTAATTCATGGGGCGGGTTCTCCTTTCAGCGGGCCATGGGGGCTATGAAAACGGGGTTTTGGATCCTGGCATTATGGCGGCAGGAACCACCGAAGCCCGGGAAATGATTTGGCTGCGGGAAGCCACGGCCCAAACCCTGCAACGGCGGGGCGTTGAAGTGCTGATGGTTCCCGATGATTTGAGCCTGCAACAGACAATCGCTTGGATCAATGCCCGAGGGCGCGCCGGGGATGTGGCCTTGGAAATTCACTTGGATGGTTCCAGCAACCCCGCCACCCGAGGCACAACGGTCTATTTCATTGCGAATAATCAGGTGCGCCAAACCCAGGCAGAAATCCTGTTGCGATCGACCCTGGCGCGGGTTCCCCAACTCCTTTCGCGGGGGGCATTGCCCGACACGGCCACGGGGTTGGGGAATCGGCTGTTTTGTCGCCAACTGACGGTTCCTTCGCTGTTGGTGGAAGTGGGCTTTTTAACCAACGAGACTGATCGCACGATTCTCAAAAATCAAGGTTGGGGCATTGCCACCGGCCTCAGCGATGGCCTGCAACAAATTTTGCTGGAATTCCCTGCCCAGCCCTACAGCAGTATTCAAATTGAGGTGAATAATCAGCGCTATCCCGAGCGGGGCGTGCTGATCAATGGCAATTCCTATATCCCGATCGACCTGGCCGATCGCCTGGGCATCAAGGTGGCCACCAACCCGCAAATCGTTCGAGTGCGCTACCAAAACATCGTTTATTTCAAGGCGATCGACCTGCGGCAGTACAACATCTCCGTAGGTTGGAACAGCCAAACCCGCGCCGTCACCCTCCGCACCAACCTTCTGGTTTCCAACACCTTGAAAGGGCAGATCATGGGACTGGGCAGCACCGTTGATTCCCAAATGCTGACCTTTCTGAGAGCCTTTAACCCCAATGCGGGTAGCCAATTTCCCGATTTACCGCGTCTTTACCGCGAAGAGGCGATCGCCGAGGGTGTCAATTTTGATCTAGCCTTTGCCCAAATGTGCGTGGAAACGGACTTTCTGCAATTTCCGGGCCCCACCAAATCCAGCCAAAACAACTTTGGGGGGCTGGGGGCCTTGGGCGGCAATCCCGAGGGGGCTTCCTTTGCCAGTGCGCGGCTGGGGGTGCGGGCCCACATCCAACACCTCAAGGCCTACGCCAGCACAGAACCCTTGGCCAATGCGGTGGTGGATCCTCGGTTTAGCTTTGTGCCGCGTGGCGTGGCTCCCACGGTGGCGCTGCTGAGTGGGCGTTGGGAGGCGGATATGAACTATGGCGATAAGATTTTGTCCCGCACCCGCCAGCTCTACGAGGTTTCTGGGTTGTTGTAGGGGTGATATTGGCCACAATCCCGATGGCTGCGAGTGCTGATGGTGGTCACTCGGGCTGGTAGCTCAGGGCCCTAGGGGTCGATCGAGTCGGGATCCAAACCCATCCCGGCTCGATCGGGGGAATTGGGGCAACCATCGGTTTGTCCTCAAGATGGCAATTGGTCTCAATTATGCCAACGGGCGATCGGCCGGGTTGGACGAAAAGCGTTGAAAGGGACTGGATTGCTGGATTAACTGAATCAACCTGATCGACCCAAGCCGCTCAATTAGTCTTTGGCAATGCAGCGTTTTCAGTGTCCTTTCAGGGGCGATCGCGCGTAAAAGGCCCCAAGTCCCTAAAATGAATAGGCATTTTGCAACCTTGGCATTCTGCACCCATCTTTTTCTGTAACCATTACCTCGTCATCACCGCCCCACCGCCATGAGTTTCTGGGCAGATAAAATCGCCGCCGACGCACAGGGTCCACAGATCGTTAACGACTCCAAAACGCCATCGGGGCGTGTTCACGTTGGCTCCTTGCGGGGAGTCGTGATTCACGACACGATCTATCGCGCCCTGAAACAGGCCGGCAAGCCCGTGAAATTCATCTACGGCGTGGATGATTACGACGCGCTGGACACCGTGCCGCGCTACCTCGATCGGGAAAAGTTTGAGCGCTATTTGGGCTGGCCCCTCTGCAATGTGCCCTCGCCCGATGAAACCGCACCGGGCGATCGCGCCAGTGATTACGCCAAATATTTCATGGGCGAATTTCTGGATGTGTTTGAGTATTTGGGGGTGCGGCCCGAGATTTATTACCTGCGGGATTTGTATCGATCGGGCAAGCTGAATCCTGCGATCGATCGCTTCTTGAAAAATGCCCAGTTGGTGCGTGAAGCCTATAAAGAAGTCAGCAAGGCCGATCGCCCCAGCAACTGGTATCCCTTCCAGGTGATTTGCGAACATTGCGGCAAAATTGCCACCACCCAAGTCACCGACTACCAAGATGGCAAAGTGTTCTACACCTGCGATCCCAATGCCACGGACTACACCCAAGGTTGTGGCCATTCCGGTTGGGTTTCGCCCTTCGATGGCAACGGCAAACTGCCCTGGAAAGTCGAGTGGGTGGCCAAGTGGGAATTGCTGGGCGTGACGATCGAGCTAGCCGGTAAAGACCATTCCCAAAAGGGCGGCTCCCGCGACGTAGCCAACGCCATTTCCCGTAAGGTTTTGGGTCAGCAACCGCCCTTCCATTCGCCCTACGAATTCATTTTGGTCAATGGCACGAAAATGAGTTCTTCCAAGGGCATCGGTTCCAGCGCTCGCGAAATTGCTGATCTGTTGCCGCCGCAGTTGTTGCGATTTTTGATGTTGCGCACCCCGCCCCGCACGGCGATTAACTTCGCACCCAACTACGAAAGCATCACGCGTGTGTTCCGCGATTACGACAATTTGATCGACAAATATCGCCGAGAAACGATCGCCAATGGCGGCCAACCACCGGAACTGAACGAAGATTGGATGGCGCTGTTTTATGCCCAGTTGGATGGGGAAATTCAGCCCTACCAACCCTTTGAATTGAGCACGGCGATTTCGCTGTTGCAAGTGCCCCATTTGGATGTGGAAAAGGAAGTGGCGGCGCGATCGGCTGAACCTTTGAATGATTACGATTGGCAAATTGCTCGCGAACGGATTTCGGCTGCTCAAAAGTGGCTGAATGACTACGCCGACGAAGAAGAAAAGTTGGTGCTTTATCTGGATACGATTCCGGAGCGGGCGAATCAACTGTCGCCGGAACAAACTAACTATGTGGAAGCCTTGCTGAAGACCTTGGCAACGGTTGAGAGCTGGGACGGCGAATCCCTGCAAACGGCCTTGTTTGCCACAACGCGGGAGCTGGATTTGAAAATGCCGGTGGCCTTTTCGGCGATTTATCTGGCGTTTTTGAACAAGGAACGGGGCCCGAAGGCGGGGCCGCTGCTGTCCTACTTGGATCGGCAACTGGTGCTCGATCGCCTGCAAGCGGTGTTGGATCTGAATCGCGCCGCCGTTTAAGGAACCAGTGGCGCACTGATCCGAGCTGTGATCCTGGGGGGCAAGGGGCTTAAGCCCCTTGTCTACTTACCGTTGGGGGCGAGTGGAGATGGGCAAATCGAAGAAACGATCGACCAAACCAGCGGCAGCGGAGCCGATCGCGGTGGAGCCGTCGCGGCTGTTGCTGAAGCTGGCCGATCGCCTGTTTGGGGACACGATCGAGCGATCGGCCTTTGTCCAGAGCCTTGGCCAAGCCCAGCGGTTTGCGCCCTGTTTGTTGTGGCTGGCCGATCGCCCCGATCCGTCTCCCTTCGCGGCCCTGCTGCCTTTGGCGATGCAGCCGGCCTGGGTCGATCGGCTCGATGTGACCGCCGACCAATCGGCCAACCGGCGACCCGGCAAGCATCCCCTGCACGAAGCGGGCGCGTTCTATTGTTTGGATTTTTCTTCGGTGTTTGCGGCTTCGGCCCTGCTGGCAATTCCCGATCGGGTCGATCGGCTGGTGGATCTCTGCGCCGCGCCGGGGGGTAAAAGTGTCTTTGCTTGGCGGGCGCTGAAACCGTCGCTGCTGGTGGCCAATGAGGCGATCGGCAAACGGATCGGCATGTTGATCAGCAACCTGAAACGCTGCGGCCTTGACCCGGCGATCGCCACCTGTGCCGACCCGGAAACCTTGGCCCAGGCGATTCCCGGCTGGGCGGATTTGGTGATTGTGGATGCGCCCTGCTCGGGCCAATCCCTGTTGGCTAAAGGGGAGAAAAATCCCGGTTGTTTTCATCCCTTGACGATCGGGAAAAATGCCAATCGCCAAAAACGAATTTTGGCCAATGCGGCGGCCCTGGTGGCTCCCGGCGGCTGGTTGGCCTACATGACCTGCACCTACGCGATCGAGGAAAACGAAGGGGCCACCCAATGGCTGCTCGATCGATTCCCCCACCTGGAGCCGCAACCCGTTCCGGCACTGGAGCCTTGGCGATCGACCCACGCCGCTTTTCCTTGCTATCGAATGTTTCCCCAGGAGGGCTTGGGGGCCGGTTCCTTTGTGGTGTTGCTGCGGGATGGGCGAAATGGGCCAACCAATCCAGAATCAGTCAATCCAGAATCAGCCAATTCAGGGCGATCGAGCTTATTCGGTGATCACGGAGCCTTGCAGTCCCTGATTCGTTGGCGATCAGATCGATCTAAGCCGATCTAATGAGCAGCCGGGCAATCAGCAACGCATAATGGAGGGCGTTTCGGGCCCAAGCCTTTTTGCTGTTTCATTGCTGGCGTTCCATGCTCGATCGCATTCTTCCGTTGTCCGTTCACTGGTTTCGCCCGATCGGGCTAATCCTGCTCAGTTTGGGCCTGGGTAGCCTCTCGATCGGCTGCACCAACCAAGTCACCACCTCCCAGCCCGCTGCCCAACCGGGAGGCATCACGCTGCCGGACGTGGCCCCGGCGGCCCTGTTGCCCAGCCCTTCCGCCACCCCCAACACGATCGCCGGATTACTGAAAACCTGGCCACGCTACCAATCGCCCCAGGCCGGCTTTTCCGTGGCGTTTCCCGCCAAACCCCAGGAAGAAACTAGCCGTGTTCCCACCGAAGTGGGGCCGGCGGAAGTGATTATGCTCCGCTACCAAGACCGACCGGCCAAGCGGTTTTATCTGTTTGCTCACAATCGCTTTCCGGTTCCGGCGGGCACGGGGTTGGATGTGGTCAAGGCTTTGGATGCCAGTCGCGACAGCATCGCCAAGGGCATTTCCGCCAAGGTGGTTTCCGAAAAACCCTTGCAACAGAGTGGTTTCCAAGGGCGCGATCTGGAATTGTCGCGATCGGGTGGCTTTGCGGCCCGGGTGCGAATTTTCTATGCCAACGGAATTTGGTATCGGGCCATTGTGGCGGCCGAAGACGGCAAACTCAAGGTTCCACAGGTGCAGGCTTTTTTTGACTCAATTCAACTGATGTCACCTACGGAGCCACGTAAACCTAATGCAGCGCCCGCCCAAAGCAATCCCAGCCCCACCGGCACACCGCGACCCTAGGGGGGGTGACGATCGAGCACCAATGCCACAAACACCAATGCCACAATAGAGATATCAACAGAAGTCTCGACAGGAAATGTATCGATAGACGTATCGATCGCGGCCGCAAGCCAACGTCAGCAAACGGATCGGCAAACGGATTCGCTCCCATTGGTCTAGAAGATGCAAACCTGTTTGGATCGGTGCATTGAAGGAATCAGCAAAGAATCTGAAACTCCTGGCCTACGATTGTCTTGCTTGTGGCATCTCAGGGAATGATGAATAGGAGCCTTCGTCTTTAGGCTCTTGCAAGCGTCTGTTCCAGGCGTTTTCCGCAAGTTTTCTGCAAATTTCGCGCCCCCTTTCGATCGGTTGTTTATGAAGCGAGCTAGTTGGACAGGAGCCAAATCCCGCACCCGCGATCGCGCAGCCCGGGCCATGGCGATCGTGATGTTGGGCAGTTTGGCCACCCCCGGCGGTGGACTGGCGGCCACGGAAACGGTGGCCCAAGCCTTGCTCCAAGTTCAACCGGCCATCAGCGGCCCCAACCGCAGTTCTAGCCAGTCTTTGCCATCCTCAGCATCGATGCCTGTGGCCCAGGCGGCTCCCAATGAATCGCAACCGGCGAATGCTGGGCAAAATTCTGGGCAAAATTCTGGGCAAGATAATTCAGGCAATCAAGGCAATTCCAACAACGATTCAAATAGTAATTCTGATAGCAATAATTCCAATAGCCAGAATAATCAAAATAGTCAGCCCAATAATTCAGGCAATAATCAAAATAATAATCAAAATAATAATCAGAACCAACAAAATAAAAAGCCCAAGAAACCCAAAAACGATCAACGGGCTTTCCAACGCCGAATCGTATTGTTTGGGGCGGCGGGAATTGGGGGGCTTGGTTTGTTGGGGGGCTTGGTTTGGTTTGTTCGCCAAGTTCGGAATAATGAGCATTTTGGTTGGGATGAGGCGGATGCGGAGTCGGAGGCAGATTTTGACCCTTTGGCGGATCCGGATGCCGTAGAGGGTTTGGAGGCGATCGACCCTTGGGGCGCTCCGTTGGCTCCGGCGGCGCGATCGACCCGGCCTCGGGATGTGGGCCCCACCCTCGATGCCCACAGTGCGGCGGTTCACAATGGTCAAAATGCTATGGCGTTGGAAACGGCCGCCCCGATCGCACCGCCGGAGATCAAGCCAGAATCGAAACCCCGTCGCCGGTTGTTTCCTTGGCAAAAACCAGCCCCAGCAGCCAATGCGGAACCTTCGGCCGAGCCTACGGGAACAGCGGCTCCGGCTCCTGCGGAATCCACAGCGCCTGAACCGGCAGCGTCTGCTCCCTTGCCCAGTCCGGCGGCGAACGCTGCTGCGCCGAAAGCCGCACCCAATGCCGCAACCAACCCGACGGCTCCCTTGCCCAGTCCAATGGCCCTTGCGCCTACGCGGGTGGTGCAACCGAGCCTGATTGAGCGGGCGATTCAAAATCTCCGCAGCGACAACGCGGCCGATCGCCGCAAGGCCATTTGGGAATTGGGACAACGGGGCGACTCTCGGGCCCTGCGCCCCCTGATGGATGTGTTGCTGAATGGGGATTCCAAGCAACGAAGCCTGTCGATCGCGGCTTTAACCTCGATCGGGTCGCGGGTGTTGGAACCCACCCTGGAGGCGATGGCCCTGGCCCTGCGGGATCCGAATCCGGAAGTTCGCACCAATGCGATTCGGGATTTAACGCAGGTTTATGAACAAGTGACTCGCCTGAGCCAAATGATGGGCATGGCGGCCCGCGACCCGGATCAACAAGTCCAACAGACCGCCAGTTGGGCCCTGGGCAAGTTGGAACAGGTGCGGGCGATCGCGGAAACGGTTCAAACCGGCGGCAGCAGTGCGTTTAATGCTTCATCTTTGACGGAATCGCCCCTGATGGCAGGCATTGCGCTGCTGGACAATGACCAGCCAGCGGAAGCGGCTCCCCTGCTGGAGGCGGCGATTCGGCAACATCCCAGCGATCCCGATGCCCATTTGGCCCTGGCGAAGGCTCTGGAGGCCCACGGCGCACAGGCCCAGGCCCTGCAAGCGGCGATCGCGGCGAGAGATCTTTACGCCTATCAAGGCCGTGGCGAAGCGGCTAAGGCGATTGAACAGACTTGGCAAGCAAGGGGGCTTGACCCGGATCAGGCGGCCTATCGTGTGGCCTGGGCTGGGGTGTTGATCCAACAGGAGCAGTGGGACGAGGCAACGAAGGAACTGGAGCAGGCGATCGCCCATAATCCTCACGACCCGGAGCCACACCTGGTGCTTGCCCGTCTACGTCGATCTCAACACCGTTCTGCTGAGGCGATCGAGCATCTGAAACAGGCCCGAGATTTGTACTTGGCCTTGGGAGACCAACCGGCAGCCGATCGATTACAAACCTTGATTCAGTCTTCCTGAGAGGATCTGGGTCGGGTTAGATTTGCTCGATTGAATTTGCCCAATTGAATTTGCTCGGTTGAATCTATCTGGTTAAATTTGCCCGGTTTAACTTGCCTGATTGAATTTGCCTGATCGAATTTGCCTGGCTCAATTTGAACCGTCCTCAAACGCTTCTGATCTCAAACGCTTCTGATCAAGGCGATCGGCTATGGAACCCCTTCTCAAAACATTGGCGCAGTGGCTGCGGATTACGATCGCACTCTGGGCCGATAACAGCTATTGGATGGCTTGGAATTTATTCTTAGCCATTGTCCCTTTGGGAATTGCCGCTTGGCTCTTTCGACACCGCCCCGCTCGATCGCCCCGATCGCCCCTGTGGTGGGGGCTGGCGATCGTGTTCATTTTGTTCTTACCCAATGCGCCCTATGTCTTGACCGATTTGATTCATTTGGTCAACGACATTCGCTATCGCTACACGTCCCTTTGGGCCACGGTGATGATCGTGATTCCGCAATACGTTCTGTTTGTGGCCGTGGGCTTTGGGGCCTATGTTTGGTCACTGGTGTGGCTGGATGGATGGCTCCGGGCGATCGGGCGCAGCCGCTGGATTCCGCTCATGGAACAGTTGCTCCATGGCCTGTCGGCGGTGGGGGTGTTTGTGGGCCGGTTTTGGCGCTTCAACAGTTGGGACTTGTTCACCCAACCCCATACCCTGCTGGAGCGGATGGCCAACGACTTGGCGGCCCATCGTCCGGCCCTGGTGATTGGATTGATTTGGGGCGTGTTGGCTGGTTTGTATGGGCTGCTGAAACCCTTCGCCATTGGCTATGGTCTCTATCGCCAGCAACAACACCAGCCCGATCGCCCCTCGTCTCCGGGCCAGCTCTGAACCATTGGTGACCGGGCCCTCTGGCTACAAGGCCATCACAGCGCTGCTGACCAATTGGGACAGCAATTGCAGCGCCAAAATGGCCAGCATAGGCGAAAAATCTAAGCCACCCAGGGGCGGGATGATCGATCGAAACAGATTCAGGTAAGGATCGGTTAACTGCCCCACTGTGGCAAAGGGCTGGGAAAACCAATCGATGTTCGGAAACCAACTAAGCAGAATCCGAATGAAGATCACCAACGTATAAATGTTGACGAATTGCAGGATGGTGTTGGCCAGCAGGTTGATTGAAGTATCCATGGGCAAGTACCGAAAAAAAATCGCGCCTTCAAAGGCAGCAGCGCAAAAGTGCAACGCACATCATAGTAGGCATCATAGGCGCAAACACCCGTGGCGGGGCGATCGGGATCCGGTTCGGCTTTGAGGAGATAACCGACCGTCTCCAGGAATTGCCCCCAAGAATTACCCCCAAGAATTACCCCCAAGAATTTAGAGGGATCCCCTTGGCAGCGATCGGGATCCAGCTCTTAAGCTGGGAACAGCCCCTCAAGCTGGCCACTCGATCGCATCACCGAGGTGGCAGCGGTTGGTGACATGGGGGCCCCAAGCGGAAACGCGGAGATATGAATGGACGATTGGAGAGATGATTGGGCCGGGAACTGGGCTAAGAATCTTGAACAGTGGTTGACCCCCATTACTCGGGATTGGGAGCCGATCGCCCGGGAAGTGGAAGCCACGATGGATGCAGTGATCGCCACCATGGCCGAATCGGTGGAATCAACCGTGACCCAGGTGGATCAATGGCTAACGGATTCGGCCCGGGAACTGGAGCAAACGGCCCTTAACCTACAGGAGCAAGTGGAAACCCATTTGGCTGAACAGTGGGGAATTGAGGTCGATCGACTGTGCCAGGAGGTGGACGGGGCGATCGAACAGTGGGCCACTGAGGTGAACGATTGGTTAGCGCCCCTGTGGGCAGACTGGGCGGAAACCGGTTTTCCGGTCAATCCTTTCACCGCCGAAGAACCGGAATCGGAGGGCGACCGGGCAACTTTGGCCCCGCCGACCCTCAACCAATACGATGCGCTTTACGACCAGCTCAACCCCAAAGTGCCGCCGGTTGACCGCCATGCCGCCTGTGTGGGCTGTCGCCACTACCATGGCCGGGTCTACAATGGCACGCTGCTGATCTGCGGGATGTATCCCTTTGGTTGGACGGAGGGTGCTTGTCCTGATTGGGAAGCTTAGGTGCAATTCCAGGACTGGGGGCAATCCTGACCCATTGCTAGGGCGATCGCCTCAGATCCGCCGGGACGATCGCCCCATCCAGCTTGGCCCCCGTTAACCGCACCATCAGCCGCCCACCGACGGTCATTTTGGCATTGGTCAAATTGGCTCCCCGGAGGTCAGCCCCACTCAGGTCAGCCCCGATCAAGTCCGTGCCGCTCAGGTCGGCCCCGCTCAGGTTCGCTTGCAGCAGGTTGGCCCGAAACAGCCGGGCCCCGCTCAGGTTGGCCCCGCTCAGGTTCACGCGGTGCATAAATGCATCCGTCAAATCAGCTCCCGCTAGGTCAGCCCCGCTGAGGTTTCGGCTCGCAAAATCCCGTTCCCGCAGGTTGGCTCCGCGCATTTTGACTCCGCTCAAGTCGGCAGCGGGCCGAGGCGGCGGTTGATCTTGCCATTGGGGCGGCACGATCGGGGGGCGGGGTCGTCGGGGTGGGGGTTCGGGCGATCGATTGGCGGTCGTTTCCGCCGTGGGGTCACCGGGGGGATGGCTACTGAAGGGCGATCGACGGGGTGTTTTCCAAGCGAACGGCTCCGGTTCGGGATGGATGCCTGGGCCGTGAACCGCCCCCGTTGATGCACCCTGGGTGCTGTATCCGTAGGCGCTGGATCCACTGGAGCCATTGGCACTGGCTCCGTAGGTTCCTGCTTTGGGGGTTGATTGCCCATTGGCCCCAAAACCTTGGGCCGAGCCGCCCTGGTTCGTACTGTGGTTCGTACTGTGATTAGCGCCATTGCTGGCACTATGGCTAGCGCCGTGATGATGCACACCGGCATGGTATGGGTTTTTGTGGTGATGCGCTGTCGATCGCCCATGGGGTTGGGCGACGGTGCGTTCCGCTGGGGCCCCGCTGCTGGGACGCTGCCGAAAATGGGCCCGAAAGAAGCCCCGGGCTTCATTGAGCTGCTTCAGTTTTTCTTGGGCCTTGGCTTTCAAACGGGGATTGTCGTCTGGGATCCGATCGGGATGCCAAACGAAAGCCAGGTCTTTGTAAGCCTGGTTCACTTCCTCGGCTGAAGCGCCAGGTTCCAGTTCCAAAATTTGATAGTAGCGCCGACTGTCGCTAAAGGCCATGTAGCGCAAGCACTTGCCCCAACCATGAGCAAGTGGTGAGTTGTTGTCATTTTAGCCGGGTGGCTGTCATCGCGCGATCTGGGTTTCGCGGCGTTGGGGGATGTTGGGCTGTTTTGATCAAACATTCAACTCAACAATCCAAAGTGCTGTACGGTTCGCGATCGCCAATCCTGTAGCTCAGGAGTCTGATGGCTCAGGAACTTGAGAATCATCGCCACCCACGGCCACGGCCGCCGGTAACGCCTGTTCAGAATCGGAATCGATCGCCCCTTCTCGGCTTGATCGCAGCCAGCGCGGCCCCTGATCCCAATGATCCAGCACATCCTCAACCAACACTGCCTGGAACCAAACTTGAGCCACCACGGTCAGCGGCAACGCCAACACCAGCCCCGTGAACCCAAAAAAGGTCGCAAAAAAGATTTGGGCAATCAGCGTCACGGCCGGTAGCAGGGACACCTGCTTGGACATCACCATCGGCGTGAGCAAATTGGTTTCCAACTGCTGCACAATCACGTACCAACCCAGCACCAGCAAGGATTTGAGCGGATCATCCAACAGCGCCACCAGCATCGGCGGCAACACACTCAACACCGGCCCCACATTGGGAATGAACGTCAGCAAACCCGCCAAAACCCCGTGGGCCAGGGCCAGCTTCACCCCCATCAAGGCCAATCCCGTGCCGCTGAGGACACCAATGATCGACATGTTCAGCAAAATGCCCAGCAGCCAAGCATCGAGAGAATTGCGGCAGCGATCGAGAATCGTGATTACCCGCCGCCGATAGAAGGAGGGAAAGAGCTGCACGAAGGCATTGCGATAGGGCAATGGATCGAACAGCATCATCAGGGCCAAGATGGTCACCAACAGCAGGTTGAAGAACCCGCCCAGGGTGCTGGCAAACAGGGCAAACCCGCCTCGAAAGAGCGGATTAATGGCTGGTTGGGCCTGGGTGAGCAAACTGCGGAAGTCGGGGTTGGGGAGAACCGTTTGTAACCACTGGCCCAAGGGCTGTTGGGAAAAGTTGCTGAACCAGGTATCGAGGCGATCGAGCGCCACGGGAACCAACTCGGTCAGCTCCCGAAATTGAGCCGCAAAGGGGGGCACAACCAACAACATGGCCCCTAAGAAAAAAGCCACCAACAGCCCGATCGCCCCAAAAATTGCCTTTGTTCGATCCTGGAGCAGGTTGCGCCCCCGAAACTGGAAGGTGAGCAGGGCGCGGGCCAACCGGTCGATCGCGACGGCAATGGCGATCGCGCCAAAAATCATCAGCACCAACTGCCGCACAGCCCACAGCACATACAGGGCCGCAATAAAAACCAGTAAGCCTAACCAGCGTCCGAGGGTCATGAACCGAGCGTCCTGTGCGATTTCTTGTGCAATTTCCTGTGCAACTGTCTGGGCGATGTGCGGGGTGATTGTTGGGGTGATTGACGGATGACTTACGGGCGATCGGGTTTGCTTTGCTGCCACATCCAACCCGCCAAAATCAGCGATGGCAACAGGATCATGACCCAAGCCACCCAATCTGGCGGCGTGCCGATCGACCCATAGGCCGTTAGCTTGATGGCCACCGACAGCACCACGGACAAGACCGCGACTTTCAGCACCATGCTCAAGGTTTCTGGGTTGGGCGATTGCATCAAGGTTCAGGGTTTCGTCCCAGGGCGGCGATTTTCGCAAATTCAGGCAGCATCATAGCTCACGGCTTGGGAAGCGACCAACTGCGCGATCGATCTGTGCGATTCAGTTGCCTTGGTGGGGGCGATCGAACCGCAACCGTTACCACAACTGTTAGAAGATGTTTGAAAAGTATCTTCTGGCATGGGCCAAGCACCAATAGTCGTGGAAGGGTCTTAAGCCCCTTGTTTACGCTGATCGCTGGGGCGCACAAAGTAGCAATTTGGGCTTTTCAGACATTCTCTGAAGACTGATACAATATCCAGAAAATCCAAGTTCAACCCTCAACATTCCGAGCCTCAAAACTCACCCAACCTTCAAAACCCAATCTTCAAAATTCAAAAAACTTGCAAAAACTTAATTAGCCCCAAAAATTCCACCCTCAAGATCTCATCCCAAAGCTTCAACTCAAAAAAGCTTTAACCCAAACAACTTTGCCTGACCTTTCCATGACCGCCACTGCCTTTGTGAAACCCGGCCCTGCCTCGCGTTTGGTGAATGGGCTGCTGTCCATTAAACCCCTGGCTAACTTTGCCCGTAGCCGCGCCCGCAAGATGATGATTGAGCGGGCTGAAAGCATGGGCATTCCCTGGCGCAAGACGGCCGCTGAGTTGCAAAGTCGGGATTGGTCGGCGGAACTGGCCCAGGTCAGCAACCCCAACCTGACCTACCCGGCCTATTACCTCAATCCCTTCCATGCCTATCCCGACGGGAATTTGGGTTGGGAGCCGGCCAGCGAGGTGGAAGTGGCGGCCTATTCGGTGCATTCCACCATTTTTGGCGAAAAAACCCCGGAAGGGGACGCAAAATTGCGGGCCGCTTACCATGACGTGCTGCAAGCCACGGTGGCGATCGAGCCTCGGGAGATTGTGGACTTGGGATGCAGCGTGGGGATGAGCACCTTTGCCTTGCAGCGAATTTATCCCCAAGCCCAGCTAACGGGGGTGGATCTGTCGCCGAATTTCCTGGCGGTGGCCGCCTACAACACGCACCATTCCCCTATGAATCCCGATCGGGCCCAGCCCCATTGGGTTCATGCGGCAGCGGAAAACACCGGCTTACCGGCCGCGAGCTATGACTTAGTTTCGGCTTGCCTGCTATACCATGAGCTGCCCCAGACGGCGGCGATCGCGATTTTGCAAGAGGCCCGGCGGTTGCTGAAACCCGGTGGCTATCTGGGCATTATGGACATGAACCCCAAATCCCAGATTTATGCCCAAATGCCGCCCTATATCCTGACCCTGCTCAAGAGTACGGAGCCGTTTTTGGATCAGTACTTTGCGCTGGACTTGGGCGAGGCGATCGAGCAAGCGGGCTTTGAGCTGGTCACCGTCCAAGAAACCACGGTGCGTCACCGGGCTTTGGTGGCTCGGGCGCACTAGGGTTGCTGGGCCACCAGGCTCAGGAGTTTGTCCACGGCGTGGTCCCAGGTGAACCGGCTTTGCACCCAAGCGGGGCCGGCCGCCCGGGCCGCCGTTTGCCATTGGGGGTGATCGAGCCAGGTTTCTAGGCAATCAACCAAGGCATCGCAATCCGGCTCCCACATCCAAACGGTTTCGGAAACGCCATCCGGGTATTGAACGGGTTGCTCAATCAGTTGACTGGCGATCGGGAGGGTGAAGGCGGGGTTGGTGAATTCATCGGTGGGCCCGCCTTGGGTGCAAATGACCGGTAACCCACAGCCGATCGCTTCCAACACGGGCAGGTTAAATCCCTCTGCTCGGTAGGGTGAAACGTAGCCGTCGGCCGCTTGATAGAGCTTGGCCATGTCTTGGTAGGACAAAAATTTGTTGAGGTAAATCGTTCGATCGAGCAACCGTTGGGCCCGATCGGATGGCAACAGCGATCGCACCTGATTCACCCAGGCGGCCCGCCCCCGATCGCGCCCATAAACTGCGTCATTGGCCTTCAAAACCCAACGCAATTGGGGCGATCGCTCCATCACCGCCCCCAACGCCAAAATCAACAAATCGCCACCCTTGCGGGGAATTGTGCCCCCCACGTTCAGCAGGACTTGGCAACCCTCCCAGCCCCAGGCCCGCCGCAGGGCCGAGCGATCGGCTGCTGCCAAGGGATGATAAATCTGGGGATCCACCCCATGGGGCAACACCACGACTTGATCGGGCGCTGCGCCGCTGTGGATTAGCCCTTGCCGCGACCAGGCTGAAGGGGTGAGCACCACGGCTCCCCGATCGCCCCCGGCCGCCGCCCACTTGCCCGTTTTTTGGGCGCACCCCATCCATTGCCAATATTCATGGTGCAGCTTGCCAAATTCCGCCGTGGCAAACACCAATGATCGACGGGCGATCGGGTCAGGCTGCAATCGGTAGGGCGAATCGATCCGCAACAGGCCATCCACCGGTTCGCCATCGGGGGCTGGAATTTGGGCCAAGCGGCGCGATCGCTCCGGATCCAATTGCCCCGCGATTGGCTGCCAGCCATGGGCCAACGGTTGCTCGCGATGAAACAGTTGCAGTCCCGATCGCCCCAGCAGCGCCAAGCATTGGAACTGATTCACCGTTGTGTAGGAGTGGGGAGCCGACAGCCAACCTTCCACTAAAAACCGCATTGCCGATCTGCCCGCCACCACAACACCATCAGTCCCCACTTTCGCTTGTTAAGATTAGGCCGAAACAAGAACGGACTCAACATCCTGTTGGCCACAGTCCTCAATTAATCCTTCTCAATTGATCTTGCTGAATGACTTTTAACCACCACTCGGCCAACAACAATCATCACATCCATTCATCGCAGTCCAAAATCATGAACGAAGAGCTAGTCACACCCAGTAATGCTTCAAAAGCTCTGTTGCAATCCATCTTTGATGAAGCGCTGATGGATGTTTCGATCGATGACGATGGCGACATTCTGATTCAGGAAGAAATCAAGTGTTATGTTTTCCTGAGCGAGAACAAAGATCGAGTGCGATTGCTGACTCTTTTTGGCATTGCGGAAACGGCCACCCGCGCCCAATGTTTGGAGTGCGTGAACGCCATTAACAGTGAATATATTATGGTCAAGGCCTATATTGCTTCCGAAAAAACCTTGGCCATGGAATATGACATTTATCTCAAAGGCGGCGTTCCTAAAAAGACAATTGCCCTGACGGTCAAGCGTTTTTGCACCATTCCCCGCCAGGCTGTGAATGAAGAATATGCCCGTGATGTGGTGGAGTAACGGCGAAGGTTGAAGCACTCCTAGGGTGTTGCTGGCGGTGGTGAGACACAACGATCGTTGCGTCCGGCTCGCAGGGAACCCAGCAAGGTTTCCACATAAACACAGCTTCGATCGGTCAAATCAGGGCGGCCTGCCATTTGGAAGGTGATCCGCTTTCCGGCGTTGTCATTGCTACTAAACTCAGTGCCGTCCTGGGAAGAAGCTAGCCAGCCGCGACCATTAAACTGCACCACATAACTCCCGCCGTCGCGAGTGAAGTCTGATTTCCCGCCGTCGATCGCGGCATAGGTCGATGCTTCAGCTCCCAGGGGCCGCCAAACGGCTTTGCTGCATTTTGCGCCCACGGCGGGATGCACCGAATATTGAATGGCACGCTTGTCCTCTGGGTTGGTGCGAAAACAGGCTTCCCAGGGTCGTCGTTGCTGCCTGGCTTTGGATTGGGCCGATCGCAGGGCCCGAAACGCATCGTCTTGGGCGGCTCCGAGCCGTTGGCCATCCACCATTGACAGCCAAACGGGCGCACTGATGGCCATCAGAATGGTCACCATCAACAGCACCACCAACAGTTCCAGCAAGGTAAAGCCCGATCGCGCGGTTGGTTGCGGGGTTGCCTGGCGATGGCGCAGGGTTTGGGTCAACAGCCACTGGATTGTTTGGCTCCGAGATTGGCTCCGAGATTGGCTCCGAGATTGGCTCCGAGATTGACTCAGGAATTGCAATAAGCGATCGGGACGGGGGAAACGGCGAGAGGCAATCATAGGAAACCTCGGGTTTGGGGAAGGGCAACAAACAGCAGAACAAGAAGCAGAAACTCACCGGGCGCTAAGGTTCCGTGTCGCGCCGCTGGTAATGCAGGAACACTTCTTGGCCTTGGGCTTCGGCACTGACCAAATTGAGCCATTGGGCCCCGTGAAGCGGCAAACCCACACCATCCATGGGCGTGGGGGCGGCGGCTCCCCCCACCAACAGGGGGCAGACTGTCAGCCACAGGTGATCGATCGCTCTGATTGACAACAGGGAGCCGACTAAGTTCCCACCGCCCAAAACGGCGAGCTGTTGGATTCCTTCCTGGGCCAGTTGGGCGAGAATTTCGGGCCATTGAAAATCCCGATCGCCCAACGGGCCGAGCAAGATTCGATCGAATCCATTGGCTGCTTTTGAATGGGAGGATGGATCCTCGGAATCCCCTGAGGCAGACCAGCGATCGAGCCATTGCTGAGATCCGGCTTCCGTGGTCAACAGCCATCGGGGCAAGGCCTGGCGAAAGAAGCCATAGCCAGGGTCGATCGCCCCGGAGGCGGAACAGATAATTTGGGTGGGCTGCGGCGGTTTGCCCTGGTCAATCCGCTCCTGAATGAGGGCTGGATCCAAAACCGGCATGGCCAATCCTTCCGAGCGGAGGGTTCCGGCTCCCATCAACACCGCATCGGCTTGGGCCACTTGTTTTTCCAAATGCGCCCGATCGGCCGGACTGCCAAAGCGTCCCGGCGACCCATGCGCATCGCTGATTTTGCCGTCAGCGGTGATGGCAAACACCACCGTAATTTGGGGTCGATCGTTCACCCGCTTTTACCCAATGCCACAAAACAACCAATGCCACAGGACAGCCACGATCGGGAGCCTGTTTGCAACCCTGTCTCAGATCCTGATCAGCCACCGGGGCTTTGAGGTTGGGCTTCGAGGGGACTGAGCAGATCTCTAGGTACACCTTGCCCAAAATTACCCCGATCGGGATCAGATTGAGGGAAATTCCCCCGGCGATCGCCCCCATGGCTATCCTAGTAGCGCGGCTACCTTAATTCGCTTGGTGAAATTACATGACTGTTACTGTCACCTAATCGCTAAGCAGCAAGTGGCTTAAGCCCCTTGTTACCACGACTGGCTCCGCAACTTTGACCCAATACCTTAAGCCTGTCACGCGGCTAGAGCGATCGGAACTGGTGGGTTTGGGTGTCGTAACAGCGCGATCGGGGTTTTTCGGGAATTTCCAACTCCTTCATGGCCCAATCTTGGCGCGTAATATCCAAATTGGGATTGAAGTAAGGATCGGTTGCTTGAATCATCGATTTCCAGCGTTTAAAAAACTTGGCGGAATCTTCCGGGTGCGGATCCCCTTCAAAGGTTTTGCCCCTGGTATAGGACTCGTGGTGAACCAAGGTGGCATCGGCACAAAAAACCGCGCGATACCCCGCTTCTCGGGCCCGCAAACACAGATCCACATCCCCAAAACCAACGGCTAAAGACTCGTCATAGCCGCCAACTTTGGCGAAGGTATCGGCCCGCATCAGCAAACAAGCGGCCGTGACCGAAGACATTTCGCGGCAGGAAATCAGAGCGCCAATATAGCCCGGTTCTGCCTCTCCAGAGGGCAAGGAATCCCGCATGAATTTGCCGAAATGTTCCGCCATCCCATGCATTCCCACGCAAACGCCCGCATGTTGGATGTAGCAGCGATCGGGATAGAGCAACTTAGCGCCCACGATGCCAATGTCTGGTTTTTGGGCAAATTCCGCCATTCGTTCAAGCCACCCGTCCTCGATCGCCTCAATATCGTTGTTGCAAAAGAGATAGTGGGTAAAATGCCCGGTCGGCAACTGAGCAACGGCCCAATTATTAATCGCTGAAAAATTAAAAGGGCCGGAGTAATTTAAAACATGGTGCTGATCTTTCAGGGATCGAAAATAGCGAATGGATTTGGGATCATTGGAATCGTGATCGATCAAAACAATTTCATAGGCGACCTGATGCACGGTTTTGGCAATGCTATCAATGCATTGTTTAACCAACTCTCCGCAATTTTTGGTCGGGATCACGATCGCAATGCGGATCGGGCCCTGGAGGGGATAGCGGATTCGGAAATAATTAAACCGAAATCCCGTTTGTACTTCGCCCGGATCGCCCGATCGATCTAAATGTTCGCTTAAAACAGCCCGCGAAATCTCCAACACATCCGATCGCCGCTGATTGCCGGTGCTGGTCAGGTGCTGTCGCCACAGGTAAAGAATTTCGGGGATATGGCTAATGCGTTTTGCCCGCTCACAGGCCCGCAAAATTAGGTCGTAATCCTGGGAAACGGTCAAAAACTCCCGAAAACCGCCAATTTCCTGCACAAGAGACCGCCGAAACCCCACCAAATGCACGATGTAGGGGTGCGATCGCAGCAACTCCAGCGAAAAGGCCGGCCGAAAGGCAAACTCGATCGGCTCGCCTTCGGGAGTCACCAGCACTTCATCGGAATAAAACAAGTCTGGATCGTCGGCCAAGATGGTTTCCGCCACCCGCAGCAGGGCATGTTCCGGCAGTTGATCATCATGATCCATCAGCACCACGAAATCGCTGGTGGCCAAAGCCAAGGCCGCATTGGAGGCGGCGGAAATTCCCCCATTGCGATCGCGGTAGGTTACTTTGATGCGGGCATCCTCGGCCGCGAGTCGATCGAGCGTGGCCTTCACCTGGGGATCGGGCGATCGATCATCGGCAATGCACAGCTCCCAATGGGGATAAATTTGGGCCCGCACAGACTCGATCGCCTCCGTCAGCCAGCGCTCTGGCGTGTTGTAGACGGGCATGATGATCGAGATTTGGGGCGGATTTTCCAGGGCCGCCGCTCGATCGGCAAATCGCCGTCGATTTTCGGGCGACAGACCCCGGCGATATTGATCCCAAGCGGCCAGTTGGGCCCGTTCTCCCAACAGTCGCCGCCGTAGTTTGGTGCGCAATTTTTGGGCGATCGCCCCCAGGCCGCCTCGTTGCCATAACCGCCAAGCTCGTCCGGGCCAACTGGCCAACCGCGCAATCGCCATATTTGTTGATTAGCCCTATGCCGTGAGCAGTATATCGTTTCAGGGCCCGCCCAAAATAATGCCCCGAGGATTCACCATCCTCACCTCGCGTCCTTTCTGGTTAACGCTCCATTTCCTTGAGTTCTCGACCAAAGGGCAACAGCGCCATCACCAACAGCTTGAAATGTTGTTTAGCAAAGGGCAACCCGATGATTGTGATCGCCAAAATCGCGCCGTGGATCAGGTGTGAAAGGGCGATCGCCCAACCAAAGAAAAACACCCAAATCACATTCAAAATCACCCGCAAAGGGCTATCGGCATTTTCCACCGCCACCACTTCTTTACCGAAGGGGGTCATGGTGGCCAATCCGACTTTAACTTGTTGAAGACCAAAGGGAATTCCCACGATCGTTAAACACATGCTGAGGCCGCCGATGATGTAGCCCAACCCACTGATGAGACCACCGAAAATCAGCCAAATGATGTTACCTAATAAGCTCATGGTTTTAAGTCTGGTGATTTAAGTCTTGCTTGGTCAAATTAACTCAACGAACCTTGTGGATTCTGTCACAAAGAAACAGTTCAAACATTTTTCAAAGCTCTCATTTAGGCTTGATCCTGAGAACCTGCCAGACTTTCTAAATCAGCTAAGTCTTGGGATCTGCCCGATACTTTTTTATTCAGCCGCAAGTTTTCCAAGTCAATCCAGCAAATCTTTAGCCCATCTAGATCAGACTCGATTTTGCTCTGATAGCAGGTTTCAAAATCAACTCCATCCGGTGATGTAATTAGGTCAATTCGGTTGGGAGGATCACCGAGCTGAACCACTTGATCGGATTGGGCGAAATCAGAAGCTACTAGATTCAAGCTCGCAAAGCCAAAGGCAGCGAGAGCCTGAATCACCTTTTGGGCATTTTCTAGGGTTGGCTGAATCCAAATGTCTAGATCTTTGGTGTATCGAGGGTGTCCATGGAATGCCACGGCATAGCCACCCACAACGAGATAGCGAACTTGGTTAGCGTTTAAGCACTCGATAAACTCTCTGAAATCGGGGTTCAAAACCATAGGCCCATTGATGATATTCGCGGCGAATTTCTTCGAGGGCGGCCAAACGGGCCTCAGCGGGTTGACTGCGCCAATAGGCTAGGTCGCTTGCTTTGGCTGCCTGATCATCTTTCATGTTGAGAATGCGGCAGCTCATCACCATTTTACGAACCATTTTGGACTCCTCTTTGGACTCCTGATTGAGCAAAATTGCCCCAATGGCCCCAGGATAGCGAAATTTACGCGATTGCCTACTCTAAAAACAGCAGACGACGCAGCAGTTGCTCCAGTTCGTTGGCAGTGCGATCGATCCCAAGGGTTTCAACGGTGGCTCGTCCCGTTTGGGCCAGGTTGACCCGCGAAACTGCGTCGGTGGTCAGTTGCAGCAGGGTTTGGGCGATCGACTCGGCTACGGGCAGCACCGTACCGTAGTGAATCCCGGCGGAAAGGGTGGAATGCAGCGGCAAATCTTCGCCCACCAGCAGGGCCGCACAACCACAACCGATCGCTTGCAGGGTGGGGAGGGCGCTATTGGCGGCGGAGGGGGCCAAGTGCAGTTGGGCCGTTTGCAACGCGGCGGCCAAGGTGGCCCGATCGGGCCAGCCCAGTTCTTCACAAGCAAAGGGTAGCGGCTCCGGCGCGTGGGAACCGTAGCGGCGAATTTGTAAATCCGGCTGTTGGGTGGCCAGGAGGCTCAACCCGGCAATGATCGCCGATCGCTGGTCGGCATCGGTGGCCCGATCGTCTAACCAAAGGATCGATCGGGCGGGGCCGCTGTGGCGCACCCAATTGGGCGCGTTGGGCAAAAAGTCCGCCGTTAATCCGCCTTCCAACCACAGGGGCGGCACTCGCAGGGTTCGGGCCGTTTCCCAGCGATCGGCGAGGGCCTGGCCGAGGGCGATCGGCCGCAACGGCAACCCACAGGAACCGAGGGCCGTTTCTCGCTCGATCGTGCCCAGGGCTTCACAATCCACTTCCCAGTTTTGAACCAAACGCACCCGCAGCCGCACGTTGGCCCAATCGGCCACCGCACAGGCCGATCGCCAATCGGTGGCCAGGGCCACATCCAAAGCCGGCAGTTCCGTTTGGCCTTCCAACACCTGCACACCGCTGCCTTGCAATTGGGTTTCCCAAGCACGACAGGCCTGATGGACTTGGCCGCTGCTGCTGGCTCCGAAAGGTTGCACCACGAGCCGCACCTCATGGCCTTGGGCATCCAGGGCCCGGGCCAGGGTGGCGATTCGATCGACCTCCACGCTGTCGCTGGCCGCCAGGGAGACCACCATCGCCACGGTCAAGGCGCTGGGTTCCGGGATCGAGCGGGCCAACAGGTGATGCCAGCCGGCCCAGGTTTCTCCCAAGGCGGCGCGGGTGAGGTAGCGCTGGCGAGCCGCTTGGTTGGCCGCTTGGCCCATGCGATCGCGCAAATCCCGATCCTCAATCAACTGGCCCAAGGTGGCGATCCAGTCTTCCGAGTCACCACACAGGAACCCCGTGACTCCCGGTTGAATGGCTTCCGCATAGGTTCCCCAATGGGAGGCCACCGTGGGCACGGCCAACAGGGCCGCCTCAAAATATTTCAGCTCGCTCTTACCGGCGGTGAATTCCCGATCGCGCTCTAGGGGAGCCAAGTTAATATCCAAACGGGCATAAACTTCCGGCAGTTTTTCCCAGGGCAAAATCGGCAACCGCTCCAGTCGATCGCCCCAGGTTGCCGCGAAGTCCGCCGATAGTTCCAAATGCCCCACCACCAGCAGTCGCGCTTGGGGATAGCGGGCGGCAATGACCTGCAAGGCGGTCTCACATTCCGCAAAGTCCCGCTGGTGGGTTTTAGTGCCGCTGAGATAGCCCAGGCGCACCACGGAGCGATCTCGCTCATCGGTGGCGGCGGCCAGGGTTTCGGCCGCTTGTCGTTCCATTTCGGCGCTGGCTCGGTTGGGCAGCAGCGCCACGGGAGTGCCGGGGAATCGCTGTTCGATCGACCGTTTCAGGTTGGCGGTGCTGGTGCTAACCCCATCCACCCGGGCGATCGCCCGTTGGTATTGGTGCATCATCTCCTTGTAAACCTGCCGCAGTTCTTCTTCGCCGCTGTTGGCATCTTCCAACTGGTAGAGCAGATCCGGATCAAAAACCAAATCATCGGTTTCAAACACAAACCGCACGCCCTGTTTTCGCCCTTCCTCGATCGCGGACTCCAGGTTGGGATGGAAGGTGGGCCGGTGCATCACCACCACTCGGTATCGATCCAGCAGTTCCCGGTAAGGATATTGGGCAATGTCGTAGACCTCAACGCTATAGCCCAAATAGCGCAGGGCTTCGGCCTGATGCAGACAACGGTAGCGGTAGGGCGCACCGCCGCAGCCACTGATGAAGGCAAACATCCCGATCGGGCGATCGTCCGCCGTTTGCACCTTCACCGGAGCCGCCAAGCGTCCTTCGCGCACCCCCACCAACAGAAAATGCTCAAAGGCGCTGCGATATTGCCCCAGTTCCACCGCCAAGGCCGCGTCGCCGTAGGTTTGCAAATAAAATTCGCTGTCAAAGTTGGGATTGGGATTCAGCCCCTCCGCCATTCCCACTTCAAGGAAATGCTCGATCGCACTGTTGAAATCCTTGGCCGCCAATCGCGTTTTCACCTGGGGATAGGTTTCCAGGTAGTAGCGAGTTTTGAAGAGGGGGCTGGGGTCGCGCCCTTCCGCTGCTCCGTTGGCCACAAAGTGGGCAAAGGCCTGGCTATAGGTGGCATTGGGCAAACAGTTGGCCACATCCGGTTGGGTTTCCAGATAGTAGGCCGCATCAAACAGCCGCAGGAGGGCGTGGGGCTTGCGCAAATCCAGGCTGGGCAGTTCTCGCTTAATTGCCTCATAGATCGCAGACTGTTGGGCTGCCGGATCTGGGGCGATCGCCAGTTCCGGGGGAATTTGTGACAGGGCCACCAGCGTGCGCGCAAACAGCTCCGGATCAAAGTGATCGGCCGCTGGCGGCCGCAGTTTGTATTTCAGCTTGATCCAAAAATTCCGCAGGGCCCAAAACTTGCTGCTGCGAATGATGTCTAACAGGCGACGGGTTTCCTCAAGGCGCGATCGCAACTCCCGAAACTGATCTTGGGCGGCGGCGATTTGGGCCTTGGCGTGATCCCGCAGTTCGTGGGCCCGGGCGATCGCCTGGCGACCGTGCTTCACTTCCAACTCTGCCAGTTCCAATTCCTCGTGGAGGTCGGCGATTTGATCCCGCAGGCTTTCTAGGTCTTGGTTGGCCGCTTGCAGCAGGTCTTCTGTGCATTGCAGCCGACTGTCATAGGTTCCAATCAGGGCTTGGTACTGATCCACTTGCAATCGCCCCTCGATCGCCCCCTGTTCGGCGGTTAAGACTCGGGCCTGATAGCGACTGAGATCCGCGCGGGTTTGCTCCAGTTGAAATTGGCTTTGGGCCAAGGCCGGTTGCAGTTGGGCCAGTTGTCGTTGCAGTTGCCGAAACTGCCCTTGGCGATCGCGGGTTTGTTCAGCCAAGGCCCAATCCTGCAACCAGGTGAGGGCATCGGTGGGCGCGCTGGGGTCGATCGGCAATTGCGGGTGCGGAGCCAGGGCCCGGGCGTTGAGCTGCTGATAAAGGGCGGTGGCCGTGGGATAAAAATGCTGGAAAAGGGCTTGGCGTTCATCGGCGATCGCCTCCCAGTCGGGCAAAATCAGGGTTTCGTGGCCCCACTCCACCGCCCCGGCCGCCAAGTCCACCAAAATGGCGCGATCGCCCAATTGCTCAAGGGCCACCAACAGCGCCTCGTGGTAGGTTTGCCAAACCCGCAGGGCCCATTCTGGATCTTCGAGGGCCCGATCGCCCGCCGCCCGAAACAGGGCTGAAACGCCCACCCAAGGGGCACAGGACACCAACACAAACCGAGCGGTGGGGAACTGGGTTTGCCAATCACTCAAAAACAAGGTGGCCAAAGCGTCCGCCACCACCACCGGGCCCGTGGGCCAGCGGCGACAAAGCTGCCCCAAGCGATCGATCCAAAGGGCCGAAACCGGCTCCGGTTGCCGCGTCACCCAACCGGACTCTTGGAAGCCTTGGGCCCGCAATACGGCCTGATGCCAGGGTTCCACGGAAACCGGTCGCCAGCCCAACTCTTCGAGGGCCGCCGCCACCCGATCGCATCCCACCGGCAACAGTCCAGCAACGATCGCAATAGTCGGCTCAGTCATAGGAGGGGGTTGCAAGATCGACAACGGGTGCGTGGCAATGGGTGTGCATCTGGGCGTGCATCTGGGAACCGGTGGGGTTCTCAGGAAAAATACCACACCGGCCCGGCCCTCCAATGGTTTGCCCTCCGAATGCCCAGCTCGCCCGCCAATGGCCATCGCATTCCTTGGCCGGTGTTGGCCATTGGACGATCGCTCACCGGTCGCTATCCTGTCTTTGTGTTGCCTGGGCCCCGAGCAACTATCGTTCCTGCGCCTTCTTCCCTTGCCCTCCGCTGCCTAACCCTTGCCATGACCGCCATCGATCGCGCCTTTTGGACTGATGTTTTAACCTTTACTGCCGACCTGGCCCAGCGCACGGGTCAGCAACTGCTGAAGGACTTTGCGGGCGATCGAGCTACCACCGAAAAAGACGACGGAACCTTGCTGACCCAATCGGACACCTGGGCCGATGCCACCCTGCGCCAGGCGATCGCCGATCGATTTCCCGATCACGGCTTGCTCAGCGAAGAGGGCAACCATGATTTGCCCGATCGGGACTGGTGTTGGATCATTGACCCGATCGATGGCACCACCAATTTCAGCCACGGCATCCCGGTTTGGGGCATCTCGATCGGGCTGCTCTATCGCGGCTGGCCCGTCTTTGGCTATCTGTACTATCCCCCCACCCAAGAAGCTTGCTATGGCTTTTGGCCCGGTGAAACGGGATTGGATCTCGAACCAGGAGCCTTTCACAACGGCCGCCCGATCCGAACCACCAGCGCCGACCCGGGCCCCAACCAAACCTTTAGTTTTTGCACCCGCAGCATTGAGCGGGCCCCACGTCCCTTCTGTTGCAAAATCCGGGCGATCGGGTCCGCTAGCTACAACTTGCTCACCGTTGCCACCGGTAGCATGGTGGGAGCCTACGAGCTAACGCCCAAAGCCTGGGACATTGCCGCCGTTTGGCCCATCCTGCAAGCGGCCGGAGCCACCTGGATTTCCCTGGAAGCCTATCCACCCTTTCCGCTCACCCCTGGCGACAGTTATGGCAAACGCTCTAACGCTTGCTTAGTGGTGGCTCGGGCTGATTTGGGCGATTTGTTCCGCCGGGCGATCGGGATCTAGAGGGCGATCGGGATCTAGAGGGCGATCGGGATCGAGGTTGGGATCGGGATCGCGATTGGGATCGAGAAATATTGCTAATGGCGGGCGGGTTCAGCCAGCGGGTTTAGTCAGCACATCCCCTCTAGGGATCTTTTTCTACTAGATTGTCAAGGTTTAGATCTCCAAGATCTTCAAAAAATCTCCAAAGATCTTTAAAATTGATTGCAATTGATCGCAAAAACGCCCCTGCAAGAACCCCAGTCCCAAAAGCCGGGCGGCTACCCGCACAAAATTCAGTGGACAACCAGGCTCGGAATCCTTATATTGGGATGTTGTCTAGATTGCGACGGTGTTCTTAGGAGGTCATTATTCCCGAGCAACTTACCCTAACCGTCAGCTTACGAGGCACGCGCGAAGTTAAGGGAGATTGTCAACTGTTCCGCCTCACAGGGCTGCTCGATGCATTTTCGGAACCCACGTTCCGCAAAAAGCTCGGGCAGTATGTTGAAGACGGCCCGCCCCATGTGGTGCTGGATCTAGCGCATATCGATTTTGTAGATAGTTCTGGGCTAGGCGCTCTGGTGCAACTGGCGAAAAAGGCCCAGAGTGCAGGTGGTAGTTTCCAGATTGTGACGAATCCCCGCGTCACCCAGACCGTTAAACTCGTGCGTCTCGAAAGCTTCCTATCACTCCAAGATTCGGTTGAAGTGGCGATTAAGCGCGTTTCTGAATCGAATCAAGGCTAAGATTGGCTGTGGAGTTACAACCGGCGATCGCGACGGATTCCCCGAGTGTCGAAGCAGGCTGGCTAGCCGCCGCGGCCTTGCGATCGCCCCTCCCCCTCAGTTCGTCAATTCCCGCAGCCGAAATTCAACGTCTGTCGCCGGCCGCCTTGGCCTATTTAGGCGACTCCGTTTACGAACTTTACATCCGCTGCTATTACCTCTTGCCGCAATCACGCACCCGAACCTATCACGATCGCGTGGTTGCTCAAGTTCGCGCTGAAACCCAAGCCCGCCATCTAGAGGCGCTGCTGCCCCACCTGACCGAGGCTGAACGTGAGATAGTTCGGCGCGGTCGCAATGCCACTGATAAGCGTCCGAAACGGCTCGCGGGTGGAACATACCAGGCCGCCACGGCCTTTGAAACCTTGGTGGGCTATCTCTATCTAACCCAGCCGTCCCGACTGACCGAGTTGTTGGCCCGGTTGGACTTGTCGCCGTCTGTTTCCTCTCATGCGACTGTAGATCGCAACTCTTCATCATGACTGATTTTTCGTATCGTAAGGGTCGTACCGGCAATTCAGCAGGCCAAGCCGGTCAATCCAGCAAGTTTGAGCGTCCGGGGAAACCGGTTAAGGGCGGACAGTTTCAGGGCAAGGGACGGTATCAAGGTTCCCAAGGGGGAGAAGGCTCGAAGGGGCGTTACGAGGGACGGCGCGATCGCGCGGATGATTTCGGGTTCTCCGGGGAAGACCGGGAACGTCGCAACTATGACGGGGGCGATCGCCGGGATTTTGGCCAAGACCGGGACTTTGGCAAGGAAAAGAAGGACTACGGCGGCCAGCGATCGGGCTATGGCTCCCAAGGTCGATCGGGCTATGGTTCCCAGGGGCGATCGGGCTATGGCTCTCAGGGATCGCAGGGATCCCAGGATCGATCGCAAGGATCACGGGGCTATGGCTCCGGCCAGCGCGATGGCGAGTCCCGGGACGTTGGCGGCAAATCCTTTGGCCGCAAGCCTTTTGGTGGCGGTCAGGGCGGCCAGTCCTTTGAGCGCCGTGGCCGGGATGGCGATCGGCCAAACCGTGGGGGCGATCGTCCCTTTAGTCCTCGGGGTGATTGGAACCGGGAAGAGAACCGGGACTCGCGCGGGGGTGAGGGTTCAGACTTCCGAGGCAAGAAATTTAGCAAGGGTCAAGGCAAGTTCAGCCGCCCCTTTGGCGATCGACCCGATCGACCTGACCGGCCGGAGCGCAACCGGGATGAGCGTCGGGATGGTGACTATGGTTCACCCCGGGGCGATCGCGGTGAACGGAGCGATCGGGGTGAACGGGGCGATCGGTCTCCTCGGTTCGATCGCGGAGGCGACCGCCCGGCCTTCAGTCGCCGTCCCGAAGGGGGCAAGTTTGGCGGCCGTCGGGATGGGTTCCGCGAGCAACATCGGGACGGCCAGGGCCGGGACTTCGGCGGGCGCGATCGCGCTGCCCATGCCTTTGATGGCAATGCCCAAAATGGCAACCCTTCCACGGGCGAAGCCGAAACCAACAATGACATCATCTACGGCCGTCATTCGGTGTTGGCAGCCCTAGAGAGCGAGCGCACCCTGCACAAACTCTGGATCGTGCCGCAGTTGCGCTACGATTCCCGGTTCATGGGGCTGCTGCAAACGGCGAAGACCAACGGCACGATCATCGACGAAGCCACCTACAGCCAACTGGCGCGGCTGACGGACGGAGGCAATCACCAAGGCGTGGCAGCCCAGGCGGCGGCCTATGACTACTTGGACTTGGCCGATGTGATTGAAAAGGCCAAAGCGGCCACCGATCGCGCCGTGTTGGTAGCAGTTGATGGGGTGACGGATCCGCACAATTTGGGCGCGATCGCCCGCAGTGCCGAAGCCTTGGGCGCAAAGGGTATCATCATTCCCCAACGGCGGGCCGTGGGTGTGACTTCCACGGTGGTGAAGGTGGCGGCCGGCGCGATCGAGCACCTGAACATTGCACGAGTGGGCAACTTGGTTCAAGCCCTGGAAACCCTGAAAGCTGCTGGCTTCTGGATCCATGGTTTGGCTGCTGAGGGCAGTGAACCGATCGACAAGGTAGACCTCACGGGCCCGATCGTGCTGGTGATTGGCGCAGAGGGAGATGGCCTGAGCCTGTTGGTGCAAAAAACCTGTGATGTGTTGATGTCCATTCCCATGAGCGGCCACACGCCCAGCCTGAATGCCTCGGTGGCGGCGGGGATGGCGCTCTATGAAATGAGTCGTCAGCGTCGCCATCAGTCCTTGGACTTGCGGGACTCCTAGGAGCGCGGCTGCGATCGCGCCCTAATTTTGCCTCCCAGCGGGCCATTTGCTAGGCTGTCCGGAGACTTAGCCGCCACCGACCTTCAAGGGGCCGGGAACGGTTAAGCCCCGGGGTCGCCCTGTGCCTCAGGCGCGAGTAAGTGAAAACCCCGGCCATGGCCTGAGTTTGGAGGTGGTGCGTGTCTCAATTGCCGGATGGGCCCTTGCCCGAGGATCGATCGCGATCGGCTCGCGAGACCAATGACGAATGGATTGCGGTCCTAGTGGCCCTGCTAATCTTTGGGGGATTGTTCTGGTGGTTTGCCAGTCGCCAATCGGTCCCAGCGGGTTGGCAGGGCTTGCTGCGATCTCGCCCCGTTGCCCCTGAAGTGCCCAAGGGCACAGGAACAGAACCCACAAAGGCGATCGCCCCTACACCCCAGCCCGGCGCGCCCGCCAAGGCCCCAGCAGCCTCCCCCACGGCTCCCCCGGTGGCTAGCCAAACCCTGGCTCCTGCTGCTCCCGCGCCGGGGCCCAACCCCATTTCTGCCGCTCCGGCCCAGCCGATCGTCCCTGCGCCATCTGTTGCACCAGCCATTGCGCCAGCCGCCTCGGAGCCAGTAGCCGCGCCCTTTCAGGATGTGGACGGGCAACATTGGGCCTATCCCTTCATTGAAAAACTGCGGAAAGACAAAATTATTGCCGGGTTTGAGGATGGTTCCTTCAAGCCCGATCAACCGGTGACCCGGGCTGAATTGGCGGCCATTTTGCGAGATGCCTGGGCGGGGCCCACGGTGCGATCGCCCCTGCCCTTCCCGGACTTGGCGGCCGACCATTGGGCAAAATCCGCCGTCGATCGAACCGTTGTGTTGGGATTAATGCGCGGTTATCCCAATGGACAATTCGCCCCCGAACAACCGATTTCTCGCCTCGAACTCTATATCACCCTTGCCTCGGGGTTGAATTTGCCGCTGCCGGAACCGCCCGATCGCCAACGGCAACTGGAGCGTTACAGCGACGGCTTGGCCCTAGCCCGCTGGGCCCAGCCCAAGGTGGCCGCCGCCAGCCAAAACAATCTGGTCACTTACTATCCCTTGCGCGATCGCCTGGATGCCCAGCGGCCAGCAACCCGCGCAGATGTGGCCGTGGCGCTCTATCAAGCCTTGGTTTGGCAAAAACGCCAAGCCCCGATCGCCTCGCCCTATCTGTCACCCCAACCCTAGTAGCGCGACAGGCTTAAGACATTGGGTCAAAGTTGCGGAGCCAGTCGTGGTAACAAGGGGCTTGAGCATCTTGCTGCTTAACGATCAGGTGACGGTAACAGCCATGTCATTTAACCCAGCGAATTAAGGCAGCCACGCTACTAGGGAGGCGATCGGGCAGTCAATTCAGGGGCAAAATCAGCCCCCCAGCGGATTTCCGATGAATGCGGTACGGGTTCCCGGTGTGGATGCTGCCTAGGGCGATCGCGCTAGGTTGGGAACCGAACAGGGCTAATCAACAGCCATTTTTCAGCATTCCGCACCGCAATCAGCCCAGAGGGAGGGGCGATCGCCGTGAATCGATCGGCTAGGCAATCTCGATTATCGCAAGCCCGTTTCCAGCTACGGCCAAGCATTCCCACCCTCGGGGCGATCGCCCTGTTGTTGCCCTTGGTGGGCTGTGGATTCAGCTTCAAAGCCGACATCCAAAACGGCAACTTGGTGGTTAACAGCGGCTACGAAGTTTCCGAAACCCTACTGAACCAAAACCCCATCAGTTTTAAAGGCGATCCCGCTTCTTTTGTGGAAACCATCGATCGCTTTGAAATCCAAGAGGGGCAAGTGCGAGCCTTTGGCAAATTCGTTTGTCCCGACAAGCGCCTAGAACCCGGTAGCCTCGATTTTGTGCTGCAAGCCAGCTCTAAGCAACTCCTAGAAGCCAAAATTGCTCGCGTGGATTCGCCCTGTATCACCTTGGCCGACCCCCGCATCATCACCGTGAATCAGCTTTTGGCGGATAGTTTTCAGCGCCTGGCCGCCGGAACCCGCGAAATTGAAGTGACCCAAGTGAAAGTCGGTGACCAAAAAATCGCGATCGACTTCCAATGGGTCACGCCGCTGGAGTCGCCCAGCCCCGCCGCCAGTCCCGCCGCACCCGATCGCCCCGCCAATTCACCATCCATCCCCAATAATCAAGCCCCTAGCGATTCATTGCCCAACAATCAGCTACCCAACAATCAACCCGGTACAGATATCTAGCTAGCATTGAGCCACGAGAGATTGGGTTAATCCAAATCTCGCCCGATCTCGCCCGATTGCGCTGTTAGCCAGCATTGATACCTAGGATGCAATCTGAGGTTGATCTAAAAGATTGATCCAAAAGATTCAATCAGCATTAATTCAATAGGAAAATTGGGATCAATGAGGGCGAATTAGCGGTATCTAGGATATTGGAAAGTAATTGCCTGCGTGAAATCATGACTGACCTAACCCGAGACTATATTTTGGCCGTGGACGCTTCCAGCTCCATGGGCATCCAGATGCCGAACGGTCAAACTCGTTGGGCCGCCGTTGCCGAAGCCGCCTTTGGACTGGCCCAGGCGATCGAACAATTTGATCCCGACGGCATCCAGGTCTATACCTTTGCCTCTGGGGTCAAGGAATATGGCAACGCCGACGCTCAAACCGTTGCCAATTTGTTTAGCCAAAATCGCCCATTTGGGTCAACCAACCTGGCCGGGCTTCTGAACCTGGTGTTGCTGCAAAAGTGGGTTCCCGAAGTGCCCACCACCCTGATTATCGTCACCGACGGGCAACCGGACGACAAGGCCGCCGCCGCCCAAGCCCTGGTGGCCGCCACCAAAAAAATGCAATCGGACGAGCAACTAGCGATTACCTTTGTCCAAATTGGTGATGATCCAGGTGCAACCAATTTCTTGAAATTTTTGGATGATGAGTTAATGGGATTGGGCGCTAAATTCGATGTGGTTGATACCTTTGCTGCGAGTGAATTTGGTAACCGATCGATTGAAGAAATTCTGCTTGCTGCAATCCAAGATTAAGATAAATTGATGTGCTTAATGTTCAAGAATTAACGATCAGTGAATGGAGCATGATTCAGCGACCAATTTCCTGAAAACGATTGACGCTAGTTGCATAACTTCTCTAGACACTCTGATCGTTTAACCACTTTTCTCCTATCAAATTGAGACATGATTAGCCTCAAGCGCGATTACATTTTGGCGATTGACGCTTCCAGCTCCATGGGTATATCCCTTCCCAATGGACAAACCCGCTGGGCTGCTGTTGCGGAAGCAGCTTTTGGTCTGGCTCAAGCAGTGGAAAAACTGGATCCAGATGGCATTGAAGTTTACACTTTTGCCAGCAAAATTCGTGAATTTGGCAATGCAACGGCGGCGACGGTGGCCGAAATTTTTAGCCAAAATGAACCCTTCGGTTCTACCAATTTAGCAGGACTTCTAAATACCGTTTTGTTGAAGAAATGGCAAGCGGAAGTCCCCTTGACTCTACTGGTGATTACTGATGGTCAGCCCGATGACAAGGCCGCTGCTGCCCAAGCGATCGTCGCGGCCACCAAAAAGATGTCCGTTGATGAGCAATTGGCCATTAGCTTTGTGCAAGTGGGAAACGATCCGAGCGCAACCAATTTCTTAAAGTTTTTGGATGATGAATTAATGGGGTTGGGGGCCAAATTCGACGTGGTTGATACGTTCCCCGCCAGTACCTTTGGCGATCGCCCGATCGAGGAATTGCTGCTGGCTGCGATTCAAGACTAAAATCGTTGGCTGAGAAATGCTTTTTAACCTCGGTTTTTGACCATTTCTCCACATCACCTTAGAGGATGTCTGAAAAGCCAAAATTGCTACTCTGTACGCCCCAGTGATCGACTTAGACAAGGGGCTTAAGCCCCTTGTCTCCACGACTATTGGTGCTTGCCCGTGCCAAAGAATACTTTTTAAACATCCTCGCAGAGAACTTGAGAGACTTTATATGACTCAATGGACGATGCGATCGACCTTGAAATCGGCCTTGGCGGCCACCATTGCAGTTCCGATGGTGGCCCTGTCGGCAGCCATGGCCAAAGCGAACACAGAGTCAGTGACTTTCACACTGGTTAATGGCACTAGCTCAACCATGACGCATTTTTACGCTTCGCCCCCCAGCACCAGTTCTTGGGAAGAGGACATTTTGGGGGTTGATGTGTTGAATCCTGGCGAGTCTGTTGACATCACCATTGATGACGGCCGCGAAGATTGTACCTATGACTTCATGGCTCGCTTTGCGGATGGTTCAGATTCGGTCAGTTCGGGCACGATTTGCGGCGGGGAAACCTATACGTACACCGATTAAGCCTCGGTTTCTATATCGATTCAGCACTGGATCGATCGGGAGCTGATCAATCCCAAAGGTGTTGCGGCACAGCGCGATCGACCCAGGCTGATCAATCCCACAACTGCACAGGTTCCATAAAATTCCAGGAGATGATTATGATTCATAAATCGCTCCTGGGATTTTGATTTTGATGAAGATCGATCAATTTTTGGTGGCTAATTATGGCTAATTCTGCTAAAGAAAATAGCGAAAAAGGAAAAATGATCGCAGGTCAACTATACTTAGCCTCCGATTTCCAACTTGTTCAAGAACGGGCCCAAGCTCGCCAACTTTGCCGCCGCTATAATGCCACCACCGAAGAAGAACCCAGCCTAAGGTTCAGCATTTTGCGCGACCTGTTGGGCACAGTGCCACCAGAAATTTATATTGAACCGAATTTTAAATGTGACTATGGCTATAACATCCATTTAGGCAATCATTTTTATGCCAATTTTGATCTCATTATTCTGGATGTTTGTGAAGTACGAATTGGCGATTATTGCCTAATTGGCCCTCGGGTCAGCATTTTGACGGCCACCCACCCGATCGACCCGGACTTGCGCCGATCGGGTCAGGAATTTGGCAAGCCGATCGCGATCGGCCACAACGTTTGGATTGGCGGCGGTGCGATTATCAACCCCGGCGTAACAATTGGTGACAACGTGGTGATTGCTTCCGGTGCAGTGGTCACCAAAGATGTGCCCGATGGCTACATCGTGGGCGGTGTTCCTGCCAAAATCATTCGGCATTGCACAGAGAATCCGCACAACAGTTAGAGTCCCTGAATTACAACTCCGATTCTGTTGCTGAATCACGATGGACAAGTTGGTTAACTGGTAATTACACTCTTTGCACTTAAATTCTTTGCACTTAAATCGCTTGGGGCTTGGCGATTCGGGCCGACGGTGAACAAATTGCCACCGCCAGTCATAACCAAGAGGTGCGGATTTGGAACCGACGGGGCGAGCTGCTGCGCCGAATTTCCACCCAAGGAGATAGCGGTCTGACGCGGATTGCCTGGAGTCCCAATGGTCAACGGAAGAGTTGGCGAATTTGTTCACGGGTTTGACCACTGCGCACCCGGCGATCGTAAAGCATTTGAATTAAGTCCCGATCGAGCGGCGAAAACTCCTGTGTTTCTGTCCAACCCTGATAAAACGTGCTGTCGCGATAGGTTTCCGCATCATTCATCAGGCCCAGAGATTGGGTCAGTTCCTCCCGAATCAAGTGCGATCGCTCCCGTTGGCTCACCCCCGTAGTGCTAATTAAAATTTGGGCCCGTTGAATTTCTAAATTGCCCGTCCACCAAACCCGAAAAAATCCCAAATTTCGGGGCACATAGTGGGGGTCATATTTTGGAAAATCTGCTTCCGGCACAAAGTAAATCACCACATTGGGATTTTGAGTGGTGAAGCGAATCCGAATTGCACCGCCCAATAATTGATTGAGATCCCCCACAATGCGATCGAGCGTGGCCCGATCGTCCGTCGTTGGCCTACCTCGCACCGCTAATTGCAGATCGTTGGCCCACTTGCGAATGTAGTTGGTATCAGGATTGTTAGAAAACTCATTCCCAAAAGCCACTTCCATGAAATAGTCTAAAGCGGCCCGAGAATAGCGCCGATCGCTCGATCGGCGCGTGCTCATGAGCCACTGAGCAAGCGGTTGATGGGGTTGGTTATTGAGATATTGCTGACTATTGGGTGGATTATTGGGTTGATCATTAATTTGATCATCAAATCGGCCAACAAACCGATCAGCAAACTGGTCATTAAGCGGATTACCAATTAGCTGATTACTCGCCAAGACCGATCGCCCCGGAACCGGATCAGTGGCGCGGCCCCAAGAACCCACCCCCCACAGCAACATCGCCAACCCGATCGCTCCCCATAGGGTATTTCGGGGGATTGATCGACTCGTTGATCGACTCTTGGGTTGAATCTTGGACTGACTCTTAGATTGAATCTTTCGAGAACGGGGACGATCGCTCATAGCTATTGGCTAACTTCTTGTGCCGTTGATTAACCCATGATTGAGACCTAGATTGAAATCTAGACTGAGACCTAGGCCGAGATCCAGACGCATGGCGGCGGCAGCACCCGACCAACCGGCAATCCCCTAAACCGCCCCCTAAACTGCACTGAGACCAAAATAGGTTGGCTCATTGCCAGGTTTCCACTTGATGTTGCAACCCAAGCTGGGAATTTGGGGTTCCGGAACCGGTTCCCCCGCCCAAACGGCCGCCAACGCAGCCCGCAAATCTGCCCCATCATTGGGTTCTGGGTTGCCAGGGCGGCTGCGATCGAGCTGGCCACGATAGACCAAAGCGCGATCGCGATCGAAAACAAAGAAATCTGGGGTGCAGGCGGCCGAGTAGGCCTGGGCCACCGCCTGAGTTTCGTCATAGCACACCGGGAAGTTGAATCCGCAGTCCCGGGCCCAGTCCGCCAGCCGATCGGGCGCATCATCGGGATAGGCCGCCGCATCATTAGCGCTGATGGCAATGATCCCGGCGCGATCGCCCCAATCTTGACCCAACCGGGCCAACTCCGCCTGAATATGCTTGACGTAGGGGCAATGGCGGCAGATAAACATCACCAATAGCAACGGGCGATCGGCCACCGTTGCCAGGGAAATGGTTTCCCCTGTGGTCACCTCCGGCAGGGCAAAATCCGGAGCCAGAGTACCCAATTCCAACATCATTGAAGCGGTTAGCACCATAACGGCTCAGTCTCCTGGAATAGATAATTCTTGATATCCTCCCCCGCCTAAAGGCATGTGGATTTCGGCCCCAGGCAAACAACCGGAGTTGCTCGACTAGACCACGGGGGAAACCAGCAAATGCATGGGGGACGAAGCCTAGAATAATAGGCGCTTCACCCGCTTCCGGAAAATTGCCCGATCGACTGCTCGATTAACAACCATCATTTCCGCTCCCCTACCTCAGGATCGCCTCATGTCCTTTCGCGTGATCTCGCAAGTTTGGCCCTGGTTAGGATTTTGGTTGGGATTCACGATCGCCCTCGGCCCAGTCTGGATCAGCGGCCCGGCCCTGGCCGAAGTGGTTCCGGCTGATGACGGATTGGGAACCCTTGTGGATCGCCCCAATGATCAACAGTTCAACATCACGGGTGGCAGTCGATCGAGCAGTGGAACCAACCTCTTCCATGGGTTTGAGCAATTTGATCTGAAACCGGGCGACAGGGCCACCTTCATCATCGATCCCAGCATCCAGAACATCTTCAGTCGGATTAGCAGTGGCGATCCCTCGGTGATTGATGGCCTGGTGCAACTGAGCGGTGGTTCCGCCAATCTTTATCTTTTGAACCCGGCGGGCATCGTCTTTGGCAGCACGGCCCAGGTGAACGTACCCGGCAGCTTTTATGCCACCAGCGCCAACGCTGTGCAATTTGGTCTTCAGTGGTTCAACGTCTTTGAGGGCAATGACTTGCGGGGCCTGAACGGCACGCCCACGGCCTTTGCCTTTTCGCCGTTCCTGGCCGGGTCGATCGTTCACGATGGAACCATTCAGGCGAATCAACAGGTAGCCCTCCTGGGGGGAACCGTCCTTTCTACGGGGTCGATCGCCTCAGGGGCCAACGCCGTCACGGTGGCCGCCGTGGAGGGCGATCGGGTGGTGCGGATCCAGGCGATCGGCAACATCCTCAGCTTCGATGTTGGCATCCCTGGCCTCAGCAGCCCCGAAAACAGCCCAATTCGGCCCGCCGATACGGGATTCTTTGCACCCCTCACCCTGCCGGAACTGCTGAGCGGCCCCGCTGAAAATGTCGCCACCAGCATTGCAGTGGAGGACGATGGAACCGTGCAACTCACCCGCACTGGCGACACGGTGGCCCTGGAACCCGGCACGGCCTTGGTGACGGGGCCGGTGAATGGCCAAGAGGGGGGCGCGGGTTTGCAAGTGTTGCGCGATCAATCGCCGCTCCCCGTGCCGCCAGCGATTCCCGATCGCCCCGGATCTCTCGATGAACTGGGCGATCGGCTACCCCCTAACAACGCCCAAGATATTGCCAGCGACTTTGAAGCCGGAAAGTTTGACCCGCCCGGCCCTCAAGGGGATTTTGGCGATCGGGAGTTTGGCCCCGGTGGCCCTTGGGGAGAGGGGAATCTAGCCTTGGATCCGGGGGAATTTGGCCCTGAACCGGGCGAGCTGGGGCCCAATGGCGAATTTGGCCCTGAGCCGGGTGAGTTGGGGCCCGATGGCGAATTTGGCCCTGAACCGGGCGAACTGTGGCCCGGCGGCGAATTTAGCCCTGAAAGTATTGCCATGCTGGCTGACATTGAGGCCAGTAATTTAGCCCTGGATGCCAGTCTGGGCGATACCTTCGTGCAGGGAAATTTTGACTTGGGTTTGGATCAACTGGAAAACGCCTGGACACAACAAATTGAGAACTATTTGGACAGTTCCATCACCAGTAACCCCGTGAGCAGCGCCTCCTTGCGGGAACTGTTGGGTGACATTCGGCAACAAACCAACAGCCGAACCGCCTTGATCTACGTGATGTTGCAGGAACAACAAACGGATCTGGTGGTGATTACCAGCAGCGGGGAACCGATCTACCGGCGATCGGGCGTGGGCCGGGCCGAAGTGTTGGCCGCCGCCGATCGCCTGCGCCAAGCGATCACCAATCCTGTGTTGCGGCGGGGCAACGCCTACCGAACCGCAGCAGAACAGCTCGATCGCTGGCTGATCGCCCCGATCGCCCCAGAACTGGCCGCCCAAAAGATCGATACCCTGCTGATCTCGCCCGATGTGGGCCTGCGATCGCTCCCTTGGGCCGCCCTGCATGATGGTCAGCAATTTTTGGTGCAGCGGTTTGCCCTGGGCATGACCCCTAGCGTTAACCTAACCGATGCCCGCTACGTCAGCCTTCGAGATGCGCCCATTTTGGCCATGGGAGCTTCCGAATTTCCAGCGGGGTTGAATCCCCTGCCTGCCGTGCCCATGGAGCTGCAAACCATTGCCCAAGAACGGGCCCAAACCACCACCTTCCTGAACGAAGCCTTCACGATCGCCAACCTGCAAACCCAGCGCCAACGGCAACCGGCCCCCATTTTGCACCTGGCTACCCACGGCGAATTCAAACCCGGCCAACCGGTGAATTCCTATATTCAGTTCTGGAATCAGGAGCGCCTGACGCTCGATCGACTGCGGGAACTGAGTTTGAACAATCCGCCAGTGGAATTGCTGGTGCTGAGTGCCTGTCGCACGGCCGTGGGTGATGCGAATGCGGAGTTGGGGTTTGCGGGGCTGGCCGTGCAGGCGGGTGTGAAATCTGCCCTCGCCAGCCTGTGGTATGTGAGCGACGAAGGAACCCTGGCCCTCATGAGCGAGTTTTATCGGCAACTCTCGATCGCCCCCACCAAGTCCCAAGCCCTGCGCCAGGCCCAAATGGCCATGATTGAAGGACGAGTCCGCGTCGAAGGGAGCGGCCTCACCTCCAGCGCCCGGGGGCCGATCCCCCTGCCGTCGCTTCCCGACAATTCCGGCTCCCTGGCCCATCCCTACTACTGGGCCGCCTTCGTGGCGATCGGCAGTCCTTGGTAAAGTGAATAGAATGCGCATGATTGAGCGATCCATACAATCCAGCACATCTCGAAAATGCATCTAAGCCTCGAATCTGCGATTGCAGCTTTCGGAAAAGCAGTTAAAGGAAAGCTTTCTAACCCAGCAACCAGTGGACAACCTGAAGATCAACTCAGAGGCCCCTTTGAGCAATTATTAATAGATCTGGCTGAGTTGATTGGACTCAAAAAGGGTGATGTGATTCCGGTCGGAGAATCGGCCATTGGAGATTTGAAAACACGCCCCGATTATTCCGTTACTGTGCTGCGTGTTTGGGTGGGATTTATTGAACTCAAAGCCCCCGGAAAAGGTGCAGATCCCAGAAAGTTTAAGGATCGCCACGATAAGGCTCAATGGGAAAAACTAAAGGCACTTCCCAATCTGATTTATTCCGATGGCAATAGCTTTAGTCTCTGGCAAGATGGGAAATTAGTTGGCTCGATCGTTTCCTGCTCTGGGGACATTGCAACGGCAGGACAACAATTAACTGCACCAGCAAGTCTTCTTGATCTATTTCGTCAATTCTTATTTTGGCAGGCAGTTCCACCCCGTAATGCAAAGGAACTGGCGGTTATGAGTGCGCGTCTTTGTCGGTTATTAAGAGACGAGGTGGTTGAGCAATTAGCCTTAGGTTCTGAAGCCCTGACAGTCCTTGCAGAAGATTGGCGAAAACTGCTATTCCCCGATGCAACAGATGGGAAATTTGCCGATGGTTATGCACAGGCCGTAACGTTTGGGTTACTCATGGCTCGGGCTAATGGAATTGAGTTGGCGCAGGGTCTTGATCGCGTGGCAATTGCCCTCAAAGCAAACTATTCGCTGATTGGTGCAGCTCTGCGATTATTAACGGAAACCTCTGAAAATCAGGCGACGCTGAAAACATCGTTGCGATCGCTCACCCAAGTTCTTGATGCTGTGGATTGGGTAACGATTAACAAGGGTAATCCTGAAACCTGGCTTTACTTCTATGAAGATTTCCTAGAAGTTTATGATAACGAGTTACGCAAACAAACCGGGTCATACTACACACCACCGGTTGTTGTTGAAACGATGGTGCGGTTGGTTGATGATCTTTTAAAGAGTCCCAGTTTTGGTCTGCATTCGGGTTTGGCTGCGCTATCCGTGACCGTCATCGATCCAGCGACGGGAACGGGAACTTACATGCTGGGAATTCTCAAGCAAATTGCTGAATCAGTGCGCGAGAACGAAGGAGAAGGGGCAGTTCCCCAGGCAATTAATGCAGCCCTGAAGCGATTGATTGCTTTTGAAGTGCAATTGGGACCGTTTGCCGTGGCCCAATTGCGAATTTTAGCGGAAATTATTACGTTAACTGGGGATAGTCCGACCGAATCCCTGCGAATGTTTGTGGCTGATACCTTGGCTGATCCGGAGGATGATGCCGGGTGGATTCCGCAACTGCTGGCCCCGATCGCCCAATCTCGCAAAGCTGCCAACCAAATCAAACGTACAGAACCGATTACCGTCGTTATTGGTAACCCACCCTATAAGGAAAAAGCAAAAGGGCGTGGCGGTTGGGTGGAGTCTGGTAATTCTCAAACGGGAACCCTTGCACCGTTAAATGATTGGCAACCGTCGAAGGATTGGGGTGTGAGCGCCCATGCGAAGCACTTACGCAATTTGTATGTTTATTTTTGGCGCTGGGCCACTTGGAAAGTTTTTGACCATCACCCGAATAACAGTACGGGAATGATTTGCTTCATCACCGTTTCTGGTTTTTTAAACGGGCCTGGCTTTCAGCGAATGCGGCAGTATTTGCGGGAAGTCTGCGATCGCATTTGGGTAATTGACTGTTCCCCCGAAGGTCATCAACCGGACGTTAATACACGACTGTTTCAAGGGGTTCAGCAGCCTGTTTGTATTGTTCTCGCAAGTCGTTCAAAGCAGAAAAAGGCCAATGAGTTGGCAACTATAAAATTCCGAACACTACCGATCGGATTGCGGGATCAAAAGTTTGCTGAATTAAGCCAAATCACCCTTGATGGGCCCGATTGGCTCGACTGTCCCTTGGATACAGACTGTTCACAATCGGGCAGTCGATCGCCCTTTGCCCCTGGCTCAAATGGCGCTTGGTCAACCTATCCTTGCTTACAGGACTTTTTTAACTACAACGGCTCGGGCGTGATGCCAGGTCGTACCTGGGTGATTGCACCTGATGTTGAATCATTAAGTCAACGCTGGCAAACGTTAATCAAGGCTCCCATTAGTCAAAAAGATCGCCTCTTTCATCCCCATCTGAGGAAAGGTAAGCCAGGAGATAAACACTCAGCAAAGGTTATCAATCAGCCCTTGGCCGGTCAACCCCAACGCTTAGTATCAGTGGCGAATGAAACTCAACCGGTTGTGCAACCAATGGAGTATGCATATCGATCATTCGATCGTCAATGGATTATTCCCGATAATCGATTAATCAATCAACCAAATCCGACTATTTGGCAGTGGCACTCAGACCATCAAATTTATTTGACAGCTCTTTCACGAACTTCACCAGCTACCGGGCCTAGCTTTACGTTCACTGCACTCATCCCTGATCTCGACCATTACAAAGGTTCATTCGGAGGGCGAGTTTTTCCGCTTTGGGCTGATGCTGAGGCAAGGGTTTCTAACATCAAGCCTGAGTTACTGGACTATTTTAGTAAAACGTTTGGTCAAGCTATTAGACCCGAATTGCTGTTGGCGTATTTGGCAGCAGTTGCCGCCCATTCGGGTTTTACAAAGCGCTTTAAAACGGAGCTAAAAACACCAGGAATTCGGATTCCGTTGACTGCCGATCCCGCGTTATTTACTGAAGCGTTGGAAATCGGGCAGCAGGTGCTGTGGTTGCATACGTTTGGCGATCGCTGTGCTGACCCGAGCCAGGGCCGGCCACCGGGGCCGCCGCGCCTGCGAACTGATCGCCGCCCGACAATCCCCAAGGATGGTAAGATTCCGGCTGATCCTGACCGAATGCCAGACACCATTAGCCACGATTCCAGCCACGATCGGCTCCATGTGGGCGATGGCTATATCGACAACGTGCCCGCTGCGGTTTGGAATTATGAGGTTTCTGGTAAACCGGTGATTCTGCATTGGTTCAGCTATCGTAAGCGAGATCGCAGCCGCCCCCTCTTGGGCGATCGCCGTCCTCCCTCTCCCTTAAGCCAGATCCAACCCGATCGCTGGTTGCCCGAGTACACCACGGAGTTACTGAACCTGTTGAATGTGCTGGGCTGGCTAGTTGAGCTGGAACCCCAACAGGCGGAATTACTTGATCGAATTTGCCAAGGAGTCACGTTATCTCGGCAACAACTGCTGGAGACAAACGCTTTGACTAAAACGGTGGTTAAGAGCAAGTCTGCTGTGAGTCCCGGTCAACTTCCGTTACTTTGAAGCCTAGTTCTTAGCAATAATCTTTAGGCAAACTCAACCGATTGCGGACAAGGGTATACAAACGGCTCATGAACACCAAATAGGATGACGGTTTAGATGGCACCGACCGTCATCCCTCAATTCAGAATCAAATTGAGTAGCCAGGTCGCTCGATTCTTCACCTCCTGATCGCCCGTTGGGATCATCCCCATCACCGAGGGCTGCCGGGCGATCGCACGAGGGGTTTTCCGAGAATCGCAGGGGCCCTAAGCCTGGCTACTGACCATCGAGAAAGGGCGATCGCTCGGGGCCGCCTCCTCTGCTTCATCGAAAATGGTCAAATCCGTGGGTTTGCAGCGGGCTACCTTCACCGCAATGCCCTGTGCTCCTTCGATTTCCAAATCTTCCACATAACCGGCCACCGATGCTTTAGCTGTGGACTCCAAGCTAAAGGGACCAAAGTAGTAGGTGCACCGAGGAACCTGGGTCGTGATTTCGACCCAATAGGCCAGGCCCAGGGCATTCATTAAACGGGCAGAGAAGTCTTTCATAGGCGCTGTGGCTTGCGGGCGCTATTCAAAGTCAATTGCTATGGATATACGGGAAAGACGCGGACTGCAACAGACGACACTCCGGTCAGTGTGGAGGAATGTGGCTTTGAGGAAAGCGCAATAGGATACAGAATCACGCTCGATGGGGGCAGTCACATCGAAACGGTTGGTCTCTCGATCGAGATCTTTACACTTCGTTATACTCTGCTTAGCCCATTTTTCCAAGCACTGTCCGAAGGAAAGTTATGGTGATTCGTCAAGGAAATGGGGATCAGTGAAGACTGGAGGGCGATCCCGGCTGATCCGGTGATGACTCCGGTTGTTGAGCCACTGCAGCGTAGCAAAGATTTTTGGTACTGATCAAAAACTGGGTTTGGCGCTTCGTCCTTGCCCCCCACCAACTTCCTTGGCCAAGCAAGCCAAAAGCCGCCCCAGCCGGGCAGGGATTCAGATCCGTTTCTTGCGGTAATTTTTTTCTTTTGCGTTGGTCTTGCTCGATTGGGTTAAAGGCTAGGTTGAAGTGGGATCCATGGGGGTTGATCGCCCGGATGTCCGGTAGCACCGGGTGACTAGATCCGCACAATTAAAACCTCTTAGCGTGGCCAGTGGTTAAATTAAGGCGGCCCAGAGGGCTTGGAGCTTGAGTTGAATTTCGGCCAGCTCGCGTTCGGGGTCGGATCCGGCCACGATGCCCGCGCCCGCAAACAGCCGGGCCCGATCGCCCTGGATCAGGGCCGATCGAATCCCCACCGCAAATTCCGCGTTTCCCATCGGATCGAGCCAGCCGATCGCCCCGGTATAGAGTGATCGCTCAAAGGGTTCGTAGCGATCAATGGCGGCAATGGCGGCCGATCGAGACAAGCCCGCCACGGCCGGGGTGGGGTGCAAGGCCGCCACCACATCCAATGGATCCACATTGCGCGGTAACCGGCCACAGATCGGCGTTTGCAGGTGTTGAATATTGCTCAATTTGCGCAGGCCAGGCTTGACGGCCACCTTGGGATGGGCCCCCAACTGAGCAAGCCGATCGGCAATGAAATCCGCCACTAATCGGTGTTCGTGCAGTTCCTTGGGGTTGTTGAGCAGCCGATCGCCCCAGGCCCGATCGAGTTCCGGTGTGGTGCCGCGCGGGGCCGACCCGGCTAGGGCTTCCGTGGCAATCCGGCCGTGATCAATGGCCACCAAACATTCAGGGCTGGCTCCCAAGAAGGTTTGCCCCCGATCGTTCCCCACCGCAAAGGTGTAACAACCGGGGTGGCGGTGGCGCAGGTTATGGAGCAACAGGGCCGGATCCAAGGGTTCCGGGGCTTGCCAGTCGATCGCCCGCGCCAGCACCACCTTGCAAAATTGCCGATCGGCAATATCTTTCAGGGCTGATCGGGCCGCCGCCAAAAAGGCCGGATCATCCGGCGCGGCCAATTCCCACCCACTGGACTGGTAACGGGCTGTCCTGGCGCTCAAGCTGGTGCTGCTGCTACGCCACTGCAACAGTCGATCGAGCGGTTGCCACAGTTCCCCGCAGAGCTGATCCAAATCGGTGCAACCATCCACCCAAGCGTTGGCCGTGAATGTGGTGATGGGGCCTTGGGGAGTGGTGCGGCGAACCACTTGCCAGCGGGGTAAAAAAATCAACGCTTCCCCAAAGGGGCTGCCGAGATCGCGCGGTTCATCGAGGAAGGGAAACGCACAAAGCAGCGACGGAATCGATCGGGTCAAGGCCGAGCGATCGCCCTCGGCCCTGCCATAGGCCCGATCGCTCGCCCGCAACAGACCATGAATCTTTCGAGCAAAGGCCTTGGTTTTGGTGAATCGATCGCTCCCGGCCACCGCCAAGGATACCGTGCGATCAAAGGCGGCAATTGCCGATCGGCGATCGGGTTTTTCAAAATAAAAACTGAGGCAATCCGCCTGGGAAAACTCAGCAAAAACTTCCAGGGGATCGAGCGCCGGAATTTCAAAAGTTAAACGCACAATTTGCGATCGAAACGATCGCAAGAACTCGTCCCGAGCTGCCTCAAGTATGCAATAGAGGCGCGTTGGTGAGAGCAAATCTGTTTGCTGACCCAGTGCGCTTAACATTAGAATTCAGATTTGATTAAAGGCTGTAAAAAAAATTAATTATCGTCCGAACTGCCGCAATGCTTCGACTACTGGTTATCTTAATCGAGTTTCCTCAATAATACCCGCCCCCTAAGGCGCATCTGGTAAATTTGGCATGATTCAGCAGTGACCCGATCGCCCCGCCCGATCGCCCTGCTTGAACCGCGCCTGAATCCTGTCTGAACCCCAACTGGGTATGGGCAAGGTCGCCCTGGGCCTGTCGGTTGCCCAAGCTCCCATCTACCACCGTTGACTGTCGTGATCACCCTATGACTGCTCCCAGTCTTTCCGCCCCGCCCGAAGCGCCCTCCCGCCGCCAACTATGGAAGGCCGCAATTAAATTACCCATGTATACCGTGGCAGTGATGCCGATTCTGTTGGGATCCGCCACGGCTGCCTTTGAAACCCAACGGCTGAATGGGGGAATTTTGGCCCTATTTTTAGGGGCGGCCATTGCCATTATTGCCTGGTTGAATCTCACCAATGATGTGTTTGACTCCGATACGGGCATTGATGTGAATAAAGCCCATTCCGTGGTGAACTTAACCGGCAATCGATCGCTCGTTTTCGTGATCGCTAATTTGTTTCTAGTGGCCGGAATTACAGCCATTGGGGCGATCGCTTGGCTCCAACAGGATTGGACGGTTTTGGCCATTATTTTAGCCAGTTGTGTTTTGGGCTATAGCTATCAAGGGCCGCCCTTTCGCTTTGGCTATTTAGGGTTGGGAGAACCCATCTGTTTTGTCACCTTTGGGCCCATGGCCCTGGCCGCTGCTTACTATAGCCAAACCCAAAGTTGGTCGCTGCTGAATTGGGGTGCGTCCTTGTTTATGGGCATCACCACCAGCCTGATTTTGTTCTGTTCCCATTTCCATCAGGTGGCTGATGATTTGCGGGCAGGCAAACGATCGCCCGTGGCCCGGCTGGGCACGGCTCGATCGGCCGCCCTGCTGCCCTGGCTTTGTGGCACGGCCTTTGGGGTGGTGATTGCGGGAGTTCTGTGGGGGGCTTTCCCCCTTTGGACGTTGCTCACGGGTTTGAGCCTGCCGCTCGCTCTGCATCTGTGTCGGCATGTGGGCCAACACCACGACCAGCCCGATCGGGTCAGCAACAGCAAATTCATCGCCGTCAAATTTCATTTTTGGAGCGGTTTAGCCCTCAGTGGCGGTTTTCTGTTGGGCGCTTGGTTACAGTAGTGGCCAACCCCCCGGCCTAAAATCAGGAGGAAACTGGTGCGATCGAATCGCTTGAATGTGCAATTTCGATACTACGAACGCAACTTTGTGCGTCCGTTACAAACCAGCTATGGCAGTTGGGCCAAGCGCGAAGGAATTGTGGTGCGGCTGCGAGATGAAGCCGATCGATTCGGTTGGGGAGAAATCGCACCCTTGCCTTGGTTTGGCACTGAAACCCTGGAGCAGGCGATCGCCTTTTTACGATCGCTGGATGGGGAAATTTCACCGGCTCAACTGTGGCAAATTCCAGATACTTTGCCCTGTTGTCAATTTGCTTTGGAATCGGCCTTCAAAAGCCTGGCTAACGATCGGGAACCGGCCCCCTTCACCCTCCCGCCCGATCGGCTGGCGGCCCTGTTGCCAGCCGGTGAACGGGTGTTGAGCAGTTGGCAAAATCCCTGGACAGCCGGCCATCGCACCTTCAAGTGGAAAATTGGCGTTTTTGCCAGCGAATTGGAATGGGGCTGGTTTGCGCAATTGTTGGGGAACCTGCCGCCGGAGGGCCGGTTGCGCCTGGATGCCAACGGGGCGCTCACGGAGGCCGCCTGTCGTGGTTGGCTGGAACGGTGCGACGGAGCGGGCGATCGGGTGGAATTTTTGGAACAGCCCCTGGCCCAGGTGGCTCCCATGCAGGCGATCGCCCCGAATTTCCGCACCCCGATCGCCCTTGATGAATCGGTGACCCAGTTCAAACACCTGCAAGCCGCCGTTCAAGGGGGCTGGCGCGGCTTATTTGTCCTGAAACCCAGCATTGCCGGATTTCCCAGCCGCCTTCAGGCCACCATTCAAACCCGTGGCCTCGATTGCGTGTTTTCTTCGGTGTTTGAAAGTTTTGTGGGCCAAGGAGCCGCGCTGCGATTGGCGGAAGCGGGTGCGCGGCCGGGGGCAGCGCGGGCCTTGGGGTTTGGGGTGGGCAGTTGGCTGGATCCCTTGCCCCCTCGTTGGCTGGAAGGCCTATGGAACCGGCGATCCTAACGCCCGATTTAGCCTGGGCCGCGCCCGATCGCTGGCTGGCCACATTGCGCGATCGGACGGCGGCCGGGTGGCTGTGGGGCCTTGAGGCCGAGGCGCTGCTGCGGGCCACGGAGGAACGAGCGGCGGCCCTGGCCCGATCGGGTTGCCAGGGAAGCCAACGGCGAATTTTGCTGTTGGAATCGGAGCCGTTACCCTTCTTGGCGGGATTTTTCGCAGCCGTTGCCCAAGGATGCTCCGTTTTTTTAGGCAATGCCCAATGGAGCGCCGCTGAACGATCCCAGGTGTTGAATTGGTTGCAGCCCGATCAACTCTGGGAAACCCAAGGCGAAACAGACCTAGCAACGCCCCCGGACGATCGCGCTCCCTTACCGCCAGCCGCAGACCCTTGGATTGGGTTACCGACGGGCGGCACATCGGGCCAAATCCGCTTTGCACTGCACCAACCCCGATCGTTGGCCGCTTCCGTGGCCGGCTTTTGCGCTTATTTTGCGGAAGATTGGCCCGGCCCCCAAGCCCACAGCACCCTTTGCACCTTGCCCCTGTGCCACGCCAGCGGGTTAATGCAGGTCTTGCGCTGCTTTTGGGGCGGCGGCCGGTTGGCCCTGGCCCCCATTTCCCAAGGATTGCGCTTGGGGTCGATCGGGTTTTTGTCCCTGGTTCCCACCCAACTTGTGCGGCTGCTGGGGCCAGAAACCCCTTGGCTGAAGCAATTTCGCGTGATCCTGTTGGGGGGTGCGCCCGCCTGGCCGGCCTTGTTGGATCAAGCCCAGGCGGTGGGGGTGCGGCTGGCTCCCACCTATGGCTCCACGGAAACCGCCTCCCAAGTCGCCACCCTGCGGCCCGCTGAGTTTCTGGCCGGGGCCCGAGGCGCGGGGCAAGTGTTACCCCATGCGACGGTGGCGATCGAGCCAGACTGGGCTCACGATTCTCTTTCCCCGCCCATTCCCATACCCAACCCGCTTGGGAGCAGGTCAACCATCGGCCGAGTGGCGATCGCGGGGAATTCCTTGGCGGTGGGCTATCTGAGTGCCCAAGGATTCACCCCTCTGGACACCAGCACCACGGGGCAATTCCTGACGGATGATTTGGGCTATTTTGACGGGGCCCAACGGTTACATCTGGTGGGCCGCGCCAGCCACAAAATCATCACCGGGGGCGAAAATGTCTATCCCGCTGAGGTGGAAGCGGCCCTGTGGGAAACGGGATGGGTGGTTGATGTGGTGGTGTTGGGGCTGCCCGATCGGGAATGGGGCCAGGCGATCGGGGCGGCCTATGTGCCGGTGAGCGCCATGATCACGCCCGATCGACTGCGATCGGCCTTGGGCGATCGGCTCAGTCGCTACAAAATTCCCAAACGCTGGCTACCCTTGACCCAAATTCCCCGCAACGCCCAAGGCAAGGTCGATCGGTTGGCCTTAACCGCACAGTTTCAACAACTTGGTTAAACCAGGCCGGTTAACTCGCCTTGATTCAGGCGAATCAGAGAAATTTCGGGGAAGATAGTGATTGAGCACCTATCTTTCCCCTCTTCTGAATCATGATTCATGTTCAGTCTTGTTGTGTTGGGTTTGGACTACCCCGCATGGGCATTGTTTTGGGTAGTTTGTTGGCGGGGGTGACGCTCGGAGCCTTGCCGGGATGGGCGATCGACCCGCTCCAGCAGATCGCCCGCCTGGCCCATCCAACCCTGAACCAAGCTCAGCGGCAGCTCAAACAAACCAGACCCCCCGTGCGGGGCGATCGTCCGATCAATGGCCGCAGACGCGGGGCCGGGAGCTATAGCGGCTGTGTCGTGGGGGGTTCAGCGGATCCGGCCAAGCTGTTGGTGGCGCTGGTTCCGCAGACTATTTGGGAAGATGGGACAACGGTGGTTTTGGGCGAAACCCGCCATGCTCAGCCTGGGTTGTGGTTTTATGTGCGCTATCCAGCGGGCACGGTGTTGGAATGGGAATTGCAAGATGCGGTCGGTCATTCCCTGGATCAGCAGCGCCTGGTGATGGGTTCCCAAGCGGGGCTGCTGCGATTGCCCCTATTGCCCAACGGCCCGGGTCTTGTGCCTAATCGCTTCTATCACTGGTATTTGCGAGTGAGCTGTGCCAATCGACCCGAGGAACCGGTGGACTTTGTGATGGGCACGATCGTCCATGCGGCCCATGCCAAAACGGAATATTGGTTGGATCAGCTCGATCGGCTCTTGAGTCCCGATGGCCAAGGGCGATCGCCCCAATTGATAGAACTCCTGGATCAGGAGGGCTTTAGCGATTTGCGCGAGGCCCCCTTGGCCGCGCCGCTTCAGCTAGCGCCAGTCACCAATTAGGACAAAGCCCGCCCAGGAATAGGGATCGGCAGCGAGGTTGCCTTGATCGCTCAGCAGCTTTAGCTTGGCCTGCTGGAGGGCGCGGGCTTTGGACAGTCCAGCCAGCCAACCCCTGTAAAACTGACTAAAAAACTGATTGGCGGTGTCGTCGGCAGGAATATTCCACAACGAAGACACCAGACTGCGCGCGCCCGATCGCACAGCCAACCCTGCTAAACCCAAGGCCTCGTAACGATCGCCCGTGGCCGTTTGGCAGGCGGACAAGGTGAGCAAATCCAATGGTTCCGACCGCTTGGCCCGCCGCTCCTTCAGCAACTGATCCAAATCTTCCGTGTTGAGCTTGCCTTCCCAGGTCAGCAAGAAGGTGTCATCGCGCTGGGAACTAAATTGCCCATGGGTGGCCAAGTGCAACACGGTGATCGGTTGGCTGACCAAGGCTTGGGTCAAGGCCCTGGGCGTAAATTGCTGGTTGAGCAAAACTTGCCCCTTCAGCAGTTTTCCCAACTGGGCAAGCTGTTGGGGCACGGGAGCCAGGGCCGCAAAGCCCTCGCGCGGTTCGGACAAGCCAGCCCACAGGGCCGGGCCGCGCCGTCCCCGATCGGAGGCTGGATCCAGCTTCACATCAGGGGCGATCGCGACGGCAAAGGATTCCACCAAATAGCGCTCCCCGTCAAACAAGGCATCGATTGGCAAGTTCCGTAGGGAAGGATCCAACACACAAACCAACAGATTAATGTCCGCCGCCGTCAGGATCGGGCGATGGGGTTCCAAAATCCAGCGATAGAGCTGTTGGCTGTCCTGTTGCAAGGCGCGGGCCCTGCCCACTTGTCTGAAGTGGCGGGTGAGGCGTTTGACGATCGTCTCCAACTCGGATCGGGCGATCGGCTGGCGGTGCAGGTTTTGGCGTTCTTGGCCCGTTTGGGGATCCTTCCAACGCACCAGCGTATCGATCGACCGGTTGGCCGATCCCGAGGCCAAATCCGGTGGCAATTCCGTGATCGCCACCACCACCACCGCCGTTCGTTCATCGGTAGTCGAGTCAGCCAACTGAAGCAAGTTCGACGGGGCAGGATTGTCAAGGCGACATTGCAGAAAATTCTCAATCCGTTGCAGTTGCAGATTTTGAAGCTGTTCGCTGGCTTCAATCCAATGGTTGGTTTCAGCCGAAGCGAACAACAGCCCCATTTGTTGGCGATAGAGCGGCTCGGCGCGATCGAGCCAGCCTTGCACCCCTTCCGTTTGCAATCCCGGCAGCCGCACACTCAGGCCCGCCAAACTGGAGCGGGCGGCTTGGGCCGCTTCGGCGGCCAAGCGGTAAGCAGCCAAAGCCTCGCGGGCTTGGCCCAAATGGTGCGCCATTCGCCCCCACAGCCACAGGGCCTCGTAATTCCATTCGGGCCGATCGAGCGGTTCCCATTGCCCCAGGGCCGATCGGGCCGCTTGGGCCGCCCCTGCCCGATCGCTCCCTTGGGCCAACACCTGGCCGCGCAATTGCCAAGCCCAACCCAACAGGGCCCGATCGCCCAAGGATTCCGCCTGCTGTTGGGCCCGTTGCACCAGGGACAACACCTGCGCCATGGGCATCGGTTGGTTTAATTGGGTTAAGGCCCGGGCCGCCGCCAACTGCAACGCCACCGCCGATCGCCCCCCTGTCCAGCGCTGGGCCACCAGTCGCAATTGTTCCGCCCACTCCGACGACTCTGGCCGCCCGCGTTCTGTGGCCAATTCCAGTCGCCCAACCATGGCCGATCGCCATAGGGCTGGATCGGGCCCCAAGATCACCGCATGATAATGCTCGATCGCGGTTTCGACCCAGGCTCCTTGCTCCGTGGTCGATTCACCCATGGCCGCCCGCCGACTGGCGATTTGGGCCAAGGTCAATTCCGCCGCCGCGCCCAAAACCGGTTTCGCCTCGATCGCCGCCTGCCAAGCCTGTTCAAAGTCTTCGGCCCACAGCAACGCCAGGGCCAAGCGATGCAATCCCCGGGCCCGAACGGCGATCGCCTCCGGTTCCTGGGGCGGTTCCTGTTGCCAGTGGCGCTGCAAATCCCACAGCCGCACCAAGGCCCGGCGCTGGTTGCCGGCCCCCTGCCAAACGGCGGCCAAGTCAATTTGGCTATTGAGAGTTCCCACGGAGTCGCTGGCCGCTTGGTATTGCTGGGCGGCCATTTGAAAAGCCTGCTCCGCCACACTCCACTGCTGTTGAAGGGCGGCAGTTGCTCCAGCGGCTCCCCACAGCCGAGCGGCCACGGCAGCCGACAGACCACCCGCGAGGGCCGATCGCCCCCGATCGATCCAAGCTTGGGCCGCCGTCATTTCACTGAGTTGCAGGTGGGCCCAAGTCAAATAACTCGCCACCAGGCCGATTGTTTCCCGATCGTCCCGCTGCATTGCTGGTTCCAACACCGATTGCCAAAGGGCGATCGCCCCCCGATAGCGACCCTCGTGATAGGCTTGTCGGCCCGCTGCGAGCAAGTCGTCCAAGGCTTGGGCTTGGGCCCGTTCCCCGAGACCCGACAGGGCGATCGCCCCGCCCCAGCCCAACAAACCCAGAAGCGATCGACGAGACCAGGATCGGTTCATGGTTCAGCCCCCCAGCGACAACCAGAGTCAAATCCCGCCCATTGCACTGGAGCAGCGGCCACCAACTGAATTTGCCCAGTTTCGGTTCTTTGCCAATGGGTGGCTTCCAAGATTGGCTCCCGCAGCGGAGAGGTGGTTTCGGCTTGGGCGGTGGTCATTGGGGCGATCGGGCGCAAATCCGCCGCAAAGGGCATGGTTTCCAAGGTAGCCGCCTCGATCGGGTTGGGTGCTTGGCCCGCCCGTCCCAAGGCAAAAAACTCGATCGCCCCCGGATCCGATCGGGGGCCGCAGGGGCTAGTGGGTTTGGGGGGCACACCAACCGCCGTTGGCAGGGCGATCGCCCCTCGGGCCGGGTCGGGGTTCAACACTTCCAGTTGCACTGTGCCGCTAAATTCGGGCCCCCGCGCGGAGCTGACGGTGATATCACTGCGATCGGTTGGCGCATTCCGAAACGCTGTGCCAAATACGCCTTGGGCGCGCAAATTCACCCGCCCACCAAAACTATTCACCGAATTTGCGGCAATATCGCTGTTTTCCAGTGCCACCAGCGTGTCAGTGTCAATCACAATGTTGCCGCCCGTTGCTTCCCCCTGAGCGTTGGTGCTGATCAGCGATCGCTCCCGTAATTCGATCCCTTGGCTATCAATTTGGATACCGCCAAACGCCCCCGATCGCGTTTCGGCTGACAAATGCCCATTATTCATCTGCAACTGGTCAACAACGAGTCGCATCCGTCCTGCTGCGCCACTGCCGGATGACCCCACGGCTAAGGTCGTTCCTGGCTGTAAGGTCAAGGATGCGGCTTGTATATCAAGGCTGCCCCCTTCTCCCGTTGACTCGACATCTGCTCCCACAAAAATGCCGCTAAACGATCCTAAGTTTTGCCCAATGATGTTGTTATCAACACTGTTTTCAAAGAGCTTTTGTCGCTCAGAAAAAAGCGGATCAAGCCCTGCGACGACCATCTCATTTGCCTGAATGGTGATGTCACCTGCCCGACCTGCACTCTGGGTCGTGGCGATCGCTTGTCCTCCATTCAAAAATGATAGGCGATCTGCTTCAAGCACAATGCTTCCTGCATCTTGGTTAGAGAATGTTTGGGTATTAATTACAGCACCATTAGAAACCGTTAGTGATTGTGCTTCTACTCGAATCGTTCCACCGCTACCGCGACTTCCCCGCTCAGCAGAACTCAAGATTGCACTAGCTGATAAATCAGGGCCAACTCCATCAACAATCACAGGCCCCGGCACAAAAATCCGAATATTGCCAGCATTACCGCGCCCGTTGGTTCTCGTGATAATTAAGCCACCCTCCAGAACAGACAAAGCATTGGTATTAACCTGAATATTTCCTCCTTCCCCTGTACCCGTTCTTGAAACGGAACTATACAATCCACTAGATTGCTGAAAAACGAGTCTTTCTGTTTCAGAAAATATAAGTGTTTCTTCCAATTGACCTACACCAGAGATGTTAATTGCTTCACTGACATTAATTAATAAACTGCCTGCATTGCCGCTTCCAAGCGTGTTGGCATTAATGAATCCACCATCGCGAAGCGTGAGCGATCGCGCCTGAAGATCGATGGTTCCACCATTCCCCGTGGAATTTTCTGTGCTGCGGCTATAGATTCCGCTCGGGTCTCGATCGACTTCTATTTCAGGTCTAATATCCACGCGCTCAATCAAAATATCGCCTGTTGCTCGGATGGTAATCCGACCTGCATTCCCCTGCCCTGAAGTATTAGCCCGAATTGAGCCGCCGTCAGTCATATAAATTGAGTTGACTTGGATATCAATTCGCCCACCACTGCCTAACCCTGATGTCTCTGCCAAGTTGAGAACGCCACTAAATAAATAGGGCTTTGAGCTTGCACCGGTCACCGTTAATTTGTCAGCCGTTAGGGATAAATTTCCCGCATTCCCTAATCCCTCAGTTCCGGTATAAACACGACCACCATTAGATAGCTGAATCAATTGAGCATTTAGTGTGGTATTGCCAGCATTACCCACGGAATCTGGATCAACACCATTAGAAAAAAAGGTTAACCCTCCATCTAGAGTGATCGTATCAGTGGCTCGGGCAATAATATCGCCACTAGTGGGTAATGTCGCAAGAATGGTGGGATCAAGGTTAGTCACACTCAATTCAGAGTTTTTCTCTAAGGAACTAGGAATAACACCTGCAAAAACCTTAGAACCAGAAGTGAGGGTGATGTTGTGGCCATCTAATTGCACCGTCCCACCCTGAACCGGGTCTCGAACGTCCAAAAGGGCTTTATTCGTTAATAGAATGTTCGATGGTGAAATAGCAGCTTGACCAGTGCCGATCGATCCGGAATTTGTGGTTTGAATGGTGGCAATTGGTGCATTAAACGCCAGGGTTGCATCGGGATTGTTGGCGATTAGTTGCAGGTGACCACGTGGCGCAATCAACACACCACCATCCAGCTCGATCGCCCCACCAAACAAGCCGATCGCCTGACTCGGTTTCACTTCTAAACCCGTGGGAAGGGTCGCAGTTGGATCAGTCGATCGCGCCTCCACCCGAATCGGCCCCGGCGCGGATCCATACTGCAACCCCACCGGTACAGTCATCGACAGCAACGGCCGACCTGCTGGATCGTTCACCCCAAAACTCAGCCCATCCGCAAACACCAGGCGATCGGCCGTAGTCGCAAAAAACGACCCGCCCAGATCTAGGCGAGCATTGGGCCCAAACAAAATCCCCGCTGGATTTAATAGGAAAAGATTGGCTGCCCCATTGGCCCTCAGCGTCCCGTCCAGGAGTGATCGCTGGCCACCGGTCACGCGGGCAAAAATGTTGGCCACGTCGGCGGCATTGTTGAAGTGAGCCAGCCCACCCGTGGGAATCGAAAATTGCTGAAAACTATGAAACAGGTTGCTCCCGGCCCGATCGCCCCCCTCGATCGTCCATTGGTTGGGTTCCCGTTGCTGCACCGTGGTTGAAAGTTGACCATCCGGGGCGATCGACTCAGCAACCGCAGCAGTGGCCAAAAAGCTTGCCATCAACCCATGGGTTAACATAACCCCCATTCCAACCAGGGAGATGGTGCGGCAATTTAGTGCTTGTAGACCCCAAATGTGTGCCATGGTAGCCCTGACGAAACCAGACACATTTTATCGAACCCTAGCGAGCGGGCGCGAATTACAACAATGGTGCAGTTAAAGTTTCAATAACTTTAAAATCCCCCAGCACCACTTGCACCATGAAGGTTTCCCCAGGTTCTGCAATGAAATCAATTTTTAGACTTGTGTGGCCCTCTGGGGTGGTCTGCTCCATAGTTTGTCCCAAATGATCCAAAAGCATGAGTTGTAATTCGTTGGGTAAAGGCATTTCCACATTCAGATGTTGCAGCCGAATGGTAATGTCCCACAGCAGGAGGCTCTCAGACAAGTTCTCAGGCCTGATTTCTTCTTCTTCGGTGAGTTCATGGTTGCCAATCACCACACTCAGCAGAATTGGCTTTTCCAAAGTCTCGATCGCCAGGGTTTTGGCCCCTGTGATTTTTGGCTGTTTTCGGTAACCGACTCTAAAGGAATCTGGCTCTAGGATGTCTTGCAATAAACTGTTCAGATTCTGCCAACCATGCTCGAATTGATTTTCGAGCCAGGGGATCAGGGAAACGGCCGGCTTGGCTCCCGTTGGTTTGACTTCTGGAGGGAGTTCTGAATCAGGTTCTGGATTAATTCTAGGATTGATCTCTGGATTGATCTCTGGATTAATCTTGGGATCGATTTCCGAGCTGGCTACTGCGTTGCTGGTTGAAACATTCTGCTGACTAGTTTCAGAATTTACAATGCGAGTTTCTGCAACCTTTGCATCCCACCATTCTAAGAAATCATCCAAAGATTGGAGTTCTGAGAGCCAAATTTGTTCTCGATCGAACAGGGCCGATGTGGGGATAAATCCAATCAAAGTGGCTTCGGGGCGATCGCCCGTTTGCAAATCCAAGCCAATGGCAAAGTAGCCGACCCGATCGGCTTGGGATTCTGGGGCAATTTCCAAAGCATCAGCCCCCGGAAAAACCGGCCGGCACTCTACTCGACCTACTCCCTCGATCGCCAAATCCGCCACATCATCAAATCCTCGAATTACAGAATCCCAACTCTCGCAATCCTGATGGGAATGGGGAATTTGCAGCCAATTTAACCAATCACTGAGGGCTAGGATTGCCAACGTATTGTGATAGATCACATCACGCTGGCTTGGATGCGTTGCGGACTGGGAAAATTGTTCGGCGGTGGCTCGGTGTTTGGCGCGCAAGGGAATTGTAATTATTTCGTGGAACTGGTTAGTTTCTGTGGGTTGAGGATTGGGTGAAATGGGGTCAAGGGTCATGATCTAGTTGTCCGTCATTGGAGGGTTAACCAACTCAATTTTGATTGAAATTCAAGTTTGTTTCAGGCTAATTTCAAGTAGTCTTCAATGATTAATTCTGATTGACAATACCAATTTTGAAAAACCAAAGACCAGGGATGGTAGTCCCCGACTGGAGTTGATCAATATTTGGTCAATCGTCAATTAGAAGAAGCAATTGAAAGAAGCAATTGAAAATTTAAAGCCACCTGAATCGAGAATACTGTCTCCTCTTAGAGGGTTTTTGCTAAAGAGTAGGCTTGATTAGAGAGTGACAAAAACGATGAAAATGAAGAGAGTGGGTGTACTAGGAGATGCATGTCTAGATTTAATTAATTCACGAGAAGAATTTTCTTGAAGAACTAAGTTCAAGAAAGCTTCTGCGTAAATTAGGCTATTCATCGGGCGGTTGGAGCGACTTCTTAAAGCGCCGAACCGACTCGAAGAACTGATCTTTATTGCGAGTGTAGATAGAACTAAGAGTATTGGCATTGACGGATAGCTCAATGGCCAATTTCCGCATACTCTTTCCTTGATTTTTAGCATCAATCAGTTGTTCAAGGCGAATTGACTCAAAAACCACTTTTTGTAGCAATCCATCGGGATCTTGGGCTTTGTAAAGTCGCCAAACTTCCGATGAATCCAGCTCTTCTTGCGCCATGAGTGCTGACCAAGGGTTCATATCGGCGGGCAGCTCGCCCCGCTCATCCAGGTTTTCCAAATCTACACCGGTTGCAAAGGGTGTGCGCACGCCGGTTAAATCGCGGACAGCATCCTTAAATAGCCACTTGAGTTTGTCGTTGAGCCAAGTCATGACTTCACCCCGATCGGGATCGTACTGTTTCTTCTGGATGGCGATGGTTAGCCAATCGAGCAAGCGGCAAAATGCCTCGTGATAAAACTCCTCATAACGGGGGTGATCTCGATAAACCTTCTGGGTTGCTAGAGAACGTCGAAGCCGGTTCGATTCACAAACAAGTTTCAGCACCTGCTCGATCGCTTTTCTGAACTCTAGACTTTGGGGCGGTAGACTTTGGGCCCGCAGCACCAGGGTTTGGAGGGTTTGGTTTAATTGGCGATCGCGATCGGGATCGGGGGATCCTGGCGGTGGAGGCTGGAAGGTGAATCGCACCACAGACGAAGACCTAATAGACATCGATGTTGAGGCCGGCAATCATCTTTACTATCGCGGCGGTCACCAAAATTTGTGCAAAAGCAGGGAATTTGTTGCGCTTAGTTTACGGCTGGGGAAGCTGGCGGGGCGATCGGGGACGGTGCATTGCTGAGCAAATCCTTGGCGGTGATGCCTTGGCCTTCGGGGCCAAAGTACCAAAGAGCGGCGGCGGCTTCCCCTTGGGTGATCGGTTTTTTGGGTTGCAGAAGGGTGGTGAACCCAAAAACCCGGCGAATGTTGGAGAGTTCGCCATTTTCGCGATCGGCAGCGATCGCCCGGAGGGCCTGGGCATCTACCTTGGTTGCATCCAAAAATCCCCAGGCCTTTTGCACGGTTTCCACGGTGGCCGGTGGCAAGGGACGACGCAAATCGAGGGGCACTTTCCACAGCACCATGGTTTCCCGTGTGAGGGGGCCATCGGGGCTGAAGGTGGGGCTGTTGTTGCCCGTTAAGCGACTGGGGATAATGCCCGCTTCGGCCAAGCCTTGGATGGTGGGAAAATCTGGATCCGTGGTGGGCACATCGGTGAAGAGGGGTTGGCTGCTGACATTGGCCGATCGCACCTGCCAGGCCGGGCGGTTTTGGAACAGTTGGTTATTGGCGCTCGCGAGCCAGCGGGCAAATTGCCGCCGGGTCACGATTTGGTTCGGATCCTGGAGGCCCTGGAGGCGATCGAGCTTGCGCCAATCTTGCCAATAGGGTTGCAATTCCTGAGAGAGGCTGGCGATCGGGCTGGGTTGAACGGTGGGACTAGGGCTGGGGCTGGGGCTGGGACTGAGGGCGATCGGGTCAGGACTCGGAGCAATCAAGCTCGGACTCGGACTCGGGCTGGGTTGAGCGGCGGGGCTAGGACTCGCTTGCAAGGCCGGGTCGGGCGCGAGGGATTGTTCCAAGGCTCGGCTGGCTGCACCATCGTTGGCACAGCCGCCCAAACCCAAGGGCAATAAGCCGCACAGCAACCCCAAAATGCCCGCCATGCCGAATCTCGACTTGGCCGATCCTGACATCCTCAATCTCGACATACCCGATCTCGACTTGGCTGATCTCGATTTGGCTGATCTCAACGCAATCTCTACGCTATGCCAAATCTTCGAGGGTGTGGCATTGGGCCCGATCGCGCAGCAAATGATCACAAACCACCAACGCCACCATCGCCTCCACCATCGGTACGGCCCGGGGCAACACACAGGGATCGTGGCGACCCTTGCCCGCCAGCACCTTGGCTTCCCCGGTTTGATCGACGGTGTTTTGGGCCTTGCGAATCGTGGCCGTGGGCTTGAAGGCAATGCGAATCACGACCGGTTCGCCGTTGCTGATGCCGCCTTGGACTCCGCCCGATCGATTGGTGCTCGTCCGCAGTTTGCCCGTTTCATCGGTGTAAAACTCGTCGTTGTGTTCGCTGCCCTTCAGCAACGTGCCCGCAAAGCCCGATCCCACCTCGAACCCTTTGGTGGCGGGCAGGGACATCACTGCTTTGGCTAGGTCGGCTTCCAGGCGATCGAACACAGGCGACCCCAAGCCCATCGGCAAATTCCGCACGACGCATTCCACCACGCCCCCGACCGAATCGCCCTCATCGCGGATCGACTCAATCAGGGCGATCGCCCGTTCGGCAAAGTCCCCATCGGGCGATCGCAGAATGTTGCTTTCCACCTGCTCCGTGGTCACGGTCAGCGGGTCGATCGTCGCTTCGAGATCCTTAATTCGCTTCACGTAGCCGACGATTTCGATGTTGCCGAATTCCGTCAGGATCTTTTTGGCGATCGCCCCGGCTGCCACCCGCCCGATCGTTTCGCGCGCGGACGATCGCCCACCACCCTGCCAATTGCGAAACCCGTATTTTGCGTCATAGGTCGCGTCGGCGTGGGACGGGCGATAGGTCTTGGCCATCTCGTCATAGTCCTGGGGCCGGGTGTCCTTATTGCGCACCAAAATCGCGATCGGGGTACCCAGGGTTTTGCCCTCAAACACCCCCGAAAGGATTTCGCACTGGTCGGTTTCCTTGCGTGGCGTGGTGATTTTGCTTTGGCCCGGCCGGCGGCGATCGAGTTCCACTTGAATTTCTTCGGCCGTTAGGGGCAACCGGGGCGGGCAACCGTCAATGACCACCCCAACCCCACCACCGTGGGATTCGCCAAAGGTGGTGATCCGAAACAGATGTCCAAACGTGTTGCCCATGGTGACTTTGTGTGGTGCGGCGGTGCGATCGGCCTGTGAAGCGGCGCTGATTAGTCGAATTTGTATCCTATCACCCGCCTCCACGTTCCCAGACTGTGACCCTGAGCGGATGTCTGAAAAGCCACAGCTAGAACTAGCTGGTGGGCCCCATCGATCGACACAGGCAAAGGGCCCCATCGATCGACACAGGCAAAGGGCCCCATCGATCGACACAGGCAAAGGGCCCCATCGATCGGCACAGGCAAAGGGCCCCATCGATCAGCACAGACAAAGGGCCCCATCGATCAGCACAGACAAAGGGCCTCGTTGATCGACACAGACAAGGGGCCTCATCGATCGACACAGACAAGGGGCTTAAGCCCCTTGCCCCCCCACGACAACTCCCATTACTTGGGTGAATCGAGTGGCCCAAAACCCTGTTCCTGAAGCCAGCGATCGATATCTGCCAAAACCCGATCGGGAATTTCCCAAGGAAACAGGTGTGCCACGCCGTCATAACAGTGCCATTGGCTGTGGGGTAAGCCGGTGGCGGTTTCCAGACTGGCGATCGGGGTGATGTGGCGATCGCCCGCTCCGGCCATCACCAATGCTGGGCAGCAAATTTTGGCCAAATCCGCCCGGCGATCGTAGCCAGCCTGAAGCGCCTGACGCAGCGATCGGGTGGCCGCCCCTGAGGTTTGCAACACATCCCACACCGCCGATTCAGCCAAGTAGCGATAGGTTTCGGGGGTGTGGCGTTGGATCAAGTAGCGCAGGAGCGATCGCTCGCCAAATTGCCGAATATTCCAAGCCCAACCGGGCCATACCCCATTCAACAGGGCTGCAATCAGGGTGTAGGCCAAGTCCCGGCGTTGGCTGGGCATGGGGGCGCTGCGGGGGCGGGCCGCCGTGGCGATCAGAATCAGCCCTTGCACTCGATCGGGATGTCGCAGGGCCAACTCCAGGGCCAAAATTCCCCCCAAGGACCAACCCAAAACCAGGGCTTGGTCAATTTGGAGTCGATCGAGCAGGGCAACCAAATCCGCAATGTGGGCTTCCATGGCAAAGTCACCCCCCGATCGACTGCGGCCATATCCCCGCAAATCCGGCGCGATCGTCCAGAATCGATCGGCCCAATGGCGCGTAAACACTCGCATACTGCGCCCAGAGCCGGGGTGACCATGCAAACACAACAGCGGCAGCCCCCGGCCGCGGGTTTCCACATGGAGCGCTTGCGGGATGGCTTGAGGAATTGCTGGGGCCTGTTCAGAAGCAGCCAACGGTTGATCAACCTCAGTACCATAGGAACATCGATATTATGATTCGTAGTTCGATGGCCGAGTTCGATCGTCTAGTTCGATCGTCTAGTTCGGTTGAAATCGCCGAATGAGATTGCTGAAGTTTTGGATCGCCGAGTTCATCGCCCGATCGCAGGCAGCCCCGCCTGATAAACAACGGCCAAGACCAGATATAACCCACCTATGACTAACGCTGATCGATCGCCCTTAGCCAATCCTGATGCACGCGGTTCCGACTCCCGCTTCATTGATGTGCCCACCCGCGATAATTATGATCGGGATGCGGTTCAGGAAATTTTGCAACTCGCGATCGCCCGTCGCCAGGATATTGAGCAATATTCCCGCAGTCAGCTTCTGGAATTGGCCGATGAAATCGGGATCGATCGCACTGATTTGTACGCAGCCGAACAGCGTTGGTTGGCTCAAAATGGAGATCGATCGCAACGCCAACAATTCGTAGCCGCCCAACGGCAGCGCTTAAAACTAAACCTGGGTAAATTTGGCATTGTCAACGGTTTTTTATTACTGATCGACTTGGTTTCCTCGGGTCATTTGGGCTGGTCGCTCACCTTGGGTTTGGGGTGGGGAATGTTCATTGCCCTGGATGCCTGGAAGTCTTTGCAACCGGATACGGAAGACTTTGAAAAACGATTCCAAAAATGGCAACTTCAGCAAAAAACTGTGGATGATTGGGATTAAAGCAACTCCCAATTCTGGCTGAATTCTGGCTGAATCTTGGATCAATCGAAGCTACTGAACCTGAGTCTTAACTAGGCGGTAACCACCTGAATTGGCCCCTCGATCGCGCTGTTGAAAAACTGGCGCACGTAGGGATTATCGGTGGTGTCAATTTCCTGGATCTTCCCCTGCCAGCGAATGCGCCCATCGTACAAAAACACCACCCGATCGGCTGTGCGGCGAATGGTGCTGTCTTGGTGGGTCACGACCACATAGGTTGAGCAGAAATTGACCTTTTGGCTCAGTTCCCGCATCAGGTCTTCCACAATTGTGGAGGCGATCGGGTCAAGGCCAGCCGTTGGCTCGTCATAGAGCAACACTTCGGGAATGGGTGTGCCGTCGGGCGCAGGATTTTCAATGATGGCGCGGGCAAAACTGACCCGTTTTTTCATGCCGCCCGACAACTCCGCCGGGTAGCGATCGGCAATGGCCGGCAACCCCACTCGCTCCAGGGCGCGATCGACCAGTTTTTGAACTTCATTCGGCGGCAACTGGCCCGCCTCCAGCAAGGAAAATCCCACATTTTCGCCCACTGTCAAGGAGTCAAACAGGGCGGCTTGCTGAAACACCAACTTGATTTCTACCCCCTCCGGTTCGTGGCTGTCGCCCAGCAGGCCTTGGCGGGGTTCTCCTAACAAATAAACCTCGCCTTCGTCGGGTTCCAACAGACCGCTAATCACCCGTAAAATGGTTGATTTTCCCGTGCCGGAGGGGCCAATAATTGCGATCGCCTCGTTGGGATAAATGGCGAAATCTACCCGATCGAGAATTTTGCGATCGCCCAGTGTTTTGCTGACCCCGCGCAGTTCCACCAAGGGGCGATCAAGGGGCAGCGGGTTCGCCGATCCGCCACAAACCAGGGATTGGGACATGTCTGGAATGATTGGGTGATTGCTTGCTGTTTTGGATCCGATCGCGGCAAGTCTGGCAATTGATGGGTTGCGATCAATGAGTTGCGATCGATGGGTTGAACTGGTCTCGCAGCACGAATTAGACCGACTGACCAGCAGCCAGCATTCCCAGCCATGCCAACCCACCGAGCGGGCTACTCATCCCGGGATCCAATCCGCAACGCGCTATCCTCATGGAAATTACGACGGTTGGAAACGGTTGATTCCGTTGCTCGCCATTTTAGCCCGCCCGTTTGCGGATCCAGGCTGGGGCGATCGGGATTCAGGATCAGCGGATTAATCACCGGCTCAATCAGCGCCAACAACGGGGATCCATGGATGTTAGGGCATGTCGTCAAATCGTCTAAAACCTTGATTCCGCCGTTGGCAGATCGTGGGGGACAAGGGGCTTGAGCATCTTGTTACAACGACTGGGACATGGAAAATCAATCGTTTCCACCTGATCCTAGGAGACGACAGGCCCTAAGCCTACGTCCTTGAAGACGTTCTTGAATACGTGCTTGAAGGAGACGGTAGCCATTGGCCAGAACCCGATCCCCCACCAATGGTTTAATTTCCCTGCATCCCGGTAGCTGCTGCCGTTGCCGCCGTTGTAGCCCCAGTGCTTGTTGTTGATTCTGCTTGCTTTGGCTTTATTTGTCCGTTTTTCCCCACCTTTCCCTTGAAGAATCGACTGTCCTACTCAACCGTTCACTGGCTCAGCAACCTACCGCGAGCCATTTTGCAGCGCCGCGCCCCCAAACGAGTTAACCAATGGGTGAAGTGGCTTGCACCGGGTCTGTTGGTCAAGCGCTGGCTGCTGACCAGTGCGAGCGGGGCGGTGTTGGTGTGGTTTGGGGCGGCCATTTGGACAAAGCAAACCCCGGTGTTTTACACCACTCAATTTTTGCAAGAGTTTGTGGGGCGCTTGGCCACCCTAATTCCCAACAATGTTTCTGGGCCGCTGGTGTTGGCGGGGGGGTTGGGGTTGGTCTTGTGGGGACAAACACGCACCCTGGGCACGATCGCGGAAGTGCTGATGCCCGATGGGGATGAGGAGTTGATCGATCGCCTCTTGACCCATCGGCGGCTGAATCGGGGGCCGCGCATTGTGGCGATCGGGGGCGGCACGGGCCTTTCCACCCTGTTGCGAGGCCTGAAGCAATACAGCGCCAATATCACGGCCATTGTGACGGTGGCGGATGATGGCGGCTCTTCAGGACGGCTGCGGCGCGATTTTGGGGTGCTGCCACCGGGGGATATTCGCAATTGCTTGGCGGCCCTGTCGGCGGAAGAGCGGCTGATGACGGCTTTGTTTCAATATCGCTTCACCACCGGTAGCGGGTTGGCGGGCCACAGCTTTGGCAATTTGTTTTTGACGGCCATGAGCGACATCACGGGAGACTTGGAACAGGCGATCGATGCCAGTTCCCAAGTCTTGGCGGTGCAGGGGCGGGTGCTGCCGGCCACGCTGGAGGACGTGGTGCTCTGGGCCGAGCTAACCGATGGCCGCTACGTGGAGGGCGAGTCGAACATCAGCGAGGCCCATGGGCAAATTGCCCGCATTGGTTGTTCGCCGTCCAATCCTCGGGCCGTGCCTCGGGCGATCGAGGCGATCGAGTCGGCGGACTACATCATCATTGGCCCCGGCAGTCTGTACACGAGCGTAATCCCCAATCTGTTGGTTCCGGAAATTACGGAGGCGATCGCCCGTTGTCCAGCTCCTCGGATCTATGTGTGCAACGTGATGAGCCAACCGGGAGAAACCGAGGGCTACACCGTTTCGGATCACATCCGGGCGATCGACCAGGCCTGTGGTCAAAAGTTGTTTGATGCCGTGTTGGTGCAAAAAAATCCCCCATCCCCCAAAACCCTCGATCGCTATGCCCGCGAACATAGCCACCCGATTCAGCTCGATCGAGAAGCAGTGGCCCGTCTGGGTCGCCGAATCGTGATCGCCAACGTCATTGACGAAGATCCCCACACGGGCCTCATTCGCCACCATTCGGGCAAGTTAGCCCGCGTGTTGCTCCGTTGGTTCGATCGCGCCGCCGCCCACAATCTCGAGAATTCTTAGGGCCAATTGCGCCGTTGCCCTAGGGCTAAGGCCGCCGACGGGCTGGATCGGGGTTATGAGGATTGGGTGGGGCGATCGCTGGAAACGGTGCGATCGGCTCCACAGAGCATCAGAATTCATCCGTATTCATCCGTTAATTAGCCCTTGCAACCCGTTATGTTTGCTCACTGGGTGTTGGTGCTGCTGGGGCTGTTCCGCAATTGCGAGTTATCAATTTCAGTAATTTCACGCAGAATCTATCTTGCGTTATTGAGGCCTTACATCAATAATATTTTGTCTTCATTCTGCCTTGGGTCGAGCCAGAATTCGCTAGAATGACGATCAAAACTGATTCATCGCCGCTTAATTATCTTTTCATAAATCAGATTGAGAATCATTATCTTTCTGATGAATGCACAGGAATTTAGCTGCTGGCTGGCGATCCTGGGAGGGCAGTAATTTTGAGGAATTGCTGCCAGCTTTTGATGGTTAAAGGCTGGGGATGAATTCAGTTTGCAATGGACTTAGATTTTTCGTGTGAGGTTTGCATATGTCTCGGTTCCATTGGCGATCGCGCTTAACCCCGATCGCTGCCCTGGCCCTGTTGGCGGCGGCTCCCGCTGCGCCGGCTTTGGCCCAATCCGTTAATTTGACTAGCCCTGACTTGGCCAATCCTGACTCGATCGGGGCCGTGGCCGACACCAGCGAGCTGATCAACGACCTCAACCAATACGGCCAAGAGGGACGCAACCGCCGCACCAGCAGCGCCGATCAGGTCACCTCCGTTTCGCAACTGTCGGACGTGCAACCCACCGATTGGGCCTTCCAAGCCCTGCAATCGCTGGTGGAGCGCTACGGCTGCATCGCCGGTTATCCCGACGGAACCTACAAGGGCAACCGGGCCATGACCCGCTACGAGTTCGCGGCCGGTTTGAACGCTTGCCTCGATCGAATCCAAGAATTGCTCGTGACCAATGTGGCCGACTACGCCACCAAGGCCGATCTAGAAGTCCTGAAAAAATTGCAGGACATGTTCAAGACCGAGCTGGCCGCGCTGCGCGGTCGCGTAGACACCCTGGAAGGTCGGATTTCTTACCTGGAGAAAACCCAATTCTCCACCACCACCAAGCTGACCGGGAACGCCATCCTCGGTTTGCAAGGGGGAACCCTCACGGGCGATGACGACGACAGCAACGCCGAAAACGTCACCTTCAGCAATCGGGTGCGACTGGTGTTCAACACCAGCTTCACGGGCCAAGACACCCTGACCACCCGTTTGGAAACCAACAATGTTCAGAACCCGCTGAACGATGTGACGGGCTTGGGTTCCCTCAGCTATGGCGACGGCGACAGCAACCAAGTCAGCCTGACCTATTTGGGCTATCGCTTCCCGATCGGGGAAAAAGTGGAAGCCCTTGTGGGAACCACCGGGTTGGATTTGGATGACATCCACGACACCCACAACCCCTTCCTCTATGGCGACGGTTCCGGGGCCCTGTCGCGATTTGGCGATCGGCCGCCCGTGTTGCGTCAACCGGCCGATGCCGGGGTGGGCTTGGTTTGGAGTCCCAGCGATCAATGGTCGATCGGGGCCGCCTACATGGCCGGCAACGCCGCCAGCCCCAGTGATGGTAGTGGCCTTTTCGGCGGTAGCTACAGCGCCAGCGCCAGCTTGAACTACAAGAGCAGTGACAGCCGCTTCAGCGCCGGCCTGTTCTTTGCCCACAGCTACTACTCCAACGACGATTACCAATACGCCGACGAAGATTTGGGCCTGTTGGGTCGCACCGGCACGCGCCGCACGATCAACCCCTTTGGCGATCATTCCGCCGTCAGCAACAGTGTTGGCCTGCAAGCGAACTATCTGTTCTCGCCTAAGGTGGGCTTGAACGGCTGGGTCGGTTACACCAAGGCGGAAGATGCCCAAAGCGACGACAGCATCGATGTGCTGAACTGGGCTGTGGGTTTGGTCTTCCCCGACTTGGGCAAAGAAGGCAACCTGGGATCCCTGTTGGTGGGTCAGCCGCCGACGGTGATCAGTGCGGATGGCGTGGAAGAGGATGACGAAACGCCGATCCACGTGGAGGCACTCTACCGCTGGGCCGTGAACGACTTCATTTCGATCACGCCGGGAGTGATTGCGGTGTTCAATGCGGACACGGGCAACGACAACAACACGGCCGTCTTGGGCGTGGTTCGCACCGAGTTCAGTTTCTAGGTTCCTGGTGCTCCTGACCCAAGATCAGGGTTTTAACGATTAATTGGGGCTAATGGTTCGATCGTTCCCAATTTCCAATCATTCATGGAATCATCGTTGCCCAATTCTTGAATGATTTTCTCGTTCTTTTATCCTCACCTTTTTGACGAACTGCGATCAAGCGATCGCAGTTTTTTTGTTGAAAAACCAGAACAACAGCTAGAAAATCGCGCGATTACGCTGATTGATAGTGCCGTAATTCAGTAATGATGAACGGCGAAAAGTCTTACAACATCAGAAGTCTTTTGCAAAAAATCATCACCTCACAGGCACTATCTTTGCGCCTATCAAAACCAATGGGTCAACAATTGGGCACTGTTAGAAATGACTTGCCAAAGTCCGATGAAAGCTAAGATTTTGGTGATGTAGGCCAGCCAATCGGTTTTGGCGGTTGGTCTAGCGGCAGCGTGACGCTGTTTCATGGTTGATGCTCCTTACCACTTTTTGTAGGGCAGGAATTTGCCATTCATGGTGATTTTCACGCGATCGCCCTTGGGATCTTCTTCTTTTTCAATGTCCAAGGTGAAGTCGATCGCGCTCATGATCCCATCGCCAAACTTCTCGTGAATCACCGCCTTCATCGGCATGCCATAGACCTGCATGATTTCGTAAAACCGATAGATCAGCGGATCGGTGGGAACGACAGGCCCCAGCCCTTTCACCGAAGATTCCGTCAGTTCTGGCACCAAATCGTCGCTGAGTCCCAGAGCGTTGAGCAGCTTGCTAGCTTCATCGGCCGAGGCAGAAGCTTGGCGATAGATCACCGCCGCAATCCACACTTCATCCCGACCGATCGCTTGTTCTAGCTCCGTGAAGGTCACCCCTTTTGCCTTTTTAGCAGCCAAAAGGGTTGCGGTGATTGCGGGAATTTCAGTGGTAGACATACTTTTTCCTCTCAATGTTTGGTTTTTTGTGCTGACTTGAGCAGGGTTAATTCTGTGCGTTGATGGTGATAGCTATTTCCGCACCCGAGACTCTTCTACAGCCCGAGTTTCGTAGGAAAGATGCTGCTCCATGGCTGCTTTCAGTTCGTGGTAGCCCGGATATTGATCCAGTTCTTCCCGGCGGCGCGGCCGAGGGAAGGGCACATCCAACACCTGCGCAATCCCCGCAGCGGGCCCCCGCGTCATCATCACAATTTTGTCAGACAGCAGCAGCGCTTCTTCAATGCTGTGGGTAATCAGAATCACAGTCTTGCGTTCTTGCTCCCAAATTCGCTCAATTTCGTCTTGAAGAAAACCGCGTGTGAGCGCATCCAAAGCGCCAAACGGTTCATCCATCAACAAAATTTGGGGATTAATGGCTAATGCCCTGGCAATGCCGACCCGTTGCTTCATTCCCCCCGAAAGTTCATGGGGATGTTTTGCTTCAGCACCCCGTAGCCCCACCAAACCGATGTAGTCTTGAACGATGGATTTTCGCTGGGCAATTCCCATGGCCGGGTAGACCGTTTCCACAGCAAAATCGATGTTTTCAGCAACCGTCATCCAGGGCATCAAGGCATAGTTTTGGAACACCACACCGCGATCGGGGCCAGGTGCGGAAACGGGTTGACCATTGATGCTGACTTGTCCCGTGGTGGGCTGAGACAAGCCCGCAATAATGTTCAGCAACGTGGACTTGCCGCAACCCGACGGCCCAATGATCGAAACGAAGGTGTTAGGCTCTACTTCTAGGTCAATATCTGCGATCGCCACAAAGGGTTTTGAGGTGCGCCGCAGTAATTTATCCACCGTGCCCGTGCGTCCCGGAAACACTTTGGAAATGCCTTGCAGTGTCAGATGTGCCACTGGGGGTTCAAGGGAGGGGAGCGCCATTTTAGATGCAGAAGATTGCATGGGTTAAGACCTTTGACCAAAGGAAACTCGATGCTGCAATACACCAAAGAGGTAGTCCATCAATAGCCCCACCAGCCCAACAATCAAGATGGCAGTAATGATGCTGGTGATCTTCAAGTTATTCCATTCATTCCAAACGAAATAACCAATTCCACCACTCAACAGAATCTCCGCTGCCACAATCACCAACCAGGCAATTCCTAAGCTGATCCGTAGCCCGGACACAATGTTGGGGGCAGCGGCAGGCAAAATCACTTTGGTAATGATTCGCCAACGGGAAGCACCTAACGTGTGGGCCACATTCAAATAGGCTGGATCCACATTGCTGACCCCAAATTTGGTGTTAATCAAGGTGGGCCAAATGCTGGTGATGGCAATGACAAACAGGGCTGTTCTTTCCGAATCTCGCATGAGCGCCAAGCCCAACGGCAGCCAAGCCAACGGAGAAACGGGGCGAAGGATTTGGATGAATGGGTCAACGGCTTTGGAAACCACGGGCGATAGACCAATCAGAATGCCCATGGGAATGGCGATCGCCGTGCCAATCAAAAAACCACTCAAAACTCGGCGCAAACTGGTCAATAATAAGAGACCAATGCCCTGATCATTCGGCCCATTATCAAAGAATGGGTTCGAGATCCAAAACCAAAGATCAGCGATCGTTTGGCTAGCAGAAGGCATGATGGGCAGGAAGAGTTTTGCATTTGCCCCTAACTCCCATAGCCCCAAGAACACCAGCAAAATGGTGATGAACAGCAAGAACGCCTGTTGATCGGTATTCAGCCGAAATGGCTTAACCTTCGGTGGGGCAGAGCGGAATACTTCATGGGTCATGATGGTAAACCTCTCTAGACTTTAAACTTCTTGATTTGCTCATCAACATAAGCAGCGGGGTCTTTGGGATCGAAGGTATCGTACTTGAGCTTTTCAGATCGCTCGGCAGTACTGGGCGGGGTTTGACCCAATTCTTTCTGAAGTTCTGCTGCCAAATCTGTCAGGAAGATATCTTGGGAAATCTTGTCGTAATCGGCCTTGTCTTTGGGCATCAAATCCCAGCGCACCAACTGTGTTGCAATCCACTTGGAAAAGCTCTTCCAGGGATAGGGATCAAACCCGATCCGATCGGGCACATCTTGGGTATTGCCCAGCCCATCTTCAAACTTGCCCGTTAGCACAGCTTCCACCACAGGCAAGGGTTGATTGAGATATTTACGCTCAATCAAAGCTCTGGCAATTTCAGGACGATTAGTTGGCGTATTTGCATAGGCAGCCGCATCAATGATCGCCTTGTTCACAGCCCGGAAGGTGTTGGGGTTTGCATCAATCCACGGTTGACTAGCGGCAAAAGCACAGCAGGGGTGTCCTTCCCACAGGTCTTTGGTCAACATGTGAATGAACCCAACCTGCTCAAACACTGCCCGTTGATTGAAGGGGTCAGGCATCAACATGGCATCAATTTCACCTGCTGCCATTTTGGCAACACTGTCCGGCGGTGGCACGGGTGAAATTTGCACATCTTTATCGGGATCCAGCCCCCCCGCCGCTAGGTAATAGCGAATCAGCATATTGTGCATCGAGAAGGGGAAGGGCACGCCAATTTTAAAGCCCTTGAAATCTTTGGCTTCCTTCACCTTACCTTTATGCTTAGCAGCAACGGTAATTGCTTGACCATTGATGTTTTCAATGCTGGCCAGCTTGATGGGAAATGCTGCTGAACCTAAGCCGAGGGTAATCGCGATCGGCATGGGAGAAAGCATGTGATAAGCATCCAATTCACCCGCGATCGCAGAGTCTCGAACCGCAGCCCAGTTGGGCATCTTTTTCACCTGCACATTCAAGCCATATTTGCTGTAGAAACCCAGCGGCTCCGACATCACGATCGGTGTTGCACAGGTGATGGGAATGAACCCGATCGTTAGGTCTTTTTTCTCCAAATTCGTTGGAGCATCAGCCGCAGGGGACTGATCTGTCGTGGGGGCTTGACCCTGTTGTGGGCCGCAGCTAGCAGCGGCGATCAATGCTCCAGCCACGACCACCCGTTTTAGGAATTCTCGCCGGCTAAATTCACTGTTGTGAATGGTGTTGCTGAAAAATTCTGTGGAGTGAACACCGAATGCGGCTGCAAATACTTGATCCAGCCCGCCCGCTTCCTTAATCAGTTCCTGACAAAAGCGCTCTCGCTCTGGGTTGCCGCCCATTTGTCGCAGCAGCAGCGCTTCTTTCATCTCCACTTCAGTCAGTGTCTTGGCCAGCTCTAGGGTTTCAGGCTGGTACAGGCCCATCCGAATGAGATCATTAACGAGTTCTGCTGGATCATGGGGCATTCCTTCAGCCGCTTGCCAGTGATCCTGAGGAAAATGAGTTCCTCCACAGGGGCAACGACTGAGTTCGACTTGAGCCTGAGAGCGAATATCCACTGATGACATGAGCTGCTCCAATTGGTATTGCGCAGGACAACATTCGGGTCTGTTGCTTTGCACAATACCAAGGAATAATGGGCGATCGCATTAGAATTTTTTTGGCAAGAGTAGGATTTTTTTTCGCTCTTGAAAGAACAACCAAGGACTCTGTGAGAAATTTAGAAAGTTCTCATTTGAAAAATAATGCACTGGAAGTCCCTAATTTCAAAAAAATCAAGCAAAAAGCGTCAATTTTTCTGAAATTTTGAAATCACATCTGCGCTTTATGCAGAGATAGTTCTATACACAGATAATTGATCTATTTTGTTGTATTCAATACCATTCCTATGCGAATCGTAGTCGCACAGAGTTTCGCCAGGACTGGGGGGGATTGCCATAGAGCTGACGAAATTGGCGAGTGAAGTAAGCCACATCCGCATAGCCCACTCCCGCTGCAATTTGGCGCACGGGTTGGTCGGTTTCGCAAAGTAACATCCGCGCCTGGGACATACGGCGTTCCGTAATCCAACGCTTGATGCTGTAGCCCGTTAGCTCTTGGGTCAAATTCGTTAAATAGGCGGGAGAATAGCCGACCGCTTTGGCCACATCATTTAACCCGATCGGGCGGTGATAATTAGCTTCGATGAATGCAAATACGGGTGATAAACGGGAACAGTCGGGAAAAATTCCGTTTTCGGATTGACCGTTTATTTTGCTTTCTGCTGGAGATGCATGAAAACTCGCTGCCAATTGGGCTTTTCGTTCTAAGCGAGTAGCGATCGCCGCTAATAATTGCTCAACGCTACAGGGCTTGGTTAAATAATCATCTGCGCCCAATTCCATCCCCTGCCGCAAATCTGCCATGGTTGCTTTGGCAGTGAGGAAAATGAAGGGAATTGCAGCGGTGGCCGGATGGCGACGAATGGCCGATAGAACGCTGTAGCCATCGAGATCGGGCATCATAATATCGCAGATAATCAAATCTGGCAGATGCATTTGGGCTAACTTAATCCCGATCGAACCGTTTTCAGCCTCGATCGCGCAAAACCCCTCAAACGTCAGACATCCCATAAAGATGCTGCGGGTTTGCGCTTCATCCTCAATCACCAAAACTTTTGTCATGAACTGCCTGATTTACAGTGATGACCTGGGTGGTGTACCATGCCGGCCAAGTTTCGGGCGTATTCTCCAAGCCGTGTAGTGTAAGAGGATACACATCCTCATCAGTCGCAAAATTTGTCAGGAATTCTGGACATCATGCGGCAATATTATTGGTCACAGCCTGTTTCAAAGCCGACCACGACACCGGCCGAGGCGCATCTCTCCGCTTTACGAGCATCACCGGAAACCGACCTAGAAACCCTGCGTCGCCAGCATGAGCTAATCCTGAACGCGGTGGGCGAGGGGGTCTATGGGCTGGATTTAGCAGGTCGAGTAACCTTTGTGAATCCAGCGGCGGCCAGCATGATTGGTTGGGAAATTCAGGACTTAATTGGTCAGTCCATGCATTCGGTTTTGCATCATTCCAAACCCGATGGCCAACCCTATCCCATCCATGACTGCCCAATTTATCAAGCTTTTCAAGATGGACGAATTCATCGTGCCAATACGGAAGTTTTTTGGCGCAAGGATGGATCGAGCTTTCCCGTTGAATATATCAGCACACCCATGCAAGATCAGCAGGGAAATGTGATTGGAACGGTGGTTACCTTCCAAGACATTACCCAACGAAAATGGGCAGAAACTTTGTTACAGCGAACCAATGAAGAGCTTGAGTTAAAAGTGCGCGATCGCACGGCTCAACTTCATCGTGCCAATCAAGAATTACAAGAATTAAATGATCTCAAATCTCGCTTTGTTTCGATGGTTTGTCATGAATTTCGCAATCCGCTCAATAATATTTTGCTGTCAGCATCATCACTTGACCGTTATGATGCACAACTTTCCCATGAGCAGCGTCAAAATTATCTTCAGGGAGTCAAGAACGATGTAGAGCGCATGACTCAAATGATTGATGACATTCTAGTGATTGGTAAAACTGAGGCTCATAAGCTAATGGTTCAACCTCAGCCGATCGAGCTAGTACGGTTTTGCCATAGCCTAGTAGCAGAAATGCAAGCGACATCTGATCAACAATCACTATTGGTGTTGAGTCGGCATCGCCACCTGATGGCCAACTTAGACGAAAAATTATTGCGATCGATTCTGACCAATATTCTCTCTAATTCAATTCGATACTCTCATCACCATCAAAGCCCAATTTATTTGCGGCTATCAAAGCGTAGCAGTCAGGTAACATTCCAAATTTGCGATCAAGGTATCGGCATTCCCCGCGAAGATTTACCCCACCTATTTGAACCTTTTCGTCGAGGTAAAAACGTCAGCAATATTCCTGGAACTGGGTTGGGTTTGAATATTGTCAAGCGATTTGTAGACTTGCAGCATGGAACAATCAAAGTAGATAGCAAGCTAAATGTGGGGACGACTTTTAAAATTACGTTGCCGCTTGGTTGGAACGAAACATAAAAATAAGCCATCAATTGCGAAACTAAGCGAGCGATCGCATCGAAATCGCCCAAGTAAGCATTTCTGATTTGCACATCGTGTAGACAACATTGTGATCAGCATCGTGATTGAGTGCAATAGATTGACCATTGACTGATCATTAAAAGGAGCTGAACATGAGTTGAAGCCCATTCATTGCACAACAACCCCAGTATTGTGCAAGGTTGTATGGGGCTGGCTGGTCAGTTGCAGAGATTCAGAGGATTGGTTGCATGGGGATCGGGCGATCGCGCTAGAATCGGCTCCACTGTGCTATTTCAAGGGCCGATGGGCAACACCACCGACTCCTGCATGTCCCAATACGATATTCCGGCGCTGATCGCTGGCTATTCGCGCGGCTATTTTTTAATGGCCGATGAAACGGGTAACGATTTGGGCTGGTATTGCAGCCGGGAACGGACGCTGATTCCGCTAGACGATCGCTTCCGATATCCCAAGTCCCTGCGGCGAGTGCTGAATCAAAATCGGTTTACGGTGGCGATCGATCGAGCATTTCGGGATGTGGTGGAAGGCTGTGCCGATCGGGACACCACTTGGATCTCGGAAGAGCTAAAGGAAATTTATTGGGCGCTCCATTGCGCTGGCTATGCCCACAGTTTTGAAACCTGGCAGGGCGACCACCTGGCCGGCGGCATTTTGGGGATTGTGATTGGTGGGGCATTCATTGGCGAATCGATGTTTTATCAAATTCCCGATGGCTCAAAGGTGGCAATGGTCAAGCTGGTTGAGCATCTGCGCCGTCGAGATTTTCTGTTGTTTGATGCCCAAATGATGAATCCACACTTGGAACGATTTGGGGCTTACAACATCCGCGATCGCCACTATGAGGTGCTGTTGCATCGCGCAACCCAGCATCGCTGCTCATTTTGCTAGACCTTTTGCCAGGGGTTAGCAATGCGGTTAGCAATGCAGTTAGCCAGTTTGAAAAAGTCAGGGATCAAAAAGCGATCGACTCCCCTGTTTCAGGAATCGATCGCCTTGCTCAAAACGGCTAGTTCTGTTGGAATTCGCTCCGCAGGCTACCGCTCATTGGGCGGTAACCAATGGGGATCGATTGAGATCGACTACCGACGGCGGAAGCTGCCAAAGCTCGATCGCATCCGCACGGGCGATCGCCCAAAGCTGCTGCCAAAGCTGCTGCGGGGCCGGGGAGCCGCCACGCGGCGGTTAGGGGTGCTGCGGAAGGTGCTGCTCCCAAAGCCGGAGCCAGTGGCCTTGGCTCGGTTGTTGGCGGCCGGGCGGTTCAGCCCCGTGGCGTTGCGAGCCACATTGCCGGTGGCGCGGAACTGCTGGCGATTGCGCTCAGCCACGGGGGCAGCGTTGTAGCGGTTTTGATAGCTGCTGATGGCATCACCGTAGCTGCGACCATAGCCGCCATAGCCCACCAAGGGGCGACCGGGCAGATAGGCGGGGGGCAACACGTAATGGGGCGCAAACAGAGCATTCGCCACCACTTGACCCGCGATCGCCCCCGCAAAGGGCGACCAGAAGCTAGACTCACGGCGAACAATCACCGTTTGTTGCTCACCCGTTTGGGGATTGGTTTGGACAGCGGTTTCGCTATGGAGATATTCGATTTTGAAGTCTTCGTTGAGGTACAGCACGGGCTGACCATCTTTCATGGCCAGGTAGGGCTTTTTCCCTTGGGCGATCGCCTCGTCATCCAACCGGGCCATCTGCAACTCAGAGGTACGAAAAACCGGCGAAGCACCAGCGGGCGTGTTTAACAGCATCAGGGCATATTCCCCCGTGCCGTCGTCATAGGCGGCCTGCTGAACTGGATAGTCGCCCGTGGGCAGGGATTTGGCAGCACTGGGCGCGGCGGCCACAATAGCGCTGGGCAAAGCTTCCGCCCGCACCACCATTGGTGAGCCGGTGATCGTGACCCAGGCGATCGCGATCGCCAGTACCAAAGCCAATAATTTTCGGAGCATAGGGCTATCTCAAAACAACAAAATCACGCTTGAGGCCATTGGGCGGCCAAGAAGCTGAGTCCTGTGGGCCAAGCCAGCAATGGGCCAAGTCTGCAATCCGCCAGCAGCGAATCGATCGCGCGGTGACGGCCGAACCAAGGGCCGCAGCCCCAAAACAGCAAGCCAAAACAGCAAGCAATCATTGATTAAAAAAGACCGACCCTGATTCCTCGGATTGCGATTCCGATGGGACGGCATTCCTCCAAAAGACCCCCGAAGCGGGAGTTTCTACAGCGGAATCAGTTCCGGGAAATTTTGCAGGAGCTGATCATTCGTTAGCTCATCTCCCAGGCGGGCAGGGGCAAAGTGTACCTGCACGGCCCGCAATTTTTGATTGTAGTGGAGGTTTGCCAGGGCCTTGAGACCCGTTGCTAAGGCTTCAGAATCGGCCAAATTGGTTTCGAGGCTGGGGACTTCGCCTTCATAGCCCACCGTCAACATCACCAACAGGTTGCTCGTGGCCGGGAGGGTCAGCAGGTCGTCATCCAGTTGACTGGGCAAATCCAGGTCAGGTTGGCTGAGATAGCGGGCCGCCGAGTCGGTGAATAGGTCATTGAACCGATCGCCCGCTTCTCCTTCATCCCAAAACACATCCCCCTCATTGCTGGCGGACTGCCAATAGGTTCGATATTGCAGCAGGCTTTCGCAAAGGTCTGACAGGCCCTGGCCCAAAACGTCCAAGTCCCCTTCCGCTTCGATCGCCTCCCGCGCAATTTGGTTGAGCTTGCCCAGCAAGGGGGCCACTTCTGACCCAGCTAGATGCACAAAAATGCGGGTGACGACGAAGCGGCTTTTGCCCGTCAGTCGATTCCACTGATCACCTAAACTCATGGTTCTGGAACGCCGTTGACGCGATGTTGACGCGGTACTGATTCGGTCTTGATTCGGTACTGATTCGAGATCAAATCAATACGGTTTGAATGCAAATTGAATGCAAAGGGAGTGGCTCAAAATCCAAAAGCGTGCAAGCCTTGGCTTGCTTACTGTCCAGCTTATCCTGTGGAGCAGGGGTGGCTCTGGCGAGATAACCGACCGCTGGCCGGCCTAGCGGAATGATGGCCGATCGGGTATCGACTGCGTTGAATTCCTGAAGTGTGGTGGGGCGAGGGGGAGTTTTAGGGAAGCGATCGATCGCGCGATCGGGTCACATGGACAGCGTTTGGGCGATGATTCGGCGGTAGTCGGGATTTGGGAATGGTGAAAGGTGTGCGGAGTGGCTGGCGAGCGATCGGGTTGGTGGGCTGTCTGGGATGGCTGTGGGGTGGAATCCTGACCCCAGCCGGGGCCAAGCCGGGGCCGGTGGTGCAAGCGCCCCAAACGCCCTTGGACTGGCGTTATCAATATCGCAAAGTGCGCCATCCCCAAGGCTTTTGGGCGATCGAACTGCCGATCGATTGGAATATGCCGCTCCATCGGGATTATCACTCGGTGTTCTATAGCGAGCCGATCGCCCCGTCGCAGGGGTTACAACCCAAACCCCTGCCCCGATCGCTGATTCGGTTGGATTTGGTGCTGCTAGATCAATCCATGGCAGCGGCGGAAACGGATTTAACCACCCGGGCAGAAGCGGCAGGATTGACCTTAACCGAGCGATCGACCCTGCGCTTGGCCGGGCGATCGGCTGTGCGAATGGTTTTAGATCAGGCGGTTTTAGATCAAGTGATTTCAGATCAAGTGATTTCAGAGGCAAAAGACACAAAACTAGAAGCGGGCCCAGAGTTCGATCACACCTGGTTCACCTTGATTCCCGTCACCCCGCGCTTGAGTTTGTTGCTGGTGGGGAGCTATAACCCCCGCGACAATCCGACGGCGGAGGCGGTGCTGACTAAAATTCACCGCTCGATCGAGCTGTTTTTTGAGCAACCCACCGACATACGCACGCCGGCCCAGCAGTTGCTCCCCCTGGAGTTGCCGCCCTTGGAAAATTCACCCAGCGATCGAGAACCCCAAACCCCCTAGTACCATGACAGGCTTAATACATTGGGCCAAAGTTGCGGAGCCAGTCGTGGTAACAAGGGGCTTAGGGCCGGTCGTCATTTCCCAGGATCGGGCGGAAACGATTGATTTTCCATGTCCCAGTCGTTGTAACAAGGGGCTTAAGCCCCTTGTCCCCCACGATCTGCCAACGGCGGAATTAAGGTTTCAGGCGATTTGACGACACGCCCTAAGCCCCTTGCTGCTTAACGATCAGGTGACGGTAACAGCCATGTGATTTAACTCAGCGAATTAAGGCAGCCACGCTACTAGAAATAATCCAATTCAAAACAACTCAAAATAATCCAATTCAAAACAATCCAAACTATCAAAACCATCGAAAAAGGGGCGATCGAGAAGTTCGATCGCCCCGCTGGTTAATCCTTAGTTAATTCATTGGTGATTCAGGAACCCACCGTGGCCGGTTCCAGCTTTTCCAACATCAGCTTCGATCGCTTCAACATGGCTGGCACTGGAATTGGGTAGCGACCATTGAAACAAGCCGTGCAGAAATTCTGCGTAGCATCTTGGGTCGCTTCCAGCATCCCTTCTTCGCTCAGGTAAGCCAGCGTATCCACACCAATTTGATCAGCGATTTCCTGCACCGACTTGGTGGCCGCAATCAATTGCGATTGGTTATCGGTGTCGATGCCGTAGAAGCAAGGATGGGTGACCGGCGGCGAAGAAATACGCATGTGAACTTCCGTGGCTCCCGCATCCCGCAAGGCTTTTACGATCTTGCGGCTGGTGGTTCCCCGGACGATCGAATCATCCACAATCACCACTCGCTTGCCCGCAAGCACATCCCGCAGCGGGTTTAGCTTCATCCGAATTCCCGACTCCCGCATGGTTTGGGTCGGTTGAATGAAGGTGCGGCCCACGTAGCGGTTTTTGATCAACCCTTCGGCGTAGGTGATGCCCGAAATTTGGGAATAGCCGATCGCGGCAGGAACACCGGAATCGGGCACAGCAATCACAATGTCCGCATCGATCGGGGTTTCGATCGCCAAGCGCCGTCCCAACCGCATTCGATAGCTGTAAAGGCTGTCGTTGTGGAACTTGCTGTCTGGGCGAGCGAAATAAATCATCTCAAAAACGCACAGTTTCGGCTCCGGCTGCGTGGCCCAAAAGAAGGAGGCGAGACCATCGTTCGTGATCCAAACCATTTCCCCCGGTTCCACATCCCGCAGATATTCCGCGCCGATGATGTCTAGGGCGCAGGTTTCCGAAGCCAGCACATAGCGCTCGGGCGCACCGGGCAGCGTGCCAATCACCAGCGGCCGCACGCCATTGGTGTCGCGGGTGCCGATCATGCCGTCGGGAGTGCCAATGACCAAACTGAAGGCCCCTTGGCATTGCTGGAAAGCGCGAATGGCCCCTTCCATCCAACCCAAACCGCTGTCCACCTCTTGGCCAATGGCGATCGCGATCGCCTCGGAATCCGTGGTGGTGGCAAACTCACAGTTACGGGCGGCCAAGGAATCCCGCAGTTCTGCTGTGTTCACCAAGTTGCCATTGTGGGCCAGGGCCAAAGACCCCAAACGCGTTTTCACCACGGCCGGTTGCGCATTGACGCGCCGGCTAGATCCGGTGGTGGAGTAGCGGGTGTGGCCCACGGCCAAATTTCCCGGTAGCTCTTGCAGGATTTTTTCGTTGAAGACTTGCGAAACGAGGCCCATATCCTTGTGGACATGTACCGTTGAGCCATCAAAGGTGGCAATCCCCGCTGATTCTTGACCCCGGTGCTGGAGAGCAAAAAGGCCAAAATAGGCAAGGGTGGCGACGTTTTCGCCCGGCGCGTAAACCCCAAAAACGCCACAGGCTTCTTCGGGTTTGTCGGGCCGATCGCCCATCAGATCGAACAGGTCTTCAGACTCGGAGGGAAACATTGGGCGACAATGACTCCTAGCAGCAAGAGCGGGTGAATTAGCAAAAAGACGGTCGGAATCGTGGTCGAGTGAGGCTGGCGCGAGTAGTTGGCGCAACGGTTCCTAAGCCAGGTCATCCCTGGTGCAGCGATTGGAAGCCAAAAAAAATCGGCTACTCAGGAAGTTAACAAGCTCTTAACGATCCCGCCTTAACAGTAACAGAAGTTGCGGAATCGATCGGCTGTGGCGATGGCGAATTCAGGACGAGTCCTTGGGAAATATCGATCACCCGGTAGAAACCCAGAATTCCGGTAGGTTTCAAGTAGGGGCGATCGGCCGTACGCCCCTACCCGATCGCCCCTAGACCAACCGCTCCATGCGCCGGGCGATCGCCTCGCTCCAACCTTCGGACAAATTCGCCAGGGTTGCATCCAGGGCCGTTGCGCCATCCGGTGCTTGGATCACCAGCCGATCGCCCCCGACGGTTCCCAGCTTGGCCCAATCGGAGCCGAGCTGATCCGTCAACCAGGCTTCAAACTCGGCCGCACGATCGGCCGCCACGGACACCACGATCCGCGCGCCGCCTTCGCCAAACAGGGCCGCATCCCAACGATCGCTCCCGGGGTCGATCGTCACCGTTGCGCCCAGGTTGCCGCTAATGCAGGACTCGGCCAAGGTGACGGCTAGGCCACCTTCGGCGCAGTCGTGGGCCGATCGAATCCAGCCCTGGCGAATCCCATTACGGCAAGCGGCTTGCACGGCCCGCTCCCGATCGAATTCCACCACGGGCGGCCGACCGGCGATCGTGCCATGGATTGCCGCCAAATAATCCGATGCGCCGAGGGTGACGGGAGCCGTTGCCCCCAGCAGATAAATCCGATCGCCGGCCGACTGGAAGCCCTGGCCCGTCACCGTGGCGATGTCCTCCACCAAGCCAACCATCCCCACAACCGGTGTGGGATAGATCGATTGGGGCTTGCCCTCGGAATCCAGGGTTTCGTTGTAGAGCGACACGTTGCCGCCCGTGACCGGCGTGCCCAGTTCCCGGCAGGCATCGGCCAGGCCGCGGCAAGCATTCGCCAGTTGCCAATAGCCCACGGGCTTCTCGGGGCTACCGAAGTTCAGGTTATCGGTCACGGCCAGCGGTTCTGCCCCCACGCAAGAGAGGTTGCGGGCCGCCTCCGCCACCACACCCAAAGCCCCTTGGTAGGGATCGAGGTACACATGGCGAGCATTGCAGTCCACCGTGGCCGCCACGCCCTTGGTGAAGGGGGTGGTCGCGTCGGTCACGAGTTGGGGCCGCAGCCGCACCACCGCCGCATCGGCCCCGCCGGGCACAATCACCGTGTTGTTTTGCACCTGGTGATCGTACTGACGATAGACCCAGGATTTCGAGGCGATCGAGGGGGTTTCCAGCAGGTTTTGCAGCACCGCGCTCCAGGGGCGATCGGGCAGTCCCGCCACGGAACAAGCGGGCAACGAGGCCGGCGACCAAGCCCAAGCCTGTTGCGCATAATCCGGCGCTTCCGCCATCAGTTCCCGGCGATAGATCGGGGTGTTATCTGCCAGGGCCGTCGCCGGAATTTCCGCCGCGATCCCACCCTGGAATCGGATCCGGACGATCGGCTCTTCGATCACTTCCCCGGCCACCACCGCTTGCAGACCCCAACGGTGGAAGATGTCGATCAGTTCCTGTTCGCGGCCTTTGTGCGCCACAAACAACATCCGCTCCTGGGATTCCGACAGCAGATATTCGTAGGGAACCATCCCCGACTCGCGCACGGGGATTTTGTCGAGATCCAAATCGATGCCCACGCCGCCCTTGGCCGCCATTTCTGCCGTGGAGCAGGTGATACCCGCCGCGCCCATATCCTGGGCCGCCGCCACTGCACCGGTTTTGAAGGCTTCGAGGCAGGCTTCAATCAGGGATTTTTCGAGGAACGGATCGCCCACCTGCACGGCCGGGCGATCGTCCATGGATTCATCGGTTAGCTCGGCGCTGGCAAAGCTGGCCCCGCCCATGCCGTCGCGGCCGGTGGTTGACCCCACGTACAGCACCGGGTTGCCCAGCCCGATCGCCCCGGCCTTGACGATTTCGGGTGTTTCCATCAGCCCCAGAGCCATGGCATTTACCAGCGGGTTGCCACTGTAGGCGGGGTCAAAATAAACCTCACCGCCGACGGTCGGCACGCCCACGCAGTTGCCGTAGTGGGAAATGCCGGCCACCACCCCTTCAAACAGGCGGCGGTTGCGCGCGTCATCCAGGGAGCCAAACCGCAGGGCGTTGAGAATGGCGATCGGGCGGGCCCCCATGGTGAAGATGTCCCGCAGGATGCCGCCCACGCCGGTCGCCGCCCCTTGGAAGGGTTCCACGGCGGACGGGTGGTTGTGGGATTCGATCTTGAAGGCCAGGTGCAGCCCATCGCCGAGATCCACCACGCCAGCGTTTTCGCCGGGGCCCACGAGGATGCGCGGACCGCTGGTGGGAAATTGGCTAAGCAGGGGGCGAGAATTCTTGTAGCAGCAGTGTTCCGACCACATCACGCCAAACATCCCCAGTTCGGCTTTGTTGGGGTGGCGGCCCAGTCGATTCACAATATCGACGTATTCATCGGGCTTGATGCCTTCGGCGGTGATTTCAGCGATCGGGAAGGGTGCGGATTCGAGAACGGTTTCGGGGGTTGACACGGCTTTGGTGGCGCGATTCAGAAAGCGCCCTAATTGTACAACCGAGGCGATCGGCGGGGCCGCCCCCACCCCCAGGGGCGATCATTGTAAGCAATCAGATGATTGCAGTACCCGTTCGTATAAAGTGCTCTGAAAGCTCTAGATTTTACCTTTACTCATTTGCATTATTAACTCATCCTTGAGCTTTTTTAGGGACTTGAGTAGTTCCTTCAACTACCTGATCTACAGAAGAAGCACTTCTTATAAGAGGCAAATCTTGTTTTAAGTGTTCTTGGTCACTATTTAGTGAATCAGGTTCCTGGCTGCTCAACAGTCCAGCATATTGGATTAACTCTAAGCCCTTCTTAAACCCATCAAAGTCTTTAATAAGTTGGTTTGGATAAGCCTCTAGCTCTGAGTCTCTTCGAAGATTCTGAATTCTGCTCTTGATAGCGTCAATCTCCTGCTGTGACGATTTATCTTTGAAGCCTTCCAATGCATCCTCTATTCTTTCCAATAACAAAAAACCATCATCACATCGAGCTTGATCAGGATGAGCAGCTAGAAATTCTTTTTTGATTCTCGAAATTCTCTCAGAGATTTTTTCATTTCTGACTTGCTCTTGAGCTTTGCGTTGCATTCTCCCTAGTCTTCTAAACAACTCTTTGAAGTTGCCATAAAACTGCTCTACTGCCTCCTGTCTCTTTGAATCATCACTGTTCTTCCACTTTTCAACAACCTCAATAACATTGCGAGCAAAGCCAAGCTTATTGATTTTGATATTTCTACCACTACTGTTTATGGCCTCTTGCAAAGCACTAAGAATAGTTTTTGAATCTGCTTTTTCAAGAATAAGGTTTTCTGTTAAAAATTCAAGATCTGATCCACTAATGCGTAAAAATTCAATAAAGTATTCCTTAACTGCCTCTATACAGATGGGTAAAGGGATAAGATCTTCAGTCTCAACGTCTGTTGTACTGCTTATTGCAAAGCTACATGAGTTTTTAAGATCACCTACTTCCAAGATGAACTCAGACGGCAACACAGGCGTTCTTTTCTTTTGGTATTCGCCGCCACACTGTAACTGCTCTTTTGCGTCTCTTCCAGATTTATCGCTATCTAAGAGAACAATGACTGCTGGTTGGTCTACATCACGTCCTCGGGCCAAGTAAACCAGATAAGGAATATGAGGCGCTCCACCAGCCGGAACAATGGTGACATGGTTCAAGTCAAGGGTGTCGTACTTTGCAATGCGATTTTTTTCTGGATCAATAGTTCTTAAGTGCTTGATTGCTCCAGCAAGAAGTACTTGATCAGCAATACCCTCAACCATTAAATTGCAATTGCCAATGAAGGTAGTTTCTCCGACAAATGCTCCTATTGACGAACGAAGTGGCTCATAGTGATTTTTAGAAGCATCACGAACCACTCGTGTTCCTTCATCTTCACTACCTTTTTGTAGTACTCGAATTCGTTCACCATGATTCTTATCAATAAGAAATGGTGAATGGGTCACATAGACAACTTGTATGGCATATGGAAGGTGCGAGCCTGGACCGGGATTTGCAAACGAGTCGAAAACTTTTAGTAGGTCTTGTTGAGCCTGGCTAGACAAATAAGCATCAGGCTCATCCATGACTAATATCTCTGAGCCACTCGAACTCTCTTCATGAGAGCGATACTGAATGTAATAACTAAGGAAGTATCTAAGTCCTTGACTTCTCTCTTCAAATGAGTACTCAGTTCCCGTCTTGTCAGTGATAGTAAAGACTAGATCGTAATCTCTAGCCATAACTTTCAAGGAGAAATTGGTATCTTGAACCCAATATTCGGGAAAGTTTAAATTTGTAGATAGCTGACGGTTTATTTTATCGATAATGCCATTGGCATACCCTTGCCTGCCTTCTTGAATAGCATCTGCTAGGTCTAGAAGGGCATCTGGGTCAACCTGTCCAATTTTACAGATCAGCTTGTATGCAAGCTTATATTCTTTCAAATTTTGACTATACGTAGTTCCAGATTGCTCTAGAATTTCAGAAATCGACTTGAAGGTATCAATACTGTCTGGATCATTAACTTGTTCCTTGAATGAGCCTGGCCAAGAGGGAACTGTGGTTACAATATCAGGAGTAGCTATGAGCTTATCAAACTCTTGAATGATTTGAGTCCTATACTCTCTTCCTAAGTTCTCAAATTTTCTACACTCTGAAGCTTCAGCTTCTTCAATTTCTGCCAAAAGTCTAATAGGAACACTGGAAGGCAAGGCAACATCAGCATTGATTTCCAATATATCAGGCAATAAACCCTCAATAGTCTCTACTTTGACACTGGTATCCAACTCAAATGGTGTATAGCCTGTTTGGCTGTTGGGGTCCTTTGTGTAAATGAGTGAGTTTGAAGAATTTACCCTGAATAAGAAAAATTCTTTAAGGGGTAGTGACTTAGTACCATCAATGCACCCTCTTATAACCTCGCGCTCTGCGTCAGAAATCTCAGTCCACTGAGTTCCGAAGTCAGGAAATTTCAGTTGATTTTTACGAACAGTAAACAAAGGAGAGTATCGACAAAAGTCTCTCCGTTCAATATCTTTTCCGGTAATAGCCTTTTTTATTGCACTGAGAAGATGAGACTTTCCAGACTCGTTAGCACCGACAATAGTTGTAATTTCTCTTTCAATTGGTACTTCTACGTATGGGTAAAATACACCGTCGATTAGCTCCCAAGGCTTGGGCGTGACTCGATCATCGTTTCTTCTCAAAAAATCATTGTTAAATGACTTATAAAACCTTATCAAAACTTTCTTGAGAAGCATGGCTGTACTCTCTAGATTAACCTGCCCTATATCATAGTCAAAATCTTGTCTAAATTGCAAGCCTTTTTATGGACATGTAGCTCACAAAACGCATAAGTCATTTCGAGACCTTACACGGACTGGATGATGCAATTCAGAAAACGTTTTAATTGTGCAACCGGAGCGATCGCATGGCGCTATCTCTTCTCCCACAGCTAGAATCAGGGCAGATTGCGCGATCGCCCTGCTAATCCCATGGAAGCCCCCGATTTACCAGCAGTTCTGATTCCCATCACCCATCAACTGCGGGCATACTTTCAGCAAACCTACCCCGATCGCCTCGATCGATTAGTGCTGTTCGGGTCATGGGCGCGGGGAGAGGCAACCGGTGATTCAGACTTGGATCTATTGGTGGTTTTACGCGATCCGGTTTCACCAAGCCAAGAAATTAGCCAAACCAGTGAGTTTATTGGCCAACTTTGCCTAGATCACAACATTTTGATCTCGCGACTCTTTATGGGGCGATCGCGCTTTGAAGTTGAGAATTCCCCCCTGCTACGAAATATTCGGCGCGAGGGAATTACACTATGACTCCAGAACAAGCCGCTCTTTTGGCAAAGTCACAGCGTAGCTTACAAGCAGCCGACAGCCTATTGACGCAAGGCTTCTATGATTTCGCAGTTTCTCGGGCTTATTACGCTGCATTTTATATTGCAGAAGCCTTGCTCGATCACGCAGGGTTAGCCTTTTCGAGTCACGCAGCAGTCATTGGCGCTTTTGGACAGCATTTGGCTCGGACAGGGATTGTTCCCGTGAAATTTCACCGGTTTCTAATCGATGCACAGGCCCAAAGAACTCGCGCTGATTATGACACCAACTCTGATCTTTCTCTCGCTGATGCTCAAGCATTAATTGAGCAGGCACAGGAACTTTATTCCATTGCCATAGACCTACTGCGAGACGAATAGCTACATGCGCGATCGGGACAAGATGCGGACGACTTGATCGGGCTGATCGGTGGGGACGGCGGGACTCCAGAGGATGGTTTCACCGATGCCGCAGAGGTGCAGGCTCTTGACCAGGCGATCGACCCACTCGCTTTGGCCCACGAGGATGATCCGGTTGCAGCGATCGTCCAGATGGTTCAGGCGTTCCAGAATAGGGCGATCGCCATTACTTGGGTTAGTCATATCAATTGAGTGCTGCGAATTGACAACAAATTCACTGTAATCGATCAAGTTGTCAACTCGCAACCTTTACGCAATTTCCCGAGTTTGACACCATGAGCGGCATGGGAAAAGCCGGGAAAGCATTACGCGAAACGTTACAGCAGCACAACCTCACGCAAAATCGTTTAGCCGTGACGATGGGAATTGCGCGCGGCACGATGAGCCATTGGGTGGCGGAAACGCGCGACCCGACGGCGGAATCGATTCCAGCGATTGTGGATGCGCTGGAGCAGTTGAACCCTGAGGCGGCGCAGGCTTTTGTTGAGGCCTATTTGGGCCGGGCGATCGGGGAGCTGTCACCCAAGCAATTTGGGCAAGAAAATTGAATGGGAAAAGCCGGAAAAGCACTACGCACAACGTTGCAGCAATACAACATCGCCCAAAATCGCTTAGCGGTGACGATGGGCATCAATCGCGCCACTATTAGCCATTGGTTCGCAGAAACACGCGACCCGACGGCGGAATCGATTCCGGCGATCGTGGATGCGTTGGAGCAATTGAATCCTGAGGCGGCGCGGGCCTTTGTTGAGGCCTATTTGGGCCGGGCGATCGGGGAGCTTTCACCCAAGCAATTTGGGCAAGAAAATTGAATGGGAAAAGCCGGAAAAGCACTACGCACAACGTTGCAGCAATACAACATCGCCCAAAATCGCTTAGCGGTGACGATGGGTATCAATCGCGCCACCATTAGCCATTGGTTCGCAGAAACGCGCGACCCAACAGCAGAATCGATTGCTCCCACGGTTCTGAAGATTTAGGCTAAATATCCAGGTCGGTGAGGTTCAGTTTGGCCCCGTAGGTTTCAATAAATTCCCGGCGCGGAGCCACCCGATCGCCCATCAAGATTGTGAAGATCCGATCGGCCTCAGCCGCATCATCGATTTCCACCCGTTTCATGGTGCGGGTTTCCGGGTTCATGGTGGTGTCCCAAAGCTGATTGGGCATCATTTCACCCAAACCTTTGAACCGTTGAATGTTGTAGTTGGCATTGGCTGGGAAGCCCGCCAAAATTTGCTGCAACTCCCGATCGCTGTAGCAATATTGATGATTGCGGCCGCGCTCCACTTTGTATAGCGGTGGGCAGGCAATATAGATGTGTCCTTGCTCCACCAGCTCCCGTTGATAGCGATAGAAAAAGGTCAGCAGCAGGGTGCGAATGTGGGCCCCGTCCACGTCCGCATCGGTCATCAACACCACCCGGTGATAGCGCAGTTGGGAAACATCAAATTCCTCGCCTTTGATGCCTAATCCCAGGGCGGAAATCAGCGATTGAATTTCAGTGTTCTTATAGATCTTGGCATCATCGGTTTTTTCGATGTTGAGGATTTTTCCGCGCAGGGGCAAAATGGCTTGGAATCGGCGATTTCGCCCTTGCTTGGCGGAACCTCCTGCCGAGTCTCCTTCCACAATAAAAATTTCTGATTCGGACGGATCCTTCGAGCTGCAATCGGCTAACTTACCTGGCAAGGGCGACGATTCCAGCACTGACTTGCGGCGCACCAATTCCCGGGCCCGGCGAGCCGCTTCGGCCGCATTAAAGGCCTGGATTGCCTTTTCCAAGATGGAGTCGGCCACGCCGGGCCGGAACTCCAAATATTCCGTGAAGACTTCCCCCACCAGGGAATCCACAATGCCGCGCACCTCGGGGTTACCGAGTTTGGTTTTGGTTTGTCCTTCAAATTCTGGATCGGGCACTTTGACGGAAATAATCGCCGTCAGCCCTTCGCGAATATGTTCGCCACCTAGGTTGGCATCGCCATCTTTTAGTTTGTTGCGCTTGCGGGCGATCGCGTTCATGGTGCGGGTCAAAACGGCTTTCAACCCTTCCAGGTGGGTTCCGCCATCCACGGTGCGAATGTTGTTGGCAAACCCGAATAGGTTGTCCGTATAGGCATCGATCGACCATTGCATGGCCACTTCCACATGCACCCCGTCGCGCTCCCCTTGCACGTAGAGAATTTCCTCATGGAGGGGCAGCCGATCGCGGTTGATGTAGGCCACATATTCCCGAATGCCGCCTTCGTAGCAGTAGGTTTCAACCTTGGGCTGCTCGGTGCGCAATAGCTCCAGCCGGTGATCGCTGAAGGTAATCTTCACGCCCGCATTCAGATAGGCCAACTCCCGTAGCCGACTGGCGAGGGTGGCGTAGTCAAATTCCGTGCCGGTGATGAAAATTTCGCGATCGGGCAAAAAGGTGACCCGCGTGCCCGTTTGGGAATCGTCGCTGGGTTCGCTGGTCAAGGGGCCTTGGGGAATCCCTCGGCTGTAGCGTTGAACGTACCGTTGACTCAGGCGCTTGACTTCAACAATTACTTCTTCCGAGAGGGCATTCACCACGGACACGCCCACGCCGTGCAGACCGCCGGATACCTTATAGCCACCGCCGCCGAATTTGCCGCCCGCGTGCAGCACGGTCATCACGGTTTCGAGGGCGGATTTGCCGGTTTGGGGATGAATATCAACGGGGATGCCGCGGCCGTCGTCGGTGACGGTGACGGAGCCGTTGGCATTCAGGTCCACTTCGATGTGGGTGCAATAACCAGCGAGGGCTTCATCGATCGAGTTGTCCACCACCTCGTAAACTAGATGATGGAGACCGCGCGGCCCGGTGGAGCCGATGTACATTCCCGGTCGCTTGCGGACAGGTTCAAGCCCTTCAAGAACCTGAATTTGATCTGCCCCGTAGTTGCTGGTCATGCTCGCTCCACTCCAGATTGGACATCTTAGGCAGGTTAAATTTGCCTAAAGCCCTATAACTTCAAAACATTCCAAGATTTTAGCACAAACGGGTTCTAGGAGTTGCCAGGGTACGCTTGTTATGAATTTAGACTTGGGATTGATTGACCTTGAAAAATGCCTGGAAAGGTCACTAACAGCCCTAGAAATTTGCCTTCCTAAGGTTGCAGCGGGGAGCCATTCCCCCCCCCTGATGAGGCGATCTGAGCAGCCAAAATTGATACACCGCTTACCCCAGCGATCAATGCAGACAAGGGGCTAACGATCAATGCAGACAAGGGGCTAACGATCAATGCAGACAAGGGGCTTAAGCCCCTTGCCCCTACGACTATTGGGGCTTAATCAGAGCTTTCAGAGACTTTTCAAACATCCCCTTAGGCTCCTAGGGGAATGGCCGATCGCAGGGCGGCCATGAGCTGGGCCAGATGTTCGGGCTGGTGGGTGGCCATCAGGGTCAGGCGCAGGCGGCTGGTGGGCACGGTGGGCGGTCGAATGGCTCCAATCCACAGACCGGCTTCGGCGAGCGATCGCCCCAATTGGCTGACGGTGGCCGGGTTGGGCACTTGCAAGCAGAGGATAGGCGATTCGCTGGGCAGTAGGCGGCAGGCGCGATCGCCCTGGGTGAGTTCGGCGGGTTGGGTGGCTAACCAGTCCTGGAGAGCTTGCCGGAGTGATCGGGTGTTTTGCCAAAGGGCGGCCCGTCGATCGGGTTCTTGGTTCACAATCCGAATGGCAGCCAGGGCGGCGGCCGTGTCGGCGGGCGAAAGGCCTGTGGTGTAAATCCAACTGGCGGCCCGATTGCGCAAAAAATCCACCAAGGTTGCCGAACCGGCCACATAGCCCCCCAAGCTGCCCAGGGCCTTACTGAGGGTTCCCATTTGAATCAGCGATCGCCCGCTACACCCCAGGGCCTCCACGCAGCCGGCCCCCGTGGCCCCAAAAACCCCCGTACCATGGGCCTCGTCCACCAACACCATGGCAGAAAAGGCCTCCGCCATGTCCAGAATTTCCGGCAGGGGAGCCAAGTCCCCATCCATGCTGAACACTGTGTCCGTGAGGATCAGGCAGCGGCGGTAGTGGGAACGGTGGCTTTGGAGTCGATCGCCCAACTCCTGCAAATCACCATGCCGATAGTCCACCACCGTGGCTCCACTGAGCTTGGCCCCGGCGATCAGGCTGGAATGGTTATAGGCATCGTTCAAAATCAAATCTCGCGGGCCGACCAAAGCGGCGATCGTGCCCAGATTCGCCAAATACCCAGAACTGAAGACGATCGCGTCTTCGGTCTGTTTCAGTTGGGCGATCGCCTGTTCCAGTTCCCGGTGCAACGCTCGCTGGCCGGTAATCAACCGTGAGCCAGTGCTGCCGGTTCCGTTGGTTTGAATCGCCTCGATCGCGGCGGCCATTAACCGACCATCGCCCGCCAGTCCCAAATAGTCATTGCTGGCGAAGTTAATCAAGGTTTGGCCGTCGCGCTCCACCACAGCCCCCGGCCGGCCGCTGAGGGTTTGGGGCGATCGATGCCAATGGGCCCGGTGAATCGTCTGGAGGGCCTTGGCCATCCAATCGTAGGGAGACTCGGTTGATGAAGGGCTGGAAATAGACTCAGGAATGGGCATCGGTGGCGCGATCGACGGCATGGTCAGCCCTGGGTTGGGCTGGGGTGGCAGATCCCTGCCCATTATGATCGATCGAATTCAAATCCTTGGGATCATCCTCCGGATCAAAATCCCCGTGCTGACTGTCCTCAGCTTGCCGATCGCCGGCTGAACGATCGCTCCCATCCGCACGATCGGGGTCAAAATCACCCGAATTAGAATCACTAAAATTACTAAGATTCCTCATCCTTGGATCACCAGCTATTTCACCGAATCTTTCGGAAAGATCGGGATCCGACGCTGGCGGCCGTTCGCCCACCAGCCAATAGGTGAGCATTTCCCCGCGGCCTCGCACTTGCCAAGGCCCGCGCGGCTCCAAAACGAATTGATCGCCCAACAGGGCCGCCGTGGAAGCCGTCACCTGAATTTTGCCCGCTTCCCCTTGAGATTCCATTCGGCTGGCAATATTCACCGTGTCGCCCCAGAGATCATAGATAAACTTGCGAATACCAATGACCCCCGCCACCAAAGGGCCAGTATTCAGTCCAATTCGCAACTGAAACGTTTGCCCATTTTTGCGTTGAAACTGCCCGATCGCCTGCTGCATTTCCAAAGCCATACGCGCCGTGTTGATGGCATGGTTAGGATGCGCCGAAGGTACGCCCCCCACGGCCATATAGGCATCCCCGATCGTTTTGATTTTTTCAACCCCATAACGTTCAGCAATCCGATCGAACTCCGAAAAAATGTCATTCAAACAGGACACCAACTCCGCCGCTTGAATTTGGGAAGCCCATTCCGTAAACCCCACAATGTCCGCAAACAGCACCGTTGCCGACTCGAAGCGATCGGCCATGGCCGTCTGTTGCATTTTCAGGCGTTGGGCAATTTTTTGGGGCAAAATATTCAGCAATAATTGCTCCGATTGTTGCCGCTGTTGCCGTAATTCCAGCTCCGTTTTGCGGCGTTCGGTAATCTCTTGCACCATGCCTTCAAAATAAAGAAACTTGCCCCCGGAATCATAAACACTGCGAACGGTTTCAGAAATCCAAATTCGCCGGCCATCCTTCCGGTAAACTTCTGACTCAAAATTGGATACTTCTCCGTATTGGGCCATGTAAGCCAAAAACTCTTCGCGACGGTGCGATCGCACGTAAAGCTGTTGTCCCACGTTGGTAATTGATTCCATCATCTCCAGCGGAGATCCATAGCCACAGATGCGGGCCAAGGTCGGATTGATACTCATAAATCGCCCTTCCCAAGTAGCTTGAAAGATTCCTTCCAGGGCATTTTCAAAAATACTGCGATAGTTTTCCTCTGCCTTTTGCAGGGCATCGGCCGCTAACTTGCGATCGGTAATATCATCCAAAACGCCTAAAACCCCAATCACCTGACCCGCTTCATCTCGAATCGGCACTCGGTAGCAATCTAACCAGATGGGCTGGCCCCCTTCGGCGTGGCGATACTTCCGTAGTAGTTGATGGGAAATGGGTTGATTGGTCTCAATCACCCGGCGATCTTGGGCCCGAAATTGTTCCGCAATGGCTGGATCTTCAATTAAGTCCTGATCGGTTTTGCCAATCACACTTTCAGGATCTCCCAAACCGGATGCTTCCGCCCAACTGCGGTTACAACCCAGAAAAACTAAGTCAGCGTTTTTCCAAAAAATTTGCTGAGGAATATTATCTAAAATGATGCGCAAATATTGCTTTTGTTCGCGCAAAACAGCGGCGGTTTTCTCATGCTCTGCAATTTCCGCCAGCAGACGTTGATTCTGTTCGGCGACCAGCTTGGTGGCACGCTGAATTTTCAGGTGCGTGTTAACCCGAACCAACACTTCTTCGAGGGCAAAGGGTTTAATTAAATAATCAACACCACCCACTTTGAAGGCCTGGATTTTATCTAGGCTGCCATCGGAGCTACCGGTGAAAATAATCGGAATATCCGCAGTTTCTGGGTTGGTTTTCAGTTCCTCGCACAGGGCAAAGCCACTGCGATCGGGCAGATACACATCCAATAGGATGAGGTCAAAGGTATGGTGCTTCAGTTGTTGCCAAGCCTGATGGGCATTATCCGCCAGCAGGATGTGATAGCCCTCACGCGCTAGAAGTTGATGCAAAAGAGTTCGATCGTCCGTTCGATCGTCCACGATCAACAGACTGGAGCGGGCCACCGACCAATCAGGACGCAGAACGGGTCTCTCTGCACCGTCGGGCAAACTCTCGGCAGACGGGTCGATCGAGAAAGTCACAAGGCTCTCCTCAAAAGCTGAGGCGCAAACGAAGCCGCATCACGGCAAACTACCAATATCTTATCGCTGACCTAGCTTCTGGCGAAGAAGCATTCTTGGATCATGTTCCGCATAATCACGGTTATGTCCTGGCTGATGATCTCTGTCCATCGTCGTTATTCTTGCGAAAAATGGATATTTTCGGGTCTAATATAACCAAATTGCAACGCAAAGAGCGCTCCAGTCGCATCTTCAGACTCCGAGATTAGCTAAGTAGCAATTAATACGGTGCTCCGAAAATACTTGATCGACTGTGAGCGAAGCGTGAACATTGGCCCGGGCCCGGGCGACAGTTTTGGGTGGGTTCGGGGTGGCTTGTTGGTCTTCGCTTGCTGATTTTCAGGGGCTGACAAATTTCAGAGGTTGGTGCAGGAGTTTGTTTTAGGTTGCCCATTTGTTTTAGGTTGTTGGTCTTGGTTGGCTTGATTGGGGGCTTGTCGTCAAATGGCCTGCAATCCTGATGACCTCGTTCTTCAAACCAATCAGTCGTAGGGGCGAGGTTTCCTCGCCCATTCCCGTGATCCTTGGGTGTTCTCAGGGGTGGGCAGGGTTGTAGCGATCACCCGGGTTAGGGTTGGGAGACCCAACCCCTACGGCGATGGAAATGACGACAGGCCCTAGCCGGTTTGATTTGGTTGGTTTGATTTGGTTGACTGATTGAGCTTGGTTGACTAATTCTGTTTGTCTTTAACGCGGCGGTGAATGGGCATGACTCAAAATTCCCCAATTCCGGTAGTGGTGGTTGGTGCGGCTGGCAAGATGGGCCGTGAGGTGGTGAAGGCGGTGGCGGCTGCACCCGATATGACCCTCATTGGGGCGGTCGATCGCGCACCGGAGCTAGTGGGCCAGGATGTGGGCGAAGTGGTCGGTTGCGGCCCCTTGGAAGTGCCGATTTTGGATCAACTAGAAGCGACTTTGGCCATGGCGGCCCAAGAGCGACAGTTGGGCGTGATGGTGGATTTCACGCACCCCAGTTCGGTCTATGAAAATGCGCGATCGGCGATCGCCTATGGCATTCGACCCGCGATCGGCACAACGGGGCTGAGTGAGGAACAGGTGCGCGAGTTGGCGGAATTTGCCGACAAGGCCAGCACCGGTTGCGCCATCATTCCCAACTTCTCGATCGGGATGGTGTTGCTTCAGCAGGCTGCGGTTCAAGCCTCCCAATATTTCGATCATGTGGAAATCATTGAGCTGCACCACAACCAAAAAGCCGACGCACCCAGCGGCACGGCCCTGCAAACGGTGCAACTGATGTCTGGATTGGGCAAAACCTTCAATCCGGCACAGGTGGAAGAAAAGGAGTTGATTCCCGGTGCGCGGGGCAGCTTGGCCGGCGACAATATCAATGTTCACAGCGTGCGCTTGCCGGGTTTAATCGCTCACCAGGAGGTGATCTTCGGTGCGCCGGGCCAAATCTACACGCTGCGCCACGACACGAGCGATCGGGCTTGTTATATGCCCGGTGTGTTGCTGACGATTCGGAAGCTGATTGACCTGAAGTGCTTGGTTTATGGTCTCGAAAAACTGCTGTAACAGCGCGACAACCTGATGTCGATCGGTCAAGTTCAATGGCTGTTGCCGTTACCCGATCACTTGGCAGCAAGGGGCTTAGGGGGTGTCGTCATTGTTCGAGGTGATGCTGAAGCGGTTGATTTTCCGTCCCCCGTCGTTGTAACAAGGGGCTTAAGCCCCTTGTCCCTCACGATCTGCCAACGGTGGAATCAGGGTTTCAGGCGATTTGACGACAGGCCCTAAGCCCCTTGTGAGGGCGACTGACGTTGCCCTCCGATCGCTGAACCCTGCCCACTCGCCTTAATGACTTCCTCAGAAACTTCCTCAGAACCACCGCCGAACAACCTATGCTGGTTCCGCTCACCCGTGACGCTTTCGATCGACTGATTCCCTCGATCGCCACCTATCCGCAATACCAATTCTATTGGGGGCAACCGGCAGACTTCATTCGCCGCCTGGCCATCTCCGTGGTGGGCATGGTGGTGACCTGGTTGGGGAGCCTGGCCACGGGCGATGCAACGGGCCCCATTTGGTTTGTGCTGGGGTTTGCGGCAGCGCTCTACTGGTTTTGGGCCCCCATCTATTGGGCCAGCCTCCGCAATGGCAAGGTGCGCAAATTCGGTTATTGCGGTTTTTGGGAAGGGGAAATTCTGGATGTTTATGTGACCGAAGAGCTGGTGGGCCAAGAGGAAACGGTGAACCGCCAGGGCGAGTTGGTGATTGTGGAAAACCGGGAGCGTTGTCTCAACTTGGAAGTGGGTGACGAGACGGGATTTGAAACCCGTTTGCAGGCTCCGTTACGCCGTGAGCACAAGGGCATTCAGCCGGGAATGCGGGCCCAAACCCTGATTTTGTCCGATCGCCCTGACTTGAGCCGAGTGGCCCAGGTGGCTGATTTTTATCTTCCCGATCGCCGGATTTGGATCAGTGACTACCCCCTGTTGCAGCGGGAAGCCTTTGAGGAGGTGAGCCGGGAGCTGAGCAACCCACCGCCGAATCGTCGATCGCGTCGGCCCAGTCGTCCGGCCCCGAGCCAGGAGACCGGCTTAGCCCGCCGCCCGGATCCGCGCGATCGGGCCCTGGCCCGTTATGATCGGCGTGATGCCTCCGAGGGGCGCGGGCGGTTTGATGATCTGGAAGACGACTTTGAGAACAACGATTTCGAGAACTTTGAGGACGATCGCCGCGATCGCCCCCGTCGCCGCCGATAGAACCTGAGAACGGCCCCAACGAAACAAAAAAGCCCAAGCCGTCGATCAAAGTCGATCAAAACAGACCCTGTTGCCCAAAATGTTCGCTAAATCCCAGGAACTGCTGACAGTTGGGTCAATTTGTCGGTTAGGGAATTGACGGAATGGGTTGAGCTTGGTATTCCTGATGTCAACATGAGCGTGCTTGACTGACCCCAACGATCCCCGATCGCCCCTTGTCACCCGAAACCGCTCGATCGCCTAACCTCGCTGAATTCCGTCTTTTGGATCCCTATTGCGCGTTAGCTCGTCGATCAGCCTGTGGAACCCCTATCCTTTTCCGATCCGTTTAATGGTGCGTCGTCGCCCGGGGTGACCCTATTTGGGCCGCCACCTCTTGCGCCCGGGGCAATTGGGGGAGCGGATTGGTTGCCCCCAGTGCCGCCAGAAGAGATGGTCAGCGAAGTAACCGTCATGCCCGAGCATTCTGCGGACTGGCTGTTGCAGCAGTGGTTGGATCTGGGGCTTCAGCAGCTCGAAGCCAGCAATTATCCTGGGGCGATCGAAGCCTTTGAACGGGCCCTGGATATCCAATCCGACCTAACCATTGCCCGCCACGGCCGGGCGATCGCCCTGGTGGGAGCCAAGGCCTACGCCGAAGCCCTCCCGGAGTTGGAGGCACTCCTGCAACAAATTCCACACCAGATGGATCTTTGGGGAAACTATGGCCACGCCCTCACGGCCATGGAACGCCACGAGGAAGCCCTCGCCGCCTATCGCCACATTCTGGCCATTGATCCCAACGTTGTCAACGCCTGGCTCGATTGTGGGCGGTTGCTGCAAACCCTAGGCCGCTGGAGCGAGGCCGCCGCCGCCTATGAACGGGCTTTGGAGTTGCAACCCACCGCCAGTGCGGCCTGGTTTGCTCGGGGACTGCTTCAGAAAAAGCTCGGTCAACGAACCCAAGCCCTCGAGTCCTTTGAGCGCACTCTTTCGATCGATCCCCATTGCAAGGAAGCCTGGAACTATCGTGGCAACTTGCTCGAAGATTTGGGCCGCACCCAGGAAGCCCGCGAAGCCTATCAACGGGCGATCGACCTGGATCCTCAATATGCCGAAGCTTGGAATAACTTGGGCATTGCCCTCGATAGCCAACAGGCCCACCAGGAAGCCCTGGAAGCCTTTCACCAGTCTTTGGCTAGCGATCCGAATAATCCCGATGTGTGGAATAACTGTGGCCTCACTTTAGATAGCTTGGGACAGTTAGGCGAAGCAGTGACCGCTTTCGATCGCGCCTTGGCCCTCACCCAAAACAGTCACTGGAAATCCTGGGCTAATCGGGGCTGTGTCCTTTTGCGGCTCCACGGCTACGCGGCCGCCCTCAAAAACTGGAATCAGGGCATCGACTCCCTCGATCGCCAAGCCCCAGACTATGCCCTCGGTTGCGGCATTTTGCACTATCACAAGGGCCGGGCCCATGTTGATGAAGGCCAGCGCCACTCCGATGCCTTTCCCTACTTGCAGGAAGCGCGGCTCTGTTTTGAACAAGCCCTCAATTTCCTCACACCCGATCGCCATCCAGATTGGTACTTGGAAGCGGCCCAAGGGGCGATCGACACGTATCGGGCCCTGGGTAATGCAGACCAAGCCCAAGCCCTGATGTATAGCGCCACGGAGCTGCTGCGCCGCCGAATGCGTGAAACGGACTGCACCAGTCAAAAAATGGCCCTCGCGAACAAGCTTGCTAGCTTCTACCAAAACGGGCGATCGTAGCTTCATGGTGACGAGCTAGCCCTTGATACCCACTATCCGCGAGACACAGCCGGTCTGGGGCTAGGCGAAACGCGCTCTCACGCCAAAGCCGCAGGTTATGGGTGCGACCTCGACCGATGGCCACCGCTAAGAATTAGACCTCTTGCATCAATCAAGACTCTCATCCTCAATCCCTCTCCCAAGGGGGGCTGTTAGCTGATTCGTGCAAGAGGTCTAATCATCAGCTTATCGCATACAACAAAGGGTAGACAGCAACCTGTCTACCCCCGAAGTTTAGTCTAGCTGAGACTCACAATAGAGTCTACGGCGCTTACTCGATGCCTTCGATGCGGTCTTCCACTTCTTGGTAGAGGTCGCGCAGGCGATCGAGGTTTTCATCGCTCGTATCCCAGTAGCCGCGGCCGTTGGCTTCCAGAAGCGTGCCCAGCATCCGGCGGAAGGAGTGAGGATTCAGATCCATCAACCGTTTGCACATTTCGGGGTCGGCGATGAAGGTGTCGTTTGTGTCCTCGTAAACCCAGTTATCCACTGCGTCCGCTGTGGCGCTCCAGCCCAGGGTGTTGTTTAGGCGCTTGGCCAGCTCGCGCACCCCTTCGTAGCCGTGGGACAGCATCCCTTCGTACCACTTAGGATTCAACATCTTGGTGCGGGCATCCAAGCGGACGGTTTCCGACAGGGTGCGCACTTGGGCGTTGGCGGTGCTGGTGTCGGCCATGTAGGCGGCGGGCTTTTTGCCGTCACCGCGCAGGCTGGCCACCACCTTGGTCGGGTCGGAGTCGTAGTAGTGCGACACGTCGGTCATGGAGATTTCCGACGAATCCAGGTTTTGGAAGGTCACGTCCACAGTCTTGAGAGCGCGTTCCAGCAACTCGCGGGACTGCTCCATTTCGCCAGGGTTGTCGGCGGAGAAGGCGAAGGACTTGCGCGACAGGTACATGTCTTGCAGGTCTTTTTCCTGTTCCCAGGTGCCGTTTTCCACCGCTAGACCAACGTTGGTGGAGTAGGAGCCGGAGGAGTTGGTGAACACGCGGGTGGCGGCTTGGCGCAGGTTAATGCCGAGTTCTGCCGCTTGGGCTAGGGCGTGCTTGCGGACAAAGTTCATTTCCAACGGCTCGTCGGCTTCGGCGGCCATCTTGACGGCGCGATCGAGCAGAGCCATTTGGTTCACAAACAGATCCCGGAATACGCCGGAGCAGGTGATCACCGTGTCGATCCGGGGGCGACCCAGTTCTTCAAGGGACACGAGTTCCAGCTTGTTGACACGACCCAGGGCATCGGGCACGGGTTTCACGCCCACCAGCCAGAGGATCTGCGCTAGGGATTCGCCGTAGGTCTTGATGTTGTCGGTTCCCCAGAGGACGCAGGCGATCGTTTCGGGGTATGCGCCGTCGTTTTCGGCCCGTTGCCGATCGAGTAACCGATCGACCACCACCTTGGCCGACTGCACCGCCGCCGTGGTCGGAATCGACTGGGGATCGAGGGCGTGCATGTTCTTGCCGGTGGGCAGCACATCCGGGTTCCGCACCGGGTCGCCACCGGGGCCGGGCAGGATGTATTCGCCTTCGAGGGCCCGCAGCAGGGAGGCCATTTCGTTGTCGGCCACGATTTGCTGCAGGCAGAATTCCAGGTACTCGAACAGGGGTTTTAGGGAGTCGCGATCAACATTGTTAAACCCAGCCTCGCTCAGGGCATCAACCCAAGGTTGTTTCTGGGTTCCGAAGCCAAAGAAGTTGAACTTCGCCAGTTTCGAGAGGCGACCATCGGTGTCGATTTGGGCATCAACCATCGCCTTCACCGCTGTGCGGGTGGCCAGGGTGATTTGCTGCAACAGCTCCACATCGGCCAGCACGCCCTTATCGCTGTTGCGATAGATTTCTTCGATGTCGCGATAGATGCTGTTGGCGATGATTCGGGGTAGGGCGATGATCCCGTCTTCGGGGCGATCGAGGGCGGCAATGTTCACTAGGGTCGCCACCGCTTCTTCGGCTGTCGGTGGCTTGCCAATCACGTGCAAACCGCAGGGCAGCAAGCGCGACTCGATTTCCATCAGCTTGCGGTAAACGGAACCCACCACCGTATCCCGTTGCTCGGAACTGAGATCCTTACCGGCCGTTTCCGGCAGCTCCACATCCTTATCCAAGTTGACAGCGCGGGCTTGCTCAATGATCGCATCGACGATCGAGGGGCCGCGACCCGTATCCTTCAGGGTTTGGTAGGAACCAATCAGATCGCTCAGTTCCTTCAGACCCTTATAGAGACCGGCATTTTCGGCGGGCGGGGTCAGGTAGGAAATGGTTTCCGCATAGCCCCGGCGCTTGGCGATCGTCGCTTCGCTGGGGTTGTTGGCGGCGTAGTAGTAGAGGTTGGGGATCGAGCCGATCAGGCTGTCGGGATAGCAGTCGTTGGACATGCCGATTTGCTTACCGGGCATGAACTCCAGCGATCCGTGCGTCCCGAAGTGCAGCACTGCATCCGCGCCCCAGACCTTTTCCAGGTAGGTGTAGTAGGCGGCGAACCCGTGGTGGGGACTCGCCGATCGCGAGAACAGCAGCAACATCGGGTCACCCTCGTACCCAAAGGTGGGCTGTACACCGATGAACACGTTGCCGAAATGCTTCCCGAACACCAGCAGGTTTTGGCCATCGCTGTTCAGGTTCCCCGGCGGCTTGCCCCAGTTTTCTTCCAGCTTCTTGGAATAGGGGGTCAGCTTTTCGTATTCCGGCACGCTCATCCGGTAGGCCACGTTCAGCTCGGGGCTGGCGTATTGGGCCTGGGCATCCTTCAGGACGGCTTCCATCAGCTCCTTGGGCGACTCGGGCACGTCTTGCACGTCGTAGCCTTCGCGCTTCAGCCCTTGCAGCACTTCGTGGATTGAGCCAAACACGTCCAGATAGGCCGCCGTACCCACATTGCCCTTGTCCGGCGGGAAGCTGAAGACGGTGATCGCCACCTTCTTGTGCAGCTTCGGTTTGCGGCGCAGGTTGGCCCACTTGAGGGCCCGCTCAGCGATCGCCTGGATTCGGTCTTGCAGGGCGATCGCCTTACCGGTGTTGCCGTCGCGACCGGAGACGATGATCGGCTCGATCGCCCCATCCAATTCAGGAATCGCAATTTGCAGCGCCACTTGGATCGGGTGCAAGCCCAGCTCGCTCTCTTCCCACTCTTCGGTGGTTTGGAACACCAGCGGCAGCGCCACCATGTAGGGCCGGTTCAGCCGCTTCAAGGACTCGATCGCCTTCGGGTGATCCTGCCGCGCCGGGCCGCCCACCAGGGCAAACCCGGTCAGGGACACCACCGCATCCACGATCGTGGTCGGTTCACCGCCATTCTTGCTCGGCAGATAGAAGTACTCATCCACCGGCTTCGAGAAGTCCAAGCCCCCTGCAAACACCGGGATCACCTTCGCGCCCTGGGCTTCAAACTCTTGCACCATGCCCACATAGTGCGCGTCGTCGCCCGTTACCAAGTGCGTCCGTTGCAACACCAAGCCCACGCAGGGTGCATCGGGATCCCGCACCGCATCGGGCACTACCTGCGAGCTGCGATACCAAGCCAAATACTCGTTCGTATCCTCAAACATTTTGGGAGCCAGCGGATGCCAAATTCCCATGTCGGGATAGGTCACCGGCTCGGCGTAGTCCAAATCAATTTTTTCGCGTGACTGATCGCGGCCCGATTTGTCTGTTTTGAAGACATATTTATCGGCCAGCATCAGCAGGAAGTTTTCCAGGTTTTCCGGCGAGCCACCCAGCCAATATTGGAAACTGAGCATGAAGCTGCGGGCATCCTGGGCCTTCTCGACGGGCAGGAATTTCAGCACGTTCGGCAGCGTCCGCAACAGCTTCAGCATTGCGTCTTCAAAGCCGCTGCCGTTTTGCTGTTTGCGCTTCTTCATGAATTCGCCGATCACGCTCTTGGACTGGCCCAATTGCGCCATCGAGAAGGTGCCGAGCTTGTTCAGCCGCATCACCGGGGGCATGGAGGGGAACACCACCGCCGCATCAAGGCGATCGCGGTGGGGCTGCACGGCGGCCACCACCTTTTCGGCTAGGTCTTCAATAAAGATCAGCGAAGCAATGAAGATGTTGGCTCTGGCCACATCATCACAAAAGGCTTCGTAATTTTCGGGGCTACGCAGCTCTTCAATCAAATAGCCGCTGATTTCCACGGCCACATTCGGATTGTTGGCATTAATCGACTTGACTGCTGCCGTCAAGGCGCTCTGGTACTGCGCTTCCAGAACGACGTAGACCACCTTGACTAAAGACCGCCCCCGAAGATCTTCGGGTTGGACGTGGCGCACGGCGGGCTTGACGTAGGTGAACATCCGGTACTCTCTCCTGCGGCTGGGTTGGATGAGGATGGAAACTCGAAAACGCTTGCTCTCTAGGCACTTTTACCAGATCGCCGATTGGCGCTGATCTGCAATTCTAGGATCTGACACAATTCGATAAAAATAATCCTGTTAATTATTTCAGTTTGTTGCAAATTGGGAACGGTAAGCGATCGGCTGATCGGGCAGATTTGTCTTGAGTTGTTGATGGGCTGGATCTTTAGTTGGGAGGGGTTTTTATAGGTTTAGGCATCGTTAGAAACGAGAATCTTTTGCAATTAGGATTCAGATAAAAATGTAGACAAAACCAAAATCAATCTGCTGCTAACTGGCACAAGCCTCTCTAAAGTGGGGTCGATTCGATCGGACTGGCTTGGGTCAATCCTTAAGAATTAGCGATCGCTGATGGGCGATCAACATTGGCCACAAAACGAGCTATCCCAAACACTTCGGGCGATCGCCTGTGTCCTGTGGCATCCTTCTTCGGAGGATTGGGGACTGAGTACGGCATGAAAGACCAATTGAGCTGTCGAAAAATTGAGTAAAAGCCAGAGATTTCGGTGATCAATTAATCTTGATTAATTCATGTTGATCTATTTTGGCTAATTTAACGAATTTAAATTAATTCACTAGCCTTGGATTTCTGAATCAAATAGATTTGGGGGTTGCAAATTTTCAATGAGCTAAAATTAGTAACTGAATTATTTTGTTGATTAATTGTGACAGTCTTTTTAGGAAAATATTCAAATGGAGTAAAAGAATCAATAATGAGTTGAATTTGGGATTATTCAAAGATTATCAAAATTTCTTGAGCTATTTAAGATTACTAATTTGGTAGTTATAGTCAAGCCGCCAATCATTAAAAATGATCAATACAAAATGAGAAATTGATCAATGATTGATCAGTGAAATTGATTGATGATTGTGATCAATCGATCATTCCTGATCGATGGTTGATTCTGGATTATTCTTCGCCTTTGGCAGCGTTGCTCAGAGGGCCAACGGCCGGAAGATTCAACGACCAGTGATATTCGATCGGGAGCTGTTTATTTTGGCAACTGGCTTCCAACTGTTTTTGAACGGCGAGTGCCCGGCGCAGGGTGGCCACCAATTCTTGGAGCTGTCGGTGTTCCTCGGTGCCTCGTTTGAGAATGCCACTGGTTTCTCGTTCCAGCAACTGAAGAAGTAGTTCATAGTGAATGTGTGAAGGCAGCGGAATTGGAGTGTGGGACGGCCGATCCATAGGACATTCACGAAGTGATTCTGAAAAGACTCTAAAGTCAAATTAAAGGTTAGTGGGATTTGGTTACCGTTTTAGTTGCAGCTTTTGCTTCAGCAGTTTTGTGGCAATAGTAATATTGAACCATTTTACTGCCATCGTCGGAGTCTTCATCGGGAAAAATCTCGATTGAGGCTATTCAACTGTCCATGGGGAAGGGAATATAGATTCAGTATTTATCGAGTAGCGATCGAGCAAAGATCAAGCTAAATTTCAAGTAAGATTTTCCAGAAATTTTCGATGGCTTGATAGTTGGCAGAAGCAGATTTATAGATGCGGATTGTTATAAACGGAGAGCCTTGAGGGGCTAAAACGAGGGATTCCTTGAAATTCACCAATTTGGGGCTGAGGGAGGCTGGTTAGCGTGCAGGCGTTCTTGGAGTGGGTTTTATCGGAAATTATGCATCTGGGGCCCTGGAGCGGTGTCGCTTTCATGGTTGTGTATGTGGTTGCCACGGTGGCGCTGGTTCCCGGATCGCTGTTGACCTTAGGGGCCGGGGTGCTGTTTGGGGTGGGTTGGGGATCGGTGATTGTTTTCTGGGCGGCCACGCTGGGGTCGCTGGCGGCTTTCCTGGTGGGGCGCTATGGCATTCGGGATTGGGTGGAACAGCGCTGGATTGCTGGAAATCGACAATTTCAGGCGATCGATCGCGCCATTGCAGAAGATGGCCTCAAGATTGTGTTGCTGATGCGCTTGTCGCCGCTGTTTCCCTTTAATGCCTTGAACTATATGTTGGGGCTAACGAAGGTTTCGATTCGAGACTACCTGTTGGCTTCGATCGGGATGTTGCCGGGAACGGTTGCCTATGTCTATATCGGGGCTTCTTTTCGGGACTTGGCCAGTCTGTTTGCGGGGTATGGAGAGCGAGCCAAAAGCCCGATCGAGTGGTTGCTCTTTGTTTTGGGTTTGATCGCCACCCTAGTTGTAACCGGGATCGTGACGAAGGCGGCCCGCTCGGCGCTCGATCGAATTGCCGCTTCCACCCCTCCCGATTTACCGTAATTGGCAGCTCCCGCTGAAAAAAGCGATAGGCTGGAGAAATCAACACCCATTCAAGCTCAACTTAGCCTGAACTCAACCGACTGGCGACTTTTAGCCTGCGGCCCCATTTCCAACCCCACCCTTGATCCAGCGACGGCATTTCTACGGTATTGATATCGACAGAGGCAACCACTGCCAGCTCCATCATCCCCCACTGCCCGTGACGGGCCTTTGCGTGTAGTTTGATTGCAACTGGCTTGCGACTTGATTTTGCTTGGTGTTCTTTACTGGATGTTGATTGTAAAGAGTTTGCGCCTTTTTGGTTGGAATGCGGGTGGATGGTCACGGTGCAGGCCCGCCTCGATCCATAACTTATTGATCTTATGGTTCATCGCTTATGTCGGTTTCGCCCGATCCTTTCCCTGCCTCACGCGCGCCCTTGCAACTGCTTCTGTTTGTGGATCACCGCTCCAGTTCCTGGGAGCAAGCAAGCCTAATTCAGGGTCGATTACAGGCCTTAAAAGCCCGTTACCCCTTTGCCTTCGACATTGTGGACGTGGCCGAGCAGCCCTACGTGGCTGAACATTTCCGGCTGATTGCCACGCCCGCGCTGGTGAAGGTGCATCCCCACCCTCGCCAAACCCTGACGGGGATGGACTTGGCCCAGCAATTGGACGCTTGGTGGGAGCGGTGGCAGGAGGCAATTCACGACAGTTTGGACTCGCCAGAGAACAACCAGCCGATGGAAATGATGCCGGCGGATGGTTCGCCCTCGTCGTTGGCAACGGCGGCGGAGGTGATTCGTCTGTCCGATGAGGTATTTCGGTTAGGGCGGGAAAAGGCGGAATTAAGGGAACTGTTGCGGTTTAAGGATCGGGCGATCGAGATTGTGGCCCACGATTTGCGAAACCCCTTGGCGGCGGCTTCGATGGCGATCGAGACCCTGGAGGCCAGCTATCGACCCAACACCATTCAGGCGGCCCAGATGACCGACAGTCTGCGGGAGCGACTGTTGATGCAGGCGCGATCGCAAATTCGGGCGATCGATCGCTTGATTGCCAACCTGTTGGAAGTGTCCCAAGGGGAGGGGCAAGAGGCCGATTTGCAACCTCAAGCCGTTGACCTGAAGGCTCTTTGTTACGCGGTGATCGACACCTTCAGCAGCCGAATTCACCTGAAGCACCAGACCCTAGAAACGGATATTCCCCAAGATTTACCGGTGGTTTATGCCGACCCCGATCGGATTCGGCAAGTGATTTCCAACCTGCTGGACAATGCCGTGAAATATACACCGGACGGGGGCACAATCCATGTGGCCGCTTTGCACCGCACCACCCAAAATGTGCAGGTCAGCATTTGCGACAGCGGCCCCGGCATTCCCGACAGTCAACGTAGCTCCATCTTTAAGGAGCGATTCCGACTGCAACGGGATCAACGCTCAGAAGGATATGGCATTGGGCTAGCCGCCTGTCAGCGGGCCATCAGGGCCCACTATGGACAAATTTGGGTTGATGAGCGGCCGGGCGGCGGGAGTTGTTTCCATTTCACCCTACCGGTTTACCAAAAGCTGGGGTACAAGCCGTCTGCTTTATAGGGCAACCAACCACTAACTGACACTAACTGATCGAGAAGATGTCTGAGCAGTAACTTGGGGCACTTAACTTGGGGTACTTCTCAAGCACCATTAGTGGTGGGGGCAAGGGGCTTAAGCCCCTTGTCTACGTCGATCACTGGAGCGGACAGAGTAGCAATTTTGGCTTTTCAGACATCCTCTGAGCAGTAACTTGGGGCACTTAACTTGGAGTACTTCCCAAGCACCAGTAGTGGTGGGGGCAAGGGGCTTAAGCCCCTTGTCTTTAGCGTTCGTAGAATCGCTCAGAAACTTGGGGTATTGGCAAAGTACCATTCGTGGCAAAGCACCAGTAGTGGTGGGAGCAAGGGGCTTAAGCCCCTTGTCTTTGGTTCCTTAGAATCGCTCAAAACAACTGATGAATTGGTTCCTATTCGTCTGGCTCGATCGTGCTGGTTAGCCCTTTATTTTTGAGGGTTTCGCAATAAAATTCCGCATGTTCCTGGGCACAGGTAATCACCAAAGCCAAGCCGTTAAAATGGGCTTCCATCATAATATTGACTGCTTGGGGTTGGGTGAGGCTGCTAACGGTTTGTAACAGCGTTTCCACCACGTATTCCATGGAATTAAAGTCATCGTTATGCAGCAACACTTTGTAGCGAGGTGCTGGCTTACGGATGGTGGCGGCTGACTTCTTTTCTATGATTTCAACGGACATGGCGTAGTTCCTTGGTAAACGGCATCAGTAACCATTGGGGCGATCGAGCCGTTGGCCTAATTGCTTAAACCCGATTAGCAAGAGGAGCGATCGCTCACTGCAATTCACTCTTTATTATTATCAACTTTTCTCGACAGTCAACTTGCGATCGCGGTTTTGAAAATGCCTAGGTCTGGGGGGCGTTAAAGTGCTTACACCTGTGACCTATTTAGGGTTTACGCGGGTGATCGGGCTGCTGACCACAGAAATAATGGCGGCCGTAATCGATCAGCGTGGTGACAGTCAACCCCAGGCAAAGGGACAGGCCAAAAACCGGCCAACGGTTGAAAAAAATGGCATAGCGCACCGCTGCCCAGGTGAAATAGGTGCGCCAAAGGTCAAACTCTTCGCGCATTGCCCAGAGACTAGCTAGGCCGATCGTGCCCCAACAGAGGACGAGCAGCAACCAGCGCGATCGACTGGGCAAGCGAGAGGAAGAAGGAGCAGGCACGCTTGGGCAAGGGGCGAAGAGAAAGAGACAAACGGCCGATGGGGAGGTCTCTGGGGTCGAGCAAGAAACTTGCATCAAGACGCTCAGCAACGGCAAAGTTGCATGAACCCAGCAAACCTGTTCAGTAGACCCGTTCGGTAAACCAGCTCAGCCAACCGATTCAGCAAAGAAGGGGATGGCTAAATAGAGTCTTGGAGCTTGGTTTCGGTTTCCGTAGCGGGTTTGGGAGGCACATAGCCCGGGCGCGATCGCCACCAGGCCAGGAGGGTACTGGCGATGAAAATACTGGAGTAGGCCCCAGAGATGAACCCAATGATCAGGGCTAGCGAAAAGTCCCGCAGGGTGGAACCCCCAAACAGGAAAATTGCCACAACCGAAAGCAAGGTGCTGGCGGTGGTGTTGAGCGATCGGGTCAGGGTTTGATTCACCGCCTCGTTCACTACTGTATCGATCGGGGCGGTGGGATTTTGGGCAATGTTTTCCCGCACCCGATCGTAAATCACCACAGTGTCATTCACGGAAAAGCCAATGATCGTCAGCAGGGCCACAATAAACAGCGTGTCAATTTCCGTGCCGCCAAACCAGCCCATGGCCGCAAATGCCCCGACCGTAATCAGTACGTCGTGAATCAGGGCCACCACCGCAAAAATAGCGTAGTCCCACTGGAAGCGAAATCGCAGATAGATCACAATGCCCAACAGGGACAGCAACACCGCCGTCACGCCGGAGGTGAGCACCTGTTGGCCCAATACGGGCCCCACCGTATCAATCAGCGTTCCCTGAGCATCAAACTTGCCCAATTTGGCTTCTAGGGCGGTCACCAAGGCGCTGCGCTTTTCGGCCGATAAATCCTGCGATCGAATGGCGATGATGTGTCGGTCTTGGGCCTTGGAGTCCACATCCAACAACTGGACAGCCGCTCCGCTCAAGTCCTGTGCATTCAAAACGGCCCGCACATCGGCCAGCTCTACAGGTTTTTGGCATTGGGGTTGGGCCCCGGTGGCTGGGCAGTCCAATTGCAGTTGCAGGCGAGTTCCCCCCACAAAGTCCAGTCCCAACTTCAGGGGCGTGCCAAAGGTGACCATGCAACCAATCACGGCGATCGCCCCGGCAACGGTCAGAGCCAGAGACAGCGACCACCACAACCGACTTTTTTCAATAATCTTCAGGTTCATCGCGCTTGCTGATCCAGGAGAGCAGGTGGAATGGGGCGAAGGGGGGCGCTAGTTGCCCGAGCCAGCCGTTTTCAGATTGGCCTTTAAACCGGGGCAATACCACTCAGGACGGCGCAGGGAGGGAACACTGAGAGCCACAAACAACAGGGTACGGCTACAGGTGAGGGCGGTGAACATGCTCAACAACACCCCGATCGCCAGGGTGAGGGCAAACCCCTTCACCAGGCCTGTGCCCAACCAAAACAGCACCACACAGGCAATCAGGGTGGTGACGTTACCATCCAAAATGCTGGAAAACGCCCGATAGAAGCCCGATTCAACCGATCGATAAAGACTCTTGCCCGCTTGCAATTCCTCGCGCGTCCGCTCAAAGATCAGCACATTGGCATCCACCGCCATCCCGATGCTGAGAATGAAACCCGCAATCCCTGGTAACGAGAGGGTGACGGGCACCAAAGCAAATACCGCAAAGTTCAACAGGGCGTAGATCATCAAGGCCAAGTCCGCCACCACACCGGGCAGGCGATAGTAGATGGCCATGAAGATCAGCACCAACACCAAGCCACCCACACCGGCCGCAATGCTGCTTTCCACACTGTCGCGACCCAGGGTTGCGCCTACGGTGCGGGTTTCCACCAGTTTCACGGGCAGGGGCAAGGCTCCACCCTTCAGTTGAATCACCAATTCTTGGGAAGAGTCAGCGGTGAAGTTACCGCGAATTTCGGTGCTGCCGCCCGTAATTCCCAATTGGGCATATTCCGGCCCCACCACGGGCGCGGTTAACAGATCCCGATCGAGAAAAATACCCAAGCCGCGGCCCGTACCGGCCAGTTTTTTGGTCAGCTCCGCATAGCGATCGGCTGCATCGGCCGAAAAGCGAATAATCACCACCCAAGAGTTACCCAAGCCACCATCCGGGGCGGCTCCTGCTTCTCGGAGGTCTTGGCCCGTGAGCACTGCTTTTTCAAACAGTTGGCTAATGGCTTCCTGGCTGCGTTCGATCGCCCGCTGATTTTCGTCGATCGCGGCCTTGTCTCCTGCCTGAATCAGCGCGGCCCGTTTTGCCTTCAGCTCGTCGTAAACTTGCCGTTCCGCTTGGTATTGGGCCTCGGTTCCCGGTTTTTGCTCCCGAAACTCCAGCCGCGCTGTGTTGCCCAAAACCCGCTCCGCCTGTTCCGGGTCGCTGACCCCCGGCAGTTGCACCACTAGCTTATCGCTGCCGGATGTTTGCACCAGGGCTTCGGAAACCCCCAACTCATTAATCCGGTTATCAATAACTTTGCGGACGGCCGAGAGATCTTCGGGCGTGACCTGGGGAATTTCCGGCGTGGTCATGACCTGGAGTGTCAGTTGGGAACCACCGCGTAGGTCAAGCCCCAACTGCACGGGCAGGTTAACAATCACGGCGATCGCCGCGATCGTCAGCACCACAATGAAACCAAGGGTAAATTTTTGGCGTTGCATAGGCCTCAGGATTGCGCGTCGCCGATCGGCTGAACCAACGACCCCCGAAACGGGCCGGATGTCGCAACGAACATACTACACCGCAACCCCGACCGCCGAAGCGAGTGATCTCGGCTGCAACCCTTCAACCTTTGGCACTGGATTGATACTGAACTGGATTGGTACTGAGTTGGTGCTGCATTGATCCTGAATGGGGCTGCCATCAACCCGTGATCCCAACGGTTGATTAATCTCAGCAGCTCAGGCAATGACCTGAAGGGTTCATCAGCCGCTGAGCGCTAGGAAATGAGAACCAGAAAATCAGGCAAAATAGCCCACAGACAAACGCCGATCGCCCCCGATGGTTGCAAAATCTTGCATAACTGGAGCGATCGCCCAGGGTTGAGCAACGCAGGAGAATGCATGGCTGAGTTATCCACCTGCCTGGACTGTGGCGGAGCGGTGCCCTTGGGGGCGGCGGCCTGTCCCCATTGCGGGGCGATCGACTATTTAGGATTGCCCTGTGCGGTTTGTCAGCAGCCGATCGCTCCCTCAGCGGTGGTCTATTTACCCCAGTTGCAGCGTTTTTTTCATGAAGACTGTTTGGCCCAGGTGCAATTAGCCCCGCGCCCCTGTGGCAGTTGTGGAGCCTTGGCCCTGGATGCCTCCTTGGAACATTGCCCCAATTGTGGTGCGCCCCTAGATCACCAGGCTTGTAAATTTTGTGGCCATGCCTTTGCACCGGAGCTAACGGGCTGTGAGGACTGGATCCACAAGGTTGAACGGGATGGCCTGCTCATTTACGAAGACATTGCCCGCCGAGGAGAAGCCCATCGGGTTTGTGCGGAAGCAAGGGGCGGGTTTGCGCGCCAGGATTTGTATCGGGATTTGTTTGAAGCCCTGAAAGCGGGGGATTGGCGATCGGCCGATCGGGAAACCGATCGGCTGGTGCGTTACTTTGCCGCCCAGTGCTCGTTTTTAGAATTACCCACGGCGGAATTGCAACAAATTGATGAGCTGTGGGTGACCTACAGTCGCGGGCAATTTGGCTGGAGCATCCAAGCGGCCCTGTGGACGGAATTGGGCGGGCAGCCGGGAGAGTGGGATCCAGAGGTTTATCAGCAATTGGCGGACTATGTGGGCTGGCAGGTGACCCTATTTGACCCCGATGCAGCCGCTCAGGACGATTGGCAACGACTGGCCCTTTGGTGGCAACGGTTTCGGGGCACTGCGCCCGATCGGGAAGTGGAACTAATTCCCTACGATTCCCTCATTTTTGACCTGTCGGCCCCGGTGGGTCATTTGCCCTACCCCGGTGCGGAGACGGGGCGCAACTTTGCTGCTGGGCGATCGCGCCAAGATTCCTGGGATGTGCCCTATTTGGCGCTCCATTGGCCCCCGGCCGATTGGTCGGCCGTTGAGGAGGATCGGTTCATGGATGATGACCCAGAGGATGCGTTGAGATTGCCAGCGGATGATATCCCCGATGATTTAGATCATTTGCCAGATCATTGGCCAAATGCCGCCGCTGAGATTGCCCGCGATCGGGACGTGAAGCCATGAACAACCCCCCGAAGCGATCGGACCGATTTTGGGATTTAGGCGGTTTTTGGCATGGCGGATCTGGGCCAGGCCGAGCGGGTTGGGTGATTGGGTTTGTCCTGGTGGTGGCGGTGCTGTTGCGGTTTTCGGCCCTCGATCGTGCTGTTTATTGGTACGACGAAACCATCACCTCCGTGCGCATTGCTGGCTACACCAAGGAGCAAGTGGAGGACTTTTTCCAGCCCCAGGGGCGGCCCGTTTTCCCCGCTGATTTGGCTCCCTTGCAGCGATCGGGCGATCGGCCTTGGCTCGCGACGCTCCACAGCTTGGCCACCGAAACCCCCGACCAAGTGCCGCTCTATTACCTGTTGCTGCGGGGCTGGACTCATTTGGCGGGGGACTCGGTAACGGCGATTCGGGCCTTTTCTGCCCTGGTGAGTCTGCTGGTGTTTCCGGCTTTGGTTCTGTTTGGACAGGCTTGGTTAGTCGATTGGCCCAGGGCGCGATCGGTCATTGGTTTGGTGATCGGGTTAATGGCCGTTTCCCCGATCCAAGTGGTCTATGCCCGCGAAGCTCGGGGCTACAGTTTGGCGGTGGTGTTGTTTTTGTTGGCCAGTTGGGCCCTGTTGCGCGCTCTGCAGCTCGATCGCTTGGGCAAACCCACCCGATCGGCCTGGATGACCTACGGATTGTTGGTGGCCTTAAACTTCTACGGCCATTTACCCTTGGCCCTCGGAATTGCTGCCCAAGGAGCCTACGTGGCCCTGCGGGGGTGGCTGGAGCGATCGCACCGGGGTTGGAATGCCTTGCGCCATAACCTGTTGGCCTGGGGTGGTTCCCTGCTGGGGGCGTTGGTGCTGTTTAGTCCCTGGCTAGTTTGTTGGCTGACCTATCGAAAACCCATGGGTTGGATCGATCGGGAGCTGACTTGGGGAACCTTGGTGCAGCGTTGGGGCCTAAATTTCAGCGCGATCGCCCTGGATTGGCAAGCCTGTTTTGATCGGCCCCTGTTTGACATCACCCAAGAAACCGACCCGATCGCCCTGTCCTGGCATTGGCTCCCGATCGGGTTGTTGCTGGCGCTGGTTGCGCTCAGCATTCGGCGGTTGCTGCGGGTTGCGTCGCCGGACATTTGGCTGTTTCCCCTGTTGACCGGCGCGATCGCCCTGCCCTTTGCCCTGTTGGATGCGGTGGATGGGGGCCAGCGATCGACCATTGCCCGCTATTTCCTCCCGGCCTACTTGGCCCTCACTTGGTTGCTGGCCTTTGGTCTCAGCGAGGCTTGGGCTAACCAGCGGCGGCGGCCTTGGGTTGCGGGGGCGATCGCCCTGTTGTGGGTGGTGGGGCTGTGGTCCAGCAGCCAAGGCGTGATGGCTCCCACCTGGTGGAACAAATACAGCAGTTACGACGATCCGGCGATCGCCCAGCGGGTGAGCGAGCTTCAGCCCCCCGTGGTGATCAGCGGCAATGCCCTGCGGTTGCTCACCCTGGCCCGTCGCCTGCCGCCCCAAGCTCAACTGATTTATCTAGAGGAACCCGATTTGCCCCTCCCCGAGACCATCCAGCGGGCGATCGCCTATCGACCCAAAACAGAATGGCTCGATCGACTCAAAACCAATCCCCGCTACCAAATCCAGGCGATCGAACCCTTTAATAACACCTGGGCTATTCAAGTCCTCGATCGACCGGCCGGGCCGGGCTGATTGTCGTTTAGCCCAAAACCCTAGATCTGCCGTTAGCGGATCGTGGGGGACAAGGGGCTTAAGCCCCTTGCTTAGGGCAGTTAGGGTTAATCAACGGTATTACGGTTCATGTGCAAATCATGAATAAACCCAACAAAGGCGATCACGGATCGCGGAAGTTTCCTAGGCTAGAAATTGGAATTTAGGAGGCGATCGCGCATGAGTTCTGAATTTAAAGCCAGTCTCAGCCGCGCTCTCGGTTTGGGGCAATCGGCTTGGAAAATGACCGTTGAGATTGCCCTTTTGTTGTGGGTTGGGGCCACCTTGGCGATCGACCTGGCAGCCATGCCGGCCCTCTACATGGGCGGCATGATGGAGCGTCCCGACTTTGCGCCCGTGGGCTGGTTATTGCTCAATGGCTTCAACCATGTGGGGCTGTTGGTCGCTGGGGTGGTCATGGCCGGTGCGCTGGCGTTGGGATATCGCCACGAAGTGAGCCGCCTCAGCGAGCGGTGGGTGGTGGCGATCGCGGCGGTGCTGATGGCCATTATGTTGGCGCAAACCTATTGGCTCGCACCAACCATGGCGGGGCTAGGGGCTTCCCTGTCTTGGGCTAGCACTGCGCCCTCGGTTCCGGCGGCCATGACCCTTTGGCATGGGGGCTACTTTGGGCTGGAAACCCTGAAGCTGCTGTTGAGTGGCAGCTTGTTGGGGTTATGTGTGCGAGGGGCGGTGGTGCGCCAATCCTAACGACTTGTTGCGTGCCAGTTTGAGGTTAATTCCCTGGCGCGATCGGGGTACTGGGGGTGGGTACGCCAACTAGACCAAATTTTTGGAAGGCGATCACCACCCCAACGGAGATGACTGCCCCGATCGCCAAGCCCGCCAAAAGCAAGATCAAGAAGGTGCGCTGCATCAATTTTTTGGTGCGCGCATCCACACTTTGGGGAGCCACCAGCCCAGTACCGTAGCGATCGCCGCCGGGTTCTCCGGTGGGGGATCCGGGCAACGAACCGGGCAGCGACGGCCCAGAACCCCCCAAGGGATTAGGATTGGATGAGTTAGGAAACATCGATCGAACCGCGCTTAAACGCTGGCAAAAAGGGCTGACCAAGGCTGCACGGGGGCATCATCCCGCGCCACGATTTCCACAATTTTGTTGCGGGCGGCCGGTTCCCACAAGGCTTCGACACAAACCTTGGCCACCTGCGATCGGGGAATTGAGCCTTCAAAGAGCGTATCGGCGGTGCTCATCACCACAGGGGTGTCCCGATCTTCGTTTTTCAGGCCGCCGGGCCGCACGATCGTGTAAGTCAGACCGCTGTTTTGCAAGTAGCGCTCACCCTGTTGTTTCCAAAACAGAATCAACCAGAACAAATTCAGCGGATGAAGCAGCTTGGACACACAAAGGGAAGAGACCAGCACTAACTGCTCAATGCCTGCCGCTTTGGCCGCATCGGTTAAGTTCTTGGTTCCCAGATAATCCACCTGCAAGGGCCCCGTTGGATCCAAGCTGGGCCTGGCTCCGGCCGCGCTCAACACCACCGTGCAACCGGCTAAGGCGAAGTCGATCGAGCGGCGATCGAGTAAATTGCCCTGCACCACTTCCACCGAATCCGGCAAAATCGCGCGAGCGGTCGCCAAATCGCGTACCACGGCCCGCACGGGCACTTGGCGATCGACCAAAGCTTGCACAATTCGCCGGCCCGTTTCACCGGTTGCACCAAACACCACGGCTTTCATCGCTGTTGTTGTCTCCATTGTCCAGGTGGTTATGGTCTCAAATCCTGGGGCCGCGACGATCGCGCGTCAACGGTGGATTAACCCTCGAATCGGCCCTAAAGCGGTCGTGAATAGCCCAAGGCATCCTTTACCCGAAGCAAGGTGGCATTGGCCACGGCGGCTGCCTTTTCGCGACCATCCCGCAATACAGATTCCAGATAGCCCCGATCGCCCATCACCTCGTTATATTTTTGCTGAATTGGCTCCAGTGCCGCGATCGTCGTTTCCGTCAGCAGGGGTTTGAACTGTCCCCAACCCATGTCGGCACATTCCGCCGCCACTTCCTCGCGGGATTTGCCCGACAGAATTTGGTAGAGACCCAACAGGTTGTGACACTCGGGGCGATCGGGGTTATTAAACTCCAAACCGCGCTGGGGGTCAGTTTTGCAGCGCTTAATTTTCTTGGCGATCGTGTCGGGGCTGTCCAACAGCTCAATCCGGCTCATCTCCGTCGGATCCGACTTCGACATCTTCTTCGTCCCGTCCGTCAGGCTCATCACGCGGGCCCCTTCCTTGCGGATGGCGGGTTCCGGCACTTTCAGAATCGGCCGCTCCTCACTGCCATATTGATGATTCACCCGAATCGCCACATCGCGGGTTAACTCCAAGTGCTGCTTCTGGTCTTCGCCCACCGGCACCAAATCCGCGTCATAAAGCAAAATATCCGCCGCCATCAACACCGGATAGTCCAGCAGACCCACGCTGACGTTTTCACCTTGCTTCAGGGCTTTTTCCTTAAACTGAATCATCCGCTCCAGCCAATTCAGTGGCGTGACGCAATTCAGCAACCAAGCCAATTCGCTGTGGGCGCTCACGTGGGATTGGATGAAGATTGTGGAGCAACTGAGGTCAATCCCACAGGCCAGGTAGAGGGCCGCAATCTTGAAGCTGTCTGCGGCCAACACCGCCGGATTGTGGGGCACGGTGATGGCGTGCAAATCCACCACACAGAAGAAGTTGTCGTACTGGTGTTGATCGACGACCCAATTACGGATTGCGCCCAAATAGTTACCGAGGTGGATGCTGCCGGTGGGTTGTACGCCGGAGAGAACTCGTTTTTTGCTGGTTTGGCTCATGGGTTGCAAAGGGGGCCGATCGGGTGGAGCGGTTTTCTACGTTGTTTGGGCGGCGACGACGGAAACGATTGATGGCTCTTGCTCGTCTAGCAATTCCAACAGGGAAATTGCTGGCGTTTTTGGACACCGCTTAGGCATCCTAGCGCGGCAGTTCACCGGATTCAATCTGGATGATGATCGGGTTGGCTGGTGATCTGGGTGCAGGCTGGGGCAATAACTTGGCTACAATCCGAGAAATTTTGCCTGGGTTGTTGAGCTTGATTAGTGATGAGGGCGATCGCGATGAGGCGGGCTATGGTTTGGGGATGGCGTTTGGGCAGCGGGGCGATCGGAGTCTTGTTAGGCGTGGGATTGGGGACAATGGGGGCGATCGCCCAACCGGCGGCCCCCAGTGGCTCTTCGGGCAGCAGTCCCAAGCCCTCTTTTTTTGAAGAGTCCCGGCGGCCGGCCCGCACCGGTTTTTCCGAAACCTTTGTGATTGATGCCCTGGATGGGATGGCGGATCCCCTGGGTGGGCGCGGTGCAACCGGCAGCGGCACGCCCAGCACCGTCAGCGAGGGAGCCAATCGCCCCCGCAGCAACACCCCCAGCGCCACGCCGAATAATCCCAGTTCTCCAGTGCCGCCAGGGCTGCCCCCGGGGTTCGATCGCACGACCGTGATTATTCGACGCTAGGGCGACAACCGCGCCTTACCCAACCGATTGGTTTCATACCAATCGGCCAAGGCCGGCATCCAATTTTTGAAATGCACCATCAACAAATCGCACAGCTTTTGAATTTCCAACTGTGCGTCAGCTTTGGCCCGCAAGTCGAGAATGTGCATGAGCGATCGGGCATTGCAACTCATCACAAAATGCTGGCGCACATCGAAGGGAATCAACCCGCGTGCGTGCTCTTCGGACAGGCCTTCTTCAATACGTTGCTTATAGCGCTTGCAAGCTTCTAAGCACCAATCCAAATCCGCTTGCCGTTGTTCAGGCGAATAAAAATACTTTTTCCCTTGACGATCAGAATAATAGTCAACAGGTCGCAAATAAAAAACTTCTTCCAGTGCTCGTTTTCCTTCGATTACGTCCAAAATTCGCATTCCTGAATATCGTCCAGATTGAACATCGAAGGAAATTCCTACTCGATGAGTTCGCAGTTGCTGCATGGTTGAATGGGGAAAAAAGCCCACATTAAACACAATTTGCGGATGCTCGATCGGCCCAAAATGTCCTCGATTTCCCTGCAAGAGGTGCTTGATAATTAATTCACCGGCTCGGCCCTCGTCGGGAAATTGATCGCGCTCATCAACCACAAAATTCTCTGAATAATCCTGATGCATAGCTGCCCAAACCAACTGCTGAGGATTGGGCATGGCGGAGAGCACTTCAACGCGAAACAGATCCATGACGTTCGAGGGAAAGCGACAATGAGGGGCAAAAAAGGAAGATGGAGAACCGGCAGACTGGGCGCGAATTAGACTCGGGCAATTATGATCGACTCGGGTTGGTCTTGATATTTGCCCTGGCGCGTTTCATAGCTGACTTCGCAGGGATCCCCTTCCATAAAGAGCAATTGCACAATGCCTTCATTGGCATAGATCCGGCAATCGGCGCTCGATGCGTTGGAAATTTCCAGGGTCAAATGGCCGCGCCAGCCCGCCTCCGCTGGGGTCAAGTTGGCAATCAGCCCAACACGGGCGTAGGTGCTTTTGCCGATGCAAAGAACGGTGATGGTGTCGGGAATTTGCAAATGCTCTAGGGCAACCCCGAGGCCGTAGGAGTGGGCCGGCAGGATGAAAAATTCACCATTTTCATCGCGGTGTAGCGCGGCGGGATCCAGGTTGGCGGGGTTGAAGTTTTTGGGATCAACGACTGTGCCAGGAATGTGGCGAAAAATTTTGAATTCCTTGGGCGACAGGCGGATGTCATAACCAAAACTGCTGCATCCATAGGAGATGACGGGCTGCTGATCGATGCGCCGCACAAGCTTTGGCTCGAAGGGGGAAATCATCCCTTGGCGGGCCATCTCGGTAATCCAGGCATCGTTCTTGAGCATGATCGTCAGCGAGTGAGGTAGGGGCAGCAAGCCACCTTAGCATAAAGCAGCCTTGAGCTTGCCACCCCTGGCTGGGATGCCTTTCTGGGGCGACGCAATCTAGGGCGCAATCCCGATCGAGCAGACCAGCCCAAACAAGCCAGCGTTAACGATCAAGAACGACGACTGCGACGCACTTCGGTGATTTGGTCAGCCGCATCCAACAGCGATTGGGGTACGTCGGGCCCGGTCAAAATCACGTCCAGGTGTTGAGGGCAGCGATCGAGCAGATCCAGCACTTCCTTGCAGTCGATCGCCCCTAGCCGAATTGCCAAGCTTAATTCATCCAACACAATTAGCTCGTATTGTCCCGATTGCACCCGAGCGACCACCTGTTGCCAAAGATCCTGAATGGCGGCAATTTCTTCCGGTGTGGGCTGGGCTTCATCCAAATTGCGTGAGAGGTCACAACGCAGCCAATCCAGCCGTTGCACCAAGGAGATCGGATGGTCGCTGCCCTGACGAATGCCGCCCTTGAGGAATTGGGCCACTAACACCGACTGTCCCTGGCCGGCCACGCGCAGGGCCTGGGCCATTACATCTGTCAGAAACGTTCGCCGGGGTGCGGTAAACACCTGCACCAGACCATGGGCAAGGGAGTTGGACGATCGCGATAGGGTGGAAACCTCAAGTTGCGAGACCATAGCTGATGGGACACCCACAATATCTAGCGTGAAACAGAAAACCTTTCTCAGTCAAACACTAGATATGCGACCCGTCAATGTTGAAGCAAATCAAAATTTTTGCTGTTCCGCAGGCTACGAATTGCAGATAATTGGCGATTGATGAACCGCTTCAGCCCTGGTTTTTGGGTGATTTTGGATGATTTAGCGCAATTTTGAGTAATTTTTAACGACAAGGTGACATTTGAGGAAATTAGAGGAATTTTTGAGACAATTTCGCGATTTTGGGGATCTGGTGGGATCAAGGGCCAGTGGGGACGAGATGAGCCTAGCCGATCGCGATGTCGTCCAAAATCAGCTTGTCTGCTTGGCTGCCGAAGGTGACCGATCGGGCAATGCCACTGAAGTTAACCACGAAGGGATCGCGGGTCAGGGCATAGGCTCCCACGGGTAAGTTGCTGTCGGCAGTTCGGGGCAAATCGATAATGGCCAAAATATTTCCAGTGCCGTTGGGCCCGTCGTAGAGCGTCACTTCGTGGAGGCCATCCCCATCGGGATCGCGGCGAGGATCAAGGGCAAAGGGGGCCGCATAACGGAAACTAAGGCGATCGCGAAACCCGTTGGCCACGGTCATCACAATCGATCGCCCTTCTCCGTAGGTCATCACTTGGGCGGCGGCTCCGGCATTCAGCAACGGATCGGTGAAGTTGCCACTGCCACCCGCGTTGTAATCCAAAATTCCTAGGGCATTGCTGGAAAATTGAACGCCCGTAATCGGATCCGTGCCGATCGGCTGGAGATCGCGCACTTGCCCAAAGTTGACCTGGGCTGTGAATCGATCATTATCGGCAATCTCCAGCACTGCCGTATTTTGCCGCCCCAGCAAGGCCCCGCCCGTCGGGTTCACCAAGGCCAGATTCACCACTTCGGTGGCTTCCAACAGGGCATCATCCCCGATCGAGAATTGAATCGTCTGGGGTGTGGTGTCCCCATCGGCAAAGCTCACCAGGGTGCTGGCGGGAATGCCAAAATCAGCACCGGGAACGGCCGTGCCGCTGGTGGTGGAAATGAGGGCGGTGACGGGGCCGCTGCTGCCGTTGCTGCGGGTGACCGTGATCGAGGCGATCGCCTGGCCTTCCACCACGCTAAAAACCGGCTGGCTGAAGGATAAAGTTCCGGCCGGGCCGTCATTATCGATAATTTCTAAGCGGGCGGCGGGGCGTTCTCCGGTGCTGGCTCCGTTGGTCAGGTTCACCAGCCGCAAAATGGCGCTGCGGGTTCCATCCTCCACAAAGTTGTCAATCAGAGGAACCCGGACAAATTGGGTGGTGCTGTCGCCGTCGGCAAACCGCACCACGGTGGGTTCCGGTGCGCCCAGGTCGCGGAAAACGATCGCGCTGTCATTGACGATATCGATCGTGGCGGTAATTTCGCCGTTGGTGCCCCCCGTGCGAGTGATGGCAATCAGGGCGGAACCATCACTTTCTTCAACGCTGTAGACGGAGCCGCTGAAATCTAATCGGCCCGGTGAAGCCGCTGCAGGCTGGTCATTGTCCTCAATCAAGAGGGTCGCCTGGGTGCGATCGCCCAGCTTGCTGCCCCCGGTTGGATCCGTCAAGGTGAGGCGTAGGGTTTCCGTTCCCTCCACCAGCAAGTCATCCACCAGCGGCAACACCACCGAGACCGATCGCTCATCGGCCCCAAACTCCGCCACGATCGGCCCATCCAAGCGCAAATCTTGGCCCAAGATCGCCGTGCCATTGCTCACGGCCACCGTGACCGTTTTGGTGGTGATTGGCGATTTTAGGAAGGGAAAACTGCGCTCAATGCGAATACTGGTGAGCGGTGTGCCATCTTCCCGAACCTGGAAGGTGCTGTCGCTAAATTGCAACACCTCCGCTTCCACAAATCGATCGCGCCCCAAGTCGGCTACCCGCACATTGGCCACCCGGGCCAGCAGGTTGGTTGTGCCCTTCAGAAAAATCAGCACTTCGCCGGGGCTGTCGGTGGTGCTGGTGGCGATGGTGTCATTGGCGCGATCGCTAACCCGCACAATCTCCAAATCCTCGAACCGCAGCCCCGGAGCCAGCCCAATACGATCGCTCGTTGGATCAAAATCCTCAATTCGTTGCAGGGCCGTTGTTGTACCGGTGGTGCTGGTTCCGGCCTCAATCACAAAAATATCGCTGCCCGCCCCCCCTCGCAGGCGATTGTCCCCCTCGTTGCCGCCCAGAATGTCGGCTCCAGCACCGCCGATCAGGGTGTCGTTGCCCAGGCCACCGTAGAGGATGTCATCGCCACTGGTTCCCGTGAGGGAGTCATTGCCTCCCTGACCCAAAACCGCCTGGGCTTCCGTCAAATTCAGCCGCTCATCCCCATCGGTCAGCACTAGCAACGCCATACCCAAACCTCTTTCAACGTTCCCTATAAATCGCTTGACGACTAATCCCCGATCGCGTTCCCCAAGGGCAACCTGAGCCAGAGCAACGGTTCTCGCACCGTTTGACGTTATGCCCACAGGCAACCTGAGCCGGGCCAACGGTTCCCGTGCCGTTTTACGCTAGGATCGAACACTTGCAATGCCCCTTGCACGGCCCACGTCCGAAGGAGAAATCAAATGGCTCGGTTGTACTACGACAACGACGCAAACCTAGACCTGCTGAACGGCAAAACCGTCGCGATCGTCGGCTATGGCTCCCAAGGCCATGCCCACGCCCTTAACCTCAAAGATAGCGGCGTAAACGTCATTGTCGGCCTTTACGAAGGCAGCAAATCCACCGCCAAAGCGCGGGAAGCCGGTCTAGAAGTCGTGTCCGTGGCCGAAGCCGCCAAGCGTGCCGACTTCATCATGATTTTGCTGCCCGATGAAGTGCAAAAGACCGTTTACAGCAACGAAATTCTGCCGAACCTGAGCGCGGGCAAGTTGTTGGCCTTCGCCCATGGGTTCAACATTCACTTTGGCCAAGTGGTTCCCCCCGCCGATGTGGATGTGGTGATGGTGGCTCCCAAGGGCCCCGGCCATCTGGTGCGCCGCACCTATGAGCAAGGCCAAGGCGTGCCTGCTCTGTTTGCGGTCTATCAAGACGCAACCGGTAAGGCCCGTGACCTGGCCATGGCCTATGCCAAGGGCATCGGCGGCACTCGCGGTGGCATCTTGGAAACCACGTTCCGCGAAGAAACGGAAACCGACCTGTTTGGTGAGCAAGCGGTGTTGTGCGGTGGCTTGAGCGCCCTGATCAAGGCAGGTTTTGAAACCCTGGTGGAAGCGGGTTATCAGCCCGAGTTGGCTTACTTCGAGTGCTTGCACGAAGTGAAGCTGATTGTGGACTTGGTGGTGGAAGGCGGTTTGGCCAAGATGCGCGACAGCATCTCCAACACGGCGGAATACGGCGATTACGTGACCGGCCCCCGCATCATCACCGACGAAACCAAGGATGAAATGCGCCGGGTGCTGAAGGATATCCAAGACGGAACCTTCGCTCGCAATTTCGTGTTGGAAAATCAGTCCGGTAAGGCTGGCTTCACGGCCATGCGTCGTCGGGAAGCAGAACACCCGATCGAGGAAGTCGGCAAGGATCTGCGGGCCATGTTTAGCTGGATGCAAAAATAGGCTTCCCAGGCAATTTCTAGGCAACTTCTAGGAATTTCTCAGGAATTTCCTAGGGCGTGTCGTCAAATCACCTGAAAACCTGATTCCACCGTTGGCAAATCGTGGAGGACAAGGGGCTTAAGCCCCTTGTTACGACGACTGGGACATAGAAAACCAATCGTTTCCGCCCGATCCTAGGGAATGACGACAGGCCCTAGGGGGTCTTTAGCAAACTGGATGCGGCTTGAAAAGATAGCTTGCAAGGGAGTCGATCGGCTCCCTTTTTTGATCTGTATTTTTTCGATCTGTAATTTTGGGGTTTATGCTTTCGGGTCTATATTTTTTGGGGGCTGTATTTTTGCGAATCTGGTAACTGAATCGGGGGCGATCGACCATCTCCTTGAGATAGCGATCGCCCCCGATCGGAGTTTATTAAGTTAACCGATGAGTTAACCGAGCGGCGAAACCGGGCATTTTCCAACCCGGTTCCACTGCCCTATTCCGCCAGCGTCGGAGCCTGAGCCACCTTTTGGGCGATCGACCGTTGGAACAGACCCTGGGCAAAGAACTCAGGATTGGCCTTCGCGATCGTGTAAGACTCCCGAACCTGCGAGTTCACGGCCACCGTCTTCACGTCATAGACCTTCGTGGCTAGTTGCGGATACACCCCGATCGCCACGATCGGAATCAGGAACGCCATCGAAATGGCCACCTCACGCTTCCGGGCATCCCGGAACACGGCCTGATCCGGCAACACGCAATCGGTACCGAAACAAACTGCGCCTTCCACATCTTGGTTTTGCAGGCCCGCATTGCCCACCTCGCAAGCCAGATCCGCACTCGTTCCGTAAAACACCTGACGCAGCATCGACAGCAGATAAATCGGCGTGAGAATCACACCCACCGCAGCCAAGAACACCGTCACCGTGCAGAACGTGGAGCTATAGATATCGCTGCTGGTGAACCCAACAAACACCGCCAGCTCACTGGCAAAACCGCTCATTCCCGGCAGCGCCAAGGAAGCCAGGGCCCCCGCCGTGAACAGCGCAAACACCTTCGGCATCAATTGACCCATGCCGCGCATTTGATCCATCGCCAGAGTGTGGGTGCGGTCGTAGGTCACACCTGCTAAGAAGAACAGCAGGGCTGCAATCAGACCATGGGACAGCATTTGCAGCATTGCGCCGCTAACCCCCAAGTCCGTGAACGAAGCGATGCCCAGCAGCACAAAGCCCATGTGCGACACGGACGAATAGGCCAAGCGGCGCTTCATATTGTTCTGGGCAAAGGAGGCGAAAGCACCGTAGATGATGTTCACCACCCCGAGAATGGCCAGTACCGGTGCGAAGTAGATGTGAGCATCGGACAGCAATTCCAGGTTCAGACGAATCAGTCCATAGCCGCCCATTTTCAACAGCACACCCGCCAGAATCATGGACACGGGCGCAGAAGCTTCCCCGTGGGCATCCGGCAACCAAGTGTGCATGGGGAAAATAGCCAGCTTGACCCCAAATGCAATCAACAAACCCGCATAGAGCAACAGTTCCAAGCCCAAGGAATAGTTCTTGAGGGCCAGGTCTGCGAGGTCAAAGGTGACCGGGCCGTCGCCGGACAGGGCCAGGGCCAAGCCAGCAACCAAAATAAAGATCGAAGCAGCAGCGGTGTAAATCAGAAACTTGGTGGCGGCGTAGCGGCGTTTTTGACCGCCCCAAATGGAAACCAGTAGATATACCGGAACCAGTTCCAATTCCCACTGAATGAAGAGCAGCAGCAGGTCTTGGGCCACGAATACCCCGATTTGGGCTGCATAGAGCACCAACATCAGGAAATAGAACAACCGAGGTTTGCGATCGACCTGCCAGGAGGCCCACATGGCCAACGTGGTGACAAATCCGGCCAACAGGACGAGGGGCATCGAGATGCCGTCAACGGAGACGGCCCAGCTAAAGCCGATTTGCGGCAGCCAGGGATATTTTTCAACCAGTTGGAAGCTGGAGTTGCTGGAGTCGTAGTGCGTCCAGAACGTATAGACCATCAATAGAAAGTCCAGTACGCCGATGCTGAGTGCGAACCAGCGGACGGTTTTGCCGTTGCGATCGGGGAGGAGGGGAATCAGGAAGGCCGCGATCAGCGGAAACAGAATGATCGCGGTCAGCCAGGGAAAATGATCCGCCATGATGGTGGTGAGCAAGAATACTTACTGCCTTATGGATGTTGCTATTCTACTGACTTCGTAAAGCGTTATTCATAAATCTTTTTTGCTGTAAGTAAAGAATTAAAAATGAGAATTTTGGGCAATTTTTGCCAAAAATCCTGCTATGGAGCCATTTGAGTGTTCAAGATTGCTGACGAGATCGCGATGAAGAATGTCAGTGATTGTTCACGAATTGATAAAGAAATCTAAACTTTCCGTTCAGCAGACCTGAAGACTGGCTCGATCACGTTACATTTAGCAATTTTTTGATTACCGGCCACTGTCCCCAGGGAGACGATGCTGCTAGTGGCGATCGTGCTTTGGACTCGATCGCCACCAACCATCAAAAACAAGCCATCAAAAAGGGGAGCGATCGCCCCCCCGTTATCAGTCATGGCAATTTATGCCAATGATTCCCGTGATTTTGGCCGAAGGACGATCGCCTAGCGCTTGTTCCAGAACCAACGGAGGAACAGCTTTTCACCCTCAATCCAAACCACAATTAGGGCACTGAAGCCAAGACAAACCAGCAGTTCCGTGAAGTCCAAAGCCGAAGTGCCAAAGAAGGATTGCAGCGGCGGCAGGTAAACCAACGCCAATTGCAACAGCGTGGTGAGCGTCACCGACCAGAGCACATAGGGATTGGAGAACATATTCATTTCCACAATCAACTTCGTGTCCGATCGCACGGCCAAAGCGTGGCCCATCTGGGCAATGCAAAGGCTCGTGAAGACCATGGTTTTCCAGCTATCGGGGTGGTCAGTGCCTTGGGCATAGTTATAGGACCAGACCATGAGAACGATGGTGACCACCGCAAACACAATCCCGATCCGCACCATGTAAGCTCCCAAGCCGCGCGCGAAGATACCTTCGTGGGGAGCGTGGGGCGGCCGCTGCATCACGTCCGGGGAAGCGGGTTCCATGGCCAGAGCCAAGGCCGGCAACCCATCGGTTACCAAGTTCATCCACAAAATTTGCAGAGGCGTGAGGGGCACCAAATCACCGCCCACTTGGGAAATGGGAATGATCAGGGGGGCGCTGGCGATCGTCAGCACCTCACCGATGTTGGAGCCGAGGATATATTTCACGAAGCGGCGAATGTTGTCATAAACAACGCGGCCTTCTTCGGTGGCGGCGACGATCGTGGCGAAGTTGTCATCCAGCAGCACCATGTCACTGGCTTCTTTGCTGGCATCGGTGCCGGTGATGCCCATGGCAATGCCGATGTTGGCCTGTTTGAGGGCGGGCGCGTCGTTTACGCCGTCGCCGGTCATGGCGGCGATTTTGCCTTGGTGTTGCAGGGCTTTCACAATCCGCAGCTTGTGCTCTGGGGAAACACGGGCATAGACGGAAACGCGGCCCACGGCTTCTTCCAGTTCGCCTTGGGTCATTTTTTCCAGTTCGGTGCCGGTCAAGGCTCGATCGCCCTCGGCGGCAATGCCCAACTCCTGGGCGATCGCCTTAGCGGTCAGTTGATGGTCACCGGTAATCATCATTGGGCGGATGCCAGCCATGCGGCAGCGGGCCACGGCCTCAGCCACTTCCGGGCGCGGCGCATCCATCATCCCCACCAGTCCCAGCCAAATTAGGTTCTGTTCGGGGTCGGTGGTGGAGCCGTTTTGTTCCGGTGAATGATTGTTGGCTTCGGGGGGCAGTTGATCCAAGGGTTTGTAGGCCAAGCCCAAGACCCGTAGCCCTTTGCTGGCCAATTGGTTATTGCGCTCCAAAATATCCGCGCGATCGGCCGGGGTCAGGGGGCGGGACTGGGCACCGCTTTGAATGCGATCGCACCGCTCCAACAATAGTTCTGGCGATCCTTTGCCGGCCATCAAAACCTTGGCGGGGCCGGTGATGGCCGCCAACGACAGCGGCCCGGCCTGATCCGTGCGCACAAACACGCTCATCCGTTTGCGATCGGACGAAAACGGAATTTCAGCGGCGCGGGGATAGCGCTTCGTCCACTCTTCCTGGCTCAGGTTGCCTTTGCCAGCCAGGGCCAACAGTCCCCCTTCGGTGGGGTCTCCAATGATCATCCAAGGCGATTTGCCCCGATCGGTCACGGTCTTATCGCACTGCAAAATGGCATCGTTACAGAGTACGCAGGCCGCCAGCAGCAAATGTACGTCCGGTGCTTCCTGGGCCAAGGTTTCAGCAGCGAGCGGCTCGCCCAACTGTCCTGCCGCATCCACCGGTTGCAGGGAGCCGAAGGGTTCGTACCCTTGGCCGGTGACCCGTACGGAGCGATCGCACAGTTCCAACGCCTGCACAATCATCTTGTTTTGGGTCAATGTCCCGGTTTTGTCCGAGCAAATGGTGGTGACTGAGCCAAGGGTTTCCACGGCCGGCAGCTTGCGAATCAGGGCATGGCGGCGCACCATCCGCTGCGTTCCCAAGGCCAGCGTCACGGTAATCACGGCGGGCAATCCTTCCGGAACCACGGCCACCGCCATACTGAGGGACACTTCCAGCAGCTTGCGGAAGTTTTCCCAGCCCAGGGCAAAGGTTCCGCCCACCACCACCAGCACCACCAACACCATGGAGCCGGTGACCAGGGCCTTGCCCAACTGCTCCATCCGTTGTTGCAGGGGGGTTTCTTCCGCTTCCACGGACTGGATCATGGTGGCAATTTTGCCCAGCTCCGTCCGCATCCCGGTTTCCGTAACCAGCACCTTGCCGCGGCCCTGAATCACTTCCGTGCCTTGAAACACCAGGTTGATGCGATCGCCCAGGGACGTTTCCGGATCCAGGGTCAAATTCACCTGCTTATCCACCGCATGGGCTTCCCCAGTCAAGGCAGCTTCTTGGATTTGCAGATTGGCCAATTCCAGGATGCGGCCATCGGCGGCCACCTGGTTTCCGGCTTCAATCAACATCACATCACCGGGAACCAGTTCCTTGGCATCCACTTCCAAGATTTGCTGATCCCGCTGCACCCGGACTCGGGGGGATGACAATTTTTTGAGGGCGGATAGGGCTTTTTCGGCCCGACTCTCCTGCAAATAGCCCAACGTGCCGTTCAAAATCACGATCACAAAGATGGCCAAGGCATCCTTGGGAAAGGGAAATTTGCCCTGTTGGAAGCCTTCCGCCAAGCTGAGGTTGGCCTGTTGGGTGCTTTGCCAACCTTCAAACAGATCCAGGCCGGCGGACACGAAGGCAACCCCGATCAGCATCAGCAACATGATGTCGCCAAACTGACCCAACAGAATTTCCCAAACGCTGCGGCCACCGCCATCATCAAGTTCGTTGGGCCCGTATTGGGCCAGTCGATCGCGCACTTCGGCGGAACTGAGGCCGGTTTCGGGCCGGGCCTGCAATTGCTCGATCGCGGCTTGTGGATCCAGGGAATGCCAGGCCACGGGCTTGGCTGCCGCCGCGTTGGGGATGGCCGTGCGGGCAGGAGAGTCAATAGTCATAGATCTGGAGGGGGTGGGTGACCAAACCCGATCGCTCTAGTTGAACGGTGGGCGATCGCGGGGTTTGGGATCAGGAAATTTGCAAATGGGCTTTGGTCGCGTTGATCGCTAAAAATTGCGATCCCCTAAGGCGAGATGAGTCAGCGGGATCGGCTGGCACTATTATATAGTGCTATCAGGATCGCAATCGATCTTGATTGGAGTCCGTCACTGGTTTGGCTGAGGTTGTGAAAATGGTCATCCTTTCGCCCGTGGCGGCTGCGAATGTGTTTCCCGATCGCCCTCCCCCGAATCCCTTTATTCCGCCCTATTTGGTGGGCCGAGTGAGCGATCGGGAGCAGTTGTGTCAGATCTTGCAAGCGGATGGCGACGTGCTGTTGGCCGGAGTGCCGGGCATTGGTCGGCGCACCCTTTTGACCTATGCGGCCGCCAGTTTGGGGGCCCAGGTCATGGAAATTGATTGCTTGCGGGCCGTGAGTCCGGAGCGGTTGGTGGACTGTTTGGCCACGGGCATTTTGCAAGCCTGCCGCCAAGAACGGGAGCGCCAAACCCTGCAACGGTGGGCCGAGACCATGGGGGCCACCATCCGCTGGGGGCATCGGCCAGAACTGCGGTTGCCGCCTACGGCCGATCAGTGGGCGAGTTTTCAATCGCTGCTGGCCTTGCCTCAACAGTTGGCCGATGGCCTGAACTATCGGGTGGTAATGGTTTTGGCGAATTTGCCCCACCTCAGGTCATGGGATCGTGACGGGCGCTGGGAGCAATATTTGCGGGCCGAAATTCAACGGCAAGCCCGAGTGAGCTATGCCCTGATTGCCACGACGGCCGATGAGTGGGTCACCGATCATAATTTGGCGATTTTGTTGCTGCCTCCCCTGTCGGCGGCGGAATTGGAACCCTGGCTGCGGGAACGGAGCGATCGACTGGGATTGCACTGGACTCCGGAAGCAATTCGGCGGTTTGCCCTGAATGCGGGCGGCCATTTTGGTGAGTCGATCGCCCTGGCTCGGCGAATTTGGCTGGATGTGCTGGCGGGGCAACGGGGCCGATCGACGGCGACCCCGGTGGCGATCACGGCGGAGCAGGTCGATCGCGCGGCGATCGGGTTAGTAGAGGACTTGTCGGCCACGTTTGAATCGTTGCTGTTGTTGCTGCCCGATTCCCAAGTGCGGCTGCTGGAAAGTTTGGCGTTGGATCCGACCGATCGCCCCCATGCGCGGGAATATGTTCAAAAACACCGCCTTTCGCGGGGGGGCGGCCTGCAAGGGGCCCTGGCCAGCTTGCAACAAAAGGGTTTGGTTTATGGGCCCGAGTTGGGGTATCGGGTGGCTTTGCCGCTCATGGCCCTTTGGTTGCGCCACCGATTGGGTTAAATAACGGCCCATGGTTCCGCAAAGCCTTGGGGGAAATCATTAGGATCAATACAGTCCACAGGATCAATACAGTCCACTGCATCGAGTCTTTGATTAGACCGTTGATTCACCCCACGCAAACCAATGGCAACTTGGGCATTTGATCGATTCGTCAGCACCCTGCGCTATTTTGGGGTGTTTCCCGTGATTGGTGATTTTGGTTGGGTACAAAAACTGATGGGGACACAGGCCAAGGTGGATTGGATGGAACCGTCTTTAGCCCAGGCTCCGCGCCCGATCGCCCTGGTGTGGGGGGCCTGTGGGGATGTGGGCCGGCGGGTGGTGCGATCGCTCCTGCAACGGAATTATCAAGTTTGGGCCTTGGGGGTCGATCGGGCCCGGCTGCCGGCGGATCCCAACCTCCATTGGCTGACCCTTGAGCAATGGGCGGAAGCGCCGATCGAACAGGCGGCGGCGATTTTGATTTTTGGAGCGGCGGCCCCCGAAGCCTGGGTCGATCGCGCGGCTCAAGCGACCCGATCGCCCCAACGATCGCCGCAAATGGTTTGCGACTTTCGGCAACCCAGCCCCGAACTGGCCCAAGTTTGGGGGGCGATCGATGATGTGGTGATGGGCGGAGTCAGCAGCAGCGATTTGCGTTTGTTTAATGGATATGGCCTGTTTGCGGGGAATGTTTCCACTGACAATTCCGGGGGGTTCGCCTCCATTCGCACCCGCAATTTTCAGGAGCCGATTAATCTGTCGGCCTTTGAGGGGTTGGAATTGCGCATCAAGGGTGATGGCCAGCGCTACAAGCTCATTTTGCGCGCGGAATCCCGCTGGGATGGCATTGGCTATTGCGCTTCCTTTGATACGGTCTACAACATCTGGCAAACGGTGCGAATTCCGTTCCAAACCTTGCGGCCGGTGTTTCGGGCCCGCACCTTGACCGATGCCCCTGGGTTTGATGCCCGATCCTTGCGGGCGGTGCAGTTGATGTTGAGCAAGTTTGAATATGACGGGGAGTTGAACCCCAAATTCAAGGCCGGCGGGTTTTCCCTGGCGATCGAAACCATCACCGCCTACGGCCAAGCGGCTCCCTCGCGCTGGATCCTCTGCGGTGCTGCGTCGGAGTTTGTGGACTATTGGCAAGGGAGCGGCCTGAACGGCCAGGTATTGGCCGCGCCTGAGTCGATCGACCCGGCCCAAGCGGAGCAGCTCGCCCAAACTTGTCTTCAGGCTGTTGATTAACCCCTAAAATAGCCAACGTCCTCGTAGGCACTCCCGATCGACTACGATCGGGCCATGCTCACTTTTCCTAGCGCCATCCATGCAGCCCACCGACCCCAATCAGTTCACCGAAAAAGCCTGGGAAGCGATCGTTAATTCCCAAGAAGTGGCCCGCCGGATGCGCCAGCAGAACCTGGAGGTGGAGCATGTGATCTTGGCTCTGCTGGAAATTAACGACACGGCGGCGGTGGTGCTGGAGCGGGCCCAACTGGATCCGGCCCAGGTGGCGCGGCAGTTGGAAAATTTTGGCCAACGACAACCCCGGGGCGGCGCGGGTGACCAGCTCTACCTGGGGCGGGGGTTAGATGCCCTGCTCGATCGGGCTGATGTGGCTCGGGAGTCCTGGGGCGATCGGGAAATTGGCATTGATCACCTGCTGTTGGCCTTTGCCGATGACGATCGGGTGGGGCGCAAAATTCTGCGATCGTTACGGGTGGATCCCCAGGACGTGGAGGCGGCCATTCGGGAAATTCGCAGCGCCATCAAGGCCCAGGAGCGATCGACTGAAGCCGCTGGCCCCGCCCGGGACAGTGTGAGCAAGGAAGAAGATCCCCTGGAAGCCCTAGAGCGCTTTGGGCGCGACCTGACCGAACAGGCCCGGGCCGGCAAATTGGATCCGGTGATTGGCCGCGATGAGGAAATTCGCCGTGTGATTCAGGTGCTCTCACGCCGCAGCAAAAATAACCCAGTGTTAATTGGGGAGCCGGGCGTGGGCAAAACCGCCGTGGTGGAAGGCTTGGCCCAACGGATTGTGAATGGGGATGTGCCGGAATCCCTCAAAAATCGGCGGTTAATTGTGCTGGATATGGGCAGCCTGATCGCCGGAGCCAAGTTTCGGGGCGAGTTTGAAGAACGGCTGCGATCGGTTCTGCGGGCCGTGACCCACTCGGGCGGCTCCGTGGTGTTGTTCATCGATGAGCTGCACACGATCATCGGCACGGGATCGGGCCAAAGCAGCGCCATGGACGCGGGCAGCCTGCTGAAACCGATGTTGGCGCGGGGGGAACTGCGGTGCATTGGAGCCACCACCCTCGATGAATATCGCACCCATGTGGAAAAGGATCCGGCCCTGGAACGGCGATTCCAGCAGGTTTTGGTGGAAGAACCGACGATCGACGTGACGGTTTCGATCCTACGGGGTCTGAAGGAGCGCTATGAAGTTCACCACGGGGTGAAGATTTCCGATGCGGCTTTGGTGGCGGCCACCCAGCTCTCCAATCGCTATATTCCCGATCGATTCCTGCCCGATAAGGCGATCGATGTGGTGGACGAAGCGGCCGCCAAATTAAAAATGGAAATCACCTCCAAGCCGGTGGAATTGGAGACGATCGAACGACGGCTACGGCAATTGGAAATGGAGCGGTTGTCCTTGCAGGGCGAAACGGCCTCGCGCGATCGACTGCTGCGCATTGAAGCTGAAATTAGCACCCTCCAGAGCCAACAAACGGAGCTGGATCAACAGTGGCGGGGCGAGAAAGAATTACTCGATGAAATTGGCAATTTAAAAGAGCAAGAAAGCACCCTGCAAAAACAAGTTGAGCAAGCGGAACGAGACTATGATCTCAACTTGGCAGCCCAGCTTAAGTATGGTGACCTAGAGCGCATTCAAGAGGAGCGGGCCGCTAAGGAATCCCAATTGTTGGCCATCCAAACGCAAATGGCCGTGCCCATGTTGCGGGAGCAGGTCACGGAAGCGGATATTGCGGAAGTGGTGGCGAAATGGACCGGCATTCCGGTGAATCGGTTGATGGAATCGGAGCGCCAAAAACTCCTGCAATTGGAGCGCTATTTACACGATCGCGTGATTGGCCAACAGGAGGCGATCACCGCTGTGGCCGCTGCCATTCGCCGGGCCCGCGCTGGCATGAAAGACCCGGGCCGCCCGATCGGTTCCTTTCTGTTTTTGGGGCCCACGGGGGTCGGTAAAACGGAATTGGCCCGCGCCTTGGCGGAACTGCTATTTGATAGCGAAGATGCCATGATTCGGATTGATATGTCCGAATATATGGAAAAGCAAAATGTGTTGCGGTTGGTGGGTGCGCCGCCGGGATATGTGGGCTATGAAGCGGGTGGCCAGCTCACCGACGCGGTGCGGCGGCATCCCTATTCGGTGATTTTGTTTGATGAAGTAGAAAAGGCACACCCGGACATTTTTAATATCTTGCTGCAAGTGCTCGATGATGGGCGCTTAACGGATGGTCAAGGGCGTGTGGCGGATTTCCGGAACACCATTTTGATCATGACCAGTAATCTGGGCAGCGAGCATATTTTGAAATCCAGCCTGGAAGAGGAAGGTTATGACGAAATGCGCGATCGGGTGCTGAAGGCTTTGCGATCGCACTTCCGCCCCGAGTTTTTGAATCGGGTGGATGAAACGATTATTTTTGAAGCCCTCTCAAAGGCGAATTTGCGACAAATTGTTTCCATTCAAATGAAGCGGATTGAGCGACTGTTGGCCGATCAAAAAATCGCGATCGCCCTGTCTGAATCAGCCAAAACCTACATTGCCGATGTGGGCTACGACCCGGTGTATGGGGCCCGTCCCCTGAAGCGAGCGATCCAAAAGGAACTGGAAAACCCGATCGCCGATCAAATCCTGGCCGGAGAATTCACCGAAGGCGACACGATCGAGGTGGAAGCGATCGAGATGAATGGTCAAACCAGCTTGGTGTTTCGCCGGGCCAGCGATCGGGCCACGGTGCATCCCGACGAAGCGACGGATTCGGAGCCGAACCCACCGCAGCCGCCCACCCTCCCCGAGGTGCTCAATCCCCCGGCGATCGACCCGATCGATCGAGATGAAGCGGGCGATCGGAGTGACTTTGCCGTTGCGGCAGTCGATCGGGACTTGGATTCCCTGGCAGACGAGGCGAAGGATGCAATCACCGACCCCCCAATCATTCCCACGGTGGTTGATTTGCCGGCCCTCGACTCCCTCGACTCAGAACAGCCGCCCCTAATTCCCACAAGCAAGATGTCGGAGCCTGTTTTTTCCACCCGGTTCTATGACGAAGATGATGAGGTTTAGGGGTTGATGCAGCGGCTAGTAGTTCGACAAGCTTATTTTGATAGGTCAAGTTAAATGACTGTTGCCGTCACCAACTCGTTAGGCAGCAAGGGGCTTAAGCCCCTTGTTACTACGACTGGCTTCGTGCCTTTGACCCAATGAATGGAGCCTGTCACGCCACTAGGTTGCGCCCGGTTGTGCCAAGCGCCTGCAGTTCTCGCACCCTGATTTTTCCTAATCTCTCCCAATTTCTTGTAATTTTTCGCCGATTTGGCCAACTGTTGCGATCGCACCAGGAGTTCTCAGCTTGCCCCAAGTCACCCTCTCAGCCCTGATCGCTGGCTTGCAGACAGGAACCGCCCTCGCCAGCTTCCCCACGGATACGGTTCCGGCTCTGGCGGCCCGGCCCGATCGGGCCCCGGCGGTCTATGCCACCAAGCAGCGCGATTTCCAAAAGCCCTTGATTTTGATGGGTGCCCAGCCAGCGGATTTGTGGCCCTATGTGGACGATCGGGCTGGTGACCTGGGCCAATGGCAGGCGATCGCCCAAGACTATTGGCCGGGAGCCTTAACGATCGTGTTGCCTGCCCAGAGCGATCGCCTGCCGCCCATGAACGACATCTTGGGCCCCACGCGCTCGATCGGGCTGCGGGTTCCCGCCTGCGAAGTGGCCAAGGCGATTTTGGCCCAAACGGGGCCGCTGCTCACCACCAGTGTGAATCGATCGGGGCAACCTCCTCTGCGGACGATCGCGGACATTAACCGGGAATTTCCCGAACTGCTGACCCTTAGCCCCGATGAAGTGGCGGCTATGGGCGATTCGGAAGTGGGTTCCGGCGAGCCATCCACCGTGGTGCGCTGGGGGCCGACGGGCTGGGAACTGTTGCGCCAAGGGGCTATCCAATTTCTTGGATAGGATTATTTCTGGGATTAAATTTCAGATTCTGGATCGCATTAACGATTCATGAAGGCGAAACAATTCATGGGGGCGATCGATGAGCAATGCATTAGACCTCTTGCATCAATCAAAACCCTCACCCTAAATCCCTCTCCCAAGTTGGGAGAGGGACTTGACGAATAACAACAAAATCGCCGTAACTCCCGATTTCTGACTCCCCTTCGCCCTCCTTGGGAGAAGGGGTTGGGGGATGAGGGCTGTGAGCTGATTCGTGCAAGAAGTCTATTCGATGAGCAATTGATTACAGATCAATTGGGGCGATCGATCGGCAAGCAAATCACAAATTCTGTCCCCTGACCGATCGTTGATTTTGCCTCCAAGCTGCCCCCATGAATATCCACTACAATTTGGCGGGCGATCGCCAATCCTAGCCCTGTTCCGCGACCTACTGCCTTGGTGGTGAATGCCTGGTCAAAAATCTTGCCGATAATTTCCTCAGGAATTCCCACCCCGTTGTCCGCGATCGTGACTTGAACAGTTGCTTGATCGGACGTGACGCGAATGGAAATTGCCTGAGCAGCGGCGGTTAACGCTGCAAAACTCTGCCCTTGACTGGCCTCATCCAACGCATCGATCGCATTGGCTAACAAATTCATAAACACCTGGTTCAGTTGCCCCGGAAAGCAATGAATTTCGGGCACTGGATCATAATCGGTTGCCACATGAATCGCTGGTCGGTGATCATTGCCCTTCAGGCGATGGCGCAAGATCAAAACGGTGCTGTCAATTCCTTCACGCACATCAAACAATTGCTTGCTTTCCGTATCCGCTCGGGAAAAGGTTCGCAAACTCTTGCTGATGGCACGGATTCGATCGCCACTTTCTTTCATGGCCCGAATCAGTTGCATGGCATCATCGCGCACATAGTCCAAATCCACTGCTTCCAATTCCGCTTGAATTTGGGCGCTGGGATTCGGCAACTCTTGAGCATAGAGATCGAGCAAGCCCAGGAGATCTTCAATATAAATTTGGGTTGCGTCAATGTTGCCAATAATGCAGCCGATCGGGTTGTTGATTTCGTGGGCAACTCCCGCCACTAAACTTCCCAAAGCCGACATTTTTTCACTTTGAACTAGCTTTAATTGCGCTTGCTGTAAGTCCGTGAAAGACTGTTGCACCTGCTGATAAAGCTTGGCATTGTTAAGAGAAATGGCCGCTTGCGTACAAAGGAAGTTGAGAATAATCACTCGATCATTGGTGAAAACTCCGGCGGTTAGCCGATTTTCCAAGTACAAACAACCCAGTAATTGTCCCTGATTGAGGATCGGTAAACAGAGGACGCTCTTCGGTTGGTGTTGATTTAAATAATTCCCAATGACTGGCAAATCCGTAACCAAATCATCAATAACGACCAGTTCTTGGGTATTTTTTACATACCGAATGAGCTTGGCTGGCACTTGACTATGATCGGTTAAAGGATCATTTCCCAATTGGGTTAATTTCAGTGTGGCCGTAGCGCGCACTTGCCAGCTTCCACTATCATCAGCCAGCACCAAAACGCAACGTTCTGCTCCGGAGTTTTGCAAAATAATTTGTGTAAGCTGACCCAACAATTCCTCTAATTGAATGGTGCTAGAAAGGGCCTGTGATGCTCGCAAAATGCTGGCAAAGTCCAAGGTTTGGTTAAGCCGAGCGCTGCTGGCACTTTTATGCGTGCTGCTGTGGATGGTCGGGTTAACCGAAGTAAGAGTCATCAATGTGTTGAGAAAGTCAACCGAGGTGGAACTCGCCTGAAGAATTGGTCGCAACAATTTGGGATAGCGAATTTCCAGATCTCGAATTTTGGCTTTGGCTCCCCAGCGGGCATAGCAATAGTAGGCTTCCTGGAGATAAACAGCGGCAATTTTCTCCTTACCCCAACCCATATAAAACTTCGCAGCCAGTTCATTGGCCAGGGCTTCTTCCTGGAGATAGCCCATGCCTTTGGCGTTGGCGATCGCCCAATCATAGGACTCGATCGCCTCAGGATATTGATTGGTGAGGCGATCGGTTTCTGCCTTCACCAAAAAGTAAAGATGCAAGAAATTTTCAGGACAGTTATCGGCCCAGATCTTGAGCTGGTCACGATAACGAATAATGGTTGTCCAATCCCTGGCTTTTTGCTCTTCAGGGGTTTGCTCATATCGAGCAGCTAAGAGCAGCGCATAGACAAAACAATGATGAACATAGGGTAACAGCCCTTGAGGAGCCACATTAATAATTTCTGATTCCGCCTGCTGACCGTAATAATAGGCCTCTTCCAGTTGATCAAAAATCAGAAGAACTTGGGTGCGCAGAATATTAAAAATGCAAATAACTTGCCAATTTTTGTGAATTCGGCATTGTTCCAGGTAGGCTAGCTCCGACTGAATCTTGCCCCAGCCGATCGATAAATCCGTTGGATCATACTCAGGGTCTAGGAGATTGGCAACCACGGACAGCCCACCCAACATCAGGTCGATCGCCCACTGATTTTTATGCTTGCGACTAAAATTTAAATACTCTGTAATTTCATCAAACAGTTGATCTAGAGGCAGGCTTTGATAAAACCGGCAATACATATTATGGCCAAAGGCGTAGGCCGCGTATTGCAAATTGCTCGATTCCAGCCCCACTCGATAGGAAGATAGATAATCTTCCGTGGCGATTTTGAGGGGATCTGACCAATGGCGCAAGGAACTGCCAATCATCAGATAAGCCACGCTTTCAGCGGACTTGTTATTAAAAGCTTGAATTAACTGCAGGGTAATATCCAGCAATTGATCAGTGCCTTGATAGTTATTCAAGGCATAGCCCCGCAGTCCACCAAAAGCCGGGTAGATGTAGCCAATTTCCGGTGTGTTGCCATATTGCAAACAAAGATTCACCGCCTTGGCACAAATGACCGACCATAGCCGTTGATGGGAGCGATAGGTGGGCGGCCCCATGCTAATTAACAGCTTGATGGCCATTTTTTGCTCTGGCTCAGTCATGATCGGCAACTGAGTGAGCACCTCAAAGGAATTATGATTAGCCAATGTTTTAGCTTGGTCTAATTCTTGAGCCAGGGCCGCTTCCAGGTGGTCAATAGGCAGGTCAATATCCAGGAGCGCTAAGCCTTGACAGCCCGCTTGAATCGCTTCGGGATATTTGGCTTGCAAGGTATATTGCAAGATCGACATATTGTAAACATCAGCTTTTTCCAAGGAAGTTTTGGCCTTGCCCAAGGCTCTTTGAATCCAGATTTCTGCTGCTTCTAAGTTGCCGTTCAAATATTCAATTTCTGCCCGCTCTTTATCGAGTCTAAAACTGAGGTCATAGTCTTTTTGGGCGATCGCCTCCGGTAGTAACTCGATCGCCGTGCGAATATAGGTCAATGCGGCTGCGTAGGCGGTGGCGGCTTTGGCCTTGCAACCGGCTAAGAAATTTAATTGGGCTAATTCTCGCTGTTGGCTGGGGGCTGCAATGAGCGCTTGACCCACGTTGAGGTGGTTAACAATTTCAAAGATCCGCTCTTCCCGATCGCGCTCTGAAAGTTGCTCCAACAACAACCGACCCACACAAAGATGAGTTGCCTGTTTTTGGTCATCATCAATCAAGGCATAGGCCGCCTGTTGAACGCGATCGTGCAAAAAGCGATAAACAGCCCGATCGCTCACTGTGGTTTCTGTTTCCGTTGCCTCTGGGATTTCTTGACCCAAATAGAATTTATAAACCTCGCTTTGGGGCAAAATTAACCCCTCTTGCAATGCTTTCCAGAGGGCAGCGGCGGTCTCCGTTTCTGACTGCTCAGAAACAATGGCCAAGGTGCTCAAATCAAACTGGTTGCCAATACAAGCGGCTAGCTTCAAAACGCCTTGAGTGGCCGCGGGTAACTTCTGAAGCTGCAAGGCCATAAATTCCACCACATTGTCCGTTAAAGACAGGGTGCTGATGGGCGCTAAGTCGCATTCCCAAATGCCTTGCTCGCGGTCAAACAAAATATAGCCATCTTCTTTGAGGGCCTTCAAAAATTGGGCCGTAAAGAAGGGATTTCCTTGGGTGCGAAGATAAATTAACTCCGTCAGCAGGCGCGATCGATCCAAGCCGCAATGTAGAGTTTCCGCCACCAACTGATTAGTATCTTGAAACCCTAGGGGGGCAAGGGTAATTGTTTGCAGTGTGACCTCTGCTTTTTTTAGCTCCTCAATGGTCAACATTAACGGATGGGCAGACGAGACTTCATTGTCTCGATAGGTTCCCAATAATAAAAGATAGGGATGACCATCCATTAGGATCTTAATCAGTTGCAAAGAGGCCGAATCAGCCCACTGCAAATCATCCAAAAATAAAACCAGGGGATGGGTCGCTTGGGTAAAAATTTGGAGGAAATTCTGAAAGAGCAAATTAAATCGATTTTGAGCCGCCGAACCGGATAACTCCGGAGCCGGTGGTTGCGAACCAATAATCCGCTCTAACTCAGGAATCACTTCAACGAGTACCTGCCCGTTGGTTCCCAGGGCTGTCAAAATTTTGGTGCGCCATTGGGCAAGTTGTTGGTCAGATTCCGAGAGAAGCTGCCCCATCAAATCTCGAAACGCTTGGACAAAGGCCGAAAAGGGAATATTGCGATTAAATTGATCAAATTTTCCCTTAATGAAGTAGCCTCGTTGGCGCACGATCGGCTTATGGACTTCACTAACCACGGCAGTTTTACCAATGCCGGAAAATCCCGCCACTAACATTAATTCCGAGACTCCCTGGGCCACGCGATCGAACGCATCTAAAAGGGCTTGAACTTCCGTTTGGCGACCATAAAGTTTTTCAGGAATCAGGAATCGATCGTTTAAGTCCCGATCGCCCAAGGAAAAAACTGCCACCCGCCCTTGAAGGGCATATTGGTTGAGGCAATGCTCCAGGTCATGCTTCAACCCCAAAGCACTTTGGTAGCGATCCTCCGCATTTTTGGCCATCAACTTGTTGACAATCGCCGCCACCATGCCAGGAACCTGAGGGTTCAACACATCCACCGCTGGTGGAATTTGCGTCATATGGCAATGAATTAGCTCCAGAGGATCTTGACCCTTAAACGGTAATTCTCCCGTCAACATTTGATAGAACGTAACTCCTAGGGCATAAAAATCAGATCGATAATCGATCGCCCGATTCATGCGCCCCGTTTGTTCTGGAGCCAAATAGGCGAGGGTTCCTTCCAAACTTTTGGGGCTTTGAAGGGATTGGGTTTCCTTGGGCAACAGAGAAGCAATTCCAAAGTCAATTAATTTGACCTGTTTGGAAGTGGGGTCAATGAGAATATTAGTTGGTTTAATATCTTTATGAATAACGCGATATTGATGCAATTCATGGAGAATTTCAACCAAACGAACTGCAATTTCTAGAATTTCAACGAGAGTGACTGTATTGTCTTGAAGATATTGAGCAAGGGAAATTGCGCCAAAATCTTCCATCACCAACCCATATCCATTGCCGTAGGGAATTAGGCTGAGGGGGTGAACAATACCGTCAATGGGTAAGTTTTTGGTGACCGTATATTGATTACGAAACTGCACTAATTCTGCAAAACTCGGATATTCCTGAGACAGAACTTTAATGATGACCGATCGCTGGGTTGCCTTTTCCACTGCGCGATAGACTAGTGTTCTTGTGCCTTCATACATCAGCTCAAGAACCTGGTATGCCGGAAGATGGGCGATCGCTGGGTTGGTGGAACCGGGCGCACTCGTCATGGGTTCAGACTCAGGGAAAGTAGTGTCACGGGAATTTCAGAAGCCCGAAACTTGAGTGTAGGTCACTGTCCTAGTTACTGCTTTAGTATAAAGAAAAATTTTGATTTGCCATCCCGCACTCCTGACCAAACTGGCTTTTAAAATGAGGGTTGACTCAACCAATTCTCATTTAGCTTGATCAGGGTTTTTGCCATTTTGAGAGATCAAAACTTAAAACAAAAACCTTCATCGCCTTGTTCCAGATCTTGGTCAAGAAAGTGAGATGACTGTCATGGTTGAACGAAATGATTCTGAATGAATTTCAGATGCTTTCTCAGATAGTTGCAATATTTCTTCAATATTTCCTAAAGATTTTGCCCTGACGAGATCAACAGATTAACCATTAATTGAGGCTGGTCTGTAATTTTTTTTACATTGCAAATTTAAGTTTTGAATCAATTTTCAAGAATTATGAGTTTTCGCCTCGGCAACCTTGCTAAAAAAGCTACATTGCGCCTGCGGAGATAGCATGAATTTGCTTGGCAAACACAATCTGCCATTGAGCGATCGGCAATAGCTCACTAGTTGGCAAAATTCAGTAACTTACTGAAACTATTTCGTAGTAATTTGCATAAGGCACGCTGAATTTTTGATCCGATGACTTGATCTCATGGATCAATCTAATAAGTTCAGTTAATCAGTTAATTGGATTGGGCGATCGAGCAGGCATGGCCCTGAACCCATGACCACCCCGCAGGGGCTGAGGCTCGAAGGCGCTCAAAATGGGTGGGGAGCGATCGGGAGGTGGGTTCAGGGCCCTGGCAATGCTATTTCCAACCGGCGCGATCGAGCAGTTTGAGGGCCACCTCGTTGTTGCGACCAAAGGTGGTGGCGCTCACGGTGGATTCCTTGAAGGTTCCCAGCTTGGCCAACTCCGGATCCAACGCCACACCCTTTAAAACGGGATATTCATTGTTGCCCTTGGCAAAGAGTTCCTGGGCTTCGGGACTCAGCAAATATTCCATGAACTGAATCGCCCCTTCGGGGTTGCGGGCATTTTTCACCAAGCCCACGCCGCTGATGTTGATGTGGGTTCCCCGATCGCCCTGGTTGGGGAAACAGACTCCAATTCGTTGAAAGGCGGTGCGCTCTTCCGGCTTGGTGGACTTGGCCAAACGCACCAAATAGTAAGTGTTGGAAATGGCGATCGAGCCGATGCCCGCTGCACAGGACATGATTTGCGCCGTGTCATTGCCTTCCGGTGGCCGCGCAAAATTCGCCACCATGCTGCGGGCCCATTGTTCCGTCTTGGCCTCGCCATGGACAGCAATCATTTCGCCCACCCAGGACAGGTTGTAGATGTTGCTGGAGGTGCGCACCAGAATTTGGCTGCGCCACCGGGCATCGGCCAGCGCCTCATAGGTGCTGAGTTCCGAGGGTTGCACCTTTTCTTTGTTGTACATAATCACGCGGGCCCGCTTTGACAGGGCAAACCACTGGCCTTCCGGGTGGCGCAAATTTTCTGGAACCGCGCTGTAAAGGTTGGGAGACTGGGTGGCGGTCACCGATTGCAACAGTCCTTCCGCCGAAGCCCGCCATAATCGCCCCGCATCCACCGTTAACAGCAAGTCCGCTGCGCTATGGCTGCCCTCTGCTTGGATCCGCTCAATGAGCTTGTCGGCATCATCGGAGATATATTCGATTTTGATGCCGGTTTTGCGCTCAAATCCTTCATAAACAGCCTTGTCGCTGTCGTAATGACGGCCGGAATAGAGCCGCAGCACTTTTTGGCTGGATCCATTGCTGGAACTGCTGTTGGCGTTGTTGGAAGTGGATGAAGATGGGGTGCAGCCCTGGGCGATCGCAACGGCGGCGGTGGCCATTGAGCTGGTCGCCAAAAAGGCGCGGCGGGTCAAACGTCTCATGGAAGCTGGCAAGGTCAGGTTGATGAAAATCCGGTTCGGGGCGATTGTCAGTCTGGGCAGCAGGATCAGCCGTGGTCGCGACCCCATTCCAGGCCTGCCCCGAGGGCACTGAGCGCCTGGGATGGCGGGTCGATCGAGGATTGCTGATGGCTGCTGGCGATCGCACCTCGGCTGGATAATCGGCGTTTTAGAAGTATGAGCCTAGCATTATTGCAATTAATTCTCAGTCTAGCTTAACAAAAGATTGTCTGAAGCCAGGATTAGATCATGGATGATCACGGGATTATGAAATAAATCCTTGAGCAGGCTGCGGAGCCGCTCTTGTTTCTATTCAGAACTTTTTTCAAAAAGTGATTGACGATGATCAACCATGGGCGATCGCGCCGGTTTTGGCTGAGGGGTTTGGGTGCTCTGGCCTTGGCTACACAAATTGATGGCCGATCGCTGGCCAGGGCGGAAGATGCCCCCTTGTCGCCATTGCCACCGGCAATGCGGCCCCTGTTGCGGCCGCGATCGCTTCGGCCCGGCGACACGATCGCGATTGTGGCTCCGGCGGGGCGTGTTGCGGCCGCCGACCTCCAGCAGGGCTGGCAGTGGTTAACTCAGCAAGGATTCCGGCTGGTTCCGGGGCGACATTTGTTCGATCGAGATGGTTATTTGGCCGGGCGCGATCGGGATCGGGCGGCGGATTTAAACCGGGCCTTTGCCGATCCCCAGGTGGCGGCGATTATTTGCGCGCGCGGAGGGTGGGGCTGTGCGCGGATTTTGCCCCTATTGGATTGGGACTTGGCGCGATCGCACCCCAAAATTCTCTTGGGCTTCAGCGACATCAGCGCCCTGTTGCTGGCCTATTACGAGCGATCGGGCTTGGTCACGTTCCATGGCCCCGTGATCGCTTCCCGCTGGAATGCGTTTTCTACGGCCGCTTGGCAACAAATTTTGATGGCAGGGACAGCGGCCACCCTCCAAAATCCACCCCAGCAAACCCACCGAGTGATTCACCCCGGCCAAGCCCAGGGCCCCTTGGTGGTGGCGAATCTGTCGGTGTTGGCGGCCATGGTGGGATCCACCTATCTTCCCCAGTGGTCGGGCAAAATTTTGGTGGTGGAAGAGGTGGGCGAGCCGGTCTATCGGATCGATCGCCTGTTGTCACAACTGAAGCTGGCGGGGGTGCTGGATCAGTTGGCGGGGTTTGTATTTGCCCAATGCACCCGCTGCGACAATCCAGGCGATCGGGAGCCGGCCCTTTCCCTCAACCGCGTGCTGGATGATTGGATTCGCCCCTTGGGAATTCCCAGTTGGCAGGGGTTGGCCCTGGGCCATGTGCCCGACAAGCTCACCCTCCCGATCGGGATTCCGGTGGCGATCGATGCCGAGCGGGCCACGCTGCAATTACTGGAAGCCCCTGTGGAACTGCGGGAACCTCTCGATCGCCGTTAACCCAAGTCTCCCTAAGCCAAGGAAACTGTGCAGAGCAGTTCCATGCCGTTTTCGCTTGAAGTAGCCGTTAATTGCCCATCCATCGACTCGATCGCCAACTGAGCGACCCACAGGCCCATCATCGGTGATAGCTGACTGTGGGCCGCCATCGCCCGCAGATCGGCCACACTGTGGGCAACGGACATCCCCGGATCCATCAAGTCGATCGGGTCGCTCCAGGTTTCCAGCGCACAGGTGGTTTGAATTTGAATCTGAACCGTCTGCTCAATCACGGAGGTGCGCAGGGTAATGGGCCCCTTGTCGCTAATTTGGGCAAGCTGTGTGATCAAACCATCCACCACCAATGCCAAAGACTGGCGCATTCGCTTGGAATCCACCCACACATCCACCTCGGGCGGTTCCTCAAAATCCAAGCCAATGTTACGGTTTGCCGCCTGTAAATAGGTCAACCCTTCCACGTCATCCAAAATGAGGGACAGGGCAACAACCTGAAAATCTGGCTCAATGGCTCCGCTATTAAATTTGGACACTTCAATCAGGCGATCGAGCAAATTCACCATCCGTTGGGCCGCTTGGTTGGCATCGGCCACGCACTGGCGTTCCTCCTCCAAGTCGTCACACAGATCGTTCAAAATCATTTGGTGCAGCCCGATCGCGCTGCTCATGGGCGATCGCAACTCATGGGCTGTCCGGGCCAAAAATCCCGCCTGAAACGCACCCCACTGTTTCGCCAAATGATAGGCAACGGCTAAGGCTGAATCATCGGGATCTGAATCGTCAGAGTCGGACGAGTTGGCCAATGCTTGCGATTTGGGTGTTTCTGGTGATGATGCCGGACTGGTTGAGCGTCGCAGCGCCCCATAAAACCCAATGCCGATCCCTACGATCAAACTCGTCCAGTCTGGCCAACTCATGACTGCGCTTTCATTCCGCTAGTTGAACTAGGGCCGATGCAAATGCTCAAATCCAGTGTTTCGGCCTAGGGTTGCAAGTTGGTGTTCCAAATTCCAGGGTTCACCAAAGATTCACCAGCAGTTCACCGGAGATGCAAATCTAGACCGGCCCTCGCTGGGGCTTTGTGGAGGGGCCACATGGGCGATCGCCCCATCCGCCCGCCTTGATTTTTGAGACTCCGCCACAGCGTTGATGCCTAGCATTGCACAGGGATCTTGCAGATTCCTAGGGTTTTTGCCCATCACTCACTGCCAGGCCCCGAGGGCGATCGAGCCTTCAATCGAACGTTAAAGGGAATTGAAATGCTCCATGAACGCCTCCTGGTCGGGATAGATTTCAAATACCCGATCCATACTTGTCAGGTCAAACAGCATCTTCACTTGGTCATTGATTGAGCAAAGATAAAGCTTGGCTCCGGCCGATCGAGCCGTTTTCAAGGCTAAAACCAGGGCCCCCAGTCCCGAACTGTCCATGAAAGACACATCTTGAAAGTCAACCAGGATATGTTGCATCCCTGACTGAACCTGATCGCTCACTTCTTGACGGAAGGGGCCAGCTTGTTTGCCGTCCAAAATACCGAAAGGCTGCACGATGCTTAGGCGATCCATTGCTGCTATTTAGGAATTGACACGCGAGGGACTTCAAACGATCGATCTGGGCCAGGGGAGCAAACACCGGCTCGATCGAACCAGAACCTGCACCCACTGCCAGAATTCTCAGAACAACCTGACTAAGACAGACTAACTGACCCGGACAGATTGATCAGCACGAACTGATCAGCACAGGCCAATTAGCACAAACTCATCAGCACAAACTCATTCACGCAGATGGCTCAGAGTGGGATGCTGAGGCGATTGACCGAGGCAGTTAATCGAGGCGATTGATCATGGCGGCTGATCACGGTTGATCACTAACTCATCATGCCTAGCCCATTTCAGGCTTCCACGCAACTCTGCACACCATGCCACTCTGCACAACTTTCACGCAACTGAAAATAGTTCAACCAATAATCCAACGAAACTGAGGGCCGCGAAAGGTGATTGCAGCCCACGCAAGCCCACCGCGATCGCGCCCGCAGGACTTCAGCGGGAACTGCCTGCCCAACATACCGATCGCGGTACTTTTTCCTGATACTGGTTAGTGAATCTCTTGAACGAATCCACCAGCAGCTTTCAACCCCCATCATGCTTTCTTCGTTGCCCGATGCTCAGCAATCCGATGTTCCATGCTCCACGCGCCCAGAGGATGCGGTGACAGCTTCGCGGCCCCTGGGGCGACCGGAGTTGCTGGCTCCGGCGGGCAATTGGGACTGTGCGAAGGCGGCGGTGGAAAACGGGGCCGATGCAATTTATTTCGGTCTCGATCGCTTCAATGCGCGAATGCGGGCCGAAAACTTCACGGAGGCGGATTTGCCGGAGCTGATGGCCTGGCTGCATCGGCGCGGGGTGAAGGGCTATGTGACGATCAACACGCTGATTTTCACCGATGAGCTGGTGGAGGCGGAGCGCTACCTGAAGTCGGTGATTGCGGCGGGGGTGGATGCGGCGATCGTGCAGGATGTGGGGTTGGTGCGGTTGATTCGGCATTTGTCGCCGGATTTTCCGATCCATGCTTCAACGCAAATGACGATCACCAGTGCGACAGGGGTGGCGTTTGCGCGGAATTTGGGTTGCCAGTTGGTGGTGTTGGCGCGGGAATGTTCGATTCGGGAAATTCAGAAAATTCAAACCCAGTTGGGCGATCGGGGCTTGTCCTTGCCGCTGGAGGTGTTTGTGCATGGGGCCCTTTGTGTGGCCTATTCGGGCCAATGCTTGACCAGTGAGGCGTTGGGTGGGCGATCGGCTAATCGGGGGGAATGTGCCCAGGCCTGTCGGATGCCCTATGAGTTGGTGGCCGATGGGCAGGTGGTGGATTTGGGCGATCGGGACTATCTGCTCAGTCCCCAGGATTTGTCTGGGCTGCCGGTGTTGTCGGAGTTGGTGGCGGCGGGGGTCAGTTGCCTGAAAATTGAGGGCCGGTTGAAAGCGCCGGAATATGTGGCCAGCACCACAAGGATTTATCGCCAAGCGCTCGATCGGGCGGTGGCAACCGTGGCCAGCCGGGTAGACAAGGGACTTGAGCATCTTGCTGACTCGGTGTTACAGAATCGAGCCGAGATCGGCCATCCATCGGTGAGTAACACCCTAGACAAGGGGCTTAAGCCCCTTGCTGACTCGGTGTTACAGAATCGAGCCGAGATCGGCCATCCATTGGTGAGTGACAGGCTAGACAAGGGGCTTAAGCCCCTTGCCCCATCGCGATCGCAGCCACAATCATCGCCATCAACCAACTCGGCCGATCGCTACGAGTTGGAAATGTCCTTTTCTCGTGGTCTATTCACGGGCTGGTTTGAGGGCATCAATAACCAAGCGCTGGTGCATGGGGAATATGCCAAAAAGCGCGGGGCCTATTTGGGCGAAGTGGCGCGGGTGGAGGGCGATTGGCTCTGGGTGCGATCGACTGGTTTGCACCTCAGTGCCGGGGATGGCATTGGTCTGGATGGGCCCGGCGGTGAACAGGGCGGCCGCATCTGTGAGGTGCGGGAACCGGGACGATCGGGCGAGCTGTGGGGTTTGCGGATCGATCGCTTCAGTCAGTTGGATTTGCGACGGGTACGATCGGGCGATCGGCTGTGGAAAACTTCCGATCCGGAACTGGAAAAACGGGTGCGCCAAACCTACGCGGGCGAGCAACCCAAATTTCAGCGCCCGATCGCCATTGAATTCCATGGGGTGCTGGGTCAGCCCGCCACCGCGATCGCCCGGGATGAGTTGGGCCACATTGCCCAAGTGGTGTCCACCATGCCCCTGGCGGTGGCAGAGCGCCAACCGCTCACGACCGAGCGATTGCAAGACCAGTTCGGTCGGCTGGGCAACACGGCTTTTCGGCTCGATCGCATTGAGCAACAACTCAGTGGCGATCTGATTTTGCCCGCCAGCGAGCTAAACCGAATGCGGCGAGACTTGGTGGCTCAACTGGAACAGCAGCGGGCCCAGCCACCCCGCTGGACATTGCACGCCACGGCGAGATCGCGCGATCTTTGGCCCGCCATGGGCGATCGCCCGGCTCCGGAGCTGGCCCAACTGTCGGTTTTGGTGCGTAACCGGGCCCAACTGGCCAGCGCCATGGCCGCCGGAATCGATCGGCTCTATTGCGAATTAGAAGATCCGCGCCAATATCGATCGCTGGTGGAGTGGTTTCGCACCCAAAAACAATCGGATCAACAAACCCTTTGGGTTGCGCCCCCTCGGATTTACAAAACCGGTGAAACCTGGATTTTGCAGCAAGTTCACAACAGCCATGCGGATGGCTATTTGGTGCGCAATTATGACCATCTCAGCTTTTTTGCCCAAGATCGCTGCATGGGTGATTTTTCGTTGAATGTGGCCAACCCGATCGCCGCCAGCTATTTTCAGCAAGAATTTCAACTGGCCGGTCTCACGGCTTCCTACGATTTAAATGCCGATCAATTGGTCGATTTGCTGAAAGCTTGTCCTCCCGATTGGTTGGAAATTACGATTCATCAACATATGCCCATGTTCCATATGGAGCATTGTGTTTTTTGTGCCTTTTTGTCCACCGGAACCGATCACACAAACTGCGGCCGTCCCTGCGAAAAACAAACGGTTACCCTGCGCGATCGAGCCGGGGTGGAGCATCGGTTACAGGCGGATGCGGGCTGTCGAAACACGGTGTTTAATGGGGTGGCACAGACGGGCGCAGAGGTGGTGCAACGGTTAATTGTGTCCGGGGCCCGGCGATTCCGGTTGGAGTTTCTCAATGAACCACCTGATCGGGTCAGTCACGCGATCGGCCGCTATCAACAACTTCTGCGGGGCGAAATTTCCGGCACTGAACTTTGGCAAGATTTGCAACTGTCCAGCCAACTGGGAGTCACACGCGGCACGATCGGCAAACGAGAGCGATCGCAATCTGGCCGCTAGTATTTTGTGCAAATTAGCCAAAGATTTTCATCCTTCAACCCCTCTTTTCCCTTTTTTTAGTCACTGGTATGACCCATCTCAAGCAAGTTCGTTGGATTAATTTTTGGCAATCGATCGCCCTTGCGGCGGCCGGTCTTTGCATTGCCATGGCGATCGCCCATTTGCAGCCAGCCAGTGCCACAGAGCCGATCGCCCCTCGCAATATTGCCCCTCACGACACCGTGAATTTAATCAGCGAAAATCCTGGCGATCGGCTTGCGCAAACTACGCCGGCCCTGCCTGAACAGCCCATGACCAAACGGCAACTGATCACCGCTGTTTTGCAAGAACTGGGAGTTTCAGAACGCTACGATCAATATTTGGGAAATGCTGTAGATTTAGCCGTTTCGCCCAACCAGTCCCTGAAATTTATTAACTGGTTGAATGAGGTGCTCAAGGAGCGAGCCGGCTGGAAAACCGTTGCCCTCAACTACAGTCGTCGTCTCGATAGCCAGTTTTCTGAAACCGAGCTTCAGGAGTTGCTGAATCTGGCTCAAAACCCCACGCTGCGCAAACTGTTCCGATCGGAGCTAGAAAGCTACAGCAACACTGCCCGCGATCGACGAATGTTCCTGTTCCGAGTTTGGGACGACTACAACAACGGCAATATTCCCATTCCTGAAGGCATGTTTTAGGGGCGTAGCGTTTCCAGCAGCGCCCGCCAAGCAAACTTCGGCAAAGCCAGCATTCGCCGCCAACGCCAAGGCTCTTGATAGAGCCGATAGAGCCATTCCAGATTGTTTTCGCAAAACCAAGCGGGCGCACGCTCTTTTGTGCCCGACCAAATATCAAAACTGCCCCCAACGCCAATCCAAATGGCATTGGGACAAAGGTGGCGGTGTTCCGCAATCCAATATTCCTGGCGAGGAACACCCAGTGCCACCAAAATCAGGCCCGGTTGGGCTTCCCGCATGGATTGCACCATGGTCGATCGCTCGTCTTCGCTCAAAAAGCCGTGATAAATCCCTGAAAATTGAATGCCGGGGGCCCGTTTTTCCCAGGCTTGGGCCGCCGCCTGCGCAACACCCGGTTGACCGCCATAACACCAAACGGTTCCGTAGGCATTGGGCGATCGCCCAAAGGCCGTCAGCACCGATTCTGCTAACTCAATGCCCGGAACTCGGCGCACTTGGCGATAGCCCCGCAGCTTCAGGTATAGGGCCACGCCGGCCCCGTCGGGAATGCATAAATCCGCTTGGCGGATGGTTTCTCCCAATCGGGCGTTTCGTTCCCCCTCGATCGCCATTTCCGCATTGAGGGTCACCACCTGCGCGCCCCCCTCCTGTCGCCGATCCAACAACCACTGGGTGTAGTCATCCAGCAGATGAACCGGCAACTGAAGCACCGTAGCCTTCAACGGGCGCGGGGCGATCGGGGAAGCATCCATGGAAGCGTGCATGGCAAATTTGCAAAATGATGGGTCGGGCAGTCGGGATTTAGTCTACAACCGATGCTTTTCCGTTGATTCATCCCGCCAGGGCGATTAATCCCAAACCCCAATGCACTTGCAACTCGCGGGCCTGGTTCGATCGGCCCATTCGATCGGCCCAAGGGCAGCTCGCTGCTTTGCCATGCAGATTGTTGGGCGCTGGTAAAACAAATTCCATGACCGACCCTCAAACACCAGTCGGCCATGGCAACCACAGAGACCTGAAAGGGCGCTTAGGGGATTGCCTAAGGCGCAACCTTTTCCTTGAACAACTTACCGGCAGAAAAGGCGGGAACACAGGTGGCCGGAATTTCCATCTTTTGGCCGGTTTTGGGGTTGCGGCCTTCGCGGGACTTCCGCTCACGGCGCTCAAATGAGCCAAACCCCACCAAAGTCACCTTTTCGCCCGACGAAACCGCTTCCACGATCGAGTCAAGAGCGGCCGTCAGCACTTGATCGGCCTGCTTTTTGGTGACATTCGCCTTTTCGGCCACCTTATCAATCAGCTCGCCTTTATTCATAATCCGAAATCTCCTGAATGCGAAAGGGAGCCAACCCAGTTTCCGGGTCGGCAATCAGTAGAATGAGTGGCTGAAACCCCTACCGAATAGCGGTTTCAATCGCATATTCTATCCATAAACTCTCGGGATGTGACCATAGGAACTGACAATTTGTAGCTATCTGAAGTTTTTTTTCAGTTTCTAACAGCTTGTCGTCGAGCAAAAACCGGCTTCGATCTCGGGTCAATGCTGAGATCAATCTCCTCAATTTCTGCCCTGTTGCCATGGTTCTGAGTCCAAGGGACGCGGGCTGAAATGAAGACAGCGCGGCGAAATTCTGGAAATTCAGCCTGAGCAATTCAACCCAATCAGCACCACTGATTCAGGTTAGCCAACTGTGATGGGCGACCTCAATTGAGCTGAACTTGAGCTGACTAGGGGGGAGGTCTGAATCTTTGCTAGTTTTTGGGGCCCGGGCAAGGGCAGGTGCTTCAACTTAACGGTGAGCCTGTTCAAAATCATCCCAATCAACGTTGATCGAAACCCATCCACCCTGTAGGGGCGTACGGCCGTACGCCCCTACCCGGATTTTCTCGGTCTTCAGTTGAAGCCAATGGGGCAAGGGTTCATCGGCCGATCCGTTGGGCTGGACTGATCGGCCGATCGATCAGCTTGAACGATCAATTCGGACGCTTGAAACATCCTCTAAGATAGGGTGTCGGCATAAGAACAAGGAGAAAGCCGTCATGGAAGCTGGGCGTGGACTGCTTGGGCTGGGCTGGGCATTGGGACTGACGGTGCTGGCCAGTCCTGCGAGTTATGGGGCCAATCCAGAACATGTGCAGACGCTCTTGCTCACGCGGCAATGTGTGCAATGCGATTTGACGGGGGCCAGCCTGGTTTATGCCAACTTGAGCGGCGCAAACCTGATGGGGGCTGACCTACGGGGCGCAAATCTGAGCCGTGCCAACCTCAGCCAGGCTAACTTGAGCGGCGCAAATTTGCAGAGCGCCACCCTGTTTGGAGCCACGTTAACCAATGCTCAGTTAACCAATGCCAATTTGGTGAGCACGGATCTGCGGGAGGCGGTTTTCTTTGGGGCCGATCTGAGCGGGGCCACCATGACCCAAGCCCTTGTGATTGGGGCCGTGGGGTTGCCGATCGAGGTGGCCACGCCGCGTGAGCGTTTTAACTGGGGCGTGTATGAGGCTGATCGACGCAATTTCGCCGGGGCGATTAATCACTACAACCAGGCGATCGCCCAGGATCCGCAATTTGCCGAGGCTTACCTAAACCGGGCGGTGGCGCGATCGCACTTGGCGGACTATGGCGGGGCGATCGGGGATGGGCGGGTGGCGGCCCAGCTCTTTGCCCAGGCCAACAATCCCGATCAACAGGCTTTGGCGGAAAAGTTTTCCGACGAACTGGAGCGCTATGTCAAAAAGGGCAGCCGTGAACAGTCCAATGGCAACGGGCTGGGAATTTCGGTGTTGGATTTTGTGCGCGGTGTTGGTTCTTTTCTAATTCCGTTATTATTTTGATTTCTGGGTTTTGCCTGTTTCGGGTTTTGCTGGCCTTAAGTTCTCAATTCTGCCCTTTAGCAACGATCGCCCCGATGGAATTTTCCCAAGCTCGACAGGCTTTTTTACAAGAGGTTCGACGGCCGATCGAGCAAATTGATCTAGCCCGAGCAGCCCTTTACCTTGCCCAAGAAGACTACCCGGGCCTGGCGGTGGAATCCTATTTAAACCAACTGGATCAGATGGCGGCAGTGGTGGGCGATCGACTGGCGGGCGATCGGGTTCCCATGCGGGTAATTCGAGCAATTAATCAATACCTATTCACAGAGTTAGAATTCAGCGGTAATCAAGCGGATTATTACGATCCACGCAATAGCTTTTTTAATGAGGTGTTGGATCGCCGTTTGGGAATTCCCATCACCCTTTCATTAGTTTATTTAGAAGTTGCGAAGCGGCTGAATTTCCCCATGGTTGGCATTGGAATGCCGGGCCACTTCATCATCCGCCCAGACTTTGAGGAGGCGGGAATTTTTGTGGATGCCTTTGCCCAGGGCGAAATTCTGTTTCCGCAGGATTGTGCCGATCGCCTCAGTAGTATTTATGGGCAACCGGTGGCCCTCAAACCGCAATTTTTGGAACCGGTGGATCCGCATCGTTTCCTGGTGAGAATGCTGACCAACCTCAAGGCGATCTACATCAGCCAACAGGATCCGATCCGTGCGGCCCGAGTGATTGAGCAAATTCTGTTGATTTTTCCCGACGCGATCCAGGAGCGGCGCGATCGGGGACTGTTGTATTACCAATTGGAGCGATTTACCGAAGCCCGAGCCGATTTGCAAGCCTATTTGGAAGCAAAACCACAAGCGTTCGATCGCGCCCCGATCGCTGCCCTATTAGACCGTCTTTCGGATTTCTAAAGGTCATTTGCAAGGGTATTTCTAAATAGTATCTTTAACGCTTTCACCTCTTCAACGCTTTCACTTCCTTGACGTTTTAACTAAATAGCATCTCTAAAATCGCCATGACCGCCGCTGCCTCCCGCCCGATCCATCTCGCCATCATTGGCGATGTCCATGACCAGTGGACGGCTGACGATGCCCACGCTCTCCAAGGTCTAAGCGTTGATGCGGCGTTGTTTGTGGGCGATTTTGGCAACGAAGCGGTGGAAATTACCCGAGCGATCGCGGCGTTGCCTTTGCCGAAAGCGGTGATTTTGGGCAACCACGATTCTTGGTATAGCGCGACTCCTTGGGGCCGCAAAAAATGTCCCTACGATCGCAGCCGCGAAGATCGGGTGCAGGAGCAACTGGATCTGTTGGGGGTGGCCCATGTGGGCTACGGTTGCCTGGACTGGCCGGAGTTGGGGTTGAGTGTGATTGGGGGGCGACCCTTTAGCTGGGGCGGCCCAAACTGGAGCTATGGGGAGTTTTACCGCGATCGCTTTGCCGTGAGGGGCATGATGGACTCGGCCGATCGAATTGCCCAAGCGGCGGCCCGCGCCACCCAACCCACTCTCATTTTTCTGGGCCATAACGGCCCCCATGGGCTTGGGGATCAACCGGAGTCAATTTGTGGGCGCGATTGGCAACCCCTCGGCGGCGATTTTGGCGATCCTGACCTGCGCCAAGCCATCCGCATCGCCCAACAGCGCCATCAACAGGTGGCTTTGGTTACCTTTGGCCACATGCACCACCACCTGCGCCACCGCAAGGATCGATTGCGGCAAGCCACGGCTAGCGATGCCCAAGGAACGGTGTATGTGAACGCGGCGGTGGTTCCCCGAATTCGGGAGCACGATCGGGGACGGCTACACCATTTTGTGTGGGTGGAATTGCTGGCCGGGCAAGTGACCCGGGCCGCTTCCGTTTGGGTCGATCGCACCGGGGCGATCGATGCTGCTGAGGCCTGGCTTGGGCAGCCCCCTTCGATTCACCATTCATCCACACCGCTCGTTCCGGTTCCTTAAGGTCGAGCGATCGCCCTTGAGGTTACTGATTCGCTTCGGTTAATTCCAAGGTGCGACCCGACCAATCCTTGACCAGGAAATTGAGCGGTAACTCCTGGCGGATCTTGTGCCGAATTCCTCGCACCTGAACTCGCAGCAAAATTTGTTCTAGACAGTCGCGATCGAAACAAACGTGGCGCTGATGGTTGCGATCGCCCAAACTGGCTCCAGCAATCACATGGAGCTGCACATTTTTCTTGAGTTGATACCACAAACCATCGGGCAAGGGAGCTGGGTTAGCGACGCGCGCAAAGGTGCTGGGAGCCATATAAAGCGGGTCGATCGCGGTAGCCCCGAGGGTTTGTTCGTAATTGTAGTAATACTGCAAGGGCACATCCGCCATTGCCAATTCCAAATCTCCCTCATAGAACTGTCGAGCAATTTCCAAATCCGACACCATGATGGTGTGAACCTTGGGCGCGCTGGACAGAAACATCCACATGGCTCCCCCATAGGCCATCAACAGCAGCACCATGATGCCTTGGGTAGAGAAAATCGTATCCAACGACAGGCCAAAAATGGCAAACATCAGGGGATGGAGGGTCATGGAGTTAGGAATGGGAATGGGTAAGTTGCCTAATCAATTAACGAAAACAAGGGGCTTATAACGAAGACAAGGGGCTTAAGCCCCTTGCCCCCAAAATGACTAGAAGGCAATGGCTTCAAGATGCTTTTTAGGCTTCATTTAAGAAGCAATTGCGACTTCCAACAGTTGTTGTAGCTCACCGCTTTGGTACATCTCAACGGTGATATCCGCACCGCCGATAAATTTGCCATCGATGTAAAGTTGCGGAATAGTCTGCCAGTTAGAAAACTCCTTGATGCCTTCCCGAATTTCTGGCTCATCCAGAACATTCACAGACTCGAAGGGCACACCCACCGCATTCAGAACTTGCACCACAGTGTTCGAAAAGCCGCACATGGGCATCAATTTTGTGCCCTTCATAAACAGCATCACTTTGTTGTTCTGCACCAAGCTTTCGATGCGTTGTTTCGTTTCAGGGGTCATGGTGGCTATCCGCGATCGTAATAGTGGACGTGGTTAGGACAAAGTTAGAACAAAACAAGGAACTGCGGCTCCTTGCCTTGGTGATTGAGATGAAACAGCCAAGGATTCATCCTGGCCAATTTTGGCTAATTTTTGCCTTTTTTTGACGCTTTCAGCATCTTCACTGGGCCATTTTCCAGAAACTTTTGGTTTCTAGAGGTTCTTCGTTCTCAGGAACTGCTGATGTTTGGCCCCGGTTGAGGCCCCTAAGCGGTGGCTTGTTGTGCGGCCCAGCTTTCGGGGGTAAAGGTCTTGAGGGCAAGGGCATGAAGCGCTCCGCTGCGGAGATCGTCATTCAGTGCGCCATAGACCAGTTGGTGTTGCTGGACACGGCTTTTGCCCGCGAAGGCCGCAGAGACAACGATCGCCTCGTAGTGGTCGCCGTCACCCGCAAGCTGAATTTCTGCGTCGGGCAGGGTGGCCTTGATGGCAGTTGTGATGCGATCGGGCGTGACCATGGTTGCTGTTCAAAGGAATGAAGATTGAATCCGTTTTTCGTTAGAAAATTACGGGATCTGATAACCCCGCCCCAAAAGGACGGCATTCTTGATTGTAGTCGGCCACTGGACAAGCGGCGCTGGAACCGGGCGATCGGGCTGGAGATTCCCCCTAGACAAAGCCCAGACCCATGGGTTCTTGCAGGCCTTTGAGGGGAGGATCGATCGCCTCCGGTGGCAGGTTCTTACCCTGAATTAGAACCCCAAAGTTGCCGAGACCCGTGGGATCGATGAGGCGGTGCAACACATCCCGACGATGCAAAATTTTCTGAAAATCCATCGTCTGGGCGATCGCCCCGCCCTGGCTGAGGGCCATCAATCGATCGCCCAAGCCAAGGGCCATTAAAAACAAACTTTGGCGCGTGAATCCTAGGGTTTGCAGGCCCTGCTGTTCGCCCCAATGTTGCAGGGCGCTGAAGTCCACGTGGGCCGTTAAGTCCTGCTGGCCCGGCAACCAGTAGGGGTCGTTGTGGTGGGCGTGGCGGGTGTAACACTGGAGCGTGCCGCCCGATCGACTGGGGTGGTAAAACCGCTGGGCCTCGTAGCCGTAGTCAATGGTGAGCAGATAGCCCGATCGCAGCCGCTCGGCCAAGGTTGCCAGCCAGTCCAACGCCGCCAAGTTCACCTCGGTGCAATAGCCTTCGGGATAAGCACCCCGGGCAAAGTCAATGTTGAGGGTCTGAAAATAGGTGGCTAGCCGCTCCGTGGACAGGGGCCCCACGCGATCGCTCAGGTGTCCTTCCGAGGCGGTGACGTAACATTCTTGGAGCTGCCCCCCTTGCCAAATCACCCGATGAACAGGGAAAGCATCCACCAATTCATTGGATAAAAAGCAGCCCATGATCGAATTGGGGGCGATCGTCTCCCAGGTGGACCAAACGACCCGATCGCCCGCCGCCGCACAGGCCGCCAAGCGCGATCGCTGCACGGCCCTGAGGGCTGGCGAAATTTCCACAATTCGATAGGTCGTGGCGGCCCAACAGCCTGGATGGGCCGTTTGCAAATGGGTGAGCAAATCCGCCGCCATCACTCCCTGGCCGGCTCCCATTTCCACCAGGTCAAAGGCAGGCGGGCAACCCAGCCGCGCCCAACATTCGGCCACCTGATCCGCTAAAAGTTCCGCAAAATCGGGGCAGAGGTGGGGCGAGGTGACAAAATCGCCCTGGGGGCCAATGCCAACCCGATCGCCCGATCCCGCGTAGTAGCCCACCTGGGGGTCATACAGCACCAGGGCCATGTAGTCGGCAAAGGTAATTTGGCCCCCGGCGGCCGCCAGGCGATCGTGCAAGGCCTGGGCCATGGCCGGGGCGATCGGGGGCGGATCTCCGGCCGCGGTTTCGGCTAGCCCGTGGCGCGACCAACCTAGCAAATGGTGCGCTCCAAGGCGTTCAAACTGGGGATTCGCAGCACATCCCCATCCCGTTCAATCAGGCTCTTTTTTTCCAGCTTGGTCAGCACCCGGGTCACGGTTTCGCGGGCCAGGCCACTGAGGCTGCTCAGTTCGCGATGGGGCAAGTTGGGAATTTCCACGCCCCGATCGCTGCTGCGGCCCTGGCCCTCCGCCAAAAACATCAAAATATCGGCCACCCGCGATACGCTGTCGGATTCCCGCAATCGCAACCGCCGGTTCACCTGGCGTAATCGCCGCCCCATCAGTTGGGCCAACTTGATGCCCGCCTGGGGTTCTGTTTCCACCAGGGTGATGAAGTCCTGGGCGGGAATGCTACCGATGGTGGTGGGGGCCAAGGTAATGGCATCGGTCGATCGGGGCACTTCATCGAGGGCCGCCATTTCGCCAAAAATTTCACCACGACCCAGAATGTTCAGGGTTACTTCCTTGCCTTCCAGGTTGTAGGTGCGGATTTTGACCCAACCTTCCAAGATGAAGTACACCGAACCGCCCCAGTCATTTTCCAACAGAATGACTTGGTTCGATGGGTGGGTGCGGGTGACAACGTGGGCAGTAGCTAACTCGACGGCATCACGCGGCAGCGCCCGAAAAAACGGAGCCGATTCAATGAGCCGCTCAATGTCCGCATGGGTGTCACGGGAGGTGGGACGGTCTTCCATGGGGTGATCGCGAGAGTCATTCACAGAATACTCGATTGTGCCGAGTTTGGTGGCGACTGAATGCTACGGAATGCTACCGGTTTCTGGGTGGAATCCCAATTCCAGTGATTTGTTTGTATTAATTGTTACTTGGGTTGTGGCAGGAGCTGCGGAGGGCTGGCCGCAGCCAAGGCCTGAATCAAGATTTCAGCCAAGATCCAGCTATTAGGGTGAGCGTTGTTCACGACTCCCTAGCCAAGGCAACATCTATCCCCAAGTTGCTGATTCCTCTCTCCCAAAGGGCGATCAGAGTTGTTGAGAAATGAGTCGCAGGTGGACATTGCCCACCCTACTAGCGCGGCAAGCTTATGTTGATCGGTCAAGTCAAATGATGGTTGTCGTGACCTGATCGTTAGGTGGCAAGGGGCTTAGGGTTTGTCATCGTTGAACCCGAAACCCTAGATCTACCGTTAGCGGATCGTGGGGGACAAGGGGCTTAAGCCCCTTGTTACGACGATTAGGACATGGAAAATCAACCGTTTCAGCATCACCTTGAAAAATGGCGACATCCCCTAGGCCCCTTGTTACAACGACTGACTCCGCAACTTTAACCCAATCAATTAAGGCAGCCGCGCTACTACAAGTTGAGCGAAAATCCGCTAGGCCAAAACCCGGTTTTCAAACTCCACGACTTCTTCAATGCCCCGATCGCGCGCAATGAATTCCTGCACCAATTGGCGATAGTCCCGCAGGGTCAGTTCCACCCATTCTCGACTGGGGCTATCGGCAATTAAATGCACCAGGGGTTCACTGGCATCGGGCAGCACCAGGATCCAACTGTCCCGTGCGCGATCGTGCACCTTAACCCCATCAATCATTTCCAAGGTGCTGGGTGAGTGGGATTCAACTAAGTGGCGCATTAGGGATCCCTTCACCGTCCAAGGACAGCGAACAGTGAAGTATTTGTGATAGATACGGGGCAAACTATCGGCTCGTAAATCCGCTAGGGTTCGCTCTTGAATGGCCAATAATTCAATCAGTTTGGCAACGCAGAACATCGCATCAAACCCCGGATGCAATTCTGGGAAAATGAAGCCCATATCTCCACTGCCGCCGAGCACCACATTGGGATAAGCGCGACAGGCTTCCATCAGGGCGGTGGGATTACATTTGGTGCGGATGACGCGGCCATCATGGCGGCGGGCAATTTGCTCGATCGCCCCGGAGGCCCGTACAGGAACCACCACGGACGATCGAGGATGGGCCGCCAACACTGCTTCCACCAGCAACGCCGTGAGTGCCTCCCCACGAATCAGACCACCGGCCTCGTCGGCCAAAATTAACTGCTCCCCATTGGCCAAAATTTGGGCCCCAAAGGTGGCGGAAATCGCTTCCACCACGCGGCCTAGCTGCACCAACAGGGCCTCTCGACCATCGGCATCGGCCACCATTTGGGTCAAGCTGGCATTCAGCACCACCGCTTCGCAACCAAACTTACTCAGTAATTGGGGCAAAATCGCCCCAGAAACAGAATAGGCATAGTCCACCACCACCTTGGCGTTGCTGTAGCGAATGGCCTCTAGGTTGAGGTGTTTTTCAAAACAACTGCGGTAGATTTCAAGGGTTTGGCTGGGGTAAAAAACATCGCCAATTTCGTCAATTTGAACCCGGCGCAAATCTTCTTTGAAATAGGCCCCTTCGATTTTTTTCTCTTTGCCTTTGGAGAGGTTAATCCCCTTGTCGTCAAAAAATTCAATGGCGGCGCGATCGGGGCGATCGGGATCAATGCGCACATGCACACCGCCCACCACTCCCAAGGTGGGCACAACGCTACGAGCCACGGGAATCGGCGTGGCTTCCAGGTTTTGGACATTGACCCCCACGGACATCAGGCCGGAAATGAACGATCGCGTCACCATCCGCGAGATGCTGCGTTGGTCGCGCGAAACGGTCACCTGTGCGCCCGGTTGCAGGGTGGAACCATAGGCGGCTCCCAGCTTGACGGCAAATTCTGGCGTGATGTCAATGTTGGCTAAGCCAGCTACGCCGCGTTGACCAAATAGGTTGCGGTGGGCGGTTTGGCCCCAAATTAAATCCAGATTGAGGATGGCTCCCGACTCAATGTGCTTGCTGGGCCAAACGCGCACCAGGCTGTTGATTTGGGACTCTTCGCCCACCATGGACAGGGAGCCGATCGCCACGCCTTCAAACACCCGGGCCCGGCGATCGATCCGCACCCCTCGGGCGATCGTGCAGGCGTAGAGGTGGGCTTCTTCGCCAATGATCACCCCGTTCCAAATGATGGGGCGCTTGAGATCCGCTTCAGCACCGATCGTGACGTTATCGCCAATCACCGTGCCGGATTCGATCGTGGCGCGGGGGCCAATTCGGCAATTGTGACCAATTAAGACAGGGGGCAAAATTTTGGCGCGATCGTCGATCGCGGTATTTTCACCCACCCACAAACCCGGCGCAATCATTTGATAGGCAAAGTCCAGTTTGACCTTGCCGTGAAGAGCCGCATAGTGGGCTTCGCGGTAGGTGTCTAAATGCCCCACATCGCACCAATAGCCCTCAGCAATGTAGCCATAAATAGGTTCTCCTTCGGCCAGAAGTAAGGGAAACAAATCTGTGGAAAAATCTGCTTCCTGATTGCGGTCTAAATAGCGCAAAACTTCCGGTTCGAGAATATAAATTCCCGTGTTGATCGTGTCGGAAAAAATTTCGCTGGCTGATGGTTTTTCTAGGAAGCGAACGATGCGCTGATCCCCATCCACAATCACTGCTCCAAACTCGATCGGGTTGGGAACCCTTGTCAACACTAGGGTTGCTTTCGATTGTTTCTGGCGATGGAAGTCAATCGCGGCCTGTAGGTTAAAGTCCGTGATGCTGTCGCCACTAATGACCAAAAACGTGCTACTGAGCCATTCTTCAACATTTTTCACGGAACCGGCGGTGCCAAGGGGTTGATCTTCCTCAACGGCATAGCTTAAGCGCACCCCAAAATCTGCTCCATCCTGAAAATAGTCCCGAAAAATATCGGGCAAATAATGCAGGGTAGCGATAATTTCAAAAATTCCGTGGCGCTTGAGCAGGTTGATAATATGTTCAGCGATCGGGCGGTTCAAAATTGGAACCATTGGCTTGGGTAAGTCACAGGTCAATGGGCGCAGGCGCGTTCCAGAACCACCAGCCATTAACACTGCGCGCATAGCCACCTCCCGATCGGTGATTGCAAAATCCAGATCAATCGTGATTTGTGCCGAAATAGGGGCCCGCAGCAAGAAGTTTTGGGCTTAATTGCACAAAGTGCGGCTACTGCCCGATCGGCTGAGACTTAAACCGGTTCAGTTTCATTATGGCCCGGTTCCTCGATCCCGGAGCCGCTCGATCGTGCTTCGCAATGGTGGGGTCGATCCTCAATCCAGATCGCTCTCGATCCGGATCACCCTTAACCCAGATTTTCCCATGGCCCGAGCGGTCACAGTCAGCGGATGTCTGAGAAGCATCTTTCAGTACGGGCCAAGCATCAATTATCGTGGGGGCAAGGGGCTTAAGCCCCTTGTTTGCGTTGATCGCTGGAGCATACAGAGTAGCAATTTTGGCTTTTCAGACATCCTCTCAGTGACCACAATCAACAGCACCCACCAAGGCCTTAAAAAGAATTCTTAAACCAGCCTCTTCGCCAAAAATACAGCACCAACCCACAGGCAGTGACAATCATCACTAACCAACAGACAAGATAGCCATAGCGCCAATTCAGCTCTGGCATATTCCAAGGCGAAGTTTCGGTGTTGAAATTCATGCCATAGATCCCCGCCAAAAAGGTAAGGGGAATAAAAATTGCCGAAACAATGGTTAACACCTTCATGATTTCATTCATGCGGTTGCTAACAGCGGACATGTATAAATTCATCAAGTTCACGGTCAATTCTTGATAGAGCGTGACTACATCCAAAATATCCGTTGCATGTTCATAACATTCCTGTAAATAGGCCCGCACATCTTGAGTGATCAGGGGATGTTGTTCACGCATCAACAGGGCGATCGCGTGGGTTTGGGGAGCCATCCAACGCCGCAGGGTCAATAAATCACGCTCAATCATATAAATTTCGCGCATTAGTTTGCGATCGGGTTCAAACAAAATGGCGCATTCCAATCGTTCAATTTCCTGACCGTAATAATCCATGGCGGGATAGCACCCATCCACGATCGCATCCAAAAGGGCACATAGCAAATAATCGGATCCCATGCGTCGAATAATTCCCCGATCGGTTCGCAGGCGTTCTCGCACGGGTTCTAGGGCATCGTGCTCCGATTCTTCTTGCACGGTCACAACATAATTACTGCCCAATAAAAGGCTGACTTGTTCTGTAAAATAACCGCCCCCTTTGCCCCTGGGCGACAACATATGCACCAACACCAAAATCCGATCGTCCTCAAATTCCACCTTGGGCCGTTGGGGCACATTGGCAATGTCTTCCAGGGTGAGGGCATGGAGGCGAAACACTTGTCCCAACTGGCGCAACACGTCCTCAGAACCCAGCCCTTGCACATCCAACCAAGTGACCGATCCGGAGTCGAGCAGGGGTTCACAGTCAGTGGGGGCGGCCAAAAGTTGCCGTTCCCAGTGGGTGCGACTGTAATCGATGGCGATTAACTCCGACGGAGCGGCATCGGGGTCAATCCGCAATGTTCCCGGAGTACTGCCGGGTTCTTCGGCAAAGAAGTCTTCGGCTCCGTCCTGGGTCCAAGGAAAAACGGCGGGCGACAAGATTTGCGCGGGAATGCTAAATAGCTTGGAGCGCCGCTGGCTGCGCCAGAGCTTGAGGCGACGGGGAATGGCTTGGAAAGGCATGGGAATTTTGATCGGGTTTGCACCCCCATGTTGCCAAAATCACCCCAATTGCCAAGGGGGAGCCGATGAGATCTCAAGTGGGCAGGGGAGCAGGTTGGCTGATCATGTCGGAGTTCAGGGGCTTGAGCCGGCCGCTGGCGACCAGGGCTTGGTAAAGCATGACGACGACTTCCGCCCGGGTTGCGGTGCGATCGGGGTCAAATCGTTGGGGATCGGGATAATTCACCAGCAACCGACGACGCAGGGCGGTGGCTACCTTGGGTTGGGCCCAAGTGGGAATGGCAGCGCGATCGCTCAAACTATCGAGCACCGCCACGGCTTCATCGGCCCACTGCAACCCGCTCACCAAGGCCACGGCCACTTGCAGTCGCTTGAGGGGGCCATCGGGCTGGAATTGATCGGCCCCCATACCCGAAAGAAACTCAGCCGCATAGGCCTGCTCAATGGCGCGATCGGCCCAGTGGCCTCGGGGCACATCCCGAAATGTCTTGGCGGATCGGCGGGCCAGGGGTTTGATGGCGGCAGTCACCAGCACGGCAAATTGGGCCCGGGTCATGGGGTCATTGGGGCGAAAGCTGCCGTCTTTGTAGCCGCTGATCCAACCCTCGATCGCGAAGGCTTCCACAAAATGCCGGGCCCAATGCCCTTCCAAATCCGCAAACAGGGGCAGGGTGCTAGGGTCGATCGGCTGCACAATGTGCTCGGAGTTCAGCGGCGGAACTGCCCCCCGCGCCGCCAGGGCCTGGTGAATCAGGGTGGCCAACTCTCCCCGAGTGAGGGGATCTTGGGCCCGAATCTGGCGTTTTTGAGGATAGTTCACCACCATGCGCCGCTCCGTGGCCGTGGCGATCGCCCCCGTTGCGTAGCTGGGAATGGTGGCCCGGTCTTGGTATAGCCCCAGCAGTTTCAGATCGCCCGCCGGTAACCCCAAACCATTCACCAGGGCGGTCATGGCATCGCCGCGCCGAATTTCCGCATTGGGCAAGAAGCGATCGCCCTGATAGCCCGTTAAGAATCCCATGCGCCAGGCCTTTTGCACCGCCCCATGGGCCCAATGGTTGCTGGGCACATCCACAAACGCTCGCTCCGCCCGCCGCAGGGGTAAATCAAACGCCCGGCCCAACACCGCCGAGAACTCCGCCCGGCTGATGGTGTTGTTGGGGCGGAAGGAGCCGTCTTCATAGCCCCCCATCACCTTGCGATCGCGCAGGATCTGAATGAATCCCTTTGCCCAGTGATCGGACAGATCATCGATCGGATCGGGCTGCGGAATCGGCAACGGATCAGGAAACATGTCCTTTTCAAAGTCTGCAAACTTTTGGGAGAGGGCCTGCCCAATTCCGTAAATGGTCGGCAACTGTCCCCGCGTTTTCAAAACCTGATTGACTTCCACGTTGGTCATATCGGCCAGGTTTCGCCCCCCTTGAATGGCGATCGCTGCCGCAATCCCCAGACCTTGGCCCACCCCCGCATTCAACTCCACAATCCGCCCGGCCGCCGGGGCAATGCCGAAATAACCAGAAGCCGGACTCACCACCGCCACATTGGGCACGGATTTGGAAATGGCGTGGCGAATGCCGTAGTTAAACACCGGTACAGGTTCCGCCAAAAATTGCAAACTCTTGTGATTTTTAGCCAGTGCTTTTTTGCCCAGGCCAGGGATGCCGCCCCGCACATCGAACTTGTAGCAGAAGGTGCCCAGGGCCTCACGGGTGGGCAAACCGCCCGCCAGCATTTGGGCCCCGGAAAACGGGTGAATCGGATCCACCATGCTGCCCGCATAGCGGATGTATAGTTCATGGGCCGGGGTCACGGTGATTTGTTGCCCAAAGCTCTTGAGCCACCGACTCACGTGATCCACCTCCTGCTGCATCCGGGCGGTGGGCAGACCGGCATTTTGGGCCAAGGCTTCCGCTTCGTTGGCGGTCACAAAACAAAGCAGCGCGTTCCAGGACATGCGCCCGCCCGGCAACACAGCAATGTTCGGTGAGTCGAGGACAAATTTGGTTTGCTCCAAATTCCAGGCAGTCCCGCGATAGGCGTGATAGAGCACCGATAACACATGGCAGCGCACATCGATGTAGTCGGGGCCAACCACCATGGTCATTGGTCGGCCGGCACTATCCTGCATTCGGGAGATGAACCACTGCACGCGCTTGGGATCGCCACCGGCTGCGATCGAGAGATATTTTTGGGCTTCGGCATCCTTGGGATTACAGAATCGTTGAATCCAACCCGCTTCGGCCCGGCGCAGGAAGTCTACGGTGAGGCCCTGGGTCTCGAAAACCAGCGAAACCGGCAGGGCCGACTCCGGTAGCCCCAAGGTGCCAAAGCCTCGGACGGTGAGGCCTCGGGCCCTTTGCAAGAGACCCGCATTCACGGTGGAATCGATGAACTGCTTGGCTTGGAAGGTATCGCCGTCATCGGTGGTGATGGACAGGAGCCGATCGCCCGTTTTTTGGACGCGGGCGATTTTTGCCTGATCAACAATATCCACGCCCGCTTCCAGCAGCATTTCCCGCAGGGCCCGATCGCCCTTGCGCCAATCGAGGCCCACTTCCACCACGCCCGATCGCTGCAAGAACTCTTGATAGAGGCTGGCGGGATCGCCATAGAGACCCATGCCATATTGTTCCCGGAGCTTGGGGGCCAAATGGGTGCGGTCTAGGTAGCACAGTTGCCCCCGGATCAGGTGGCCACCCACGCCATAGCTGGTGTCACCGGCCGTGAGCAGCAGGGTTTTGAGTTGCTGACCGCCCGATCGGGCCCGATATTCTCGGGCCGCCGCCACCAGGGCCAGAACCCCTGGCACTTCATCACCGTAACCAATCAGGTCATAGTCCCGAGTCATGGCAGGATTCACCGACGTTGCTTTGCTGGATTGTTGGGCTGGATTACTGGGCTGGATTTCTGAACGGGATTTCTGGGCTGTGGCGTTGCGGGGGGATCGAGGATCCCTTCCCCTCCCCCCCGATCGGCCTAAGCCGAAAGAACGTAGGGAGAATTAATGGCCGTTAAAGATCCATCCCGATCGCGCAGGGCCTGGTACAACATGGCCGCCACCTCCGCCCGCGTCGCAAACCGTTCGGGAGCAAAGGTATTGGCACTGGGGTAACTGACCAACGCCTTGCGCTTCAAAACGGCAGCCACCTTGGGCCGGGCCCACTTGGCCACCGCTTCTCGATCGCTTAGGGGAGCCAAATCCGCCTCCGTGCCGTCCGGCCAATCCAAGCCACTGGCCAGGGCCACGGCAATTTGCACCTTTTGCAAGGTGGCATCGGGGCTGAAGGTGGTTTCCGACGTGCCAGACATGAAGCCTGCCCGGTAGGCCTGCTGAATCGCCGCATTGCCCCAGAAACTGGAACTCACGTCCGTAAACGTTTTGCCCGGTCGCTCGGCCGGTGGATTAAAGACCTTGGCGATCGCGCTGGCAAACTGAGCACGGGTCATGGTGGCATCGGGCCGGAAGGATCCATCGGGGAAGCCCCCGATTAGCCCCCGATTGGCCAAGGCCTCGATGAACGGTTCTGCCCAGTGGTTGCGCGTGTCCGTAAAGGCCGGCAACTTCGTATCGGGCTGCACAATGTAGGGCGATGTGAGGGCCGGCGCTTGGTTCAGCAACACCCGTGCTTGATAGATCAAGGCGGCCACTTCAGCGCGGGTGATGTCTTCCAGGGGGCGCAGGGCGTTCAGTTGGGGATAATTCACCACCAAGCGATTGGCGGTGGCCGTCGCGATCGGGTTGGTGGCGTAGCTGGGGATCTGCGCGCGATCGGCAAAATTCCCCAACAGATTCAGCGATCCACCCGACAGGCCCAAGCCATTGGTAATCGACAACAGGGCTTGGGTGCGGGTCAAGTTCTGGCCCGGGCGAAAGCTGTTGTCGGGGAAACCGGAAATGAAGCCCATTTGGCTGGCCTTGGCGATCGCCCCGATCGCCCAAAAACCCGCTGGCACATCACTAAAACCAATGGGAGGTTTGACCAGGGGGCGATCGAACGCCTTCACCACCAGCGCCGCATATTCCGCCCGCGTCAACTTGTTATTGGGCCGAAAAGAGCCATCTTCAAACCCCTTCACCACTCCCTGGCTGATCAAAGCCCGAATAAACGCCTCTGCCCAGTGGCCCTTCAAGTCATCGATCGGGGTGGGCACGGGAATCGGGGTGGGCGTGGGCGTGGGCGTGGGGTCGGGAGACGGAATTGGCACAGGCGTGGGCGATGGCGACACCGAACCGGACGAGGACACAGCCCCCAACACCGTTCCAATCTGGTTCCCAACGGCCATGATCGTATTCGTGGTGGCGTTCTGAATGTCGTACTTGCCATTCGCCCGAAACACATTATTCCCCGGCTGTCCGGCGCTGCCCAAGTCCGGCAAGGCCTGATTGATCACCGTCAGGCCGTCATCTCGATTGTTCTCGATCGTGTTGTTGCGCAAAATGGGGCGGGCCGTTTGGGAAGCCACCACGCCGCTACGGTTCCCCGTAATCACATTGCCGCTAATGGTGGGGCTGGCATTGCCCCCCACCGCAATCCCAAATCCCGTATTTCGGAAGGTGTTGCCGCGAATTGTGCCGCTGGAGTTCCGGTCGATCGACAAGCCATTACCGGAGTTGGTTTCAAACAAATTTCCTTCCACCAGGGGCACACTGGAGCCGCTGACGAACACCCCTTCTCGGTTGGAGTTCACAAACGTGTTGTTGGCGATCGTGGGGCGAGCCGACTCCACCCAAGCCGCCGTTCCCCGCGTTTCCGGATTAGTCGCCGTCACCCCCCGCAGATGGGCATCGTCCGTTAACAAAAAAAGGACATTTTGACCCGCAAAGGTGGGGCTAACATAGCGACCACTGCCCCGCACCAGAACGCCGCTGCCCTTCGTGCCTTCGTTGCCCACCACGGTCACCCCCGAAGGAACCGTCAGCGGAAATTCTTCGCCGCTGGTGCTGCTGTAAGTTCCCGCAGCCAATTGCACCCGATCGCCCGCTTGGGTTTTGCGCAGGGCCGCCGCAATGGTCTTCAGCGGCGCACCCTGGGATCCATCAGCGCTGTCATTACCGCTGGTCGGGTTCACATAAAACGTTTGTGGCATGGTTGATATCGATGCTGTATTAACAACGGATGAAGGTGCTGCGGCCCCGGGCGAGGCGATCGCCCTTAAACGCCCTTCAACGCAGGTGGCGCAAGTTTGGGCCCAATTTGGCCATGGTAACGTTGCGATCGCCCGGACGGGCAGGGGGGAGCCGGCCTCCAAATTGGTGGCCACCCGGTCTCGATCGGCCCCGGAGCCGGGGCCCAAAAAAACCGGCGCGATCGCACCGGCCGCCTACACAGGATCCATAGGGTTCATCAACGGCACTCTGTCTTCCGTCAGCAACCCGCACCTAAAAGTTCTGCAAAATGCGCTGGAAAATATCCATTCCTGAAACCGCCTGCCAGCCAAACAGTCCCACAATTGCCACATTCAAACCAATGTGGGCATAGCGGGCCCAATCTTGACCCTTTTGCATCAACGGCGAAAGGGCCGCCGACACAGCAATCAGCCCCGTCATCCCCAAGCCCGCCAACAGATGCGGCCCCACAAACAGCTTGTTGTTATTGATATAGGTCGCTGCCATCCCCCCGATCGTCCCCAACACCATCAGCGCCAAAATCAACGAGCCGATTTGGTAGTGACGATTGGCAAACTTCCTTTTAATCAGCTCCTTGCGCACCTCCGCCTCCGCTGTCCGAGTCCGACGGGCCTGGACTCCCAAATACAGCGCATAAACCGTCAGACCCAACAACACCCACATCAAAATCGGGTGAAACAAATTCAGATAGGGCTTAATGTCTTCGGGAATCAGATTCACGGTGTTTCTCCTCTTCGTCGCAGTTGCGGGCAATGTTACTAAACTTAACGCAGGGTGAGGAGAAATTTTCGTCGGTTTCGTTCCCCGATTTGATTTCCCCACCCTGAGCTTGGGCCAAAGTCGCTAGGAGGCGGCCCATGGCCTTGGCGACCCGCAGCTTTCCCTTCAATTGAGTCGATTCACCCCATTCAGGACAGCTTATGGATACCCTGACCGCTATTCAGCAACGTCGCGCCGTCAAGCATTACGACCCCAATCATCAAATGTCTGAAGCGGAAATTCAGACCCTGATGGAGCATGTGTTGCTCTCGCCCACATCGTTCAATATTCAAAATTGGCGATTTGTGATTGTGGATGATCCCGAATTGCGCCAACAAATTCGGGCCGCCTCTTGGAATCAAGCCCAAGTGACCGATGCGTCCCTGTTGGTGTTGTTGTGTGGAAATTTGAACGCTTGGCAACAGCAACCGGAACGCTATTGGCAAAACGCCCCCGAAGCAGTTCGCCAACAATTGGTGCCGATGATTATTCAGTTCTATGAGGGAAGCGAGGCCCTGCAACGGGATGAAGCGATGCGTTCCTGTGGAATTGCGGCCCAAACCTTGATGTTGGCTGCCAAAGCCATGGGCTACGATACCTGTCCAATGATTGGTTTTGATCCCCAGGCGGTTGCTGACATTATTCAGCTCCCGGCCGATCATCTAATTGGCATGATGATTACGGTAGGCAAGGCCGTGCAACCGGCGCGGGAACGGGGTGGCCAATTGCCCCTTTCAGAGGTGGTGATTCGCAACCAATTTCCCAGCGCTTAACTTTACCTAGTAGCGCGACAGGCTTAATACATTGGGTCAAAGTTGCGGAGCCAGTCGTGGTAACAAGGGGCTTAAGCCCCTTGTCTTCGATGAGTTGTGATGAGAATGAGTTGTGATGAGTTGGGTTAGTTGGTATGTTCCCACTCTAAATCGGGCATTTGATCAAAGGCCTTGCGCAAAGAAGCAGCCCATTCTTGCCCCACTTTGGTCAAGTAGGGATCGCCCGCCGGTAGCCGCAGCCGATGGCGAATTTCAAAGGAGTCTTTGCGATACATCACCATGTTGATCGGGGGGCCAACGGAAATATTGGACTTCATGGTGGAGTCTAGGGAAAGCAAGGCACACTTGGCCGCTGAGTTGAGGGGCGTGTTGAAGCTGACGGTGCGATCGAGAATGGGCTTTCCATACTTAGTTTCCCCAATTTGCAGAAATGGGGTTTCTACCGTGGCATGGATAAAATTGCCTTGGTTATAAATCAAAAATAGCTGGGGGCCTTCATCGCGAATTTGTCCCCCCAAGAGCAGATTTCCCGAAAAATCCACATTGTCTTTCCGCAGCCACTCAGAATGTTCTTGGTGAATTTTGCGGAGGGTTTGACCCACATAATGGGCCAGGTCATACATGCTGGTGAGGGAGTGGAGCGTGATGCTGGCTTGATTTTTTAAATCCTGTTCAAGATGACTAATAACCGATTGCGTGAGAGATAAATTCCCGGAGGTGCAAACAACAACCACCCGATCGCCTGGCAAAGAAAAGTCAAATAACTTTTTATAAGTGGAAACATTATCAACACCGGCATTAGTGCGCGAATCGGCGGCCATCACCAATCCTTCCTGGGTAACAATGCCAAGGCAATAGGTCATAACGGCTTAGGACTCATTGTTCGACTGCCTGAATCTACCAGATTTTGGAAAAAGTGAGGGATTGCCCAACGCCCGATCGCCCCAATCATCGATCCCAAAAGCCAACAGAAAAGCCAAGGCCAAGCAAAAAAAATCGGGAGCCAAGGCCCCCGACGGTGATCCAGTTTGATGATGAGCAATCAATTGCAATCGATGGTGATCAGTGGCAATTGTTGCTTAGAGAATTTCGAGAACTGGGCGAATCGCTGAAAAAATCCCTAGGGGGTTGATTCGCTGGTGCTCGATTCCTGCTGCCCAAAGGCCACTCGCAAGAACGGCGGAGCCAGGAAGGTGGTCAAGATCACCATGATGATGATCGACACTTCCAGGGGCTTGCTCAACACACCACTGGCGGAACCGATGCCCGCAAACACCAGACCCACTTCGCCCCGGGGAATCATGCCCACCCCGATCGCCAGGCGGTTAATGCCCGGTTGCCCAAACACGGCCCAGCCGGTCACCAACTTGCCCACGATCGCCACAGCCACCAAGAACACGGCAATCAGCAGGCCGGCCCGGTTTTCGGGAACGGCCGGGTTCAGAACACCCAAATCGGCGCGGGCCCCGACCGTCACAAAGAAAATGGGCACCAGCAAATCCGCGATCGGCTTCACCAATTCATCCAGCTCATTGCGGGCATCGCTTTCATCCAACACCAACCCAGCAGCAAAGGCTCCCAAGATGGCTTCCAAATGAATTGCGTTGCCTAAAAACGCCATGAAGAAGGCAAAAATAAAGGCCGGAATCACGATGTTGCCGCGTGTTTTCAGCGTTTCGACGGTCTTCACAAAAAACTTGTTAAATACACCGCCCAGGAAAATGGAGCCAAACAGAAACACCGTGGAGCTAACAATCAAATAGATCACGTTGCCGGTGTCAATTTCGCCAGTCTTGGCCAGGCTGGCCACCACGGCCAAAACCACGATTCCCAGCACATCATCAATCACCGCCGCGCCGACGATAATTTGTCCTTCCTTGGATTTGAGCTGGTTCAACTCCGACAGGACTTTGGAGGTAATCCCGATGCTGGTGGCGGTGAGGGCCGCACCCGCAAAGATGGCGGGAATGGCGGGCACACCAAAAATAGTCATCAGCCCCGCAGTGCCCGCAACAAAGGGAACAACAACTCCAACGCAGGCTACAACAGTGGCCTGAATGCCCACTTCTTTGAGTTGCCGCAGGTCGGATTCCAGGCCGATTTCAAACAGCAATACAATCACGCCCAATTCCGCCAGCACGGAAATGACTTCGCTTTGGGAGCTAAAGATATCCGTGACGGCTTCGGGCGTGAGGGTGTTAATCAGGCTGAGGGCCTGCATCACGATCGAGTCATTGGCCGTCAAGCCCCCTTCCGGGAACACGATCAGGTGCAGTGCCGACACCCCAACGATCACCCCGGCAACCAGTTCGCCCAAAACGGGCGGAAAGTCCAATCGCTTGGCCACTTCTGAGCCAAGTTTGCTGGACAAATAAATGATCACCAAAGACAACAGCACGCCAGCCAAAACGATCGGGGAGTTTTCAGCTTCGGCGGTGGCCAGCAGGGGCCCAAACAAGGGAACAAAATTGCTTGGAGCGATGCCATCCATCCGCGTGATGAAAGCCGCCAGGGTTTCCTGTAAGAACATGGATTTGGTTGCGAAGTTTAAGAACAATCACTCCAACTGGGAGCTAAGGGTGGGCAGGTGGTGGGCCTGCCCACGAATCATGAACGGCTCATAGGGACTGAGTGGGCTGGAAAAGCAGGGGGAGAGCGGGGAATCGCTGTTTTTCCTAGCCTAACGATTCCGGCCAAACTTAGGCTAAAGTCGGCTCGGGGCTTTGAACTGAGGCAACGGCAGCTTTGAGGGCCGCGGTCCGATCGTCGATCAGATGTTCCGCCAAGACCAGATCCATCAGGCCCAACCGTTGCAAACGACGCTGGATCTTCTCGCTGGCTCCGACGATATAGATCTGCAAACCTCGATCATGGGCATCGCGGATTGCATTCTCGATCGCCAAGGAAGCCGTTACCCCCAGCAAAGGCACATCGCTGAGATCCATCACCAATGCATCTCCCTCATGCATGGCGTTATGCTCCCGAGCGATCGCTTTGGATAAACCAAAGATCATCGGCCCACTGAGATAGAACAGCAGAACTCGGCCCTGTCCCCGATCCAACAACCGCTTTTGCTCGTCCGTTAGGCGCACATCATCATCGGTGTCTGTGATTAACTTCACCTCTTGTGATTGCAGTTCGCTCAGGCGTTCGATCGTCAAGATGTTGGCGATAAACACACCCACGCCCACAGCCACAATCAGATCCACAAACACAGTCAGCAGCAGCACGCCGTACATAATCAGCGAGCCTCTGACGGACACCACGTGCGATCGCTTCAGGAAGCTCCAGTCCAAAATGTCGATCCCCACTTTCAGGGCAATCCCTGCCAGCACCGCCATTGGTACCGGCTCCGTGAAGCGAGCCGCCCCCAGCACAACCACCAACAGCACCAGGGCCCTTGTCAGGCCTGAGACCGCCGTGGTTGCCCCGGTTTGGATGTTCACCACCGTGCCCATCGTTGCCCCTGCGCCGGGTAAACCACCGCATAGGCCAGAAACAATGTTGCCAATACCTTGGCCAATCAATTCCTTATCAGACTTGTGTTCTGTCCGGGTCAAGCTATCAGCCACCACCGCCGTTAGCAATGTGTCAATGCAACCCAGCATTCCCAACATCACACCATCCACCAACATGGTTGTGAGTTGATCTGGGGTGAACATTGGCAAGCGCAATTGCGGCAAGCCCATCGGAATTTGCCCCACATCAATGATGCGGCGAATTTCCGCGTCTTTGAACACCGTCAATGAAATAACCGTGCCAACGACCAACGCGACCAACTGCGGCGGTACAAGCTTCTTCAGCTTTTTGGGCATCAAGAAAATGATCGCCAGCGTCAGGGCCCCTAGAATGGCCTCTGCGGGAGCTATTTTGCTCAATAGCTCAGGAATCGCCAACACCGTTCCCAGCACCCCACCCTTCGGAGCGGCTTGGCCCAAGAAGGGGGGAATTTGCAAAATGATTAGGATTACCCCAATCCCAGACATGAAGCCTGAAATGACGCTGTAGGGCATCAGGGTGACATATTTTCCGAGTCTAAAAATTCCAAAAATAATTTGGAATAAACCGGCCAACATCACCACTGTAAAGGCCATGGCTAACCCATTTTCAGGGTTTTGGGCCGTTAGACCTGCCACAACCGAGGTCATGACCACCGTCATCGGCCCCGTTGGTTCTGAAATTAGGGTTGGAGTGCCGCCAAAGAGGGCTGCAAAAAAACCTACACAGATAGCACCATAGAGGCCTCCGATCGGGCCAATACCCGAGGCCACGCCGAAAGCCAGGGCTAAGGGCAACGAAACGATTGCGGCAGTAACACCGCCAAATATATCGCCCCGTAAATTGTTAAATCGAATTAGGTTTGTCACAGTCATAAGCAGTCAGTGCTGACCATAAAGATTGAAAAGCTAGACATGGGATCAACATGACAGAGATGAAATGCTTCAGCATTCCAGGCTTTGTGTATTGAACGATTGAAGCCAGCTTGCTATCACAGTCTATTAAGCAAATAATCATGATTTCTAATCATTAAGTTTTGTATTGCTCAAGAGCAACGGGGATACGCAATTTAGCTTTTTTAATCTACGCCAAAGGAATCCCTCGTGATCGCTTAAAAATCACTCTGTGGTCAATATTTCTATTGAAAAATCTTTGACGGCTGATAGCTATGCTCTATTTCTCGAAATGAAGCACAATTTGGCTCTGTTGGGATGGTAATCGGATACCAATCACTCAATTAGTGATTTTTATCACCCCACCAAGGCAGCATTGATAGTTACAGACTGCAAGACCCAGTGGCAATTCTTAAGCGGCTTTGAATTGCCACTGCTTTTGATTCAACAATTGAAAAGAAGGGTCATTGTTACAGATGCAATTTTTCAAACGAATAAGTTTTTATACCTATCAATCTGGATCTTTAGGGGGCTTTGACGAAGGGGTTTACAACCAAGGCCATTAGTTGTCTAAGTGTCTAGTCTCCTCAGCCATCGGTCTGAGCCAGGCGATCGAGCAGGGCGGCTAACAGGCTCGATACGGGAACGGCTCCTAGTCCATAGCAGGCGCGTTTTGTCCAAACAATGGTGGGTAAATGGCCGATGGGCGCATCGTTGCGGAAGGAAAGTTCGTCGGAGTAGCACCAGGATTCACCTTTGCGCCAACCCACCCGATCGCAAAATTGCCCATAGTCGCCTTGGGCCGCTTGCCAGGCGGCTTGTTGGGCTGTCCAGCCAAACCGCCCACCGCTCCAGTAGGTCCAAAGATGATTGATGGTGGCTAAGTCCGTGAGCGGGAGGTTTTGGAAATCGTCGGGGGTGAGGGGAGCCTGGGGCGATTTGCCCAAGGCCGCTAGCAAATAGTCTCGGGTGGCGGTATCGGCGGCTGACCATTGTCCATTGCCGAGCAGGTCATTGAGGGGGAGGTAATCAAACCCAATTGCGGAGGCCAGGGGTGCGGGTTCGGGGTCGATCGGGACGGTGGGCAAGGTATTGAGCTGTTGCTCGATCGCCCCTAATTGATCGCCCAAGGTTTGCAACTGCTGTTCCAGGGTTGTCTGTCGATCGAGCAGCAGATCTAAGGATTGGGCATGGCGATCGTGCCACTGCCACAGGTAATGCTGAAGCTGATCCAAGGAGGGTGATAAATCGGGTTTGGGCGATCGCCAAGCAGCACGCCCCCACCAGCCGATCGCCCCGCCTAGTCCTAGGCCAATCAGTAGGGCGATCGGATCCATTCAGTTGGCCCTAGGAGGGGTTTTTGGCCTGTCGCCAAACCTGCCAGCCCATGTAGCTCAAAACGGCGGTGGCCGCGAGGGCATAGCCAAGACCGCTGGGCATTCCGGAAAAAGCCAGAGCCAGGGTGCCCACCCACAGGGTCAGGGCGTAAATAAACAAAACGGCCGCCCGATGGGACAGGCCGGCATCCAGAAGGCGGTGGTGTAAATGTCGCTTGTCGGCAATCCAAGGCAGCTTGCCGTTGCGCAGGCGATCGAGAATGACCGCCGACATATCCAGCAACGGAACCGCCAGGATCAGGTAAGGCAGCAGCACAGAAGTGACGGCGGTTACCTTTACCAGGCCGATCGCCCCAACCCCTGCCAGCACAAAGCCCATAAAGTAGGCTCCCCCGTCTCCCATAAAGATTTGGGCAGGATTGAAGTTGTAGCGCAAAAATCCGAGGGCCGCGCCCGCCAAGGCCGCAGCAATCAGGCCCACGGCTGGCTGGTTCATAAACAGAGCCACAAACATCATGACGGTGGCGGAAATGCCGGAAACGCCGGCCGCCAGCCCATCCAGACCGTCAATCCAGTTGATGGCGTTCACCATGCCCACTAACCAGAGGACGGTGATGGGCAAGCTCAGCCAGCCCAATTGCACCAGGCCCAAGCCAGGAATTGTGAGGAAATCGATGCTAACGCCCACATGCCAACAGATGGTGGCGACGGCGGTTTGGATGGCCAGGCGCGTGAAGGGAGAAAGGCCATAGAGGTCATCCGCCAGCCCGATCGCGAAAAAAGCGATCCCGCCCCCTAAAACGCCAATAATTTCATTGATTTTGTGGGAGCTGGCGGTTTCAAAGCCGCCGAGCCACCACACCAGGCCAAGGGCCGCGATCGCGCCGCAAAAGATTGAAATTCCCCCCAGCCGAACCATGGGGCGATCGTGCATTTTACGCTCGTTGGGGAGATCAAAGCGCCCAGTTTTGAGGCCCGCAGCCCGGACGATCGGCGTTGTCCACATCACAATGGCCGCCGCCGCCAGAAACGCAATGAAATGAAACAAATACGGGAACATGGGGCTACCAACGTTTCAGAATGCAACGAGAACCCGCGTCAGGCAGAGTCTACTACATTTGGCCGAACACTGACCGAACCCGGGAAAAGCCAGCATCCAGCCAGAGACCGGTGCTCAGTGACCCCACTATCAACCCTGTAAGGCTCGCAGCACTGGGTACAACACATCGGCGGGGACTTGATCAACCATTTCAACGGCTCCGATCCGAGTGGGCAAGATGAAGCGAACTTTGCCGTCTTTGACTTTTTTATCTAACAACAGGGAGTCGGCGATCGCCTCCGGATCCAGGCTGGCAGGCACGCGATCGGGCAGGGCCGTTTTTTGGATCACCGCCAGTTGGCGGGCACAGTTTCCCCCATCCCACAGGCTCATTTTGGCCGCCAACTCGGCCGCCGCCACCATCCCGATCGCCACGGCTTCCCCATGGTTCACCAATCGATAGTTAGTTAATGACTCGATCGCATGGCCGATCGTGTGGCCATAGTTGAGAATGGCCCGCAAGCCCCCTTCCTTTTCGTCCTGGGCCACCACATCGGCCTTGGCTTGGCAGGATCGCTGCAAAATCTCACCCAACAGGGGTTGAATGGCGGCAAATCGATCGAGGCGCGGGGCCGCTTCCAGCCGATCAAACAAGTCTGGATCCCAGATAATGCCGTACTTAATCACTTCCGCCATGCCCGCCCGCAGTTCCCGCCCTGGCAGGGTGGCCAACACCTCGGGATCAATCAACACCAGCCTCGGTTGGTGAAAGGCCCCAATCAGATTTTTGCCCCGGGGATGGTTAATGCCGGTTTTGCCCCCGATCGCGGCATCCACCATGGCCAACAGCGAGGTGGGCACTTGCACAAAGGCGATGCCCCGCAACCAAGTGGCGGCCGCAAACCCGGTCATGTCGCCAATCACTCCGCCGCCCAGCGCCAACATGACGCTCGATCGCTCCAAACGGAAATCGAGAGCCGCATCGTGAATTTTTTGGAGAGAGCTGGGGGTTTTGTACCGCTCGCCAGCAGGCAAAATGCAGCTTTGAACTTGGTAACCCGCCGCCCGCAGGGACGTGATCACCCGATCGCCATAGCGCTTGAAGATTTGCGGGTTTGAGACCAGCAAAACCTTGGGATTGGTTTGGGTCGATCGCTCGCGCATCCAATCGCCCACATGATCGAGCAAGCCCGCCCCGATCGCGATGTCGTAGGCATTTTGGGGTAAATTTACGCGAATCGTAGCGGCCATAACCCAAAGCGCAACTGCGCCAGCAACAGTGAACGAACGGCAAAAAACCAGAGCGGGCCGTATTTTAGCGCGGGATGGTTCAATGGTTAGGGACTAACCCATTTTTCAGAATCCATTGGGAGGCTTGGCCCATGTCTGGCGTAATGACTTATTTCATCTTCTTTGGCGGCATGTTGGGCGTGGCAGCGGGCATGATGTTCACCCTGCGGGCCATCAAGCTGATCTAGATTTAATCTCGGTTTGATCGAGTCGGTTTGATCGAGATCGAGCAGATCTGGGTTAATCGAATGGGTGACAGCCCTGATTCTTCCACAGCAAGATTGTGGGCTGACAAGATGATGGGGGCAAGGGGCTGAAGCCCCTTGTCTGTTTTTTTGGGGTTGGCCTTTTTAAGGATGGGGATCGATTTGAACTTGTGCCTACTCAAAAGGCATCTCTTCCGTTCCTGATCGATCGGTGCAGTCTTAATTGTGTCGTTCTAGAGGGCAGGGGCCGAAGCGGTGACGGAGCTGCCCAAGTTGGGTCGAGAGCGAACCGCTTTCCCAATAATTGCCCCATTCATCACCAAACAAACCACCGCCAACGACAGCAACACATAGGTCGGAGCCATCACCACGCCCACCGCAAACCAGGTCGCCACATGCAACACCATCAAGGTAGCGTAAAGACTGCCGACCAAACCAATCACCAGTCGATCGCGCAGGGGGCGATCGATCACCATCATCACCAGCGCTTGAATCGTTGCCAACAAATTGGCCGGCACCAGAAAGGCACAGATTTGGACACAATAGCCCCGTGAAAATTCACTGGCAGGGCTGGTTTGCAAGGCAGAAAACCCAAACTGCCAACTTGTTTGGATCGATTGAGATAGGGCGTGATGATCGTGACCCAGAAGGGTGTGCAGCCAGTCAAGCATGGTGGTGGTGTAAATCGGGAATTAGAGTTGGGATTAGAGTGGGAATTGAACTTAAATTGAACGTGAAGTTAAAGCTCAAAGGGAAATTGAAAGGCAATTCAAAAGGACATTAGACCCAAAATCTATCAAAAACAGACCCGCCAAAACAGGTCTGTAAACCGATTTAAACATCCCACTTCAGCACTGTCGCATCAATTCCCTGCTCGCGCTTGCGCTTTGCCTCGCGCTCAAACCAAGCAATCACCTGATCATGGGTTAACGCTTCGATCGCCACGCCCTCGTCCTCGGCAATGTAGCGCAGCAGTTTTAAAGACGAGAGGGTCAACCGCGTTAAAAACTTTTCAGGCTGAGACAACAGAGCCGCATCGACCTTTGCAGACTCTTCGGGGGTCAAAAACTCCAAACCCTGAGGATTCATCGGATTGTTCAGCGGCATAGGCATCGAGGCGGACGGTTTCCATCGCGATCGCTTGGCTCAGTTCACCCAGGCTTGGGAGACAGCGCCCGAGAGGCAATGGGCGGGCTGGAATGGGTGGGATTAACAGGCGGAGTTGAACAGGCGCGATGCAATCGGCAACCCCCCGCTAGTTAACCTTAGCCCGATTTCTGACCCGATCGCTCCCCTCAATCGCCCCTTCTGTTGCACCTCTCATATGTCGCACCTCATATGAGTGTGGGGCCGGGGATTGTGGGGCCGGGTGGGGCGAGCCTAGTTGACGCGGGTCGCGGGGGTGGTTTCCGACTCTTGGATGGAGTAGCCACAACGGTGCTCGCCGCCCACAATCCAGTGGGTGCGCTCCACCTTGCAGCCCTGAAGGGCGATCGCAAACATTTCCAACTCATGGGCGCAAACGCCGGGATAGGACTCGGCCACAGTGGAAATGGCGCAGTTGTGTTCCACCAGCAGATAGCGCGGGTGACCCTCGGCTTCCGGCTCGATCGCTTCCCACTCAGCCATGTAGCCCTCGGCGCGGCGCAAGTCCACCAACCGAGCCACCCGATCGCGCAAATTCCCCGCGCCCAGATGTCGTCGGTAGTCCAACGCCTTGCGCACCCACTGTTGTCGCAGCAGGGACTGCACTTGATCATTCCCGATCGTTTCGGTCAGGGTGTGGAGCAAGTCCACGGCAAATTCATCGTAGTTGTCGGGAAACTGCGATCGCCCCGCCGGACTCAACCGGTAAAGGTGCTGGGGACGACCCGTGCCGCCCCTGGCCGCCTCGTGCAAAATCAGCCCCTCGCTTTCGAGATCCTTCAGGTGGCGACGGGTGGCCTGTGGACTGATGCCCAGCGCCTCCGCCAACCGTTGGGCCGTGGCCTCGCCCTGCTGGAGGAGGTATTTCAAAATGTCATGCTTCGTGGACGCTTGCTGAAGAGCACTCATTCGCTCAGACCGTGGATCGTGGATTGGGCAGCATTCGGCAGCGGCAGCCAGTCGATCGACCGTGAATCGGCCCGTTCAAAACAACCGGTTAAGAAAACAGCCTATTGTTATATTCTGGCCTCGATCGCTCAGGCTTTGACAACTTTTGCGTTGCTAAAGTACGCTAAAAACGATTACGCAACAATCAAGTTGTTTTAGCAATCAAGGTCATTATACAAACCCCACCGTTAATTTCTAGAGACCGCCGACATGGACAATGCAACGACCCACGCCAGCGAAAAGAGCCTTGATGCGGTTCGGAAGTTCGCTGAAAGCTACGCCAAACGTACTGGCACTTACTTTTGCGCTGACCCGGGCGTGACCGCTGTCGTGATCGAAGGTCTCGCCCGTCACAAGGACGAACTCGGCTCGCCCCTTTGCCCCTGTCGGCACTACGAAGATAAGGAAGCCGAAGTGGCCGCTGCCTATTGGAATTGTCCTTGCGTGCCCATGCGCGAGCGCTATGAATGTCACTGCATGTTGTTTCTAACCCCTGACAATGACTTCCGGGGCGAGCAGCAGGAAATCGGTCTCGACGAAATCCTAAACATGCGCTAGCGCTGCCCACTCCCGCGATTTTCCGCGCGGTGAGTGGTTACAATCCGTGCGATCGCCCCGGCAGCCACAGGTGCGATCGTCCATTCCGCCGATGGCCCCCGCCCCCCCGAGAAGAACGCCAGCCCCCACGAGCCATGAGCGCACCCGTCAGCACCCTCGTTAACCAACCCTATAAGTACGGCTTCGTCACCGACATCGAGTCAGATACCCTGCCTCGGGGTCTCAGCGAAGAGACTGTCTACGCCATTTCGGCCAAGAAAAACGAGCCAGAGTTCATGCTGGAATTTCGGCTGCGGGCCTACCGCCAGTGGCTGAAAATGACGGAGCCGACCTGGCCCGATGTGAACTACCCTCCGATCAACTACCAAGACATCATTTACTACTCCGCTCCGAAGCAAACGCAAAAGAAGCAGAGCCTCGATGAAGTTGATCCAACCCTGCTCGAAACCTTCGAGAAATTGGGGATTCCCCTTTCGGAGCAAAAGCGGCTGGCGAATGTGGCGGTGGATGCCATCTTTGATAGCGTTTCCGTGGCCACCACGTTCCGCGAAAAGCTCGCAGAACATGGGGTGATTTTCTGCTCCATTTCTGAGGCCCTGAAGGAGCATCCGGAGCTGGTTAAAAAATATTTGGGCAGCGTTGTCCCGATCGCGGATAACTACTTTGCGGCCCTCAACTCCGCTGTTTTTAGCGATGGCTCCTTTGTTTATATTCCCAAGGGCGTTGAATGCCCCATGGAATTGTCCACCTACTTCCGCATCAACAACGGTGATTCCGGTCAGTTTGAGCGGACGTTGATCGTGGCCGAAGAAGGTAGCTCCGTCAGCTATTTGGAAGGTTGCACCGCCCCCATGTATGACAGCAACCAGCTCCATGCGGCGGTGGTGGAATTGGTGGCCCTGGACAATGCCAGCATCAAATATTCCACGGTGCAAAACTGGTATGCCGGGGATGCGAACGGGAAGGGCGGAATTTATAACTTCGTGACCAAGCGCGGCCTCTGCAAAGGCAGGAATTCCAAGATTTCTTGGACTCAGGTGGAAACGGGATCAGCCATTACTTGGAAATATCCCAGTTGCGTGCTGGTGGGCGATAACTCGATCGGGGAGTTCTACTCCGTCGCCCTCACCAATAACTGTCAGCAGGCCGACACCGGCACGAAGATGGTGCATATCGGCAAAAACACCCGCAGCACGATCGTTTCCAAGGGGATTTCGGCGGGCAAGTCCAAAAACAGCTATCGCGGACTGGTGAAAGTGGGCCCCAATGCCGATGGGGCGCGCAACTATTCCCAATGCGATTCGATGCTGATTGGCAGTAATGCCCAAGCCAACACCTATCCCTACATTCAGGTGCAAAACGAGTTGGCCAGGGTGGAGCACGAAGCCACCACGTCCAAGATTGGCGAAGACCAACTGTTCTATTTGGCGCAACGGGGCATTTCCGCCGAAGATGCCGTTTCAATGATGATTTCGGGCTTCTGCAAGGATGTGTTTAACCAGTTGCCGATGGAATTTGCGGTGGAAGCCGACAAGCTCCTAAGCCTGAAGTTGGAAGGCTCAGTGGGCTAACGACGCTGGGTCGATCGGGATTGGAAACAAGGGGCTTAGGTCTTAATTGCCAAGTTGCCTGAAACTCTGATTTCACTGTTAGCGGATCTTGAGAAACAAGGGGCTTCTGATTCCACCATCAACAGATCGCGAAAGACAAGGGGCTTAAGCCCCTTGCTACAACGATTGGGGCATGGACAATTAACCCTTTTCGCTTGATCTCAGGCAGTGACGACAGGCTCTAAGACCCTTGTTTGTTGAACTGGTTTGTTGAACTGGTTTGTTGAATTGGAAGCATGTTTTTAAGGGTTGAAGGGCCACGATGATTGTTGATAATGCACCGACCGTGCTTTCGGTCAAAAACCTCACTGCCAATGTGAATGACACGCCGATTTTGAAGGGGTTGAACCTGGAAATTAAGGCCGGCGAAATTCACGCGATTATGGGTCGCAATGGCTCTGGAAAAAGCACCTTCTCCAAAATTTTGGCAGGACATCCGGCCTATGAGGTGACCGGTGGCGAGGTGGTCTTTGAAGGGCAAAATCTATTGGAATTGGAGGCGGAAGAACGGGCCCGATCGGGGGTGTTTTTGGCCTTCCAATATCCGGTCGAAATTCCCGGGGTTTCCAACCTGGATTTTCTGCGTGCGTCCTACAATGCCCGCCGCAAACACCAAGGGTTAGAGGAAGTGGATCCCTTTGATTTTGAGGATGTGGTGCACGATCGCCTGCAAGTGGTGCAGATGGATGCGTCCTTCCTCGATCGCAGCGTGAATCAAGGCTTCTCGGGTGGCGAGAAAAAGCGCAACGAAATCCTGCAAATGGCGCTGCTCGAACCCACCTTGGCCGTGTTGGATGAAACGGATTCTGGCTTGGATATTGATGCCCTGCGGATTGTGGCCGAGGGGGTGAATCAACTGGCAAACGAAAAGAATGCGATGCTGGTGATTACCCACTACCAACGGCTGCTGGACTACATCATTCCGGATTATGTCCATGTCATGTACGACGGCAAAATCGTGATGACGGGCGATAAGGAATTGGCGCTGGAGTTGGAAGCCAAGGGCTACGACTGGGTAGATGAGTTGCAGCCGGTGGGGGTGTAACCATGGGCGTGGATTTGAGTGGTTTAACGGACTTGAACAAGGCAGATTTGGACGCACTGACGGCGAACTCAACGCCGGGCGATCGCGCACCCGGCAAAGCGGCCCAGCGATCGACCTATTACGCGGGCTTGCTGTCCACGGTGACGGCGGCAACCCCGACAACCGATTGGGAATTGGTGCAGCGGCTGCGATCGCAGGCCCAGGCCGTGGCGCAGGAAATGGCGTTGCCTTCGACGCGGGATGAAGATTGGCGGTTTACGGATCTGTCACCCATGTTGGCGATCGCGTTTCGGGCCCCGGCGCTGACCACCCTTGAACCGGCGGCGATCGCGGCGTTTGCCATTCCCGAAGCGCCCGTGCGGGTGGTGGTGGTGAACGGTCGGTTTGCGCCGGAACTATCGAATTTGGCTGAATTACCCGAGGGCGTGACGATCGGCTCGCTGATGGCCGTGACCGATCGGGAGCGGCTGGCAAACCACCTGGGCCAACAGGGCAGCCAGGATGCCTTCTCGGTTCTGAATACGGCTGGGCTGAGCGATGGTGTGGTGATTGAACTGGAGCGCCGCGTGCAGGTGGCCAAACCCATTCATTTGCTCTATGTAGCCACGGCGGATCAACCGGCAATCAGTCAACCCCGTTGCTTGGTGTTGGCCAAGGCCGGCGACAGCCACTGCACCTTAATTGAAGACTACGTGGCGATCGGGCAAGGCGGCTACTGCACCAACAGCGTGATGGAAGTGGTGCTGGGAAATTGCGCCACCCTGCACCATGTGCGACTGCAACGGGAAGGTGAACAGGCGATCCACATTGGCAAAACCGCCATTTCCCAGGACTGGAACAGTCACTACACCCTGACCACCATCAGCCAGGGTGCATCGATCGCCCGTCACTCGATCGACATTGCCCAAACGGGCCCCGGCACTGAAACGATCTTGAACGGCCTGTCGGTGGCCACGGGCGAGCAGTTAACGGACACCCATAGCTCCCTGGTGTTGAGCCATCCCCACGGAACCGCCGATCAGTTGCACAAGTGCATCGCGGACGATCGGGGCCACACGGTCTTCAATGGACGGGTTTTTGTGGATCATGATGCACAACAAACCAACGCCGCCCAGCTCAACCGCAATCTGTTGCTGTCGCCCAAGGCGCGGGTGGACACCAAGCCACAACTGGAAATCATTGCGGATGATGTGAAGTGCTCCCACGGTTCCACGGTCAGCCAACTGGAAGAAACGGAGCTGTTTTACTGTCGCAGTCGCGGCTTGGATTTGGCCACGGCGCGATCGCTCCTGTTGGATGGGTTTGCCGGGGAAATTTTGGATCGCCTCCCGATCGCCTCGTTGCGATCGACCTTGGCTAGCCAAATTGCCCAACGGATTAATCCTGCGTATCAATAGTGAACGTTCATCGGTCGCCATCGATACCGGTTGATCGGGAGCTAATTGCCCTTGCTCCCGGTTGGTCATCAGGTCTGCTGCCCTTTCTTGTTCTGTTCCCTGTGCCATGACCCTCGCCTTGCCCCGCTCGATCGCCCAACAGGTGCGCCCCGATTTCCCGATCCTGGATCAACGGGTGCATGATCAACCGCTGGTGTATTTGGACAATGCCGCCACCTCCCAAAAGCCCCGACAGGTGATTGATGCCTTGCGGCACTATTACGAGTGGGACAACGCCAATGTGCATCGCGGGGTTCACACCCTGAGTATGCGGGCCACGGATGCCTATGAAGCGGCACGGGAAAAGGTGGCCAAGTTTGTGAATGCCCGATCGTTTCAGGAAATTGTGTTCACACGCAATGCCAGCGAAGCGATCAATCTGGTGGCCTACAGTTGGGGCATGAGCCAACTGCAACCGGGCGATGAAATGATTCTGTCCGTGGCAGAGCACCACAGCAATTTAGTGCCCTGGCAATTGGTGGCTCAGCGCACGGGGGCAGTGCTGAAATTTGTGGGCTTGGATGCCACGGAATCCTTGGATTTGGAGCAGTTGCGATCGCTGATTTCCGATCGCACCAAACTGGTCTCCCTGGTGCATGTGTCCAACACCTTAGGCTGTGTTTTGCCCGTGGCGGAGGTGGTGGCCACCGCTCGATCGGTGGGAGCCAAAGTCTTGCTTGATGCTTGCCAAAGTGCGCCCCACTTGGCCCTGGATGTGCAAGCGCTAGATTGTGATTGGCTGGTGGCTTCGGGTCACAAAATGTGCGCCCCCACGGGCATTGGCTTCCTTTACGGCAAGTTGGAACTGTTGCGATCGATGCCGCCCTTTTTGGGGGGTGGGGAAATGATTGCCGAGGTGGAACTAGAGCGATCGACCTATGCGGACTTGCCCCACAAGTTGGAAGCGGGCACACCGGCCATTGGCGAGGCGATCGCCTTGGGCGCGGCGATCGACTACCTCAGCGCGATCGGGATGGATGCCATTCACGACTATGAAGCGGAATTAACCCGCCACCTGTTCGATCGCCTCGGGGCTATTCCTGAAGTGCGCATCTATGGCCCCCGTCCCCAAGGGGATGGCTCCGGCCGGGCGGCTTTGGCTGCCTTCACCGTGGAGGGGATTCACGCCCACGATCTCTCCTCATTTTTGGATCAGGAGGGAATCGCCATTCGATCGGGTCACCACTGCACCCAACCCCTGCACAAGTCCCTAAATATTGCTTCCACCGCCCGCGCCAGCCTGTATTTCTACAACACGATCGAAGAAATTGATCGGTTTGCCCAAGCTCTACGCGCCACGATCGACTTTTTCCAATCCGTCGCCTAAGAGGATGTCTGAAAAACCAAAATTGCTACTCTGTACGCCTCAGTGATCGACTTAGACAAGGGGCTTAAGCCCCTTGTCTTCACGACTCTTGGTGCTTGCCCGCGCCAAAGAATACTTTTTAAGCATTCTCTAAGCTGGCAACCGCTTCAGCCCATCGGTCAAACTAGGGAAGTCGCTCCCCAGTCGATCGATCGCTATCGATTTTGCGCCGATGCTGCCTGATTCCCCATCGCCTCGTCCCCGACTCCCAATTCTTTTGCGCCGCCTGGGCCGGTGGATGCTGCTGTTGCTGGTGACCATCGGGGCGATCGGCCTGGTCAATGCTCCCCTTTGGGCCCGCAGTCCCTTGGTGCTGCGCTGGACAGAACTCGGGGCCGATCGCTTCTCGGGCATCAGTGGCCTGGCCTGGCAGGGGCCCGATGGTGATCATGATTTCTTTTTGGCGGTGCATGATACCAAGGGCGATCGGGCCCGAACGGCGCTTTATCGGCTCAGTCAGGTGCAATGGGGCGATCAACCACCCCGGGGGCGATCGTCCCTGGCCTGGCCCCTCGATGCCGAACTGCCGATCGACCTCGAAGCCATCAGCGCCATTCCTGGAACCGGGGACTATCTAGCCGTGACCAGTCGCGGACGGGCCTATCGGTTGTCGGCGGTGGAGAGCGGTTCCTCGATCGCCGAGGTTTTCCTGAATCCAGACCCCCGATCGCTGGCCGGTGAACTGACTGTGCGGGCGGTGTTTAACTTGCCCCCAACTCCGGAACCCGATCGCGATATCGAAGTCCTGCGGATTGTGCGCTGGGGCGATCGACTGGTGATTCTGTTTGCCGATCGCGGTGGCCAGGGCCGCCCCGCCACCCTCCATTGGGGTTGGTTTGACCCGGCCACCAACGCGATCGAGCTACAAGGCAGCGCCCCCGTGACCGGCCCCCTGGATTTGGCCACCCAGCGATCGCTCTCGGATTTGGTTTATTTAGCCGATGGTCGCCTGTTGGGTGTGGCCACCATCGATGGCGGTGATCAGGGCCCTTTTCAGTCGGCCCTGTATTGGGTGGGGTCGCTGACTTGGGTTGAGGGCCAATGGGTTTGGCAGCCGGTCGATCGCCCGCAAAATCTGATCCAAGCGGGCAACCACAAAATCGAAGCGATCGCCCTGGCTCCGGAGCCGAACGCCACTCGCCTGTTGTTGGCCACCGATGACGAGGATTTAGGCATGGCGATCGCGTTCATTTCCCTGCAATCTTTAGGATCCCCGTAATTCTCAGTCCTGATTTCGGCGGCCGCCGCAGGGTTGCTGAAGCATGATTTTGATCGCCCAACCATCCCATGGTTCGACGAGTCCAGCCCCATTGTCATCACTGCGAATTGGACGATCGGGCGGATGGTGAGGCCGAAAGTTCTTGAATCACGCGGCCAGGACTGGTGAACGAAACGCCCTGCTGAAAACTGGTACTGAGCATAATCGCTTCCACGATCGGGGCCGTGACCTGCTTTTGCTCCGCGACCCACTCCACCACAAAACTGGCGCTGGAACCGCCGCTGCGATCGGTTTGGGGAATGAAAAATTCTGTGCTCGCTAAGGGCGGCAGTTTCAAGGCGCTGCTGGCATATTGCTTAATCAGCTTGCCTTGGGAGTCGTAATACCGCACCGATCGCACCACAATCGATTCCGTGAGACTGGTGTTGCGAATGCTGAGGGTGACGCTCAGCAGAAATTCATCCTGCCGATCGCCGTAATACACATGGGAGTAGGCTGGCACCAAAATCACCTGGCCTGTGCTGACGGCCAGGCGATCGGGCGCGATCGCAATGCCGCCGCCGGATTGGGTGATGCGCGTCAAGGGTTGCACCGGGGGCGAACCGATCGGCGCGGATGACGAAGACAGCGGAGGCGATGGGGGCGATTGGCAACCTACCAACAGGCCCACCACTGCGCCGGTCAGTCCGGTTTGTCGAATGCGTCTGGCGACTTTCCCGGGCCATGGGTTACCGATGATTTTCCCGATCGACAGCATGAGGGTATGGGGGGTGGAGAATAATCTAGTAGTTCGGCAAGCTTATTTTGATAGGTCAAGTTAAATGACTGTTGCCGTCACCAACTCGTTAGGCAGCAAGGGGCTTAAGCCCCTTGTTACTACGACTGGCTTCGTGACTTTGACCCAATGAATGAAGCCTGTCACGCCACTAGAGAACAGTCCTTAAGGCATGGCCTGCAATTTCTCTAGCTCACGGCGGGCCGCGTCATAACAATCCAGTTGCCCCCGATCGAGACAAAGCTTGGCTGCCTGTCGAAAATCCGCCGCTGCCGGGGCCCGGTTGCCCAACCCCACCTGCACCAATCCCCGCTGTTGGTAGGCCATGGCGTAGCGATCGTCCAGGGCGATCGCCTGATTCAGATCGCTGAGAGTGCCTTGGGGTTCCCCCAGGGCCTGGCGAGTGAGGGCGCGATAGTAGTAGCTCTCCGGATCCTTGCTGTCTAATCGAATGGCCACCGTCAAATCGGCCAGGGCCGAGGGCAGATTGCCGCTGGCAAAGTGGGTGCGTCCCCGTACCTGATAGGCCCTGGCGTTGTTGGGATCGAGCCGAATGGCTTGGGAGCTGTCGGTGATCGCCCCTTCGGAGTCGCCCGCCAGCATTTTGGCCAGGGCCCGGCCACGGTGGGCCGCCGACCAACTGGACTGCTGAGATAGCACTTTGTCAAAGTCCGCGATCGCCCCTTTCGCGTCGCTCAGTTCCAACCGCACAAAGCCGCGCCCCAGATAAGCCGCACTCAAATTGGCATCGTCTTTAATGGCGCGATCGTAGCTGGCCAGGGCGCTTTGCAAATCGCCTAGGCGATCTTGCGTGGCCGCCAGATAGGTACGGGCGATCGCGTCCTTAGCTTCGAGCTGCAAGGCCTGGTTTAAATCGGCCAAGGCCGCATTCCAGTTACCGCTGTTGTAGTAGGCCACGCCGCGCAAAAAATAGGCGGAACTGCTGGCGGACCAGACCAGGGCTTGGGTTGCGTCGTGAATAGCCTTGCTGTAGTCCCAGGTGCGATCGGGAGCCGGGGTTTTTCCCTCCAACATCCGCGCAATTCCCACCAAATCCGAGGGGGACGCATTTTGGTTCATCACCAACCCCGTGGGCACTTGAGACCACCGCGACAAAATCATCTGGGCAATGGCCAACTGGGGCAACCCCGACTGCCAGAGGGTTGCCAGCCCCACCACCGTGCCCAACAGCCCCAACCCCCAAGGCCACCAACGTCGCCACCATTCAGCCCAGGGAATGGGGTTGCCTAGTTCTTCCTCGGCAGCGGTGGTGGTGGACTCGCCAACATTCCCGCCCATTAACGGCAACAGATCCATCAACACTTCCTCGGCGCTGGCGTAGCGCTGTTGATAGGAAGGATGCACCATTTTATCGAGGACGGTTCCAAACGCCGTGCTGACGGAAATGCTGGCTCGCCAATTCAGGCGGCCACTCACCGGCTCCTGGGATCCGCGCAAGGCCTGCAATTCCTCCGAGGAAAAGCCCCCTAAGGCCTGAATTGCGATCGCCCCGACGGCGTAGATATCGCTGTTGAACTGGGGATTGCCATAAAACTGTTCGATCGGCATGTAGGCCGGAGTACCCGCTGCGATCGTGCGGGCGGCGGCCGATTCCCCATCGGTTTGCAGAATTTCCTTCACGGAACCAAAGTCAATCAACACCAACCGGCCGTCAGCGCTGCGGCGGATCAAGTTGGCAGGTTTGATGTCCCGGTGAATTACCCGGTTGCCATGCACAAAGGACAAAATTTCCAGAATTTCCGCCACCATGGAAATCACCCGTTGCTCCGGGAGCGGTTCCCCCACCACCAACTCCCGCGAGAGGGGGTGACCCGGTGCAAATTCCTTGACGAGATAAAATTGCTCGTTTTCTTCAAAAAAAGCCAACAGGCGGGGAATTTGGGGATGGGTTCCCAACCGTTGCAACATTTCCGCCTCCCGTTGAAAGAGACGGTGTGCGTTTTTGGCGGCGGTGGGGTTGGGGCGCAACAGGCGCAGTTGCTTCACCACACATTGGGGATAGCCCGGCCGGCGCAGATCCGCAGCCAGGTAGGTTTTGCCAAAGGCTCCGGAGCCAAGCACTTGCAAGATGCGATAGCGCTTATCCAGCAGTTGGCCAATGGTAATAGGATCCTTACCTAAGGATGGTTTGGGAGGTCGATCGCCCGGAGGTGGAGGAGAAGGTGGGGTATTGGGGGCCAAGTTCGGTTAGGGATGGGGCAAAAACAACAGGTTAAATGATCCAGAAACGAGGTCTGGGGCGTTAGAGGGTGGGACAGACCCCAGCAGGTGCATGGATAGTCACGCCTAGTCGCACGACAGGTTTAATTCGTTGGGCGCAGATTGCGGAGTCAGTCGCAATCACAAGGGGCTGAAGCCTTTTGCTGCCTAACGATCGGGGAACGGTAACAGTCATTGGACTTGACCGATGGCTTGACCGATGAAAGCAAGCCTGCCGCGTGACTAGGGCGGCGGAGGGCTGGCGGCTGGACTGGGTTCGGGCGGTGGGGCTTCGGGTTCTTCCTCATTGGACAATTTGAGATCGGTGGGCAATTTGCCCGCTTGGATCTGTTGGATTTGGTACTGGGCATCACGGTAACAACCCAAACGGCCTTCGTCGATGCATAGCTTGGCCGATTGTTGGAAGTCGGTGAGTGCGCCGGTTTGGTCACCCTGCTTGAGCCGGGCCACGCCCCGATCGTAATAAACCAGGGCATGTTCGGGCCGCAGTTCGATCGCCTTGTTGAAGTCTTCGATCGTGCCTTCCACTTCGCCCAAATCCCAACGGGTTAGCCCCCGATTGTAGTAGGGGTCTGGGTCGTCTGGTTGTAGTTGGATCGCAATGTTGAAATCTTGCAGGGCGGCCTGGAGGTTGCCGGCCCGCCGATGGGCTAGGCCGCGGTTTTGATAGGCCAGGGCATAGCTGGGGTTGAGTTGAATCGCTTTGGTGGCATCGTCGATCGCCCCCTGCTGGTCATCCAGGTTCGATCGCGACAGGCCCCGATTCAGATAGGCGGGGGCCAAGAGGCGGGCCGGCACTCCCTTGGCCGCAATCACGCGGTTGTAGTCCTCGATCGCCCCTTTGTCGTCGCCAATGTCGCCCCGAACGTTGCCCCGATTGAGGTAAGCCTGCACCAAGTTGGGGTCGTAGGTCAGGGCCCGATCGTAGTCCTCGATCGCGGCACGGGCATCGCTGAGACGGTAGCGGGCGTTGGCTCGTTGGAAGTAGCTGGGGGCATGTTTGGGCCGCAGGCGAATGGCCCGATCTAAATCCGCGATCGCCTTTTGATATTCCCCAATTTCCTCATAGGCGGCTCCCCGTCGGTAGAGCGCTTCCGCATTGTTGGCATCCACCTGGAGGGCTTGGCTGTAGTTGGCGATCGCCTCTTCCAAATTTTCGGCCTTGAGTTGGTCACTACCGCGATCGACCCAATAGCGCGATCGCAGGGGGCTGGCCAGTAGCAACGCCCCAAACCCCAGTCCCACCACCGCAATGGCCACCCCCAACCACAACCGGCGATCGGGCCAACGGCGTTTGGCTGCTTCCTGGGCCTCGCTGTGGGCAGGGGAGTTTTGGCTGCTGCTGGCCAGGCGGGCCCGCAGGCCACTCATGCCCGCACCGCTGAGATTCACACCGCTACCGCTGCCCATGGACAGGCCATAAAGTTCCTGCAAATCCCGCAGGGCATCGGCGGCCGACTGATAGCGGCGATCGAAGTAGGGAGAAATCAGCCGCTCAATTAGGGAGATCAGTCCGGGGTTAATTTGCCCGTGGTTGGGCCAATCCAGATGGGGCGGGCGATCGCCATTGTTGTCTTTGGGTTTGGGCAGGGCATTGGGCGACAACCCAGTCAGGGCTTGGACACAGATCATCCCCACCGCGTAGAGATCGCTGTTGTAGAGCGGGTTTCCCTGCAACTGTTCCGGCGACATGTAAACCACCGAATCCGGCGAAGGGGGCGGCGTGATCGCATCAGCCCGGGCTGAGGGATTGGCAATTTCTTGAATCAAGCCGAACTCGATCGGGACAATTCGCCCATCGATCGTGCGGCGAATCAGGGTTTCGGGCCGCAAATTGCGGTGAATGACCCCGTTTTTGTGGACAAAATCCAGCACTTCCAGCGTATCTTGCAGGAAACGCACCACATACTCTTCCGGTTGGGGCTGATTGGCCTTCAGCTCCTCGGCGATGGTTTGCCCCTGGATCAGTTCCTCAATGAAAAAAAGTTGTCCCTCCTGCTCAAAGCAGGCCAAAAGCTGCGGGATTCGATCGTGAGTGCCCAGCTTTTCGAGGGTTTCTGCTTTTTTCTTAAACAGCAACTGCACCACTTGCAGTGCTTTGGAATTCTTACTGGGGAATTGGAATTGCCGCACGATGCAGTGGGGCAGGCCCGGTCGGCGCAAGTCCGCAGCCAGGTAAGTTTGCCCGAACGCTCCGGACGACAGGATTTCTACGATCCGATAGCGTCGGTCGAGAAGTTGACCGACTGAGAGCGTCACCATAGGGCCAGGCTGCGTTTACTGTGTCAGCGTTCAAAGCAGTGAGTTTGTAGGGAGCGAGCGGCATCCGGGGGCAAAATTGGGCGATCGCGCGGGATGGTCGCACGCTTCAAGTTTAAACCACCCACCCGAGGGCTACGACGGCTAACACCATAACTCTTTGGGGATCCTTCGGAGGAATGGGTATGTTTTTTAACGATCCATGGGGGGATTCGCTGCAAAGGAGCGCTTAAATTCGCCATTTTTTAGACCATTCTTTTTTAGACCATGGTTAGGGCATTCATTTAAATTGACTGAATCTGGCTCGATCGACCTTTTCTGATCGATTGATTAGGGCGCATCGTCAAATCGCCTGAAACCCTGACTCCATCGCCTGAAACCCTGACTCCACGGTTAACGAATCGTGGGGGGCAAGGGGCTGAAGCCCCTTGTCTAGGGTGGTTAGGGTATGGAAGATCAACCGTTTTCACCGGATCCCAGGAAATGGCGAATCGTGGGGGGCAAGGGGCTGAAGCCCCTTGTCTAGGGTGGTTAGGGTATGGAAGATCAACCGTTTTCACCGGATCCCGGGGAATAACGACAGGCTCGAACCCCTTTCAGTTAGTTTTCGATTCTGGTTTTCAATTCTGATGATCGCGGGGATCGGCCAAGGAGGAGATTGGGGCCCGATCGGGATTCGGGGGTGATTAACGGGTAGCATTTTGGCTCTATCCACAAAGCAGGTGTAAGCAATGTCCCGAACCGGCAAAGGGCGATCGCACTATTGGCAACTGTGGCCCTTCGTGCGCGCGGAGGCCAGAACGATCGCCCTGGCATTGGCCTGCACGGTGGGGTTCACGGCCTTTTGGCCGGTGTTGGCCTGGTTGCCGGGCCAGTTGGCCGAGCCGATCGGCACGGGTCAGCCAGACAAAATTCTGCAATTGGCCGGCTTAGCGGCCCTGGTTTTTTTGGTGCGCGGCGCGTTTCAGTATGGCCAAGATACCCTGATGGCCAAGGCGGCTTTGCGGGTGGCCATGACCCTGCGGGTGCGGTTGTATGGGCATTTGCAAACCCTGAGCCTGGACTATTTTGAGCGATCGCAAACGGGTGATCTGGCCTATCGACTCACGGGCGATGTCGATCGGGTGGGAGACGCGGTGGGCAAGGTGTTTCACCAATTTGTGCCCTGTGTGCTGCAACTGGTGGTGGTGTTGGGATACATGATCTATCTCAACTGGCAGTTGACCTTGGCTACCTTTGCGATCGCGCCCTTGATTGCGGTTTTGATTGCTTGGTTTGGGGATCGCCTGTTGAGTTTTGCTCGCCGCAGCCAGGATCGAATTGCGGGTCTGGCGGCCACGATCGCGGAAATTTTGGCGGGAATTCGGTTGGTGCAAGCCTTTGGGGCCGAGCGCACGGAACTCGATCGGTTCCAGCAAGAGGCCGAAGCGGCTCGGCACGCCAAACTGCAAGCGGCCCAAGCCAAGGCGGCGCAATTTGTGATTGTGGGCTTTTTGGAAGCCATGAGCGTGTTGGTGTTGTTTTGGTTGGGAAGCTGGCAAATTGGCCAAGGCAACTTAACCGGCGCGGGGTTCATTAGCTACGTGACCGCCGTTGCCCTGTTGATTGACCCCATTTCGATCACCACCAGCAATTACAACGAATTCAAGGAAAGTGAAGCCTCGGTTGATCGGCTGTTTGAGCTGCTGGCCGTGCCGCCCACGGTGCGCGATCGCCCCGGGGCGCAACCCCTGCCCGCCATCACCGGCCGGGTGGAATTCCGCGCGATCGAGTTTGCCTATCCAAGGGCGGCGGAACCGGTGCTGCAAGGGTTGGATCTGACCGTGCGGCCCGGTGAGGCGATCGCCCTGGTGGGGGCTTCCGGCGCGGGCAAAAGCACGATCGTTAATCTGCTACTGCGGTTCTATGATCCCCAAGGGGGACAGGTTTGCATTGATGGCATCGATCTACGAGACGTGACCCTCAACAGCCTGCGCCAACAGATTGCGATCGTGCCCCAAGAAACGATCCTCTTTTCCGGCTCGATCGCCCAAAACATTGCCCTCGGGAACCCCAAAGCCAGCCGCAGCGACATCGAACAAGCCGCCCAAATTGCCAACGCCCACGACTTCATCAGCCAACTCTCCGAGGGCTACAACACCTGGGTGGGCGAACGGGGAGCCAACCTGTCCGGCGGCCAGCGCCAGCGAATTGCGATCGCCCGGGCCGTGTTGCGAGATCCGAAAGTTCTGATTTTGGACGAGGCCACCAGCGCCCTCGATTCGGAATCCGAAAGCCTGGTGCAAGAAGCACTCGATCGACTCCGGCGCGATCGCACCACCCTAACCATTGCGCACCGCCTGGCCACCGTGCGTGGGGCCGATCGAATTTTAGTGATCGAAAAAGGGCAAATTGTCGAATCAGGCAGCCATGATCAGCTACTGGCCCAAAACGGTCGTTATGCTGCCTACTATGCTCGCCAATTTCGTGAATAAAGGGTTGCAGTTTTTTGCAAAGGGTTCTTGTGAAGAATTTGGTTTGAAAAACCCTTCTTGAACGATGCTTCCTGAATGCTGAATTTGGCTGCTTTTCCAACCCAATCCCGATCGGGAACGTTTCCATGGCTGCTTTACAAGTTGCTTGGTCACAAATTACGCAAGCGCCCCTTTTTAGATTGGGAACCACCCCAATCACGATCGGGTGGATGATTCAAGTGGCGTTGCTGCTGATGCTGGTGAGTCTATTCACCAAAGGCCTGCGCCAACTGCTGAAAAACATCATCCTGAAACGCTTAGGCATGAGCGAAGGAACCCGTGGAGCGGTCGCCATTTTGTTTAGCTGGAGCATGGGCGCTTTGGGTTATGTGCTGGTACTCCAAGCCATGGGATTGCAATTGGAATCCTTTGCGTTGGTGGTCAGCGGCTTAGGGGTTGGCATTGGTTTGGGTCTGAAGGAACTAACTAAAAACTGGGCCAGTGGTTTAACCCTGTTGGGTGAACGCAAGCTCAAGGTTGGAGACCTGATTGAATTTAATAACAAGCTGGGCTATATCCAAGATATTTCCATTCGTTCAACTGTGATTCGCACTTTTCGTGGGTCAGAATTGATTGTGCCCAACAGTGAATTAACCAACCGAATGGTTGAAAATTGGAGCTATCAAGATTGCCAAAGCCGGATTGAAATTCCTTTGAAAGTGGTTCCGACCAGCGATCTTTCAGTCGTGACAGAGATTTTGCTGGCGGCGGCTTTTACCCACTCACACATTTTGCGATCGCCCCCACCCAAGGTGATGTTTCAAGGCTTTCAAGAAGGCAGCATCAGTTTGGAACTTTGGGCCTGGGTCGATCGGGTTGATCAACGGGCTGGCATTCGCAGTGCGCTCCACTTTGCGATCGCCCATGGTTTGCAGCAACATCAGATCCAGCTTGCACCAACCCTTCCTCATTGGGTTGCGGCCGAATCGGAACCTTCAGCGGCCGAGGCTGGGGCGATCGCTCCTGCAACCGTTCCAACCCAACCCCTTAAAGACCTGCTGCGATCGATCAGTTACTTCCAAAGTTTCACCCCTTTGGAAATTGAGTTTCTGATCCAATTGGGCTACCGGCGGCAATTAGCAACGGCCGAAATTCTTTATCAGCAAGGGGATGGGGCCCATGAATTTTGCATTGTTTTGAAAGGGGCGATCGAAGCCATTTTTGAAAATCAGCGCATTAGCCGCCGGTTGTTTTCCTTTGCAGAGGGTGAATTTTTCGGTGAATTGCCGCTGATGTTGAATGTGCCTTACCCCACCACCATGCGAGCGGCGGAACCCACCGAACTTTTTTTGATTCACCGTGATGGGTTTCAACTGCTCCTGAACAACCATCCCCATTTGCTGGAGGTGATTTCGCAGGCCATGGGCGATCGGCAAGATGTGTTGGAAAGTTATCGCCACCATTTAGAAGTGGCGGGACTATTGGAAGATTCGGAACCAAAAAGCCTAATGGCTAGATTTCAAAACCAGCTTCGCCAGTGGGTTCGTCATTGGTCTCCTTAATTGCTTCTTGGAATTTTGTCTAGAATATTTTTGAATTTTTGACCGAAACTTTTGACCGAAACCTTTCACTAAGTTTCTGTCTTGATTTCAATAAAAGCATCTTGAATTGTTTTTCGCACTCATGCGATCAGTGAGTGATGTTTCCTAGCTAAATCATTACCCAAGAGTTCGTAGGGGCCATTGCTCAGATCTAAGAAGATGTTTAAAAATTATTCTTTGGCACGGACAAGCACCAATAGTCGTGGAAGGGGCTTGAGCATCTTGTCTAAGTCGATCACTGGGGCGTACAGAGTAGCAATTTTGGCTTTTCAGACATCCTCTAAATGCTTAAACGCAACTTAATCTGCCAGTTGAATCCCAAGTCCTAATGAATTTGCTAGATTGACAATCGCGACTATTAACCCTGCTATTCATTGGGAATCGTTCTGTGAGTTCATCTCCTCAGCTTCTAAGTCCTTTCACGTTTGGTGATTTAACCCTCAAAAATCGCGTGGTTTTGGCTCCCCTAACCCGCGCCCGTGCAGGGGTGGAGCGCCTACCCAATGCCTTAATGGCGAAATATTATGCCCAGCGATCGAGTGCTGGCCTCTTGATTAGCGAAGCCGCCGTCGTTTCTGAGCAGGGCATTGGCTGGCAAAACTCTCCCGGCATTTACAACGACGCTCAAACGGAAGCCTGGAAACAGGTTACCCAAGCAGTGCACGATCGGGACAGCAAAATTTTCTTGCAACTGTGGCACTGTGGCCGCGCTTCCCACAGCAGTTTCCGCGCCGATGAGTCGCTGCCGGTTTCTGCCTCCGCGATCGCCATCAGCAACGACCACATCCACACCCCCACGGGCAAACACCCCTACGAAACCCCGCGCGCTCTGGAAACCGACGAGGTGGCGGCAGTGGTGGAAGACTATCGCCGGGCCGCCGAACGAGCCAAGGCGGCGGGCTTTGATGGGGTGGAAGTTCATGCGGCCAATGGCTATTTGATTGATCAATTCCTGCAATCCAAAACCAATCAACGCACCGATCGCTACGGTGGCAGTCTGGAAAATCGCTATCGGTTTCTGCGCGAAATTATGGCAGCCCTGATAACGGTTTTCCCGTCCGATCGGGTGGGGGTTCGGCTTGCGCCCAATGGGATTTATAACGATATGGGTTCGCCGGATTATCGGGAAACCTTTACCTACGTGGCGCAACAACTCAATGCGCTGAATTTGGGCTATTTGCACGTTATGGATGGACTAGCAATTGGGTTCCATAATTTGGGTGAACCCATGACCCTGAGCGAGTTTCGATCGGTGTTTTCAGGGCCCTTGATGGGCAATTGTGGCTACACCCAAGAAACGGCAGAAGCGGCGATCGCGTCGGGGAATGCAGACCTGATTGCTTTTGGGCGACCTTTCATCAGCAACCCGGACTTGGTTGAGCGGTTTGCCCATGATTGGCCCTTGGCTCCGGAAGCCCCGCTGGAGGTTTGGTACGCTTTTGACGAAAAGGGCTACGCAGATTTTCCCGCCTATCAAGCATCGTAGGTCGCTTCGACTTGCATAGCGCTGAAATGGGCTAGGAATCCCTTGAAAAAGCTGAGGAAATCAAGGAATTTCGCTAAAAAACAAGGGGCTTAAGCCCCTTGTCTGTTTGATGCTCGATATCCTCTTAATGCTGGATATCCTCCCCGCCTCTACTTGGCCTAAGCCAAGTATTCCTGGAGGGATTTCACGGTTAGGGGTTGGGATTGGAGCGATCGAATGGCGGCGGCGGTGGCCTTGGCCCCGGCGATCGTGGTGATGATGGGCACTTTGTAGACCAGGGCCGTGCGCCGAATGGCTCGATCGTCAAACTGGGCCTGTGCTCCGGCGGGGGTGTTAATCACCAACTGCACCTGACCATTGACGATCGCATCGCGAATGTTGGGGCGACCTTCATGGATCTTCAGGGTCAATTGCACCGCTTTGAGGCCATGCTCATGGAGCACCTTGCGCGTGCCTTCGGTGGCCAGCACCTCAAAACCCAAGTCCAGCAGCTCTTTCACCACCGGCACGATCGCCGCCTTGTCGCGACTGTTGACCGACACAAACACCGTCCCGGCTAGGGGCAACCGTTGGCCCGCCCCCAGGGCAGCCTTGGCGAAGGCCGTGCCAAAGTCCGGATCCACGCCCATCACTTCCCCGGTCGATCGCATTTCCGGCCCCAGAATCGTATCGGTGCCCGGGAATTTTTCAAAGGGCAACACCGCTTCCTTGAGGGCAAAGCGATCGGGAATCACTTCCTGCTCAAAGTTCAGCTCGGCCAAGGTTTTGCCAGACATCACCCGCACGGCCATCTTGGCCAGGGGCACCCCGATCGCCTTGGAAACAAAGGGAACCGTCCGCGAGGCCCGGGGATTTGCCTCCAGGATATAAACCTGGGGTTGGCCGTCGTCGCCCGTGACCACCGCAAATTGAATATTCATCAGCCCCACCACCTTCAGGGACTTGGCCAAGGAAACGGTCCAGTCGCGAATGGTGGTCAGGGCGCTGGCCGGCAGCGAGAAACTGGGAATGGCGCAGGCGGAGTCACCGGAGTGAATCCCGGCCTGTTCGATGTGTTCCATGATCCCGCCGATCGTCACGTTGCCGCCGTGGTCGGCGATCGCATCCACATCCACCTCGATCGCGTTTTCCAGATACTTATCAATCAAAATTGGGTGATCCGGTTCCACCTGCACCGCCACGGTCATGTAGCGTTCTAGATCCGCATCGGAATAAACAATCTCCATGGCTCGACCGCCCAACACATAGCTGGGCCGCACCACCACCGGATAGCCAATCCGTCGAGCAATGTCCAGGGCTTCACCATAGCTGCGAGCAATGCCGTTGGGGGGCTGCGTGATGTTCAGTTCCCGCAACACATGCTCAAACCGTTCCCGGTCTTCGGCCATGTCGATCGAGTCGGGCGAAGTGCCCCAAATTTCCGTTGGCAGGTCGGGGTTGCTTTGCAAAGCCGTCAGCAAGGGAACCGACAGCTTCAGGGGCGTTTGGCCGCCAAATTGCACAATCACCCCCTTGGGTTGTTCCGCTTCGATGATGTTCAGCACATCTTCCTTGGTCAGCGGTTCAAAGTAGAGCCGATCGCTGGTGTCGTAGTCCGTGGAAACCGTTTCCGGGTTGGAGTTAACCATGATCGTTTCGTAGCCATCCGCTTGCAGCGCAAAGGAAGCATGGCAACAGCAATAGTCAAACTCAATCCCCTGGCCAATCCGGTTGGGGCCACCACCCAGGATCATCACCTTTTGCCGATCGCTCGGCAGGGTTTCCGTTTCCGCCGCCACGGTTTCCGCTTCGTCACCGGTCAACACCAGGCTGCTGGTTTCATAGGCGGAGTAGTAGTAGGGCGTGTAGGCTTCAAATTCGGCGGCGCAGGTGTCCACGGTTTTGTAAACCGGCACAATGCCCAAGCCTTTGCGATAGGCCCGCACTTCGTCTTCGCTGGTTTTGGTGGCGTAGGCAATTTGCCGATCGCTGAAACCCTGTTGCTTGGCCGCCAGCAGAATTTCAGCGCTCATGTCCTTCAAGGGCGTGCGCTTCAGCAACTTTTCGGTTTCCAGAATTTCTTGCAGCTTATCCAGGAACCAAGGATCAACGCCGGTCAGTTCGTAAATATCCTCCACGCTCATGCCTAGCTGCATGGCATAGCGCAGGGTAAAGACGCGCTCCGGGCTGGGGGTGCGCAGGCTCGATCGAACCTGTTCCAGGCTGGGAATTTTTTCATCCCGATCGCAGCCCCAACCGGCCCGGCCCGTTTCGAGCGATCGCAGGGCCTTTTGGAAGGATTCCTGGAACGTCCGCCCGATCGCCATGGCCTCACCCACGGATTTCATTTGGGTGGTCAGCACGGCCGGCGTGCCGGGGAATTTCTCGAAGGCAAACCGGGGAATTTTGGTGACGACGTAATCGATCGTCGGCTCAAAGGAAGCGGGGGTTTTTTGGGTGATGTCGTTGGAAATTTCATCCAGGGTGTAGCCTACGGCCAGCTTGGCCGCAAACTTGGCGATCGGGAAGCCCGTGGCCTTGGAAGCCAAGGCGGAACTGCGCGACACCCGGGGATTCATCTCAATCACGATCACATCACCGGTTTCCGGGTTCACCGAAAACTGAATGTTGGAGCCGCCGGTTTCGACCCCAATTTCCCGGATGATCTTGATCGAGGCATCCCGCAGCCGCTGATATTCCTTGTCCGTAAGGGTTTGGGCGGGAGCCACGGTGATCGAATCGCCCGTATGCACCCCCATCGGGTCGAAGTTCTCGATCGAGCAGATAATCACCACGTTATCGGCCAGATCGCGCATCACCTCCAGCTCGTATTCCTTCCAACCCAGCAAGGATTGCTCGATCAGAATTTGCGAAACGGGGCTGGCATCCAAACCCGACTGGGCAATTTCTTCAAATTCCTCTTGGTTGTAGGCAATGCCGCCACCGGAGCCGCCCATGGTGAAGGCCGGGCGAATAATCAGCGGGTAGGAGCCAATTTGGCGCGCCACATCCCGGGACTCTTCCAAGGAGTTGGCCAACCCCGAGGGGCAAACACCCACCCCAATTCGCTCCATGGCTTCCTTAAAGAGCTTGCGGTCTTCGGCCATTTCGATCGCCGCCAGCTTGGCCCCAATCAGCTCCACACCATAGCGAGCCAGCACGCCGCTCTTGGCCAAGGCCACGGCAATGTTCAGGGCCGTTTGGCCGCCCATGGTGGGCAGCAAGGCATCGGGCCGCTCTTTGATGATGATTTTCTCAACCACTTCCGGGGTGAGCGGCTCAATGTAGGTGCGATCGGCCATTTCTGGGTCGGTCATGATCGTGGCTGGGTTGGAATTCACCAGCACGACCTCGTACCCTTCGGCCCGGAGCGCTTTACAAGCCTGAGTACCGGAGTAGTCAAATTCGCAGGCCTGACCAATCACGATCGGGCCGGAACCAAGGAGCAGAATCTTGCGAATGTCGTCGCGGCGGGGCATAAGGGCAATCCCAGGGGACTAGCGATTTCGATCGACCACGGGCCGCCCGGCCCGAGATCCTGCCTATTGTACGAGGTGCGATCGTCCCGTCAATGTTTAAGGCGCACTGTTCTCCGGCCCGGTTTTGCTTTGGGTTCCTACCCCCGGCCCGCGATCGGCGGCCAAAGGGGCGAAAAAGTTTTTTAGAAAATCTTTTGGAAGACCGCTGAAAGACCGCTCAGAAAATTTTTTTAGAAAATTTCAGAAAAACGTTTGACAAATTCGGGTTTATCCGCAAATATGTATATCGCTGAAGGCGCAGGACGCGAAACGAAAGCGCTCCGAAAGCCAAAAAGCGATTTGGGTCTGTAGTTCAATTGGTTAGAGCACCGCCCTGTCACGGCGGAAGTTGCGGGTTCGAGCCCCGTCAGACCCGTTCAAAGAACAAAGTTCAAGGGTAAAAGGTTAAGAGCGTCGGCTCTGAACCCGAACTGAACCCACATCCTCGCTGACGTTGCTTCTATTGCTTCAGTCTCAACCAGGCAGGTCGATCCTGTGCGATCGACCATTAGACCTCTCGCATCAATCACGATCTTGAATTTCTCGCCAAGATTGCTAATTGGCTAACGAAACAATCAATCGCCCGCTGCTTCGGTAGGTTGGGTTGAGCTTTGCTCAATCCAACGCGATCACCACAAGCCTTACGGTTGCCGGGTTTCGTGCCGCCATCCAACCTACTGGCTAGGCGAATTGCCTTGGGCCAATGGTTTTGGCAGGCTAGGGAATTCCGGGGCGAGTTCAGGATCAATTCCCAGGATCTTCAAACTTATAGCCGGCCCCAATCACCGTTTTCAAAAATTGAGGATTCCCGGGATCCGGTTCAATTTTCTTGCGCAGGCGGGCCACGTGAGTGTCCACCACGCGCTCATCGCCAAAAAAGTCGTCGCCCCAAAGTTTGTCGATCAATTGGCTGCGGCTCCAGACCCGGCCCGGATAGCTGAGGAAGGTGGCCAGCAGATTGAACTCCAAAGTGGTGAGGTCAAGATCTTCGGAATCGTGATCGGGCAGGTGGCGACGGGCCACGCGCCGATCGCTGTCGAGGCTGAAATGGTGGGTGGCGTAGGTGGGAGTCAAGTCCCGATCGCCCCCGGTTCCGGCCTGGCGCAAACTGCGACGCAACAGCGCCCGCACCCGAGCCACCATCTCGCGGGGGCTAAAGGGCTTCACTAAATAGTCATCCGCACCGGTTGACAGGCCCACAACGCGATCGAACTCTTCGCCCCGCGCCGTCAACATCAAAATATAAGGATCCTTGTCGCCGGGTTTTTGGCGGATGCGGGCACAGACTTCGAGGCCATCAATACCCGGAATCATCCAATCCAAAATGACTAAATCGGGCTGCGATCGATAAAACTGCTCGATCGCCGCTTGGCCATCGTGACAAACCCCACAGGCAAACCCTTCTCGATCGAGCGTGCCGCGCAACAACTCCGCAATCTCCGTGTCATCTTCCACAATCAGAATTTGCATGATTTGCAGGGCCTCTGTCGCGATCACACCAAACACACCAAACAGATCAGAAACGCAATACAGCTCAAAAACAGATCAAAGTTTCAGATTAGATTTTGAGCCGATCGCCCGCTGATCCTGCACCGGGGTCGCACCCCCATCTCGGTAACGGGTCGATTGCCCCGCTCACCATCCCCCCAATGGCCCCACCGCATTCTGGGCACTGACGGGCGATCGGGTTAGCTCCAGGGAAAAGAGGGGTTTTCGTCCTCAGCATAGCGCTCGGAAATCGGGGCGATCGTGCCGTAGATCCTTTACAGCAGCCATTCTCAGCTCGATCGGCTCAAATAAAGAACTGTAACAGTTCTGGCCGGGGGGGTATGGCTCAACACAACGCCAGTGCTAGGATTTCCCGTAAATTCGCAAGACTTTTTAGAGACTAGCGAGACAAAAAGCGATGTCCGAAAATCCTACACCTGAAACCAGCGGCCTCACGGGCCAAACGCCGAAATTTGGCGGTAGCACGGGTGGCTTGCTCTCGAAGGCTAACGTCGAAGAGAAATACGCCATTACCTGGACCAGTACCAAAGAACAAGTTTTTGAAATGCCCACCGGTGGCGCTGCCGTCATGAATGCAGGCGAAAACCTGCTGTTCTTGGCCCGCAAGGAGCAGTGCATCGCCCTTGGTAAGCAACTGCGCACCAAGTTCAAGCCCAAAATCGAAGACTATAAGGTCTATCGTATTTATCCCAACGGCGAACAGGAGTTCATCCACCCCGCCGATGGCACCTTCCCCGAAAAGGTGAATGCTGGTCGCGACTTCAACGGCAAGAAGGATCGCCGCATTGGCGAAAACCCTCAGCCCGCAACGGTCAAGTTCAGCGGCAAGGAAACCTACGAAGTGTAGGTTTTGGGGGTTGCCCATGGTGGGCGCTCGGATGGGCGAGGGGTTGAGCTTGAATTGCAAGGCGGTTTTTGACTCCTGCACTTAAACCGCTAATTTGCTCAGAATTCTGCTTGACAGCTTCGCTTGATCCTTGTGTTTGCCCATGGGTTGGGGAATTTTTCCCAATTCCAAAACTGCCAAATCGACTCAATAAACGGGCCGCTTCCTTGCTTTGGGGCGGCTCGTTTTTGTTTTGGGCCTGTCTGCGTTGGGCTGGCTGATGACCGGTGCATTCCGGCGCTGGGACATCGACACCATGAGGCGATCGCCCGATTCGAGAAGTTTTGGTGCAAGGAATCCAGACGGTTGCTAGTATTTTGAGACTTGCTCATCTGCTGCTGACCCATGTTGCCCGACTTTAGCCAATTTTCGGAACTCGCCCGCCAAGGAAACTTCGTCCCGGTTTATCGCGAGTGGGTTGCGGATTTGGACACGCCGGTTTCGGCCTGGTTGCGCACTTGCCAGGGCCAACGCTACAGCTTCTTGCTGGAGTCGGTGGAAGGGGGCGAAAATATTGGCCGCTATAGCCTTTTGGGCTGTGACCCCCTGTGGGTGCTGGAAGCGCGTGGAGATTTGGCGGTGCAAACGTTCCGGGATGGGACGGTGGTGGAGCACCGGGGCAATCCGTTTGAAATTTTGAGCGGCTGTTTGGAATCGGTGCGGCCGGTGAAGCTGCCACAGTTGCCCCCGGGAATTGGTGGGCTGTTTGGCTTTTGGGGCTATGAGCTGATCCAGTGGATTGAGCCGCGTGTGCCAGTCTATGGGCCCACGGAGGCGGATTTGCCGGATGGGCTGTGGATGCAGGTCGATCGCCTGATGATTTTTGATCAGGTGAAGCGTAAGGTGTTCGTGATTGCCTACGCAGATTTGCGGGATCCGGCGGTGGAGCTGCGCCAGGCCTATGAGGCGGCCTGTGGGCGGGTAGATGAATTGATCGATCGCCTCCAAGGCAGTATCGATCGCCAAGAATCACTCCTGCGCTGGACTCCGGCCACCCAGAGCGATCGCCCGCCCTTGAACCCGCGCAGCAACACCACTCGCGAAGCCTTCCACGCCAATGTGCTCAAGGCCAAGGATCACATCAAGGCCGGCGATGTTTTTCAGGTGGTGATTTCCCAACGGTTGAGCACGGATTTTGAAGGAGATCCTTTCGATATTTATCGATCGCTCCGGTTGGTGAACCCTTCGCCCTACATGGCCTATTTCCAATTCGGTGATTGGCAATTAATTGGCTCCAGCCCGGAAATCATGGTCAAGACCGATCGCCAGGCCGATGGCACCATTCAAGCCACCGTTCGCCCGATCGCCGGTACACGCCCCCGGGGAGCCAACCACGCCGAAGATGAAACCCTGGCGGCGGATCTGTTGGCGGATCCCAAAGAAGTGGCCGAGCACGTGATGTTGGTGGACTTGGGCCGCAATGATTTGGGGCGCGTTTGCAACAGCGGCACGGTCACGGTTAATCAACTCATGACGATCGAGCGCTACAGCCATGTGATGCACATCGTGAGCAACGCGATCGGGCAAGTGGCGGGCGATCGCACGGCTTGGGATGTGTTGGCCGCCACCTTTCCCGCCGGAACCGTTAGTGGTGCGCCCAAAATTCGGGCCATGGAGATCATTCACGCCCTAGAAGGCTGTCGGCGCGGCCCCTATTCCGGAGCCTATGGCTACTACGACTTTGAGGGACAACTCAACACCGCTATCACCCTGCGCACGGCCTTGGTGCGCAACCGTGCCGATGGGACTCACGAAGTGTCGGTGCAAGCGGGCGCAGGCCTGGTGGCGGACTCGGATCCCGAAACGGAATACCAGGAGACCTTCAATAAGGCGCGTGGCGTGCTGGAGGCCTTGCGTTGCTTGCAAGGTTAATTCAGCAGAAGTCGATTCCCAGGACGGCCACAATCAACAGCACCTGAATCAGCGCCTGAATTAAGGCACTGGCTGCACTGCCAAATGTTTCAGCAGCAAGCTCACCCGAGGGCCATAGCCTTCCAGGTATTCCATGGGCAAATGCACGAGCACCACAAAGGGACGACCCGCCATTTCCCCTAAATAAAGCTCCCCGGCGATCGGCTCGCCTTTGTCGGTGCGCATGAAGGCGATCGCCCGCTTTACCCAACCAAACCGCTTGAATTGGGGGTCGTCGCTCGATCGAACAATGCTGGCCCGATTCGCGGCCAACCAGCCGCCGGGGCCCGTATAGCTTTGCCACAACTGTTCCGGCGTGGTGGGCGTTTCCGGAACAATCACACTGACATAGGCCGCCTCGTTGCGGACTGCTCCCCCCTGGGCCACAAACCGGGCGATCGCGCGGCCCCCTTGGCGATTCAGGATCGGGGCAAAATCTTCCCGAGCCAAATAGGTCACCACGGGAAATTGATCGGGCGCAAACCGCTCCAGCTCGATCGACTCGGATTCCCCTTCAACCATGATCGTCTCAGTGATGCGGGCGGGCGGCGTGGGCGTGGCTTGGGCAACCGGCGCGATCGATTGGGGAGCGATCGGCACAACCGGCGAGCGATCGGCTCCGGTCACAGGCCCTCCCATTGAACAAGCACCCAACAAAAGCAAGGTTAAGACTGCACGCATCACGATTTTGTCTCCCAACAATTCAGCACTTGAGAAGTTCAACAGCCACTCAGAGGCAATTCAGTAGCAATCCATTAAAAATTCAGCCATTCAGCCACTCCTTAGCTCAGTCGCCCATTCAGCCATTGGGCAATTCGGCCGTTTCAAAACAGCAGTTGAGGACAACCCACAACCCTATTGCTATGTCCACCCCACAGCATCAACAGGCGGGATAGAAGTTGATCCAAATCTAAAGCAGCGGTTAAGTAAAGGTTTGCAATTGAGATTTACAATTCAGCTCCCTTGGAGCACATGATTTTCCATTCTCCATTCGCCAGCCCTGTGAGGCGAGATCTGGGATCGATCGCGGCAGGCCAACGATCCACGACGATTCCTGGCACAGGGAATCGAATCAGGCTACGGTAAGCACAGCGCTATTTGCGCCCATGGTTTACGTTTTTTACCTGCATCTTCCCGATTTTTTTCCCTCAAGGTGTGCATCATGCAAATAGCATCTGAGCCAAAGCTGTCACTCAGGGAGTCATGTCAACACTTCAGTTCTATCAAGCCCTGAGTGGGCGATTTCGCAATTGGTCGTGGGAATGGTTATTCATTGCCTCGCCGGCCTTGGCGGCCGTCATCAGTGGAGCCATGGTCTGGCGGTGGCAACTCCTGCTTTTTTCGGAGGCTGCCCCAGAATTGAGCCAGATGGTTTCCCCCGTCAGCACTGCCGCAGTGGTGGCTTTCTGTAGTGCCTCAGCAGCCAGTGTGATTGGGTTTCGGATTGCCCGCCAAACCTGCACCCCAGCGATCGCCCATTCTTGTTCTCCTCAGGATTCTGATTCCCATTCCCGTTTGCTGCTGGTCAATCGTTTTGATCGCCATTCTTCTAATTGCAATTCTCATTATTCTTCCGATATCAATCAACATCATCATTCCAATTTCAAGATCAGTGCTGAATTTGAAGCGGATGGTTCTGCATTTGTTAATGATCACCAGGGAGAAAATGGCCCCAGTAATCGTCATCAAGGGTTGAATGAACCCGTTAACGAACTTGTTCATGGGCCCGTGAATGATCAAAATGATCAAAATGATCAAGAAGCCGATGATCAAGCAGCCGATGATCAAGAAGTTGAGGAAATGAATGACGAAGCCAATCCTGAAGCAACGGATTTGGCAGAGATTGATATTACAGATTTGGCAGAAGCTCCGGCCGATTGGGATGGTTTAGATGGGCGATTTGTGCCCACCCAATTTCTGCAATTGTTGCAGCGGTCAACCTTGGCGGAAGTGAGCCTAGGAGACTATACAGAACGAACCATGGCGGTCATGTTTGCCGATATTCGGGGTTTTACGACCCTTTCGGAAACCATGTCCCCTCAGGAAAATTTGCGTTTTTTGAATGCCTATTTGGGTCGGATGGAGCGAGCGATCGCCCAACATAATGGGTTCATCGATAAGTACATTGGCGATGCCATTATGGCCCTGTTTGAAGGGGATGCTGACCTGGCAGTTGACGCGGCCATTTCGATGCTCAAGGCGCTGAGTGAATATAACCAGGAGCGTTTGAAGGCAGGGCGATCGGCCATTCGCATTGGCATTGGCTTGGATACGGGGCCGCTGATTTTGGGCACGATCGGGGGCGTTCACCGCATGGAAACCACCGCGATCGGGGATGCGGTGAATTTGGCTTCTCGCCTAGAGGAATTAACGAAGCAATATAGTGTTTCGATTTTAGTTTCCCATCGTCTGTTGGCAGCGCTGCATAACCCCTCTAAGTACAGCATTCGGTTTATCGATCGGCTGTATGTGCGCGGAAGAACTCAACCTGTGGCGGTTTATGAAGTCCTAAATGCCGATCCGATTGAATTGCAAACCCTCAAGCGTGCGTCCAGTAGTTTATTTGAGGAAGGTGTGCTGCGATTCCATCGTCGGCAATATCGGGAAGCCGCTTCTTTGTTTGAGGAATGCCTCAGCATGAATCCAACCGATCGCGCAACTCATATCTATTTGCAGCGATCGGTTTTGGCAGGTTTTCCGCCTTCTGAACATACCTGGCAATTAATTAAGGGCAAGGTGATTCATAAGCGCAAACGCTACCGAGGGCGGCGACGGGCCCGATCGCGCTGATGTCCTAAGCCAAAGCCTGCGGGCCCTCACCGGAACCGGCGATTAACCCACCATTAGCTCCCGATCGGCTCCAGAGTTGACATCCCCGCCAAGCTGTAGCGTAATTGATGGGAACTTGCCCTGATCGCTGTTGCAGCCTTCATCCATTCCCCGCCATCCATTGCCGCTGGTACTGCGATGAATGCGAGATCGCCGGAGTTGCCAAAGGCTAGGATTCCCTGAAGCTAGGGTTTCCTGAACCTGATCTCGGATGCCGCTCCGGATGTGGAGTTGCAAAATGGTGCGGTTTAATGGCGCGGTTCAATGGTGCGGTTGTGATTGGTAAGGCAGTTGCTTATCCTTGAGGATTGGAGGTCTGGAGTTTGAAGGGGCTAATTTCAGGAGCGATCGCGAGGGATGCCCGCAGACGGCCGATCGGCGTGTTTGACAGTGGCGTGGGTGGCCTAACGGTTTTGCGGGAGTTATATCGCCAACTGCCCAACGAGTCGCTGCTGTATTTGGCGGATACGGCCCGCTTGCCCTACGGAATGCGATCGCCCGCCGAAATTGTCCAATTTTCACGCGAGATCCTCTCCTGGATGGAACGACAGGGCGTGAAAATGGTTGTGATGGCCTGCAATACCTCTTCGGCGTTGGCGTTGGAGGTGGTGCGGGCGGAGTTTGACTTGCCGATTGTGGGCTTGATTTTGCCGGCGGCTCGGGTGGCGGTCGATCGCGGATCCCGGGTGGGGGTGATTGCCACGCCGATCACGGCTGCCAGCGATGCCTATCGCCGGGCCATGGTGGAAATTGACCCGACGGTGCAGGTTTGGCAAGTGGGCTGTCCAGAATTTGTGCCGATCGTGGAGCAGGGACGGTTGCACGAACCCGACACTCGAGCGATCGCGCAACAGTACCTGGAACCGCTGCTGGAACAGTCGATCGACACATTGGTTTATGGTTGCACCCACTATCCACACTTGGCGGGGGTGATTGAACCGCTGCTGCCGCCGGGAGTGGTCACGATCGACCCGGCCGCCCATGTGGTGGCCGCCGCAACCCAAGAGTTGGAACTGCTTAACCTGAAGCATTTGGATCAACCGCAACCCACTCGCTTTTGTGTCACGGGTGAGGCCGATCGCTTTGCCAGTTTGGCAACTCGCTGGTTGGGTTGTGCGCCGTTGGTGGAGCAGGTGCAACTGCTGGAGGCGGAAACCTTGGGTGATTACTTGCCGATCGAGTCGCCGTTGTCGGCTTAGGCCGGGCGATCGGAAAATTGCCCTCAGAGGATGTCTGAAAAGTGTCTTTTGGCACGGGCAATGCACCAATAGTCTTGGGGGCAAGGGGCTTGAGCATCTTGTCTTCGTCGATCGATGAGGCGTGCAGAGTATCGATTTTGGCTTTTCAGACATCCTCTCAGGGATCATTGCTATGCGATGATCAACAACAGGCACGCTCCCAAAAATCTTGAGAACACAGCGATCGCCTCATCCATCTTTGCCCATTGATCCCAGGCTGGAATGCTTGCCGGGTTTGATGGGCTGTCCGCCGTTGCCCGATCGATTTCCCATGACCATTTACTTCTACAAAGTTGGCGATCCCTATGGGTGTTTCTCCAACTTTTCACCCCATTGGATTGTTGTTGATGGCGTTGATTGGCCAACGGTGGAGCATTTCTATCAGGCGCAGAAGTTTGTGGGCACGGAATCGGCGGCGGTGATCGATCGAATTCGATCGGCGCTGACTGCATCAGAAGCGGCCGCCTTGGGGCGCAACCCGGCCCATCAGTTACGATCGGACTGGAATCGGGTGAAGCGATCGATCATGGCTCAGGGCGTATGGGTCAAGTTTTCCAGCCATCCTGAATTGGCACAAGTGTTGCTCAGTACGGGTAACGAAGAACTCATTGAAGATTCGCCCACGGATTATTACTGGGGATGTGGAGCCGATCGCACCGGTAAAAATGAACTGGGCAAGGTGCTGATGGAAACGCGCGATCAACTGCGAGAAAACCTGGCCTTGAGCCGCAGTTTTCTCTAGACCAACAAATAGACAAGGGGTTTAAACCCCTTGCCCCCGAAGCTTGGCGCGTGCTCAAAGCCCTAAGCTCAAACACTAAAAACAAATAGACAAGGGGTTTCAACCCCTTGCCCCCAAAAGCTTGGCGCGTGCTCAAAACCCTAAGCTCAAACACTAAAAACAAATAGACAAGGGGTTTAAACCCCTTGCCCCTGAAGCTTGGCTCGCGCTCAAAGCCCTAAGCTCAAGCGCCCAAACTGAAAACCTTACGCACTCGGAATCCGCGTCAGCAACACCGGACAGTTGGCATAAACCCGCACATAGTCCGACAGAGACGATCCCAACAGGCGATCGAGATCCGGCAGCCCCTTCGCCACCGACGGCCGGCGATCGGGCGACCCCAACAGCAACAGATCCGCGTTGTTATCATCCGCTAGGCGACAGATGGTTTCCCCAGCCCGCCCCCCGGCGGAAATGGCCTTGTAGCCAACCCCAAACTTCTTCGCTTCCGCGATCGCCCCAGCCAGCACCTCATCGCTCTCGCCGCTGATCACCTCATCCGGCTTCCGCTTAGCATCCACGTGGGTCAAGATCAATTGGCTACCCTTGATATCCCGCGTCAAAAACAGTCCCAATTGCAGCGCTTGCTTAGAGGCATCGGACTTATCGATCGCCACCATCACGCGGTTAATCCGCTTGACGTAGATATCATCCTTCACCAACAACATCGGCCGCCCCGACAATTGGAAAACATACTGACTCACCGAGTTTTCCAGGATCGATTGCAGCCGCTTCAGACCCCGCGATCCCATCACGATCAAGTCTGCGTCCACACTGTCCGCCACCCGCAGCACCAAATCTTTGGGTTCACCCTGCTGCAACATGGGTGACACTTGCTCCGGTGGTAAGCCCAAGAACTCGATCGCCTTGGCCAGCATCTTGCCACCCGCTTCCAGCTTTTCGGTCATTTGGTCAGACCCAATCCGACCAGGAACCACATGCAAGATGGTGACATGGGCATCTTTGATCGCGGGGATCTCCATCAGAAATTTCAGCATTTCTTCTGACTGTCCCGTGCCCGAGTCAGCGAACAAGATTTTTTTAATCATGGCTTCTGAAGGAGTCGCGTTGCTAGACCGATCAAGAACTACTCAAGAACAACGTTGAAATTGAACCCAAAAGAGATCGATAAGCTGCTAATACCAACCTAATACTAACCAATTGGATATTTGGCGAATATCCCAAAATTGGTATTGATTAGGATTGGTATTATTTTAAGGATGTCTCTTTACGGTGTGAATCAACCGAGTCAGGGGTGGCACAAACACAGTAGGCACACCACTTGCTGACCGTTGATGAGCTGATTCAACAGACTTCAACAGTTCATTTAAAGCCTACCACCGAATTCCTGAGTTGCCGCCAGAACCCCTTGTAATAGTTACATTTTTCAAGAATTGCTGGAAAAATTAAAACCTTAAAGAATTACAACGGGATCGGGTCTGGAGGTGTTAAATGGGGGTGGTGGGTCTGAGGGCCATGCGCTTAATTTGTTAATCAGAGGATTGCGTTCTGAATGACCTCGGGCCCAATGACGATCGCTGGTTTAATCCTGGTTTAATCCATGCGATCGCCGGTTCGATCGCCCCCTGAGATCGGCGGTTTGACCAAACAAAGGGGATTGGCCCGGCCCGAACCTTGGCCGATTAAATCCTTCTGCAATTTTGCAATGTGTTTTGCAATGTGCGCTATGAATGCCTCTGTAACTGCCTCCTCAGCTCCGATGACTCAAAATTCAACGGATTTTCAGGGTTTTGCTTACCCGGCGCGGGTTCAGCCCCATCACACGGACTATGCCGGGGTGGTGTGGCACGGCACTTATCTGTCTTGGATGGAGTCGGCGCGGGTGGAATATTTACGATCGCGTGGGTTGGCCTATGAGCAACTGGTGGAGATGGGCTGTGAGCTGCCGGTAGTTGACCTGGGGATTCAATATCACCGCCCGGCGCGGATGGGCGAAGCGGTGGTGGTGAAGGTGGCCCTGGAGCCGATCGAGGGAGTCCGCTTGATGTTTGACTACCAAGTGGAATCGGCGGCAACGGGGGAATGTTATGCCACGGCCTGTGTCACCCTAGTACCGGTCGATCGAACAACGGGGCGGGTGATGCGTCGCTGGCCGCCGGAGTTGGTGTCTGTGTTGCAGTCAATCGCCGGGCCCGTGCAATAGGCCAAGGGCGATTTACGATCGCTCACGTGCGATTCGGTCATTCATCATTCAGTTCGTGACCGGTGGCTCATGGCCCATCAAGGTCGCAATTCGCAATTTTTAGTCTTTAGTTCCAACGATCCCAAGGAATGGCAAAGCAATGGCTAACCAATTTCCCCATGATTTGAAATATAGCGATTCCCATGAATATGTCCGGGTTGAAGGCAATGAAGCCACGATGGGGGTCACAGAGTTTGCGGCCGAGCAACTGGGCGAGGTGGTGTTTGTGGACTTGCCGTCCGTGGGACAAAGAGTCGAGGCCGGCGAATCGGTGGGATCGATCGAGTCCGTGAAGGCCGTCAGCGAGCTATATGCCATGGTGTCCGGGGACGTGGTGGCAATCAATAACGAGGTGGACAGTTCTCCAGAGTTGGTGAATGAGGATCCCTACGGGGATGGCTGGTTGGTGAAAATTCGGATGAGCGATCCGCAGGAATTAGATCGGGCGATGACGGCGGATACCTACTCGAACTTGGTATCTGGACAGGAGTAGGCCCGCTACTGGCGGAAGCGATCGGCGATCAGGGCCTGTTGAGCGGTGCGCCGCAGCAGGTCGATCTCCGGGGATTCGTTGGCGGGCAGGTGGGCCAGGTCGGCAACGGTTCCCGATCGGGCAATCAGGGCGGCGACGGTGCTGATCGCTTCGATCGCCCCCAGCGCGAGTAACAGGGCCCCTTGCAATTGGCCCTGGCGATCATGCTGGATTTGGCAACGGCCGGCCGCTAGGGTCAAGGTTGCGGTGCGCAGTTTGGGCCCTTCGCCGCCGCCCACCAATGCCAAGGGCAGCGGCCCCCGCACGGCCCAAGGCTGCTGTTCATAGCGGATGCAGTGGGGGCGTTGGATTGGGTTTTGCAGGCTATTGCGGATGATTAGTTGGGCTTCGGTGGCGGCGATCGCCCCGATCGGGTGGCCTCCGAGCAGGGCCCCGCAGCCATAGAGTTCTGGCGCGAGGGGCAGTTGCAATCGGTCATTGGCGGGCCAATCGCCAATCCCGATCGCCCGGGGGCAAAGCTGCTCAAATCCTTTGGGCAAGAGGGCTTGATAGTTGCCATCCGTGAGCAAGCAATCCACTTCCCGGGCCCGATCGCCAACTTGAATCCAAGTTTGTCCCTCCAACACTTTGCACTGCTGGGGAGCGGCCCGCAAAATCACCTCGATCGCCTGGGCTTCTAGTTCCGCCTGCAACCATTTGGCCGCGGCCGCCGGTAACCCTCCCAAGACCCGATCGCCCGCCGCCGCCAAGGTCACTTGGGCCCCCAACCCCCGGAGCACCTGGGCCAGCTCGATCGCCATGGGACTGTCGGCGGTGACCAACCAACGCTCGCCGGGCCGCACCCCCCGATGAGCCAATTGGGCGATCGTGTCCGGGGTGTAGGCCGCCACGGGGGCCCGCTCTGTCCATAGGGGCACGGTCGATCGGCCCGGCAACGCCAACAGGCAACGCCGCCCCGCCAGTAGGCGATCGCCCAATTGCACCCGCCACTGATTCCGGTGTCGCATCAGCAACCCATCGCCCACCAGGCAGTCCACCCCACCCGCCGCCAAGGCAGCCCGTTGATCGCCCCAGAGGCGATCGTGCCATTGGGCCTGGCGTTGCAGCGATCGCCAATCGATCGTTCCGGCCGCCAGGGCCGCCCCTTGGCTCACCAGCAACTCAGCCCAAGGGCGCGTTTCCGACTCCAACGGCTCAATCAGCGCCACCCGCAACCCCGATCGGGTCGCCTGTTGGGCCGCCAGCCGTCCGGCCGCAGTTCCGCCCAAAATGATCCAATCGTGTTGTTCGTAGCAGGCTGCCATAGGGGGTTAGGGAACGACTGTGCCAAGGACGTGGGCCAAGGACGCGAAAGAATGCGATCGCCTGGGATTATGCATTCAAAATTTGTTTGAGCGACTGACTACGCTACCGATTGAGCGACTGGCTACGCTACCCATGATCTGCTCAGGGATTCGCCAACCATGGGATGCACATCATAGGCTATATGAGAACACACCCTTAGCCTTTTTTTGGCGGCTCCCGACTGTCTAATTTTCCCATCTATCTATTCCATTCAATCTCAGCAAAAACTTTGGAGAGGTTTCATGCCCTGGAAATCTGCCCCCTACGAATCAGTTCGGAAAGCCATGAATCCCGGCGATATTGTTGCGTTTTCGAGCAATGTGGGATTTTCATCGCTGATTAAGATGGCCACGCGATCGAACATCACCCACATTGGCATTGTTTTTCAAACCAAACTTTTTATCTATGGAGAGGCCCAAGAGGGATTCTTTAATCAGGTGATGGAGTCCACCGTGGCCAGCGGCACGAGAGCCGGGGTCATTGCCAATCGGTTGAGCGATCGGGTGAAGTTTTATCCAGGGGATATGTGGTGGTTGCCCCTCAGACAGGATGTGCGCGATCGCATGGACTTACGGGCTTTTTATAATTTTTTGCTCCATAACGAGCACCGCTCCTACGACATTGCCCAGGCAATTCGCTCCGCCTTTGATTTGCCCAGCAATTTACCCATTCCCGGGAAATTAACCCGTAATGCGGAAGATTTTTCACGGTTCTTCTGTTCAGAATTGGCAGCGGCGGCCTTGGAAGCCAGCGGGGCGATCGGGTCGATTAATGCTTCGGAAGTGACCCCGATCGACCTTTGTATGTTCTCAATCTACGAAGATGATTATTATCAGTTGAAGGGGCAAAAGAAACTGATCAGTGGCTATAACACCCTGAATCCTAATGGTTGGGGACAGGAGTAAGGTAATTTACGCTCGTAATTTACTCGCGTCTCCCGGTTCGACTGGCTGCACCTGAGTTGGCGCGATCGAGCCATACGATCGAGCCATACGATCGAGCCATACTTAGGCAGCCGAATCGCTGCTCGATCGCCCGTTGAACAGTTCCATCACCTCGCGGCAGTAATGCTTAATTCGATCGGCCGGTTCGGCGCGGGGTTGGCTGTCGCCCTCAAACTGCCAGGCCTCGATCGTGGAAAAGCGCCACTGTTGCCCTCGATGGTCGTAGCCCGCCACCTCCACACCGATCGCCCGTTGGGTGTCTTCCACCGGATCCGCAAAAAAGCGCACTTGCACCAGCAAACTGCGGCAGGCACAGGCGCGGCTGTAACCCGGAAAGTGAAACCCAATGTCGATCGAATCAGGATCAACGGTGGCGCGGGTTTCTGCATCATTGAGCCAAGGTTTCAGATCCACGCGCACATCGGGAAAAGCGATGCGAAACAAATTCACCGCAGCCGCGATTTGGCTGGCTAGGGCGATCGAGTGGGCACGTTCGGCGGCGTTCACGCAACTCCTCCGGGCGAAACGGGCGATCGACCTGCGGGCCAGGGCCGGCGGCGGGGCAATGGCGCTAAACCCCGACTCAGGGCCATGAAACCCGCATGGATTAACGTCGTTTCATCATAATGTACGAATCCCAACTGCAAAGGAATGGTTGCTACCAATGCCGAGTCCCCGCCGTGCTGCTGACGATCGCCCCGATCGCCGTGTGGTCTATTCGGAATTTGGCGATGCGGTGAATCCAGACGCGATCGCCCGGGCGGTTCCTGACCTGCCGCCCAACCAACAAAACCTGAAAGTGCAACTGTCCCGTAAAGGCCGCGGCGGCAAAACCGTCACGGTCATCAGCGGCTTTCAGCACAAGCCCGAGACGTTGCAGGCCCTGCTGAAAACTCTGAAAAATCGCTGCGGAACCGGCGGCACAGTCAAGGACAACAACCTTGAGATTCAAGGGGACTATGCCGATCGACTGGTGGTGTTGCTGGTGGAGCAGGGCTATAAGGCCAAACGCAGTGGCGGCTAATGACCGATGAGTGAATTGCGAAACTGATGATCAAGCATTCACGATTGATCAAGCGTTCGCGATCAAGCACTAACTCATGGATTCGAGCGATCAAAAATCAAACACCAACTCATGGATTCGAGCGATCAAAAATCAAACACCAACTCATAGATTCGATCGATGGTTGATCGATCAAATTCAATCAATTGGTTTGCATTGATCGACTTGCATAACATCTCCTTCCCCTTCTCCCCTTGCGTTTGCCATGTTGTCCGCTGATTCGTTGCCCAATTCCTTCGGCTTGCTATTCGATTTGGATGGCACTTTAACTGAAACCAATCCCTTGCATTACCGAGCTTGGGAACTGGTTTTGGCGGAAGTGGGCTATGACCTTACGCCCACGATTTATGAACAAATCATCAGCGGCCGCACCAATGCCCAAATTGTGGTGGATTTGTTGCCCAGCTATTCCGTGGCCGAGGGAGCAGCCCTGAGCGATCGCAAGGAAGCGCTATTTCGGCAGTTAGCCCCCGACCTGGAACCGGTGCTGGGGTTGCCCTTGCTGCTGAAAACCCTGGAACCTTGCAATCTGCCGATGGCGGTGGTGACCAATGCGCCCAAGGACAATGCGATCCATATGCTGACGGCTTTGGGGCTGCGGGAACGGTTCGCAACGGTGGTGCTGGCGGAAGAAGCGCCCCCCGGCAAACCGGATCCCGCGCCCTATCGGTTGGGGCTGGAACGGCTGAACCTGCTGGCCAGTGGGGCGATCGCCTTTGAGGATTCACCCCCCGGGGTGCGATCGGCGGTGGCGGCAGGGATTTTCACCGTGGGTCTGAGCACCACCCACGCGCCAGAAGAACTGACCCAAGCCGGGGCCTCGTTGGTGATTGAAAACTTCACCGATCGACGACTTTGGCAACTGTTGCGATCGCGTGTGGGGGATGAGGCGCTCCCGCTTTCGGCTGCACCCACTGTTTAACCGCTGTTTTTGCCCTTAGTTCTATGGATTCTCAGCCGATCACTGAATCGGAAAGCCATCGCCCGATCGATTTCCCCAACGGTTGGCCCCAACTGGATTTGTTAGCGCGAGCCTTGGCCTTTGCAGCGGAAAAGCATCGACACCAACGGCGCAAGGATCGAGAGCGATCGCCCTATATCAACCACCCGATCGCCCTGTTGCGGGCGCTGGTGCATGAGGCCCAAATCACAGACCCTCAAGTGTTGGCGGCAGCCCTGCTCCATGACACGATCGAGGATACAGACACCACCGCCGCCGAATTGGTCGCCCACTTTGGCCCCGACATTGCCGCCCTGGTGCAAGAAGTAACGGACGATAAGCGATTGCCCCAGGCCGAGCGAAAGCAGTTGCAAATTGACCATGCACCCACCTTGAGCGATCGGGCCAAGCTGGTGAAGCTGGTGGACAAAATTTGCAACTTGCGGGATGTGGATCAGTCGCCGCCGGAACGCTGGTCGATCGCCCGTCGCCAGGCCTATTTCGACTGGGCTGAACAGGTGGTGACTGCCCTGGGGCCTATGCCACCGGCCCTGATGGAACCGTTTCACGCCATTTTGCAAACCGGCCGCGCCCATTTGGCCGCCCCAAGGGCCGATCGCCCCTTGCGGCTTTATTGGGCTGGCCCACTGTTTTCCTTGGGAGAGCGCTGGCTGAACCAAACCCTCGCCGAGGAACTGCAAACCTTGGGCTATGCCGTTTTCTTGCCCCAGGCGGAATGTGCGGGCCTCAGTGATCCGCAAGCGATTTTTGAACGCTGTCGATTGGGGCTGGATCAGGCCAATGCCGTGATCGCGGTATTGGACGGGGCCGATGCGGATTCGGGAACCTGTTGGGAATGTGGCTATGCGTTCGCACGTCAGTTGCCGATCGTGGCGCTGCGCACGGATTTTCGCGGCTCCGGCGATGCGGGCGGTTTCAACGCCATGCTGCTGGGAACAGCCCGATCGGTCATTTCGCTCACGGATCCGGCCGCCGACTTGCCCACGGTGCGATCGCGCTTGGTGGCGGCGGTTGAAGCCTTAGTGCCACTGAATTAGGGACTGATTTGGCTAATCTGGCTGATCTGATCGATCAAGGCCGTGACGCGATCGCGAATTTCGTCGCGCACCCGCCGAAACACCTCGATCGGTTGGCCATCGGGATCGTCCAGTTGCCAATCCTCAAATAGTTCCCGCAGCGCCCAAGCTTCCGGCAAATTCACCCCACAGCCACAGAGGGAAATCACCCCATCAAAGTCCTCCGGCGAGAACTCCGCCAGGGCGTTGGAGGTTTGGTCGCTGATCTCAATTCCCGCTTCGTCCATCACCGCGATCGCCGTGGGATGCACCCGGCTGGCTTCGAGACCGGAACTCACCACCCGAATTTTGCCCGCCCCCAGGGTTTTCGCCCAGCCTTCCGCCATCTGCGATCGACAAGAATTGCGCCGACAAACAAACATCACCGATTTCATTCCATTGCCCTCCCAATCTCAAAACGCACTAAGCTCAACAACTTAAAGACACACACAACTTAAAGACGCGCACAACGGGGATCGAGCAAGGTGGCCTTTTCGGGCGATCGGGGGAACCAGTGGGCCGTGCGCCGACAGCATTCCACCAGCAACAACATCACCGGCACTTCAATCAACACGCCCACCACCGTCGCTAGGGCCGCCCCCGAATTCAACCCAAACAACATCACCGCCGTGGCGATCGCCACTTCAAAATGATTGCTCGCGCCAATTAAAGCCGCCGGAGCCGCATCTTCATAGACCAATTTCAGGGGTTTCGCTAAGGCATAGGTGATCCCAAAAATTGCCAGGGTTTGAATCAGTAACGGCACGGCAATTAGGAAAATATGCAGCGGATTGTTAACGATTAACTCTCCCTTAAAGGCAAAGAGCAAAATCAGGGTTAAGAGCAATGCTGAAGTGGCGATCGGGCTGAGGTAGTGCAAAAATTTTTGCTCAAACCAATCGGCTCCCTTGTATTTAAAAATCCAGTGGCGTGTGTAGATGCCCGCTGCCAAGGGCAAGCCCACATAGATCAACACGGACAGGGCGATCGTAGCCCAAGGAACCGCCAAATCGTTGGCCGCCAATAGCCATCGCCCCAAAGGCGCATAGAGCAGCAGCATGGTCAGCGAATTCACCGCCACCATCACCAAGGTGTGGCCCTGATTGCCATAGCAGAGATAGCCCCACATCAACACCATGGCCGTGCAGGGCGCAATGCCTAACAAAATTGCCCCGGCAATGTAGGAATCTGCGAGAGCAATTGATTCACCACGCAATAACTCGGAACCTTGGATCAGTGGGCGGAACCAATGGCCTAAAAATAGCTGGGCGATCGCGATCATCGTGAAGGGCTTGATCCCCCAATTCACAACCAAAGTCAGCAATACCGGCTTGGGCGATCGCATGGCCCGTTTGGCTTGGGTGAAATCGATTTTCACCATGATGGGATACATCATGAAAAACAGGCAGACCGCGATCGGGATTGACACCTGATGCACCGTCCAGGCATCCAGGGCGATCGCCACATCGGGAAACAACCGCCCCAACAGAATGCCGACCCCGATGCAAACCAGCACCCAAACGGTCAGATAGCGTTCAAAAAAACTGAGTTGGCCGCCCACCTTCGGGGCCTTGGCACTGGGATTGATGGTCATAGCACCTCGCGATCGGGCAATGCGCACCGATTGCCCCGATCGCCTCCATTGTGCCAGGAATAGTTCAAAAAAAATTGATGAATTCAAAAAAAATTGATTTGAAAACCCCCAGCAATCCCATCGAGGGGGCAAGGGGTTTAAACCCCTTGTCTGTCCCACCGAAGGGGCAAGCCTTGTTTGCGGGCGCGGCTAGTTGGTAGGCGCGGCGGAATCGCTAGGAACAGGCGGCGCGATCGCCCGTAATCACCAACCCCGCAAAACTCGTTAAATATTGTTCTAAACGCTCAAAGCCCGCCGGATTCAGCCGGTAATAGTTCCAGCGGCCGTCCTGGCGCACTTCAATCAAGCCCGCTTCCCGAAGCACTTTCAGGTGAAACGACAGCTTTGATTGGCTGACCCCCAGCAGCTCGCAGAGGTCGCACACGCACAATTCGCCCTGCCGCAAATGTTCGATCGCCCCCAACCGAATCGGATCGCCGAGGGCATGGAACCCCGCCAGCAGGGTCGCTCGCTCCACCGTTTCCGCCCGTTCGATCGATTCCAATGCCATTTTGAGGTTCCTTGGCCGCGCTCTTGCCCAGCCTAACGCCCCTTGGCCCAGGTTGCTCAAGAGTCCGAGGCGATCGGCAGCAAGTCCGCCAGGGGCCAAGTGCAATTCGGAAAGGCGATCGGGGCGATCGATTGGACGCGATCGAGCTGCATAACCAGTCCATAGCCCGCCTGGTTTGGATTGCGGAACACCCAGAGCCGATCGCCCGGTAAATCTAGCACCCAATAATCCGCCAAGCTTGCTTGGGCATAGGCACGGGCCTTGGTTTGGGTGTCGTAGGTGAGGGTGCTGTCCGCCACTTCAATCAGCCAATGGATTTCCGCTGGGGTGGGGTGATGGTCGGCATAGTCGAGGGGATGGGGCCGGACGATCGCCAGGTCGGGTTCAGGTTGGGACTGGTCATTCAGGGCGATCGGGTCTTGCAGCCGAATCAGCACCGTTTCGCCCAATTGCCGACCCAGCAGCCGCGCCAAACGACTGACAGCGGCGGCATGGCGGGTTCCCTTAGCAGCCATTTGAATCAGTTGACCATTGAGCAATTCAATATGTTCTTCCGGGCCAAAACAACCCTGATCAATCAGGCATTGATAATCGCGCACTTGCAGCGGTCGCAGGGTCAGGGCTTCAGCAAGGATCGGCGGCATAGGTCAGGGCGATCGAGCAGCTCGATCGGATTGTAGCCAAGGCTTAGGGGCGATCGGGGGTGATCGTCCCTGATCCTAAGCACCTCATCATGGCCCAGATGGCCAGCGGTGCTCAGATAGTACTCAGAATTTTATTTCGTGCTTAAATAGTTAGTACACGAAATAAATCATGCTTACGGTTTTCCCATGAACGCCACTGCTCGATCGTCCCTTTCCACTGCGCCTTGGCGAGAGGTCTTGGCTCCCAATGGCCTGGGCTATCGGATCCGGCTGCTGTCGCAACTGATGGGACGGCGGTTTCAAGAACTGCTGGAACCCCATGGCCTCACGCCGTTTCACTGGGTGGTGCTCTGTTGCCTGTGGGATCAAGACGGGCTGGCCACCTGCGCGATCGGCGATCGGCTGCGGCAGGTGGGCGGGACGATGACCGGCGCACTTGATCGAATGGAGGAGCGCGGCCTGATTCGGCGGGAGCGCGACTGCCACGATCGGCGCGTCTGGCGAATTTGGCTGACGGATCTGGGTTGGCAAATGCGAGAAATTTTGCCGCCGATCGCGGTGCAAATGCGCGAGGAAACCCTGCATGGATTTTCCGAACCCGATCGCCAACTGATGTCCGATTTAGTCGATCGGGCGATCGGCAATTTGATCCGATCCGACTAAATCCAGAACCCGCTAGTAGGGTGGGCAATACCCACCGCCCTCTAATTAATCGGCCCAATAATACGCATACGAAATAAAAACACCCGTAATAATCTGCCATTTCACTGTTCCACGGAGGTTAGAGATTGTGAAACCCCAGTTGATGAATGACATTGATCGCAATGGCTCTCAGCCGCCCGTGACCAAGCTGGAGCCGATCGAAGCGCCCGAAACCGATCGCCCGATCGCCCCAACCATTGACCCCACGCCCGAGCCTGCGCCCCAAAAGCGTCACCCGATCGGCCTGGCGATCGCGGTGTTGGTGGTGACGGTCGGGGCGATCGCGGGTGGTCGTTGGGCCTGGCAGTTTTGGCAATACGCCTCCACCCACGAGGAAACGGACAACGCCCAGGTGGCGGGCCATCTTTATCAAGTGGCCAGCCGCGTACCGGGCACAGTAACGGCGGTGGCGATCGAGGAAAACCAGCATGTGGCGGCGGGTTCAGTGTTGGTGCGCCTCGACCCGACGGACTATCAAGTGAAGATGCAGCAATCCCAGGCGGCATTAGTGGCAGCGCAGCAGGATGCCCGGGCGGCCCAATCTTCGATCGCCCTGGCCGGAGCCAACACCGCCGCCCAACTGACCACGGCGCGGGGTGACCTGAACGATGCCACCGCTGCGATCGCCAATGCCGAGGCAGCCTTGAATGAAGCCAGCGCAGGTGTGCCGGTGGCGCAGGCGAATTTGGCCGAGGCTCAAGCGGCCCTGACCAAAGCGAAGGCGGACTTCGATCGCTACAATGCGCTCTACCAAGACGGGGCGATCGCCGCCCAGCAACGGGATGCGGCCAAGGCGGCCTACGATGTGGCCCTGGCCCAAACCGCCGCCGCCCGCCAACAGGTGCAACAGGCGATCGCCCGCGTGGCCCAGGCCCGCCAAGGGGTCGATCGGGCCAAGGCCACCCGCCAATCGCGCCAGGGGGATCTGCAACAGGCCCGCGCCACCGGCAACCAAACCCAGGTGAACCGCGATCGCTACGCCGCCGCCACGGCCCAAATTGCCCGCCAGGCCGCCGACCTGCGCGCCGCCCAGTTGCAGTTGTCCTACACGACGATCGTTGCCCCCGTCAGCGGTCGGATTGGCCGCAAATCCGTGGAAGTGGGCGCACAGGTGCAGGCGGGCCAGCCCCTAATGGCGATCGTCGGGGATCAACTCTGGATCGAAGCCAACTTCAAAGAAACCCAAGTGCAGCGGATGCATCCCGGCGAAGCGGTCGAAATTCGGCTCGATGCCTTTCCCGATCACCCGTTCCGCGGCCAGGTGGAAAGCCTGGCCCCCGCCTCCGGCGCGCAATTTGCCCTGCTGCCCCCGGACAACGCCACGGGCAACTTCACCAAAGTGGTGCAGCGGATTCCCGTGCGGATTGCGATCGACCCCGACAGTTTGCGCGGCTACGAAGCCCAGGTCACGCCGGGCATGTCCGCCAATGTCAGCGTGGCGGTGCGCTAGGAGCCAGGCCCCATGAGTGCAACCTCCCATCCCGCGATCGCCCCGGCCTATCCCACCGGCTGGCTGAAATGGGCGATCGCCGCCACCGCTTCCCTGGGCGCAATCCTGGAAGTGATCGACACCAGCATCGTCAACGTCGCCCTCACGGATATTCAATCCAGCGTCGGAGCCACCCTCAGTGAAATCGGCTGGATCGTCACGGGCTACGCGATCGCCAACGTGATCGTGATTCCCCTGACGGCTTGGCTGGGCGAAACCTTTGGCCAAAAGCGCTACTTCGTCCTCTCGCTGGCGGGCTTCACGATCGCCTCCATCCTCTGCGGCCTGTCCGGCAGTTTGACCGAGCTAGTGGCCGCCCGCATCTTGCAAGGGCTGCTGGGCGGCGGTTTGCTGGCCAAGGCCCAATCGATTTTGTTCCAAAGCTTTCCGCCCGCCGAACAGGGTCTGGCCCAAGCGGTCTTCGGGGTCGGCGTGATTACGGGCCCAGCGATCGGCCCGACCCTCGGCGGCTATTTGACCGATACCCTCGGGTGGCGCTGGATCTTCTTCATTAATATTCCCTTCGGCATCGCGGCGGTGGTGATGGCCCTGCTGTTTTTGCCGGCCGATCGCCCGCCCGATCGCTCCGGCCAGCGGCGATCGGTCGATTGGTGGGGCATTGCCCTGCTAACGATCGCCGTGGGCAGCTTGCAAACCTTCCTGGAAGAAGGGGAGCAGGACAACTGGTTTGAATCGCCCATGATCATCGCCCTGGCGATCGCCGCGATTGTTGGGCTAGCCCTGTTTATTTGGCGGGAGCTGACCGTGCGCCACCCGGCCGTGGACTTGCGCGTGTTGCGCCATCGCTCGCTCGCGGCCGGCAGTGTCTATTCCGCCGTGGTGGGCATGGGGCTGTATGGCACGTTGTTCGCCGTGCCGATTTTTGCCCAGAGCGTGTTGCACTACACCGCCCAGCAAACGGGCCTGTTGCTGTTGCCGGGGGCCCTGGCCTCCGCCGCCACGATGATGCTCCTGGGCAAAGTGAGCAGCTTCATCGATCCCCGCTGGGCGATCGCGGTGGGCAGCGTCATGACCAGCGGCGTGATGTTTTCCCTAGCGACCCTCAACCCCGACTCCAGCAGCGATTCGTTGTTCTATCCGCTGATTTTCCGGGGCGTGGGCACGGTGATGATGTTTTTGCCCCTGAGTTTGGCGACCCTCGGTTCGTTGCCCCCGGCTGACATTCCCGCCGGGTCGGGGTTTTATAACCTGACGCGGCAATTGGGCGGCAGCATTGGCATCGCGATTTTGACGACGCTGTTGGATCAGCGGAATGCGTTTCACCGCAGTGTGTTGAGTGAGCACTTGAGTCTGTATAACCCGGAAACCCAAGGGCGGCTGGATGCCCTGACCGGCGCGTTTCAAGGTCGCGGCATTGACCCCACGACGGCGCACCAACAGGCGATCGCCTCGCTCGATCGCGTTCTCAGTTTGCAATCGTCGATTTTGTCGTTTGCCGATACGTTTTGGGTGGTGGGGATGGCGTTTTTGGCTTCGTTGCCGCTGTTGTTGTTGCTGGGCAAGGGTCGCAAGGGCCGAGCACCAACCGGCGGTCACTAGGGGCGATCGCGCCTTCCGGGTTGCGGCCCTACTCAGAACCCAAGTGACGGCCTAAGCTACAAAGAAGGCCGTCTCCTGCTGGTTCACCATGACCGATCGCCCTGCTGCTTTGCCTGCTGGATCTGAGGTTGAGTTTTTTCTGGCGCGTACCGAAGAACAGCGCCGATTTCGGGAACTGTTGCGATCGCAGGTGGGCTTATCTCGCCGACGCAAATTACTCAACACGATCGGGTTAATGCGCGACGATCGCGAACCCGATCCGCACCCCAACAGCCCTTGGATCTTTTTGTTTCATGGGGAAGGGGGCATGGGCAAAAGCACCCTGATTCGGCGGTTGATGGCGATCGCGGAAGGGAAATTGCGCGACAAAAATCCGGGTGATCGGGCTTGGGTCGATCGGTTCACGATCCTGAAAATTGACTGGGAAACCGAGCGCACCAATCGGCCGAGCCTACAAGGGCCGCGCGACCAAATCGCGGCGCGGGCCGTGTTGGATGTGGTGTTTGATTGTGCCGCCAAGATCGATCGCAAGGTGTTTAGTGATTACGAGCAGCGGCTGAAGAACTTGGAAGACGCTAACGAAAAAGTCAGCAAAAAACTCCAAGAAGAACAGCAGGGCGGCAATCCAGATTGGTCGAAAGCCTTGGCGAGTTTGGCGAAAGGAGCTTTGAGCTTGGCCAATCGCAGCGACTTTGCCAAGGACTATGAAGGACAAATCGACACCCTGGCCGAAGTGACCACCAAAGTGTTGCCGCAGGTCAAAACCTGGTTGCAAACCCAACTGAAGCGCGAAGAGCTAGAAGTTTTTGAGCGGCCCGCTCAGGTGTTGGCTGCTGCGTTGGGTAAGGGGTTGGGCAAGTTGGCGGCCCAAAGACCCGTGCTGATGTTTTTGGATACCTATGAGGTGGTCGATCGCCCCGAATGTGATGCGATCGTGCGGTTGGTGATGCAGGCGGCGGGCGGCCGGGTGAGCTGGGTGGTGTCGGGGCGATCGAACCTGCGGAACAGCGGCAAGCGGGGCGAGATTTATTTCAAGGGCTATGGCGATGATTTTCCCGAAGCCAAGCTCTATGCCAAGGCGCTGGATGAGTTTGGGGAGGCGGAAATTCGCGAGTATTTTGCCCGCAAAGTGCCCGATCACCCGATCGACGATGAAGATGCGGATGCCCAGGCGATTCGGGAGTTTTCCTTGGGGATTCCGTTCATGGTGGCGGAAATTGCCAGCATTTGGCGTGATCGCCCGAATTTGACCCTGAAGTAGATTTTGGCTCCGGCTCCGGCGGATGCAACCAAAACCCCGCGAGATCGGGCGATCGCGGCCATGACGGAGCGATTTTTGGTGCATTGTTTGCAAGCGGGCGATGGGGCGGCAGCGCTGGGGCAAGATTTGGCGGCGATTTATAGCTTGGCGATGGTGCGGCGGCCCGATCGATCCCTGTTGGCGGCGATGTTGCAGACCGAGGATCTGAGTGTGGCGCTGGAGAATTTGCAAACCCGCTATTCCTTTGTGTTTGCGGATGATTGCCGACTGCACGACAACTTGTTGAACTATTTGCAGCCCTATTTACGGATGGCGGCCCAGCGGGAACGGCCGACCGTACAAGCCTTAAACGATCGCGCCTTGGCCCATCTGAGCGATCGGCTAGCGGCCAAAGCCGAGGAGTTGCCGGACTTGGCCGATCGGTTTGAGTCCAAAAACGCCAAGGATCTGTGGTTGGATGTGGCGCACCATCACTTCTGGAAAGCCCGAGATCCCGATCGGGACGAAATCGCGGCTTGGAAATTTTGGTTGGGGGCGTTTGTGGAAGGGTGGCTAGCCGATCGCGTTTTTGCCTGGGAATTGGTGCGGGTGTTGGGCAAGTTTGAGCGGTGTTTGTCGGCGGATGGTCGCCGCCGCTATGAGTGCTTTAAGGGGGACTGGAACAAACGGCGCGACTTTGACTGCGATCGGCGGCGGGCGTTGTTGGATGAGCTGGACAAGTTGGCGCGGCGGGGCTGGCTGGCCACGGACAGCTACCCGGAGCGGGCGGCCACGCTGGAATTGGAGCGCGCTCGGTTGCTCTATGGCCAAAAGCAATTTGTCGCGGCGCTTCAGGCTTTGGAAGCGCTCGATCGTCGCTACCCTGACCCTAGCAATTCCCTGCGCGAAGAAATTGCTGATCTCTACGACGATCTGGCTCTCCGTTTCCTCTGGCCAGAAGGCAAAACATCCGCAGTGCCTTCCCCGGAAGGTCTCCGCGCGGCGGAACGAGCCTGCACCCTCCAACCCGATCGCGCATGGTATCTCTACAGACAGGCCGTTGCGCTGAATGAAGCCAAACGAAATGAAGAGGCAGTTGAGATTTATCAACGGGCGATCGAGCTTGACCCAAACTATGTCTATGCCCACAACGGATTGGGTAATGCGTATTACGGTTTGAAGCAGTATGAGGAGGCGATCGCTGCTTTCCAACAGGCGATCAAGCTTGACCCAAACTTTGTCTATGCCCACAACAATTTGGGTCTTGCGTATCGCGATCTGAAGCGGTATGAGGAGGCGATCGCTGCTTACCAACGGGTGATCAAGCTTGATCAAAACTATGTCTATGCCCACAACAATTTGGGTATTGCGTATTGCAATCTGAAGCGGTATGAAGAAGCGATCGCTGCTTACCAACGGGCGATCAAGCTTGACCCCAATGAAGCTGGTTATCACAACAATTCAGGTAATGTGTATCGCGATCTGAAGCGGTATGAGGAGGCGATCGCTGCTTACCAACGGGCGATCGAGCTTGACCCAAACTTTGTCTATGCCCACAACGGATTGGGTAATGCGTATCGCGATCTGGAACGCTATGAAGAGGCCATCGCTGCTTACCAACGGGCGATCGAGATCGAACCAAATGCAGTTCGCTACAACAATTTGGGTAATGCGTATCGCGAGCTGAAGCGTTATGAGGAGGCGATCGCTGCTTGCCAACGGGCGATCGAGCTTGACCCAAACTATGCTGCTCCCCACAACGGATTGGGTGCTGCGTATCGCGATCTGAAGCGGCATGAGGAGGCGATCGCTGCTTTCCAACGGGCGATCGAGCTTGACTCAAATGGATCTGCTTATCACAACAATTTGGGTCTTGCGTATAGCGATCTGAAGCGGTATGAGGAGGCGATCGCTGCTTACCAACGGGCGATCGAGCTTGATCTAAACTATGTCTATGCCCACAACAATTTGGGTATTGCGTATCGCGATCTGAAGCGGTATGAGGAAGCGATTGCTGCTTACCAACGGGCGATCGAGCTTGACCCAAACTTTGTCTATGTCCACAACAATTTGGGTCTTGCGTATAGCGATCTGAAGCGGTATGAGGAGGCGATCGCTGCTTACCAACGGGCGATCGAGCTTGACCCGAACTATGTCTATGCCCACAGCAATCTGGGATTGTCACTCAATAATCTTCAGCGCTATTCCGAAGCCGAAGCCGCCTATCGACAAGCTCTCAGCATCGAAGAACGCGCCCGTGATTTCAGAAATTTGGGTGATGTTCTGAAAGCCCAAGAACGCTACGATGAGGCGGTCGCTGCTTTCCAACGGGCGATCGAGCTTGACCCGCAAAACACTTCGCCCTACTACGACTTAGGATTGCTTCAATTTGAGCAAGGGGATATTGCTGGATCGATCGCCACTTTCCAAAAAGTAGCAGAACTCGATCCCAGTGATGAAATTTCGCCCAATAATCTCGGCTTTTTGTGCCTAATTAGCGATCGCCTAGACGAAGCCAGCGCCTATTTATTGAAAGCCAGAGAACTCAAACCCGATTTCTATATGCCAGTCTTTAACTTGGCCGCCGTTCGCGCCCTGCAATCGGACTTGGAACAGGCGCGATCGCTCCTAGCCGAAAGCCTGCAACTCTGCCCCAACTCTGGCGATCAAGAACAACTCCATTGGTCGATCCTGTCCATCCTGTTGGGCAACGTCGAAGCCGGTTTTGAGCAACTCACCCAGACCCTCGCCAGCCTCCCCAACCCCAACGAAATCTGCGTAATTCGCGGCGGCGTGCTGGAAGCCTCCCAAGCGATCGCCCGATCGCCCCTCCAAACCCCCGACCTACACCGGGCGATCGACCTACTCCAATCCCACCTCACCCCATAACCCCGTAGGGTGCATGGGAGCGCGCTCGGGAACAAACGACCATCACCATTCCTCTCCCATGCACCACAACCCATAACGCATTCAACGACCATTTCCACAACCCATAACGCATTCAACAACATTGATCGATTGGGGGCGATCGCTCTGCGGTGCATGAGAGAACAAATGTGCCATTTTGTAATAACTGAAATTACTCCCATGCACCCTACGATGTGGCGAAATTCATAACGCATTCAACAACATCGATCGGTTGGGGGCGATCACTCTGCGGTGCATGGGAGAACAAATCCACCGGCTCGTGACCATTGGGGCTTGCTCCCATGCACCCTACGGGATTTGTGGGGTTGTGAATAATGGATGCGGTAATTCATGGGGAGGATGGATACGATGCCCAATTATCGGCGCTGGCGAGAGGCAGGGGGTACGTACTTTTTTACGGTTGTCACCTACGCTCGCTATCCGTGGCTTTGTGAGCCGATCGCCCGACAAGCCCTGCGCCAGGCCATTCGCACCACCCAAGCCGCCTATCCATTTTCGATCGATGCATGGGTGCTGCTGCCCGATCATCTCCATTGCATCTGGACGTTACCGGCAGGCGACGATGATTTTTCGACGCGGTGGCGGCTGATCAAAACCCGCACCACTCAGATTTGCACCCGTCACTTACCGATCGACTTACCCAGCAGTCGATCGCGTCGTCATCGAGGCGATCGCCCCTATTGGCAGCGTCGGTTCTGGGAGCACAAAGTTCGCGATGAAACTGACTTCCAAAACCACATCCACTACATTCACCAAAATCCCGTCAAACACGGCCACGTCACCACCCCCACCGACTGGCCCTATTCCACCATTCACCGCTCGATCAACCCGTAGGGTGCATGGGAGAACGCTCGGAAGACAATACCAATCGCAATTCATCTCCCATGCACCGCTCCCATGCACCGCCACCCATGGCACATTCAACGACAACGGATCGGTTGGGTCGCCTCAATCCTCGGTGCATAGGAGTACGAATCAACCATTTCGTGACCATTAGGGCGTACTCCCATGCACCCTACCCAAGCCCAACGCGATCGCTACAGACGAGATCGCGCCAAAATACGCACCCGTTGCTCACCCTGGCCGGTGGGGACAGCCGGACTCCACAAAATCGGCTCCCCCACACCGCACAGGTGCAACGTTTTGATCAATTGCTCAATCCACTCGCCCTGACCAACCAGGATGATCCGATTACAGCGATCGTCCAGGCGGTTTAAGCGTTCCAGTACCGGGCCATCGTCACTTGCTTGAGAGTTCATAGGTTTCCGAATGTTCGTAATCATGAACATCTCTGATCATACTGCACCTGCTCATAACTATGAACATTTACCCGATCGCCCCCCTTTGAGACCATTGGGGGCATGGCGCGAGCAGGAAAAGCACTCAAACAAACGTTGCAAGACTACGGCATCAGCCAAAACCGGCTCGCCGTCACCATGGGCATTGCCCGATCGACCGTGCATTATTGGTTCAACGAAACCCAAGATCCCCAAGCCGACGCAATTCCAGCGATCGTGGCAGCCCTAGAGGCGATCGAACCCGCCGCCGCCCGCGCCTTTTTGGAAGCCTACCTGGGGCGATCGCTCACGGATTGGATCACCCCCGACCCGCCATAAACCAATCAATCCGACTTGCTATGGAAGGAATGAACTACAGCCAACTGATCCAAGATGTGCTGAAACGGCACACCACCAAAGGATTGAGCCGGGGTGAAACCGACCTACAACTAATTTTTGACACCGAGCGCGATCGCTACCAACTGCTACACCTTGGTTGGGATGGTTCCAAGCGAGTATTTGGCTGCATCATCTACGTCACGTTGCAGGACGGCAAAATCTGGATTGAACGCGATGGCACCGAACTGGGTATCGCCACCGAATTACTCGCCCTCGGTGTTCCCAAAACCGATATCGTGTTGGGTTTTCAATCGCCCTATCGCCGCCGCCTGACTGATTTCGCCGCTGGATAATCGCCATAACCCAATCAATCCGACTCGATCGCCTCGGGATCGATGCCCAACTCCCGTAGCTTGGCCGCCAGGCGATCGGCCCGTTGGTTTGCTTCCTCGGCCCGTTGGCGTTCTTGTTCGGTGCGTTGGATTTCTTCCGCCAGGGTCGAAAAGGGCTGACCGTCCGGCCGAAACAGGGTGAGGGTGTCTTCGCCCATTTGGAACCGAATGCCGAGCCGGGGACTCACCCAATCGTCTGCGCGATCGCCCCGGAGCTGCAAATCGCCTCGTTCCGATCGCCCCAAAATGCTCAGGTCATGGCGATCGGGATCGTAGATGTAATATTCCTCAACGCCGTAGGTGTCATAAAACGCCTGCTTTTTCAGCATTTCCCCAAAGCGATTGCCCGGCGACAAAATCTCAAACACCACTTGGGGCGCAATGTTGTTTTCACACCATTGCTTGTAGGAACCCCGATCGCCCTTGGAAACCCCAAACACCACCATCACATCGGGCGCTTGGCGGGTTTTGTTGTCCCCTTCCACCGGATACCAGAGCAAATCGCCCGCCACAAAAACTTGCGGATCGTTGGTAAAGATGGCGGCGAGATTGCTTTGAATGGTCTGAATCCATTGAAATTGCTTGGTGTTATCTGCCATGGGCTGGCCATCGCTGTCGGGATAGTCGATCGGTGGGGGCTGAATCCCTGGCGTGATCGTAGTGGGGGTGGGTTGGGCAATCATCGGTTAGTCCTCACGATCGCGGTTGGTCTCATTATGCCAACGGAGCCTGCGATCGCCCGGTGGGGGTTTGTGGGGCCCAGGAAACCTGGATTCGGGGGAATTTTGATACGATCGCAGCAGCTTTGTTGCTGGCTCAAGGCTCAAGATACTTTTGGCTCAAAACCCTGAGCTGAAGGTTGCTTGATGCCACAGTGCGGCCTCAGGGAGCTAAACCGTTGGTGCATCTTTAATCGGCGTATTGTCACGCAGTCTGTCTTTTGGGGGGGCGATCGCCGCTGTGGCGGTCGGTTGTCATCATTTACCGAATTTTGACCACGAAATACCGGGATTTTGGGGGCAATTTCCTCTGAATCTCCGGTTTGAGGCGGATTTGGTCTGTGCGGAGTTGTAGCCCCTACCTAGTAACTGATGGTTACGACAGGCTGCATCGTTTTCGGCCGCATGGCGCTGCGATTATTGTGAATGCTCCAACGACAAGCTCGGCTGTGGTTGCCTCCGGTAGCCCAATTCTGATTGGCATTGCCGATCGGGAGTTGGCTCAGGCCTTGGCCCAGGTGGCGGTGGAGTTAGGGTGCGAAGCCCATTGCCCCGCGAGTTTGGATGAGTTGATGGCGGCGGCCGCTCGGCTCCAGCCGCTTTTGGTGTTGGTGGGGTCTTGGCCGGAGTTGGCGGCCTTGGAACTGTGCCATCAGTTGCGATCGGCGGCCCCTTACCAAAACACCCCGATCGTGCTGGTGGGGGCGGCGGGGCAACTCGATCGGGGCGCGTTGTTTGCGGCGGGGGCGGCGGACTATTTGCTGTTGCCCTTGGAACCGGCGGAGGCTTTGGCGCGCATTCGATTGCATTTGGATCGCAGTCGGCTCGATCGACTCCATGAGCGGGCCCGCAATCTCACGTTGTTTCGGGGGCCCGCCCTGTTGGCCGCCAGTTTGCAAAAGCGTTTGCGACGACAGGCGGAGTTATTGCAAGATCAGCTCTTTTTGCTCGATCGGGAAGTGCGGGAGCGGCGGCAAATGGAATCGGCCCTGCGCGAGGAGCAAAGCCGCACGCAAAAGTTGCTGTTGAATGTGTTGCCCCAAGCCATTGTCGATCGCCTGGCAAGGGGGGATGGGTTGGCGATGGAAAACGAAATCCTCGCCGATCGGTTTGAAGAAGCCACGATTTTATTTGCCGATATTGTGGATTTCACGCCCCTTTCGGTGCAGTTGCCGCCTTTGGAGTTGGTGCAATTGTTGAATCGAATTTTTTCGGCGTTCGATCGATTAGCCGAAGAGTTTGGCCTCGAAAAAATTAAAACGATCGGGGATGCCTACATGGTGGCCGGCGGAATTCCCGTGCCGCGGCCTGACCATGCCCTCACCATCATGGAAATGGCGATCGCCATGCGCCGGGAAATTAATCAACTGCGGCGAGAAACGGGGCTGCCCCTGGCCTTGCGAATTGGCATCAACACGGGGGCGGTGGTGGCCGGCGTGATTGGCATCAAAAAATTTAGCTATGACCTTTGGGGCGACACGGTAAATGTGGCCAGTCGAATGGAGTCCCAGGGGATTCCCGGCAAAATTCAGGTGACCGAGGCAACCTATGCCTACCTGAAGGATCATTACGAGTTCGAGCGCTGGTCTAATTTACCGGTGAAGGGGCGCGGCCGAATGACGGCCTATCTCTATGTGCGGCGGCGATCGAGTCCCTGGCCCAATCCGGAAGCCAACTCGGCCTCGGAAGAAACGCCGGCCCCTGTGCCCCCTGGAACCGACTCGGGGCCGTCGGAGTTGCGATCGCGCGAGCCAACCCCTGAAATTGCCCTTTGATGGGGGTTGCGATCGTGGTCATGATCGCGATCGTGATTGTGCCTGTGATTGATCGAATCAAAGTTCAACCGATTGAAACCCGACCGATCGAAACCCTTTGGTTGAAGATCTTGAGCATCGACCGGTTGAGGATCTGGGGATCTTTGGCCAACCTATTATCCTGGGAATAGCTGAAGCAAGACCGGGGAACAGGCATGGTTTCGGAAGCGGCAAGGAAGGCTTGGTGGCAACGGCTGCAAACTTGGCAAAATCAACCCCGGCCGCAACCGGAAGAGTCGATCGCCCTGCGAATTTTGGTGCAAATTTTGGTGGCGATCGGGATTTTGGCCACCGATGTGGCCGCTGGCACCCAAACCAGTTGGTGGGCCATTCCCCTCAGCTTTGGTGGGGCCTACTGGAGTTGGCGACAACGGCGGCGGCGCAACCTGGGGGCGCAACTGGCGATCGCGGCGGGAATGCTGGTGGCCTTGGCTGTTTTCTTTCGATCGCTCCTGGGCAATTTGGGCGATACGCGCCTGGTTTTGGCGGAACTGCTGATCCATTTGCAAGTGCTCCATTGCTTCGACTTGCCCCGGCGCAAGGATTTGGGCTACTCGATGCTGATCGGGCTGATTCTGATGGGGGTGGCCGGAACCCTCAGCCAAACCATGTTGTTTGCGCCCGTGTTGGTGGCCTTTGTGGGGGTGGCGCTGCCGATGTTGGTGTTGGACTATCGATCGCGCCTGGGTTTGGAACCGGGCGATCGGGATTGGCGCACCCTCACGGGGCTAATTCGGCCCGGTCAGATGGCGCGGCTGTTTGGGGTGGTGGCGGTTTTGGGGATGGTGGTCTTTGCTCTGCTGCCGCGTTTTCCGGGCTACCAACTGCGCCAGTTCCCGGTGACGGCCCCGCCCAATTTGATGGATCAGATGTTTGATAATCGGGATCAGTCTGCATCGATTCGCAATCCCGGTTATGGGCAAGATGGCCAAGCCCTCGGGGGAACCAGCGGCGCAGGCCGCGGCCAAACGGACAACACGTTCTATTACGGCTTTAGCAGCACGATCGATCAAACCCTTCAGGGGCAACTGGTTCCCACCTTGGTGATGCGGGTGCGATCGCAGTCGCCGGGCTTTTGGCGAGTGTTGGGGTTCGATCGCTACACCGGCCGCGGATGGGAAATTTCCCGCAATGACGATACCCAAAGCCTGGTGCGGCCCGATTGGTCCTATCGCTTTGTGATTCCGCCGGAGCCAACTCGGGCCCAAATTGAAGAGGTGGTGCAAAGCTACACGGTGCTTTCGGCCCTGCCGAACCTGATTCCCACCCTGGCCCAACCGACGGAGCTGTTTTTTCCGACTCGAGGGATTGCGATCGACAAGGAAGGCAGCATTCGATCGCCCCGCATTTTGGATGAGGGGTTAACCTACTCGGTCATCTCCCAAGTGGCCTACCGCGATCGCACCCGACTGCGCCAGGCCCGCCGCACCTATCCCCCCTTCATTCGGAACTATTACCTCGATGTGCCCGCGGCCCTGCGGCCCAAGTTGCAACAACGGGCCCAAGAGTTACTCGCGAAGGCTCCCAATGCCCGCAATGACGCGTATGAGCAGGCGCTGTTCTTAGCCCAAGCCCTGAAGCAAACCTACACCGTGCAACCGGACTTGCCGCCACCGGCTGCGGGTGAAGATTTGGTCGATCGCTTTTTGTTTCAGTATCAAGGGGGCTATCCCGACCATTTCCCCACTACCCTCACCCTGATGTTGCGGAGTTTGGGGATTCCGGCACGGGTGGCGGCCGGGTTTGCGCCGGGTCGGTTCAATCCTTTCACCGGCCTATACGAGGTTTACAACACCGATGCCCATTTGATCACGGAGGTTTATTTTCCCGGGTATGGCTGGTATAGCTTTGACCCGATTCCTGGCCATCCCTTGATTCCGCCCTCGATCGAGAAAAATGAAACCTTCAGCACCCTGGAAAAACTCTGGGCTTGGGTGGCCGGTTGGTTGCCCACGCCCCTGCGCAATTGGCTGGATGGGGTGATTTCAGGGTTGTTGGGGGGGCTGCTGGCGCTGGTGGGTCGGTTGCTGGGTTTGTTAACGGGGGGCTGGACGGGCATCTTGGCGGCGATCGCCCTGGCCTTGGTGGTGGGCGGGGCCCTGTGGTTGGGGTGGTTGGGTTGGCACAATTGGCAACGGCGACGGCGATTGGCTCGGTTAGCCCCGATCGCCGCGTTGTATCAGGAGGTGCGCGATTGGCTAGCGGAAGACTGCCCCGCCTATCCTTGGCAAACCCCGTTGGAATATGTGGCCGCCTATGAACAGTGGCTCGCCCAGCAGGGGGGCGGCCCCGGCGCGGGCGATCGCCTGGCTCTGTTGGCGGCGGTGGCCGGGGCCTACAGCGATTGGCGCTATGGCGATCGGCCGGCGGATGTGGCGGCTTTGCGGGAACAGTGGCAACGGGTGCGACGGCGCGATCGACCCCGGCTGTTGGGGGCGGCGGCTCGCTAGGGGGCGGGCGATCGGGCCCTGGTCTTTGGTGTTCAACGGTTGGGTACTGGTTTGGCGCTAAACTTTTAGGACGCAATTCCCGTTCCCAAGATTCAGGACTCAAATCCGCACCGAGGATCCAGCTCCGAGTTGGGAATCGGTAATGGCTCCGTTGGCCGTTGTTTGCCCAATTGCCCATGACCCTCAAAGCAATTCTGCTGGACTTTAACGGCACGATCATCAATGACGAACCGCTGCACGCGCAACTTCTGCAAGAGATGTTGCTGAGTGAAAATTTGCGGCCGGATTCGGAGGAATTCCGCGAGGTCTGTTTGGGCCGGAGCGATCGGGCCTGTTTGCGGGATCTGCTGGCGCGGCGGGGGCGGATGGTGGATGATGACACGCTCGATCGGTTGGTGGCCCGGAAGTCGCAACTGTATCTCGATCGCCTGGCCCACTTGCCCCAACTGCCGATCTATCCGGGCGTGGTGGATTTTTGCAGCCGAGTGCGCACCTTGGGTTTGCCCATGGGGATTGTGACCGGGGCCCTGGCGGCGGAGGTGGAGACGGTTTTGAGTCGGGCGGGGCTGCGATCGTTCTTTAGCGTGCTGATTACGGGTGATCTGGGCCTAGAGAGCAAACCCGCTCCCGATGGTTATTTGCAAGCGGTGGCCCAGTTGCGATCGCAGCTCGATCGGCCGGATCTACAACCCCAAGATTGTTTGGCGATCGAAGACACCTATCCGGGGATTGCGGCGGCCAAGGCTGCTGGAATGCAAGTGGTGGGCGTGGCCACTAGTCACCCATTCCAAATGGTGCATCGCCGGGCCGATTGGGTGGTGGATTTTTTGAATACCTTGGATCTCGATCGGGTGCAGCGGCTTTTTTCCGGTCGGGAACGGCCCGAACCGCCGATTGGTGCTACCATGTCCGATACGCCAATTGCCTCGGGGAATTAGCTCAGTTGGTAGAGCGCTGCGATCGCACCGCAGAGGCCAGCGGTTCGAGTCCGCTATTCTCCATTTCAACCAGTTCCCTAAGCCTGAGGAGCACTGGCTAAAACGGCCGTCAGTTTTGCGGCGGCTTCGAGGCTGTCAGCTAGGGAAATCGGCAAGCTTTCAATTAACTCGCGCGTTTCATCACTGGGTTCTCCCAACACCCGCAGCACGATCGCGGGGCCCCGTCCCTTATTCAGGGCCAAATTATTAGCCAAACTATTCACAGCCAAGTCCCCTTCACTGCGGGTGGTTGTGAGGGGTTGTGGTAGTTCCTCCATCGGTTGGGTTTCCTGTCGCCACCAACCATGGCGCTTGGCATACTGGTGAATGACTGCCAAAACGCCATCCAGGGTGATGGCACTGCCCAACAGATCCAGCAGCACCACCCGCATGGGGTGCGGACTGCTGAGGCTAGCTAAGGCCTGTTCGAGGCGCTCTTCTAGGGTTTCGGGGCGGCCACCGCCCACGGTCCAGCCCACATTGATGAACCCGGCCACGTTGCCCCCAAAGCGACAAACCAGATCCAAGGCCGCTAGGGTTAGCCCCATGCCATTGCAAACAATCCCGATCGAGGCGCTGGCGTTCTTTTTGCTGCGATCGCCATTGGTGGAATTGCTGCCCTGACCGTTCACGGCCCCCTGAGCACCATGGGCCGCATTGGCCGCCGGAGTGGGCGCGGTTCCGCCCTCAATCCAAACGGGCTTGAGGCTGGGCGGCATCACTACGCCGTTGAGCAAGCATTTCAACTCCGTGTGGCGATCGATCGCACTGTCGTTCACGGTGACTTTGCCGTCCAGGGCCATCAGTCCCCCGGCGCGATCGACCCCTAGGGGATTGATTTCCACCAAATCCAAATCATTTTGGACAAACAGGGCATACATCCGCTCCACAATCTCGCTGACGGAAGGCACTAAGTCGCCCCGCAGCCCCATCTTCAGCACCAAACGGCGGGCATAGAAGGGCGAAAATTCCCCATCCACCAACACTTGATGCACCGTACCGGCGGAAAGCTTGCCATCCATCCCCCCTTGGGTGGATCCCAGCAGCACCGGCCGCCGGGCGTTGTCATCCAGCGCCACCGCCAGATAAAACTCCTGCTCCACGTTATATTTGGCCTCCGCCAACAGCAACGCAGGACATTCCCCCCCGATCGGCAAGCTGAAAATGGCTTGGGCGGCGGCCACCGCGTCGATCGTGTTGCTGGCGAACCGGATCCCACCAGCACGCCCCCGCCCCCCGGCCCGCACTTGGGATTTCAGGGCGATCGGGTAGGGAATCTTCAATTCCCGCAATTCCTGCAAGCTGGCGATCGGTTGGGAAGGCAGCACCGGAATGCCCATGGCGGCAAACAGGGCTTTTGCCTGATACTCCAGCAAGTCCATCGTTAACCTAGCTAAACGCTGTGGGGAGGGGATGGCCAGCCTTGTGGGATGGCTTTGGCATTATACGATCACGCTGAAAACGGCGCTGTGTCGCCCAATGCCACTCAAGGTACAAAAGCAACCGATTGGATACCGGGCCCAATCCGGGTCTCAGTCGTTGCCTAAGACCGAATTGGCCCCAAAGAAAACGATCAGTGACCCTCACTAAACCCAAAGATCGCCTTCCAGCTCTGGATCAGAGGTGGGTTGGGCATCGCGGGCCGATCGCCCCGGGCCCGGATGGGGCGTTTCGCGGGTCAGATCGGTGGTGGGAGCGGGGGTATGGTCGGCCTGAAGATCGAATCGGGCAGGGGGTTCCGCCTGGGTTGGACAAACCACATAGGGTAAGGTTGCGCCCTTCAAGCCCCGTTGCAATCGTTCGGGCGATCGCTCCGACAGCAAAAACAGCGGATAGATCCGATCGGCCCGATCGCCCACCACATGCCGGTAAGCCAGAGGCATCACCCATTCATAATCCCGATCGAGCAGCAATTGCGTCTGTCGCCAGCGACTCATCAGCCCATAAAAATCCTCATTGGGCCGATGCACAAACACAAACACCGCCACGCCCGTGGTCACCTGCCACTCGGGATCGCACATCAGGAGGGCAATCTCGCAGGGCAACCGCACCGCCTGTCGGCCCGGCTTGTTGGTCGATCGCTCGGACTCGATCGAATGGCGACGGCGCGATCGGCTCACATCGGCCACCTCGGCCAGTTGGGTCATTTCCAACACATCGGGATCGATCCGCGCCAACGGCAACGTAATCACCACGGTGCTGTCCAGGGGCCGCCGCATACTGGGCAACAGTTCCAAGTAGGGCCGATATTCCCGCAGCAGCTCGATCGCCGCCTGCCGCCCACTATAAGTCGCCAGAATTTCCTCATAGTCCGCAGACTTTATGGACATAGGCTGCCTCGCTGATGCTACTGCTCACTCGATCGCTGGAAAAATTCGCCTGAGAAAAGTTTGCCTGAGAAAAGCTGATCTGAGAAGAATTCGCCCGCGAAAAATTCACCGGAAGTTTTGATGATCGATCGCTTTGCCTTGGAATTTTGATGGTTAATAGTGTTGCCTTGCAGCACTACTTAATCGCATCCATTACCGCAAAGATGGGCAAATACATCGCCAACAGAATCGAACCAACCATCCCCCCAATCACCACAATCATCAACGGCTCCAACATACTGGTTAGACCCTTGATCGCTTGCTCCACTTCATCTTCATAGAAGTCCGCCACCTTCATCAACATTTTGTCGAGTTCCCCGGTTTCCTCACCAATCATCATCATCTGAATGGCCATGGCCGGGAAGACTTTATATCGCTCGATCGCCGCACTGATTGTTCCCCCACCTTGAATTTCGGTAATGGAGGAAGCCACCGCATCCGAAACCACCTGGTTATCGGCGGTATCTTTACAAATTTCGAGGGCTTGAATAATCGGCACACCCGATCGCGTCAATGTCCCAAAGGTGCGGCAAAAACTAGCCACCGAGCTTTTCTGAATGATGTCTCCAAAAATCGGCAACTTCAGAAAAACGGCATCCATTTGGCGCTTGCCAGCCGGTGTTTTATACCACAGGTCATAGACAACTTTGCCGGCAACCAAAGCAATGACCAAAAACACCACATAGAAATTCTTGCGCCCCTTGGGATCATCGTCGGGGAAGGTGGGGCCACGCAAAAATTCACTGATATTAATCATGATTTGCGTGAACGCCGGCAATTCAGCTCCCAACTTATCGAAAATTCCCGTAAAGGTTGGCAGCAGGAAAATGGTCATTCCCAAAAAGATAATGACCGCCAAAGATCCCACCGTTGAGGGATAGGACATGGCGGACTTAATTTGGTTTTGTAGCCGGGCGGCATTTTCCAGCAGGGTTGCCAGTCGGGTGAGCACTTCATCGAGCACCCCCCCAATTTCACCCGCTTCCACCATGGCGCAATAGAGCTTACTGAAGATGTCGCCGTGTCGTTTCAGCGAAGAAGACAGGGTTTCCCCTTCTTGCACATCAGCATTGATTTTAAATAGGGCTTTTTTCAGTTTGGGATTTTCACATTGATTGCTCAAAATATCCAAACATTTCACCATGGCAATGCCCGCATTGAACATGGCGGAAAATTGCCGAGAAAACACAGCCAAATCCTTTACGGTCACGCTGGCCGTGAGACTAGCGAGGTCAATGTCTAGGCCGCTTTTCTGTTCCTTGAGATCGCGGATTTGGGCTTGGCTAAACCCAGCGGCAATCAGTTTATTGCGCGCCCCGTTGATGCTTTCTGCTTCAACAACTTCGCGCTTGCCTTTGCCGTCGGGGCCAGCGATGGTGGCGATGAATTTAGCCATAGGGCGCTGCTCAAACTACGTGAGTCCTAAGAATTCTGTCGAGGGTCTGTGGCCAGGGGTGGCGGCAGGGGTGGGAGGCAATCGGGCTGGGGATGGGGGCGATCGCCCTGGGGGTTTACCGAGCGATCGCGCCCCGTCCGTTGCCATGGGTTGATCGGTTATCCACCCGATCGGTTGTGTCGCATTAGTGATGTCGCAGTGATGCGGCGTGCCTAGCGACCAGCGCCGACCTTGCCGCCCAACAACCGCTGTAGCTCGTCGGGCTTGGAGCTTTTACCCAGGGCATCTTCGTAGGTGATCTTGTTTTCTTGGTATAGCTTGGCCAGGCAAGATTCCATGGTTTGCATCCCCTGCTTACCACCCATTTGAATGGTGGAATAGATTTGCGAGGTTTTGCCCTCCCGAATCAGGTTCGCCACAGCGGGGGTATTCAGCATAATTTCGTGTGCTGCACAGCGACCGCCCCCAACTTTCTTGACCAAGTTTTGTGAGCAAACCCCCACGAGGGAGTTGGCCATCTGGGCTCGGACTTGGGGCTGTTGGATGGGGGGGAACACGTCCAAAATCCGGTCGATCGTCCCGGCGGCGGAGTTGGTGTGCAGGGTTCCGAAAACCAAGTGACCGGTTTCAGCGGCGGAGATGGCCAAGGAAATGGTTTCCAAGTCCCGCATTTCCCCCACCAGGATGATATCCGGGTCTTCCCGCAGCGCTGCCTTTAGGGCGTTGGCAAAACTCTTGGTGTCTTCGCCCTTTTGCCGCTGGTGGAACAGGCTTTTCATGTTCGGGAACACATACTCGATCGGGTCTTCCACCGTTAGGACATGCTCCGCGCGGGTGCGGTTGATGTAGTCCAGGCAGGCGGCCAGGGTGGTGGTTTTGCCGGATCCCGTTTGTCCCGTGATCAGCACCATGCCCCGGGGCCGCTCCGCCATCTCCAGCAGCACCTGGGGCAAACCGAGTTTTTCAAAGTTGGGAATTTGGGAAGCCAGGGCCCGCAAACAGGCGGCCCAGCAGCCCCGCTCGCGATAGACATTCACCCGAAACCGCGACAGGCCCTTCACCCCATAGGCGCAGTCCAATTCCCAGTTTTGCTCCAGGTCTTTCCGCTGGTTGTTGTTGAGCATACTGAAAATCAGCTTTTGGCAGTCCTGGGAGTCGAGGACTTCGCCAAATTGCGGTTGGGGGGTCAGTTTGCCGCTAATCCGAAAATAGATGGGCGCACCGGCTTGGATATGCATGTCGGAGCCGCCTTGTTCGATCAGCGATTCCATCACGTCTTCGATCATGTAATCCAGTGGCATGGTCGCTACTCCTGTCGAGTGAGGTTAGGTCGAATAGGGGTTGAATGAAGGGTCGATCGAATGGGGTTCGATCGCAATCACAACGCTTGAAGAACCCGAAAGGCTGGCGGGGTTTGAAGAGTCTAAACGGGGCAAACCAGCGCGAACCATCGGAACTGGGGATACGGTTAGCCGTGAGTTCAGCCGTGAACTTGGCCTGAGGATGCCCAATTGTGCGGGCGATCGTATCAAGACTGGATGCCCTGCCCACCTGCACGCCATTCATGGGCGATCGCCAAAAGCTAGCGACCGGTCACCAACGGCTCTTCAAATCGAGGCGTGAGGCAATAGGGACAGTCCATCCAATCTGGCTGGAGTTCTGCCGCGCAGGTGCGACAGGTGAGAGCGCTCTTGCGTTTGGCTTTCAACTCCGCTTCTAGCCCGGTGTCGGTAAAGGTGACCCGTTCCACTTCCTCAAAGGTGGTCAGCCCTTCTCGCACCAGATCCAGACTGTAGGCCAACAGAGTGACCATCCCTTCTTCAACGGCGGCTTCTTTGATGCGATCGGTCGGGGCCCCTTGGGTAATCAGATTTTGCAAGGTTTCCGTCACTTGCAACACCTCATAAACCCCGCAACGGCCCTTATAGCCCACACCGCCACACTTGGGACAAAGTTTGCCCATTTCGCCCAGGGCCTTGCGCTCATCGGGCGACACCACATTGGCTTTGTAGAAGGTCAGATGGGATTCTTGGTTGGCGCTCATGCCATAGCGGGCCAACTCTTCGGGCGTGGGGGTGTAGGGAACGCGGCATTCGCTACACACGCGCCGCATCAGCCGCTGGGCCACCACGCCCAACAGGGCCCCCGCCACCATGAAAGGCTCCACGCCCATTTCATCCAAACGGGCGATCGCCCCGGATGCGTCGTTGGTGTGCAGGGTGGTTAACACCAAGTGACCCGTGAGGGCCGCCTCGATCGCCGTTTTGGCTGTTTCCTTGTCCCGCGTCTCACCCACCAGAATCACATCCGGGTCTTGGCGCAGGAATGCCCGTAGAATCCGCGAAAAGTCGAGCCCCTTCTCCCGAATCACCTGCACCTGGGTAATCCCGGGCAAGGCATATTCGATCGGGTCTTCAGCGGTACTGATGTTAATGCCCGGGTCGTTCCGTTCCGCCAAAATTGAATAGAGCGTGGTGGACTTCCCGGAACCCGTCGGCCCCGTCACCAAAATCAACCCAAAGGGGCGGCTGGCCATCTCCCGCACCAACTGCAACGATTCTGGCCGACCAATCAGCTTATCCAGCCCCAGTTGTGTTGAGGAGTTATCCAAAATCCGCAACACGATCTTTTCGCCGTAGCGACTGGGCAGCACATTGACCCGAAAGTCCACTTTCCGCCCTTCAAAGACCCGGCGAATCCGCCCATCCTGGGTGTCCCGTCGTTCGGCAATGTCCAGGTTGGAAATGATCTTGAACCGGGAAGTTACGGCCGGAACCACCTTTTTCGGGAGCCGGAACACCTCTTGCAGCACCCCATCTTTGCGGAACCGAATCCGCATTTCTTCCTCTTGGGGTTCCACGTGAATATCCGAAACGCCGTCTTGCAGGGCCTTAATCAAGACCTTATTCACCAGGTTGACGATCGGCCCCGACTCCGCATCGTTCATGGAGCTGGCCAGGTCGTCCGTCTCCAATTCGTCGGAAGCCTCTTCCATTTGCATGGCTTCGAGGTTCTGCAAATCCGACTCATCGAAACTGACGGCGGCGGAAGTTTGGCGGGAAGCCTGTTGGGACTTGCGAGCCGCTTCGTCTAGGTATTGGCTAATGATCGCCTGGTAATCTTCGGGGGCAATCACCCGCCGAATCAGGGCCAGGTTTTGGGGCCGCAGGATGCGATTCAAATCGTCCAGCGCGTCCAGGTTGTCCGGGTCAGCCATGGCCACCATCATGGCCGGCGAGTCGCCCCGTTGGGCCCGCCCCAGGGGCAGCAACCGATAGCGACGGCAAACATCCACCGGAATCAGGGTTTCAATGCATTGCTCCACCTGGGCTGCGGACACCTCTTCAATTTCCGGGTCGATCGCCTCAACCCCGTGGAGAATTTTGAGTTCAAACAGCAGTTGCTTTTTGTACTGGCGCACCAATTCCGGTGGCACTTCTTTGCCGGCGATCGCTGCCAGCACTTCCATCAGCGGCCGGCCCGACTGGCGGTGTTCAGCCAAAGCGCGGCTCATTTGGTCGGGATCCACATAGCCCGACTGCACAAGTTTGTTACCGAAGGGCGAAAAATTGCTTTGGACAACCAGGGCGCGCCGGTTTATGGAGTTTGTCATAGCAGGTGACACCTAGCGGGATCGAAGGCGCATCGATCGGGCGATCGGGCGCGAGAAGCGAAACGGACGGGCAATCAATTCAGCTACAGGGTCTAACTCAGCTCCAGCATGACCAAGGTATACCCCGGTCTACCTCCCTAAAACAACAGCCCACAGCCATGCAGCTTCAGGATCGAAGCTGGATCCTGAAGCTGGATCCTTAGAAATAGAAGGCATTGACACTGATTGGTTTTTGGGCCATGGTTTTGAGTTTTGGTCTATGGTTTCGAGCCTGTTCTCGGGCCGGCTTCAGGGTTGGTTGGCGGGTCAGGCAAAGCCAATGGATCAAAACCAAATCAATCCTAAGCTAAAGGTCTCGGGAAAGCTCGCATCGGAGGCAGGGGCCAGGGCGGGAAATGTTCGATTCGGTCGGGTGGCGTTCTAACATAGGTTGAGCCTGTGCGGGTCACTGTCCGGGCAGCCCTGCGGGACAAGTGGGTGATGGGCCATCTGCACTCCAGCGAGCACTGGAGTGGTGAGGGCTACCCACGGGCGATCGCCCCGATTTGGCCAATTTGCACAGGTCAGGAAATTTGACCGTTGTTGGACTGTTGATTGTCAAAACTCAACAAGAACTCAACAAAAACTCAACTGTGATCACTGCTAGCGAGGAACCAATGACCTACAGCCCTGAAGAAAACCTGGCGGAAGACAATGCCTCGGTGAATGCCCCGGCCCCCGAAGCGGCAGTCGAAACCCCGGCCACCGAAACCCCGACCCCCGAAGCCGCTACCCCCGAAACCAGCGCCACCGAGGAAGCACCGGCCACCCTGGACGATCTGGACTTGTCTGAGTTGGAAGAACCGGCAGCCGAAGGAACCCATGGGCCGCAGGTGGCGGATTTGTTGCGGGAAATTGAGGGCTTGAAGGGGCAACTGGACGATCGCACCAGCCAGCACATGCGTTTAACGGCTGACTTTGAGAACTTCCGCCGCCGCACCGCCAAAGAGCGCGAGGAATTGGAGTTGCGGATTCGCTGCGATACGATCCGCGAGCTGTTGTCCGTTATTGATAACTTTGAGCGGGCCCGATCGTTCATCAAGCCCCAAACCGATGGGGAATTGAATCTGCACAAGAGCTATCAAGGCATCTATCGCCAATTGGTGGACAGCCTGAAGCGGCTAGGGGTGGTGAAAATGCGCCCCGAAGGCCAAGAATTTGACCCGAATTTGCATGAGGCGGTGATGCGGGAGCCGTCCAATGAGCACCCGGAAGGCACGGTGCTGGAGCAGTTGCAGGATGGTTATCTGTTGGGCGATCGGGTGTTGCGCCATGCCATGGTGAAAGTTGCCGCTCCCGGTGAGCCTGTGGTAGCGTCTGAGGACAACGACCAGGCCGCCTCTGAGTCCTAAGGGCCGCCGGATGAGCAATGGCGCACCCGTTGGGCCCGGGGTCAATGATGATTCAGCGATGGCCCTGGGGCGATCGCCTCGGTGATCGGTTAGTGATCGGTGAATCGATCGTCCCAGTCCCTGGCCCAACGACTCTGGGTATGGTTCCGGGTTCAGTGCTGATGTGGTGGCCTCCTCTTCAGCCTAGCTTCGTCATTGACTCTACCTGGCAATTCGTTCTAGCAGCTTGTTCTAGAAATTTGGGTTCTGACCGTTGGGGTTCTCAAAAATTTGAGTTCTAGAAATTTAAGTTCTAAAAATTTAAGTTCTAGAAATTGAGTTTTGAACCATCCATCGCCTGGTTGCGGTGCGTTTGTTCCAAAAACCGGTCAATATGAAGGCCGATGGAAACTGCCTGGGTATTGATCAGGTATCGATCAATCTTGCAATTATTGGGGATGATCGAACCGCTGCTGCCATTGAGTTGAAAACTATGGGAAAAGTTATCGGGATCGATCTTGGCACAACCAATAGCTGCGTCGCCGTTCTGGAAGGCGGCCAAGCGATCGTCATTCCCAACTCGGAGGGGGCCCGCACCACGCCCAGCATCGTCGGGTTTGGCAAGGGAGGCGAACGACTTGTAGGGGAAATGGCGAAACGGCAAGCGGTCACCAACGCCGAAAATACGGTTTTCAGCATTAAGCGCTTTATCGGTCGTCGCTGGAACGAAACCGATTCCGAGCGGCGCGTCATGCCCTACACCTGCGTGGCCGGACGGGATGAGACCGTGGATGTGAAAATTCGCGACCAGTCCTACACGCCCCAGCAGATTTCTGCCATGGTGCTGAACAAGCTGAAGCAGGACGCGGAGTCCTACCTGGGGGAGGCGGTCACCCAAGCGGTGATCACGGTTCCTGCCTATTTCACCGATGCCCAGCGCCAGGCCACGAAAGACGCGGGCCAGATTGCGGGGCTGGAAGTGCTGCGGATCGTGAATGAACCAACGGCGGCGGCTTTGGCCTACGGCGTGGATAAGCAGGATGTCGATCGGGCGGTGCTGGTGTTTGACCTGGGCGGCGGCACATTTGATGTGTCGGTGCTGCAACTGGGGGATGGGGTTTTTGAAGTGAAGGCCACGGCCGGGAATAACCACCTGGGGGGCGATGACTTTGATAACTGCATCATTAGCTGGGCGATCGAAGAGTTCAAGGCGATCGAGGGTATTGACCTGCTCGAAGACAAAATGGCCCTCCAGCGCCTGCGAGAAGCGGCAGAGCGGGCCAAAATTGAACTGTCCGGCTCCCCCACCACCTCCCTGAACCTGCCGTTCATCACCGCCGACGAAACGGGGCCGAAGAATTTGGAAATGGAGCTGACCCGCACCAAGTTTGAAGAACTGGTGGCACACTTGGTGCAGGCCACGCTCGACCCGGTGGATCAAGCCATGCGGGACTCGGGTCTTTCGCCCGATCAGATCGATCGCATCATTTTGGTCGGTGGTTCCACCCGCATTCCCGCCGTTCAACAGGCTGTCAGTGCCCGGTTTGCGGGTCGTCAGCCCGATCGCTCCGTGAACCCCGATGAGGCCGTGGCCCTGGGGGCCGCCATCCAAGCGGGGGTCTTGGGCGGCGAAGTGCAAAACCTGCTGTTGCTAGATGTGACTCCCCTGTCCTTGGGGTTGGAAACGCTGGGGGGCATGTTTACGCGGATTGTCGATCGCAACACCCCAATTCCCACCTGCCGATCGCAAGTCTTCTCCACCGCGATCGATGGTCAAACCTCCGTGGAAATCCATGTGGCCCAAGGGGAGCGGGCCATGGTTGCCGACAACAAGAGCCTTGGCCGGTTCCTGCTGACCGGCATTCCCCCCGCCCCCCGCGGCCTGCCACAAATCGAAGTCTCCTTTGAAATCGACGCTGACGGGATCCTCAAGGTCTCCGCCGTGGACAAGGGCACGGGCCAAAGGCAAAGTATTCGCATCACCAATACTGGTGGCCTGTCCACGGAAGAAGTGGAGCGGATGCGGCAGGATGCGGAAAGATTTGCAGATCTCGATCGCAGCCGACGGCAGCGCGTGGATCTGAAAAACCAGATTGATGGCCTGATGTATAGCTATGAATCGGCGCTCCAAAGTAATGCCGATTTGATCGATGATTCGTTGCGCCAAGTGCTGAAAACCCAGGCCGACACCCTTGGGCGATTGGATAGCGATCCAGAAGCACGCTTTGAGGATTTGCAATCGGCGTTCAATGCACTTCAGGAATCCCTGCTCTCGGTGGGTAAACGGGCTTATCAGAGTTCGGAAGCTGCCAACAAGCCCCCATCTTCCCCACAATTCCCATCCCCCGCTCCTGCTCCTTCCGTGACGGGGCCGACCAGTTCAGCATTCAGCTCCCCCCCGATCGCCCCCACCCCGGTCACGCCGCCGCCCGTGACTCCCGTGGCCGCCAGTCCCGCGCCTGTCAGTGTCCCCAGCCCAGTTCCGGCGGTCACCCCTGCTGCGCCTGCGGTGAACCTGTTGGCCAATGGGGATGGGAATAGCCTGGCGATGCCGGAATTGAGTGTGGATCCGCCGTCCCCGATCGCCTCGATCGCCCTCACGGATTTGGGCATTGAGTTACCGGACGATGACGATTCGGAATACGATGACTCCACGATTGCGGCCGACTACGAGGCGATCGAAGACTAAACGCCCGATCGCGCCAGTCTCGATCAATTTCCGATCAAGCTCCGACCTATTCCAACAGTCAACCGTCAAGGCCAACCTGCAAAAACGGGCCTTCGTAACCCCCCTGATCCATAGACGGCAATTACGCCCCCTCGCCAGTTGCAGCGTTACACCCCCTTTTGTTAAGTTTCGTCTGTTGGAGTTGCCCCTAACCACCCACACACCGATTGAAATCGCGCTATGGCTGATTACTACGAGACTCTCGGCGTATCTCGCGACGCAGATAAGGACGAAATTAAGCGAGCCTACCGTCGGTTAGCTCGGAAGTATCACCCCGACGTGAACAAAGAAGCGGGAGCAGAAGAGCGGTTTAAGGAAATTAACCGAGCCTACGAAGTGCTCTCGGAGCCAGAAATGCGGGCCCGGTACGATCGCTTTGGTGAAGCCGGTGTGTCGGGAGCCGCCGGGGGGCCAGGCTTCAGCGATTTTGGTGTGGGCGATATGGGGGGCTTCGCCGACATTTTCGAGACCTTCTTTGGGGGGTTTGCCGGAACCGGCGGGGTCGGGGGGCCAGGGGGTGGCCGACGACGCAGCGGGCCGGTGCGTGGGGATGATCTCCGCCTAGATTTGCGCCTGGACTTCAAGGAAGCCATCTTTGGCGGGGAAAAGGAAATCCGGATTAGCCATCTGGAAACCTGCAACACCTGCAACGGTTCTGGAGCCAAGCCGGGAACCAGCCCCAAAACCTGTGGCACCTGTGGCGGTTCGGGCCAGGTGCGCCGAGCCACCCGCACGCCCTTCGGCAGTTTTGCACAAGTGTCCGTTTGCCCGACCTGTAACGGTACGGGTCAGGTGATTGAGGACAAATGCACCGACTGCGGCGGCCGCGGCACTAAACAGGTTACCAAAAAGCTTAAAATCTCCATCCCAGCCGGGGTAGACAACGGCACGCGACTGCGGGTTTCCAACGAAGGCGACGCAGGCAAGGCCGGCGGCCCGCCTGGGGATCTTTACGTTTACCTGTTTGTGAATGAGGAGGAACAGTTCCAACGAGATGGCATCAATATTCTGTCGGAACTGTCCGTGAGCTATTTGCAGGCTATTTTGGGGGCCACGATCGAGGTGGAAACGATCGATGGCACGGAGGCGCTGGAAATTCCGGCCGGAACCCAACCCAGCACGGTGTTAACCCTGGAAGGCAAGGGCGTGCCTCGCCTGGGGAACCCCAGCCAGCGGGGCGATCATCTGATTACGGTGCAAATTGAAATTCCCACGCGGATCAGCAATGAGGAACGGGAAATTCTCGAAAAGCTGGCGGCCCTGCGTGGCGACTCAACCCATAAGGGGGGCCGCGGTTTTTTAGGTAATTTGTTCCATTAGAGGATTTGAAGGGGAGTGGACAGGATGGCGGCGATCGCCCTGGAACCGGATGAACGGCTTGATCTACGGGGAACACCCTGCCCCATCAACTTTGTGCGCACCAAGTTGAAACTGCAACAGATGGCGGCTGGATCGCTACTGGAGGTGTGGTTGGATGCGGGGGAGCCGATCGAGCAAGTGCCCGATAGTTTAACCATGGCGGGCTACGCGATCGAGTTTTTGGGCCCCCAACCCGAGGCGGCGGATGGTCACTTTGTGCTGCAAGTGCGCAAGCCGGCCGCTGCTGCTGCGGAGTCATGACCGGGCCAGCGACGACTCCCACCCCAGAGCCGATCGCGATCGAGCGGTTAACGGGCACGGTTTTGGCCGTGCAAGCCAACTACTATTGGGTGCAGCTTGACCCTGGTTCTCCCATTCCCGACACCTGCGCCACTCAACGGTTGCTGTGTTTGCGCCGGGCCCGCCTGAAAAAGGTGGGTCAGCAAGTGGCCGTGGGCGATCGAGTGGTGGTGGTGGAACCGGACTGGCAAGGCCAACGGGGGGCGATCGAAGAAGTCTTACCCCGTCGCAGTTGGCTCGATCGGCCGCCCGTGGCCAATGTGGATCGGGTGTTGTTGATCTTTGCCCTGGCGGAACCCGCCTTGGATCCCCATCAACTGAGTCGATTCTTAGCGAAAGCGGAGTCTACGGGATTAGCCGTCACCCTTTGTTTGAACAAACGGGATTTGCTGTCGGCGGCGGACTGCCAACAATGGCGTGATCGGCTGCGAAGTTGGGGCTATGACCCATTGCTGATTAGTGTTTATCAACAACAGGGGCTTCAAACCCTGCACGCAGCCCTTTCGGGGCAAACAACCGTTGTGGCGGGCCCGTCCGGCGTTGGCAAATCCAGCACGATCGGGGCCTTAATTGGCACGGATCTGCGAACGGCCGCCGTTTCTGGCAAATTAGCCCGCGGCCGCCACACCACCCGCCACGTGGAGCTATTTGAGCTGCCGGGTGGTGGCCTGCTGGCGGATACGCCGGGATTCAATCAGCCTCAACTGACCTGTGGCCCCGCCGCCATTCCGGCCCTATTTCCCGAAATTCAGCAACGGTTGGCGATCGCCCCCTGTCGCTATGGGGATTGTCGCCACCGCAATGAGCCGGACTGTGCCGTGCGTGGCGACTGGGAACGATATCCTTTCTACCTCGAGTTGCTTGAGGAGGCGATCGCCTACGAAGCGGCCCAAGAGCGCCAACGCCAAACCGAAAGCTCCTTTAAGCGCAAAATCCAGCGGGACGGGCGCGAAGCCCTGGAACCCCGGTTGAATAGCAAACGATTTCGCCGCACCTCACGCCGATTGCAGCACCAGGCGATCGAGGAAACGGATGATCTCTAATTTTCCCGAAGCAATAGCTGAAAGATGAGCGCTGGCAGCGGGTGGCAATCTTGAGCGGCTTTAACAGCCAGAACGATAGGGAGCCGATCGAGCTATCAACCCGATCGGGCGATCGCCCCTAGGACATCTGCAACGCAAATCCATCCGGTAGGGCTGCCCCCTGCAAATCCGCTTGTCCCAACAGGGTTCCTGTCAAGTCTGCCCCGCGCAAATCCGCATCCCGCAAAATCGCTCCCGTCAGATCCGCATAGCTGAGGTCAGCACGCTTCAGATTGGCCCCCGTGAGATCCGTAATCAGAGGGGTTGCGCCGGAAATACGGCGTAAATTGGCGCGACAGAGCTTCGCCCCCTCCAAAGATACATAGCGCAACAGGGCCCCACTGAGCTGGCCATAGCTCAAGTCCGCTTCTGCAAAGTTGGCGTGCTGCAAATTGGTGTGGTGATTGGGGGTCGATCGAAAATCCGCTTCATATAAAACGGCCCCTTGCAAGTCTGCCCGCGCCAAATCCGCGCCGCTTAAAATTGCCTTGCAAAAGTTGGCAAACTTCAAGCAAGCTTGTGTCAGAATTGCCCCCGTTAAATCCGCCTCCCGCAGGGTCGCCCGGCTTAAATCGGCCCCATTCAGATTCGTTCCCCAAAGTAAGGATTCACTGAGATCCGCCTGTTGTAGATTGCAATGGCTGAGGTTACTTTTGCCTAATCTTGCTTGCCGAAAATCCGCTTGCTTAAAATCAAAGCCCTGGAAATTCATGGCGGTTAATTCCACATCCCGCATTTGGATGAGATGGAATTTTTGTTCACCCGCTGCACCGCGCTGAATCAGTTCTTGCACGTCCATAAAGTCCGTGATTTCCTATCGATGAATTCGGTTAACGGCCTGTTTAATCGCTACTCATGGCCGCTTGAATAGTTGCTCTGGCGCAATTGCCGCGATCATCCGGGGTGGCTTTGGGCGGCCGATCGCCCTGCTCGATCGCCCATTCCCGTCGGGCCCAATTGGAATTGTTGAGCCTGTTGTCGCAGTCGATCGCCAATGCCATCGCAAACACTCTGACAAAGCACAAACACCTTGGGATCCGCCACTTCGTAATAGGCGCTAACGCCCTTGGGCTGCCGAGACAAGATGCCCGCCTGAGTCATAATCTTCAGGTGTTTGGACAAGTTGGCTTGACTGAAACCCGTTGCTTCCGTCAGTTCCATCACGTTCATGGGCCCCGATCGCAAACAACACAAAATCTGCAAGCGGCTCACTTCCGAAAGCACCTTGAAATAGTCAGCGATCGAGGTCAAAACTTCAGGGGTCAGCGGGTTGCAATCTTGATCAGTCATGCCAGAAGGGGGCCAAGCAATGGCGTTGGAGAATCAACAAGCGGTTGGGCGCAAACAAACCGTGGGCGAGGGCGATGCAGCATTGGCGCGTCATGGCCCAATGGTGACCCGATAAGTATAACTGGATAGCCATAAAGAGTTTAATAGTTTTTTTAGAAAGCTTACAAAAATGGCCCGAATAGACGGCTGCTATTGATCGCCCGATCGCCCAAGGGTCGTGCGGCAGCCCCTTCAGGCAAGCTGATACGCATGGAATGCCTTGCGATATCCTATGGGGGAAGCTTGGACTCTAGCAACGCGAGATCGTAGCCGAATGGACTCTAAATACCGAAGAATTCTACTGAAACTCAGCGGCGAAGCGCTGATGGGTGACTTGTCCTATGGCATCGATCCCGAAATTGTCCACGGCATTGCCCGCGAAGTGGCGGAGGTGATGGCCACGGGGGTGCAACTGGCGATCGTGGTGGGCGGTGGCAATATTTTCCGAGGGGTCAAAGCGGCGGCCGGCGGCATGGATCGAGCCACGGGTGACTATATCGGCATGATTGCCACGGTAATGAACGCCATGACCCTGCAAGATGCCCTAGAGCGCCAAGGAGTGCCCACCCGGGTGCAAACCGCGATCGCCATGCAAGAAGTGGCCGAACCCTACATTCGACGGCGTGCCATTCGTCATCTGGAAAAGGGGCGAGTGGTGATCTTTGGGGCTGGTTCCGGCAACCCGTTTTTTACCACTGACACAACGGCAGCACTGCGAGCGGCGGAAATTGATGCGGATGTGATCTTCAAAGCCACGAAGGTGGATGGGATCTACGATGCGGATCCGAAGACCAATCCTGAGGCAAAACGCTACACCAGCCTCAATTACAATCATGTTCTGACGCAGGATCTGCGCGTGATGGATGGCACCGCGATCGCCCTGTGCAAGGAAAACAACATCCCGATCGTGGTGTTTGACTTGACCGTTAGCGGCAATATTCAGCGCGCGGTCATGGGAGAATCAGTCGGCACGATTGTTGGAGGACGCTGTGAAGTTAGCTGACGTTGAAAGCAACATGCAAAAGAGTGTGGAAGCCACCCTGCGCTCTTTTAATACGCTTCGAACGGGGCGGGCGAACACCTCCCTGCTCGATCGAATTGTGGTGGAATATTACGGCACTCCTACGCCTTTGAAGTCCTTGGCCGGCATCAGCACCCCCGATGCCAGCACCATTGCGATTCAGCCCTACGATAAAACCACCCTGTCGTTGATCGAAAAAGCGATCTCGATGGATGAAGATATTGGCCTCACGCCCAATAACGATGGTTCGGTGATTCGTTTGAATATTCCGCCGCTCACCTCGGAGCGCCGTAAGGAACTGGTGAAGGTGGCCTCGAAGTATGCCGAAGAAGGCAAGGTCGCCATTCGCAACGTGCGGCGAGAGGCGATCGACCAAATTCGTAAGCAAGAAAAGAGCGCCGAGTTGTCAGAAGATGAGGCCCGTGATTTGCAAGATCAGGTGCAAAAAACCACGGACAAATTCATCTCTAAAATTGACAGCTTGCTAGCGGAAAAAGAAAAGGACATCATGACCGTTTAAAGGCTTGATGAACGAATTGGCAACCCGATCTCGTTCAGGTGCTGCCCTGCTGTGGGATTGGCCTGACTCGATCGGGTTTTGCTGTTTTGCGATGGAATTGGCTATTTGAATTTCGGTTGAGTTCAGGTTGAATTCAGGTTGAGTTCAGGTTGAATTCAGCTCCGTTGCTTCCAGATCCATCTTGCAGTGCGTTTTTTGGCCTATGACCCTTTCAGTTGGCGATCTCGCCCCCGATTTCACCTTGCCCGATGGCGAGGGCAACCTTGTGCAACTGTCGGCGCTGCGGGGCCAGCGGGTGGTGCTCTATTTTTATCCCCGGGACAACACGCCCGGTTGCACCAAAGAGGCCTGCGGTTTCCGCGACCATCACGCTGAATTTCAAGCAGCAAACACTGTGATCTTGGGTATCAGCACAGATGATGCAAAAGCTCACCAGAAATTCACTCAAAAATTTTCACTTCCCTTTCCGTTACTCTGTGATCTCGACGGTTCCGTCGCCACAGCCTATGAGAGCTATGGCCCGAAAAAATTCATGGGCAAAGAATATATCGGAGTTTTTCGACAGACTTTCGTTATTGGGGTAGATGGTAGGATTGAGCAAATCTATCGGAAAGTGAAGCCTGAAATTCATCCAGCTCAGGTTCTCGCTGACCTCTCAACCTCGTTGGCATCCCCTGAATGAACTGGGAAGTTTGGCCGTGACCGGTTTTCGTCCTTGGGCCCAAGTTTGGCGCTATGTCAAAACAGTTCTGGGTGTGGTGTTTCGCCATCCTCTGGTGGGCGTGACGATGATTCCGGTGATGCCGGATGGCCGATTCGTGCTGGTGAAGCGGCGAGATAACGGCCTTTGGTCGCTGCCCGGTGGTTTGGTGGATTGGGGCGACACGATCGCTTCGACCATTCACCGTGAGCTGGCGGAGGAAACGGGGCTCACCGTTGTGGCAGTGGGGCGGTTAGTGGGGGTTTATTCGGCATTTGACCGCGACCCTCGAATCCATGCCGTGAACATTTCCGTGGAAGTGCAGGTAACTGGGGCGATCGCCCCGGTGGATCAACTGGAAATCGCAGAAGTGGGCTTGTTTGCGCCAGGTTCGATCGGGGGGATGTTGTTGGCGCACGATCATGCGAGACAAGTCCAGGATTATTTCAGAGGCCAAGCCGTTGTGGATTAAGCCCCAGGAAACGGCTCAACTGGTGCGTAATGCCCGAATGCGGCTGCCGCGAGGGGATTGGTTTTGGCGAGAGGCGGGAAAGCCGAACTCGCTGGCGGTGGTTTGTTTGCACGGGGCGGCCCATGATGGTGGCCAATGGCAGGGACTTTTGGAAGCCTTGGGGCGATCGAACCATTGCCTTGCGCCGGACTTGCCCGGGGTGGGGGAGTCGGGGCGGCCGCGCTGGGAGTCGTTGCCGGGGTTGCTGGCGGCGATCGATGAGTGGTTGGACGCGCTGCGGGTCGATCGGCTGTGGCTGTTGGGAGCCGACTTGGGCGCTTGGATTGCCATCAGCTATGCCCTGTATCGTCCCCAGCGTGTGTTGGGGGTGTTGCTGGTGGATCCGGAGCAACCCCTGAAAGGCGCTCAATTACGATTCCGGTGGCCGCAGTTGGGTTCCCCCCGTCGCAGGCGACAAACGGCGGCCCCATCCTTGCTGAAGCGAGCGGTTCGATCGCCTGAATTACCGATCAATCTGGAATGGGGCACGGTTCGGGCCGAAATTCTGGAAACGAAGAATTGGGATAGCCTGGTTTGTCCGGTTTGGACGTTGCGGGCTGTGCGCGAAACCGGGCGCGATCGGGAGCGTTCGGCCAAGGGGCCCCACGCGGCTTGGCTGGCCCGCACTCGACAGGCTTTTTTGCCCCTGGAAGGGGGACAACGCATTCAGGAAGCACCGGAATTGGTGGCGGAAATGATCGCCAGAACGATTGCCAATCCCCGATCGCCCATTTTGCAACTGGATCTCTAGGAGCCAAGATGGCCGCACAATCTGGGCAGTTTGGGAAACGTTAAGGCAAGGATGGAGCAGGGCGAACCCATGGAGGACTTGAAACGGTTGCTGGAGGCGGTCGCCGCAGGGCGGGTGGCTCCTGACCAGGCCATGGCCAACCTGCAAGACCAGGGTTTTTTTGCCGTGGAAGGGTTTGCCAAGGTGGATTGGCAACGGGAACGGCGCACGGGGTTCCCGGAGGCCATTTGGGGCCAAAACAAGACCCCGGAACAGATCGCAGCAATTATGTTGGCGATGCGCGATCGGGGCGCATCGGTGATTTTGGCGACGCGGGTCGATCGCGCGGCCTATGACCAAATTGCCGCGATCGTGCCGGATTTGTACTACCACGCCTTGGCGCGGATTTGTGCTTGGCAGTCGCCGGCCGCCCTGCGTCGCCCACTTCGACCCGGCACGATCGCCCTGGTGTCGGCGGGGACGGCTGATTTACCCGTGGCGGAAGAGGCGGCGGTGACCGCTGAGTTAATGGGATTTCGGGTCGATCGGCTCTGGGATGTGGGTATTGCGGGCATTCATCGGCTGTTTGCCCACCGCGATCGCCTGGCCCAGGCGGACGTGTTGATTGTGGTGGCGGGGATGGAAGGGGCCTTGCCCAGTGTGGTGGCGGGGCTGGTGGATGTGCCGGTGGTGGCCGTGCCGACCAGCGTGGGCTATGGGGCCAACTTCAACGGATTGGCCCCGCTGCTGACGATGCTCAACTCCTGCGCGGCGGGCGTGGGAGTGGTGAACATTGACAATGGCTTCGGGGCGGCGATCCTGGCGGGCCAAATCCTGCGCACGGCGGCTCGCATTCCCGATCGCACCCCTGAAGATCAGCCATAAGCAGATCAGAAATAAGCGCTGATTTGGCTTATTTGCAGTGCTTTTGCAGATTTATTGGGGAATCTGCTGGGGAATTTGCTGGGTGATCTGCTGACGAAGCTGTTCAGCCTTGGCCGCCAAGTCCGTTTGGGCGATCGCCTCCTGATTCCCAGAAGCCAGCCATTTGAGCTGCACCGTGCCGTTTTCGGCCTCCGCATCACCCAAAATGACGCAAGCGGCGGCTCCCGCACGATCGGCCCGTTTGAATTGCTTCCCAAAAGCACTGGCGCTCAAGTCCATTTCCACCGCAAAGCCTCCCTGACGCAGCACTTGGGCCACTTTTAAGGCCTGTTGTTCCGCCTGTTCGCCCCGGGAAACCACGTAAAAATCCACCCGATCGCCCGTCAAGGGTTGCAACTGCTGCAACAGCAAAATCAACCGTTCCATCCCGATCGCCCAGCCCACGGCCGGCGTTTCCGGGCCCCCCAACTCGCTCACCAAGCCATCGTAGCGACCACCGCCGCAAACGGTGGCCTGTGCGCCCAAATCATCGGACTGGATTTCAAAGGCCGTGTGGCTGTAGTAGTCCAATCCCCGCACCAGTCGTGAATCCACCTGATAAGCAATGCCCAAATCCGTCAGGGCCTGTTGCACCTTGGCGAACCGTGCGGCCGACTCGGGCGAGAGGGCATCTAAAATGCTGGGGGCTTCCCGGCAAATTTCCTGGGTTTTAGCCACTTTGCTATCCAAGATTCGCAGGGGATTGCGATTGAGGCGATCTTGGGAATCCGGATCCAAATCCGCAAAATAAGGGGTGAGGTAGTCCACCAGTTGGGCCCGGTAGGTGGCGCGATCGACCCGATCGCCCACGGAATTCAGCAACATCCGCAAGGATTTCAACCCCAAGCAATTCAGCAGCTCCACGGCCACCGCGATCGCTTCCACATCCGCCCGCGCATCCCCACTGCCCAACAGTTCCGCGCCAATTTGGTGAAACTGCCGCTGCCGACCCGCCTGGGGCCGCTCGTACCGGAACATGGGGCCGCAATACCACAATCGCTGGGGGCCGCCAGCCGCAAAGAGCTTGTGCTCCACAAAGGCCCGCACCGCGCCCGCCGTGCCTTCCGGCCGCAGGGTCAAGGAGCGATCGCCCCGATCGGTGAAGGTATACATTTCCTTACCCACCACATCCGTTGCTTCCCCAATGCCACGGGCAAACAGCTCCGTTTGCTCAAAGATGGGGGTACGAATTTCTCGGAATGCGGCGCGGCCCAGCACTTGGCGGGCGGTGGCTTCCACATGCTGCCAATAGCCGATTTCGGTCGGCAAAATGTCTTTGGTTCCGCGTAGGGCTTGAATGGCAGTCATGGCAGGCGATCGAGTCGAGGTAAAAAAATCGAATTGAAATGGCGGTGAAGCGTTCAATATCCTAGAGCGGTTGGGGCCCCGAGATCCTGCAAATTCTGTTGATTAACCCCCGCAACTTCCTAGGCCGTGGGGAGCGATCGCCAGGGGCCAAACCGATCGGCATAGTGATTCAAAATCGCTTCCACCTGCTGCCGGGCCCGATCGCCCAGCACCGGATCCAGCTCGATCGCCACGCCTCCCACCTGACTTTGCAAATAATCAAACTCCTGGGAAGTTTGGGGCAGCAAGACCGCCTGCACCCCAACCACCAAGTTCAGGTGGGCCGCCAGTTCACGGTAAACCGCCAGCGGTAGGCGATCGCAGGTTAACGCTTGCCGCATGGAATCAGAATTTAACAGCGCCATAATCGCTACGGTCGATGATAACGACGGTCGAGATAACAAGGGTCGATCGGCTGTGGCTGATCGCCGCGATCAATATCGATCAATAGCGATCAATATCAATATGGAATGGATCAGTACAGATCGGGACAGATCGGCACAGGTCAATGCAGATCAATACAGAATCAATCGCAATGGATTAAAAATCCTAGGCTTCCGGGATTGGCTCCGTTTCTCCATGGGGAACGGGGCGATCGCGCCGCTGGGCCCACAGTTGTCGATAGAGCAATTCCAAATCGTTGCCCGCCCGCCGAAACAGCTTGGCTTGGGTAAACACTAAACCTTGAAAGAGGCGATAAAACGCCAACGACCCGATCGCCACCACCAACCCCGTCGCCGTGCTGATCAGTGCTTCCCCAATGCCCAGGGTGACCCCCGCCGTGGCATCGGTTCCCAACTGCCCAATTCGGATGGATCCCAAGGAGCCAATCAGCCCCAACACCGTACCCAACAGGCCCAACAGGGGCGAGAGGGCAATCACCGCCTCTAGCAGTTTGTCGCCCTTGCGCATGGCGCTGAGTTCTTCTTCGGCGGCCGACTCCAGGGCCAGGCGAAAGAGTTCTGGGTCTGGGTCTTCCAGCTTTAGGGGAGCTGCCAAAAACCGCCCGATCGGTTGGTCGCGGGCCTTGCTGGCGATCGGGCCGGCGCTGCTCCAGTCATTGCGGGCCGACTCCAAAATTCGATCGGCCACTTCCCGTTCCCGAAGCAAAATGCGCCCCCAAAACCAACAGCGCTCAAAGACCGTCCCCACTGACAGCACCGACAGCGTTAACAACGGCCACATGGCCGGGCCGCCCTTGGTAAACAGATCACTTACACTCACAGTTTCGTCCTTGCTCGTTGCGCGATCGCTCGTTCCCTAACCAGTGCGCAGGAGAGCCAAAGCATCGGTCAGCCCCGCGCCAAGGGCACAACATTGCGCTCGGCTTTACACTTAACTTCGCAAATTTAGCAAATTTAACGGATCCATACCTAACGCCCGAGAGCGGCCACCCCGTCCTTCGATCGGGATTCAGGGCAAAATCAATGGGCAAACTGCAACCAAATTTGCACCATCTCAACAGAGGATTGGGTTAATCTAAAGACATGCGACTCTGAGCGATCCCTCAACAGTCGATCGAACCGCCGTCAAGGAGCCTTCGATTAATGGACTATATCGAACAGGTGATAGAAAAGCTGAAACAGTGGGCACAGAAGGTGATCGAAGCGCTGCTTGGCCCACAGGCCCAGCCGGAGGCGGAACCGATCCCCGTGCCTGTGGATGATCGCGCCTATCGCCGCCGCTAATTGGATATTTGTCCTGAGAAGTTAGCGTCAAGCGTTCGTATCTTTCAACAACCGATTTAAACCGACGATTCGCCAAGCAAGGGGACTATCCTCTTGCTTGTGCTTTAAGAAGGGGTTGGGCACGGTCAGTTAACCCCATGGAAATGCTGATTTTCTGGTCCAAACCATAGTCCCAACCACGGCAGTCCCAACCACGGCAGTCCCAACCACGGCAGTCCCAACCACGGCAGTCCCAACCATGGCAGACAAGGGGCTTAAGCCCCTTGCCCCCCACGATCTCGCCACGGTGGAGTTAGGAGATTGGGGTAGCGAATTCCGAGCTGAGGTTGGCGCGACCCTCAGAAAAACTGGGGCTGAAATTTTGCGAGAATGGGCTACTCAATCCCTTGAATTAGACCGCGAAAGAGCGCCGAAATCCGCGTGAAAATCTTGATTTTGCATGGCCCTAATCTGAATTTGCTGGGGCAACGGGAACCGGGAGTCTACGGAACCCTGACCCTGGCGGCCATTAACGAACGTTTGGAACAGGATGCGGCGGAGCTGCAAGTGGCGATCGACTGTCGCCAGTCCAACCACGAAGGAACCTTAATTGACTGGATCCATGAAGCTCTGGGGCAATTTGACGGTTTGGTGATTAATCCCGGTGGCTACACCCACACCAGCGTGGCCATCCGCGACGCGATCGCCGGGGTTGCGATTCCCACCGTGGAAGTACATCTCAGCAATATCCACAAACGGGAGAGCTTCCGCCACCATTCCTATATTGCTCCCGTGGCGATCGGGCAAATTTCTGGTTTTGGCCCCGAAAGCTACCGGTTGGGGCTGCGGGCGTTGGTCACCCAATTGCGATCGAGCAAATGATCCGGCTAATTTTTGCCAGATTTTTTACCAGGTGTTGTAGAAGAATTTGCGGAGCCTGAATGGACGTAACTGGACTCGAACCAGTGACCCCCACGATGTCAACGTGGTGCTCTAACCAACTGAGCTATACGTCCGCAACGGGTTATCACCATACCATGATCTCTTGAAAAAACGCAAAGCTTTGACCAAGGTTTTTCAAGGTTTTTTCGCGAGCAGTGCGCTGGGGGCGATCGAGCGGTCTTCAGTGGCTGCCAGTTGCCCCCGGGTCTGGCTAGGATAGAGGCGCTTTCCCAAGCGTTGCCTCCCGCTCCCCTGAGGATTTGGATTCGTGGCCAAAATTACCGCTCACCAGTCTTGGCGCAATCTTGATCGACTGGCCCGTTTAGGGCCGATCGGGGGCATGGCTTTGGGGGTCGGCCTGGCGATCGGGTTGCCGTTGGCCCCTGTGGCCCAAGTTTCTGCCGCCCGTCCCAATTTGGATCCGCTGGCGCAACTGCGGGCTTTCAACCATTGCCAAGGCTGCGATTTGCGCTATCGAGACCTCACCAGTTTGAACCTGCAAGACGCGGATCTGCGATCGGCGAACCTCTACGGAGCCAACCTGCGAAACGTCAATCTCCAGCGGGCAAACTTGGCAGAGGCCAACTTAGGCGCAGCCGACTGCACCAGGGCCGATTTTCGGGGAGCCAACTTAGAACGGGCGAATTTACGGGCCACCAATTTCAGTGCAGCCCAGCTCGATCGAGTGAACTTTGCTCGTTCTAATTTGATGTTCGCGGACTTGCGGGGAGCCAGCTTGGCCAATGCCAACCTCAGAGATGCTCACCTGGTGAATATTCGGAGCGACGGAGCCGAGTTATGTGGGGCAACCCTGCCCAATGGCACGTTGGTGCGGCAACCCTGCGAAGCCCCCAAGCCCGAACCCAATAAGTTTTAAGGGGCCACGGGGCGATCGGTTGATTCGCGCTGACTCGCCAAGCCCACGCAAACGCCACGTAAAACCCACGAAACAGCCCTCAAAGCCGTTTATCAATCATGTCGGCCAGCAAGGCCAAAATGGCCGTTTGGGTGGCAGCCAACAGCAGAATTAGGGTGGTTTCCGTCAAGTCATTGCGCACAAAGATATCTTGCGCCAACGAAACACAAAACCCGATCGCAAAGGCCGCTGAAACGGGCATCAAAATTCGCATCGGCGCAAAATAAAGCCCCGTGCGCAGAATAATTTGCACAAATCGCAAAGTATCCCGAATCGGTTTAATTTTGCTGCGGCCTTGGCGCGGGTGATAGTCGATCGGCTCGTAATGCACCGTATAGCCATTGGTGAGCATGGCCACCGTAATGGTGGTGGTGAAGCTAAAGGTATTGGGCAAAATATTCAAAAATTGATCGACAATTTCCTTCCGAAAAATCCGCAAGCCACTGTTCAAATCAGGAATCTTGGTTTTGGTAATCCACTCCGCAAAGCGAACGAGAAACCACTTGGGAATTTTCCGCAAATTGGAATATTGCACATTCTCCCCAGTTCGCGACCCCACAACCATGTCCGCTTCCGCCAGTTGAATTAAATTCACCAAGGCTGGAATCCGTTCATTGGGATAGGTTCCATCCGCATCGGTAATCACAATCAAAGAATATTTGGCGTGACGAATTCCGGTTTTTAAGGCCGCACCATAGCCCCGATTGATGTTGTGATCAATGACCCGAAGACCGGGCAGTTGATGCAAAATTTCACCGGTTCGATCGCTGGAACCATCGTTCACCGCAATGATTTCATAGACACCCGGATAGGCCCTGAGGGTGGCTTGCAAATGTTCAATGGTGGGGGCAACGCCCAATTCTTCATTAAAAACCGGCAACACCAAAGAAAAAGCAGGATAGGCTATTTCCCCAGAGCGATCGCCTGGCTCATTTTGATCCACCAGAGCGGGATGGTTAGCGATGCTTGGGGGATTGCTACTCATGCGAAATAATCGCCTCAAAAAACAGGAAAGTGACGAGAAATTAAGGGAGCGGGGCCCAAGAATGCCGTTAGCACCCGCACACCAAACGCCGTCTACTTTACCATTGGCTTGATCTACCCCAGGGAATTCTAAATGGGGTAGTCATTATCTCCGCAGAGGATCGATCGCCTCATGCCGTTTGGAGCGGTGATGAGGGGGTGATGGGACGGTGATTCGATCGCAAAACTTCGAGAAAACTCGACCGTCGAGCCTTCGTCAAGCCTGCGTAGAACCTTGGTTGCAGAAATTCAGAGATTAAGAGGTTGATCAGTATGCGTAATTTGGCGGCGCGATCGCCCCGTTGGCGACCCCACTGGCCCCCCTTGGGCAGTCTGAAATGGGGACTCTTAACCATGTTGGTCATTGGCCTGGCCGCGATCGGGGGCATCGTCAGTTGGGGAGCCACCCAGCCCAGCCAGGCCGCAACCCCCGGCGGCACGGAACTGGTTTGGTATGGCCAATCGGCCTTCAAGCTCACCACCCCTTCGGGCAAAGTGCTGTGGCTCGATCCCTGGCTGCAAAATCCGGCCAACCCCGAAGGCAAAGCAGTCCTGAACCAGCTCGATCGCGCTGATTTGGTGCTCATCACCCATGGACACAACGACCATGTGGGAGATGCCGTGGCGATCGGCAAAAAAACCGGGGCCCAACTGGTGGCCACCTTTGACCTAGCCAAGGCCCTGGTTTCCGTGTTGGGCTACCCCCAAGAACAAATGCAATTTCCGGCCCTAGGCAACTTTGGCGGTCAAATTTCCTTGCTGGACGGGGATGTGGAAGTGGCCTTCGTGCCAGCGGTTCATAGTTCCACCGTCAGCACCGATGGCAACCCGCAGCCATTTTATGCAGGAAATCCAGGCGGCTTTTGGATCAAGGTGAAAAACGGCCCCACCCTTTACCACACTGGCGATACAGACCTGTTCGGAGACATGGCCCTAATTCCCAAATTTGGCCCCGTGGATTTGATGTTGACCTGCATTGGCGGCAAATTCACCATGGGCCCCGATCGCGCCGCTGAAGCGGTGGAATTGGTGCGCCCCAAATTAGTGGTGCCCATGCACTACGGCTTGTTCTCATTGCCGGGTACACCGGAACAGTTCGCCGCAGCCCTGAAAGCCAGACAGATCACCACTCCCATGAAGGTGATGAAAATTGGGGTTCCCGAGCAAATCTAGGAACTGCATTTTTGCAACCCAAAAATCAAACTTTACTGGCTTTTTGGGCAATACATGGGCAATCAGTCCCAAAAAAACACTGGCAAGTTGATCGAAAATAATCGATCGCCCTGCCAGTGTTTTTCATGATTCACAGTCAAAACTGCAATGCCCCGATCGAGTTGGAAACTCAAAATGATGGGGCACTTCAACTCAGCAAATTAATTCGGAACTATGCGGGTTCCCCTTCCGAAGAGTCAGGGGCGATCGCGGCAAACTTAGCAAACACTTCCGCCTCCGTCAGGTTCACCGTCTGATTCGCAAAGTCATAGTAATGGGGCTTGCGATCAACGAAAATTTGCTCCGTGAATTCAAAAGGCTGGTCATCGGCAAATAATCCCGCTGGCACAAAATAGTCCTGAGTTGGAACCAGCCGATAAAACAAATGAGTGCCGCATTCACCGCAAAATGCTCGCTCGGCCCAGTCTGACGATCGGTAAACCTTCAGTTTCTCGCTTCCTTCGATTTGCACATCGGAACCGCAAGCAATCCCCAGCGCTGGGCCACCACTCCATCGACGACACATCCCACAGTGACAAGCCTCCACGGTGGTTCTGTCGGGAACTTCAATGGCGATCGCCCCACACAGACAGTGACCTTTCATCGATCGCGCCTCCTCCATCAGAGACTATTTGAACGGCCGCAACAACGGCTGTAACAACGACGGTTACAGCAACCGTCACTTGATTTTAGTACGATAATTCTCAAGGGTCACTACCAAAATGTTGCTGGGGGCGATCGCTTGCCTCCTCCCTTAGTACTAGCCTTGCAATAATCTAGGCTGAAGGTGCTGCCCGATCGCGCCCAAGAACTCTATCGATCGTTCGATGCCCCACTCCAGATTGATCGCACCAACAAAGCCTTCTACCAACCCTAGCGAGCCAACATTATGATGACTGTCAAAGAACGACTCCTCTTGGCGATCGACCAAGCACCCGAAACCGTCCTAGAGATTGTTTTGATGTTTCTGATGTTTGTTCAGCAACAATTTCAGTCATCGTTACAACCCCAACCAGAAGCACCAGAATCTACTACGGATGAAGCTGCACCATTACCCAGCTTTTTTGCCACCGCCCAGCGCCTAAGTGCAGATCTCCCCGAAGAAGCCTGGAAAGATTGGCCAGCCGATTTTTCAATCAACCTTGATCACTACCTTTATGGCAGCCCGAAGGTTGAAGAATGAAAACCTTTTTTGCTGATACTGGCTATTGGATCGCCACCCTTTATCCACAAGATCCACTACACGACATTGCCAAAGTTGTGAGCCAGCGACTTTTCCCTTTTCGAGTTGTCACCACTGACTGGGTACTCAACGAATTACTGAATGCATTTTCCAAAAAAGATCGCCGGGTTCGTCAACTAGCAGCAGCGTTTGTTGAGTCGCTCCAGAGCGATCCCAACGTTGAAATCATTCCAGCAACATCTCAACTCTTTGACCGCGCCCTGAAGCTCTATCGCGATCGCCCCGATTCTGCCTGGAGCCACACCGACTGCATCTCCTTTTGTGTGATGGGCGATCGGCAAATTCGCGAAGCCCTCGCCCACGATCGCCACTTTGAACAAGCCGGTTTTGTTGCCCTGTTGCGCCAAACAAATTGAGGACGCAGGGTTGCTAGTTCCCGCGCCCTCGATCGCACCTACTTCTTGTCACGCGATCGCTTCAAGCCAGGAAACACCAACCAGGCGATCGCCGCTGAACCGGCCAACATTGCCGCCACCGGAAAGGTTTGCGACAAAGCCGCCAAAGCCGCCACCACTTCCAACAACAACTTGATGTCTTCAAGGGTTTCCATCGGCTGCACTCCGAATTCGATATCTCTATCTAATCGGTTGCCTGCTGTTCTTACTGCCGCTGCTTTGTCGGACTTGAGTTGATGTTTTGTTGGATTTCTTGATCGGTTTTGGGAGCAGATTTTATGCCTGCCCCCATTCAGATTTACACCTAATTTGCCCCGAGTTCTGTTTCCTCAACTCGGGATTGGAACGGTAGCAACTACAAGCTCAATAGCACCTCGCGGGCCGCGGTCAAAGTCGCTTCGATGTCCTCGTCGGTGTGGGCCAACGACGTGAAGCCCGCCTCAAACTGCGAGGGAGCCAGGTACACGCCCCGTTCCAACATGCCCCGGTGGAAACGGCTGAACTTGGTCAGGTCAGCGGCCTTGGCTTCTTCGTAGTTGCGCACGGGGCCCGCCGTGAAGAACATGCCGAACATGCCGCTGATGTGGCCGCCGCAGACTTCGTGACCCGCTTCTCGGGCAATTTCCAGCAAACCGTTAATCAGCTTGCCGGTGATTTGATCGAGATATTCGTAGCTGCCGGGACGACGCAACAGCTCCAGGGTTTTGATCCCGGCGGTCATGGCCAGGGGGTTGCCCGACAGGGTTCCCGCTTGGTACATGGGGCCAGCGGGTGCGACCATTTGCATGATTTCGCGGCGGCCACCGTAAGCGCCCACGGGCAACCCGCCACCGATCACCTTGCCGAGGGTGGTCAGGTCGGGGGTAATGCCGAATTTTTCTTGCACGCCACCGTAGGCAATCCGGAAGCCGGTCATCACTTCGTCGAACACCAGCAGCGCACCGTCTTCCTTGGTGATTTCGCGCAGGCCGGCCAGGAAGCCGGGTTCGGGGACGATGAAGCCCGCGTTACCCACGATCGGCTCCAGGATCACGCCCGCGATTTCACCGGGATATTCCGCGAACAGGGCCTTGACGGCTTCCAGGTCGTTGTAGGGGGCGGTCAGGGTGTCGGCGGTGACGGTTTTCGGCACGCCGGGGGAGTCGGGCAAGCCGAGGGTAGCCACGCCAGAGCCGGCCTTGACCAAGAACATGTCGCCGTGGCCGTGGTAGCAGCCTTCAAACTTCAGCAGTTTGGTGCGGCCGGTGTAGGCACGCATCAGACGCTGGACGGCGATGCAGGCTTCGGTGCCGGAGTTGACGAAGCGCACCATTTCAATGCTGGGGACGGCATCGATCACCATCTGGGCCAGCACGTTTTCTAGGTAGCAGGGCGCACCAAAGCTGGTTCCTTTGTCGATCGCGGCTTTCAGGGCTTCCAACACTTCGGGATGGGCATGGCCACAGATGGCGGGGCCCCAAGTGCCCACGTAGTCGATGTAGCGGTTGTTGTCCACATCCCAGGCATAGGCTCCTTGGACGCGATCGAACACGATCGGCTGACCACCCACGGACTTGAAGGCGCGCACGGGCGAGTTCACGCCACCGGGCATCAGCGCTTGGGCAGCGGCAAAAATTTCTTCTGAACGGGTGGTGTTAAGGGCAGTGGCAACCACAGCGAGCTTCTCCTTAGTTGGGTGTAATGGTTGGTTGTGATGGGGTTGGCGAATATCAAACCATTTTTACAACCCTAAAATTTTAAAATGAGAGGGGCGATCGCTGGCAGAAGTGGTAATATAGCCAAGCGATGTTGAGTGGCGCTTGTGCGGCCGCTAGCGTAGCCGACCCTGGATGCGTAGCTCAGTTGGATAGAGCATCAGATTCCGGTTCTGAGGGTCGGGGGTTCGAGTCCCTCCGCATCCGTTCCCATTGATCCTGGACAAATGGCGATCGCATAAAATGGCGATCGCGGGCTGGTTTTGGTGTTGTTCAACCAGCCCTAAGGTTTACTGTGACCACTGACGCATCACCTTCTCATCCGCCTCATCTATCTTCTCAGCCGTCCGAATTGCAGGCTGGGGCTAATGCTGGTTCTGGGTCTGAGTCTTCACCCCTTGCGGAATCTGCGGCCGCCAAGCCGGCCCCGGCCAATGCGGTGGTTACTCGCGACATGACGATCGATGATCTCGCTCCGGTCTTTCACCTGGGCGAGCAGCTTTTCCAAAATGAGTTGTATCCCACGCTTTACCGCACTTGGGATGAGTGGGAGGTCACGGGCCTCTACAACACGGATCCGGAATATTGCCTGATTGCGGAAGTGGAGGGCGAGTTTGCGGGGTTTGTGTTGGGTACGGTGATTGAGAAGCAGGTGACCTACGGCTACATCAATTGGCTAGGGGTTGATCACCGATTCCAACGCCGGGGCGTGGCCGACTCCTTGGTCGATCGATTCGTGGAGCGCACGATCCACCAAGGGGCCCGCAGCCTATTCATTGACACGGATCCCGCCAATGAACCGGCGGTGAAGTTCTTTACCCGCAAGGGCTTTGACAATGTGCGCCGCCACGTTTATATGTCGCTCGATTTGGGACAACATCCCTACTTTGGCCGGCTAATTGACTATGAACAAGATCAGGTGGAGCGGGCAGCCCGCAAGCATCGCCGCCGCGCCAAGGGATAGGTTGTGCAGTTGATCCCTTGATCCCCAAGCCTACCCTCTGACGATTGATCCCCAAGCCTACCCTCTGACGATCGTGGCGTGCGATCGTGGACTTTGATCGTGGACTGAACTAGTGAGAAGCAAGGGTCTTCAGCCCCTAATTTGCCCATGAAGTTTTTGCCCCTGCGCACCAAAATTGTCCTGGCTGTGATGGCTAGTGGCTGGCTGGGGGCGGCGCTGGTCGGTCACTTAACCCTGGAAATGATGCGGGCTTCCTTTTCGCCGGCCACCGTGCAGGGACACCAGGAAAAGTATCGATCGCATGTGTTGGCCTATTACCAATCGGCTGGATCCTGGGATGCGGCCAAGCAGCGGGAAGATTTAGGCCACTTCATCCAGCGCCGGCGGGCAGAACTAGCCCGTAGTCACAGCGCTGACCTGCCTAGGGATCCCCGCCCGATCGATTGCCCTGTTGAAAGCTGGCTTCAGCGGCTCAAAGCCTGGTTAGGCCCCCTGGTGATGTTTGGGCGGCCTTCCCCGCCTCCCATGGCTCAGGGCAGCTTGGATGCATCATCGTGCAATTCGGAAGCCGCTTTGCCGCCGAATTTCCCGGAGTTGCCAGAAGATTCAGCAACGATTCCTGGCCTGTTCTTGCCCCCCAAACCAGGACAACCCAGAACCAATCAGCGAGCCTGGCCCCCCAGCCGACCGCTGTTTTCCGTGGTGGACTCAGAAGGCAACTATATCCTGCCCCCTGAGCGGGCCGCACGGGGCGATCGTGTCCCGTTTTTTGACCTGCAACGTTGGTGGTCTCAAGCATGGTCGCAGCGCATTTCTGAGCTGCAATTGAAGGATCAAACCATTGGCTTCATTGTGTTTGAAAATGACTCGGAAGTAGATGATAGCTTCCTGGCCTATGAACAAAGTGTGCGAGTTAGTTTTCTGTTGGCTTTTTTGGTCACAACGCTTCCCATTGGCATGATGGGTTATTTTTTGGGAAATACGATCGCTCAGCCTTTGGAGCAATTAACAGAAGCCGTTCGTTTGATGAAGCAAGGTAATTTAGACCGCGCGATCAAGGTTAGGGCGAATGGTGAAATTGGCCAACTGGCAACTGAGTTTGTGGCCATGCGATCCCAACGGCAATTGGCAGAGCAAAAATTAGCCCGCCAAAAACAGCAGGCCGAAGTAGCCAAGCACCAGGCGGAATTAGCTAATCAGGCTAAGAGTGAGTTTTTATCGAATATGAGTCACGAGTTGCGAACGCCGCTGAATGCTGTCATTGGATTTTCGCAATTGATGAGGCGTGATGTGGGCTTAACTGAGGAACAAAAAACGAATCTAGCCGTAATTCAAATGAGCGGTGAACATCTATTAAGGCTCATTGATAATTTTCTATCGATGGCCAAAATTGAGGCGGGCAAGGCGGAGTTAATTACACAGTCGATCGAGGTGCGATCGCTCTTTAAAGAAATCGTGGCTATGTTCGAGTTAGCTGCCCATCAAAAGGGTTTGCGCCTCGATTTTGAACTGGATTCAGCCTTGCCTGCCTATCTGGTGATGGATGATGGAAAATTGCGTCAAGTGTTGGTCAATCTATTAGGCAATGCTATTAAGTTCACGCCGGAAGGGGGCATTTCGGTGCAAGTGCGATATGCCCCGCCCGATCGCCTTGTGGTGGAGGTGATTGATTCCGGGGTGGGCATTGAACCGGCTGAGTTGCCCAAGTTATTTCAGTCTTTTGAGCAAACTGCATCGGGGCGATCGAGCCGCGTGGGAACCGGATTGGGCTTAGCCCTCAGTCGCTCTTTTATACAACTCATGGGGGGCGAAATTACGGTCAGAAGCCAGCCCAATCAGGGAACTGCTTTTCATTTTTGGATCCGTGCGCCTATCGGAGAACCCAACAGCACCAACCCCGATCCCCGGCAAATTATTGGGTTAGCGCCCGATTCCCCAATTCCCCGCATTTTGATTGCTGACGATCGCCTGGAAAATTGCACCCTTTTGAGTCAATTGCTCAAGCGCATAGGGTTTGAAGTACGGGAAGTGCATGATGGCTACCAGGCGATCGAGGAGTGGTCTAAATGGCAGCCTCACCTGATTTGGATGGATTTACGAATGCCTCAGCTTGATGGCATTTCGGCCATGAGACAGATTAAGCAGCTAGCCCAGTCAAAACAACAGTTTGTAGCGATTTTGGCCCTGACAGCCAGTGCGTTCCAGGAAGATGAGAAACGGGTTTTGTCTGCAGGCTTTGATGGATTTGTACGCAAGCCCTTCCGAGAACAAACGATTCTAGATGCGATCGCCCATCATCTCCAGGTTCGCTATCTATATGCCAACTTATCCACCGGTCTGGAAAGCGAGATCAGCAGCAGTTTCAGCGGGCGATCGCCCGTGGGCAGCCCTGAACTAACGGATCGTGTGAGTCAAAAATTACGAAATTTGCCAGAACCTTGGCGCAAGCAAATGCTGAAAGCAGCCCAAGAAGCGGACTTTTTTGAACTGGAATACTTAATTCATAAGTTGCCACCAGAAGAGGCATTAATCATTGCTCAACTGAATCGTATTTTGCATGATTATGATTATGAGCAACTGCAGTCATTGTTGAGTATGAATTTGCCATGAAACTGTCATGAGATTTGATTGATATTTGATTGGTATTTGATTGGTATTTACAATTAGCGCTTAGTGAATTTTTTAAGTATTGTGCTTGTATTTTGCTCCTTCGCTGCATTGGCAATTAGTATAAATTCACGAATTTCATGATTCGAGTTTCATAATTTGTGAATTAAATTTGCAAATTTTCAGAAACTCAAGACCACAATCTTCAGGATGCAGAGCCGATGAACTATTCAATGATCGATCGTGTCCCCCCAGAAGATGGCCAGCATGAAGCCATCCATGAGCTGGCGCAACCGCCCTGCACAATCCCCACAGTGCAGGGCAACATCCTCTTGGTGGATGACAATTTGGTGAATCTGCGAGTCTTGAGCCAGTTACTGGTGCGGGAGGGGCACAAGGTGCGGCCGGTCAACAGCGGAGAACAGGCACTGAAGGCGATCGCGGCCCATCGCCCAGACCTGATCCTATTGGATATTCGGATGCCGAATCTAGATGGTTATGAAGTTTGTCAACGCTTGAAGGCCGATCGCCAATCGCAATCTATTCCGATCATTTTTATCAGCGCGGCCAACGCCGTTCACGACAAGGTTAAGGGTTTTGAGGTCGGCGGTGTGGACTATATCGCCAAGCCGTTTCAAGAGTTGGAAGTGTTGGCAAGGGTCAACACCCATTTACAGATTTATCGACTGCAACAGGCCCTGAATCAAAAGATCTTGGATCTGGAAAAGGCGAACGCCAAGATCACGGAATTGAGCATTCGAGATGAGCTGACGGGACTGTTTAATCGTCGCCACTTTAATGGGCAAATGAGCCAATTATTTGAGCAGGCTCAGCGCTATCGTTCTTCCTTGAGCGTGGCGATCGGGGATGTGGATTTCTTTAAGCGAATCAACGATCGGTTTTCGCACGCGGTGGGCGATCGGGTCTTGAAAGGTGTGGCGCAAATTCTGCAAAAAAATCTGCGATCGAGTGATCTTTGTGCCCGCTATGGGGGCGAAGAATTTGTGATTGCACTGCCGGGCATAGGCTTAGCGGATGCGGTGGCGGCTTGCAACAAAGTTCGCCAGGCGATCGAGCAAGCGCCTTGGCCCAAAATTCACCCAGAACTCAGCGTCACCCTCAGCATTGGTGTTTCTGACCACTTAGCCTTGGGAGATTATGAGGCGATGATTGCAGAGGCCGATCGCTATCTCTATGCCGCCAAACATGGAGGACGGAACCGGGTTTGTGCCGCTTCTTAATGTTTCGTTGAGGCCAAGGCGGTAGGATGATCGTTTTGGATTGCAGCCCCGTTTTTTCGATCGCGCGTGATCGCCCCCCTGGGCCGAAGGATGCTGGGTTTGAATCATCCTCGGTCAACGCTGGGGCAGCGCGATCGACCCTTGAACGCAAATTCCGGGGCTGCTGGTTGTGTCGCACTCTTTTGTTGAAAGGCAAGTAACCTATGGGCCCCGTCAGTCAGTTCATCAAACACCACTACCGCCACTTCAACGCAGCGGCCTTGGTGGATGCCGCTGAAGCATTTAAGGTGCATGTGGAAGCCGGAAATCCGATGTTGCTGGCCATGGCCGGAGCCATGAGCACGGCAGAATTGGGCCTGTCGCTGGCGGAAATGATTCGCCAAGGCAAAATCAACGCGATTTCTTGCACGGGGGCCAACCTGGAAGAAGACATCTTTAACCTGGTGGCCCACGATTACTATGTGCGGATTCCGAACTATCGGGACTTGACCCCAGAAGATGAACAAAAACTGCTGGACAAGCATCTGAACCGGGTCACCGATACCTGTATTCCGGAAGAGGAAGCCATTCGCCGCATGGAAAAGGCCGTGCTGGATGTGTGGAAAGCGGCCGATGCGGCTGGGCAACGGAAGTTCCCCCACGAATTCTTCTACGAAGTGCTGCTGAATGGCTCCTTGAAGGAGTATTACCAAATTGATCCGAAGAATTCCTGGATGTTGGCGGCGGCTGAACGAAACTTGCCGATTTTTGTGCCCGGCTGGGAAGATTCGACCCTGGGGAACATTTTTGCGGCTCGCTGCATTGAGGGCGACATTAAAAATGTCCACACGGTACGCACGGGCATTGAATACATGATGGCCCTGGCGGACTACTACACGAAGGTTTCGATCGAAAGCGGCCAGTCGATCGGGTTCTTCCAAATTGCGGGCGGCATTGCGGGCGACTTCCCCATTTGCGTTGTGCCCATGTTGCAACAAGACCTGCTGCGGGAAACGCCGCTGTGGGGCTATTTCTGCCAAATCAGCGATTCCACCACCAGCTATGGTTCCTATTCGGGAGCCGTGCCCAACGAGAAAATTACTTGGGGCAAACTGTCGATCGACACGCCCCGGTTTGTGATTGAAAGTGACGCAACGATCGTGGCTCCGTTGGTGTTTGCCTACGTGTTGGGCTGGTAACGAGGCGGTGACCCGTTGCCGAATCGATCGCGCTCAAGGTTGATCAATCAAGGTCGATCGATGTAGCTCCCAGTCGCTAGTTTGAGTCCTGCTCCGCTGTTTTGGGTTGGCAATCATTACACCCAGGACAGCGAGGCGGGCCAACCATGTCCAATCGAAGGTATTAAAACTCCAAAATTGCCCATCCCCAATCGATCGGGCGATCGGCGGTAGGATGATTGGGATTTAGCGGCGACCTTGGGCCCCAGCGGCTCTGCATTGCCCTGTACCTGGACTTCACCCCCATCCTTGACCATGCCCGACATTGTTGACATTGCCATTAATGCCGGTTCCTTTGAAACCCTCGTAACCGCCGTCAAGGTGGCTGGATTGGTCGAAGCCCTGAAAAGTCCAGGCCCCTTCACCGTGTTTGCGCCCAACGACCAGGCCTTTGCTCAGCTCCCACCCGGCACGGTGCAAACCCTGGTGCAAAACCCCCCACAACTGGCTCGCATCCTGAAATATCACGTGGTGGCTGGTAAATACACCCAAGCGGATTTGGCCCAGGTGACCCAATTGGAATCGCTCGAAGGTGCTCCAATTCCGGTACGGGTTGGTAAAAACTTTGAGGTGAAAAATGCCACGGTGGTGGCGGCCGACATCGAAGCGGCCAATGGCGTGATCCATGTGCTCGATCGGGTAATTCTGATGGGTTAGGGAGCCAATGGGTTAATCAACGGCAAAAGCGCGGTTTTCAGATTTCAGAACCGGCCGGCGAGGTGTTGCCCCGCTCCCGAAAATTCAGTTGAATCAAATTCGATCTAGCTCTTCGATTGAGTCAGATTCGATCTAGCGTTTCGATCCAGCTTGAGGAAGCCCAATTCAAGCTTTCGATTGTTTGCGATTCTTTACATTTCTTCACATTTCTTCAAAACCCTGAATAGGGGGTTGCTTTCGCCAAGCTTCCCCCAAGTTTGCCTTGTGAATCCTGCTCAGCGTAGGATTTAGCGCGATCGATCTGGTTCCTGTTCCGCGTCATCCCGCCGGTAAGATCAGTCAGCTCACCGTGAACTGAGTGTTGATCGGTACATAGCTGGTTTGGGGGAATGCCATACACTGGGAGACAGTTTGTTAACTGTCTAGACGGACTCGGCTTCCAGGGGCATCTATTGACTGAAGGGGAATTCGCTTCCGTCCTCGCCTGGTGTTGAGTTTGCGGTTCGCAGGGCACAGCTATGGTCACGATCAATCCAGACCATGGCCCGACCGAAGCCGCGATCGGAACATGGTTCACTACTTTTTCCCGAGTATCGTTTTCAATAGAGTCTCAGGGGTAGGGAACAGCAGCCGCGAGGACAGATGACATCCAGCCCTTGTAGGTCGCTACTGCTTTTGCTTGTATCAGTCTCATGAGGGGTAGTTCTTATGGTGCCCAATCGCATGCTCTCCCGATTCTTTGTTTCCTCGGTTTTGACGGCCGGGGCGATCGCCCTTTCAAGTTTCACCGCTTCGGCAGGAATGCCTTTGGTTAACGGTCAAGCTGGCTCAGAAGGGCCCGCCGTTAGCTTTAATTCGCTCCCGAGCCAAGAAGCTGGGTTCGCTCCCCGGGGTAACCGCACCCTTCGCCACACGGTCAGTGGAGGCCGGCGCGGTGCTTGTGGTTCCTCGGCCTTGGCCCTCATGCCCTTAGTTCCAGGCCAACAGGGTGCGCTGACGGCCAGTGCTCATCCTTCGCTGTGGGTCTATGTGCCCGCCGGGATGGGCAGCACGGCTCGTTTCCGGTTGACGGACGAAACGGAAGCCGACCTGGACGAGCAAACCATTGCTCTTCCCCAGGAAGGTGGCTTGGTGCAGGTGAAGCTGCGGGATAAGGGCCAAGGCCTGACCGCTGGCAAAGCCTATCAATGGTACGTTTCGGTAGCTTGCGAAACGGCCAACGGTGAAGAACCGCGCAACACCTTCGCTAGCGGCTGGATTCAACGGGTGGAAGCCAGCTCTGCGGTGGCGGAAGCAACGGCAGCTCCCGATCGGCTGGCGGCGGCGGCGGCCTATGCTCGTGCGGGCATTTGGTACGACGCGGTGAGCAGCGTGATTGAAGCCGATCGCTCGGGCGATCGGGCAGCCGCTTGGCAAGCGCTGGCCACTTCGGCGGGTTTGGATCGATCGCTGATGGCCATTAACCTGCCCAGCAACTAGACCAGCAGCCGGCCCCGCAACTCGTCAGATTGCCCGGTGGCAATCCTCAAGACAGTGCGTAGGCTATGATGCCTGTCGAGTCAGAATCAGGATGGAGTGTAAGCTCAATCCTGATTTTGGTTTTTAGGGCTTGTTTCTTGGAGCTGGTTTATGAACTACCTAATTGCTGTCTTTGCCGATCGCATGGGCGTGGAAGCGGCTTACACGGCCCTGGAAGCGGCAGGCTTTGACCTCAAGCAAATGGCCATTTTGGGCAAGGGCTACAAAACCGCCGATGAATTTGGATTCATTGACCCCAGCCAGCAGGCTCGTCGCCAAATTAAGATGATGGCTTTTTGGACGATTCCCTTTGGCTTTTTGGCCGGTGTGGGATTCAGCTTGGCAACGGGGTTGCAAACCTTCACGGAATGGGCCGGCCCGGTGGGCAATCACCTGGTGGGTGGCCTGTTGGGGGCGATCGGGGGAGCCATGGGCAGCGTGACCGTTGGGGGCGGCCTGGGCCTGACGGGAGGTAACGGCGATGTGCTGGCCTATCGCAATCGACTTGACCAAGATCAATACCTGTTGGTGATCAAAAATCTTGATCCGATGCAAACCCGCCAAGCAAATGATTTAATTCGGCTGCAAAACCCGGAAACCGTACAGGGCTATACCGATTCTGGGGCCGTTTAAACGCACAATCCATCCGGGATTTCATGCACCATGTGGCCTCCTTGGGGGGGAACTGCCCACCCCCAAACCCAAACAGGATTCAGGTTTCCCTTCCCTCATCAACAACCCACCCGCTGGCGAGCTGGCGGGATGCGGATGGGTTTCTAAAGCCCCGCCTTCCTATAATCTAGGGAGCATGACCAACCTTACCGAGCCAGCCGATCGCTCTATGAGTTCGACCATCCATTCGCTCGATCGAGAAGTTGCCGCAGCCTCGGCATCAGACTTGTTTTTGCGGCATCGTCTCAAGGTGATGGAAGACCTGTGGCGGCAGGTGTTGCAACAGGAGTGCGGTCAGGAATTGGTATCCCTGCTAGATCGACTGTTGGATCTCTGCGCACCGGACGGCCAAGCCGCTGATTTTTGCGAAGCTGATGTTTTGAAGCTGGTTGAAAACCTAGACCTTAATTCGGCAATTCGGGCTGCGCGTGCCTTTGCCCTTTATTTTCAACTGATTAATATCGTTGAGCAACATTACGAACAACGCGATCAACAACGGCAATACGAAACCGCCAGTAGCCAACCCATTTCGACGAAGCTTTTTAGCAACCATAGTCCCTTTGACAATCCTGAATCAAAGGGCGGAATTGAAGCAAAGGTGCTGGAGCGGAGCATTCCGAAACCAGATCAAATTCCGGATAATTGCGGGACGTTCTATTGGCTATTTCCCTATTTGCAACAACTGAATGTGCCGCCTCGGCAAATTCAAAAGCTGATTGATCAATTGGATATTCAGTTGGTCTTTACGGCTCACCCAACGGAAATTGTGCGCCACACGATTCGCGACAAACAGCGGCGATTGGTGAAAATTTTGCGAGAGCTGGATTTGGTGGAGGAAGATTTGCGCGATCGGGGATTAAGCACCTCGATCGAGGCCCAAACCCTGCGCCAAAAACTCACGGAGGAAATTCGCCTTTGGTGGCGCACTGATGAATTACACCAATTCAAGCCAACGGTGCTCGATGAGGTGGACTACGCCTTGCACTATTTTGAAGAAGTGCTGTTTGAGGTGATTCCCCAGCTCTATCACCGGTTCGATCGGGCCTTGAAATCATCATTTCCGGGACTGACTCCGCCCCGTTTCGATTTTTGTCGGTTTGGATCTTGGGTGGGTTCCGATCGCGATGGCAACCCTTCCGTGACTCCAGAAGTGACCTGGAAAACCGCTTGCTATCAGCGCAACTTGGTGCTGAAGAAATATCTGCAATCGGTGAAAAGTCTCAGCAGTTTGTTGAGCCTTTCTTTGCACTGGAGCGATGTGCTGCCGGAGCTGCTGGAATCCTTGGAGCAGGAGCAGGCTCGACTGCCGGATATTTACGAAAAATATGCGGTGCGTTTCCGCCAAGAACCCTATCGCCTGAAGCTGGCTTACATTGAACAGCGGTTGATTAACACCCTGGCTCGATCGAACCGGCTCTATGAAGGAGATGAATTGCACTCGGATATGTTGGAAAACAATCCGGTCAGCATCTATCGATCGGGCACGGAATTTTTGGCAGAATTGAACCTCATTCGGCGCAGTTTGCAACAAACGGGCTTAGTTTGCTCGGATTTGGAAGATCTGATCTGTCGGGTGGAAATTTTTGGGTTTAGTTTGGCCCATTTGGATATTCGCCAAGAGAGCAGCCGTCACTCGGCTGCGATCGATGAAATCACGGAATATCTGCAACTGTTGCCCAAGCCCTATCGGGACATGGACGAGGCAGAACGAACGGCCTGGCTGGTGCAGGAATTAAGCACCCGTCGTCCTCTGATTCCGGCGGAGTTGCCCTTTTCCGACAAAACCCGCGAGGCGATCGAAACCCTGCGGGTGGTGCGGCAGCTACAGCACGAGTTTGGCCCCGGAGTCTGCCAAACCTACATCATCAGCATGAGCCACAACGCCAGCGATCTGCTGGAGGTGTTGCTGCTGGCCAAGGAGGCAGGCCTCTATGACCCCGCCACCGGGTCAGGAACCCTGCGCGTTGTGCCGCTGTTTGAGACGGTGGAAGATTTGAAATGTGCGCCGTCGGTGATGGAGGGGCTGTTCTCCATGCGGCTTTACCGCGCATTGTTGGCGGGTGGCTACGATCGCCTCGATGCCGTTTTGGAAGCGGCCACCGAAGGGCAAACGGGCGCAGAATTTGCCAAAATGCGCCCCCACACCCCCACCAGCAATCAGCAAGAGGTGATGCTCGGTTATTCGGACAGTAACAAGGATTCGGGCTTCCTCAGCAGTAATTGGGAAATTCACAAGGCCCAAAAGGCGCTGCAAGGGGTGGCCGATCGCTTTGGGGTGGCCCTCAAGATTTTCCACGGGCGCGGTGGATCCGTGGGGCGTGGCGGCGGCCCAGCTTACGAAGCTATCTTGGCCCAACCGGGCCGCAGTATCCAAGGCCGGATCAAAATCACGGAGCAAGGGGAAGTGCTGGCTTCCAAATATTCCTTGCCCGAGTTGGCGCTCTATAACCTGGAGAAGGTGGCCGCCGCCACGATTCAATCAAGCCTGCTGGGCACGGGGTTTGATGACATCGAGGCTTGGAATGAGATTGTGGAGTCCCTGTCGGCGCGATCGCGGGAACATTACCGATCGCTGATTTACGAACAACCGGATTTCATTGACTTTTTCCATGAGGTCACCCCGATCGAGGAAATTAGTCAATTGCAAATCTCTTCGCGGCCGGCCCGCCGGGGTGGCAAGAAGGATCTCAGCAGCCTGCGGGCCATTCCCTGGGTGTTTAGCTGGACCCAAAGCCGCTTCCTGTTGCCCGCTTGGTATGGGGTGGGCACGGCCCTGCAAGACTTTGTGGATCAGGAGCCGGAAGAGCACCTGAAGCTCCTGCAATATTTCTACTTCAAGTGGCCGTTCTTCAAGATGGCAATCTCGAAGGTGGAGATGACCCTGGCGAAGGTGGATCTGCAAATTGCCCGCCACTACACCAATGAGTTGACGCAGCCGGCCAACCGAGACCGGTTTGAGGCGCTGTTTGAGCAAATTGCCCATGAGTACATGACGACTCGGGATCTGGTGCTGAAAATTACGGGCCACGATCGCCTGTTGGATGGAGATCCGGCATTGCAGCGATCGGTGCAGTTGCGCAACGGCACGATCGTGCCCCTGGGCTTCCTGCAAGCGTCGTTGCTCAAGCGGTTACGCCAACACAAACAACAGTCAGCCACCGGCATGGCGCGATCGCGCTATAGCCGCAGCGAGCTGTTGCGCGGGGCCCTGCTGACCATTAACGGAATTGCGGCCGGAATGCGGAACACCGGTTGATCGCGGTGGCTCACTGGGGTGCTGATCCCAATGCGTCTTGGCTCAACTGGGTCTGAATAGAAGGGCGATCGACCGACGGGGCGATCGCCCTTCTGGTGTCTGAAGGCGGGCTGGCACCTGGGCTAGGCCACAAGCGATCGAGAAACTAGATACAATCCTTCATAAATCTTGAACACCACTGCGATCGCGTCCTATGGCTGCCAACGTTGAAATTTATCTCTGGACAACTTGCCCCTTTTGCATTCGGGCCAAGCGATTGCTCGACCGCAAAGGGGTGAACTATACGGAATATGTCCTAGACGGCGATGAGCCAGGGCGGGCCAAGATGGCGGAACGGGCCAATGGTCGGCGATCGGTTCCCCAAATTTTTATCAATAACCAGCATGTGGGCGGCTGTGATGATATCCACGCCCTGGAACAGGAAGGCAAGCTAGATGAGTTGCTGGCTGCTTCTTAGGTTGGCCAACGATCAGATCTAGCTCAACCGATTACGACTTAGCACTAGGGGCCTTGGCTTTGGTGTTCAGGGCCCTTTGCAATAGCTCGGGAATTTTGGAGGGCCGATCGGCCACTCTCACCTTGGCGGCCTTGAGGGCGGCGACCTTGGTAGCCACATCGGTTTTGCCCCGTTTGCCCAACTCCGTGCGCGAGGCCACGATCTGGTTGGCATGGCCGATCGAGCGGTTCACGGGGGCAAAGTGTCCGGCAATGTAGGCAATTACGGGTTTATCGATCGTTTCGGCAATGTAACGCGCGGCCCGCAGTTCCCCATCGCCGCTGACTTCGCCAATCAGCACAATGGCCTCGGTGCGATCGTCCTCATCCAGCATTTGCAGCCACTGCAGCAACGACGATCCCACCACGCGATCGGCCCCAATGCAAGCGGCGATCGATTGACCAAACCCAGCCCGCGTCAGTTGCAGCGCCACCTCATAGGCCAGGGTGCTGCATCGGCTGACAATCCCGATCGACCCCGGTTGATAGCATTCGGCCGGGTGCATTCCCAACAACACCTGTCCCGGCACAATAATTCCCGGGCAATTGGGGCCCAGCACCAACGTATCGGTGGCCTCTGCCCGCCGTACCAGGCGCACCATATCCAGCGGCGGCACACCGGCCGACACCATCACCACCTGGCGAATGCCGGCCGCGATCGCCTCCAAAGCCGCATCCACCGCCGCATAGGCTGGCGAGAAAACAATCACCACATCGATCGGCCCCACCGTGGCGATCGCCTCTTCTACCAAATCAAAAACGGGAATTTCATTGATCGATCGGCCCCCTTCGCCGGGGCTGACACCCGCCAGCACCTGTGTGCCGTAGTCCCGCATCAGCGGCACATGGGCGATCGCCAGCGGTTCGGCAATCCCACAAATCAAAACCTTGGTGTTGGGTGTCAGTCTCATCCACAAAGCTCCCTGACGCTCCTGACGATTCGTTGATTCAATCCCACAAGACTGGCACAAAAATGGCGAGATGCTAAAACCAGATACTAACCGGGAGCGGCCTTGGCGGTTCCCCGGCGGCTGGTTCCATTATTGGCTGATTCCTCTAAATCATCGGTTAAATCTGCCTCTAAGTCTTCTGAATCGTCCTCAGCGTTTAGGAGTCGTTGCTTGCGATCGGCGCGATCGATCTCGGGCAATCGCAACAGCACCCCGACTGCATACCAGTAATAAACCGCCACTGGATCCACATCCAACGGGTAGTAATAGGTTTGATAACTGATGAACAGCACAAACACCCAATAGCTGGCTCCGATGCCGCGCAGATTTTTTTCCTTGACCGATCGATAGGCCTTAAACGTGGTTACGGTAATCACCGTTACGAAGGCCAAAAACGCCGCAATGCCCGGAAAACCCACCTCCCACATCACCTTGGGAAACCAGGTTTCAATCAAGGTTGTGCGACCAAAAACCCGCGCTGAGTTGGTGGCTCGGCCTAAGCCCGCTCCAAAGGGATTGTTTTGGGCTTTTTTAAGCACAAATCCAAACTGTTCCCCAATGAATTCATCGGCCGGAGAAGCAGCCCAACGGCTGGTGAAACTATCGATCCGCTCTTGCAACACATCAGGGAATAAAACCGCAGCGCCACCCAACAGCAACACCAAACCGAGGGCGATCGGCAAAAAGCGTTTTAAGTTGGTGACTTGTCCCGTTAAAACCAACAGAATCACCGTCACCACTGGCACGAGCGCCAAGGCAATTCGCTGGCCTGAAATCACCGCATTCATGAAGATGCCACCCATGGCTCCCAAGCCAATCAACCGCCACAGGGGAGATGGGTCATTAAAAGCCGTCGTATAGGTAAAAAAGGCATTGGAAATTAGGAACCAAGCCCATTGCCAAGGGGCCACAAAGGTTCCCGGTAATCGCACCATGTTTTGCGATGGACTCCACACCAAGGAGCCACCCACAAAACAACGAGCATCGATCGAAGCCTTAAACAATCCCGATCCTTCCAAGTGGTCAGTGCCCGCACAGCGCCCCGTCAGTAGAAAGTAATATTGCACATAGGCTAATGCACAACAAACAATGGCCAAAACCGATGTGATTCGCGTGGCAAAGAGCAGTTCTTTTTTGCTGCGAATTAGGTGATAGGTACAGAAGATAATGGGAATATAGCCCATGAAAACCTTGAAGCCCAAAATCCCCAAAGCAAGGGGCGATTTGTCGTCGGGAAATGGCTTTTTAAGCTGCTGCATTCCATTCACAGACAGCAGCGTAATTACGGAGCAAGTCAACAAAATCAGAAGCGTGGGTTTCAGGGCTTTCGAGGCCCAAAACGGGATCCTCATTTGCCGACACGATCGCCAAATGCCAATCAAAGCAGGTAAATAAATCCCGTCTTTGGCTAATTGCAACACCACGCTGCCACCCAAGGCGTAGGTCACCGTGCCGCTGAGGGGCAAATACATTAAAAAGCCCCAAAACGCCTGACGCGGATATTTCAAGGACAGGGACAAAACCGGAATGGCCGCACCGGCCACTACGCCCATTTTGGGATCAACAGTAACGGCGGCGATCGCCCCTAAAATCACCCCCACAATGAGGGACGGTGTGAGGGATTGAATAAAGGCTTGGCGAGCTTTGGCTTGTTCCCGCTGGCGCTTTTTCAGCTCCTTGGGATCAACTTTGACCTTGGCATTTTTGCGTTTCTGATTGCGTTTTTTCTTGGTTTTGGTGTTGCGTTTTTTGGCTTTCGTGGGGCGGGCTTTGGCTTTGCGAGCGACGGCCATAGACGGGGGTGGGGAGAGTGAGGGGCGGCGGCGTAGGTTGCGGACGGGGCGGCGAACTGGCCCGATCGGCTAGGAAACGTTTGCCATTGTATTTCGCGAATTCCGGGATGGTTTCGAGGCAGTCCCGATCGCCCGCGGCCGGTTTGAGGTGTTTTGGTCTCTTGGGTTGCCCAGTTGTTCAATGGCCTGGTTCACTGGATTTGTTCGCATTGAGTCGATCGCCCAGTCGATCGCCCAATCGATCGCCAGGTTGATGAACTTGCTCGATCAACTACTTCATCGACAATTCAAGTTCTTTGTCATTTTCTCCCGATCGCCATGTCTTCCCCTTCCCTGCCGCAGCCGGCCGTTTCTGAGTTGCCCTCGGTGCGTTTTTTGCAGCAGCCCACCTCCCAAGCTTGGGTGAACCAGGCGATCGCCCATTTGGATGAGGTGCTGATTGATCATGCCAACTGCGAGCGGAAGGCGGCCGGGGTTGCCCTGCAACTGATGGGCCAATACCCCACAAAAACGCTGCTGGTGCGCAAGCTCACCGCGATCGCCCAGGAAGAGTTGGAGCATTTTGAGCAGGTGAACCAATGGCTCGATCGCCTGGAAATTGCCCCTCGGGCCTTGGCAGCTCCGCCCTATGGGGGCACCCTGCGATCGCAAATTCGCCGCCAAGAACCGGGTCGCCTGCTGGATTCCCTGCTGGTGGCGGGGCTAATCGAAGCCCGCAGCCATGAACGACTGGGCCTGTTGGCGCAACATTGCCCTAACCCGAAGTTGGCGGCCTTCTATCGCAGCCTAATGGCTTCCGAAGCGCGACATTACGGAATTTATTGGGTTTTGGCGGATACCTATTACGATCGCCCGGTGGTGATGGAACGGCTGGCGGAGTTGGCGGCGATCGAAAGCAATGTTTTGGCGACGCTGCATCCCCAAGCACGGGTTCACAGCTAAGAGGATGTCTGAGAAGTATCTTTCAGTACGGGCTAAAGACTAATTGTCGTAGGAACAAGGGGCTTAAGCCCCTTGTCTACATCGATCTCTGGGGCGCACAGCGTAGCAATTTTGGCTTTTCAGACATCCTCTAAGGCGAGTTTTTAGATCCCTGCGATCGACTTGTGATCGGCCAAAAATCCTTGAAACCCTTATTTTGGAAGGATATCTGAAGCATGTCTTTTGGTAGAGGGCAATCATTAGCAGTCGTGGGGGCAAGGGGCTTAAGCCCCTTGTCTGTGTCGGTTGATGAGACCCGCAAGGTCACCTTACCTACGATGGCTTGAACGGGAAAATCAGCTATGTTAAGGGGCCAGAGAAGAGCCGGAATCATCACCATGAGCCAAATCACGAATTCCCTGGATCCCCAGTCGATCGACTGTAAAACCGCCTGTGTCAATGGTTGTGTTTTGGGTGACCAATGCCCAAATCAGGAATTTGCCAAGGCTGCAACCCAATTTATTTGGGATACGCCGCTGGACAAGCTAAACGAAATTGCGGCCGCCCGATTCACCAAGCCCTTTGAATCGCAACTGCAACCGATCGACCTGAATCAAATCGACCTAGAGCAAATGGATTCGGAATCCTAGGGACGATCGCCCAGCCGTTGTCTAGCGATCGCCCAGCCGTTGTCTGGTGATTGCCTGGCGATCGTTTGGTGATGGGTGAACCCGGGGAACCGGCCCGTTTGAGCGGGCCGCCCAATGTCAGAATATCCATGGTCAGGAATTTGACGATTGGGACTTTGATCGATCGCGAAACTCCGAAAACTGGTTTGGGTGGTTTGCTGAGCAGGCTCGTTGAGCAAGCGATCCCAATTGCGATCGGGCGTTTCCTCCGTCAGTGGCTCCCGTGGGTGGCCACCCTGGCCCAGGACGAATTGTTTAGAGAAAGTTGGGAAAAGTCGTGGGTTTCAAAGTCGGTCTGTTGGGTCTCGGAACCGTTGGAGCGGGTGTGGCGCAGATTTTGCTGGACGCGACCGGCCGCAGCCCGCTCCTGCAATCGTTGGAACTCTATCGGGTGGGGGCCCGATCGCTCGATAAGCCCCGGCCGGTGGAAATTCCCCGCGAACAGCTCACAACCGATTTGCAATCGATCGTCACCGATCCCAATGTGGATATTGTGGTGGAGGTGATTGGCGGACTGGAACCGGCGCGATCACTGATGTTGGAAGCCATTCGCCACGGAAAACATGTGGTGACCGCCAACAAAGCCGCGATCGCCCGCTTTGGCCCAGAGCTATTTGATGCGGCCAAGCAAGCGGGGGTTTATTTGATGCTGGAAGCGGCCGTGGGCGGCGGCATCCCGATTATTCAACCCCTGAAGCAATCCCTGGGGGGCGATCGCCTCAATGGCATCACCGGCATCATCAACGGCACCACCAACTACATCCTGTCGCGGATGACCGCCGAAGGAGCCGACTTTGGCGATGTGCTCGCCGATGCCCAGCGGTTGGGCTATGCGGAAGCCGACCCCACCGCCGACGTGGATGGCCTGGACGCGGCCGACAAAATCGCAATCCTGGCATCTTTGGCCTTTGGAGGCCGCATCAAGCGGGACGCGGTGCATACGGAAGGCATTCGCAACATCACCGCCACGGATATCACCTACGCAGATAAGTTGGGCTTTGCGATCAAATTGCTGGCGATCGCCCGTCGCCAGGGGCCTGCCGTATCCCTGCGGGTGCATCCCACCCTTGTGCCCCACAGCCACCCCCTAGCCCGCGTGGATGGCGCATTCAACGCAATTTTTGTGGAAGGCCAGCCGATCGGGCAGGTGATGTTCTTTGGCCCCGGGGCCGGGTCTGGCCCCACCGCCAGTGCCGTGGTTTCCGACGTGTTGAATGTGGCGGCGGCCATGCAAGCCATGGGCGATCGGGCTACACCGGTCATTAATCCCATGCTGGCTTGTAGCCACAGCGATTTTTGCCCCATCGCCTCGCTGGATGACCTGGAAACCCGGTTCTATGTTCGCTTCCTGACGAGCGATCGCCCCGGCACGATCGGCCATATCGGCAGTTGCTTTGGGAACCGTCTGGTCAGCTTGGAATCGCTGGTGCAAACGGAGGTGAACGGCGATGAAGCCCAAGTGGTGGTGGTCACCCATGCGGTGCGAGAAGGGGACTTCCGCGCCGCCCTGGCCGACATCCACGCCAGTGATGCCATTCGATCGGTAGCCAGCGTCCTGCGCGTGATTTAGCCATCGCCGCTGGAATTCGCTCTGGAATTAACTGGGAATCCACTGGGGACTCAAGCAATCGGGGGAGGCGATCAGGACGACGATCGCCCCACCAACTCTCGGGCCTGCAAAATCCAGCGCGTCACCTCACCCGGGCCGGGACAAAGATTGCGCCGCTGCAACTCTCGCACATGCAACCGCAGCACCTGCTGATGGAGTTTGTGGGTCGGTTGCTGGGCCAGTTGAACGGTGCTAATGATGCCTGAATGCAACAGCAAACCACAGTAATCTAGGCCAACACTGGGAACCCGGGCCAAATCCGCCAAGGCAACCCATTTACGCACATGGTGCTCGTGGAGCTGCAATTGGGCGGCGATCTCCCGTTGTTGATCGCGACTCGCGGCCGATCGCAGGAGCGATCGGGTATCGACCAATCCCAATTCCTGAAGTTGCAACAAATCCTTCGCACTTAGCCCCGGCAACTGAGCCAAAGGCCACCATTGGGCGATCGCCCGCTGAGCCATTCTACTTACGCTCCCTTCTGCTGCAAAGAGTGATAATGATTCACGGGTGATGCATGGGTAATCATCCGGTTTTGGGTGCTTCTTCAGTCTTGTTGAGAGTCCGAGGGATGACCACCGCCTTAATGCTCTCTCGATCGCAGCTAAACCCGTCACTGCTCTACCCAATACTGCAATTTGAAGATTCGATTGCGCATTTCCGAGGCACGATCCCGATGCACATTTTTGAGCTGCAATCTCCAAGCCTCAAAAAACTTTGGCATCTTCATGCTTGGGGATCTTGGATGAATAGACTTAGACTATCAGCAAATGCATCACTCCCGGATTTGCGTCAATAGGCTGAACTCAGGTCGATCGGGTCAAATCATCCGGGTTCTCGAAAATTCATTCACAAAAACGAAACAAATGCTAGCCAACCCTTGGGCAGCAGCGCCTTGAGTCAGCCCTGCTGGGTTCTTCGTTTTTGCCAGCTCAGTTGCTAACGTCTACGTTCTGCCTTGACTTTGGGCATGGGTTTGGGAGATTGGTGATCTTTTGGAGCAATCTTGGGGCGCAATTTCACAAGTTGAGGTTGCATTTCATCTGCAATTCCGAAATCCTGCCCCGATCGACCATTTCTAGATCATTAATCAGCATTCACAGATTTTGTACTCCTATGATTGATTAGTTTCGGGGGAAATGATCAATTGCTATGGATGCAATAATCAGTGACTATCGCTAGTGACCATGATGAATGGTAATCATTAATCGTAAATATCGATCGTGAATGGTAATCGTGGATGCTTTTACAGATGATTGTGATTGAGTCATGAATCAATGGTGATTAATTACTGTCAGTTTCTGTCAGTTTCTGCCAATTTCCACCAGCAAACTCATGGATTTCTTTTTGCAACTGAGGTACAAGTCATGACATAAAGCAGGGCCGTAAAATATTGTGTTTTTGCTGAATTTTCATCATGTTTCGCTCATATTTCACCATTTTAAAGTGATTAATTTGAATCAATTGAGGTTGACCAATTGGCTCTAGTTGCCCTTCAGATTTACTCACTGAGGCTGACCAATTGGCTCTAGTTCATCTCTAGTTGCTTCCTAGTTGCTCCTTCTCCCCATCCTGCGCCTGCCATGACTGCTTCGATTGTTCTGGAACCTGAAGTGTTCAATGCTCTTCAGCAAGAGCTGGAAACCCTGCGCCTGAAGGTTCATCAGCAGCAAACTCAGTTTGATCGTCTAACGCAAAACTTACCGGGCGTGGTCTACCAATTCCAAGTAGACGCGGCGGGTGAGATGACGTTTCCCTACGCCTCGATCGGCTGTCGTGAGCTATTCGAGGTGGAACCGGCGGCCATGGCGCAGGTGTTTGGAATGTTGTCACCGGCTGATCAGGAAGCGATGAAGCAGGCCACGGAGCGATCGCGGCAAAGCCTGTCGGATTTTCACTGGGAAGGGCCGTTCATGTTGCCCTCGGGGAAAGAGCGTTGGTTGCGCTTGGTGTCTCGGCCGGAACGGTTGGCCGATGGGAGGACGCTTTGGGATGGCTTGGTGATTGATGTGACGCAGCAGCGACAGGCGGAGGAGGAGCTGCGGCGCACTCAACGATTCCTGTCGGCGGTGTTGGATGCTTTGCCGATGCCGGTGGTGGTGAAGGAGGCGGCGGAGTTGCGAGTCAGCACCTTGAACCCGGCCGCAGAGCGGTTGTTTGGGGTGGCGGCGGCGGATCTGTTGGGCCAGCCCATGGATGAACTGTTTGCGCCGGAACAGGCGGCGGAGTTGCGATCGGACGATCGGGCGGCCTTGGCCCAGCGACAAATTTTGGATCAGCCGCCAATGCCCATGCGGATTGGTGGTGAGCAGCGTTGGTTACAAAGCCGCCGCATTGCCATTTGGAACGGCGATCGCCCGCAGTATCTGATGGTGATTTACGAGGATGTGACGGAGCGCTACCAGTCTGAACAGGAGCTGTTGCGACAACAGGCGTTGCTGAAGTCCCTGATTGCGGCGGCCCCGATCGGGATTGCGATTACCGATCGCCACTATCGCATTCTGGAAGCCAATCATCGCTTGTCCGAGTTGAACGGCCTCACGGTGGCAGACCACCTCGGACAAACGATGCAGACCACCGCGCCCAACTTGGCCCCTCAGTTGGAGCGTCTTTATGAGGAAGTGTGGCAAACGGGCCAAGCCATTTCAAACCTAGAAGTGACCGGGGCCCAACTGCATCACCCCGACCCCGATCGGGTTTGGAACCTGTCCTATTTCCCCATTTGGGATCGAGAAGGAACCATCAGCGCGATCGGAACGATCGTGGTTGAAATCACCGAACAGCGGCGGATCGAAACGGCCCTGCGCCAGGCCAATAGCCGGTTCCAACAAATCGCCGATAATTTGCCGGGCATCGTCTTCCAGTACCGACGCAGAGCCGGCGACCCCCTCGGGGAATTTATCTATATCAGCTCCCGGGTGCGCGAGATCTTCCATGTGGAGCCGGATGCGATCCTGGCGGATTCGGCGGTGATGTGGGGTTGTGTGCATCCCGATGATGTGACTGCTTTTGTGGAATCCATGGAGCGGGCCGTGAACCATGGACTGGAATGGCGACATAAATATCGAATTCTGTTGCCCTCGGGTGAATTGCGCTGGATTCAAGGCATTTCGCGCATGGTAATGGGTGAAGAAGGTACGCTACATGCCGATGGATTGCTGTTGGACATTACCGATCGCCAATTGGCGCTGCAAAACCTGGAGCAAATGCGCGATCGGTTCCAGCGACTGGCGGACAGCATACCCGGCGTGATTTATCAGTACGAAACGTCCGGCAATGATCCCGTCGGGCGTTTTCTGTATCTCAGTCCCGGTTGCCAGGAGGTCTATGGCATTGACCCCATCCGCGGCCAAAACGATCCCCTCAGTCTCTGGACGCTGACCCACCCCGATGACTTGCTCAGCGTCCAAGCATCGATTCAGGTTGCCATTGCAGCCCGCACCAATTGGCAGTATGAGTATCGAATCATTACCCCCCAAGGGGAAGTGAAGTGGCTCCAGTCCGCCGCTCGAGGACGGTTTCTAAATGACGGGCGATCGATCTGGGATGGGTTGATTTTGGATGTAACTGATCGCAAGGCTGCGGAAGTGGCCCTGCAACAGGAGCGATCGCTCATGCAGTTGGTGTTGGATAACGTTTCCGACGGAGTGATGGCCTGTGACATGGCCGGGCGCATCACCCTCGCCAACCACACGGCCCGACAGTGGTACAACTGCAACCTGCAAGGACTCTTGCCCGAAGAGTGGATGAGCCTCTACACCGTCCTGGAGTCGGATGGCATCACCCCGATCGCCCCATCCCAAATGCCCTTAAGCCGGGCAATACTAGGGGAATCGGTGCATGATTTCGAGATGGTGGTTCATGTGCCCAACGAAGACCCCCACCGGATCGTTTGCCACGCAGAACCCTTGCGGGAAAGCGATGGCTACCAAATCGGGGCCATGGTCGTGATGTATGACGTGACGGAGTATTACGAAGCCCAAGAGCGGCTCCGTCGCCTCACCGAAAGCCTGCAAGAGGCCCAACGGGTGGCCCATTTGGGTTCCTGGGAATATCACGTGGCAACCGGTCAAGTCAGTTGGTCAGAGGAAATTTTTCGGCTGTTTAACTACCCGATCGAGGGAGGCGTGCCGGAGTTGGATCAATCGATTGCCATCTACAGCCCCTCCTCCCAGCAACGCTTGCGGATGGCGTTTGAAGAATGCCTCAGCGACGGCCAACCCTACGATCTGGAACTCGAGAGCCTGGAGCACATCAACGGGTTACCGCGCTACTTCCGCGTCAAGGGACTGCCGGAACGAGATACCAACGGTCAAATCGTGCGGGTCTACGGCATTTTGATGGATATCAGCGATCTCAAACAGGCGGAGGCCATCCGTCGCCGGAGCGAAGTGCGGTTCCGCACCCTGATTGAAGCCACCTCGCAAATTGTTTGGGTCACCAGTCGCCTGGGAGAGTTTGCGGCCGATCAACCCAAGTGGCGGGCCTTTACGGGCCAATCGCGCCAGGATTTGTTGGGTTGGGGTTGGCTGAATGCCATTCACCCCAACGATCGCGCCACCACGGAGGCCGCCTGGTCTCGTTCCATCATCAGCAAACAGCCCTTCACCCTGGAGCACCGGCTGCGGCGCTATGACGGGCAATATCGCTACATGAGTGTGCGGGCCGTGCCGATTCTGGATGATGTGGCCAATGTCTATGAGTGGGTGGGGGTTCACACGGATATTACCGATCGCAAGTTGGCGGAACTGGAACTGTTCGATCGCGAAGCCTTCCTGCGCACCATCTTTGACGGGGTGGAATATCCCATCTTCGTTTTGGCCGTCCTGCCCGATCACCGGTTGGAATATATCGGTTGGAATGCGGCCAGCGCCCGCGTGACCGGCTTGCATGAATCCCGGGTCTATCACCACACCCCCACCGAAGTGTTTGGCGAAGAATACGGAACCATCATGGAAGCTCATTATTGGAGCTGCGTAGACCAACGCCAAACCATTGTTCAGGATGAATACGTCACCACCCAGCGGGGACGTTTGTGGCTGTTGACTACCCTGAATCCGCTGTTTGACAAGAAGGGGCGTGTTTATCGAATTGTGGCCACCTCGATCGACATCACCAAGCGTCGCCAAGCCGAAGATGCCCTCCAACAAAAGGCCGCCGACCTCGAAGCAGCATTGCTGGATCTACAACATACGCAAAATCAACTGATCCAAAGCGAAAAAATGTCCAGCCTGGGGCAATTGGTGGCGGGCGTGGCCCATGAAATCAACAACCCCGTGAACTTCATCCACGGCAACCTCAGCCATGCCCATCGCTACGCGGAAGACCTGCTGGAAATTGTGCAAGCCTATCAAGAACGCATTCCCAATCCAGACCCTGATCTCAACGACCTGATTGAGGCAGTGGATTTGGAATTTGTGGCGGAAGATTTGCCCAAGCTGTTGCAGTCCATGCGGGTGGGCACCGATCGAATTCGCGAGATTGTCTCCTCCTTGCGGAACTTCTCCCGACTGGACGAAGCGGACGTGAAGGAGGTGGATTTGCACGAGGGAATTGATAGCACCCTGCTGATTTTGCAAAATCGCCTGAAACCCAAGCCGGAACATCCGGGAATTGAGGTGGTGAAGCAATACGGCGTTTTGCCCAGGGTGGAGTGCTATGCGGGGCAGCTCAATCAGGTGTTTATGAATATTTTGGTGAATGCGATCGATGCCCTTGAGGAGCGCGATCGCCTCCGCGACACCGAAGCCATCAAAAACCACCCCAGCCAAATCACAATCACGACCCGGGCGATCGGCCCGCATTGGGTGCAAGTTCAACTGTCAGACAATGGGCCGGGCATCGCACCAGACATTCAACAACGACTCTTCGATCCCTTCTTCACCACCAAGCCCGTAGGCAAGGGTACGGGTCTGGGCATGTCGATCAGCTATCAAATCGTGACAGAGCGCCATGGGGGCCGCTTGATTTGCGAATCTGCGCCCGGTCAGGGAGCCACCTTCGTCATTGAAATTCCACACCACCAAACGGGCCCCATGGCCTCGACTTCCCATCCCGCAACCTAGGGGCTGGCATCCAATGAAGCCCTTAAGGTCACCCCCTTGCGGTCAATCCCTGAGGGCAACTCCTGGGGCTAATACCAATTTCGTGAATTGACGCTACTCAAGATTCTTGGCTGATAAGGGTTTCAGCGGAGGATTTGTAGCATTGACAATCGAAACTGACATCACTCCAGGCGTTGGCCATGATTCGGCTGAGCTGGTAGCAATCCAGGGGAATGATCGGCCTTGGATTGGCAAAATCTCATCTTTTTTAAAAAATCCTCTTAAAGATTCGTAAACTAGTTAGACACCATCCGGGCCCGACTGGCCGGATGCGATCGGTGTCTCGAAACTTTGAGGAGTGTCATGAAGTCACTGCCCCAACAGCCGCTCTCGTTGATTGAGCGCGCTTGCCTGATAGGTCACATTATTGCCATGGCGTTTGGCCTGGCTGGGTTGCTGTACGTCTTGCCTCGTCCTGACCTGATCGCCAGCTTGCCGCCCATTGGGATCCAATTTTTTCAATGGAGTATGGGTCAGGGGGGTGTTGGCTACATCATCCTGGGTGCAGCGGCCGTGGCCCTGTACCTGGCCCGCGTTTTGGGTTGGCAACGGATGTTGCTGTTTTTCTTGCCCTCGGTGGGCTTGTCCTTGGGTAGCGAACTGCTCGGAACCAGCACAGGCTTCCCCTTTGGCCACTATCACTACCTGTCGGGGTTGGGATACAAGGTTGCGGGTTTAGTGCCGTTCACGATTCCGCTGTCTTGGTTTTATATGGGTGCGGTGTGCTACCTGCTGGTGATGGTCGGGCTGGAGCGTTTGAATTTGCCAGGACTGCTGCGCCAGGCGGGGGCCGTGGTGGGCGGTGCGGTGTTACTGATGGCTTGGGATCTGGTGTTGGATCCGGCCATGAGCCAAACGTCGCTGCCCTTCTGGGAATTTGAGGAAATTGGCGAGTTCTTTGGAATGCCCTATCGCAACCTGTCGGGTTGGGTGGCGACGGGGATGGTGTTTATGTCGGTGGCGGCGCTGTTGTGGCGTGGTCAGCGGTTGAATTTGACCCGATCGCAACTGACGGTTCCGGTGATTGTCTATCTGGTGAACTTTGCCTTTGGGGCAGCAATTACGGTGTTTTCGCTGGATCCGGGCTTCCTGGTGCCCACGATGATGAGTGTGGCGATCGGGGTGTTGCCGGCGGTGCTGTTGTGGGCGATCGCGCCGACGGAGGCTCCCAATGCGGAACCGGCGGAGACTGCGCCCCTGAATGCTCCCCCGCTGGAAGTGGTTGCTAAGTAGTGGTTGCTCAGTAACGAACGGGAGCTTGGCCGCTTTTGGCCGATCGCACCATAACTCCAATCTTTCCCCCCAATCCCCTCTGAGCGGGTGCGGGGGGTTGTTGTTCAGCGAAGCATTTAGCCAGAAATCCAACCAGAGGTTCAGCAAACCATTCAGCCAGGGATGCAAGCTCCAATTGGCCGCAAGCCCCCTGTAAAATTCACGTTGAGAGCCTGACGGGTGTTCACGAATGCCTTGGGCTGACGAATTTCGCCTTATATTGCGCTTGATATTGCGCCTTGTTTCGATCGCCCTTTGCGATCAATCCCACTGGAGAACAGCAGCATGGTGACCGGAGCGGAAACTGAGACCGGAGCGGTAGTTTGGGGGGCGATCGCCCTTGGGTTGTTATTGGTGCAGCTTCCGGCCGTTGCCATTTTGTTGGCTCGGTTAATGCAAGGCCCCGGTCGCCAACAGCCCCTGCAACCCAGGGACACCACCCACGACCAGCTTGGTTCCGTCAGCATCCTGGTGCCCACCCTGAACGAGGCGGCCAGGCTGGGGCCCTGCCTAACGGGCTTGGGGCTTCAGGGCTACGAGGTGCGGGAAATTTTGGTGATTGACAGCGACTCCACCGATGGCACGCCGGAACTGGTGAAGGCCGCCGGCCGCCAAGATCCCCGCCTGCGATTGTTGCCGGATGATCCCTTGCCGGGGGGTTGGGTGGGGCGGCCCTGGGCGTTGCACACAGGATTTCGCCACAGCAACGAACAAAGTCGTTGGATTTTAGGGATTGATGCGGATACGAGGCCCAAGGCGGGCTTGGTGTCGGCGGCGATCGCGGCGGCCGAAGCGGGGGGCTATGACCTGGTTTCTTTTTCGCCGCGCTTTTTGCTGCAAACCCCCGGTGAGCTGATTTTGCAACCAGCCCTGTTGATGACGCTGGTGTATCGGTTTGGGCCGGCGGGCAGCTCGATCGGGGGGCCCACTCGCACCATGGCCAATGGTCAATGCTTTTTGGTGCGGCGCGATCGGCTCGTGGACTTGGGCGGCTATAGCAGCGCTCGGGGGTCTTTTTGTGATGATGTGACCCTGGCGCGGGCGGCGGCGGCCCAAGGGATGAAGGTGGGCTTTTTGGATGGGGGCAAGCTGATCGAGGTGCGCATGTATGAAGGGGCCGCCGAAACCTGGAGAGAGTGGGGCCGATCGCTCGATCTTAAGGATGCCAGCCCCCGGGCCCAAACCCTGGGGGATTGTCTCTTTTTGTTAGCAGTGCAGGGCTTGCCCTTACCCTTGGTATTGTTATTATTCGAGCCGGCCTGTGCCAGTGCTTCCTGGTTGGTAACCGCTGCCTGGGGCCTGAATCTGGCACTGTTGCTCATCCGATTTGCCTTAAATTGGGCGATCGCACCGTCCTATAACCTCAGCGGCGCAAAGCTTCCCTGGCTTTTCTTCTTGTCGCCCTTGGCGGATCCCTTGGCCGCCCTGAGAATTGGGCTATCATCGGTGCAAACGCCGACGCAGTGGCGCGGGCGTAGCTATTCCCCAGCCGTGCCAACCAACGCGGGCTAGTTCAGTGGCATCACATCTTCCAGGGGTTTTGCCCCCCTTTTGATTGCCTCAGATCCTAGTCCGGCCGCTGCTTCCGTCCTGTCGTCGCGAGGAGTGCCGCCCGTGAGTGGTAACGAACAAGTTGTCAAGTACTTCATCATGGAAGCCAATGAGCATCTGGAGGCGATGCAGGCGGCCCTGGGGAACTTGCAAGCAGTCATCGAAGAATATGAGGAGTGCAACACCATCTACCGAGCCGCCCACACCATTAAGGGCAGTGCGGCCATGCTTGGCTTTGAGGGAATGCGCCACCTGGCTTTGTTGCTTGAAAACTGTTTTAAATTCCTGCGCGAGAACCCTATCAAGTTAGATGCTAAGGATCACGGAGATTTCACAAATGGCATTGCCCTTTTGGAGAAATTGACCCGAGCCCTGGAGAGCGGCAACTACAGCGATGATCAAGCGGTTCCGGCCGTGGACAGTCTGCGCCCATCTCTGGAAGCTTTGTACGCGCGAATTAAGAAGCGGGCAGCGGGCGAACCGGAAACACCTGCCCCAGCGCCTGCGACGGCGGCTAAGCCACTGCCGGCCAATTTTGGCCCGTTGGTGATGGAAGCGCTGAAGCAAATGGTGGTGCTGTTTAGGCAGCCGGCCACGCCGGAGTTGCGCGCACAGCTCGATCGCCTCTGTCAAAAGCTGCTGCAATTGGGTGATGGCTATGCCACTTGGCAAACCCTGATCCAAGCCACCCGCCGGGCGATCGCCCATCCCAAAGTGCCCTTCAATGCGATCGCCCCGATCGTGGTGCGGGAGCTGAAACAGGCCACTGAGTTAATGGCCGGGGGCAAAGGCCACAGCATCACCCTGGGCCCCGAACTCCAAAAATTTGCTCCACCGGCCACCGCAGCCGCTGCGGCCGCTCCCGCTGCGACCCCAGCCGCTCCGGCCGCTACTCCGGCCCCAGCCCCGGCCAATGGACAAGTCAGCATTCCCCGGGATCCCAAGGGTGCTGCTCGGATTCTGATTTCCACGTTTCCCAAGGATCAACTGATGGAAATTGCCCGCTATCTGGCGGCGGCAGCTCGCTAGGTGCGCTGCAAGATTCTGGGAACAAAGGCCTGAGAGGTCTGAGATGGCGGAGACAAAGGTCTGAGATGGCGGAGACAAGGGGCTTAAGCCCCTTGTCTGGTGAGGGTTTAGCAGGGGTTGGGCAAGAGTTCGATAGATAAATGCGCAGACAAATCGGCTATGGCTGATTGCTAGGGACTGGACTAGCCCCCTAAAAGCGGCGCTCGAATTGCACCGAAAGACGCGACTCGCCCGCAAAGTCTGTGGAGCCGCGAATTACGGTGTCGTCGTTGAGGCGATAGTCCAGATTGAGGCGGGTGGTGTTGTTAATCTCCGAGATGATCTGAGCGATCGAAACGGAGAGATTGTTATTCAAATCAACGCCCGCTTCAATGCCGAGACCGAGGGCGGTGGCTCGATCGTTCCGGTTATTATCGCCCCGAGGCCGAGCAGTGACGGTGGTGGGATAAATCCGAAAATCCGTCAGCCCGATCGCGGTGGCAATGTTGGTTTGAATGTTGTTGAGCAACCCAGCGCCGGCCAAGTTAGCCAGCACCACGGCCCCACCGCTGCGATCGTCAAAGGTATTAATTAAGCTGCCACCAATCAGGGCCAAAATTTGCGCCTCGCTGCGGGCGGGCCGACTGGTGAGGCGAATTTGATCGAGCAGTTGGCTGGCGCGACCTTGGACGGTGGCCTTAATCCGAACGGTGCGAGCGGAACTCATGGATCCAACCACACTTTCTCGAATTTCGGCGGGGTTGAAGCCGCTGGTGTTGTCCATTTGCAGGGGGTTGCGGCTGGAGTCGGGCACAAAGGCCACCATCTTCACATCCAGGTAGGGATCCAGACCCGATCGGGGGCGAAACTCCGCAAATTGAGGTTCTCCGCGCTCCAGGGTAAATTGCGTGGTGAACAGGTTAATTAAGCCCCGTTGCAGTCGAATGCGGCCGCTGGGGCGCGGATCAGCCAAGGTTCCGTTCAGCTCCAGGCCACCCTCCGCCAGAAAATTCAACACGGGCAATTTCAAAATTTGCAGACCCCGGCCCAAGTTCACTTGCAGGTTTTGGAAGCGAGGCGTAATCCCCACGGTGGCGGCATTGGGTGCGCTGGCCATCAGGGCCGCCGGATCCGTGGGCAAGATCACCCGACCATTGACCAGACCCAGGCTGCCGCCCACGATCGGCTTGAGGGCCGTGCCCGTGATGCTGATTTGGCCGTTCACGCCTCCTTCGTAGAGATCCCGCACATTAAGCTGCAATTGATCCAACGCCACGTTCAGGGGGGAATCATTGGGCCCGAGGGCCTTGGTATCGGCAATGGGCAAGATGCCCCCCATCCGAATTTGCCCCTGGCCAAAGGCTCCGTTGATGCCGTTCACCACCAGTCGATCGCCCGTGAAAGTGGCTTGGCCGTTGATGTTGGTGATGGTTTGGGAGAGACCCTGCAGCCCGATCGCCGCGTTGGCAAACTGGGCTTCTCCGGTGGCCTGCGGTTGGGCCAAGGTTCCACCCACACTCAGCCGCACACGCCCCTGACCGCCCAGCCATTGGAACTGTGGAATGAGCAAGCTCGCCAACCCCAGTTCCTTATCTTCCAGTTCGGCATTCAGGCGCAGGCTGTCGTTGTCCGGTTCCACCTTGGCGAAGGGAAGCTTTTGGGGAATGCTGCCGGTGATCGCGATCGGGTCTTTGTCTTGGCTGCCTTGAACCGCCACGGCGCTGCTGAAATTTAGCCGCGCTTGGGCATAGTTAAAGTTGCTGGTGGCCGTTTCGATCGGGGTGTTGTTCAGTTTGCCGCTGTTGAGCACCACTTGCCCCACGGCCCTTGGATCGTCGATCGTGCCGGCCAGAGCCGCCGTGATATTCACCCGGCCACTGAGGCGGGGCAAACCGGTGCGGCCGTAAAGTTCGCGCACTTGGGGAATACTTTCCAGGGATTCGGCGGGAAAGTTGGTGAGCTGAAATTGACCCGATTGGGTTTTGCCAATTTGCCCCGCAAAGGCCAGCAGGATATCGTTGCGGCGAAATTCCAGGGGAGCCAGGGTGAGGGTGTTGTCTTGGAAGTCGCCGCGAATATCCACCTGATCCGCATTCAGGGCCACTTGAGCCAAGCTACAGGCCTCTTCCGGTAACCAACTCCAGTCGCGACCCGAGAGATTGAACTTGGCGGCAATGCCCGTTTGCACGCTGCCGTTGAAGGTGAGATTGGCCCCAAACCCGCCCCGGATGCGATCGAGATTGGCGATCGGGCTGGCATTGCAGCGATCGGCGATCGACTGGTTCAGCAGGGCCTTGATTTCCGCCAACTTCCGCAACTGTTGGGCAAGGGGTTGATCTGCCACCTCCACCGCCAAGGGCACCACCTGGGCAGCGGCGGCATAGGTGGGCGGCCGCAGGTTTTTGGCCCATTGGGCCGCGGATTCAAAATCCGTTAGTTGCAGGATCCGAATCAGGGTTTCTAGCTTGCCGTTGCGAGCTTGCACCTGGCCCTTGAAGCGCGGATCAGCGGCCACCACCAATTCCGCGCCCACGAGATATTCACTGTCCCCTTGGGTTAATTTGCCATCGGTCAGCACGGCGCGGTTGTTGGCATACCCAAACAGGCCGGTGAATCGATCGCCAAAGGCTACCCCCACGCCCGGTTGTTCGGCGCTGATTTGACCCTGGGCGGTGAAGCGATCAAGGTTCAAGCGTGCTTGGGCGGCGATCGTCCCTCGGGGAATGCCGGCCGGTTCCGTGAGGGCCGCGGGCCAACGCAATCGCTCCAATTGCAAATTTGCCAGCTCGGCCAAGAAATCTCGCCCTTGACGGCGGCCGGTGGCGGTGGCCCCTTGCCATTGCAAATCAAGGCTGGTGGGTAGAAATTGTCGATCGAGTCGCAGAGCCAGGCGATCGGACTCGCCCCGCAGGTCGATCGACAATCCCCGATTCAAGCTCACGTCCACGGGCCCGCTCATCAGCAGATTAAAGTTTGCGCCCGCCGCTTCCAAGCCCACCAGGTTGGCCGTCCCGATCGCCCGTAAACCAGCTAGAGGGCCATTGATCTGGCCGGTAAAATTCGCCCGCCCCGCCAGCAGGGGCCGATCGCGAAACGCATCCCGCACCCCAGCCGGGATCAGATCGGGAACCAAACCGGGCAAGGGTTCCAAGTTGACGTTTTGCACCGCCACTTGCAAATCCAAATGGCGGAGGGTGGGCAAGCCGGCCAGTTGTGGGGGAATGGAGGGAAACAAGGAGCCTTCGGCCCGCAATCCGGGCCCCACGGCCCGATCGAGCCGAATCGCTTGCCCATCCCAACGGGCCGCAAAGTCGATCGGCAGCCGTTGGTTGAGGTAATTGGCCTGGGCAACGGTCAACAAACTGGAGCGATCGCCCGGCCGCAGTTGCCCCGTGACTTGGGCCGCGATCGAAGTGGGATTCCGGGCCAACAGGCCGGCCACGGTTCCTTGGGCCGTGACTTGGCTGCTGAGTTGGCCGGTGGCTTGGGGCACGATCCGCGCCAACTGAATGCCCGCCAACTGGGTTTGCAATTGCCAGCGATCGCCCGTGGCCCGGGCGGCCCAATCCAGCTTGCCGCCGGCCAAATTCTGTAAGTTGCCCGCCGCCTGCACAGCCAAACCGGTCAAGGGACGATCTAAAGTGCCCCGGGCTTGGGCCGTGGCGGTCAGTTGGCCCGAGAGTTGCGGAATCACCCGCCCCACTTGCAGATTTTGCAGCCGGGCTGAACCAGCCCAAGCCCGATCGCGCAGTTGCACCGCCGTTGTGATTTGCCCGCCCAGCAGTTCCGTGCGGGCTTCTGTGTCCAGTGCGGTTAGGTTGCCGCGCGATCGCCCCGTGACGGAGACCGGCCCCGGATCCTGGGGTAAATTCAGGCCATAGGTTTGAGCGATCGGGGCCAGGGGCAGATTCTGAACCCGCCAATCGGCCGACAGCCGATCGATCCCCAACCGATCCAAGGCCCCATTCGCCAACAAACGAGCCGAGCCATCGGCGGTGATTGTGCCCCCGGCCGTTGGTTCAACGCGCAGCCGATCGAGCCGAGCCGCCAGGGGAAAGGCCCGCACTAACCGACTTTGCCAATTTTCAAACAGGCGCAGGGGAGAATTTGGGGGCGGTTCCGATCCTTGGCCGATCGCGGAGAAATTGCCCTGAACGCGCCGAAGGGCCAGGCGATCGACCCGTAGGCCGCCCACCGAGACGAAATTGCCGGTAATTTGCGGGCGATCGAGCGTGCCCCGTAGCCTTGCATTCACCTCCACTGGCCCCACGATCGGGAGCGGCAAGGTCTGATCGAGCGTGGTTGCCACATCCGCCGGCCGCAATGCCTCCGCCCGCAACGTCAGATCATATTCAGCTTCCAGGGTGGTTTTTAGGGGATTTTGCAGATTCAACACTGTTCCTGAAAAATCCACCGGCCCATTGGCGATCGCCTGCAAGGATCCATATTGACCTTGGGCCTGATCCAGCGTCACAACAGGCCCCCGCAACCGCAACCGCCCCGTAGTCAGGGCCATGGGCTTAGGCACGAGGGGACTGGTGATTCGCCAATCTCGCAGTTGCAGCGTGCCCTGAAGCGCCGGAATGCCCGTCCCCAATTGATATCGCCCATCGGCTACCCCATCCACCCGTCCCCGCTCGATCGTCATCGGGGCGGGCATGGCCTGGGCCAATCCGGTCACATCCAGGTTTTGCAGGCGCGATCGCACGGCCAACTCCTGGGTCGGAATTTTGAACTCTCCTTTGAGGTCAAACTGTCCGGGCCGCCCTTGCCCCACGGTTCCCAACACCGAAAACCTCGCCAGTTCCGGCTGGCCAGCACGCCACTGCTCCAAATCCGCCGAACCGGAAGCCACCATCTTCACGGGCAATGGCGGGGCCGATCGCCGGGGTCGATTGACCAAGGCCGGCGCAGGCACCAAGGTTACCTGGGCATTTTGGAACTCAAACCGACTGGGCCGCAGCTCAAAGGGCGGCTTCGGGCCCGACTTCAAGCGCACTTCAAATAAATTGCCGTCGTTGGTTTGCTCCACATACACCGACGGCTCCCGAAAGGTAATCGCGATCGGGATGACGCGATCGCCTAGCAAGTTGGGTAACTGGGCGATCGACCAAAAATCAAACCTGGCCTCAACCGCACCGGCCTTCGCCTGGTCAGGATCCTGGTCAGTGGGCAACAGGGCCGATTCCCCAAAGGTCAGCCCGCCCAGAGACACCCCCGTCAGGGGCCCCACCTTCACCGGCCGCATCAGAGCATCGCTGAGGGCCGCGGACAAAAAATCCGAAAATCGATAGTGCAGCCAATACCAACCAAACCCCAGGCCCCCGGCCACCAGCCCGATCGACCCCAAAACGGCCGCCCGTCCCACCCAACGCCACAGGGATCTTCGATTCCTTTGGGGACGGCGCGATCTGGGTGGGGATGGCTCAAGCTCGGAGGGCTGATCCGGCTCCCGATCGGGCAAATTTCCTGGCGACTGCATAGCTCTGAAACCCGGTGCAACTCCTCACCCCGTGCGAGCTAGCCATCAGCCCCGCTGCACGATTGTGCATATCATAGACGACTCATTTCGCTGGTCTTGTGGACTGTTCCAAGTTCTGAATCGCCCATGGGGTCTTAGTTGGCGATCGAGGACTGGCCTCGGTTGGGCGAAACGGTGCGATCGGCGCGGCCGAGCTGGTTTTTTAGCTTTGTGGTTTTGTATCGCAATTTATAGGCCGCAATCATGATCATGGCGGCTGATAGGCTGGTTTTGAGGGGCGATCGCGCCTGTTTGCGTTACAGTGGGTGCAATAAAAGCGCTTTAAGGGTACTCAAAAAATCTTTAAAACAAGTTTTTTGTAATAGACTTTATGTATGACAAAAACTCATTAAAAATAATTTAAATTCAGCTTACAAAAACAATTTTTTAAATATCCGAATAAATTACTCAATTAAATCACTTAAAAAATAAAAACTCAAATGAGCTTTGAATTTTCTAGCATAATTGCACTTTTTGGAGCAATGACAGTCCTGGCCACATTACCCAGTGTCAGTGTTTTCACGGTGGTGGCGGCCGCAGCTCAAGGAGGGTTCCGGTCAGGCGCTTGGACAACGCTGGGCATTGTTCTGGGGGATTTACTGTTGATTTTGCTGGCGGTGTTTGGTCTAACCCTACTGGTTGAATCGCTGGGGAATGCTTTTGCTGTTGTTCAGTATTTGGGTGGTGCTTATTTGATGGCGATCGGCTGTTTGTTGTGGCGTTCAACGGAGCGGTCGCGCATTAACCATGACTCCCTGAGCGCTACGGAGGAACTGGAGCCAACCGAAACTATTTCTATGCGGACATCGAGTTGGGGGCACTTCATCACCGGTTTAGCGATTACTTTGGGTGATCAAAAGGCTGTTTTGTTTTATTTAGGATTTTTGCCAGCTTTTGTCGATTTGAAGCGGTTGACAACTTTGGATATTCTGTTGCTGATGGCGATTGCGGCTTTGGCGGTGGGTGGCGTTAAATTGGGATATGTCTATTTGGCGAGTCGTGCTAGGTTGCGTTTTGGCCAACGACTAGGGGTGATCATGAATCGGATGGCGGCGGTGATGATGATTATGGTGGGCTTGGTGGTCATTTTTCGATCATAGTTTCCATCACCTGGAAGCAAGGGGCTTAAGCCCCTTGTCTTAATTGATCGGTAGCCTTTATCTTGATTTTTCGATCATAGTTTTCATCACCTGGGAGCAAGGGGCTTAAGCCCCTTGTCTTAATTGATCGGTAGCCTTTATTTTCATTGATCAATCGAATGATCTGAGTGATTATCAATCAGATCAACAATAGATTAATTTGAGCTTTTTTAATATCCTAAACATTCGCTTAAAACTCGATTGTGACAGGCTTTGAGACTTTAAACTTCTGTTTAAACAATTATGATGATTATGGAATAGGTTCTGGGGGAAAGGTTTCATGGCGAAATTGGGCGGCGCTTCTCGAAAATCGATCGGCTCACGGCCTGAACCCGATCGGGTCGATCGCCCAGATTTGCCCCTTTCGCCAGCCCATGAACGACTCTTGGCCCTGTGGCTCCATGGCAAAAGTCGCCACACCCGTCGCTATTACCAGCGGGAGGCCTTGCGGTTTCTGGCCTTTGTGGATTGCCCGATCGAGCAGGTGAGCGCCATTGATGTGCAGGGGTTTTTGGATGAGTTGGAGCGCGATCGACTGGCTCCGAGCAGCATGGGCCGTTCGATCGCGGCCATTAAATCCCTGCTGCGGTTTGCGCATCAAATGGGCCTGGCTCCCGACAATCCGGCAGTGGCTTTTAAAGTCCCCAGTACGAAAGACACTCTTTCGGAGCGAATTTTAAGTGAGACTCAAGTACAAGAAATGCTGGCGGCAGAACCACAACTGCGCAATCGATTAATGTTGCGATTGCTCTATGCGGCCGGGGTACGAGCTAGTGAGCTTTGTGGACTTTGTTGGCGAGATTTGCAACCCCGAGGGGATGGGGGCCAAGTGACGGTCTATGGCAAGGGCAACAAAACCCGCGCGGTGTTGCTGCCGCCAACGCTCTGGCAAGAACTCCAGGCCTATCGCGAGTCGATCGAGCCGTTGCCCCATCGCCAAGATCCGATTTTTCGGAGCCGCAAGGGGGGCCACCTGGATCCCTCGCAACTGATGCGAATTGTGCGATCGGCGGCCCAGCGAGTGGGCATTGAGGCCAATGTTTCGCCCCACTGGTTGCGCCACGCCCACGCCAGCCACAGCCTCGATCGGGGTGCGCCGATTCACCTGGTGCAAGCCACCCTGGGCCATGCCAGCATTGCCACCACAGGCCGCTATCTCCATGCCCGACCCCAGGACAGTTCTGGGCGTTATTTGGATCTTTAAGGATTGGGAATCAGGACTCTGCAAACTCTTCGTCCATTGCATCCTTTCGGGAACCCGTGGCAAGATGGGGCTGATCTTTGGAGCCATTGGCCCGTGACTCGTTGGCGGTCGTCTGAGAAGCGATCGAGCACGATGCAAGACTGCGATCGATTAGGAGCAAAGTAAATGAAGACCACCACTTGGGCTACTGTGATCGGCTCGGCGATCGCCGCCACGGTTTTGAGCGTGGGCCCCGCCTTGGCCCAGTCGGCTGACTATGGCGATCGGGTCATTGTGCCGGGGCCAAACGACCCCTTGGGCAGCGGCCCGGCGCAAACCGGTACTCCCGGCAGTCGTTCCTCGGCCGCCATTCCGATCACCACCATTCCCCAAGCCTTTGACGCAACGTTTTATCGCCACAACCCCCCAACCCACACCGATCAAACGATTTGGGGACAGTTGCAGGTCATCCTAGGGCTACCGTTCCCCGAAAAGGGCACAAACGCCGACAGCCGCAACATCAGCCGCCTGTATTACGAGGTGCTTCAGCGCCAAAGCCTGTCGGATCCTTGGATTCGGACACAGGACTTACCGAACCCTTACAACGGGTCGCTGCTGCAAATGCAACGATCGACCGGCGACGGCCAAACTTCACCCTAGTAGCGTGGCTGCCTTAATTCGCTGGGTCAAATGATATGGCTGTTACCGTCACCTGATCGTTAAGCAACAAGATGCTCAAGCCCCTTGTTAACACGACTGGCTCCGCAACTTTGACCCAATGTATTAAGCCTGTCGCGCTACTAGGTTCGATCACTCAACCCGATTGCCCTGCCACTGTTCCAACGCCCGCATTAACTGCTGGCTCACCTCGGCCGCGTAGGCTCGGCTGTCCAGGCAGCGCGGCGGCTGGGCCAAGGCTCGGGTCAGGTGATGGCGAATCGATTGCCGCAGGGTTGGATCCGCCGCCAAACGTCCCGCCAGAGCCAGGTAATCGGCCTCTGAGCGGGCGACCCAATCTCCCAAGTCCACATCGCGCAAAATGGCGGCTCCTTGGCGCGATCGAAACCAGTCGCTTTCACGGGCCACCACCGGCAACCCCACCTCGATCGCATCCACAATGGAATTCGCCCCACCAAAGGGAAACGAATCGAGATAGATATCAGCCAATTGCAACACCGCTTTCACATCGGCACGGCTGGGCAGTTGGTCAAACACAATGGCTCGATCGGGATTGACTCCATGGGCGGCCAAGGTTTCCCGCAAGCGCTGCCAAAATTGCACCTTGGGATAGTTGCGTTTCCAACTGGCTCCAAAGGGACAAAGCAATAGGTAACTATCAGGAATCGCCGCCAGCAATTTCGCCCAGGTTTCTCGCTGTTCGGGGATGGTTTTATATAAATTGGCTCCCGAAACAAAGGCGATCGCCCCCTCAGGAATCCCCACACTGGCCCGATCGATCACTAATCGCGGTTCGGCGGCTTCCAAGGAATAGTCAAAACAGTGGGCGGGCCCCGATACACAGAGCAACTTTTCCTGATAATGGGCGGCGGCGGTGGCGATTTCCGTGAGCTGACCCGACAGGTAGTAATCCATATGGGTCATGCCGCTGGTGACGGGGGAAGAAACGGAATGGATTTGCACCCGCGCCAACCGATGGGCCCCAATCATCAACACCCGATGCAGGGAATTGGTGACGATCGTGGCCACCAACAGCAAATCCAAATCATCTTGCCGAATTCGGGCCACCTGTTGTTTTAAATCACCCACCAGCGGCACGATCGCATCTCCCGATCGGCGTTGTTGATAGGCATTCAGCAAATCTGGATCGCGATCAATGACATACAAAATTACTTCAAACCGATCGCGATCGAGCCACTCAAACACCGGAAACGTTGTAAAAGTTTCCGGGTGAGATAAATAATTGGTTTTCAGGATTCCGAGCCGAATTTTGGGGCGATCGGGCGATCGGGGTGCAAAGTCATATTCCAATTGATGACCCGCTAACCGCAGGGAAAATTCCAAAATCGCGGCCCGTTTGGCAAAGGTCGATCGCAAGTTCCGATCACAAAAATAAAGCGGAACCAGGTTCGCCAAATTACTAAAGGTCAGGGCGATTTTTTGCCATTGTGCCGATTGCGGATAGCGGAAAATTTGTTCATGCAAATAGTCCACCAGGGCGATGGTGAAGTTGGCATAGCGATCGACCTCGCCCAATTCCCGAAAAAAGCAGGGAAAGGCCAAGCAATAGTCAAAAAAGGGTTCGATCGCCCAAGGCGGCAGTTGCAACCCATGCAGATCGGGCAACCAGGTTTCGGCCCGTTGATAGAGGGCGATCGCCCAAACCGCTTGGAGGCGGGGAGCCGGCCAAGTGGCGGCCAATTCCCGCTCGATCGGCTCCAGCCACTGGCGTTCCTCGGGGGTCAAGGCCTCATAGCGCAAGTTGCAATCCCAAAGGGCCGCTTGGGCGGCGCGTCCGGTTTCCCATTGGGTCGCCATGGCTGCGTCCGGCGTGGCCAGCCACTGTTCCGCCAATTGACGACGCAGATTCCGCAATTGGGCCAGGGGTTCCGGCGCAAAGGGCTGACGATCCCAATGATCCAGGGCCTGTTCGATCGCCTCTAGCAGCGCAGTCATGGGCAACCCATCTAGGCGGAATAGTCCGCGATCGCGAAGATATAAACCCCATGGAGGGTCAAGGCTCCCAACCAGCCCAGGGTGACCCAAACGGCCCAAGGATCACTCGCCCGGTTCAGGGTTTCAAAAAACCACAGGCCAGAGTTGCTGGCGGCAAAAATCGCCACATGGGTGGCAAAGGTCATCCGATCGTCGAGTTTGCGATATTCAGGATCGGCGCGATCGGGTTCACGGGGCCAACGGGGCGGCATAGGACAGTTACCGGGTTGCGATTTGGGACGGAAAACCGGTTCTCATTCTGCCATGGTCTGCCGGGGCGATCACGCCTGACTCAGTACCCACAGGTGACGCTTGAAAAATTGCGGGGCTATGGTGGGTGGCGAGGCGATCGCTCATGTCGGAGGAATGGGTTATGCGAGGACTATGGATTGGTGGGTTGCTGTGGGTTCTGGGCACAACGGGGGCGATCGCCCTACCGCTGCCGGTCAATTCGCCCTTGCACCTCGCCCAGTCTGGCCCCAACTCGCCCCAAAAGCCAACGGCCGATCGACTGTTGCAACAGGGAATTCAACAATACCAAACCAGTCAGTTTCGGGCGGCCCTTCAGTCCTGGGAAGCAGCACTGGAAATTTATCGCGCCCTTCGATCTCAGAGCGGGGAAGCAGCGGCCCTCGGAAATTTGGGCAATGCCTATGATGCTTTGGGTCAATACCAACGCGCCGTTGAATATCACGAACAGGCCTTAGCCCTCGATCGCCAACGGGGAAATTTCCAGGGAGCTGCCCGGTCTCTTCATAACCTGGGCAATGCTTATCAATCCCTCGGAGACTATCAACGTGCGATTACCTATTATGAGCAATCCCTGGCGATCAAACGTCAATTAGGTAACCAAGCAGGCCTGGCCGATTCCCTTGGCAGTCTGGGCATTGCTTATAACCGCCTTGGACAATATCAACGCGCCATTACCTATTACGAACAATCTCTGGAAATTGACCGAGCGATCGGCAATCAACGAGGAATTTCTGCTTCTTTAGGTAATTTGGGATTAGCCTACCAAGCCTTGGGCAACTATCAGCGTGCCCTTGACTATCATGAGCAATCTTTAGCCCTCGATCGTCAATTGGGCGATCGCCAGGGAGAAGCAATTTCTCTGGGCAATCTTGGTACTATTTACAGCTCATTGGGTCAATATCAACAAGCAATTAATTATCAAGAACAATCCCTGGCGATTAAGCGCGAAATTGGCGATCGCAACGGGGAAGCCATTTCACTCGGTAATCTTGGCGGGATCTACAATTCTCTTGGTCAGTCTCAGCGGGCAATTGAATATCAAGAACAATCCCTGACGATCAAACGCGAAATTGGCGATCGCCATGGAGAAGCCACTTCTCTGAATAGTTTGGGCAATGCCTATAACGATCTGGGTCAGCATCAGCAGGCGATTACTTCTTATGAACAAGCTTTAGGGATTCAGCGGGCGATCGGTGATCAAGCGGGTGAATCTGTGGTTTTGAGTAGCTTGGGTAATAGTTACCATGACCTCGGAGACTATCAACGCGCCATCGCCTATCATGAACAGTCCCTAGCGATTAAACGCAAAATTGGCGATCGATCCGGAGAAGCTTACTCCCTGAGTGTTTTGGGAATGGCTCACTACGCTCTCAAACAATATCAGCGAGCCATTGACTATTACGAACAGTCCTTATCGATCGCCCGATCCATTGGCGATCGCGAGGTGGTAGCTATGACACTTAGCAACCTCGGCCTTGCTTATTTCTATACCAATCAATTGGCAAAATCTGCCCAGATGTTGCAGTCTGGCTTAGACAGATTAGAAGCCATTCAAGCTGATTTGGGCCAGAACGATCGCGATCGCACTTCGCTGCTGGAAACCCAACAAAGTGTTTATCAATCCTTGCAACGAACCTTGATCGCCATGAATCAAACGGCTGAAGGGGTTGTCGTTGCCGATCGCGGTCGAGCCCGCTCTTTGCTGTCTTTTTTGCAGTCTAATTCCACATCCCCCAGTTCATCTCTGACGGCTGCTGAAATTCAGGCGATCGCCCAACAGCAAAATGGCACCATCATTCACTATTCCGCTGTTTGGGGAGAACTCTATATTTGGGTGATTCCACCTCAGGGGGCGATCGCTTTTCGGAAGATTCCCTTACCCGACTCCACAAAAGGCTTGGGTCAAACGGCTGAAGCCTTACGCAACAGTGCTGTCACCCTGCGGTTAATGGCCATGCCGAGTGATGATCAACCCCTCATCAGCTTTGTGAATCAAGTCCGAGGAACGAGCGATCAACAAGTTGCTGAAAATCCAACAGATTTACGACAAGGCTATGATCTGTTGATCAAGCCGATCGCTGACCTATTGCCTTCAGAAACGGGCAGCAAATTGATCATCATTCCCCACCGGGAATTGGCGGTGGTTCCCTTTGCGGCCCTGCGGGATGAAGCAGGCAAATTTCTGATCGATCGCTACACTCTCGCCTTTGCTCCCTCGGTTTCAGTGCTGGACGAAGCGATTCGCCGTCCCAAAACCAGCAGCGGCCCAGCCTTGATTGTGGGCAATCCAGCCCCGATGCCCGACGGTTTAAAAGCATTACCCGGCTCGGAAGTTGAGGCCCAAGCGATCGCCCAAACCCTAAATGCCAAGCCATTAATCGGGGCCCAAGCCACTGAATCGACGGTGAAAGAGCAGATTGATCAAGCGAGTCTGCTGCATTTTGCGACCCACGGTGTTGTGCCCAGAACGGCCGCTGGCGGGCTGGAGAGTTGGTTGGCCCTGGTTCCCGATGGCAATGAGGACGGGCGGCTCACGATCGCGGAAATTTTCGATCGCAAGTTGCAAGCGCGGCTGGCCGTGCTGAGTGCTTGCGACACGGGCCGCGGAACGGTCAGCGGTGAAGGGGTGATCGGTTTGGCGCGGGCATTTCTCAAGGCCGGTGTGCCGACGGTGGTGGCGAGCCTCTGGAAAGTGCCCGATGAACCCACGGCTCTGATGATGCAAGCGTTCTATGCGGAGCGAGCAGCCGGAAAAGATGCGGCTACGGCTTTGCGATCGGCAATGTTGCAGGTGCGGGCACAATATCCGGGGCCCCAAAACTGGGCGGCATTCGTGGCGATCGGGGATACGAAGTAGGGCTGATCATCACAACCCAATCAGTCATGACTGATGATCCCGATCAAGGGGAGCGATCAATTTGGAACGAGGCTCACCATAACCTTCTAGGTAGGCGGGATTTGTTGATAGGTCTTCAGGCCCATCACCCACACCCACAAATGGTTGGAGAACATCCAACACTGATCGCGTTTTCGGTGGCTGAACTGGAGCCGATCGCCTGCCCAACGATCGCACCAGTTGCCAGATCAACAGCAGCCGATCGCGCCAGGACAGTTGTTCGGCTTGCTCACTTAACGATTGCCACGTCACCATGATCGATCGCGCCCTGTCGGGGCTGGTGAAACTGCTGATTGCATTATGGATCGATCGCCCCGCCGTCCAATCGGCCGTATGATGATTGGCTTGGGGTGTTTTCGCTGCACCGATGTGGTACTGAGATCGATCGCGCGACCCTCACTCGCCCCAGCCTTTCAACCCCCACGCAACAAGCAAGGAAACTGACATCGTGACTCGCACGAACCTGGATTTTTTGGCCGAATCCGATCCCCTCGTGGCCGAAATTATCGGTCTCGAGTTACAGCGCCAGCGCGACCACCTCGAACTGATTGCCAGCGAAAACTTCACCTCGGCGGCGGTGATGGCGGCCCAAGGCTCGGTGCTGACCAACAAATATGCGGAAGGCCTGCCCGCCAAGCGCTACTACGGCGGCTGTGAATTTGTCGATCGCGCAGAGCAGTTGGCGATCGATCGCGTGAAGGAACTGTTCGGCGCGGCTTGGGCCAACGTGCAACCCCACTCGGGCGCGCAAGCCAACTTCGCCGTGTTCCTGACCCTGCTGCAACCGGGCGACACGATCATGGGCATGGACTTGTCCCATGGTGGCCACTTGACCCACGGTTCGCCCGTGAATGTATCCGGCAAGTGGTTCAACGTCGTGCAGTATGGCGTGAGTCCCGAGACCGAGCAACTGGACTTTGACCTGATCCGGAAGCTGGCGATCGAGCACAAGCCCAAGCTAATTATTTGCGGCTATTCCGCCTATCCCCGGACGATCGACTTTGCCCAATTCCGGGCGATCGCCGATGAAGTGGGCGCATACCTGATGGCGGATATTGCCCACATTGCCGGGTTGGTGGCCGCGGGTCTGCATCCCAGCCCCCTGCCCTACTGCGACGTGGTGACCACCACCACCCACAAGACCCTGCGCGGCCCCCGTGGCGGCTTGATTCTGTGCCGCGATGAGGAACTGGGCAAGAAGTTTGATAAATCCGTGTTTCCCGGAACCCAAGGCGGCCCCCTGGAGCATGTGATCGCTGCTAAGGCGGTGGCCTTTGGGGAAGCCCTGCGCCCGGAGTTCAAGACCTACGCCGCCCAGGTGATTGCCAACGCCCAAGCGATGGGTGCTCAGTTGCAAGCGCGCGGCCTGAAGCTGGTGTCCGGCGGCACTGATAACCACTTGGTGCTGGTGGATCTACGCTCGATCGAGATGACCGGCAAGGAAGCCGATCGCCTGTTGGGTGAAATCAACATCACCGCCAACAAAAACACCGTGCCCTTTGATCCCCAATCGCCCTTCGTCACCAGCGGTATCCGGTTGGGTTCGCCGGCCATGACCACGCGCGGCATGGGTAAGGCGGAATTCACCGAAATCGGCGACATCATTGCCGAGCGGTTGATCAACGCGGCCGATGCCTCGACGGAAGAAGCCTGCCGCGATCGGGTGGCGGCCCTGTGCGATCGCTTCCCGCTCTATCCCCATCTGCGGGTAGCGCTGCCGGCCCTGGCTTAGGGGATGTTTGAAAAGTGTCTTTTGGCACGGGCAATGCACCAATAGTCGTGGGGGCAAGGGGCTTGAGCATCTTGTCTCCGTCGATCGATGAGGCGTGCAGAGTATCGATTTTGGCGTTTCAGACATCCTCTTAGGGATTGAGCTGAAGGATCTAACTGTGAAATGGGGATCGAGGGGGATCATCATCCCCGATCCCCATTCCGGATCATCACCGATACAGGCTTTTGAGTGATTGAGCCAAAGGGATAGAGTCAAAATCTATCCTTTTTTTAGGGCTTCTGGATGAGACTTTCTGGGGTTTCAGATTCTCTTGAATCATTAATTTCAAGTTGCTAAGTTTAAATTGTTGGCTTTAGATTCTAGCTTTAATTTTTTGACAATTTTTCGACAATTTCTAATTCTGAATTTTGTCCTTGATTGTTTGAGACTAAATTTTTGAATTTGAGCCTAGATTCAATTCTGGAAGATTCGGTTTTAAGAATTTAAACTCGAAAATCTAGGGCCTGTCGTCAAATCGCCTGAAACCTTGATTCCGCCGTTGGCAGATCGTGGGGGACAAGGGGCTTAAGCCCCTTGTTACAACGACTGGGACATGGAAAATCAATCGTTTCCGCCCGATCCTAGGAAATGACGACAGGCCCTTGTATTGTATTTCTCAAGATCGTTGAAAATTTATAAAACTTGAATTGTATCAAATTGCGAAGAATTTTAAGATTGATCGATTTAAGACTGTCTCTGATTGAATTTGATGCAATAAATCAAGAAATTAAGATTTTCTAAGGGTCAAGGATCTCAAAAGTTAATCAAAATCCAGTTTTCACTTAACCCTATCTTTACTGAAGAAACCTAGCGTAAATAGCGTCTATGGCTCTTTGCGGAAGCCGACATGGTGGATGTTGGTTTCTTGGCAAATGGGTCTCGTGCGTCGCTGAATTTATGAGCTTGGTTAGGTTTGCATTGGCCTCAGTTTGCATGGCTGTTCTGAATCCCGTTGCGATCGGGCCTTGGAACGTTGGGAGCGGCCTGGTTTTAATTGATCAGCCGGCCCTGGCCAACCCCCCCAGCCTAACTCTCGAATTGCCGATTTATACCCTGACCGAACAGCGCGATTTAGTGGCCCAAGCCGAACGGATGGCTCAAGCGGCGATCGCGCGGGAATTTCAGCAAAAACCGGCCCTTTCGATGGTTCAGGTTGTGGTGTTGGGCAATCGCCATGGAAATTTAGTGCCCATTTTGACGGTGAGTGTTACCCGATCGCAGTGGCAACAAAACCCACGGGTCAACGCCTGGACGCAATATTATGCGTCCGGTCGCTTGCTGCAACGGCCGGATCCTCAGCCAGCGGAGCCGCCCGATTCTTTGGTGGCGGCACAACCGGCTAACCCAACGCAGTCGGGGCAACCGGGAACGGGCCCTCGGGGTGTGGGTGGTCGCGGCGCAACCATTGATCAGGCCTGGGATACGGGTCAAATGACGCGATCGCAAGCTCAGGACTATCTCAGCGACCTCGATTAAAACAGTGACGAAGACAGCAACCTCTTGGGGGGTGACCTGGCCCTGATGCCCCGATCGCCTGGGGCCAGCCCTATTCATCAGCCTGTTTCCACCACTTGCATCGCCAGGACTAGGAGAAGACCCGTGATTCACGACAACGGCATCAGCAATCGATCGAACAACCGCCCCTTTGAAGACATTTTGCGCGCCCGCTTGTCCCGCCGAAACCTCTTGGCCCGCAGCGCCATGTTGGGAGCCAGCGGCTTTTTAGCGGCCTTGGCTGGCGATAAACTGCTGGCCCAAGGGGCCGCTGCGGCCACGGGAGCCAACCCCGAAGCCGGCCAGGCCGGTGGGGAACTGCTGGCCCAGGCGCGGAAATTGGTGGACTTCCCGATCGTCCCCGTTTCCGCCGGTTCTGGCCCGGTGCCGGCCATCTCCTCCGCCTATGAGTACGACATTCTGATTCCCTGGGGCAGCCCCTTGCAAGGCCCCGGCCAAGGCCCCAATTACAACGGGGATCCGAAGCGTCGCCCCAGTTCGGCCGAACAGGCCCAGCAAATCGGCATCGGTCACGATGGGATGTGGTATTTCCCGTTGGATCAAGGCAACGATAACGGGATGTTGGCCATTAACCACGAGTATGGAACCAACAGCCACGTCATTGGCAAAGACTTGCCCACCAGCCTGGAAGATGTGCGGGTTTCGCAGCACGCCCATGGGGTGTCGGTGGTGGAAATTCGGCGGGTGCGGGGAGCCAAGTGGCAAGCGGTGCCCAGCCCCCGATCGCGCCGGATCCATGTGAACACCCCCGTCACCTTCAGCGGCCCCGCCGCCAACAGCCCCCTGCTGCGCACCGCTGCCGGTAACCCGCCCTTGGGAACCCTGAACAACTGCGCCAACGGCAAAACCCCTTGGGGCACTTACCTCACCTGCGAAGAAAACTTCAACGGCTATTTTGGCGACAGCACCTATAACGCCCAAACCAAAACGGGCACTTGGAAAACGACCAACGCCCAAAAGCGTTACGGCTTTGCGGCGGCCGGTGCTGGTTATGGCTGGGAACTGTTTGACAAGCGTTTTGACTTGGCCAGTGCTGAACATGCCAACGAAGAAAACCGCTTCGGTTGGGTCGTGGAAATTGACCCCATGAACCCCAACCAAACCCCCGTCAAGCGCACCGCCCTGGGTCGGATTAAGCATGAAGGGGCTGAAGTGGTGGAAGGTCGCGGCGGCCGGATTGTGGTCTACATGGGCGACGACGAGCGCTTTGACTATATCTACAAGTTCGTTTCGGCGGACAACTGGCGATCGATGCGGGCCCGTGGGGTCAGCCCCTTGGACGAAGGCAAGCTTTATGTGGCCAAGTTCAATGACAACGGCACGGGCAGTTGGCTGGAGATGAACATCAGCAACCCGGCCCTGCGCGGCAAGTTCAGTGATCAGGCGGAAGTGTTGACCTATGCCCGGTTGGCGGCGGATGCTTTGGGCGCAACGCCGATGGATCGCCCCGAGTGGATTACGGCGGCGGCGAATGGACGGGTTTATTGCACCCTGACCAACAACACCCAGCGCAAAGACACGCAGGTGAATGCGGCAAACCCCTTGGGCCCCAACCCCGATGGCCACATCATCAGTTGGCGCGACAGCGATGATTACACGGGAACTAGCTTCACTTGGGATATTTTCATCCTGGCGAAGGATACCCACGGTAACGGCGATGAGCGCACGTTCAGCAGCCCCGATGGTCTGTGGGCGGATCCCGATGGCCGTCTGTTCATTGAAACCGATGGTGCTCAGAAGAAGGGTCTGAATGATCAGTTGTTGGTGGCCAACCTGGAAACGGGTGATATTCGCCGCCTGCTGACGGGGGTTACGGACTGTGAGGTGACGGGCATTACGGTTACGCCCGATCGCCGCACGATGTTTGTGAATCTGCAGCACCCTGGGGATGGGAACCCGGCGAAGACCAATTTCCCAGCGCCCCAAGGTAGCGGTCGGATTCCTCGCGATTGCACGCTGGTGATTCGCAAGAAGGACGGCGGCATCATTGGTTCGTAGGCTGGTGAGTTCGTTAGTTTCTAGGTTCCAATTGGATTCTTAGGTGCAGGGGGCGATCGGGAATCCATCGCCCCCTGTCATCGAACCCCATCGCGAAACTCTCAAGATCGCAAGACAAACAATTGATGAACCCTAACAGCGCGATCGCACCGGAAATTACCAGGCGATCGCGTTGTTATGCTGGGCGATGACGCTTGTTTTTGAGGTTGGTTCATGGCCGATCCCGCATCTTTTGGTGGTTCTCAGGTTGTTCCTCAGGTTTGTCTCGATCGCTTCAATGAGGCAGCCCGGTTGGCCGGCGAAGGGGACATTGCCAGCGCCCTTGCCCAATACGAAACGGTGTTCGCTGGCCTGGGTAATCCGCCTTCAGGGTTGGTGACGGGACAATTTTTGGCGCTGGTGGAACTGCGCAAGGCCTATTGCCTGATGAGCTTGCGGAATTATGAAGCCGCTCAGGCGATTTTTCAGGAACTCGATCGAGGCATGGCCGGGCAGTTGGAAACGGAGGAAATCTTTGATTTCTATCTGGCCTATGGCAACACGCTGGGGCATTTGTCTTTACTGGAGGAAGCGATCGATCGCTTTGCCCATGCCATGAATGTGGCCACGGAATATTTACGGGATGCCGAGCGATTTCGCACGGTTTGGTATTGGGTTTTGTATTGGGAAAAATATCACAGCGCTTGGGCGGCGCTGGATGAGCATTGCGCCGATGTGAATGGTTTTGGGCTAGAAAACCAGGATCCGCAATTGCAAATTATGGCGCTGGAGTTTCGGTGCTATGCCGATCGGGCGTTGGGGCGATTGACGGCGGCCCGGCAAGGGGCGGAGGGAATCTTGGCTTGGAAACAGCAAACACAGGCCGATCCTGCTGAAGTTGCCCAGTGGGAAGCGTTTTTAGCGTCACTGGTTCAGCCCGATTAGCAACCGTTGATTAACCCCTCTGTTGGTGTTGTCCGTTAATGTTGCTTCCCATTGGTGCGGTGGTTGCTCGGTTTCCCCTCTTGGAGTCGTTGCAAATATTCCCAACCCCGCTGGGGCCAAACCCGATCGCGCCCGGTTCGTTCGGCAATCCATTGGGCTACTTTGGGCCCTGACCAAGGGCCCCCGTCGGGAGCTGGTTGATCCAGCAATTGCGCTAATTCCTGTTGTTGCTCTGTGGTCAGGAGCGATCGAGCCGATCGGTGGCGTTGGCTGGGTCGCCGGTCGATCGCATTGGGGCCCAGTTGGTTATAGCGACGAACCAACTCCTTGGCATAGTCGTAGCTCAAGTCCACCACTCGGGCCGCTTGGGTAATGGTCCAGCCTTGGGCAATTAAATAGAGCAGGTGCCATCGGCGGGCCTCGGTGGCTTCCTTGGCTTGACGGTAGCGATCGCGCAGGCGATCGAGGCTGAGATGGGGGTTCAGCGTGACGCGCGGCGGCATAGGAACGACCTGGGATCGTCAATCAAGCGATCAAAAAACGGCAAATCAGGGGGCCAAGCGATTGGCCTGAGCCAGCACAACCACCCTGGGCTTGCGGTGTCTAGCCAAGGCCCGGCGGTCGTATCCCCACTTTGCTCTTCTGGCTGGCAGGGTTGAATCCGGACGCTTTTGATTCACCCGTCCCGATCGCCGCGATCGTCACACCCTAGGAGGCCAATCGCTGCCAAGCCAACCGGGCCGCCCCGGCCATGCCCGCCTGATTGCCCAATTCCGCCACCACCAGTTGCAATCCTTCCCGAGAGGAAGGCAGCACCCGCCGGTTCACTTCCGCTTCCATGGCCGGGAAAAACCACTGGGCCCCGGCACTGATGCCACCGCCAATCACCACGGCTTCGGGCGTGAAAATGTAGATTAGGCTGGCTAATCCAGCTCCCAAGTCTCGGCCGTAGGCGGCCCAAAAGTCGATCGCCTCAACATCGCCTGCCGCGGCCTGGGCCGCCACCTGGTGAGGTTCCAGACCCGTGCGCCGCCGCACCGCCTGCACGGAGGTGTATTGCTCCAACGATCCTTGATTGCCGCTGTTGCAAGGGGGCCCGTCGGGATTGAGGGTAATTAGACCCAATTCCCCGGCGGCTCCGGTGCGGCCCGTGAACAGTTCGCCCCCCAAAATGACGGCTCCGCCTACGCCCGTACCCAGGGTCAACACCAGCAGGTCTTGGAATTGGCGACCGGCTCCTAACCAGGCTTCTCCTAAACCGGCACAGTTGGCATCGTTGGCCAAAATGGTCGATCGGCCCGTGGCCGCTTCCATCCAATCGGCTAAGGGCACATCGCGCCAGCCTTCTAGGTTGATGGCGACTCGGGCGATCCGGCCGGCCGCGTCGGCGGGGCCCGGCGTGCCAATCCCGATCGCGATCGAGGAGCGATCGGGGTCGAGTTGCTGAATGGCGGTGGCGATCGCCTCCGTGACTGCTGTGGGTGTGGCCGGCTGGGGAGTATCAATCACCAACGAAGCCAAGCAATCACCCGTGGCCGTATACCGTCCCAACTTGATGGCTGTGCCGCCCAAATCTACCCCGATTACCGTTGCCGAACCCATGGCTCTGTACCAAAACTCCGCCGCGCTATTTTGACATCTCGGTTAGCGGCGCGATCGGGTCAAAGCCCTGGTTAACGGTCAGCAAATCCAAAAATGGGCGACGAATGACGATTTGAATGCAAGATTACTAAACTAATCTTGCATTCAAGAACGCTAAATTGGGGGTCGAAACCCCATTACGTGACCCAAACCCTTCGATGGCGACTCCAACCGCTTCTAGACCCCAAAATCGTTGGCTATTGGCCGGCATTCTGGGGGTGCTCACAGCCCTCGGGTTGGGAACCAAGCGCTACCACGGCCCCCTGGAAAATTGGGTGCAACATCACCTGGGCGATGTGTTGGTGATGATTTTTCTGATTGGGGTGGCCCGTTGGCTGTGGCCCCGGCGATCGGCTGGGGTGCTGAGTGCTTGGGTGATGGCGATCGCGATCGGGATCGAACTGCTGCAACTGTGGCATCCACCGATGTTGCAGGCGATTCGCGCCACCTTCCTGGGGCAAATTATTTTTGGCAGCTACTTCGATTGGTGGGATTTTGTCCACTACGGCCTTGGGGCCCTGTTGGGCTATGGGGGCTTGCGGTGGCTCGATCGCTGGGGCCAAGAACAACCCGAAGAGGTGAACCCGCTTGATCGCCCCTCGATCGATGAGTGACGAGTAACGGCGCTAACGGCGCAATTTGGGTGCAGATTCTGGCGCGGTCTTAACGGCGCTAGCGACGCGATCGCAACCGGCTTTGCTGCCACTGTTGCAATCGTTCAATCCATTGCCCCCCATCTTCCTTGGCTTGGTTCAGGAGATGGACGATCGCCGCTTCCACGATCGTTTCCTTGTAGGGCGCATTGCTTTTACCCAGGGCCAATTGCAGCTCCAAATGGAAGCGATCGAGTTCGTCCAGCACCGACTCCCGCACTTGAAAAGTGGCCCGGCGCAAACTGGCCGCCTGGCCCTTGGGTGCGGGCGGCAGCGAATCCGCCTCAGATTCCGTGGGTTGCAGATATTGCGCTAACAACTGATCGCCGGCCGTGGGTTCTGGAGACATGGTGAATTGCTGGATTGGGGATTTAAAGCGGTGAACTGGGAAATGGATCCGGAAAAGCAGGGAAATAGGTCAATCGGTTTAAGACTCTGTAGAGGAGATGAATAGAGACGATCGATCAGGTTGGCTTGGTGGGTGAGGGGCGATCGACCAAAACCGCCGCGATCGCCTCATAACCCTGCAACACAACCGATCGGCGTTGGCGAGCAAGTCCCGATCTCAACAATTTTCCATCGACCGTGAGCTTGGGGAAACAAGCCGATCGAGGAATGGGCGGAAACAGGGCGATCGCGCCTCGGCTGGCCAGGGCCCAATCTTGCAATCCCGCCAACACCTGATCACACCAAGGGGCCCGTCGTTCACTCATGGTCGGCAACACCCCCACAACCCGCAAATTGGGATTGAGCTGAGATCGAACACTGGCCACCGTTTCCATCAGAGCCAACAAACTGCGCAAGGCCAAGGGTTGGCATTGTACCGGAATCAACAACCCATCCGCCGCCACCAACGCACTCAGCGTCCAAAACCCCAATCCCGGCGGGCAATCCAGCAACACCAGAGGGCTTTGGGTTTGGGCGGGAGAGGTTGCCAAAAACGGTTTGGTTTTCTGCTCATCAAGTTTTCCCAATGATTCCAGAGGTGGCCAAGGTTGCGCCAGGGTCTGACGAAGCCGCAACAACCCTTCGGGCGATCGCGCCAGGGCCACCGCCGCCGACTCCAAATCCAAACCACCCGGCAACAGCCACCCCCGATCGCCCGCCGCAACCAGTCGATCGCCGATCGCCCCCTGCTCTTGCAACGTCGTCGCGATCGAGGGTGAATCCGTCGCCCCCAACAGGGCCGTTAGGTGCGCTTGGGGATCCAAATCCACCATCACCACAGGCGACTCCATAGGTAAGCGAGCCGCCAATAGTTCCGCCAAACAAAGCGCCGTCGTGGTTTTGCCCACACCCCCTTTGGGATTCACGATCGCGATCGTTGTGCTTGCCACCCGTTTTGCCCACATCCCAGACCACAGGCGAATTCTACCGCCTCACTCGCCATCTTGCTCACTGGTTAACCATTCAACCACTCAAAAATAAAAGAATTTAAATTTATGAGAATTTAACGTCTTGAGAATTTCAAAATACAAATTTATGAGAATACAAACATTTAAATTGTCAACTTGTTAAAAACTCAAAATGATTTCTAATAAATCGATCAAAACAGAACCGTCAGCACCAGTCCCCCAACAGACCCATCCCCCCCGAACGGAGCCTGACCTCACCGCCAGTTAGTCCCAAGGCACTCCAGAAACTAGAAGTTGCGATACAAAATTGCGGTCTATGCCTCAACTGCGGTCTATGCCATCTCAAATCCGGCCCTTAAATTGCCAATGCCCCAAATACAAACAAATAAACAAGGGGTTTAAACAAATACAAACAAACAGACAAAACAAACAGACAAGGGGTTTAAACCCCTTGTCCCCCGTGCAATACCGAATTTCTCAGTGCTTCCTTGCCTCAAAAGCAGCGGCTTAACGTCGCCAAATGCCTTGAACCTGCGACCACCAAGCTTGGGGCCGATCGCTCGATCGCACCTGCCAGCTCAACATCGATCGAATCAGAGGCCAACCGCCCGATCGCAACGCCGCCGCCACATGCAGTCCCAAACACAACACCATCACCACCCAAGCCGCCAAATGTACGGAATACCAAACATGGTGAAACTCCCCGGCTGGCAGCCATTCCTCCTTAATTTGTCGGCCGGAAACCACCGCCAGCCCCGCCGCCAACAACATCAACGTATTCGCCAGGCGATGGAGCGATCGCCAAGATTGACCCGCCTGCTGATTGCCCAGTTGCCGCAGCGCCGCGATCGAAAGCAACCGATGGGAACCCAAATAGAAGCTATATAGCGCCAGCGGCAACAGCATCACCAGGAAAAACAGACCGAATGTGCCGTGCAAGCCTTCAATGTCCGCGATCGGGGGCAACGGCAACCGGCCCCACCGACCGTCGTAAGTGTTGTAGGTCAGGGCCGCCGTCACAATTGCCCCAATCCCCAAGCTGGCACTGATGCCATGCAAAAACCGCAATAACGAAGGTTGATAGGGCTGAGCCTTGGCCATGAATTTTCCTCTCAAGTCATCCTGACTGACTGAAAAAGATCGTCGCGAAAGACTATCTCATCGATTGAATATAGTTTAAATAGTTTAAGGAATTTCAGAAAAAATAAGTTACGGCAGGAGCTACCCAGCGCCAGAAAATCATCACTCACCAAAAGTCAAGATCAAGGGTCAAGAGAACACCTGGATGGTATTTTGGGGTGCTCGCAACTCTCCAAAGGATTACAGGAGATTGAGTCCAAGATTTTGAGTTGAAATTCAAATTTAATTCATTTTCTATTCATTATCATTTCATTTTCGTCAAAATAAATTTATTACTACTGATCTTGAAGGTTTCCACATTACTATGATAATCGATTAAATACAGATTTAAACCAAGTCACAATCGCTCGAAATGCCCTGGCAGTAAATATTTTAAGCAAATTCTCTTATTGGAATGAAGGGATATTATTAGTCCGAAGAAAGTCCAAAATCGTGATTATCTTGCTCAATTTTTTTCTGATCAACCCAATTTTGATCAACTCGCTGACATTAATTTGAATTAAAAAATGAATCAAAAATGAATTTAAAATAAAACAATAAAGATGAACTGAAAAAGATGAACTGAATATGAAACAAAGAAATCAAAAAATTATCTATAATGACACTGTTTCAGAATTGAAATAAAAATTTCTGATTTTATGCTTGATGAATTGTTCCCAATCAGAAATCAAGCATTTTTATAAACATCCTTGATTCCCAACTCAACTAGGCTCCCCAACAACCACTATGGACATTTTAACGGCAGCTTCTCTAGGACTAGGACTATCAGCAGATGCCTTCGCAGTCTCCGTGTCCAGCGGCTTATCCATGAAGTATGCTCGCTGGCACAAAGCCATCAAAATTGCGCTGTTTTTTGGTGGGTTTCAAATGTTGATGCCGATCCTGGGTTGGGGTCTGAGCCTGACTTGGCGATCGACCATTGAGGCCTACGATCAGTGGATTGCCTTCTTGTTGTTGGTGGCGATCGGGGCCAAGACAATTCGCGAAGCCCTGGGGGATGGCGACGACAACCCCAGCGAGCAAGCCTGCAACCCCGCTGACACCAGAATGCTCACGGGCCTCGCGATCGCCACAAGCATCGATGCCCTGGCGGCGGGTGTGGGGCTGACGGTGGTAAACACGCCCATCCTGCAAGTGGCCGGCGTGATTGGCCTCATCACCTTTGCAGTCTGCTTGGCGGGGGTCTTTTTAGGGAAGTCCTTTGGCTGCCGACTCTACTCCCACGTGGGCAAGGTAGAGATTGTGGGCGGTGTGATTCTGATTTTGCTTGGCTTCAAAATGTTACTAACTGCGGTGTGATTCGGCAAAGTGGCCATCATTATGTCAATAATTGAAATGGTATAGCAGGTATCAAGAACCTGTAGTTTGGGGAGCTAATCGAGATTAGCTTCCCTCTTTTTATTTCAGAAAACAGCTTTTCCTTCCTAAATGAACCCTGTTTCGTCAAATTTGGGTTCTCGCCACCTAAATTGGCTATTACGAAAGCTTCACACTTGCCTAACAGTTCTATGGTCGTTTAGGGTGCAGTTCGTGGCCAGCCCCAAACTCCGGCCCGCAATAGGATTGCGGCGGGGGGAACCTTGCTTGGCTGGATGCAAGTGGGTGCAAAAAAGAAGCGATCGCCTATTAGAGACGATCGCACGGGGGTAAGGGTAATTATTGCAACCTATTCAAACACAACCAATACGGACAAGACCTGTCTCAACCAGACTGGCACAAGTCACCCGGTGCAAGATAGCTAGCTGGGTTTTGCCGACGGGTCGATCGGGCCCGCCTCCAGATCGGCCCCCGGATTGGGCGCAGAAGCGGTCATTCCATCCGCGATCGGGGCCGAGTCGCCGCCATCCCGATCGCGGGGAGCGTGGGCATGGTGAGCGCCCTGGCCGTTACTGTCGGACTTCGGTGATTTGGTCGTTGTGGTTGTGTTGGTTGCGGGGTCTGGGTTTCGGGACTGGGACTGTTGGGCCAGGGTGTCGCGCTCAGCATTGTCGCGCTCCTCTGCTCGATCGCGCGCCCCGTTGTCCTCCATTTCCAAAGGCACGATCGGAGCAGGTGGATCGGTTTGCCCCATCAAGCCAATTTGGGCCGCATTAAAGGCGATCGCCACGCGCCGCCGAAATTCTCGAGCCGCGCCCCACTGTTGCAAGGGAGTGGTGCGAATCCAAACCCGCACCATGGAACCACTGGCGGAAAACTCATCAATCCCCAACACTTGGGGACGATCGAGCAAAATTTCTGACCACTGCGGATCCGCCGCCAGATCATCACTGAGCTGATTCAAAATTGCCAGGGCTTGATCCAAGTCGGCTCCATAGGCGATCGGGATTCGTAAATCCGCTTGGGAATAGTGGTTGGACAGGTTGGCCACCGTGCGGATTTCGCTGTTGGGAATCACAATCAGCCGCTGTTCTGCATCCCGTAGCTTCGTGACCCGCAGGGTGAGCGCCTCCACCCGACCGGTCAGGTTGCCCACCGCGATCGCGTCGCCCACGGAAAATTGATCCTCCGCCAAAATCAAAAACCCGTTAATGGCATCCTTAATTAGGTTTTGGGAAGCCAGCGACAGGGCCACCCCAATTAACCCCGCCCCGGCAATCAGTGGCCCCACATCTACGCCAATGCCAGCCAGGCCGACGATCGCCCCCAAAATGACCAGCAACACGGTCAGGAAACTTTTGAGAATGCTGGATAGGGTGAGGACGCGCTGTTGCAAACGGGGGCGAGTGCGGGGAGCAATTTGGGTTCCGGCCGTGAGGATCGCCGTTGCCCGATCGACGGCGATGTAGCTCAACAAAATTGCAATGTAGGTGACCAGGGTGGCCAAACCCAGCTTGAGATAGGCCTCAAGGGCATCAAAGATTCGGGCCTGGAGCCAGCGGGTGGCGGGGAAGTTGCCCAACACCCACAAACTGGCAGCGGCCCATACGGAAGGCTGGGCAATTTGAATCAAGATCCGCCCGATCGCCAGCCAATGATCTCGGCGCTGGCGTTGCAACCAAGCGGCCAGGGGAAAACTGTCGTTGGGTTTCGGGTCAACGGGCGGGGTGCTGTGGCTGAGTCGATCGAGCCGTTGCAGACCCCAACCCAACATCAAATGGGCCCCCAAGGCCACTAACCAAATGGCCAAGCTCGATCGCACCTGTTGCCCCAAGGCCGCCGGTTGTCGATCGGCCCGGGCCTGTTGCAAGGATTCCTCAATGGCCGTTTTCACGGAAGTGGCATAGATTCGGGGCTGGGTGAGCTGGGTTCCCGCATCCAGGGCCGTCACCGTCATGATGTAGCGACCATTGACCAAAATTCGAGGCGCATCAACCAAAGCCGCAGCGGGCAAGGTTGCAGCGGGGGCCACAGGAGCAGCAACGGTGGGAGCCGACCCAGGGCCGGGAACTGCCGCATTGGGGGCCGGGGTGGCGGGGGCGCTGAGTTCAATGGTGACCGCTAACGATCCCTTAGGGTCGCTGAGGAACCGATCGCCCGCTCCCTGTAACTGGGTGGTGATGGTGGCGGTGCGCCGGGCCAATTCTTTGGGCGTGGCTGCAATCTGAAACACTGGCCGCCCATCAAATTCAATCCATGCGGCCTGGGGGCGATCGGCCTCAGCGCCCACCCAAGGAGCAGCCCAAGGCTGAATGAGGCTATTGGCCCAGTTGGTTTCCAGGGTCGAGCCGGCCGGAGCCTGAGCATTCAGGGGACTGCTGGCCCCCAACCAGAGGATCAGCCCCAGGACGATCGCCCCCAATGGCCAGCGTCGTCCCGCCGATCGCCTCGATCGACGTTGGATGATGGTTCGGATTGCTCGCTGGATGGCTCTCTGGATCACGTTGGGGATTCCGAATCAAGGTCGGCAATTGGAATGGACTTCAATATATTGATCGAAATTAGAAGTTAATCGAAATCTCAATCAGGCCTTTCATCGGATCGATCTCGATCTGAATCAAGATCGATCGAACCGTTGCCCATTAAATTACTGCCCAACCGATCGTAAGCCCGCCCGATCGCCAATAGGGCTTCATCCATCGGCCCATTGCCCGTCACCCACTGGGGCAACTCACCCGATCGCACCCAAGCCCATTCAGAATATTCATCCTCACTGAGTTGTACCTGGGCCGCCTGGGCCGCCGTCAGCCTCACGGCAAAGGTTAGATTCACACTGTGCAACCCTTCCTCGGCCGGTGGCTGTGATCGCTCCGCAAATTCCGTGGAATAGGCCCCAATCCACTGCAACTGGTTGGGCAAAATTTCTAGGCCAGCTTCTTCCCTGGCTTTGCGGATGGCGCTGCTGTGGGGACTTTCGCCCGGAAACATCCGCCCGCCCACCAACCACCAACCCACTCGCGGCGGCCGTCGTCGAAAGCCCAAAAGCCGTCGATCGCCCTCGCAGAACAACAAATCCACACAGGTAATCACCAAAGCGCTCAGGGCCTGGCCATAGGCGATCGCATCCAAATAGGGCCGGGGCGATCGCATTCCCTGCGGCTCTGAATCCCGTTCCGAGTAATGCGCTGGTTCCATGCGTTGGTTGCTGTCCTGAATTGGCTGTCTTGAACTGGCTGCCCTGACTTGGCTATCACTGGCTATTTTGAATTGCCGGCCCCGGGCGATCGGGTGCCAATTCGCCCCAACCACCCAAAACTTCGTCACTCCATGGCCGCGATCGCCAACCCGCCGTTTAGAATGAGTTAACAAAGTTTTACACCACCCCTATCCTCCTCCATGCTCGCTTTGATTCCCGAGCTGATCACGCTCGAAACTATCGAAGCGCTCGCGCAAGAATATGGCTACTGGGCCGTATTCCTGGGAATTGCCCTGGAAAACGCCGGTATCCCCCTGCCGGGCGAAACCATCACCCTTGTGGGCGGTTTTTTGGCGGGCAGTGGCGAACTGAGCTATGGCGGCGTTCTGGGAACAGCCATCGGCGGCGCAATTTTGGGCGACAACCTGGGTTACTGGCTGGGCCGCTGGGGCGGTTGGTCGCTGTTGGTGCGGTTGGGCAAACTCTTTCGGATTGGCGAAGAGAAGCTGGAAGGCGCTCGCGAGCAATTTAGCAACAATGCCGGTAAGGCTGTGTTTTGGGGCCGGTTCGTGGCCCTGCTGCGGATTTTTGCGGGCCCGATGGCCGGCTTGGTGGAAATGCCCTATGGCAAATTTTTAGCCTATAACGCAGCCGGGGCCGCCGTTTGGGCCGGAGTCACGGTCACAGCGGCCTACTTCTGCGGGCGGTTGGTGTCCTTGGAAACCCTGATGAGCTGGGCCAGTCAGTTCACCTGGGTGGCGCTGCTGGCGATCGGGCTGGTGGTGGCCGTGTCCCTGTGGCTCGAAAATCGCAAATCCACACCATTGGGCTAGAAAGGGGGCGATCGTGCGGGTATTTGTGACCGGTGCAACGGGATTTACCGGGTCTCATTTGGTGCGGGCCCTGGTGCAACGGGGCGATCGGGTGGTGGCCCTGGTGCGGCCCCGGGCGGATCGATCGCGCCTGGCCGGCCTGCCCATTGAAATCATTGAAGGCGACCTTCAGCAGCCCGCTGCTCTGGCCCAGGGAATGGCCGAAGCGGACTGGGTGTTTCACACGGCGGCCTATGTGGAATTGGGCCTGGTGGACAGCGAAAAAATGTGGCAAACCAACGTGGAAGGAACCCGCCAGGTGCTGGCGGCGGCCCAGGCCGCTGGGGTGAAACGGTTGGTTTATTGCAGCACGATCGGGGTGTTTGGCCACACCTTTGGCCAGGTGGTGGACGAAACGTTCCAGCGGGTGCAAGCTCAGTTTGATTCCGCCTACGACCACACCAAATATGAAGCCCAAGTGCTGGTTGATCGCGCGGCCGAAAACGGACTGGCCGCCATCAGCGTCATGCCCTCCGGCATTTTTGGTGGCGACGATCCACACTTTGGCCCCGTCCTGCGCCAGTTTTTGCGCGGAAAACTGCCCTTCTGGGTCGGGGGCGATCGCCCCACCGGGATTGTGCATGTGGACGATTTGGTGGCGGGCATGATTTTGGCGGCCGAACGGGGCACAGCGGGCGGCTGGTATATCCTCTCGGCTGGAGAATGTCCCACCCGAGAAATGTTTCGGATGGTGGGCGAGACGGCTGAAATCCCTCCCCCCAAAGAAGTGCCCGCTTGGTTGGTGCGAATTTTGGGGACGATTCTTGACCCGATCGGGCGGCTATTTCGCTGGCAACCCCCCCTCAGCCGCGAGCGAGTGCGCTACATCTACGATCGCTGCGTGCGAGTGGATGCTACCAAAGCCCGCCAAGAGCTGGGCTGGCAACCCCGATCGCTGACCCAAACCCTCCGAGACGTGGTGGCAGAAATGGTTGAATAGGAAAAGCCTGGCGAGGACAAAGACAAAGGGCTTAGAGGATGGATGTCTGAAAAACCAAAATTGCTACTCTGTACGCCCCAGCGATCGATGTAGACAAGGGGCTTAAGCCCCTTGCCCCCCACGACAATTAACCTTTAGCCCGTACTGCAAGATACTTCTCAGACATCCTCTTAGGGCCCGTCGTTGTTTCCTGGAGGCAAGCTGCATGTCTCTCGATGCGAGGCTGAAGCAGTTGATTTTCCCTACCTCAACTGTCGTAACAAGGGGCTTAAGCCCCTTGCCCCCCACGATCCGCTAACGGCAAAATCAGGGTTTCAGGCGATTTGACAACAGCCCCTAAGCCCCTTGTCCCCTCCGATCTGCTAACAGTTGATTTTCCCTACCTCAACTGTCGTAACAAGGGGCTTAAGCCCCTTGCCCCCCACGATCCGCTAACGGCAAAATCAGGGTTTCAGGCGATTTGACAACAGCCCCTAAGCCCCTTGTCCCCTCCGATCTGCTAACGGCAGATTGTGGGTTTCGGGCTAATCGATTTAAAACCATTCAGATCAGAACCATGAGCGACTCGGTAACCACAACCCCCGAAAATCCGTTCACGACCCAAGTGAGCGATCGCATCTGTAAGCATATGAACGATGACCACGCCGACGCGGTGTTGGTCTATGCCCAATATTTCGGCCAGATCACGACGGCCACCAGCGCCCGAATGCGGTCGATCGATTCAGTGGGCATGGACTTAGCTGTGGAAGTGGATGGCCATCTCCAGCCCCTGCGCATCGAATTCAAAGCGCCTTTGGCCGATGCCAAGGCCGCCCATCATGTTTTGGTAGACATGATTAAAGAAGCGCAACAGGCCAACCATGACGCATCAGGCGATGGTCAATAGCATCAGCCCCTAGAGCCGACCCAAAACACCCAGCACCAACGTCAGCCCCGAAATTTGCCCTAAAACCGGGATTCTTGGCGCAAAATACCCGATGGGGCCAATTTTTTGCAGCAAAGCCATTTATTAACAGGATTGAGCCTGCGCTATCCCTAGCCGCTCGATCCTGTACGATCGGGTCTGGCATGAGTTGGCCGGCCCTGCTCCGTGGTTTTGAGAAGGCATGGTTTTGAGGAGGCTTGGTGTGCAACCGTCAAACGGGCCAATGGGGGAAATGCGCGATCGCTACGTCGTCACGGCGGCCCAAATGCAGGCGATCGAGTCTCGGGTGTTTGCGGCGGGAATGCCCGTCGCAGCCTTGATGGAAAAAGTGGCCGGACTCATTACCCAGCGAGTCCTGGCTTGGCGCTCGATCGCCCAAGGGCCCCGGGTGGGAATTTTGGCCGGCCCTGGCCACAACGGCGGCGATGCTCTGGTGGTGGCCCGGGAGTTGCACCTGCGCGGCTATCAAGTTTCCGTTTACTTGCCCTTTGAGCGACGCAAGGAACTGACCGATCGCCATGCCCAATACGCCGCCAGCTTAGGCATTGAGGTCAGCCCTGATCTAGCCCCCGTTTTGGCGGCCGATTGGCTGGTGGATGGGTTGTTTGGCTTTGGGTTGGAACGGCCGATCGAGGGAGCCTTGGCCGAGGCGATCGAGCAAGTAAACAACAGCGGCAAACCGATCGTTAGCATTGACCTTCCCTCCGGCCTCCACACCGACAGCGGCGCAGTCTTGGGTAAAGCCATTCGATCGACCCTCACCCTCTGTTTGGGCCTCTGGAAACGGGGTCTTCTGCTCGATCGGGCCCTGGATTGGGTCGGTCAAGCGGAACTGATTGACTTTGACCTGCCCCTAGCCGACATTCAAGCCATCCTGGGCCCAGACCCCCAACTGAACCGAATCACCGCCCACCTCGCCCAATTACCCCTGAACCGATCGCCCGCCACCCACAAATACGAGCAAGGTCACTTGCTAGTGGTGGCGGGTTCCGCTGTTTATATGGGAGCCGCGTTCCTGGCCGCCTTGGGGGCCCGATCGAGCGGCGTGGGCATGTTAACCGTTGCCGTGCCCGCCAGTCTCAAACCTTGGTTGGTGGCCCAAATTCCCGAAGCCCTCGTAGTGGCCTGTCCCGAAACGGATATGGGCAAAATTGCCCGCGTTGATCTAGATCTCGCCCGCTACGATGCGATCGCCTGTGGTTGTGGCCTCACCCGAGAAGCCACCCCGATTGTGCAAGCGGTCTGGGAGAGCGATCGGCCCTTGGTGTTGGATGCGGACGGCTTGAACGCCCTGGCCCAACTGGGCTGGCGCGATCGCCAAGGCCCCGTCGTTCTCACCCCCCACTGGGGAGAATTTCAGCGGCTGTTTCCCAACTTGGTTGCCCAAACCAGCGATCGACTGGAACTGGCCCAACGGGCGGCCCAACAAACCGGGGCGATCGTCCTGTTGAAAGGGGCCCGCACCGTGGTGGCCGAACCCGGCGGCCAAAGCTGGATGGTACCCGAAAGCACCCCCGGTTTAGCTCGGGGTGGCAGCGGCGATGTTTTGGCCGGATTACTGGGAGGATTGGTCGCCCAAGCTCGCCCCACCACCCTCACCGATTGGGGCTACTGGGCCGCTACGGCCGCCTGGTGGCACGCCCAAGCAGGTATTCAAGCCGTGCAGGAGCGATCGATTTTGGGAGTGAATGGAGCCAGCCTGGCCGATGGTCTGCTCACCGTTGCCCGTCAGCAAGCCATTGTTAACCACACAATCTAATCGCACGATCTAATCGCACGATTAAACCACGCAAGCTAATCACACGATCAACACGATCAATAGACCTCTTGCGCGAATCAGCTCAAAACCCTCATCCCCCAACCCCTCCTCCCAAGGAGGGCCAAAGGAAGCCAGCAATCGGGAATTACGGCGATTTCGTTGCTGGTTGCCAAGTCCCTCTCCCGACCTGGGAGAGGGATTTAGGGTGAGGGTTTTGATTGATGACGATTAATCGCCCCATGATTTATCAATGGATTATCAAATTATCGAATTCATAACCCAATCAATCATTCATGCACCATGGATCGCGAAAAAGTTTGGCAATCATTAAACTCTGACCTATCACGCCTCATCATTGGCTTTGTGCTGACCACTCTGGTTGGTGGATTGCTCACCCAGTGGTATCAAGATCAAAATTGGCGCAGACAATCCCAGTTTGAATACGAAAAGCGCCAATTGGACGAAGCCCAAAAATTCATGGATAGGCTTTCCAATTCCGTCAGCCTGCACCTTTGGAACTTGCGCGAACTGGAGCTATTGCTATCAAGCACCACACCGGCCAACCCAGAGGAGTTAGAAAAGGTTTGGGCCGCCTTTAGGGAGGGCCGCAACAAGTGGTACATGGACTTACCACTGCACCAAAGCAAGGCGAATTTACTCTTAGCTCCGGGCATGAAAGAGCTGTTACGCACCGGCAACGAAACCCAGGATCTTAACTTACAAAATCCCAAAAGCTTGGCAGGATTTTTTGCGATCGCGGAACGATCGACCCTCCGCGTCACCGACTGTGTGCGGAGCAAAACCTGTCAACCCACACCGAATGACGTTGCCCAAATGAAAGCCAGCATTGATCGCCTAGAAACCGCCGCCACACGCTACCTAGAATATGCCTCCAATCTCATTTATCGAAAGTCGATCGACCTGCAACCCTTAACGTTTGAATAGACTGCAATCAACCCCGATCGCCCTCCTGGAGATCTCAAAAGCAGCTCAGGATTAGCTCAAAACCATTACTCAAGATCACCACTCCATGAATAATCAATTCTGAACTGACTTCGGGCTGACTTTTGGCGCGATCGCTAGCCTTTCCGACCCGATCGCGCTAAAAGTGTTGTTCAAGCATTGGAGAAATAGCCGTGAATTTGCCCACTTGGATCACCGTGTCGCGGTTGGCAGCAGTGCCCCTATTGTTGTGGTGGCTCAGCGGCGAACCCACCACAGCCGATCGCTGGTGGGCGCTGGGCGTGTTTTTGGTGGCTGCGGGCACAGACTGGCTGGATGGATATTTGGCCCGCAAGCTGAACCAAGTGACGGACTTGGGCAAATTTTTGGATCCGTTGGTGGATAAGTTGCTGGTTTTGGCTCCCTTGCTGCTGTTGGTGGAGCTGGGACGAATTCCGGCTTGGGGCGTTTTTGTGATTTTGGCGCGGGAGCTGACGATCGCGGGTTGGCGCGTGAACCAAACCAGCATTTCCGGCGCAAACCTCTGGGGCAAACTGAAAACCGTCAGCCAAATTGCCGCGATCGCCCTGCTACTAGCCCCAGTGATGGATGCTTACTCCCTTTGGGCGATCGGTCTCTTTTGGATTTCTGTGGCCCTAACCATGATCTCTGGCGCAATTTATCTGATTCCCAAGCAGAGCGACTAGCTTTTTTGCATCTCCTCAATCATTTCAATGACCCGCTGCATCTCGGTTTGTAAACCGGTAATCTGGCTTTGCAGCGGCTCGACTGTTTGGGCGATCGCCTGCTGAATGCCATGGTCGATCGCCGCCAGGATTGAATCAGTGCGGTCTTCCAGTTTTTGATCGAGCCGCTCAATGCGTTGCTCAACATGATCCACTCGCTCAGTTAACTTTTGATCAAGCTGCTCAATGCGTTGCTCAACATGATCCACTCGCTCACTCAGTCCCTCGATGGCCCGAGTTAGCCCCTCGACCGCCTTAGTATTGCTGGCCACCAACTCCGCCAAATGATTAAACCGTTGGTTCCACTCAAAGGATTGCTGAGTGGTGATGCTGGCCAAGGTGGTGACGTTGATCGTAAGCTGCTGGAGCTGGGCCTCAAGCGTGCTCAGGCGCGTTTCGATGGTCATGGGCAATTACGGCAGGCGCATGTAACCTAGCTTTATAGATAGGCTATCGCAATTACAACAAGATACTGAGTCGGGCGATCGTTGCAAGTAGCTTTGAGTAACTGACAAAGAAAATGGCGGGTTTAAAAAACAAAGTCGAACCCACCTGTTGGCGACAGTCGGGTTTTGATTGTTCAACCTAACCTACGAAACTGGGTAAGAACCTATGGGCAAACCCAAAGCAATTTATCGCACGGCCAAGATCTCGCTTAAGGTGTCGCGCCGTCAGCAAAACCAGCTTCGGCGGCTGATGAGTGCCCAGCGCTGGTGCTATAACGTCGTGATTGCTGCGTTGCGGGCTGTCAATTCACCGATTTACCCGATCGTTCCGGGTGTTGGCCCCGTCCGTGCTTGTTCTCTCAAGTCGGCCGCAAAACATCGCCAGCAGTATTTGACCGATGGTGAGCTGGTAGAAGGCTACATCGTTCGGGATTGGCGAGATTGGCAGCAATTTAAACCCTGGGATGCGCTGAAGGCCCATTGCGATCGCTACCCCTACCCCGATCGGGATGAACGTGGAAGCAAGTATGGGGTGAGTGCCAAAACGGCCAGCGGAGTAACCCAAACGATCCGAGGTTTTATTCAGGGGTATTGGACAAAGCGCAAGCGCGGCGACTTTGCGGCCCAAATGCCAAACCAGTTTCGTTCGGCCCAATTCGACTCCGGTTGGATCTGGGAAGTGGATAAGCAAGAGCTGGATTGGGACGGCAATCTTTTGATGCTGGGAACTCGCAATCAGATTGGCGGTGCGGTGTCGCTACCTATCCCGAAGCGATACGCGGGATGCTCGATTAATAAGGTATCGATCACCTGCGATGGCTCCGGTGATTTTTGGCTGCACCTCAGCTATGCGGCGGCCGGTGAAGATGGCTTTGCGCCGGATCCTGACTTGACCCGATCGGCTGGTGTGGACATGGGCCAGATTCGGGCGATGGTGTTGACTCTGGATAGTGGCAAGTCGGTTAGCCTGTCGGGTCGGCAAATTTGCGGGCTGAAGCGAGAGCGCGATCGCCGGTTCCGAGGCCTTCAGCGGGCCCGCGCTCGGGTGTTCCGGGCCCAGGTGCGCCAGTACTTGACCGATGAGCAAAAAGCCACTATGGCGGCAATGGAGGCCAAGTCTCCGGGGCAAGGGACAAAGTATGCGCGGCGGATGGTTAGTGCGGCTCGAAAGGAGTTGGGACTGAGGAAACGGAGCCGTCGCGATCATCGGCTATGGCAAACGCAAAAGCGGGTGGCCACCCAGGTGAACCGGAACCTCAAATATGCCAACCATGCGATCACTCGGCGGGCGGTGGATTGGCTGCGGGGAAACAAGGTGGGCAAGGTTTACTTAGGTGATGTTGGATCCATTCCCAAGGGCCGCAAAAAGGGATCGAATCGACGGGCGCAAGTGAAGCGCAACGCTCAGTGGGAGTATGGCAACCAAGAGAAAATGATGGTTGAAAAACTAGAGGAATATGGGGCAACACTACACAAGGCCCATGAACACTTTACGAGCCAAACTTGCCCCAACTGCGGGGCGCGGCACAAACCAAGGGGGCGACTTTATCGCTGTCGGGTTTGTGGGTGGCAGGGCGATCGAGATGCGGTGGGATCTGCTAACATACTGGCACGATCAATCAATCCGGCTTGGCCGGATTCGGGGCGTATTGTTCCCCACACTTTAAAGCCGCTGGCAACCAGTCCAGCGATGAAAAAAGCAGGTCGGTTGCACGTTGGCGCAGCCAGACCCAAGCCCCTTGGAGGGCCGTCTGTTCCGGTCAAACGGGATGGAGGTAGACCGCCTGAGAGCGCTGATAGGTTGCCACGCATTACGCGCGAACCGGAAGCTACGGCTGATGGTCTGGTGGCTGAATCGGCCCGAAAGCCCCGCCCAGCGGGAAAGACGGCGGTGAGGGCCGATAAAAAGGTTCGCGCAAGTCGCGAGAGCCTTGCCCCATCTGCAATCCCAGCATCGGAAGGATTGCACGACGATCTAGCCAACACCCAAAAATAGGATACCCGTAGCAAGTTCGCGATTCACTCGCCCGAAACGATTGTCCAGCTTACTTTTTGTGATCGAGGTGTGCAACGGAAACCTGACTTGGGCGATCGTTGCAAGTGGCTCCCACGGTGATCAACCGGCCACCCCGGATTGTGCAACGGAAACCTGACTTGGGCGATCGTTGCAAGGACTGGATATTGTGGGGCAACTAGACATCGGGCGTGCAACGGAAACCTGACTTGGGCGATCGTTGCAAGTGCTAGCCAATCGCATCGGCTCCCCCTTTGAAGAATCCGGTGCAACGGAAACCTGACTTGGGCGATCGTTGCAAGCCCGCGCGGCCATGCGGTATTGCAGCAACAGCTTGCCGGGTGCAACGGAAACCTGACTTGGGCGATCGTTGCAAGACTATTCATTCTCTTGTCTTGTAATCAGTAGGTCAGTGCAACGGAAACCTGACTTGGGCGATCGTTGCAAGCTTGTAAGTCTAAGTAAGTAAACAGGGAACAGTTTAAAGTGCAACGGAAACCTGACTTGGGCGATCGTTGCAAGAAAACTGTAGTTACTACCCCCAACGAACACAGGTACGTGCAACGGAAACCTGACTTGGGCGATCGTTGCAAGTGGAGTTCCGTGCCAGCCTTGATCGCCGAACCGCCGGTGCAACGGAAACCTGACTTGGGCGATCGTTGCAAGATTTACAGGATGAAGGATCCGTTTCTTTCACCACCGGTGCAACGGAAACCTGACTTGGGCGATCGTTGCAAGGCACCGAGACCCCCGTGCCCCGTGCCTTCCTGTTTTTTCGAGGTGCAACGGAAACCTGACTTGGGCGATCGTTGCAAGGTCTTGGCCGCCAGGTAGGCGATCGCCTCCTCAAAGGGGTGCAACGGAAACCTGACTTGGGCGATCGTTGCAAGCGGTGAATCCTGGTCAAACTTATTAGCCTCAACAAGGTGCAACGGAAACCTGACTTGGGCGATCGTTGCAAGCGTTGCCGACCACTACCTACGACATCCCGGCGATCGCTGAGGGTGCAACGGAAACCTGACTTGGGCGATCGTTGCAAGACTGCCTCGCAGTTTGTTGGGCGGGTGGACGCAGGTGCAACGGAAACCTGACTTGGGCGATCGTTGCAAGTTGGGCTAGGCGATCTTGGAGGTCGTAGTGGCCGGTGTAGGTGCAACGGAAACCTGACTTGGGCGATCGTTGCAAAACAAGAAGTGATGACGAACAATACTGTTAATCAATCAGTATTCAATGCCAACGATCGCCCTATGAATGCGACTGATTCGATCACCTATGAATCAGACTATTATGGCTGGATTCAGCAACAGGTGAAACTGCTAAAAGCTGGGCAACTCACTGAACTAGATCTGGAACATTTGATTGAGGAAATCGAAGGTTTGGGGGCATCGCAACGGGCTGCATTAGTTAATCAAATTGCACGGCTGTATCTCCACCTCTTGAAGTGGCAACACCAACCCCAAAGACGATCGCGCTCTTGGGAATTGTCAATTCAAAATGCTCGCATCGAAATTGAAGAATTGCTGGAAGATAACCCCAGTTTCCAACCTTGGCTGGCGACCGCCGTTGCCAAAGGTTATGCCAAAGCCCGCAAGCAAGCCGCAGCCGAAACGCGATTAGCCATTGACACATTCCCGATCGCGCCACCCTTCGATTTTGCCCAGGCCATGACCATTGAAATTGATGGTATTGGTTAGGGAAACAAAATTTGGTGGAGCGATCACCCAACTCTCGTGACCCTAACTCGCTTTATTGTTGTCCTGACGGGGCTTTGCGTCATCTTGGCGCTAGTGCTGTGGCTCGTCAGCGCCCTGCAACAACTCTACTGGCAGGTGAGTTGGACGGCTCCGTTTTTGGGGCCGGTGGTCGTGGTGCTGACCTTGGCCCTATTGGGGGCCCTGCTGGTGGCGTTTTTTCGGTATGTGCGGCCCCTGGATTGGCCCCAAGATTGGCGATCGCTCTGGCAGGTGACCCAGCGATCGATCACCGGACAAACGCCCCCCACTCCGCCGGAACCCAGCCCCACCGTTTCCGAAGTGAAAACCGAAGCGGCCGGCGCGGCGCTGGAAGCCGTGCGGGCCCAGGTGGATTTAATTCGCGATCGGGTGGCACGGCAGGCCCTATTGGATCGATCGCGCGAAATTGAAAGCAGCTTGGCCCGGGGCGAGTTGCTGTTGGTGGTGTTTGGCACGGGGTCAGCGGGCAAAACCTCCTTGGTGAATGCCCTGCTGGGACGGGTGGCCGGAACCGTCGGCCCCACCATGGGCACAACAGAAGAGGGCGAAACCTATCGCCTGGCACTGTCCGAGATCGATCGCGCCGTGTTGATTACCGACACGCCGGGCATTTTGGAAGCAGGGGTGGCGGGAACCCAGCGCGATCGCCTAGCTCGGCGGCTGGCGGCGGAAGCGGACTTGCTGATTTTTGTGGTGGAAGGCGACTTGCAGCAGTCGGAATTGGAGCCACTGCAACAGTTATTGGCGATCGGGAAGCGATCGCTGCTGGCCTTCAACAAAACCGATCGCTACCCCGAGGCCGATCGCACGGCAATTTTGGCCAAGTTGCGGGAACGGTTGGCAGAACAGCTCCCCACGGCGGATATTGTCCCGATCGCGGCGCGGCCGGCGGCGGTGCAGTTGCCCAACGGGGAAACCCTGACCCCCGACCCGGAAATTATGCCCCTGATTCGGCGGATTGTGGCGGTGTTGCGGGCAGAAGGGGAAGAACTGATCGCAGACAATATGTTGCTGCAAGCCCAGCGCTTGAGCGATCGGGCCCGCCAACTGATTGATGCCCAGCGACGACGACAGGCCGAAGCCGTGGTCGATCGCTACCAGTGGCTGGGGGCGGGGGCCGTGGCCGTCACACCGATTCCGGTGGTGGATTTGTTGGCCACGGCGGCGGTCAATGCCCAGATGATTTTGGAGTTGGGCAAGGTCTATGGCTGCAACTTAAGTGGCGATCGGGCGCAGGAGTTGGCCCTGTCCCTCGCCAAAACCATGACCGGCTTGGGCATCGTCAAAGGAGCCATGGGAATTTTGACGGCCGCGCTCCAGGTGAACATCGCCACCGCCATCATCAGCCGAGCCATTCAAGCGGTGACGGCGGCCTATTTAACCCGCATCGCCGGCCGCAGTTTCATTGAATATTTTCGCCACGATCAAGATTGGGGCGATGGCGGCATTAGCGAAGTGGTCAAAAAACAGTTTCAGCTAGAGCAACGCGATCAGTTTGTGAAACGGTTTGTGCAACAGGCGATCGCGAAAGTGGTGCAACCGATCGCCCAAGACACTTCGCCGCAACCAAGGCCGCCCGATCGCACCTCTCCTAACTCCTAATTTCTCCCTTATTAAGCTGTGGCCAATTCCCCAAAAATCATCTCCCAGCAGATCATCCCAAAAAGAAACCACCCCATGGGGGTGGCTCTTTGATCCATTATCCAAGCAATGTTTGATCAGTGTTCAATTAGCCAATGTGCAATTAGCAATTCTTCAGGACTTAAAGCCCCGATTTGATCAGCTAATGTTCAATCAGCATTCGGTTAGTGTTCGGGCAGGACTCAAGGGCCCAACCCGAACTCGATCAATATCGATCCCATTTCGATCAGGATTCTTCGATCGGGATTCAGTTTTTCACCAAAGCTAGAGATTTGACGTTCGAGATTTGATCTAGCAAACTCGCCAATGTTCAACCGACTTACTCGGCCAATTCAGCTAATGGAATGAACCTTCAGAATTCAATTGAAAATTCAATTGAAATGATTGGACGCAATTCGACAATGGAAACAGTTCGGAATTCAACAGCAAGCCTTCGACAAGAAAGCTTCTGGCAAGAAACGTTCAAAAACCTCAGAAACATCAGCAACAAACGTTGCCATGGGCAGGCTTGCAACCGACACAGGCGACCCAAATCCTTTGACCAAATCGAGGCCAATGCTTGGGCTGGCGATTGCTAGGACAGTGCTCCAGCGGTTGCCGACATGGCCGTTTCCGGTCTTGTTTTGAGCCTCAGATCACCATGCTCATGGCCGATACTTGAGAATTGGATGGTGGAATGGGGGCTTGGTATTAGGCGAATTCAGACCGACTGAATCTTTGAGACTGAAAATTACTGAATTCAGTTCTCGTCAAACCAAGCCCAACCAAAATCCAACATCATCAATCGTCGTCAAATGCAAGTCAAATCCAAATCAAACAGCAATCAGAGAGGAATTAGGGAGCCTCCTAAGTCGTCAGAAATGTTTGAGGCGAAATGTTTGAGACTTTGAGATATCGAAAGGGTGACCCGTAATGTTCAGTGGAGCCAGCGAGTTAATTAGAACTCAAGCCAGCCATCAACATCATCAAGATCGAAAAGCCGAGAAAACCTGTCTTCAGGTGCCAGCAGTTCCACAAAACAAGCAAGAACTGACTGATCAAACGATCAATGAGAAACAGCGAACCGCAAAATCGTGAAAAGCCAACTGCGAAAGACGGATAACCAACTGTGCTTTAGCTGAGCTAACTAATTGGCTAACGAATTGGCTAATTACTGTTTTAGCCAACTAAGACTTCCGAGGGGATTCTGATTCAGAATCAATGACAATGCTGCATGTTACAAGCCCAGCAAAACCACTAGGGTTTTGGTTAACGAACAGAGCCACACAATCTATGTAGCCCTCTACGAAACAAGGAAATAACTTGAAACGATGGTTAAGGGAGTTAACTAACTAGGTTGTCTAGCGCTAACTGATCTGATTCTAATGGGTTTGATCCCCACAGGTTCAAATAATTCGCAACTGTTAGAAAACGCGATCTATAGCAATAAAGGGGTCGGAAATGGGACTTTTTAGTTGCGATTTACTTACAAATAGTGATGAACCCAATAGTGCTTGCTGGCGAGTTGGGGAAAACTTCCCTGATCGCCCTCCATATGTCAGGCATTCCGGCAAGGACTGATCCCGGCTGGCTGATCCCGGCGTTCGGATTGAGTGCAGACAAAGACCGATCCAGATTCCAGACAAGGGGTTTTAACTCCTTGCCCCGATCGCGCCCTTGATCCCGATCGGGCGCTGGCAGGGGGGCGATACATTCCCGGCAGCCATTGCCCAACACCCTACCAGAGACAAATTAGGGATCGATTAGGGACAGGTTAGAGACTGATTAGGGACAGGTTTTGGAGCAAGGGATATTGGAAATAATTTTGGAAGGAACTTTGGAAGGAATTTTGGGCCGATCGAACCTGGCTGCATTTCCGTGTGCCAGGACGCTGCCAAAGTTGGGATGGGTCGTTTACCATCAACTGCAATTGTCGTTGTTTGCCTGCGACTGCCATGCCTCTCGATTGCAGCCATATTCAGTTTCGCGATCGCGCCGAAGAGATTGATTTTGACCAACTCCATCAACTGTTTCAGGACACGGCATTTTGGGCGCGCGATCGCCGCCGAGAGGACGTGGAATTGGCTGTGGCCAACAGTTTGCCGGTCATTAGCGCTTGGGATGGCGATCGGTTGATTGGGTTTGCCCGGGCCACCTCCGATGGCATCTATCGGGCCACGATTTGGGATGTGGTGGTTCATCCCACCTATCAAGGGGCTGGCATTGGGCGCAAATTGGTGCAAACGGTTTTGGCGCACCCGCAACTCTGCCGGGTGGAGCGAGTCTATTTAATGACCACCAATCAACAGGCGTTTTATGAGCGGATTGGTTTCCAGGAAAACCAAAGCACCACCATGGTGTTGTTGAATCAACCCTTGATTGAACCCTTGCCGACTTGCCAAGGGGCCGAGGTGGTGTCGGTGGCGGAGGTGGTGGCCCAACCCACATCGGCCTAGGGACTGCGGCACAATGGCTAGAGTGTCTTGCGATCGAGGCCGGCCGTGAAGTTTGCAACTTGGACAATGGGTTTACGTCACCTGTGGCGCGATCGCCCTTGGGTGGTGGGTTTGGGCGCTGCGGGAGCGGTGGCCTTGGGGGTTGGCGCGGCCCTGTCGCCCATGGGGGATTGGTTGGCCAATCGTCAGGCTAACCAATCTCCCGCAACAGGTTTAACCGAAGTGGCCGCGGCCCGAATTCACCAAGAAACGCCCAGTCCCGAGGCCACGGATCCCAAAGCGCCCAAAGTGCCTCCCCTGACGGAACTGGCGGAATCGGCCAACCCTTTGACTCGATCGGGCGCACGCTATGTGCTGGCCACGGAAGCCCTGAGCGTCAAAGACCATGCAACGGCCCTGAAGTGGCTAGAAAAAGCTGATGATCCGGTGCTGTTGGCTCCGGTGTTGGCGCTGCGGGCCCAGGCACAACTCCAAGGGGGCGATCGGGCGGGGGCCAGCCAAACCTGGCAAGCCCTGCTGAAGCAATTTCCCCAGGATCCGGCCACGGCGGAAGCGCTCTATGGATTGGGTCAACAGGATCCCAAATGGCTCGATCGCCTGGTGGCGGCCGATTCCCCCTGGAAATCGCATCCCCGGGCGATCGCGGTGGCCAAGCAACGGTTAGCCCAAACGCCCGATCGCCCCGATTGGTTTCTATATCTATTGCGCCATGCCCCCGATGCGCGGGATGTGGGTAACTATCTGGGGCCCCTAGAAAGTCAGTTCGCCACCGCCATCACCCCCGCCGATTGGGCCACGATCGGGCGGATTTATTGGGATCGTCGTCAATACGCCAAGGCCGGCGATGCCTACGCCAAAGCCACCCCCAGCCCCCTCCATGCCTATCGGGCCGGGCGGGGGGCCCAACTGGGCGGCAAACGGCCCGAGGCGATCGCCCGCTATCGTCGGCTGATTCAGCAATTTCCCCAAGCTCCGGAAGCGGCCTTTGGCATGACCCGTTTGGCCCGGTTAGTGCCGCCGGCCGAAGGCTTGGCCCTGCTCGATCGCGCCCTGGCCAACCCCACCCATGCCCCTCGGGCCCTGTTGGAGCGAGTGCGGATCCTGAAAAATCAGCAACAGCCCACCACGGCCGATCGCGATCGACTCTTCAAAACCTTCAGCAACAGCGACGCGGCCGGCGATTTGCGCTGGCAACTGGCCGAGGAAGCCGCCGCCACCAGCCCCCAAGCGGCCCGCCAATGGGCGATCGCCCTGGTGCAACAGAACCCTGAGCATGAAGATGCCCCCCGGGCCAGCTTTTGGGCCGGACAATGGGCCGCCCAGTTGGGAGACCAAGCCGCCGCCCAAGCGGCCTACCGCCACACCCTGCAACAGTATCCCGAGTCTTACTACGCCTGGCGATCGGCCGTGAAGTTGGGGTTACCGGTCGGAGATTTCACCACCATTCGATCGGGGCAACCCACCCTGCAGCCGCCGCCCCCCCGCGCCTCCCTACCTGCCGGATCGCCCACCCTGCAAGCGCTCTATCAACTGGAGCAAGACCGCGCCGCCTTTGACTATTGGCAAACGGAATTCCAAAACCGCAACCAGCCCACCTTTGCAGAGCAATACACAGACGGCACGTTGCGACTGGGCAATGGCGATTATTTAGCCGGTCTTTTTGCCCTGGCTAATTTGCGGTGGCGCGAGGAACCGGGCGATCGGGAACAGTTTGCGGCCGCCCGCCGAGACTTGAACTATTGGCGGCGGCTCTATCCCCGTCCCTATTGGGATCCGATCGCCGCCGGGGCCCGGGCCCAAAACCTGAATCCGGCCCTCGTGTTGGGGCTAATTCGCCAAGAGTCCCACTTTGAACGTGATATCCGCTCGATCGCCAATGCCGTGGGCTTAATGCAGGTGTTGCCTTCTACGGGCGAATGGGTGGCCAACAAAATCGGCTTCAAGGATTACAGCCTGGAAAATCCCCCGGACAACATCAAACTCGGTACTTGGTTTTTGGACTACACGCACCGGGAATATGACAACAACAGTTTGCTAGCCGTGGCCGCCTACAACGCTGGGCCGGGGAATGTAAACCGCTGGGTGAAGCAATTTGGCACGGCAGATCTCGATCGATTTGTGGAGCAAATTCCCTTTTCGGAAACGCGCGGTTACGTGGAAAACGTGTTGGGCAATTATTGGAATTATCTACGGCTCTACAACCCGGAAACCAAAGCAATTTTGCAACCGTTTCAAGCTGATTCCAAACCCAAGAATAGCCCCTAAAGGATGCTTAAAAAGCCAAATCAGGCCAAATACCGATCTGCTTACAGCCTTTACCTCAAACGATTGGTACGTCAGATCGCAGATGATACGAAGCTGTTAGTCGGTGGGCATTGCTCACCCTACAGTCTGCTGTACTTATTAAGCGAGGTAAGGGCTGTATCACTCCATTAATCAACAAAAAAGGGCTTCAGGCTATTAATCAAATCACCCAAAATCTTGAGATTGCCGCCATGAAATCACGTGGAACAAGGGGCTTAAGCCCCTTGTTGGCGAGATAAACGATGTAAATAATGAATAATTTCCAGAAAGATATTGCAAATCTTGGCTGATTTTCAGACGGATATTGAAAACAAAAATTTAAATTTATTTAGAATCTGAATGCGGTTGAATGATTGAGCAGAAATTAGCGGTACAGTTCACCCAAATTCCCCCACCGACCCCCGGTTTTCCATGCCCAAACTTTCCTCCTTCGCTGTTTTATGGGGACTGTTGCTTGGCTCTGGCCTGGTTGTTTCCAGCGTTGCCGCCCAAGAAGCTCCCGTAAACCCGCGATCGCGCCGTGATGCCGAAGCCCAAGTGAGCCAATGGTTGGAGCAGCACCGCGCCAGTCCTCCTGCGATTCGGGCCTTTGTGCAGCGAATGCCGAAAGGGGGCGACATTCATACGCACCTGAGCGGGGCCGTTTATGCGGAGCGTTATCTGGAGTGGGCCGCCGCCGATGGCTACTGCATTGATCCCCAGGCCCTGACCCTGATTCAACCGAGTGCCTGTGGCCAAAACAGCCGCTATTTTCCCGCCTCGCAGTTGCCCAATCGTCCTGACACCTACGATGCCCTGATTAATCTGTGGTCAACCCGCAATCTGCCCTTTGCCAATCGATCGGGCCATGATCAATTTTTCCAGGCGTTTGGCGGCTTTTCGGAGATTTCTTCTACTCCGTCGCGCCAGGACGACATGGTGGCCGAAGTGGCCAATCGCGCCGCTGATCAGCATATTTTCTATTTAGAACTGTTGATGACCGTTCAAGGCGCTGAAGTGCGTCAACTGGGGCGGGCCGTGGGCTGGAGTGGCGACTTTGCCCAGATGCGGCGCGCGTTGCTCGGTCGCGGCCTAATGGAGCTGGTCACCCGAGGCAGCCAAGAGGTGGCGAATCTTGAACGCCAGGTCGCCAGCACTTTACGCTGCGATACGCCCATGGCCCAACCGGGCTGTGAAGTGACGGTGCGCTATTTGCAACAAACCACACGCACCAAAGCACCTGAGGAAGTGTTTGCCCAATTTGTCTATGCCTTTGAGTTGGCCAAAGCGAACTCCCGCGTTGTGGGTATCAACTTAGTTGCCCCAGAAGATAACCCGGTGGCCCTGCGCGACTACCAGCAACAAATGCAGATGTTGCAATTTCTAAAAACGCAGTTTCCGGAAGTCAAAATTTCCCTTCATGCGGGGGAACTAACCCTGGGCTTAGTGCCACCCAATGATCTGCGTTTTCATATTCGGCAAGCGGTGGAAGTGGCTCAGGCCAGTCGCATTGGCCATGGAGTGAGCATTCTCTATGAAAACAACCCCTTTCAACTGATGGCAGAAATGCGCAAACGAGGGGTGTTAGTCGAAATTTGCCTCACCAGCAATGAGGTGATTTTGAATGTGGCTGGCAACCAACATCCCTTCCGCGAATATCTCGCGGCCGGTGTGCCCATGACGTTGGCTTCCGATGATGAGGGCATTGCTCGCATTGATTTGAGCAACGAGTATGGATTGGCAATCTTGCGCTATCAGTTGAGCTATGCCGATCTCAAACGGTTGGCGCGCAATAGTTTGGAATATAGTTTCCTCTCGGGAGCCAGTCTCTGGAATTCGTCAAACTTTGACACAGTGACTGCCGCTTGTGCCCAAGATTCGCCCAACGTTGCCGCCATTTCGGCCGGGTGTCAGGGCTTTTTGGCCCAGAACGATCGCGCCCGGGTGCAGTGGAAACTGGAGTCTGAGTTTGCCCAATTTGAAGCCTTGCCCTCGTTTCGCACCGGCCCATAGCGCAGGAAACTCCCGATTTTCCTACGGTTGAAAGAGCTGGGCCAGGTCGATCGCACAGTCCGGGAAGGCCAGCGGCGCGATCGGGCGATCGCTCACCATTTCCTCTTGGCTGTAGCGGCCCGCCTCCGGTTGCCGGAACACCACCACCCGCCGATTCACCAAATCCACCACCCAATATTCCGGAATTCCCACCCGCGCGTAGAGATCCCGCTTGTGGGTCAAATCCGTGGCTAGGGTCGATCGAGCAATTTCCACCACCCAAAACAGATCCGCTGGCCCCGGATGGCGATCGCGAAAGGCCGATTGGGGCAACCGAACAATGGCCAAATCCGGCTCCGGTTCCGAGTCATCCAGCGTAATCGGGTGTGCCTCACTAATCCAAGCCCGATCGCGCAACAGCACCCGCAGCCGATCGCCCAAACTGCTGCATTGGTAGCGGTGTTCTGGCCCTTCCGGTGACATTTCAATAATTTGCCCGTTCAACAGTTCCACGCGGCGATCGACCAACAGGCCCGCCGCAATCATTTGGTGATATTCCGCCACAGTCCATCGCGCCAGGGTCAACATAATTGATTGCGTTGTCGCGTCATCAAGCGGCAGACTCTACGGTTGAAAGAGCTGGGTCAGGTCGATCGCACAGTCCGGGAAGGCCAGCGGCGCGATCGGGCGATCGCTCACCGTTTCCGCTTGGCTGTAGCGGCCCGCTTCCGGTTGCCGGAACACCACCACCCGCCGATTCACCAAATCCACCACCCAATATTCCGGAATTCCCACCCGCGCGTAGAGATCCCGCTTGTGGGTCAAATCCGTGGCCAGGGTCGATCGGGCAATTTCCACCACCCAAAACAGATCCGCCGCGCCGGGATGTCGTTGGACAAATTGGGATCGATCGCCCCGCACCACGGCAATATCCGGCTCCGGTTCCGAATGGTCTAGGGTAATCGGTCGTGCTTCCCGCACATAGGCTCGCCCCCGCAGGCGATCGCGCAGCCACTCCGCCAGGGTTTCGCCGCGATAGGTATGCTCCGGCCCTTCCGGTGACATTTCAATAATTTGCCCGTTCAACAGTTCCACGCGGCGATCAACCAACAGGCCCGCCGCGATCATTTGGTGATATTCCGCCACGGTCCATTGCGCCAGGGTCAACATAGGCGACCAGTTTCGATCGGGGAATTGCCCCCAGTCTATCAACAGGGTTGATGGGTTAGGGCGCGGCGTTTTGGGTCTGGACTAGGGCGGCAAATTCAGCGAGAGACTGCCGCAATCGATCGCCTGCTGATCGTCCAGCCCCCAGTACAACGGGTCGTTAAGGGGCCGGTTTCGATCGTCCTGAGTTGATCGTCCTGAGACTTTAGCAACATCAAGGTTGTAAAATATCGCCTCAAGACTGGCCTTACAGTCGAGAGAGTCGAACCACTAGGTGAATTGCCCATGACCGCCACAACCCCCGCACCCACGACCACGCCTGCGTTTTGCGACGGCATTCAATACTTCGGTGCGCCTTGGCCCGAATTTGACATCCTGGGTGCTGCGCCAGCCGTGGATGCGACCACAGGGGCGATCGCCAGCCCGAGCGATCGAGCGGCGGCCTTCCAAACTCTCCTGGCGGCCGATGCCCTGCGTTACCTGATCGTGCAGATGACCGCCAGCAAGGAATCGGGCCACCCCGGCGGCTATGCCAGCTCTGCCGATGTGATGGCGGCGCTGATCATGCTCGGTTACAAGAACTTCACCACCGAAGTGGGCCACCACGCCCCCGGTTTCTATTCCCAGGTGTTCTTGGATCGATCGCTCGAAGCCATGGGCATCACGACGGTGCAGCAATTGCGCGATCGATTCCGCGAAACCCACGGCCTGCTCGGCCACCTGTCGGGGCAAATTCCCGGCCTGCTGGCCCCCGCCGGCCCCCTCGGCCAGGGTCAGCACTTCGCCATGGCCGGGGCCAAGCTGTTCCCCGGCACGCTCTTCCCCGTGACGATCGGGGATGGCGGCCTGGGCGAACCCTACATCATGAGCAGCTTTGGCCACTTCAATACCGCCTATCCGCAGGCTACGAACTTCCTGCCGATTCTGATTTGGAACGGCTACAGCCAAGAGCACCACAGCATGGTCTCCACCAAATCCAACGCCGCCATGGAAGCCTACTGGCGCGGCAATGGCTTTGAAGAAGTGGTGCTGCTGGATGCCAAGGACTTCGACGATGCCAACCAACCGGGCGATTACGTCGATAGCACCCAGTTTTCCTTTGCCCAGCGATTGGTGTTTGCCCAGGCAGTGCTGGAAGCCACCGACCAAGCCGCGAAACTGGCCTTGGGCGGCAAGCTGACGGTGTTGATCATCAAGCAACTGAAGGGCGCGGGCGTACACAAGCGCGGTGCTCAGTCCCACAACCTCTATCCCGGCGACAACCTGGAGCGGGACTACATTGTGGCGGCCCTGAAGGAGCGGGCCCTGTCGCCGGAGGCTTGGCAACTGGTGCGGACGAACTTTGAGCGATCGGGCGGTGGCCCGGCGGCTCAGGTGGCCGTGACCGAAAAGGTGCGCCCCCTAGCGGATTTGGGCAAGCTGAACCTGGTGGAATTCCCGGCCGGCGAAAAGAAGGTTTCGACCACGGCCATGGGCGATGTGGTGGTGCAGGTGGGTCAAGCCGATCCCGACTTCATCGTCACCAACGCCGACGGCAACGCCGCCTCGGGGATCAACAACATCAATGTGGGCCTGAAAATCGTTCACCCGACCACCGACCCCATCTATTTCCAACAGCCCGATGGTCAGGTGTATGAACCCCTGAACGAGGATGCCTGCGCCGGGTTGGCGGTGGGGCAAGCCCTGTTTGGGGCGCGATCGCTCTGGTGTTCCTACGAATCCTTTGCGATCAACGGGCTACCGATTTGGCAAACCGTCACCCAAGCCATGGCCGAGTTGCGCCGCCCCACGCCCGCCACGGTTTGCCTGTTCACGGCGGGCGCGTTGGAGCAGGGCCGCAACGGCTGGACGCACCAACGCCCGGAAATCGAAAACTACTTCGCGGCGATGATGCGCAACGGCAACATCTTCCCGCTGTTCCCCTGCGATGCCAACAGCACCCAGGCTTGCTATGAGTGGGCGCTGGCTCAGGTGAACAAGGGGATCACGATTACGGTCAGCAAGTCGCCGCTGCCGATCGTTTCGACCTTTGAGCAAACGCGCCAAGCCTTGCGGGATGGTGGTTTTGTGCTGCAAGAAACGCCCGGTGAGAAAACCGTGGTCTTGGCGGTGATTGGTGACATGACCCTGACTCCGGCGCTGGCGGCCGCTGAACAACTGGCGGCCCAGGGGATCGGTTCGCGGATCGTGTCGGTGATTAGCCCCCGTCGCCTCTACCGATCGACCGATGTGGCCGTGGAGATGTGCTCGGAGCCGGATGCGCACTTTGTGGATGATGCGACGTTCGATCGCCTGTTTGGTGGTGATGCGTTGTTGGGTGTGACCGGCGGTACGAGTGCGATGCTGGAGCCGATCGTCCTGCGCAGCACGGCCCCGCGCGATGTGTTCGCCTGGAAGCGCGGCGAAACGACGGCCACCGCTGGCCAACTGATGGGCCTGAACGGTCTGACGGCGGAGAACCTGGTGAAACGGGCGATCGCGCTGTTGGGTTAGGGCTGTGACGCTTCCAGGGCGATCGTTGCGGTAGAAGTTCTATAGGTGGGGGTATTATCTCGCAACTGCGGGGTAATACCCTTTCTTTGTACCGGAGTTACGTCGTTTGTAGCAAAGGCGCGAGTTTTTCCTAGCAAGCCCCATTCAAAAGTGAACTCCGCGTCACTTGCATATTTGGTAGATGACATGTTCGCGCTACACAACCTTGGCTGGAACGATTTTCAGCGACTATGTCTGACAATCACAAGGGCGATCCTGGGACAGACAGTGGAGTCGTTTCTCGATTCGGGCGATGGCGGGAGGGATGGTGCATTCACGGGCACGTGGAGCGCCACGGGACGGGAAAGCCTTAGCGGCGCTTTCGTAATCCAGTGCAAGTTCACCAGCAGGATCAACTACGTCCTGAGAACATCCGATCTGTCGGACGAAGTCGAAAAGGTCAAGAAGCTTGTCGGGCAGGGACTTTGCGACTCCTACGTACTCATGACGAACGCAGGTGTATCCGGTACTGGAAACGCAAAGATCAAGGCCCTCTTCAAGGGTGCCGGGGTGAAGCACGTCGAGACGTTCGGTTCCACCTGGATAAACCAGCAAATTCTTGAGAACAAGCACCTCCGTATGCTCGTCCCGCGAGTGTACGGACTAGGAGACTTAAGCCAGATTCTCGACGAGCGCGCCTACATCCAGGCTCGAACTATCCTTGAATCGATGCGCGAGGATCTCGCCAAGGTCGTCGTCACCGATGCCTACAGGAAAGCCGTCGACGCGATCAGCAATCATAGTTTCGTGTTGCTCATCGGTGAGGCTGCTGCCGGCAAGACGACCATCGCATCCCTGCTGGCAATGGCGGCACTCGACCAGTGGAACGCCTCGCCGCTCAAGCTCGACGATCCCGGCAAGGTCACTGAGCACTGGAATCCGAATGAGCCGTCGCAGTTCTTCTGGCTGGACGACGCTTTCGGAGTGACCCAGTACGAGGATTTCCTAGTCCACCGCTGGAATCACATCTTGCCGCAAATCCGACCGATGCTCCGCCGAGGGGCGAAGATCGTCATGACCTCCCGCGACTACATTTACAACCGTGCGCGCAAAGACCTGAAGGAGAGTGCGTTTCCGTTGCTTAAGGAGAGCCAAGTCGTGATCGATGTTCAAGACCTGTCCGCCGAAGAAAAACGCCAGATCTTGTACAACCATCTCAAGCTTGGAAGACAGCCACGCTCCTTCCGAACCGAGATCAAGCCTTACCTTGAGGATGTCGCGAGCCATCCACGTTTCATCCCAGAAACGGCGCGACGTATGGGCGATCCACTTTTCACGAAGGACTTGTTCATCAATAAGTATCACATCAGTCAGTTCGTCGAGAGGTGCGAGCAACTTCTCCAGGAGGTGCTTCAGGGCCTCGATGCCGACAGTAAGGCGGCTCTCGCACTGGTCTACATGCGCAATAGCCGTCTGGAAAGTCCGATCCAACTCCGACCCTCAGAGACACAGGCTCTTGAGCGTCTCGGTAGCGATCTGGGCGGATGCGTCGCTGCGCTCGATGCCATGAAGGGTAGTCTTGTTCTGCTCTCTCACGCAAGCGGCGAATATGTCTGGCAGTTCAAGCATCCAACTATCGGCGATGCGTACGCGGCAATTCTGGTTCAGAGTCCAGAGCACCTTGGCATCTACATGGAGGGCAGCGCGCCTGAGCGCCTGGTCGATCAAGTGACTTGCGGCGATGTCGGCATCGAAAAAGCGGTCGTAGTGCCGAAGTCATTGTTTCCACAGATGCTCGCTAAACTTGAGGAAATGTCGCGAAGCAAGTCGTATAAGTCCGACTGGCTATCGACATGGGGCGCGAAGCGAGACTTACAAAGATTTCTCGCTCGTCGTTGCTCCAAGGAGTTCCTATCGTTGTATCTACAGGGCAATCCCGGCTTGCTCGACCAAGTCGCCGAACCCGGACTGTTCCTCGATGCCGTACCAGAGGTGCGCCTAGCACAGCGCCTCCATGAAGTCGGGCTCCTGCCGGAGGAGAAGAGGAAGAAGTTCGTTGAGACGGTGAGCAATTACGCTGTTGAGGGGGATGACACGGACGCTCTAGAAGACGATGAAATCCGAAGCCTTTTCACCGATCGTGAATTCGAGGACTTGGTGAGAAGGGTGCGAACAGAACTTCTGCCGCAGCTTGGCAATGTCCGGCGTGATTGGGAATTCAACCATCCTTCAGGCGAGCCGCCCGAAGAGTATATGCAGCGGTTTCTCGATCTACTTGACTCTCTCAAGAAGCGATTCGGCGATGACGAGAGTGCAGCCAAAGTAATCGATCGTGAAATACAGCGTACGAACGAATGGATTAACGAAAATACGTTAGAGGAACCCGAGAGATCCCCTCGAAAATTGGGACAAGTCGAAGCGCAAGAAAGGCCGCAAAGCACGCGCAGTATCTTTGACGATATCGACGCGAATGATGGGTCTGAACGGTCTGACGGCTGAGAACCTGATGAAACGGGCGATCATTGCAGCCGAATGAATTGTTAGTCGTCTTAGACTCCAGCCTCACCACTTCGATCGCCCTTGAAAAAATGCTTGAATTAAGCGATAAGCTCGAACTATCCTAATCAGCCGCTGTAAGATCATTTGTCCTTGTATGACGATGGCAAACCTACCCCACTTCATTCAATATCAAGGCAGCAAAAGGAAGCTAGCAAAGCACATCCTCCAGTTCTTTCCAAAAAAAATCAATAGGCTAGTAGAGCCTTTTGCTGGAACTGCTGCAATTAGTGTTGCTACGTCCGCAAGTCAAATCACCCAGAGTTTTTGGTTAAACGATCTGAACCATCCGCTCATCAAGCTCCTAGAACTAGCTGTAGAAAAACCAGACGAAATAGCCGATTTTTACTTAGAGCTATGGAATAAACAACATCCCAATTCTGTAGACCATTACTTTGAAGTCAGATCAAAATTCAATGAGACCAACGATCCAAAACTACTTCTTTATCTACTAGCAAGGTGCGTTAAAGGTTCGGTTCGCTACAATTCTGAAGGATTGTTTAACCAAAGTCCGGACAAAAGACGCAAAGGAACACGACCCGAAACAATGAGAAAAAATATAATCGGTGTTTCTAGTTTGCTCAAAAGCAAATGTAAATTTACTAATTTGGATTACCGAGAGGTATTAGAGCAAATTCAAGAAGGTGATTTTATCTATATGGATCCTCCGTATCAAGGTGTATGTGGAAATAGAGATTCAAGATATTTGTCTGGGATAGACTTCGATGATTTTGTGTTAGCGCTTGAACAGCTAAATTGCAAAGGATCTGCATTTATCATCAGTTATGACGGTAAATTGGGTGACAAGGCGTTTGGCAAAGTTCTTCCTAAGCGCTTAAACCTTGAAAAAATCGAAATCGAAGTTGGCAGATCTTCACAGTCTACCTTACTAGGCAAATCGGAAAATACAATTGAGTCGCTGTACTTGTCGCCAAGTTTATCCAAAAACTTAATGAATACTAAAATCTATGGTTTTAGCTATATTGACCAACAACCAAAGCAGCTAACCCTTTTGGAAACACATGGAGAATTCACAGCAGCTACCCGATGAATTCCTGGAACTTTGCCGTTCTGTAACAGCAAAGAGACCGAAAGCAGTCATTGACCACATCTTGCAACACGGATTTATTACAACTGAGGAATTAAAAGAAACTTACGGTTATAACCATCCTCCAAGAGCAGCTAGAGATGTCAGAGAAAGTGGTATCCCATTAGAAACTTTTCGTGTTACTGGAAGCGATGGCAGAAAAATAGCTGCATATCGATTTGGAGATATTAGCAAGACAAGATTCACTCGCCTTTCTGGCAGAACAGGTTTATCCAAGCAGATTAAAGAGGCACTGATTAGCAGATATGGATGTAGGTGCTTTATTTATCTTGAAGAGGTTAATCAACGCGAATTACAAATTGATCATCGTGTCCCTTTTGAAGTTGCTGGTGAGCCGGATCTAGTCCCAGAAAACTTCATGTTACTTTGTGGCTCAGCTAACCGGGCCAAGTCGTGGTCATGCGAACATTGCGAAAACTGGAACAGCATTAAGGATAAATCTATTTGTCTATCTTGCTACTGGGCTTATCCAGAAAGCTATGAGCATATTGCAATGCGGCAGATCAGAAGAATAGATCTGCTTTGGGAAGGAGATGACACTGAGATTTATGAAAGGCTCAAGCAAAGGGCTGTCAGTGTTGAGAAGGAACTGCCTGAGTTTGTCAAAGAGATTATTGAGCGTGAGATTGAACGTGATGGCGACGACTAACACCATGCTGGAGCCGATCGCCCTGCGCGATGTGTTTGCCTGGAAGCGCGGCGAAACGACGGCCACCGCTGGCTAACTGATGGGCCTGAACGGTCTGACGGCTGAGAACCTGGTGAAACGGGCGATCGCACTTCTGGGCTAGGGCTATGACGATCCCAGGGCGATCGTTGCGGTAGAAGTTCTACAAGTGGGGGTATTATCTCGCAACTGCGGGATAATACCCTTCATACTGAAATTACACTGCAACTGCTTGACAACGCTCTGCTGAAAGAGTCATCCCGCAGCTGCGGTCTAATAAATAGTTAGGTGTCATTCGCACGTCTCTATGAATTCCAAGCACCAACAGTTAGTTGAGGTTCTCCGAGAGGCGCGCCAGTTCCTCTCGCGGCCCGACAACAACTTTGATTGGTCTTCATGGAAGGATGCACCGGCAGCACTTCGAGAGATTGACAGCATTGTTTCTCGCATTGAGTCTGGCGACATACCCAAGCGTTCCAACATTGAGCTTTTGTTTCTTCCCACCGGCCCAATCCAGGAGGTCAGTGTAAGCAGTGGTTGGGGGCAGGAGTTCTGCGAGCTTGCCAGCCGTTTCGACACCGCGATTGCGAGAGCCTACGATGAAGACGTTTGATGGGCCTCAACGGTCTGACGGTGGAAAACCTGGTGAAACAGGCGATCGCGCTGTTGGGTTAGGGCTGTGACGATTCCAGGGTGATCGTTACAACAAAAGTATGATAATTGATGACATTATTTCGCCACTGCTGCACAACACTCTGCTGAAAGAGTTGTCAAGCAACTGCGATCTAATCATTTAATCAATAGTTTTCCTGCTTCAGAAAGAGGTTATAGACTTGTTTGATAGACTCTTTGTCAGCGATCAAGGTTAATAGCTTTCAGATTAAAGGTTGAAAGCACATCTGTACTATTGAGAATGAGGTAGAAAATTGGGCTATATCACTAGTGATCGACAAAAGTATGAATCGATCTTGAGAGATTTTGTTGGAAAGACTTGTCACCATTCAATTGCGTGTAATTCCATCAAAATCAGATTTGAAAAAAAAGACAAATTAAAAAGGCAAGGTTACATTTGGATTGACCCACCTTGGTCATTTATGCAGAATGGAGAACTGATTGCAGATGCCTACTTGTGCCCACATTATGAAGATATTGACTACAGACTAAGATTTCAAGAGTGGTGCAATCTATTTCATCCGTTAAATCAAAGCATATTTACAGGGTACGAATTTTTGGAAGACAACAGTCTTCACTTGTCTTTTCATGATTCTTACCAGATTCATATTCCAAAGTATGAAGACTGTTCCAATGATGAGGATCCAGAACAATGGTACTTACAGTGGTACGCAAGCCCATTTCAAGAAGAGCAAGCTAATTGATAAGCACCAGCAGTACAAAAATCGAGAGCTTCAAAACAATAATGCTAAACACCAGTTACGTAGCGGCTCTTGACCAAGCGATCGACCCACTCGCTTTGACCCACGAGGATGATTCGGTTGCAGCAATACAACATCGCCCAAAATCGCTTAGCGGTGGCGATGGGCATCAATCGCGCCACTATTAGCCATTGGTTCGCAGAAACGCGCGACCCAACGGCGGAATCGATTCCGGCGATCGTGGATGCGCTGGAGCAGTTGAACCCAAAGGCGGCGCGGGCCTTTGTTGAGGCCTATTTGGGCCGGGCGATCGGGGCGCTGGCTCCTAAAGACGCTGAGGACGAGGGCTGAGCGGGAACGGTCGGAAAAGCATGACACGAAACACCCCAGAATGAATCCGCTGTCCAGCGTCAGCGGACGAGGGCTGTGGGTATTGGTCGGGCGACCAAGGGCGGGCTGCCGATGAGCTGTTGATTAGGTCATTCAACAGTTAATTGATCGTGGGCAAAAATATTAACTCCTGTTAGATTTGTTGTATCTTTCTCAGTCGAATTTAAAAATTTGGCATCCATAAATTTAGGATTCAATTATGTTTTTATACCTCGTGATTTTGCCACATGCTTGAGCCAGCGTTTCAGACTAGGTTTTCTTTAGTTAAAGAGGTGCTTCTTTATACTTTGAACAGTCCGCCACTGAGGCTACTGGGCTAAGCAATGACAAGCCATTCAACCCAAAACGGTCTAACTGTTCCGGCTAAATCAATGAAATTTGGACTTCGTTCGATCGGCACTCGCTTGTTTGTGGCGGTGATTTCTGCCGCCTCCATTGGTCTCGGCAGCTTAGGGTATTTATTTTATAGTGAGCTGAAATCCGTTCGGATTTTGCAACTAACTTCGGAAACGGATAATAAGGTTCGGCATCTCGATGCGGAGCTGCTCAGTGGTGAAACTTTTTTAAAAAGTTTGGTTTCCGCAACGATTTTCTTGCACGATAGTGGTGTGCGATCGCCCGAGGCCTACGAGAAATTAGTACTTTCATTTATGTCAGCTCGTCCTAAACTGATCACCGGATTTGGGGTGATGCAGTTCCCCAAGGGCTTGGTCGATCGCGAGTGGTTTGGCCCCTATGTTGAAGAATCTATTCCCGATCGCGGGGTTACTCTTACTCAAGATCCTAGATTTACATTGGTTGATCTATGGGAAGTCGATCAGTATCCAAAACTGCAATACTTCAGAGACGCGGTTAAGGCCGATCGCTACCTTTGGTCAAAGCCTTATATGAATGATAATTATCCCATTCCACTCATGACCTTTTCAGGAACGATCCGAAATCAAAAAGGTCAGCTAATTGCTGTAATGAACGGAGATATTAATATTGATGATCTTAATAAAGACATTGATGCTGGCGATCTTAATTTAAGTCAAGATGATCTTTCGTTCAATAACAATGGCTATTATGCTCTAATCACAAAAAATGGGCAACTCTTGAGCTATTCTCTTGATCCTCGTAAGGCTGCCCAATTGGCTAATGTTTCATCCATTCCATCCCTAAAACCTGTTTGGGAACAAATTCTTTCCCGAGTCAATCAGGGCATTGAAAAATCACATTTTGAATCTGATTCGATTTATTGGGTTTATCAAACAGTTCCCAGAACTCAATGGGTGATGCTGGAGGCTATTCCTTACGAGGCTATTGCCAAACCTGCCCTATTGGGAGCTATCAGCGCCACGATCATTGCAGCATTTCTGTTGTTGCTGGTTGTTTGGTTATTCATTCGATTTTTAAATCGCCGTTTGCAACCCATTTTAGATGTTTGCGATCGCATGATCGAGAATCATGAAAACGCCAACCATTCACAGGATGAAATTAGCCATTTATCCGATGTCTTTTTCAGCATGGTGAATCAACAACAGAGCCTTCTGCAAAGGTTACAAAAAGCCAATAATCAACTCACGCAGTCAAATCGACTGAAAGACAATTTTTTGGCAACCATGAGCCACGAACTCCGCACTCCCTTAAACACAATTTTGGGAGTGGCGGAGATTTTGCAAGAGGGCATCTTTGGCAGTGTTAATAAGCAGCAATGCAAAGCACTAGAGAATATTGAAAAAAGTGGCGCGCATCTTCTGGATTTAATTAACGATATTTTGGATATTGCCAAGATCGAATCGGAGTTTTTGGAGCTAAATTGCACGACCGTTGCGATCGGGCCACTTTGCACATCAAGCTTGGCATTCATTCAGCCCCAAGCCGAACAAAAGAATATTCAACTGGAAGTTAATCTATCGCCTAATTTGCCAGATTTATATATCGATGAACGTCGTATCCGCCAGGTTTTGTTGAATTTGCTCAATAATGCCTTTAAATTTACGCCGGAGGGCGGACGCATCACCCTAGAAGTGACTTGCCAAAAGAAAGAGGGCGAGAATGAGGCGGAAAAAAATGGAGAATTACAAAAATATTTTGTGCGAATTTCAATCACTGATACGGGTATTGGGATTGCACCAGAGGATATTAAGCGTCTTTTTCAGCCGTTTGTGCAAATTGACAGTGCCCTCAATCGTAAATATGAGGGGACGGGTCTGGGCTTGGCTCTGGTGAAGCGGATTGTTGAGCTTCACGGTGGTCGTGTGGGGGTGACCAGTGAAGTTAATGTGGGTAGTTGTTTTACGATCGAGTTGCCCTATATCGAAACACGATTTTTCGTGGCACAGGAACGGGAAACTGAGCCAAATTTACAGAGCAACATAGACAAGAAATTGAAGTTTCTGGCCCCATGATAGTTAGCGCTGGGGAAGGGACTCAAAATACTTGTCCAATTTCCTCGGGGTAATCGGAAATTCAGGGATCTGCGAAATTTTCTAGGTGATCGGCTTGGTGTCCATGGCGGCAAGTTGGGCGATCGGTTGCCATGCGGTCACATCAGCCAGGAGACTTTCATAGCCCAAATCATTAGGATGCAAGCCATCGGAACCGAGGCGCTGTTCAACCCAGGACGCTCCGCGCGCAAGCCACAATTCAAAACAGTCTAAAAATGGAATCCGCCGCGCCTCACAGGCCCGACGGATCACTTCTTTATGTTGGTACTGATCGGCGTGGTTGTAATACAAACACTCTAAAAAAGGCATTTTGCTGGGGTTGACGGGAATCATACCCACAAACAAAACGGGGCAGAGACCCTGGGCCCGATCGAGCAAGGCTTCCACTTGGGGCCCAAAAATTTCAATGGGAGTCATGGTTTTACCGTCGGCCCGGCCCACTCGCGGCGAATCATTGGTGCCCACGGAAAGAATCAGGCGATCGGGCAGGCGATTGCGCAACTCGCCCCGGCTCCGAAATTCCAACTCCAGTCGATCGCTCACTTGGGCCACCTTGTCGCCCCGAACACCCAAGTTATAAATCACATGGCCGGCTGAGTCGGGAGCCATCCACTGGCGGCGCAACCGTTCAACCCAACCACCGCCACTGAGATCGCCGTAGCCATAAATCACACTGTCGCCCATGGCAATGATGCGGAGGGGTTGCGGTTGCTTGGGCCGAAATGGAGTCACCACGGCGTTATGGCGCATGACAGGAGACGCGATCGGGGCTTGCATAGGCTGCGGCGTGGAACGCGATCGAGAAAGGAATTGAGCCGGAATGTATCACTGCTGAGACGCTTGAGGCAATCACCCATCCCTAATCATCCTGACAGTGAGGTTGCGCCTGGCTCCGGGACAAAGGGGCCGATCGGGACAGTTTTGGCGACGGTGGCGGCTGATGGGCCCGGTTGGGGCAAGTCCGGTTTAAGCCAAAAGCACGCAACAGGCTACATCGGCCACCAAAGGAGTTTGCTAATCTCTCGATCGCCCTTGATAATACGCCCCGGATCGCCCCGACCGCCTCTCCCGCAAAACTCCACCGAATCATCCTGAGTCTCGTCCTCAATAACCCGCAAGTAACCCGCCGTTTCCCATGAGCAAAGTCTTCCGCGAGCTGCTGAAAACCATCGGCAGCGGGCCCCACACAGGCAAAAATTTGGATCGATCGCAGGCCGCCGAAGCCATGCGACTGATGTTGACCCAGGCGGCCACCCCAGCCCAAATTGGTGCATTTCTGATTGCCCATCGGATTAAGCGGCCCACGGGGGAAGAGTTGGCGGGCATGTTGGATGCTTATGCTGAGTTGGGGCCGCGCTTCGGGCCGATCGCCCTTGATCGGCCCTTGGTCAGCTTTGGAATTCCCTACGACGGGCGATCGCGCACGGCCCCTTTGGGGATTGCCACGGGGTTGATCCTGGCGGCGGCGGGGTTTCCCTTGCTGTTCCATGGGGGCGATCGCATGGCCACGAAGTATGGCATCACCCTCACGGAACTATGGCAGGCCTTGGGTTTGGATTGGACTCGGGCCAGTTGGGAGCAGGTGGAACGGTGCTTGGCAGAGCAGGGTTTAACCTACTGCTATGTGCCGAAGCATTTTCCCGAAACCGTGCCCCTGGCGGCCTACCGCGATGAAATTGGCAAACGGCCGCCCCTGGCCACCCTGGAGCTGCTTTGGTCGCCCTACCAAGGGCCCCAACATCGGGTGATGGGGTTTGTGCATCCGCCCACGGAACAGATGATGCGTGATGCCTTGGCGCTGCATCAAATTGAGTCTTTCACCACGGTCAAGGGCCTCGAAGGCAGTCCCGATTTACCGCACGATCGGACGGTGATCACAGGGTTGGGGCAGCCGGGCCGGTTCGATCGCCTCTGTCTCAATCCCTGGGATTTGGGATATAGCCAAGGCAATCTGCCCTTGGGGACGGCCGCTGAATGGGCTGAAAACCTGAGTTCCCTGTTCCAAGGGAGTCATGGTCAAGATCACCCCTGGCGCACCAGTGTGATTTGGAATGCGGGTTTTTATCTTTGGCGACTGAACAGCGCTGGCTCCGATCGCCCTACTGACTTCATGGATTCAACGCCATTGAAGGATGGCTTGGCCCAAGCGGCCACAATTTTGGATCAAGGATTGGCCTGGCAAAAGCTTTTGGATCTGCGATCCCATCTGATGACGATCACCAAATAGGCAACCTAACCCAACCCCCAAACCGGTTAACCATCCCGGCCCAGAGGGGTCTGGCTCCCATGTTAGACTCGCATGTGACTCATCAAAACGATCGACTATCGCTCCTCTGCACACGAGCGTCCCATCGGTGGGGCGCTTTTTCGTAGGCAAGCGATCGATTGCAAGATACCAGACTCATTGAAATTTTAGGGTTGGGGATCCCGATCGGGGCCCCATGAAATAGACAAACCATGCATCAATCCAGACTGGATCAATCTAGACTGAGATTCAGATTGATTATCAGTAAATTCCTATCGGTGATTAACCATTGGCTATGAACCGCAAACGGCAACCCGCCCGCGATCCCTACCGCGATCGCGACAGTTATCGCAGTGATTATCGGGGAAGCGCTCGCGAGTCAGCCGGGCGCGACGTGGAACGCGAACCGCGATCGGAAGGGCGATCGCCCGAACCACCCAAGAAAAAAGGCTTTAACTACACGGTGGTGGCGATTTTGGCCGGCGTGTTCATCCTGGGGATGGGCGTGGGCATTGGGTTCAGCTCTTCGGCCAGTGTTGATCCGCAAAACGTGGCTTCGCGGGAATTTATCGATCGGGCGGCTCCCAATCCGGAACTCTGCGCCCAATTTGGAGCCAGCGCCATTTCCATGAATGCGCGCATTTTCGTGACCCTCAGCCCCTTCAGTGTTTACGTGTCCCAGCCGGAAATGCAACCCGGTTGCGTCATGCGCAGCAACAACTGGGCCGTGCTGCAACAACGGGGCGTGGTGACAGATAAGCAGGTTTCCGAATGCAAAAACCGGATGAACACCTTTGCGTTCACCGGCAGCATTGACAGCAAGCCCCGAGTGGACTGTGTTTATCAAAACGATTCGGCGGGGAACCTGTTCTTGAATCAGCCCGGCGTGGTTCCGGCCCAAGAAAGCGATCGTTTCTAGCGTGATCCACGGGGGAATAAAGACGGGATGTTGGCGTATGGATTGGCGATTTTAGTGGCGCTCGGGAGCCTGTTGCTCTACGCGATCGCCCTGCGGTTTCCGATCCTGTCACGGCGTAGTGACGTGATTTGGAGCAGCTTTGGCCTGTTTTATGCCCTCGTGTTGTGGGTTTGCAGTGGTCAACTGCATGGGGCCGTGCTCCTCAGCCAAGGGGTGGTGGTGGGGCTGATCGCCTGGCAAGGGTGGCAAACCTTAGTATTGCGCGAACAAGTGGCGCGATCGAGCCTCGATGAAGTTCTGATTGCCGCGTTGCCTCAGTTCGATCGCTGGGCCGGGCTGCTGAATCTCTTTCGCCCCAGCCAGCCTAACCTGACCGGTTGGCAAGCCTTCCGCCAATCGCTCACCGGTTTGGGGATTGTGCTTTGGCTCCAGATCCAGGGCCAATTGGCCAACCTGCGAGCTTCTCGATCTCCCGCCGGCAGTCCGGCCCCAACACCCAACTCAGCACCCAACCCAGCCTCCAAACCAACGCCCAGCCCAACGCCACCCCCGACCAACGCCGCTCCCGCGCCGCCCGCTCCGGTGAGCACCACCACAGGCAGCGAGGGGCAAAGTGCAGGGCAACCGGTTTATGTGCGCAAAAAATATCGTCAACCGCCGGACGGTGCGCCCCCGAACCAAGCTGCACCATCGCCCGCTCCCTTGCCCGAGCCTGCCGCTGAGGGTTCCAAACCCGTTTACGTGCGCAAAAAATATCGTCAGGCCCTGGAAAACCCATCCTCTGCCCCCACCCCCAGTGAGGATCCCGTAGCTCCCGCCAATGCAGCGGCGGATTCACCGTCGCCCGCTGCCACAAAGCCGGACAATTCAGCACCGATCGCCTCCAAGACACCCAGACCCAGACCCACCCCCTCGCGCACGGTCAAACTCGACGGGGCTAATTTGCCCGATGAAGTGGTGGTGGATTACGAAGAGTTGCCCCCGCGCCCACCGCGGCCCCGTCGTCCACCGGCCGGGTAAGGGGAGTTTGGGTGGTTCGGGAGGAACCGATTCGCGCTCCTTCGCTTCCCAGACGGGTCAAAGCAAGCCGCTACAATGGTTAACAGCCGTGCTGAACGGTCGTTGGCCGCGTTCCGGTGAACAGCAGGAGCCAACCATGCTGGTTAACAGCGCTGAAGTTTGTTTTTGAGTGCCTGCCCCGTGAGTTCCACCCTTCCTCCAGCGCGATCGACCTTGCAACCCGCCATTTCCCTGAGCAACGTCACCAAGGCTTTTTCCACGGGAACCGTTGCCCTGCAAGACGTATCCCTCACGATCCACGAGGGTGAGTTTTTGAGCTTGGTGGGGCCCTCCGGTTGTGGGAAAAGCACCATTTTGAGCTTGATTGCGGGTCTGAGCAGCCCCACCCAAGGTGATTTGACTTGGCAGATGCCAGACGCTCGCCGGAATTTGGCCTTTGTGTTCCAAGATGCTGCCCTGTTGCCTTGGGCGACAGTGCAAGAAAATATTCGGTTGCCGTTGAAGTTGGCGGGAATTTCCCGATCGGCTAGCGAAGACCGTGTGGCGGAGGCGATCGAGCTGGTGGGGCTACAGGGGTTTGAAAAATCCTTTCCCCGGCAACTATCCGGCGGGATGAAAATGCGGGTTTCGATCGCCCGGGCGATCGTCACCCAACCCAAGGTGTTGTTGATGGATGAACCCTTTGGGGCCCTGGATGAAATTACCCGCAACAAACTGAACGAAGACGTGATGAACCTGTGGCATCAAAAGCGCTGGACGATCGCTTTTGTCACCCACAACATCTATGAAGCGGTTTATCTATCAACGCGGGTGGCAGTAATGGGGGTTAATCCCGGGCGGATCGTCACGGAGCTGGATATTCCCGAACCCTATCCCCGATCGGAAACGTTTCGTCAATCCCCAACTTTTGGTCAATATCGCTATCAATTGGCGGAAGCCTTGGCCCTCGGAATGGGTGCGACGGTTCCTTTGTAAGGGTGTCAATGGGAATGGTGCAAATGTCAATTTTGCGAATTTGCCCCAATTTACCCAAATTTACTCAAAATCAACTGAGCATTGACTGAGCTTGAATTGCAAAATTCCGGTTTTGAATGGCTGGGAAACTCCCTAAAATTATTCCAGAACCGCCCAGTGACCCCTTAAAAACTGCTTGAGAATTGCTGAAAAACCGCTGAAAGATCGGTTTTGAGCATTCCTTCCTGATCCTGAATCTTCTGAATTATTCCCGAAATTTAAAACCTATGAGTCGCAGTCGTTCTTCCCTAATTCCCAAGCGATCGCTCATTCAACGTGTTTTTTCCGCCGACGTGTTGGCCCCCTTGGGGGTGGGATTGGCTTTTCTGTTGGCTTGGGATTTATTTGTCCAAATCACCGGACTGCCACCCTATCTACTCCCTCGGCCTGGTTTGGTGTTGCAAACCCTTTTTGAAAACTGGAATGAGCTGTTTTCTTCCTTGATGGTGACGCTGCAAATTACGGTCATTGCATTTTTGGCGGCGGCGGTTTCTGGCCTAGGGATTTCCGTGCTGTTTACGGTGAACAAGTGGATTGAACGAAGCCTGTTTCCCTATGCGGTGATTTTGCAAACCACACCCTTGGTGGCGATCGCGCCGCTGATTGTGATTTGGCTCAAGGATAATACGCTAGGTGCATTGGTGCTTTGTGCCTGGATTGCGGCCTTTTTTCCAGTTGTCGCTAACACCACCCTGGGGCTAAACAGCGTCGATCGCAACCTAACTAATCTCTTCAAGCTCTATAACACCAATCCCTGGCAACGATTAATTTATCTCCGGTTACCCAGCGCGTTGCCCTACTTTTTAGGGGGCTTACGAATCAGCGGTGGCCTGTCACTCATTGGGGCCGTGGTGGCGGAATTTGTGGCCGGAACCGGTGGCGCAAAATCGGGAATTGCCTATCAAATTCTGATTGCCAGTTACAATCTGCAAATTCCGAAAATGTTTGCAGCATTGTTATTGGTGACGGGCTTGGGGATTGTGATTTTTGTGGGTCTTTCGGCCCTGTCCGATGCCCTTCTCAAAGATTGGCATGAAAGTGCCGTGAAGCAGGAAAGTTAGGTGGCTTGCAAGTGCTTGAAAGCGACTGACTTCCAACCACTGATTTGCAAACAATCTCCTAACGATCAAATCCTGAAATTAAGCCCCGAAATTCTCCCCATGACCACCCCCTTAGCCGTTGAAAATGCTGCTCAGTCGATCGCCCTGGTAGCTCCGAGCCTGATGGAAGAATCCGAGTTGCCCTCAATGGTGAGCGATTTGGCAGGACTGCAACGGGCGATCGCCCAGAATCCCGATCGCTGGCGACCGTTGGTGTTCACCAATGGCTGTTTTGATTTGCTCCATGCGGGCCATGTGCGCTACCTGAACGCGGCGCACGCGCTGGGGCGATCGTTGGTGGTGGGATTGAACAGCGATCAATCGGTGGCGGGCTTGAAACCAGCGCGGCCCGGTTTCCCTCCTCGCCCGATCGTGCCCCAAGCCCAGCGAGCGGAGGTGTTGTTGGCGCTGCGGGCGGTGGCGGCGGTGGTGATTTTTGAGCAACCCACGGCCACGGCGCTGATCGAAGCGTTGCAACCCGACATCTATGTCAAAGGGGGCGATTATCGGGTGGAAACCTTGCCGGAAGCGCCGGCCGTCTTTGCCGGAGGTGGCCGCATTGAGCTGGTGAAAATTGAAGTGCCCAGCAGCACCAGCGGTTTGGTGGAGCGGATTTTGGCGGCCCGTCCCCAGGAGCCATAGGCCATGGCGGAAGATTGGGCTGCGGAGTTGCCCCCCAGCAGTGCCACGGAACCTTGGTCAGTGGCCACCCTCAACCAGTGGTTGAAGGATTGCGTGGAGGCGGAACCGGCGTTTCATCGGGTTTGGGTGATTGGGGAGGTGTCCAGTGCCAAGCCGTTTCCCAGCGGCATCTATTTCACCTTGACCGATCGGGAGGCAACGGCCGCGATCGGCTGTGTGGTGTGGCGAGGTCAGGTCGATCGACTGGCGAGCTTGCCCGAACCGGGTCAGCAGGTGATCGCCTTGGGAGAATTGCAGCTTTGGCCCAAACGGGGCGAGCTGAAACTAGTGACCTGGCAACTGCTGCCGGCCGGGGCAGGTTTGCAGGCCCTGCGAATGCAACAACTGCACGATCGCCTGGCTGCCGAAGGGTTGTTTGATCCCGATCTCCGTCGGCCCCTGCCCGCTTTTCCCCAAACCGTGGCGGTGATCACGTCTCCCCGGGCGGCGGCCTGGGGAGACATCCAACGCACCTTGCTTCAGCGCCATCCCGGTTTGCAGGTGTTGTTTGTGCCCGCTTTGGTGCAGGGCGATCGGGCCCCGATCAGTCTGATCCGGGCGATCGCGCAAGTGGTGGTGGATGGTCGAGCCGATCTGCTGATTTTGGCCCGGGGCGGCGGGGCCACGGAGGATTTGTCCTGCTTCAACGATGAGCAACTGGTGCGCACCCTGGCAGATTGTCCGATTCCAGTGATCACCGGCATTGGTCACCAACGGGATCAGTCCCTTTGCGATCGGGTGGCGGACTGGTGTGCCCACACGCCCACAGCCGCAGCGGAGCGGGCCGTGCCGAGCCTGGTGGAGTTGCGCAACCGCTGGGCGGAACAGGCCTTGGGCCTGAAGTTAGCCATGGATCGCTACTTGCAAGATCGACTCGATCGGGTGGATCTGCTCCAGCAACGGTTGGGACGGCTGCGCCCCGATCGCCAATGGCAGCGGGAAACGGAGCGGTTGACGGATCTTCGGCGGCGGTTGGGCATGGCCATGCAACACCGGCTCGATCGGGAACAGCAACGGCAACGGGCCCTGAACCAGACCCTCCGATCGCTGGATCCACACCAAGTGTTGCAACGGGGCTATAGCTTGGTGCGCGATGATCAAGGGGCGATCGTCCGGCGGGCGGCCCAAACCCAACCGGGCGATCGGCTCCGAATTCAGTTGGCCGATGGTTGGTTGGAGGTGAAGGTGGTTCCGCCCCCACCCGAGATCGCGCAGCTCTCGATCGACCTTGATCAGTCGCCTTGAGAGGATATCTGCACAGCCAAAACGGCAACCTTGTGAATCTCGATTGATCAACACAGACAAGCGATCAACACAGACAAGCGATCAACACAGACAAGGGGCTTAAGCCCCTTGCCTAAACAACGACTGGTGTTTTGCAAGCGCCCCAAGCGACTCCTCAGATATCCTCTGGGGCTGTCGAAATCTGCCCTAAACCGTTTCCGGTTCGCGCTCCTGGACTTGCGGTTGGAATTGGAACAGGGAATAAACCACGTTCCGGCGCATGTTGGTCATCATGTCCAAGAAGAGTTCATAGCCTTCGCTCTTGTATTCCACCAGCGGATCCTTCTGGCCATAGCCGCGCAGACCCACTGTTTCTCGCAATGCATCCATCTGTTGCAGGTGCTCGCGCCAGAGGGTGTCAATTTGCTGAAGGATGAAATAGCGTTCCGCGTCCCGCATCAAGCCGGGGCGCAGGCTGTCGATTTGCCCTTCCTTGATGTCGTAGGCAATCCGCACCTGTTCCGCCAAGAAGGTCTTGATTTCCGTGGGGTTGAAATCCTCAATCTGTTGGGGAGTCAGGTCTTGGATGGTGCTGACAAATTCTTTTACCTTGTCCACCATCTTCTCCAGATTCCATTCCTCCGCTGGCAAATCGGGGTTCACATAGGCATCCACAATGTCGAACATTGTCCGCTCGGCATATTCAATCACCCGCTCTTTCAGGTCTTCCCCTTCGAGGACGCGGCGACGCTCGGCATAGATGGCGCGACGTTGGTTATTCATCACCTCGTCGTATTCAAAAACCTGCTTCCGGATGTCGTAGTAATAGGTTTCGACCTTCCGTTGGGCCCCTTCGAGCGATCGGGTCAGCATTCCCGACTCGATCGGCATGTCCTCTTCCACACGGAACATTTGCATCAGGCCAGCCACCCGATCGCCCCCAAAGATCCGCAGCAGGTTATCTTCCAAGCTCAGGAAAAACCGAGTGGAACCGGGGTCACCCTGGCGACCGGCCCGCCCGCGCAACTGGTTATCAATCCGGCGCGATTCGTGGCGCTCCGTTCCGATCACATGCAGGCCACCCAGTTGGATCACCTCTTCATGTTCGCTGTCGGTGAAAGCCTCATATTCCCGGCGAATTTGGTTGTAGGCTTCCCGCAGGCCTTGCACCACCTCATTATCGGTGGGGGCCTTTTCCGAGGCGATCGCCAATAGTTCCTCGGCTTCTAGCTCCGGGAGCGATCGCTCGCCATAGGTCTTGACCGCAAAGGTCACCGCATCCTTCAGCATCTTTTCCGCCTCGGTCGTAATCGGGGTGGGGAAAATTTCCGGAGCCGCTTGCCAGGTCTTCCGCTTTTTGCCCGAGTTGCCAAAGCCCTGGGCCTTTTGCCGGCCACTCAGGCCCGCCACCTGCATCACTTCAAACTCATCCTCTTCTTCTAGGCGCACCAACTTGGGCATCAGGTATTCCCGCACCTTCAGCCGGGCCATGTAGTCCGCGTTCCCGCCCAAGATGATGTCCGTGCCGCGACCGGCCATGTTCGTGGCGATCGTCACGGCTCCGCGCCGCCCCGCCTGGGCCACGATTTCCGACTCCCGCTCCACGTTTTCCGGCTTGGCGTTCAGCAGGTTGTGGGGAATATTGCGCTCCGCCAGCAGTTCCGACAGCAATTCCGACTTTTCAACGCTCGTGGTTCCCACCAACACGGGACGACCCATTTCGTGCATTTCCAAGCACTCTTCGGCCACGGCCTTCCACTTGGCCACCTCGGTTTTGTAAACCACATCCGAGTAGTTCTTCCGCGAGTTGGTGCGGTTGGTGGGAATGATCGTCACTTCCAGGTTGTAGATCTTCTCAAACTCGGCCTCTTCGGTTTTGGCTGTGCCGGTCATGCCCGCCAGTTTGGGATAGAGCAGGAAGAAGTTTTGGTAGGTGATGGAGGCGAGGGTTTGGGTTTCGTTTTGGATTTCCACCCGCTCCTTGGCTTCGATCGCCTGGTGCAAGCCGTCGCTCCAGCGGCGACCCGGCATCACCCGCCCGGTGAATTCATCCACAATCACCACTTCCCCGGCCCGCACGATGTAGTTCACATCCCGCAGGTAGAGTTCCTTGGCCTTCAGGGCGTTGAAGATGTAGTGGGCCCAGGGATCTTCCGAATCAAACAGATCCGTAACCCCCAACATTTGCTCGGCGGCGATGAACCCCTCATCGCTCATGATCACGTTGCGGGCTTTTTCGTCCACTTCGTAGTGGTCATCGCGCACCAGTTGCCGCACCAGCTCATCGGCGGTCAGATATTTTTCGGTGGGGCGATCGACCTGGCCAGAAATGATCAACGGGGTGCGGGCCTCATCAACCAGCACCGAATCCACTTCGTCAATCACGCAATAGTTAAAGGGCCGCTGCACCACTTCGTTGATGGTGGTGGCCATGTTGTCGCGCAGATAATCAAACCCTAGCTCACTGTTGGTGGCGTAGGTGATGTCGCAGGCATAGTTCCGGCGGCGCTCTTCGGGACTCATACCCTGCTGAATCAGCCCCACGGACAGGCCCAGGAACCGATGCACCTGGCCCATCCACTCCGCATCCCGGCGGGCCAAGTAATCGTTTACCGTCACCACATGCACCCCGCGGCCGGTGAGGGCATTCAGATAGGACGGCAGGGTGGCCACCAGGGTTTTCCCTTCCCCGGTTTTCATTTCTGCAATTTGCCCGTTGTGCAGCACAATGCCGCCCAGGAGTTGCACATCAAAGTGGCGCATTCCCAACACCCGCTTGCCCGCTTCGCGAACCACGGCGAAGGCTTCGGGCAGGATGTCGTCTAGCAGTTCCTTGCGTTCGCTGTCGTTGCGGGCTTGGGCCAGTTTTTGGCGAAATTCGGCGGTTTTGCCCCTGAGTTCGTCGTCCGACAGCTTCGCGATGTCCTCTTCAAGGAGGTTGACTTCCACCACGTCGGGTTGGAACCGCTTGAGTTTGCGGGCGTTGGGGTCTCCCAGCAGAGCTTTCAACATGGCAGGCGATCGGGTGGCGTACTAGGCGAGATAATGGGGGCCAATGCAGTTGGCCGGTGGCGATCGCCCGATCGAGCGTCATGACGCGATCGAGCTGTGGCGCGCCTCCATCGTATCACCGCACCTTTGCGCCGGGCCGGTTCGGTTTCCCGTCGCCAAGGTACAAGAGCACGATCGACCGGAGGCCCAGGGCCCACAACGCCACTCAACCGCATTGGCCCGCCGTTGCACGCTATTGAGATTGAGGCCGATCGAGCCATGACCACCACCCTTGACAATCAGATGAGCCAACCGGAATGGAAACAGGGGGCGGCGATCGAGCTGGAAATTACCGACCTGGCCGACTCGGGGGATGGCGTGGGCCGTTGGGCCGATCGGGTGGTGTTTGTGCCGGAAACCGTCCCGGGCGACTACCTATCGGTGCGGCTCTTGCAGGTAAAGCCCACCTTTGCCCGAGCCAAAATTTTGTCGATTCTGGATCCTTCGCCCGATCGGGTGCGTCCCGGCTGCATCGTGGCGGACAAGTGCGGCGGTTGCCAATGGCAGCATGTGGCCTATGGATCCCAACTGCTGGCCAAACAGCGACAGGTGGAACAGGCCCTCACCCGGCTTGGCGGCTTTGAAGAACCGCCCGTTTTGCCCATTTTGGCCGCCGCGGCCCCCTTGGCCTACCGCAACAAAGCCACCTATCCCGTGGCTCCCGGCCCCGATGATCAAATCCGTGCGGGCTATTACCAAAAGGGCAGCCACAAAATCGTGAACCTGAACCAATGTCCCGTGCAGGACGATCGACTCGATCCCCTGCTGCGACAGGTGAAACAGGACTTGACCGCCAGCGGTTGGGAACCCTACGACGAAACCACCCACACGGGCACGGTGCGTCACCTGGCCTTACGGATTGGGCGGCGCACGGGCGAAATGCTCCTCACCCTGGTGGTGCGCGACTGGGAAGCGCTGCCCGGTCTGGTCACCCAGGCGGAACTGTGGCGCGAGCAATTTCCGCAGTTGGTGGGGGTCTGTGTGAACCAGCAACCCCAGCGCAACAACGTGATTTTTGGGCCCGAAACCCGCTGCGTTCTGGGGCGGCCGGCCCTGGAGGAACACCTGAATGGATTGGTGTTTGAAATTCGCCCGGAAACCTTCTTTCAGGTGAACACCGACCAAACCGAAGAGCTGCTGAAAACCATGCACCAACAACTGGCCCTGACCGGCCGGGAAATTTTGGTGGATGCCTATTGCGGCGTGGGAACCCTGACCCTGCCCTTGGCCCAGCGGGCCGGCCGGGCGATCGGGATGGAAGCCCAAGCGGAAGCCGTCACCCAAGCCCGCCACAACGCCGAACGCAACCAGCTCACCAATGTTGAATTTCAGGTGGGGAAAGTGGCGGATCTGCTGCCCCAATTGGGACTGCAACCGGACGTGGTGTTGCTGGATCCGCCTCGAAAAGGTTGTGAGCCGGGCGTGATTGAAGCCTTGCGGGCGATCGCCCCGGCACGGATTGTTTACATGAGCTGCAAACCGGCCACCCTGGCCCGAGATTTGAAGCTGCTCTGTGAACAGGGACAATATCAGCTCGATCGGGTGCAGCCAGCGGACTTTTTCCCCCAAACGCCCCATGTGGAATGTGTCGCCTTTTTGAGTGAGCGCCGTTAAGATGATATGGGCGATCGAACTTCCTTGACTGTCCTATGGCAAATGAACCAGTCCTAGCTCAAGCACTCCGCACTGTGCCCGCTCCCGCTCCTGAGGCAATTGTCATCCAGAACTTTGTTGACGCTCTGATGGATGTCTTGGGGTTCGACAAGCAAAAACGAATTCCCCAATTCGCCACGGGCCAGGGTGCAGATCACGTTGACTTTGCCGCACGCTATGACGACTCAGAAGGGCGATCGTTTATTCAATCTCCCGTGGATCCCTACTTCCTGGTGGAAGCGAAGGGAACCGATAGCAATTTAAGCTATGGCACGCCGCAATATCGATCGACCTTCAATCAATTGCGGCGCTATCTGCTAGCACCCAAATGCAAAAACGCCCAATGGGGATTGATCATCAATTCAGTCCACATGCAACTTTTTCGGAAGCACCATAAGGTGATTTTTCCAGCAACTCCCTGCTTGGAAATCAAACCCGAAACGATCGATCAAGTGGTTCATGACCAGATTGCTCCCCTGTTGCGCCAACCTTCCCGCGCCTTGGTGATTGCGGTTTACAACAACAAAGGCGGCGTAGGCAAAACCACCACCACCATTAACCTAGCCAGCCTTCTCAACTTCATTGGCTATTCAACCTTGGTGATTGATTTTGACCCGAACCAACGGGACTTAACCGAAACCCTGGAGGTGACCAGTCAATCGCCAACCCTGTTTGATTGCTTAGACGACGATCGACTTGATATTCATGAGGCGATCGCGACCTATCGCAAGCTCGATAAGAAAGCCAACAAAGAGTACGGCATTGACATCCTACCCGCCCCAAAAGTTGAAGATCTCAAAACCGATGACCCGAATAGCAAGGGCATTGACATCAACGATTTGATTCGTAAAATTGGCTATCACAAGCTCAAGAAAGCTATCGACTCCCTGCGTTCTGAGTATGACTATATCTTTATTGATTCACCACCCAACTGGCAATATTTCAGCCAAGAGGCGGTTTATGCGTCCGATGTGATCTTGATGCCAGTCAAGCCCAACAATGTCTACTCGATCGACAACGCCGCCGAAGCCATTCGCGAATTCTTTCCAGCCATTCAGGCCAAGCGACAAGATGGCGGCCCGATCGCCCTTCCGATTTTCTTCAATGGCGAAAAACTCTCCAATTCTCAGCACCAGCGCGTGCGAGTTTACCTAGAAGAGTTAATTGCACGCCATAAGAAAGACTATAAATTTGACCTTACACCTTACTTTTTTCCACGATTGACCAATGCTCGAAAAGACTATCGGGTTTTTGAGCTGGAAAATCATGCCGAAATTTCTGGAGCCAGCTTCTCGCGCTTGCCAGCAGTCTACGCCCACAAAACCGCTCGTGACTATTACCTGAATCTTGCCAAGGAGTACTTCATCCAATGAGCAATGTTGGGAATCTGATGCATCTTTGGATGCACAAAGTTCGGTCTGGGTTGCCCACAGCCGCGCCTAGCTTTTTGGTGCAAGGAGCAGCAGACATTCTGACGCGATCGGGCGGATCAAACTGGTTGCCCGTGGTGGTTCGAGAAATTCAAGACCCTGAATATGACTATGAAGTGATCGGCAACTCTTTTGTTTATTCAGCAGCCGCAGAAGCCGGACTCGATCGCATTTGGTGCGTGGTGGCGGAAGATAGCGAACTCGCGATCGAGGTGGCGCGGGTTTTGTCGCAAGAAATTGCACCCCGCATTAACCTTAGCTTTGCATCCTATGACCAAATTATTGAAGCGCTAGAATATGTGGTGAGCCAGCCAGACACACCACTCAAAACCTTGAAAGTACAGCTCGCAGCTCCCCGGATCAGCGAAGCCCCCCGAGAAACTTGGTCAGATTTGGAGCCAATCACAAAGCTAAAGTGTGGCATCACCAAGGGGCCAAAGCTGGACTATTTAGAGCGCGTTTTTTACATTACGCCGCCGCCATTGACCCCCATTCCAGAATTATCGGTATTGAAGTCTTTGAAGGTCAAAGAACTCAAGGATCTGGTGCGGTTGCATGGTCTGGCGAGCAAACCAAACCCCAAGAAAAACGACTTGGTTGCTTTGTTGGATCAGGCACGCTCAAGCTAACAGCGTTCGTCGAGCGGGTTGCCCCAGTGATCATTCAGCTCCAAATAATTCCCGATATGGTGGTTGAGTTCTCAATCATCGATCGGGAAATTTATTGTATTAAACCAAAATTCTAAAAGCACTTTCCTGATTCTAAAATTCCATCCAATTTCAATCCTAATCATGTCATTCACACAGTACAAAACCGTCGCGGATGTTTTGGCAGAGTTCCCGATGACTTATCAGGAAGCATCTTTCCTTGAACATCATGCCTTGGCGATCGATCCCAGCTTTATAGATCGCTTGCAATTGGTTTTGACCGAAGGCATAGTTTTCAATTCGGAATATGCGATTTGCGAAAATATTATCTCGCCCATTTTGACGGAAGTATGGCGATCGTATGTGGGCGAGTTGCTGATTTGGAGTCATCAACCGCTGCGCTACAGCGATGATCTTTCGGGTACGCCGGATTATGTGGTGGCGCGGCGATCGCCCCGAGGAAAGGTGGTGTTTGAGCAGCCCTATTTGATTGTGGTTGAGGCCAAGCGGGATGATTTTGAGGCGGGTTGGGGTCAATGTTTGGCGGAGCTGTGGGCGGCGCAACGGTTGAACCAGGAGGGCGATCGCCCGTTGTTTGGCATTGTCTCCAACGGGAAGTTATGGGAATTTGGGCGGCTGTGGGGGGAAACCTTCACAAAACACCCAATAAGCTACACGCTCGATCGATTGCCTGAACTGATGGGGGCGATCGACTGGATCTTCGCCACCAGTGCGCGCTAGCGGAATCGACCTGGTTGGGTGATAAGTTACACTCAGTCCAGAAATAGCGGAGGCGATCGGGCATGGAGTTCGTCTATTTGGCGGTTGTGGTTGGCTTGGTGGCGATCGTGATTGTGGTTTTGCTGCGCGATCGGATTACAGCTCTGTGGTTTGACAGCAGCGGCAAGATGGGTGTGAAGGCCCAGCCGCCGGAGCCAGCAACCGAAGACGAAAAGCCGGTTGGGGTGGTTTTTAAGGGGAATAAGCTCCGGGGTGAGGGAGAATACAGCATTCGGCGGGATGGGGTGGATTTTTCCGAGAATGATGCGGATGGGAAGCAGAAGGTGGAGATTGATCGCGAATCGGACAAGGCCAATTAGCTCAAAACGGTCGATCGGGATTTTCTGTAAGCGAGATGGCAAAGATTCATAAGCTGGCAAACCGCACCAAAGAACGCCAAACGTTTTTGGAGATGGTGAGGGCAGAACATGACTGCCGAATTTTGTTGATTGAAGGCGCGTCGGGCATGGGCAAAAGCACGTTGCTCAGGAGTTTTCGGCAAGAGTGCCAGAATTTTGAATCCGTGAGTTATGTGGCTTTTGACTGCAAGGGGCTGGAGAGCTTGCCAGCATTTTTGTATCAGTTTTTAGAAGACTTAGGGAAAGAAAATTTTCCTCGCTTCACGAAGCAAGTGCACCAAATGGATGTTGGTGGGGTTGAATTTGCGGACAATGATATTTCAGGGCAAAATCAAATTTCAATTGCTTTAAATCCTGGGGTTGATGCAAGGGGACAAGAGTATCGACAAGAGCAGTTAATGGAAGCTTTTGTGGAAGACTTGTTGGCAATACGTCAGCGAGTTGTGATCATTCTTGATACGTTTCAGGAAGCTAATGAACCACTGCAGCAATGGATCGGTGGGCGTTGGTTAAAAACCGTTTCTCGGAAGCTGACGAATGTGGTGATGGTTGTGGCGGGGCATCATGTGCCTGACTGCAATAATCCAGTTTGGGGCGATAATTGCGAGCATTTTCCACTCAAGGGCATTGAAGATCCAAAAGAGTGGTGTAACTATGCCAAGAGCGTTGGTCTTGAAACATTACCGGAAGATGCAATTAAGTGTCTGGCACTTCACCTCGGAGGAATTCCAGAGTCAGTGATTAAAGCTCTGAATACGATGAATGCAAAATGGACAGCATAGCCGATTTCTTACAGAAGCTACAGCAAGCGGATTCTGTTGAGGAACGGAATTGGGTTTTGTTGGAGTCCCGGCTGGCTCAGTTGCCAGGGGATCTGGCGACGATGGTTTGGGCGGCGGCGATTCCGCATTTTTTTGATGCAGCGGTTTTGGCGGCTCTTTGTCCAGAGTTGGCTGACCAAGCTTCAGATCTTTATGGGCAATTGCAAACTTTGGAGTTTGTGGAAGAGTTTGTGGGGCATGGACACAATATCCATGAACTCAGCCGCAATATTCTTTTAGATCAATTATGGAAAACGGATCAAGAGAAATTTTTATTGTATTCGCGACGGGCGGGCGATTACTTTGCCGGATTGGATGAGGTTGATGCCAAGATTGAAATGACCTATCACCGAATTTTGGCAGATCCAAATCGCTGGGATTGTGCCTTGGATTCTGTGATTTTTGAATGGTTGAATTATCGCAATTTAGACAAAATTGAAATCGCGCTCACTCGTTGGCAAGAACACGAGCAGCAGCAACGATTGGGACGGGCAGGCCAACTGGTTTTGCAGCATTATCAAGGCTGCGTTGACTATAGAAAAGGCAACTATGCAGATGCATTGGTGAAATTGCAGCAGTCTGTGGAAGCTGAGGCGCAATTTTTGGCTGCTGACCATCCGCAACTGGCGATGCATTTACAGAATCTGACTACGGTTTATACCGGACAGGGCAACTACAGGGCTGCGGAAGCCCTGTGCCAGCAAGCACTGGAAATACGTGAGCAAGTGCTGGGAACCAATCATCCCGACACCGCCGCTAGCCTCAACATCTTGGCATACCTCTGCCAATCTCAGGGCCGGTACAAGGCAGCGGAACCCCTATACCGGCAAGCCCTGGAAATACGTGAGCAAGTTCTGGGAGTCAACCATCCCCTCACTGCCCAAAGCCTGAATAACTTAGCATTACTCTATCGATCTCAGGGCCGGTACAAGGCAGCGGAACTCCTCTGCCGGCGATCGCTGGAAATCTGGGAGCAAGCGCTGGGAGCTAACCACCCTGAAACCGCCATCAGCCTCAACAACTTGGCATTAATTTACGAATCCCAGGGGCGCTACGAGTCAGCGGAACCCCTCTTCCGGAGATCGCTGGAAATCTTTGAGCAGGTGCTGGGAGCCAACCATCCTCACACAGCCCAAAGCCTTAGCAGCTTGGCAGGACTCTACTATTGCCAGGGGCGCTACAAGTCAGCGGAACCCCTCTTACGGAGATCGCTGGAAATCTTTGAGCAGGCGCTAGGAGCCGACCATCCCGATACTGCCACCGGCCTCAACAACTTGGCAGAACTCTATCGATCCCAGGGACGGTACGAGGCAGCGGAACCCCTCTTCCGGCGAGCGCTAGAAATCCGTGAGCGATTGCTGGGAGCCGACCATCCCGACACCGCCGCCAGCCTCAACAACTTGGCAGAACTCTATCGATCCCAGGGACGGTACGAGGCAGCAGAACCCCTCTGCCAGCGAGCGCTAGAAATCCGTGAGCGATTGCTGGGAGCTGCCCATCCCGACACCGCCCAAAGCCTCAACAACTTGGCAGAACTCTATCAGTCCCAGGGACGGTACGAGGCAGCGGAACCCCTATACCGGCAAGCCCTGGAAATACGTGAGCGATTGCTGGGAGCCGACCATCCCGACACCGCTACCAGCCTCAACAACTTGGCAGGACTCTACAAATCCCAGAGAGGTTACGAGGCAGCAAAATCCCTCTACCGGCGAGTGCTGGAAATCTGTGAGCAAGTGCTGGGAATTGTAATTTTGCTGCGTGATCGGATTACAGCCCTGTGGTTTAACAGCAGTGGCAAGATGGGTGTGAAAGCTCAGCCGCCGGAGCCAGAAACCGAAGACGAAAAGCCGGTTTGGGTGGGGGTGGTTTTTCAGGGGAATAAGCTCCGGGGTGAGGGAGAGTACAGCATTCGTCGGGACGGAGTGGACTTTTCCGAGAATGATGCGGATGGGAAGCAGAAGGTGGAGATTGATCGCGAATCGGACAAGCCCAACTAGTTCAAAACGATTGATCAGTATTTTCTGTAAGCAAGATGGCAAAGATTCATAAGCTGGCAAACCGCACCAAAGAACGTCAAACGTTTCTGGAGATGATGAAGGCAGAACATGACTGCCGCATTTTTTAATTGAAGGCGAGTCGGGTATGGGCAAAAGCACTATCCCTATGCCAGAGATCGCTGGAAATCCGTGAGCAAGTTCTAGGAGCCGACCATCCCGACACCGCCACCAGCCTCAACAACTTGGCATACCTCTACAAATCCCAGGGACGATACGCAGAAGCAGCATCCCTCTACAGTCGCGCTATTGCCATCGATCGCCGCCGCTCCGTCCCTCGGGATTTGCAATTTGCTTTCCGTTTGCTCAACCTGGCGCAGATTTATGAAAAATTAGAGCAACCCGAGCAAGCTAAAAAACTGTTCCAAGAAATTGTTGTGATCTTGCGAGCCAAATTACCCAAAAATCATGCACAACTTCTATTAGTAGAAGCCAAGCTCCGACCCAAGAAATCAAACAAGTCCAAATCAAAACATCGTCAATCTAAAAAACGCTAGTCATCAACCAGCCGAAACCGCAATTTCCGCTCGATCAATTGGCATCGTTTGGGCAGATTGTTGATGAAATTGTTCGAGCCATTGTTTAACCCGATAGGTGGCCAAACAGTCGTCCTCGTTGTAAGTGACGATCGCCTCTAAATAGGAACGATCGCCCGTTTTGAGCCACTTATCGTACCAATAGACCGCTTGGGAGCCATTGGCCGTGCGATCGCGCCACTCAAACCCCAAATAGCCCGCGATTTGCTTCAGGGCATAGCCTTCCACCGGCAACACCACCGTTTGCGTCACCCAAGCATGGACATCCACAAACCGATCAAGCAGGGATTCCAGCCGCTGGGCACTTAACCCGTAGAGCTTGGCCAGGCGCTTGCTCGCGTCCCGCTCATACTCACAAAAATGGAAAATCGGCGCGTTCGGGTAGCGATCGACCAGCGCCAAAAATTCCCCCCAAATTCGCTGCTCATCCTCGGGAGTTTCTGCTAGGAATCGGTGAAAGGTCGGCTCCGGTTGCGATCGATCCACCACCAACACGCCTAACAAATAATCCAGCGATAGATCCGGCTCCGCTTCGATGTCGAAATAGAGTTCCACCGGGGCAACGGGTAGGCGATCGGGCGACCAAGCCTCACGAACGGCCAGGGCGATCGGTTGCTGGGTCAAGGTGGCGCGGGTTTGCAGCAACACCGCCTCCGCCGCACCGTCAAACTCGGGAAATGCTTGGAGCCGATCGACCGGTGTGGCCGCTAACTGCTCGATCGTCTGGATCTTCAGCCGCTCCAACACCCGGTAGCGAGCGGGAGTCACACCGGGGATCAGCGACAGGTGCTTGGTTTGCCGCGCCCGATCGGTGCAGTCCCCCACCCAATGGCAGAGGGAACAGCGGTTGCGGGAAATGAATAGCTCCGGCTCTCGATCGTCCTCCATCAGTTGGTCGATCAAGTTCGCCAGCAAGTCTTGCACCTGCTTCAGCCGCGTCCGCAAGTCCACCCAATGGGGCGATCGACCGCGCAAAATCACCCCTGCCTTGGCCGGAGCCGCCCCCTGGATCATCGTCAACAAATCCGCATGGAGCGCCGCCACCAGTTGATATTCCAGCTTCGGCTTCTTGCCCAATCGAATATCCACCGGCTCATAGATCCAATCGCCAAAAGCTGACTGGCCCGGCCGTTTCACCAATAAATCGGGATGGCCCACCAGCTCCACACCGGGGATTTCCTCGACCCGCAACAGGCCACCCACAATCAACCCCGCCCCCGCTTCCATCAGCGCCAAGGTGGCCGCCGCGCCCGCCTCCCGATCGCCCCGGCGAAACTGCGGCCGCACGGGTTCGAGTTCCAGCTTTTCGGCAACTTGCTGGGCCGCATCGCGCTTGTGGCGATCGCTCTCGTCATGGAGTTTTTGGATAAAACCGGCCGTGGGGGCGCGCCGACTGGGATCGCCATAGAAATCCAAAAAGACGCGCCGGGGGCAGCGCTGAAAAAAGAGTAGATCGTCAGCGGTTAGGAGCATGAAACTAAAGTTAACCGATCGCACGATAGGATAGGAGCGCAAGTCGCGGGTTTGCTCCAGTCCATGAAAGTTGGCGTTATCGTTTTTCCGGGTTCCAATTGCGATCGGGATATGCAGTGGGTGTTTCAGGGGCTATTGGGCCTGCCCACGCGCATGGTTTGGCACCAAGACAGCGACCTGAGCGATCTTGATGCAATTGTGATTCCCGGCGGTTTCAGCTATGGCGACTATTTGCGCTGCGGGGCGATCGCCCGGTTCTCGCCGGCCATGCGATCGGTGATTGAAGCGGCGGAGCAGGGCAAGCCGGTTTTGGGCGTGTGCAACGGGTTCCAAATCCTGACGGAAGCGGGGTTGCTGCCGGGGGCGCTGATTCGCAACGAGAATTTGCATTTTGTGTGCGATCGGGTGGCTGTGAAGGTGGAACGCAGCGCCCGCCTCTGGGCCGATGGCTATGCGGCGGGGCAAGTGCTGAACCTACCGATCGCCCACGGGGAAGGTCGCTATTATGCCGATCCGGACACCCTGAAGGAGATTGAGGACAAGGGCCAAGTGCTGTTCCGCTATGAGGGCAGCAACCCGAATGGCTCTTTGAACCAAATCGCGGGCATCTGCAACGATCAGGGGAATGTGTTGGGGATGATGCCCCACCCGGAACGGGCGGCCGATGCGGCGTTGGGCAATACGGACGGGTTGGCGCTGTTCCAAGCGATGACGGCTGCATTAGTGAGTGTCTAGGACGCTCAAGGATTGGCTCTGAAGGTATGACGCTGCGATCGCCTAATCGGCCTGGTCTGTTTGGTGCGGTGGCTCACAAATTGGCGCGATCGCTCCTGGTGTTGGGGGCGATCGGGCTGATGGCCTGTGCGCCTTTGGAGGCGAGCCAACCAGAGCCGGGCGGGCAGCAGTTACCGATCGAGGCGCGCACCACGATCGGGACTCAGGAGATTTTGTTGGAGGTGGCTCGCACGCCGGAGCAACAGGCGATCGGGCTGATGTTTCGGCGATCGTTGGCTCCGGGACGGGGGATGTTGTTTCCCTTTGAGCAAGCTCGGTTAGCGCGGTTTTGGATGAAAAACACGCTGATTCCGTTGGATATGGTGTTTTTGCGGGAGGGGCGTGTGGTGGCGATCGAGGCGAATGTGCCGCCATGCCGCGAGGATCCCTGCCCGAGTTATGGCCCCAATCTATGGGTGGATGCGGTGTTGGAATTGCCAGCAGGGCGATCGGCTCAGTTGGGTCTCAAAGTGGGCGATCGACTCGCGATCACTCCCGGCCCACCCGTAAACCCCTAACCCCCCTGAAAATAAACCAACGAGTACCATGCTAATCCAGTCATGGAGTAAGAGTATTACGATATGAGCAGTCTTAATAACAAGTGTCATTTATTATTAAACAATAGTCAATGGTTATCACTTTTGCGAGTAAACGATTTCAGATTTTTCAAGAACCGACCGATTTAGTCATGAAAAAAACGAGATAAAGCAGATAAAATAGAAGAAATCATTGATTGTTGGTTGAGTTTACGCTCAGATATATCCAGTGATGTATTTTGATTTTGTTGTTGTTTTTGTTTCTGAAGAGCTAAAAATCTCCCTCTATACAGAGTGTATCGAATAGAATCTTTTGCTGTTTCTAAAGCTGCTAGCATTCCATAAAGAAATACAAATAAAAATATGAGCAACATAAAGAATGGCTGTTTTTCAACCTTCCAATCAATCCAAGCTGCTGTGACAATGTATAAGACTATGCATATCATCAATGATGCAAATATTATTGTAAGACCAGCTTTGATATTTTTTACAATTCTCTCAAATGTATTATGCTCAATTAAAAATTCTAGAAAGTCATTATCTCCTGAAGAAAGAATGATCGCCATCGATGCAAAGTATACAGAAAAAATAATTGAAAGTACAGAAATAGCAACTCCATATATGTCTTTTGCGAATGCATTAGAGAATTGGTATTTGGCAAAAAATTGATAACAAAAAATCATGGCAATAAGGGATAAGAAAAAATCTCTATGCCTTGAAACAAGTTTTAGTAAGAATTGTAGGAGATTCATGATTTAGTGATTGAACCTAGAAAAAATAGCTCTAAAAGAGCTAGAGAGTTGGTCTAAAAGGTTTTCAACTTGCTTATCATCCTTCACCTTCATATCATCAACTTTCACAGAGACCGTCATAGGATTATTCTTAGTGCTAATTGTCTTTTCCCTCCCTTCTTGATCAACTCCTTTCACTACTGTCAGTCCATAACCATCAATAGACATCTGAATTTTACTTAGAAAGTGATTGAGTAAACTGCTCTGATTCAATCCATTGGAATTTGGAGCTGCTCTAAGATCTTCCGTATAGCTTTTAGCACCTAGTTCCTTCAGCTCTTGATCGATATCATCCCATTCAGGTCTTGAGCTGGGATTAGACGGATGGAGAGATATTCTAATACTCTCTACCCTAGATAAATCCATGAGCCGCTCTGAAAATTCATATTCACTATCCTGAATTGCTTGTATGTCAACGTCCATCAAAAAGTCATTAAAGCCTTTTCTGAATACTTCACAAGACTTGTCAATAAACTGAGTCTTGCTAATTTGCTTGCCTCTAATATGATATGAAATGATTCCAGATTCAACATGAATAAAGAACAATACCTGTCCTAAGAGTCTTCCACGTATTTCTCTAGTTTCAATTTGGTGCGTCTCTTCGTTCATTATTTCTTCCATTCTCGGTGCATAGCGAACTAGAGTGCCGTATATGAATTCTTCATTATTATTTATGAATTCCTTGACATTGGCAAAAGTCCACTTCGATTGACCCCCTTCAACAGTTTCATTAGATCCCAAGCCTCTCATTATAAGATTTTTCTTGTTTTCCATGTTGTACGCGCTAATTATATTGAGTCTTCCAAATGTCCAAGTCTGAGTTTGCATCATCGCTGGTTCACCTGTCTGGCTAGAAGTTGATTTTCGGCATCAATAAAATCAGGATAAGCTTCCTGATTTTGGATGCATACGATCAGTCAAGATGTTTTAGTATTTATTAAAATAACTTAAAATACTCTATACTTAAACCAACAATTATCCTCCCTCAAATAGCGATCAGGTGCATTGAACGATAGGTTACTGTGTGCATGAAACTCCAACACATTGAAATTCCTGTTGAGGTATTGCCTGTGAGGTGATAGTTTTCGGTGGCTGGTTGCTTACATCGCAAGACTTTCACTGGCTCATCATTACTGAATTACGGCACTACCCAAATCGCTAAATCCCAGAATTCGCGACCATATCTTAGAAACAGCCGAAACTTGTTACGTCGCAGAAAGATGATGACTACTAAGCTTATCATCTGATTTGCAGGAGATAAATCATGAGCGCTGTCAGAGATAATCACCACTTCCTTACGCCAGAAGAATATTTTCTCTGGGAAGAACAGCAACTTGAAAAACATGAGCTGATTAGCGGCCAAGCATGTCCCCTAATTCGGGGTGATAATACCCATAGCAGAATTGCTGTCAAGCTAACTGCCTTGCTTGACAATCACTTAGAGGATAAAAGCTACATCGTTGGTAACTCTGATCTTCGGGTTAACATCCTGGGAACCAACGATTACACCTACCCCGATGCCAGCGTCAGTTGCGACGATCGCGACAAAAGCACCAGCCAATACATCACCTATCCCTGCCTAGTTGTCGAAGTGCTGTCCGAAAGCACCGAAGCCTACGATCGCGGTCAAAAATTCCGCCGCTATCGCCAAAACCCCATGCTGATTGACTATCTATTAGTCAGTTCTACCAGCATCACCGTGGATTTGTACCACAAGAATGAAGCAGGCGATTGGCTGATTTTGAACTATCAAGCCGGTGACACGATCGCCCTCAAAAGTATTGATCTGTGCTTCCCGATCGAGCAAATCTATCGCGGCCTCAACCTAACCCCAGCCGCCGACTCTTCAGCATGAGTCAGAACGCTAACTGATTCAGCAAGATCAAGGCTATTTTCTGCGACCCACCCTCAACCACATTGCCAAAAGAACCAACCTTCAGGTTGATCCGCACCAAATCGCAGAAAAATATAGCCAATGCCACCATCACCAAAGTTCGGCCCCTCGCAAATCCAAGTATTTTCTGATTCATCCCAAAAAATATCGATTGGACTAGTGGGCTGCTCTAAAAATTGGTATGAATCGCTGAGTTGACCCACAAAAACCCAGCCTTCCCCTGGGGCTTCACTCGGGCTTTGCAACCATGCCGGAACGCTGCCTAACTTGGTCATAAAACCAACGCTGTCGGTGGCAGCATCGGGCAAGTCCCAATATTGATCATCATCAAAAAATGCTGGTTTTTGATTCTTGGTCACCGCATCTTTTTTGGGAATCCAGGTCGTAATTCGGGCTTCCAACTCTAGCGGCGGTGAGTCGGCTGGCATGGGCACGAAGCGATCGGACAATACTTCCGGATCCAGAATTAAACAGGCGTTGGCTCCTGATCCCCCTTCCCAGGTGGGGCATGTGCCCGGATCGTGATTGCATTGAAAAACGAGCAGCACACGACCCGATCGCCCCAAATCTAGTCGCTCTGGGTGGTGAATGAGTTGTGCCAAAAGGGACTGACTTTTTCCGCAATGACTACAGATTGGATATTGGTCTGGCGGCAGGCCCCAAGGGAGTCCCCCCAGCTTATCTTCTAACTGATTTTGAGGCGGTAGATCGGCACTGAGCTTGAGGTTCGGTACAAAATATTTCATGATTTGGCCTGAGTGAAAAAATGAATGGAACCCGCTTGAGTTGTTGATGAATCATGCGGGTTGAGTTCCTGTGGAGTTCCTATTGGATTCCTAGACTTGGGGGCGATCGCCCTGAATCAACGCCGCCGACTCCGATCGCCCCAGCCGATCGAGCTGGTTCAGGGCCACATAACTGATCCCCACGGCCGCCACACCGTTGATCGCAAAGGCCACTCCCGCCATGCTCAGGGAAAGCGGATCAGAAATGATGCCCATCAGCATCGGGGCCACAGGGGTCATGAGCCAAACCCAGTCCCAAGCATTGGTCCACCCGATCGCATCGCGCGATCGCATGATCAGACCCAGCACGAGCGAACCGATGATCGCCGCTCCCACCAATCCCGTGGCCCAGGCGACCGGTTGGCGCACCCGCCACAGCAGGGCCCACTGGGCCAGTGCTCCATAGAGCAGCACTAAACCCGTGGTGCAGCCGATCGCCACCAACACCAACAGGCCTTGGGTGGAGCTGTTGAAACCAAAGGCCAGGGCCCAAGGCGACCAAAGGGCGATCGTTAGCCCACCGTTCACCAGCAAGGCCAACAGGGGCGGGCTGTTTTCTCCCCACAGCCAGTCATCGATCGCCCGTTGGTTCGATCGCGCGTCTCGGGTTTTTTGGAGATGGCGATAGCGGGCCCAGTCCAACAGGGTTTGGCGCGGGGGCAGCAGCAACACCACCCAAGCGAACATTTGAATCAGCCAAAAGAAACCCACCACCGCCCAAGCTTTGAATTGGGTTGGATGCCAGGGCACAAAAAACCCCATGGCCAACAGGTTGAACCCGATCGTCAGCCAATAGCTTTGCACTTTGGTGATGCAGGTGTTGGCGGGGTTCTGAAACCGTCGGGTCACGGCTTGCCAAAAAGCCAGGGCCACCCCCGCAAACCCAGCGATCGCGATGGCGGCGCAAAGCTGCGGCTGGACGATCAAATCTTGACCAAACCACACCCAGGAAGGGGATACAGGGGTGTCCATCGTGCCTCGGATCATCACCCCTCGGGCGATCGTCAGGACGGGGGCAAACAGGAAGAGGCCCAAAATGCCAAAGGCCCAAGCGGATAGGGCTTGTCTGCTGTCGCTGACGCTGGCATAAAACAACCCCAACAGATAAAGCGCGCCTAGAAAAGCCACCGCTGTGCCATCCACCAGCAACAGGCCGCTAACACCAAGGCCCGCTTGCAGGCCAACTAGGGTATGTAGGGGCAAGGCCAGCAGCACTGCCCAATGAATCAGGGCCGGCGCACCCAAGAGTTTTCCCAACAAAACTCGATGGCTGGGTTCCGGGGTCATGCGGATGAAGTCAAGGGTTCCCTGTTTGGTTTCTTCAAGCCAGTTGGCGATCAGGGCCTGAGTGCCACCCAAAACCAACAGGCCCACCAAAATTGAAGACAGCCAAAAGAACAAGTCCAGCCACCATATGGGCCAATTCACCGCAAAGGTTGAGGATGACAGCAATTCACAAGCTCGCAGTTCTTCATCGGCCTCGCCAGTGCAATAAAACCGCAGGATGCCTTCGGTTTCGGTGGCAACGGTGGCGGTTTCAACGGCGATCCTTTGCCAGCACATCCAAAAGGTTGCTTGGGCAATCAGGGAGCTGAGGGTGGCTAAGGTCAAGTTGCGCGAGGTGCAGTTGCCTTTCAGTTCTCGCAGCAGTTGGGGATTCCAGTTTCCGAGCCGATCGAGCCAGCGATCGAGCTGAATTTTGAGCGATCGTTGGGTGGTTTGCAGGCGATTCAGCCAACGTGAGGGGTGGGGGTTCATGAAGCTTGTTGGTGTCCCAGTTTCAAGAAAATTTGCTCCAGGCTTTCTCGATCGCGCCGGAATTCCACAATCGGAATTTGGGCCCGCACCATTTCCCCGAGCAGGTTGGCGCAGTCGGTTTCATCACCCTGAAAATCCACAGTAATGCGGCCGGTGGTGGGATGACATTCCCAGGCGATCGCCCTTGGGTCGGCTTTCAGGATCGTTTGCAAATCATTGAGCCGATCGAGGGCTGTGATGACCAGGGTGTGGCGTGCAAATTGGGCGTAGAGGGCTTCCAGAGGTGCGCTGGCCACCAACCGCCCCAGTTCCATCACCCCGATCGCGGTGCAAAGTTCCGCCAAGTCGCTGAGCACATGGGACGAAATCAGCACGGTCATGCCAGCCCCTTGCAAAATCCGCATCAGGTTGCGAAATTCCAAACGGGCGATCGGGTCAAGGCCGGAAACGGGTTCATCCAACAGGAGCAAAATCGGCTCGTGAATAATGGTGCGAGCTAGGCTCAGCCGCTGTTTCATGCCGCGCGAAAGGGTGGCGATCGGGCTATCTCGTTTCGGCAGCAGTTGCACCAAATCCAGCACTTCATAAAGCCGCTGCCGCAGGTGCGATCGCCGCAGGCCATAGAGCCGCCCAAAATAGTCCAAATAATCCCAAACGGTCAGATCTTCATAGACCGGGAAATCGTCCGGTAAAAAGCCAATTCGCTGTTTCAGTTTTGCCCGCCGACCGCGCCGATGGGGATCTTCACCGCTGAGAGATTCACCCGTTAAATATTCACCATCAATCAAAATTTCCCCGAGAGTTGGCGCTTCCACGGCCGCCAACATCCGAATCAGAGTGGTTTTGCCTGCTCCGTTGGGGCCAATTAGCCCATAAACTTCCCCAGGGGAAATTTTCAAATCCACCTGATTGACGGCCAGCTTGCGATCGAACTGTTTACTTAAACCACGGGTTTCAATTGCCCAGTTCATGGCCAGGTTCTCGGTTGGGGTCTCTTGCCTGGGATGTTCGCTTGATTGATGCGATAGCAAAGGGGCATGGTGAAGGGTCAAGCATTCAGCGGCAACGTTCAGCAACGTTCAGCCTCTTCCGAATTTACCCAATTTCACTGCTATCGATCGCAGATTGGCTATTCAGTCTCTCAAGGCGGGCAACCGGATCGCCTGGAGCAGTTTCCCGATCGGCGGGGGCCAAAGGTACGGTTCACAAACGGCTGAGAATCTTTAGAGTTCGTTGTCTTTTTGATTAAGAAATATCAAGCAAGATTGCAATCAACCCAGATTCGTAACCTATGATGAATCCAGGGCGCAGGATTGCGCCCTGAGGCTTTTTAAAACTCAATACCCTGCTGGGCGGGAATTCCCTGGGCGATCGGGTGTTTGATGCGGTTCATTTCAGTCACCAAATCCGCCATTTCAATCAACCCCTGAGGAGCATAACGCCCCGTGCTTGCCACATGGCAATGGTGAGGCCGATTTTGAATTCCCCCCTGCACCAGCTCCAGATCCAGTTGCTGATGCTTGAGGGCAATGTGCAACTCATCGAGCACCACCAGGGAAATTTGCGGATCTTGGATATAAATTAGGGCTTGTTCCCAGGCAGCGGTGGCCATGGCCCGATCGCGATCGGGATCCTGGGTTTCCCAGGTGAATCCACCGCCCATGGTGTGCATTTGCACCGGAAATCCCAAGTTTTGCAACCGGGTGAGCAACAGGCGATCGCCATCGGGAAACGCCTCGTTATTTTTCACAAATTGCACCACCGCCACAGGCAAATCATGGGCTAAATGGCGATAGACCAAGTTCATGGCGCTGCTGGTTTTGCCTTTGCCCAATCCGGTGAATAGCAAATATAAACCCCGTTCGTTGCCAGCTCGATTGTTTCGGGCCTTGTCCTTGGCGGCCTTAATTTTTTGCAGGCGATCGGGATTGATAGCTAGCGTTGTCTCAGTTTCTAAACTGGGTTGATGATCACTCATGGTTGATTGAGATCGGTTGGTACTTCATTCACTTCCTGATTTTAAGCTGGAAACCATCTTGGGTCTGGTTTAAGAGGGATCAAATTAGTGGTATGCTGGAGCGGCCAACTCAGTTCGAGTTATTGAGCCGAGACCTAGGTTAATCTAGGTAGTTTTTGAATTTTCATTAATTATAGAATCATGAAAAATAGTCAAGTCAGTAATCAACCAAATGATCAAAAAAAGAATCAATCTAATTATCGAACGAGCGATCAGATTTTGATAATAATTGGTTCATTTTTAAGTTTTTGTTGTCTAAATTTTTCTCTGCCCAGCTTGGCTAAAACCAACGAAAGCCTGATTGAAAAACCAATTAATTTGTTGGTGACTCATCAAGAATTTTCACAAGCATTACTAACACCAAAATCTCAACCGCAAGCTGTGATCAAGCGACAAGTGGTTTCTGAATTTGGTCAACATTTTCAAGATCTCAACGTTGAAGGCTCCATTATTATTTATGACCCTCAGAAGAATCAAATTTATGAACACAATCCAGAGCGCAATCAAACGCCGTTTTCTCCCGCTTCCACTTTCAAGATTTTAAATTCGCTAATTTCCCTTGATGCCCAAGTGATTCCCGATCAAGATGTGCGGTTCACTTGGGATGGCATTCAGCGACCCTTTCCCGGTTGGAACCAAGATTTAAACATGCGCGAGGCCTTCAAGGTTTCAGCCGTCTGGTTCTATCAAATTCTGGCTCGGCGTGTTGGCTATGAGCGTATGAAAGCTGGGGTGATTGGGGCAAATTACGGCGATCGCAACATTGGCGATTCCTCTAATATTGATCAATTTTGGCTTTCGGGCCCGCTCAAAATTACCCCCGAAGAACAAATTCAGTTTCTTCAGCGTCTTTATCTAAACCAGTTGCCTTTTTCTGAACGGGCGATCGCGATCGTGAAAGACATCATGATCATGGATCAAACGGCACAATACACCGTCAGAGCGAAAACGGGCTGGGCCATGAGCGCGAACCCTCAAATTGGCTGGTATGTGGGCTATTTGGAGCAAAATGAACAGGTCTACTTCTTTGCCACAAACCTGGAACTCCAGGAACCGGCTCAGGCAACCGCTCGCAAGGAAATTACCTATCGTTGCCTCAGAACTTTGGGACTGTTGTAGTTCTGTCGTGAAATTACCAATAAATTACAGAACCTTGAGACTGACAAAATTTGATTGATGGGTTTCTTGTTGATTTTGTGCTTGGGAGTCTTGATTCCTTTGCTGTCAATCTTGCCGGGGTAAGCTTTCTGAAAATTCAGTAGAATCATATCACTTGTCCATTGATGATCGGTTGCTCATCAACTGACGATCGATAAATTGACGAGCTATCAAAAAATCAATCTGGGCTGATGCCGTGAGCAATTTTGTTAATCATCCTCAAGGGCGGAACTGGCGCGATCGTCTCGTGCAAATTTGTTTTGATCGATCGGGGCGATCGCCCTGGCCCTTGTGGTGGAGTCTAGCGATCGCAGCGCTCTATGGTGGCCTGTCCCTGCATCAAGGGTTCAGCGGTGAGTTTGTGGTGCAGGATGACGCTCGCCAACATGTGTTTTGGATGCAGCGATTTTTAAACCCTAGCCTTTTTCATAATGATTTGATTGCTGATTATTTTGAATCGATCGCCCCGATCGGCTACACCAAACTCTATCAACTGGCCGCTTTTTTACAAATCAATCCCCTGATTTTTAATAAGCTCCTACCGCCGATCCTTGGACTGATTATCACCTTCTTTACCTATCGGGTCACTTTTACCATTTTCCCAGTTCCGGTGGCCGGTTTTTTAGCAACTATCTTGCTCAATCAAAGTCTTTGGCTCAAGGATGATCTAGTTTCTGGTACGTCGCGAGCCTTTGCCTTTCCGCTCTTCTTAGCAGTTTTAGATGGATTAGTTCGGAAATCACCTCAATTGTTGTGGAGTTCCATTGCCCTTCAGGGGTTAATTTGTCCAACCTATGCCTTGGTTTCTGGTGGTTTGATTTCGCTAAAACTTGCTTGGGTAGGCTATCAAAAACTAGAACGCGCCTGGTTGTCGGCCGCTTGGACGATTCGTGATCCTTCGGACTTGAACGTGGCAGAAGACTTAGCATTACAGAAATCAGATCTGGTTTTGGCAATTCAAAGCCGCCTTATTGATGCGGAACGTCAACAACTATTTTTATATATTGGTGCTTTGGGCAGCTTGTTTTTTGTGCTGTTGCCGGTGCTCTTTTTGGGGCAGAATTTTGGGCCGGTGGTTTCTGAAAAAATTGCCCGTGCAATGCCGGAATTTCTGGATGGGGGACGCACAAATATTTTCGATCGCGACTGGATTGATTACTGGTTTTTCGGTCGCGGTACTAATCTCATTCCCCGATCACTCCTGACACCAGTTACCTTAATTTTTGGCTTTGCTTTGCCTCTTTTTCAAATCTCCCTTTCGCAGCTCAAAAGTATTCAAGCGCGATTTCCCCTCAGCCACCGCATTACGCCTGAGGTTAACAATTTATGGCAACTGGGCTTGGCTTCGATCGGGTGGTTTTTGTTGGCCCATGGTTTGCTGTTTCGGCTTCATTTGCCCAGTCGCTACACGGGGCACAGCTTCCGAATCATAATCGCGATCGCAGCGGCCATTAGCCTTGTGATTATTTGGGAAGCTCTCCAGCGCTGGGCCGGGCGATCGATTCCAAATTTTGATTCCTCTGCGGTTTATTCCTTGCCCCCGCTTTTCAATGCCCCAATTTCACAAGCCATTCGACAAAAACCAAAATCCCTTCGCTGGAAAATCTATGTTTCCAGAAGCTTCAGCGTTATTTTAATTGTGCTGGTGTTGGGGTATCCGCTGTTAGTTCCTACTTTTCCAGCGAATAGCTATCAAACGGGTCGTGCCGTCAAGCTTTATCAATTCCTTCAGAGTCAACCAATTGATATTAAAACTGCTTCTCTGAGCAATGTTGGTGATGACATTCCCACTTTTGCAGGACGTTCAATTCTCACGGGAAAAGAATACGCTGTCCCCTATCATCTGGGATATTACCGCCTGTTTCGGGAGCGAATTTTACGAACCATTGAAGCCCAATACAGCACCGATGCCCAAACCATGAAATTCTTTTTGGCGCGATATCACATTTCATTTTGGCTGATCGATCGAGCCGCTTTTTCAGAAAATTACCTCAAAGATTCTTGGCTAGAGCAATATCCAGAGGCCAGTGAACCAGCGCTGCAAACCCTGAGGCAGGGACAAACACCCCTCGTGCAATCCCTAATGAATAGTTGCGCCGTGTTGCAAGATCAAACCTGGGTGCTGTTAGACGCGCAATGTTTACGAGACAGCTAATCTTGAGAGTTGTGGTGAAAACTCTAGGAATTTTGAAATTTAAAAGGATACTTGAAAAGCTAAAACTGCTACTCTGTATGCCTGAGCTATCATCATAAACAAGGGGCTTAAGCCCCTTGTCCCACGACTATTGCTCTTTAACAATGGGCTTAATCTCCTTGCCCCACGACTATTGCTCTTTAACAATGGGCTTAATCTCCTTGCCCCACGACTATTGCTCTTTAACAATGGGCTTAATCTCCTTGCCCCACGACTATTGCTCCTTGCATTAACACTTTGCATTAACACTTGGTCAGCATCAAAGAAACTTTTTAGAGACTATCTAAAAATACTTACTTTCAAGCTATTGAAATTGCCGCATAAATTTCCGATCAATATAATCTTTCCAAACCCAAGCCCAAGCGCCTGTAAAAGTCCAATTGCCACGGGTGGCGATCGCCTGGCCATTGGCTAAGTTAATGAGGCTGAGAAACTGCTTTTGGGCTTTGAAAGGCTTCAGGGGCTGGCCCAAAATGGCCGCTCGCAAGTTGTCAGCTAGGGGGCGGCCTTGACGCACCGCAAACACGCCGGCCTTGGGGCGTGGCTGCTCCAGCATCGTCGCCACATCTCCCGCCGCAAAGACCTGGGGATGGGAGCAGGATTGCAGATAGCGGTTAACCGCAATGAATCCCTGGGGATCCGTGGCGAGGCCGGTGGCCGCCAACCAAGGGGCCGCAGCGGCTTGGGTGGCCCACAGCACCCGATCGCCCCAAAACAATTGCCCCGAGGCAGCCCGCAACTGGGTATCTGTGCCTACGAAGGTGGCGTGGGTGATGGTTTCACTCAAAACCAGCTCAATTCCTTGGGATTGCAGCACCTGGGCCACCCGATCGCCCACCGCCGGGGCCAAGTGAGGTAGGAGCTTCGTATCTCGCTGAATCAAAAGAATCGACAGGCGATCGCCCGCCAGGGGTTGCAAACGTCGCTGGGCCGCCAAGGCCAGCTCAACACCACCTGCACCACCGCCCACCACCACCAACCGCAACGGTTTGGATCCCCATTGGGGCAAGGCCGACAATAGCGCATCCCAGTTTGCCAACAGGGCTTGGATCGGCTTCGCGGCAATAATCGATCGCCCCAGAAGCGGTTGAACACCCGGGGGAACCAGGGGCGTGCTGCCCAAATTAACCGAGAGCCAGCGAAACCCAACCGTTTCCCCGCTGGCTAGTTGCACTTGCCGATCGCCCAAATTCAACCCCACAACGCGATCGACCCGCAACGCCACCCCCGCCCGATCGCACAGGGACTGCAAATCAATAAAACAATCTTCCCGGTTATAAATCCCCGCCACATGGCCGGGAACCATACCTGAGTAGGGCGCTTGGGGTGCTTCGCTGATCAGGGTGATTGAGTCGATCGCGCCGCTGGGCAGGGGTTTTTGGATCAGCCGTCGCAGGGCGATCGCGTGGCTGTGGCCGCCTCCCAACAAAACCAAGGATCGGGCTGACTGTGGCAACTGGAAAAGTCCTCAAATTTCCCAAAAAAATTCCCACCCAACAAAAGTTGTCACATGGGACAAGTTGGACGGGATGGATTAAACAGCTCAGTGCTTAATCTTTGGATGGGATTAGGGTTTGTCGTCATTTCCTAGGATCAGGCAGAAACGATTGATTTTCCATATCCCGATCGTCGTAACAAGGGGCTTAAGACCCTTATCTCTCACGATCCGCTAAGGGTGAAATCGATGTTTCAGACAATCTATTGATTTTCCATATCCCAATCGTCGTGGGGGCAAGGGGCTTAAGCCCCTTGTCTTTCACGATTCGCTAAGGGTGAAATCGATTCGCTAAGGGTGGAATCAGGGTTTCAGGAAATTTAACGACAGGCCCTAGCACTTATTCAAATCAATGCCAGCTTCCTTAGCAAATGCTTGCAGACCCTTGGTGTTCAGGGTTTTCAGAGCTTTGGTCGAAAGACGCAACCGCACCCAACGATTACCTTGGGGCCACCAAATTCGCTTCCATTGCAGGTTAACTTCTTGGAGCTTTTTGGTGCGGCGGTGCGAGTGAGAAATGGCGTAGGCGTTGTTCGCCTTTTTGCCGGTCAATTGGCAAACACGGGACATGACGTTCTCCAAGCAGGACGAAAAGGTAAAACTTAGCGGTTGTGTTGATCCCGGCCCATCAAGCGATCGAGGCGAGATTCACCACAACTCCAACCCCAAAAACGCTTCTCCAGGCAATGGCCCGTTGGAAGCATCGGCCATTGCGGCCGGCTTAGGCGGGCGATCCTTCAGCGGGCGATCGATGACCGATTGAGAGCGCGATTGATCAGTATAACCCAGATGGCAACCCAACCCGGACAGCCCAGCCCGCCAGAACCCCATCCCGACCCTGAAACTGATGCCGAGCGACCCGATCGATCGCCTGTGATGATGAGGATGTTTGGCAAGCATCTTTTGGCACGGACCAAGCATCAATCGTCGTGGGGGCAAGGGGCTTAAGCCCCTTGTCTATGTCGGTTTAAGCCTCTTGTCTACGTCGATCGCTGGGGCGTGCAGAGTAGCAATTTTGGCTTTGCAAATATTAGGAGTCTATGGTCAGCAGTTTGTAGCTCAGATCAAGCACTGTTGACTTGTTGATTAACCCCTAGGACAGGGAATGCTCCGATCGCCCCCCATGCAAGCCGCCCCCATGCAAACTACAAGTATCTGATTCGCGGGCTTCGCCCTCAGTCGTTTCTTCGCTGGGCGGTGTGGGGATCAACTTTTGGCGAGACAGCCGTAGCCGAATCTGATCCAAATAATCCTGCACACGGACGGGCCCCCGTGGCGGCGGCCCATCATCGGGCCAAGAGGCTAAATCCTGACAGGGACAGGGCCCCGCTTCCAAGTAGCTGTCATTGATGGGATAGAGCAAACTACACCTTGCACAGGGCAGCAAGCTCCAATGTCCCGACAATAAATCCTTCATGGAACAGGTTGTGCCCGCCAAGTGATACACCTGAGGTTTTTGGAGGATTTGCTGCCAAAGTTGCTCAAATTCTGCGGAGTAAGCTTCACCGTCAATGGTGCGGCGAGTTCCCAGCAAGCGATCATCGTGACTGCACACCACTTGCTTACCCAACTGCAACCAAAGGGCAAGATATTGTTTAACGCGTTCTTCAGGAGCCATTTTGGTGTGGAGTCCGTGGGCGAGGGCCAAAGGTTAAAAAACTGATGGCCAGGATTGGGAATTAGCGCTGGCTTGATTCAACAAAACTGGGTTTAGAGGCTCAATTCAAGATCAGTTAAAACTGGTCTTATGAAGCAAATTAGAAGAAAATTAAAATTCCGAGTTAAGGGTTTGTTTCAAATTACAAACTTCTGGCTTAAAACAATTACTGGGGAGGTACTCGGAAAAATAATTGGGAAAACCTGAGTGAACAGCGCGCATGGAAACAGGTTAACGGAAAAGCTTGAATGGGAAGTTGGGTTACCAACTATCCTGACTTCGATCCTAAGCGAAGGGTAGAGGGACTACCGACAAAGAATCTTGAGCTTAGATTAAAGTTTTGGACAATTCTTGGACAATATTTAAGGAAATTAAATAGTTTTTATCCGGTTGTTAAGGATTGACCGATCGCCCGCAAATTAACTGCAAAGCCCGCTGTCACTAGGTAACAGGCATCGGATCGGCTGCCCAATTCCCGCACGAGCTTGCCCAGCCGATCGCGAAACAGACGACCAGCGGGGAAGGCCGGAACCACACCCCAGCCCGTTTCTTCGGCCACAAAAATACACATGGCTGGCAAGGCGGCACAGGTGGCCAACAGCGCTTCACAGGTTTGTTGCCATTCGGGATCGGGGCGATCGAGCCAGTTGGCCACCCAAGTTCCCAGTGAATCCACCAACAAACAACTATCGACCGGCGCTTGGCCCAAGGCGGCGGCCAGTTCCAGCGGCACTTCCCAATTTTGCCAAGTTTCCGGGCGGCGCTGGCGGTGTTGGGCCACCCGATCGCCCCACTCTTGATCCTGGGGATCCAGGTACGAGGTGGCCACATAGATGACCGATCGCCCCGAGGCCGCGGCCAACCGTTCCGCCCACTCACTCTTGCCCGATCGCGCTGGCCCCGTCACCAGCACCACTTGCGACCATCCCGATCCTGAAGTCTGAGACTGAGCCATGATGACGGGTTCCTCGGTCAATAGCTGGGTGAATCAACTACTCGCTGACTCGCGACATCAAAAACCAAGGGGCCAGCCCGATCGCGCTCCCAATGCCCACAGCACTGGCCGCCAACATTTGCCAAAACGATTGCCAGCGCGATCGACCCGCCACCCGCAACTCCACCTTGGCCAAAAATTCCGCCGCCAACAACAACATCACATCCGTTGTAATGTCCAACCGCGACAACACAATCACAACGGCCATCGCTGCCAGAATTGCGCCTCCGAAGGACTTGGTGGCCGTTTGAAACCAAGAGAATTGACTAAAATTCGGCCAAGGTAACTTGAGCGTAAACAGGGCTGCCAAGGCCACAGCAACCAACAGGGCCGCCACCGTCACCTCCACCAATGAGGGGGGCTGGGGCACAGCGAGCAACGCTACCCAACTCAAGGCTAAGTAAACCAGCGCCAGAATGAATAACGATAGTCCGGTGTGATTGTTATATAGACGCACAGAACCTTGTCTCCTCTTTAACTACAAGGTTTTATCGATAAGAAAGGCAACTTTCATGGAAAATCAATGCGTAATTGAGAAGCTGATGAATTTTAAGAAACCGGTGAAATTAAAAGCTGGTGGAAATTGCTTGAACCGGGCAGGTGGGAACACATTGCTCGCAAACTACACAGCGCGATCGAGCAAATTCTAGGCGGAAGGTTTCTGGGTGGAGCGACAATGCCCCCGTGGGACAAACCCCTGTGCAAAGACCGCAATGGACGCAGCTTACTTCATCGATCGAGATTTCTCGATTGGCAGAAGAAACATCAATATCGAGGGATTCCATCCACTCCATGGCCGCGTCCATTTGGTCAATGTCGCCAATCAGTTCAACGACTAATTTCCCGACACGATCGGGGGCCACTTGCGCTCGAATAATGTTGGCAGCCACGTTAAATTCTTTCGCCAATCGATAGGTGATTGGCATTTGTACCGCATGTTTCGGAAAGGTGAGTGTGACGCGCTTTTTCAAAACAAATCACCGCCAGCGAACGATCGGGGAAACCAGGGCAATCGGGTCAATTCCGGTCAATTTAGGATAATTCGGATTAGTTCAGATCAATTCAGATCAATTAGGGAAAGCCACAGCGCTCGGGCCGGTGGATAGGGCGATCGAGCCTTCAGCGACCAATCCTAAATAGCGAGCGGCCCACCCAGCGGCAATTCAACAAGCCCATGAAGACATGTAACGAAGTTGTTACAATCAAAATAGCCCTTGCAGAATACTGTTAACCCTAGAACACTGACCAAAGCGCCAATTACCGGAGCAGAGCGGTCGTGATTGGGGTTGTGGGGGCGATCCCGTTGGTTTCGGAGTCGTGGGGTTTGGGCGATCGACCCAACCTGCGCCGAAAATGTTGGATCACCAGCAATGGGGAACCAAAAACGAGTCACCAAAAAGAAGTTCGGGCCCGATCATCCTTGGCTCTTGAGGACTGTATCGCTAGCCTAGCACCAGAACTGATCCGCCATTCCGCTTTGCCCTCTCGTCTTGCCATTCTGCCATGAGCCAGCTTTCTCCCGAATCCACTTCCCAGCCCTCAACCGTGATCCCCGGAGCTGCCGCGGCCGGTAGTCGTTTGCCAAATTTGGTGGTGGCCATTGTGGCGGCGTTGTTAGGGGTGGTGCTGTTTTTGGGGCTACGCACGGAACCCAACAGCAACATTCTGGAACGGTTGGCGCGTGACTCTGTGCCGTTGGATCAGGCGATCATCAATGGCAAGCCGACGGTGCTGGAGTTCTATGCGGATTGGTGTACCAGTTGCCAGGCCATGGCCAATGATTTGCGGGAGTTGAAGCAGGACTATGGCGATCGGGTCAATTTCTCGATGCTGAATGTGGATAACACCAAATGGCTGCCTGAGATTCTGAGCTATCGAGTGGATGGAATTCCGCACTTTGTTTTTTTGAATGCCCAGGGCCAGGAGCTAGCCCAGGCGATCGGGGAGCAGCCTAAATCAATCATGGCGGCGAATTTGGCGGCCTTGGCTGACGGAACCGCCACCCTGCCCTACGCAAAGGTGAACGAAGGCCAAACTTCGGATTTTGATGCTCCGTTGTCTGGAGATTCGGCCCAAAAATCGGCGGCAACGGATCCTCGCAGTCACGGTGCGTCGGTTGCCAATTAGGACTAGGGAACCGGCCATGAATGTTGGTAATGCTCAGAAATAGCTAAAACCACAGAGGATGTCTGAACAGCCCCAGTTGATCCTCCCCAGTTGATCCTCTGTACGCCCCAGTGATCAACGCAGACAAGGGGCTTAAGCCCTTTGCTCCCATGACGATTCATGATTGGCCCGTGCCAAAAGGGACGTTTCCAACGCCCTCACAGGTCTAGAAGTCTCTCAAGGCCTCTAGCAACTTCTAGAAATACAGCTAGAAATACAGCCGCCCATTTTTACTTTTCCTTGGCTCCTGGCATGTCTTCCCGTCTTTTTACAACTCGAACTCAACTGGCTCGCGGCCAAGGTAAATCGGTTTTGCCACGAGTTTATGAACAGTCGATCGCGATTCAGGCTAGTGCCACGGCGGTTGAATGGTGCTTCACCGATCGCGAGCTGATGCATCGATGGCTAAACCCGGCCCTACGCTGTGATCCCGTGGGCGATCGCTGGGGAACCAATTTGGGCGATCGCACCCGATTTGTGTTGCAAATTCCCCTGCTGGAACCGGCGTTGCAATGCACGGTGGCGGAGCGATCGCCTGGCAAAATTGTTTGGGCCTTTTCTGGCTTTTTTGTGGGGCGCGACTCTTGGGAATGTATTCCCGATGGATCCGGCACTCAGTTAATTAATCGGTTTGAATTCGTGATCCCCAACCCCCTCGTTCGCTGGGGGTTCGATCGGGTGGCAGCCGGGTGGGTGCAAGGTGACATGCAAGCCCAGCTCCGTCGTTTGAAGCGCGTGGCCGAGGAAGTTTACCACCTGCGATCGGGACAATAGGGCCCGTCGTCACATCGCCTGAAACCCGGATTCCACCGTAACCAGATCGCGGGAGCAAGGGGCTTAGGGCCTGTCGTCACTTCCTAGGATCAGGTGAAAACGATTGATTTTCCATGTCCCAGTCGTTGTAACAAGGGGCTTAAGCCCCTTGTCCCCCACGATCCAACAACGGTGGAATCAGGGTTTCAGGCGATTTGACGACATGCCCTAAGCCCCTTGTCTTGGGTGGTTAGGGCATGGAAAATCAACCGCTTCTGCTGGATCCCAGACAGTGGCGATCGCCCTTGGCAGCACTCTACGTAAAATTACGTAACTAAACGAGAACATTGTCCGGAAATCGCCGTCAAGCTCTCTAAAAGACAGTAGAGTTCAGAAGGATAGCCTATTTTACTTTGGTTTTTTAGGTCGGCTTTCCTTCGTTCTGGTTTTTTCGTAGATGAGCGCCATGGATAGGCTGTTTTGCCATGGGTTCACTCACCGACCTTTTTGATTTTTGGATTGATTTCTAGATTGACTTCCAGGTTAGTTTCTGGGCCAATTTCTAGATTGATTTCCATGGGGTCGATGAAGATTCCAGTTCCTCGCCACACACCTGCCACCGAACTGCTACGTTGTCGGAGGGTTGTCATGTCTAAAGCATCTTCCATGCACCTTGCTCCCCAAGAGCTAACATCCATTGAGCAGGATGTTTTACGTGTTATTCAACAGTGCGATCGCAAGGGCTTTGCAGCCACGTTGGATTTGATTCAAGTGAACACGGGCTATGCGCTGGATGCGATCGAGCGGGCCGTTGAACACTTAATTCAAAGCCGTCTAATTCGTCCTCTGAATACGGAAGCTTGGGGCGATTGATTACAGAGTGTCGCAGGAATGAGGAACTTTCACTGGAAAATTCTCCCAACCACCTAGTCCTTGAGGCCCAAGTGAGATTGAATCTGCCGCAGTAGCTTTTGCATCTCGGGCAAGCGGCGATAGATGGCGGAGGTTTTGAGCCATTGACTGTTGGGAATGGCTGGATAGCCGGAGACAACCTCGCCGGCCGGTACGTCACTGTGCAAACCGGACTTGGAGGAGGCGATCGCCCGATCGCCCATTTTGACATTGTTCGCCACGCCCACCTGTCCGGCCAGAATTACCCCTTTGCCCAACTCCACGCCACCCGCCAAGCCCGTTTGAGCGGCGATCGCACAGCCTTCACCCAATTGACAGCCATGGCCAATGTGAACCATATTATCGAGCTTGGTACCCCGGCCAATGCGGGTTTCGCCCATGGCTGGCCGGTCGATCGTGCTGTTGACTCCCACATCTACGCCGTCTTCGAGCACAACGCGCCCGGTTTGATCCAACTTTTGCCAGCCTTGGGCCGTGGGCACAAAGCCAAATCCTTCATCACCAATGACTGCGCCACTGTGGATGATGCAATGTTGCCCAATGATCGATCGCTCGTGGATGGTGCAGTTGGCATGGAGCCAGGAATCGGCCCCGATCGACGCGCCCCCATAAATCACCACATTGGCCATGAGGCAAACTCGATCGCCGATCGTCACCCCCTCATAAATCGCCACATGGGGCCCGATCGACACCTCTTGACCCAGTTGTACGGTCGGATCAATCCAGGCGCTGGGGTGAATCCCGGGTTTGGGCTTAAAGGGTTGATAGAACAACCGCACAGCCACTGCAAATAGCATTTTGGGATCTTGCACCGCCACCCAGGCTAACCCCTGCGTGCGGGCTTGGTGAATTAACTCAGGGCGATTAGGCAAAATCACGGCGGCTTGGGTGCTTTCCAAGCAGTCCGCAAACTTATCGCCTTCCAAGTAGGTCAACTGACCGCCCTGGGCCTGGGCGATCGGGGCGATCGTGGTCAGCTCAGGATCATCCGCCAAGGAGAATTGATCGAAGGGGCGATCGCTCAGCTTTTCTAACTGTTTCAATAATTCGCTAAATTTCATGGCTCAAACTTAACGGCTTAAATCTATTCAAACTCAAGTTATTCAAACTCAAGTTATTCAAACTCAAGTTACTCAAACCTAAGAGTCATTCCATCAACCCCAAGCAAGGGAACGAAAACCCGGGTGGGGACGCACCGGCGTACGCCCCCACGGAGGATTGCAAGGATGGTGTGCCCCTACAAGGGATCGCGCAAGACAAGGGGCTTAAGCCCCTTGTCCCCACAATCTTCAGGGATTCCCGCAATCTTCAGGGTTTAATGGACCCTAGCCCGAAATTTAGGCTTCGTCCAGCGCCGCAATACCCGGCAGCACCTTGCCTTCCAGCAACTCCAAGCTTGCGCCGCCACCGGTCGAAATGTGGCTCATTTGGTCAGCCACGCCCACCTTTTCCACCGCAGCCACCGAGTCGCCACCACCAATAATCGTGGTCACGCCCTTCGGAGTCAGGGTCGCCAAGGTTTCCGCGATCGCCTTGGTGCCGGCCGCGAATTTGTCGAACTCGAACACGCCCATGGGCCCGTTCCAGATCACCGATTGGCAAGTTTCCAGCGCCGCTTGGAACGCCTTCACCGAGTCGGGGCCAATGTCCAGACCCATCCAGCCATCGGGGATTTTCTCCACGCTGACCGTTTGGCTGTTGGCATCAGGAGCGAAGTTATCCGCCAACACCACATCGGTGGGCAACAACAGTTCCACGCCTTTATCCTTGGCCTTGGCTTCCAGAGCCTGTGCTAGCTCCAGCTTGTCCTCTTCCACCAGCGACTTACCCACGGACAGGCCACGGGCTTTGTAGAAGGTAAAGATCATGCCGCCGCCGATGAACAGCTTGTCCACCTTGTCCAGCAGGGTTTCGATCACGGTGATTTTGCTCGACACCTTCGAGCCACCCACGATCGCCGCCAGAGGCCGCTTCGGATGTTCGATCGCCGCTTGCAGGTATTGCAGTTCCTTTTCGATCAGGTAACCCGCAACGGAGGGGCTGAGGAACTTGGTCACGCCTTCGGTGGAGGCATGGGCCCGGTGAGCCGTACCGAACGCATCGTTCACGTACAGATCCGCCAGCGAAGCCAGCTTCTTCGAGAACTCAGGATCGTTTGCTTCCTCTTCCGCGTAGAACCGCACGTTTTCCAGCAGCACCACATCGCCATCGTTCATGGCTGCAACCGTTGCTGCTGCCTCGTCACCAATGCAGTCATCGGTTTTCACTACCGGTTTGCCCAGCAGTTCCGACAACCGCACAGCCACGGGCGTGAGACGCATCGAATCAACAACCTTCCCCTTAGGACGGCCGAAGTGGCTGGTCAGGATGACCTTCGCGCCTTTGCCGGTCAGGTCTTGGATTGTGGGCAGGGCGGCCCGAACCCGGGTGTCGTCGGTGATTTTGCCAGCATCGTCGAGAGGTACGTTGAAATCAACGCGCACAAGGACGCGCTTGCCAGCTACATCAGCCGCCGACAAATTTGCTACAGTTTTCTTTGACACGATAAAAACCTCCTTTCAATGCGTCTCGCGGAAATTCGCGCGGGAGTTTTCGCGGAAGTTCACGCGGTGAATATTTTCCCCTAAAGATGTTCGAGACGATTCTTTTTCCGATCGATCGATCGCCCGAATCTCGCGAGGCGGCCGAAACCGTTGCCCAACTGGCGCAACTGCACAACAGTCGATTAGTCATTCTGTCGGTCGTTCCAGGCCCCGATGAAGGGGCCATCGAAGCGGCTGAAACCCTCCTCAGCCGGGCTAAAGCCATGTTTGCCGAGCGGGGCCTCGAAGCCGAAGTGATTGAGCGCGAGGGAATGCCCGCGTTCACCATCTGTGATGTGGCTGATGAAGTGGAAGCCAGCCTGGTCGTCATGGGCAGCCGGGGCATGGGTCTAACCACCGAAGGAGCCGCCGAAAGCACTGCCCATCGCGTCATTGACCTGTCTCCCTGTCCGGTGTTGATCGTTCCTTAGCACCAGAAAATGGCGAAACAGGCGAAACAACAAAGTACAACGCAAAACACAAAACAAAACGCGCTGGGCTGAAGCATGGGGCTGGAGCCATCCTGCCAAAGCCTGTTAATTCCTAGAGCCAGGAATTTCTGTGCATTTACCCCAGGAAGCGGCAGGCTTCATATATCGCTAAATCAGGGCGCTTTCCTTGCTAAAAAGGAGGGCGCTTTTGCTTGTTATCAGAGTTATGGTGGGATCAATTCCTGCAAAAGCTCCTTGTAAAAGCTTCCTGCAAAAGCTGGTTAGACCCATGCGATAGTTCCCGGGACACCAGCGCCCACCTTCTGACTCTGGGTCTTAATTTTGGGTATTTATGAATTTTGGGTCTCTACAACGGGTCAGTTTTCCCGGGTATCTGAAAAGGCTAGCTCGGCGAATTACAACACATAAACTTCCCCTCAATTACGTCATTACGGTTCCCTTTGTGCTGCAAGTGGGAATCGTGGTGAGCGTGGTGGGATATTTGTCCTACCGCAGTGGCAGCGATGCTGTTGAATCTCTGGTCGATCGGCTACTAGATAATAAAGCAAATCAAATTCAGCAGGATTTAGATCATTACCTATCTATTCCCAAAATCACAACTCAAAACAATGCGTTTTTGATCCGCAAAGGTCACTTGAGTAGCCTAGACCTAAACGGGATTGAGTCATTTTTTATTGAACAGCTTAAGCTATTTCCTAAACTGAGTACTTTGGCCCTGTCTAATGAGGCGGGCGATTTTCTAGCCGTTGAGCGTCCGGATCCAAACGCGCTGATTATTCGTCGGTTGCAAGCTGCCTCACCCGATCGATCGCTCCTCCGCTATTGGGCAAATCGTGAGGGTCAGCAGCGCGTTTTGCTCGAAATTCGCCGTGATTATTATCCCCATCGCGATCCACCCCACGATCCTTGGTACTTGAAGGCCAAACGCACCCCCGCTGGTCTTTGGACATTGGGAATTAGTCTATCTAAGGGCAAGCAAAATCCAATCTTGCACTTGATTCGGACGGTGCCTTTTTATGATCAGTCTGGCCGGTTTCAAGGTGTTCTAGCAGCCAGCTTTTATTTGCAACAATTTGGAGACTTTCTTCAATCCATTAACACCAATGGTCAGGGACAAATTTTTGTGATGGAACCCAACGGGCTATTGGTGGCCAGCTCTGCCAATGAGTTACCCTTTGATGCCAGTCCTCGAAAAATATTAGCCCAAAACACTCAACACCATAATCGGCGCTTAGATGCCACTCAAAGCAAGGATAATTTAATTTCAAAAACGGCACAGATTATTAGAAACAACAAAATCAATCTAGAACAAATTAAAACAAAGCTTAAGCTAACGATTCAAATTCGAGAGCAAAACTATTTTGTACAGATTATTCCTATCCGAGGCGAGCTAAATTGGTTCACGGTGATTGTGCTGCCCCAGTCGGCATTTATGGATCAAATCCATAGCAATATTTACCGCACAATCTTACTTTGCCTGTTGGCTTTGCTAGGAGCAGTAGCCACAGGAATTTGGACTGGCTATCGAATTAGTCGATCGCTCCAATGGTTGCGAGTGGCGACCAAGGCTCTCAACCATGATCACCAAACCCAAGAATTACAACCAGTTGAAAATGTTCAGATTTTGGAATTTGATCTGCTCAATCTTTCCATTCAGAAAGTTTTGAAGGCACTGAAAAAATCTCGACAAGCCCAGGCAGATTATGAAAAAATCCTGCAATTAAAGGTTGAAGAAAAAACCGCCGCCTTACAAAAAAGCCAAGCCCGTCTTTTAGAAGCCCAAAGAATTGCCCATGTGGGCCATTGGGAGCTGAACGTGGCCAAGCGGGCGATCGTCTGGTCACCGGAAATTTATCGAATTTGTGAATTTGACAAACCAGTCAAGGGTTTGAAAGCTCAGCAATTAATCAACTTCATCCATCCAGCCTATCGAGAACGATTTCAGCAAGATGTCATTAATTTAGTGATTACTCATCGGCCTTTTGATGCTGATTTACGAATCATCACGGCTAAGGGCAATTCCCGTTACATTCAAATTAAAGGAAAACCAATCCTGAATGCACAGCAGGAAATTATTCAAGTTACAGGAATTATTGCAGACATCACAGAGCGCAAGCAGTTAGAGCGGGCCCTCAAAACATCAGAGGCCCAAGCAAAGGACATTTTGAACAGTGCGATCGCGGGAATCGTGAGTCTGCGTTTTTTTAAGAATCATACCTGGAAAATTGATCGCGTTTCTGCCGGTTGCGAAACTTTATTTGGCTACACCTGCGAAGAGCTGTTGATCAATCAAAATCTTTGGATGCAAGATATTGATCCAGAGGATTGGCAAAATGTTTATGATCAAATTATAGAAGACATTATTCATGAAAGAACGGGAACATATGAATATCGAATTTATAATCATCAAGGACTTATTCGATGGATTTCGCAAACCAATAATGCTGTGTGGGATGTGCTAGGGGATTGTTGGCATGTCACGATCACGGCCATTGATATTACTGATCGAAAATTAACAGAAGTTGCTCTGAAACAAAGTGAGTTAAAGTTTCTAGATATTTCCGATTCCTCACCAGCCAATATCTACATTTTGGTGCGCCGCATCGATGGTTCTTTTTATTTTGAGCACATTAGTCGAGCGGCTGAAATTATTCATGAAATTCCTGTATCAACTCTTTTACAAGATGCCAATACTTTGCTCGATCGCATTCACCCCGATGACCAAGAAGCCTATTACCAAGCCGTTGAACGTAGCATTGAAGGTTTGCGACCCTTTGAACATGAATGGCGAGTCATCAATCCATCGGGGAAAGTGAAGTGGTTGCAGGGAAGTGCCAGCCCAAAACGGCGAGAAAACGGTGAAATTGCTTGGTATGGCGTTGCAATTGATATTACCGATCGCAAGATTGCCCAAGATGCTTTAAGTGAAAGTGAAAGTCGGCTAGTGCGGCTTTCCAGTGTGTCTCCTGTAGTGATCTATTCCGTGGTGGAAGAACCGGGAAAACCGGTGGAGTATGAATATCTCAGCGCTGCTTTTGAGGAAATTCATGAAGTTCCTCTCAGTGCAGCAATCCAAAATCCAATGATTACTTTCAATCAAATTCACCCAGATGATCAAGAAAGCTATATCCAGGCTGTGGAATGGTCAAGCCGAAATTTACAGAACTTCCGCCATGAATGGCGAATTATTACACCTTCCGGTAAGGTGAAGTGGTTGCAAGCCAATTCACGCCCAGAGCTGCGTGGGAATCAGGAAATTGTTTGGCATGGGGTTGTTCAAGATATTACAGATCAAAAGGCGATCGCCAACGCCTTGGCTAAAACAACGGAAGAACTCGATCAATTCTTTTCTGTGGCACTAGATTTATTGTGTATTGCGGATGTTAACGGGCGCTTTCAACGCTTGAATTTACAGTGGTCTAAAATTCTGGGCTATCCCTTAGAAGAATTAGAGGGATCACGGTTTATGGACTATGTTCATCCAGAGGATGTTGAAGAAACCATGCTGGCTTTGAATGAACTGGTTAATCAAAATGAACTTCATGGATTTGTGAACCGCTACCGTTGCAAAGACGGTTCCTATCGTTGGATTGAATGGCGCTCTGTGCCGGTTAACTCGGTGATTTATGCGGCAGCTCGTGACATTACCGATCGCAAGCTGGCCGAACTGCAACTTCAGGAAGCGAAGGATAAGGCTGAGGCCGCTAATCGAGCAAAAAGTCTATTTCTGGCCAATATGAGCCATGAACTCAGAACACCGTTAAATATTATCTTGGGATTTTCGCAGCTCATTAACCGCGACATTCATTTATCAGAAAGCCATCGCGAATATATGAATTTAATTCAGAATAGTGGCACTCATTTATTAATGCTAATTAATGATATTTTGGATCTTTCTAAAATTGAAGCGGGTCAATTTACCCTTGACGAAGAAGAAGTAGATCTTTATGAAATTCTCTATTCCCTGCAAATTACTTTTCAACAACAGGCTCTTAAGCGAGAAAATCAACTTATTTTGGAAATTGGCGACAAAGTTCCTCGATATATTATTTTAGATTCCAAAAAACTGAAGCAAATTCTGTTCAACTTGGTTGGTAATGCGATTAAGTTCACCGCCCAAGGATCGATCGCCATTCGAGTTGATTTAATTTCAACCCTAATTGTTAATACATTTCAGGTCTATCCCTACCCATCTCTGGCAGGGGGACGATCACCGATTAATTCCGGTGCTTGCGATCCAATATTGACCGAGAATCCAGATTTCAAGGCTGCAACATTTCAGTCATGCCAAAACGAGACCTATAAAGGGCAGTTTTGTAATCATGACTATCTTCAGTTTCAAGTGATTGATACGGGAGCCGGTATTGAATCTGAAGATTTAAAAGCGATTTTTGATGCTTTTTCCCAATCGGCAGCCGGCAAAAAAAGCTCGGAAGGCACTGGTTTAGGCTTAACAATTAGCCAACAGTTAGTGCAGTTGATGGGTGGAGTGTTGACGGTGGAAAGTGCCGTTGGCTTGGGGAGCACATTTATGTTTACCCTGCCGCTGCGTACCGGTCGATCGCCTGGGAAAAAGTCTGAACATCAGCCTTGGGGGCCACCTCAAAACCAAACGACAATTGCTGAATCAGCTCGATCGCCCGCGTCCTTCTGGGGCGATCGTCTGGATTCTAAAATGTTGTCTCAGTCAAGGCTGAATCACCGGGAATCGGGGGCTGTGGCTGATTCTCTAGCGAGCGATCGCCCAGCAGAATCACCAACGATCGGTTTGGCAGCCATTCGATCGCACTATCGCATTTTGGTTGTGGACGATCGCCCAGATAATCGCCTGTTATTAGTGCAATTGTTGAGTCAATTGGGGTTTGCGGTGCAGGAAGCCATGGACGGGGCTGATGCGGTGCAGCGGTGGCAAGATTGGCATCCGCATTTAATTTTGATGGATTTAAGAATGCCCGGCTGCGATGGTTATCAGGCAACTCAACAAATTCGGGCGTTGGAGCCTTCGCGATCAACGGTAATTTTGGCGATCACGGCCCAGGCATTGGTGGAAGATCGAGATCAGGCGATCGCGGTTGGCTGTGATGACTATTTAAGCAAGCCGATTTCCGATCAAATCCTAATCCAAAAACTGGACTATTACTGTCAAAAAGCCGATCAATCCTCGGATCCGCTGCATCACGTTCCCAGGGATCAATCTGATTTTTTATTGACAATACCGAATCACTCACCGGAATTTGTTGCGCCCTTCAATGGCGCTTTGGATAGTCAAGAGCCTCTAGATCCATTAGATACGCCAGATCCATGGAATCAACGGCTGAATCAACGGCTGGATCACTTTTCCGACCATTTCATGAATTTTTTCCCCGAGCAATTGGGCGATCGTGCTGACGCACTCTCGGGCCTTCGACATCATCAACAAGTCCAAGAATTCCTGGCCAAAATGCCCCGTGATTGGCTCATGCAGTTACAACATGCCGCGGCCCTTTGCGCTGAAGATTCCATGCGCGCATTACTCCAGACCATTCCCAAGGAGCAGGCCCCGTTGTCTGATTATTTGGGACAACTGATTTACGATTTTGCCTTTGACAAAATCCATCAACTGGTTAGCCGCTGCCTGAATGCGCCCTTTGAATAATACGCCCTTTGAATAATGCGCCTGTTGCATGGCCAGAATTCAGGACAGCAAGCGGGCAAAAGAGCAAAAAAGCCGCAAAATAATCCCTTAAGCTTGGCTAAATTCTGCCTTGCTGCGTAAATCTTGCAAAATTCCGTACATTTCCGCCGCAAAGCCCTTGGGGTTCCAAAGCGGGGCGGGATTGGCCGGATTCTTGGCCTGTTGCAGCTTGTGGCGTACCGCACTGCACAACTCCCGATCGCGCCCTAAGCGCACGCCCCACTCAATATATTCATCCCAAGTCCAGGCCATGCCCTCGCGGTCAAGGCCCGCCGCCCGCATCAGGGAATAGCCCAGGCGAGAGAAGGACTGCTCGCCCACCCTGGTCACGATCGGTTGGTTGAAGTAAAGGGCTTCCAGGTTGTGGGTTGCGCCGCTGTAGGGATAGGAATCCAGCAACACATCGGTGATTTGATAGACGGCCCGGTGTTCTTCCTCGCTGGCGGTGCGGGGCAACAGCCGCACCCGATTGGGGTTCACGCCCTGGCGGCGGCATTCCTCGTGATAGAGACTCAGCATCAGTTCCAAATCCCCAATCCGCGATTTGAAGAACAAAATGCTATCGGGCACATAGCGCAGCACATGGACTTGGGCTTGCAGCATTTCCATGCTGACCTTTTGACCCGTGGGCACGCTGAGGAAGATGGTTTGGTTGGGGTCAATCCGGAACGCTTGGCGCTGTTTGGCCCGATCGGTCGGCACAGTGGGCAGATAGGACAGAGCCGCAAAGGAACCCGACATCCGCACGAGCTTTTCGATGTAATAGTGCTCAACGCCGGCCGGATGGGTGTTCCAGTCCACCAGGTTGTAGTTATCGGGGCAAATGTGGGGCGCATCGTAGCCCAACCAGGTCAGGCAAACGGGCGCGGGCCGGTGATAGAGCACTTCCGCATGGGGCAGGATCGTGATCGAATCGAGGTCAAACAAGATATCGAGGTTGTCTTCCCGGGCCCGGCGAATGATGGTGGGGGCGTTGGCATCGGGGAATCCTTCTTCACCGGGCATGTAAAACTTTTCGGCCAGGCTTTCAAACACCTTGGTTCGATCGTCCTTGGGCATGTCGCCAGTGACATAAAGGAACAGGTGCGGCGTATGCTCCTTGAGGGCGGTGAGGATTTCGCCACTGCACCACCCCACGGAATGGCGGCGATAGTGGCGAGACATGAACCCAATCCGCAGCCGATCGGACGTGCGGGGTGATCGGGCCGTGGGCATGGCATACAGGGGGCTGTTGGCGGCCTGGTGATCCTTAAAGGCATTTTCCACCAGCTTGCGATAGGCCTCCGCCAGGGCATTGGCCACCCGAGTGTTGGCCGCCACATCGTCGCGCAAGTGGGGCATATCAAACAGCACGTTCCCATAGAGCTTCGTGATGTCGAAGGGAGAGAGCTGGTCAATGACCTGCACAAACTCGCCTTCGATTTCCAGGAACCGCTGACGGGCCACCTGGCCCAAGCCAATAAAACAAAAGGCTTTGGTCGAGATGATGCCCGCAAGGACGCGCTCCCGGGGGCTGCTGCCTGGCTCGTTGAAGGTGCGCCAGCAGCGATCGGCCACTTGGCGGGCCTGGGGCAAATATCCCCAGAACAATAGATGTTCCATCAAGTCCCAATGGGCATCCAGGTGCTTGCGATCGAAATGAATCGCCCGCTCATACCACTCAAACCCTTCCGGGCGCTTGCCCATGCCAACCAGGGTTTGGGCAATTCGGATGTAGCCCTGAATCCCTTGCACTTTCGGATCCACCGCCAAGGCCTGTTGCCAGCACTGAATGGCCTCTTCCTTTTTGTCGGCCACTTCAAAGGTGCAACCCATGCTCCAGTAGGCTTGGGCCATTTGGGGATTGGCCTGAATGGCTCGCTGAAAGCATTGGATCGCCTCGTCCGTTTGCCGCTTGCCCAGCAGAATGCTGCCCAGGTTTGACCAAGCTTCCGCATAGTTGGGGTTCAACTGCACAGCGGTTTGGTAAGCGTTGGCGGCTTCTTGGTAGTTGCCGCGGCCGAGCATGATGTTGCCCAGCAGCTTGTGGGCTTCCGGGAAGGCATTTTGAATTGCGAGGGCTTCGGTTACCAACTCATGGGCCGCGTCCAATTCACCCCGATCGAACAGTAACGCCCCCAACCGCTCCAACAACTGGGCAAAGGGAACCGCGCTCGCCATGGTGCGCAGGTCGGCTTCGCGCCCCAGATCACAGGTGGTTTGGCTGGCTTTGGGGGGAACGGGCTGGCCGGCGCGATCGGCCTGAATCACGGCGGCGGGCGCTTCGATGCCCCAGAGGGTTGGGCGCACGGCCAACCCCCGACGATAGTGTTGTTCAGCGCCGGCCAGGTCACCAATCTCCAGCAGCAGGTTGCCAGACACCAGCTCAATTTCGGCCACGCGATCGAAACTACCCGCCAAGTAATGCCACTGGGCATATTGGCTGTAGGCCGGCAACAGATCCGCCACCAAGACCCGCAGGTTATCCAACACCTCCGGACTGTCGGGCTTGATCTTTTGGGCCTTGGTGTAATACTGAAGCGCCTGATCCCAACTGCCGATCGCGTGGCAAATCAGCCCCGAGGTGTTCAACACCGCCGGATCGTTGGGAGTGAGGGTGAGGGCTTTTTCCACATATTCCACCGCGATCGCCATTTCGCCCATTTGATAGGCGATCGCCCCGAACCAGTGCAGCGCCTCCGGGTGGTTGGGATGGTGCTCCAGGATTTTTTTGTAAATCAGGCCCGATTGTTCGAGCTGACCCGATCGCAGCAGTTGGATCGCCCGCGTAAGGGCCTGAGAAACAGCAGCATCATCCATGACAAAATCCAGGGCAGAGGGAGGCGAAGTTGGCAAAACGCGCAAATTGGAGGGGAAAAATTGGCCAGAATCACGACCGTTGATCAACCCCCGCCCGCTTGGGCCCTCCATTGCTCAGACCGGCTGGCAGGGGTTGCAGATCCCTAGACCACTGTGGCCGGCTCGCGACTGGGTTCGTTGTAGTAATCCACCAAGGTGCTGGCGGGGGGATATTGAATCGGCGGCAGGCGATCGGCCGCAAAATCCTTCAGGAACTGCACATGTCGCCAAAGGAGCGCTTGGTGAGAATAACGCTCCAGAACGGTGTTGCGGGCCGCTTGGCGAATGTGGGCCATTTGGGTGGGGTGATCCAGCACTTCCGACACCCGATCGGCAATTTGCTTGGGCGAGAAGAAATCCGCTAGCAGGCCGTTTTCCCCGTCGCGAATCACTTCCTGCACGGGCGCGGTGGCCGAACCCACCACCAAGCAACCGGCCGACATGGATTCAATCATCGACCAGGAGAGCACAAAGGGCCGCGTGAGATAAATGTGAGCCTTCGAGGCTTGCAGCACCTTCAGGTACAGGCCATAGGGCAAGGAACCAACAAAGTGGATCCGCGACAGATCCAGGGGCAACCGTTCCAGCATCAGTTGCTTGTAGGTTTTGCCGTCGGGCAGGGCGCGGCCATAGCAAACCCGATCGCTCCCCACAATCACCACATGGCAGTTGGGGCGCTTCTCTTGCAAATAAACCAACGATTCCATGAATTCGGGGAAACCGCGATAGGGTTCCATACCCCGACCCACATAGGTAACGATTTCATCCACATGGGACAAGTCCAAATTCGGCAGCACGAGCTTGGCGTTCGGCTCGGGCACAAAGAAATCGGTGTCTACGCCGTCGTGCAGCACATGCAGTTTGGATTGGTATTCGGCGGGGAACTGCGATCGCTGCCAGGCCGTGGGGCAAATTCCCCGATCGCAGGTGTAGAGATCCTGCAAAATCGACGCATTTTTAATCCGAATCCGGGCCTGATCGTCCACGGACAAGGGTTCCGCCGGATCAAAATCCGCATCGGCTCCCTTGGATTTATAAAACCACTCGAAATAGCCCAAGAGCTTGGTGTCCGGGAAGGCATCTTTCATGAACAGGGTGGATCCCCAGCCGGAGTGGCCATAAACCACGTCGGGCACAAACCCATTGGATTTCAGCGCTTCGGCCACCCGGAACATGGATTGCCCCTGAAGCACGGCGGCCTCGAAGGGGCGGATGTAGTGATGGGTTCCAGGGGCGGGGTCGCGGCTGGGTTTGAACAATACTTTTTGAACGCCGGCAATTTGCCACTCGGGGTTTTCGTTTTTCGTGCCAAAAACCACTTGGTTTTCGGGGTCACGCCCGAGGGCCGCCGCGACGTGGCGAAACTGTGCGGGGAAGTTGGGATGCAAGAACAGAATTCGCATGATCGCCGTGGGTCGTCCTAAAAGTCGTCCTGAAATTCGATCGAGTCTCAGTGTCCCACCGAAGGGCCAAACGGGCAATGCGAATTTGCGCAAGTTGCCCCTTGACCCGGGGGCCGGCAGCCGGTGATCAGAACCCGCCGCCAGCGTTGGGATCACTGTTGGGAGTATTGTTGCGATCGTGAGCCTTGGATCGCCTTTCTAAGGAACCCAAACCAGTTCCCCTTGGCGGGCTAACGATCGCGAAGCAGCCGCCAACAACCGCACCAGGGCCGTGCCGACGGAACCATCGGAGAGATCGAGCGGTGCGCCGTCCAAAACGCCGGCCAGGAATTGATCGCAAACCTGCCCCAGGGGTTCACCGCTCGCTAACTCGATCGACTGCTCCGATTGGTTGCAAGGAAGCCAATGGCTGCCAGATTGTTCCAGGGATCCCGCCCACAGGGTGAGGGGCGATCGGGCGTTCATTTCATCAAAAACCAACGTTCCTTCGGTTCCGACCAGGGCCAAACGCCGGGCCCGATCGGGATTGTGCCAAGCCAGATGGATCGTGGCGGTGAACTGCTCAGGATAGTAAAGGGTAAGCCAAACCAAATCCGCCAAGCCCGCCGCCGGACTGGGGCGATCGGTCACCTCCAGCCCAGTTCCGCGCCCCCGTTGTAACCAGGTTTGCCCCTTGGCTTGCAGGGCGATCGGGGTTGACTGCAGCCAATGGTTAAAGATGGCAATGTCGTGAATGGCCAAGTCCCACAACACATCCACATCCTGGCGCACGGGGCCCAAATGGGTGCGAGCCGCATAGCCGTAGCGCCGATTGCCGATCGCGCCCGATCGCAGAGCCTTGGCCCCCGCTTCCACTGCCGGATGAAAAAGATAGGTATGGTCAACCATCAGCCGGCGATCGACCCGTTGCGCCAGGGTACACAAATCCTCGCACTCAGCCACATCCAGGGTTAGGGGCTTTTCCACCAGCACATGCTTGCCCGCCAACAGCGCCGATCGCACCAGTTCAAAATGGCTGGCGGCCGGCGTGGCAATCACCACAGCCCCAATGTCCGGATTGCTCCAGATCGATCGGCTGTCGCTGACCCGCTGCACCTCGGCCCAACCGGGATAGCTGGCAAATCGATCGCCCACGGCGGCTAGCAGGTCTGGATTGGTTTCCACCACGGCCTTCAGGTGCGATCGGGGATGCTCCAAAAAATTGCGAATCAGATGCGTTCCCCACCGGCCCGCCCCAAATACCGCCAGTCCTAAACGATCGGTCATTGCCTTTAGCCCAAAAACTTCAACGAGGAATCTCAACCTAAGAAGATGTCTGAAAAACCCAAATTGATACCCCAACTTGCCCCAGCGATCGACGGAAACCAGAGGATTAGGGCGTGTCGTCATTTCCTAGGATCAGGTGAAAACGATTGATTTTCTATGTCCCAGTTGTTGCAACAAGGGGCTTAAGCCCCTTGTCCCTCACGATCTGCCAACGAGGGGTTTAAGCCCCTTGTCCCTCACGATCTGCCAACAAGGGGTTTAAGCCCCTTGTCCCTCACGATCTGCCAACGGTGGAATCAGGGTTTCAGGCGATTTGACGACACGCCCTAAGCCCCTTGCTCCCACAACAATTGGAGCTGGGCAATTGCTGAGCAATACTTTTCCAGCAGCCTCTAATAATTCCGGTCTGGAAAATTTCCACCTGGAAAATCTCAGTCCGAAACTTCAGCAATGCACCTCAAAAAATCAGATCCGAAACCCAACCCCAAAGTACTGCCCCAGAAACAAAACAGGCTAAACCCAAAGGGCTGAAGAAGGGCTACAGGGTCGATCGCTTGTCCAGCAGCCAGTAGGTATTCATTTCACCACGACCTTTGATGTGAATTGAACCCCGTTCTTCAAAGTGATAGCGATCTTTCAGCCGTTCATAGGTAGAGTCGGTGACTTGAATCGAGCCAGGAACCCCATGGGACTCCATCCGCGAAGCAATATTAACCGCATCGCCCCATAGATCGTAGATGAACTTTTTCGTGCCAATCACACCGGCAATCACAGGGCCCGTGTTGATGCCAATCCGGATTTCCAACCGTTCACCCAAGGGCCCCAGTGCATGGGCCATGCTCGATCGCATTTCCAAGGCCATATCCGCCACGGATTCCGCATGGTTTGCCTGGGGAACCGGCACGCCCCCCACCACCATGTAGGCATCCCCGATCGTCTTGATTTTTTCGAGATGGTGCTTTTCTGCGAGCCGATCAAAGGTGGAGAAAACTTGGTTTAAGCAATTAATTAATTCCAAAGGCTCCAGTTGAGCTGCCAGGGTGGTGAAGCCCACAATATCGGCAAACAGAATCGTTGCTTCCTCAAATTGTTCCGCTGGTGATTCGTTGGAATCCTTGAGCTGATCGGCCACCCGACTGGGCAAAATATTCAGCAATAATAATTCCGATCGCTCCTTTTCCTTGCGCAGTTCAGCGGTACGCCGTTCCACCCGCTGCTCCAATTCTTCAAAGGACTGCTGAAGTTGGGTGGCCATGCTGTTGAAAGCATCCGCCAGGCGATCGACTTCAATGATCGGGCTGCTGGCAACGGTTTGCTCTAAATTGCCCTTAGCCATCTTTCCCGAAGCTTGGGCAATTCGGCAAATGGGCTGGGTAATCCAGCGGGCCGTTAAAATTCCAATTGGAACCGAAACTAAAAGCGCCAAAAAGCAAAGGGCGATCGTGTTTCTGGTGTTTTCATTAATTTTGGCCATGAAATCCGATTCGGGAACCACCACCACAATCAGCCAATTCAAGCCATAGGCATCCTTGAAGGGCGAAATTTGCAGGAATTGACGTTCATTATTCAGCCAAAATTCAAACTGATGATCGCGATGAATATTGGAGAGTTGATCAAATTGACCGTATAGGAATTCAGCGCTCGATCGCAAAAGCTGATTATTACTTTGGAGCGCATGAACCCGTTGTAGTTCTTTTTTGGCTTTCTGGGATTGTTCAACCCAAAGGGGTTGATTTTTCAAGGAAGTGGCCACCAGTTCGCCGCTGGGTTCAACAATAAAAACCTGACCCGTTTTACCAACTTGCAAAGTCTGCAAAAAACCGCGAATCTGATCCGTGCCAAATTGACTGGTTAAGATACCCGCAGGCTGCCCATTGCGATCGTAAATGGGCAGGCTGGCATTAATCTGCAACAGGGGATTTCCGAAGTTGAGATAAATTTTGCTCCAGGTGGGTTTCCCAGCCTTGAAAGCCACTTCGTAAAAGGGGCGTTTGCGCACATCATAGTTAGGCACGCTTTTGGCTAACTTAGCTCGTTGTCCTTTGTCGTCAATTTCGTAATAGTTTAAGTTGCCGCCACCGGGAATGAGTTGCTCAGCAATTTGGGGCGTTTCGGTTGCGGACAGGCGATTGATCCAACCCACTCGCAAATATTGTCCCTGTTGATTGGCAAACCCCACATAGCCAATATTTTTGTAGGTGATGGTTTGTCGCCAAAAATAAGTTCTTGCTTCGGCAATTTTTTGCAGATCAATAATGCCCAGTTCGATCGCGTCGCGATTAACCTGATTCACCAACTGGGGAGTTTCCACATACGATCGCACCCGATCGCTCACCCTGGCAGTCACTTCATTGCGCAATTGACTGGCTAAATCTCGTACTGCTTCTTGGCCGCTCCGAAACGACAGCCAACCCACCAACCCCACGGCGGTTACTAATTCGACTAAAAAGGGCAAAACCAGGGTGGTACGGAGACGAAACTTGCGGCGCACGGGTAAGGGTAGGGACTGAGATGAAACTTGTGTCAGTGGAATTTCTGAGCTGACCATAGGAACTGATTCGCGATCGCCAGGATGGCTTTGGTGTTCAAAGCTCAAAGTTGCGGAATTCGGATCTGTGGCCCAGGACGGGAACGAAACTGCCACAGGAAAGATTGCGTCTTCGCTTTACGGTAATCCAAGTTCCTGGAAATGGCGAAAGATTCCGTCTATCAAGGGGGCCATGCTGAAGGAATCAATCCAGCGAATTCCTGTGGCCATCAGTTCAATTCGATTGTGTCAAGAAATATTAATACTGGGTGCGTTTTGATACCTGAAAAAATTCTTGATTACTGAATTACTGACCCATGATTGCAACCAGCGAACCATAATTGAGTAATGATTGGTTTATTCATTAGGCTATTTCTTCATTTGATCAGTAACTTGATTCAGTAAAATGAATCGACAAGAATTGAAGCAAAAATTAATTACTAAATTAGTAGTCAAATTAATAGTCAAATTAGTAGTTAAATTGGGCAATAAAGATACTCAGCGGGAGTTATTCGGCAAGCGCTCTTTGAGTATTTAAAGATGGAAACCAACTAATCATGAACCAACAAGTGAATTAGATCGTTTCGCGAGAGACCGGCGCTGCTGATACACTAAAGCCTGGATTTTGCACAAAAATGTGAGGCGATCGGGAATCGATGTTAGCCCGAGTATGGAGTGCGGCCTTGGTGGGCATCGACCCGGTGAAGGTGGGGGTGGAGGTGGATGTCTCCAATGGGATGCCGGGAATTGCGATCGTGGGGCTACCGGATACGGCGGTGCAAGAATCTCGCGAACGGGTGAAAGCGGCTCTGAAAAATGCCGGATTTGCCTATCCCATGCGCAAAATCGTGGTGAATTTGGCTCCGGCCGATTTACGGAAAGAGGGGCCGAGTTTTGACCTGGCGATCGGGGTGGGAATTTTGGCCGCCTCTGGACAAGTGAGCGCGGCCCTGCTGGGGGATCACTTGTTTGTGGGAGAAGTGGCGCTGGATGGAGCCTTGCGGCCAGTGACGGGCGTGTTAGCGATCGCGGCGGCGGCGGCTCAATTGGGCATTGTGGGCTTGGTGTTACCGGCGGCCAATGCGGACGAAGCGGCGATCGTGCGGGAGTTGCAGGTTTACGGGTTTGAGCATTTGTCGGAGGTGGCGCGGTTTTTGAACCAACCGCAAACGATCGCGCCGCATCAACCGCCCCAAGAAGGGCGATCGCCCGATCCCTTGGCGTTGTTGGACTTGGCCGATGTGAAGGGCCAAACTCAGGCCCGGCGAGCGTTGGAAATTGCCGCCGCTGGTGGCCATAATTTGATTTTTGTGGGGCCGCCGGGGAGTGGCAAAACCATGCTGGCTCAGCGGCTGCCGGGTATCTTGCCCCGGTTGACCTTTGCGGAGGCCCTGGAGGTGACGCGAATTCATTCGGTGGCTGGCTTGCTGAAGGAGCGGGGAACCTTGGTGCGCGATCGCCCCTTTCGCAGTCCGCACCATTCCGCCTCTGGCCCCTCGCTGGTGGGTGGTGGCAGCTTTCCGCGACCGGGAGAAATTTCCCTGTCCCATCGAGGGGTGTTGTTTTTGGATGAGCTAACGGAATTTAAACGGGACGTGCTGGAGTTTTTGCGCCAACCCCTCGAAGAAGGCTGCGTGACCATTTCCCGGGCCCGGCAAACGGTGCGATTTCCGGCGCGGTTTACCCTGGTGGCCAGCACCAACCCTTGTCCCTGTGGCTATTATGGCGATTCGGTGCAGGCCTGTACCTGCTCGCCCATGCAGCGTCAACGCTATTGGGCCAAGCTGTCGGGGCCGCTGATGGATCGGATTGATTTGCAGGTGGTGGTGAATCGGCTGCAACCGGAGGAGGTGACCCGATCGAGCGGTGGGGAACCCTCGGCGGCCGTGCGCGATCGGGTGTTGGCGGCGCGGCAGGTGGCCCAGTCTCGCTTTGCCCAAGAGGAATCGCAATCGCCCGTGCAATGCAATGCGGAAATGCAAAGCCGCCAGATTCGCCGCTGGTGTGCCCTGACGGATCAGACCCGATCGCTATTGGAAAACGCAATTCGACGGTTAGGATTATCGGCAAGGGCGACTGATCGGATCCTGAAAGTGGCCCGAACGATCGCGGATTTAGAACAAAGCGAGACAATTGAACCGGGCCACGTGGCTGAAGCGGTGCAATATCGCATTGTCGATCGAATGCAATAGATAGGTCTCACAGGTCTAACAATGAAGCTTTTGGTTTTGGCTTCCCATCCGGTGCAATATCACGCTCCGGTATTTCGGTGCATGGCCCAAGAATTGGCCGCCAGAGGTGATGAATTGTTGGTGGTTTATCTCTCGGATTTTTCAATTCAAGGCTATCGCGATCGGGAGTTTGGCCAAAGTATTGCTTGGGATGAACCCCTACTCAATGGCTATCGATCGGTCGTTTTGAATCCCAACCAAACAAAGCAACCCAAGGGTTTTTGGAGTTTGCGAGCCACCGGTTTTCCGGCCCTATTGCGCCAAGAAAAACCCGATCGCCTGCTGATTCACAGCTTGATTTATAAGGGAGCTGTCACCGCTGCCATTTCCGCCAAATTTCGGAAAATTCCTTGCAGCTTGCGGGTGGAAACCAATGATCAGGCAGTGCCACGCCAGGGCTGGAAAAGCCTCGTGCGATCGCTGGTTTATCGGTTGCTGTATGGGTTGTTTGATTCGGCCGTGGCGATCGGCTCCCTGAACCGCGAGCACCTGATTCGTCACGGAATTCCCGCCCGCCGAATTGCCATGGCTTACTACTGCGTGCCCGATCGGTTCGCAGATTTATCTCCTGAAAAAAAACAAACGATTCGGGCCAAAACCCGTGCCGCCCTTTGGCTCAATCCCGAGCGAACCGTTTTGCTCTTTAGCGGTAAATTAATTCCCAAAAAAAATCCCGGTTTAATTCTCCAGGCGATCGCCCAGTTACCCCCGGCCTTGCAAGCCCAATTAGCGGTTCTGTATCTGGGCGCTGGGGAATTGCAACCACAACTGGAAGCCCAGGCGGAAACCATGCCGGACTTGGCGGTCAAGTTTTTAGGGTTTCGGAATCAGCAGGAATTACCCCCCTTTTACTTAGCGGCAGATGTGCTAATTTTGCCCTCCAATCGGGCAGGAGAAACCTGGGGATTGGTGATTAATGAAGGTTTGCAAGCGGGCTTACCCTTCATTGCCACGGAAGCGGTGGGTTCTACGGTGGATTTTGGTGAATTACCCGCAGTGCAAACAATCCCGATCGGGGACGCAACGGCCCTGGCAACCGCGATTCAACAGGTGATGGGTATCGATCGACAGTTCGATCGATACGCCACCACCATGGAGCACTTTTCAACGGAAACCGCTGCTCGGGTCATTGTGGAATCTTTGGCAAATTTCCAGGCAAATTCCTGATCAGATCCCACTGAATTCTCAATCTGTCGAAACAGCCCCTCAAACCGTCGCGAGTTGGTGGTGCTTCTGTTGCATAAACTGGATCATTTTTTGATCTTCGCCCTTGATGTGGTGGCGCAACCAATCGGCTAAGAAATTCATCAAATTCTGAATAGCACCGGTTTCACCCGTTTGAAACTGCTGCATCAGTTTAGTCACTTTCTGAATTAGGCGATCATGGCAATGCTTGTGGCGATCGAGTCCCGGGTAAGCATGGTGTTGCATGAGTGATTCTTCATGCTGAAAATGGGCGATCGTGTGTTCAGCCAACTGTTCCAGCATCATTGCCAGCTTGTCCATCGATTCCTGACGATCGATGGCACTCTGCAATTCATTCACTAATTCAAAAATGTCTTGGTGCTCCTGATCCACTCGATCGTCACCAATACAGAAATGATCGCTCCACTCGACTTTAGTCATCGTAGTAATTATTCCAGGCAGCAAAACAGCAAAAATCACCCTTGCCCAACGCAGATTGCCGCCATATCTCACAACAATCCAAAGATTCATCGAGAATCAATCATCAGCCCATGTTCACCCATCATCGCAATGGGTAATCGCGAGTTTTCAGTTTTTCCAGTTCGCAGCAGCCCAAGCAAGCCGGAAGTTAATTACACCTCTGGCTCTCTCGAAAACTGGATAGAGACTTCACCCAGAAAAACAGAATGATTGGCGATCAAGTTCACAAACTTTGGTCAATTACCCTCAGTTCATGAACAAGCATGGACGAATTGAATGAATTCATTCAATTGAATCCAAGAAATCTTAGATGAATTGTTGAGTCAGGTTAGATATTTAGGGGCACTACGCAGGACTAATGAAGCCTGACTAGAATTTCTCAAAATTTCTAATCATCCAATTATTCAATCATTGATTGTTGAAATATTGGGCAATTGAAGCCTTGAGAGATTGAAGGATTCATTAGTGTTCGGGCATCTAGAAATGGTCGGTTTGAGTTTCGACCATCGGGCGATCGGGCCAGGGATGGGGTACGCGATGGCCATGCAGAACAAAGTCTTGGGCCAAGGCTCCCCGGGCGATCGGGAGTTGGCAGCGATTCGATCGGTTGAATTCTCCAGCCAGTTTGATCAACTCAGCCGGTTTCATCAACTTTGATCGGTGTCACTGCCCACGACAGTCACTAGTTTTAGCGGAATGGTGGCCCGATCGCAATCATTTTTGACTTTGATGTTGTTTTAAAACATTCTTTGAAAAAAAGGTGTTTAAAGCATCTGAAATAACCTGATGATTCATCCCGAATTGGTGCTGATTGAACTCATGATTCATCGGTCAGTTCATTACATGGGTTCCTTAGCGAAAGCTTTCGGGGTTAATCAGCCATTGGCGTGATGTTCAACCCATTTCTGACGGAAATTTGTTTTTGGGCGATCGCCTCACTAGGATCTGGTGCAGGTGGTCGCATCGGCTGCTGGATCTCAGCCTGACCTGCCTGGCTGACTGAACCCATTGGTGTCTGGCATGAAAACTTGTCCCGTTTCCCCCGCTCCGGCCCGTACCGGTGCGAAGTCGATCGCAGAAATTGCCCCGGATCTTTTGCAGCAACTGAATCACGGCACGCTGGAGGCTGTGACCCTTGCGGAAGTGCTGGCGATCGACCATGGGCAACTGCTCCGGGCGATCGCCCCCGACTTGGGAACACCGATTTTGGAACAGGTGAGCGCCCATGGCAGCTTGAAAATTAAGGCTCGGATGCAAATCGTGGGGCAACTGCTGCTCGATCGGTATGGCTTGACCGGTTCGGAACGCTTTGCCACCCACCGCAGCGACACGGCCCGCAGTTGGGCTGCGATGATGGTGGGCTTGGCTCCGGGGCTGTCGTTTCCCGATCGCCTGGCCCAAATCGCCAACTTAGCGGACGATCCCAACGCCAACGTGCGGGAGTGGGCTTGGATGGCGTTGCGGCCCCATGTGGCCCATCAGTTGGAACTGGCGATCGCTCAGTTAATTCCCTGGACGCTGCACCCATCGCCAAATTTGCGCCGGTTTGCCACGGAGTTAACCCGGCCGCGGGGCGTGTGGTGTGCGCATATCCAAGCCCTGAAGCGCGAGCCATCTTTGGGGTTGCCGTTGTTGGAACCCCTGCGGGCGGATCCTGCGCGTTATGTGCAAAACAGCGTCGCCAATTGGCTGAACGATGCGGCCAAATCACAGCCACAGTTCGTTTGGGACTGTTGCCAGCGTTGGCAGCGGGAATCTACCACCCGAGCCACGGCCTATATCTGTCGGCGGGCCCTGCGCGGTTTGCTCGATCGCGGTGGGCAGGACGATCGAACGTTGGCCGATCGCGCCAGTTAGGAATCGGGTTGGCGAGCGTTGCGGGACGGGATCGAGAATCAAAATCCAGCGCTACGATACAAGGCAGATCCACTCGCAAACTTCCCGATCGCACCCATGCACCTCACTTGGTTTGATAGCAATAGCTGGTTGATTGAACTGGCGGGCAAGCGAATTTTGCTTGATCCCTGGTTTGTGGGGCCGCTGATGTTTGGGAATGCCGCTTGGTTTTTTAAGGCCACCCATCCCAACCCCCGGCCAATCCCCGCCAATTTGGATTTGGTTTTGCTGTCCCAAGGGCTGGAAGATCATGCCCATCGCCCCACCCTGGAACAGATCGATCGCGCCGTGCCGGTGTTGGGATCGCCCAGCGCGGCCAAGGTTGCCGAACAGTTGGGTTTCCAAACGGCGATCGCCCTCGATCATGGCCAAACTTGGACGCTGGATCAACAGGTCACGATCCGCGCCACCACCGGCTCCCCCACGGGGCCCAAAACCCTAGAAAACGGCTATATTCTGCGGGCGATCGCGGGGCCCGAAACCGGCGAAAGTCTGTACTATGAACCCCACGGTTATCACCCGGCGGAGTTGAGCGAGTTGGGGCCGGTGGATGTAACCCTTTGCCCGCTGATGGATCTGTCGATCGGGGGATTCTTGCCGATTATTCAGGGAACCAACAGCGCCTTGAAACTGGCAACCCTGTTGCGGCCCCAAGTGATGTTGCCCACGGCGGCGGCGGGCGATGTGCAATACGAAGGCCTGCTGGTGTCCCTGTTGCGGGCGAAGGGCAATGCCGCAGAACTGCAAACCCAATTGCAAAGAGCAGGATTGGCAGCCCAAATCCTGGAACCCAAACCGGGCGATCGCCTGGCCATACCTCTCAAGAAGACTTCAGCAATCGCCTAGGGAGTCGCCGCACCAGGCCTAGCCATCGGGAGAACTGGGAACGACCCTTTCTCCCGGGCAATGGCAACAACACCAGCCCGATCGCCACCATGGGCGACACCACCGGTAACCACCAGGCCGCCCAAAAAAAGCTAATCATCCCGATCGCTCCCACCATCAGCGAGCCAAAAGCCCAAACCCAGAGCCGATCGTACCAACGAGGCTGCGGGGATCGTGCCTGCCAAACCGCCAACAGCCCTGCTCCCAAAACGGCCCAGAGCAAAATCCACAACGCCTTCTGCGGCCAGGCGATCGCCTGAAGCAAGGGGCGATTGTCCAGCACCGCGCTAATCAGTTGACTGATGCCGTGAGCCTGAATCTCCAAGCCCGGAATCTCCTGCCCACCCGGCAGTTTCCACCGATCCTCAGAGCTGGCTTGGATATTGCCAATTAGAACGATCGGGTTGGGTTGACCAGTCCAAGGAATTCGATCGGTACTTTGCAACACCTCCCGCAGCGGCAAACGAACCCAATCCGCCCGCCGAGGAGCCAACAGCAGTTGATTAGCTTGGTCATCAAACCACCCATACCCCCCTGCTCCGGCGGTGATTTGGGGAATCGTGACGGAACCATACCGCCAGCGATCGCCAACGGTCAAACTTGCCACGCCCCGTTGCTTGAGGTACTCATCCACCACCAGGCCGCTCAATCCATAGGTAGTGTGACAAGTTTGGCTAGACTTGGGAGCCGCCATGGCCAAGAGCTGCCGTCGCACCACCCCTTCTGAATCGTCGGCTTGGTCAGAAAAACCCACCCGATCGCGCTTCAAGCCCACTGGGGCCGGAATTTCCACAACAGACTCTGTTGGATCGGCTAATTTGCACAGACCTATCACCCGAGGATTCGACCAAAGGCGCTTTTGCCAAGCGGATGTCAGCGGCCAGGGGTAATAAATATCCACCCCGATGACTCTGGGTTTCAGAGTAGTCAGCCGCTCCTGAAGCTTGGCCAAGGCCTCCGGAGCCACGGAATTTAACCCGCCATCGGCCGTTGGAATTCGTTGCCAACCTTGACGATCTTGATAAGCCACGTCATTTTCATCAATCGTCACCAGCAAAATGCGTTGATCTTGTAATTCCAACGGCCGCCGCTGCACCATTGCGTCATAAACCCAAAACTCCGGGGTCTGGATCATGCCGCCTAGGCCAATGGTGATCCCCGTGGCCAAAAGTGCCTGCACACCCAGTTGCAATGATTTCGGACTAATTTTCAGGCTAATTTTCGAGCTAATTTGCTGATTGTTTTCTGGACTCAGTGCCTGATTTGATTCCTGATTTGATTCCTGATTTAATTTCTGATTTGATTCCTGATCTAATTCCTGGCTTGATTTCTGACTGATTTCTTGACCGGCTTCCTGACTAAATTTCTGGATTGGATCCTGCCTCAGTGCCCGATCGCTGCCGGGCCGAGCTGCACTGGGGCCAACGGGTTCAATCCAGCTTTGGAAATCAGCTTCCGAGTGGGCGCGATCGGGCCAAGTGGGCAAATCTAACAGGGGATGGTGAAACACCAGCGGCAACCAATCGGCCCTGGGAAATTCGGCGCTGGAGCGTTGGAGCGATCGACGGGCTTCGTACAGAGATAGGGGCAGCGACCGCGATTGGGCGTAGTGAGTTAGAAAATCCTTGAGGAAATGTTGAGCGACCAGATCGGGCACCGAAGCCCGCATCACAATGGCGGCCGGTAGGTGCGATCGGTGCAGTGCTTCCGCCAAGTCCACACTGTGGCAACAGTTAAAAATCGCCAGTTGCAAACCCTGTTGAACCGCGCCTTCAAGGGCATGGCTGAAGTTTTCTACGGAAATGTTGTTCTGAAAGTTAAGGCCAATCTGACTCGATCGGCTTTTGGTTTCGGGATAGCCATGGCCCGCAAAGACCAGCACTTGCGGTTGTTGATCTCGCAGCGCATCAAAAAACTGTTCAGGAGTCGGCGCGTCCAGCAACTGCACATCCGCCAACCCCTCGTTGCTCAATTGTTGAAGAGCCTGATAATCGGGATCCAGGTTTAAATCCACCCGATCGCCCAAAACCGCCAAAATCCGAACCACAACTCCGGGGGTCGATCTCACCTGAATCGGTGGTGTCTTGCCACTGGTTGAACAACAGCCCCAGGCAAACCGGTGACCTTTCAAGGGCTTCCATTCGTCCCAAGGCAACCTTTGCACATGGCGATCGTCCGTGGCGATCGACAGCCACAAATCATCACTGGGATGGCTAAATCGCAGAATTTCATGGGTCATTTCCCGAAAGCTTTCCCCCCCCAACCAGTTGTTAAACAGGGTTTGCAGGCGATCGGCCGCGATTTGGCACTGTTGACGATGCAGAGGAAGGGGCAACTGTCGCTGAACGCCCTTCACCTTAATTCGCAAGTTGGGATAACTCGCCCACAAGTCCCAAAATTCCGTGGCCACCTGGGCCAATTCCGGCGCAGGCGGCAGGCGAGTATCGCAAGTTTGTTGGTGATAGGGACTGCGCCACAAGTCCAAACGGGCTAACAGTCCCTCCGTTGCCAGGCAACCATGAAGCGAGAGTTTTACCCGAAAGGTCATTGAGCGGGATGGGTCGCAGGGTTAAGCGGGATTTCTTTAGTATCTGCGAAAGCTAGGGCCTGTCGTCATTTTCTAGGATCAGTCGGAAACGATTGATTTTCCATGTCCCAGTCGTTGTAACAAGGGGCTTAAGCCCCTTGTCCCCCACGATCTGCCAACAGCGGAATCAGGGTTTCAGGCGATTTTACGACATGCCCTAGAAGCTGCGAAAGCTTCTCTAAAACCCCGCAATTGCCTCCATCAGCTCAATTCAGCCCTCTATTCATCATTAACCGTAATCCTAGGGAGGCGATGCTTAAAGCCGCAAAGGATTTCCCAAGAAATGGTTCCCAGGCGATCGGCCCAATCTTCTGCCCGAATTTGCTGGCCGGCATCCTCTCCCAACAGGGTGACCACCTCACCCGGCATCAGATCGCCGGGGAAGTCCGTCACATCCAACATCAACTGATCCATGGTGATTGACCCAATCTGCGGAACCGATCGCCCACGAATCAAAACCTGCATTTGGTTAGACAGGTTGCGCGGCACGCCATCGGCATAGCCAATTCCGACCACGGCCACCCGGGTGGGCCGCTGGGCCACGTAACGATGGCCATAGCTCACCCCCTCGCCGGGTTCGATCGTCTTGAGCTGGGTGATGCGGGCGCGGATGCTCATGACCGGTTGCAGGGGCAAGATACCGGCTAGGTGTGGCGCGGGGGCCAGACCATAAAGCGCCAGGCCAGCCCGCACCCGATCGAAGTGGTAAGCCTGATCGGCCAACAGGGCGGCGGAATTGGCCATGTGAATTTTGGGCAGGGTCAGGCCGCTCGATCGGGCCCGTTGGGAAAAATCCTGCAAAAATTCCTGAAATCGCTGATATTGCAGCCGCATCACCGTGGGATCCGGTTCATCGGCCGTGGCGAAGTGGGAATACAGACTGGCCAGGTGCAGGGAGGGGGCTTGGGCAACCCATTGGGCCCAGTCCGCAGCTTCCGTCCAGCGGGTTCCCAGCCGGGCCATGCCGGTGTCGATGTTGAGGTGTACCGGCAGCGATCGCCCTAAGGATTTCAGCACCTCCGCAAAGGTAAAACTCTGTTGCAGGGTGCAGAGGGTGGGTTGCAGTTTCCAATGCAGCAGCGCCTTGATCTGATCAGCGGTGTGAGCTGCGCCTAACACCAAAATGGGTGCATCAATGTTGGCTTCTCGGAGTTGGCCACCTTCCTCGATTGTGGCCACCGCCAGCCATTGGGCCCCCGCCGCCAGGGACGATCGGGCAATGGTGGCCGCCCCGTGGCCATAGGCATCGGCCTTGACCACCGCCAACAATTCCACCCGATCGCCCACCCAGGTTTTCAGGTGGCGCACATTGTGGCGCAGGGCCGCCAGGTCAATTTCCACCCAGGCCCGCTCGCGCTGCAACCAAGTCAGGGACGGCTGTTGCTGCACTAACATGTTCGATTGTCTCCTTCACACCACTGTGGGGCCGTTGGCCCGTTGGATCGATCGCCGCCATCCGGTTTCGGCAATTCCGGCAACTCTCGATCGCCCCAACCATAGCGCACCCATCCCGCAAACTCACCGCTGTTGCAGAGTGGAACTGGCCGAATAGCTCGCTTCTGGATGGCCGGTTGGGCAGGGCCCATCCCGCTCCCAATCATCCAGTTCCAAGCTCACCAGAATTCCTGAATCGCAATTCCCCAAACCATCCGCAACATCAGCGATAGAATAGGGTCATCAAAAATGAAAGCACTGTGAAAATCAGCACTAATTCTCGCTGATTCCGTTTGTTTTCGCCTTGTTTTCGCCGTTTCCCGCCGCCGTTACGAGATCCCGTGAACTTGTCTGATCCTTCTGCCCTCACCCCGGCCCAGTCCGAGGCTCAACCCGATCGCCCCTCAGCGGCCCAATCGCCCGCCACCAGCGCCCGCAGTAGTTTCCTCAGCGCCTTTGCCTCCACCTTCATCGCCATCTTTTTGGCGGAATTTGGGGACAAAACGCAAGTGGCTGTTCTGCTGATGGCCGCCGAGTCCCATCAACCTTGGGTGGTGTTTTTGGGGGCCACGATCGCCCTGATTTCCACCAGTTTGGTCGGTGTGCTGTTGGGCCAGCTCTTGGCCCGTTGGGTATCGATCAAAACCTTGGAAACCATCGTGGGCGCGATTTTGTTGATGGTATCCGTCTCCCTGTTGTGGGAAGCCATGGTTGGAGGATAGGCAATGAACTGGCAATTACTAGGTCTGAGTTTTATCACCGTGTTTTTGGCGGAATTGGGCGACAAGAGCCAACTGGCGGCGATCGCCCTCAGCGGTGGTTCCCGATCGCCCCGCGCCATATTTGCGGGCACGGCGGCCGCCCTGGTGTTCGCCAGCCTGATTGGGGTTGTGATTGGCGAGGGCACGGCCCAACTGTTGCCCACCCGCTTGGTGAAGGCCGCCGCCGCGATCGGGTTTGCAGTCATGGGTTTGCGACTGCTGTGGCCCGCAGCGGATTTTCCTCCGGATTACGAGGCTCCCGAAACAGATTAAGCGGGCGATCGGCCGCCTGCACAAACACTCAAATCCCTAACACTCAAACTACCAGCGCCCAAATTCTTAACGCTCAAGCCACGAACACTCAAACCACTAGCGCTCAAACCGCACATCCACATCCGGTTCACTTTCGGATCGGTTAGTGGGCCGGTTAGCAGGTCGATTGGTCGGCGGGGTTGCCCGTTCCGGCCCCGGGCCCGGAGCTTGCACCTGTTCCTCAAGCTGTTGCGTAGTGGCCAGAAATTGCCCCAGCGCTGTAATAATCACCCGCAAGCTGCTGCGAAATTGTGGATCGCCCGTCAGCTCATCCAAATCACTGGTGATTTTTTCAAGATTTTGGAGGGTCGATCGCGCGGAATTCACCGTTTGCTGCAACATCAACAGACTTTGGGGACTCTTAATCGCCCCCGTGATGTCCCGCAAATTGGCCGCCGTTTGGGCCGCATTTTCCGTCAGCGCATCCAAATTTTGCAAGAGGTTGCTGCCGCGTAACTGACGCATGGCCGGCGCAACCTCTCCCAACGCGTTGCGCAGACTCGCGCTGGTTTCCGCCAAGCTGGTTAACGTTCGGCTCAAATTCCCCCGGTTACTGACAATTAGCCCATTAACGCTCGTACTGGTTTGCTCCAGGGAATTGGCGGTGCGAACAATGGCCGTGGTGGTGTTGCCCGTGGCGCGATTAATGGTGTCCGAGGTGCGGGTAATGGAACGGGCGGTGTTGCCAAAGGTGCGCACCTCCTGCTGAAGGGTTCGTGCCAAACTGGCTGCATCCCGACTGAGCTGGCGAATTTCGACCGTGGTGGCGTTGAGGTTACCCATGGCTCGATCGACCTTGCCTTGAAACGTCGGATCCGTAATCAAATCCGCAATTTTGACGATCGCCCGAATCAACGATCCGTAGTTAATCGGCGGGCTGCCCACCAGGCGATCGCCCCCACAAAGCAACAACTGGGAATCACAGTCCCCTTGGGTTGGCCCCGGCCCCACCGTGGGCACTGGGTGGTTGTCGTTGAGGGGGCGAATGGCCAACGAGGCTTCGCCAATCAACCCGGTGCGATCGACTTCCGCCGAAGACTGGCGAGGCATTCGTAACTCCGGATTTTCAATCTCAATCACCACATCAACCGAATTGGAAGCCGCCTGAATCGCCGTCACCTTGCCAACCGGCACCCCACGAAACAGAACCGACGAGCCAACCTTTAGCCCATCGGCATTGGCAAACTCAACAATTAAACGATAGGGACGACGACCCAAATAGGTTTCACTGAGCCACAGACTCAGCACCGCAACCAGCCCCAGTCCCAATAGCACCAGCAGACCAACGGCCCCCTCTCGGACAGTGCGCGATCGCATGGTAAATGGTCTCCTAATGGCACTGGTTAGAGCAATTCAATAGACTAAGTAGCAGTTGGATCACGATCAGCCACACCAGTAGTCAACAGTAGTCAACAGCGCAGGGATAAAAGATGGAGATCTCCAGGAAAGCTTAAACAGAGGCACAGCTCAGAGGATGTCTGAAAAGCCAAAATTGCTACTCTGTATGCTCCAGCGATCAACGCAAACAAGGGGCTTAAGCCCCTTGCCCCCACGATAATTGATGCTTGGCCCGTACTGAAAGATGCTTCTCAGACATCCTCTCAGGCAGACCCACGCCCCAGCCGTTCCCCTCCAGTTCATCGCTCCCCAGTCATCACTCTCAGGCAATGACTCCAGGGTGACCCCCGATCGGCGGACTCAGCCCAAGCCAATGGTAGGGGCTAGCCTCCGCTTGTCCTCAAATCCAATCAAGACCGGTCAGATCAGACCCAGAATGAATCAAAGACGGCTCCGATGTCTAGCGGCAGATCTTGACCACAGGGATCCTAGCCAAGTCTGGGCCATGGCATTTGGCGATGGCGCTTGGCCAGAATCATCTGGGCCGGAATTGCTCTGGAAGCCTTAAGGATTCCGGACGCTGTTCCCCAATCTGCGAAACGAGGGATAACCTACCCTAAATCCTTGCTGAAATTGCCCCGATCGCCTGTGTTCTCCCTCACAGGCCGGCAGAGAATGTCAGCTAAGATTCTGGGAGGTTCAACAGGTTCAGGTTTGATCGCTTCCTTGGGCAACCCCCACCCGCCATCGGTTCCGATTCATCAAAAACAGTTAGTGCCCAATTGAGTCAGATTAGGTCAATATAGTTGTCGGGTCATAACCTGGCACGATCGGGGCCCAACGGGTCAAAATCGAAGTCACCCAGCGCTGCTGGAATTTCACGCTTGCTGATCGATCGGTCTGAATCAATCCGTTATCCGAATTCAGGATCTGGATCCAGGGGGTGCGGAGCCGCTCAGGGCCCGACACTGGCTTTGGCATCTGAGGCGAGGATCTGGGTCGAGGATCTGGGTCAAAGCTCCAGGTCGATGAAAATTTTAGAATTGCCCAAATGCTATCCCAGACTACAAATCTGACGGCAATCGGGACAAGCTTTGATTTAAATCACCTCGCCTGTGCGAATGCGGCTTTACTCTAGTTTTGGTTTAACCAAGCTCTACCTGGGTGACAGTCCAACCACCTTGCATCTTGCGAATCCCTGTGCATCAATTGGCCTAACGCAAAGTCAATCTAGAGCTTCAAGCCGAGATTCCTCACTGGGAATTCTTGCTGAAAATTCTAGAGATGCATTCTTCAGCAATGCAATCTATGCCCAGGGCCGAGCTGCGACCGTCGGTTGTTTTCGGCAATGCTTTCGGCAAACATCGTTGGTCATGCTCTGTATGAATTCCGCCTGAATCTCCATCTGCTGACCCACCGCAATGTTTTCCCCAGTCATGCGACCGATCGCGCTAGGCTGTATGGCATCGGGGAGCGTCACTCTGCACTGAAATTTGGCTTATCCGCTTACCCATGTCCAGTCCGAACAGCCAGTTCCAGATCCGCTTTTGGGGTGTTCGTGGCAGTATTCCCTGCCCGGGCCCTGAGACGGTTAAATACGGCGGTAACACCCCCTGTGTCGAAATGCGCGTGGGCGATCGTCGGTTGATTTTTGATGGTGGTACGGGGTTAAGGGTCTTGGGGCAATCCATGCTAGCCGAGATGCCCGTTGAAGCCCACATGTTCTTCACCCACAGTCATTGGGACCACATTCAAGGCTTCCCGTTCTTCGTGCCTGCTTTTATCAAGGGCAATCGCTTCCACATCTATGGAGCGCCCGCGCCCAATGGGGCGACGATTAAGCAGCGCATGAATGACCAAATGTTGCATCCCAACTTCCCGGTTCCTCTGCAAGTGATGGGGGCGGATTTGGCGTTCTATGACATGCAGGTGGGAGACACGATCTCAATCGATGATCTGCATGTGGAAAATGCGTCTCTCAATCACCCCGGCGAAGCGGTGGGCTATCGCATCACCTGGCAAGGGCGGGTTGTGGCTTACGTCACCGATACGGAACATTTTTCCGATCGCCTGGATGAGAACGTGCTGCACCTGGCCAAGGATGCGGATGTGCTGATTTACGATGCCACCTACACCGACGATGAATACCATTCGCCTAAGACCAGCAAGGTGGGCTGGGGCCATTCCACCTGGCAAGAGGCGGTGAAGGTGGCGAAGGCGGCCAATGTTGACCAGTTGGTCATTTTCCATCATGATCCTCTGCACACGGATGCCTTCTTGGATGAGATGGGTCGGCAGGCGGCGGCGGCTTTCCCCCATGCGTTGATTGCGATGGAGGGGATGACAATTCAACTGACCCCCCGACGACCAGAACAACCGACCATTCGCCCAGAGGTGACGGTGCTCGCCTAGATGACTGACAGCCATCCCTAGATTGCATACCTGGATTAAGCTGAAATTGCCCCGATCGGGCCTTGAGCTAGGAAGTCTTGAGCTGATGGGTCTTTGATCTGGCCAGTCTTGAGCTAGCAGGTCTTGAGCTAGGTGATGCATCGGAGTCATGAACCTGGATCTAGGTCTAGGTCATCGCTCTAGGTTGTCGATCGATTGAGAGGGCGCAGCTCGCAGGAGTTTGTTGTTCGGGGAGCTTAGAGAGTCCTATTGGTCTGGATCACGTCTGCACTGGATTCGGTACTGTCGCCGACCACGATCGCGCTTGGTAATTTTGATGGTGTGCATCGGGGTCACCAACGGGTAATTGCGCCTATTTTGAATGGCCCGGCGATCGACCCAAGTGATTCTGCCGCTGAGCCAGGTTCGATGCCGGTGAGTACGGTGGTTTCCTTTTCGCCCCACCCCAAGGCGTTTTTCAGTGGGCGATCGCACCCTTTGCTCACGCCGATGGATGAGAAGGCGCAGGTGCTCGATCGGCTGGGAATTGAGCAATTTGTGGTTCTGCCCTTTGGGCGATCGCTGGCGGATTTGACCCCTGAGGATTTTACGGTGGAGATCCTAATTCGGGGCTTGCAGGCCCGGGCGATCGCCGTGGGGGCAGATTTTCATTTTGGCCGGGGGCGATCGGGAACGGCCGATCGCCTGCGGGAAATTGCCGCCGAATTTGGCGTGCCGGTCAAAATCGTGTCGCTGATGTCTGACCAAGAGGGCCGCATCAGCAGTTCCCGGATTCGGGCCGCTCTCTTGGATGGGGATTTGTACAAGGCCCAAGAACTCCTGGGTCGGCCCTACGCGATTACTGGACGGGTGGAAGCGGGTCAACAACTGGGGCGGCAATTGGGCTTCCCAACGGCCAACCTAGCCATTTCCCCCGAAAAACTACTGCCCCGATTGGGGGTCTATGCGGTGCGGGTCACCTTGGCCGATGGTTCCGTGGGGCCGGGGGTCACGAATATTGGTCGGCGGCCGACGGTGGGAGAACAAGCGGCGGTGACCGTGGAGGTGCATCTGCTGGACTGGTCAGGGGATTTGTATGGACAATGGGTGACGATCGAGTTAGTGGATTTTCTGCGCCTAGAGCAGCGGTTTGCCTCTTTGGCAGACCTGAAAACTCAAATTGAGCAGGATCGTGAACAGGCCCGCGATCGCCTCACTGCTGTTCCCTTAAGTTAAGCTGACGGGAGGTTTTCCCAGTCCCTCCGATGAATTCAGACAAACCGTTCCATGGCTGGCAGATGGCTTGGGGCCGCACCCTTGGGGCCGCACCCTTGGGGCTGCACCCTTGGAGCTGAAGTGATGGAGCTGGCTTTGCCAAGTCAGGCCAAATTTTAGGATTGAATCATGGGTGAAAGTTCGCCAACGCTCGAATCGCATAAACAGGCGCTGCAAGCACTTCAGAACAATCTCCAACGGGCGATCGTTGGCAAAGATGAAGCGATCCAGCTTGTGTTGGTGGCGCTGCTGGGGGGCGGCCATGCGCTGCTAGAGGATGTGCCCGGAGTGGGCAAAACGCTGTTGGCCAAGTCCCTGGCGCGATCGATTGATGGCAAGTTCCAGCGCTTGCAATGCACCCCCGACCTGTTGCCCGCTGACGTGACCGGTACCAATATTTGGAACCCCCAAAAGGGGCAATTCGAGTTTGTGGCGGGGCCCGCTTTCAGCAATGTGTTGTTGGCCGATGAAATTAACCGGGCCACACCGCGCACTCAAGCGGCGTTGTTGGAAGTGATGGAAGAGCGACAGGTGACCTTGGATGGGTTGTCGCGGCCCGTGCCGGAGCCGTTTTTTGTGATTGCGACCCAAAACCCGATCGAGTATCAAGGGACATTTCCGCTTCCGGAAGCCCAAATGGATCGCTTTGCCCTGTCCTTTTCCCTAGGCTATCCGTCGGCGGAAGATGAACTGCGGATGTTGCAGCGACACCAGATGGGGGCGATCGACCAAGATTTGCAACCCTGCATTACGCTGGAGTCGGTGCGGGAACTGCAAAAAGCCTGTCGCCAAGTGCAGGTTTCCGCCGCAGTCCAGGACTATATCCTGCGCCTGGTGCGATCGACCCGCCAAGATGACGAAATCACCCTTGGAGTCAGTCCCCGGGGCGCGGTTGCCATGCAACGTTCCGCCCAAGCCCTCGCCTTCTTGCAAAATCGGGATTATATTTTGCCCGATGACGTGAAACAATTGGCGCTCTCGGTTTTGGCACACCGCTTGATTCCCGCTGGGGGCAAAAACGCCCGTACTGTGGTTGATCGGCTCTTGCAAACGATTTCCGTAGACTAGCTCCCACCCATTCCTTTTCTCTAAATCCTTCACGGCAACCATCGGGCATGGCAGACAGCAAATTTGGGCATCTCATCCGATCGCGGCGTGCATCCTGGGGGATTGCGCTCCTGCTGGCACTGCTGGCCATGCTGTTTGGGGTCGGGCTGGCCCGGGCGATCGCGCCTAGTTCGCTCCCGATCACGGATTTTGATCGATCGGTCATCGCCCAAGCCGAGCGATCGGTGTTAATCGACCCCAACGGCGACATCGATCGCGTTGCGCCCTCTTTCACGCTGGGGCGAGAACTGTACCTGGAAAATTGTGCCTCCTGCCATATCGGCGTGCCCCCAGGATTAATGCCCAGTCAGGTTTGGCGAAATCTAATTCGCGATCGCGACCACTACGGAACCACCATTGAGACACCCCGAGATCCCAGCCTCCAAATCATTTGGAACTATTTGAAAGAATATTCACGCCCCGCCGAAAATAACGAACAAATTAACTACCGCGTTGGCAGAACCACCACTTTCAAGGCTTTGCACCCTCGCGTCCAGCTACCAGACCCCGTTCAACTCAGCACCTGCATTCGTTGCCATCCCCGCGCTGACTTCTTTAATTTCCGTGCCCTCTCTCCCGATTGGGAAAATGCACCTTAGGGAATGCGAAAAAAGCTAAACCTGAATTTCTCGGCTACCCCGATTGGCGATCGTGAATCCAATGATCGATGCTGATACAGCCTTTACCTCAAACGATTGGTACGTCAGATCGCAGATGATACGAAGCTGTTAGTCGGTGGGCATTGCTCACCCTACAGTCTGCTGTACTTATTAAGCGAGGTAAGGGCTGTATCAATTAGGGACTCTTAATTCCGGATTTCAATGTAGCCCATCACTTTCACCTATTCAATTCTGTTACTTGTTTATTCCTTCTCCAACTATGTAATCAGTAGTCGATTGAGCGGATTCTTGTAATTTAGAAGACAAGTGCTGATTGCCCAGTTGGAAATAATTCGCTGGAAAAACGGGCCGCCGCTGTTTTGTTATTGGTTTTAAAGTGTTGAATACACGATCCCAAAAGTCTTGAATACCGTAATTTCCATTGAAGCCAGTATGATGAAGATCGTGAAAATCAGATGAAATAAAGAAAATCGACAATGAGCTATGGCCTTCTAGATTGTAGATGTTACCTATAATCGTCCATGCACAGAGTTGAGTGATGTCATACCCAAATATAAAAATAGGCAGAAGATCTGTCAAAGTGGTGATGATGTATTCAAGAAAATTTTTATGTCCAGCAACAAAGCTAGAAGCATCACGAAATTCATGATGTTTCAGATGAATTTTTATAAAAGGCTTTCTGTGAAGTAGCCAGTGCGAAATATAAAAACAAAAGTCTGCAATAACAATTCTCATTAGGAACCATCCAACGTTCAGCATTAGGCTGTTACCCCTGTGAACTTCCGGAGCTAGGTAGAGAATGATAAATGCTGCAATCAAAGATTTCAGCTCGCCAAAAATAACTGATTTTGCCGTAAAAACAGGAAATGGCTGTTCCTTGACTTTGACAACTCTCGCAATGAGTTTTCCTTTCAAGACATCATTTTTCTTGATGACTTTTTCAATTAGGATACCAATTCCATAAAAGGAAACAGAACCAACCGCCCAGTAAAGTAGAATTTGATTTAGAAAGGAAATTTCAACATTTCCCAAAAAGTAAAAAAATAGTTGATGAAGCAGTGTGCAAGCAATTGCGATCTTGATATAGAATTCGATGCCGGGGGCAAAATCAAGAAGTTTCCGCATTGACTTTTCAAATAATTGATCTTGGCAAAAGTTTGTTGTGTGGCAGAGTGGCGCAGCTCTTCTTGATTTTATCTGAAACCAATAGCAAATCAATGAATTGTTTACGTCTAACAACATTCACTGTTTTTACTTAACTATGTGAAATTTGATCGCCGTGGATATTGAGTAGCCGATCGCACAGGGCGCAATTAGCCCGCCAGGCCGCACGAGTTCACGGCAGCAATCGAAATAGTTGATGTAGTTTTTCTTGTCCGCATCGATGAAGGCAAAGTCAAACTCATCGGCGCGCCCTTCGGTCAAGAGGCGATCGAGCGTGGTCAGGGCTGGGGCAATTTTCAGGGTAATTTTGTGATCAATGCCGGCCTGCTGCCAAAATTCTTGGGCGATCGCGGTGTCGCTGGGGTTGATGTCGCAGGCAATGATTTCCCCTTGCTCCGGCATCGTGAGGGCCACACAAAGGGTGCTGTAGCCGGTGAAGGTGCCAATTTCGATCGCCCGTTGTACCCCCAATAGTTGCACCAGCAAAGCCATGAATTGCCCTTGCTCCGGCGCAATTTGCTGAATGGCAGGCTGTTACTGCGCGTAGCTCCTGCAAGATAGCTGGCTCGCGGAGGGAAACCGCTAACAGGTAGTCATAGAGGCGATCGGTGAGTTCCAGCGTCCGAGGTGACATGGCAATTATTGTGATGGGTTGTGAAAAATACGGTCTTTATATTTTTATGTCTAAATTCATTCACGCAAAGACCGTTTTTCATTTGATGTGTCATATTGAATCTTTCGGTTGGCTTTTAATACGTTAATAATGCTGAATTGATTCTAAATTAATATCACATCAAATTCTTTTGAATAAAACCCAAGATTTTGCTTTCTTGCAATGAACTCATGCATGGGGTAACTGAGCTGATGATGGTTCCCCAAAAAACTTTAGCTATTCGCTAGGGAGCTTGTGCAATGTCTGATCTCAACGGCGTGATGATGCAGTACTTTCACTGGTATTTGCCCCCGGATGGCAATCTGTGGAATCAGTTAGCAGAAAATGCTGAGGCCCTAGCCAAGGTTGGTATTACTTCCCTGTGGTTGCCTCCTGCTTATAAATGCGCAGGTGGTGGCTACGATGTGGGCTATGGTGTCTATGACATTTTTGATTTGGGTGAGTTTGATCAAAAAGGATCAGTTCGCACCAAATATGGCACAAAAGATGAATATCTCAAGGCGATCGCTGCTGTTCAGCGCGCTGGAATGCAGGTCTATGCGGACGTTGTTCTAAACCATAAACTGGGAGCCGATCACCCCGAAGACGCAGAAGCAACCCCCCTGAATCCAGACGATCGCAACCACCCGATCGGTGATTATCAAACCATTAAAGCCTGGACGCATTTTACATTTCCCGGCCGTAATGGAATGTATTCCACAATGGAATGGCATTGGTGGCATTTTGATGCCGTGGATTACAATGCCGACAATGAATCTGAACACGCCATTTATCTATTCAAAGACAAGTCCTTTGAAGATCAAGTTGACCTAGAAAAGGGTAACTTTGACTATTTGATGGGCTGTGATTTGGACATGGAGAACGCGGAGGTGCGCGATGAGCTAAATCGTTGGGGGCTTTGGTATGTTGATTTGACCAATGTTGATGGTTTTCGGTTCGATGCTGTGAAACACATCAAAGCCAACTTCTTTTCTGAGTGGCTGAATTATTTGAGAAAAAAAACAGGTCGGCGATTATTTGCTGTGGGTGAATACTGGTCCTATGAAGTAGAGGCGCTGAATCATTTTATTGAAGTGACCGGCGGCGATATTACGCTGTTTGATGCCCCGCTGCACTACAACTTTAGTGCAGCCAGTGTTGCAGGAAACGACTACGATTTACGGCAAATTTTTGACAATACCCTAGTTCAGCAGCAGCCATCGTTAGCGGTGACGCTCGTTGACAATCATGATTCTCAACCGCTGCAATCGCTAGAGTCAGTGGTTGAAGCTTGGTTTAAACCCTTAGCTTATGCCTTGATTTTGCTAAGGCGCGATGGGTATCCTTGCATTTTTTATGCTGATTATTATGGTGCTCATTACACCGACAATGGCCAAGATGGTGGGGAATATGAAATTTGGCTGGATAGCCATCAATGGTTGATTGATAAGTTTTTGTGGGCGCGTCAAACCTATGCCTATGGTGAACAGTTTGACTATTTTGATCACGCCAATACCATTGGATGGACAAGGCTAGGGGATGCAGAACATCCAGGAGGAATGGCCGTTCTTTTGAGCAATGGAGATGCGGGTACTAAGTCTATGGAAGTTGGGCAAAAGAACTGTACCTATATTGATTTGACTGAGCATATTAGCGAGCCAGTGCTAACGAATGACGAGGGTTGGGGCGAATTTCGTTGTGAAGGTGGCTCTGTTTCGGTATGGGTTCCCGCTGGACAGGACTAAAGCCTGCCGTCATTTGCTGGGGTAAAGCTGAAATGGTTAATTTTTCATACCCCAGTCGTCGTAACAAGGGGCTTAAGCCCCTTGCTGCCCAACGATCCACTCACAGTGGAATCAGAGTTTTAGGCGAAACGACAACAAGCCCTAAGCCCCTTGCTGCCCAACGATCCACTCACAGTGGAATCAGAGTTTTGGACGAAATAATGACACCCCCTAAGGCTCTGGGGTCAAATTTGAACTGAGTATCGATCGCTGTAGGTCGAGCCTTAGCTTGAAACACCTTGGTGTATGTCTCCGTTATCCCAAGAGCGACTGGTAACCGATTCCATCACTCAGGATGCTGGGTTGGGCTGCGATCGCTAGAACCGACGCTCAAGGATTTTTTGAATATTGGGAAGGGCTGCTTCGATTGATGCTAAGTCCGCAACAGTTTGTTGCCAGCTCTCTCGTTGAGCCAATCGTTCTGACCAGGCTTTTAAGTGTGGATAGTTCTCGAGAGGTAGGGAAGGAATTAAGGTTCCAGCTACAACATCTGCGAGTGTCAATTCTTCGTTGACAAAGTAGGTTTTTCCATTGAGTAGTTTTTCCAAGAACTGCAAGGCGATCGCGATTCGCTGTTGAGCGGCTTCTAGCTTCCAAGGCTCAACGTCTAACCCTACCAAGGGTCGGGTTAGGGGAATTGTGGCTGGTTGAAGTTCAACTACGGTAATCGTTTCAACCATCCGCACAATTGCGATCGCCTCGGGGGCACTAGGCATTAACGATGGCGTGGGATGCTTTGCCTCTAGGTAGTCTAAAATTGCTAAGGACTCGACCACCCGAAATCCATCATCAACGATTACAGGAACTCGCTGAAGTGGATTAATTGCTGTGAAGTCATCGTGAAATTGATCTCCATCTAAGTTCACCAAAGTTGGCTCAAAGAGAATTTGCTTTTCCAGCAGTGCAACCCAAACTCGGCGGGCATTGACTGAAATTGGATTGAAATAAAACTTCAACATAGAGCCTGCACCTCTACGAATATTTTAGGCTTTTACTAATATTTTAGGCCTTGCATTCCGCTTGACTAGGCAGATGGTTCTGATTAGGGGTTTAGGAAACAGCCAATTCAGTTTTCTCTTGAAATTGTTCGATGAGCAAGCGGGTGATTTGTCCGTTGTTGGATGATGGGATTCACATAGCCCGCCAGCTTGATGGGTGTAAGGGCTGCGTACAAGCCAACCAGGCTGGCAATTATGGCATGGCTGCGAGCTTGATCTGCACCCGATCGAGCGGATTCTAGGCGCATCTAGCCGCTGTAGTAGTAGCCTCGCGAATTCTGACAACTATCGAGATTAGTTTGTTGGGCGATCGCAACGAGTTCTTCCCAGGTTCCGCGCTGCCAGTCATCCAGTTGGGTAGTCACACTAGCTATTGATAATATTGATCAATGAAATTCCGTCGGCTCTGATATTTTGTAAGAGTGGATGGTGTTCCCAATCTAGCTGATTTTCTAGCCAGAAGATGGGGCAGATGACTAATTCGTAGTCTAGACAGAGATCGGTGATGAACTGGGTTCGGTCTTGTTCTTGTAGTCGATCGATTTTGGTGGCCTGGTCGCGCAGAACAATCAGCACATCGAGATCGGAGTCTGGTTGGGCATCGCCTCGGGCTTGGGAACCGAAGAGGATCAGATGGGCTAGGCGATCGCCGTAGATGTTGAGTAAGTTATCGCGCAGGGCGATCGCAATTTGACCCAGGTGAGGATGGCGAGATTGACCGACAAGCGATCGCATCAGCATCGCGTCCTGATTGGTTGAGTTTGGGGCGATCGGGGAGGTTGGCATGGTCAACCCTCAAGAGTGGGGTGAAGGGTAAATCACTCGGGCAGTGTTTAGGATGTTTTGGCGACGTAACCAGTTGTCGCTCCGCTCGATCGCGGCTTTTACCAACAAGTCAACGGGACGGCTGAATAGTGCTCCGAGTTCATCACGGATTTGCAGGGTTTCCGTGAGGCCCCGTTGGGCGGTGGGGGCAAAGCTGACTAAAACATCGGTGTCGCTGTCGGAGCGAAAGTCGTCGCGCAACACTGAGCCAAACAGGGCAAATTCGGTGATCTGCCAGCGATCTCATAGTTCAGCAATCTGCTCGATCGGAACTTCCATTTGGTTAGTTACTTTTATTTCACTCAAAATCATAGCGTACTTATCATTTTAGGCAAGGACTTTCAAGTCAGTTCCTATTCGCGACGGAGTAGTGAGAGTTGCCTACCCTACTAGCTCTAAGCTCAAGCGACTAGCTAAAGTCATAAGGATACCTTTGAGTTGGATTTTCATGTTTTTAACCGTCATCTCTATATTTTTCGTTGTTATCTTGACAATATTTTTTCACTTCGGATATCCAAGAGTCATACCAATACCAAGTACCTGCCACTTCTATTCCAAACCCTTTCTCCTTGTTTTTGGCATCCCTAGATTTCCAAAGTCGAGTATGCTCATGCTGGTTGAACTTGCAATAACCCTGACTTTGCATTAGCGTGACAATCTGCCCAGGAAGATACTTGGGTGGTTCTTTATGTTTGATCACAACTTGCTCTTTACTTTTTCCTTCTGCCTCTGGAGAGTTAGAGGGAATAAATTCAATGACTTGACATGCTTGATTCTTATGATTGACTAGTCTTTTAGTATAATGGACGCGACATTCATATTTCATACTATTGCGTTGATTGTCAGGTATTTCAGAATCAAAATCGCTGATAAAAGTAGATATGTTTTTTGGTAAATCTGTAAATTCTTGCAACTGACTGAGATGATCTTCTCCAATCGTGGAAAACTGCAATGAAAATGCCAAATGTTTATCAATACCAAATCTTATCCCAAAAAGACCTTTAATATAATCATTGTAGTTAAGACAGCATGCCTGAAACTTTGAACTTAAATAATCATCAATTTTGGTTGTCATTTGGTGTTCTATTTCGTGTCGTAATCCTATCAAGAAAATTAAGTTGGATTTTGTTGCACTGTCTATAGGACTAATGCTTACATTCAGGCACTTCTCCAGCTCCCAAAATTTGTATGCCCCCTTTTTGGTTTTGTCAAACTTCTTCTTTCTTCCATGAATCTCGTGATATCTATAATCAATATTTTTGTGCTTATAATAAGCGTGCAAAAGGTATGTCCATGCAATTATTGCCAAAACAACAAAAGTTTCTGATTTAAATTGTATGTTTGGGTTGTTAAATACTTGAACTGCTGTCAACATTGCTTCTCTTGATTTAGTCAGTAGCTCTGTTTTTACTGATCCGATTTTTTTGCGTTTTCTTACCATCTTGGAAAAGCAACTCCTCTTACCTTGATTTTTAAGCGATATGCAAGCTTAAAATGAAAAACCAATGGTCACTGGTTTTAATGACCTTGAATATACTACCTAAACTTCAGGAGAGTTGCGCGGCCGATCGCACTTCGGCCGCGCACCCTCACCTGATCCTTACCGATCGCCCCTATTCAAAGCCCTCGACCGGCGCAAAGCCTTGGCGCTGGACGTTTTCCGTCACCACACGCGGCTCCAGGAATTGCAACAGATAGTCCGGGCCGCCCGCCTTCGAGCCAACCCCCGAGAGCTTGAACCCACCGAACGGTTGCCGCGCCACGATCGCCCCCGTAATGTTCCGGTTGATATATAAGTTACCCACCTCGAACTCCCGGGCCGCTCGATCGATGTGCGACGGCGTGCGGGAATAAAGCCCCCCCGTCAGCGCAAATTGCGTCCCGTTCGCGATCGCCAGGGCTTGCTCGAACGTCTCCGCCTTAATCACCGCCAACACCGGCCCAAAGATCTCCTCCTGGGCGATCGCCGCCGTCGGGGGCACATCGCGAAACACCGTCGGCCCCACAAAGTAGCCACCCTCGGGGGCCGGCAGCTCGATCGCCAGGGTCGATTCCGCCTTGCCCTTGGCGATGTAGTCGCGGATCCGAGCCTGGGACGTGCCATCAATCACCGGCCCCACCTTGACGCTCGGATCATCCGCCGGGCCGATGTTCAGGGACTTCACCGCCTCCACCAGCCGCTCCACAAACGCCTCGTAAATCGGCGCCAGCACGATCGCCCGGGAGCAAGCGGAACACTTTTGGCCGCTGTAGCCAAAGGCCGAATCCACCACGCCCTGCACCGCCTGATCCAGGTCGGCGCTCTCATCCACGACGATCGCATTTTTGCCGCCCATCTCCGCGATCACCCGCTTCAGGTGCTTCTGACCCGGTTGCAAAATCGCCGCGTTGGCATAGATCCAGCAGCCCACTTCCTGGGAGCCGGTGAAGACGATCGTATGCACATCCGGGTGCTTGACCATGTGCGCCCCCGCCGTCGAACCGCGCGCCGGAACGTATTGCAGCACGCCATCGGGAATGCCCGCTTCCACCAGAATTTCAATGAATTTGGCGGCAATCACCGACGAGGTTTCGGCGGGTTTCAGGATCGTGCAATTGCCCGTCACCAGCGAAGCCACGGTCATGCCCACGGGAATCGCCAGGGGAAAATTCCAGGGCGAAATCACCAACGTGATTCCCTTCGGTTGGTAGGCGTAGCGGTTGGTTTCGCCGGGGTAGTCGTAGGCTGTGCCCGCCTCCAGCCGCTCCATTTCGTCGGCGTAGTAGCGACAAAAGTCGATCGCCTCGGATACTTCGGGATCCGCTTGGCGCAAGGCTTTGCCCACTTCCAAGCAAACCCAAGCCGACAACTCCGCCCGCCGCGCTTCCATCAGGTCGGCCGCCTTCCGCAAAATCGCTGCTCGTTCCTTGGCCGGTGTGGCTTTCCAGGCCGGGAAAGCCGCCTTGGCCGCCGCGATCGCCTCGTCGGCCTGCTCAATGCTGGCGAGGCCCACCTTGCCGATCAACTCCTGGGGCTTCGAGGGATTTTCCGAGGCGATCGTTTCGCTGGTTTCCACGCGCCGACCGGCAATCAACGGCCGGTAAAGCTGCCCCAACTGAGACCGCACCTGGGCGATCGCCGCCAACGCCGGATCTCGCAACACCTGCCGCGAATAGTCCGTATCGGGCGCATTCTCAAAGGGAACCGCCGTTTCATAGGCCGCATCATTCGGCTGCGGCGCGGCGGCCAGCTCGTCCAATTCCCGCTCGCCCAGGCTGCTTTGGCGCAAAAACGACGAGTTGGCCGTGTTCTCCAGCAGCCGCCGAATCAGATACGCCATGCCGGGGATCAAGTCGCCGTAGGGGCAATAGACCCGCACCCGATAGCCCTTGTCCGCCAGGGTTTTGCCCAGTTTGTCCGCCATCCCGTAGAGCACTTGCAGCTCAAAGGCCCGCCGGGGTGCGCCCACCTTTTCCGCCACGGCGATCGCCTTCGCGGCCGATCGGGCATTGTGGGTTCCCAGCGCCGCATACAAGTGAGCATGGCTCTCCAGCAGCAGTTGGGTCATCGCTTCGTAGTTAGCATCCGTCGCCGCCTTGTCGTTAAACACCGGCTGGGGCCAATCCTTTTGCACCGATTGGATCGTTTCCTGATCCCAATAGGCTCCCTTCACCAGCCGCACGGTCACGGGTGTGCCGCGCTCCTTGGCCCAGGCCACCACGCCCTGCAAATCCTGGTACGAGTCGCGCAAATAGGCTTGCAGCGTCAGGCCAATGTCCGTGCGATCGCGGAACTCCGGCTCCAGCAACACCGCCTTCAACGCCGCCAGCGTCGCATCCTTATATTTGTATTGCTCCATGTCGAAGTGCACCGCCGCGCCCAGTTCCTTGGCCCGCCGCAGCAACACCCGCGCCCGATCGGCCGTTTTCGCCTGGGATCCCGCCACATCCAGCGGGTCAAACTGGGAATAGAACGCCGTCAGCTTCACGGACACTTGCACCTTGGGCAGGGGCTGACCGTCCGCCTCATCGATTTGGGCGATCGTTGGCCAGCGCTGGGCCGCCGTCGCCAACTGCGCCATCAACTCCAAATAGCGATCGAGGTACTGTTGCGCCTCCACTTCCGTGATCACCGCCTCACCGAGCAGATCGACGGTGAAGGCCATTTTGTCCTTGCGCAATCGCTCGATCGTCCGAATCGCCTGCTCGATCGTCTCGCCAGAAATGTACTTCTGCGCCAGCGTCTTCACGGCCGTACTCACGGTCGTCGCCGCCACCTGACCCGGCATCGATCGCGGGTCAGAAAAATTCAGCAAGTTCTTCAGCAGATCGGGCAACTCCACTGCTTCGGTGGTCAGGTATTCCCGCAGGTGAGCCGCAATTTCGGGGTTTGATTGCAAGGCAGGCAGGCAGTCGATGAACCGAAACAATTGGACTTTCAAGCCGGGATTGCTCATGGTCCAATCCATCAGCTTGTCATCGAGCTTCATCTGGTCGCGCATTTGGGCCAGGAAGCCTTTTTTGGTTTGGGTCGCCTGGATCAAGTCACGGGCGATCGACTGGGTGCGGTCTTCGTAAGGATTGGGGACAGTTGCAACCACGGTGTGCGAGCCTCTCAAAGCGTTCCGGTGCTTATCTTCCATTCTAGGAAGTCCAACGGACGGTGCTTAAAGCGACAGCAAGGGTGCAAGGGGCGATCGTCCAAATCGATCGCGATGTACAAATAGATAGGACTTCCAACTTAGGGCCCAATCATTAAGCCTGCCCCCAATGAATGATTGGATGGAGGAGCTGGTATAACGGACTATATTGCCGAACCACCAAATTACCAGTAATAAAGTAATAAAAGGTATGTTGAAGCAGCCGTTGAAGATTCCAATTTCTCAATCAGACCTGATTGCTTTTTGCCACAAATGGCAGATTCAAGAGCTGGCTTTCTTTGGTTCTGTGCTGCGAGATGACTTTAGACCAGACAGTGATGTTGATGTCATGGTCAGTTTTGAGAACAATTCACCTTTGGGAATTCTAGAGCTGGTTCAGATGAAGCGCGAACTTCAGACGTTACTAGGACGCAAGGTTGATTTATTGACCAAAAAATTGATCAAGCAAAGTCATAACTGGATTCGCCGAAAGGAAATTCTAGAAATAGCTGAGGTTGTTAATATTGCGTGATAGCAGCAGAAGATGAAAATTTAGAGTGAAATTTTTACCATTGGAGAGCAAGATGATTGCGCTTGGTCGATGGCTAGAATCTGATTCACTCTTACTCCAAAGAGCTGTTTCAACAGGAACTATCTGGTCTGCTTAATCAGGCGAGTAGTTAGGCTTTCAAGACTTCAGCTTATACCAAGTCACAGCCAATTTAGAGAATCTATTGCATTTGCATTGTCAACTTTGATCGGCATTTTATCGTAGAGGCGAAAAGATAGAACTAATTGATAAAAGAGGCTATTAAATTAAACCTCACCAATTACTGCGGTCTTAGCTGGCTGAGTTAAGAATCTGAGCAGACAGTACCGAAAGTGATAGTAAAAACTAGAGGCGCGATTATACACTTGATGACCATGTTAAGTGGACGTAAAAAACCTCTTGAACTCAATAAAAAAGGCTCATATATCCCGCTGTAATCATGATTAGCCCGTGCAACTCACCACTTTACAAGAAGCAACTAACCTGAGGTCGCAATGATGCCTCAAACCTTGAATAGAATAGATTCAATAGCTTTCACGGTTATCTCTAAATCATCATTGACTAACTGGGTATCAAAATTATTGGCACTTGCGATCTCTGATTTGGCTTGCTCTAATCTCTCAAAAATTGCTGCCTCTGATTCAGTATCACGGTAATGCAATCTTGCTTTAAGGTGAGAAATGGATGGGGGATGGATGAATATCCGAAAAACATTTGAAACTTTTGAAGATATAGTTCGGGCGCCTTCTACTTCTAGTACCATAACTACTGATTTGCCCATTGCTAGCCATGTCTGCAATGGCTGACAAGGAATTCCATAGTAATTACCCAAATAGATTGTCCATTCAAAAAGTTCCTCTCGTGTAATCATATTTTCAAACTCTTGTTTGCTCACGAAGTAGTAGTCTCGACCATTCACCTCATTGATACGTGGAGGGCGAGTCGTAACAGAGACAGGCTTGCACAAGTTACTATTTCGTTCTAGCAGTGTGATAAGAAGAGTATCTTTACCCACTCCACTAGGACCAGTGATTGTAATTAGCTTACCCACTTTCATATATCTCTAAGCCTTACAACTTCAAGTTTGATGACCGCTAAAGATGTTTGATAGACATCTTTGACAGGTATGCCAGTTCTTCTGCAACAACTTGCCTATGACAAGAACTGTAATCCTTCTCATAGCACATTAAGCAAATTGCTTGCTTGGTAGCCAAATCAGAGAACTTTTCAATCACTTTCGAGTGACTTAATAAGTAACTTCTGTAGGCGCTTAGATTTTCAGCAGAATAAACCCCTCCTGTACGGCGTACAAGGGACATGACTTCAGGAGGCGTACCGAAAAGCCTTTCATGTATGTATGAAATCCCATGAGATTGAAGTAAAGATGCTAAGCCAGTCTTGGAAAATCCTTTTTTGCGACTTTGAGGACGAAAGCGCGCATCCACTAGTACTTCAACTTGATTATTGAGTAAGGACTCAACAAAACTGTCAACAGTTTGCCCTTCATAGCCAACAGTGTAAATCACTTTTCTCATAAGTTTTGCCAAATATTTTCCCAGACATGAGTAGGGACAGCAAATGTTGCTTTTGCTTTTGCTCTCGAATCTTTTACTCCCATTAGCATACATTGTTTTGCTAGTTTCGTAGCCGCCCAAACTATGTTGAACTGTCGCGGCGATAAGTCCATTGGCACATCAGCCAGATGAATTGCCCGTCCATCCTGATTCAGTTCAAGATGCTCATGAGGTGACTTGCTCACTTTCGTCCTGAAAGTGATTTCAGTAAAAGGGCTTCTCCTTGTTGCTACTAACGACTCAAATGAACCAAAACCTAGCACCCATGCCTGTGTCCCATTGCTTCCAATGCGCACTCGAACAGCAACATTGTGAAGAGCTTGCGTAGTCTGCTCCTGTAACTCAACTTGCTCCAGCCTCTGTACAGTCCATCCATTTAGGTTTGATAGGGTTTTAAGAAGATGGTTCAAGTCTTGATAGGTTACGATGTCTGGGAAAATAAAACTTATCAACTCTGTAGAAGTGTCCCAAACAGAACAATTCGTTACTAAGTTGATTGTATTAGCAATGGATCTTCCCATTTTGCTGTCTAGTACGCCGAAAACAACAATCCTTCTCCAGTGATAATTATTTTGCCGAGCCAAAATTTGCGCAAACTTGCAACCGGTCTGCCCTTGTAAATGCCAATTACGTTGAATAGCTAAAACGGTCTCTGGGCGCAGAGTAGATTCAGATGAAAGCATGTCACCTTGTTGTATCAAAAACTCAAAATAGTCTGCGCGCGTTGAAAATCTAACGATCTTTCCTCTCTGATCAAAATGACAACTTCTCTTAAGTCCATCAAAGTTAATCTCCTCTTCATTGATAAGTTCACAGGAATCGTTCACGATTAGCAAGCTGTTTAGTTGTGGCATAGTCATATTCCAAAGGACTCACTGTTTTAGGCAATGATGAGTGCTGATATACATCGCCTTTGCGTCCACAGAATGAACAAATAGAGTGAACCTGGCGAACAGTAATGCTTCTCTTGAGCTGCTGCTCTATCTCTTATCAAGATATGCTGTGAAAGCTTGCGTGATAGCTCATTATGGCTCATTATTTTGCTCATATTCTGGTGCAGGTCATTGACAATTACTGAGCTATTGAGTCAATCTAAGCTAGTGTAGGCTTGGAGTGCGGTTAAGAATGGCAGATACACTAAGAGCCTCTGAGCGTGGGCTATCCATAGTTGATGAAGCGCGAAGACAAAAGCGCTGGACGAAAACAGAAACAGTAGAGTGGCTTACAACGTCTAAAGTATCAAAAGCTACACTCAAGCGATTCTGGCGTAGAATTTTTATTGACCGCGGTGCATTTATCGCGATTTGTAGTGCCGTTCAGGTAGATTGGCGGCAGGTGTGTGATCTAGATATAAGACAGAGTCATATAGAAAACGCTCAAGCAAAAGAGGGGCTTGATAGTACCCCTCAGTTAGGAATAGCTATTCCTAGCCAGCGATGCCGAACTCTTTGGGGACGTGAGTCAGACATAAAAGTGATTTCAGGCGTTCTCCAGGATTCTCGTGAACTTCCTATAACTTGCTTATGGGGAGGGCCGGGTTACGGAAAGACAGAGCTAGCTGCACAAGTTTCTAGGACTCTGATCAATACTGATGAATTTGCCAATGTGCTCTGGGTCACAGCTAGGACAAATGAGCTTGTTGAAGAGAAAATTGTATCTACACGCTTAGAAAATACTGGAAGAAGTTACACTTCAAAGATTTTTTGGGGAGAGATTGCTCGCCAGTTAGAGTGTTCGCTGCACGATGTTAGGCAACAACTCAGGAGAGAAAAGTATCTTGTTGTCTTGGATAATGCAGAAACTTCTGATCTTCAGGAAATTCTTGCACAGCTTGTCGAGGTTTTAACCCCTAGCCGGGCACTAATCACGAGTCGCATTAAAACTAGGCCTCAGTACGTGCAAGTACTTGAAGTTAAAGGTTTAGATAGATTCAGTTCTTTTGAGCTTTTAAGCAACGAAGCTAAAGTGAACAATATCGATGCTTTAACAAAAGCAACTAAGGAACAGTTAGATCAATTATATGAGCTTTCTTGTGGAGCACCTCTTGCTTTGCATTTCATTGTAGGCAGAGTCTTTCATGATGGAGTCCTAGAGCCTGTAATTTCTGAGTTAATAGAAGCGGGAAAGAGAGTTGAAGCTTTTTATAAGTTTTGCTTTGAGACTGCATGGCATCGAATTGAAGAGAACTCTAAAAATATTTTACGTTATGCTGGTCATCTAGCTAATACTGGGGTTTTAGAGCTAGACTTTCAAAGCAATTTGAATCTGTCATGGACTGAATTTAATGAGGCACTAGCTCATCTTAAGCAATGGTGCTTAGTAGAAGAGAAATTAGATGTTTATGGAAATAGGAGAATCGATTTACATCCCTGGGTTAGGAGCAGTGTTCGTGGAGGGCTTGTAGAGAGTTGGCAGCCATCGAGAGAATACCTTCAAGAAGTAGCAAAGTTAAAGAGGGAACAAATTAGATGGATGCGACCTCGTGGGAAGAATGGCCTTTAAGACAAGATGAAGAGAGGAAGAATTTTGTACGTTTACTACATAGCTTTAATGATGCTCAACTTTTTCAAGAAGTTGTAGAGTTTTGGGATGATACACACCAAGGCTTATGGGAGTTGGGATATTGGAATGACTATTACTCGTGTAGCACCGTAGCTCTTGATGCTGCTAAATCTCTTGGTAATTTGGCTGTGATTGCTCGAATCATGCGACAGCTAGGGTGGAGCCATATGGAATGGAATGACTTTTCAATGGCTCGCAGGTATATGAGTCAATCACTGGATAATGCAAGATTATCAGGCGATATGCTTGAAGAGTGTGATACTTTACGTTTTCTAGGCGTGCTTTGCCACAGATGGCGAAGGCTTCAATCTGCATCTGTTTTCTATAATGCGAGCTTGAGCATCATCAATAGTGTAAAAAATAGACAGGTTAATCATATTCAGAAATCTTGCACCAGAGAGTATGATGCTGCTAATAAAAAGTGGAAGTTTCAAGCAGCATCTATCCGCAACCTTATAGGGTGTTTATATCTTAAGCTCAATCGCCTTTCCGAGAGTCTTGTGGAACTCAACTTATCTCTACAGGAATATATAGACTTAGGTGAATCTTATCGATACTATCAAGCAGCACCTCTTTTGAATATAGGTAAGTGTCATTTTGCAAGAGAAGAGTTCCAGGAGGCATTGGATAAATATAATGAATGCTATGAAATGAGCCAAAGTATAGGTCGGGTTGATACAGCTGCAGGAGCGCTTCTCTTAAAGGCACAACTGCTCTGGGAAAAGGGAGGATCCTCACAAGCTCTAGGTTTTGTAGAACAAGTAATAGCTATGAGTGGCAACGAAATTATTAGTGTACGAGAACGAGCTTTTGCACTAAAATATAGAATTAGGGTGTCTTTAAATCTGACAACCCAATAAGGCTAATAAATGAAGAACCTTTGTCATCCCTAAAGTTTTTTCTTCTGGATGAGAATAATATATCGCTTCTACAAGCAGTGCATATACCTAGGTCTTCGATCTTTTCAGGCAAGACTCCAAGTTCGTAGAGTTGTGTTTTGGCAATCATTTCTAGATCTAGAAATATTCTTCCAAAGTTATATTGAGTATGTAATCTCCAATCCACATTTTCTACTGAATCGAAAAGATCTTCCTTAATTTCATAACAACACTTTCTAATGAATGGTGCCATTCCAACTATAAGCTCAGAAGGATTGGAACCAAACTGCCTTTGAAATTCTGTTATGGTATTTACCAATACTCCCTTGGCAAGTCCTTTATACCCAGCATGAATTGCGCCTATGACTTTGCATTTTGGATCATAAACAAGCAGTGGTATACAGTCTGAGGAATAAATAGCCAGGATATGATGCTTCTCCCCGCTAATCAGTGCGTCCATCGACAATCGAATAGATCCTCCATCGCTAAAACTACAAACATAAACCCTGTTACTATGAACCTGCTCAGCAAACACTATTCGATTTAGAATTTCTTCTGATTCACATCCTAAGCCAGCTGATATACGCTGCAGAGCCTCATATCCTACAAATGGATTAGTAGATCCCCATGACCGTTGTGAAATGATGTTGAAAACACCATGAGATTGTAAAGATATAAAAGAAAAGTAGTCTCTCATTTGGTAGTGCCATTTTTAGGTAATGATGGATAATTTAAACTTTACCGCATAAGCTATCTTTATAACAAAAATCATTACCTGATAGGGGTCACCTTTCTGTTGACCTGTTGCCAGATTCAGAAAATTACTGAATTCAGTGTTACAGAAGTCATAGCGTCTAATTTAATGATTTGATTAAGGGCAATAAATTTGGGATATCGTGGCTTTCTATTTTCCAGACTTCTTCGCTATCAATATCATCATAGTCACGGATTAACTTGTCTCGCATTCCCGCCATTAATCCCCAAGGAACTTGCTGAGACTTCTCCCAAAATTCCCTAGATAGGCGCTTAGTTGCTTCTCCGATAATCAGCAGTTGAAAGATAACAGCGGATTGTGTCTTTTCATCAGCTAGGAAGCTAGATCGATCAAGTCCCTGGACAAAATCGATGATTTTATTTGCCGATCGAACAATATCTAAAAGTACTTGTTGATCACGCTGGCTAGGCATAAACCGGCCCTGTGTAAATGACTTGGGCAGTAGAAAGAATTTCTTGGCGGCGGAGCCAGTTCTGACTACGATCGATCGCCCGTTTACTCACCAGATCCACATCTCGTCTCAAAATCTCGATTAATTCCTGCTGCATTTGCAAATGGTCAAGTAGGCTCCAATCTGCCTCGGGTCTGAACGCGACAAGACAATCGATATCACTATCCGCACGAAAATCCTGACGCAAAATCGATCCAAACAGCGATAACTCAGCCACCAGCCAGCGATCGCCCCAGGCTGCGATCGCCTCAGTCGGCCACTCGATCGGTAGCGAAATCATAGGCAATCGCATCCCATGCAAGTTCAGCGCCATTTTAACCGTAGCTTATGAGGCGATCGACTGGGTGCGGTCTTCGTAGGGATTGGGGACAGTTGCAAGCACGGTGTGCGAGCCTCTCAAAGCGTTCCGGTGCTTATCTTCCATTCTAGGAAGTCCAACGCACGGTGCTTAAAGCGACAGTCAGGGCAACAGGGGTGATCGTCCAAATCGATCGTGATGCGCGAATGGGTAGAACTTGTAATTCAGCGGCTAGAGTCGGATGCACCGCTGCTCTGCGAGGCTGTGTCAACGGGAACGATTTGGCAATTTGGCTTGTTCGATCGAACCAATAGTCAGGTTATTCAAGACTTGAATCTATACCGAGTCCCAGCCGATTTAGAGACTCTATTACCAATTTTGGTCGGCGTTTTATCCTAATGCAGTTAGGACGAAATTACTTCAAAAATTCCGTCTGTATGGGTGTTGTAATGCTGTGCAATGGATAGCAGGATTAGGCTACTTTTCAATTGCACTGTTAGGCAAACGGCTCCACTCGTTCCATGAGCCATCATAATTCCGAACATGGGGGTAACCTAGCAAATACTTCAAGACAAACCAGATGTAGGCAGATCTTCCCCCTACAGCACAATAGGGAAAAATGTCCTTGTCTGGAGTAATACCTTTGCTATTGAACAATGCCTGTAATTCATCAAATGATTTGAAGGTGCCATCCTCATTAAGAGTTAGGGTGTGTTCGACATGAATTGCGCCAGGAATATGCCCGGCACGTTCTGTTGCTTCTGGGGGCTTCATTAGGTATACATCGCCCTGATACTCTGCAAGTGTGCGGACATCGACCAAAACTTGATTGGGATTATCAATGGCAGCTTCAACCTCGGCTGACAACACTTGCAAACTGGTATCCAATGACTGAGTCTGATACTGGGTTGGTGTGACGGTTGAAAGCTCTGCTGTGACCGGATGACGTTCCGCCATCCATTTCTGATGGCCACCATTGAGCACTCTCACGTCTAGATGTCCAATCATTTTCAAAAGCCAAAAAATCCAGGCTCCAGTTCCAGGGTAGCTACCATAGGCAACAATTGTAGTGTCTTGGGTAACACCCGATCGAGACAACAAATTTGCGATCTTGCTTGGATCAAGGTTGATTCGAAGATTGGGTTGCAATAGATCACTCAACACATTCCAAAATATGGCTCCTGGAATATGCTTATCCTGGTAAAGATTTGGATTCATATCAACTTCTATCACTCGTAAACTCGGATCATCTAAGTGCTCAGCAAGCCACTGAGGATCGACCAAAACTTCAGGATGAGCATAGTGATTCATGGGTTGTTCCTTCGCTGGCAGTACTTAGAGCTAATTTATAAAGAGAAGCTAAAGCCGACTTGGCAGCTCTAAATTCGGTTTTAGGCTAGACCTACCCGAAGCATCACCCAGCTCATGAGTCGTCTCCCGGTCATTGCCAATCCTACCCGCAAAGCCTATCCCAGTGATTTGAGCGACGATGAGTGGGTGCTCCTCCAGCCGCTGCTGCCCGCTCCTAAAGGCTTTGGACATCCGATAGAAGTTGATTTCCGAGAAATCCTCAATGGCATCTTTTACGTCCAGCGCACTGGCTGCCAGTGGGAAATGCTGCCTCACGATTTACCCCCTTAGAGCTGATTTATAAATCAATTATTAAGCATCTAGAGCAGCCAATCTTCTCACCATCAAATGCATTAAGCAGCCATAGATCATCCCTTCACTCGTCTCCGAATACAACTCATAGTCCTTACTCAATCGCCGAAATCGGTTCAGCCAGCCAAACGTCCGCTCGACAATCCATCGCTTGGGCAACGTCTCAAACCCTTTACTGACTCGGCTGATCACCTCCACGCGCACACTCTCACCACACACATGCTTCACAGCATCCGCAAACTTTTTCCCGGAATACCCCTGATCAACCCAAATAACCTCTAGCCGAGATAGCTTCTCCTTCACTTCCTCTAACACCACAATCCCTCCCAATCGCTCAGAAGCATTCGCTTCAGTCACCAACACGCCCATTAGGAACCCTTGCGAGTCAACGATAATGTGGCGTTTACGTCCCTTAACCTTTTTGCCACCATCGAAGCCGTAGACCACCCCCTTTTTTCCGTGGTTTTCACCGACTGAGAATCACCGATACTGACCCTAGATTGCTCTGAACGACCTAATTTGCTCCGCAGTTGCTCTCGAATCTGGTCATGCATTTGCTGCCAAATTCCTTTTCGTTGCCATTTCTGGAAGTAATGGTAGACCGTGCTGTAAGAGCTAATTCATAAAGAGAAGCTAAAGCCGACTTGGCAACTCTAAATCCGGTTTTAGGCTAGACCTACCCGAAGCATCATCCAGCTCATGAGTCGTCTCCCGGTCATTGCCAATCCTACCCGCAAAGCCTATCCCAGTGATTTGAGCGACGATGAGTGGGTGCTCCTCCAGCCGCTGCTGCCCGCTCCTAAAGGCTTTGGACATCCGATAGAAGTTGATTTCCGAGAAATCCTCAATGGCATCTTTTACGTCCAGCGGACTGGCTGCCAGTGGGAAATGCTGCCTCACGATTTACCCCCTTACAGTACGGTCTACCATTACTTCCAGAAATGGCAACGAAAAGGAATTTGGCAGCAAATGCATGACCAGATTCGAGAGCAACTGCGGAGCAAATTAGGTCGTTCAGAGCAATCTAGGGTCAGTATCGGTGATTCTCAGTCGGTGAAAACCACGGAAAAAAGGGGGTGGTCTACGGCTTCGATGGTGGCAAAAAGGTTAAGGGACGTAAACGCCACATTATCGTTGACTCGCAAGGGTTCCTAATGGGCGTGTTGGTGACTGAAGCGAATGCTTCTGAGCGATTGGGAGGGATTGTGGTGTTAGAGGAAGTGAAGGAGAAGCTATCTCGGCTAGAGGTTATTTGGGTTGATCAGGGGTATTCCGGGAAAAAGTTTGCGGATGCTGTGAAGCATGTGTGTGGTGAGAGTGTGCGCGTGGAGGTGATCAGCCGAGTCAGTAAAGGGTTTGAGACGTTGCCCAAGCGATGGATTGTCGAGCGGACGTTTGGCTGGCTGAACCGATTTCGGCGATTGAGCAAGGACTATGAGTTGTATTCGGAGACGAGTGAAGGGATAATCTATGGCTGCTTAATGCATTTGATGGTGAGAAGATTGGCTGCTCTAGATGCTTAATAATTGATTTATAAATCAGCTCTAAAGCCGCTAGAATGCTGAGACGATGAAAAACGAGAACGCGATCGCACCGAAGTTGTTGTTCCTCAGCGGCTATTCCCTTGGCTCAACCAATTTCCTCGCCAGTTAAAGCCGGAGTGAATTCCATGACCGCCACCCCGATCGAACCATCCGAGTCTCCCAGCGATCGCACCCTTAAACATTAGTCATCCCACAGCAACTCAGGTTGACGTTTAATTTAAGCAGTTCAATTTATTATTCATGTTGATCAATTCAAACTATCATTCATGGCTTTTACCTATCATCGTACCGTTCGCTTTGGCGAAACCGATGCCGCAGGGGTAATGTATTTTTCGCGGCTATTGGAATGGGCCCACGAAGTCTATGAAACCTCGCTGATGGCTTCGGGGGTTAATGCCAAACATTTTTTCAGCCGATCGCAGCCTTGGGTAATGCCGATCGTGGAAACGGGAGCGAAATTTTTTCAGCCCATGTCCTGCGGTGATCGCTTGGAAATTGTCATGCGCGTTTATGCGATCCAGGAAAGCGAATTTCGGTGTGAATATGAATTCTTCTTTGAAGGATCGCAGCGGGACTTTCACACAGCCCAGGCATTCACGCGCCATGTTTGCATTGACCAAGAGACTCGAAAACGGCGCGTAATTCCTCCAGAACTGGCAGTTTGGCTAAAGCTTTTTGAGGAGCCTCAGCCTCAGATTTAGGGAAGGTTGATTCTTGTGATTCTCGTGATTTGATGAGTCCCGATGATCGTTGATGATTTCAGACTTTCCAAACGTTTAGGCAACAGAGGTCACTTGTCCCAAATCTTCGGGATGGAGGCGATCGTGCAAAACCTGCCCATCCCGAAACCAAACCACACGATGGGTACGACGGGCCACCTCCGGTTCGTGGGTCACCATCACCACGGTCATGCCGCTTTGGTTTAATTCTTCAAAAATATCCAGCACTTCTTGGGTGGTTTTGGTGTCCAGTGCGCCGGTTGGTTCGTCGGCCAACAGCACGATCGGGCGGTTCACAATCGCGCGCGCAATGGCCACCCGCTGTTGCTGCCCCCCAGACAGTTGGTTGGGTCGATTATTCACCCGATTCCCCAAACCCACTCGGCCCAAAGCGTCCAAGGCCCGCTGTCGTCGCTCCCCACTGGACACCCCCGCGTAGACCATCGGCAACATGACATTTTCCAGGGCACTCAGTTGGGGCAGCAGGTGAAATTGCTGAAACACAAACCCCAGCTTTCGATTGCGAACCGTGGCCAGGTCTTTTTCGTTCAGTTCGGCCACGTCAATGCCATCAAGCTGATAGCGCCCGGAACTGGGGCGATCGAGGCAACCAATCACATTCATCATGGTGGATTTGCCGGAACCCGATGCGCCCATAATTGAGCAATATTCACCACTGTCCACCACCAAGTTGACCCCATTCAAGGCGCGCACTTCGGTGTTGTCGCTGCCATAGATTTTGTAGATCTCGGAGAGTTGAATAACTGGCGGGCGATCGGGAATGGGCGATCGGGGCTGAGGATTAGGCAGGGCAAGGGTCATAGCACTGTTTCAAGGAGGCAAGGATAAGCGGGAACCATCTCCCATTCTAAAAAGCTTGGCCAATTTTGTGCGGTCAGGGGATAACCGTAGAGGATGACTCGATATGACAACTCAGCAGCTCACCGCTTAGTTGAATCAAGATGGGGGGATCGATCAATGACGAATGACCGCTCAAACGCAGAGATTCAGCCCGAAAATACTCCCGAAAACATTCCTGAAAATACTCCCGAAAACATTCCTGAAAGTACTACAAATTATCCAGGAAATAATCCATCAAGCAATTCAGCCAATCATTCAGTTATGGTTGCAGCCACCAACACCATTACTTTTCAAACATCGACTAGGAATCGGCTCTTGGCCAAGCTGATTGTGTTGTTGCTCGTGACGGGAGGATTCAGCCAGTTATTTCTGAAGGTGAGCCAACAGGATTATCAAAAGGGTTTAACCCTCACCCCGGAGGCCTATTCACAATCCTATGAGCGATATCGCGCCCAACTTTTATCTAAAAAGATGGTTGTTGACTATCCGGCTGTGGGTATTTTTGCGGTTTTTCTGGTGTTGTTGGGCCTGGTCGGTGGTTATGAATTGGCAGTGTTTGTGATTGGTTTGTTGATCGGGAAATTGTGGCCGTCAGGAGGTCGCCGCTGACGTTGAAACGGTGGCGAGGAGAACTGTTGGCAAGAGAATAGCCAAAGTTTTTGGGCAAGGCATTCAAAGCAATAGGAGGGGCGTGAAATTGGTGTCAATCTCAGAGGATGTCTGAAAAGCCAAAATTAATACAATGCTTGCTCCAGCGATCGACGGAAACAAGGGGCTTAAGCCCCTTGCTGCCACGACTATTGGTGCTTAGTTTGGGCCGAAAGATACTTTTCAGACATCCTCTCAGATCGTCTGTGGGTGGCTGGCTGGAAACCAATTGCCTCGGATGTTCGGGAGGGTTGGGCGCTGGGGGCGATGGGCCCTTATCTACGGAGCCGCTGGCCAAAGAGTCCGTGTCGATCGAAGCCGATGCCGGTATAGTTAAACCCTAGGTTCAGAATGGCGATCGCCCGATCGCTTCTGGCACTGCATCCTTTCCCGATCGCCCGCCATGACCGTCCTTGTCATCGACAACTACGACAGTTTCACCTACAACCTCGTTCAATACTTTGGCGAGTTGGGCCAAACCCACCCGATCGCTCGGGATATTCAGGTTTTTCGCAACGATAAGATCACCCTGGATCAAATTCGGGAACTGAAGCCCGATGGCATCACCATTTCGCCCGGCCCCGGCACACCGGACGAAGCGGGAATTTCCCTAGACATCATTCGGGAGTTGGGGCCAACTCTGCCGGTGTTTGGGGTTTGTTTGGGTCACCAAAGTATCGGCCAAGTATTTGGGGGCAAGGTGGTGCGTGCGCCGGAACTGATGCATGGCAAAACCTCCCCGATCGAGCATCGCAATGTGGGAGTCTTTCAAGGCATTGAATCCCCCATGACCGCGACTCGGTATCATAGTTTGGTCATTGAGCGCGAAAGCTGCCCGGAACAGTTAGAAATTACCGCTTGGGTGGCTGACGGAACCATTATGGGCGTGCGCCATCGGGACTATCCCCACATTGAAGGGGTTCAGTTTCATCCCGAAAGTATTCTGACCAATGCCGGTAAGCAACTGCTCTCGAATTGGCTGACGGCGGTGGCCCAGTTCCACCAATCTGCCGCTTTGGTCTAAGAGGATGTCTGAAAAGCCAAAATTGCTACTCTGTACGCCCCAGGGATCGACGGAGACAAGGGGCTTAAGCCCCTTGCCCCCACAACTATTGGTGTTTGGCACAGGCCAAAAGATACTTTTCAAACATCTTCTAAGAATCCTGAGCATCCTGGCTCCTGGTTTCTGCGGTCGATCGGGTCAATCACGTTGATTCGATCGTGTTGATGAGTGCGCAAAGCGTTCCCCAAAAAGTTCACCTCAGAAGTTCACCTCAAAAGTTTACGCAAAGAGTTCATCCAAAGAGTTTTCAGAGCGTTTCCCAAAGGGAGTTTTCAACGCGAGATCCCAAAGCGTCCCTGAAGTTCCCATCCAAATTCAGATCAACTCAGTCTCTAATCAATTCAATCCCTAATCAATTTCAAACGGTGCGAGGAATTTTATGGATCGGTGGATCAATCGGCGGCAAATTCTGCGATATGGCCTGATGGGTGCAGGGGCCGCCCTGGCCAGTGCGCTCGGGAGCCATGCAACTTCAGCCCAAGCCGCCGATGGCTTAACGATTCAGGCCTTGGGCCACACTTGCTTTGCCTTCACCGGGGGTGGTCTGCGGATCCTGAGTAATCCTTTCAACACGCTGGGTTGCACCGCCGGTTATCGATCGCCCAACTTCACCGCCGATCTCGTAACCATCAGCAGCCAACTGCTTGATGAGGGATTTGTCAGCAACCTGCCGGGCAATCCCAGTTTGCTGTTTGAGCCGGGGACATTTGAGTTTCGCGGTAACCAATTCCAAGGCATTCGCACCGCCCACGATCGATTTGGGGGGCGGCGATTTGGCGACAATGTGGTTTGGCGCTGGAAGCAGGGGGGCATCTCCGTCCTGCACTTGGGCGGCATTGCGGCTCCTTTGGGCGTGGAAGAAAAAATTCTGATGGGGCGGCCCGATGTGGCGATTGTGCCGGTGGGCGGCGGATCGAAGGCCTATAACGCTGAGGAAGCAAAACGGGCGATCGAATCGTTGCAACCCAAGGTGGTGATCCCCAGCCAGTACCGCACGGCGGCCGCCGATAGCCAATGTGATCTGGATGGTCTAGAGGCTTTCTTGAACTTGATGAGCGGCTACGACATCAAAACCTTGAACACGGAAACCATGACCCTGCGGCCGGAGAATCTGCCACCCCAGGGCACGCTGATCCGCGTTTTGCGCCACCCGGTCTAGTAGCATGACAGGCTCAATACATTGGGTCAAAGTTGCGGAGCCAGTCGTGGTAACAAGGGGCTTGAGCATCTTGCTGCTTAACGATCAGGTGACGGTAACAGCCATGTCATTTAACCCAGCGAATTAAGGCAGCCACCCGGTCTAGGGGCGACTCTGGCAAGGAAAACGTTGGCCGCTATTGCCCTAAATCGTGTGGCCAATCGCCTGGATGGTTCTTCTGGGTTAACTGGTGGCGGATTGGCGATGTTGTTGCCGATCGACCGCCAGATCACTTGCCAAATCAATCGATCGCGCCGAACCGCTGCCCACCACACTTTCGGCCCGCATTGGTGCATAGACCTCCACCGGCTCATGGCGACCTTTCAGGCGCTGTGGGCCAAGGGAATGGAGTACCACCTCTGGATAGTTACGCAGGGCTTGGGCAGTGGTTTCATTAATCAAAATGGGATAGTCCGGGAACTGTTTGGTCAGGGTTTCCAGGCGGGCGGCAATATTCACCGCGTCCCCAATCACGGTGTAAATCAGGCGATCGAGCGAGCCAATTTGACCCGCCACCGCCTGACCGGTGCCAATGCCGATGCCGCTTTGGATCGGTACTTGGCCACGGGCGCGCCGATGTTCATTCAACTCCGCCAGGCGATCGCGCATGGCCAGCGCCGCCGACACCGCACACCACTCCGCATCCGGCTGGGGCACGGGCGCGCCAAAGACCACCACGATCGCATCGCCAATGAAGTTATTGATATAGCCACCCCAAGGTGCAACGGCCTCCGTCATCGCCGTCATATATTCATTTAAAAATTCCACCACCCCTTGGGGATCTAATTGCTCAGAAAGGGTCGAAAATCCCCGAATATCGGAAAACAGCACCGAAACCCAGCAGGTTTGCCCGCCTAGCTCCACCCCACCCCGTAATAGTTGTTCGCGCACCACAGGCGACACCATTCGCCCAAAAATATTCAGCTCCCGTTCCCGTTCTCGCAAACCGGAAACCATTTGGTTAAAGGTGGCGGCCAACAAACCCAGCTCATCAGTGCCCTGAATGTCCACATGGGCCCGGTCAAACTGCCCCATCCGCAATTCCTGAGCCGCACGGGTGAGCAAGTGCAAGGGCCGCACAATACTCCGGGCCAGGGCCAGCGCCAGCAGGGCCACCGCTCCCCCCACCAGGAACACACTGGCCGTGGTGCGATGGGCCAGTGCATTCAGCGGCGTGACAAAAACCGACTCTGGCTCCGTGATAGCCAAACGCCAGGGCCGCATATCCAAAGCCGACATACCCACGATTTCCGTTTTGCCCGTGAAGGGCGATCGATAGGCAATGTTGCCGAAGGATGACGGGCCTAGGCCTATCGTTGACTGGTTTGGGGTGGCGGTGGCGGCGGGCGTAATGGAGGGCAGTGGAACCGCCGAGGATGCAGCCGTGGGAGCGGAGGGCAATTGCAGCGATCGCGCCAACACCGGCAAATTCAAACTTTCAATTCGATCAAGACCAAACTGGACTTTCGGGTCGATCGTCCGCAACTGCATAGGCGACAGAGGCAACAAGCTGCGATAGACCCAACGCCGATCCGTGTGGGCAATCACAATTCCGTTTTGATCGACCAAGAAAGCAGAGCCGCCTTCCTTTTGGTTCAAGCTGGTGAGCAAGCGGCCCACCGCCTCCGATCGCAGCTTAATCACCACCACGCCCAGCAGATTGCGCGTGCCCTTAGCTACCACCGGCACCGAAAGGAAAATCCCCGGCTGACCCGTTGTGGATCCCACCGTCCATTCCGAAATGTAGAGTTTGCCTTGGCGCGCTTCTTGGAAATAATTGCGAAAGGCGTAGGACTTGCCAATGTTGCTGGGATTCGTTGAAACCAAACAACGTCCCGTGCGATCGAGCAGAAACACTGAAAAATAATCAGGATTGGAGTTGCGAACATTCGCGATCGCTTCAGCCGCCAAAATTCGCCAATAATTCTGTTTTTCCTGAGGTTCTTTCGCCGCCACCGAACCCGCAAATTGCACAATGTCCCGGGCACTAGCCACCTGAATCCCCACCCGTTGCGTGTCAATCAGCAACTGATCCAGTCGAGCCGCCACACTTTTTGCCAACAGCTCTAGATTTTTATACTCCGCCATTTTGACCGTATACAGGCTTTGGCGAAGGTTATAAAACGCCGTCAGACTCATTGGCAGCAGCGACGCAGCCAACAAAGCCGCCGACAGCTTGGGCGCAATTTTCCAGCGAGCCGGATTCCAACTCCAACGCCAGCGGTTCACAAACAACCTCAGAGAGACACACTCAAAATGTAGGTTTAGCAGCGGCCACCATGACTTTGATTCGTCTTCAGCCATGAATCCGCAGCTAGCGAGATGCGATGCGAGTGTTTACCCCCACCTTCATCTTACCCAGCGCTCATGATCCAGGAACAGAGTCATGGGTGCTGGTCAATCGCTCCAAGCTCCGCCCAGCAAGATAGCAAAAGATGCTCAGTCTCCTATTCTCAAATTTGCGATCGCCTTCCCTTGACTGTTCAATCTTCCTGCTTCAAAATCCGCAGAAAAATCAAACAACATCATCAAGATTTCACAAAAAATGGTCTATTACTCTTCATGGAATTTCAAAATCGCAATTGACAACAATCTTTAAAGTTCTAACAAGATCTACTCAATTTCAATAGGCTTTTATGATCGAACCTAGTCTCAGACCGAAAGATCTTGACTCAAGCGCATCAAATTACACTGACATTAAGCTTGAGATTCCAAGAGCGATATTCAAAAGAGTGCCCTAAACATATTCTGGCTAAGCCATTGCCACTCAAGAAGAGCAAAGCCAACCAGATCAATTCAAGTAAAATCGATCACTAACCCTCTACGTAGAAACCCCTTCGATTGAACATAAATTCCTCGTTGGTTGCCCTAAATGGGTCGCCCTGAATAGGTCACGCTGAATGGGTCACGCTGCTAGCATGAGCAAGTCTGAGCACAACTGAACGCAACTCAGCCAGTCGAGCCAACCCAGCAAACCGAACAAGAACCCGTTGCCAGAACCCGAGCAGATCCTCATGTCAGCCCACATCACCAGCCTGAATATCTGCCCAAGGTTCGACGAAACACCCAAAATTACAAAATTAAAGGGGTTCAGGGGCCGTGGCTCGGATCCCCTAAACCCCAACTGAATCTCTGGATTGCTCAGCCAGCCTATTGGTAGTAGTGGTTGGTGGCGTGGGCGAAGTCCTTATACACCTTGGGGAGATCAACGCCATATTGCTTGAGCCGCGACTCCCGCATATACATCACAAAATTCTGGCTTTTCGTGTTGGGAATTTCGCTGGGGCGGCGATGATTTTCCAAGATTTCCGTCGTCATTTTGCCGGCCACTTCTCCCATTTCATAGGGCGAAATTCCAACCGCTAACATCCCACCATCATCCACATAAAATCCCCAGCATCCAATATCAGGGATCGGTGAGTTCTCGATCGTCCACTTCATCACTTCCTTCGGCGACACCACCGTATCATCGGTACTGGAACGGCGCAGCGTGTGGTAGTGCGTGATCAGCAAAAAGTCAGCAATTTTGCCAGAATTCTTGATAAATTGCTTCCACTCTTCAAAGGTAGCTACTTTTCGGTGTTCGATTAGGTCGATCGGCCGCCAGTCAAAATTTGCCATTTCTTGGTGAATGGCTTCCGATGTTTCTGAGTCGTCAGAATAGTGAACAATGCGACGGCGATCGGGCGGCAAAATTTGCAGAAAAATCTCCTTCAGAGAAAGGAAGGGAATCCGCTCCAAAATGCCCGTCACATTGCTGGCTTTGTCAAATCCGTAGGCGCTGGCTTCTGCATTCACCCCGCTGTAGACAATATCAATCTTGGGGTGATTGTTGAAATGCTTGGCGACAAACTCTTGAGCGTTGTCATCGATCGAAATAATCACATTGGGTTCCCAGCGCTCAATTAGCCGCCTCGCTAATTGCCCTGCCTTTTCCTTGTAAGCCGCACCAGGATTCCGTTTCGTATCCATGTAGTGATACTGAATCGAGTAGGGCTTCTTATCCAGAATCCAGCTAAGACCCACATTGATGTCCTTCGTCCAAGCAAAGTCCGTAGCATAACTGCTCAGCACCAATACACGCGGCTTACTAGAGTTGCTGAAGGCAAAGAACACCAAGGCACAAATCAGAAAGAAAATAATTGGTAATTTTTGAAGCTGCTTGCCCCAGCGGTTAACGTTAGAAAGCTTCCAGGTAAATCGTGACATGGCTAGAGAGTGAGTGGAGAGGTGGATCGGCCTTAAGCTGCCATCGCTTGAAACGCAAAGATCAGATGAATGCTCGTTGAGGAGTCGCTCAAAGTTGATTTCATGGTCTTCAGCAATGATCTAGAGAATTCCAAGGGTACGAAAATATCCTAATGATAGATAGATTGAAAAGAAGCGAATCAGCGTTGTCAGTAAGTTGCCTCGTAAAATTAAACGCTCATTAAAAAGTTGCTGTTTGTCCAATAGCTCCTGAAATTGTAGATAGTAGGAACATTGGTAAGGAAAAAACCAAGCATCGCTGATATTCAGGATAATCGCTCCCACAATCCAAGGATTCACTCCATTGCTTTCCGCCATCGGGATTAATATTGTGGCAAAAATTGCAACGGCAGTCGTGTTGGGGATCACAAATCGTACAACCAGAATTGTCAGGCTCAATAAAAAGATAAAAAGAGGAAAATTGGAGTTCATAGAATCGCTAAGCCAAGTCAAATACCCACCAAAGTGAGTATCAAGACCTAAGTAGGACATGGCTTCTGCAATTCCGACCAAACTGCCCAGTAGAATCAAAAATGGCCAGTCAATTTGAGTGCGAAATTCATTTTTTTTCAAAATCCCCAGCGATAGCACCAGAAATAGAACCCCCAAACCAATCCAGGGCAATTGGATTTTGTGAATGGATGCGGTGACGATTCCCAGCAACAACACGATCGTGCTGACCAGCGAAATCCACTCTTGGCTGCTCAAGGGGCCCAGGGTTTCCACCTGAGCTTCCACCTGTTGTTGGGAAATTTCAAAGGCTTGATTATTGCTAAATAGGAATTTTGTGGAAATAAAGTACAGCACTAGGGTCACGATCCCCACCACTAAGCTCGCTTGCAACCAATAAACCCAACTAAATTGTTGTTGAACCTGTAAAGGCAAGAGACCATAAACCACAAAATTGGCGGATTTACTACTCAGAAATACATGGGAAAGCAAGCTCGCCCCACTAAAGGCAGCAAAGGCTAGATGGCTGGCAGCTTTGCCACCTGGTTTGGCCCCTGTGGCATCAATGGTGTCCGTTAGAATAGGCGATAACAGACCAATTCGACCATTCGCCGAAGGCAGAATTGGGGTCATGGCCAGTCCAGTTAAAAACAAAGCAGTGGCATACCAACTTTCTGTTTTGGGAATGAATCGGGAGAGCCACAAAACTAAACGATAGGTTAATCCAGATCCCATCAAAACGGCTCCCAACCCAAAGAGGCTGAGTGCCATAAAAAAGCTGCCCGATGCAAAGCCAGAAAGAATGACTTCACTGGGAGCAATATCTAAAATTAGCAATGACAGAATGCAAAAAAGACCAGGAATAAATTCAGGAACCATCCCAAAAACCCACATCACGATGGTGGATGTGAGTACGATCAAAAACATCTGGGAATTCCAGTCAAATTCCGCAGTTCCCCTCAAAGCTAAGTACAAAATACCAGGGATCAGCACTGATAAAATCCAGCCACAGGATTGCACCCAGTCATTCCGTTTGAGCTGATTAATGGGCGATCGACTCTCCAGTTCTCGGTTAGGCTGCCCGCTGTAATGACTGAGCAGGGAAGCGTAGAATCGATCGATAGTTGGAGTGCCAACACCGGCCACTTTGGTAATAGCCTCGCGAGGCAAGGCAATCACTTCCGTGTTGTCAACCGCGATCGCATCAGCCATGTAGTAGTCGGAGGCAACGGCCGCCTCTTCGCCCACAAAACCATGTTCCACCTCCGCAATGACGCGCCCCCCAGCCCAAAGTTGCACTTTACCTCGGCGCACAAAATAGAGGGTTAAAGCAGGATTACCTGACTGAAATAAGGGTTGGCCATTTTCCAGAAAATGTTCCACGGCATAGGGCACAACTCTTGCCAGCTCTTGCACAGAACAATCGGCAAGAATAGGAGCACGTCGCAACTCCTGCGCCATTTGCTTGAGATCAATCGCCATATGTTGATGTCCTGATCTGGAATTTCAGTGGCAGGCTTGGCCTGTTGTAAGGATGCAGTGGAATCAATTGCTTTAAAGCATAGGTTTAGTCCTATTCTTCAGTTAACTTGAGGGCTTCTGAAGAAATTAAACAGACTATTGATTGGCAGGTTGATACGCTTCCCAAAGGTTTTCAGCCGAAGGTAACGGATGCCGCTGCCTCATTGAATCGCGCTATCTTTCAAGTCATGATCTGACATAAACAGCCGTTGTCATTAGATCGGTTAGTGACCGATTTAATGGTTACTTTGAATGTTCGGAACAGGTCCCAAAAGCGACTCCTGGCGGGGGGAATGGCAGACCTGAACCGATCAACGATCACCTGGTCAGTCATACAACAGCCATCAATTCAACCCGGTCAAAATGAAGACAGAGCGGTGAACTCACCCGTTGAGTCCGTAATTTTATCTACGAATCAGGAATGATTTAATACAGGCTTCTCTGTATGGTTCTCAGAGCTGCTGTTTCATTGGATGTTTAGCAGGGGTGAGTTGATGAATTGGCGGGATTGATCGGGCGATCGGATTACTTAGTCATCGTCAAGGTGGATCAGGATGGTTAGAGACTGGCTGAAAATTCCAAGAAATTCAAGTCCCAGGTTGGCAGTCCTGGTGAATGATTGCATCTTGGATTTAGTTTTTTAGGAGCATTTTCGGTGATCCCTTGAGATTGGTTAATATTTAGTTAAGGCAATGCTAGCGCAAAACTTCGCAGCAATCACCCATCGCTGATTAAATCCAAACAAGCTTAAAGTTGCAGTCCTTTGTCAGAAATTTCAGAGAAAGATCGTCAAAAATAGCAAGCTGCAATTTATGATTCCATGGTTCAGAACTCTCTTGAGAACATCAAGAGCAGAGTATTCAAGGTTCCTATGGGTTTTGAGTCAGTCACGAAACATTCAGCAACCAATTCACTCACAATGGCCGATCGCCCAAAAATTGTTTCGGAAATGTCACCTTTCTTTCGGTTTGAGCAAGACTTCATCACTGGGTTACGGTGCATCCCCATGGTGGTTCGCTACCGACTCGATCGAGTCGGCATTAAACTCAAACTGCACCACTGGAACCAACTGTCCGAGGCCGATCGCTTGCAGTTAGTTTTGGCTCCTTGCGACACCTTGCCCGAGCAGGAAACCTATCGCCAGGAGCTACGTGAGTTGGTGGCAGCCCGATCGGGTGAAATTCCCAAAGATTTGCCCCTGGAAAACCCGCTTCCTTGGCTGAGTGCCGACTTGCCCGATTCAGTCGCAGCACAAGCAGCGCGGGTTGGAGTCACCGTGAGCGAGCAACAGTGGCGATCGCTCAGTAACTTGCAGCGATTTGCGCTCATTAAACTCAGCCAACCCGGCCACGAAAACCGCAACTTTTTGCCAGCGGTTCAAGAATTTGGCCTCCTGAACCCCTAACGGCTGCCAGCACTGCGGTGGGGCGTTTTGAGGATACGATTACGCCTGCGATCAGCCGGGGCAGCCAAGAGAGTCTACCTGTAGCGTTGGGAGCCGGCCGATCGAAACGATCAAAAAGACTGAAAAAAGCTGCCCACAAGATTGTACTGACAGGATCTTGGGATCTAGGGCTGGGCAGCACATCCATTCTCTATTCTCTAGTCCAGTAGAGAGTCAAGAGATGCGGGGAGAAATTTAGAGTAGCCCAGGTGTTTCCAAGCGGCGGGGGTGGCAACGCGGCCGCGAGGAGTGCGCTGAAGATAGCCAATTTGCATCAGATAGGGTTCATAGACCTCTTCGATCGTCTGGGCATCTTCCCCGGTGGCGGCTGCCAAGGTTTCCAGACCCACGGGGCCGCCGTTGAACTGCTCAATGATGGCGCTCAAGAGTCGGCGATCGGTCCAATCCAGCCCCCGAGGATCCACATTGAACAGCTCCAAGGCCGCCGCCGCGATCGCCCCGTCAATGGTTGTTTTGCCCTGGGTTTCCGCCCCTTTCACTTGCGCGTAGTCCCGCACACGCCGCAACAGGCGATTGGCAATCCGGGGCGTACCGCGCGATCGCCGGGCAATTTCTGCGGCCCCGTCCGGTTCGATCGCCACCTGCAAGATCGTCGCCGTCCGCAACACAATCCGGGCCAGCTCTTCGGGTTCATAGAACCGCAACCGCTGGATCAGGCCAAAGCGATCGCGCAGGGGCGAACTGAGGGCCCCCACCTGGGTTGTTGCACCCACGAGGGTGAACTTGGGCAACGGGATCGATCGGGTGCGGGCGCTCTGACCCTTGCCCACCGTCACATCCAGCCGAAAATCTTCCATTGCTGGATACAAAATTTCTTCCGTGACCCGGGGCAACCGGTGAATTTCATCCACAAACAACAAATCCCCCGGCTGCAAATTCACCAGCAGCCCGGCAATATCCCGAGGGCGCTCCAGGGCCGGTGCGGTCGTAATTTTGCAAGACACACCCATCTCGCCGGCCAGAATCAGCGCCATCGTGGTTTTGCCCAGGCCTGGCGGCCCATAGAGCAACAGGTGATCCAGCGGCTCCCGGCGACCCTGGGCCGCTTGAATCGCAATGGTCAGCACGTCTTTCAAATCCTGCTGACCCACATAGTCTGCCAGTCGTTGGGGGCGCACACGCTCATCGGGCCGATCGCCCTGAGGAGACTGGCTGGCGGGCTTGGCCGCATCTTGGTGAGCTTCCTCGGGGGTAGCCGCCGGATCCAACAGCGACGGCGAAACGGACGATCGCGGGGAATTCGATCGCCGAGCTGGCTTGCGGGGAGGCTGGGGATCAGGGTTGCCGCCACCGGTTGACTTGGAAGAAATAATCGCCATGCCGTTGATATTAGCAATGGCATCCGCTCGGCCAAAATCGAAATGGCAAACCTCAGCGGAATTTGAGGGGAACCGCTAGCTTGAGTCCAGCAGCAGTTAAACCTTGGGTTAAGCCTCGGGTTAAACCTTGGGTCAAACCTGGCGGCGGAACGTGGCCCCGCGATATTTCAGCTCGATCGTTTGGTTAGCTGCTTCAACTTCTGGGGCTTCGGTGGTTTCGGAAGTGACCTCTTGCCGTTTTTTCGGCATTCTCAGCCCTCCGCGATCGGGCATATGCCAAATTACACCGCGATACACCCGATCGGTTACCGCCAAATGGGGATGTCCCAAAATCGAATCATTCGCTGCATTGGTCGCCGTATGGGCCGCCATAGATTCCGCCTCATCCGCCAACTCCGCCCGATCGGCCAAGGCCTCCGACTCCAGCACCTCCACCGGCTCCGGAGACCGAAGGCCATACCGCGCCACCCACCACACCGACAGCAACAGCAACACCTGAACTTCCCAGGGAGCCAAGACCAAGGCCACCAGAAAGCTCAAAATCGCCACACCATTCAGAATCAGCGACGGTTCATCTTGCCATCTTGGAGCCAGATAAACCGCAGCCACACAGATCAAAGTCGGCACCAAAAACCCAAGAGACATGGCTTACGCCTCAAAATGACTTGCTAGCTAGCCCGCATGATCAACAAAATCAGAATGCACCATTCAAAATGGGCAATGTGTATTTTTACTTAGTGATTTTTGCTGAATTGCAGCGAAGTTATGGGGAGAATCGCTCGTTATTTCGCCTGTATCATCATGCTGACTCAAAGTGTTACATCAACGAAGGTAACTTTGTCAGCATATTCGGTCTTATTACGCAGCATTTTTTAAGAAAGTGGTGAGTAAAAACTCCTGCTCACCGACTGTCTAGGGCGACCCAGGGGCGATCGAAGTGGGTCAAGGAAGCAAAGATCAGCAGTTTTCAGGGGGTTTCAGCTTTGCCCTTGGCACACACCCATCTTGTGGGCAAATTGTGCCGTTAGCATCAGCAACTGAGCCATGAAAACTGAGCCATGGAAACTGATTTGAATCGCTGACTTTTAGAGAATCTTGACGAAGATGTCATTAACCATAGTTTAGATCAGTTATCTAGGCTACGAATGGGGTTGAAATAGGTCTGATTGCAATCAAACTCATCGAACGCCAAACGGCAATTGAATAGACTGGGGGGTATTTTCGGCATCAATATCGGCATCAATGCCGGCATCAATGACTGATTAAGAACCGCAACACGATCATGGGTCTGGACGGCCGATTAGCAGTGCCCGCTCCCGGTTGGACTTCGGTAGGCTAGGGTTGGAAAACCCGGTTTTGGCCAATCTTGCTGAAAACGGGTGCTGAACACGGGTAAAGAACTGGATGAATGATTGAGATCATCATGATTCAGATCCCCCCTTCGATCGGGATCATTCAGGATCGTTAATCCACGGGCGCGACGCACCCAGGCCGTGCGACCCCGGCAATCACATTCATCCCCCCGCTCTAATCGCCTCTTGCTGGAGTCCGCCTCTCATGACCGAATCAAGCCCCTTGCGCCTGTTGCAAATTGTGCCATCCGTGTCCTTGGTTTATGGCGGGCCGAGCCAGATGGTGTTGGGGCTAAGTCAGGCCCTGGGCGCAGCGGGGGCGCAGGTGACGCTGCTAACCACCGACAGCAATGGGGATGCGGGGCAGGCTCCGTTGGATGTGCCGATCGCCCAGCCCGTGTTGGAAAAGGACTATAGGATTTATTACTTTCGCTGCGCCCCCTGGCGACGCTATAAGTTCTCGATCGGGCTGTTGTGGTGGCTCTGGCGACACGCACCGGAATACGACGTGGCCCACATCCATGCCCTGTTTTCGCCCATCAGCACCATGGCAGCGATTGTCTGTCGGTGGCGCAAGTTGCCCTACGTGCTGCGGCCCCTGGGCACGCTGGATCCGCTGGATTTGCGGAAAAAGGCCAGGTTGAAATGGTGGTATGGGCGACTACTGGAGCGGCGAAATTTAGCCAAGGCTGCCGCTGTTCACTTCACCAGTGCGGAGGAGTGCAAAATCTCTGAACGGTTTGGGGCCATTTCCCGCGATTGGGTGATTCCTTTGGGGGTTCCATTGCCGCCGCTCCGTGAGCAACCCACGGCACGACCGGCCAAGGAAGTGGGGCCGATGGTGCTGTTTATGTCACGGCTCGATCGCAAAAAAGGATTGGATATTGTGATTCCTGCGCTGGAAACGTTGGCCGTGTCGGGGCTGCCCTTTCGGTTTGTATTGGCGGGGGCCAATGTGCAGGATCCCGATTATGAACAATCGATTTCAGATTATTTGACTCGATCGCACCTGAGCGATCGCACGGAAATTGTGGGCTTCGTGACCGGGGAACAGAAGCGATCGCTCCTGGCCCAAGCCGATTTGTTTGTGTTGCCGTCATACTATGAAAACTTCGGAATTGCGGTGGCTGAAGCGATGGCCGCCGGAGTGCCGGTGGTGATTTCTGATCAGGTACATATTTGGCCCGATGTGGCCGACACCCGATCGGGCTGGGTTTGCACTTGTGATGTGTCTTCCTTTGCCGGGGCCGTGCGCGAGGCCTTGACCCAACCCGCCGAACGACAACAGCGCGGCCAAAACGCCCGACGCTGTGCGGGCGATCGCTACAGTTGGTCAGCCATTGCCCAGCAGTTAATCGCCGCTTACGGCGAAATTCGCCGAACCCGGTAGACTGAAACGGAAGTTCATGGAAGTTCGCGGAAGTTCATCGCATCGATGATCGCAGTCACGATCGCAGTAACAATCGCCAACGATCGCGGCGATGTAATGACTCCGTTGCCAGGTTGCGCCTATGGTTCTTGAAATTTGCCGCGAAGTTACTATCATTCCCGCCCAGGAGCCTGGCTTAGGGATTGACCTCCAGGGCTACCTAGCCCGCCCCCGAGCCGCCGGTTCCTATCCGGTGATTGTGGTTCTTCAAGAAGTGTTTGGAGTGAATGATCACATTCGAGATCTGTGCGATCGCCTGGCAGGGTGTGGCTATGTGGCGATCGCCCCAGCCCTGTTTCAGCGCACCGCTCCGGGCTTTGCCGTGGGTTACAGCGCCGAAGATCTCGCCCTCGGCCGACAACACAAGGATTTAACCAAGGCGGATCAACTGCTGGCAGATATCCAAGCCGCGATCGCCTTTGCCCAAAAACAACCCAATGCCAAAGCCGGAGCTGTGGGCTGCATCGGTTTTTGTTTTGGGGGCCACGTGGCCTATTTGGCGGCCACCCTGCCCCAAGTCGCCGTCACCGCTGCGTTCTATGGCGCGGGGATCACCACCTTTTGCCCCGGGGGCGGCGAGCCAACCGTCACCCGCACTTCCCAAATTCACGGTAAGCTCTGGTTTTTCGCAGGCTTGGCCGATCCGCTGATTCCCATTGACCAGCTCGATCGCCTAGAAGCGGCCCTCGTGACCCACGGGCGCAACTTCCGCATCTTCCGTTACCGCGACGCAGACCATGGATTCTTCTGCGATCGTCGATCGAGCTACCATCCAGCGGCCGCCGCCGATGCCTGGGAAAAAGTGCAAACCCTGTTTCGAGACCTCTAGACCGGATTTCATGGCCCACCCCCCAGCCGCATGACCCGTCCCATTCTTTACGTTGCCATTACTGCCCATGGATTTGGCCATGCCACCCGAGCGGCTGCTTTAGTTGATACCCTGCAACGGCTGCGGCCCGACCTGCTGCCCATTTTGGTCACCACCGCCCCCCGTTGGCTCCTCGGCTCCTATATCAGCGGTGAATTTCTTTACCGGCCCAGGGCGCTGGATGTGGGTGTGGTGCAGCAAGATAGTTTGCAAATTGACCGGCAAACAACTCTGGAGCAACTCCAGGCTCTGCGATCGCGGGCGGCGGCTATTGTGGCGGCAGAGGTGGACTTCATTCGGCAAATGTCCGTCAAAAATGGGCGTGTGGCTTTGGTTTTGGCCGATTTGCCCCCCCTGGCGATCGACATTGCCCAAGCGGCGGGCCTGCCCTGCTGGGCGGTCGGTAACTTCGGCTGGGATTTCATTTACCGGGATTGGGGTGGCGAATTTGAGCAAGAGGCGGACTGGATTGCCGATCGCTTCCGTCGGTGCGATCGCCTCTTTCGGTTGCCGTTTCACGAACCCATGGCCAGCTTTCCCCAACAAACCGATGTGGGCTTAACGGGCGGCGCGCCCCGCTACGGCGCGGCGGAATTGCGCGATAAGCTGGGTTTACCAGATGTCCCACGCGATCGCACCGTTTTGCTCACCTTTGGCGGTCTGGGGCTGCAACAAATTCCCTACGAACGGCTGCGGCAATTCCCCGACTGGCTCTTCATCACCTTTGACCGATCGGCCCCGGACTTGCCCAACCTGTACCAAGTGCTCGACCCGATCGAACACCACGCGAGCGATCGCCCCTTTCGGCCCGTGGACTTCATGCCCCTTTGTGGGCGCATCGTTTCCAAACCCGGCTACGGAACCTTTGCCGAAGCCTGCCGCACAGGCCCAACCGTGGCGACCCTCACCCGCGATGGATTTGCCGAAGCCCCCATTTTGCTAGACCAAATTCAAGCCCAAACCTCCCACCAAATTTTGCAACCGGCAGAATTTTTTGAGGGAGATTGGTCTTTTCTACAAGCAACGCCCACGCCTTCCCAGCCCGGCCAGCGGTTTACCTTGGATGGCAATGAAACCATCGCCCAGGCCATCAGCGCAGTCCTTGAGACCTAGCAGAAGTCTGAGGCCTAAAGGGGGGCTGCAAACTCCGCAACGGCGATCGCCCCACATGCCCACCCTGGAATTTCTGACTTCAACTCCTCAACCTGTTTGTTTTATGACAACGTGCCCATCCACAAGTCGCTAAAATGACCAACGGCTGTTCGACGATTGGATTAGGCTAACCATTGGAGTTGGCAGCTCGACAGTTCTGGGGTGCTACCCCCCCAAGACCCATCCCATCGGTGCATCAAAATCGCAGACGAGCCTCATTTAATCAAAACGCTTCGTCGGGGATTGGTTAGGGTGCGATTAGGCGGTTATTTAGACTCAGGGTGGCCCCGGCTGGGATCCAATCTCCTTAAGATTTGATCAATTCGATCCAGAATAGGGAATAGGGCGCTACTCGATTTCAGTCCCGACTTTGGGCTGCGATCGCTGAAACAAGAAACGGCAGCCCCCATGGGTCACCATCATTACAGACACTGCCCAGCCGAGTCGGCCAGCGCGAGGCAGCTCGTCAATGATTTGTCTGTGATGGCTTGTCTGCGATGGGTAGCCTGCGATAGACAGTCTGCAACAGACGGTTTTCAATGGGTAGCCTGCGGTAGATAGTCTGCGATTGGCAGTCAGCAACAGATGGTTTCCAGTGGACAATCTGCAACGGACAATCTGTGGCGGTTCCCATCAAGGCACAGAGACACATCGCCCGATCGCGGCCAAGACCCAAACCCAAATTCGGGCCGGTCATTCAGGGACGCATCCAGGGGTTTGAGTAGGAGGTAGCAAATTTGAAATTACGGCTCAAAACGCTGGTCATTGTTGGACTAGCGCTGCTCTGCTTAAACTTGGTGATGTTCACAACATCCTCCAACCTCCTGCTAGATGGCTATAGCCAGCTTGAGCGGCGTGAGGTGGAGCGCGATGTGCAGCGGGCCATCAGCGTCTTGATGGACAACGCCACGGATCTGGATGCGACGGCGCGGGACTATTCCGAATGGGATACCACCTACAGCTTTGTGGAAACCCATGATCCTGCCTATGAGCGATCGAACTTTGTCGATCGCACCTTCGACTACTTGCGGCTGAATGCTCTGATTTTGCTGGATCGATCGGGAAAGCCCCTCCTACAACAGGGCTACAACCTGGAAAGCCGGCAGCGCGCACCGATTCCCCGCAGCCTTTGGGAACACTTGCAACCGGGCAGCCCGCTGCTCACCCACTCATCAACCACCAGTGCCGTTCATGGCCTGTTGCAGTTGCCCGAGGGGCCGATGATGGTGGCGGCCCGCCCGATCGTCACCAGCGAGGCGGAGGGGCCAATTCGCGGAACCTTGTTACTGGGGAGGTTTCTGGCTGGGCCGGAAATTGAACGGGTCAGCCGCTTAACTCAACTCAACCTGAGCCTGCAAAGTTTGCATGGGATCGTGCAACCCTCAAGTGCTTGGGCCAAGCTCCCGGCCAGTTCCGGCCGCCGGTCTTTGCTACCTTCAGCCCTTACCAAGTTGCCCCTCGTTGCCCGATCGGCTCCTGATATCACGCCAGCCTCGCAACAGTCCACACCAACCCTCCCTACATCAACACCCGAGCGATCGAAACCTGAGCGATCGAAGCCATCAGCACTGGTTCAGCCCACTGAACAGATTCAACCGCAATCAACCCGGCTGAGTTCTACGCCCCCAGAATCCGTTCAACCCGAATCTACCCAACCCCAATCTCCTCAGTCGCCCAAAATTGCCAGAATTTCCGCCGCGACAATGCCCCCGGCCATCGACGATTCCCGATCGAACTCGGGAGCTGAGGGATCGGAGGTTTTGCGCCATCGGGCGGTGAAGGCCCTGCTGTTGGGCACGGAGACGGTGGCGATCGAAACCCTTTCCGATAATCGTCTGGCCAGCTATGCCCTGTTGGATGATTTGTATGGACAACCGGCTTGGTTGGTGCGGGTTGAACTCGATCGCGCCATCTATAACCGAGGGCTAATTAGCCTTCGCTACACCCTGGTGCTGTTGGTGTTGGGGGGCTTAATTTTTGGGGCCATTACCCTGCTGCTGCTGGAGCGCTTGGTGTTGGCGCGGTTGATGCGGCTGAGTGAACAAGTCAGCGCGATCGGCACCAGCGGCAACCCAACTCAGCGGGTGGAGGTGATGCCCGGAACCGATGAGTTGTCGGAGTTGGCGGCTATTTTGAACGCCACGCTCGATCGCCTGCAAGTGTCCCAATCGGCCGTTTGCGCCGCCGAAGCCCAATACCGCAGCATCTTTGAAAACGCGATCGAGGGCATTTTCCAAACCACCCCCGATGGTCGCTACCTGAGTGCAAACCCGGCCTTGGCCCGCATCTATGGCTACAGCGGGCCCGATGTGCTGCTGCTGGCCCTGAATGCCACCCAAAATCTCTACGTCAATCCCAACCGCCGCAAGGAATTCGTTGAACAGATTCGTCAAAAGGGATCCCTCGCCAATTTTGAGTCGGAGGTTTACCGGGCCGATGGTCGCCGAATTTGGATTTCCGAATCGGCCCGGGCGGTTTACGACGAAGACGGCGAATTGCTCTATTACGAAGGCACGGTTGAAGACATCACGGAGCGCCGCCGATCGGAAGCCAGCCTGCGCACCCTGAAGGATCGATTGGAAGCGATTTTGGCCGCTGTGCCCGGCACGGTGTCGCGAGTGGGCCGTGATTTGCGTTATCTGGAAGTCAACCACCACTTGGCCGAAAGCTTTGGCCGCGCCCCAGAAGAGTTTATTGGCCAAGACATCGGCTTTTTGGGGTATGGCCAAGAATTTCGGGAATTTGTGGCGGAATTTTTTGCTTCTCCGATCCAAGAGGCCACGCGCGAAGTGTCGCGACCGGTGGGCGATCGCATCGAAAGCTATTTGGTGGTGGCCCAAAAATACAACAACGACCAAGCGGCCTTTGTGCTGGGGATCGACATCACCGAACGCAAGGAAGCAGAACGGGCCGTGCGCGAAGCCGAAGAGCGGTTCCGCAGCATTTTTGAAAACGCGATCGAGGGTATTTACCAAGCCTTGCCCGATGGTCGCTACCTGAGTGCAAACCCGGCCATGGCTCGCCTTTATGGCTATGAGTCACCAGCCGCGCTGATCGAAGCGTTCGATCGGATGGGTGGGCCGCCCTACGTCCAGATCGATCGGGCGCGGGAACTGCTGAACATGCTGGAGACCAGCGGCAGCGTTTCCGGGTTTGAATCGGAAGTGTACCGAGCGGATGGGCAACATATTTGGATTTCGGAAAATGCCTCCGCCCTGCTCGATGATGCCGGGCGGCTGGTTTGTTATGAAGGAACCGTTGAGGACATCACCGATCGCAAACGGGCCCAGGAAACCCTGATGGAGCGATCGCGCCTTTCGATTTTGGAAGCGGAAGTGGGTGTGGCCCTTTGTCAACGGGGCGAACTCTCGGAAATTTTGCAAACCTGTGCCGAAATGATGGCCGGCCAACTGGATTGCAACCTGGCCCGCGTCTGGACGGTGGACTTAGACCCCACCTACTTGACCCTGCAAGCCCAGGTCAATCGCAATACCAACAACACACTGCACCTGGATATTCCCCTGCTGGACGATGCCCTGCGAGACAAAATCAGCCTGAGCACTCCGGAGTTGTCCACGGTGGCGGCCGTGGCTCGATCGCGCAATCCCCTATTCCGCAGTGAATGCGCCCTGATTCCCCATCAAGGCAAATCCCGCACAGAAGTGCATTTTGCAGGCTTCCCGTTGGTGGTGGAGGATCGGCTGGTGGGCGCGTTGGCGCTCTATCGTGTGGAACCCTTCGCGGAAGCGGTTCAGGATGCCCTGGGTTGGTTGGCCAGCGCGATCGCCGTGGGGATTGACCGCGCCCAAGCCCGCCAGGAACTGACCACCCGCCGCGAGGCCCTGTTGTTTCAGTTGGCAGCCCAAATTCGCAACTCCCTGGATTTGGATACGGTGCTGGAATCGGCCGTCCAAGGTATCCGTAACCTGTTGGATACTGATCGCTGTCTTTTCGCTTGGTATATCACCGATGCGGGCGGTGGCATTCCGGCTTGGGATGTGGTGAACGAGTCCCGCACCCCGGCCGTGCCCAGTGCCCTCGGCCCCTATCACCATATCCACGCCAGCTACTTCCTCCAGCAGTTGATGTGGAGCAAGTGTGTGCGGGCCGATGATGTGTCGCGGTTGGATAATCCCACCCTGCGGCAAACGATGGAGGATCGGGGCTATCGTTCCCTGCTGGCCTTGCCGGTGCAAACCCGCTCCGGGGCGATCGGGGTGATTGAATGCGGCCAAAGTGCCCAGGTGCGCACGTGGAGTGAGCGGGAAGTGGAGCTGTTGCGCGCTGTGACCGACCAGCTATCCACCGCGATCGACCAAGCGGAACTCTATGCCAAGGCCCAGGTCACCGCTGTGCAGGCCCAAGATCAAGCCAAGCGCCTGAGCGCCGCCCTCCAGGAGCTGAAAACCGCCCAAACCCAGCTCATTCAGAACGAGAAAATGTCCAGTCTGGGGCAGATGGTGGCCGGGATTGCCCATGAAATCAACAACCCCACCACCTTCATCCATGGCAACCTGACCTATGCCCGCCGTTACACGCAAGAGTTGCTTTCGCTCATTCAGCATTACCGGGATAGCTATCCTGTGCCGACGGAAGCAGTGGCCAATTTCTCGCGGGACATTGACGTGGACTTCCTCTGTGATGATTTGCCCAAAACTCTGCAATCCATGCAGTTAGGAGCGGAACGAATTCGGCAAATTGTCGCCTCCTTGCGGAACTTCTCGCGCTTGGATCAGGCGGAAATGAAGCCGGTGAATATCCACGAGGGAATCGAAAATACGCTGCTGATTTTGCAACATCGCTTCAAAGCCAATAGCAATTTCCCTGGAATTGAAGTGGAAAAACACTATGGTGATCTGCCCCTGGTGGTTTGCTACGCGGGGCAATTGAACCAGGTGTTTATGAATGTGATTAGCAATGCGATCGATGCCTTGGAAGACCGTTACGGGCGATCGCGCAATTTGCGAGCCCAAGCCTTGCGATCGGCCCAGGTAGAAGAAGCCTCTCTCGTGGCCGGCAGCAGCAACAACAGCAAGGTTTGGATCACTGACAACCCTGAGGATCGACCTATTGCGACCTCGCTCGTGATGCCCCGGCTGACGATCACCACGGAATTGATGGTTGGAGAACGGGTACAAATTCTGATTGCCGACAATGGCAACGGCATGAGCGATGAAGTGCGCTCTAAGCTATTCGATCCGTTCTTCACCACCAAGCCCGTGGGCCAAGGCACGGGGCTGGGCCTGTCCATTTCCTATCAAATTGTGGTGGAAAAACATCGCGGAACCCTTGATTGTCGCCCCGCAGAGGGAGGCGGCACGGAGTTCTTGATCGAAATCCCGATCGAGCAGCCCGAGTGGAATGAGTCTACCTAAACTCGTTGGGGAGGCGACGGGGGCGCGATCGGGAAATTTGCCAACTCAACAGCGCCACCGGCACAATCCCCACCGCCACAATCGCCAAAGCGGGCCCCGCCGCATCCACAATCCGTTCATCGGAGGCCAATTGATAGGCCCGCACAGCCAGGGTATCGAAATTAAACGGGCGCACAATCAGCGTGGCCGGTAACTCCTTCACCGTATCCACAAACACCAACAGCAAGGCCGTCAGCAGCCCCCCGCGCAGCATGGGCACATGGACACGCCACAAAACGCCCCCCGGCGACAATCCGGCAATTCTGGCCGCCCCATCCAGGTTGGGCACAATTCGATCGAGGCTGGCTTCAATTGGGTTCAGGGCCAGGGCTAAAAACCTGACCCAATAGGCAAAAATCAAGGCCCCGATCGTGCCGCTCAACAACAAACCTGAAGATGCAGCTCCCACTTCCGGGGCGATCGCTAAGGGTTGAGTCGCCAACTGTTGATCAACCCAACCCACCGAAATCAAAACACCCACGGCGGCCACGGATCCGGGAATCGCATAGCCCAGCGCCATGATTTTCAACAGGAACCGCATCAGGGGCCCCGAAACCACCCGCACCCCATACACGGCAGCTCCGGCAATGATCGCCGCCGTGGTTGCCGCCAAGCTGGCTACTACAGCAGTGTTGCGCACATAGAGCAAGAAGCTGGGATCAAGAAGACTATTGGGATTGCGAATTGCCATGCTGGCCAGAAGCAGGGCCGGCAACCCAAAGCCCAAAAGCAGCGGCAACCCACAAACCACCCAGGCCCCGATCGCCCGCGCACCCCTAAGGGAGTAGGGTGCTTGCACCGCATAGGCCCCGCCCGATCGATAGCCAGCCCCGCCGCGCGATCGTTGCTCCACCCACACCAACAACAGAACCGTCCCCAACAGCAGGGCCGACAGTTGACAGGCCGCCGGGCGATCGCCCATGGCAAACCAGGTTCGATAAATACCGACCGCAAAGGTGTTGACGCTAAAAAATTCCACCGTGCCGTAATCGCCCAGGGCTTCCATCATCACCAGGGCTGCGCCTCCCGCGATCGCGGGCCGAGCCATGGGCAAAGCCACCCGCCAAAACCCCTGCCAGGGATTCAGACCCAAGGTGCGGCCCGCCTCCAGCAGGCTGGCTGCCCCCTCCAGAAAGGCCACCCGCGCCAGCATGTAGACGTAGGGATAGAGCACTAGGCCCATCATCAAAATGGCCCCGGGCAGCGATCGAATGGGGGGAAACCAATATTCACCGAATTTCCAGCCCGTGAGCGATCGCACCCAAGACTGAATGGGCCCATAAAAATCCAGCAAATCCGTGTAGACATAGGCCAACAGATAGGCCGGGAAGGCCAAGGGCAACAGCAACAGCCATTCAAACCATCGCCGCCCGGGAAACTGGGTGGCCGCCACCAGCCAAGCCGTAGCCACCCCCAGACCGATCGCCAGGCCCGCCGTCCCGATGGCCAACCCCACCGAAGCCGACACATATTCCCCCAACACGGTTCGGGTCAGGTGGTTCCAGGTTTGGCCACTGGCGCTTAGGGCGGCTGCAATTGAGGCCAGGAGCGGCACGCCCACCGCCACCGCCGCCAAAACCGTTGCACAGATCCACAACCCTTCCGTGAAGCTGAAGGGGTGCAAACGGAAGCGATTAAAATTCAGCGGCGGCCAGCGGCGATCGGCGACGGTCATGCCCAAAACCTGAGAATAACTTGCAATAAACCAGAAGCCATCCTACCATTGCACGCCAATTGCATTGAGTTGTATAGATCACGGGGGCTAGGCGGGGAGACCCCACCTCTACGCCCAAATTGATCGCCCAAATTTTTCCGATAGTTCAGGATTTGCTGACGAACAGCCGCAGCAGCGATCCCCAAGCCAGAATCGGGAAAAAGCTAGTGATGATGGGAGTTTTCGGATGGTGAAGAACTGGTTTGGACGGGGATCGCCGGCCGGTTGATCCAGCTAGGCCACTGGCCGAGGTCTGATATTCTTGAGGGCAATTTGTGCTGATGGGCCATCACGAGCCTGATGACCTCAGATTTGCTGAGGGTTAGCGCCATTCGGCCAAGGCCGTTGGACGATCGCCGCGACTCACACCCGTTTTTGCGATCGCCCTAGTCGCTAAGTCCTCGGAGTTGCCATCCGAGTCAATGGGCTGGTTCTGAGTGCGATCAATGCTTGGGGTCACCGATCCTGCTCGATCGCGCCGTTCCTCTCCCACCGCCAAAGGGGGCAGCCGCTGAACACGGCCGCCTATCACCGGTTGGGGCCTTGTGGAACTGGTTCAGGTGTCCCGTCCTAATCCTGAGGATTGGACTGACTCGCAGGGATGTGCAGAACGGTCGTGCCTTTAAGGAAAATCCAACAGATGTCTGAGCAACCCCGATGGATCGCTGGTTTGGCTGGTTTGGGTTTGGCATTGGGTGGTGGTTTGCTGACTGAACCAGCCCTGGCCACCTCCCAAGCAACCCCAGCCGTTGAACCGACTAGCGTTTCACAAACCGAGGCGATCTCGCCGTCAGCGGCCTCCGCGCCCAACCCCACGACGGATCCCGCGCGCGCTCCAAAACCGCTGTCTAAGGCGCTGAATCCGACTTCTGCAACGGAGCTGGTTCCCGGAACCACCATCACTCGCAAGCCGGTTAGCGAAACCGAATTGATTGAGCCGGACTCGATCGAACCGGAAACCGCCAAGCAGGAGCCGATCGAAACCGTAGAAGGCAAGTCCCTGCTGGCCCAAACGCCTCGGGTTTGCAGCAACCAACTGGCCGGAGCCTTAAGCCGAATTATTGATGCCCCTGCTTTTCGATCGGCCCGCTGGGGGATTCGGGTAGAAACCCTGGCCGGGAATAACGTCCTGTTCGATCGCAACAGCATCCAAGCGTTGATTCCCGCCTCCAACATGAAATTGTTTGTGACGGCGGCGGCCCTGCAACTCTATGACGGTCAAACCCCGCTCAAGAACTCCAACTTGGGCACCTTGGTGCGCACCATTAACGTCAACAGCGACAATGGCTACGCCGATTCCCTGTTTCGATCGATTGGCGGCTCCGGGGCCGTGCAGCGGGCCCTGGCTCCCTTGGGCGTTAATCGTGGTGAATATCGCATGAGTGACGGGTCTGGTCTGTCTCGCAGCAATGCCGTGCAGCCCCGTGCCTTTGTCCATTTATTGGAATCCATGACCGCAGCCAAGGGAAACGATATTTTCCGCAGCTCCCTCCCGATCGCGGGCCAAACCGGTACGCTGCGCCGTCGTTTCCGCAACACACCGGTTCAAGGTCGTGTTTCCGCCAAAACCGGTACGCTCCGGGGAGTCCGGGCCCTATCGGGCTACATGGAACACCCGCTTTACAACACCCTGGTTTTTAGCGTGTTGGTCAATCAACCGGGTCAAGATGGCGACACCTTGGTTTCAGCGGTCGATCGAGTGGTGTTGACCCTCGCTCAGATGCGGCCCTGTGATGGGTGGGACACCGAAGCCAACCCCATGCTGGATCAGCCCACCGAACCCGACGGCACATTGCGGCCCCTGCTGCCTTGGTGGCGACCGGGTGTGCCCCGGCCCAATGCCCCCAGTTCATCGGAACTCACCCCCTAGGTAAAAAAAACAGCCCTGGGCCTGGCGAAACCAGCTCGGGGCTTTCCTTTGCCAACAGAAATTGCACAATTTAACCATCGAACAATGGTTAGGGGGTTGAGCCTGGGAGTTGGAATTTGCGCCTAGAATTTGCGCCGACAATTAAGGAGCAACCGACTCCTTGAACTGTTTGCCCGCTGAAAAGGCCGGAACCTTGGTAGCGGGGATTTTCAGTTTCGTGCCGGTCTTCGGGTTGCGCCCCTCGCGGGCCTGGCGCTCGCGGCGCTCAAACGTACCAAACCCCACCAGGGTCACCTTTTCGCCCTCTGCCACGGCATCCATGATCACTTCAATGGCAGCGGTCAAGATGGCATCTGCTTCCTTTTTGGTGGTATTGACCTTTGCTGCAATTTGGTCAATCAGTTCGCCCTTGTTCATGGAAACGCCTCAAGTTCGGTATTTCCAGCGATTCTAGCCCGACAATTTTCGATGTGAAGTGAAAGTTTTGTAGCAACTTCGCGGGTTTGAGCCAGTTCCAAGACAGCGCGTGACCCAATGGCAGTCCGTTAAATCGCGGTTGACAATGGCGAAAGCCTTTATTTCACAAGCCTTTCTCGGTTCTTTGGGACTGAGTAACGATTGGACATTAAGGATCAAAAATCGTTGCGATCGCCCGCCTAGATACCTTTTGCCCCCCTGAGACCCGGTTTGGGTGTTGTTACAAAATTTTATAAACCCTCTTCATAAACCCTCCCGATCGGGATGCATCGCCACCCCGTCAACCTTCAAACCCCGTTAACCAACCCCGCCCGATCCCAAACGGAGTCATGGCCCATGGGATGGGCCGTCCTTGCCTATACTGTCTTTTACCCCTTTTGCCCCCTGTGCTGTTGCGATCATGACTGTTGCTTCATCTGCGCCCACGTTGGTTGATCTTGCGCGCCAAACCCGCCAGGCGGCCCGAGCTTTGGCGCTGCTGCCGACGGCCGATCGACGGGCGGCCTTGGAAGCGGTGGCCCAATCTTTGAGCGATCGGGCGGCGGCGATTGTGGCGGCCAATGAAGCAGATTGCACAGCGGCCCAAGCGGAGGGAATTTCTTCGGCACTTTATGGCCGGCTCAAGCTGGATGCGGTGAAGCTGGCGGGGGCGATCGCCGGAGTGCGCGACTTGGCCCAGTTGCCGGACCCCTTGGGCGATCGGCAAATTCACCGGGAGCTGGATCAAGGGCTGGTTTTGGAGCGGGTGACCTGTCCGCTGGGGGTATTGGGGGTGATTTTTGAAGCTCGCCCCGATGCGGTGGTGCAAATTGCGGCCCTGGCGATCGCCTCCGGGAATGGGGTGATCCTGAAAGGGGGCAAGGAGGCGGTGCGCTCCTGCCAAGCGCTGATTGAGGCGATTCACGGGGGCTTGGCAAACTCAGCGGTGGATCCGGCGGCCGTGCGACTGCTGACCACGCGGGAGGAAACCTTGGAACTGCTACGACTCGATCGCTACGTGGATTTGATTATTCCCCGAGGATCCAATGCCTTTGTGCAGTTTGTGCAAAACAACACGCGAATTCCGGTGCTGGGCCATGCGGACGGCATTTGCCATCTCTATGTAGATGAGGCCGCGGACTTAACCCAAGCAGTGCCGATCGCGGTGGATGCTAAAACCCAATATCCGTCCGCTTGCAATGCGATCGAGACCCTGTTGATTCACCGGGCGATCGCCCCGCAAGGATTGCCGGAGTTGGCCCGGGCCTTGGTGGCCAAGGGGGTGGAATTACGCGGGGATGCGGCCACCTGTGAATTATTGCAAGGCATTTGCGCGATCGCCCCGGCCACGGAAACCGATTGGGCAACGGAATATAGCGATTTGATTTTGTCGATCAAAATCGTGGCGGACTTGGACGAGGCGATCGACCACATCACCACCTATGGATCGGGTCACACGGAAGCCATTGTGACGGAAGACGATGCCGCCGCCGATCGCTTCCTGGCCGAAGTGGACGCGGCCGGGGTCTATCGCAACTGCTCCACCCGCTTTGCCGACGGCTTCCGCTATGGATTCGGAGCAGAGGTGGGGATTAGCACCAATCGCCTTCCACCGCGCGGCCCCGTTGGGCTAGAAGGCTTAGTGACCTATAAGTATCGCCTAACGGGCAAAGGGCATGTGGCGGCCACCTATGCCGGAGCCGATGCCAAACCCTTTACCCACCGGGACTTGTAGCCTGCGGGTTTCTCAGCAGCATCGTCGCACGGGGGAAAAATCTTGCTCGATCGAGGGGCGATCGAGAGGTCTTGAAATGGTCAATTGACCGATCGATCCAAATCCTGGGCGATCGCCCGATCGCTCGACCAGAATGGGAGCAAATCCTGCAAACCTGCCTCCTTCGCTCCATAACCAGCGCAGGGATCCAGCTTCAGGATGAATCACCATGCTTGCTGTATTGCAGACTTTCCCTATGGATCAGTCCCTTTTCGGTCTTCGGACTCGCTCAGTCCACCTGGCTCGGCGTTATGGCCAAGCAATGCTGTTGACGGTGGCCCTGGTGGCCGGTGGGTTGGTAATGGGGGCAACGGCCCAACCGGCTGCGGCCGCTGAAGCCAACTGCCGTGTGGTCACCACCAACGGCTCGCCCTTGAATATTCGCAGCCGCGCCGACAGTAACGCCTCCATTGTGGGCACGATCGCCAAGGGTCGCACCCTGGACGTGATTGGCGGCCCTCAAAATGGTTGGGTACAAGTTCGCGCTACCGTACCCACCGCCAACGGCTCACGCACGGTGGAAGGTTGGGTGGCCAGCAGTTTTCTGCGGCCCTGCACAGTGGCCACGCCGCCCCGCACCTGCCGAGTGGTGGCCACGAACGATCGCCCCTTGAATATTCGCAGCCGGGCCGATGACGACGCACCCATTTTGGGCACGATCGCCAAGGGTCGCACCCTGGAAGTCACGGGCAGTGCCCGCAATGGCTGGGTTCCTGTGCGGGCAACAGTGATCACGGGCAGCGGCTCGCGCACGGTCGAAGGTTGGGCAGCGGCGGCCTTCTTGCGCCCTTGCACCACGGCCCAAAATCCCCAAAATCCAATCAAGCCGGAATTGTGCCGTCGAGTGGTCTATGGCGAAGGCCTATCGGTTCATGCTAACCCCGATCTGACCAGCCCCCGGCGAGGTGGTGTGGCAGTCGGGAGTGAAGTGCAGTTGTTAAATCGGGAGTCCACGACGGCCGGAGGGGCTGTGTGGATGCAAATTAACCAGCCGGTTCAGGGATGGATTCCCGTGCGATCGCTCAACCGGCCCACGGATCAACTGAATGTGCTGAATTGCCTTTAAGCCCCACTCTGGCGATCGGGGCGGAGAAGTTGGGTAGCAAGGAAGATCGACCGTCTGAGACAATCGGCTAGCTGATGCAACCCATTCACTAGCCCATTGGCCCATCCTGTTCATCACCCTGCTGGATCTGCACCCCATTGGGCTGCACCAATCATGCCGACTTCCCGCCCGATCGCCCCTGAGATGATGTCAACTGTTGCCGAGCCGCTGGATCTCTTGATTTTGTCTAACGGCCCCGGAGAGGTCACTACCTGGGTGCGCCCGGTGGTGCAGGCCTTGCGGCAGCAGTGGGGAGCGGATCGATCGCGCCTGCGAATTTCCGTGGTTTTGGCCCCCTGTCCCAATGCAACGGGTCAGGAAGCGGCCGTGGTGCAATCATTTCCAGAAGTCGATCGGGTGCAAGGGGCTGCGGCCTTTTGGCCCTTTTTGCTTTGGGGACGGACGGCAGAAGGGTGGGACTGGCGAGATCGAGGCGTGGTGCTGTTTTTGGGCGGCGATCAGTTCTTTGCCGTGGCGATCGCCCGCCGCCTGGGCTATGGCAGTGTGATCTATGCGGAATGGGATTTACGCTGGCTTCGTTGGGTCGATCGGGTGGGGGTGCGGTTGCCCCGGTTGGCCACCCAAGTTCCCTCCTGGGCCACCCACAAAGTCGCCGTGGTGGGCGATCTGATGCTGGAGGCTGGCCGTTTAACCCATTCACCGCAGGGCGATCGGGAACGGCTAGCCCTGCTGCCCGGCTCCAAAAGTGCCAAACTCACCCAAGGCGTGCCGTTATTGCTGGGCACGGCCGATCAAATTCGAGCCGATCGGCCCCAAACGGAATTTGTGATTCCCGTGGCTCCCACGATCGACCTGTCCACCTTAGCCCGCTATGCCGATCGCGCCCACAATCCTGTGATTGATTGGGTTTCAGGCACAACAGCCCGTCTGGTAATGCCTGAATCGGTCGCCCCGGCCGATCCCCGATCGCTCCAGAACTTGCCTTACCTGGAAACCCCGGCGGGCACAAAAATTTGGCTTTGGGAGCGATCGCCCGCCTGGGACTTACTCAGCACCTGTGACCTCTGCCTCACCACCGTCGGCGCAAATACAGCCGAATTAGGCGCATTGGCTCGCCCCATGCTGGTGTTGTTGCCTACTCAGCAGTTAGATGCCATGCGGGCCTGGAATGGCATTCCGGGGCTGTTGGCAAACCTGCCGGGTTTGGGCGGCCTCTTTGCCAAGTTAATTAATGGCTTGGCCTTGCGTCGGCTGGGGATGTTGGCTTGGCCAAACCTGTGGGCCGGGGAAGCGATCGTGCCGGAACTGGTGGGGCCGCTCACGCCAACTTTAGTAGCTGACCAAGCGATCGCCCTGTTGGCCAACCCCGCTCAGCTCCAGGCCATGGGCGATCGGTTGCGGGCCGTGCGGGGAGAACCGGGAGCCGCCGAAAAACTCGCCACGTTGGTCACGGAATGGCTACAGCAACCCAAAGGCTAGAGGGTAGTTGGGTTTTGATTAGGCGAAAATTTACCCGGTGCTTCGATCGGTGATTGATCCATCCTGAAGCGCCCCCTAGGGCAGTTCTACCGATGTGGGTTTAGCAATGTGGGGCAGCCCCCAGCCCAGCTTTTCACGCAAAATTCGGAAAAATTCCGGCGGTTGTAACCGAATGAACTTGGCTGAATAGGCCGATCGATTTACCCGCACCCGATCGTCCGGCTGCACATAACATCCCGCATTCCCATCCACCACCATCACGATCGGGTTTTGGGTTGCCGAAAAAATTGTGACCGGCTCTGTTTCGGAAAACACCAACGCCCGAGAGGCTAAGGAGTGGGGACAAATGGGCGCAAGTTGCAACACCGGCACTTCCGGCGCAATCACCGGCCCTCCCGACGACAGGGCATAGGCCGTGGAGCCGGTGGGCGTGGACAAAATAATGCCATCCGCCGCAATATCCACAGGAGAGTGATGCCCGATCGCCACCTCAAAATGGCACATGCTGGTCATGGGTTCCCGGTGCAGCACCATCTCATTCAGGCACAACACCTCCCAGAGGGGATCATCATCCCGAAAAACCCGCACCTCCAACATGGAGCGACTTTCCACGGAAAAATTACCCGCCCGTAGCTGTTCGATCGCAGCCGGAAGTTGGCTCAGGTAAATTTCCGTCAGAAACCCCATGTGCCCGGTGTTGACGGTCAGCAAGGGCACCCCGATCGGGGCTAGCTGTCGAAAGGCAGAAAGTACCGTCCCATCACCACCCAACACGATCGCGAAATCCAGCGATTGATCAAACCCCGGTGGCACCAACTGCTCAAGCGGCGAAGAACAAACGGGATGGTTCAGCCGCGAGCAACCCAAAATTCCACCGGATCCCGTGGTGGAAATGACCCGACAGCCCTGGGCCGACAGTTGTTCGACCAAATCCGCCGCCGTCTTTTCCGCGACGGGTTTGGCATCGTTATAGATAATTCCAACGTTTGGGCAGGCGCTGTCAGACACGGGCAACGACCGAAGGAGTGAGATGGGCGGAGCAAATCGGTGGATGAGTCAGTCAGGCTAGGATTCCGTCCTGGTGACCGAATCAGGCGAAACTCATCCTATCGTGCCCCAGCCGGATGCCACTGTGATCGCCTTAAAACCGCAAGGTTTTTTTACGCTTACTTTCCTTCGCTGCGATCGACTGTTCGTAGTCAATTTGCTTCAGTTTTTTCAGAATTCGCCCAAAATATTCTTCCAGGTAGGCTTCCAGGGTGCTGATCTCCGCCGGATCAATGCCAAACGCGCGATAGGTTTCCGCCATCTCCGCCGTCAGCGGTTGACCCGAAGAAAACACATCCGCAAAAGCCAGGCGATCGGCCACATTCAAGCTCCACTTAAACCAGCGGGCCGCACTGCGCACCAAGTTCAGCAGACCCGTGGGAGGACTGGTGACTTTTGCCTGGCGATCGGACAGTTTTTCGCAGAGGGCAATAATTTCCGCCGGAGTCCAGGCCTTGGGCCCCACCACCGGGAAGGCCTGACGCTCCGTTTCCGTGACCGTCAGGGCCCGCACCGCAAACTTCGCAATATCTTGGGTGTCCATGTAGGCCACGGGCGATCCCTGATCGGGCACCCACACCGATTGATTTTCCAAAATCGGGATGGCGTACTGGCTAATTAATCCTTGCAAAAAGCCACAGGGCCGCAGGATTGTGTAATTCATCTCCAACTGCTTCAGGTATTCCTCCGTGCAGCGCTTGACTTCCATCAACGGCACTTTGGGGAACTGATTCGCATTCAAAATGGAGAGAAAAATGTAGCGATCGACTCCCGATTCCTTAGCCGCTTGAATCAGATTGACCTTGCCGCGCCAATCCACATCGCGCACCCCCAGGGAATCCGTTGCCCGGGCCGTAGCCGCGTCAATCACAGCGGTAATTTCACCACCCGCAAAGGACGGGGCGATCGTCTCCGCATCGCAAATGTCGCCGCCCACCAGCTCTGCTCCCCACTCCCGCAGGAATGAGGCCCGGCTGTAACTGCGAACCAGGCACCGCACCGTATGTCCCTCATCCAGGGCGCGACGCACGATTTGCCTGCCGAGGGTGCCGGTTCCGCCAACGACAAGAATGCTCATGAGGGACTCGTTACTAATCGTTAACTTTTTATAAGATGTTATCAGAAAGCGCTAACAGCACCACAAGGTGGGATCGCAAGATTTGCAATCAACCATCGTCAACTGACTCTAATTCCTAAATCCCTAGGACTCCAGCGCTTTGTGCTTCGGGGCCAGTCTCTTCTCATTTTCCACGGAGTTGAGCTGGGCTGGTGCGATCCCGGCTTTCTGGGCTTATCCATCTCCGGAAGCAGCACGATATGGTGTGGGAAGGATCTTGAAACCATAGGGATCGCTTCTCGAAGCCTCGCTCAGTGATAGTCTTCTCATATCACCTCACAAAAGCCAATCATTTTTTGTTCTCGGTTTCCGAGAAAACGAAACGCAGTCCCCTGGTTTTGATTGGTTTTGATTGCCAGTGAGTAGTACTAGAGAATTGAGAGCACCATGACTCCCGCACGGGGTCTTAGCTTGGCATCGAGCAGTTAATGCAACGTAGTACTGACAAGGATTCTGGGTATGGCTGCCGATCATTCCTGCATAGAGCTATCCACTATAAGTCCCTCAAACCGTTTGGTGATCGACAAGCGATCGCCCGACGAAACAACAGCATCTGCTCCCTTGGTGGAGAATGCCTTGAGCGATCGGGTGCTTTCAACCAACATGGCCCAGCGGATGGCGGAAGTGTTTGCCCTGTTGGGTGATCCAAACCGCCTGCGGATTTTGTCGGCCCTGGTTCATCAAGAACTCTGTGTTTGCGATTTGGCCGAAGCCGTTGGCATGAGTGAATCGGCCGTGTCTCATCAGTTGCGGGCTTTGCGTAGCCAGCGCTTGGTGGCTTACCGCAAACAGGGCCGCCATGTTTATTACCGACTCAAGGACAGCCACATCCTGGTGCTCTATCAACAGGTCTTGGAGCATTTGCAAGAGCCGGATGATTAATGTCCCTAACGCAGCAGTTGCCGCAGCTCAGCCAGATCGGCCGATCGCCCCAGCCGCTCCTTATAGGCAATCAGATGATGAAGTGACTGCACCCATAGGGGTTGACCAAAGTAGCGGGTGCGGTGGGCGGTTTTGAGATCGGTATTCAGGGACAACCGTTTTTGCCCTCGAATGGCGTAGGCGGCTTCATCGGCACAAAGATCAACCAACAGCCCATTCACATTGAGGCGCAGTAGCAAAAGGTCAAATTCCGAATCAATGTATCGATCGGGCGGGGCGATCGCCCAATCCTGAAAACAGGCATAGGCACGATCGAAGTCGGCCATGGCCACATCAACATCCAAATCATGCAGGGGCCAAGCGGAGCCATAGAGATTTCCCGCGAGGCCGCCCGTCACTTGATAGCGAATTTGATCAGCCTCTAGGCGCTGAATCACCCACTTCACCTGAGTCCATTGATCGGGCCCCATGCAAGGGGGATGGGGGGGCAAGGGGGCGGGGGGGCGATCCAAATCTGGACGACGCTCGCGGGTGCGCAGAATTTGTTCTTCGCGTCGCCATTGCTCGATCGCCCCGTGATTTCCAGACATCAAAACCGCTGGTACGGTTAGCCCCCGAAACTCCGGCGGCCGGGTATAGTGCGGATAATCCAGCAGCGGTTCCTCAAAGCTTTCGGCCTTCAGGGATTCTTCCTTACCCACCGTGCCCGGCTGAAGACGCAACACCCCATTGAGGAGGGTGAGGGCCGGAATTTCGCCGCAGGTCAGCACAAAATCCCCCAAGGACACTTCCCGATCAACCAGGCTCATCACCCGCTCATCCACCCCTTCGTAGTGCCCACAGAGCAACACCAGTTGATCGCAATTGGCAGATAGGGCCTTAAACAGAGATTGGGTCATGGGTTGCCCTTGGGGCGTGAAGTAAATCACTTCCCGACGGGGCAGTTGCGGCAAAGAGTCGAGGGCCGCCGCGATCGGCTCCGGCTTCATCACCATGCCCACGCCGCCACCGTAGGGTTCATCGTCCACCTTGCGATGTTTGTCCGTGGCGAAATCCCGGGGATTGGTGACAAAGACTTCGGCAATTTTTTTTTGCAGCGCTTTGCCCACCAAGCCCGATCGCAGGGGGGATTCAAAAAAGTCTGGAAACAGGGTGACAAGGTCAAAGCGCATGGTTGAGCAATCTAAAAAAACGCGCTAAAACAACGCAATCGCTGGGGGTTTTTGCTGTCGGGACTGGTGTTGGGGCCATGTTGCCATCCAAAACCAGTGCCCTGAGCATCCCAATGATTGCGTTGATTGCGTTGTTTAGACTAGCTGTTGAGCAGCCCAGTTTGGCAAGGGGCGACGATTTGGAAATTGCGGAAGATGCGGATTCTTAAAGAATCCTGACCGAGACTTCGGCCACCGTCCGCCCGCTCACTGGATCTTGCTCACTGGATCTTACTTGCCGGGTAAGAATTGCCCGATCGCGTCGCGAATTTCGTTGGCCATGCCCATGGCTCCGGCCGCATCCAGGCGCACGACGCTGGGGCCGTAATCCTCTAGCACTTCCAAAACCGAGATTTTGCCATCGTCCATGATCGCCGTGACCAGGGCCCCCCGCAGGGCGTAGAAGTTACCCCGATCATAGGGGGGATAAATGACTTCGCTCACTCGCTTCAGCAACCGCTCACCGACGAAACCATAGGACAATTTCACCGCGTCGGCGGGATCAATGCCCAAAACTTTCAGGTCGATCGAGGTATTCAGATAGCCCCGCAGGCGATCGCGCGGCACCTTGCCATAGGACTCGATTTGCCCCAGCAAACTATTAAAGCTATCGGAAACCGGTTTATCAGCCGCAAAGGCTTGCAGATCCTTTAGGGTGGCACTGACCCCGATCGGGCCATAGCGAATTTGAACCTGATCCGCCGCCTGGGCCATGGGAGCCAGCGACAACAACGCCGCTCCAGCCCCCAGCAGGGCCAAACGCCCGCGACGCAACAGGCAAGCAAGGGATTTTGCCGGGGCAGCACCCAGCGGGCTAGCAGGGGCGATCGCACACCCCGGCCCGGAATCCGACAAGAGAGAACCTACAGACATAACCATCAGCAGTACCGTCCTTGGATGGGGACTCGTGGGATGGGGACTCGTGGCCGATTAACAATGCTTTTGCACCGTTTTGACCAACGCTTCAGCATCAGAGACTTCAGGGAGTCGCAACCAGTCTGTATTGATGGTTGATGGCAATCAAGCTTGCAATGGTGTTCGTTTGCAAGTCAGTTTGCGATCAGCTTCAATCAGACTGGTTGCTGCCTTGGTGTGGCGGCCCGGGTCAGGGGAAATCGTCAAGAACCGCAGGGGTCTTACATCACCGCCCGACAGGCTGCACCCCGATTCACCGGCAACCCGAGGACTTCCATCATGGCTGCCATGAACCCACTAACGCGTCCTTCATAAGGTTTCAGATCGATTTGGCTCACGTTGATCGATCCCAATTCCGACAGCAACGCCGAAAAGTCGCCAGCCGCCGCCTTTTGCAGCAGGGAACCAAGATTCACTTGGCGCAACAGTTTATCCAGGTCGGAACCCGGGTCGATCGTGCCAAAAGCCTGAATTGCCCCTTGAATCTTGCTGATGTCGCTGCTGGTCACCCCAGCTTCTGAGAGCAGTTGGTTCAGCTTGGCCGAATCCATGCTGGTCAATTCCCGCACGGTCAGGCCGCCCACCTTGCTGATAATCGGCTGCACCTTGGTTTTAACGCGGGTATAGATTTTGAGTGCTTCCCCCGCATCCACCGTCATGGTTTTCGGTTCAAGCTGCATCAACACATCCAAGGCCGTGACGGGTGCCGCCGAAGCGCGGGACAGCACCTTCTCGATCGCGGCGGTCAGGGGCTGAGCATTGCCCTGGGCATTGTCGGCATAAAGCACCTGGCTAATGGAGCCGATCACCAACTCACCGGGACAGCTTTTCAACACAGACGGAGCCGTGCGAGCCGCCGCGCTGCCCACCTGGAAGGGGCTTTTCAAAATCCGTTGCAAATCGGCTCGGCTCACCTGCTTGGCCACGTTGGGATCGCTCAGCAGTTGCCCAAAGTCGCCGCTGGCTTGCCCCGTTTCCGCAAACGTTTTTAGCTCTGCCATGGTGATATCCACATCACCCAGGCCCGGTAACCGCAACACTAACTTATCCAGCGCCAGGGCCTGACCGGCGGCCAAGGCGATCGCCAAGCCACTTCCCAGGGCTACGCTGCCAACTCGGCCAATCCAGCGAATGGCACGTTGACCCAACAGGGGAGCTTGCTGAATTGCTTGAGGTTGTTTGATCGATCGAGCCATGATCCACTCCTTCTCCTTTCTCAATCGGGTTGATACCTGCTTCAACCCAAAATTCAACCCAAAATAGGGTTAGGTACTAATGTTCAGGCACTCGTTCAGGTATTCATTCAGGCCACAGCTGACCACTGATTAGCCCCACCACCCATGCCCGATTACTATCGGCTGCTTCATAGGGGTCTGTTGTCCAGAATGGCACGGTTTCCAAACCGGCATTTACCGGGGAACCTGTCCAGCAGTGCCATTGACGCAATTGGCACAGTATCGATCCTAAGATTTCTTTCACGATTGAACCTTCATGATCGCCCAAAGAGAGGCTTTCCCATGGCAACAGCCCTAATTACCGGCGCTTCTAGCGGCATTGGCACAGCCTTTGCCCAAGCCCTCGCGGCCCGTGGTGTGAATGTGATTTTGACGGCTCGATCGACCGAAACCCTTCAACAGTTAGCCCAAGCCTTAAGCACCCAATTTGGCATCCAGGCGATCGCCCTGTCGATCGACCTCAGTGAGCCGGGCGCAGCCGACCAGTTGACCGCCCAAGTACAAGCCCTCGGTCAGCCGATCGATTGGTTAATTAACAATGCCGGTTTCGGAGATTTTGGGGAATTCGCCACTCGCGACTTGGCCAAGCAACGGGCGATGTTAAACCTGAACGTGGTGGCCCTCATGGAGCTAACACACCACTTCTTGCAACCCATGCTCGATCGGGGCCAAGGACAAATCATCAACGTTGCCTCCACTGCCGCCTTTCAGCCCATTCCCTACCTCTCGCTCTATGCCGCCACTAAGGCCTTTGTTCTCAGCTTCAGCGAGGGCCTGTGGGTCGAGTGCCAAGGTCGCGGCGTGCAGGTAATGGCCCTTTGTCCGGGCCCCACCGCAACTAACTTTGCCGCCGTGGCCGAATTCCCCAGCAGCCTGAAGATGCCCAACGATATCGCCACTCCCGAAGCCGTTGTTCAAGAGGCACTCCAGGCGATCGCCCAAGGGAAGCCCAATTGCGTTACGGGCGGCTTGGCCAATCAAATTTTGGTGAACGCCGGCCGATTCATGCCCCGCAGCAGCTTAATCCAAGGAATTGGGAAGCTGTTTCGATCCGCTTCCACAGGATCCGAGGCATAGCATTCCTAATGATCACCCCAGGCAGTCGATCGCGCTTGGGGTGATTAATTTGATCAATTTACGAGTGATTCAGATTGATCCCATTGACCCCCCAATTGATCCCAATTCACCCCAAATTTGCTGTGAATCACAACCACATCGCCAGCTCTCGTAGGTATCCCCGGTGGTTTCCCAAAGGGCGATCGCCAGGGCCAAAACTTGCCTCAACCATGCCCCCAACGCCTAAAACCGCCATCAAGCCGGTTCGGTAAATACCCCTTCATCATCTCGCCCCCACGAACCACTATAGAAAGCAAGAAATACAGCCAAATTTTCCCAATCGCCTCAGAAGCAGCAATACCCCTATGGCCAAAGTCGTCGGAATTGACCTCGGAACCACCAACTCTTGCGTTGCCGTAATGGAAGGCGGCAAACCCACCGTCATCGCCAACGCCGAAGGTTTCAGAACAACCCCTTCAGTCGTGGCCTACGCAAAAAACGGCGACAAACTCGTTGGTCAAATTGCCAAGCGCCAAGCGGTGATGAACCCCGAGAACACCTTTTACTCGGTCAAGCGCTTCATTGGTCGTCGCTTTGAAGAAATCACCCACGAAGCCACCGAGGTAGCCTACACGGTCGCTAACGTCAGTGGTAACGTTCGCATTGACTGCACAGCTAAGGGTGAAAAATACGCTCCGGAACAAATTTCCGCCCAAGTGCTGCGGAAGCTGATCGAAGATGCCAGCAAATATATCGGTGAACCCGTTACCCAAGCGGTCATTACGGTTCCCGCATACTTTAACGACTCCCAACGCCAAGCCACCAAAGACGCAGGCAAAATCGCAGGCGTAGAAGTGCTGCGGATTATCAACGAACCGACCGCCGCATCGCTGGCTTACGGTCTTGATAAAAAAGAAAACGAAACGATTTTGGTCTTCGACTTGGGCGGCGGTACGTTTGACGTATCGGTGCTGGAAGTGGGCGACGGCGTGTTTGAAGTGCTGGCCACCTCGGGGGATACCCACCTGGGCGGCGATGACTTCGACAAGCAGATTGTGGATTTCCTGGCCGACACGTTCCAAGCCAGCGAAGGCATTGACCTGCGCAAGGACAAGCAAGCCCTGCAACGGCTGACGGAAGCCGCCGAAAAGGCCAAGATTGAGCTGTCGAGCGTTACCCAAGCCGAAATTAACCTGCCCTTCATTACGGCGACCCAGGACGGGCCCAAGCATTTGGACTTGACCCTGACACGCGCCAAGTTTGAAGAGCTGTGCGCTGATCTGATCGATCGCTGCCGGATCCCCGTTGAGAACTCCCTGCGCGATGCCAAGCTGACCAAGACTGACATTGACGAAGTGGTGTTGGTGGGCGGCTCAACCCGGATCCCGGCCATCAAAGACCTGGTGCGCCGCGTTCTGGACAAGGAACCCAACCAAAGCGTCAACCCCGATGAAGTGGTGGCCGTGGGCGCTGCAATTCAAGGCGGCGTGCTGGCTGGGGAAGTGAAGGACATCCTGCTGTTGGATGTGACTCCGCTGTCGCTGGGTGTGGAAACCCTGGGCGGCGTGATGACCAAGATCATCCCTCGCAATACCACCATCCCCACCAAGAAGTCCGAGGTGTTCTCGACGGCGGCCGACGGCCAAACCAATGTGGAAATTCACATTCTGCAAGGGGAGCGCGAGTTCGCCAACGATAACAAGAGCTTGGGAACCTTCCGCTTGGATGGGATTCCGGCTGCACCCCGGGGCGTGCCGCAAATCGAAGTCACCTTCGACATCGACGCGAACGGCATCCTGAACGTGACCGCCAAGGACAAGGGCACGGGCAAGGAACAGTCGATCAGCATTACCGGTGCATCGACCTTGCCGAAGGACGATGTGGAGCGGATGGTGCAGGATGCGGAACGCAACGCCACCGCCGACAAGGAACGCCGCGAACAAATCGACCTGAAGAACCAAGGCGACTCGCTGGTTTACCAGGCTGAGAAGCAACTGAAGGAACTGGAAGACAAGATCTCCGACGACCAAAAGGCCACGGCCGAGGCCGCAATCGCCAGCCTGAAGGATGCGTTGCAGAAGGAAGATTACCCGGCCATCAAGACCCAGGTGGAGGCCCTGCAACAGGCGCTCTATACGATCGGGTCGTCGGTGTATCAACAAGGGGCCCCGGATGCGGCCGCTCCGGATGCACCCGCTGGGGATGGTTCGACCAGTAGCGATGGTGATGATGTGATCGATGCGGAATTCTCGGAAACGAAGTAGCTAAAACTGGCGCTAAAACTCAGGTGAAGCTCAGCCGCTGAAATTCACTTCGTTTTAGGGTTGTTTCAGAGTCATTCCAGGAGCGATCGGGTAGGGATAACCTGCCCGATCGCTTGTCATTTAGGATGAGTGCATTGGTTGGGTACGAATCCATTGGATTGATGCATAGGGATTGGTGCATAGGGTATCGATACCTGCGCGATCAGGCACAGCAGCGGTGACAAGACTGGTGATGAGACTATGGTGGGTTGGCTGATTCTGGATGGACTCTTGGCCCTGTCTGGGTTAGGAATCGGGATCTTTTGGGTGCGATCGTGCCAATCCTTGGCCGGGGCATCGCGGCTGGAGCCGGTGGATCTCGCGGAAGTTCCGGCTCGATCGATTGCGGTGGTGATCCCTGCCTACAACGAAGAAGTAAATATCGTGGATTGCGTGCGATCGGTCTTGGCCAGTGAGCTACCGGACACTGTGGAATTACAAGTGTGGGTCGCTGATGACCAATCGAGCGATCGCACCTTGGCCCTGGCCGCAGCCTTGATGCCCACCGATGCCCGGTTGCGGGTGCTGCGAGTGCCCCCGCGCCCCACGGAGCAATTGTGGTTAGGCAAAAACTGGGCCTGTGTCCAAGTGACAGAGGCGATCGGGGAAACCGTAGACTATCTGCTGTTTATTGATGCCGATGTGCGGTTGGCTCCTGGGGCGATCGGGGCCGCCTTGACCCTCGCCGATCGCCAACAAATCGACTTGCTCAGTTGCGCTCCCCTGTTGGTTTGTGGCTGCCTCTCAGAATGGTTGGTGCAGCCCATTGTGGCCAGCGCCATGGCCATTGCCTTTGACTTCCGCACCTTGAACGATCCCGAATCACCCACAGCCTTTGCGGCGGGGCCCTTCATGTTCTTTCGGCGATCGAGCTATGCCGCCATTGGTGGCCATGCCGCCGTGGGCCATGAATTAACCGAAGACCTGGCCCTCGCCCGCCAGATTCGTCAAAGTGGGCGATCGCTCCATTTCGCGCTGGGGCTGGGGTTAATGCGCGTGCGGATGTACCAGAACTTTGCGGCCCTGTGGGAAGGCTGGACTAAGCATTGGCACATTGCCAACCAAAACAACATCCCCAAAACCCTGATCTCAGCAGCGGGGTTATTTGGCGTGTTTGCCATGCCCTGGCTGGGGCTATTGATCGGAGCGATCGGGTTACTGATTGACGGCCCCTCACCCCTTGGCTTTGTGTCCTTTGGGCTGGCACTTGCCACCACGATCGCCGTTTGCGGGATGCGCTGGGCGATCGCCCAACAAACTGACCAATCCCTACGCTACTGGTGGCTGATGGGTGTGGGGGGCGTTTTGGTTTTCGCGATCGCGATCGCCTCAATCATCAAAGTCGAAACCGGCTGGGGATGGACTTGGCGCGGCCGCCCTTTAACCCAAAGTTCCTAGGGTCTGTCGTCAAATCGCCTGAAACCCTGATTCCACCGTGAACGGATCAGCAAGGGGCTTAAGCCCCTTGTCTGGGGTGGTTAGAGGATGGCAGATCAACCGCTTTCACTGGATCTTGGGGAGCAAGGGGCTTAAGCCCCTTGTCTGGGGTGGTTAGAGGATGGCAGATCAACCGTTGTCACTGGATCCCAGGACAGGACAACAGGTCATAACCCCTGATCCCTAACAGCGAACCGGAAAGCTAACTGGGGAACGATTTTTGGACCATCAAGCAATTGCGTTTGCCATAGCGACGGTAACGCACCCGCCGCGACAATTGCTCCATAAACATCAATCCCCGTCCTGATTCCTTCTCCAAAGGACTGCGCTTTTCTTGTTTCAGTAAAGCCAACTTCGCGTCCCAATCAAAGGGATCGCCGTAATCCCAAATTTGAATATTTAAACAACGCCCGCAACGGCCCACTTCAACCACGATCGGGGTGTGGGGAGGGCGATGATGGTGCGCATGGCGAGCTGCATTCGTAAATCCTTCCGTCAAAATCAACTGGCACTCCCACAAAAATTGTGGCGGCAGCGATTCAGGAATAGCCCGCTTCAAAATGACATCAAACCACTGCAACAACGAAGGAAGTTCCTGAAGATCCGTTGTGAGGTGTAGGTGCGATTGATGGCTGGTGGGCATCCAGCGGTTATCCGTTTGATAGTCCCACCAATGGTGCAAACGGGGCCCCAACACCTGAGTCCACCATTGCTGCCAGCGACGGGGCCGCAAGCAATCTCGCAACCAGGCAAGGCGGCCGCGCAGAGATTTAAAGCGGTTTGATTTGATCGAACCTTGAGGACGCGCGCCCATGTGACTCGCCTAACTACATTGCGCCGCTGCTGCGGGAAAACAGAAGTGCGACGGTTTTGAGAATGAGTTTTAAATCGTGCTGCAAGCTCCAGTTTTCCTGATATTTCAGGTCTAGGCGAATCACATCCTCAAATTTTTTCACCGTCGATCGCCCATTAACCTGCCACTCACCGGTCATTCCAGGACGCACATCTAACCGCTGCCATTGGGGAACCTCATAGCGCTCCACCTCATCAGGCGTGGGCGGCCGAGTGCCCACCAGGCTCATATCTCCCCGCAACACATTCCAGAATTGGGGTAGCTCGTCCAGGCTGGTGCGGCGTAAAAAACGACCAATGCGAGTAATGCGGGGATCGTTGTCATTCTTGAAGAACGCACCCTCAGCTTGGTTTTTGACCTCCTTACGCCGGGCTTCTGCATCAGAAACCATGGAGCGAAATTTCCAAAGCCGAAACCGCTTACCCATCCAACCGCAACGGGACTGGCTAAAAAGAATGGGGCCGGGGCTATCAAGACGAATCGCGATCGCGAGGGGAACAAACAAAACGCCCAAAATGGTCAGCCCCACCAATGAACCCGCAATATCGAGGGTGCGCTTCACCCACGATCGCACCGAAGGGTGAGTGGCCGGTGGCAACACCTCTTCTGATCCGGCCTTGGTGCTCATGAGGGCGGTGGCCCGTTCGATCGGCAACATCGCATCCAAGCCAGTCATGGACAACACGGCCATCACTGGTGGCTGCACATCCCGCAGCACAAAGCTCACACCCGTCGCATGGGCCAGCTTATAGCTACTGACCAATGCACCGATGCCGCTGCTATCCACAAAAGCGGTGCGGCTGAAGTCCAGAGTGATTTGAACCGGAAGCGATTCCGATTCACAGAGCATTTTGCAGGTGTCCTTAAAATCAACGGCTTCCAGAACAGAGAGGCGCTCAGGGATATGAAGAACCGTTTCAGTGGTTCCAGCCACAGTTGAAACACCAATACTAGTCGGCTGCGAAGTCATAGAACCGTGCGAATCACGCGATGATTAGCAGTTGAACCTGAAACTGAAGACAGTTACGAATATCCTGTTGCACCCCTAGGAGAATGTCCGAGACGTAACTTGGGGTACTGGCAATGCAAAAGCTGCCTTCGGGGCAGGGGGCCTAAGCCCCTTGTCGTCGATCGATGGGACCCACAAGATAGCCATTTTGGCTTTTCAGACATTCCCTAACCGATGACTCAGGCTTTGAGGGCCTAAACATCGATTTTGCCTTTGCGGTCAGAATACCAGTGCGAGCTTGCAATGGTAGCAATGATGCGGTCAGCTACGACGAATTTTAGGATATTCGATCCGCTCATTCATATATAGCTCATCTATTGGCAGTTACTGGCCATTTGCGCCTGATTCTGATCGATGACGATCGATTTCACTTGAGATTCCTAAATACTTCTATAGTTTTCGATTAATGGCGTAGCTGATAGAGGTTCTAGGAGTCGATCGCCCTGAAACCAGTTCCCAAATTTTGAGCAAACGATCCTGAAAAGGGAGCCGATCGCTTCAAGATCGGCCCCATTTCCCCAGCCATTGGCCAGCACCCACCAGCAACCATCAGCCAGCCGGCCTAAAAGCCGCTAATGCCGTCAGCGGGAGCGCCCACCAGGTATGCCACCACTCGCTTACCCAGCAGCACCTTCGTATCGCAGCCCACAGACTCGAAGGTGACCTGACCAAAATCGAGACCGGTGATGCGATCGATTCCTCGCTCAAAGTCCAGAATTGTGACGGTTCCGGGCCGATCGCCCAACACGAACGTATCGCGTCCCGCGCCACCGCCCAAGGTATCGTCGCCTTGGCCACCGTCTAGCCAATCATCTCCATCGTTGCCTAACAGCAGATCTTTTCCCCAACCGCCAAAGAGGGTGTCATTGCCATTGCCACCGCCCAAGGTATCGTCGCCATTCTGACCAACCAACAGATCATTGCCTTCACCACCCAACAGCCGATCGGCATCCGCTTCGCTGCCCAGGAGATCTCGGGTTACTCCCCCATCAAGGTCACCAAACAGGGTGTCGTTGCCCGCGCCGCCCACCAGCAGGTCTTGGCCCAAATCGCCCCACAGAAAATCATCATCGCGGCCGCCCCACAGGGCATCCTGACCACTGCCCCCAAAGATCCGATCGCGCCCGGGGCCCCCTTGCACCACGTCATCCCCCGCGTTGCCGTTGAGCTGGTCGTTGCCCGTGTCGCCGTAGAGGTTATCGTTGCCGCCTAGCCCAAAGATGCGATCGGCTCCCTCGCCACCCCGAAATTCTTCGCTGCGTCCCGATCCGGTGATGAAATCGCTAGAGTTGCGGCCCAACGTGGCCGGCTGGGCGATCGAGTTCGGCCGAAACTGCACCCCGGGTAAATCAGGCAAGGGCGGCGGTGCTGGCTGCGTCGCCAGATTACAAACAGGGGCCCGTGAACTACCGATCGGCGTAATCGTCGAAATATTCGGGAAAGTGACCCCTGACCCCGAGTTCGATCCGCCATTAATCACAATGCCCCGCGACGCATCGATCACGACTCCCGGGCCACTGGTGGTTGGTGTGCTGCTTCCACCGGTTGGTGTGCTGCCTCCTGATGTGCCTCCAGAAGTGCCGCCTCCAGAGGAACCACCTCCGCTAGCCGTGTCGTTATCGGTGTTACTAGCTGTAATCGTGAAGGTTTTACCTGAGTAATTAGCATCACTGCTTGTTAAGGAACCATTGATGCTGTAGGCAATATTGCCATCCACCAGTGAGTCATCAACACCCGTAACGGTCACAGTTTTAGCTGTGCTCCAGTTGGTGTTATCAAAGTCCACTGAAGCGGGTAAAACAGTTCCCTCAGTGGTGTCAGAACTGGTCAAATTAACAGTGACTTTACTGGTGGGTGGCGAGGTCAGCACTAGCGTAAAGGTTGCCGTGCCGCCAGCTTCAGTAGTAATTAGTCCTGATGCTGGTGTGCGTACAATATCGGCCGTGTCATCGTCTGTGTTGCTGATATTAACCGCTACATCACTGAGTCCATTATATTTGGTATCTGTGGAGCTGGGATCAAGTTTGATTTGATAGGACTGGTTACCATCTTTAACGAGATCATCAACACCTTTGACGGTAACCGTTTGATCAGTATTCCAAGTGCTAGGCGTAAACGTTAAAGAAGTTGGAGAAACTGTTCCTTCACTCGTGTTTGTACTTGTTAAAGAAACAGTTACATCATTGGTAGGCTGAGATTGGAGCTTGACCGTAAAGTCTGTTGTTCCGCCGCCTTCGGTGGTTGTTAAACCCGTCGTTGGTGTAAAGGTTAAGCCCGCCGTGTCATTATCAGTAATCGTAATATTTTGAGAAGTGGTCGTGCCCAAGACCAGCCGACTTGAGGGACTGCTGAGAGTTAGGGTTGCGGTCTCGTCATCCTCATCAATGGAGTCATTGACGACCTTAAAAGTAGCTGTTCCCGAAGTCTTTCCATCAGGAATTGTGATAGTGGCTGTGCTGCTTGTTAGCCCATTCAAGGTGTAGTCACCGGTTGTAATTCCTGTTCCGGTGACCGTTAAGGTAACTGTCTGATTTCCTACGACTGAATCATCAGTTGCAGCATTTCCATCATCAGTCGTCGCAGTGACAGTGATATCTGTTGTTCCAGCTTCGGAACCAGTGGTTGCGCTGGTTGTAATCTGAACAGGAATTTGAACCGACTTATAATCACCCGCAGCATACAGCGTGAGACTACTTGGGGATCCCCAATTAGCAGAATTGTTAATGGCATCTAGCCATTGTTGTCTAGTACCAGAAAAACTACCGAGTGTAGAAAATTCACCAAGTGTATAAGGAGACTTGAAATTGGGTAATTCTACAAAAGCCTTAGCTGCATCTAGCGCAGCAACCTTAGCACTATCATTAGGATTACCAGAACTACCTTCAAAGCCATCGCCCTCGAAATCCAACTGGTAAATGATTTGTGAAATAGAGTTGAGCGGATCGCTTGAGTTGGAAGACTGAAAGGCAATGATTTGATCGCCGTCTGTATCAAAAGTAAGATTGCTGTAGACATCGCTACTGGCCCTGATACCAGTAGCAGGGAGTGACCCACTACTTGTCCAGGTAAATAATGAGGATGTAGCAGCACTGCTAATAACTGTCCCTCGAGGGATCTTGTTGCCACTAGTTACCTTAAACTTAACCAGCTCCTCAGCACTATTTCTCAGACTAGTTCCCGTCCAGCCTTTTGTGGTGAAGTAGATTTCAGTGTCTGCTTCCAAAGGAACTAGGTTGATGAAAAGGAATGTGCCCGAGGTGCTACTGCTGGCAGTGCGTTGGTAGCCAACGATCGCGATATCGCCGGGGGTCAGGGTGGTAGGCATGATGCTTCCTCGTGACGATCGAAGAAATTAAGAAAAGGACGTAGACAACCAATTAACCCTGTCGCAAACGATTGACCGAGCGACAAAGGCGACGACCAAAGACCGGATTTGACGATCGCGCGGCTTGGTCTGACGCAAATCGGAAAATCGGGGCTTTGGAGTGAGATTCACGAAAACTTTAAAAGAAACCTTAAGATGCAGCCCCAATTTAACTATACCCAAGCGGATGAGCGGAATTTCTGCGGAGGGGTGCGAAAATCGGTAGGCAACTCTGGGCGACTAAGAGCCTGGGCCCAAAACTCCAAAATTTGTAGCGATCGCGACAGCAAGCGGATCAGACCCATTAACCTTTTCTTTACCCAAGCGGTTTATGCTAGCCGCCGTTTGCCCCTGTCATTATTCACCACACACCAACGGGCGGCGCAATCGGCAGTTTTAGCCGCCGCGAGGCAGTTTCCTCGTAAAGCAACCCACTCGACTTCAGCTCATCGCCGATTTCAAATCAGGTTTCAGATTTCAGACCTCAGACTCGATCGGTTGATTGACTTCACCCCTTACGGAAGCTCTATGAATTACTCACTCCTGCGTCGAATGACCCGTCACGCGGCTGCTGGCTCGATCGCAGCCCTGGCCCTCTCCCTAGCCGCCTGTGGTGGCGCACCCCAAGCAGGCAACAGCCCCGCCGCTGGCGAAAGCCCTGCTGCCGGTGCTAGCCCCGCTGCGGCAGAAGCAACGACCACCGTCAAAGTTGATGGCTCCAGCACCGTGTTTCCGATTTCGGAAGCCATGGCTGAAGAGTTCATGAAAGTCAACACCAGCACCAAGGTGATTGTGGGATCGTCGGGAACCGGTGGCGGTTTCAAGAAGTTCTGCGCTGGGGAAACCGATATTTCCAACGCTTCGCGACCCATCAAAACAGAAGAAATTGAACTCTGTAAGAAGGGCAACGTGGAATATGTGGAGCTGCCCATCTCCTTTGATGGCCTCTCGGTGGTGGTGAACCCCAAAAATGACTTCGCCGCCTGCTTGAGCGTTGATCAGCTCAAGAAAATGTGGGAACCGGCCGCGGAAGGCAAGGTGAAGAGCTGGAAGGATGTGGATCCGAAGTTCCCCGACAAGCCGATGACCCTCTACGGCCCCGGTACGGATTCGGGAACCTATGACTACTTCACCAAGGCCATTACCGGTGAAGAAGGTAAGAGCCGTGGGGACTACACGCCGAGCGAAGACGACAATGTGATTGTGCAGGGCGTGTCGGGTGATGAAGGTGCCCTGGGCTTCTTTGGCTATGCCTACTACGAAGCAAACAAGGATAAGCTGAAGCTGGTGGAAATCAAGGGCAAGAACGGCAAGTGCGTTGCTCCGAGCGCGACTTCGATCGCCGACGGTTCCTATGAACCCCTGTCGCGTCCGGAATTCATTTACGTCCGCAAGGATGCCCTCAGCCGTCCTGAGGTGAAGGCCTTTGTGGCATTCCAAATTGATGCGGCCAACAAGCAAATCATTGCGGATACGGGCTATCTGCCGCTGCCCGATGAGGTGCTGACGCTGGCGAAGGAGCGCCTGGAGAAGGGAGTGACCGGTTCCGTGTTCGGTGGCAAGGCTCCGGCTGGGGCTAAGCTGTCGGATCTGCTGGCGGCTGAAAAGGCCGGCGGTGCCGAGAAGAAGTAAACGGGTTCAGCCTGGTGCTGAGGGGCGATCGCCCGGGTCTTTAAAATCCTCACGGGGGCTTTAGATGGCGGGTCTGATCATCCCTTGGCCGTTGGTCTTGGCTGATGGCCTCGGCCTGTGGCAGATCCTTGGAATGGGACATTTGCGGCCGAACATCCAGAATTCGCGAAGGTTCGGCCGCCCCAGCCCATGACCAGGGGAACGCAACAGGCGTTGAGTTTTGATCAGCCCATTGCCGGTTTGCAGTTAAATCTAGAGAAAATCGAAAAGATTTTTGCGGGTTCCCGCACCCCTTCCCTATGGAGAGTTCCCTGCGCGATCGCGCACTTTGGCAGCCCAATCGTCAAGCGAGTCACCGTACAGAGTTGATCGTTCGACTGATTTTGGGTCTTTTTTCATTTGTATCGGTCGCCACAACGATCGGGATTGTTTTCACCCTGATCTTTGAGACGGTCGATTTCTTCAGAATCATTCCCATTTGGCGATTTTTCACGGAAACCCGCTGGACTCCGCTCTTTGCCAGCGCCCAATTCGGGATCATTGTCTTGATCAGTGCCACGGTGCTAACCACGGGAATCGCCATTTTGGTGGCTCTGCCCTTGGGTTTGCTGTCGGCCGTTTGCCTGAGTGAATATGCCAGCCCCAAGGTGCGACAGGTGCTGAAGCCGGCCCTAGAGGTGTTGGCGGGTGTGCCCACGGTGGTCTATGGCTACTTTGCTCTGCTGTTTGTCACACCGCTGCTTCAGAAAATCATCCCCGGACTGCAAGGGTTTAATGCCCTGAGTGCGGGGATTGTGTTGGGTGTGGCGATCACGCCGCTGATTGCCTCTCTGAGTGAAGATGCGATCTATGCCGTGCCCCGGAGTTTGCGAGATGGCTCCTATGCGTTGGGGGCCACGAAACGCGAAACCATCATTGCAGTCGTGCTACCGGCGGCCTTGTCGGGGATTGTGGCTTCGGTGATTTTGGCGGTGTCGCGGGCGATCGGGGAAACCATGATCGTGGCGATCGCAGCGGGTCAGAATGCCACTTTGGGTCTGAATCCCTTTGTCTCCGCCATGACCATGACGGCATACATCGTGCAGGTCAGCCTTGGGGATACGCCGGCCGGGTCGATCGCCTACCGAACCCTGTTCGCAGTGGGTACCACCCTGTTTGTGATGACCCTGGTGTTGAACGTGTTCAGCTTTTGGTTTGTGCGTCGCTTCCAGGAAAAATACGACTAATGGCTATCTCAAACGAATCCCAAGGGCGATCGCGCGCGTTGCTCTTCAACCCTCGTCTGGATCAGCGCTACGTCAAGGACAACATCTTCGCTGGGGCCACCTGGGTGGCCACTGGGTTCGCCATCCTGATTTTGGTGGTGCTGCTGGTGGATACCTTCATCGATGGAATGCCCCGCATTAGCTGGCAATTCATCACGAGCCTGCCCTCGCGTAAGCCGGAGTTGGCCGGGGTGGGCGCAGCATTAGGTGGTTCCATTTGGCTGCTGGTGCTGACAGCGTTGATTGCTTTCCCGATCGGGGTGGGTGCGGGCCTGTACCTGGAAGAATTTTCACTCGAATCTTGGTGGTCTCGCCTGATTGAGATCAACATCTCCAACCTGGCTGGCGTACCCTCGATCATTTATGGTTTGCTGGGATTGCAGGTGTTTGCTCGCTGGCTGCAACCCATCACCGGCGGCCGCAGCGTTCTGACTGGGGCCCTAACCCTCTCATTGCTGATTTTGCCGGTGATCATCGTGGCCACCCGCGAAGCCCTGCGCACCGTCCCCGACGGTCTGCGTCAGGCAGGTTTTGCGCTGGGGGCAACCCGTTGGGAGGTGGTTTCGGCCCATGTGTTGCCGCTGGCCCTGCCGGGGATTTTGACCGGAACCATTTTGGCCCTGTCCCGGGCGATCGGGGAAACCGCCGCGCTGATCACCATTGGAGCCTTAACCTTCGTTCCCTTCATCCCCAACAATCCCCAAAGCCCCTTCACGGCGCTGCCGATCCAGATCTACAACTGGGTCTCCCGACCTCAGCAAGGTTTCCACATCAACGCCGCCGCCGGGATTGTCATCTTGATGATTGTTCTGTTGGCCATGAATGGCACGGCAATTCTGTTGCGCAACCGGTTCCAGAAGGCCCTCAACTAGTGCTTAGGATTCCTAGGATTCCTGGTTTTTTGGGAATTCTGGTAACCGGTGCGTTTTATAGTTCTGCAAACGTTCTGCGGTTGATCGATCAGATTAGAACTCATACCCTTCTCATGGCCCGTAATCACCGGATCCAGATGATGGGGTTGAGATCGACCGCGCTGGATGCTGATGTTTCGACCTTCTCCCTTGCTTCTTCACTTTTCAGTTCAGGTTTGACTGGTATGCAATCTTCTGTCACGTCCAATGCGGTGTTATCTGCCCGATCAGTCTCGGTCTACTACGGTCCCAGCATCGCGGTGCGCGACGCATCACTAGACATCCCCCGGGGCGAAATTGTGGCCTTCATTGGCCCCTCCGGTTGTGGCAAGAGCACGATTTTACGTTGCTTTAACCGAATGAACGACCTGGTTCCCAGCGCCCGCGTTGAGGGACAAATCACCTACAACGAAGAAGACCTCTACGGCCCCAAGGTCGATGCCGTTTCCATCCGTAGCCGCATTGGGATGGTATTCCAGCGCCCGAATCCCTTCCCCAAATCCATTTACGAAAATATTGCCTTTGGGGCCCGCATCAATGGCTATCGCGGCAACATGGATGAGCTAGTTGAAAGCTCCCTGCGGCGGGCTGCCCTTTGGGATGAGGTGAAGGACAAGCTGCGCGACAGTGGCTTGGCCCTTTCCGGCGGGCAACAACAGCGCCTTTGCATTGCCCGCGCTGTGGCCATTCAACCGGAAGTGATCCTGATGGATGAGCCTTGCTCGGCCTTGGATCCAATTTCCACCCTCCGAATTGAGGAACTGATTAAGGAACTGAGTGGCGACTACACGATCGTGATCGTGACCCACAACATGCAACAGGCTTCGCGGGTGAGCGATCGCACGGCCTTCTTCAACGCCCAAGCCACCGACTCGGGCAGCAAGGTTGGTTATTTGGTGGAGTACGATCGTACGGAACGCATTTTCCACGATCCCGTAGAAGAAGCCACTCGCGATTATGTAACCGGTCGATTCGGCTAAAGCCAAAGACCATAGCCCTGAAAAGAATCCTCAGAGGATGTCTGGGAAGTAACTTGGGGCGCTTGCAAAGGTGCTAGTAGCTGTAGGAGCAAGGGGCTTAGAGGGTGTCGTCAAATCACCCAAAACTCTGATTCCACCGTAACGAGATCGTTGGGAGCAAGGGGCTTAAGCCCCTTGTCTTCGTCGGTCGATGCCAACCCACAAGGTAGCCATTTTGGCTTTTCAGACAGCCTCTAAATGCTTAAACGAAGGAGAGGATGCGTTCAAATTTCAATGAACCAGCATCCTCTCCTTTTTTATGGTTGCACTTCTTTAGGGTTGCGCTTCGTCTGAACTGCGCTTGAAGAGCTGCGGTAGATTAAATCTTGAAAGGGATCTGAGTAACGTCGAAGCTGTGGCGTTAGGAGTTGACAGGTGGTGCAGATATACAATTGCTGAAATCGGCTTCAGCCGGGCTTAGGCGCTTCCTGCCCATTATTTCTGGCCCACTTACTGAAAACCCATTCACCCCTGCAACTAATGAATTGTGATCAACTAATGCTGCAATCAGTTGTGACAAAAATTCCAACAGGAATGACACAAACATCGCTTCAATGGCGATTGGGATGACCCAAAGCTTCATCAAAGCTTTCATCTACCATCATTGAGGACAGCAGAACCGGCGCAAACAAAACGGCAATTACGAGTAGCACAGACATTGATGAACCTCCCTTTTGGGTGAAGGGTAGAGGTAGGAGTTGCATCGCTCAACCGATGCGGGATAGATGCTTTCTGGGTGAATTGCTTTGTACTTGAATTGTGTCACGATCGCCCGATCGAGCCAGTGATGGTTCAGCCCGTGGCGCGTGACAGTGCTCGGCGGCCTTGTCGATCGCTGTCGTCAATCTGAGCGATCGCGATCGCACCCCCATGGTGTCCCAGTGCTCGTCTCCTAGGTTAGATATTCCTAGGTTAGGCATTCATGGAATCAGCCACGGGATGAATGATCTGGATTTTCCAGATTCCAGCTTCCTAGATTCCAGCGCAATCCAGAGTAATCACCAGTTTTTTACAAGATTTCCTTGAGAAATTCTCTGAGAGCGATTTCAAGGCATTTCAGGCCAGTTCTGGGGCGATCGATCCGGCAACAACTGATTTCGCGTATGATTAGGGCCGCTCAAGCCAAGACGAGTTGGCAAACCAATTCAACCCAAATTCGTCGCTACTGGACTTGGGTGCTGGATCTTGAGAAGTAGCAGTTGAGAGGGTGGCGGTGGCCTACAGGGCCTTGAAGCAATGGCTCGCTCGTTACCGGGAGAGCATTGCTAAAGCGATCAATCGTCCAAACGGTCACGAAGGTCAATAGATCATCGAGAGCATTTCGACCATTGAACCCTAACCCAAAGATCGCTTTTCATCTCCTCTGGTCAGGATAAATTGCTCGTTAGCAAATTGCCAATTAAAGCACCAACTTTGCTGTTTGGCTTATTGGCCCATTTAATTGGTCGGCTATCGATGCTCCGATGCCCATTAGCCTACATCAGAATCGGCAAAATTCATCCCTTTCTTCATTTAGCGATTCACTGCTTCTAAATTCTATGCAAATTCGCCGCGTTCAACCCAATCCGGCCATTGCCGTTGACACCTTGCGCTATCAAGTGCGTGTGCCCGATAGCGAGCCTCGCCATATTTTGGAAAAAATCGTTTGGCACAAGGAAGCAGAGGTCGATCGGCTGCGGGAATCGTTACCCCTGGTTAAACTTCAGCAACGAGTGCGAGAAACCCAGCCCCCTCAAGACTTTTTAGCCGCATTGCGCCAACCGCCAGCCCCTCAACCAGCGCTAATTGCGGAAGTGAAAAAAGCCTCCCCCAGCAAGGGCGTAATTCGTGCGGATTTTGATCCGGTGGCGATCGCCCAAACCTATGAGGCCAGCGGTGCAGCCTGTTTGTCGGTGCTGACGGATCAGGAGTTTTTTCAGGGTAGTTTCGATTATTTGGCGCAAATTCGGCAGGCGGTTAATTTGCCGCTGCTCTGTAAAGAATTTGTGCTTTATCCTTACCAAATTTATCTGGCTCGATCGCTCGGGGCCGATGCCATTTTGTTAATTGCAGCCATCTTGACTGATACGGATCTGCAATATTTCTTGAAGATTATTAATGCCTTGGGAATGACGGCATTGATTGAGGTGCATACCTTGGCCGAATTAGACCGGGTTTTGGCCCTGGATGGGGTGAAATTGGTGGGGATCAATAATCGGGATTTAGCCACATTTCAGGTGACGCTGGAAACCACGATCGCCCTCTTAGAACAACGGGGTGAGCAACTGCGATCGCGCGATATTTTGGTGGTCAGCGAATCGGGCTTGGGCAATCGTTCGGATCTCGATCGGGTAATGAATGCCGGAGCCGGAGCCGTGTTGGTGGGGGAATCCCTGATGCGTCAGCCGAATGTGGCCCAAGCAGTCACGGATTTGCTGCATGGCACAACCGATCGTGCATAAGCCTCTAGATCAACGCCAGTCCGTCAAGCATCCACCGTCGTGAGGGTGGTTGAGCGGTCATTTACGGCAATGGTGAAGCACCAATGGCTGAGGGAGAAAGGGTTTAGGACTGATCGTCAAATCGCTCAAAAACTCGATTCCATCGTGGCGAAATTGTAGAGGGCAAGGGGCTAAAGCCCCTTGTCTGCGTCGATCATGGGGGCGTACAGCGTAGCAACTTGGACTTTCCAGGCCTTCTCTTAAAGATTGATTGATTCAACAATCAGGTAGTACTGCAACTCAGTAATGATGAACAGGTGACAGCCTTTCTGGACAAGCAATCTTGCACTGGAAATCATCACTTTGCAGACAGTGCCGAAGTTTATTCTATGAATGCAAATATACCAACTGGTTCTAAAAAACTAGATCAGTCTTGCCTGTCAGTGCTACAAATCACTGCCTAAAGCCGCCATTCATTCTGAAGTTAGAGTGATGTTGCTGCCTAAAACTAATCTTAGGTGTTATCTTGAGTCAGCCTACTTTTGCAGAGTCGATCGCAAATTTATTTTGATAGGGTAAAGATATTGGATTTTTTTGTGCGATTTTTTACACTCGAATATTTTCTTGTGTAATTTTTTACACCCAATCAATTTCTTTCACGATTTTTTTACAAAGCTCCGATAGAGTTAGCAGTCAGCAATCAACCTAAGGACACAAGGGAAATGGGAGCTGCTATTTGCTTTGAAATGAAACAGATAAGTTACTTGATCTGTTCATAATTTTAAGCAGATTTTACAGTCCAAGTTCATGACCTGATCACCCGCCACCGATTTCAGATCGTTATGATTTTGCACTCCCAGACAACCGACAGAAAGTTTTCAGCCGCGCTGCCAAACATTCTCAGCCTGAAATTGTCCCGTAACCTGCTGATGCGGCTGATTGTGGGAGGCACGGCACTACTTGTGGGCGTGGGCGCATATATTAGCTATCAAACCGTGCGCCAAGCAACGCTGGAAAACTTGAAACAGGATGCACTATCCCGTGTGACCAGCAGGTCTCAGGATATCGATAGTTGGTTGGCATTGTTGAAAACACGCGTGGAAATGTTATCCCACGTTGAGGTGGTGCAATCGATGGACTGGGCGATCGCCAGTCCTTATCTAAAAGCTGAAGATCAACGAATTGGAGATTTTTCGTTCTTTGGCTTCACCACAGCAGCAGGAATTCGCCAAAGCACTGTTCCCAAGACCAAGCCGGCCGATGTGCGCGATCGCCGATGGTTTCAAAAGGCAATCACTGGGCAAATTTATGTCGATGATCCCATGATTGCTCGGATCACTCGTGTTCCTGGTGTGGCTATTGCCGCGCCTATTTTTAAAGATCAAATTTTTAAAGATCAAAACTCCAAACCGCAGCCCGTTGGGGTAATCCATGGAGTGGTCACAATCGATCGGATCAAGCAAGTCACCAATCAGTTGAAATATGGCGATCGCAGCTATGCCTTTGTGCTCAATTCCAAGGGCGAAGCGATCGTGCATCCCAACTCAGCATTCATGTCCACCCTCGAAAAGCCTGCGCCGAGCTTGGTAATTGCCCAAGACGCAGGATTGGCCCACATTGCCCAACAGATGGTCAATCGGCAACAGGACATTCAATTGGTCAAAATTGACGGACTTGAAAGCTATGTGGGTTTTCGACCGCTCACCGAAGCGCAATGGTCTGTGGCACTGGTGATTCCGCGCCAGAATATTGAATCTCAGCTTCAGCTACTGGATGGCATTGCGATCGTTGTTTTGCTGCTCGTGGGCACGCTGATTGGCGTTTTGGTCTATGTCCAATCCACGGAGCAAGCACAGCTCAAACAATCCAAGGCCGCAGCGGATTTTGCTAATCAGGCTAAGAGCGAATTTCTATCAAACATGAGCCATGAGTTACGCACACCCCTGAATGGCATTTTGGGCTATGCCCAAATTCTCAGCCGTTCCAAAACCTGGGGCAAAAAAGAACAGGATGGCATCCAAATTATTCATCAGTGTGGAACTCATCTGCTGACCTTAATTAATGACATTTTGGATCTTTCTAAAATTGAAGCTCGTAAACTTGATCTGGCAATCAATGAATTTCATTTGCCCTCATTTCTACAGGGCGTTTGCGAAATTTGTCGGATCCGTGCTGAGCAAAAAGGCATTGCTTTTACCTATCGAGCCGATTCAGATTTACCGATCGGGATTCGTGCTGATGAGAAGCGACTACGCCAAGTCTTGATTAACCTCCTCGGCAATGCGATCAAGTTTACTGATAAAGGACAAGTGATATTTCGCGTTCAAGCCCAAAAACTCGATGATCCGTCCCTATATTGTCTGCGATTTCAGGTTGAGGACACGGGCGTGGGAATGACACCAAAACAATTAGAAAAAATCTTTTTGCCATTTGAACAAGTGGGCAATAGCAAAAGGCAGTCAGAAGGCACTGGTTTAGGACTCGCTATCAGCCACAGAATTGTGTCCTTAATGGGTAGCCAAATTGAAGTGGCGAGCACGCTGGGCCAAGGCAGTACCTTTTGGTTTGATGTGCAGCTACCGGAGGCCAAAGAATGGGCAATCGCTTCTAGAACAATTGACCAAGGAACTATTGTGGGTTATGAAGGCAAGCAGCGCACCATCATTGTGGTAGATGATCGTTGGGAGAATCGCTCTGTGATTGTTAGCCTCCTAGAGCCACTTGGTTTCAAGCTTGTGGAAGCCCAAAATGGTCAAGATGGTTGGGAAACTGCACTGAATCATGCTCCCGACTTAATCATTACGGACTTGATGATGCATGTTATGGATGGCTATCAACTACTCAGACAAATTCGCACCTCTGAAACTTTGCGCAATGTTGTGGCGATCGCTTCGTCAGCCAGTGTCTTTGAAAGCAATCAGCAAGAGGCGATCGATGCGGGGGCTAACTTGTTTTTGCCCAAACCAGTCCAGGCTGAAGTGCTGCTCCAAATCTTGCAAGAGCAACTTAATTTGACTTGGGTTTATGAGCAATCCACCATCCCTGATACTGCCTCAACAACTGAACCCCTTCAAACCCAAGATGTCATTCCTCCCGCTTCAGAAATTGTGCAACGGTTGCACGATCTCCTGATGGACGGTGATACTCAAGAAATCTTATCCATGGTTGCTGAGCTGGCAGAGTCTAACCCGAGCATGGCACCTTTTTCTGAGCAGGTCACTCAATTGGCGGCTCGCTTCCAGCTTAAACAGCTACAAACATTGCTTGAACACTATTTAGCTCAATAGCTATTTTCGTCGTTGAGCTTGGTTCTCTCGATTGAATGATCCTCAACACTCCAAAAAGATTCAGCAAATTTTGGGAAATACTTGCATAGTCTCTCCCACTCACCGGACAACCAAATCAACTCCTGATGACCTATGTCAGCATCTGCGTCGAATGAATTTATTTTAGTTGTGGATGACAATCCAACTAACTTGGCGGTTTTATCGGAGGCGCTGAATAGTGCCGGGTTGCGTTTTCGCGTGGCGATCGATGGTGAAAGTGCGTTGGCGCAGGTCGATCGCAATCCTCCAGATCTTATTTTGCTAGATGTCCAAATGCCAGGTATTGACGGCTTTGAAACTTGCCGCCGCCTCAAAGCTAATCCACTTGCAAGGTCTATTCCAGTTATTTTTACAACTGCTTTTTCAGACACAGAAAACAAAGCTAAAGGCTTTGCCCTTGGAGCAGTGGACTACATTCCCAAGCCATTTGATCAAACAGAAGTTTTAGCTCGATTACAGGTTCACCTCAAACTCAAAAAACTAACGGAGTCCCTGGAACATCAAGTCCATGAACGCACAGCCGATCTACAAAAGATGCAAGTGCAACTGGTTCAGCAGGAAAAGCTATCCAGCTTAGGAGAGATGCTCGCAGGGATTGCGCACGAAATCAATAATCCCATCAACTTCATTGCTAGCAATGTAGATCCGCTGCGAGAGCACATCAACAACATGGCAGAAATCTTGCGATTCTATCAGCAAGAACATCCACAGCCTTCACCAGAATTAGCCGCCGTTTTGGAAGATTTGGAACCGGATTTTATTTTTGAAGATAGCCTCAAGATCATCAATTCCTTGACGCTGGGAGCTGATCGAATTCGCGGCATTTCCACATCGCTGCGTACTTTCTCTCGCTCTGACACCGAAACTAAAATTCCAGCAAACTTGCATGAAGGTCTGGATAGCACCCTGATGATTCTGCAACATCGCTTGAAAAGTAGTGATCATCGTCCTGAAATTTCGGTTCTCAAGTCCTATGGCGAATTGCCACTCGTACCTTGCTATCCAGGGCAAATCAATCAGGTGTTTATGAATTTGCTAGCCAATGCGATCGATGCCCTAGATGAGAGCGCATTGAAAGGCCAAACCCTCGATTCTGGGCTGCAAATTCAAATTACAACTCAGACTACCAATGATCAGCAAATCGCGGTTTGTATTGCTGACAATGGAATTGGCATGAATGAGTTAGTCAAGCAACGATTATTTGAGCCACTGTTTACAACCAAGCCCGTTGGCAAGGGCACAGGACTCGGCCTAGCGATCGCCCATCAGATTGTGTCTGAAAAGCATAGCGGTACTTTGGAAGTGCAGTCAGAACTAGGGCGAGGCACTCAATTTCTGATTCGTTTACCAATTAATCCAAAATAAATTGATTCAGAATCGCCGCAATTTGTCGGAATGATCGGCTATTTTGATCAAGCAATTCTGGGATTTAAGGCGTGCTAAGTTTATAGATGGCCGCTGGGCTAGCGGTTTCAGTCTGTGGAGCGACCGTAAGACCCGAAGAGAGCAAGTCTTGGAAGGTAGGTGCTATGAAGCAGAAACCCAAGTCGTGAGGCTTGGGAATCTCCGCCCGGTTGCGGTGGGGAGGATGTCAACAATACTTGCATCGTGATCCTGTGACAGAAGCAGCGCGATCGCCCGAAATGACCTTGCTATAATCACCCAATTGCCCGGACTCTGGGCAACTTAGCAATCGTGAAAGGGCGATCGACTCATGGCAGATTGGCAAGTGATTTCCGGCGGCGTAACGGCTCCTAAGGGATACAAGGCGGCGGGCATTACGGCGGGCTTGAAACCATCGGGTGCGCCAGATTTGGCCCTGATTTACTCTGAAGTGGAGGCGATCGCCGCCGGGATTTTCACCACCAGCCAAGTACGCGCCGCCTGCGTGGACTACTGCCGCGATCGCCTGCAAGCCAAGCCCAGCGCCCGCGCCATTTTGGTAAACGCCGGTCAAGCCAACGCCGCCACGGGAGCCGCTGGCGTGGCTGACGCGGAAGAATGCGCCCAACTGCTGGCTAAAGAACTGGATATTGATCCCAACACGGTCTTGCTGGCCTCCACGGGCGTGATCGGGCAGCGGATCAAGATGGAACCGATGCGGGCCGGAATTCCCCAGGTGGTGGCGGCCCTGTCCGACGAGGGGGGAGCCAGCGCCGAAAAATCGATTTTGACAACGGATTTGGTGGCCAAGTCGATCGCCCTGGAAACTACGATCGGCGATCGCCCCGTGCGGGTTGGCGGGATGTCGAAGGGATCGGGGATGATTCACCCGAACATGGCGACGATGTTGGCGTTCGTCACCTGTGATGCGGCCGTGTCGCCCCAGCTCTGGCAGGAAATGCTGTCGCGAGCGGGCGATCGCAGCTTCAACCAAATCACCGTCGATGGCGACACCAGCACCAACGATTCCCTGTTTGCCCTGGCCAACGGTCAGTCGCGCACCCCGGCAATCACCCAATGGGGCCCGGAAGCCGAAAAGCTAGAAGCCATGCTGACAGCGGTTTGCACTCACCTGGCCAAGGCGATCGCCCGCGATGGCGAAGGGGCCACCTGCTTGATTGAAGTGGCCGTCAGCGGCGCAGCTGACGAAGCCGCCGCCCGCGCCGTGGCCAAGACGATCGCCGGTTCCGCCCTCACCAAGTCCGCCATCTTCGGTCGCGATCCCAACTGGGGCCGGATTGCCGGGGCCGCCGGTCGCGCTGGCGTGAAGTTCGATCAAAACAACCTGCGGATTCAGCTCGGTGACATTGTGCTGATGGAAAACGGGCAACCGCTGGCGTTTGATCGAATGGCCGCCCACAACTACCTGAAAGCCGCCGCTGAGGGTGAGTATCTGAAAACCGACACGGTGGCGATCGGGGTCAGCATCGGCGACGGGCCCGGCTCCGCGAAGGCTTGGGGCTGTGATCTCAGCTATGACTACGTGAAGATCAACGCCGAATACACCACCTGATTCTGACCGTTGAATTCTGGGAGGCAAGGGGCTGAAGCCCCTTGTCTAGATTGATGATTTTTAAGACATTTCATCGAGGCCAGCGTAAAGATCCTTGATCGTGATCGTTAAACCAATACTGATTAATTCCACCCGATCGCCCGCTTGATAAATCTGGCTTTCCCAGCGATCGCCTGTGACCCGTCGCCGACATTCCACGGCGACTTTTTCTTGATCAATTAACACATATTCTTCTAGGGTTTCGATCGCTTGATAATCCTCAAACTTGGTAGTGCGATCGAATAATTCTGTAGAGGGTGATAGCACTTCTGCGATTAATTTGGGATAGCGTTTGACATAGCGATCAGTGCGATCGCGCGGGTCACAGGTGACAAATGCGTCGGGATAGTAGAAGAAGCGATCGGTGTAGTTAACCTTCACGTTTCCCGATCGCACCGCACAGCCAGACCCCCGTAAATGCCGTCGCATCAGCTCCAACAGGTTCAGGATCAGCTCATCGTGGCGATCGCTCCCGCCGGCCATGGCGTAGACCAGCCCTTCGCGATACTCAAAGCGCTGGTTATTGTTTTGCTCAATGACCCAATAATCAGCAACGCTAACCCCGCTGGGCACTGCAATCATTTTGCGACTGTCCTGGCGCTCTAGATTTTAGGATAGCAAATGGATAAGAGCCAGCGATCGCCCGAATAATTGATCCATGCAGACTGAACGCTTGGACTGAATCCCGAAGATGGGAGGTTGATTAACATTTGATTCATGCAACATTAACGATCGCCCTCTTCGTTAAAGCACCGGAACTAGGGCAAGTGAAATCGCGCCTCGCCAAAACGATCGGGGCGGATTTCGCGACGAAATTTTATCGATCGATCGGGCGGGACTGGTTCGATCGGCTCACGGAATTTGCCGACTCCCAGCAAGCCGATATCCGCGTGTTCTATGCGCCTGATTCAGGTCGATCGACCGTTCGCGATTGGTTGGGCTGCGACGATCGGCAACTGGTGGCCCAGGGCGATGGGGATTTGGGCGATCGAATGGCGCGGGCGTTCACGACTTGTTTCGAGCAAGGGAGCGATCGGGTCTTGCTGGTGGGTAGCGACAGCCCCGATTTACCCGATGCGATTTTGACCCAAGCGGCCGCAGCCTTAATCGAAACCGGCGCAACCCTTTGCCCCACGGAAGATGGCGGTTATTGTTTGGTGGGGTTTCGGCGCGATCGCTATTTACCCAGCATTTTTCAAAACATGGTTTGGAGTACCGAAACGGTTTTTGCGGAAACAATTGCCCGGTTCCAATCCGCTAATCAGCCCGTTACAATCCTGCCCCATTGGTACGACATTGACCACGCGCAAGATTTAGATCGATTTTGGCAATTGAATCGGCAGAATCCGGCTCTGAAGCGATCAGTTACAACGCTGGAAAAAATTCGACAGCCGATCGCAATTTCTGTGATTATGCCTGTTCTGAATGAAGGGGAACGGATTGAGAAAACATTGGATCACTTAGCGGAAATTTCGGGACAAATTCCCTACGAAGTGATTGTGGTGGATGGCGATCGGGCGGGGTCAACTTTACAGTATTTGCCAAGCGATCGCCCGGTGCGGGGGATTACGGCGGCGCGGGGACGGGGGCTGCAAATGAACGCGGGTGCGGCGATCACCCGAGGGGAAATCCTGTTATTTCTGCACGCCGATACGCAATTACCCACAACGGCATTTCAATCGATCATTCAATTACTTGATCCTGCCCCAAATCCTGGCAGCAAGGGGCTTAAGCCCCTTGTCCCCCACGACGGCGCAGGGGATCAACTGGTGGGTGGAGCGTTTGACTTATCGATCGCCTCGTCGCGGTGGATCTTGCGGATGATCGCCCGGATTGCTTCCGTGCGATCGCGCCTGACCCGGTTGCCCTATGGGGATCAGGCGATTTTTATCCGGCGATCGGCGTTTCTAGACTTGGGCGGCTACCCGGAAATTCCGATCATGGAAGACGTGGCCCTAATGCGATCGATTCAGCGGCAGGGCTGGCGGATTCGGATTTTGCCCGATCGGGTACTCACCTCGGCCCGGCGGTGGGAGCGTGAGGGCGTTTGGCGCTGCACGCTCCGCAACTGGACGATGTTGCTCGCCTATTTTGCCGGGGTCAGTCCGTGGACGTTGCTGGCTTGGTACTCGCCGGAAAGATCAAAGGCTTCGTGAACCGCCTTCAGGGCTTCCACGCCTTGGTCTTGTTCGACCACGCAACTGATCTTGATCGCCGAAGTGGTGATCATCAGCAGGTTGATCCCCTTGGCCGCCAAGGCGTTGAACATTTGGGCCGCCACACCAGGCCGGTTGATCATGCCCGTGCCCACGGCGCTGACCTTGGCCACCTGGGCATTCACCACCACTTCGCCCCAGCCGAATTCCTGGCCAGCGGCCAGCAGCACGGCGCGGGCGGCTTCTGCGTCCGTGGCGGCGGTGGTGAAGGCGATGTGGCGGGTGGGGGAGCCGTTGACCACGATCCGCCGCTGGGATTGGACGATCGTATCGACGCTGATGCTCTTTTCCGCCAGCAGTTCAAAGATCTTGGCGGCCATGCCGGGGCGATCGGGCACGTTGCGGACGGCGATTTGGCTTTGGTTGCGATCGAGCGCCACACCCCGCACGGGCGGCTCATCGAGGCTAGCAGGCTGGTCGATCGGCAGCACCTCCGGCAAGAGCTGGTCGGTGTCTAGCTCAAAGGCATGGCGCAGGGCCGCCACCGCCCGCTGACAGAGGGATTCCAGGTCGCGATCGGCCGCGTCGTCACCGGGCGCGATGATGCAACCCACCTGCACTTCCGAGGTGGAAATGGTTTCAATATTGATCCCCGCGTCGGCCAGGGTCTTGAACATTTGGGCCGCCACGCCGGGCCGGCCAATCATGCCCGCACCGTAGATGCTGACTTCGGCCACATGTCGATCGACCACCAATTCTGCTTCGGCTCCCTCCGTTTCCATTGGGCGAGTCGGTTCCGTGCGCAGGGTCGGTGCGATCGCCCCGGCCATGGCTTCCGCCCGATCGGCTTCCTGCTCCGTCACCGTGAAGGCGATGTCGTTGGTGTTGCCCTCGTGGATCGACTGAATAATCAAGTCCACATCCACCGCTTGCTTGGCCAGCTCGCCGAACAACTTGGCCGCGATCCCGGGGCGATCGGGTACACGCAGCAAGCCGATTTGCGCCTGATTGGTGTTGTAGCGAATCGCATCCACCGGCCGGGCAATTTCCAGGTTTTCCAAGGGGCGATCGCCCACCGGCTGCGACACCACCCGCGTCCCCGGATCGGTTGTCCAGCTCGATTTGACAATCAGCGGCACACCGTAATTGCGGGCAATTTCCACCGCGCGCGGATGCAACACCTTCGCGCCCAAGCTGGCCAGCTCCAGCATTTCATCGCAGGAAATTTCCGCCATGATTTGCGCGTCCGGCACGAGGCGGGGATCGGTGGTCAGCACCCCCGGCACATCCGTATAAATTTCGCAGGCATCGGCCCGCAGCGCCGCCGCCAGCGCCACCGCCGAGGTATCGGAGCCGCCACGCCCCAGGGTGGTAATTTCCAAATCATCGGCATTCGAGATCCCCTGGAAGCCCGCCGCCACCACCACTTTGCCCTCATCGAGGTGGCGACGCAGCCGATCGGGATCAATGCTCAAAATCCGCGCCCGCGTGTGGGACGCTTCCGTGACGATCCCAATTTGCGCGCCGGTCAGGGAAATTGCCGGTTGGCCCGCCGCCTGCAACGCCATGCTCAACAGGGCGATCGACACCTGCTCCCCGGTCGAAAGCAGCATATCCATTTCCCGGCGGCTGGGTTGGTCGCTAATTTCCCGTGCCAGGGCCACCAGCCCATCGGTGGTTTTGCCCATAGCCGAAACCACCACCACCACGGAGTTTCCCGCTTTTACGGTGTCGATCACCCGAGCCGCCACGGACTGAATCCGTTCGATCGAGCCAACCGATGTGCCGCCATATTTCTGAACGATCGTTGCCATTGGTCTTTGCCCCCACAACCGCTAAAGGTGCAAAAAACTTTACCGGAAACCGTCGCCGGCCGCCGCTGCCCCGTCTGCGATCGCGGCTACGGTTTGCCCAGGTTTCCGATTCTTTTTGGGTTCTGAACCGTCCCGATCGGGTTTGGGATCAACTCAACATGGATCGTTTAGCAATTGCCGCAGACAAGGGGCTTAAGCCCCTTGCCCCCACGACTATTGGTGCTTGGCTCGTACCCAAAAATACTTTTTAGATCGCCTCTAACCCAGCAATGGCACATCTTCGTACAAATCGTTGATCATGCCTTGCCAAGGGATACTGTGGAAAAAGATGCGATCGCCCGGGCCATACCACTCCAAAACCCACCGATTATTGTCATCGCGGCGAAAGCACTCCACTCGCATCTTATCTTGACTAATTAGCACATATTCTTTCAGGCTTTCTAGCGAACTATAGTTAAAGAATTTTTCGCCGCGATCGCGCAGCTCTGTACTCTCTGAAAGCACTTCAATAATTAATTTAGGAAAGCATTTGTAATAATCTGTGCCTTGGTCGCGCGAATCACAGGTAACAAGCAAATCGGGATAGTAAAAGCAATTATGGCGATCGACTCGCACTTTCATATCCCCCGTAAAAAGCTGACACCCTTGCTGGCGAACTGATTTGAGAAGCAGCGCCGTTAAGGTTGCCACGATCGTGCAATGGGCACTACTCGCACCTGCCATCACTACAATTTCACCATCAATATAGTCATGCTTTTGGGTAGATTTTGCCTCCTGTTGTAAATAGTCATCAGGGCTGAAGAAATATAAATCCTGTTGAGCAATCATGGACTCGTTAATCTCTCCTGATAAATTGCTTGCAGTGCGACATCGACCCTAACTTCAGTGTAGCAATGTGGTTGAGATGAACTGCTAGAACCAGTAATGGGGCGTAATTCCGATTTTGATCATGCACATTAATTGACGGTGCGCGGGAGAGGTGCAATCACAATCACTTTCCTAAAAACGTTCTCCCGCACACCCTAGTACAAGCGCTCAACTCAACGACAATAGCCGCCGCATCAAGCTCATCACCTCACCAGGATTTTGCGTCGGCTGCATGGGCGACCACTCATACAACTCCGCAAAGCCGCGCAGATACAACACGCGAATCGTGTTTTCCACGGCACGCGGTGACCCAATCACCATCACCTTCACCGTTTCGCGCCCGTCCGATCGCGCGGGCAAGGAATCGAGCTGCGATCGCCCCTCAGTCAAGGATTCCGGGGCGATCGGCGTTTCTACAAAACTCTGCATTGTCATGGCCACACCTTCTCAAATGGATTGGCTGCTGTGAATGATTCAGAGCAAGACAAACAAGACATCACCCTCGGCTCAGGCTTTCAGCCATGACCAGCCCGGAGGTTTTGTGCTTGATGTTGTCTTTTGAGTCAACGTTTGAATGTTATGTGCTGTCAGCTCAAAGGTCAACATTTACCGGATTAAGATTCTTTGACAGGATTGGGGGCATGGGAAGAGCAGGAAAAGCCCTCAAAGCCGTATTAGACCAGCACAAAATCAGCCAGAACCGGCTGGCGGTGCTGTTGCAGGTTGATCGGTCAGTGGTTTTTAAGTGGTTTCACGAGCAGCGCGACCCGACGGCTGAGACCGTTGTGGAGATCGTCACAGCCTTGAAAGGATTGAACCCCGAAGCTGCCCGCGACTTTGTGCAGTGCTACTTGGGCGAGCTTTTGGAATAGTCGATCGCCCTTGCCAGTTCCCCACTGGGTTTGCCAACCCTAATCGATATCACGGTCACATCATTCAGTATTTCGTAGGGCGTGCAGGGCAACGCTTACTTATTCCCAAGATCTCGTTTTTGCCTTACGCACCGCTGCAACCGGGATGGATCGACTGCATACCCTACAAACTGTTCTACGCAACCTGCACAGGCTTGGAATTATTGAGCATTGTCCTTTTTATAGAATTAATCAATGGTTTAGCAATAGCATCTGCTAGAGATTTAGCGATGTAATGGCCTAACTCTACGGGGACAGCATTTCCAATCTGTCGCATTGATTCTGTCCAGGAACCTGCAATTTCGTAGCGTTCAGGAAATGTCTGAACCCGTTTCGCCTCGAAAGTCGTGTAGTAACGAACTGTGCCATCTGGATAAAGAATCATATTTTCTCCGCCGGGAACACCATGATCACCTGCCTTCAGTGTTTTAGATGGCAGATCGAGATAGCTCCCCGTGTGCCCAGGATAAGCTCGTGCGCCAGTTCGCAAAATATGTTCAATATCAAAGCTGCCCTCAGCATCAGGTTTTGGTAAGTTTCCGATTTGATCTCGAACAGTTTTCCACGGCTTCAGAGATGGGGGAAATAGTGTTGGTTGCTGAATTAGGTGGTTTACTCGTTTTTGAGTTCTTTGATCTAAAAAATCAAGACTTGATGGTTGAATTTTGTGTCTTTCCCAGTAATCCAATTTAATAAATTGTGACCACAACAGAGAATCCAGAGAATGAGTTTTTTGAGGAAAAGTCCAGTCCAGATTTAAATCTTCTCGGATACCAATAATAAAAACTCGCTCTCGACGTTGAGGCACTCCATAATCGGCAGCATCGAGCAATCGAAAATGAACATTATATTGAGTACCAGCCGTTTCACCAGAGATATTAATTGTTTTTAGTCGTGACCAATGATCTGTCCAAGACTCTGAATCTTGAATCAAAACATCGGGGTAGGTCAGTCGCAAAAGAATATATTCAAAATAGTTATGAAAAGACTGTCTCAGCAGACCCTTAACATTTTCAAAGATAAAAACCTTGGGTCTACATAGTCGAATTGCCTTGCAAGCAATCGGGAACATATCTCGCCGGTCGGTGTGACCTCCATGCTTGCCTCCTATGGAAAAGGGTTGGCAAGGTGGGCCGCCTGAAATCAGGTCAACATGACCCACTTGATCAAAGCAAAAGGTGCTCACATCTACATTGTGAATAAGTTTACTATCGTAGTTTTTTGCGAGCGTTTGACAAGCATCATGATTGATTTCAATCAGTGCCTTGTGCTGGAATCCAGCTAGCTCTATTCCTTTTGCCAGTCCGCCTGCGCCCGCAAATAACTCTAGGCAAGATAACTTAGTCATTGTCTGTACCAGTTAATTGAGACATAAAGCTTGTAATTTTTTGAAATAATACCTTCTGATCGGCAGGTGTGCCTTGACACTTTTCAGCCCAGGGCCGGCCTGGATGACAAACATCCCAGTCAGACTTGGCTTGCTGATATCTTCCTTTTCCAGGGTCATGATTGCCAAAACCATCAATTAGGGTATTCCAAATAGGCTGATACTGTCTAATTAAAGCAGCTTCTACTGTGCTAATTAAATCACTTTCTCTGCCTTCTAGAATCATGAAGCGACAGAAGAAATCAGGTAGATTTAGATCTGCACTTTGCTGGATACTTCGGCTATGCTCTCGAAGGCGGTTATTTAATTCATAGCCATTGCTGTCGATGTTTTGTGATTTTCGTGCTTGTCGCCAACCTTTAGGAACAGCTTTGCCTACATAAATTGGTAGATGAAAAGCAGTTCGATTGATTTGGTAAAAATTGGAATAGATTCCTGTTTTAGAAATGCAATAAATTGCGTATACTCCTGTGCCTTGAAAGCGATCTGAAATAGAAATTTTATGCACAGGAGTTCCATTAAGAAATCGAATTGTATCCTTGATGATTTCTTCAAAGCTAGGAGATATATAAATATGCTCGAAACGATCAAATTTTCTCATTTGGGCTATTCTTTTAGCTCATTTTTCAATGTATCTGTCTGACTTATTTTAAATCCGAAGTAGCTCATCAGTGTCATGATCTAGATTAACCCATCCAACAATAACAGCAGACACGATCACCTCTAATCGCCCTTGCCAGTTCCCCGCTGAATTTGCCATCCTTAGCCGATATCACGGTCACATCATTCAGTATTTCGTAGGGTATGTAGGGCAACGCTTACTTATTCCCAAAATCTCGTTTTTGCCCTACGCACCGCTGCAACTACTAGCTAGTCAATTGGCTTGAGCACATGAGTCTTGACAATGTACTCAAACCGATCCACATTGACGCGAACTTGATTGTGAGTCTCTATCATATTCACTCCATCCCTTTTATGCGATAGCTCATTACGAAGTCTAGTAAATATTGTTTCATGATGTTTTCTTACAGGACTAGGAAACTCTGCAACTGTCGGATCAATATCCATAACAGCTTTATCAACCTCTATTTGATTATCATTGCAGTGATAGAGCATTAAGGTATAAAGGGAAATAAATCTACCGATAGGTTCCTCAACGGTTGCTGCATCAAAAAACACCCTCAATTTCGAAATTTCATAATTCTTTTTCATATTCTTTTTTATTTGATTCACGTGCGATTGACCTACTTCAACAGTTGGCTGCGCGAAGCATTTTGCTCTGTTAGAACTAAATACTTGCTCGATATCAATGAAAGAATTATCTTGCTCATTCTGCATGTAGCCCTTGCAAGTAAATTCAAAAATTTTAATATTAGCCGCTAGCGAGAAAGCATATACAAAAGACTGAGCCTCAGAGCTTGCCTCATGGATTATGCTTCTCAGCTCGTCACCAACAGGATTAACGACATTCTTTTCAACGATAATTTTGTGCCGGCAACTATTCAGGTCATCTAAGATAAGCCTGATATTTTTATACAAAGGGCTTGTATCAGCAAAGGAAATCTCTGGAAATTCCATTCCATCAATTCGTATTCCGAAGATAATCCTAATACGATTCATTTTTAACCAGCGTTATTGAATAGTTGCTACTACAGCATCATTAATTGATGAATGGTGGGTGGTAGAAAATGCCAGAGCGATCATTTTTCTGGAGAACGTTCTCCTAGACACCCTACGCACTGCATAAACACGATTCAACTTTCATCCTCATCACAAGCATCATTATCTTCATCACAGCACAAAAATTCTTCCACCCTATCCAAGAAGCTATTTACACGAGAATATTGTGACTTCTGAGAATATATTACAATTGCAAATACACATTTCTCTGATGCATTGAGGACAAAGATATATGTTTTCTTTCCATTTTGAGTCAGTTTATTAGCCCTTGAGCCAATAACACCTCCAGAGATTAGAGGCCCTACGACTGGAATGAAGAGAGAAAGACCACCTATTAACGCATCCGAACCAATTCCTGACCAATCAATATCTGAAACATCTTCTTCGTATAACTTGAGTTCTCCACTTCTATCTCCGAAAATAATCCAAGTTGATGCCTTGTGACACAGATCAGTTTGAATATCTTGAAAGCTGATATTGATATTTTCATAGAAAATTCTGTCCTCTTTCTCTGATTTTAGGAACTTGATGGTTTCATCAATTAGTTGCATTCTATATTTCTCCTAATGTTTTGTTGTCAGCTTTCCAGAGCAAAAGCCATAAGGGACAGCATGGAATAGTTTTACTCCTGGTCGCGAGATAGCAACTGTTTTTTGAGAAGAACCATAGCTGACTTAATTATATTATATTTACAAGACAAATTTTAGATATTTATATTATTTCTAGATTTAGTTAGCTTGAAAAACTTTTCTGGCAGATACGACTCGTATAAGCAAAACTCACAGCATGGGCACTGTGCCAGCACCACAGCAAGCCCAATCCCCCTTGACGGCCCGAATCGATATGATGAATCGAGATTAGGCGCGTGGGCTGAGGCAAAGCATGGATCGGCGGTGGTGGTTTTGGATCGATCGCGGCGGGACGTTTACCGACATTGTGGCGCGGCGGCCCGATGGGCGGCTGGTGGTGCATAAGCTGCTGTCGGAAAACCCCGATCGCTATGCCGATGCACCTGTTCAGGGGATTCGCGACCTGATGGGATTAGCCGCCGCCGAGCCGATCGACCTGGCGCAAATTGGGGCGATCGAGATGGGAACCACCGTCGCCACCAACGCCTTGCTGGAGCGCAAAGGAGATCGCACCGTGCTGGTGATCACCGAAGGGTTTGGCGATGCCCTCCAGATTGGCTACCAAAACCGACCGGATATTTTTGCGCTGCACATTCGCAAACCCGCGCCGCTCTATGAACGGGCGATCGAGGTGCGGGAACGGCTGAGCGCCCAAGGCGAAGTGGTGCGGCCCTTCGATGCGGCGGCCCAGGCGGCCTTGCTGGCCCAACTGAAAGCGGCGCGGGCCGAGGGTTGCACCAGTTGCGCGATCGCCCTGATCCACGGCTATCGCTATCCCCAGCATGAGCAAATCGCGGCGGCCTTGGCGGCGGTGGCAGGCTTTGAGCAAATTTCCGTTTCCCATCAAGTGAGTCCGCTGATTAAGCTGGTCAGCCGGGCCGAAACCACCGTGGTTGATGCTTACTTGTCGCCCGTGTTGCGGCGTTATGTGAACCAGGTGCGATCGACCCTGGCGGGGTCGGATGGTGAGGCGCTGGCGGGCAAGCTGTTTTTTATGCAGTCCAACGGCGGGCTAACCGATGCCGATCGCTTCCGGGGCAAGGATGCGGTGCTGTCGGGGCCGGCGGGCGGCATTGTCGGGGCAGTGCAAACCTGCGTGGCGGCGGGCTTTGAGCAAATCGTCACCTTTGATATGGGCGGCACTTCGACGGATGTGGCCCACTACGCGGGCGAGTATGAGCGGCAGTTTGAAACAGAGGTGGCGGGGGTGCGGCTGCGGGCCCCGATGATGGCGATTCATACGGTGGCGGCGGGCGGCGGCTCGATTTTGCACTTCGATGGCCAGCGCTACCGGGTGGGGCCCGACTCGGCGGGGGCGAATCCCGGCCCAGCAGCCTACGGGCGCGGCGGCCCCCTGACCGTCACCGATTGCAATGTGCAGCTTGGGAAGTTGCACCCGGACTTGTTCCCGGCGGTGTTTGGCCCCGAGGGCGATCGCCCCTTGGACAAGGCGATCGTCGCGGAACGGTTCGCACAGATCACCGCTGAGATTGCCCGATCGACCGGCGATGGCCGCAGCCCGGAAGCGGTGGCGGCCGGGTTCCTGGCGATCGCGATCGAGAAAATGGCGGCGGCGATCAAGCAAATTTCCGTCCAGCGCGGCTACGATTTGGCGCACTACACCCTCTGTTGCTTCGGCGGGGCGGGCGGGCAGCACGCTTGCCTGTTGGCGGAAGCCCTGGGGATGACGCGGATTTTTATCCACCCCTACGCCGGGGTGCTGTCGGCCTATGGAATTGGGCTGGCGGATGTGCGGCAAATCGGCGAACGGGCGATCGAGCGGGTCTTGGAACCGGAGGCGATCGCCGAACTGGAGCCGATCTTTGGGGACTTGCAAACCGAACTGGAGCCACAATTGCCGGGGTTCCAAGAAGCGATCCGCACGGCTCGGCTGCGTTACGGCGGCACGGATTCGCCCTTGGTGGTGAGCTGGCCGGCGGCCACGGAACCCGACCCGGCGGGCTGGTTGCGCGATCGCTTTGAGGCCATCCACCGTCAGCGCTACGGGTTCGCCCTACCCGATAAGCCGGTGGTAATTGAGGCGATCGCCCTGGAGTTGGTGCGCCACAAGGATCTGCCGCCGGAACCGGTGCTGGTGGCCGAGCGATCGACCCCGCCGGAACCGATCACCACGATTCAGATCTACACGGCCAATCGCTGGTGGGATGCGCCGGTCTTTGGGCGATCGGATCTGCAACCGGGCGATCGAATCGTCGGGCCAGCGGTGATCGTGGAACCAACGGGCACAAATGTGATTGAACCGGGCTGGGCGGCCACCTTGGGCGATCGAGGCGGCCTGGTACTGGAAACCCTCGCCCCAACCCCCAATCCTGAAGACAAGGGGCTTAAGCCCCTTGCCCGCCCCACCGACGATCGAATCCAGCAGCCCGACCCGGTGCGCTTGGAGATTTTCAACAACCGGTTCAGCGCGATCGCCGAGCAGATGGGCGCAACCCTGCAAAACACCAGCTATTCCGTGAATATCAAGGAACGGCTGGACTTTTCCTGCGCCCTGTTCGATCGCGCCGGGCAACTAATCGCCAACGCGCCGCACATTCCCGTCCACCTCGGCTCCATGGGCGAAACGGTCACGGCCCTGATGGCGGCGCGGGAGCTACGGCCCGGCGATGTGTTTGCCAGCAACAACCCCTACAACGGCGGCACGCACCTGCCCGATATCACGGTGATTACGCCGGTCTGGTTGCGATCGCCCGCTGGAGTCCTGGGCGATCGCCCCGATTTCTTCGTGGCCTCTCGCGGCCACCATGCGGACTTGGGCGGCCTGACCCCCGGATCGATGCCGCCCCACAGCCACTCGATCGCCGAAGAAGGCATTCTGTTTGACTTCCTGCCGATCGTCCGGGCCGGGGAATTCCTGGAAACCGACGTTCTGGCGCAACTGGCGGACAACCCGTACCCCGCCCGCAACCCGGTGCAAAACCTGGCGGACTTGCAGGCGCAAATCGCCGCCAACGAGCGCGGTTGCCAGGAATTGCAGCGCCTCGCCGACACCTACGGAGCCGCCACGATCCAGGCCTACGCCGGGTTTGTGCAGGACAACGCCGCCGCTTCGGTGGAACGGGCGATCGTCCAATTGCAGGACGGCCAAGCAACGATCGCCCTCGACTGTGGGGCGCAAATTACGGTGCAAGTGCGGATCGATCGGGCGCGTCGGCGGGCGGCGATCGACTTCAGCGGCACCTCGCTCCAACAGCCGAACAACTTCAACGCCCCGATCGCGATCACCAAAGCCGCCGTGCTCTACGTATTCCGCACCCTCGTGGCCGACGAAATCCCCCTGAATGCCGGTTGTTTGCGCCCGATCGAGCTGACCGTGCCGCCCGCCAGCCTGCTCGATCCCCGATCGCCCGCTGCCGTCGTGGCCGGCAACGTGGAAACCTCCCAAGCCGTCGTCGATGCGCTCTACCAAGCCCTCGGCGTGCTGGCCAACGCCCAAGGCACCATGAACAACTTCACCTTTGGCAGCGATCGGCACCAATATTACGAAACGATCTGCGGCGGCGCGGGGGCGGGCGCAACCTTCCCCGGAGCCGACGCGGTGCAAACGCACATGACCAACTCCCGGCTCACCGACCCCGAGGTGCTGGAATGGCGCTATCCGGTGCGGCTGGAGTCCTTCCAAATTCGCCCCGACAGCGGCGGCGCGGGCCAACAGCGGGGCGGCAACGGCGTGATCCGCAAACTGCGCTTTTTGGAACCGATGACGGCGGCGATCGTTTCGGGGCGGCGATCGACCCAACCGGCGGGCCTGGCCGGCGGCGCACCGGGCGCACCGGGTCGCGCCTGGGTGGAACGGCTGAACGGGGCGATCGACCCCCTCGGGGCTACTGATCAGGTACAGGTACAGGCAGGTGAGGCGATCGCGATCGAAACCCCCGGCGGTGGCGGCTACGGTCTGCCAAAACCATAAACTAGTGGGTAGCCAGCGTCAGTTTGGACATGAGCTATGGACATCACAAAGCCGACTGCTGATGTTTTTGATCGCCTAGCGATTCATCCCGATCGCCTAGCTGAATTTTGTCAAAAATGGCAGGCGATTGAGTTAGCGGTTTTCGGCTCAGTCTTGACCGATCGTTTCCGTGCCGATAGTGATTTGGATTTCTTAGTCACCTTTGCTCCTCAATCCAAAATCAGTCTGCTGGGATTGGTGCAAATGGAAGAAGAGCTATCTGAATTATTGGGGCGATCGGTGGATTTACTCACACGGCAATCAGTCCAGGAAGATGCTAACTGGCTACGCCGCACTGAAATTCTGAAAACCGCTCGTACTATTTATGAACCGTGATTTAACGTATCTGCTAGATATTGATCATGCCTGCCAAACGGTTTTAGATTTTATTGATGGCATAGATCGAGAGACTTTCAAGGCAGATCATTGGACGCATTTAGCAGTTTTGTATGAAATCACAGTCATTGGCGAAGTTGCCAAGCGTCTTTCTACTGATTTTCGTCAAAACCACCCATCAATTCCTTGGCGCGCGATCGCGGGAATGTGAGATAAACTGATTCATGAATATAACAAGGTTGACTTAAATTTAGCCTGGGAAGTCACCCAGTCAGATATTCCAAATCTCATGGAATTTTCACTCAAAATGATATCTGCCGAGGCATCTGAGTTTGATGCTAAGTGCTGATCCCCTTCCCAGCCAATATAGGTTAGTTGGTAGTGATGCCGTTCTGAGTCGCAAATAATCACCGTCTCTACGTCATCCGACTGACAGTAAGGATGGGCTTCTTCCATCAGCAGATCTTGAATGATTTGATGGTATTTCTGTAGCTTATCCATTGCTCAATCACCTCTTGCAGCGGGCAATCAATAATCTGAATTAGCGGAACTTGACTCTAAAGCATCCGGTAGGCGAGCTTCAGGAAATTGCCTTAGGCCCCAGCGAGCGATCGAGCGCAGCACAGGGCGCAGACTTTCGCCCGCCTCCGTGAGTTGGTAATTCATGCGGCGAGTGTGATTGCTGTAGGGCTGTTTGGTAATTAGCCCCAGGGCTTCCAGGGACTTCAGGCGGCTGGCCAAAATATTGGTGGAAATTCCCTCAGGCGATTCCAAAAATTCCTCAAAGCGCTGCTTACCAAAAAACAGCATGTCCCGAATGACCAGCAGCGTCCACCGATCGCCCAGGAGATCCAGCGTACAGGCGATCGGGCAGTGAGATCGGTGGTCAACCGCCATAGCACAAGGCTCCAAAATTCATTCCCGTTCAGGGATTTACAACTTTTTCAATTCTCCCTTGCATTTTACAAGTAACCCTGTTAGTTTGATTTTGACTTGCAACTTGCAATTTAAAAGTTAAGCGCCATGTACCACGCTTCATCCAGCACCCAACCCACAGCCCAGACCGGCCCAGACTTTGCCGTGACCCACGCGGGGCCGCTTGCCAACCTCGAACAGTTCACCTTCACCCTCAACCTGGGCGATCGATCGCTGCCAGCGCCTGGAAAACTGTTCTTGAAAGATTTATTAGGGTTAACCGGGGCAGAAATTTCTGTTAATAGCCTTCCGCCCAAAGAGTCGCTGCTTTTCTATCACAAGCATCAGCAAAATGAAGAGATTTATCTCTTTTTGGCGGGGGAAGGGGAATTTCAAGTCAATAACTGGGTTTTTCCAGTTCAAGAAGGCAGCTTTGTGCGGGTTAGTCCCGATGGTGAACGCTGCTTGCGTAATCGATCGCCCGTCGATCGCCTAGTTTGGATCGTGGTGCAGGTGCTTGCTCAATCCTATTCCTCGGGGAGCACCACGGAGGATGGAATCATGGTTCCCAAACGGGTGAGTTGGATGGGCAAACAGGTGCTTAGCCCTGGTAAAGTTCCAACGCCTCAGCAAGGGTTAGATCCTGCGCAAGGTGACCATGGAACTTAGCAAAATTCAGCTACCCAGCATTAAAAAGGGCAATCTATTTCCAAGGATCGCCCGATCGCCAGCACAATCACAGAACAGGAATCTTGTTGGACGATCGATCCATTAGCAAGGGACAACAATCAAGCTCAATCCCCTAGCGTTGCTCCACCATCCAACAAGTTTTCATCTCAAATTCAATGGACTTGCACGCGAACCAATACACTACTTACCGGCACAGTAGGTATTCACTTCCTTGACCAGTGCGCTTTCGTCCTTCGCCGCCGTTTCTCCCATCTTGCTGGCCCCGGTCACATCTTCCTGTAGTTGCTTCAGCCGCTTCAAGCTTTCAGGACTCGGCTTTTTCGTCTTTTCCATTTCCTCCAGTGCGCCGCCCACCTTGCTGGAAGCGGTGCTCAAGTCTGAATAGATTTTGACAAACCGTCCCTGAAAACCCTTCAGGGTCTCATCGGCCACTTCCACAGCCCCAATTTCTGTTGATAAGCCACTCAGATCCGTGGACAGTTTCTTCATCGCTGGGGCATCCATCCCCTTAATGCTGGAGCTGATCTGCTGACCTTTGTTCACAACGGCAATCAGCTTGTTGCATTGGGCAACTTTGCTTTCGCCGCAACCCACCAAAGCTAAGGACAGCACCGCAGAAGCGGCCACTAATCGCCCAGCAGAGAGGGATTGACCAAGGCGATGAATCAGGGTGAAAGACATGGATAAAATACTCCTCAGATGGAAATCATTTTGAATGATCTAAAAAATCAGCCAATTGCGCTAGCCACAGAACCCAAAGCTTATCAAAATTTTCAAAATTTAGCACAGTTGACAAGCACGATTTTGATTATTCACAATCAATCATCACAAGAAATTTAATGATGATTGATGCTTCAATTCAGTCAAGTCTTGATCGCAAGAACTCGTTTCCTGAGGTTGATGAATTTTGAAGAATTTGGATCTAATCAGAGTTTTGTCTTAGAGGATGTCTGAGAAGCGCTTGCAAAGGCGCTGGTGTCTGTAGGAGCAAGGGGCTTAAGCCCCTTGTCTTCGTCGATTAGTGCAACCCACAAGGTAGCCATTTCGGCTTTTCAGACATCCTCTTAGATTGCGCAACCCTTGGCAAAATATGAATTGGTTGTTCACGAAAACCAGCAATTCATCACTCAAGAACCATGGCTAACCGCTAAAGGAATTGGTCTTTTTTATTTTTATTACCTATACGGACGCGCTCAACCGCTTGCAGAGTCTTTGAATGAATGGAATGTGGTTTCAGCAGTGATCCTGATGTGCTGATAGCCTATTCTATGCTTGCGATCGTAACCTTACCCCCTATGACTTTTGATCCAGACTTCATGCCGTTGTTGCGCCGATCGACCGATCGGCTCTTAACCCTGATCGATCGCTTCGGGGAAGCGCAGGTGTTGGTGGTGGGCGATCTGACTTTGGATGAGTTTCTGACGGGATATGTGGAACGAATCTCCCGAGAAGCACCAGTGCCGATCATCCGCCACGAACGAACGCGCCAAGTGCCCGGCGGCGGGGCCAATGCGGTCTATAACCTAGCGAAGCTCGGGGCAAACGTCCAGGTTGCTGGCTTTTTGGGGGACGATGTGCAGGGGCTGGCCATGCGTCAAATCTTTGAGGCGGCGGGCATTGACACCACGGGGGCGCTCATTGAGCAGGAGCGGCCCACGGTCACCAAAACCCGAATTTCGGCCCACTCGCGCCAGTCCGTGACCCAACAGATTGTCCGGTTCGATCGCAAGTCCGACGATCCCCCCAAGGCGGCCGACTGCGATCGCCTGGCTGCGTTTGTAGCCGATCGCGCCCCCCGGGCCCAGGCGGTGGTTTGTTCCGACTATGGCGATGGGGTATTTTCCAGCGGCGTAATCCAAGCGGCCCTGACGGGACAACCGGTGATTGTGGATGCCCAAAAGGAACTGACCCGCTACCGGGGAGCCACTTGGTTTACGCCCAACCTGCCGGAAGCGGAACGGGAAGCGGGCTTTGGCATCACCGATCAAGACAGTTTGCTGAAGGCGGGGGCGACGCTGCTGGCCAAAACCGAGGCGGAATATGTGTTGATCACCTGTGGTGAGTCGGGCATGAGCTTGTTTGGGCGATCGGGCGACATTTCCCACATTCCCGCCTTCAACCGGGCGGAGGTGTTTGACGTGACCGGCGCGGGTGACACGGTGGTGGCGGCCCTGACCTTGGGCTATGTGCTGGGGGCCACGCCTTGGGAGTCGGCGGTGTTGGGCAACTTGGCCGCCAGCCTGGTGGTGCGCCACATCGGTACAGCTACCACCAGCCGGGATGAAATGAAACGGGCCTTGAAAGCGATGCTCGATCGCAACGACCAAGGTCAGTGAGGGTATCGGCTCAAACTCAAGACTCACCACATCTCAAGCCCGAATTTGGTATGACACCATGAAGGCTAAGGTGAGCACCAAGGGAAGGAGTTGTCATGTCGGGTCGGGCGTTTCAAACCATTCTGGTGGCGGGGGCTAGTCGCGGCATTGGTTTGGCCGTGGCAGAACATCTCCAGGCCCGAGCCGATCGGTTGGTGGCCGTTTCCCGCACCCCGGCCCCGGTGGGGGAATGGGTGGCGGCGGACTTAGCCACGTCCGAGGGCGTTGCTGCTGTGACGGAGGCGATTGGAGCCGATCGCCTGGATGCCCTGCTGTACATGGGCGGTACTTGGGAAACCGATGCCTTCACCAGTCGCTACAACTTTGAAACCTGTAGCGATGCGGATTTGGAGCGGGTGATTGCGGTGAATCTGTTGGCTCCGATTCGGCTAATTCAGCGCTTGCTGCCAGCCCTGCGGCGATCGCCCAATCCCAAGATTATCTTGATGGGGGCGCTGTCGGGGCGCGATAACTTCCCGGGGCGCGAAGTGGCCAACAGTGCCTCCAAGTTTGGGCTGCGGGGCGTGGTGCATGCCCTGCGTGAGGAGCTGCGATCGCAACAAATCGCCGCCACCATCATCAATCCAGGCAATGTGGGCACGCTAGAAGTCTTGGCCGACCTGGCGGCGGCGCAACTTGATGGAGGGGCGGCGATTCCCTTGTCAGACTTGCTGATGATTCTGGATTGTGTGCTGTCCCTGTCGCGGGCCACCTGCCTCAAGGAAATTGACCTGCCCGCCATGCGCGGAACCGGCGCATAGGGAATGCTCTGGGGTCTGGTAGGTTTTGTTTGTTGATCTCGACATGCGACCCCTGACCTGAATTCACCCACCATGACTGACTCGATCGCCCGTTCCCCTCGCCGCATCATCATCACGGGTGGTGCGGGCTTCATTGGTTCCAACTTTGTGCGCCATTGGTGCGATCGCTATCCGGGCGATCGGGTGGTGGTGCTCGATGCCCTGACCTACGCGGGCAACCGGGCCACCTTGGCCGATCTCGAAGCAGCCGATCGCCTGCTGTTTGTGCAGGGCGACATCACCGATCGCGCCTTGATCGATCGGCTTCTGAGCGAAGAACACATCGACACGATCGCCCATTTCGCCGCCGAATCCCACGTCGATCGCTCCATCCTCGGCCCCGGCGCGTTTGTGCAAACCAACGTGGTTGGCACCTTCACCCTCCTCGAAGCCTTCCGCCACCATTGGCTGGCAGCGGGCAAACCGGCCGATTGGCGGTTCCTGCACGTCTCCACCGATGAGGTCTACGGCTCCCTGGGCGAAGACGATCCCGCCTTCAGCGAAACCACGCCCTACGCGCCCAACAGCCCCTATTCCGCCTCCAAGGCCGGCAGCGACCACCTGGCCCGCGCCTACTTCCACACCTACGGGATGCCCACGATCATCACCAACTGCTCCAACAACTACGGCCCCTACCATTTCCCGGAAAAGCTGATCCCGCTGATGTGCATCAACATCCTGCTGGGCAAGCCGCTGCCGGTCTATGGCGACGGGCAAAACATCCGCGATTGGCTCTATGTGGAAGATCACTGCGGCGGGATTGATGTGGCCATCCACAAGGGCCAACCGGGCGAAGCCTACAACATTGGTGGCAACAACGAGGTGAGGAATTTGGACTTGGTGAAGTTGCTGTGCGAGTTGATGGATGAGCTGGCCCCGCAGCATGGCTGGAGCTTGCCCACCCAACCGAGCAGCAGCCTGATTACCTTCGTGACCGATCGCCCCGGCCACGATCGCCGCTATGCGATCAATGCCGAAAAAATCCGCACCGAGTTGGGTTGGGAACCCTCTGTCACTGTTGAAGAGGGACTGCGCCGCACGGTGACTTGGTATCTAACAAACCGCAGTTGGTGGGAACCGCTGCTCTCGGCCGATTACCAAACCTATTACCAGAAGATGTACGATCGCCGCCCGGAAGCGGTGGGCTAACGGGGCGATCGCGCCGTTAACCCCAACACAATCTGGATCGGTTAGCCTGGGTAGCAAGTTCTGCGATCCTCGCAATCCCCTTGCTGCTTATGCCGATCGCCCCCAATCAGTTACCGCCTCACCCGTCTCAACCTACCTTGCGATCGCTGCCCCAGACCTATGGGTTGCTTGGCCTGACCGCAGGTGGTTGGGCGGGTTTGTTGTTGTGGCTGGGGTTGCGGCCGGTGGTGTGGCTAGGTGGTTCGATCGCCACGCTGATCATGCTGGGCTGGTGGGTGCTGGAAGTGCGGCGGCTGCCGATCCCGAAAGCCAGTGAGGACTTGCTGGATGCGGCGGGGCTAAATCACCAACTTGTGGCCCTGGAATCTCTAGCCGGTCAGTCAGCCACAGCCCAGCGCCTTTGGACAACGGTGGTGCAGGAAATGCAATCGCTGCGGGTGGCAGCGGCGGACATCGCCCAGCGGGACTCGTCGTTGGTGCCGGATTTGTATGAGGCGATCGTCACGGGGTTGGGGCTAGCCGAGCAGGCCATGAAAGCCACTGCCGCGATCGAAACGGTGCAAACGGCCGCCTACCGCGATCGGGCACGCAGCCAGCAACAGGAGGCGATCGGTCGTTTAAAAGCAGCCTGCACGGCCATGACCGAATTACGGGATAGCTTGGTACTCGGGGCGATCGCCACCCAAGAAGGGCGATCATCCTTGCCGGCCCGCTTGAGCCTGATTGTTGAGGACAATCGAGCAGCGCTGCAACGACAATCCAGCTCATGATTGAGATGAATTGCAACTGATTGGGACATCGACTTTAGGATTGTTGAGGCAAGCCGATGCTGTTCAAACACCGCCGACTACCCAAGCGAAAATTCAAGCGACAAGTATGGGCAATTGTTTTTGCAATTAGTGCTTGCATCACGGTTTTAACGGCCTGTTTGGGTGGTGGTATTTCGGAAGCCAAAAGCTTTGATGAAGCGGTGAATATTCTGAACAGTCAGGTGATGCCTAAAATCACCGTTCAGGATGAATTGGTGAGCGATGCAGCCGCCGCTCGCTATTCCGTGGAAGGCATTGCCGATCCGCTGCCAGATCTGGCGGATTTTCCAGTTTTTGCAGCCAAACCCACGGGAAACTCCGAAATTTATGTGGAGATTTTTGGCTCCACCGAAAAGTCCAATGCTGAACGCACCGATAGCCGTTGGCTTGTGGATGTGGCGGAAGCATTCAATCAAAAAAATGTGGCGATCGGGGGCAAGCCCGTGCGCTTGGGGGTGCGCCGCATTGACTCTGGGGCGGGAATGCGCTTGCTGGCAGCGGGCCAAGCCAAACCAGCGGCCTATTCGCCTTCTAACAATCTGTGGTTAGCACTGCTCCAGGAGAGCGGCGTGGCGTTTGAGCCTGTGGCCGATCGCCTCTTGCCCAACTCGATCGGCTTCGTGTTGCGCGGTGAGGTTTATCAACAATTAGCGGCTGCTGGCCCCGTTACGTTCGATAGCATTTTGAATGCGATCGCCGCTGGCAAAATCACGATCGGCTATCCCAATCCCTATCGCAGCTCGGTAGCTTTGAACTTGATGTATGCGCTGTTTTGGCGAGCCGCAGGTCGCGATCAAGCGGGGGGATTGCTAACCGAACAAGATATCCAATCCCAACAGGTGGCTTCGGTCTTTGAGCAGTTCCAAAAACAAGTGCTGATTGCCACCAATACCTCACCGGAACTTCAGGATATTTTCTTGCGGGATAAATCGACCCTGCAAGCTTTTCCACTGGAATATCAAAACTATCAAACCATTCAAAAAATGCCGGGGTTTGAGCAAACCAAATTTGTGCCCCTCGGCTTGCCCCACACCAATCCCTTGGTCAGTTTCGCTTGGACAACCCCTGACCAAAAAGCAGCCCTTAAGGCCTTTGCGGAATTTGCCCGATCGCCTGAAATGCAGAAGCTAGCCACAGAAACAGGCTTTGTGGAAACGGACTATACCAAGGCGGGTAAATTCCCCCCGGTCAACCCTTCGGGCAAGATTCTGAAGGCCATCCAAGCCCAATGGAAACGGGGCAAAGACGTAGGCAAAACGGTCTATCTGATGACCGTGGTGGATACCAGTGGCTCTATGGATGGTGAACCCCTGAAAGCAGTGCAAGAGGGGATAAAAGCTGCCACCACCCAAATTAATTCGGGTAACCAAGTGGGGCTGGTCACCTTTAGCGATCAGGTGGTGCGGCGGCTGACCTTGGCACCGTTCGATCGCCTGCAACATCAGAAATTCTTAGCAGCCATTGAAAGCCTGAGAGCCGATGGTGGCACAGCCATGTATGACGGCTTAATGGTGGCTTTGAATGAGTTAGTAGCCAAAAAGAAAATCGATCCCAATGGTCGTTTTTACGTAATTGTGTTGAGCGATGGGGACTCGAACGCGGGCTTTAAGTTGCCGGACGTGCAAAGCATCATTGCTCAAAGCGGCATTCGGGTTTATCCGATCGCCTATGGAGAGGTGGATAAAAACCAATTAGAAGCGATCGCCGCTCTGCGAGAATCTAGTGTGCAAACGGGCGATCCAAAAACGGTTCGTGACCTTCTCAAAGGCCTCTTTGAAACCAATCTTTAGTGGTGTCAGTAATCAGGATTGATCAGGTCATATCTTGACCAATAGGTCGGCTCTCTCGGCTGAATGGAAGAACAGGTCACATGAAATCGATCGACTGGGCATTTTTGAGAACGATCGCAGTAGGAGTCGGCAGCTTTGGTTTAGTGGGTGGGGCGATCGCCTGGATCTTCCCCCCCGCGCGCGTGGCAATCGTGGTCGATCGTGCCTTTTGTGCTCCCAATCAGTGGCAACTCACAACCGCAGCCTACCGCGATCGCTACCAAGCTCATCAACAGAAAGCCCTGGTTATTGAGCGGGTCATTTTAGTGGGCGACTTGGGCGAAGAGCGCTTATCCCAATTACCCACGCCGGAGGATTTTGCTCGGATCGCCACCTTTGGTCGATCGAATGCTGCGGTCTTAAATCAATGGCAGCAAACCAATTCTCTGCCGCCCGAGTTCCAGGGACTCCGCATCGAATTACTCCGATGCGGTCTGAATCAACCGCCCCAGTCCCCGTAGGTACTTGTTGACATCCTCCCCAGCCTCAAGGCGTTTTGCCTAAGTCTCGTTTCAGGCTAACCGCGTCATGCGCCGTGGTGGAGTTCAAGCGATCGTCACAGGGCTTCGGCAATCTTGGTTTGCAGCGTGCTGACCAACTCAGCGATCGCCACTTCTTCCGCCGTTCCCGTGGCGCGGGTTACGAGTTCCACCTTGCCTTGGGCGATCGCCCGGCCCGTCACCACCCGGAACGGAATCCCGATCAAATCTGCATCCTTGAACTTCACGCCGGCCCGCTCTTCGCGATCGTCCAGGATTGTTTCGATGCCCGCCGCGTTTAGGTCGCTGTAGAGCTGCTGGGCGATCGCCATTTGGTTTTCGTCGGCAATGTTCGGAACCGTCACGATCGCCTGGTACGGGGCGATCGCTACGGGCCAGATCACGCCGTTTTTGTCGTGGGACTGTTCCACCGCCGCTTGGGCAATCCGCGACACCCCCACACCGTAGCAGCCCATCCAAAAGGGCTGGCTTTCGCCGGATTCCGTCGTGAAGGCTGCGCTCATCGCCTGGGAATATTTCAGCCCCAGTTGGAAAATGTGACCGGCTTCGATGCCCCGCGCCGATTGCAGGATTTGTGAGGGGTCATGCACCGCGCGATCGCCCGGCCGGGCCACATCCAGTTCCACCACTTCCGGTAGTTGGTATTGAGTTCCCCAGTTTGCACCCACGACGTGATAGCCCGCTTGGTTCGCACCGGTCACGAAGTTCTGGAGCTGGCTGGCACTCGGATCCACCAGCCGCAGGAATTGGGGAGCCGTGTCTTTGGCTGTGGCGATGTGGTCGTCGCCCAAGTCCGGCGCAATGTAACCCAGGGGCAAAGGTTTGGCCGCCCAAGCCGCTTGGGCCGCCGCGTCGGGAACCTTCAGGGCCAACACCTTCGAGCCGCCGTAGTTCGGGGCCCGTTGGGTAATCGCGTTGAACAATTTCACCTCGTTCACATCCCGATCGCCCCGAATGCTAATCAACACCAGCACCCGCTTGCCGTTATCCAGCAAGGCTTCATAGAGCACGTTCTTCACCACCTGGGTCGGGTCGCACTTCAGCACCTCACACAACCGGGCGATCGTGTTGGTGTCCGGCGTTTCCAGGGTTTCAAAACTCGTAAAGGGCGAGGGAACCGCATCCACCGGCAGCGACACGGCTTTTTCCACGTTGGCGGCGTATTGCTCGTCCTCGGTGAACAAAATTTCGTCTTCGCCCGTTTCCGCCAGGATCATAAATTCCTGGGAAGCGCTGCCCCCGATCGCCCCGGAATCCGCCTGCACCGGCCGGAATTTCAGGCCACAGCGGCGCAGCATATTTCGATAGGCCTGATCCATCGCATCGTAGGTTTCTTTCAGGCTTTCGGGCGAGGTGTGGAAGGAATAGGCATCCTTCATGATGAATTCGCGACCCCGCAGCAGGCCAAAGCGCGGGCGAATTTCATCGCGAAATTTGGTTTGAATCTGATACAAATTCACCGGCAGTTGGCGATAGGAACGGATCAGTTCCTTGGCCACGGTGGTGATCACTTCCTCGTGGGTGGGCCCGAGCATCAGTTCCCGATCGGCGCGATCGCTCAGGGTGAAGGCGATCCCTTCTGCCTTGTACACATCCCAACGGCCCGACTCCTGCCACAGTTCCGCCGGTTGCAGTTGCGGCAGCAGGCATTCTTGCGCGCCGGTTGCGTCCATTTCCTGTCGCACAATCTGCGACACCTTCTGCAACACCCGCCACATCAGGGGCAAATAGGCATAAATCCCGCTACCGATTTGGCGGATGTAGCCCGCGCGTAGCAACAGCTTGTGGCTGGTGACAACGGCTTCGGCGGGGTCTTCACGAAGGGTGACGAACAGGGCTTGGGACAGACGCATAAAACAGCCAGGAGCAATGCACAGACCAGAATATCGCAGTTGGGGCGATCGAATAGGGCGATCGCCCCAGAAACCGACCGGCCGCAGCCCATTTCACTAAAAATTCAGGCCGATTTCAAATTGCCCCAACTCAGCAGCGTTCGGTTGTTCTAGACGAAATTCATCTTGAATTTGACAAACGATCTGATAACTTTTGGGAGGCGAAATGGGCAAAGCGCGTAAATATAAAAAAGCGGCTTGCGCGCCAGATTCCAGCAACAAAACCAGATCGGTTTCGGGGTTGTAGCTGTCAACGGCTTGTAAGATATGACCATTCATATGGTGATGATTCAGAATCACCGTATCAGGAAAGGCTAGCCAGGCATTTAAAAATGCAGCGAGTCGTGATCTCACAACATAATGGGTACGAAATGTTTCTCCTGTGATGTTGAGCTGCGGTAAATTCAAGCTACAAATCACTGCACCTCGTCCTCCCGCCAAATAATTACTCCAAGCGTTATATCCCAGAGTAATTAAATTTGTGGCAACAAAGGACTCCTGCCAATCAGAAGAAGATGTCGCCATCCAAAAACTCCAACTCGTCACAACTTCAGATCAAAACCCATGGTCGAAAATGCCGAAAACTACGGTTGTTAGTGATAGAACCCAAGCCATTATCTGACCAGTTACCGATAGCTCGGTAGGGCATCGTTAGCAATTTCAAAAAATGCAGGCTGAATTGCGCGACGGGTTTCCACCAAATCAGAAGCCCCTTGATAGAGCAAACTATCTGACGCATCCAACCAACGTTGAGGCTTCCCAGAACGTCCCGCTTCCGGGATTCGCAAGCCATCCACCAGCCAACCAACGGTATCTCTTCTAAGACGATCTAAGGAACTGCTGTAGGTCAATCCTAGATCATGCGCTGCTTGGCGATGGACGGCCGCATGGACAGATTCATCGCCGGAAATATCGCCTGAGATGATTCCCAAACCCACGCCACCAAACATCCGCAGCAAGGGTAGAATCACAAAAAAAACGGAATTTTCCAACACGAAGGCCTTGACCAATGGGTGGTCAGGATGATGAATCCATTGCTGATGAATTTGTTTGGCCTCTGCTTCGTCCCTGTCAGTCGTCAGTTGATAGATTTGAGCGGCCATTCCTAACACTTTATCGTGCCGTTCTTCATCAAGAATATTAGAGCGCAGACATTCAACTGCTGTTGCCGGAAGTGTCGTTTTGCCCAAAGCGTCGTCTAGCCATTCCGCCACTTCTAATTCAAGAACACGCAGCGCCAGGGCCCGCCCCAAAACTTGATCCGCGCCCGGCATTGTGTTCATCCTTTCGCCACAGGTGGGTGTCCAGGAGCGCTTGCGAGCCAATTGTTCAGTGTAAAAGTCCATCAGAAATGCTTCCTATTCAGCACAAGCAACACATTCATCGGCCGACAGATCGCAAGTTAACGATTTCTGTTGAATGATGGTTTTATCAAGGGCGGACTGTTGACGAACTGGCAATCGATAGTAGGTTGTCCAAAGTGCCGATCGCATCCATTTTTCTAGGAAATCTTGATCAATCACCTGGGTATCCCAAATGTTGAAGGATATCGAGTGAGCCTGTCCCGTCGCTTCCATGCTTTGCTGCCAACAATTGGCCAGCCGGAAATAGTCCTCATATCCCACTTCTGAAGCAGTTTCTACTCGGGGATGATGATCGTAGGTTTGAATCCCAAAAACACCACTGTAGCGATCGACTTCACAGGCGATCGGGGGGCTAATTTCCGGTGTTGTCGTGTAGCCATCGCGATCAACATAGCGATAAGCACAGGAAGCCGTTGGCGCGATCGTTAGACTGCGCTCCATTCCCTCTTTTCGGGCCCAAGCCGCCGCGCGATCGAACCCTTCAATTAGGCTGTTCACTAATCGACCGGCCTTGGTTTGACTTCTTGCGTGGTCGATCGGCCGCAGGCGCAATTCCCAAGCTTCCACCAACTCGCGATAGGTAACGCCTTCGATCGCCAAAAGCGATGCCAAGCCAATGACCCCCAACCCCACCTGTCGATCGTGTTCGGGCGATCGATAAAGGCCACTCTCACCCACACCAGTGATGGGATGAATTGAACAGAGCATCTTCATGCCATGCTCGAAAGCATCAGGAATATCCTCAATGCAACACATTCCCAAATTGACATGTTGCAGCAAACAGGTTCCCCGTGACGGCAAAAAAATTTCATTGCAAACATTGCCATACAGCACATTTCCCGCAGCATCCGTCCGAGCTTTGGAGAGCCACAAACTGCCGGATTGTATTTGCTCCATGATGTCATTCAGGTATGGCAATTGCAGCAAATCATCATGAACAATTAGCGTGCGTTTAGCCCAAGGCAAGCGATCGATCGGAATCTTAATAAAGTCCTGAGCATCAGGGTGATGACTATCCAAATGCAAATTGACCGCCCCGTTTTTAAATCGACCGCCCCGGCGGATCGTCTCATTCAAGACGCTGTAAATGCGGGCAAAAGATGTGGGGCCAGAGGCTGTGACATTCGGCGAAACCGTACCCGCAGGCCGAAGCGCCGACAAGTTGATCGCAACACCAGCCCCATAGCGGAGGGCCTGGCTCGTGAAATGCCAACTATCTTCAATGCCATCCGGGCCATCCATTCGATCCTGCACAGCCAGAACCGTGCAGCTCACCGGCAGCCGCCCCGCAGGATCATGGAGCCACTGATCCACTCGCCCTGTCACTGCCACAGTGGGATGGTCTGCCAATGCCAAAATTGACTGCTTATTCATAAACCAGAGAACCCCCAATAAACCAGCGAATCCATCGAGTGAATATGGCTCAATTTGTCATCAACATTGGAATTCCTGCCCGTTGCCAAAACCCTGTCATCAATCGCAAGATCAAGTATCGTAAAGGCAGCCAATGTGCCATCCATCGCAGCACCAACCGTCGAACGACCACTAGTGGCCACCAATGATTTGAAAAGGTGCGGTTGAGCACATCAGTGAACAGCAACATCACCCAGTTTTCTAGGCGACGGCGGCGACCATACCGCAGCAAAACCTTGACCTCGCCCAAATCTTGTTGCTGCTGCCGCGCCATTATCAGCACGTGTGCCAGCGTAATCGCATCTCGAATCCCCAGATTGAGGCCCTGTCCACCCACCGGATGACAATGATGGGCCGCATCTCCAATCATGGCCAGTCGATGCTTGCAATAGACTCGACTGTGCATGAAGCGAGCTGGAAACAATCGAGGCTTACCCAAAAGCTGTACAGACCCCGAGTGATCGCCATAGTATGGCTGCATTTCAGCAATAAACTGCTCTGGGGCAAGACTAGCAACCCTTTCCGCTTCTTGGTGCGGTAAAACCCACACAATTTGGCAGCGATTTCGGGGTAGTGGCAAGATCGCAAAAGGGCCAGCAGGCCAAAATCGCTCATAGGCGATGTTTTGGTGAGATTGTGTCGGAGTAATGAAAGCCGTGACACAAGACTGCCAATAATCCCAGCGATCGACCCCAATACCCGCTTGCCGACGCAATAACGATTCCTGACCATCAGCTGCCACCACTAGGGCTGCAGACAAGACTCGCTGTTGGCCATTTTGGTCTACTTTGACCTCCACTCTTGAAGCGCCATAAACCACATCCACCACTCGCATTTCATAGAAGCAATCAAAGCCAGGAGTTGCAGCTAGTTTCTGTTGGAGCGCTGTTTGCAGTACCTGATGTTCTGCACAGTAATACACAGCCGTCTCCCCTAGTTCCTCTGGTGTAAACACCACTCGGTGCGGAGAGTCAGCATCCGACAACACCACTTTTGGGAAATGAGTAATTGCAGCAGCAATTTGCTGCCAAATTCCCAACCCTTTGAAAATCTTGGTAGATAGGGGAGAAAGGGCGTAGGCCCTGGAGAAATTTCTAACTTGTTCTTGGGACTGGGCTTCAACAACTGCAACTTTTAGCCCTGATTCTTGCAGTCCACAGGCTAGAGTCAAGCCAGGAATGCCTCCCCCAACGATGATCAAGTCAAAGTCGGATGAAATCATGAGCACACTAGATTATCGTGATCTCTTTCAAAATCCAGAACTGACTCAGATAGTTGAGTCGAGTTCGCTCGGACTGCGCGGAACATTCCGAAGCGACACAAGCCTGCGCCAAACGCCAGCCGCATTAACAGAAAAGTGGGAACTTCTCGCAATGACTTGACAATCCCAACTAAGCCAAACTTGATCAATCCTTCAGGGCGCACAACCCCTTGCCAAATCGAGTCCAGCCAGGCCGGTAGCGTTTCCTGAGTCCAGTCACCCGTAACGACTTGCCCTGCCGTTAGCCCAGTGGCTGCTAATTGCTCTGAAAATCCTTCAATGCTAGAGAAAGCAGGATGAGACCACTGATCTAGTAGTTGTCTCATCACTAAACGCTCCCAAGCATTGAGCGGCTTTTGGCGATCGTCTCGCTGATTCCAATCGGCCACCACCAAAATGCCACCCGGCTTCAGCACTCGCAGCATCTCTTGGGCATAGCGAGCCTTATCGGGCATATGCGGCCCTGCCTCTACGGACCAAACCACGTCAAAGCTGGCATCCGGGAAAGACAGGTTCAGCGCATCATCTACCTGGAACTGAGCGTTGAGGCTTGGCGGAGTCAGCTCCCGTGCTCGTTGCACCTGTTGAGGGCTAATGGTGATGCCAGTGACGGCAAAGCCATAGTCACGCGCCAAAATTCGGCTACTGCCGCCAATCCCACAGCCCACATCCAAGACCGTCGTTCCTGGCGGCAACTGGTTTAATCCTCCCCAGCGCACCATTTCATGCACAAAGTCATGCTTGGACTGGATGAAGTCTTTGCGTTGCGGTGGAGACCCGTAGTGTCCCAGGTGAATATGTTCTCCCCAATAAAACTCTAGAATGCCGTCTTCAGTCCATTCGTCATAGGACTGAGCAACCGATTCAGCGGATTCATACTTACGGGGTGTGCGCAGGTATGCAATTAGCCCTGCGGTTAGTACTGCTAAGGTCAGGCCTAGTCCCAAAAGTAAACTATTCATCTGCGGTCATGTGGAATTGGATTGTGGGCTGCGTCAGGGGAGAGCAAAGAGTCATTGCTAAAACGCAGGGAATCGTTGAGTAAACTGTCTAGCTTTTCTCGGAGTTGTCACTAAAGTTCATCCAAGACTTTATGGCATCCCATTTTGGGCCGGTGATAATGCCAATTAGATGCCATCCTCGGTCAACTTGTCTCCACAGGAATGAGCGCCTTTGTAGATATTTGTTGTGCTCTGCTTCTTGGGCAAGCTTTTGTTTAGCAAATGGATGGATTGATGTGGGAATTTTCCCTGGACGATGAAGATACTGCTGAAGCTGGCGGATCTTGATGTGGGTTAATTCCCTACAGCCTTTACCTCAAACGATTGGTACGTCAGATCGCAGATGACACGAAGCTGTTAGTCGGTGGGCATTGCTCACCCTACAGTCTGCTGTACTTATTAAGCGAGGTAAGGGCTGTAGCATCAGACCGCAATTGATCCTGGGACATCGATTTTATTGCCTATCGAATCAGGGAGCCAGATTAAACTCTGACCAGCGATCGCACACTTGGCGATAACACTCAGAAGGTGAAATTGCTAGGTTTTGCAGCCAGTCAATCTCCACATCTTGACCTTGCTTGACCAAAATCAAAATCTCTCGATCGGGTGCATAGGTTTTGATCACGCTCAACAGGCGATCGATCGAACTAACAGGTACAAGGCAAAGGTCAAGGTATAAAGCAGCAAGGTCGAACGGAATATATTGCACAGACCTTGCTGTTACCTCCTCAATCCCACCCAAGCGATTAGTCACCGTTTCTTGCACTGTGCAAGCCACCATCCCTCGTCCATATTGGAGGTGGCCTTGCCATGCGACATAGCCGATGTACAGGAAGTTATCCTGAATAAAGTTGGGTGAGCCAACAGTCAGGTTTGACAACCTTGGGCTAGTGGGATGAATCATGAATTTCTTCCCGTAGCTTTTGCGTGGCGAGCACCATATTTTTGAGCGCAGGAAGCACTTCTTCCCACTGGCGAGTTTTTAGCCCGCAGTCAGGATTAATCCAGGTTTGCTGAACAGGCAAACGATCAGCACCCGTGCGCAACTGCTGGAGAATTTGTTCCACACTGGGAACGCTTGGGCTGTGGACATCATAGACCCCGTTCCCAACTTGATACTGATATCCAGCATCCGTGATTTCAAAGAGCGTTGCGTTGTTGCTGCGGCTATTTTCAATGGATAGAACATCCGCATCAAGGCGTTCAATATGCTCAATAATGTCTCCAAACTCGGAATAGCACATGTGCGTGTGAATTTGGGTTTCAGTCTTCGCGCCACCGGTGGCTAATCGGAACGAATCCACAGCCCAACTGAGGTACTCATTCCACCGAGCAGATTTCAAGGGCAATCCTTCCCGGAGGGCCGGTTCATCCACTTGCACCATGACAGCGCCAGCGGCTTCCAAATCGGCAACCTCATCTCGTAAAGCCAGCGCAATCTGCATGGCCTGTTCACGGCGCGGGAGGTCAGCCCGAGGGAATGACCAATTGATCATGGTGACCGGGCCCGTGAGCATTCCCTTCACCGGTTTATCTGTCAATGATTGTGCAACTTGAAACTCCCGAACGGTCATGGGTTGCAGTCGGGACACATCACCATAAATGATGGGTGGGCGAACGCAACGACTGCCATAACTCTGCACCCATCCATCCGTTGTGAAGGCAAAGCCCTGGAGTTGCTGTCCAAAATACTCCACCATGTCAGTTCGCTCAAACTCACCGTGAACTAGCACATCTAGCCCAACGTCCTCTTGGAGTTTGATGCACTCTGCAATTTTGGTGTCGATCGCCTGGTGATAGTCCGCTTGGGAAATTTCCCCTTTTTTGTATCGGAGCCGCAGTTGTCGAATGTCTTGGGTTTGCGGAAAAGAACCGATCGTGGTGGTGGGCAGGGGGGGAAGTTTGGGTTGCTGATTCAGCCGTTGTTCGTAGGGAAGGGAGCGCTGAAAATCCTCTACCTTGAGGGTTTGCAACACATCGCGCACGGCCGGGTTAGGTAAGTTGAAGCGCTTGAATGCCTGCCAACGCAACTCGATCGCAGCTTGCTCGTTGGTCGTGTCCTGTCCGTTGAGGCCGCTTGCCAGCAACACCACTTCCGTTAACTTTTGCTCCGCAAAACTGAGGACATCGCGCAAGGGTTGCGGGAGTTGAGCTTCGCAGGTTGCATCATGGGGAACAAACTGGAGTGACGCGGAGGGCTGAACACGCAAATTTGGTGTGATAGCCTGCAATTCCTGAAGCAGTTTCAACAGACCTTTGGGTTCAATGGCCCAAACGCTCCGCCCGTCCACAACACCGGCCCCAAGCACTTTGTCGTGAGGAAAGCCATGGGTTTTCACTAAAGATAGATTGTTGCCTCGTGTGAAATCGAGGCTAACTCCAGCTACCGGGAGCTGCATTACCCAGTTATAGGCATCCCCCAAATCATCAAAGTAGGTGACCAGTTGAATCGGCAACCCCGCAGTTGCTAGTTGATGGTAGGTATGTTTAATTGCAGTTTCTAAATCACCGGCATGACTGGTTACTAAGGTTGGCTCATGGAATTGCACCTCGGTGATTCCCAGGGATTTCAACTGCCCCAGTAGGTCAAGGTAAAGAGGCAGCAACCGATCTAAATCCGAGTAGAGATCGTTGGAGCGCCGACTGAGGGTGAGCAGCGTAATCGGACTGAGGATCACGGGAGTCGTTCGATCGCTGAGAATGAGCTGTGCTCGCTTGACCGTTGCTAGGAAATCATCAAAATTGGCCGTGGGAACAAGATCAGACTCAATTTCGGGCACAAGATAGTGATAGTTGGTATCAAACCATTTCGTCATTTCGAGTGCAGGAATCCCGTCTTTGCCCCTGGCCATCGCAAAGTACTGATCAATGCCTGTGAACTGCCGAAACCGAGCGGGAATTAGCCCCAGACGCACTGACCAATCTAGAACGTGGTCGTAAAGAGTTTGGTCTCCGACGGCAATTCGATCGACCCCAGCCTTTAACTGAACTGTCCAAGCATGGGTTTCCACGGCTTCTACGGTCGATCGCAATGCGTTGATCTCACACTTGCCATGCCAAAAAGACTCTAGGGCCTTTTTGACTTCACGATTTTTGCCCATGCGGGCGTAGCCCAAGGTGGCGGTTTGAATAACCATGGGAATCGAGGCTCCTGAAATTTTGCGAAATTTTGAGTGATGATGACAGCGCAGTTGAGGGGTGCTCTGTTCGATCGAGCACCCACCGATCGGCTAGGCAAGGCCGCGCGATGTCAAGGGATGAATGTTGAACCCAAGTCCCAGGCGACAGACAGACCTAATCCAGCCAAAATGCAGCGAGTATGGGCATTAATTTGAGGGTGCCCGAGTCTCGCTGGGGGGCTGAATCCACAAGGTTTGCGGTTGTGCCCCTGTGCTGGAGTTTGTCACTGGTGAGAGCGACGAAGGCTGAGTTTGTCGGTCTTTTTAGTCTCGCTAACACCAAGTCCCGCTGACTTTGATCGGGCGATCAGGTCTCTCACAATCTAGAGAAAGTCCGGATTGCAACCAGCGATCGGGAGGCCTGATCATCAGTCCCCGGTCATCGTGGTTGGCCCTTGCCATTGGGTAGAAACTGGATGGCCCTAGCGGTCAGCTCTTGGAGGGAATTGGGGTCTGCGCCCGCCTGGACTTAGGAATTAGTCGGACAGGGAGGCACGGCTAAGGTGCTGAGCTGAAGCGTTGCACTGTAAAGGTTTGACGACCCAAGCCTTTGGCGGTCGTCAGCAAAATGCTGTAAGTTCATCTGTACCTCGCAGATGTTTAGGGCTTTGTAGGATTGAATCGGCGGGCATTCTGACTCGGAGAAACACTTCTCCTTCACAGCTGCGGGACAGTGCCGGATTCACACCGAACTTTCCCCGTTACCTCTAGCGGCTGCTCCCCGCTAGAACCGACTCGGTGAAGTATAGCATCGTTTCCCCAACTTGCGGCGCTGGTGAGATTGGAATTCATCGACGCTCACCTTTTGGGCAGGAGTCTATTGGAGAGAACTAGCGGGTGTCGCCGATGAGGGTGAAGGCGGCCCAGTCGATCGGGTCGGGATATTCCTGAATAGTTCTCAGGGTTGCTTGGCGCAAGGCCGCCGCCTTATCCATCCCTTGCCCCAGGAATTGATAGAACTGAGTCATCAGGAAGGCGGTGGGTGCGTCGGGCACGGCCCATTGGGTGACGATCGCGCTGGGGGTTCCGGCCGCCAGGAGCGATCGGGATAAGCCCACAATTCCATCGCCGGAAATTGCCCCTTGGCCGGTGTTGCAGGCGCTGAGGACGACTAATTGCGCCTTTAAGTCCAGATTCAGCAGTTCTCGGGCGGTTAACCAACCATCATCCCCTGGGCTGTTGCCGGGGGCCAGGGCGATCGCGCTGTCTAGGCCATGTTTCGCATCCAAAATCCCGTGAGTGGCCAAGTGGATCAGGCTGGCTTGCTCCATTTGCCCCAAGACGGCGGTTTTGGTGGCTTGGGATCCCAACAGGGGGCGAGCATTCAACATGCGGGCGATCGATTGGGCTTCGATTTCCGCATTGGGCAGCGGGGCCAATTGCGATCGGGTATTGGATCGGCTGCTGGGCAAGCGCGGCATGGTTGGATTACCCACGATCAAGGGGCGATCGGTCAGGGCTGTGCCTTCCTGGCGCAGGCGCTGGGCCTGGTGTTGGGTGCGATCGAGCACTTGAATCGAAGGAGCCATGGCCAAACTATGGCGCTCGATCAGGTATCGGCCTTGGTCATCTTGCAGGGCGGAAAAGGGCACCAGGAACAAATCCTGCTGGGGCATCACAATCAGTCGATCGCCCGGTTGGGTGGGTAACCATTCGGCGATCGGCTCAATCAACAGGCGATGGAGCTGGCGCAAACCGGGGGTGATCGATCGCCGGTTGCCGTTCACCGTGGACTGGGCCGATCGGCTGGCGGTGCGTGTTCCCAAAAACAACCGCAGCAACGGGATTTGATCGCGCAAGGTTTGGCTGTTGGGCAAGGGTACTTGGCGAAAATGCACCTGTCCCGAAGGTTGCACCACCCAAATATTGATAGCCAAGTCGAGGAGTTGGCGTTGGCCTCCGTGGTCTCGGGTATCCCGCTCGATCGCGTAGGAAATCAGGGTGGCGGACTGCTCGCGGGCCACCCGCTGGATTTGTGCTAAGTCGATCGAGTCCGTCAATTCCGATGGGTTAGGGGTTGGGGTCGATCGCGCGGCGGGTCGATCGGCCCATTGACTCTCTTCCGCCAACAGTTTCAAGAGGGCTTGGGCCCGGCCCCGTTCATTGGCCAGCAGGGCCTGTTCCGGTTTTTGGGCCGCAATTAACACCGTTTGCAAGGTGCTGTAGGTGGTTTCTTGGGTCTCAAAAATCGCCAGCCGGGCCCCATCACTGGTCAGGTTTTCGCGCACCTGTTCCCAAGAGGCGATCGCCCGCTGCAAATAATCCGTGGCCGCGTCAAAGTCTTGGAGTCGATAGTACGTATCTCCCAAGTTGGACAGGGCCCGCGCCGTACCATGGCGATCGCCCAAGGCCTGCGACAGGGCCAGGGACTTTTGTTGAACCGTGGCCGCGGCCCCGTAGTCTCCTTGGGCATAGTAGGCCAAACCCAAATTATCGAGGGTGCGGGCGATCGCCGGTTGGTCGTTCGCCTGCTCTGCCAGGGCCAAGCTGGCCTGATGTGCCCTCACGGCCGCCTCGTAGCGCGTGGCTTGGTAATCCAGCAGGCCAATTTGGGTGAGGGCGCGGGCTTGATTACTCAAATCCCGATGTTGCTGGGCGATCGCCAGGGACTGTTCAAAATAGGCGCGGGCTTGTTCCAGGTTTTGTTGGTTGGTCGCTATCAGACCCAAGTTGTTGAGGATATTGCTTTCCAACGTGGGTGCAGGGTTCGATCGCAACAGGGCCAAGGCCTGCCCGTAATGGGCGATCGCTTCCGAATATTGACCCAAAGCCCCGTAGCTACTGCCCAGGTCACTTTCTGCGATCGCGGCCAACAGGGGCTGATCGGCCGCTAAATCACGACTTTCGCGATGGGCCAAAATCGCATCGCCATATTCACCCGCTTGGTAGTGGGCCCGGCCCAACCGCTGCAAGGCCACCACGATCGCCTTGCGATCGCCACTGTTGCGGGCCCGCTCCAGGTCTTTGCGTTGGCAATCTAACCAAACGGTGTTGTCACAAAGGGCCACTTGCAGGGTTTCGGCCCGCAAGGCTTGCAGATTCAACACTTGCCCCGGGTCGGTGACCACATTGCTGGTGGGGGTTCCCGAGGAATGGGTTCCCTCCAAGCCGGGCGATCGGGGCCCCAGCAAGTCCGTTTGGCTAATGGCCTGGTTATTGCCCACGCCGGCCGAATGCGCCAGATTCGAGCCGCCCTCTCCAATCGCACCACTGTTGGGTAAGGGGTTACTGCTCACCGGTAGCCCCGTCACCAAGGTTCCCACCGTCGAATTGTTGGCCGCATCCGTTACCCCCGAGAGCGGAACCAAAGGTGCTGCATTGGGAGACTGGCCGGAAGAAGGCGCGATCGACACATTCGCGGATGTGGGGACTGCCCCGGTTACGGGAGCCACATTTCCGGCAACCCCGTTCACGGATCCCGGATTCGCCGCAAAGGTCGCAGAAGCCAGATTCGCCCGCTGCACGATCGCATCGGAACTAATGGCCGTGCTTAGGTTATTGCCAACCAGATTTGTATTGCCAGCATTGACAGTTCCCGCCACTGGGCTACTTCCCCCCGCGCTCACCGGTTGTTCGGTGGTGTTGGCCAAGGTGGACTGCACTAACCCATCCACATTGGCAGCCCAAGGAGTCGAAACCGGCGGCTTGCCGGTAGTCCATGTGGCACCATTCACCATCGGTGTCACCAACCCACCAAAGTTCGCACCGTCAAGATTGAGGTTGACCGTAGCCACCGTGAATAAACCGGTGTTCCCGGTATTACCTGTATTGGAATTGTTGTTCACCACGATCGGCTTCACCGGCAACAAACCGGGCTGATCGTCCTCATCCTCTGAACTGGTGGAATTGGTCGTGGGCGAGTCCACAGGGGCGATCGGGATCAAGCTAAAGGAGGTGTTTAGGCCGCTAACGGTGGTGTTGGTGGTGCTGGAGTTGGAGCCAGTTTGCATGGGAGCCACCGGAATCAGCGACACTGAATTGCTCAGGGTTGGATTGGTGGTGGGGGGATCGTTGGTTGGGCCGGGAATCAGGGTAATGGATCCGGGGTTGATCGTGCCTGTTGTCCCCGTGCCCGTTGTCCCCGTGCCTGTGGGGTTCAGAGGAACAACAGGACGTAGGGTTGTGGAGCCAGTGCTGGTGGTGCTGGAACTGGTGCTGCTGGGCGAGGGCGTAGTGGGTCTGGTGGTGGTGGTCGCAACCACGGGCGAGGAAATGAAGGGAGCGCGATTGCTGCGGGCCGGTGTGGTACCGAAAGCGAGGGTGATTTGACCGCTGCGATCACTGAAAATCGGTTCAAAGACCGTGCGAAACAGCACCCGATCGCCCGTCGGTTGCGTCACAAACAATTGACCGCCCGTGCGCAGGGGCAAATTCCCGGCGATCGCCCCTGAACTCACTAAAAAAAGATTGTGGTGACTGATGATGCCGCTGTCGGGGTGGTGCAAGCCGTATAGATCCACCTGCCGATCGCCCCAGAGGGTCAACTGTCCCCCGGCACTCAACCGCAAAGGATTCGTGGGATTGTCGCGCCCGATCGCCGCTTGTCCCGCCAACAAATGCAAATCGCCCGTGGTGCTGAGCTGACTAGACAGCAGCAGCAAGTTATGGGCCGCCGACAGGGTAGCCGTTCCGGCCGTGGCTGACTGCACCGCCACATCCCCCGCCGCCAAGGGGCCCTCGGAATGACCGATCGAAACCGTGCCATCGGGCCGCACCGTCAAGGCATTGGCCGTGACCGGTTGCCCCGCCAGCAGTTCCGGAATTGTTTGCGGAGTGATCGGACCCCAGGTCAAATCCGCACCGGGCCGCCCCCGGATCGGCAAATCCAACGCCAGCACCGATCCTTCCGGCGTGAACCGCACAAAGCGATCGCCCGGAACCGCCGCCACCATCAGCCGTCCTCCCGGAGCCGACAGAGTTCCCACGCTCAACACCGTGCCCCCCACCAAACTCAGGCTTTGGCCCGTTGGTACGGCCAGCGCCGCCCGGTTCACAATTCCCGCCGGTTGCGATAAGGCAAACGCCAACCCCGTCGGATCGCCCAGCAAATTCGCGTATTGATTGGATCCCGTCGCTTGGAACCACAATTCCCCGGACTCCCCAAAGCTCACACCCGTGGCCGTAGTGGCCGTGAAGGAAGCGGGCACATTCAGCCGAGCATTGGGCCCAAACACCAAACCCGCCGGATTCATCAAAAATAGATTGGGACTACCACCGCTGACCTGGATGAGTCCATCAATGCGCGATGGATCGCCCCCCACCACACGCCCCAGAATGTTGCGCAAATCCGGTGTGGCCAGGAAATTCGCAATTTCCTGGGTGTTGAGATTAAACCGCTCAAAGCTGTGGAACAGGTTGGCCCCATCGCTCGATCGACTGCCGCCGCTGATATCGAGGCGATCGCCCTGGGGAGTCACCACCGTGCCCGTGCCGTCGGCCGCCGGGGCGATCGACTGGGCCCAAGCCGCCCCTGAGTCAGCACCCAAGCTCCCGATCGTCAAGAAACCCGCAATTCCCGCAATTATTAAACATCCCCCAACGCCCGCCCCCACGAAGGAGCAGCCACCTAAGTTCCGCAAGACATGCATGGTAAGAACAACAAGCAGTGAGTAGGAGTCAGATCCAGCGAGATCAAGACGCAATCAAAATCAAGATGCCATCAAATCGCTGAAGTTTCGGGAGAGCTGCTCAACAAGCAACATACCCAGTTTTCGCAAAAATTTGATCCCATACGCCCCGCGGCCAGTCTAGAACATTTGTTTATGAAATTTAGAGACGATTCAGGCTGTTCAAGATCCGCTTCTGGATCCATTCAAAAGCTGATGAGACAATCAATTAAATTACTAGCCAAGTTCTATTGCTGATTTTCTGCATTACAGCCAAAACGCTAAATTTCTTATCCATAGTTCTTTAATTGAATGGGTAGTGTCATAATTTAGTAATGATGAGCAGGTGAAAGCCTTACTGCATCAGTAATCTTCAATGAAAATCATCACTTCACAGGCATTATCATTTAATGATAGAAATTTAATAAATATCAGAATTAACGAATATCAGATAAACATCAAAATTAGATTCAAAAATTAGCCTCGAAAATTAGATTCAAATAATTGCGTGACTTTGTTGTAATTTTGCGATCAATTTTCAAACAAAAAAGATAAACCCTGATGGCTGTCAGGCATCCTTGAACATTCAAATAGGCATGATGCTCAAAATTTCTGCCATTTTTGCAATCACTCACAGGGGACAGAAATTATTGATCAATGCCATCGATCTTTTGAATTACAAGCTTATGGCCTGCTTTTTGAACTGGTGAACAGAGCGAAAACCACACCCCAAAAAAATCAGTCAAGCGCCTTTAGGCCGTTTCAGCACTCGTGTCAGCACTATGAATCCGATGGCGCTGATGTTGACGTAATTTCAACATCAAATCGGGAGGTAACTTGGCAGACTTCCAATAGGCATCTTGGAAATTGGACTCGGCTAGCTTTGCCATGTGCAGGTCGGCCCCGGCAAAATTGGCTCCCAAAATATTTGCCTCTTGTAGGTTCACTCCCACCAACGATGCGCCCACAAAATCAGCCCCCAAGGCACAGAGCCGATGAAGATTAGCGCCATCAAAGGTCGCCCCGGTGAAGACTGCCTCGATCGAGTTAGTGGCTGATAAATTGGCTCCGGTAAAGTTGGCCCCGATCGCCCTAACCCAAGTGAGGCTAGCTCGGCTGAGATTCACCCCAATCAAATCCACCCCAATCAAGTTTGCACCGTTCAGATTGGCTTCACTCAAGTTGGCACGGGTTAAGTTAGCCAACACCAAATTGGCTTCGCTCAAATTAATTCCCGGTAGCTCAGCCGCAATCAGATTAACTTCACTGAGATCTGCACCTCGAAAATTCCGTTCTCCTAAGCAATAGCGCCCCAACAGTTCATCTGCATCCATGACGTTATTCACCCCATTTACTTCAATTGGCTTGGGAATGAGCCAAATCGATCGCCCCTTGTCGTCACAAAGGACTATTACCGCTCAATATGACTGAATTATGACGAAGTATTGTCATCAATTCTGGGCAATCGACCATCTCACTGCTTCCCTCTATTCTGTTCAGAATAACGATGAGTAGAAACGAGTTGGCTTAATTATCGATTGATTTAGTTTTTATTCCCTTCCAGTCAATCTATCTTTACAAGCAGTTTAAGGGTGAATTCCGAAACCGCATGGGTGAAAGCTGCTGTAGATTCATAGGGCAAAACATTCCGTCCTGGAAGTTTGTAGCCTTCACCTTGGGGAAGGTTTTCAAGGTAAAGATTGAGACGCTGATCGGGGCTTTCCTGCTTGCCGCTTTTGCTGATGCTAGAGGCGGTTTCTCCAAACAAGGTCAAGGTTGGGTAAGGAATTTTGCGAATTTTTTCAGCATAGCCCTTCTGCCAAAACCGAGCCAGAAACGCAAAAACCGCATGGCGACTGGCCGGATCCGCAGCACCTTGATCCAGCATGGAAAGCCATTCTTCGTCAATGTCTGGCAAGGAAGCGAAAAGCTGTTTTGCCGAAAAAGAACTCAGAAATTGCCGCCGCTTCGCATATTGAAAAAAAGCAGCCCCAATCCAAGAGTCAAACAGCCCATTCCAGAGCAGTTTTTGTTGCCATTTGGGTGCAACTTCGGCCATCACTTGCCAAGCAGGTGGCCCCGAGAGAATCAGGCCGCGAATGTCGATCGCCCCGTTGGCATTGTTGGCATTGGTCGATCGCTCCACCATCTCGATCGCCACGGGAAACAGTGCCCCCTGCACCACCAAAATCACCGGCCGCTGCACCACCGTTTTCACAAAATACAGCAGTTGATCAGCCCAATCTTCTGGATACAGGGCATAACGAGGCTTGGCCGCATCCCCACAACCCAACAGGTCTGGATTAAAAATGGCTAAGGCACTGCTCGATCGCCCCCAAGCATTAATGAACCGCTTCCAAAAGTGTCGCGATAGGCCAACCCCGATCGGGTGAATTAACAGCAAAACTGGCTGGTTTGGCTGGGCTATTCCCCATTGGTCATAGCTACAGCGATAGCCTTGCCAATCATAAAATTGAGTAGCTCGATCGGTCGAATTTTGCAGATTAGTCATGGTTTTTGCTTGAAAGTAATGGCTATATTCAGGTGTCTGTTTAAGCTTTTCAGACATCTTCCAAAATTGGCTTATGAAATTGGCTTATGAAATTGGCTTATGAAACTGGGTTTTGAAATTGGGTTTTGAAGTTGGGTTCAAAGATGGGGCAAAGGGTGAATGCAACAACGGTGATTTTTTAACTGGACTCCGAAGACTTTGGATCCGGATCACAGCGAATTTCTACCATGAATCCGTCAGGGTCGTAAAAGTAAACGCCGCGACCAGTGGGGCGAGTGACGGGCCCATGGGCGATCGCCACTTGGTGCTGCTGAAGGACGGCAAGGGCGCGATCGAACAGTTCTGGGTCAATATCAAAGGCTAAATGATTGGCGCGGGTGAATTGCTGATCCGGATCTGGGTGCGGTGGTTGGAGGTCTGGCTCCCAAAACAAATCCAAAATCAAGCCATCGGGGAGCAGAAAGTTGGCAACCTTGCCCGCCGCCACCAGGGATTTGAGAGTGCTGGGAACCCGATCGCCCGTCAACTCCTCCAGACCCAACAGGAAGCCGTAAAAGTGGCGAGAGGCCTGCATATCTTGAACGTTGAGGGCAATATGATGCACTTGTCGTAGGGTTCCCAGTCCTAAACCAACCCTGGGCACTTGTGTCTCAGTTCCCGGCGCGATCGCTGCAGGGTTCGCCACTCGATCAACTGCTGTTTCCATTGCTCACCGCTTCCCCAACGCTTCCTGTCTTTCAGGGTAACAGGGCGATCGGGTGGGTGTCGTTGCCGTAAATTTGCGGAGAAAGGAGCTGAAAGGTGTGCTGAGAAATGCGCTGATAACCGGCGCATGAATCACAGATCAGGGGTGAATCGCAGGATCGATCGCGTCGTTTCGGACATCCTCTTAGAATGGGACAGCGACCGCTGTTCGTGGTCATCCAATCGCCGCGTTTCGCCGCGTTGGAATGGTTGTGCTTAATGCCAAAGCGGCCTGGAGCAACCCCAGAGCCATGCCCAGAGCTATTCCAGAACTATTGCTGTATCTTTTTGATCTCAATTGATCCCAATTGATTCCAACTCGCGTCCCAACTGATCCCAACTCGCGATCGCCCAAGTATGTCTGAACCCAACGCAACCCCATCCGCTGTCCAGTCGCCCGATCTGTCCCCGATCGGCCCTGGGGAAACCACCGCTGGCTCGCTGCCCGATTCGGAGGTGATTGAACTCCCGCCGGATTTTGTGTTGCCCACGGGTTTGGCGGCCATTTCGATTCTGTTTTTGGCTTGGAATTTGTTGGCGGCGCTGGCGCTGGCGGCGTTTTCGGCATTTTTGACCCTACAAGCGGCCACCCTGCGGCTTTTGTTCACGGCAACGGCTTTGGACATTTACCGGGGCGACAAGCTGATTCGGCGCTTTCCTTACCAGGATTGGGAAAACTGGGATATCTTTTGGTACTACCTACCGACTTTGTTCTATTTCAAGGAAGTGAAAAGCCTGCATTTCCTGCCCATTTTGTTTGATCCCAAGCTCTTGCGGGCCTGTTTGGAAGCGAAACAACTGCCCAAGCGCCGCTCTTGGCAATAGGGCCGCTGTGGCACGATCGAGCGCTGGGGAAATTTCTGGGGGCGATCGAGCGGGATTCGGTCGCTTTCGGGAAACCCGACCGAAAATCGGGTGGAGTTACGAATCATAATCGTTCAAGGAACTGGGATGATGGCGGCCAAGGTTTAAACGCTCGGTGTTGTTCCCCTTGAGCGTTCCACTGTTTGCAATCTAGTGCTTGAAATGTCTGATATTGCTGATCTGTCCGAATCGATCGATCGCCCCTCGGAAACCAACTGGGACGATGAACCGTTGCCCACCCCTGCCCCATCGCCCCAGGTGGGAGAAACGGCGGCGGCCGAAACACCGGTCAGCTCGGCGAATCGATCGAGCACAGCAGCAGGGGAATTGATCGCCAATTCGGCTCCCGAGGCTTCCCCCCCACCCGAACCGGCCGCGACACCGGAAACGATCGACTCACAATCCCCGATCGACAGCTCCCCGGTGGCTCCGGCCCCGATCGTCACGGCTCCAGAGTCGGCAGCGCCTCCGGCGGACAACCCCGATCGGGCAACGCCAGCAGCCACTTCAAGTGCAAACCCCGATCCCGATCAAAGTTCAACTCCAAATCTAGACCCAGAGCTAGATGCAAGTACCAACTCGGCTGCCCAATCCCTGGCCGATCGCGTGGCCGATCTCCAGACCCAGCGAGATCAACTGCTGGCGGAAATTGCCCAAGCCCGTCGTGACCTCAGCCGCATTCTCAGCTTGGGAACTGCCGAGTTGGAACAGCGCCGCCAAAACCTGACCGCCAGCATTGAGCAACTGGAGCGCCGTCAGGAACGCATTCGCCAGGAAATGAAAAGCACCTTTGCCGGTGCATCCCAAAACGTTGCCGCCAGGGTTCAGGGGTTTAAGGACTACCTGGTGGGTAGTTTGCAAGAGTTGGTGGCCGCCGCTGAGGAATTATCCTTTGCGCCGCCGCCCGCCCCAACTCCGGCCCCGGCTCCGGAGCGATCGACCCCCACGCCACCCACTGCGATCGAGGGGCAATTTCAGGGCGATCGTCGCAAAATTGAGCAAATTCTCGAGCGATATCGCACCCGGCCGGACTATTACGGCCCCCCGTGGCGTTTGCGGCGCACCTTTGAGCAGGTTCATGCCGATCGGGTCAGTCAGTGGTTTTTTGACCTCAGCGGTCGAGGGGCCCTGCGCACCATGGGCAGCCGCCTCCAAAACATCCTGGTGGTTTCCGCCACCATCTCCGTGCTGCGGGCCATCCATGGCGATCGACTCCGAACCCTGATCCTGATCGACAGTCCCGAGCGACTGGGCGACTGGCGGCGCGGCCTGCAAGATTCCCTGGGCATTTCCCGCGCTGACTTCGGAGCCGAACAGGGCGTGATGCTATTTGAGTCCCCGGATCCCTTGGCGCAACGGGCCGATCGAATCCAGCGGGGCGGTGGCGTGCCGTTCATTGTGGTGGATGAGTCCGACGGCCGCATTAGCCTTTCGTTGTTGCAGTTTCCCCTATGGCTGGCGATCGCGCCGGATCCCCGAATTGCGCCCCCCAGCGGCCTCGGCGGCAGCAGCTATGACTACTAACGTTGAGCTGGCCTAAACCAATGATCAGCATGGGGTAGACACCGCGCATGAGTTGCTAGGGCCAATCCAAGCGATCGAGGGCTGAAGCCCCATGGCGATCGAGCAACGAGAGTGGCAAAATTCGTAAAAATCCTTGAAGCTTCAAGCCATCCAACCCATTGATGGCTAGCATGTCCAAGTAACTGCAACCAGTTCACGATAACTGGGCGCTGTATTTCGGTGTGGTGCAACCTATGGTGAAGCTGAAAATCGTTCAACCCACGATCTTCAAAAGCCGGCCAGTCTCGTCGAGTGAACTGCCAACCGCAGAAAAACTCTCGGTTGCCCCCCGCGAACTCACGGTACAGGCGGCCGTCTTGGAAGGGAATCACTATCGGGTGACCCTGATTGAGCCGATCGGGAATCGTCAAGAGTGGTTCATATTTAAAGATCACTTGGAAATTGCCGCCGTCCCCACCCTGGTTGTCAAGAGCGAAACCGTTTTTAAAACCCGTGTGGCCCTGTCTTCGGCCCTGAGCAGCGCGGAAAAGTTGAGCGTGGCCCGGGGTGAGTTTCCCCTTGAAAGCTACGAAGAAGCGCCCGATTCCCACCTGAGCGTGGTGTTGATGCAGCCCCTGCGCGATCGCAAAAATTGGGTCGTGTTTAAGGGGCACATTGAGTTGTTGAACGTGCCGCCCTACCCGCCGCCAAAGGACGCAACTAATTTTCCGCCTCTGCCCAAAATTCGGGTCAAAGTGCCCACCATCTTTAAGCAGCGCCCCGTCTCTTCCGCAGAACTCAAGGATGATGAAGAGGTGTCTGTAGCACCGGGCGATTTTCGGATTCGGGCCATCAGTCGATCGGGTAGCCACTATCAGGTGCAGCTCAGTGAGCCGGTGAGCGATCGCCAAACTTGGTTTGTGTTTGCCGGCCATGTGGATTTAATTGATGCCGATCAGTTGCTTTCGGCCAGTCCGGCTCCTAGCCCTGCCCCGGCTCCCGCTCCTAGCCCCGCCCCGACTCCTGCCCCCGCCCCAAGACCTGCTCCTGCGCCCGCACCTCAGCCCGCGCCCAGTCCTAGCCCAGCACCTTCCCGCGGCCCCGCCATTCGGATCCCTGGCTATGGGGTGGTGGGAACCCGTGATCCAATTGTGCCGAACGGATCCTTTTTCTGGGGAGAAGCGACTAAGGACGGCACCAGACTTCCTGAATCGGAAGAAATTGCCCGCAACATTGTGCGGATGGCTCAACAGATGCAGCGAATTCGCACCAAATTGGGCGATCGCGCCATCACCATCACCAGTTGGTATCGACCGCCAGCGGTGAACCGGGCCGTGGGGGGCGCTTCCAACTCAACCCACATGCGAGGCCATGGGGTGGATTTTGTGGTGGAGGGTCTTTCGCCCCAAGCGGTGCAGCGGATTTTGGATCCTTGGTGGGAAGGCGGTCTGGGGTATGGCTCCACCTTCACCCATGTGGATAATCGGGGATATCGGGCCCGGTGGAATTACGGCAATTAATGTCTGATATAAGTGAGATCTCATCCAGCTTCTAAGCGGGTGTCTGAGAAGCAACTTGAGGGACTTGCAAAGCACGAATAGCCGTGGGGCAAGGGGCTTCAGCCCCTTGTCTTCGGTGATTGATGAGACTTGTTCTGGTTCCTAAAACCTGGCTGCTAAAATCTGGCTTCTGAAAAAGTGCTTCCCGCCAATCGATCGGGGAGAAGCGCTTTTGCTGCAAATTTTTTCGACACGGTTCAGCCAATTTCAGCCCGATAGCCTAGCGGGAGGCGACAGTTTGCGCCAACGCCACCCGCATTCGATCGACCGTACGCGCATTTTCCGCCGGGGTGCCCACGGTAATGCGCAATCCGCCTCCTGTGTGACGAATTAGGGTTCCCTGCTGCTTAAGCTGCTGCACCAGATGAGCCATGGCTTCATCGGTGTTGGCGGCTCCCTTCAGGCGAGCGTAAAGAAAATTCGCTTGGCTATCCCACAGTTCCAGTCCTGGCAGGGCCCGCAACTGCTGGAGCAATCGATCGCGCTCCGTCAAAATCTCTGGAACGATCGCCAACAGATCTCGACGGTGGGCCAACGCGGCGAGGGCGGCCGCTTGGGTAAAACTGGGCAGGTTGTAGGGTAGGCGCACCTTTTCCAAGATGGCGGACAACTCGGGATTGGCGATCGCGTAACCGACCCGATGGGCCGCCAATCGAAACGCCTTCGAGAACGTTCGCAACACCACCCAGTTGGGCCGCGCTTGCAGTTCGCCCACCACGGTGCGACGGCTGAACTCAAAATAGGCTTCGTCAATCACCACCAAAATATTGGATGGCAGCCCCCGCAGCCAGTTGAGTTCCGCTGTCGTCAGAGCGTTGGCAGTGGGAGAGTTGGGGTGCACCATCCACACCACCCGCACGGGCGAGGGGGTCAGTTGTGCTTGGGCAATGACTTGACGCGCGGCATCCAGGTCAATTTCAAAGGTTTTGGGCGATCGGCCCACCCGCTCCACCGGAATTCCCAGGGTTTGGGCCAAAATCCCATACATGCCAAAGGTGGGCTGGGCCACCAACACACGACCACGACCGCCCACACAGGTGGCAATCAGGATCGATCGAATTAATTCATCCGAGCCATTCCCCACGGAAATTTGCCCAGGGGCGATCGCCTCCGCCGTGCCGTTGGCAATGGCCGAGCAGGCTTCATTCACGTACTGGGCGATCGCCCGCTTCAGATCCGTATGATCGCCTCCCGGGTAACGGTTGGTTTCAATCAGGTTCTGATAGGTTAAGCAGAGTTTTTCTTTCAGCGCTTCCGGCAACTGATAGGGACATTCATTGGTGTCCAGACGATCAATCTCAACGCCCGTGGGTAACTCTCCCCCCGGGTGAGCCTGATAGGCGACAAACTCAACCAAATCTGGACGCAAAAACTCCAACATGGTGCAGGCTACAAATGTCTGTTAGGGAGGTTGACCGGCCTTCCGTCTTCAAACAACGGAATTGGCTGCGCAAAAAATCTGAAACAAACCCCAAAAAATTCAATTTCAACTGCAATTAGATGGGCAACACCGATATTAATCTGCTGTTGATCTGCTATTGATCTGTAGTTGGTCTGTGATTTGGCTAGGATCCCCCCCTTGAATCGCGAACTGAATCACAGGCGGAACACGAACTTAATCTAATTCAAGCAAGCCAGTCTAATCAAGCTAGTTTCATTGGGCTAATTTAGTCGGGCTAATTCGCTCAGGCTAATTCAACCGGACTGATGCAATTTATTGGATGGGTTGATGAGTTGGGTCTTCCATAGCATCGGATTGAAAGGCCACAAATTAGCGCAGAAATGACCAGCATTGAAACAAGAATTGATTGGCGGTTTAACCTAAAGATGGCTTGACTTAAAAGCGGCCGAATGGGGCTGAAGGTTTTTCAACAATGAGCGAGTCCCAAAACCACAGCGGCCAACATTTCTCAAGATTTTTGAGGATGCGTTTGGACGATCGCCCTCATCATACCGAGATTCTCCTTGCAAAAACACTGGACTCCAGAAAACGCAATCGAAAACCGGTTGGGGCCTCAGCTCTGGCTGACCTCGGGGAGCGATCATCGCTGGCCGCTGGGGTGATCGCTCCAGCAGCATATTCAGCGGCCCCATCGGCTCCCTATAGCCCTGTCAGGTTGACTTGAACCGATCGCGCCACTCGATTTGCCTTGGCCCGGGCCTGGTCGATCGAGTCAGCCCGCGCCAGGGCCACCCCCATTCGCCGGTATTGACGGGTGCTGGGTTTGCCAAACAACCGAACATCTGTGCCCGGCTCCATCAGGGCTTCCGCCAACCCGTCATAGACCACCGACTCTGCGGGATCTGACTGGCGATTGGCCAAAATGGCAGCACTCGCAGCCGGCTCGTAAACCGTAATTTCTGGGATGGGCAACCCCAAAATGGCCCGCAGGTGCAACTCAAACTCATTCAGGTTTTGGGAGACCAAGGTAACCATGCCCGTGTCGTGGGGGCGGGGTGACAGCTCAGAAAAAATGGCAGCGTCAGGCGTGATGAAAAATTCCACCCCAAAAATGCCCGCGCCGCCCAGGGCCTCCGTCACCCGCTGGGCGATCGACTGGGCCTGTTTCAACAGTTCTGGGGTGATCGGGGCTGGTTGCCAGGATTCTTGATAGTCACCGCGTTCTTGACGATGGCCGATCGGGGGACAAAACAACGTCGGCCCCGCCCACTGCCGAATGGTCAGCAGCGTGATCTCCAGCTCAAAGTGAATAAATTCTTCAACAATCACCTTGGCTTGGTCACCGCGCCCCTGTTCGGTGGCGTATTGCCAGGCGGTGGGTAGCTCCTCGGGCGATCGCACCACGGATTGCCCCTTGCCCGACGAAGACATCACCGGCTTCACCACATTCGGAAAGCCAATCTCCGCCGCCACGGCCTGCAATTCCGCCAAGGTGGCCGCATAGCCATAGCGAGCCGTGCGCACCCCCAACTCGCCCGCCGCCAAGTCCCGGATTCGATCGCGGTTCATGGTGTAGTGGGTGGCGGCGGCCGTTGGAATAACGGTGATTCCGCGAGCTTCAAATTCCGCGAGCTTTTCGGTGCGAATCGCTTCAATTTCCGGAACGATGAAATCTGGACGATGCTTCGTGACGATCGACTCCAGCGCATCCCCATCCAACATTGAGATGACCTCTGCCTCGTCGGCCACCTGCATCGCGGGCGCATTGGCATAGCGATCAACCGCAATCACCTGGTTGCCCAGACGCTTGGCCGCGATCGCAAACTCTTTGCCTAACTCGCCGGAGCCAAGCAGCAAAAAGGTTTTAGGCAAAGTAGAACCGGTGACGGACATGAACTTTCAACACACCATAGCTGAACGATCACCAACGCCGCAGCCCCAGACTAGAAGCCACGTTTTCCCTGAACATTTTTGCCTGAACGCTTTCCCGGATGCGGTCAATGCCATTGAACTGGATCCGGCTCTTTCTGGAGGCGGCACTGATCCCAGCGCACCCACCCAATCAAGCACCCATCACCCGATCGCAGTCCCGATCGCCCCTTAGAAATCGCTCAGGCAACCCAGGGCAAAAGCCCGTTCAGATAACCTTCCTATTATCACGCGGTGGGGGCGATTTCCACAGGGAGCGGGCGACGTAGCGGTTGGTATCTGGCTGAAACAAATCGATCAATTCCCGCCAAATCCCGATGAGTCATAATCTCCTGATACGACCCCTTGGCCCACAACAGTTCCATCACCGCTGGAGCCTGCCCAGCCATCACCTCCACCAGCCAAACGCCGCCCGGTCGGAGATAGGCCGGAGCCAACTTCACCAAATGGCGCAAGCAATCGAGGCCATCGGGCCCACCATCCAAAGCCCCATGGGGTTCATGGTCGGCCACCTCCCGCTGCAAGACAGGCACTTCCGCGCTTGGGATATAGGGCGGATTAGAAACCATCCCCGCCAGGTGGCCGGCCAAATCTGCCAAAGGTTCAAACCAGTTCCCCAAAGCGAGGTGAATTCGGTGATCCAGCCCTGTGTGCGTGGCATTGAGGTGGGCAATTTCCAGCGCCGTTGTCGATTGATCCACCGCCCAAATCGTTGCTTCTGGCATGGCTTCCGCCAGCGCCAGGGCGATCGCCCCGCTCCCCGTCCCCAAATCTGCCCAAACCCCGCGCCGCAAAAGGGCGTTAGTCGCCGTCAGCTCCCAAGCCAAGTCCACAATTAACTCCGTCTCGGGTCGAGGAATCAGCACCCCCGGGGAAACGCGCAGCCGAAAGTTACGCCAGCCCACCACCCCCGCCAGGTACTGCACCGGCACGCGATCGACCAATCGCCGCTGCCACAGTTGATCCAATCGTTCTAGGTCGATTCCCGAAGGCAGATCGCCCACCTGGAGCCGCAGCCGCAGCCGATCGACCCCGGCCCATTCGACCAGGAGCCAATCCAGTTCCCCGATGGGTACTTGCTGCTCCGATGCTTGGCGGCGCGCTTGTGCATACCAAGTCCAAAAGTCCGCTGTCATGGATTACACTGCTCCGCAATTGCCACAAGACCCCGGGTGAACAGTGCCCCGCTGCGATCGCTTTGTACCGCTTCATGGCCCTTCTCGCAATGACTGGGCCACAAATTGTGCGCCTGGAATCCACTGAAGGATCAACGGCAACCACCGGCCCAAACACCGCCTCAGCCGATCGGCAATCCATTTCAGGGACAATTTCGCCTAAAACACGCCAGCCAAGGCCAAAACGCACCGATCGCAACCACCACAGAATGCTTCAGGCGCGGGTGTCAATTCTGAGCTTCAACACTATCCCCAGATCTTGATCCTCAGATTTTTTGATTTTTGCAAGGAACTTCATATCATGGCAAAGTCAGTAATCTGAAAAGTGCGATGTCCTAATTTTTAGTGATTATCAGCCGGTACTATCAGCCCGAATTCCTTACCACCAATTAATAATAGTCTTCACATGATTCAAGCCTTAAGTTTTTTTTCAGGTTGTATGGGTCTTGATTTAGGTCTCGAAAAAGCGGGCATTGAAGTATTACTCGCATCCGAGATCGATCCAGCAGCTCGAACAACCATTCAGCTAAACCGTCCCCACCTGCCCCTATTGGGCGACGTGAGAGATTACACAGCCTCAGAAGTTCGATCCCTAGCCAATCTAAAAACTAATCAGGATCTGGATTTGGTTGTGGGTGGGCCACCTTGCCAAGCTTTTAGTAGTGCTGGAAAGCGCCAAAGCTTCAATGATGATCGCGGCAATGTCTTTTTGTTATTTATCGACTTGGTACTTGAATTAAATCCTCGTTTTTTCGTCCTAGAAAATGTTCGAGGATTACTATCAGCCACCCTTCAGCATCGGCCCATGCACCTGCGTGGCAAAGATGCACCACCCCTGAAACCAGAAGAAAAACGCGGTAGCGCCCTAGTGCATATCATTCAAAAAATTAAAGCTGCTGGCTACAGTGTTTCGTTCAATCTATACAATGCTGCTAATTTTGGATCACCTCAGCAACGCGAGCGAGTGGTGATCGCTTGCAGTCGTGATGGCCAGAAATTGCCCTATTTAACACCAACACATTCTGAAACAGGACTGCACAATTTGCCGTACTGGCGGACGCTAAAAGATGCCTTAGCGGGCTTACCCACTGAAGGGCATGAATTTGTGAAATTTCCTGAAAAGCGCTTGAAATATTATCGCCTGCTCAAAGCCGGACAATATTGGCGAGATTTGCCACCAGAATTACATGCAGAGGCCCTGGGCGGTTCCTATCAAGCAGTGGGTGGAAAAACAGGTTTTTATCGCCGTCTAGCCTGGGATAAACCATCACCAACGATCGTGACTCATCCAGCGATGCCCGCTACCGACTTGGCGCATCCCGAGGAAGATCGCCCTTTGAGTGTTCAGGAATATAAACGCTTACAGGAATTTCCCGATGATTGGGTGATTGCTGGTGGATTGCTCGATCGCTATCGCCAAATTGGTAATGCGGTTCCCTGTTCACTAGGAAAGGCGATCGGTCAAATGTTGTTGGATTATCTCGATGGTCAAACTGAAACCCAATATCCTGATTTTCCCTATTCCCGCTACTCTAAAACCGATGACGTGAGCTGGTGGGCCGATGTAGTTGGCAGCCCGGAGCAGACTGAACCGCGTCATGCTCAATTACAGCAACTTTGCTTAGACATCTTTTGATCTATTGCTCACTTTGAAAAGCAAGATAGGCCGCCTCAATATTCAAGATCATAGTTTTTACGCTGCTCTCAACTAGTTCATACTCAATCCCAATTTTTGACCAAAATTCATGACCACAAGCCCGAGAAATTGTGGGACTCGAAAAGTTCCAAGTTCCTAAACAGAATGCAGCAGCAAATAAAGAAAATTCATGGATAGCTAACTCTTCTTGAGATCTGGGCTTTTGGCTACCTGTCAATGTGCCCGGTGTCGTCTTGAGTTGCGTAAAGATCGGGTTGGTTTGACCTACCTCAAAAATGATGATGTCGATCCCTGTAATCTTGATTCCAAAGTCTTTTTCTGGGCTAATAGTATAAGGACTAATCTTGGCTAAATCTTCCCAGGGTTGGCCCATTTTGGTGCTTAAGCTTCGGGAAATTGCATTACTAGCGGTAAAGAGTGTCGCCCCACAGAGTTCATAGAGATTTTTCGGATTCTCCGCAATTTGATCGGGCGATCGCACCAAAGACGGGATTGAGTTAATGAATTGCTGGGCAAATTCATGGCATTTTTGGGCGATCGCCTCTGATTGGTTTAGGCGATCGAGTACAGATTTACCTTGCCGATCGGCTGTAATTTGTTCGTGGCAATAATCCAACAATAATGGCTTGATTACCGCTGCTCGCTGATAGGCCGTCTGCAAACTGGGCTTAATCTGTGGAGGAACTGTGATTGACTGGGCATAAGTATCAATCAACGTTGCTCGATCGCCCAAAGATAGCGATCTCAAGTCATCTATTTTCAAATCATCCATAAAGTCCGGCTGAGATGATTAGCAGAGCAGAATCATTCAGCATATTCCAAGTAGGGGCGCACCGATGCGCGCCCGCAATGTCGCCAGCCTTAAAAAGTGCCAGCCAAGGCCGAAACGCACCGATCGCACGCCAAAGGATGTTCCTCAATCGTGCCGACCGAGGGCGAATAGTTCCAGCAGCGATCGCACTTGTGGCCCTCGGCATCCACCACGCCCACGCCCAGCGGCTCCGATTCAAAGCTGTATTTCAAGCCCTGGAGCCGATCGACCCCATCGAGCAATTCCACTTGGGAGGTGATGAACAAATAGCGCAATTCATCGACCCCATTCGTGTCATCGCCCAGGGACGAAACCGGGTTGAATTTTGACAGTTGATCGCGCAGGGAATCATCGGCCACATAGAGCAGCAACTTGGCTTCTAGGCTGGCTCCGATCGCCCCGTCCTTGCGGGCTGCTTCCAAGACCTTGTTGGCTTCGGTGCGGATTTGGCGCAAGCTCTGCCACTTTTCCGCGAGGGCGGGTTGCGACCAGGCGGGATTGATCGCCGTCCAACCGGCTTGGAACACCGATGGATGGGATTTGGTGTAGGGAATCGCTTGCCAGATATCCTCGGCCATGTGGCAGAGCACCGGGGCGATCGCCTTGGCCAGGTTTTCCAGGGCGATCGCCAACACCGTTTGGCAACTGCGACGACGCACGGCGGCCGGCGCACTGATGTAGAGCCGATCCTTGGCGATATCTAGATAGAAATTCGACAGATCCACCGTGCAGAAATTTTGCACCGTTTGGAAGAATTTGAAGAATTGGAAACTGTCGAAGGCTTCCGTAATGTCGCCAAACACTTCCGAGATTCGATGGAGCAAATAGCGATCGAGTTCCGGCAGTTGATCGTAGGGAACCGCATCGGTAGCCGGGTCGAAATCGTGCAGGTTACCTAACAGGAACCGCGCCGTATTCCGGATCTTGCGATACACGTCGGCCATCTGTTTCAGGATTGTTTTCCCGATCGGCACATCGGAGGAATAGTCCACCGACGAGACCCACAACCGCAGCACATCCGCACCGTAGGGCGGGTTTTGTTTTTGATCCTTGCCGCCGTTGATGATTTCCAGCGGGTCGATGATGTTGCCCAGGGATTTGCTCATTTTGCGGCCCTGTTCATCGAGCGTAAACCCGTGGGTCAGCACCGTTTTATAGGGCGCATGGCCCGAGTTGGCGACGCTGGTGAGCAGGCTCGATTGGAACCAACCCCGGTGTTGGTCGGAGCCTTCTAAATAGATGTCGGCGGGATAGCTGAGGCCGCGTTGTTTGACCACCGCCGCCCAGGAGGAACCGGAGTCGAACCACACATCCATCGTGTCCGTGCCTTTGCGGTAGGTGCGACCGTTGCTGCGGTAGGGTTCCGGCAACAGGTCGGCGATGGGCAGTTCCCACCAGGCATCGGAGCCGCGATCGCGGAAAATGTCGCGCAGATGGGCGATCGTCTCGCCGTTCATCAGCACCTCGCCGGTTTCCGCATCGAAAAACGCCGGAATCGGCACGCCCCAACTGCGCTGGCGGGAAATGCACCAGTCCGATCGCTCGCCCACCATCGACTCAATCCGGTTTTGGCCCGTGGCCGGAATCCAGCGCACCTCCCCGATCGCCGCCATGGCTGCCTCGCGGAAGCCATCCACCGACGCGAACCACTGCTCCGTGGCCCGGAAGATCGTCGGCTTCTTGGTGCGCCAATCGTAGGGATATTTGTGAGCGTAGGGTTCCCGCTTCAGCAGCGATCCCGCTTCGGTCAGGGCGTTGATTACCGCGTCGTTGGCATCCTTCAGCACGTTTAACCCAGCAAAGGGGCCCGCCTCCTCGGTGAAGTTGCCCCGATCGTCCACGGGCGACAACACGCCTAACCCGTACTTTTGCCCGGTGATGAAGTCCTCTTGACCATGGCCGGGAGCCGTGTGCACCAGCCCTGTACCCGATTCCGTGGTGATGTATTCGCCGCCGATCACCACGGGTGAGGTGCGATCGAATAGCGGATGTTTGTACTGGCAATGCTCCAACACCGCGCCCTTGAACGTGGCTCGCACCGTCAGGGCCGCCCCAAAGGTAGCCGCCAGCGACTCCGCCAAATCCTTGGCCACCACCAGATAGCGCGGCAGGCCCGCCAGTTCCCCGGCCCTGTCCACCACCGCGTAATCCAGCGCCCCATTCACGGCCACGGCCAAGTTGCCGGGGATCGTCCAAGGGGTCGTGGTCCAAATCGCCACGCCCAAATCCGCCGCAAATTCCCCCAGCACCGGTTGAGCTGCCGCGCTCAGTTCCGTCACCCGAAAGGCCGCGTAGATCGACTGGGAAATGTGCCCCTCGGGATATTCCAACTCCGCTTCCGCCAAAGCTGTTTGGGAACTGGGACTCCAATGCACGGGCTTCAGGCCGCGATAGATGTAGCCCTTGGTGAACATTTCGCCAAAGACTTCCAGTTGCGCCGCCTCGTATTCGGGCTTCAGGGTCAAATAAGGATCATCCCAATCGCCCCACACGCCCAGGCGCATGAATTGGGTCTTTTGGACTTCGACCTGTTCGAGGGCGTAGGCTTTGGCTTTTTGGCGCAGGGCGATCGGGGTGAGGCCGGCGCGTTCGTCTTTGCCCAGGGATTGCAGCACTTTCAGTTCGATCGGCAGGCCGTGGCAGTCCCAACCGGGAATGTAGCGCCCTTTGCGGCCGCGCAGCAGTTGGTAGCGATTGATGATGTCCTTCAGGGTTTTGTTGAGGGCATGACCCATGTGCAGCGTGCCGTTGGCGTAGGGCGGCCCGTCGTGCAGGGTGAAGGGTTCGCCGGGGTTGCCTGCTGCCAAGGTTTCGTAAATGTTGGCTTCTGCCCAGAAGGCCTGAATTTCCGGTTCGCGCTTGGTGGCGTTGGCCCGCATGTCGAAGGCGGTTTGGGGCAGGTTAACGGTGTCCTTATATTGGCTTTCGGCCTTGGCAGTTTTGTCGGCAGTCACGGCGGTGTCGCTTGCGTCATCAAAGGGTTGCAGTCCCTAAGATTCTACCGGCTGACGGCCGGGCTGTCCGAGAGAACACCAACCGGGATAATTAGAGATGAGTACAATGAGTTGTACGGCCATATCAGCCGACATTTAGGGAGTTGAACAATGGACGCGATCAGCTATTCAACCGTGCGAGCGAATTTGGCCAGCACGATGGATCGGGTTTGTAATGATCACGAGCCGATCATTGTGACGCGCAAGGGACAGCCTGCGGTGGTGATGTTGTCTCTGGAGGATTACAAGGCGCTGGAGGAAACCGCTTACTTATTACGGAGTCCGGCAAATGCGAAACGTTTGTTAGGGGCAATTCAGCAACTATTAGCAGGCGGTGGTGTTGAACGGGAATTAAGCGAGTGAAACTGATTTTTGCAGAAGCCGCCTGGGAGGACTACCTCTATTGGCAAGCGCAGGATAAACGGATGTTGAAGCGGATTAATGAGCTAATCCGCGCGACCCAGCGCGATCCTTTTTCAGGCATTGGCAAGCCGGAACCACTCAAACACGCTCTGGCTGGCTTTTGGTCACGCCGAATCACGGACGAGCACCGAATGGTCTACAAAGTCGAAGAAGACGCGCTTCTTATAGCCCAACTCCGCTATCACTACTGATGCTAAACAATGACCTAGTGAGGACTGATCGGGCTATGATTTACAGAAGTCACTTCTAACCTTCAAGACTGGAATACCAACATGAAAGCCAATCTCCCTCAAGAGCTAACTGCTCATCAGATCTTGGCTCCCGTCAGTGGTCAGATTACACACTTACCTGAAGGTCGGATTGCTTCGCACATCTCGGGAATACAGCGTCGTGACTTCATTTTAGACGTTGAATTTGTCAACCCTTGGTCTACTACAGAGCAGCACTGGAATAATTGTATTTATTTCAGAAAAGAAGTTCGAGTATTTGTTGACTCAGATGGACGAACAGGATATGGCTGGTTTGATGAGAGGATGGTCTGGCATATGACCCTTTTCCAAGGTGACTACCAACTAAAGCTGAGAGAAGGAGAATCAAACCATTACAGACTAGTGTGTTGCGGATGTTTGGGGATGTTTTACATTAATGGCAACTTGGTGGGTGATTTAAACTTGTCAAGCCAAATGGCGAATGGAGTAATTTCTATTGGCATGAGCGAGAAGCGCTATACCCGTGATGGCTCAATCACAGAGTTTAGGAATTTAACAATTTATGAGGTCTAGCCGTAACGTCTGAGTTGAGTTTATATCGTTCTCACGCAGAGCGCGGGAACGATGCGAATAAGCGTTGCTTCGGCTGAATATCACGCGATCAGGGAGTTGACCCGTCGGTAGATTTCAGTTAACGGAACTGAGAGTTGCAGATTGTTTAACCAGAGCGCGGCATTGATTTCCCCGTAGCTGGTGAATGTCCAAACCGCCGCATCCGTTTTGCAATAGTGCTCGATGTAGGGTTCGTCAGCACTAACCAACCAATAATCTTGGAAGCTGGGGAGCGATCGATATTTGCGGAATTTTTCGCCCCGATCGTACCGCTCCGTTGAAGGCGACAACACCTCCACAATCAAACTAGGATTCAGAATTTCATCATTGAGATCGCCGTGAAATTCCGGCTCCCCCTGCACCACCATCCCATCCGTATAAGTGCAGCAACGATAGTCAGGAATCCAAACCCGCAAATCGCTGTTATACACCTGCCAATCCGTATCCCGCAGCGCAAAATGCAGAAACGCCACCAGGTTCACCGCAATTTTGCTATGCGCCTCTGATCCACCCGCGATCGCCCCTCGAATTCCATCGTGATAGTCATGCCGTTGCTCGGCGATCGCTTCCTGCTGCCAATAATCAGCCAAAGACAGGCGATCGCCCCTCGACGGCGGCAAACTTGGAGCGGATGGGGTTGACGCAACCATAGCGAAACCTGAGGGAAACGGGAACTTTAGGTTAATGCTTAGCTTAGCAAGGCGATCAAGAGGCTGCGGGTCGGTGCTATTGATTGCCGAGATTGCGCAGAATTTGCGTTGCGATCGCCAATTCATCCAGGGAAGTTAGGGGCGAAAAAAGTCGCGAAAGATCGTAACAACGACGCGGTTGCTGTTGCAATTTTACAAAAAACATTTCATCCTCATTGGTGACAAAACCAAAACTGGGGCGATCGGGATCAGGATTCGCTGCCAAATAAGCCAATGATTGAGGCAAAGCTGTCCACACTGAAAGAGCCGTTTTTTTGGACTCAATCACCACGATCCAGAGACGATCGCGCAAGACCAACACATCCAAACGACTTTGCAGGATTTCATCCCCATCCCCGATCGCCAATTCCACCGAGGGTTCCGCACAAATTTGAAACGGCGGATCGTAAAAGCCCGCGATCGCCAACAGGGGCGAAGTCAGCAACAGATTCACCGTTCCTTCCAAAAGTTGCCCAGCCGATCGCTGATAGAGATATCGTCGTCGCAATTGTGCCAAGGCCACGCGATCGCCCTCCGACAATGGCGGTAAACAATCGCGCCATTCCGTGAAGAAATCGCCGCCCTCTTCCCAACGCGCCAGTGCCAGGGCTTGTTCTGCAACCGCCAGACTTGTGATGGCATCAGTAACCGCGATCGACATGAAAGCAACCGTTAGAAATTGTTAGCATTGCAGCGCTGTTCTGGTAACCGAAGCCGATCGCCTAGATTTGGCTGAATTCCATGGGCGATCGCCGGATCAATGATCCCAATTACTAACCGTTAGGAGTTGACCGTAAGCTAACTAGTATCCCAAAGCGGCTTGAATTTTTTGCTTCAGCGTCTCGGCATTAAAGGGCTTGACAATGTAGTTGCTCACACCGGCTTCCTTGGCAGCAATCACACTTTCCGTTTTGGATTCCGCCGTTACGATAATGAAAGGAGTGGTGCTTAGCTTGCTGTTAGCTCGCACTTCTTTTAACAATTGCAGCCCTGTCATTGGCTCCATGCTCCAATCCGCAATAATCAGCCCAAACTTGCTCTCCCGCAACTTCTGAAGGGCGCTAACACCATCACCCGCTTCTTCAACATCGTCATAACCAATCTGCCTCAGCAAATTCTTGATGATTCGGCGCATGGTGGAATAGTCATCAACGACTAGAACTTTCATCTTCTGTTGCTCCCATGGGTAAAGGAATGGTGAGCCATAAAGTCTATGCTTGGGCGAAGGATGTAGCGCTTGGCAAATTTGACTATGATGGCCGTGATAATGAATGAATCTTAATAGATTGGATTGGTTAATGAAGCTAAAAACATCGAGACTCAAAATTAATTTATGTTTTTTAATTTTTTGGATATCAATCTTTTAGATTTCAATCTTCTGGCTGAATTGTTTCTGAATTTGCCGCTTCCAAGTTGGCTAAATTAACTGGCTCAATGTCCTTGGGTTCGATCGCCTCTGCGGAGATCGACTGGTTACCCGATCGCTGATATTTGGCCCAGAGGGGATGGGGCCGGCCGGCCATTGCATCGGAGTCGATCGCGCCGGGGCCCAGGGCCGCCCGCCAAGACCAGGTTTCCGGCAAGGGGTCATATCCTCCCGGTTGGAAGGGATGGCAGCGCAGGATGCGGGCCAAGGCTAGCAGGCCGCCGCGCCCGAGGCCAAACCGCTGAATCGCCCCGATCGCGTAGTGGGAGCAGGTGGGGTAATAGCGACAGTTGGGGCCCAACAAGGGCGACAGCAAGACTTGGTAAAGGCGTACCAGCCCGATCGCCAGTCGGCCAGGGAGCGATCGCAACAGGGAAATCATGTCTCATCCTCCCGACCAATCAAGATCCAAAAGCCCGTTTAGCGAACTCGTTCAGCTAGCCCATTTCACTACTCTATTTCAGCTTACGGTTTAGGGTTCCGCGAGCCATCCACATGGGCAGAAATCCACAGAATCAACCATCTCAATTCTGGTTTTTCAGAGAATTTTTGAGCAGTATTTTAGGCATAGGTCAAACAATAATCGTTGCCGGGGCAAGGGGCTTAAGCCCCTTGTCTTCGCAGTATTTTAGGCATAGGGCAAGCAATAATCGTCGTCGGAGCAAGGGGCTTAAGCCCCTTGTCTTCATGGTTGGTGAAACCTGTTTGGTAGCTGTTTAGGCTTTTGAGATATCCTCTCAGGCGTGTTTTTAGAAGGCTTGAATCCATTCTTTGATTTCGTATTCTGTCCAAATACCGTTTTCCCAATAGGGATCGGCTTCGATGAGCTGACGAATGGTTTCTTCGCTGTCTGCTTCATAGATGCCAAATACTTTGCTGTTGTCTTTGGTGGGGCCCAGGGTGATTAAAATGCCTTCTGCTTTTTGCTTGGCTAAACCGTCCAGGTGCGCTTGTCGATAGGGAGTGCGTTTTTCGAGGGCATCTTCACAGTAGCTGCCAAACAAAATGTATTTAGCCATAGTTCAAGGGTTGCGATGAATTAGGGGTTTTGGGGTTGCCCATGGGATGGGAAAGCGAAAGCAAGCATGAAAGCGGTGGCTGAACGTGGCTCTTTTCAGCCACCGCCTTCAGGCAACTTAGGAAGTGGATTTGGGATGCCAAACCCCATGGAATCCGAGGTTAATCGGCTGGGGAAGGGCTAAGCGGGCGATCGGGGCATCATCTAGCCGATCGCTCTGCCAGATGCGCAGGTCGCTGCAATCCCGGTTGCCATCATAGACCACGCTCAGGATCCAACCCGATCGCCCGTCGCCGGCCGGATCGGCCACAAACAACGGCTCAGAAGGATAGCATCCTGATTCTAGGCTGGCATAGGTGATGCGATCGGTTTGGGCATCGTGGCGGGCAATTGTGCCAAATTGTTCCTGTTTGAAAGTTTCGGGGCGATCGAGGTCGGGCCGATGGGCCGAAAAGTAGCTGTAGCGGCTGGGGGAGCCAACTTCGCTGGGGGCCACGGTCGGAAAGTCCGAATGGCGATCGAACAGGATTCGTTGATCGAGCAATTGCCGACGCTGGAGATCGAACCGTAATTCCACGTATTGGGATGTTGCGAGGGTGGTGATTTTGCCGCTGGCCACTTCCTTCAGGTGTTGGTTGGTGGCAAAGTCCGGGTAACGCGCCAAGGTCAGACTGATGGAGCGATCGGGATTTTGCCAACCGTTGCCAAAGTGCCACTGAAACCAAGGTTCCGCCTCGATGGTGGCGGCGAGGGTCAGGGTTTCGCGATCGACAAACCAAACCTGGGTGGGGCGATCGCCCTGCCACTTCATCGCATCACTGAAGCATTTGAAGTTCAACAGCGCTGGCAACAGTTCCAAACTCAAGGGCGGAATGCAGAAGACCAGATAGGGCCCCGCCAACACACAGTCATGGATCAGGGACAGGGACGGTAGCGGCAGTTGGCGTTGGTTCAGGAGGCGACCGGCGCGATCGAACCGCAGCAAGTTCAGCTTGGGACGGGGGCCCGGCAACGCTCCAAAGTTATAGATTTCGCCCGTCACTGGATCCACTTTGGGGTGGGCAGAAAAGGCTTGACCCGGTTTCAGCACCCCATCCAGGGAATCGGGGCCGATCGTGGTCAAGTTGTCTAAATCCAGCGCATGGGGCCAACCCCCTTCCCACAGGGCCAGCAGTCGATCGCCCCAGGGCAACACGGAAGTATTGGCCGCATTTTTAAGATCGCGCCCCACCCGTTGCCACCAAGGTTTTGGAGCCAGTTGCCCGTAATTAGCAAACAACCACCGATCGGCTGCTTCTTCCTGTTCGTAGGCCGCCGTTTGCACCATCCGATAGGTGGCTCGGGCCTGGGGTGGGCCTTGGGGTTGATCGGGCGATCGCCCAAAATGCACCGCCAACACCGCCCCATCTCCATCAAACCAATGGCCCGTGGGCTGTCCCGATCGCACCATTCGGCCCGGCCCGTTGCGGTAAAGCGTGCCTTGCAAATTTTCGGGAATCGCCCCAGCGGTCACCGTCAAGGGAGTGAGCGGAAATTCGATCGCCGGTCGCCGCACGGCCGGCAACCATTGGGGATCGCGACTCGTCTGAGCTTGCTCTGTTGCCAAAACCATTGATCTTGCAATCTCCTGGCGAATGATGGCCTGTGTTTCGCGGTTCAGCGCTGTCCTAGCATCAATCTGGGATCAGGCTCTGGGATCAAACTCTGGGATCAGAATCTGGAATGAATCTCAGGAGCGATCGGCAGACGTTCCTAAGAAGCCGTTGCGCGATCGTTTTCCACTTCCACAGGCGGCACGTTGGGTAATGTGCAGCAGTTGACCTGATCTAGGCAAACCTTGCCCCACTGCAACGCCCAACGCACCAAAGCCACCCGATTTTCGGTTCTGGTTTTGGTCAAGATATTACTGATGTGGTTATCAACCGTTCGCTTGCTGATCTCTAACTGCTCCGCAATGTCTTGGTTGGTTAAACCAGCAGCCACTAGCTCAACAATTTGCAGTTCGCGATCGGACAGGGAGATCCAGTTATCCATGGGACGGTAAGACTTTCCGTTTGTTGAATCCGTATATTTACTTATTGTCCCCCAGTTGCTTGCGGCCTGGGGAAACAACAACCGGGCCAAACGCCCCGTTGCTTTAGCAACTCAGATCCCTATGAGTGTACTTGACGATTCTTAACATGCCCATGGGGCACGAGCCGATCGATCCCGGCGGCCCTAAATCCAGCCCCGCAACCAGTAAGCCACCATCCCCACATATTCTTTAATGGCCCGGGTTGTGGCCCGCAAATTATCCGCATCGGGCAAAAAATTCAATGCGATTCCCTCAGGAGAACTGCGCCGCTCGCGCTCATCTTGATCACTGAAGAGAAAATCCGTGGGAGCCGCGATCGCCTCAATTCCTAGCTTGCGAAAAATGGCGATCGAGCGGGGCATGTGCATCGCTGAAGTCACCAACAACACCCGCCGCAGCCGTTCTCGCTCCAAAATTTTCTTCACCTCTTCGGCATTTTGGCGCGTGTTCAAGGAATTGGGATCCTGCAACATATCCTCACTCGGAACCCCCATCGCCCCCGCCAACTCCGCCATGGCCGCCGACTCCGGCTGACTGCCCCCACCTCGCCAAGCAACCCGGCCACCACTAAAAATCAGCTTCGGAGCCTTGCGATCGCGATAGAGCTTCACCGCATAGAGGGTGCGATCGCCCTCATCGGCCAGATCAATCCAGGGGCGAGGTGGCTCCGTGGACTTAATGCCCCCGCCCAAAACCACGATCGCATCGGCCCGGGGCAGGTCACCGGAGCCGCCAGTCTGTTGCTGAAGCACCAGGGCCCGCGACTCCAGCGATCGGGTCAGGGCCACCGCCACCCACCCATTCGCCGCCGTCCACAAAATCACCAGCGCCAAGGCTACCGCCCAAGCCGCCCAACGCCCGCGCCGCATTGACAGCAACACCAACGCCGCCACCATCAGAGCGCAAGTTAGCCCCAGGGGATAGAAAAACAGCGGCAGCAGCTTCGATAAAAACAAAAACATGGGCAGCGACGGCAAGGGTGAAAGCGAGGACGAAAGCATAGTTCATCATTCATAATCCGCCTTTGCTTGTCAATCGCCGTTTCAGCTTCTAATCCAGAACAAGGCAACGAAATTAATGAGTGATTTTTAAAGATTCGGCACAAAATTCAAAGTAATTCCCAAAAAGGTATTTAACCTAAAAATTACTAAAGCGAGTTGAATCTTAATTGTTGATTGATTTTTGATTGATTTTCGGCAAAACTTAAAATTCAGATTAAATTCTTGATCGTCTACCATCGAAATTGTCAAAAATACAGCCTTTACCTCAAACGATTGGTACGTCAGATCGCAGATGCCATGAAGCTGTTAATCGGTGAGCAATGCCCACCCCACAGCTTTCTGTACTTGTTAAGCGAGGTAAAGGCTGTATTTAGAAAATCATTAATTAAGCAAAAAGCATTGAGTATCAATCAATTCACAATCGCATGGATCAAAATGCTTAACACGGGCTTAACCGTTCATTGAATAGAAATTAAATGAAAATCAAGCCAGTCGATTCAGTGAAATTCAAGCTATAATTATTGCCGATTATTTTCGGCCAATCACTTTTGATTGGTTTTAATCGCGCTCAGAGTAATTAAGATTACCCTTTTAATCGGTTTTCAGAATTAGTCTGCTGGATTGGCTCAATGAATTGAAATGGGATCCTATGCAAACATCGATGACCTTGCCGGAACCGATAACCTTTGAAGCGGCGATCGAGCTAACGCAAGAATGGCTCGATCGCTGGGCTACTGGATCCTGGACAACAGCAGAATTTGCAACGGCGGCAGCTCAGTTAGTCGCCAATGTGGCCGGGGCCCGTGGTTTTTTTGTGGTCTATTTGACCGACGAGCGATCGATTGTGGATCCTGCGCCGGAAGCCCTTGTGGTCACCCTTGCTCAATCGCCAGACCAGGTGTTGGAACTTTTGGTGAAAAACCTGGCCATGGCGGCGGCCATGGTGGTGATTCACGAGCGATCGGGCGATGGGGCCATGGCTGACCAATCTCGCCGCACCAGCCGCCGATCGGGCAACCTGCTTCAACAACTGGATCAGTATTTCGCTGCCCATCCGATCCTCCTGGCAAAAGCCGCCAGCCCTTCCATCACAGAGCTGTTGCATCAACTCCGAACCGCAGCCACCGAGCAAACCGGGCCCTTCGCTGACTTCCTGGAACGGTGGGGCTATGACGATTTGCAACGGCGGGCGATCGTGCGGGCGATCGAGCATGTGGGTGTGCAGCCGGGTCGCTAGATCAACGGCCAAGCGTTTTCGATCAAAAATCCACTCAGCCACTCAACCAGCGGGGAAATTTATCCCCGATCGTCGCGCTCATCTGGGGCCTGGGGGCGATCGGTCTCGATCGCTCAAATCCTCAACCCGACGGGAGAACCCCATTGAGGCAAGGGGCTTCAACCCCTTGTCTTCATTAAATTTCAAGCGCTATTACCCACACTGATGCCAACACTCAAACTTTGAGATTAACTTTGGAATTAATTTCGGAATTATTGTGCCCGTTGTTACCAGGTTTACCTTGTTTACCCTTGCCTGGAACTTCCAATGCAACTCCGTAGAATTGCTTTTCTTTTGGGTGCTTTTTTTAACTCAACACTTGGAGGATGTTTGGAAAGTATTTTTCGGCCCGTGCCAAGCACCAATAGTTGTGGAAGGGGCTTAAGCCCCTTGCCTACGTCGATACTTGGAGGATGTTTGGAAAGTATCTTTCGGCCCGCGCCAAGCACCAATAGTTGTGGAGACAAGGGGCTTAAGCCCCTTGCCTACGTCGATCACTGGAGCGGACAGAGTAGCAATTTTGGCTTTTCAGACATTCCCTTAGACTAATTAGCTTTTATTTTCTAATTGATTATTTAGAATAATCGATCCTCGAAATCCATGACAAGCTCCAAAAAATAATTCGATGGGTAACCGAAAGTTATAAGATGCAAGGCTACCGACGGTAAAACACAGCCTCCACAGTCAAAAATCATTTTGATAATCTCTATCCACACCTTGGTGAATATTTGCGATTCATCAGTCAACTCATTCACAAATCAACCCATTCACAAGTAAAGGCATCACAAGTCAGCTTAAAAAGCAATGGAGATCTCCCTGAAATTTCATTGGGCGATCGCTATATCTGTGATTTTTGCTTAACGAAAGTTCAAAATCAATGACACAAGAAACGATCGTGACCCGAAGCAAACAACCTTGGGGTAATCGTTGGCTCGCGTGGATTCTGGCCATGCTGGTTGGTGTGGGGGTTGTGCTCCGATTTAGCCATCTCGAAACCAAAGTGTATTGGGGTGATGAAGTATTCACATCCTTTCGGATTGCGGGCTACACCCTTGCGGAAGTCAACAGGGAACTGCTGGATGAGCGCCCCCGCACCGTGGCTGAACTGCAAGCCACCTATCAGCAACCCCATGGGCAGCGATCGATGAATGACACCATTCGATCGCTCGCGGAAGATGATCCTCAACATCCCCCTTTTTTCTATATATTCGCCAGGGTTTGGGAGCAAATTTTAGGCAGTGAATTGGGCACAAAACGAGCTTTTGCAGCCCTTTGTAGCCTATTGCTCATTCCCGCATCGGCCGGCATTGCGGTGGAGTTGTTTGGTAGTCCGTTGGCTGGCTGGATTGCGGCGGCCATGGTTTCCCTGTCGCCATTTCACTTACTCTATGCCCAAGAAATGCGGGAATATGGCCTTTGGGCGGCCATGATTGCTCTCACCGGTTGGCTGCTGTTGCGGGCACTCAGAACGGGTGGCATTTGGGCTTGGGTTGGGTGGAGTTTATCGCTCACCCTGTTGCTCTATACCCATCTGTTTTCAGTCCTAATTGCTGGGGGATATTGCTTGGTTGCGGCCTATTGGCTCTGGCGATCGAGTCAGGCAGTTCCGGCTGATCAATTGACTCTCACGAGATCATCTTCTGCGGCTAATCAATCCGCAATAACCGAGCCAGTTGCTCCGGCAAATTCTCCCCCAGCTTCGCTGCTCAGGCAATGGCAATTCTTTGGAATCAGTACCCTCAGTGCTGGTGTTTTATTTTTGCCTTGGATCATTGCCACTCTCCAAAACCTCAGCACCATTTCCCGCACCAACGGATTCACCGCCCAAGCCGTTCCTTTCAGCACATTGCTTTATAACTGGTGGCTGAATCTGGCCCGACCATTTGCAGATTGGGAGCCAACAGGACAGATTTTGAGCAGCCCGATCGCGGCGCAGGGAATTGTCTTGGGTATTGCCATTTTAGTGGCCATTAGTTTTTGGAACTTAGCTTATCGTCAACCGCTTTTAAGTCGATTGTTATTGTGGGCCATGATGGGATCGCAGGGCTTGGCATTGGTGATTTTAGACCTCAGTCAAGGAGGATTTCGATCGACCATTATTCGCTACCTTGCGCCTTGTTATTTGGGCTTGCAACTGACCATTACGGGTTATTTGTCAACGCTTCTGTTGCCAAATGCCATTCCCGATCGCCCTGCCCAACGCACTAATAGTTCATCCAAATTTTTGTTCATCAAGCAGAGCATTGGTCAGAAGATTCATCACATTCATCAGCGGCTCATTGCCTATAGTCTTTTGGGTGTTCTTTTGATTGCGAGCGGCAGTTCTTGCGCCATGATTCTACCTGCCAACACTTGGTGGAACAAACAAGGGAGCTATGCAATTCCTCGCTTGGCTCAAGTCATCGAACGCTATGAATCACCTTGGGTTATTGCTTACGACACCATGCCGCGAATGTTCTCCCTCAGCTATCACCTCAATTCTCGAGTCGTGATGCAATTTATACATGCTCAATCACCTGTAAATGTGCCATCCAATTATGATCTTCTGTTGTTTCGCAGTTCCCTTGAGGTGCGCGATCGACTGCAACGTTCTGGTTGGCAGGTCGATCGCCAATTTCAAACCAACACCATCTATCCCTATCTATCTCCCCTGGACGAACAAGCTCAACTTTGGCTGGATTCGGCGCAGCGCAATTCCCTGCTTCCTTGAACGGGCCTTCAACTGACCAAACCTCGATTGGGCGCAGTCAAACTCGATCAGTCTCAATGAATCTCGATCCATTCCAACTCATCCAGCCAAGTCGAAATTCATTGGGATTGATCCAACCCAGCCGTATCAGGTTAAGGGGAACTTTACCGGATTCGGTCTGTGTCGCCTGTCTAGTTAGTTATCAGTAATTTTGAGGGATAATGAGACCCAGAGGGGTGAATGAGTGCTAGAACAAATTTAGGTTGTTGCAGGAATTTTCCATGCGATCGACCATCGTCTAGCCCGTAATGGAGAAAGCAACAAGTTTGTTCTTCGTCTTCGCCAATTCGGATCACCCTCGAATTTAATTGCTTCGTAATGTATAAAAAAGCTCTTTGCTATCACGGAAATAACAGTTTAATGGAAATTAATAGGCATTTCAGCAAAATCATCAGTGAGAATTGATACAACTCCTTCGTCCTAGATTTGCAGCACCCTTGGGCAGCTCCAATCGGCAGCAGCACATCCAGCAAAAAATCGGTGAAAAAGCTTAAACTTCAAATGACGGTGATCGGGTCATTTTCTTAAAGATAGTAAGGCGCTGATAGTTGCATAAGCTTTCAAAGAATTAAGCCTCCAAGGAATTAGTCGTCATGAAGCCTGTTCTTAGCTTGCTATTGTTTCAAGCCTCAGATGAGGATGTCTTATCGATTATTCGAGAACTCTATCATCATCACTTTAATTTAAGCTGGAAGTGGGTTAAAAATACCAAGCAATTACAAATTGCGTTGGCAAAGCAATCATGGGATTTAATTATCTCTAATCATCACGATACTGGATTAAGTGCCTTTGATGTTCTCAAAATTTTGCAGTCATCCAAACGTGATATACCGCTGATTGTTATTTCAGAGGCGATCGAGGATAGTCTAGCCGTTGACCTCATGCAGGCGGGCGCGGTGGACTGTTTTGTTAAGGGCAATACAACCCGCCTCCCGGAAGTGATCCGTCGCGAAATTCGTGAGGCCCAAATTCGCAGAGAACAACGCTTAGGGGCATCCCAATTAGAGGCAGTTCAAGAGCGGTTGCAATTGGCGATCGAAAGTTCTGGATTGGGATTGTGGGATTGGTTTATCGATCGCGGCGAGGTCACCCTCAACGAACGTTGGGCTGACATGATTGGCTATACCCTCGAAGAACTAGCCCCTATTCAATTAGGAACCTGGCAAAAATACACCCATCCTGAAGATTGGCCGAAGGCGGTCTCAGCGCTGGATAGCCATTTTCAGAACCAAACCAGCGCCTATGAATGTGAATTGCGAATGCGCCATCGATCGGGGCACTGGGTTTGGGTGTTGGCAAGGGGCAAAGTTGTTGAGCGCGACGCAACGGGCCGCCCTCTGCGGATCACAGGGACGCATCTAGATATCACGGAGCGCAAAGAATCTGAATCCTTGCTCAGCAAACGGGAGCGCTACCTAACCGCAATTGTTGAAATCCAAAAGCAACTTTTATCCAACCATACGGATCAGAATATCTATCAAACGATTTTGGAAATTTTGGGACCCATTGCCGGAGCCGATCGGATCTATGTGTTTGAAAAGCATCAGGATCGGTTTGGGAACTCTCTCATTAGCCAACATGGGGAATGGTGTCGCCCTGGCATTCAATCTCAGCTTAGCAATCCCCAATTTCAGAATTTGCGTTGCCATCCTGAATCAAGCCGTTGCCTTTCTCGGTTGACTCAAGGCCAGTTAATTAACAGCTTAGTTTCCGATGTTTCAATGTCGGAATTCCAGGCTTTAATTGCACCAGAGGTGGCAGCGGTTTTGATACTGCCCTTGATGGTGGGTGGTCAATTTTTTGGGTTTATTGGGTTCGATCGCGTCACTCCAGATCTGTGGGATGCGATCGAAATTAATCCCCTCAGTTCCGTTGCGGCGGCGATCGCCCTGTTTAAGGAACGGGAACTGGCGGTGCGAGCCTTGGCACGCTTGAACCAAGAGCTAGAGGAGCGGGTGGAACAGCGAACCGCCGCCTTGCAAGACAGCGAAGCCCGGCTACAGGCAATTATTGATTTTGCACCCGCTGTTATTTATGTTAAGGATCTCCAGGGTCGCCACACCTTGGTTAATCGATCGTTTTTGAAGTTTTTTAGCTGCACCAAGCGCGAGATTCTAGGCAAAACTAACCAAGAGCTTTTTGATCCGGGATTGGCTAAAATTCTAAGCGAAAATGACAATGAAGTTTATCGGCTTGGTCGTTTTCAGCAATATGAAGAAGAGGTAGAGATTAATGGCAGACTCTACACGTTTTTGTCTAATAAATTTCTGTTGCTCGATCGAGACTGGCAGCCCTACGGACTTTGTGGCATCTCGGTCAATATCACATCTCGCAAAGAAGCTGAAAAAGCCATTCAGCGACAACTAGCGATGATGGAAGCGGCCATTGATGGCATTGCCCTGATCGAAAATGGCCAGTTGACCTATGCGAACCAAGCCCATGCAAATTTGCTTGGTTTTGATCAGGTTGAAGAACTCATCGGTCAGCCTTGGCAACAGTTTTATGATTCCCTAGAAACTGAACGATTTGAGCAACATATTTTGCCCCAGCTCCAGCGCGATCGCTCCTGGCAAGGAGAGGCGATCGCCCGGCGTAAGGATGGCAGCACATTCTATGAAGGGCTGTCCCTCACATTGTCTGAAGATGGCACTTTAATTTGCGTTTGTCGGGATATTAGCCATCAGAAACATACAGAGGCACAACTAACTAGTCTTTCTAATCGTTTAGCTTTGGCGTTGCAATCGGCAGCGATCGGGACATGGGAATGGAACTTTCAAAATGAAGTTCAGTGGGATTCGCGCATTCGTGAAATTTATGGCTGGCATAACTCCGATCGCGATCCCACTTACCAAGATTGGCTGAGCTGCTTACATCCAGAAGATGCCATGGCGATGGAAGCCTTGAGGCAGTCCATCATGAATCACCAAGGGGAATTAAACCTAGAGCTGCGCATTAATCGCCCCAATGGAGAACAACGGTTTGTGCAATGCTTTGCGATCATTGAGCGCGACACTAACCATCAACCTTTGCGGATGGTTGGAGTTAACTATGACATTACTGAACATAAACAAGCAGAGCATGAAAATCAATCGCTGAAGGAACGATTGGAATTTGTGCTTTCATCCAACCCAGCCATTATTTACACTTGTCAGCTAGGGGAAAATTATCGATTTACCTTTGTTAGCCGTAACATTGAATCGATTTTGGGCTATCCCAAAGAAGCGTTTTTGCATAATCATGCCTTTTGGCTAGAGCATATTCACCCAGAAGACTTAACCTATGCTCTTGACAACTTACATAATTTAAACGACCTGAAACATCATGTTTGCGAATATCGGTTCTTGAAGAGTAATGGCGATTATTGTTGGCTGCATGATGAGTTTCGGGTGGTTTACGATACCCAAGGTAAACCCCTAGAGCTGGTGGGCTACTTTGCCGATATTAGCGATCGCAAGGATACCGAAGAAGCCCTTAAGCAAACCAATGCGCAATTGGAGCGGGCCACTAGGCTCAAGGATGAGTTTTTGGCTAGCATGAGCCATGAGCTAAGAACGCCTCTGAATGCCATTTTGGGCATGTCGGAAAGCTTGCAGGAAGATATTTTTGGGCCGATTACGCCAGAACAAACGAAGGCCGTTGCCACCATTGAAAAAAGTGGGCGGCACTTGCTGGAGCTGATTAACGACATTCTGGATTTATCAAAAATTGAAGCCAATCGCCTGGAATTAGATTTGGATTTGGTTTCGGTTTGGGAGCTGTGCGAAAACAGTTTGGCTTTTGTGAAGCAGTTAGCATCGCAGAAGAAGATTTCTCTGAAAGCCTCGATCGCTGAAAATCTGCGGGATTTGTCGATTCAAGTGGATGGGCGACGGATGCGACAAGTTTTAATCAACTTGTTGAGCAATGCGGTCAAATTCACGCCGGATTCTGGGGCCGTTGAGCTGGTGGTGATGATGGAAGAAGCACCGCAAAAACCACCCTATGAACCGATCGATCGAGAACCGATTTCAGCATCCATTTCAGCGCCGATCGAAGCTTCAAATTCCCAAGCTTCAGGTTCCCAAACTTCAAATTCCCAAAGTTCCCATTCAGATTTTCGACCGGCCCAAATTTGCTTCACCGTTCGCGACACAGGCATTGGCATCGCGCCGGAAAACCTATCAAAACTGTTCCAATCTTTCGTACAGATTGACAGCCGCCTCAGCCGCCAATATGCAGGCACCGGCTTGGGCTTGGCGCTGGTGAAGCGCATTGCCGAATTGCACGGTGGCCGAGTCAGCGTCAGAAGCGAAGTGGGCCAGGGCAGTTGTTTTCAGGTGTATTTGCCCTGTTGGTCAAAAAGTCCAACGCGATCGCCCAGTTCTTCTGAAGTAGCCCCGGGACTCCATAGCTCACTGCCTGCTTGCAACGGAACCCAATTGATTGACCTGCAAGCGACTGAAACCGGTCAGCCATTGATTTTGTTGGCGGAAGATAACGAAGCCAACATCATGACCATTTCCAGCTATCTAAAGGCACAAAACTATCAGATTTTATCGGCCCAAAATGGACGAGAAGCCATCGAAATGGTGCGATCGCACCAACCCGCTTTGGTGTTAATGGATATCCAAATGCCAGAAATGGATGGGCTGACGGCCATTGCCCAAATTCGCCAAGATCCCGACTTTCAATCCTTGCCGATCATTGCCTTGACGGCCCTCGCCATGGCAGGCGACCAGGAACGGTGCTTGCAAGCGGGAGCCTCCGCCTACTTGAACAAGCCCGTAAAGCTCAAGCAATTGGCTAATATGATCCAGGAGTTATTAAAGCAATAACCCAAAAACCTGAAGCTAAAAATTACCAATACCTTAGAGGATGTCTGAAAAGCCAAAATCGATACTCTGCACGCCCCATCGATCGACGAAGACAAGGGGCTTAAGCCCCTTGCCCCCACGACTACTGGTGCTTGCCCGTGCTAAAGAATACTTTTTAAACATCCTCTTAGCAGCTATTTAGCAGCTATTTAAAAAGCCCGAGATCGATCGACTTAGACAAGGGGCTTAAGCCCCTTGCCCCCACGACTACGGGTGCTTGCCCGTGCTAAAGAATACTTTTTAAACATCCTCTTAGCAGCTATTTAAAAAGCCCGAAACTGAATTTGGGCATGTTTCACGTTATCAAGCCATGCCGAATATCCTAATCTAGAACTAAATGAAACCTTGAATAGGCTTGCTACATCGCCAACCATGACCCTCGACCCCCTATCTTGGACTGATTTAGCAGCGCTGACCCAATGGCAACCGAACTTAGTCCATGGGCCCACCAATTCCCAAGCAAAATTGCGACTCTTTGGGCAACCGGACGCTGAACCCCGTGTCACGCTCTATCGCGATCACCACGCTTGGTGTCCCTATTGCCAAAAGGTTTGGCTTTGGCTAGAGGAAAAACAAATTCCTTACCGAGTTGAAAAAGTCACGATGTTTTGCTATGGCCAAAAGGAGCAATGGTATAAACACAAAGTGCCCTCGGGCATGTTGCCAGCCCTGGAACTAGATGGGCATTTGATCACGGAAAGTGATGATATTTTGCTGGCTTTGGAACAGGCATTTGGGCCATTGGTCTATGGCATGGAATCGGCGCTGGTGTTGCCTTTGCGTCGCTTGGAACGATTGCTGTTTCGGGCTTGGTGTTCGTGGCTTTGCTACCCAACCTTATCGGAGCAGCAGGAGGCTCGAAATCGGCGGCAATTTTTGGAGGTGGTGACCTCCGTTGAGGCGGCCTTGGCGGCAACTCCTGGGCCTTATTTCTTAGATCAGTTCAGTGCAGCGGATGTGATTTTTACGCCCTATGTGGAGCGGATGAATGCCAGTTTGTTTTACTACAAAGGCTATTCATTACGGGAAGAAAATCCTCGCTTGAAAGATTGGTTTGCGGCGATGGAAACCCGATCGACCTATCGCGGAACCCAAAGCGACTTTCACACCCACGCCCATGATTTACCGCCACAAATGGGCGGCTGTTGGGAAAATCAAGATCCCCAAACTGCCATGAATCAAACCAAGGTGGATCATGGCCCTTGGTTTGGATTGCCGGATGCAACCTATGAGGAACCAGACACGGCCCGATCGGAGGCCCTATTTCGGGTGGTGAAGCATCGGGCGAATTTAATTCGGGTGAATCCCAGTCACGATGAGCTGGTGGATCAGGCGCTGCGCTGTGCCCTGACTCGGCTGATGACGGGTGAGGTTTGTGTGCCGCCGCCGGGGTCGGATGTGGCATTGCGATATCTGCGCGATCGAATCAGCGTGCCTCGGGATATGTCGATTTATGCGGCGAAATATCTGCGTGAAGCCCTGGAAGCGACGGCGGCTTTGGCGGGCGATCGCCAGGGGCCACCGATTCCCACCAAGCACCGCCGCGATCAGGATCCAGCGAATTTCTTGCGCTGAGGATGGATCAAGGGCGGTTGGGGATGGCTTAGTTGGGACACGATCGCACCCCATACAGCCACAGCACCACCTGATCCAGTGCGGCCCGCAGGTCACGGGTGGGGGTGTTGGCGTGGTCAATCATCAAACTGAAGGCCACGGGCCCCCATTCGGGATGATCCAGGTAGCCAGACAGGGCCACCACGCCGGTCAGCGTACCGGTTTTGGCCCGCAACCGGCCCACTAGGGGCGTGTCCCGAAAGCGGCTGGCCAACGTGCCGGTTTCCCCCGCGATCGGCAGGGAATTTTCGTAAATCTGGGCATGGGGCGATCGAGCCATGATTGTCAGCAGTTGCACGATCGCCTCGGGGCTAACCAAGTTTTGGCGCGACAGGCCCGCACCATCCACCAGCCGATAGGCCGCCGGATCCAAACCCAAGTCCGTCAAAACGGTTGTCAGCCGCTCCATGGGGCGATCGGGATCCAACCAACGCAAAAGGGCCTCCGCCCCCAGATTATCGCTGGCCTGGTTTACCTGGCTGATCACCGCCGCCAGGTTGGCCGATGCCAGTTCCGCCGTGGGCTGTCCCAAGGGCGCGGGCGGATTCCGCAGATTCACGATCGGGACAACGGGCGGATTCCGAAACCGATCGTAGGCAGGGGCAGGCAGGGGGGACATTTCCAAGGGCGATCGCTGCCAATTCACGGTCGGCGGCGACGGTGAAGTCACCAACGGGCGCGATCGCACCTGGCGAAAAAATTGCTCCGACAGGCGATCAGCAATGAGCCAAGCAAATTGTTGGCCCGGCTGGGGATGGGCCACTTCCGCCTGAGCCGATGTGCCCATGGGCAGCCCCCCAGTGAACAGAATCAATCCCGTTTGTCGATCGCGCTGCAATTGCCAGGTCGGTTCCGTGTCGGCCGGCAAGGCCTGAAATCCCCGAGGCTGAAACCAATTCAACAATCCTTCCACTGGCTCTTGGGTTTGCACTTCCAAACTGGGCGCGCCGTCCAAAACCTGGGGGCGAAAGGTCAAGGAAACGGCGTTGCGATCGACCATGGCCCGGTTCACCACGGGTGCATAACCATAGGTCAAGTCATCCCATTCCCAACTGGGCGGGGTTTCTGGGCGATCAAACACCACCACATCCAGGGACTCCGTGGGTGGGTGCAACGTCGCCAGGCGATCGGCCCAAGCCTGGAGCTGTTGGTGGGTGACGGTGGGGTCGCCACCGGGCACAATCCACCAGGCGGGCCGGGGTTGAGTAGCGCTTTTGGGTCGCCAATAGGCCCTTGTGGGCGATCGAAACTCGGGGCCCAACGCCGCCAGGGCCGCCGCCGTGGAAAACAACTTGGCGTTGGAGGCCGGCACAAAGAATTGCTGAGCTTGGCTCTGAATTAAGGTTTGGGGATTGGCAGGATCCAAAGTGCGGGCCAGGAATCCCCAGTGCGATCGGGCCCAACGCGGATCCTGTTGCCATTGGGCGATCGCGGAGGGCAAGTCCGCCAAGCAACGGGGTTGGGCTAGCTCCTTGGCCCCGGCAGCTCCAGCGCTCAACAGCCCGATCGCCCCGATCGCCGTCAACCCTTGAACAGCCCAGCGTCCCTTGATTCGATCGTCCATGACAATGTTTATTGACAAGATCTACACAAGATCTACATGAAAACGCTCATTAACCGTCCATTAGACTGCAATTCACCCATCGGGCTTCAGCTTCAACTCAGCTCTAACTCAACGCCTAGTCAAGTCCCAATCCAGATCCAAATCCAGATCCAATTCAGATCTAAGTTGCAGCCATGACAGATTGCTCCCGTCGCCGCCCCCTACAATAGGAGGCAGTCGAGCTTCTGAACCGCCTTCCCAGTTCTAGGCGATCAATCCTCCTAATCTCATTGGTAGCCATCCTGCCAGGGCGATCGACCCGATCGCGCCCCCCATTTTCACTGCCCCATCCAACTGATCGCCGTTTTCGATTTTTCCTAATTTATGGAGTTTCAGCTCACCGAACGCCAAGAGCGCATTTTGTTCGCCACCATCCGTCACTACATCTCCACGGCCGAGCCGGTGGGGTCAAAGGTGCTGGTGGAAGAATATCAACTGGATGCGAGTCCGGCGACGGTGCGAAATGCCATGGGGGCCTTGGAAAAGGCTGGCTTGCTCTACCAACCCCACACGTCGGCCGGGCGCGTCCCATCGGACTCGGGCTATCGGGTCTATGTCGATCGCTGCGCCGTCCCGTCCGATCGCACGGCCCAAAAGGTGAATCAGCTCCTGAGTGATCGCCTGGATGCTTCGTCGCCCCACTTGGAAGTGTTGCTGAAGGGAGCGGCCCAGTTGTTGGCTCGCCTCAGCGGTTGCATTGCGGCGATCGCCCTGCCCCAAACCCGCACGGTTCAAGTGCGCCATGTGCGACTGCTGCCCATGGAGGTCGATCGGGTGATGGTGGTGGTGGTGACGGATGATTACCAAAGCCATTCCGCGATCGTGCCCTTACCGAACACCGAAGAAGCTCCCCTCCCGGATCCAGAAACCCTGGAGCGGGAATTGGTAATTTTGTCCAACTTTTTGGATGCTCGCTTGCGGGATCACTCCCTCTTGGCCGTGGCCCATCTGGATTGGGATGAGCTGGGCCGGGAGTTCGATCGCCGGGGCCAAGCCCTGCGGGAAGCTTTGATTCATTTGGCGCGCCGGGCCCAAACCCCGATCGCCACCCGAATTTTGATTAGCGGCGTGTCGGAGGTGTTGCGCCAACCGGAGTTTTCGGAGCTGCAACAGGTGCAAACCCTGATTCATTTGCTAGAAGCGGAACAGGATCAACTGTGGTCGCTGATTTTTGATGAGCCGGAAGATGAGCGCCGGGTGCGCATCCGCATTGGCATGGAAAACCCCTGGGAACCCATTCAGGGTTACACGCTCATTTCTTCCCTCTATGGCAACGGCCGATCGCCCCTTGGCAGCGTGGGCATTTTGGGCCCCACCCGGCTGGATTACGATCGGGCGATCGCGGCCGTGGGAGCCACCGCCGACTATCTATCCGAGGTCATGGGCGCGTCGGGATCGGAACTGCTAGCAGGTCGCTACCACCCGGCGATCGGCAACCCCGACAGTCCCAGTTAACTGCCCCCAATCCATGGACATCAGCGCTTGAGACGAGGCGTGAGAGTGGTTACCAGACCCGATCAAGCAGGGCGCTTCCGGGTGCAACGAACGGCCCCGCCCGTGGCAAGATAGGGGCGATCGATTCGCAGGAGCAACGACCATCTTGGAAGTGACGTTTTTGGGCACGAGTTCTGGCGTACCGACCCGATCGCGCAACGTTTCCAGTTTGGTGTTGCGGTTGCCTCAGCGGGCCGAAGCTTGGTTATTTGACTGTGGCGAAGGCACGCAACATCAGCTTTTGCGCAGTGAAGTGCGATCGAGCCAAATCACCCGCATTTTCATCACCCACATGCATGGGGATCATATCTTTGGGTTGATGGGACTGTTGGCCAGTTCTGGCTTGGCGGGGCAACCTCACCCGATCGATCTCTATGGGCCCGCTGGCCTCTCGGACTATCTCAAAGCCTGTCAGCGCTATTCCCAAACCCGGTTTTCTTTTCCCGTCAAAGTCCACACCGTGGAACCGGGCAAGATTTTTGAAGACGATGAGTTCACGGTGCATTGCCAACTGCTGGAGCACCGGGTTCCGGCCTACGGTTACGCGGTCACGGAAAAAGATCGCCCCGGCCGGTTCGACATCGACAAAGCCCGCGCCCTGGAAATTCCCGCCGGCCCGGTCTACGGCCGCCTGAAGCGCGGCGAAACCGTCACCTTGCCCGATGGCCGCACGATCAACGGCCAAACCCTCTGTGCGCCGCCGGAACCAGGACGCAAATGGGTTTATTGCACCGATACGATTTTTTGTGAGCGATCGATCGAGCTAGCCCAGGATGCCGATGTGCTGATCCACGAAGCCACCTTTGCCCACGCAGATTCACAATTGGCCTTTGAGCGGCTCCATTCCACCACCACTATGGCCGCCCAAGTGGCCTTGGCGGCGCAGGTCAAAACCCTGATCATCACGCACTTCAGCCCCCGCTATGCCCCGGGCAACGCGATCGACTTTCACGATTTGCTGAACGAAGCCCGAATGATTTTTCCCAACACGGAAATGGCCAAGGACTTTTGGAGCTATGAAGTGCCCCGCCGCCGGGCGATCGACCTAGCCTCTGCTTAGGGTTAATCAGCGGTTAAATAACAGCAATCAACCCAGAGCCAGTTAACGCTGGTTAACAACACTGGTTAACAACACTGATTAACGCCGGTTAAGCGTCGGTGATTAACATCGATCCATATTGATCAGTGCCAATTAACCGATCAATTGGCGATGCCTCAGATCGATCGAGTCTGTGCGCCATGACCCGCCGAATTGCGAGTCGCACGGTATAGTTACCCCAATCCGTTTTTCGCGCAACCATGTACGACAAGATTACGCCCCCCACCGTTGGTGAAAAAATTCGCTTTGAAAACGGTCAGCCGATCGTTCCCGACAACCCGATCGTTCCCTTCATTCGCGGAGACGGCACAGGCGTTGACCTTTGGCCCGCCAGCCAACGCGTGCTCGATGCGGCGATCGAAAAAGCCTACGGTGGTCAGCGCAAAATCTCCTGGTTCAAGGTCTATGCGGGCGACGAAGCCTGCGAAGTCTACGGAACCTATCAATACCTTCCCGAAGATACCCTCACGGCCATTCGGGAATATGGCATAGCGATTAAAGGCCCCCTCACGACTCCCGTGGGCGGCGGCATTCGATCGCTCAACGTGGCCCTGCGGCAAATTTTTGATCTCTACGCCTGCGTTCGGCCCTGTAAGTATTACAACGGCACGCCCTCTCCCCATAAAAGCCCCGAAAAACTGGACGTGATTATCTATCGGGAAAACACCGAAGATATCTACCTCGGCATTGAGTGGAAACAGGGCACTCCCGGCTGCGATCAATTGATTGATTTTCTAAACAATCAACTGATTCCCGAAACTCCGGAACTGAAAAACAAACAGATTCGGTTAGATTCCGGCATCAGCATCAAACCCATCAGCATCACCGGTTCCCAGCGCCTGGTTCGCCGGGCCATTGAAAACGCCCTGCGGTTGCCCAAACATAAACAGGCCGTGACCTTGGTACACAAGGGCAACATTATGAAATACACCGAAGGAGCCTTCCGGGATTGGGGCTATGCGGTGGCAACCGGTGAATTTCGCGCCGAATGCGTGACCGAGCGGGAATCGTGGATTCTGAGCAATAAAGAGAAAAATCCTGACCTGTCGATCGAGGACAACGCCAAGCTGATTGACCCCGGCTATGACAGCTACCCCGCCGAAAAACGGGAAGTCATTTGCCAAGAAGTGCGCGAAGTTCTGGAAGCAATTTGGGACAGCCACGGCAACGGCCAATGGAAGGAAAAAGTGATGGTCAACGATCGGATCGCTGACAACATTTTCCAACAGATTCAAATTCGCCCCGATGAATATTCAATTCTGGCGACCATGAACCTGAATGGCGATTATTTGTCCGATGCGGCCGCCGCGATCGCGGGTGGTTTGGGCATGGCTCCGGGGGCCAACATTGGTGACAATGCGGCCATTTTTGAAGCCACCCACGGCACTGCGCCCAAGTATGCCGGATTGGATCAGCTCAATCCAGGATCGGTGATTTTGTCCGGCGTAATGATGTTGGAATTCATGGGCTGGCAAGAGGCGGCCGATCTGATTAAGACCGGTTTGGCCAAGTCGATCGAACAGCGGGAAGTGACCTATGATTTGGCTCGGCAGATGGAGCCGCCCGTTAACCCACCGCTCAAGTGCTCGGAATTTGCCAGCGCCATCATCAAAAACCTTGGCTAGAGAAAACTACAGCTAGGGCCTGTCGTCATTTTCTGGAAGCACGTGAAAGCGGTTAAGTCTCCATCCCCTAACCGCCTTAGGCAAGGGGTTTAAGCTCTGTTGTCATTCTCTGGGATCCAGTGAAAACGGTTGATCTTCCACAATCCAACAACCCTAGACAAGGGGCTTAAGCCCCTTGCTCCCACGATCCGCCAACCGTGGAATCAGGGTTTCAGGCGATTTGACGACAAGCCCTAAGCCCCTTATCCCTCATGAGATCATTACGATGGCTCGATCGGCCCTCAACCTAATCGCCCTAAACCATCACTGGTCAATCATGGCTGACCAATTTCAATCTCGATTCCCAATTCATTTAATACCAATCAGCATGAACCCTGGAACTTCAAAGCGACTGGCTTTGATGGCGACTATTTGATGGCGATTATTGAATGCCGATCGATGGTATAAACCATGACTTCATAGCCCAAATTGAGTTAATTTCAAAGCGGCCTGTTGTTGGCAATTTTTTTGAAATTGGCCGAAGTGTCTGCAAAAGATGCTGTTAAGTTCTGGTTTATACAATTAGTCGCCTGTTTCTAAAAGTCGGGTTATGGTGATGAAGAATTCCTTCACAGGGGCTTCTTTTCGGCCAATCTCGATCAAATTCAATTAATTGCAGTTTGCTGCGGTCTTTCACCCCTTTTGAACAGAAGCGTGATTTGGAACGAATGCTAATGGATACCGTGACTGTGCAAGATTTGGCAGCCTATTTGCGCGAACCGACCGGACTGGTGCAACTGGTGGATGTGCGGGAACCCCAAGAATTGGCCTTGTCGCAACTCCCTGGATTTATTAATTTGCCCCTGAGTGAATATGAGCAATGGAGCACCATGATCGAGTCAATCCTGAACTTTGATCAGGAAACCTGGGTGATCTGTCACCACGGGTTACGATCGGCTCAAATGTGTCAGTGGCTGGAGGGGAAGGGTTGTCAAATTGTGAAAAACATCATAGGCGGCATTCATGCCTATGCGTTGGAGATCGATCGCTCAGTGCCCCTTTACTAGGTTTTCTCTGGAGTTACTGAGGTCTTTCAACTAAACAGAACGCGATTTGATTGGCTGAAATTGGCTGAAGTTAATTGACGTGATCTGAAGTTGCTGAAATTGGCTGAATGATCTGAAGCTGCTGAAGTGACTTGAGTTGCCCTGAGTTGATCCCACACCACAGAACTCAGTGGGACAACTCACCGCTTGGGCAAGCTCGATCGCGACCACGGGTTTTGGCTTCAAACAGGGCCAAGTCAGCCGCAGCCACCAGCGCCGAGGGATCCAAATTGGCACGCGGAATCAGACTGGCGGCCCCCAAGCTGAGGGTCACAATTGAAGCCACGGGCGAATAGGCGTGGGGAATTTGCAAGTCGCGAATCGTTTCGAGAATGCCATGCGCCACCGTCATGGCTCCGTCGATGTGGGTTTCCGGCAAAATCACCGCAAATTCTTCCCCCCCATAACGAAATGTGAGATCCGTTGATCGCTTCACAGCCTGGGCGATCGAGCGGGCCACCTGGCGCAGGCAATCATCCCCCGCCAAATGGCCATAGCGATCGTTATAGGTTTTGAACGAGTCAATGTCGCCCACCAAAATTGCCAGGGGCGATTGTTGGCGCAAGGCCCTTTGCCACTCTCGGGCCAGGGCCTCATCGAAACTGCGGCGGTTGGAAATGCCCGTCAGGCCATCCAACGTAGCCAGCCGCTCCAACTTTCGGTTAGCCAACTCCAACCGTCGATATAACTCCGCCTGTTGAATCGCGATCGCCAGTTGGCCGGCCAATTGCTTTAAAAACTCAATTTCCCAGGCTTGCCAACTGTGGGGTTCGTGCCACTGATACACCACCAACAGTCCCCACTGATCATCTCCAAGCGGATTAGGCGTATGTCCCGTGGTGGTCCCGCCTTCTGGGCGATCGTCCATTTTCAGCGGCAACACCGGCACCGCTTCCCCTCGCAAAATGGGTACGGCTAAGATGGCGCGCACTCCCGCCTGGGCAATGGCATCCCGGTAAGCAGCCGGCCAGCGATCGTCCGCCAACACATCCTCCACCTCCCAAATCTCATGCTTCACGAGGTAGAGCAACCGCTCCAGGCCCGCCCCGTCGGTCACCGCCTCGCTGCCACAGACTGGACGAGCGGCATCACGGCAATTGATCGCCGACAGCTCCAGCGCATGGGTGCTGGATGGGTCAGAGTCCGATCGACTCGCCATCCCCGCCGGAGTCAAGTGACGATAGATGGCCGTTTGATCCACCCCCAACACTTCGCGCACCGTTTGCACCGTCGTTTGCAGAATTTCCCCCAAATCTAGCGATCGGCGAATTTGCTGGGTCACTTGGCTTAGGAGTTGTTCCCGTTCCGCCTGTTGCCACAGCAGGGCCTCCGCCTGTTGCCGTTCCGTAATATCCGTAATCACACCCAGCAGTTGCCGTTGGGTTGAATTGGGCAACATCAAGGGCTTTTTAATGGTTTGAAACCAACGCACTTCGCCCGTTGAGCTGCGGCGCGGCTCCTGGGCAATATATTTTTCTTGCATGGTTTCAATAATCGATTCTTCCTCCCGCTGGCTATGTTGCACCTGGGCCGAGTTTCCGCCCAGTTCTGCTTCTGTTTTGCCCAGCATTCGCCCGGGCGTTGTGTTGTAAAACGTTGCCAAAGCTTCATTAACTAGGGTGAATCGCCCCCGCTCATCCTTCACAAAAATAAAGTTTGGATTCGCGTCAACAATTGCCCGCAAAAACGACTCCTGCCGTTGCAATTCTTCGCGGTTGTGGCGCAGGTCATCCAAAATTTGTTGCCGCTCGATCGCATAGCGCATGGCCCGCGACAGCAAATTTGGCCGCAATTCATCTTTTAAAAGGTAGTCTTGGGCCCCTTCGCGCAAGGAAGCCAACCCGATCGCCTCGTCATCCAACCCCGTCAGCACCACGATCGGCACATCAGCCACCGCCGATCGCACCCGCCGAATCGTATCCAGCCCGTAGCTGTCCGGCAGGGCCAAATCCAACAGCACAATATCGTACCGCCGTTGATTCAACAGCGTCAGGGCATCGCTCAGGCGATCGACCCTTCGCCAGCGAAATCCTTGGGTCGTCACCTTCGCCAAAATCATTTCCAATAATCGCGCATCCGTGGGATTGTCTTCCACGACCAGCACTTCAATCGCTGAGTCCCCCACCGCTGAATTAACCTCCTAGATCCTGTGGCCGCGCGATCGTGAGCGGCATGGCATGACTGACCTCAAATGACCTCGATCATTGTCAACTTCAGCCTAACCACCCAAACCTCAACCCCCAAGGGGATTGATTGGCAAAATTGCCGCCACCGGTTTGCCTAATCATTTCCGCCCATTCGACTCCAGCAGTCCTCCCACCCAGAAAGCAATCAGACCTTGGGGCGGTTGTCTAGCAGAATCCCAGTGATCCTACTCATTTAACCAACCCCATGACCAGAACTTTCCCAAAGGTAAAGGCAAAGTAAAGGCATAGCCGAACTTCCAAGCATGTTTGACCCGTTAGGTCTATCTCATGCAAATTCCTGCCCTATACATCATGACCCATCTTTTTAAGACCAACCTTAAACTGGGAAGTCTTAGCAAGTGAGCTAATCAAACTCATGATTTTTGTCTAAGTATTAACGAGAGAAGCCTATCAATCAATATTCTTGGATTGTCTTTATGCTGTGATAGAAACATCACTGTCCTTGAATATTTTCAAGATCAATCACGCACTCTCTATAGGTCAATTCTTCAGTATCAACCTAAGTTTGGTCAAGAGATGCCTGGACAATGTGCGAAATGTTACCAGAGTGATTACAGAGTGAAATATATCAATTTTAGCTAATAATTTGATCGCCAGTGGTCACATTTGATTATGCAAGCAACTTGTCCAATTTGTTCGATTTCTTTCCAGTCAAAAATCATATTAAAAATTAATTGACTCTTCAAATATGCAACCAAATAAATAACCAAGTAAATTGATTTCTGCATCAAGGATTTACATGATCTTACATCATTGTTTTAAACTTTATGTTGTCAGCAATCAAAAATTATCTATTTTATTTTCGGGGTTTGTTTTTAGGCTTCATTTCCAGACTTTATTTTCAAACAGTAAACCGATGATGCCTTTTAGAACCTTGGAGAGGGTAATTTCACAGAACGCAACCAAAACGCCTCGATCGCCAATAACGTTTCTAAAAGACTATGTAAACTATCTGGCTTGGTAATGTAGGCATTGGCTTGCAATTCATAGCATCTGCGAATATCTTCTTCTTGATCAGAAGTGGTCATGACAATGACAGGAATAATTTTCAGTGATGGATGTTTTTTAATTGCTTCTAAGACTTCATAGCCACTACGACGGGGTAAGTTCAAATCCAAAAGAATTAAATCGGGCCAGTATTTTTCAGGAACTAATGCTGTTTTCTCTAAAAACTTGATTGCTTCTTCGCCATCTCGCACCAAGTGTAATCGATGGGGAATGTTCAGCCGTCCAAACAGCCTTTCTGTTAGCCTGGCATCAACCGCAGAATCTTCAATGAGTAAAACTTCAATATTTTTTGCTGGCATTATAACGACATCCTAACAATCTGGTCACTGCCTGCTCATTTGCTGAAAGGGGTAATGATTCTGAAATTGGGGGTCATTATTAATGGGATTATATTCCTATTGACTCATCATTCCTATTTACTCACAAACTCACTCATTCACCAATCCTTCGATCGATCAACAAACCCTGCACAGTTCGATCGAGAACCCCTCGATTGAGAAATCCTGCTGTTGTTTGGCAATTACTCCATTAAACCCACTTAACCAATTCAGCCCCTTGCACTCATGGCACTCATTGGGCTGGCCCAACTCAAACGATTGGACAATTCAATAACAATCATTAGCTTTAATGACACGGCCGAAAACCTATGGCACGGGCGATCGAGCGGAATTAAACATCAATCCTACAGGGTTGCGATCGCTAGCTGGGGCTAAAACTTAGCTCCGTGATGGGAATGGTTTCGGGCTGGTCGGGAATCGTAAACCAGAATGATGATCCTTGGCCGAGTTGAGATTGCACCCCGATCGAGCCACCGTGACGCTCAATAATTTTCCGACAGATGGCTAACCCAATGCCAGTCCCTTCATATTCTTCACGGTTATGGAGTCTTTGGAAAATATTAAAAATTCGCTCGCTATATTGTGGGTCAATCCCAATGCCATTATCAATGACCTGAAAACGCCAATGATGTTCTTCATGATTGGCAGTAATGGTAATGATAGGATTGGATTTGCCCCGAAATTTTAGGGCATTGCCAATTAGGTTTTGAAAAAGTTGTGCCAATTGCATGGAATCGGCCAAAACAATGGGCAAATTTTTAGCCTGAATCGTGGCCTGATTATCTTGAATTGCTAATCGTAAGTTATTGAGTACGATATCAATAATCTGGCTGCAATCCACCGGTTCTAGGGTTCGGCCGCGAGTTTCTACTCTGGAATAGGCCAAAAGATCTCGAATCAGTTGGCGCATTCGTTGGCCACTGTCGATGATGAATTGCAAATATTCTTGGGCATTTTGATCAAGCTGGGGGGCGCATTCCTCCGTGAGCATTTCTGAGAAAGCAATGATGCCACGCAGGGGTTCTTGCAAGTCATGGGAAGCGACGTAGGCAAATTGTTGAAGCTGTTCGTTGGAGCGCCGCAATCCTTCAATGGCTCGGGTGCGTTCTTCAAGGAGGTGGGCTTGGTAAAGGGCAATACTCAGTTGCCCGGCCAGTTGTTGTAACAGGTCAATTTCAAAGGAAGTCCAATGCCTTGGCCCCTGACATTGCTGAAGGCAAAGCAGCCCCAACAGAATGGTGGCCGGCTGTAGACGATCGGTCAGCACTTCCGGGGGCACAAATCCAAGGGCACTGGGATTGAAGTGAACGGCGGCGATGGTGACGGGGACGATCACTTGGCTGCGAATGCTGAGGCCGTCGATGCAACTGCGCTGTTCGGGGGACAGTTGCAGTTGGGTGAGGTCGTCTTCGCAGGAAATTTGCCCCTGCCAGTAGCGATCGAGGTTGGGGTGGGTGTTGTCTAAGTTGAGGGTGCAACACCAGGTGTGGCTGGGGTCGATCGCCCCAAAGGGCTGGGCGAGGGCTTCGGCGGCGATCGATCCGTTGCCGTCCGCTTGGCAACGGTAAAACATCACGCGATCGGCTTTGAGGGTTTTTTGCAGTTCGCTGACCGTGCGCCCCAAGATCACCTGAATATCTAAGGATTGGCGAATTTTGAAGGCGATCGAGGCGAGCAGTTGCCGATAGCGGTTTTGGTTGTTGCGCTGGAGGGCGGCTTCTCGCTCTTGGGTAATGTCACGGGCACTGCCCAGGAGCTTAATCACACGGTTCCAGGCATCGCGGATGGGCACTAAGCTGGTGTGCCAAATCCGCTGTTTACCCCGAATCATCAGTTCTTCTTCGCAACGGATGGTGTCCCGGCCAGCCACGCAGGCTCGAAACCGGGCGATGATCGGCGTGGCACAACTGGGGGGAAACAGGTCTTGGGGCGATCGACCGATGATGTGGGTGGCGCGGTGTTCCAAGGCCCGTTCAAAGGCGGGGTTCACGGTTTCGTAGGTGAAGCGTCCATCTGGGTGGACATTAACCAGAAAAATTCGTTCGTCCGATCGCTCAAAAATGCTGGAGTAGAGCGCTTCTGAGGCTCGCAGCCGATCTTGGGTGGCTTGGCGATCGTACCAGGCGTAGATGGTGTCCCCAATGGTTTGCAAAATTTGCAGGTCTTGGGCTAACCAGGAACGCGCTTGATGAACACAAAGCACCAAGGCTCCCCAGAGAGCATCCCGGCGATCGTGAATGGCGGCAATGAGTACGGAGTTGGCCCCCAAGCAGTTGAGCCACTCGGTCACGGCGGAATCTTCCGATTGCAGGGCCTGCCGGGACTCAATCACCACGGCGCGATCGCGCCCCAATTGCTCGGTCCAAAGGGACGGCAAATGGCCCCCAAGGCGGTTAAAGTCTCGTACCACCGGCATTTGATTCTCTTCATGCCACTCGCAGGCCAAATTCAACAGGGGGCGTTCCATGGGCCCATGGAGCAGCAAAACCCGATCGGCCAACATGGCTCGTCCCACCGCTTCCAAAACAGACCCAAACCGCACATCATCATCGGCAGTCACCAACAGACGCGCCACATAGGCCACCACGCTCTCCAGACTGAGGCGATAGCGCAAGTCTGCTTCAACCCGCTTGCGATCGCTCACATCCCGAATAGCGACGGCATAGGCCGGCTCCCCCAACCACTCGATCGGGGACACATTCAAATCGCCCACGCCCACGGAACCATCGGGGTGCAGAATATCAATTTCTGTGGTTTTCTCAGAGCCGATCGGAATTCCCAGGTGTTCGCCCACCAACTGTTCCGGCGATCGCCCAAAAAGCTGACAGGCCGCCGGGTTGGCATAGTCAATTCGCCCCTCACGGTTCACAATCACGATCCCATCGATCGTGTGATCCAACACCTGATCCAAGACCGCTAACCAAGATTGGGATGCTGCTTGCGACCAATCGGTTGCTCCCAAGGTTGGCAGGCGATCGCCTTGAATTGCGGTAATTTCGCCTTCGGTGGGCACTATTTTCGGCCCGTTGCCCTCGGCACTTGGGGCAGGCGGCATGGCAACCGCCTTGATCGAGTTTTCGGGGTTAATTTCAGGATTAACTTCGGGGCTGGTGTCAACGTTAATTTCGGGGTGAATTTCAGGATCAGAGCTGGTTTCCGGTCTAATTTCAGGTCTAATCTCAGGTCTAATTTCAGGGTCGGTGAACAAACTCTCAGCGGCTATCCCAGCCCGATCGCTGCTAGGGCCCGAAAAACCACCCCCCAAGGCAATTCTCAAGCCGGGTAGCACCGTGGTTGACGGCACTCCGGGCCACTGGTCGGCGGGGTTGGCCGGCGGAGCTTGCGGTTGCCGGCCCACGGGTGCAACGGATGGCAACCCGATTGTCAATTCCGAATCGCCACTAGGCTGCAATCCTGATTCTGAACGGGCTGACAAGTCCGCTGTCCATGGGGCGATCGGATGGGTGGAATCGTGATCGTTGTCTTCCCGATCGCAACTGGCCGTGGTGAGCAGGGGTTGCTCGATCGAAGGCAACCCCGGGGCGCAATTGATAACTGCACCAGGGATGATGCCCGGAGTTACCCCCGTCCTTGAGTGGAGAGCCGGGTTGATCGTCGAGTTTTCGATCGGGCCGGCGATCAGACTGCTGGCAAATTGGGTTCCTGAATTCAGTCTCTCCGCACTGGCACGCACAATCACCGCAGCCGAATCCGCGATTTCACCCATTTCTTCCGCAAAAGGAGCCGCCAACGCCAACTGCCGTTCCCAGTTGGCCAACACCCCTTGCACCAACCGCAGCGATCGCCCCAACCGGATCAGGCCTCCCGTGGCCGCCAACGCCGACCACACCAAAGCATCCAACGCACCCGCCTCAATGGCCGCCACTTCCGCAGCGGGCGAGTCTACCAACACCACCAACAAGCGGGCGATCGAGACCTGATATTGTTCATCAGCCACCCCGGACAAGGGCATCGCAACCGGTGACCCAGGGGGGAGCAAACACCGCCACAACGGCTCTCCCTGCTCATTCACCACCGCCCCATCCACCACCAATAACCCCGTTGGCCACAGGGAACTGTCATTCACCAACCATTGCTGCTGGGCGATCGCCCCATCAACGATCGCAGCGGACTGGGCCCAGTGCGTATCCACCTGCGCCAGCCACTGCACCACCTGCTCTGCCCGATCGCGATCGGCACAGACCACCGTTGTTGGCAAAACCCGATATTCCATCTCCCAATGGTACGCAGAACCGCCAATCGCGTGCTGCAACCTCAAACACCCAAATTAAACTTCAATCAAACCGCAAATTCTGTCAGTTACCAATCTGGGCAGCTATTGTCAACCACCATACCTTCAACGCGATCCAGCATTTTCGCCAGCGACCTTTGGCAGGGTTCCCTTAATTAGGCGATTGAGAAACACCGACCCATATCCAAGTCAACATTCAAATTAATATCCAGACTGAACAGAGATCAAATTTCAGCCCTTGAATCATCATCCCAGCGCCATTAAATCACCCTTAAAACACCATCAATCCGAATTGAGCATGGTTAAATAAACCATGAATGCTGGTCAAGGGCTGACGAAAATCGCCAAGTCCTCAGTTCTTGACTCGTGATTTTTCCGCTCTTGTTAACTTCTCTTCTTCTCTAGACTTTCTTTTTCCTCAGAGCCATGGCCGAATCTCTCGCGTTGATTGACGATGACAACTGGGCTGCCAACTTAGAGCAAGTGATTCGTAATGCTCAAGATGGCGACACCATTATTGTTCCCAATTTTTCAGTTCAAGCCCTTGCTGAACGCGCCAAAGACGAGTTATATCCTGACAAACTACTGCTCTTTGTGGTTCCGGAAAACACCAGCTCCGAAATTAGCAATTAGGAAAAATCAAGCCAGCATCATCAAACATCAACCGGCAGACCGTATCAAATCAATTCAGGAACTGAAAATTCAGGGGCTTAATTGACCTAGAACATTCATTAAAGCCTCCCCTTTTGGTTGAATTGTTGAAGTACTCGCTTAGTTAATCTGCTTGATTGTGTTTGATGATGAGTTGGGCTTGGGCCAAAACCAGAGCAATTGCGGCCAAATCGTTTGCAAAACCAAGGCGGTTCCCGATCGCCAGTGCTCGGGAGCCGCCTGTTGTTGTTTGAGGATTTGTAACCGGTGACTCAGTGATCGCCAGTAGGCGATCGAAAACCCCGTCAAATAGGTGGCCAAAATCAAGCCCAAACCATGCTGAATGAAAAAACTTCCCCAGTGATACCCAAGAATCATCGGAATGGCGACACGATTGTGAATGGTTACTCAATCAGTTCAAAATCCTGAAAAAATTGAGCCAATCCATTATATCGGAAGGCTAGATACCGTGAGTCCAGACATCACAAGCCCGAGTGTTACAGAGCCAGGTGTTGTAGGGGCAGATATCACAGGATGCGAGCAAGCTAGATACCCAAAAGCTCATTAGCAAACTAACTGCTCAACCCATTACTGAGCTAATTTGCACAACTGAGCCAGCCACGACGCACGGCATGAACAATTCGATCGATCGCGGCCAAATCTTCGAGATCTAACGAGCAGCTCAACAAAGCACGGGACAGACCCCAGCGATCGCTCATGGTCAGGCAGCGGGATTCCCAAACGCGCGAAAACAGCTCTGCCAACATATCTTTGTAGAACCAGGTTGTTTGCGACATGTCTGTGAACCTCCCAGGGCATTTCAGAATTGGATTGCTAACAAAAAATTCGATGTTGATGTATCGGGTTTCAGTGCTCAGTGCCATAATCTTTGGGGTTGGTTAAGGATTAGCGAAACAGGACGAAAGCCAGCGATTGGAGACAACTAATTTTTAAGAGTGATGAAGGCACTGGGCACTTGCGAATTAGTTATCTCGATGACATTAAATATGCCGTGATTTTGGCTTGAATGTTGTGATTCATCTGTAATTCAATCCGTGATTATTTCCCTGCAATCACGTGACGAAAGCCCATGATTGTGGGTAGTAATTTCACAGGCCAAGCGTGATCCACTGACAGAGGTGTTGTGATCCCGATCGCCCGGTGATCCCCCGCCGGGGCCCAACCCCTTGGGGCCGCCGCCTCTTGCTCGCTGCCAACCGCAACGACCATGGTTCATCTGGGATGATTGAGCAGGCTCGTTTGGATCCCGAGATCACCAACGCCTTTCACCGATTCCTTTAGCCTGAACCCAGGCTTCACCGCGCGATCGCCCCGGAACAATCACACCTTGGCCCAGCTTCCATGCATTTCTGGGCAACCGCGATCGCGTCAAAACTTACAGAATCACGGCCAGCCCCTGCGTTATCACGGGCCAAGGGGCGATCGACCCTATCACCCATCCCCCGAGCTTCGGCCAGCGATCGCCCAACCAGATTCATCCTTTATTGACCCAACCCCGAAAGCCCATGACTCGGCCCACGCATCCGCCTATGAATGTGGACTCCTACGATCCAGGGGACTTTTATGATGAGATGTTTGCCGGCCCCGGTCAGCCCCGCCCCGAAGCCCAATTTTTGGTCGATCGCCTCCGATCGCTATCGGCCGCCGAGTTAAGCCAACGCCAAGAAGCCGCTCAAATTGCTCTCTTTCGGCAGGGGGTCACCTTCAATGTGTATGGGGCCAGCGAAGGCATTGAGCGAGCCTTTCCCTTCGATATCATTCCGCGCATTATTAACGCCCAAGAATGGCAAATCCTCGAACAGGGTCTGAAACAGCGAATTCATGCCCTGAATTGCTTTTTACAGGATATCTATAGTGACCAAAAAATTATTGCAGATGGTATTTTGCCCCGCGATTTAATCGAATCCGCCAAGGGTTTTTTGCAGCCTTGCATGGGATTGCAGCCCCCCAAGGGCATTTGGTGCCATGTGACCGGAACTGACTTGGTGCGCGATCGCCAAGGGCAGTTTTATGTGCTCGAAGATAACCTGCGTTGCCCGTCGGGCATTTCCTACGTTTTGGAAAATCGGCGCGTGATGAAAAGCACCTTCCCCAAGGTCTTTGAAAACGCCAACATTCAGGCGGTGGATGAATATCCGTCGCGATTATTGGAAACGCTGCTGAACCTTACGCCCGATCGCCTGGCCAATCCCACCGTCGTTGTGCTCACGCCGGGGATCTACAATTCCGCCTACTTTGAGCATTCTTTCCTGGCTCAACAAATGGGCGTGGAACTGGTAGAGGGGCGAGACCTGGTGGTGGCCGATGGCTATTTGCAAATGCAAACCACCAAGGGACTGCAACGGGTGGATGCTATTTATCGACGAATTGACGACGATTTCATCGATCCCCAGGTGTTTCGCTCCGATTCTATGTTGGGTGTGCCGGGGCTAACGGATGTGTATCGATCGGGACGAGTGGCGATCGCCAATGCGCTGGGAACCGGCGTGGCCGACGACAAGGCGGTTTATGCCTATGTGCCCAAAATGATTCGCTACTACCTGGATGAAGAGGCCATGATCCCCAACGTGCCCACCTACCTTTGTTGGGAACCGGCGGACTTGACCTATGTGCTGGAGCATTTGGATTCGCTGGTGGTCAAGGCGGCCAACGAATCCGGGGGCTATGGCATGTTGATTGGCCCCCAATCCACCGCCGAACAACAGGCCGATTTTGCCGATCGAATCCGGGCTAACCCCCGCAACTACATCGCCCAACCCACTCTTTGCCTGTCGCGGGTTCCCACCCTGCTCGATGGGGAGTTTGAGGGCTGCCATGTGGATTTGCGCCCCTACGTTCTCTACGGGGAGGATATCTATGTGCATCCCGGCGGTCTGACACGGGTGGCCCTGCGCCGGGGATCGCTGGTGGTCAACTCTTCCCAAGGGGGCGGTTCCAAGGACACTTGGGTGCTGATGGATTAGGCATTGCAATCAAAAAAATCACCCAACCGATCGGGCTGGGTGACTCTTGAAATGCTTTTTTGGCACTGGATCCAGAAACCTGAATCCCAAATTTGCATAGAAGTGGGGAATCTGGCCCCAACGAACCTAAGCTTGGCGAGAGTAGTACTCAACCACCAGCAGTTCGTTGATTTGCAGCGCCACCCACTCGCGATCGATCACGCTGTTCACCTTGCCGGTCAACTTTTCCTTGTCAAATTCCAGGTGGCTGGGCATGTTGGCCAAGCCGGGGAATTGCAGGTTGTTTTCCACGATTTTGCGCGATTGATCTTTCGGCCGCACCGTGACCACGTCCCCAGGACGGCACTGATAGCTAGCCACGTCCACGCGCCGGCCGTTGACCATGATGTGACCATGGTTCACCAACTGACGAGCGGCGGGAATGGTGGGAGCCATGCCCAAACGGAACACGGTGTTATCTAGGCGCATTTCCAGCAGTTGCAACAGCACCGTTCCCGTGGAACCGGCTGCCCGACGAGCTTTCCGAACGTAGCGCAACATTTGGCGCTCGCTGACACCATAGTTAAACCGCAGCTTTTGCTTTTCTTCCAAGCGCACGGCATATTCCGAGCGCTTTTTGCGGTTTTGGCCATGTTGTCCGGGCGGATAGGCACGCTTGGCACTCTTGCGGGTCAAACCCGGCAGCTCGCCCAAACGACGCACAATGCGGAGACGCGGACCTCTGTATCGAGACATAACTAAGACTTTAGATTCCTTTCCTTGTTGCGGTTTTTGCGCCTAATCGACAACGGGAAGGACGGTTGGAGATCAAGCAACGCAAGCTTCTGAGCCAGAAAGCTTATGACAAACGTGCCAGCCGCGGCATACGTTTCCAGACTGATCAGTATACAGGTATTGGCGCGATCGCCCTAATGTTTTGCGCAATTTTCTGGAGCGCTGGCAATCACAGTGATCCAGAAACTCCACCGGAACCAGTCCCCGGCAATTGTGCGATCGAGCGGTGAGGTGGTCACCGGATTCCGGCAACTCTCGGGCTAGGATATGACAATTGCGAATGTCGGGCGATCGCCCTTGAGGGCCATGCCCCCGCGCCGATTTCCCATCATCCGATTGCAAACTGCCCGATCGGATTTGTTAACCAGGTTCCTTCTGAATCCCTTCCCCGCTTGCCCATGCAACAAGATCCACCCTCATTGCCCACGGAGGTGATTGTCACCCACCCTCGTGAGTCCCTCGGTGATGTGCAACTTGATTGGCATCCTCAGCCCGGCAGCTACTTGGACTTGGCCGGCAAGACCTATGCAGTCTTGGAACGACACCATCGCTATCAACTGCGATCGGGTCGCTACCATCTCTACAAGATTGCGCTGCATGTGCAGGCGACCCAGCGCCCCTCGGAACAAAATTTCTTTGAAGGCCAATGGATCATTGGCGATCCGCGCTGTCGATTCAACGCGCGATCGGAACTGCTCCGTTGTGCCGTGAACCCGTCGGGCCCCTGTTTGGGCTGTCGTTCCTTTGAACTGATTCCCAAACGGGCCTAATTTTCCCAAACGGGCCTAATTGATGATGATCAGGCCCTATTGAGCCTAGCTGGGCCAATCCGACTCGGCCGCGCTGACTGGGCCTAAATCATGGGGGGATCCCGTCAATTGGCGAGATCCCCCCAAAATGTTCAAGCGGCGGCCCAGACCAGGGCCCAGCCTTAAAACTCCAACTGCCGATCCCGATCGCGGTAGAAATTCGGCTCCGACTCCGAACCACCTTGCATCCGAGCTTTGGCCTTAGCGGCACTCCGCTTCAGGGATTGCAGTCGCGATTCATACCGGCTGCGCAATTTTTTCTTGGGGGTTTGTTCCACCAGGGTTTTCAGGGCGCTACCCAAACTTTTATAGGCATTGGGCAAGGAATAGCCAAACCGAGCGGCTAGGGCGATCGCCTTTTCATCAGCCTCGATCGATTCTTTCAGTTGCCGATCGCTGTTGTTTTTCTGATAAAGCCGCCAGCCGGACACCCCACAAAGCCCCAAGGCCAACAGCAGCAACAGGCCGTCTTGCACCCACAGCTCACCCACCGCGCCGCCCAGCCCGATCGCCAGGGCCGCCATTTCCCAGCCGTCACGCGGGATAGTGTCGTTTTGAATGCGGGCCACCTCGTGCCAGAACAGCAAATTACGCTGATCCTTCGCGAATTGCTCCCAGGCCACCAAATCCACCTGGATTTCCACCTGATCCTTGCCGATTTCTTCGCAACGAATCAGGGGCGGATTCACGTCCATGGCCTTTTCAACGGTTACCCAGCTCTGTAGCTCAGGGGGCAACAGGCTTTTGAGTCGTCGAAGTTCGCTGAGATCCGATCGAGCTGTGGAAAACGAGGTCATTGCAACTGGTATCCAAACCGAAAAAGCACCGGAAACAACCCGAATCTAGCTGGGGAGAGCAACCCGCCCCGGCATCCGTCGATCAACTGTTCTAAGGTTCTGGGCAAGGTTCTGGACAATGGCGATCGCACCCTGGGCTTGTGGCTCCGTTTAATGGGAACTAATAGAAACCAAGCCATCGATCACTGGGGAACCTTGTCTGACTCTGGCTGATCAGGGGCCAATGTCAACTTGCGGAACAGTGCTCGTTGATTGGTGATCTTATCGGGTATTTGCAGTATATCGCGCCCCGTTTCCGGCTCCCGGTCGCCAATCACACATCTTCAGCGGTTCCAACGAGTTTCCACGACGGTTCCACCACCGTGAACCAGGGTTCGTGATCGGCTGGGGTGTCCTGCTGGCAATCCCAACCACTCATCCTAACTGGCCAACTTTGATCAGCAGGCCTAGATTGAGCCAGCCCTAATCAGCAAAAACGCCCTTGTGCCAAGCGACAAGAGCGTTCCCAATCAACAGGCAGCCAAAATTACATCGACGAACCAAGACCGACGTAAGCGCCATAGAAAAACAAACCGACAACACCGATGACACCAATACCGGCGATCGTGCCGACAACCCACAGGGGAATTCGTCCGCCTCCAGACACAGCCGTGACCTCCTTAGTAAGGAAATAGGGTTTGATGAGGACGCGCCACTAGAGCGCATCGCACTGAGAGTTTCCCCAGCTCAGGGCTGGAGGATGTTGACCATTCAACGGATACTTCATCAACTCAGCAGCTAAGGTGTAGGCCAAAGGCTCAATCCCTATAGCGGCTCAGTTAAAAAGCCTAGTTGAAGAAATAGCTGGACATCAAAATGCCAATCACGAAAATAAACAGCAGACCCAGATAGAGCGAAGTCCGGTTCAGCTCTACGGGTTGCTTGTTGGGGTTAGGGCTACGTTCCACAGTGACAATCTCCTAGCGCTGAATGAACTGCATGGCCGCGATCGCGCCCAGGAAGAACACCGTCGGTACTGCCAGTGCGTGGACTGACAACCAACGAACGGTAAAAATCGGGTAAACAACGGGCTGGTTGGGATTCTGCGTCGCCATGATTGTTAAAAACGCTCAATAACTACTTCTGCAAGAACTGATCAATCTGAGTCTTAGCGCCTTGACGGATTTGCACGATCGGCACTTCGGTGCGCGTCTCGGTGAAGTATGTGTTGGGGCGGGGCGTTCCGAATGCGTCGTAGGCCAAGCCCGTGCTGACAAACAACCAACCAGCGATAAACAGAGCCGGGATGGTGATGCTGTGGATGACCCAATAGCGGATGCTCGTTACGATGTCCGAAAACGGACGCTCACCAGTTGATCCAGATGACATAGTCTCTTTAGTCTTCTCTCAATGGAAAATTAAACAAGAACTAGCGGCTTGCCCAATCATGCAACCCGGAAATTGCTGAGTTTTGGGAACTTCAGCGACGGCCGGAGAATGGGCAATTGCTGGTTTCCATGATACAGAACGGGGGAAAAACTCCACAAGCCAATCCTGGGCGATCGAGCTTTTTGCGAGGGGCGGCGGGGATCGGGCGATCGCTGGGGATGCGTCTCGCGATTGTCATGAACCGGCGACTGATCCACCAGCGATCGAGCACCAACAACGATCCCGACCGCAACTCACCGAAAATCGATGGGCAAAGCCGCGATCGCCTTAGCTGGCAGCCGGAACTGCGGCATTGAGCTTGGCTGTGTCATAACCGCAACTCACCGAAAATCGATGGGCAAAGCCGCGATCGCCTTAGCTGGCAGCCGGAACTGCGGCATTGAGCTTGGCTGTGTCATAGCGCAAGATTACGCCGCTTTGGCCCAGCACAAAGCCCTGATCCTGCCCAAAGAACAGAATTCGGTAGAAATTGGAGGGCACATCGCCGACGGCGCGATCCTTCTGCCAGGTTTTGCCGCCGTCATAGCTGACGAGCAAATCGCCGCTCCCCCCAGTAATCCACAGCTCCTGATCATTGCGATAGGCCAAGTCCAGCAGCCCCAGGCTGTTGCGCAGTTCGGGGCTGGTGGTGGCGGCCCAGGTTTCCACATCGGTGGGGCTGCTGAATTGCACCTGGCCCCCGCGTGCGAGAGACCACAGGCGATCGTCAGGGCCAAAGCCCATATTTTGCAGACGGCGCGAGCTGTTGCGGTTGTGTTGCTGCCAAGCTTCATCGCCGGGAGTCCAGGTGGAGTAGTAGCTCCCCCGCGAGGAAACTGAGACATATTTACCGCTGCTCGATCGGGAAACATTGCGCACCACCCCGATCGACTCTTGCACCATGGCTTTCCAGTTGCGGCCGCCATCCGTGGTGCGGTAAATGGCTCCCAAGTCAGTCATCATTTCGGCTTGCTGGGATCCCAGAGCCACAATCAAGCGTGGATCGCCGGGCAGTTGGTTGCTGAGGGGAATTTCCGACCAGGTTTTACCCTCGTCGGTGGTGTGCAGCAGGATGGCGGGCTTACCGACAATCCAGCCCTCCTTGCCCGAGAAACTGACGGATTCCAGGTTATAGGGCGAGTCACCCAAATCCAGGGACTTATCGGCCCAGGTTTTACCACCGTCGGTGGTTTCCAGGATGGTGGCCCCTTTACCCACCATCCAGCCGTGGGGCCCCTTGCCCACCAGGGTCACATCCAACATGGTTTGTTCGGTGGGCAGGTTAATCACCTCCCAGGGGTTGGCCGCTACGGAGTCGATTTTGCGAGCGGTGCAGCCCACACAAAGCAGGGCCGCCAACAGGACAGGCAATAATTTGGGGAATAGATTACGAAGCCAGTGGGTCATGGGATGAATGGGATGATGAGGTGACCGGAATCGAGAGTTTCGGTGCGGTCTGAAAGGGGTGCTCAGCGGGAATCAGCCAAGGAAACTGCCTTGGGCTAATTCAGACCATAAAAGCTCAGGAGCAACAGAATTCCCAGGCCCAAAACGCTGAAAATGAGGACGTTTTTTGCACCGGGAGTGAGGGTGTTAACCCCAATGCCGTAGCCGAGGTTTTCGTCAAATCCGGAGGCTTTGCCGGCGGGGCCGATGCTTTTGAATTGATATTTTTTCACGCCACAAACGGGACAGCGCCAATTTTCAGGCAGGGTCTCGAAGGGGGTGTTGGGGGCCACGTTCCGACGCTCATCCCCCTTGGCGGGTTCGTAGACATAGCCACAGGAGCGGCATTCATAGCGATCGGGCGGGGCGGGGGCGGCCGGTTCCGAGGAGGTGGCCTCGATCGCGCTGGAGTCGGCAGCCGCGATCGGTTCGATCGGTGAGTCCTCTGGTGGATGAGTCATGGGTTGCGACAGGAAGCGTGAAGATCGAAACGACGGGAATTCAACCGAGCCGATCGAGGTCAGGACTCGATCGGGTTTAGCCCCACAGAGCCGGGCACAGGCCCATGCTCCGCCACCGTTAACCTGGGCTAGTTAACGTGGGCTAATTACTGGGATTAAAAGATTGTCTTAACGATTATCGCACAGGCGCGATCGCCCCTCTGGTCTAGGCTCTGGGGCGATCGGCCCTTCGCAAAATTCCCGAAAAAGCCATCAAATCCCCAGCATCCAAAGTTTTCATCGATTCGTTCATGTCAGAATAATGAGCGCCAGCTTCCAGCAAGTGATGGCCAGCCCTTCGGTTGGCAGACCCTGGGTGAATCCGACCCCAGGTTGGGAAAAAAGGCGCTGATCCCCGCTTTAGAAGAGTTCTCCAGCAGTACCCCCAGATATGTTTACGCTGAGTGGCTATGAATACTTTCTAGGCTTCCTGCTGCTTTGCGGCATTGTGCCTGTGCTTGCCCTTGGTGCTTCTGCCGTTGTGCGCCCCAAGCGTCCTGGCAAGGAACGGCGCACGACCTACGAATCAGGGATGGAGCCGATCGGCGGAGCTTGGATTCAGTTCAATATCCGTTACTACATGTTTGCACTGGTTTTCGTGGTCTTTGACGTGGAAACCGTGTTTCTATACCCCTGGGCGGTGGCTTTTAGCCGCTTGGGTCTGTTGGCTTTCATTGAGGCCCTGGTCTTCATTGCCATCCTGGTCATTGCCCTTGTTTATGCCTGGCGCAAAGGAGCGTTGGAATGGTCGTAACGCCGAACCCTAACCCGATCGAGTCCGTGGGTCGTCCGCAGGTCACGCAAGATCTGTCGGAAAACGTGATTTTGACCACGGTGGATGACCTCTACAACTGGGCGAAGTTGTCGAGTTTGTGGCCGATGCTCTATGGCACGGCCTGTTGCTTCATTGAATTTGCGGCCCTGATTGGCTCCCGTTTTGACTTTGACCGCTTTGGACTGGTGCCCCGTTCCAGCCCGCGCCAGGCAGATCTGTTGATCACCGCCGGAACGATCACCATGAAAATGGCTCCGGCCCTGGTGCGCTTGTATGAGCAAATGCCAGAGCCGAAATATGTGATTGCCATGGGGGCTTGCACGATCACGGGTGGCATGTTCAGCGTGGACTCACCTTCGGCCGTGCGTGGTGTGGATAAGTTGATTCCGGTGGATGTGTATTTGCCCGGTTGCCCGCCTCGCCCGGAAGCGATCGTGGATGCAATTATCAAGCTGCGCAAAAAGGTGGCCAATGAGTCGCTGGCGGAGCGCGGAGCCACGGCCCAAACCAACCGCTACTACACAATCGACCACCAAATGAAGCCGACTTCGCCGATTTTGACCGGTCGCTATTTGCAAGAGCCGGGCCGACAAGCCCCGCCCAAGAGCCTGACCGACGCGATCGGGCTGCCCGTGCCGCCCGCGCTGTTGACCGATCGGGCCAAACAGGAAGCTTAGGAGACGCAACGCATGGCCGACGAAACCCAACCCACCGATCTCGCCACCAACGAAGCCGGTGCGATCGCCCTCAAAGGGGACATTTCTCAATGGCTGACCAGCAATGGTTTCGGTAACGAGCTGCTGGAAATCGATGATTTGGGCGTGGAAGTGATCAAGGTCGATCGGGACAAATGGCTGCCGATCGCCACCGCCCTCTACGCCTACGGGTTTAATTACCTCCAGTGTCAGTGTGCCTACGACCTGGGCCCCGGTGAAGACCTCGTGAGTCTCTATCACCTGGTGCAGGTGGCCGACAACGTGACCAAGCCCAAGGAAGTGCGCGTCAAGGTGTTCCTGCCGCGTGCCAACCCAACCGTAGCCTCGGTTTATTGGATCTGGAAGGGCGCTGACTGGCAAGAACGCGAAGCCTACGATATGTACGGCATTGTCTACGAAGGTCACCCAAGCCTGAAGCGGATTCTGATGCCAGAAGATTGGGTGGGCTGGCCCTTGCGCAAGGACTATATCTCGCCGGACTTCTACGAACTTCAGGATGCCTATTAGGCCTTCCCCAGTTCGGCATCATCAGCAAATGTAGTAGGCATGGGTTTCTGGCGGGGGAGTCAACCTCAAAGCCTAGTGACATACCAAAAACACTAGGCTGTATGTCGAGACCAATCGCCGTAGACAAGGTAGACAAGGGGCTTAAGCCCCTTGCCCCGCAAAAACATTAGGCTGTATTTCGAGACCAGTCGCCGTAGACAAGGTAGACAAGGGGCTTAAGCCCCTTGCCCCTAACGATACTCAAAGCCCTCGGATCGATCAAATCGCGATCCGAGGGCTTTGCGACATGCGGGGAACAGCCAAAAGGTTTGAAACACTCGCTAACCGGCTACAAAAGAGCCACGCAAGTTGAACCGGCTAGTTGGGCAAGCTGTTGCGATTTGCGCCGTCCCGCGCTTGATTTTGATTGGTTGCCGGAGTGCCACCGCGCTGGCTATTGGGGCGATTGTTCGATCGCCCCGGAGCCTGGCCCGCGCCAGGTGTGCCAAAGCGAGCCGACTGCACCGCTCCGGTGTTACCCAGCTTGCGTTCCGTACCCTCGTTGTAGCTCAGGAATGTTCCCCCCGCATTGCCCGTCACCACCACCACATTGCGCTGACCCGTAACCAAACGCTGGGTTCCTTCGGGCAAGACCCCTTCATAGGTCACCTTGCCATCGGTCAAAATTCGCACCCAAGAGCGGGCCGTGAGCCGCACGTTCACTCGCACCGGGGCGATCGGGGACAGGTTCAACCGCTGCGGAAAGCGAATTTGGCTAGCAATCCCCTGAGCTACCAACACCCCGTCACCGCCACTAGCCAGGGCTGGAACGGGCGATCGCGCAGGACTACTAGGACTACTGGTCGCGGCAGGGCGGGGTGACTGGGCTGCCGTGCGTCTCGGCGAAGGCGTGGGGGTCGTGGCACGAGGACTCGTGGTGGGCTTCGGTGTGGCGGAAGCCGTAGGAGTCGGGCTGGGTGAAGGGCTGGGGCTAGGAGTCGGTGATGGGCTAGGGCTAGGAGTCGGCGATGGGCTAGGCGAAGGCGTGGGGCTAGGTGAAGGGCTAGCGGCCGCCGTCGGGCGAGCTGGGGTACTGGGGCTGGTGGTCGATCGGGGAGTAGGCGTAACCACCGGGCTGGGCGAAGCAACCGGCGGCTGCACAATCACCGTGCTGGGGGCCGGCTGGCTTTGGCGCAACAGGGCCGACAGACCCAACACCGACGCAATCAGGACACCGATATACAGCATCACCAAATGGGCCGGCTTGAGCTGGGGAGCAGGAATTACCGACAGCACCCGCTGAGAGCGCACGGGGACTATGCCATTTTGCAGCGGATATTCCTGGGCAATTTCGGAGCCATCCAACCCCAAAGCCGTGGCGTACTTGGCAATAAACCCGCGCACATAAACCGGCTCGGGCAGCGAGGACGAATCGGCCGCCTCAAGTGCTTGCAGGATACGACGTTGAATTTTGGTGGTTGCCGCGACGGACTCGATCGTTAAGCCTTGGCTTTCGCGACATTCCCGCAGTCGAGTGCCGATTTCAACAAGGCGCTCAACTTGGGGCGAGTCAGCAGGCATCGTGCTGTCGTTCATATCCTTGTGGCTGCTGCGGTGCGTGATGCGGCGGAACGGGGAGGAGTTGGAAGATTGTACCGAGAGTTGGGGAGACGAAGACTCGTGACTATCCTAGCGACCGAGAGGCCATCTTGCGAAGGTTTAGACAACCACCATCAGAATTTTGAGATCAGATTTTTGAAGTCAGAATCTTGAGGATGGTATTTGGGTCTGAGATTAGGATTGTCCCATGGGCTGGGTCTTGACCGATACCGCTCGCGACGCTTTTGGGAATTCAAGGGGAATTCCGGTAATCATGATGATTAATGATCATGATCAATCAACGGGGAATGAGTCGAACTGGGATTAACGGGCTGATCCTAAGCCGGCCTGGCGGCGCAACTGCTGGATTTCAGCGGCTGTCAGGTGTCGATGAGTGCCGATGGGCAGCTCTTGCCCCTGTTTTGATTTCAGGGTGAGCGAACCAATAGCAATACGGTGCAACTTTATCACCGGATGACCGAATAATTCGGCCATGCGTCGAATTTGCCGATTTCGACCCTCTCTCAGAATGATTTCTAATTCCGTGCGATCGCCCTGGGGATGATCCTTGCGCCCTTGCACCTCGCGGACTTGGGCCGGCATTGTTGGCCGGCCATCCAAGAAGATGCCCTGTCGCCATTGCGCCAAAATCTGGGCGCTGGGTTGGCCCTGCACCCACACGCGATAGGTTTTGGGTTGGTGAAACCGGGGGTGGGTGAGGGCGTGGGTCAGTTCCCCATCGTTGGTTAACAGCAAGGCCCCGGTGGAATCCCAATCCAAGCGACCCACGGGGTGCAGTCCCGTTTGTTCAACAAGCGATCGGGGCAATAAATCCAATACGGTTCGCCGCTGCCGATCGTCTGCACAAGCCGACAGCACCCGGGCGGGCTTATTCAACAGTAGATAGATCAGTGCGGGGCGATCGACTGGACGAACGGGCCGACCATCCACCTCAATTTGATCCACCTCGGGATTGACCACACAGCCCAATTGCGCCACCTGGCCATTGACCCGCACTCGCCCTTCCGTAATCCAAATTTCCGCATGGCGACGGGAGGCCAGTCCCCATTGGGACAGCACCTTTTGCAACCGTTGCCCCACTGGAGGTGTGATGGCTTGAGGGGCAACCGTTACGGCTGGGGCGATCGGCTGGGTCAAGTCAGAGGCGGACGATCGGGCAGAGACAGGAGGACGGCGGCGGCGACTCACGGGCGGACTGCTGGGGTTGGGGTCGGCGATGGGGTGGGCGATGGGGTCGGTTCGCAACCCATCGTATGGCCCCGCAGCCAATCCAGCGCCCCTTGAGGACTCGGAATGGTATTAATTTCCAGGGTGGCGATCGTCCAAGGATCATCGAATTTCTGCTGCGATCGCCCCAAGGAGACCCCAAACCAGCGCCCGGAAACCGCCGCCTGGGTGCAAGCTGTTGTTTGGGGAATTTTGGCCGTGGTGCTCGATCGCGGTAGCAACAGAAGCTGCAAGCCAACCACGGTCATTAGGGTGGTGATCGCAAGGTTGAGATTGTTTCGCATGTCGATCGCACCTCAAAACGCAAGACTCCAACGCAGCCTAGCCGCTGGGTAACCGTCGGTTAGCCTAAGGCCGCCAGATGTCAGGGGGTTGTCACTGGCATGTCAGACGGCGTTTTAATACTTTCAGCAGATTCTGATTTCCAGAAGATACAGGGATTGATTCGGTTCCCGTGCGATCGATTTAACAGGATGGTTGAGATCGAGATCGGTTATGTCAGATGCGATCGATCGGGCCCCAACCGCCCACACCGGCCCAAGCCCCTATAATCTGAAAGCCAATCCTTCCGTTGAACCATGGTCGTTGAATTCGCCGACTCCGCCAAACTGGCTGTGGAAGTTAACCGCCGCCGCAACTTTGCCATCATTTCCCACCCGGATGCAGGGAAAACCACCCTCACTGAAAAGTTGCTCCTGTATGGCGGTGCAATTCACGAAGCCGGTTCCGTGCGGGCCCGTCGCGACCAGCGCCAAGCTACCTCAGACTGGATGGAACTGGAAAAGCAACGGGGCATTTCCATCACCTCCACAGTGTTGCAGTTTGAATATCGAGACTGCCAAATTAATTTGTTGGATACGCCCGGTCACCAAGACTTCAGCGAAGACACCTACCGCACCTTGGCCGCTGCGGATAATGCGGTGATGTTGATTGACGCGGCTAAAGGCTTGGAGCCACAAACACGCAAGCTGTTTGAGGTTTGCCGGTTGCGGAAATTGCCGATTTTTACCTTTGCCAACAAGCTCGATCGCCCCTCCCAAGAGCCGCTGAATCTATTAGATGAAATTGAAAAGGAACTGAAACTCGCCACCTATCCGGTGAATTGGCCGATCGGGACGGGCGATCGCTTCAAAGGAGTGTTCGATCGCCGCACCCGGAAAGTGCATCTGTTCCAGCGATCGCGCCATGGCAGCAAAATGGCCAACGAAACCACCCTGGACTTGGACGCGCCGGAACTGCTGGAACTGGTGGAACCGGACGTTTATCAAACCTTTAGGGATGAGTTGGAACTGATTGAAGAGGTGGGTTCTGAGTTGGATCTCGAAGCGGTTTTGGCCGGCGAACTCACCCCCGTTTTCTTCGGCAGCGCCATGACCAATTTCGGGGTGCAACTGTTTCTCGATGCCTTCTTGGACTATGCCGCCAAGCCAGGCCCCCGCACCGCCCGCACAGGAGCCGTTGAACCAACCCATGAGCATTTTTCGGGCTTTGTCTTTAAGTTGCAGGCCAACATGGATCCCAAACACCGCGATCGGGTGGCCTTCGTGCGGGTTTGCTCCGGCAAATTCGAGAAAGACATGGTGGTGACCCATGCGCGATCGGGCAAGAGCTTACGATTGGCTCGGCCGCAAAAACTCTTTGCTCAGGATCGCGAATCCGTTGAGGAAGCCTACGCGGGCGATGTCATTGGCTTAAACAATCCTGGAGCCTTCTCGATCGGGGACACCATTTACATCGGCCCCAAAATTGAATACGAAGGCATTCCCTGTTTTTCACCGGAACTCTTTGCCTATTTGCGAAACCCTAACCCTTCTAAATTCAAACAATTTCAGAAGGGAATTTCGGAACTTCGTGAAGAAGGAGCCGTCCAAATCATGTATTCCACCGACGAAGCCAAGCGCGATCCAATTTTGGCCGCCGTGGGGCAATTGCAGTTTGAAGTGGTGCAATTCCGCTTGCAAAGTGAATACGGTGTGGAATCACGGGTTGAGCTGTTGCCCTATTCCGTGGCCCGTTGGGTCACCGCCGGTTGGGATGAGCTGACCAAAGTGGGCCGGCTGTTTAATGCCATGACCGTCAAAGATATGTGGGATCGTCCCGTTTTGTTGTTCAAGAATGAGTGGAACTGTCAGCAGGTGGAGGGCGATCACCCCAGCTTGCAACTCCAGTCGATCGCACCCTTAACCTAATGACTTCACGATCTGCGACGTTTGGCTATTTTGGGGGCTGGTTTGACCAACGCTTTGGGTCAGCCCCCCAAGCCCGCTACCCAACGTTTAAATCAGCGATCGGGCTGTTTTTGCAGCATTTGGGCGATCGACGGGATGGGGTGATTGTGGAAACCGGCACCCAGCGGCTACCCGATGATTGGGGGGCCGGTTGCTCAACCACCATTTTTGGCGAAACCCTGGAAACCTTTGACGGGGGTCGCCTTTGGACGGTGGATCTGTCGCCGGACAATCTGACCACTTCCCAGTACTGTACCCAGCATGTGGCTCAGCGTATTGAGTATGTTTGCAGTGATTCAGTGACCTTCCTCAAACAGTTCGATCGCCCGATCGACTTGCTTTATCTGGATAGTTTGGATTGGTGGGATGATCCTCAAATTCAACAACAATCCCAGGCCCATCAACTGGCAGAAATTGAAGCCGCCTGGGACAAATTACGGCAGGGCTGCATTATTTTGCTCGATGACAATGGGTTACCGGGCGGTGGCAAAGCAAAGCTCACCAAGGAATTTTTAAGTCAACAGGGCTGGAGTTGCATCCTCGACTATCAACAGAGCCTTTGGATTTCTGAGAAAGTCATGTTCTAGCGGAATATTCTAGACAATATTGCTGAAAAATCTTGATTCTTGACCTATCAGACGGAAATTTCACTGAAATCGAGACATTTAGGGTTAATTTGCGATCAATGTCCATTGAATTAGAATAATCGGCAATTCCTCCACCATCATCACCTTGGTTCTGCCCTGTGCCATACTCATCCACTCGATCGCGTGCGCTGTCTAAGCGGTCTCAGACCCCCGAAACGGACTATGCAGACTACCTGGAACTGCCGCCAGAGGGGCCAGAGCTGGATTTGTTGCGAGCAGCCCGGGCCATCTATGAAGCCTATTGTGTGATTATGGTCGATCGCGCTCGGCGGCCCTATGGAATTGTGGTGAATCGGAATACCTTTCGAGGGCGACCGATTTTTCAAGATCGAGTAATTCTTTTGCCGGACGAACGCTTCATTTCGATTCGGCAAATTGAATTGCAAATGTATTAGATCAATCAAAAATTGGAGTGGTCAGCGATCAGACGATCGACGCGGCCGGCCAATACAATGGCAGAAAATGCAATCAGAATCAACACAGTTAGAGGATGTCTGAAAAGCCAAAATCGATACTCTGCACGCCCCATCGATCGACGAAGACAAGGGGCTTAAGCCCCTTGTCCCCAAGACTATTGGTGCATTGCCCGTGCCAAAAGACACTTTTCAGACATCCTCTTAGACCTAAGAATATAGTCAGATTAATCCTTGAATCAAAATCAGGTCTGAATTAGAAAATTTGATCAAGGAGAAAGTAGGACAAAATCAGCAATTTCTGGAATTTCTTGGATCTGTCCTTTGAGCTTGACCTTTACAATATAAGAACCGCGCCGTTTTTCATCGCAATAACGTTAGGTTGCCTGTGTCTCCGTTGCCATCATCACTGATTGCTAATCAAGCTGAGTCGATCCAGATTGAAACCCTGGAATTGTTGGAATGGCCGCGCCTTTGCCAGCATCTGGCAACCTTTACGGCCACCAAGCTGGGGGCGATCGTGGCCCGACAATTGCCGATTCCGGGCGATCGCGCCACCAGTGAAACCCTGTTGGCCCAAACCCGCGAGGCCTGGGAACTGGAACGCAGCGCCACCGGGGGGCTGAATTTTGGCGGCATTGCCGATATTGGCTCGGCGCTCGATCGGGCGACCCGGGGCGGCGTGTTGGCTGGCGAGGAATTGTTGGAGGTGGCGACGACCCTATCGGGGGCCCGCAACCTGCGGCGGGCGATCGACCAGCGGGAAGATTTGCCGGCCCTATCGGCCCTCGTCGAAGAGCTGCGGACTTATCCCGAGCTGGAGCAGGAGATTCACTACTGCATCGATGAGCGGGGGGATGTGACCGATCGGGCCAGCCCCAAGTTGGCAGAAGTGCGCGAAAAGCTGCGGGCCGGCCGCGATTGGATTTACCAAAAGCTGCACAACATCATGCAGCAGCAGTCCAACGCGATTCAGGAACCGAACATTAGCCAACGGGGCGATCGGTTCGTGATTCCCGTGAAGGCCAGCCATAAGGACGTGATCCGCGGCATTGTCCACGACACCTCCTCCACGGGCGCGACGCTCTACGTGGAACCGCACACGATTACGGAGCAAAACAACCGCCTGCGCCAATGGCAACGACAAGAGGCGATCGAGTCGGAAATCGTCCGGCGCAAGCTCAGTGAACAAATCGCCGAAGTGGCCCCGGATCTGGAGCGATTGTTGGCGGTGGCGACGGAGTTGGACTTGGCCGCCGCCCGCGCCCGCTATTCCTTTTGGATTGAGGGCAATGCGCCGCGTTTTATTGAATCGGGTGAAACCCTGACCCTGCGGCAGTTGCGCCACCCGTTGTTGATTTGGCAGCAGAAGCACGAGCAGGGGCGGGACGTAATCCCGATCGATGTGCGGGTGGATCCGACAATTCGGGTGGTGGCGATTACGGGGCCGAACACGGGCGGCAAAACCGTCACCCTCAAAACCCTGGGCTTGGCGGCTCTGATGGCGAAGGCGGGGCTGTTTGTGCCCGCGCGGGAGCCGGTGGAGTTGCCGTGGTTCAGTCAGGTGTTGGCGGATATTGGCGATGAACAGTCGATCGAGCAGAACCTTTCAACCTTTTCGGGCCACATCCGCCGCATCGTCCGCATCCTGGATGCCCTCCAACCCGATCGCCCCGGCCCCACCCCAGACCCATCGCTAGACAAGGGGCTTAAGCCCCTTGCCCCCGACGATGCAGCCACAAACGACGATTCGGACGATCCCAACAGTTTGGGTGCGATCGCCATCGAAAGGGCGCACGGCGGTGCGCCCCTACCCGAGGGTGATTTTGACGATGCCAACAACACAGAATCCAATGAAACCGACACCGTAGGGGCGCAAGGCCTTGCGCCCTCCGCCGATCGCCCCGCCACCACCAACAATCCACCCGAATCGTTGGTGTTGCTCGACGAGGTGGGCGCGGGAACCGATCCGGCCGAGGGCAGCGCCTTGGCCGCCGCCCTGTTGGAAACCCTGGCCGATCGCGCCCGGTTGACCGTGGCCACGACCCACTTTGGGGAACTGAAAACCCTGAAATATCGCGACAGCCGGTTCGAGAACGCCTCGGTGGAATTTGATGACCAAACCCTCAGCCCCACCTATCGGTTGCTGTGGGGAATTCCCGGGCGATCGAACGCCTTGAGCATTGCCCGCCGGTTGGGTCTGGATGAAGCGGTGGTGGTGGCGGCGGCCGATCGGGTGGGCGGCCAATCGGAAGACATCAACCGGACGATCGCCGGTTTGGAAGCGGAACGCCGCCGCCAGGAAGCCAAGGCCAACGAGGTGGCGCACCTGTTGCAGCGGGCGGAATTCTTGCATGAGCAAATCGATCGCAAGGCCCAAACCCTGAAAGAGCGCGAAGAACAGCTCAAACAAACCCAAGAAGCCGCTGTCCAGAAGGAAATCGAACGGGCGCGGGGCGAAATTGCCCAGGTGATCCGCCAGCTCCAGCGGGGCACGCCCACGGGCCAGCAAGCCCAGCAGGCCACGGCCCAAGTGGGCGAAATTGCCCAAAAATTCCTACCGTCCCAGCAGCCGAAACCGAAACCCAAGGGCTACAAACCCCAGGTGGGCGAACGGGTGCGCGTGCCCAAGCTCGGCGGCGCGGCGGAGGTGCTGGCGATCGATGAGGCCGACGAGGAAATCACGATTCGGATGGGGCTGATCAAAGCGACCCTCAGCTTTGCCGATGTGGAATCCCTCGATGGCAAAAAAATCGAGGTGCAAAAACCAGAGCCGAAACCCGCGCCCCCACCGAAGGCGAAGGAGCGATCGATCCTCCGCACCAGCAGCAACACTTTGGATATTCGCGGGGCCCGGGTTGCCGACGCGGAAATCGAGGTGGAACAGGCGATCGATCGGGCGATTTCCGCCGACTTTGGTTGCCTCTGGATCTTGCATGGCAAGGGAACCGGTAAACTGCGAGACGGCGTGCGCGCCCACCTCAAAACCCATCGATTGGTGGAGCGGTTTGAGGATGCCCCCCGCGAGGACGGCGGCACGGGCGTGACGATCGCCTATTTGCGTTAGGACTCTGGCGAGGAGTGGTCTGTGTTGAATGCCGTTCGATCGAAGGGCTGGCCGTGGCTGGCGGTTTGGGTGCTGCCCGCGCTGCTGCTGGCGGCCTTGATGGTGCGGTATGGCGTAAACCTGCCCACCTACGACCAGTGGGACACGCCGGGGGTGCTGTTCGTGAAGTTGGCGGAGCATCAGCCCCTGACCTTCGCGGATTTTATTTCCCAACACAATGAAAGCCGCAAGGTGTTTCCCCGGCTGATTTTTTTGGGATTAGCCTATCTAACCGGGTGGGATATTCGAGCAGAATTGGCGGTAATTTTTGCCCTGGTTTGTGGGGCGGCGGGGGCGATTTTTGCCCTGGGGCGATCGACCGTTTTAGATCGACGATTTCAGGCGATCGCCTTTGCCCTCGCTAGTTGCTTACTCTTCAGTCCTTCGCAGTGGGAAAACTGGGTTTATAGCATTCAAATCGTGGTTTTCTTGCCGATTTTTTGCATCACCACCAGTTTGTGGTTGGCGCAATCATCGCTGAAGTTTTGGCAGAAAATTGTGAGCAATATTCTGTTGGCCACGGTCAGCACTTATTCCAGCGCCAGCGGGATGTTTTGCTGGTTTCTATCCTTTCCGGCGTTGTTTTTAAAGGATTGGATTGTTGGCTTGGGTCGAGGTGATGACAACGGGCACGGATCGATAAAAAGCGACGATGCTGGTGGGCGCACGGCGGTGCGGGATGTCAGTGAAACTAGATTGTTAAGTGACGAAGATGGTGGAGGGCGCACGGCGGTGCGCCCCTACGGGATTGTTGGGGATTTGGGGCGATCGATTCAATCCCTGGGCACAACGGCCCGCCAATCCTGGATTGGGTTGGGGGTGTGGCTGACTGCGATGGCGGCGAATTTGCTGCTCTATTTTTGGGATTATTACAAACCACCCAGCCACCCGAGTTTTGCGGGGCCATTGCAACACCCGATCGAGGGGTTGAAATATTGGTTTGCCTTGATGGGGGCGATCCTGGGATTTGATGGCCTGGGCTTGAGCCAACTGCTGGGGGGCTTGGGTCTGCTGGGCTTTTTGGGGTTAGTAATCTTGGCTTGGCGGGGCGATCGAGTGCGATCGTTTGAATGGGTAATTTTTGGGTGCTATGCGATCGGAACCGATGCGATCGTCACTCTGGGGCGGTTTGGGTTTGGGCCCGATTCTGCGCTGACTTCCCGTTACCAAACCTTTTCGCTATACCTGTGGATTGCGATTATCCATCTGTCCGCGATTTTGCTGCCAAAGTTCACCCAAAATCGGCTACCAAAATCTTGGCGAAAAGGGCTGCTAATCTTTGGATTAACCCTATTTTTGGTGCTGCATTACGCTAGCTTCGCGATCGGGTCGCGAAACTTGGCGAACTTCAGCCGCGATCGCCATCAGGGCAAGGCTTGCTTAACCTTTATTGGCAGTTTTCAAGATGAACGCTGCTTTACAGAGTGGATTTATCCCGAGCTGAATGAGCATGTTTTAAAAACGATCGGGGACGTGAATCGGCTAGGTTTCATTCGGCCACCCCTAGCCTTGCCCATGCCGATTAAAAGTGATTTGCAAATCATGGCCAAATCGCAGCCGATCGCCGGAAATTTCCAAACCTTAACGATTCAAAAAAATGACGATGTTTGGGAATATGTGGCCGGTGGTGAGCTGACCTTGGGTGGGGGCTGCCAACCCACGCGATCGGTTTTGTTGGCTTACGAAAAAGACGGCTCAACGATTCCCTTCACAGCGGCCAAAGTGGGCAAAAACTATCGCGGCATGGGACAAATTCTCGGTGATTTCGTTTGTCCTAATAATCGCTGGAGCAAGAGTTTTCAGCTAGAAAAATTGGTGTCTAATCCCCAAAAACGATTGGATATTATCCGATCGCCCAAAATTACCGCTTGGGCCTTCGACACCGATCGCGGCACGGTCTACCCCCTCGCCGGTTCCTATTCTTTCCCTCAAAAATCCTCATGAGCGAGCCAACCTATCGCAACCCCGCCCCGACCGTCGATTTAATTATTGAATTGATCGATCGCCCCCACCGCCCGATCGTCCTGATTGAGCGCAAATATGACCCGCTGGGTTGGGCGATTCCCGGCGGCTTTGTGGACTATGGCGAATCGGTGGAGGACGCAGCCCGACGGGAAGCCCTCGAAGAAACCTGTTTGGCGGTGAAGTTAATCGAGCAATTTTATGTGTATTCCGACCCGCAGCGGGATGCGCGCAAACACACGATGAGCGTGGTGTTTATTGCGGCGGCCACGGGCGATCCGCAAGCGGCCGATGATGCGCGAAATTTCGCGATTTTTAATCCTTGGGAGCTACCTAAAAATCTTTGCTTTGATCACGATCGCATCCTCGAAGACTACCTCCGTTACCGCTATTATGGACAGCGACCACGACCCTAAATCGTTGTCTATGCTGTCAGTTTTCGCCATCGATAGTCGTCCCAGACAAGGGGCTTAAGCCCCTTGTCTCTGGTGGATGATTGAGCCTTTTGCCTTTGACGATTTTGCTGACTTCTTGTTACTTGCACCACTCTGAAACCGATCATGTCTAAACAAGTGATTCAAACCGACAAAGCGCCTAACCCCGTTGGCCCGTATAACCAAGCGATCGTGGCCAATGGAATGCTATTTGCGTCGGGTCAAATCTCGATTGATCCAGCCACCAATCAGCTCGTCCATGAAGGTGATGTGGCAGCCCAAACGGAACGAGTGATGCAAAATCTACAAGCAGTTTTAGAAGCTGGGGGAACCAGTTTTGCGAATGTGGTGAAAACCACAATTTTCTTGGCAAATATGGATGATTTCGCCACGGTGAATGGCGTTTATGCCAAATACTTTGATGAGGCAACGGCTCCGGCTCGCGCGACCGTGGAAGTGGCTCGTTTGCCCAAGAATGTCTTAGTAGAAATTGACTGCACTGCCATTGTTGATTAACGATTCATGCCCGATCGAGCTGTGATTGACAGGGAAGTATTTCCCAGCCGATAAACCGGACGATCGAGCCGGCCCCCAGGTCAATCAATCTAAGATCTCGATCGTGCCGGTTGTGCCATCCAGCCGCAACAGTTGCCCCGTGCGGAGTTTTTGGGTGGCGTTGGGAATGTCCATCACCGCTGGGATCCGATATTCCCGCGCCACAATCGCCCCGTGGGACAAACGCCCCCCCGCCTCGCAAACGAGGCCACCCGCTCGCACCAGGAGGGGCCCCCAAGCCGCATCCGCATGGGGAATTACCAAAATGGATCGCTGATCGATCGCCGGAGCCAGGGTCAGTTCACTCAGTGATCGAATCACAATCACGCGCCCCTCCACCCGGCCGGGACTGCCCCCTAACCCACGCAGGGTCGATCGCGCCGCCGCCGCACTCCACTCCAGCGCACAAAGGGGCGGCTCTTGGCCATAAACCAACGGAGCGGCCGGCGTTTCGCACCAATCGGCAAAGGCCTGGCGGCGTTGGGCAATCCGGGCGGTCAGAATCCGCCGCAGGTTTTGGTTTTGGGGGTGGGCCACCCATTGCCGGATTTCAGCTAATTCCAGATAAAAAATGTCGCCTTCCTGCTGCAACAGGCCGATCGCTTGCCACTGCTGTTCCAGAGCCACAAAGGTCCATCGCAGTTGCGCCAGCAGTTTGTTGTAAAGTTCTGCCACCTGCCCTTTCAAATCCAAACGACGCTGGGCGATCGAAGTTTGGCGACGAGGGCTACTGGGCTGAGTGATCGGGGCTTTGGCCAACTGCAACAGCAGGGTCTGCGGAATCTCCACCGCCTCGCGCCAAGTGGGCACGGCCACATCGGTTCCCACTTCACTCAAATAGCCATAGGTGTCCAAAAACACCTGAAAGCTGGCGAGAATTTCCCGTCCTTCCGGTGACTCCGCCAAGGCTGCCCAAACGGCCGGGGCCTGATCCAAGGCGCGAATTCGCTCCAAGGACAAAACCGCTTGCATCCGTTGAGCCAAATTCTGAAGCCAGCGGGTGGCGGCCACTTCCGGGTGGCGGCTGGGATCCAGTTGCTCCGGTTTGCGGCGACCGATCGCCTGGCGCAGGGCCGCACTCAGGGGGGCCAAAATGCTGTACTCCGTGACGCGATCGAGCAGCCCCATAATTTGCTCTGCCCGCACCAACAGGCGTTCTGGCTCCGAAAACTGTTCTGCTGGCAGGGTTTCCAGGTTTTGGAGTCCGGGTTCAAACCACTGTTCCCAGTCGCGCTGAAACGATCGATCTAAATTCCATTCCCGACCCAATAGCCGCCACAGCCCCGGCAAGTTGCGCAGGGTGGCCGTGAGGGGTGGCCGGCTCATTTTGCCCCCGTGGGTGAGGGCTTCCAAACTCTCGGGCGGCAAGCCCATCCGCCGAAACAGATCCGCCAGCAGGGTGACGTTGAAATAGGCGCGGCCGTGGAACAGGGTGGCCGTTTCCAAAAAATCTAGCCCCGTTGCCCGATCGCCCAAAACCAGCGTGAACAGCCGCCCCCAAGCTCCGCAGGTCATCGGCCGATTAATAGACCAAGTGAGGGGCCGAATTACGCCGGGAATGGCTTCCGCGGCCATCCGCCTTGTCCAAATGGGTAGCAGGGTGGTGATGGGGCGAGCCTGCAAAATCCATAGGTGCTGGCCGTCAAAAGTCCATTCCACATCCTGGGGAATGCCGTCAAAGTGAGATTCCAAGTCCCGCGCCAGCAGGGCCACTTCCCGCACCAACCAGCCGGGTACGTCACCGGTTCCGGTTTCGGCGGTTAGGGGGCGCGTGCTGGTGGCGAGGGCCCGCAATTCTGACTCGATCGACTGGGGCGGATTGGCCGGGCCCGGAAAGGCAACCGATCGGGACTCTCGCCAGGCCGTCACGTCTAATTCACTCAGATCAATCCGGTACGATTCGGGGGTGATGCGCCCGGAAACCACCTGGGCGGCGGAACCGGGCAAGGCTTCCACCAAAACCGCTTCGCCCTGTTGCGTCACGGGATCGCGGCTGAAGGCCACTCCCGAGAAGGCTCCGGCAATTTGTGGCTGCACCAGCACGGCCATGCTGGCATCAGGCAGGTTGCGATCGCGCCGATACTCGATCGCCTCCGGTGCGTCATAGGACACAAAAACCACCGCCGCCGCTTCCACCAACTCCAAGGGGGTACGCACATCACTGACCGTGCAATACAAACCAGCGGCGGCCGAGCGATCGCCGTCTTCCCCGATCGCGGACGATCGCACAATCAAAGGCGGATCAAAAATGGCTTGGGCCACCCCTTCGGTTAACTCACCCTGGCCGGCTAGGCGATTGGCCAACAGCACGGGATCATCTCCCGGCAGCAAAATCCAACCGGGCAAAACCGGATAGCCCCAAGCCTTCAAGCGGGACAGGGTGGCGGCCTTTGTGCCGGCCCGTTGTGGATCCAGTGGTTGATCGAGAGAGAGCATTGAATCTGCCTTGCCTTGAAAAAAGCCCATGGCCCCTTGGGAACCGGCGGCCGCTCCCGATCGCCCCAAGGCCAGATCCTCGGGCATGGTTTGGCAAATCCAGGCCAGCAAAGCCGCCACCAACATAGCCCCCACCACCCGATCGACCCCATTGGGGTTCAGCAACCCCAACATCAGGGGATAGAGCGCCAGGGCCAATAGCCGACTGGTTTGGCGATCGCGCGTGAAAGCAAACCCGGACACCGACAACAACCCCGTCAACAGCGCTGCACTGGGTTCATGGGCGATCGCCCCCCAAGTGGCGTTGGTCATGCCCGCGCCTCGGCCCACCCAATAGCGCCCCAACACAACACCCCCGATCGTCAGCCATTCCCAGCCCGACTCGATCGGGAAAAACTGCCGAGCCAACCACACCGCCCCCAAGCCCTTCAGGGCCTCCCCCGACACAGCCAACAGGCCCCACCAGGCCCCCCCATGGTAAAAAGCCGCCGAGACGCTGACATTTCCCGTGCCCAACCGTCGCAACCGTTTGCCCGTGCCCCAACGCACGATCCAGTCCGTGAGGGGCAAAGCGCCCAAAGCCGGACAAAGGGTTAGCAACAGTAGAAGGCCCAAGGTCTGTTCGCTAGTCATGGATGGCAACGGTCGAGGCAATGCTCAAACTAACTGTGGGAACTGACGAACTGCCACCTGTCCCCGGGAACTGAAACAAATCAGCCCTTGGCTTTCCGTCGTTTGTTGCTGGCTGAATCCCGTGATCTGATAGCCCGTGGTGTCATAAAAGGTCACCATTGCGCCCTGTCGCAGGGCCAGGCGATTGAACGACGCAAAATAAGCATAGTCCAGATGGTTTTGGCGGCCTTGGATTGAGGGCTGGCCCCAGTCTATGGGCCACCAGCAATCGCCCGCCCCAAAATCCATGGGGGGCATGGGGTTCCACGAATACAGCGGTTGGCTAGAGGGTTGGTTGAAGGGTTGGCTAGAGGGTTGGCTTGAGGGGGCTGGACTGGAAGGCTGGCGAGATGGCTGACTGGGTGGGGCGATCGGGGCGCTTTGAAATTGCACCTGGGTTGAGTGGGAAACACCCGACGGTGGGGTTGCGGGGAATTCTGTCGCCCCAGTTTGGCACCAGTCCTGGTACAAGTCCTGGCACAAGTTGGCTACCCGAGCCTTCAGGGACTGATTAAACAAATCCCCAATCATCAGCATCCCCCCCTGCATCCATTGGCCCGACCCGCCCAACTCCGGGTGATTAAACTGGGCCATGGCTCCGCGTCCCGATCGAATCCTATCTGCCAAATGGCTGACCGCTGCCAACGAAAACCCATGGCGATCGGCGATCGACTGTAGTCTTTGAAAATCCATGCCCCCTGCCTCAGTCCCTCACGATTTGATTTACTGTTTTTGAGCTACCTTTTTCGAGCTACCTTTTTTGACTATGTTGTTTTGACCGTTCTTCTTAATTACTGTTTTGATTACTCTTTTTGACTGCTGTTTTTTGATTGCTGTTTTTGATTATTCTCTGATTACGATTTGATTACTGTTTGATCTACGTCCTGATTGATTAACAGTTTCATCATCGGGAACTCATCCATCGAGAACCCATCTATGGGAACTACTCGATTAGAAATCCATCGCCACTTCACCCATGAAACCCACTCCTCACCCCCCTAAGCCCTTGATTTCGCAAATTCGGCGATCGGGAGCCATCCTCCGTGCCCTGAGCACCACCTATTACGCCTATATGTTGGAATATCGGGCGGAATTATTGCTATGGGCCCTTTCGGGAGCCGTACCGTTCATTTTGATGGGTGCTTGGGTCAAAGCGGCGGAAACCGGGCAATTTGGGCTGTCTTCCATCCAATTTGCTCAATATTACCTGGCCGCATTTATTGCTCGGCAAATGAACGTGGTTTGGGTGGTTTGGGAGTTTGAAAAAGAAGTGAACCAAGGACTCCTTTCGCCCAAACTACTACAGCCGATCGACCCGGTTTGGCATCATCTCGTTTCCCACCTCACGGAGCGATTTGTGCGACTGCCGATCATTGGGTTACTCGTGATCTTATTTTTTGTGCTCTATCCCCAATCATTTTGGCTGCCCAGCGCCGCAAATCTCTTGGGGTTTATGATCATTACGCTTTTGGCCTTTGGCCTGCGTTTTTTAATTCAATACACCTTTGCCATGGGGGCATTTTGGATGGAAAAAGCCGCCGCCCTGGAACAGGCTTGGTTTTTTATCTATCTCCTGGGGTCAGGAATTTTGGCTCCGTTGGAAGTGTTTCCGCCCACGGTGCGATCGATTGTGGAATGGACTCCATTCCCTTATCTGATCCACTTTCCCGCCGCCCTGTTGATGGGATTACCGGTGGATTGGGGTAAGGGACTCTTGGCGATCGGGCTGTGGAGTGGCTTTTTCTATGGCTTGAACCGTTGGCTCTGGCGGCGGGGACTGCGGCAATATTCCGGCATGGGAGCCTAAGCAGCAGGCCTCAGCAACAACAGCGCCCAAGTAGGAGCGTACGGGTGTACGGCCGTGCGCCCCCACAGGCATTTCTGTTGATCACTATTCCGCGTTTTGGAAAACCCGCCGCAGATCAATCACGTCGCTCATCTTGCGGATGTGGGTAAAGACCCGATCGAGCTGAGTTCGATCGCAAATGTCAATGCCCAAGGTGATCATCGCCGTTTCGCCCGGTTTGGTTTTCACGGCGGCCCGGTTTACGTTCACATTCGAGTCCGCCAGTCGGGTCAGGATATCCTTGAGCACCCCCACCCGATCGATTGTTTCCACCCGAATTTCCACCGGATAGGTGGGCTGGCGACCCACATTGGTCACCTCGGGGTTCCAGCTCACCGGCACCAGACGATCGCCCGGCACATTGGCCAAATTGCTGCAATCTTGGCGGTGAATGGCCAAGCCCCGGCTGCTGCGGGTCACCACCCCCACGATCGGCTCACCCGGCACCGCGTGACAACAGCCCGCCATGTGATGCAACAGCCCCTCTACCCCCAAAATGGGCGACAGGCGATGGCGATTTGACCCCGAATCCCCGTGGGGGCGCGGGCTGGACGATGGCATAATCACCGCCTCGGCCACCGGTTGCGCGGTTTTCACCACCTCACGAATTCGCCCCAGCAGCATATTCAGCGTAATTTCCCCGTAGCCCAACGCGGCCAGGGTGTCATCCACGCTGTGGTAGTTGCAGCGTTCCGCCACCGCCTGCATGGGCGCGGACTTCAGAAAACTTTCAAACCCCTGCTTACCCAGTTCCTTTTCCAGTAGTTCGCGGCCGCGGCTGATGTTTTCTTCCCGGCGCGATCGCTTGTACCACAGCCGGATTCGGTTGCGGGCCGTGGCCGTCACCACAAAGTTCAGCCAGTCGAGGCTGGGGTGCGCATTTTTCTGGGTGATGATCTCAATGATGTCGCCATTTTGTAGGCCCGTGTCCAGGGTCACCATCCGGCGATTCACCAGGGCCCCCGCGCAATGGTTGCCCACCTCCGTATGAATTCGGTAAGCAAAATCCACCGGGGTTGCATGGTTGCTGAGGGCAATCACATCGCCCTTGGGTGTAAAGACATAAATCTCATCCTCAAAGAGATTTTTCTTAACATTTTCCAGATACTCATGCGCATCTTTCAGATCGCTTTGCCATTCCAGCAATTGCCGCAGCCAAATAAACTTTTCATCATCGGTGCTAGCGGCCAAGTGGCTACCACCTGTTTCCTTATATTTCCAGTGAGCTGCAATCCCGTATTCCGCCACCCGATGCATTTCTTCGGTGCGAATTTGCACCTCCAAGGGCCGTCCCGTCAAGCCAATCACTGAGGTATGAAGCGATTGATAGCGGTTGGGTTTGGGCAGACCAATATAATCCTTGAACCGGCCAGGAATGGGGCGAAATTCATCATGAACCACGGCTAAAGCGCGGTAACATTCATCAACCGATTGGACAATGACGCGCACGGCAGCAATGTCATAAATTTCCCAGAAGCTTTTATTCTGGCGCTGCATCTTTTGGTAGATGCCATAGAGATGCTTGGGCCGGCCGCTGGTTTCGGCGCTTTGAATGCCGAGTTGATTAAGCCGATCGCGCAGAATTTGCAACACCCGATCGAGCCGGGCCTCGCGATCGGTGCGTTTTTCCGCCACCAGTTCTTGAATTTCCCGATAGGCATCCGGTTGAAGATATTTAAACGACAGATCTTCCAATTCCCACTTGAAGCGCCCAATGCCCAAGCGATTGGCCAAGGGCGCAAAAATATCCATGGTTTCTTGGGAAATCCGGCGCTGTTTTTCCGGAGCCAGGTGCTCCAAAGTTCGCATATTGTGCAGGCGATCGGCCAATTTCACCACAATCACGCGAATGTCCTTGGCCATCGCCAAAAACATACGCCTGAAATTCTCCGCTTGCTGCTCTTTTTTACTCGAAAAATTAAACTTAGAAAGTTTCGTGACCCCTTCCACCAAAAATCGCACTTCTGCACCAAACTTGGCTTCCAAATCTTCCAGGGTTGTAGCCGTGTCTTCCACAATATCGTGTAGAAAACCCGCTGCAATCATCTCGGGGCTGCCCCCCAATTCTCGCAGCAAACCAGCCACGGCCACCGGATGGGCAATGTAGGGTTCGCCGGAAGCCCGATATTGATCTTGATGCAGATCATAGGCAAATTGAAAGGCTCGACAAATCAAGCTGTTGCCTAGGGGGCGTTCCGCGCCTTGGGGATGATGAAAATCCTCCATTAAACATTGGCTGAGCCAAGTGGGCAGCGACAGACTGGGATATTCATCAACGGGCGAGTAATGGTGGGAAACGGCGACAACCATAGGATTTTTGAGGGAAAAAATTAGGGTCTGGGATGGGGGGTGAGGAGCGATCGAACGAGTAATGGTCATTCCATTGGCCAATTCCCATGGATGAGAATGATCCCCAGCCTGAAGGTTGTGCAATCAAGCCCAATCCGCGCAAAGGGCGATCGGAAACGGCGATTCTTCAGGGCTGGAGCTGAACCAATGGCGAACCAATGACCAACCAAAGTGAATGCTTAGACGGGGAAAAGGCTGGCTGAAATGGGGCCGAGTGATGACCCCAGGCTGAGGGAACATCACACATCAACTCAGCAATTCAAAACAAAGAGCCTGAAAGCAAAATGACCTGCGGAGACGACAAGAAGAGCCTCAAACTGCTAGGGTGCTGTTAACCCCCTGGCCCTGGCTGGGGACAACACAGCGGCTGAGGCCGTTATCGCTAAAAGGAGTTTTAAATTTAGAGAACGCTGTAATTAGGTCTAACTTAGAAAGCTGGTTTCTGTCATGCTTCAACCAAATTTTCTAAGCATCCCTGACCTTTGGACTGTGGTTTGTGAACGGCCCGAAGGTTGGAGGAAATTTTTATGAAATGCAATAGATTCTACTAAATTCTCTTCGGTTTCACGCAATTGGGAATGATGTTTTTTGGATTACACCCGATCGCCCTGATCTCCGTCCCTTCATTACGACCGATCGCCCTATGCAATCTCCCGATTCGATGAGTAAAAATACGTCAAATCTCAAAAAAGAAGCGCTTGACTCGCTTGAATCAGCCAATAATCGCAGTTTATCGGATCGAGGCTACGAAAAACTACGATTGGCGCTGGAATGCTTTGAATTGCGCTTGCAAGCGGCAACCCAGCCTCCGGCGGATCTGAATGAAGTGTTGGCCGATCTGCGGATGGCGGTGACGGGGCTGGCGGAGGGCAGCGGCCTGGAGCAATCACTGCAAGTGGAAATTTACAAACAGTTACGTTTGCTGGAAACGGATTGGGCATTTTTGCGAATGGCTCGCCAACCGGCGACCTTTGCCCAGCGCCGATCGACCATGCAAGAGCGACTCAAGCTGTTGCAGGGCTATTGCGCCCATGGCCAAACCCTGGCGGCGGGTGAAGGGGCGATCGCGCCAGATCGCGGGCCATGAACAGGGGCCATGAACAGGGGCCATGAACGCGGAGGCGACTGCCTTAGGGATGCCTTAGAGGATGTCTGAGAAGTATCTTTCAGTACGGGCCAAGCATCAATTATCGTGGGGGCAAGGGGCTTAAGCCCCTTGTTTGCGTTGATTGCTGGAGCATACAGAGTAGCAAGTTTGGCTTTTCAGACATCCTCTTAGAGATTATTGCCGTCGATGATCCAGCCGTTTTGCATCAGCTCGGTGGTTAGGTTGGCAGCCCCAAGACGCGATCGCCACTGTTGGGCCATGGATTGGTCGGCAAAGGGGCCAATACGCAGACCGCCGGTTTCGTTGGGGAAAACACTGGAAGCCGGAACCCCCAGTTCACTGAGCCGGTTAATCAATTGTGCGAGGGGCGATCGCCCGTTGGTCACCACCACAAAATAGGCCGGGTCATTGGTGGCCGTGGAGTTGGCAGCGGCCAGGGTGCTGGGAAGCTGATTGCTCGATCGAGGCAAAGGCGCAAGGCGGCTGGGGGCTGGCGCAACGATCGGTTCCGAATCCGGCAGGCTGGCCATGGGTTCCGGTGGTGGCTCGGGCAAACTGCGCGATCGACTGGTGTTCCCCAAGGGGGGCAACCGGCGGCCCGCCATCGGGAGTGGAGCCGTGTTGCTGGGAGGCTGCCATTGGGGATCGCTGCCATTGGGTTCAAAGTTGGCAAAAAGTGCGCTGGGATCCGGTTCATTCTGATTAGAACCCCACGTTGGTGACCACCCGGCCGCGCCCGATCGAGCGGGCAGGGGCGATCGAACCGGTTGCACCCGATTAAAGGAATTGACGCTGGCATTAACCGTGGCATCGGATCCAGAAGCTGCCGACTCGCTCAATTCGCCAATTTCAGCAGTGATCCCCCGTTGAGCCAGTTCCCGCACCCGAGCAGTGGCATCGATCGATCGCTCAAATAGCCCAGCCCGCACAGCCGTTTGCCCCCGATAGGTGACAAAAGCCGCCGTGGGAGACAGTTGTTTAACCTGCTCAAACAGTCCCAAGCTATCGCCGAGGGCATAGACCACATAACGGCCCTGGCGGGGAACCACCGGCTCAAAAAAGTTGCGATCGGTTGGGTTTGTCGGGGCGATCGCGCTGGACGCGGTTGGAGGTTCCTGCACCATGGTCACCCCCGAGCCTGCTCCCTCTTCCACCACCCAGCCGGTTTCTTCCATAGCCGTTGGGTTCGCGATCGGGCTGGGGCGCGGCGCTTCCAACACTTCCACATCAATGGGAGAGCGCGGTGGGGGCGCAGCAGCGGGCCTTTCAGCTTCGGGGATCGGCGCGGCGGGCGCACCGGGCAAGGGCGCACCAAAGGGAAGCGTGTCATTGGCCCAAGCTACGGGGGCGATCGCTCCCAGGCCGCAGCAGGTCAGCGCCATGGCCCCCAACCAACGCCCCCAGCTTGGGCCCATGGGGTTCTGGGGATTTTGGCTCGGCTGCTTCCGGCCCCGCTGGCGATGCTTTTGAGGATGGGTGGGATGGAGTGCGCTCTTAATACCACCGTGGATATCCATCGAAACTTGAGAAACGTTGACCGCTTCGGGTTCCATATCCATTTCCATATCCATCGCCATCTTGATCTGCATGGAATTGACCGTTGATTAGCCCACGACTAGCCCGCCGGTATCGGCTACGCACCCATCATCATCGCCGCCTATCATCATAGCCACGCGATCACCGCAGCATCACCCATCCAATCCGCGATCTCGAATCTTCATAGAAATGGTTGAGTTTTGCGCCCCTAGGTTAGGGAGTCAGGCTTAATCGGCAACTCCACCCGAAATTCCGTTCCTTGCCCGATCGCCGTACTGAATTCAATTAGTCCGCCATGGGACTTCACAATTCTTTCGCTCACGGACAAACCCAAACCCGTCCCCCGGCCCACCGGCTTGGTGGTGAAAAAGGGATCAAAGAGCTGATCTCGCGCCGACTCAGGAATCCCCATCCCGTTATCCCGCACCAACACCCGCACCCGATCGCCCAAATTGACCAGGGACACGGCCAACATGGGTTGCCAGTTGGGGTCTTGGCATTGCCGGTCTTGGCGAATTGCCTCCTCCAGCGCATCCAGTGCATTGGTCAGTAAATGCAACAAAACCTGATTAATTTGGTCGGGATAGCACAACACTGGCGACACCGCCTCATAGCGCGTTTCGAGATTGACGCTCAATCCCGTTTTTTTGGCCATGGAATCGTTGCCCGTAAGCCGATGATTCAGAATCAACAAAGCGTGCTTAATGCTCGACTGCAAATTCAAGGGCTTCATCCCCTCCTCATCCAGACCAGAAAAGGAGCGCAAAGCCAAGACGATCGAGTTAATTCGCAGCACCCCATTCTGCATGGAGTCCATCAGCTTCAGAAAGTCGTCTTGGATGAAGGGAAGATCTAATTCCGCCTCCAAGTCCTGTAGATGTTCCGGGCGATCGGGATAGGTTTCTTGATAGGCTCGCACCACATCAATTAAATCCTTGGTGTAGTTTTTGGCATACAGCAAATTGCCCCGAATAAAACTAACAGGATTGTTGATTTCATGGGCAATGCCAGCCACCAACTGGCCCAAGCCGGACATTTTCTCCGCATGGATGAGCTGGCTTTGGGTGTTGCGCAAATCCAACAACACCTGATTGAGGACTGCCGCCCGATCGCTCGACAAACGCTCCAATTCGGTGAGGGACTCATTGGCCCGTCGCAAATCCCCGATCGCCACGGTGCGTTCCCGATTCACCTGCACATAGCTTAAGCAAAGGCCACTGAAGGGAACCAAATAAGCCACAATTTTCAGGAAATGGGCAATATTAAACCCCGAATCAAACAGGGTCGTCGAACCAAATACCATGTGGAGCTGAGTGGCAACTTGGGGAATCATGCTGACCCAAAGGGCCAAAGAAAAATAGCTGGGATATTTTTCATAAAACCGAGGCAGTCCCCACAAACCCAAAAGGGCAAACAACACCAACGGCCCCAAATCCCAAGGACGAGTCACGATCGCATCGGGAAACAAGGTCGGTGGCAGTTTCTGACTGGTTAAGCACAGCCAAATGGTTAAATAGGCGAGCAAACCTAACCCTAAGGATGCGAAACCAATTAATGCTGAGCTACCCAGCCCAGACCGGCCCACCCACTGCCAGCGATCGGGCAAAAGATGACTGTTGGTGTTCGTAATGGCAACCAATCCCAGGGTCAAAATAGTGCCAGAAAATAACCGACAGAGCACCCAAGTGAAAGGGATTAAGTCCACCGAGCTACCGGCAGAATCAATCAGGCGATCGGCGGCCAGGGTGTGAAATGCATCCATACAACCGGCATAAAACAACACCAACCCAATCAGCGGGGTGACCAAATCTCGATGCAATGTAAAGTGCAAAAAAGCCAACACCGCCGTCAGAGTGGCAGCAGCAAAGGCACTCCATTCCAAAATGGTGTGGGTAAAACTACCCGCCAACATGCGGTGTAACCCATCCACCAATTCCGGATCCTGCACAAAGCTGGGATCCGTCATGGCAGGGATGACCGTCGGATCCAAGGGCTGGATCACCGTGGAAAAAGAAACCCCTGCCAACTCAAACAGCGACGGCAGAATGGTGATTACCAAAACAGCCCCAACCCAAACTTGAATAGTGCGTGGTTGAATCATGGGGTCGCGATCAAAACTCTCAGGCAAACTTTCCAGCAAACGCTCAAGCTAATTCTCCAGTCAGTTCTCAAGCCAGTTCTCCAGTCAAGTCCGAAGCCCATTCCTCGGTCAGTCCCTTGGTCAATTTCTTGCTAAGAGGATGTCTGAAAAGTGGTTCGGATGAGCTGCCAAGCTCCTGGCTTGCGTCGATCGATAAGTCCGGCAAGTAGTAGCTGTGGCTTTTCAGACATCCTCTAAACAAGTCTCTGAGGTCATTGCCAGGAACATCCCCAACTCAACCTCTAGGTGAATTTTTGGGCAAATTTCTGAAAAGAAACAGTCTCGATGGCCATTTTTAACCCCCAAGGGCGTTGGTGGCCCAACGGTTTCCAAGGGAGCTAACTGTCCATAAAGTACCCATCAGGCAAACCAGAAAAAATCCGGGAAGGGCAATCGAAATCATCCAGAAAATTGAAGCATCAATGGTCACCCTTGGATAGCGATCGCTCGGGATAGGCAACGATCGCGGGGTTACTCGTGACGGTTCAACAAGCCGAGTTTTGAAAGGGTTTGATTGATTTTTCGCCCTAAGGGGCCCCAACGGTGATAAAGGCAGACCAGTCCCGAGGATTTGGATGCTGTTTGATGGTTTCCAGCATGGCGCTGCGCAGGGCGACAGCGGTATCGGGATTGCGCTGAAGTGCTTGATAAAAGGCAATCATCAGCGTTTTGGTGGGGTTGTCGGGCACTTTCCAAAGGGAAGCCACCACCGTGGGCACGCCGGCCACTAGGAACGATCGCGCCAGACCCATCACCCCATCACCCGTAATGCGACCCCGACCAGTATTACAAGCACTCAACACCACGAGCTGGGCTTGCAAGCGCATGGTGGCGATTTCTGCGGCTCGTAACAGACCATCATCCCCTCGGGAGGGAGCCAGGGCCAAGAGGCCGGGCACGGCCGGCTGCACCACCCCTTCCCCCGCTAGGGCGAGGTTGGCATTGTTGCCATTGACCGTTACATTGCCGCCAATGATCACAGAGCCAGGGCTGACAATCACGCCGCCGTGGCGAGCTTTGGGGGCGTTGGGATCGCGCGGGCGGCCAAACTCGTTCAAATTGGCATCCAGATCCAAGACCCCGTGGGTGGCGAAATGCAGGATCCGTTGATGGGGCATTTCAGCCACGATCGCGCTTTTGGTGGCTTGATCGGTCAGCAGCGGTTGCACCCCCAGCATTTGAGCCACCGCCTGGGCTTCGGTTTCGGCTCCGGGCAAAGGAGCCAGCCGCTCCCGTTGGCCGTCGGGGCCGGCGGGCACTTCGGGCATTAAGACCGGGTTACCCACTACCAAGCCGGGCTGGGCCGCAGGGGTTTGCGTTTTACGGCGTTGCTCAGCAATGGCTAACACCTGAAGGGATGGCGTTGTGGCGATCGTCTGGGTTTGAACCAGGTAATCGCCGTTGGGATTCTGGAGGGCCGCAAAGGGAACCAGGTTAGTGGCCCCTTGCACCACAAACACCAAGCGTTGTTTGGGATCGCGGGGCAATTGAGGGGCGATCGGGGCGATCAACAATTGGTAGAGCCGTTTTAGCTCGGTGGTGGCGCTGTCGGCGGTGGGTAACACAGCGGTCATGGCTCCCCGGGCCGCCAACACCAATTCCGTGAGGGATTTGGCGGACACTTGGGCGAGATCCACCTCCTTGAAGGCGATCGACCCATTGGGTTGCACGGCCCAAATGGCGACGATCGAGTCGTCTTCCAATTCATCACCAATAATCTTCGGGGTTTTGCCCAAGACCGCATAGGTGACGAGGGTCGCGTTGAGCTGTTTGGCCAGTTGGCGAATTTGCCCGATCGACAGGGATTCAGTTGTGGGCTGGCGGGCGGCCTGTTGCATCAACACTTCCACCAGCGCCCGGGCCCGACCCCGTTCGGCCCACTCCAAGGCCGCCTCGGTTTTGCCTTGGGCAATCAGCGTTCGCAACAGTTGGCGATAGGCGTAGCTTTGTTGTTCCAGCAGCGTCACCCGTTGAATATCGTTTAAGTCGCCGCTGGCTCGTTTGGTTTCCCAAGACTGAATCGCCATCAACAGATGCTTTTCGGCGGCCGCATAGTCGCGGGTGCGATATTCCGCAATGGCCAACCGACTCAGCCAAGTTTCGTTGCCCGGGTTCCCGTTGGCAAAACGCCGCAACAGGGGAATGGCCTCCGCATCCCGCCCCAACAGCATCAGACATTGGGCCAGGGGGCCAACGGCCTCGGGGCGATTCTCGCCCCCTTGGTCGATCGCCTGTTGGTATAACCGGGCAGCTTCGGCGTATTGATCTTGGCGATAGAACAATTCATCGGCCCGTTGGATGAGGCGATCGACCTCGAGATTTTGGGCCCGGTGGGGGAGCAGGGGGCGGGACTGGGACCGTTGATCGTTGGGGATCAAGCGCCCGGCCGCCGTCACGGGCCCGCCGAGGCTGACCGATCCCCCCACGAGCGAGATCGTCACCATTGCTAACCAGTGCCATCGCCAAGCCACCATAGGGCGCTCTCCGTTGATTAACCCAAACCGGGCTACCATGACTGCAATTCCACTTCTGTTCTATCAGATCCATCAGCCCTGTCCGATTGCGCTGCCCATGGCTCGGTTGCCCCGCTTAAGTTTCGATCGCGGCACTCTGATTTTGCATCCACCGCCCAAGGGCCGCAGTTGGATTGAATGGGCCGTTTGGGACGATCGAATCGAAAAGTTTCGGATTCCGGCGCATCAATACCGATCGCTGGTGGAACGCTTGCGGGCCGAGGCGATCGAGTTTCAGGACGAGGCCAAGGAATTTGCCCCCCTGGAACTGCAACCCCGGTTGCAAATGGAACCCTATCCCCACCAGCAGGAGGCCCTGGCGGCCTGGAAACAGGCGGGTCGCCAAGGGGTGGTGGTGTTGCCAACGGCGGCGGGCAAAACCTACTTAGCCCAAATGGCCATGGTGGCTACGCCGCGCAGCACGTTGGTGATTGTGCCCACGCTGGATTTGATGCACCAGTGGTATGCCCATTGGTCGGCGGCGTTTCCCGATGTGGCGGTGGGGTTGTTGGGGGGTGGCTCGCGCGATCGAACGCCCCTGTTGGTGGCCACCTACGACAGCGCCGCCATTCATGCCGAAACCCTGGGCAATCAGTATGGCCTGTTGATTTTTGATGAATGTCATCACCTGCCCAGCCAGTTTTATCGGGCGATCGCCGATTGTTCGATCGCCCCATACCGATTGGGGCTAACGGCCACGCCCGATCGGGCGGATGGTCGCCATGTGGATTTGGATGAGCTGATTGGGCCCGAGGTCTATCGCAAAGCGCCGGAGGACTTGTCGGGCAAAGCCTTAGCCGATCACGAGGTGGTGCAAATTCGGGTGAATTTAGCCGATCGGGAGCGGGCCCGCTACGAGGCCTTGATTCAAACCCGAAATCAATTTTTGCGATCGCAGAAAATTAGCTTTGGCTCCCTGGATGGCTGGCAGCGGTTTATTCAGGTTTCTGCCCGATCGGCCGAAGGCCGCCGGGCCTTGCTGGCGCACCACGAGGCCAAGGCGATCGCCCTCGGCACCGATGGCAAATTGCGCCTGTTGGCGGATTTATTGGCTCAACATCACCCCGATCGGGTGTTGATTTTCACCAACGACAACGCCACGGTCTATCGAATTTCCCAGGAATTCTTAATCCCCGCCATCACCCACCAAACGCCGATCAAGGAGCGTCACGAAATTCTGCAAAAGTTCAAACAGGGGGACTATTGCACGATCGTTGTGGCCAATGTGTTGGATGAAGGGGTGGATGTGCCCGATGCGAAGGTGGCGATTTTCTTGGCGGGCAGCGGTTCCACTCGGCAGTTCATTCAACGGTTGGGGCGAATTTTGCGGAAGGGCAGTGAACCGGGCAAACGGGCCATTCTCTACGAAGTGGTGGCGGCGGACACGGTGGAGGAACGCACGAGCGATCGCCGCCGCCCCACCACCCCATCGGCGGCCCCACCCGATCGCGCCAAGGGCCAACTCACCTTGCTGCCCAGTCCGTCTTCCGGGCGATCGCCTCTGAAGGTGGCGGAGGCCAAACCTCGCTATGGATCTCGCCGGCCGCCGGAAACGCCTGCGCCCGATTCCAATCTCGATCCCGATCCTGAGGAAGCTGAGCAGTAACGAAGAGGACTTGCAAAGCACCGATCACCCTCGGGACAAACAGAGGGGATCTGCAAAGCACCGATCACAGTCGGGACAAAGGGCTTAGGGCCTGTCGTCCAATCACCTGAAACCCTGATTCCACCGTTAGCAGATCGTGGGGGACAAGATGCTCAAGCCCCTTGTTACGACGATTGGGGCATGGAAAATCAACCGTTGTTGTCTGATCTCAGGAAATGACGACAGGGCTTCAGCCCCTTGTCTGCATTTCGAGCCTGGTGTGGAATTTAGAGCGAGTTCCGCAGTTCCCGCAATTGTTGCAAACCGGCTTGATCCTGTCGATCGCGGTAGATCACTTCCGCCGCCTGGAGATCTGCCCGCGCCGCCCCCCGATCGCCCCGGGAGCGATGGGCCCTCGCTCGATTCAGCAGGACGTTGGCATAGGTGGGCTGCAACCGCAGGGCCTCGGAATAATCCGCGATCGCCCCGAGCCAATCGCGCATTCCGGCCCGGGCTAACCCCCTGGCATGGAAGGCTTCCGCATAGTCCACATTCACCCGCAGGGCCGCTGAATAGTCCGCGATCGCGGCTTCAAAGTTGCGTCGCTGATGATAAACCATCCCTCGGTTGACATAGGCATTGGCATAGAGCGGATCCAGTTCGATCGCCCGGTTCAAGTCCGCCAGGGCCTCCCGAATTTGTCCCATTTGGAAATAGCCTAACCCGCGTAGGTTATAGGCTTCGGCCACTTGGGGATCCACCGCGATCGCCTGGCCGTAGTCGGCCATGGCCCGGTTGCGATCGCCCGCAATGTGGCGCAACAGGCCGCGCTTCACCCAGCCGCTGGCCTGCTGGGGCCGCAGGGCCACCACCCGATCCAAATCCGCCGCCGCGCCCGGGCGATCGCCCCGGTCAAACCGCAACACGCCACGATTAAACAGGGCTTCCGCCGATTGGGGATTCCGGTCGATCGCCGCGTCAAAATCCGCCAAGGCCGCCGCCCCGTCGCCCCGTTGGCGGTGAACTGTTCCCCGGTTGATGTAGGCATTCACATAGTTGGGATCGAGGGCGATCGCCCGATCGTAATCCGTCAAAGCCGCGGCCCAATCTTGTTGATCGCGATAGGCATTGCCCCGGTTGTAGTAAATGGTTGGGTCATCCGCTTTTTGACTCAGGGCCGCTGAATAGTCCGCGATCGCCCCGGCCAGGTCGCCCCGGGCCCGACGCACCACCCCCCGATTCACCAGAGCATTAGTCAATTGCGGATCCAAACGCAGGGCTTCGGTATAGTCCGCGATCGCCGCTTCCGCCGCCTGCAAGTTCCATTGGGCATTGCCCCGGCTGTAATAGAGCCGAGCCAGTTGGGCGGGGGGCAGTTGACCCGCCGGTTGCAGTTCGATCGCCTTGGAAAAGTCCGCCACCGCCCCGGCGAAGTCGCGACTACGGAGCCGTTCTTGGGCCCGGTTGGCAAAAAAGTCCGCAGATTCCTGACCGATCGCCCCTTCGGAGTCGGTAGTTTGGGCCATCCAGTGATCGGCAGCCGGAGTCAAGTTGGGTTGTGGCAGCGACGGCGCGATCGCCCTAGCCGTTGTGGCTAAGCACAAACTCGCAACGGAACCACTGATTAGGATTAGCCCTTTGCGCCATTGCCCTTTACGCCACCGTTCTTCACGCCACTGTTCTTGTCTCATCAATTTCTCTCAAGCCGTTAGGTCAAACTGGGCACGCGATCGACCGCCCGTTGACCGCCCCAGCGCGAGACGATCGCATCGTCATATTCATCCGCCAAGGACAAAACCGCCTGCACCGATGCTTCCAATTCCGGGCGATCGCACTCAGAACCCACGATCGCATGGTTTAGGAAAATATCACCATCGGCATCGATTCCAAAAGCCCCAAACAGCAACCGATCATTCTCACGTAATAGATAGTGCATCAGCTCCGGTGACAAATCCACATTGGTCACCACATAGGAGCGCGTGTTCACCACCGCATCATCATCCCCCCAGGGCAACACCTCCACCAACACACAGGCAGAACCGGCGGTGATGTAAGCCGTGGGATGGGGCGCTTCCATATCAATCACCACATCGGACCAAATCCCTTGGAGCCAAGGAAAAATCTTCTCGTAACAGCTTTTTTGGGCTTCGGTTTTAAATGTCGCCATGCGGATCACCCCAAACCTATGTTGAAAAACAATCTCCTCAGCGGCAGATGATCCGCCAGCAACTCCAGCAACGGCCCTGAATCGCCAGGGTGGGAGCTTGCTGAATTGGGCCGGCTCGATCGGGCTGCAATATTGCCGTTTTAACAAAAATCCAGAACTCCCGTCCTGATGTGGCCAATCATTACAGCTTTTACCGGCTTGCGACCCTAAGAGGATGTCTGAGAAGTATCTTTCAGTATGGGCTGAAGATTATTGTCGTAGGAACAAGGGGCTTAAGCCCCTTGTCTACATCGATCTCTGGGGCGTACAGAGTAGCAATTTTGGCTTTTCAGACATCCTCTAAGAACCGATCGCCCTCAGCAGTTCCGCGAAGGGTTGCCAATCGTCGGCCTGGTCGATCGCCTCCCAAACACGCTCAATTTCGGGCCGGACGATCGTGATCAACGGGTTAGCCCGCTGGAGTTGGTCAGCCACGGCCGCCAAGTCCTGATCCGATTGTTGTTGCAAAATTCGCCCATAAACTTCACACCATTTTCCCCAATAGGCCAGGGTTTCCCCTTGAGGGTTGCTGTCAGCGGGCCCCACCCAAAAGGGGCGATCATTGGCATAGTCTTCCGGGCGATCGCGCCAACTGGGGGAAAAATGGCTGCGTAGTTTGGCAAAGAACGCGTGATAGGGCGTTTGGGAAACGGCCAAAAATTGCACCGTTGCCTCCACCAAATCATCCGCCTCCGTCTCTGCTAAATGCTCAAACCCCAGTCGGGCCGCCATTAACCGGCGATATTCTTGAGCATATTGTTCTGGGAATCGTTCCAGTCCGGCTTCTAAATCCGCCACCGGCATCACCATCTCCAACGGCCGTTGCAACAGCTCCAAATTCAAGCGGCAAATGGTGGGTTGGTTGCCATAGGCATAGCGGCCGTAATAGTCAAAATAGGCCGCCGTAAATCGCAAATCGTAGGTAGGAATGAAGGCATAGGGGCCATAGTCGAAACTCTGGCCCGTGATCAACATATTGTCCGTGTTCAAAACCGCATGGCAGAACCCCGCCGCCATCCATTGGGCACAAAGCCGCGCCACTCGCTCCACCAATTCCGCATAGAGCTTGGCTTTCCAATCCCGATCGCACGCCCAATGGCCATAGTAGGTTTCCAGCACATGGGCCAACAGGCGATCGATTAAATCGGGCCGCTTGAGATAGTGCAGCCGCTCAAACGTGCCAAATCGAATGTGGCTTTCTCCCATCCGCACAATTACGGACGATCGCGTGGGCGAGGGTTCATCTCCCCGCCATAGTTTTTCGCCCGTTTCAATCAGTGACAAGGTGCGTGATGTGTTGACCCCCAACCGATCGAGCATCTCCGTCGCCAACACTTCCCGCACGCCACCCTTGAGGGTTAAGCGCCCATCGCCGTTGCGGGAATAGGGGGTTTGGCCAGATCCTTTCGTGGCCAAATCATAAAGAACGCCGTCTTGGCCCCGCACTTGGCCATATAAAAACCCCCGTCCATCGCCCAACCGTGGGTTATATTCCCCAAACTGATAGCCGTGGTAACGCATGGCCAGCAGCGGTTCCCGTCCGACAAATTGTCCAAAGGCCGCCACAAAATCATCGTCACGAACCGCCGCCGGATCTAGCCCCAGCTTCGGCAACAGGTGATCATTCCGAAAGCGCAATTGATGCATCGGAAATTCGGCGGCCGCCACCGGGTCAAAATAATCGTCCCCCAGTGACTGAAAAGCGGGTTCGTAATCCAAACGCAGAAATGGATTGGCGGGGGTCATGGTTATGAATGGGAATCGGTTGGGAATAATTGAGAAAACTAATTTAAGAAATTAAATCGTAACTGTTTGGATCGATCTGGTGGATGATTCACACATTTGCGGTATTCTGGGGTGCGATTATTTGCGGAGTAGCCGCGCGAAGCCTGTTCGCAAGGCATGGTTTTGGGGGCTCACTGCGGGACGATTGACGACCCAAACAACCGCCGCGATTCTCCCAAAGCAGGGCAGGATTCACGAAAAAATCTTGCCATCTGGGGCCCCCAATTGCGGCGAGTTCAGACCCAGCGCGATCGCCCATCTGGGCCAAGGCAAGGGCCCGAAAAAGATCCTCCGATCGGGGCCAAGGGCGATCGCCGCGCTGTTGAATTCTACAGTGGGAATGGGCTGGGATCGATCGAGCCAGCCAAGGGGTCTGGCAACCTTGAATCTCCCTAGATAATGAAATTGCTGTCTTGGCCTTTAGCCGCTTGCCAACTGCGGGCATCAAAGTAAAGATCTTCCAGGGAAATTCGATCGAGCGCGTCACCAATTTTCTGAGCCAGCCGCTTCCAGAGCGATCGCATTACCCAATCTTCTGCCAAATCTGCACCCATCTCTTGCCCCAGCGCAGCGGTGAATGATTCGCCCACCGCTCGCAGAATTTCTCCCAAAAAAATTTCCTTAGGGTCGCGGGCCAGTTGATAGCCACCTCGAGTGCCCCGCAGCGACTCCACCAACCCCGCCCGCCGCAGCTCAATGAGCAATTTTTCCAGATAGGGCATTGGAATATTTTGGCGCTGGGCAATGGCGCGGACAGGACAAGGGCCAAGACCGCGTTGCAAGGCGAGATCCAGCATCGCTTTGATGCTGTAGCGTCCGCGAGCAGTTAGCTTCATGGCTGGAACCATGACTCCCGATCGCCCCGTTTTGCTCCCAGAACCGGCGCTAAATCGCCCCCAGTGCGCCGTTCTTGTGCCGCGAAGATTATCAAGATCATTCCTCAAGTTTGCTGCCGACCACGGTGCTTCAATGGCTCAAGAACGCCAGAATCGCCATCTGATCTTGCAAAATTCTGATGGTTAATCCCTCCTCAGACGAGAATAGGGATGTTTGGAGATCCTGTCAGCAGATCTACTGAATCAGACAATCATTGATTTTTTGAAAAAACCACTAGCGATTTAACACAAATCGTGTACCATGATGGAGCCTGATGCTAGCATGAAATTACCTTCTTGAAGTTTAAAAACACCGCTCGGCTTGGTTGGTGGAACTCATCTCCCCAATCTTCCGATTCAAGCAACTTGTCCCAGGGAATCTTTTGGGAATCACTGGGATGTTCAAAGGCGTTTGCTGGCAAGAAGGAAGCTGCCGATCGGAACAATTCCGGTTTGCAGCCATTGCCGCGATCATCTTCGCCTTTCGCCTGAGATCCGGCAAACGCTGTATCAGTGAATTCATTCATTACTCTCTAGATTGACCAGCCTGTTGGATTAAAACAGCAATGAGCAAGCGCAAAAAGACCGACCCGCAACCCTTGACCGGTGCCCAACTACTGGAAAAGGTCAAGGAACTGGAAAACGCCAGCAAGGAAGAAAAGGCGCGGGCCTGTGGTTACTACACCACGACCAAGGATGGCGTTGATCGCGTCAACATGATGAAGTTCTATAACGCGTTGATTGACGCGGAAGGGATTGAACTCGATAACAAAGCAAAGCCCAATGGTCGGGGCGGCCGCAGTGCAAGTTATCGGATTACGGTGCAGTCGAATGGCAATTTGTTGATTGGCTCGGCTTACACCAAGCAAATGGATCTGAAGCCGGGTGATGAGTTTGAAATTACCCTGGGCCGCAAGCATATTCACCTGAAACAGGTGGAAGGCAACTAAGCTCGAATCTGGTTGTTTCGGCTAATCGTTATCGCGACGATTTCCATTGAGCATGGCGTGATCATGCAGTGCGCATGATCCAGTTGCATGATCAATGCATGATCAATCGGTCATCAGGAATGCTGACTGACAAGGGGCCAAGGCCCCTTGTTTTGTTTTGCGGGTGTTTGGCTGTGGAGCGATCGGGCTGTGGAGTTGGTGACGGATTGGCTCTTTTGTTTCTCACATCGAGTGAACCAGGCGTGCGGCCCTGCGCCCGCTGGCAGATCCTATGGCGCGGAAATGGCTAGGTTCCGGCTTGGGCGATCGGGCAGGGGGTGCATTCCTGTTGGCGACGCTGCAAGGCGGATTCATAGAAAGTTTCCAGGGCCCGGACACCGTGAATTTGGTTAAATATGCGGGCCGATCGCTGGGCGATTTCTAAGCGAAGATTCTGTCGCCAAGCCCGATCGCACCCTAACCCGATCGCCAAATCACAATAGTCTTCGGGGGTTTGGGCAATGGTTTCCGTCAGCCCCAGTTCCGTGAGGATGGCGGCGGCATGACGACCGCGCATCAAGGCTCCGGGCAGGGTGACGACAGGGAGGCCAGCGGCGATCGCCTCCAGGGTGCTGTTGCAACCGGACCAGTCGATCGAGTCGAGGAAGATATCGGCCAGTTGGTTCAGTTGCCAAAACTGTGTTTGGGATTGGGGTGGCAAGATCGTGCAGTGGTCAGCAAAAGCCAGGCCGGCGGCCGCAAAGGCGGCCCCTAGGCGCTGGGCAAAGGGCGGGGCCGCTTCTGGAAAAGGGCTGGCAAGGAAAACGAGGCGCGATCGGGGAACCGCTTGGGCAATTTCCACCCAGAGCCGATCGGCTTGGGGCAAATACTTATACAACGATTGGCAACAGAGATAAACCACTTCGTCGTCCGCCAGACCCAGTTGGGCCCGATCGAGCTGAGGCTGGGGGGCAATCGGGGGGCGATCGTAGGCGATGCCCAATCCCGGTAAACAGATCAAGGTTTCGCTGTAGTGGGTTTCGGCCTGGGGTGGTTCCATCCGATCACTCGAGAGGTAATAGTCCACCGTGGGCAGACCGGTAGTGACCGGATGGCCCCAGGTGGCGCATTGGACAGGCGCAAACCGCCAACCGCCAATCAGATACATCACCGAATCCATGCCCACATCCAGCATCACCGCCACATCAAGCTGATCCTGCCAAGCGGCCCGGCAAAAGGCGGCATAGCGCTGGGGATTGAAGTCGTTGCCCGTTTCCCAAAAGGCAAATCGATCACTCAGGCGGCGGGCTTCGTCCGTGGTGGCATCCCAGCGATTGCCGGCATAGTAGCTATAGATTTCCAGGCGATCGCGATCGGCATGGCGCAACCAACCCAGGTGGGTTTTCATCACGGAGTGGTGATAAAAATGGCTGCTGAAATAGCCAATCCGTAATCGATCGCCTGAGGATCGCTCACGGGGCCAGCGGGGTTGCAAGGGGGCTAAATCAGGAAAAACCGTGGCTAGGGTTTGGCACACCCAAGCACCGTATTGTTCTTGCAGGGCCCGATCGTTCTGGCCCTGGTAGTTCAAATAGAAAGGAACCCGCAGGGCGATCGCCTGCAGCGCCAACTGCATCAGGGCCGGGTGCGATCGTGTGAGGCTAATCAGCCGATCCAATCCTTGGGCATAGTTCGATCGCGCCTGCCCGAGGGCGGCCTCGGTTTCATAAACCGATGGCAGCTTTAACCACCCATCAAAGGCCGCCAGGGCCCCCGCATACCAAGTTTCTCGTTGGGGTTCCAGGGCCAAGGCTTTGCACCAGGCCTCGATCGCCCCGGCCACCTGGCCCGACTGCCGCAACAGTTCTCCCAAGGCCGCGTAGGGTTCGGCGGCCATCGGATTGGTCAAGATTTGCGATCGCCAATGGGCCCGATCGACCCCCACGGATCCCGGAGCAGCCGACGGATCAAAATTAGACGGTGGGGATGGGGTGGGCGAATCCATAACCATCAACGGGAACCAAAGGGGCGATCCAACCATGCCCCGATCGGGCGGCGAGCGCAATAGGCGTTCTGGGTCACGGCCAAAGATCCCAGCCCAATCAGCCTCAACCCAGTACCGGAAAAATCACCTAAATCATGATCCAGAAAACACATCACCCAGAAAACACATCACCCAGAAAAAATTCAAAAAACACCCAAAAACACTAAAAATCGCCAGAAAATCATCAAAGCATCGTCAAAAAAACCGCCAGATGTCTAGCATCCGGCGGCTTGTTGCTTGAAGTGCCATTAATCGGGAAAAACCATTGCCCGGTTTGGGTTCCTCAATGTTGTCCAGAATGTTGTCTAGGCTGGCCTAGGGTTCAAGGGTCGGAGCCAAAGACACCGCCCGATCGACCACCGGAGCCTTGGCCGTTGCCGCTGGCAACTTCAAAGAAGCTTGCAACATCGGCGATTGGGCCACCGCATCATTGGCGATCGCGAACAGCGGATTCGACAAAATCCCCGCCAGCGACGTGGCAATCACCGACAACACCAAGCCCACTTGCAAAGGACGCATCCCCGGAAGTTTCCAGCTAATGGCCGGGTAGTTCTTCACCGACTCGGACATTTCGTGCGGTTCCTTCACCACCATCATCTTCACCACACGAATGTAGTAGTAGATGGAAACCACGCTGGTGACCAAACCCAACAGCACCAGGGTATACAGGCCCGCTTGCCAGCCCACCCAGAACAGGTAGATCTTGCCGAAGAAGCCCGCCAGGGGCGGAATGCCACCCAGGGACAGCAGCGACACACTCAACCCCAAAGTCAACAGGGGATCTTTTTGGTAAAGCCCCGAGTATTCGCTGATCTCATCCGTACCGGTGCGCAGGGAGAACAGAATCACGCAGGCGAAACCGCCCAGGTTCATGAACAAATAAACCAACAGGTAAAACACCATGCTGGCGTAGCCGTCGGCGCTGTTGGCCAGCAGCCCGATCGTCACGAAGCCGGCCTGCCCGATCGAGGAATAAGCCAGCATCCGCTTCATGCTGGTTTGGGCCAGGGCTACTACGTTCCCCAGCACCATACTCAGGATCGCCAGGGCCGTGAACACAAAGTGCCATTGTTCTGACACCAGCGGGAAAGCCGTCACCAACAGGCGAATAGCCAGGGCAAACCCAGCCGCCTTGGAACCCACGGACAAAAAGGCCACCACCGGAGTGGGGGAGCCTTCATACACGTCGGGAGTCCATTGGTGGAAGGGCACAGCCGAAATTTTGAAGGCAATCCCCGCGATCGCGAAGACCAGCGCCACCACAATCCCAATTTGGGGCGTGGTGGGGTTGCTGGCAATTCCGGCGGCGATTTCGTTCAAGCGGGTGTGGCCACCCGAGAGGCCGTAGAGCAACGAAGCGCCATAGAGGAAGATGGCCGAGCTGGAAGCCCCAATCAGCAAATACTTGAGAGCCGCTTCGTTGGAGCGCGGATCCCGCTTCATGTATCCCGTCAACAAGTAGGACGCGATACTGAGGGTTTCCAACGCCACAAAAATCATCACCAACTCGTCAGCGCCCGACAGGAACATCCCGCCAACCGTTGCCGTGAGCAAAATGACGATGAATTCGCCCAGGGCCGTGCCGGTGGATTCCACATAGGCGATCGACATCAGAATCGTAATCGCCGACGACAGGGCGATGATTCCCCGGAAAACACTGCCCAGGGTGTCGTTGCTGAAGCCGCCTAGGAAAGAAACCGGGTCTTCCGGGTTCCATTGCAGCCACAGGGCCACCACGGATCCCAACAGACCGGCCACGGCCAGATAAGGAGTCCAGCGCGATGCGGCCCGCCCGGACACGAGATCGATTAACAAGACTGCCAGGAGGGTCAAAATGACAATACCTTCTGGCAGGATTGCCCAAGCGTTGAGCTGTGAGGCAACGGTTGAGAAGTCCATAGGGAATTAAATCCGTTGAGCGCTTGAAACAATTGCCATTTCTAGGTTGCAGGGAAATGCGGCCTGCGTTCGGTTAACCATTTTAGGGGTTGGCGCGTGGATCGCTACGCGATCGCGCTGGATAGGCGATAACAATCCCCAAATGCCCCGATAACTAGCCAGTAATCGATCGCCCTTGGATCATCACCCGATCGCCGCCCGATCGCCCGGTTCGTCACTCTGAAAAACAGCCTTGGGTAGCCTCAAATTGCTTCAAGGGCTGCTGAAATTGCTTCAAATTTTCAAAGCCTCTTCGCAATATCTGTTGATTGGCCCCGCAAGATCTCCACAAAAATCCCAAAAACTGCTCCCTACCTTCAGCATCTTCCCAGTCTTTAAGCAAATTGCAGCCGCAATAAAGAGAGGTCATCCTCAAAATAGCTGCGGCCACTGTTAAAGTCTTGCACCCGATTCACGATTTGCTCCACCGCTCCCCGATCAGGAACCGCCCAGCATTCCCGCAGCACCTCCACGAAGGGATCCAGCCCCCAAACGGTACCATCGGGCATTCCCAGTTCATAAATGCCATCGCTGAAGATGTAGAGCGTGCTGCCGGGGGGGACTTCGCAAAAGGCTTCGCTATATTTAGCCTCCGCAAACATGCCAACGGGCAGCCCCACCGTTCTGAGGCGCTGGGCCGTTGGTAACGATTCTTTGCTGGGCGAGAGCAAAATTCCGGGCGGGTGGCCAGCGCTGGCATAGGCCAGGCTCCGGGTGCGGCGGCTGTAGACTCCATACCAAGCGGTGAAGTATTTGTCGTTGCGATCGTTCATCTGGAATGCGCCATTCAGGGCCCGCAACACCTCGCTGGGGCTGCCATAGTCCTGGATGGGGAGCGATCGGGAGCGTAGCAAATTCAACACCGACAACGAGGGCAGCGCCGCCTTCAGGCCATGGCCCGCCGCATCCACCAGATAAACCACGAGTCGATCGTCATCGAGCCAATAAAAATCGAAACAGTCACCCCCCAAGCGGCTGGACGGTTCAAATTTGGCCGAAATATCCACCGCGCCATCCATGGGTGCGGGCAGCAGGGTTTTGACATAATCGGCCGCTTCGGCCATTTCCTCTTCCAACAGCCGCTTTTGTTCCTTCAAGTCCTGGTTCAGTTGATGCAGCCGCAGGCCCGCCCGCACCCGGGCCTTGAGTTCGTTCATCTCGATCGGCTTGGACAGGAAGTCATCGGCTCCGGCATCCAACCCCCTGACCCGATCGTCCACGGAGCCAAGGGAGGTCAACAAAATGAAGAACGTGGAGGATAAACTGGCCTCCAGCTTGACCCGCCGACAAACCTCAATGCCGTCCATCTTCGGCATCATCCAATCGCAAATGATCAGAGCGGGCTGCTGACTACAGGCCAACTCCAAACCAGCAACACCATCTTCTGCAACCAACACCTCATAGCCCTGTTTGGTCAGGGTGCGCTCTAGCAGACGGCGGATGGTGGGATCGTCATCGATAATCAGCAGACGGAACATAGGTCAAGGCAGTGGTGGCAAGATGGAACAAGAGGAGCAGCCCAAGTATTGGTCAATTCAGGCGTAATGTCTTAGGCGTGATGTCTTAGGCGTGATGTCGGCGTAAGATGCAGCCGCTGAACTGAAATGAACCGAGTGAATGAAAAAAGCCAAATGAAATACACCGGATGAAATACGCCAAATCGCGTAAATCAAATGGGGCAAATGGGGTCAATCGAATGACATCAGGCGAACCAAATTGAGCCGATGCCAACGAGATCGCGCCGAGTCCGATGGGCCCTTGACGTAGATGAGCACCGAGAATGGGCACCAGGGATGAGCGTCGCTGGGGATTGCCGCCATTCCAGTCGAATAGTCCGGAAGAGTTGAGCCATTCTCCGAAGCAAGTTAGCCTGGGGAGTAATGCGTGATCCTTCACGAATTGTCCCTGGGATTGGCGGCTGAGGGTTGAGTTGGCTGGGCCTGGGCCACAACGTGCAACGGGTTGCGATCGCGCCCCGAAACGGACGAGTCTCGGTCACGGGAATTCCGCCCTGGCTGGAGTAGGAATCGTGAGCTATCAGTGGAGTACCTAGAATGGTACGGACTACGGCTGATTTTGGCACAATGCCTGGGATGGCGTGGCTAAAATTCAGGGTTGAGACTGAAGGCTTGAGAATTCCGAACGCTTTGCTTGAACGCGCCGCAGAGGTTGGATGCTTTGAATCCCAGCGTAAACCAAACGATTCGACTTCGCATTGCTAGCGATTTGGCGGTGCTCGATCGCGTTTTGAACTGGTTTGACACGCTCGATCGACCCCATGTGCCTCGTACTGTCTGGCTCCAATGCCTCTCGGTGCTGGCGGAGGTTTTCACGAATGCGGTGCGCCATGCCCATCGCCAACACCCTTGCGACACCCCGATCGACTTGGAAGCAGAACTCACGGCCACGGCCTTAACCCTGCGCCTTTGGGACTATGGGGAGCCGTTTGACTTGCGGCAGGCGGTGTTGGAGCGGGGCCAGACTCCTGAACCCCCAGAAACTTTTGATGTTGAACAGCTCAGCGGTGGCGGACGGGGCTTGACCATCCTGAACCGGGTGGCCGATCGCCTGAGCTATGATCCCCAGCCAGATGGTCGCAACCTGTTGGAGTTTGTGAAATATTTTGAACCGGTGTTCCCGATCGGGGATTGAGTCAAGCCTCGCGGCCAAACTCGATCGCCTCATATAGATCCGCAAGGGACAATTCCACCGACACCGCATCCAACAACACCCGATCGCTCAATTGCCCATATTCACTGAACAGCCACTGCTGATCCCCCGTTCGGGCGTAGAGTTCCACATGGGGCTGATATTGATCAATTAACAAATAGTTTTGCAGACTCGCGATCGTGCGGTAGGCGGCAAATTTTTCAGTGCGATCATAAGCCGCTGTTGATTTGGAAAGCACCTCAGCAATCAGGATCGGATTCATTACCGTATCGGTGCGATCGGGCTTCCGCTCAATGGGTCGCCGCGCCACCATCACATCAGGATAGGTATATAAATTCGGCTCCGGGATCCACAGCCGTTGATCCGCCAAAGCGAGATCATAAGCTTGTCCTCGCAAGGCAAATTTCAGAATCGTAATCAAATTAATCGCAATGAAATTATGCTCCGGTGTACCCCCTGTCATTGGAATAACTACCCCATTGCGATATTCATTTCGAGTTTCAGCCAAAACTTCTTGGGCTAAATAATCATCAGCAGTAATGATTTTAGGTTCCGGTAATAGGGCGATCGGCATCATTCACTAAAACTCCAGCGCTTCATAGAGATCAGAGAGATTTACTGTTACCGCCAGTTGATCGAACAACACCCGATCGCTCAGTTGCCCATATTCACTGAACAGCCACTGCTGATCCCCCGTTCGGGCGTAGAGTTCCACATGGGGTTGATATTGATCAATTAACAGATAGTTTTGCAGACTCGCAATCGTGCGGTAGGCGGCAAATTTTTCAGTGCGATCATAAGCCGCTGTTGATTTGGAAAGTACCTCAGCAATCAGGATCGGATTCATTACCGTATCGGTGCGATCGGGCTTCCGCTCAATGGGTCGCCGCGCCACCATCACGTCAGGATAGGTATATAAATTCGGCTCCGGAATCCACAGCCGCTGATCGGCCACAAAAATACTGTATCCCTTTCCCTTCAAAGCGGTTCTGAGCAGAGCATTCAAGACGCTCGCAATTTCGTTATGCTCCGGTGTCCCTCCCGTCATTGGAACAACCACTCCATTGCGATATTCATTTCGAGTTTCAGCCAAAATTTCTTGGGCTAAATAATCATCAGCAGTAATGATTGCAGGTTCCGGTAATAGGGCGATCGACATGGCAAGACTCCCGAATGATCGCTAGGGACTTTGACCCAAGCCTTCTAACAGGTGGCTTGATCCCAATCCAAAAAGAGGGAGAGTTGATCTCCCCCTAGTTCATTTTATGGTGTGAATTTGGGCAAGCGATCGCCCTGAATGCTTACGAGTCGATCGCCCGTACTTTCGCCGGTTGCAATCGGCGCGATCACTGACGAATTCCCCACAGCCCCAGAACCATTAGGCTAGATCAGGTCTTGATCGTCCCAAACTCTCTGCAAATTATATCCAACGTCACAAGGAGTAGAAGGAAGACACTATAATAGACAAGTCACTCCCAGATCAGTTAAAGTACTCATTTTATGTCATTCATGAACAGTTGGCCCCCAACAACAAAGGCAATAGCCGTCTTTGCTGTAATTCTGACTACAGCCATCTCCTCCCAGATCATAAAGAATCATTGGGGAGTTGATATTAACAGTATTGCAGCATCACAAAACTCTGATGGCAATTCATCAAACTCTAATCAATCTGACAAGCTAATACGCCTTGGACTTCAAATTCTAACCAAGCAAGGCTATGCAGTTAGTGAAGTGGAGGTTATTATCATATCCGAAGGTGCGCCAATCAGAAAAGTTTCAGACCGTAATGGCTATATTGAGCTTGAACTGCCTGAACGCAAAAGTGTTGATGTTCTTCTTCAAAAAGCTGGCTTCAAGCCAACAAAAGAGACTATTGATTTAAGAGTTGATCCATCAAAAACACGACCAATTCTTCTGGAAAAAACCTAACTCAGGTTCGCTAATGCCATGAAGAAAAATCAATCCAGTGACAGCCTTGTCTGGTTTGAGATAAAGGCTCGCTATGAATTTTTTTGGATTCTTGTATTACTACTAGGATGTGGCTATTTAAGCAGTCCTAATCTAATCATATATTTCTTTATGCTTCTTTTTTTAGGCATAAATAGCGTTAATACCTCTCTATATAATCTATCTCTTGAGAAGATAAAATCACTTTCAGAGAGTGATGATAGTTCACTCGAAGAAGAAATTGCAAAAATACGGAAAGCAAGTGAAATTTTAGCCAGACATAGAGATAAACTGAAGACAGAAGGAAATCATATAAGTTCAGATAAATTGCGAATATTGCAAGGGGTTATCAGACAATCTCTGGATGAGGCAAATTGTATTTCTCAAGCCCGAGCAAATGAAAGATTAAGATCTGGCTATCAATCAGGATCTCCACCAATTGAATACTCTGACGGCTTGATTCTCTGTCCAGCATGTTATCCAATTCGTGCAACAAAAAAGCTCAAACGTTATTATCTGCCAAATGAGCGAGATGGTATGCAGAGCATTCATTGGTGCTTTCCTACAACAGAAGCGGCTGAAAGAGAGGGATTCACGAGACCTAAAGGAGATAGGAAGCAACCAGAAGTTCAACCTAGACCGAGCCGTAAGAAGAAATAGTCAAAATAGTTAGCAGCTAGCCCACTGGGGTCAAAGCACCACACCCAGGACTTGGGTTTGCGCGCCTCGGGCTTGGGTCACGCCAATCACCCGATCGGACGCTTCAATGGTGGGACGGCGCAAACTAACCACAATGAACTGTGCTTCAGCGGCCTGTTGTTTGACCATTTTGGCCAAGCGCTCCACGTTCGATCCATCAAGGAACATATCCACCTCATCGAAAGCATAGAACGGCGAGGGGCGGTAGCGCTGAAGGGCAAAAATGAAGCTGAGAGCCGTCAAGGACTTTTCGCCGCCGGACATGGAAGCCAGCCGCTGCACCGGTTTGCCCTTGGGGTGGGCCACCAGGTTGAGACCGCTTTCTAAGGGGCTTTCGGGATCATCCAATTGCAAGCGGCCGTCGCCCTGGGATAGCTCGGCAAAGATGATTTGAAAGTTGCGATCGACCGCATCAAAGGCCTCATAAAAGGCCTGTTGGCGCAAGGTGGTGAAATTTTCCACCCGCAATAACAATTCCGTGCGTTCTTGCTCGATCGTCGCTAGCTTTTCGCTCAGTTGATTCAGGCGGCCTTGCACCTGATCGTATTCTTCCAGGGCCAGCATATTCACCGGCTCCAGACTTTCCAACCGCCGCTGCAACGTGCGAATGGTTTGATCCAGTTGTTCGCGGTGGGCGGCCAATTCGGCGGGATCGCTGGGTAAAGGTTCCGAATCGGGCGGTAGATCGGGCCGATCGCCCTCGGCGCGGTTTTCCAACTCCTGCAATTCCGCTTGCTGTTGTTGTTGGGCTTCTGCGAGTCGATCGCGCTGAAATTCCAGGGTTTGGAGCGCTTGGCGTTGACGATTCAGCGTCGTTTCTTGGCGATCGCGCGCTTGTTTGGTTTCGCCCAGGGTGGTTTCTAAAGCAGCAATTTGGGTTTGCAGATCAGCAATTTGCCGATCGAGGTCGGCTTGCTGTGCTTGCAGTTGTTGGAGCCGATCGGTCGCGGTGGTGATCTGATCTTGGGCTTGGGTGATCTGTTGCGCCAGTTGTTGGCGCTGTTGGTTGAGGCGATCGGCTTCGCGGGTTTGGTCGGCCTGCTGGGCTTGGGCCGATCGCAAGTTATCCGCTAATTGTGAGAGCACCGATTCCCGATCGCGGATTTCCGTTTGGGCCTCGCTCCATTGGCTGTGGGCGGGCGAGTCCTCCAGTTGGGCGATCGCCTGTCGCAGGTTGGCCAACTGGCGTTCGGCGGCCGGCAGGGCCCGATCGAGGGTGGCCAAGCGCTCCCGGCTGGTGGTCAGCTCCTGGGTCAGCCGATCGCGCTGTTGGGCCAGGCGATCGCGTTGGCCCGTGGTGGCCGTCAGGGCCGCTTGCAGTTGCTCCAGTTGTCGTTGGGCATCGCGGCGAGTCTGGCGCAAATCGTTGAGGGTTTGGGTGTGGCGCTGGCTGTCTACTTGAGCCTGGGCGATCGCCCCATCACAACGGCCCAACACCCGATCAATATCCCGCAGTCGATCGCGCAGTTCCGCCGCCGCCTTCGCTTCCTCCGTTTGCTCGCCACCCCCAAACCGGAGGCTCCCCCGGGACTTTTGCAAGCTACCGCCGGTCATGGCCCCGCTGGTTTCCAGCAATTCCCCATCTAGCGTCACGATCCGATGGCGACCCAGGAGCGATCGCGCCTGATCCAACCGCTCAAACACCACCGTCCCGCCAAACACATACTCAAAAATGTTGCGGTAGCGATCGTCAAAATCCACCAGGTTGACCGCGTAATCAATCCAGCCCGCCACTGTCGCTCGACCCCGGGCCATGGCCGCCGACTCGCCGCCGCCCCCGCCGCGAATTTTGTTCAGGGGCAAGAAGGTGACACGACCGGCCCGCTCCCGTTTCAGGATTTCGATCGCCGCCGCCGCCACCGCATCATCTTCCACCACCAAATGGCCCAGCCGCGCCCCGGCCGCAATTTCCAACGCCACCTGATAGGGCGGTTCCACCTGGCCCAAATTGGCCACCAATCCACAGATTCCCGGCAAGTCACTTTGCAGCAGCAATTGCACCCCAAACGTGCCTTGGGCTTCCCGTTGGGCCTGGGTTTGGGCTTCCAGTTTGTCCAGTTGCCGTTGCACTTGTCGCTGCTCGTCCTGCAAGCGGCTACGGGTTTTCTGTTGGAGCTGCAATTCCTGCTCGGCGGCAGCCAACTGCTCGGCGGCCGTTTGGATTTGGGGTTCCAGGCTGCGGGTTTGCCGATCGACCGTTTGAAAGTCCCGATCGTGCTCATTCAGGCGATCGCCCGCCCGCTCCCATTCCGTGGCGATTTCCGCCAACTGGGTTTCGATTTGCTTCAGCCGCTCTTGCAACGTTGCCCGCTCCGTGCGCTGGGGATCGATCGACTCTTGGATCGTCTCCAACTGGTGGCGCAAGTCCGTTTGCTGTTGCACCCAAGCCTGGGACGCTTCCGCCAACTCCGCCGCCTCCGCCCGGGCCCGGTTCAGGTTGGCCGCTGCTCGATCGTGGGCCTGTTGCAATTCCTCCAGGCGCTCTTGCAATTCCGGCCCCGTGGCAGCCAAGGCGGCTTCGGTGCGATCAACCTCCGCCACCTCCGCCGTTAACCGGGCGATCGTCTTTTGGTGGGTTTGTTGCTGTTGGGTCAGTTCCGCTTGTTGGCGTTGGTGCTGATCCCGTTGGGCGCGGTGGGTGGCCAGCTCCGTTTGCAGGGCGATTTGTTCCGATTCCCCCAGGGATTTCACCGTTTGGTTCAGCCGCTCCAGTTCCGCCGCCTGGGTTTCTACTGCCGCCCGTTCCGCCACCAGCCGATCGGCCAACTGTGCCAAATCCTGTTCCCGCTGGGCGATCGATTGGCGCAACTGCTCCACTTTCGATTGTTCCAGCAGCCAATCCACCACCGCCAAGCGTCCTTGCTGGCCCTGCATTTCCTGGCGAATTTGCTGATATTTCAACGCCTTGGTGCGGTCTTTGGCCAGGCGATCGCACTGAATTTGCAACTCTTGTTCCAGGATGCGGCAACGATCTTCCCGCTCCTTCACCTCTTCCAGGGTTTGCTTGGTTTGGGTAATTTTGCGATCGAAGTTGGCCACCCCCGCCAGCTCATCAACAATTTGCCGCCGCTCTCGGGGGTTCATGGAAATGATGCTGGTCACGTCCCCTTGCAACACCACGTTGTAGCCCTCGGGATAGATCCGCAGCTTTGAGAGGGATTGGTGCAACTCGCTGAGGGTGCAGGGTTCGCCGCCAATGTAGTAGTTGGAGGTGTAGGTTCCCTGTTGGGTGACGCGCAGTTTGCGGGTGACAGTCCATTCACTGAGGGGCTGGCCGTCGGCATCGCGCAAACCGGGCAGGTCTTCGGCGGCTTCGGCGGAAACGGTGGCCAGCAGGGCGGCTTCTTCGCTCAGATCAAAGGTGACGGTAACGGCGGCTTCTACGGTCGATCGCTTGCCTTTGCCTTGACCTTTGCCCATTTGGCTTTGGTTCACCAAGTCGGGCAGGCGATCGGCCCGCATTCCTTTGGAGGAGGAGAGGCCGAGGGCAAACAGCAGCGCATCGAGAATGTTGGATTTGCCGGAGCCGTTGGGGCCGGAAACCACGGTGAATCCGGGCAGCAAGGGAACTCGCGTCGTGCCGCCAAAGGATTTGAAGTTCGTGATTTCAACTTGCTTGATGTACAACGGGCCGGCGACCGCTCACGGGGCGGGTTGCAAGGACGGGGCAGGCGGAAACAGCGTTCCACCGCGCTATCTTACCCAAAACTCTCGCGAAACGGCGATCGGCTGGCCATGCTGCCTCATGCCCCGTGCAGTCCAGTCTGCTATAACAATGGATTTTTGAAAGAATCTCTGAAGTTAAACCAAGATAATGAAGAAACGCCGTCAACACTATGTATGGAGACATTACTTGGAAGCGTGGGCACTGAACGGAAAATTATGGTGTCATCATTTCGGCAAAAACGTGTTCTCAACAAGTACGCAAAACGTTGCCCATGAGAGAGACTTCTATCGCCTTCGCGAAATGTCTGAATTTGACCTTTCAGTAGTTAGAGAGCTGGTAATAAAGTCACTGACATTAGATCTACGTAAAATTGCTGAAGGGTGGATTTCCCAATTTACTCAGTTATTTGAGATCAAGCGACAATTTCAAGACGCAGGATATGTGCATATCGAACTTGCCTTGGATGAATATATAAATAATTTAGAAGAGGATATTTTGGCTGATCTTGAACAACGAGCAGTTCCGTTTCTTGAGCTGCTTCGCAGCGAGAACTCTATGTTGCTTTTTGACGCAGAAGAGTCCAGATTTCACACTTGGTTTCTAGCTGCACAATACTTCCGTACACCAACTATGTTGGAGAAGATGACCAGTGCTCTCAGGACGATACCAGGCTTTAATGTTGATGCATCTTTTGGCTTGATTCGGACAATCTGTTCATACAATGTTGGTCATGCACTTTGGCTCAGACGGAACAATCTTCATGTGACCTTTCTCCGTGCCAGTTCTAGCCCCCTCATCACTGGAGATCAACCCATGGTGAATATGAAAGCGATTAACCTAGAACCAGGATTGCTCCCACAGGAGCTTGAACTCTACTATCCAGTATCCCCAAATTTGGGAGTTTTATTTGACTTTGGCGCTCCTTCTCGTTCTGTCACTGTGAAGCTTCTAACTACAGAGGAAGTACGCGTCTATAATCGGATGATTATCCAAAAATCGACACGGCAAATCTACGGCATCGACCGCGCTTCCATCGAAGATATCTAATGTCAGAGCTGTAAGCTAATTTGAGCTTCTCAGAACTAAATTCGATTATTACAAAGCTTGCTACAGCCTTTACCTCAAACGATTGGTACGTCAGATCGCAGATGATTACGAAGCTGTTAGTCGGTGGGCATTGCTTACCCTACAGTCCGCTGTACTTATTAAGCGAGGTAAGGGCTGTAGTGTCGATTGGATAACTCAACTTAGCCTAAGCAATTAAGGCGAAATGACTGGTATTTCTAGTCGGTTAAAACGTCGATAGATTTGAAAATCACTATCCAGGGTCATAACTGTACTGTTCGGGCGTTGCTCTGATAAACAAACTAAGCAAGCATCCGCTAAAGACATAGGCACAGATTGGTATTGACGCATCAGTTCGATGACCCTAGCCTGACTGTTCTGAAGCGAGAAATCAACCCTTAGCAATCCCCGCTCAATCCACTGAAGCATCATCTCTCGACCACAATTGGTACGCCCGAGCAGAAACCAAGATTCCGTAAGAACGGGTTCACAGGTAATCAGGGGAGATGGCAGTTGCCTAAGCTGTTCTGTCGCCCAGTCATGGTAATGGTCACGCCGGTTAATGACGGCAACCAAGGGGCCGGTATCGATTAAAACCTCTTTCACTCGCGCCCCATACCTTCTAGATAGTTGGGATTTGTCGAGAGATCACTTGGCCCTTCAGCGCTGCCAATTAAAGAACCAGCGAGGTCAAATACTGAAGTAGAAGGCTCCGGACGACTGAGGAACGGAGTAACTTGCGATCGCTCGGCCAATAGCAAGTTGATGAATTGAATCACCAGTTGTTGGAGTGCCTGGGGAAGCTGGCGAAACTGGTTTAGGAGGGTTTGCTCGATCGGGCTGGGAGTCATGGGGCGATTACTGGTGAGACTGTGACCATTTTATGAGAATGAATCAATTTGTTTTTCAAGGCCCGATCGCCCCGTTGGATCAAAACTCTGATTGCGAACGCTCAGACAAGTTGAGCGCCCAATCAAAAAATAGTGGACGGAGCGATCGCTTTCTGTTCCTCCACATGGGTTGGCGCTGAGGAAGTGGCGCAAGATATCTTGCAGGCATCCTCTTCCAAGTCAAGCTTTGATCGTTGCCATGATGGATATCATGCCTGGAGAATTTGAAGCCCTCTCCCTCGTGGCCCTGGCGATCGCAGGGCTAGCGATTGGCGGAGTCCTCGCATTCAGCTTTTTGATGGTCTCGATCTTTGTGCGCCGAGACAAATCTCCAGGCATCTTAAAAGGCTGGGCGATCGCCGCCGCCATCATCTTCGTCATCAACGTTTTTGCCTATGGCTGGTTGAGCGAAATCGGTCGCCAAAACGTCGCCCGCGATGGACAGCAACAACCCCTGATCCAACCACCCCAACTCCTTGTCAATAGTCTGAGCTTGATGAATGTCTTGGCCCCCACTGTGGGTGTCATGAGTCCGATTGTGCTGTTTTGGGTGAAGCACTCTCCCCGCTCTCGACATTCGCCTAGGCAAGATTAAATGATCATCAAAAAACCGGGGTTATCCCCCGGCTCTCGTGATCAAAGTTGTGTTTCAAAACTCGTTGTGTTTCAAAACTGACGACCTAGCAGCCCTCAGGCCCACAGAAGCTGTGGGCATACAGCACCTCTGCGTCACAGATATAGATGATGCCTGCGTAATTCAGGAAGAACTCCACCGCCACGCGATCGGCGATCGCCTCAGCCAGCGTTCGAGTGTCGGTCAACACCTCAAACTTGATATTCGCTTGGGTATCGGAAACATTGGGCTGCCCGGACGATCGCACGTTGCGGCTGCCCTTGCCGCCCGTTTCCAACACCGTATACCCCTTGGCCCCGCACTCTTCAATGATCTTGGCGACCTTCTTCAGCAGAACCTTTTCGGTGATGATGACAAGCTTTTTGGCTGGTTTAGCCATTTTGGTTACCTCTTTTGTCTACTAATCTAACGAGTCTGTCGGGCCATGAGAGAGCACCGACAGACCTCACCTGCTCAGGGCGATTAACCCCCGAGTGCTTGAGCCAGCCCGATAAAAAATGGAATGCACAGACCGATCGCGATCGGTGTACCAACGGCCGTGGAAGCACCAATGTAGGCGGAAGGGTTCGCCGACGGGATCCCGGCGCGCAAGGTGGGTGGGCCCGAAATGTCTGAGCTAGAGGATGCAATGACCGCCAGAACGACCACACCACCCAGACTGAAGTTCATCGTGTAGTGAGCAATCATGCCCAGGCCGAAGGCAATCAGCCCATGGAGAAAGGGGGCCACCACACTGTAAACAACGTACCACTGAGCCACTTTGCGCAGTTCGCCAATCCGCGACCAAGCTTCCATCCCCATCACCAGCATCAGGATTGAAAGCAAGCCCCGGAAAGCCGGATCGTAGAAGCCTTTATAAACGCTTTCCGGCCGGGTGAGGATCCCCAAGGCCAAACCGAGCAACATGGCAGACAAAGCAGGCCCTTGCAGGCTTTCTTCGATAATCGGCCAGATTTTGACCTTAGTCTGACCCTGCTGCTGATCGCGATATTCCTGACGGGTGCTGGGCTGCTCCTGGGAGTCCGCAGCAGTGGCTTTGTTGCGCTTTTTCTGGTTGAGATAGATGTTCGCTACAACAATTGCCGTGACCAGCGCCGGAATATCCATAAAGGGATAGAGTGCGCCCGCCCATGCTTCATACCCAATCTTTTGTTCTTCGAGCAGGGTCAGGGCTGCCGCCATGGTGGAACCACTGACCGCCCCAAACAAGCCACCCGTCGCGATCGCATCAACGGTCTTGACCTTCGGTAGTTTGGCCAAGGTGTAGCGAGCGATGAAGACAACTAGAATCCCTACGGTTGCTGCAAATATTACCGGTAAAACCATCTCGGTCAGGTTGGAATTCCGGATTGCAATTCCACCGGTTAGACCGATTTTGGTGAGCAACATGAAGACGATGATTGTACAAATCGATTCTGGAATCACCAATTGGCTACCCAGAGCAGCAATCACCATCCCCCCAATCAAAAAACCCAATGTTGGAGATTGCAACTGGGCAATGAAGTCTTTTACGAAAAGGGACAAGAAATCCACAAATACCTCCTAGTCCACTACATGAACTTTGAAAGTGTTAAAGAAAGTCAGAGGGAGGCGCTTCATTCCCATAGCACAGGTTTTGCTCAAAAAACCTGTATCTAGGGTGTTGAGAAGGGGCCGATCTCCAGGCAGGTCTTGAAATAGTTGTGCTGAACTAATTTCTATAGACTCGTTCATCAGTTTTCTATAAAGGTGTACGTGGTGTAAATCCTTATTGGCGCTGGATTATCTTGAAAAACTGATTACGGGGTAAATCAGAACAAATATCGTGATGCTTGACTTTTAATGGCTTTGAATAATGGATGATTGGGACAATTAGAACAGCTAATTGTTGGATCAATCAAGGCAAATATATTTTTCGTTAGCTCGGGATGCATCAGGTAATTTTTTGTCTCATTTGGACTGAAGGTTCTTGACTTTGATGCCGGATTTTGCTGAACCGGCTAGTTTCAGGCGCTGACTTTCCGCCTACGGAGGGCGCAACTGTGGCTTTGGGGCTGATTGGGGGCAATGCCTCACGGGTGTGGTTCCCCGGAATTCATGCTAGGACTGAGGGGGTATGATTTTGGGGCAATGGCTGCCCGGTGTTTCCCGGAACGGCCGCGGCGGTTGAGGAGTATGTCAAAATGCTCTCTGGATTGCCGCAACCCGTTTTGAGCCGTATTTTGCAAGCCGGTTGATGGTTGGTTGCCCGCCATTGATCAGGCCCCTAGGGGAGGTGTGATGCATCCTGTTTCGATCGCGATCGCACCCTATTGCCCCTGATGCACCCCACTTGCTATGAACAAACTCATCGTTGACCTCGAAGGCCTTCGCGAACAGTTGAAAAGCGCTCGCCGTCCCCCCAAACCCAAGATGCTCGTCGTCGATGACGAGCCGGATAATCTCGATTTGCTTTATCGCACCTTCCGCCGAGATTTCAACGTGCTCAAGGCCGAAAGCGGGGCCCGAGCCTTGGAACTGTTGGCCGAGGAAGGGGAAGTGGCTGTCATCATTTCCGATCAACGGATGCCGGAGATGAAGGGAACGGAGTTTTTGAGTAAAACCGTGCCCCAGTTTCCAGACACCGTGCGGATTATTTTGACGGGCTTCACGGATGTGGAAGATCTGGTGGAAGCGATTAACTCAGGGCAGGTGTATAAGTACATCACCAAGCCTTGGGATCCTGATGAGTTGAAAACCGTGGTGCAACGGGCAGCCGATAGTTACGATTCTTTGAAGAATCGTTCGATCGAGCTGGAACGGGCCCAGGCACAGATGCAACTGTTGGCGGCAATTTTGGCCGCGGCCGACAGCGGCACGTTTGAGGTTTGTGCGGAGCGGCTGGCGGCGGCGTTTGTGGAACGGTTCGAGGCCGATGGCTGCACCATTCAACTCGTGCAAGCAGGGCAACTGGGCAACCACAGCGGCCAAGCGGGAGCCGTTTCCCTGGCGGGTGATCCACTCAGCCAACAGGCGATCGCCGAGAAAAAGCTGCAAGTCTGTTTGAATGCGGCGGCGAATGCGGATTTGGCCGGAACAGCATTCTATCAAGAGGGCGGGGTGGCGACCCATGTGGTGATTCCAGCCATCTATCGCGATGCGGTTGGGGCTTTGGTGTCGTTGCAGTTTGCCAATCCCATCACCCTGGAAGAAAGTGAAGCAACCCAAATGTATTTGGCGGTGCAACAGGCGGCCTTTGTGTTGACCACGCTGCCCTAGGTTGAGCTGCGAATTTTTTGGGGGGGATAGATTTTTGGTGAGTTGATCCCTTTTGGGGTGATTGTTAACGAACATGTCGATCGCTCGATCGCGATCGCGCCCGAACGGTACGCTAGACCGCGCCTGATCCCACCGGATGCTCGGGTTTGCTTCTCCCAGTTAGCGAGCAAAGTCCCATAAAAATTCCAACCGGATGCGCACACTGGCGCTGAGGGGTGGCCAGATTGGCTCGATCGTCCGCCAACTGCCGATCTAGACAATCTGAGGATTGCAACTAACGTTCGTTAACCGACCTCCAACCGTATTATGTCCGTCGCTAGTCCCACCCGTACCATCCGCATCGGCTCTCGTAAAAGCCAATTGGCTCTTGTGCAAACGCACTGGGTACAAGGGGAATTGCAGCGGCATTTTCCGGACATTACGTTTGAGGTCTGCGCGATCGAAACCCAAGGGGACAAGGTGCTGGATGTGGCCCTGTCCAAAATTGGGGATAAGGGGTTGTTTACTCGCGAGTTGGAAGATGGAATGCGCGATGGGATCTATGATCTGGCGGTGCATTCCCTGAAAGATTTGCCAACCCGCTTGCCGGAAGGGTTGACCTTGGGTTGCGTGACAGAACGGGTGAACCCGGCTGATGCGGTGGTGCTCCATGCTCAACACAAGGGCAAAACGATCGACCAATTGCCCGCAGGCGCTGTGATTGGTACGTCGTCCCTGCGGCGGCTGGCTCAGTTGCGCTATCACTACCCCCATCTGAGCTTCAAGGATATTCGTGGCAATGTGAATACTCGGCTGAAGAAGCTCGACAGCGGCGAGTATGATGCGACGATTTTGGCGGCGGCCGGTTTGCAGCGGATGGATTTAGCCGATCGCATTGATCAATTGTTGCCGTCGGATGTGTCGCTTCATGCGGTGGGCCAAGGGGCCTTGGGCATTGAGTGCCGCGAGGGCGATGAGGACATTTTGCGCGTGCTGAAGGTGCTGGAACATGAACCCAGCAAGTGGCGCTGCTTGGCAGAGCGGGCTTTCCTGCGCGATTTGGAAGGGGGCTGCCAAGTCCCGATCGGGGTGAATACCAGCTTGGAGGGTGACACCTTGACCCTGGCGGGCCTGGTGGCCAGTGTGGACGGTAAGCAACTGATCAAAGACACCGTGAGCGGCCCCCACACCAGCGCCGAAGATCTGGGCACGGAGTTGGCCCAAAAGCTGCGCGCCCAAGGGGCCCAGGAAATTTTGAATGAGATCCTGGCTCAGGTTAATCGAGGCTAGGAGGCTGCGGGTAATTCCGACCCTGATGAGGCAATCCAGGCCGATTGGTTGTGAATGTTGGTTAACCCGGATCGTCCGGTTCATGCTGAATTTCGCTTGAGGATCCTGGGGGCGATCGGGCAAGATGGAACTGTCTTGCTCGATCGCCCCTTTGGCTCATGGATATTGCCAGTCTTCTGTTGCGTGCGGCCGTTGCTCACATTCCCCAAACGGTGATGATTCCCCTCTGCTTTGGGTTGGCTTGGTATTTGGTGGCCGTTCTGGTGCGATCGATCGCCAGCTTCACCCAAGAGGGCGTTTCGCGGGTGCGCACTTTGCACCAAATTCCCTGTGCGGACTGTGCCTTTTTCACGGGCGATTACCACCTCAAATGTCCCGTCCGTCCCAGCGAGGCCCTGTCAGAAGCGGCGATCAATTGTCCAGATTTCCAACCCAAAACCACCCCCCCTGGCTTAGGGGAGGTCTGAGAAGTATTTTTTGGCATAGGTCAATCCATAACCGTCGTCAGGGCAAGGGACTTAGGGCCGGTCGTCATTTCCATCGCCGTAGGGGTTGGGTCTCCCAACCCTAACCCGGGCGATCGCTACTAACCCGAGCGATCGCTACAACCCTGTCCACCCCTGGGAACACCCAAGGATCACGGAAATGGGCGAGGAGACCTCGCCCCGACGACTGATCGATTGGGAGAACGAGATTATTAGGGTTTCACGACACGTCCTAAACCCCTTATCTTTGTTGATTGATCAGACCCGCAAGTTAGGCAGTCTCAGCGGGGTGAGTTTGACGGCTCGGTTATAACCAGCCTTCCTGCTCCAGTTCCGCAATGATTTGCAGGGCGCGGGAATCTCCCAGCTTCAAGAGGGCCGATCGCGCGTCTTCCTTAATGCCGAGTTCGCGATCTTCCACCAGGGCTTCAATCAACCCATCCACAGCTCCCGCATAGATTGCATTGGAGGGCAAGTCGCGGCACAGTTGCCCCAGGGCCCAAGCACAGTTACTGCGCACGGCCGGAACAGGATCTTGGCGCAGGGCCACAATCAGCGGCGGCACGGCCCCCACGATCGCCTCATAACCCACAGCTCCCATTTGCCCCAGGGAACTGGCCGCCCACAGGCGCACGGCCGCAATGTCCCGCTGCAAGGTTTGCACCAACGGAGCCAAGGCCCGGCGATCGCGCCCATTGCCCAGGGCCCAAACAATGCCTTTGCGCACGTAGCCATTCCAATCCCGTTGGAGTTGGCCAATCAAGGGGTCGATCGCCCCTGGATCTGGGTTGCGGCCCAAGGCATAGGCGGCGCTCATCCGCACCAACGGACAAACATCGTTAATGAGTAAAATCAGCCGTTCGCTGGCTCTGGGGTCTTGCAGCTCACAAAACGCCCTGGCTCCCACCGCCCGCTGGGCCGGATCCGGATCTTGCAACAGTTGCAACATCACATCTGGATCGGGGAGCGGCGCAGCTTCGCTCGGGGGTGGGGTTTCGAGAATATTCAGATGATCTGACTCTGCTGAATCTAAGTCGAGTAACCCGAGGTCATCATTCACCGGCATAGCAGTCCTCCTTAGCGATCGCGGTTGGTCGATTGCGCCTGGGAGGCCGGCTTGGCCGGCTCTGGAACCAATTCCACATTCACCTCATTCACTTCCCGGCGGCGCAGTTCCACGGACTCCGAGCGCGGCAGCAGGTTAAACACTGCTCGGAATCGATCGTCCAGTTCCTCGAAAGGCACTTGACCGGCGCGATCGAGCAATACTTTTCCCGATTGATCAATTAAGACCGTTTGGGGCACAACGCCACGGTAGTAGTGCGCCGGTTGCAGTGGATCCGCCACCGGCTCCAGGGGCAGAGAATCGGCCACAATGGGCAAAAAGTCCGCCGCCTTGCCGTAAAACGCCTGCAACTGGGAGATTGTGGAGGAAAACCGCTTGCAATCGCGGCTATCGTCCACAAAAAACACCAACAGGGTGGGGCGCTGCCGTTCCCGCGATTGGGCCAAGGTCACCCGAGGCGGCACTAAAGAACCATTGCCCGCATAGAGCGCAAAAATATTGCCATCAAAATTATCGTCATTCAATGTGGCCTGGGCTGGCAGGGCCCCCAAGGCCCAACCCCCGATCGTTAACGACAGCAGCAGGGCGATCGCCCGAGTTAGCCCCTGTCGTCCCCACCAGCGAGCAATAACGCTACCCAGTGCCCAACCCCGAACCCACATGACTATCCGTGACATTGAAACCGTGACATTTAAATCGTTAAAAAACGCAAGACAAAAACGCGAAACAGACAGCGTATAAGCCCCTTGCAGAGCCTATCCTATCGCGAACCGCGAAACCCCCCACGTCTGAATTGTGGCCCAATGCCCCGATCGGTTGCCGCAGCCCTTGGACAATTGCGCCGGTCTGCTGGGGTCTCTCCGGGCGATCGCGCCAGGCTTCGTTGGCGGAAGATGTGCCACCCAACGGGCCGATTGGAATTTCCATGGGTATGATGGGGGGCAAGATCAGCCCAAAACCAGCCCTGCTCCGGTCAGTTCTCCGCTTTTTCACCGAAAGGATCCTGGTCGGCACGCTGGGTCAAGGGTTTCCGTGACCACTCCTCTTCAGCGCCTCTCTCCCCTACGCTTACTGTTTTCTGTTCCATTCATTAACCCATTGAGCGAGCGGCTCTAGCTTTAGCTATGGTTCGGTTCCGTATTCAAGCTGACAGTGATATTCCGGCATCCACGCAGTTGTTTAACCAAATTCGGTTTGCGATCGCTTCGCGGCAGTTTCCGCCGGGGCACCGTTTGCCCAGCACCCGCCAACTGGCCATGGAAACGGGCTTGCATCGCAACACCATCAGCAAGGTCTATCGCCAGCTTGAAGATAACGGCCTAGTGGAAGCCCAGCCCGGCTCCGGTATCTACGTGCGGGCCTTGGGTCATGAAGGCGGGGCCCAACTGCGATCGCCTGTTTTTGACAAAAACCCCGAGGCCTATCAACTGGTGAAACAGAGCCTTGATCGACTGATCGAAGCTGGTTGCAGCCTCAGCACCGCTCGGGAACTGTTTCTGGGGGAAGTGGATTGGCGACTGCGATGCAGCGCCCGCGTGATTGTCACCGCCCCTCAACAGGACTTGGGCGTGGGCGAAATTATGGCCGGTGAAATTGAGCAATCGCTGCAAATTCCCGTGCAATTGGTGGCCATGGAAGATTTGCCCGCCGCCCTCGATCGCACCGCTTCCGCCACCGTGGTCACCAGTCGCTACTTCATTGGCGATGCGGAAAAAATCGCCGCCCCCAAATCGGCCCGCGTCATCCCCGTGGATATCTATGACTATGCCGAAGAAATTGAATTCGTGAAGAATCTCCCGGCCGGTACGCGCATCGGCCTGGTCAGCATCAGTCCCGGCTGGTTGCGAGCTTCGGAAGTGATTGTCCACAGCTTCCGGGGCGAAGAAATTTTGGTGATGACCACCCTCCCCAGCGACACCTACAAACTCGGCGCATTGGTCAAAACCGTGCGGTATATCGGGTGCGATCGGGACAGCTTCCCCAAGGTCAAGGCCGCCGTTTCCGCTCACCGAGAAGACATCATCCGCCCCCCGCAGGTGATCTGTTGCGAAAACTACATCGGCAGCCAATCCATGAACCATCTCCAACGGGAGTTAGGCTTGGCCTAGCAACGGTCAAGTCCAATCATTGGCCAGACAAGTATTGGCCGTAGCAAAATTACTGGCCATAGCGAAATCATTGGCCACGATAGTTGGACAGTCGCGCCAGGGTTGCCAAGGGCTGGACACCCGGATATTTGCGCCCCCGAATTTCCCAGGTGGGATAGCCCTCGATCCCCGCCTGTGCGCACAGTTGCGGCTGCGGGTTGCGGCCTCGAGGGTCGCACTCAATGTAGCGAATTTGGTTAAACGCCTGGCCAAACAGTTCCTTTTGATTTTGGCAATGGCCGCACCAATAGGCTCCGTACATTTTTGCGCCAATTTGCCGCAGGTGCTGGGCCAAACCTTGGGGCGAAACCGCCAGCATCCCTTCCCAGGACTGTTCGATCGCTCCTTGAATGGCGGGAGCTGCGGCCTTTGCCTGGTTGGCTGGGGTGGCTGCTTCTGCCAGGGTCGCCACCAGGCTAGCCCCGGCTACGGCGGCCGCACAGCCTAGTCCAATCCAGCCCTGATTCGTTAGCAATTTCCAGTTGAGTTTCATAATCAGTCCTGTTGTTCGCGTTGGAGTGCGAGTTTTTAGGCTATTGATGCGCGGCGATCGGCAGCGGTTGCCCATTTGGTGGGGTGGAGGTTTTGTGCGATGATCGAACGACGCTTTTTGGCGGTTCATCACGCTTCAACTAACAGTTTTAACAATATGGCAGTCATTCAATTCATCCGAGGCATTAACGAAGAGGTGGTACCTGATGTCCGCTTGACGCGATCGCGTGATGGGAGCAACGGCCGCGCCATCTTTATCTTTGATAACCCTAAAACGTTGGCTGCATCCGCCGATCAAGAAATCACCGGCATGTACCTAATCGACGAAGAGGGTGAGTTGATGACCCGTGATGTGAAAGGCAAGTTTGTTAACGGTCAGCCGTCGGGCATTGAAGCCTACTACGTCATGACCTCGGAGAACGATTGGGAACGGTTCATGCGGTTTATGAATCGCTACGCGGAAGCGAACGGCTTGGGCTTCACGAAGGCTGACAGCTAGCGATCGCCCAACTCTTCAATTACGCCTAGCCACTCAGCGCCCGACCATTCCACCATCCCAAAACCATGCCCGAGGGGGTGATCGCCCATGAGTCAGCCACAGTCCCTGGAGGGGCCCCATCCCGATCGCGAGTCTCTTCAGGTGCGTTGTGCGGTAATCACCGTCAGTGATACGCGCAATTTTGAGACCGATCGCAGTGGGCAACTGATTCGCGATCGCCTGACCTGGGCGGGCCACGTGATCGTAACCTACCAAATTTTGAACGATGAGCCAGAGCTGATTGCGGAAACGGTGTTGCAACTGTGCCAAAGCCCGGACATTGATGCCCTGTTGCTGAATGGGGGCACGGGCATTGCGCCTCGGGACACAACTTACGACGCGATCGCCCGGTTGCTCGACAAGACCTTACCCGGATTTGGTGAACTGCTTCGGCAACTGAGCTTTGCGGAGGTTGGCTCACGGGCCATGGCTTCTCGGGCGATCGCTGGGGTTTGCCAAGGAAAGTTGGTATTTTCGATGCCCGGATCGAGCAATGCAGTTAGCCTTGCCCTGGATTCTCTGATTCTGCCGGAGCTAGTTCACTTGGTGACTCAGCTTCAGAAATAGCGAATTGGGATTCTGGGTTACAGATTGAAGTTATTGAAGTTACAGATCGAAAGTATGGATCGAAATTTTGATTTAGGAAGCTTCCTGGGTCGATTCAACCCGAGCTTAATTCGATCTTGCTTAATTCAATCTCAATTAATCACCAACTTGCTGATCAGTTGGGTGAGTTGATCAATCGAGCGATTTAGTTCGATTGACTTCTAACCTGACTGATTTTCAATTTGATGAGTCAAAAGTGGGCAAGGAGAGATTCGAACTCTCATGGATTTCTCCGCCGCATTTTGAGTGCGGTGCGTCTACCGTTCCGCCACTTGCCCGTAGCGCTCTGCAATTATAGCGGATTTTTTGAAAAATGGTGCAACAAATCTCGATATTCTCGGCTGTGGGCCCAACGGTCAATTTCACGGGCCCGTAACACAGGAACGGGATGGGTCAACGTCGCGGTGCGAGCGCGTTTGAGGGCGGCTCCCAGTTGGGATTGGTCGATCGCGTCATAGGCCCGAGCCTGGGCCAGGAATGCTTCGACATTCAACAGGGGCGCAAGGTTCGGCGAGCCACCCGCCAACTTCATCAACACCGAAGCCACCACCGTGGGATCTTGCACGGCCAACAGGGCCGCCCGATCGCAGGTGAATTCTGCACAGCGAGACCACTCCAGCAGCCGCTCCTGCAAGCCCTGGGCGAACCACCGTCCCCACTCGGGCACTTGTCCCGCCGCCAACACCAGCACGTTGGCCAAGGTCAGGTAGAGGCTATGTTCACACTTGAGATGGCCCAGCTCGTGGGCAATCACCGCCTGGGTTTCCAGGGGAGTGAGCAAATCCAACAGGGCCGAGTGAATAACCACAAAGGGCCGCCGCCCTCGCATCGCAAAGGTGTAGGCGTTGGGAACCGGATGTTGGCGCACGTAAAGCTGCGGTGCTTCCAAGTCCAACCGCTGGGCCGCCTCTTGCAAAAGATGGTGCAGGTGAGGCAGTTGGTTGGGCCCCACCAACAGGCTGGCGGCAATGTTTTCGAGATACATCACCTCTTCCGCGATCGGGCCCACCAGATTACGCACCAGCAAATCCAAACCCGGCCAGCGATCGAGCGATTGGGTCGCGGCCAAGTCGAGGGGGTGTCGAAATTGGTTGGCGCGCAACCCCAACAGCCGCAGGGGCGTTTTGGAGGTGGAATGCTCGGAACCGTCAGCCATTGTGTTGGACAAAGGAAGATTTGGGGGATGGGCCGCGGGGCCCTGACTCTGGCTTGAGTTTAGCTCACGGCTGCGGGCACTGCGCCTTCTGCAAAGCCATTCAGGCGCTGAATGTTGGCCCCGATCGAGCGAAGTTTGTTTTCGATGTTTTCATAGCCCCGATCGAGGTGATGCAGGCCGCGGATCGTGGTTTTGCCCCGGGCCGCCAAGCCCGCCACCACCAGGGCCGCCCCCGCCCGCAAATCCGAAGCGGTGACCGGCGCACCGGACAGGAACGGCACGCCCTTGACGATCGCCACCCGGTCTTTAACCCGGATGTTAGCTCCCATCCGGTTCAGCTCCGCCACATGGCGCAGGCGGTTTTCAAACACCGTTTCGGTAATGGTGCTGCTGCCTTCGCAGAGGGTGAGCAGGGCCATGAATTGGGCTTGCATATCCGTGGGGAAACCGGGGAATGGCAGGGTTTCCAGATCCGTGGCCAACAGGCCCTGACCGGGAAAAACACGGATGCTGGTTCCCTCGATCGCCGTCTGCACCCCGATCGCCTCCAACTTGGCCAGGGTGGCGCTCATGTGGTCGGGAATCACTGGCCCCACCAACAGGTCTGAGCGAGTGGCCGCTGCTGCCACCAAAAACGTTCCCGCTTCGATTCGATCGGGAATGACGGAATGTTCCGTGGAATGAAGCTTTTCCACGCCCTCAATCACCACCGTATCCGTTCCTGCGCCGCGAACCTTCGCCCCCATCGCGTTGCAGAAATTGGCCAAATCAATAATTTCCGGCTCCCGTGCCGCATTTTCCAGGATGGTTTCCCCTTCCGCGAGGGTCGCCGCCATCATCAAGGTTTCCGTGGCCCCCACGCTGGGATAGTCCAGATAAATGCGGGCCCCCGTGAGGCGCGACTTACCGCGAATGCTGGCGAATACAATGCCGCTGTCGATATGCACATCGGCCCCCATGGCCTGGAGACCCCGCACATGGAGTTCCACCGGCCGCGCCCCGATCGCGCAGCCGCCGGGCAGGGGGAACCGGGCCTCGCCCATCCGAGCCAACAGGGCCCCAATGGCGAAAAAGCTAGCCCGCAGTTGACTGACCAACTCATAGGGGGCTTCGGCGCGGTTGATGTGGCGTGCGTCAATTTCCCATGTGTCGCCCAGGCAGCAGGTTTTCAGCCCCAGCGCTTCCAACACCTGCCCCATCCGCGCCACATCCACCAGCAAGGGCACGTTACGGATTCGGCATTCTCCGGAGCACAGCACCGTGGCCGCCAGCAGTACGAGGGCGGAGTTTTTGGCTCCACTGACTGAGACATGGCCGCTGAGTGGCTGACCACCCACGATTTCGAGGATGGGTTCATCCGCTTCGCGGGAAGCAGAGAGGGGGGAAGTGCTAGACGGGGAAACTATGGCCGTGGTCCTCCAAAAACGCGCGCCAAGCTGAAATGTTGCGAGAATGCAAATTTCGTTTAGATTCTACACAACTCAACTTCCCTGGCAATGTTCTCCAGATCCCAAAACCCATGCATGGGGGGCGATCGGGCGATTCCGATTTCGATGCTTCCCAGCAAGCTGAACCCTGGCCAGCGAGATCGGGCGGGGTGAGCCTGATTGCCTAGCCAATTCTCATCGAAGGGGGGTTAGCCAGTGCCCGAGTGGGTGCTTGAACAGGCGCTAAACATCATGGGCGATCGCCCGCGACTTGATCCCAATGGAACCCACTTTTTTAATGTTGCTCAAACAAATCCAAAAAAAATTTCTAAAAGGGGTTGCGCTCCAGACTGAAAGTGCTAATATTGATTCCGCGCAAGCGGAACTGGCGGAATTGGTAGACGCGCAAGATTCAGGTTCTTGTGTTCGCAAGGACTTCCGGGTTCAAGTCCCGGGTTCCGCATCTTAAACGCCAACATGATTACAAGCGTCAAAAATCCACTGGTTAAGCAGCTTAAAAAGCTTCATCAAGCCAAGGGAAGACGCGAAGAAAATCAATTCTTAATCGAGGGAACTCATCTGTTGCAAGAAGCAATTGCAGTGGATTATTCCCTCGATTTTGTTTGTTGCACACCCGCCTGGCAAGAAAAATATCCAGTGGATTTTGCACGGGCGGCGGCCCACGCCCCGATCGAGCTGGTGGCCGAACCAGTGCTCCAAGCGATTGCCACCACGGTGAACCCGGACGGGGTGGTGGCGGTGGCCCAGCGTTGCCCGATCGCCCCTCAGCGATCGCTCCAAATTGCCTTGGGCTTAGAACGGCTTCAGGATCCGGGGAACCTGGGCACGATCGTGCGGGCAGCGGCGGCGGCCGGTTGTGATCAAATTTGGTTAAGCGACGACAGCGTTGATCTGGATCATCCCAAGGTGCTGCGCTCAACGGCGGGTCAGTGGTTCCGAATGCCGATGCAGGCGGCGGAAGATTTGCGATCGACCGTGCGCGACCTGAAGCAACAGGGTTTCAAAATCGTGGCCACGCTGCCCACGACCGATCTCAGCTATTGGGAGGCGGATTTGCGATCGCCCGTGATGGTGTTGTTGGGCAACGAGGGCGCGGGTCTTTCTCCGGAGCTAATTGCTGAAGCAGACACGGCTGTGCGCATTCCCCTTGCGCCGGGGGTTGAGTCCCTGAATGTGTCAGTGACGGCGGCGCTTCTGTTGTACGAAATTCAACGCCAGCAAACCCAGGTCTAGAACCCCATTTCAGCCCAGAGCTTCACCCAAGAGTTTCTCTCCAAATCTTCAACCAGAATCTTTAACCGGCATCTTCAATCCAAATCTTCAACCAGAATCTCAGACCCAAACCTGTAGGGCCAATTCAACGGTTAGGAGCTGAGAAGTTCTAGGGTTCCGTGCTGGGTTGGGGCTGGCCTTCTGGTAAATCCAGTTCGATGTTGGTTCCCCGATCGAGCACTTCAATATCCCACTGACCTCGGGCCCCGCTTTCAAACACAATAAAGCGACCATCGGGACTGATGCGGGGCGATCGTACCCAACCGCGATAGCCCTGGGTGAGCACTTGAACCTGGCCCGTTGCCCGATCGTATAGCTCAACCTCCGGGCGGGCATAGTCGCTGGCCAGGTAAACCAAATAGCGACCGGTTTGGCTGAGGCTGGGTTGCTCGGCGATCGCGTCTCGGCGGTTCAACCGAGGCAGCTCAATGAAGCGGCGCTGCTGCAAGTCAAATAGCAAAATCTGGCGGCTGCCCCCTCGGTTGGACACAAAGGCCAACATCCGCCCATCGCCGCTGAGACTGGGCTGCTCATCGGCATAGCGGGAATTGAGGGTGAGGGGAATGTTGAGGTTGGCTCCGTTGCCACAAGCAACCAGGAGCGCGGCTGTGCTGAGAACAACCGCGCTCCGGCTTAGGGCCCGTTGACCCAATCTGAGGGACGATCGCAAAACGGACAAGGGCGTTTAGGGGAAGTTTCGCTGGAGGTTAGCGTTCAAACTTAACGGGGCGATCGAAGTCGTCTTCGTAGCGATCGCCGCCGTTACCATCGGAAAAACGGGCTTCCGAGTCACGGTTGTTGCCCAGGGAGCCATCCCCTTCCTCGTCCTTGGGACTCAGATCCAGGGGCGGACGACTGCTGGCCTGGTCGGCGTAGCGATCCCAATCTTCTTCGGTGGGTTCCGGGTCGATCGGTTGATAGGACACGTAGCTATCGGCGGGTTCCACCTCTGCGGCATAGCTATCGCTGTAGCTGCTTTTGCGGGCGGGCGGTTCGTCAACGTAGTTGGTGCGGCTGACCGGTGGCTCATCGGCCAGGGGAGCCGCGCCAGAACGACGCTTGCGAGTGGGAGCGCGATCCTCGGGGCTACTGGGTCGATCGCGCCGACTGCGAGGGGGCCGATCGGGCTGTTCCCAGCGATCTTCGCCCCAAGATTCCTCCGATCGAGTGGGTTCAACCCGTGCAGGGTCAACTCGGGTGGGGTCAACAGCGGGGCGACGGCTCGATCGGCTCACGGGCGGCTCGCTCCAATCAGCTCCCGTTTCGGGGCGGTTGGGCGGGCGCTGGGCGGGCCGACGCTTGCGCGGAACACCACTATCGGGGCTAGCTCCGGCACTGGGGCCGCCAAAGGAATCGCGGTCATCGCGTGGGGGGCGTTGGGTCGGCGGTCGGCGGCGTGGCGGTGCATCATACCCACCATCACGACCATCACGGCTGTCACGGACTTCACGGCCATCGCGCGGTCGGCTGCCATACTCCTCGGCGGCGCGGCTGTCGCGGCTGTCGTCGCTGCCCCGAATCCGGCGATTGTAGGGCTGGCGTTCGATCGGCTCCATGTCATCCAGTTCCGCCCGATACACCCGACTCACGGGCCGATCGTCATCGACCAAGGGCGCGGTGCGCTTGGCCTGCTCCGTGGTCACATTCCGCAACCGAATACTTTCGTAAGCGAAAAAGATGGCTGACCCTGCCAACAGGAATTGGCTGAATTGCAGAATCGGATCCAGCCGCCAGCTATTAAAAAACAGAATGCCACCGCACAGCAGACCCACCGCCGCGAAAAAGATGTCGTAATCGCGGGCCAGTCCTGGCTTGTACGATCGAATGAAATAGAGTGCAGCGCCCGCCACCGCGAGGATGATGCCGATGAGGCTGCCCCAGCTAAAGCCAACGTTAACCATCGTCCCTCAAGAACGTTACGGGTTTATTCTAACGACGAACGGCGGCTCCGATGGGGTTACCGGAACCGCCGTCCTTTGCGGGCGATCGCGCCGAGGCTATCCCAACCACAGGGGTTGAGCGACACGACAAGCAACCTTAGAAAGTGCGTTTTACCTTGTCGTTCTGGCTGATGACGATCAAGCCAACGGTAATCGGCAGCACCACAATTACGGCTCCCAAGAGCAGGCTCCACAGGAAATTCGCCAAAGAAGCAGTCATAGTTATCCTCGGATTGAAAACGCACAATTGGCTCTAGGGTTGTATTTTATCGCCCGATCGGCGCTCTGTCGCCCCAGCGGAATTGAGAATTTCCCAGATTGATCCGCCAAGCTTTACGATCATCCGTGCGGCGGCTGACTATCTCCGAGCGGGGTTGGGTGGCATCTGGGCCGGGCCCTGCCCTCTGAGCCAGATTTTGCGCTAGCCATTCCCCCAAGGCCGATCGCCCGCCCTTCTCAATTTCTACCCCAAGTTCGGCATGAGTACCGTTGTGATTGGATCGTGGGCCCTGAGCCTGCTGTTGGGTCTGTTCATTTTGTTGTTCATTGTCCGAATCGTGCTGACTTGGTATCCCCAGGTGGATGCCCAAAAGCTGCCCTTTAAGTTGGCGGTGGCTCCGACGGAACCCTTTTTGAAGGTGACTCGCGCGATCGTCCCCCCGATCGGCGGTGTGGACATCAGCCCAATCATTTGGGTTGGGTTAGTCAGCCTGTTGCGTGAAGTGCTGCTGGGGCAACAGGGTCTGATTACCATGAGCTTGAACTAACCGAAATGCCGGCCCCTAGCCCAGTGCAAACGTTGTTTAGGTGGACTGTGCTTAGGTAGGCTGTCGATCGCTGTTGCTGGCATAGACCGGGCAACAACCATCGGGGGCCACGCGCCGATCGGCCAGAGGAGAGGCGGGATTTCGGCAATGTTGCCCCCGATAAAACTGGCAAGTTTGGCAACAGATCAAGTCCGGTGTGTCGGGCCAGGCGGTGTTGCGATCGAGCACTTCCCGAGGGGACATGCCCCGCAACACCAAATCCGCCCCCTGCCAACGGACTTCCACCAACCCCGTTTCCGCAAAGGCTTTCCAGCGGGGGCTATGGACGATCGCATCGGGCAGATGAACCGTGGCGGCTCCTTCTCCGGTGCTGATTTCTCCTTCGTATCGCTCGATCGGGGCGGCCGGTTGGGCAAAGCTTTCCCCGATCGGCAACTCCAAAGCAGCGCCCGCACTGGGGCAATGGATTTGGTAGCGGCTATTGAGTTCATCCAGGGCAGCCAAGCCCGCCAAATGGTCAATGCCCCCATGGACAAACACCACATGCTGGGGGCGCATGTTGTGGATCAGTTGCAGCGTGCCCAAGCCGTCCGAATGTTCCGACAGCTCGTAGGTGCTGTAAAGAATCCGATCGCCCTCATTAGGGCTGCGGAGGGGTTCGGATTCCAACCGGCCACCCGCAGCCGCCTGCACAGACACCAACCAACGTCCCGTCTGACAGAAGCGATCGCACAGTTGGGCCACGGGCAAATCATCATCCACCAACAGCAGGCAGGGGCCTTCCAACGCCAGATCGGGCCCGTTTTGATCGCTCGACAGCCGCCGCACCAGCGGCCGCACCCGATCGTCCCAAAACAGGTTTTGATGGCGGGCAAAATTCTGCACCGACTCCGGCAATCGATCAAGAATTGCCAAATAGGCATCACAGCCGGCCGCCACCTGGCGATCGACCCAAATGGTGAATTCGCGCCCTGTGAAGTAGTGGTGGCTGCGTAACAGCATCAACAGCTCTTGGCCCAGACCCAGCAGCGGCACGGGCAACAGCACCGATCGCCCCTGGGCCAGGGCTTGGCTAACCTGATCCGCTAGATCATTTTCCTGGCGGCGACGACGCGATCGACGGGCCACCCCGTAGGATCCCTCCACGATCAACACATCTGGCGCAAGGCCGCGCACCTCCGTGAGGGGCATTCCTTCCACCAACCGGCCATTGGACAGAAAAAAATCGCCACTATAGGCCACGCAATATTCGCGCGATCGATTGCTGCGAGATTCGGCCCGGGACTGGTATCGCAACAGGGTGAGGGCTGCTCCCGGCAAATGACCAGCGGGCAACAACTCCACCGTCAAATCATCCGCCAAGGCCACAGGCGATCGCCAAGGAAGGGCCTGGCAAAACAGCGGAATCGACTCCAAAGGGCGATCGAGCCAGTTGGTGGGCAACAATTGGGCCGTTTCGCCACTGGCAAAAATTGGCAAATGGGGGAACTGCTCATGGAGCTTCAGCAACCCGCGCGCGTGATCGCGGTGGGCATGGCTGCAAACCACCCAATCGGCCGGCATTCGGCCCCAACCCACTATTCCCGATCGCGGTCGGATGGGGTTTGGATGATCCCACCCTTCACCCAAAAGGGGCGACAGGCTCCGCAAGCCACAGTCCAACATGACGCGATGGGTTCCCAATCGCACCACCAGGCACATCCCTTCGCCCCCATGGCCCACGGCATAGGGCAAGCACTCTAGCTCGGTCACAGGTTTGGGTTCCTTGATCGATCGGCCGCCACCGGGCCGATCGCCCTTCGTTAGTGAGCCGAACCGTTGCCGTGATAGTTATCCGTGTCGTAGAACCCGTTGCGCGTGCCAAAAAACAGGCAAGCCACCGTAAACAAACCGGTCAACACCGCCAAAATCAATTTCACATCCATGGGACGCAACCACTCACACCAGCTAAAGGAAATAGGGGGGGAAGCTTGGGGAAATGTTAAATTCCCAAATTTCCCCAAATTTCATTGATGCCCCGGGCCGAAACCAAGGATCCGGCGGCGGGTTTGAGGCTTCGAGCCTTTCTTCTACCGTATCGAGCGGCTCCCAGGCTGTCAAATCGGGACGCAGCTAACGGCCCTGAGTAGATTGGGGCCAGGGCAGATCAGACCCAACTCAGACCCAACTCAGGCGCGATCGGTTGGCAGCAAATTCCAAAAAATTTCAAAAGTTAATTCCAAAAGCTAATTCTAAAATCCAATTCAAATCGGGATTTCCTCGATCGCATCCCACAGGCGATCGAGCGATTCCGTCAACGTCCAAGGCAAAGCCGCCACGGCCGATTCCGCCACCGAGGTCGATCGGCCGCAACGGCTGGCAAAGGCACACGATCGACAGGCGGGGCTGTGGGCCGGCAATTGCGGCAGCGCCTGCCCCCCGTGGTAGGTGGTAATTGATGAGTCAATCGCCTGGGACATCTCCAGCAATTGCGCCCGAGTTGCTTGATGCCAATCTGCGCTGTATGCAAACGTTTCGTAAGCCAACTCTGGCCCGTTGGCAGCGGTTGAAGCGGCTGGCGATCGCACAAACCAATAGCTCATGGTCAGGCGATCGGGCGGTAAATGGCTCGTTTCCGCCAACACAAAAAGATACAAACGGGTTTGCCAATCCTCTTGCAGTCGATCGCGCGACAGGGGTTGGGCGTGAGTTTTCCAGTCAAAAATCTGCGCTTCCGTGGGCCGCGTCGCCAACAGGTCATACACCACAGTGAGCAAGTGATCACCCATTGCCAAAGTGCGGCGATGTTCCGCATCCAGTTTCCAATCGCTGGCTCCCGATTGATCCCACCACTGGCGCAGGCTATCCCAAGTGCGATCGACCGCTTGATGGAGCGCTTGGGCTTCCGCATCCTCTCCTGCCTGCAAAACCAAGGACATCTCGGCCGCCGATTCAGCCCCCAATTCAGTGAGCTTGCATTCCGCTCCATGATTCTGAATGGATTGTTGCATCAACCAATGGAACCGACTTCCCCAAACCATTCGTTCCTGTTGGTGGGGATTGGCCGGCAACAGTAAGCAATCCAAATAAAGATGTTGAAACTGTCGCGGACAGGTCATCCAAGCATTCAAAACCCCTTGGGACAAATGCTGCATCATGCAGGGCAATATGGCTATCCAAAGCCATTAAAAATCAAGTTCTTGAACTAATTCAGCGATCGGGAGGCTGAAACCTGGAATGATCGCTTCACCATCGAGGCGATCGGCTGTTTTAAGCAGGCGATCGGGTTCTTGGGGCGATCGATAAACCAAAATATAGCGCTGCTTTGGATTAATCACCCACATTAACCTTGTGCCGTTAGCAAAATATTCCGTGATTTTCCCGTCAATTTCTTCAACGGTGTTTCCTGGCGATAATCCTGGCAATAATACTTCTACGGCTAAGTCGGGTGCGCCTTCGAGAAATCCGGTGGGAAGGGTGGTAAATCCTTGAAGTCGGTTTTTGGCAAAAAAAGGCTAAATCAGGCGATCGGGTGTTGCCATTTTGCATCTTGAAGCCAGTACTGGAATCAAACAGCAATCCCGGTTTTTGGCTCCGAATATAACTCCCCAATAAAATGATCAAGGTGCTGCAAATATAGCCATGTAAAGCACCGGAGTTTCCCAGATCAATGAGTTGATGATTGACGATTTCGTAGCGATGGCCGTCATTGGGCAGCGCCATGAAGGCGGCATCTGTCCAAGGGGATGAGGCGGAGGATTCGGGGGTGGGTCGCGGTTGCGTGAGGGTCATGGCTGGCCTCGGGCGATCGCCTGGGAATAGACCGATTATAGCGATCGCCCCTGGGCTGACCCAGAGCGGTTGACAGGGCATAATCGAGGGGATGCAGTCGCGGACAATGGCAAGCGAGATGACGCTGAACCCCGGAGATCGGTTAAATGGCGATCGCTACAAAATGGCTATTGGGTTGCATGATTTCGTACACCATTATTGGCATTGGTGTTAGCGCCTCAGCGACCCAACTAACATGGCTTGGGTGGTTGGCTTTTGTAGCAGTTATGGCCTGGGCTGGGGCTTGGTCTTGGGCTGGATCTGTGACGGGAACGAAGGTGGTTGGCGATGTGTTCGGCCATCTATTTAGGCTTGCAGCCAGATTCTCGCCGAGTCTTACATTTGTTCCTAACGATCGAACCTCGAAAGCTGTATACGACATCTTGATGGCGGCTTTGATGCTGGCTGTGGGTGCAGTGGCCGTTGCCTGGACGATCGCTGGGGCTGGGGTGGTGCTATGGCGCGGATCGTGGGAGTTAGTGAGTGGTTATGGATTGCTGTTCGCAGTGCTGTGGTGGGGGAGTTGGCCCCTAAGCTTGGGTATGCTCCCGGGATTCGCGGCTGATGACCTGGGAGGCCGCAAAGCATTGACGGTTGTTTGGCTAACGTTGGCGGCTGTGGTTGGATTGGCGATCGGGTGGTTGATTTATCGTGCTGTGCATCCTACCTAGCCCATTTTGATTGCGGATTCGCCGTCATTCCGGTAACAATCATTTGCAAGTCACCCAGATTTGGTGTTTATTGGATCGGCTGGTCATCGATCAACGCTACATGTTGCGTTGATCGATGACCAGCGGTCTTTCGTGTCGTCTCAACTGTTGTTCACAGCCAATCCCATGGTGCAAGAACTGAACCGCGCTCAGCAGCAACCCGTCGATTTCCCTGACCACGCCCCCACCGCCTACCCGGTGTTTTACCGCACCTACAGCCGTCGGATGGACGGGGAGCGGGAATCGTGGCAGCAAACGACCGATCGCACCCTGCGCGGCTTGGTCAAGTTGGGCAATCTTTCCGATCAGGAAGCGAGCCTGCTCGATCGAATGCAGAAGCGGATTGTGGCGCTGCCGTCCGGGCGTTGGCTGTGGGTTGGGGGCACGGACTGGCTCGAAAACCCGCAAAACTTTTCAGGAGCCTACAACTGCACCAGCACCAATGTCATCGACTGGAAAGCCTTCGGGCTGATGATGGACTTGGCAATGATGGGCTGTGGCACGGGCGGCGTGCTGGAACCGCGCTACATTGAACAACTCCCGCCAGTGCGCAACTCAATCACCGTGACGGTGACGGGCGAGCTGGGTACGGTTCCGGTGGGTCAACGCTTGCAGGAAACAACGGTGGATATCGTTGGCAACGCGGTGCGTGTGGTGGTGGGCGACAGTCGCCAGGGCTGGGTGAAGTCTTACCAAACCTTGCTGGATCTGTGCAGCGATGAGCGCTTTGATGGCGAAGTGCAAGTGGCGATCGACCTCAGCAACGTGCGGCCGGCTGGGGAAACGCTCCGGGGCTTCGGCGGCGTGGCTAACCCGATCAAGCTGCCGGAACTCTACGATCGGGTGACTCGCATCTTGAACCGGGCGATCGGTCGGCAACTCACCTCGGTGGAATGCTGCTTACTTATCGACGAAGCGGCTGTCACAATTGTTGCAGGCAACATAAGAAGAAGTGCCGGAATGCGGCAATTCAACAGCAATGATGAACTGGGAGCCAAAGCCAAGGATAACTTATGGCAGCAAGATGAGTCGGGCAATTGGCGAATTGATCCCGATCGCGACTCACTTCGGATGGCGAATCATACCCGTGTTTTTCATCGCAAACCAACAGAAACGGAGTGTATTGACGCGGTTCGCAAGCAGTTCTATTCCGGTGAAGGTGCCATTCAATGGGCCGGCGAGGCGATCGCCCGCAGCAATGCCGATTTGATCTCTGGAACCGATGAAAAGAGAGCGTTTATTGCTGCTTTTCAGGAACAGAAGGGTGCAGAGTGGCTGAAAGCAAAGTCACCAGAAATTGATGAGCGAGAATCTGCCCATCGTCTACAACGCTATGGCTTGAATCCTTGCATCACGGCTGATACCTGGGTACATACAGAATTTGGCCCGTGCCAGGTCAAGGAGCTGATTGGTCAACAGCATGGAACCTATGTCAATGGCGAGCTTTTCAGCACGACGGCAGAAGGCTTTTTCTACACAGGCGATAAACCAGTCTTCAAAGTAACCACTCGCGAAGGGTTGTCGCTGCGACTGACTGCAAACCACCAACTCTTGCGCGTGAGTGCTCAAACTCAAAAACGGCAGTATTTGGAATGGACTGCTGTTGAAGATTTGCAACCGGGCGATCGCCTCTCTATTCATAATCACCGTGATATTCAACCCTGGTCGGGTCACGGGACTTCTGATGAAGGCTGGTTGCTCGGAAACCTGGTTGGCGATGGCTCCCTCGCAGAAACAAGCTGGAGCGATCAAGGAATTCTGCGTTTTTGGGGTGATTCGCAACAGGAAATGGCTGAATATGCTGTGGCAACGCTCCAGAAAACGGTTGCCTGTGGCGCGAACTTGGCTGGCTCCTATCATCCCCATCATCACCTACATCAAATTGCTTCGAGTGGCTTGGCGGCCCTAGCCGATCGCTTTGGAATTCATCGACGCGAAAAATGGGTGACGGGTGAAATTGAGCGATCGAGCTATGAGTTTCACTGCGGCTTCTTGCGGGGACTATTTGATGCTGATGGCAGTGTTCAAGGCACTCAGCAAAAAGGCATTAGCGTCCGCTTAGCCCAAAGTAACTTGGCAACCCTAGAAGCCGTTCAGCGGATGTTGCTGCGGATTGGCATTGTTTCAACGATCTATCAAAATCGTCGGCCAGCCGGTGTCCGTTTGATGCCCGATTCTGATCGCAACTTGGCTCCTTACTTCTGCCAAGCGCAACATGAATTGGTGATTGCCAATGACAACCTCACGGAGTTTCGTGATCGGGTCGGCTTCCGGCAACCAGAGAAACAAGCCAAGCTCAACGAGCTATTAAGTCACTACAAGCGCAAGCTGAATCGCGATCGCTTCAGTGTCACGATCGCTGAAATCGCACCTGACGGAATTGAAGCAGTTTATGACTGTACAGTTCCTGGCCCATCACGATTTGATGCGAATGGCTTCGTGGCTCACAACTGTGGTGAAATCCTAGGCGCTGATTTCCACTGTGTTGCCGGGAATACGCTGCTGATTACCCGGGATGGACTGCATGAAATTCAGTCCTTGGTGGGGCAATCCGTGGAAGTTTGGAATGGACGGCGCTGGAGTTCTGTCACGCCGATTTTAACCGGTCGCGATCGCGCACTCTTCCGAGTTCATTTTGCGGATGGCACGCATTTGGATGTGACGGAAGGCCACCGATTCTTTGTCAAAGATCGCTTTGGCAAAGACTATCAAGAACGGACAACGGCCGAATTGATCGACCAGTTGCCGAACCTGAAATACGCCATCCATACGGAACCTTTCCAAATTGACCATCGGGATGGTGAGGCGATCGATCCGATTTGGGCCTACACCCTCGGGCAATTGGTTGGGGATGGTTCTCTGTGCCAATCCCATGGCAAGCCCCAACTGCAACTGCGGCTCTATGGAGTCAAGAGCTACCAGAAGGAATTGGCGATCGCGGGTCGCACATCGGGTCAACCTCGGTTCTATGCGGAAAACCCCGACACCCCCTGCTTGCTCTACACCGGCTTTGATCGAGAATTTGATCCGGAGCAGGTGCGGAACCTGAAGCAGACCGCTGAACCCTTTGAGGCGATCGCCCGCTGGAATCGTGAGGCCATTCTGCACTTCATTGCGGGTTTGATTGATGCGGATGGTTCCCTAACGGCGACCGGTGGCGTTCGCCTCTACCTCTCGGGCTACGATCGCGCCTATCGGATCTATCTGTTGTTGCTGAAATGCGGCATTCGCTCTTCCATCAACCTGATGGCCCGGGCGGAAGAAACGACTAACCTAGGTGTTCGTCAGAAAGATTTGTGGTATTTGCAAATCACCGACTGTGCCGCCATTCCTTGCCAGCGAGTAGATACCAGCCGTGGTCATCAACCGGCCGCTAAGGGGAAATGGCAGGTGATTCGCTCGATCGAACCGTTGGATGGTCGCCACGACACCTTCTGTTTCAATGAGCCAGAGTTCCACAAGGGCGTTTTTGGTGGCACTTTGACCGGCCAGTGCAACCTGAGCGAAATTCACCTCAATCAAATTGATCCGAAAGATTACAAAACCCAAGAGGATGCTTTCAAGGCTGGGGCCTTGTCGGTAGCGGGTTTGCTCAACCATCGGTTCCAAGAAGAGCGCTACCAATACAGTCGGTCGATTGACCCGATCGTGGGTGTTTCCTTCACCGGTTTGTTCGATTTCTTTGTGCAAGCCTTTGGGGTCGATTGGTTGCGCTGGTGGGAAGCGGGTCGCCCGGACAGCGTGCAAGGTTTGGAATTTAAAGACCAGGAGCGGCAATACCTCAGCCGTTGGCGGGAAATTGTCCATCAAACGGTTTGGGATTACTGCGATCGCCATGGTCTGCGCCGGCCCAATCGCTGCACGACGGTGCAACCCTCGGGCACAAAATCGCTGTTGACGGGGGCTTCACCCGGTTGGCACCCACCCAAGGCTGCGCGGTTCATTCGGCGGATCACGTTCCGCAAAAACGACCCGGTGGCGCTGGCTTGCCTGGACTATGGCTACAGTATTGTGCCGTCCCAGTCCGATAAGGATGAAAATGGCAATTTGCTGAATGATCCGTTTGATCCGCGCTGCACTGAGTGGCTGGTGGAAATTCCGGTGGCGGTGTCTTGGGCGGACTTGCCGGGGGCGGACACGATCGCGATCGAGCAGTTCAGCGCTCTGGCTCAGTTTGACTTCTACATGCAGGTGCAAACCCACTACACCACCCACAACACCAGCGCCACGATCGAGCTGCGGGAACCGGAAATCGAACTCCTGGGCCGGCGGATCTATCAGGCCATCCAAAACGACGAGGGCTACATCTCAGCGGCGTTGCTGGCCCGGTTTGACGATCTGCAAACCTTCCCCCGGTTGCCCTTTGAGCCAATTTCGCGGGAAACCTATCAGGAAATGTACGATGCGGCGCTCCAGCGGCGGCGGATCAGCAGTTTCCACGAGGCCCTGCGGCGCTATGACAAGGGCGAAATGGCGGAAGCGGGCCCGGCGGGCTGCGATTCGGACAAGTGCCTGCTGCCAGAAACGAAGGGCTAGGGCCGGGGGCGATCGCACCGGTTGGAGCTGGGGCCTATCATGATCAGCCCAAATGGCTGATTTTCAGCGCCCCGGCCATCCTAGACTAAAATCTGTCTTGGGTTGGTTTTGGGGTGATTTTGAGTTCGATCATTGCGAAATGGCGCGATCGGTTGTGCCACACACCGAATGCTGCTGAGTTCTATCAGCAATTAGCGATGGATTTGTGGGCCGCCGGTCAACTGGCCGCAGCCGATCGCGCCTTGGCCCAAGCATTGAAATTAGCTCCCGATCGCGCCAGTTTTTGGGTGCAGCGATCGGCCCTGGCCCACCAATTGGGAAACATTCAACGAGCTGCAACCGATCAGTGGCGGGCCCTGGAACTTGACCCGCAATTGGTGAGCAGTCGTGACTATTTGCAATTGGGCAATCAACTGGCCCAGCAGGGAAAATTAGCCCAAGCTCACCAGTGCTATGAATGGGCGATCGTCCAAGATCACCAATGCTGGGAAGCCTATTTCAACTGCGGTTGGATTGCTCAAAAAAGCCAGGATTTTGCGGCAGAAGTTCAAGCCTATCAACGGGCGATCGCTCAGGGCTGTCCCGATGTAAGACTGCCCGATCGATTGGCCCAAGCCTGGGCCCGACTCGGCAAAGCGGCCTATCTCGATCGAGCCTATAAACCATCAATTCAGGCCTATCAAAATGCCCTGAGCCTGAATTCCCAACAAGCCAGCTACTGGAGTGATTTGGGTTGTGCTTTAACCGCAGTGGGGCAATGGTCTGAGGCAGAAACAGCGCACCAAAAAGCAATTGCTCTCGATCCTCAAGCTGCCAATTATCATTACAATCTAGGAAATTTTTATTGGAAAAAGGCTGATTATTTGCAAGCAATTTCAGCCTTTCAGAATGCGATTCAATGCAATATTCACGATGCTAAAAGTCATTGGAATCTAAGTCATATTCTCTTGGCGCTGGGACGACTCACCGAAGGATTTCGCGAATATGAGTGGCGCTGGGCAACGGTGCAACCACCGCCGGAATTATCCCATCCCCAATGGCAAGGAGAATCACTACATGGCCGCACCATTCTCTTGCAAGCAGAACAAGGGTTAGGAGATTCTTTGCAATTCATTCGCTATGCGGATTTGTTAGCAAGCTGGGGAGCAAGGGTTTGGTTTAGTGGCCCTGCCGTTTTGCATCGGCTTTTTGCCCAATTGCCCGCCATCGATCGGGTCTTACCTGTATTGGAACCAGGGCAAATTCTTCCCGGCGTAGACTATCGATCGCCCCTCTTGAGTTTGCCCCACCAATGCAAGACCGATTGGGCAACAATTCCCAACCAAATTCCCTACCTAACCGTTGATCCTGCCTGGCCACTGCCGCCACCTTTCAAGAAATTACCCGCAAAACCCAAAAAGATTGGCATCGTTTGGGCGAGTGGCTATCGAATGGAAGATGAACTGCATGATATCTATCTGGATAAGTCCCTACCTTGCGAACTTCTGCTGAAGGCTTTGCAGGAATTTCCAGTGATGCTTTATAGCTTACAAGTTGGAAAAAATGCTCAGGATTATCAACCTTCGATGGGGCAATTTCCAGATTTCAATTTGGTGGATTGTAGCCCTTGGATTCAGGACTTTGCGGATACGGCGGCCATTTGTCAGCAGCTTGATTTGTTGATCTCGGTGGACACTTCGGTGGTGCATTTAGCAGGTGGGTTGGGCAAGTCCACTTGGGTGTTGTTGCCGGCCCGCTGTGATTGGCGGTGGCTGCTCGATCGCCCCGATTCTCCTTGGTATCCCACCATGCGGCTATTTCGACAAGCAAAACCGGGCGATTGGTCAGAACCCTTGCAGCAGGTGCGATCGGCCCTGAGCAATTGGCTCACCACATCCTAATAGCGCGGATGCCTTAATTCACTGGATCAAATTACATGACTATTACCGTCACCTGATCGTTGAGCAGCAAGGGGCTTAAGCCCCTTGTTACCACGACTGACTCCGCAACTTTGACCCAATGCATTAAGCCTGTCACACTACTGGATTCTGATTATGGTGATCGCCTTGAGTTAAAGATTAAGTCAAAGAGTGGAGACGAAATTACAGGTTAGATCGGACAGTGTAAATTGCCGGATTTTTGAGAAAATTTGAAATTTTCCTGATAGTCCACGGGGCAATCAATCACAGCAGGTACAGAGTCTGCCAAGGCCTGTTTCAAAATCGGCATCAAGTCATCATTGGACTCCACTCGATAGCCTTTTAGTCCCATACTTTCGGCAAACTTCACGAAATCAGGATTACCGAATTTGACATAGTGTGATCGCCCAAAAGCATCCTGCTGTTTCCACTCAATCAGTCCATAGCCGCTGTCATTGAAAACCAACGTGACAAAGGGCGTGCCAATGCGCAGGGCTGTTTCTAATTCCTGGCAATTCATCAAAAATCCACCATCACCAGTCACGGCCAAAACCTTGCGATCGGGATAAACCAGCTTGGCAGCGACGGCTCCCGGGATCGCAATGCCCATGGCTGCAAACCCATTGGAAATGAGGCAAGTGTTGGGGCGATCGCAGTGGTAATTCCGCGCAATCCACATCTTGTGGGCCCCCACATCGGAAATCAAAATATCTTCGGGGGCCAGCACTTGCCGAATGTCATAAACAATCTTTTGGGGCTTAATCGGAAACGCCCGATCGCCCGCGTATTGTTCATAATCTTCGCGAATTTCAGCCCGCAATTGCACCGCAAAGGGTTCCGGCTGATGGGAGCGATCGGTGCGTCGCAACAGCTCCAACAGTGAATCAGAAATATCGCCAACAACTTCCACTTGGGGGATGTAGCTACTATCAATTTCAGCGGGCATTGCCCCCACATGGATAATTGGAATTGAGCCGTGAGGATTCCAGCGTTTTGGGGAATATTCCACCAAGTCATAGCCGATCGCAATGATCAAGTCGGCAGCTTCAAACGCACAGGTAATAAAGTCTCGTTTCTGGAGTCCCGTTGTCCACAAAGCCAAGGGATGGGTGTAGGGAATAATGCCCTTGCCCATAAAGGTGTTGACCACCGGAATGTGCAATTGGGTGGCAAACTCGGTAACCGCTTGATCGGCCCGGGCCCGAATGGCTCCATTGCCAGCCAAAATCAGGGGATTTTTCGCTTTGGCAATCAGGTTTGCGGCTGAATTGAGGGCACTGAAGGAAGCAAAGGTTTTTTCATTCTGATCCGTGGCCAAGGGTTTGCCTTCTACGGCCATGGCAGCAATATTTTCTGGCAAGTCAATATAAACAGCGCCGGGTTTTTCGCTTTGGGCCCGTTTGAAGGCTTTGCGAATAATTTCCGGAGTGTTGCTGGGGCGAACAACTTGGCTGCTCCACTTGGTAATTGGGGCAAAAATTGACACCAAATCCAGATATTGATGGGATTCAATATGCATTCGATCGGTGCCCACTTGTCCCGCGATCGCCACGACCGGTGACCCATCCAAATTGGCATCGGCCACACCGGTAATCAGGTTGGTGGCTCCGGGGCCCAAGGTGGATAAACAAACCCCAGCTTTGCCGGTTAAGCGACCATAAACATCAGCCATGAAAGCAGCTCCCTGTTCATGGCGGGTGGTGATGAATTGAATTGAAGATTGGCTGATGGCTTCTAACAAGTGGAGATTTTCTTCTCCAGGCAGTCCAAAAATATATTGCACGCCTTCGTTTTCAAGACATTTGACCAATAATTCTGCGGTATTCATAGATCAAGTTCCGGGAGCGTCAATGGTGGTTGGTTAAACAGATAAATTCCTGAAGGATGAAAGTATCTGTGGGTAATAGCAAGGTACAGATAGTCGTAGGAGCAAGGGGCTGAAGTCCCTTGTTTCCGTTGATGTTCAAATACCTAATGAACCCAAACGGTACAGGTAGTCGTAGGAGCAAGGGGCTTAAGCCCCTTGTCTTCTTCGATGTTCAAATGCCTAGTGAACCCAAACGGTTTTGGCGTTCATAAATTCCAACATGCCCTGACGAGCCAGTTCGCGACCATAGCCGGAACGTTTGATGCCGCCAAAGGGCAATCGCGGATCCGATTTCACCAGGCTATTCACAAACACAGCACCCGCTTGTAGTTGTTGAATTCCTTGCTCAATTTCTGAAGAATCCGTAGTCCAAATGCTGGCCCCCAAGCCGAAGGGCGTGTTGTTGGCTAGGGCGATCGCCTGGTCGAGGGTTTCGGTGTGAAATAGGAGGGCAACGGGGCCAAAGAATTCCTCTTGGGCGATCGGGGCGTTGGGGGGCAAGTCCGCCAGCAGGGTTGGGGGATAGAAGTGCCCACCTTGCAGGGAGGGCGGCAGGCGATCGAGCAAGGCGGCCCGATCGCCCCCAACCACCACCCGGGCCCCGGTAGAGATCGCCCGGTTCACCTGGTCTGCCAACTCCTCCAGAATTTGGGCCGTGGCCAGGGGGCCGAGTTGGGTTGCGCGATCGCCCGGATCGCCAACCACCAACTGAGCAAAGGCTTGGGCAACGGCCGCTTCAAAGGCCGGCCCGATCGATCCCACGGTGATGAATCGCTTGGCGGCGATGCAGGTTTGGCCGTTGTTCAGCATTCGAGACGCGACGGCCGTGGCCACCGCTTGCTCAAAATCGGCACTGGGGCAAACGATCAGCGGATCGCTGCCGCCCAACTCCAACAGGGTTTTTTTGAGGTGGGTTCCGCAATGGCTCGCCAGGGCGCTGCCTGCCCCTTCGCTGCCGGTGAGGGTGGCCGCCGCGATTCGCGGATCCGCCACCAGGGCCGCCACCCGATCGCTCCCAATCAGCAAGGTTTGGAAGATGCCCGCCGGAAACCCTCCCGCCAAAAATAAGTCCTCTAGCTTTTGGGCCACCTGCGGCACATTGGACGCATGTTTCAGCAGGGCCCCATTGCCGGCCATCAGGGCCGGAGCAGCAAAGCGAAACACTTGCCAATAGGGAAAATTCCAAGGCATGACGGCCAAAACGATGCCCAAGGGTTGATACCGAATAAAGCTGCGATGAGCATCGGTTTCAACCATTTCATCCGCTAAGAATTCGGCTGCTCGATCGGCATAAAAACGACAAACGGCGGCGCATTTTTGCACTTCCCCGATCGCTGCGGTTAGGGGTTTTCCCATTTCCAAAACAGCCAGCCGGGCGAGGGCTTCGCAGTCCGTTTCCAGGCGATCGGCCACTTGGTTTAACCAGGCTGCTCGTTGGGCGATCGGGACAGTTTGGTAAGCCTGAAAGGCGCGATCGGCTAAATCCAGTTTGGCGGCTAATGCCTGATCCGTGAGCGGTTCAAAACGTTGAACCCACTGCCCGGTTGTGGGATTGACAGTTGCAATGGCCACTGGACACCTCCTACTTCGTCCATGTCCCATCAGAACCGATTCTGCACTGACCCAAAATCGCTTAAGGATTGATCAAGTACCAATTCTGTTCTGAGTTAAAGTGAGTTAAAGATTGATTGAAGTATTTGTTAAAAGTCAATTAGTGATGAGCTAATCATGCCAAAACAGCGTTGAAGCAATAGCCAAAAACCAACGATTGAGAACCGATCAATAATGATTGAAAAAATAATTAAAGAAACGATTGAAAAGTTAATGGCCAGTCATTGCTGATCCATTTCTCATCGAATACCTATTCCTATCCTAGATGGGTTTTGGGGTCTAATTCTCAGTATTTCGCCAAAACTGTGTAACCTTATACAAAACTACATCATGCCAAGTGACCCTGGCCGCTGATTGGTCACTGATTGGCCAAACGATTGCCCATTGGGATGCAGTGCTTTGCGATGGTCGGAAGCCTATCTTGAGCGGCTGAAGCGAAAGGTCGTTGTCTTGAATTGTCGCTCTTGAATTGCCGCTGTTTTTTGGATTAAGACTGTGCTGAGTTGCGCGTAACCTAATCGTTCTGCCGAGGTCGATTCAACCTTGCCTGCGATTAACTGCCGCGTCACTGGTTTCTCAGCTCTCCTCTTAGTAACCCAAGGACAACTCCCATGGCAACTTGGCTCCATCGCTCTGGTAATCGGTTGCTGGTGCTGCTGTTGTGGGGAAGTTGTTTGGGGAGCGGGGGCGATCGCGCCTGGGCCTTTAATCCCGAGCATTTGCGCCAATTGTTTGCCACCAATCAATGCGAGGGCTGTGATCTGTCGGGGGCGGATCTCAGTGGCCAACGGATGAGCTATGCCAACCTGAGCGGGGCCGATTTGCGGGGCGCGAACTTATCGGGGGCCAATCTGAAGTCGGTTTTGGCTTGGCGTGCCAACTTGGCCGGGGCTAACTTGACGGGAGCCAATTTGGAAGATGCCACCCTGTCGAGGGCGAATTTGCAGGGGGTGAATTTGCGATCAGCCATCCTGGAGGATTGCGATCTAGATGGCACGGATTTGGCGGGGGTTGACCTCAGCGGCGTGGACTTGTCCAGAGTCAGTTTCAACGGAGCGAACCTGACAGAGGCAAAGTTGATGGGAGCCGATTTGTCTTGGGCGGAGTTAAACCGGGCGAATTTGACCAATGCTGATCTAACGGGGGCAATTCTGTTTGGGGCCGATTTGAATGGGGCGAATTTGACCGGAGCCAAGCTGGACGGAGCCAACATCGATGGGGCCGAAATGGCGGGGGTGATTGGCTACGGTGGCCCGCTGCCCAAGGAGGGGCCGGCAATTCTGATTCAGGAGCAACCAAATTCGGCGGAGGGCGATCGCCTGTTGGAGCAGGGCGTGAACCTGTTGGGCCAAGGTCGGTTGCCGGAAGCCCAGACCACCTGGGAACAAGCCCTGGGAATTTATCGGCGCGATCGGGATGGGGCGGGCGCGGCGGTGACCATGGCCCAGTTGGCTATGGTCACCTTTCAGCGGGGGCAATTGGATCAGGCGATCGATTGGGGATTCCAGGCGCTGAACCTGGCGCGGCAGGAGCGATCGGCCAGTGCGGAATCGGTAGCCTTGGGGATCATTGGCAATGTTCACTATGAACGGGCAGATTATCTGAAAGCCCTGGAGTTTTATCAACAACGGTTACAGGCTTCCGCTGGTGGCCCCTTTTACCATGCGGCTTTGATCGATCGCGCCAAGGGGGCGATCGCCATTGGCGACTATGCCACCGGAATGCTCGACAGCTTGGAGGTGCTCAACGATCCGCTGCAAACGGCCACACCCGTTCGGCGCTTAGGAGCCTTGATCACCATGGTGCAAGGCCTGATCGGTGCGGGAGACTATGCCCAGGCTCGCCGCTACCTGAACGAAGCCCGCCAAGACCTGAAAGGGGTCAGCAATCGGCTGTGGGAGCCGGAGTTTTGGCAACTGAGCAGCGCCCTTGACCTGAACCAAGGCAACTTTACAGCGGCGATCGCAGCGGCAGAACAGGCCTGGGAAATTGCCCCCAGCCCCCGATTGAAATATGCGGCCCAGCGCTCGATCGGCCTGGCCCAAGCGGCCCAAGGCAACTGGGGCGCGGCCATCAAATCCTATGAAGCGGCGCTGAACATTGCCCAAACGGTGAACGATCGACGGGGCCGCGTGGAGGTGCTCAGTGATTTGGGGTTGGCTCTACACCAATCCGGCGATTTGAACCGAGCAGCCAGCGTCCTCACCCAAGCGAGCGAAGGTTGGGATGAGCTGGTGCAAACCTTCATTGGCGAGGATTATTTCAAGGTGGGGTTCATGGAGCTGCAAACTCAAGTCAATCAACGGCTTCAGGATGTGTACTTGGCTCAAAACCGCCCGGAACAGGCCCTGGTGGTGTCAGAACAGGGGCGATCACGCGTGTTTTTGGACTTGATGATGGGGAAATTGGCTGCCCAAGGTCGTTTGGCTAACCCCGATTCCGCTGTGTCGGTGGAAAGCATCCAGGCCACAGCCCGATCGCAGCGGGCCACCCTGGTGATCTACGCGGTTCAGCAAGAGGACAGCACGACCTATTGCAGCATCTACAGCAAGTCCTGCCAATTAACCACCGCCAAGCCCCAAACCAGCGCCCTCAACCCGCCGCCACCGGACAAGGTGAATATTTGGGTGGTGTCGCCCGAGGGACAAATTCACTTTCGGCGCGGCCAGTTACCCCAGGCCGAAAACCAGCCTCATCCCGTTCCCTTGAACGATTTGGTGAGCCGCAGCCGCAGCAAGGTGACCTTTCAACAGTTGCCCAGCCTGCGCCAACTCCATAGCCTGTTGATTGAACCGATCGTCGATCTGTTGCCCAAGGAGCCGAGCGATCGGGTGGTGTTTATTCCCCAAGGCACGCTGTTTTTAGTGCCCTTTGCGGCCCTGCGCAATGCCGATGGCCAATACCTGATCCAAAATCACACCCTGTCGGTCTCTCCTTCCATTCGCGTGTTGGCCCTGGCCAGCAGCCAACTGCCCCCACTATCGGCGGGACAACCCCAACCCCTGCGCGGCCCGGCTTTGGTGGTGGGTAACCCGACCATGCCCCAAATTCCCGATCGCAACTTGGGCGACCAGGAGCGCTCCTTGGCCCCCTTGCCGGGAGCCAGCTTGGAGGCCCGGGCGATCGCCCAATTGCTGAACACTCAGCCCCTGGAGGGCGCAGCGGCCACCGAAACCGCCGTCACCGCCCGGATGGAAGAATCCCAAATTATTCACCTTGCCACCCATGGCCTGCTGGATGACTACTTCGGCGAGGGGGTCATTCCGGCGGTTCCGGGGGCTTTGGCGTTGGCTCCCAGCCCCAATCCGGAAGGGGATGACCAAGATGGATTCCTGACCACCGAGGAAATCTTGAACCTGAAGCTAAAGGCGCAGTTGGTGGTGCTGAGTGCCTGCGATACGGGACGGGGGCGACTCACTAGCGATGGGGCGATCGGGCTGTCGCGGGCGTTTATTGTGGCGGGTGCGCCCAGCACGGTTGTTTCCCTTTGGGCAGTGCCGGATCAGCCCACTTCGGAGTTGATGTTGACGTTCTACCGGGAATTTTTGAAGTCGGGCGATCGGGCCGCGGCCCTGCGGGCGGCCATGCTGGATACCCAACAGCGTCACCCGGATCCGGTGAATTGGGCGGCCTTTTCCCTGGTGGGGGCAGCCCGTTAGGGATCGACGGGAAAACAGGCGATCGCGATTGAATCTGTAACGTTCTTCATGGGAAAGCAGGCGACCTCATGGGCATCTGTAACGTTCTTCAACGGAACATTGACAGGTCTGATGACAATTCCGTAGCTTTGGATACAGAAAAAGACTGGTCTTTTAAGCTGGGCGTTGATGTCCAAAGGAGTTGAGGCCATGCAACTGAGCGATCGCGTCACCCGTTCCTACAGCCCCACAACTTGGACGGCCGCGGCTAACCTTGCCCGCCCTCAGGAGCGCTGCTGGGTTGATCTGCTCTGGTTGCCGAATGATACCTGCCACGATCGGGCGCTGTTGCTTTGTGAGCATGAGGATGAAGCCTGGACGGTCTGGATTCCTGGCCATGGCGAAATGGTGATTGCTCGATCGCAAATGGGCCCGATCGTCTGCGAAGCGGCCTAGGCGCACGGCCAAAATCTTGCATTGTTCCTCGATTCATTCGCCCCAAACGTAATCATTCGCCCAGATCACCCGCCTAAAGGCCAAACCCTAGAGGCGCAACCATCCCAGACAAGGGGTTTAAACCCCTTGCCCCTACGACTTTGCAGCGGCCGTGATTTGGCTCCGGCGAAGACTTTCAGTAAAAACTTCGGGCCAAGATTCTTGGTAGAAACTGCCGACCAAAACGGTGGACAAACGGCTGTTACTGCCGCTTGGCCACCATCTTGATGAGCACCGTCATGAGTCACGGGGGAGTCAGAGGCACGAATCGGGGAACCGGAGCCAGATCGAGTTCAGCTCCCCGCAACGCCGCCCCTGAAAACTCTGATCCAACTAATCCAACTAAGGCGCGAGGTAGGTATAGCCCTGAAGGCTGCGCTCATAGTTTTGTAGCAGCAGTTGCGACTCCCGCAAGGAAATATGTTTTTCCTGCATGGCTTGCTCCGCTTGCCGGCGCATACTTTCCACCAAATCCTCCGGCTCGTATTGCACGTAGCTGAGGGCTTCCTTCATGGTGTCACCCCTCACCACATGCTCAATGCGGTAGCCCTTGGGGGTGAGGTGGATATGAACGGTGTTGGTGTCGCCAAACAGATTGTGCAAACTGCCCATAATTTCCTGATAAGCGCCATTTAGGAACATGCCCAGGTAGTAGGGTTCATATTCCCGATCTCCATAGGACTCCTGTTGACTGGGATCAACCGGCTTTAGGGCGTGCAGTTCCAACACGTTTTTCACGTCGCGCAAATCGATGAATTGGTCGATTTTGCCGTCGCTGTCGCAGGTGAGATCCGCCAAAATTCCCCGCTCGGTGGGTTCCTCATCGAGGCGGTGGATCGGCGCGATCGGGAAAAGTTGCCCGATCGCCCAAGTATCCGGGGCCGACTGAAACACCGACATATTGATGTAGTAAATCGACGACATCATCTGTTCTAGGTATTCCAAATCATCGGGCACATAATCTTCCTTGCGGACAATTTCCCGAATCTTGGTGCAGCAAGCCCAATACAACCGCTCAATTTTGGCGCGATCGGTCAGGCTCAAATAACCAAAACTAAACAGGCTCAAGGCCTCATCCCGAGTTTGCGTTGCATCGTGGAACATCTCTTGATAGTTGTCCCGATCGATCAACGAATAGGTTTCGTAGAGGCTCTTGAGGGCTGCGTGGTCTTCCGGTTCCGAGGGTTGCGGCTCCGTGAAAGCCATTTGGCTCACACTCAACACATCAAACACCAACACCGACTGGTGCGAAGCCACCGCCCGCCCGCTCTCGCTAATGAGGGTGGGAACCTTCACCCCTCGCGACGAACAGGTATCATTCACCGCCGCCACAATGTCATCGGCGTAATTTTGCAGCGTGTAGTTGGTGGAAGCGTGGAAATTCGTCTTGGAACCGTCATAGTCGATCCCCAAGCCGCCTCCCACATCCAGGTATTGCATCCCCGCACCCAGTTCATGCAGTTCCACATAAATCTGGCTGGCTTCGCGGATCGCATCCTTAATCACACTGATTGAGGAGATCTGAGAACCAATGTGGAAATGCAGCAACTGCAAACAGTCGAGCATATCCGCTTGGCGCAGTTGATCCACCGCGCCCAGAATTTCCGGAATCGTCAGGCCAAATTTTGCCCGATCGCCCGCCGAATCTCCCCAGCGGCCCACGCCCTTCGCATTCAGCTTGGCCCGGACACCCAAAATCGGCTTGATGCCTAACCGTTGACTGGCGGAGATGGCCAGTTTCACCTCTTCCACCTGCTCCAGCACAATGACGGGCGTTTTGCCCAAGCGCTGGGCCAAGATTGCCGTTTCGATATATTCCCGATCCTTGTAGCCATTGCAAATCAGCATGGCTCCCGGGGTGGTCAACATCGCCAGGGCGATCATCAATTCTGGCTTTGACCCGGCTTCCAGCCCAAATTGATAGGGCTGGCCAAATTCCACCAGGTCTTCAATCAAGTGGCGCTGCTGGTTGCACTTGACGGGGAACACGCCCTTATAGCCCCCGGCGTATTTGTACTTGGCGATCGCCTTAGCAAAAACCGCCGTGAGCCGTTCAATGCGATCGGCCAAAATATCCGTGAACCGAATCAACAGAGGCAAACCCAAATTTCGCTGCTTGAGCGCTTCAACGAGTTCGTGCAAGTCGATCGCCCCGCCGCGCTCCGCTTTTGGCGAAACCGTCACGTGACCCGCCGCATTAATCGAAAAATACGGCTCACCCCATGCCCGAATGCGATAGGTGGCTTCGCTGTCCTCGATCGTCCAGGGACGTTCCCCGGTCACGCTATTTGTTTTTTGTGCCAATTCCGTTAAACCCTGAATTGCCGTGCGTGCATCGGCCCGCATTCCGCGCTTGCGTCGTCCGCCCCGGTCACTGCGGGCTGATTCTTCCGTTTCCTTTGCAGTAACCGACCCGTCCACCATTGGACTTTCGGCCTGGGCGATCGTCGATTCCGCCGTGGCAGTCTCGACCGTCAAATCGATCCCCATTTTTCGTCAACCTCCAGACGACAGTCCAGCTAGCAGCGGGTCTGCTTGATTGATAATGACCGGCAATGACCGGACTAAGATAAACCAGCTTCTCAGTGTATCCTAATTCCAATCAAAAGGGCGGCAATCCCGGTGGGGTAAGGATTCGGTTAACTTTTGGTTATACCCCCGCAGCCCTAGGGCGACCTGTGAAGTCATCCGCAAAGCCCTAATCGACAGTCCCGGCGATCGATCCTGACCAAACTGGCCCATTTTTTTGCACTATTAGAAGGGCAAAAATTTCCCGCCCCTATTATTTTTCCCTTTCTTGAGGAGTGCAAGTCGTGGAACGTACGTTTATTGCCATCAAACCCGATGGCGTGCAGCGCGGTCTGATTGGTGAAATCATCAAGCGTTTTGAAGTCAAAGGCTTCACCCTCGTGGGTCTCAAGCTGCTGAACGTGAGCCGCGAGCTAGCTGAAGAGCACTACTCGGTACATCGCGAGCGCCCCTTCTTTGCTGGCTTGGTGGAATTCATCACCTCCGGCCCCGTGGTGGCGATGGTGTGGGAAGGTGACGGCGTGGTGGCATCGGCCCGCCAAATCATTGGGGCCACCAACCCCCTGACCGCCAATCCGGGCACAATCCGGGGTGACTTTGGGGTCAACATTGGCCGCAACCTGATCCATGGTTCCGATGCAGTGGAAACGGCCCAGCGCGAAATCGCATTGTGGTTCAAGGATGAGGAGCTGGCCAACTGGTCTCCGACGATCAGCAAGTGGCTGTACGAATAGGATCGTTCACTAACCCTCGCCACTTGCGAGATTGGGGCGCGTCCTCAAATTCGATTCATGAAAACTCGATTCAATGGGGCTGGGATATGTGGATCTGCTCAATGTAGATCTGCTCACCCCCATGATCTTGGGCAAGGGGCTTCAGCCCCTTGTCTTTGTTGATTTTTGGGTCTTTTAGCCGCGACTGTGGAACTCGATTTGATTGCCCCGAATGATCAGGTCATAGCCACCGAAAAAGTTTTGACCCAATAGCCCAATTTCCAAGGCCGGTGCAACGCCCACTTCTAGGTTGCTGACCGACAGGCCTTCCACTTGCACGGTGTCAATGCGGGCCAAGTCCATGGTGACACGGCGATCGCTCGGGGTTGAAACCAAAATCTTGTCGTGGGGCCGAATGCCGAGGGCTGACAGCATTTTGCTGGTGATCACGGTGGCGCTGGCTCCGGTGTCCAACATCATGGGAAATTTGCGCCCGTTGAAGGTCACTTCAATGACGGGAATGCCACTGACCCGCTGAATGATGGGGATGGTGGCGATGACGGGCCCGGAACTGGCAACGGTGCTGTTTGGGCTGTCGCTGCTGGTTTCTGGCGCGGGCAGGTTGGAGCTGGTGTCAGGGTTGCCGCTGGGGCTGCTGACGGGGATGGGGGTGGCGGCGGCTCCCGGTTGGGTTCCGCCGTTGTTGCTTGGGGTGGTGTTACTGGCGGGGGCGCTCAGGGGTTGGGCAGCAATGGTGGCAGGGGGTTGGGCGATCGGCTGGCGCGATCGCTCCCGGGCATAGGCCAAGTTGCTGCGGTATTCCTGGATTTTGGCTTGGGCCTGGGCATATTGGGCACTTTGGGGCGGTACTGATTGCAGCACCACGATCGCCTCTTGCCAACGGGACATGACATATTGCCAATCCGCTGGGATGTAGGCCGATTGGGTGAGCTTTGCTGCGCCATAGCCCAAGTCCAGGGCCTTTTGGAAGGTGGCGGCTCCGTCGATCACCGGGGTGGGCGTGGTGGGTACTTGGGGCTTCGCGGCGATCGGGGCGGGGGCGCTTTCGTTGGTTTCGGCGGGCGCGGCGGTCGGGGCAGAGCCAAGGGGCAGCGCCTCACAACCGGCCAGGGCGATCGCCCCTAGCCCAATCCAGGTTGCCCACAGTTGCTTCCACATGGCTTTGATTCTTGGTTTGAAGGTTAACGGCAACGTTGACTGCAAAAAAGCCCCTTAATTTGGGGGGTGGGTCGGGAAAATCAGCCCTTGACATCTTGATCGATCGAACAGGCAACAACCCCTGAGAGGATGTCTGAAAAGTGTCTTTTGGCACGGGCAATGCACCAATAGTCGTGGGGGCAAGGGGCTTAAGCCCCTTGTCTTCGTCGATCAATGAGGCGTGCAGAGTATTGATTTTGGCTTTTCAGACATCCTCTGAGACTGACCTTTCCCCAATATTTTTTCCTAGGTTTCCCAAAATCCTATAGAAAACTGTCGAATTTGATAGCACTCGCGGGCCAGAAATGATTCTATATAGACTTGATTTTATGCCCACTTCATCGACTGCTGCACAGGCATTGCTCACCATGTCTTCAACTTCCGATCGCCCAGCGCTTTTAGTCTTGGCCGATGGCAGCGCCTATTTGGGTCGCAGCTTCGGAGCCACCGGCACAACCGTTGGCGAAGTCGTCTTTAACACCGGCATGACTGGCTATCAGGAGGTGCTGACCGATCCGAGCTATTGCGGCCAGATTGTGCTGTTCACCTATCCGGAGTTGGGCAACGTTGGCATCAACCCGGAAGATGAGGAGTCCGATCGCCCCTATGTGTGCGGGGCGATCGCCCGCAACGTGTCTCGCCGGCCGAGCAACTGGCGATCGACCGAGGCCCTGCCGGACTACATGGCCCGCCATGATATTCCAGGGATCTACGGGGTTGATACTCGGGCGATCGTCCGCAAAATTCGGGCCGTGGGGGCCATGAACGGGGCAATTTCCACGGAAATTTTGGATCCAGCAGATCTGCTGCGGTTGGTGCAACAAACCCCGAGCATGGCGGGCTTGAACCTGGTGAAGGAAGTCACCACGGCGGAAATTTACGAGTGGACGGAAGGAACCCAACCGGAATGGGAATTTAACCCGGCGACGGAGGCGGCCAAGGCCACCACGGGTGATCAGCCGTTGACGGTGGTGGCGCTGGATTTTGGTGTGAAGCGGAATATTCTGCGCCGGTTGGCGAGTTTTGGTTGCCGCATCATTGTGGTGCCCGCCAGCACCCCGATCGACACCATTTTGGGATTCAATCCCGATGGGATTTTTCTCTCGAACGGCCCCGGCGACCCGTCCGCTGTCACCGAAGGTATTGAAACGGTGCAACAACTGGTGAATGCCAACAAGCCCATGTTTGGCATTTGCATGGGTCACCAAATTTTGGGTTTGGCCCTGGGAGCCGAAACCTTCAAGCTCAAGTTTGGTCACCGCGGCCTGAACCAACCGGCCGGCTTTGCGGGGCAGCAGGTGGAAATTACCAGCCAAAACCACAGCTTCGCTATTTCCGATGGTTCCCTAACGGAAGGGGAGGTGGAAGTGACGCATTTGAACCTGAACGATCGAACGATCGCGGGCTTGCGCCACCGCCAATTGCCGCTGTTTTCGGTGCAATATCACCCAGAAGCTAGCCCCGGCCCCCACGATGCCGATTATCTGTTTGAAAAATTCGTGCGATCGATGCAAGATGCCCGCCGCACTCGATCGACCGTTCCGGCCTAGGCAACTGGGATCGTGTTTGGGCAATCAATCCCAATCGACAGGAACTCAAGCACGCTAACCCAACAAATCTAAGGTAGGGGCGCACTGATGTGCGCCCTAAATTGATCGTTTTATTTACTATTCTCGTGCAGAAATTTCAAATTCTTCCATAAAAAAAGGGGCCGAAGCCCCTCAACCACCAAAATTCCACCAAAGATTTAGAGAACTTGACCAGTTAACGATCGCTCTCATGCTTCATGCTTTGAAAATGATCATCAAGCATCAAAGTCGATCGCAGCACCGGCCGAGGAAAGCACTCAATCGCGGACAATTCAGCGTGGGTCACTGAGTTAAAAACCTAGTTAGCAACTCAGCTAGCACCTCAGTTAGCGAACGGTTCCCCGTAGCGCTTCCGCATCCACTCCCGGTAACAGGAACAGACGCAGCAAATGCCCAAAAATTTGCACCTGAATCGGGAGCTTCTTCAGGGACTTTAACCACTTGGGCTGTGGTGACTTCTCGATCGTACTCATCTGCTGATTCAGATCAGAACATTGATGGAGCCGATCGAGAAATTCTGGATGATCCACATTCAAAACGGAGGGGAAAGCCCGCGCCGCCGTTTCGTTGGTTTTGCGAATCACTTCCGCATCAAAATCCGTGGGATCGATGCCTAGGGTGTGATAAAAATTCGCGCGCTCATGTACCGTCAGGGTGTGGGTTGCAAACACCGTCAGCAGGAAAAAGCGGCTCCAGAGGCGCGATTGCCAGGTTTGCCACAGGCTGGGCTGCGATCGCAGGAGGGCCTTGAAGATATCTCCATGGCGATTTTCATCCTGACACCAAGGTTCAAAGTATTTGAACAGTGGATAAAACTGATTTTCGGGATGAGCAGCCAAGTGGCGATGAATCAGAATATAGCGCCAGTAGCCAATTTTTTCAGACAAATAAACCGTGTAGATCACCCACTCGATCGGGAAGAAGGTGTACTGACGATTCTTGGTTAAATGTCCCAAATCCAAAGTACGGCCAAAATCTCCCATGGCCTTGTTCAGAAATCCCGCATGGCGAGCCTCATCCCGCGCCATTAATTGGAACATTTCCGCCAACAACGGGCTGCGTTGCTTCACGCGGCGCGACAGTTCCTTAAAGAGTAAAAACCCCGAAAATTCAGAAACGCACGATCGCTCCAGGTAGTCAATAAACGCCTGCCGAGCCTCACCCGTAATGTGATCCCAGGACTGATTAAACGATTGATCGCGCACAAAGTGATCGCGATTGTAGTCCGCGCGCATTTCCGCCAACATCGCTTCTAGTTCCGTTGCTTGGGCTGACAAATCCAGGCCCGCCGCCACCTCAAAATTTGTGGTGTAAAAGCGTGGTGTCAGGAGATTTTCTTGAATTGCGACCTGCTTGGCGATCGCGGGTTTTGCCAATGAATCAACCATGGTTAAAGATCGAAGATCAGAAATTAAGGACTGAACCAAAACGGAACGAAGACTAAACAAAAGCTCAAGTTGAGTCTGCGCTGGCGCTCGGAAACCCCCAACTGTCAGCGCTGAGCGCTGGGATGGGGCGGGAAGTGGGTCTGCTGGCGGTGCTGGGAGAGCCGAATCGTCGGTGGTGACCGCCTGCCGGGGGACTGGTTTGTTAAGTTATGAGAATTTCCTACTATTGAATCATTTAATCGCTATATGGTTATTTATCGTTAACAGAATTTTACGCAGCCTAGGAGCGGGCCACCATGAGCCACGACCTGAGCCACAGTCCCCAACCCCTCGCCCCCGGACATCAACTCGCCGCGCGCCTGCGGGAGGGAACCCAGCAATCCCACACCAGCGCCGAGAACACGGCCTACATGAAGTGCTTTCTGAAGGGCATTGTGGTGCGCGAGGCTTTTCAGAAACTTTTGGCGAATTTGTATTGGGTTTATGATGCCCTGGAAACGGAACTCGATCGGCTGAAAGATCACCCGATCGTTGGACAAATCTACTTTCCAGAGTTGCTGCGGCGCGATCAATTAGCCCGCGATCTTGCCTTTTATTACGGGGAAGATTGGGAAACGAAAATTAATCCCAGCAGCATCACCTTGAACTATTTGATGCGGATTCACTGGGCAGCTTCAGAGCAGCCCGAACGGTTGATCGCCCATGCCTATGTGCGCTATTTGGGTGATTTGTCGGGCGGTCAAGGCCTACGGACGATCGCGCGATCGGCTTTGAATTTGCCAGCCGATCAGGGAACCCGTTTGCATGAATTTGACTCATTGCCAACGCCCGAAGCCAAGCGGGATTTCAAGATGCGCTATCGGGATCTTTTAAACGCACTACCCTTGAGTGAAGCGCAAGTGGCGGGCATCGTTGAAGAGGCGAACCTCGCCTTTCGTTTGAATCGCCAGTTGGTGGAAAGTTTGGAACCGGTGATTCAAGCGGCCGTGAATCCCGCCATTTTTGAAGAAGTGGTTTTGCAATCTCGCAAGGGCAGCACTGAATTGGTGAGTGTGAGTTAGCGATCACCCGCCATGTTCGCCATTCATCTGTTGTTCACTCGCAATTGTTGGTGAATTCTCAGCCAATCAACTGTTCATCCCACAACAACCATTGCTCGGGCGATCGCTCGGTGAATTAATTTATTGATTTTCTGGGCGATCGCTCCTTTCTTGACCTGTTCGTATTTTGCCGTTTGGTGTTTTTGAATCCCGCTAGGAACTCCACCCATGCAAGTTTTAGATCAAGCTTTAAATTTGGCCTTTGATGCAGATTTGATTCAAAAATATAATTGCTCTTTACCTCGCTATACCAGCTACCCACCCGCCACAGAACTTTCGACTCAGTTTCCAGAACAAGACTGGATCCAATCCATTCAGCGTGGCAACGATCGCAAAACGCCCCTTTCGCTGTATTGCCACATTCCTTTTTGCGAATCGGCTTGCTATTTTTGTGGTTGCAACACGGTCATTACTCAACACAAGGCCGTCACAGAAACCTATTTGGATTATTTGCAACGGCACATTGAGCAAGTCTCAAGGTATTTATCAGATGACCGATTGGTCAATCAGATGCATTGGGGAGGCGGCACTCCAAATTATTTATCGATCGAGCAGGTGCAACATCTTTGGAAAATTCTGCACCAACATTTCCAATTTACCGATGATGCAGAACTGTCGATCGAGGTGAATCCGCGTCCTCTCACGGAAGCCTATGTTTCTGCCTTGCGATCACTCGGCTTCAATCGCATTAGCTTTGGCATTCAAGACTTCAATCCTGTTGTTCAGGAAGCCATTAACCGCATTCAACCGGAAGAAATGCTTTTCCAGGCGATGGATTGGATGCGATCGGCTGAGTTTGAGAGCATCAATGTGGATTTAATCTATGGGTTGCCTTTCCAGGATCTCAACACCTTCCGGGAAACGCTGCATAAAACCCTGGCGCTGAATCCCGATCGAATTGCAGTGTTCAACTTTGCCTATGTGCCTTGGATGAAACCAATTCAGCGGCGGATTCCCTACGATGCATTGCCATCGGCGGAAGAGAAACTCGACATTTTGCAAATGACGATCGCCACCCTCACGGAAGCGGGCTACACCTTCATTGGGATGGATCACTTTGCGAAACCCGATGATGAATTGGCGATCGCCCAGCGCCAGGGGCAGCTTCACCGCAACTTCCAAGGCTATACAACACAGCCCGATTCTGACCTGATTGGGTTTGGGATGACTTCGATCGGAATGCTGAACGATGTGTATACCCAAAATCAAAAGCGCCTGCGGGATTATTACCGAGCCATTGACTATCAAACGCTCCCGATCGAGCGTGGGGTTACTCTGAACGCTGATGATATTTTGCGGCGTTCCATCATCATGGAGCTGATGTGTCAATTTCAGGTCGATCGGGATGCGCTGGCCCAAAAATATGGGCTGTCTTTTAAGCACAGTTTGGAAGCCCATTTTTCGCAGGAATATTTGGATTTGCGAAATCTGGAAAGCGATGGTCTGTTAACCCTGATGCCCAACCGGATCGCCATCACCCCGATCGGTCGGTTGTTGGTGCGAAATATTGCTTCTGTGTTCGATCGTTATCTGCGTGCCCAGACCTATAACGGTTTCTCAAAGGCAGTTTAGAAACAGGATGAAGATCCTTGGGAGGATCGTGGGTGGGCAAGGGGCTTAAGCCCCTTGTCTGGGGCGGTTAGGGTAAGCCAGTTTAGACTCAGGATGAAAATCCTTTGGCGGATTGTGGGTGGGCAAGGGGCTTAAGCCCCTTGTCTAGGGCGGTTAGGGTATGGAGAATTAATCGTTCTGAAATTAACTGTTTTGATCTGAAATTGAGCCTCAACTTGTCTTCATAAACTAAAGTTTGCATTCTAAAACCCATTGCTAAACAATTGCAGCTTCAAATCGGTGGACAATGGGCGATGTGACCCATAGTTCATGACGATCAGGTTATCAAAAACAGGAACAAAATAGCAGGGGCAAAATGATTGGTAGCAAAATAATTGGTAGCAAAGCAATCGGGGCCAAATAGCAGGGCCCAGTCAAGGCCCGCGAACCCCCAATCTCTAACGCTGACAAATCAAGCCAGCGGCCATCAAGCTAGAGAGTGCTTGCTCCACTTCCGGGCGCGTATATCGAGAGCAGGCGGAAATGGTGGCGGAGCTGATGGCGGTGGAGTTGTGGGCCAGCATTTGCACCAGGGCCAAAATTTCTCGTTCCACTTCAGTCAAAGTGTACTGAATGCGTTTACCCATGCGAACTTCAGTCATGACGGCAACTCCAACCTGTGTGATGCAACCAAAAATCATTTCACCGAGCCGCGAAATTCACCCCAAAAGCATCGGGGTTAGCAATTGTCGCGACCGGTTCGTCTAAAGAATCGTGGTTTTCAGATGGTTTTGCGGCGATCGCTATCCGTAGCCAGTTGTGAAATTGCCCTAGGGGAGATGCGATCGAGTGGGGGTGAGTGGTGCGATCGCGATCGCAAGGCAATTGCGCTTTGGTGGCCCTGGTCCGATCGCTCCCCCAAGATTGCGCCAAAAGATTGCCCCATCAGCTTTCCTGACAAGGGTTAATCAACAGTACAATCGCAATCAACCAAGGTTCTTCAACAGCTACGGCAACCCAATTCAGCCTAGTTCTGTTGATCTGGTTGGGAAAATCAGGACACCTTGGGAACCGACGGGTTGCGTTTGCACAATTTTTGGAATCTGGCTGCGTGATTGATTCATCTCCTAACTCACCCTTGCTCCCGAACTCGGCAGAAACCAGCGCTCCTGAAGAGCCGATCGCGCCAACTGTGGTTACGGATCCCGATCGGCTCGATCGCGCTCTGCTGCAAGGGGCCCACGCCTGGGAGGCCTCCCGTGGGGAATTGGCCCTGCTTTGTGTGCCGGGGATGATCGATTTGCATGTGCGGCGGCTGGAGATGTTGGCCGCCGTGTTGGGCTATCCCTTTTCGCCGGAGGAAATGGCGCGGGTGCGAGCCACGGTGGCCCAAAATGTGGAGGAAGGGTTTGCGGCTTCTCCCTATTCGCAGTTGCTGGTGCGCTATTCACCGGCTCCGCCCCCCCATCGGGGTCTGGTTTGGGATATTCGGCCGGTGGCGATTTCCTACAGCGATCGGGCCAAGCTGTTTTTGCAATATCGTCCACCCCAGGACTGCGATCGCTATCCCGATGCCAAGGTGTTGGATTTGGCAGCGACCCTTAGGGATCAAGCCCCCGCCGCCACAATTCCGGTGCTGGATGTGGGAGCCGGGACGGGGCGCAATGCGATCGCCCTGGCCCAACAAGGTCACCTGGTGGATGCGATCGAGTTCACCCCCGAAATGCTCGACACCATTCGCCAACTGGCCAAGGATGCAGGTGTGGCGATCGACCTGATTGAGCAGGATATTCGCGACCCGGCGTTCACCCCCAAGCTCGATCGCTACGGTCTGATCGTTCTGACCGGCGTGGTGCAATATTTCAGCGACCCGGCCCAACTGGCACACCTGTTGGCCAAGCTGGCTCCGGCATTGCGGCCCGGCGGCAAAATCGTGATGGATTGCTTTGTTACCACCGATGGCTATGACCCCACGCCGCTGGCGCGGCAGCTATCCTACGTAACGGATAGTTTCCTGTTGCAGCCAGCGGAGCTAGCCCGGGCGATCGCCTCGTTGCCCCTGCGGGTGGTGTCCGACGAGCCGGCCTTGGCCTATGAGCGGGAACACTTGCCCCCGGAAGCCTTGGCGGCCCGAGCGTGGTTGGATCCCTGGGCCACGGGCGATCGACTCTTCCCCCTGGGGGAGCAACAACGGCCCCCAATTTCTCTGAGATGGCTGGTGTATGAGCGGGTCACTCCCTAGCACTTCCGGTTGAAATTGCTCGATTTTCAGCGTTTCTGGCTTGTCTGACGGTTGATTTGAACTCCGAGATTCCGAGATATTGTCTTATGCCTGCAACCAATCCCCATTCCCCCGGTTCTCAACCAACGCCCGATCGCCCCACTTGGAACAGCCAGGCCCTGAGCCGCTATTTGCCAACACCGGAATGGATGTTGAGTCTGGCCGTCTTGCCCGTTTTGACAGGTTTTGTGGGTGTTCGGATGTTGGCAACGGCAACGGCAGAATTGGGAGAATTGGCGGAAGAAATCTTTCGGGGCGATCGGTTGCCCTTGTTGAATATTCCTCAACCTCAATCCAATGAGACCTCAATGGTTGAACAGTAATTGTCCTTCGTCGGTCGTGCGACGATCGGGCTATTGGATCACTCCTAACTTGGTTGCCAAAACACCATGCCCAATCGCCTAGCCCCCCTCTTAAACCCCGATCGTCGATATACCTTTTCCGACTACTTCGACCTCAATATTTCTACCCGCGAGCTAGTTGAATATTTTGGCTGTTCCTACCATCTTCAGCCCCTCAATCTCCCCCGCTGGCCGCAATCCAGCGGTGCGGCTGCGACGCAAACCCTCCGGCCGAGTGATGGCGTGAGCCTGACGGAGCAATCTCGCCTCCGTGCCACCTACACCCAAAAACTGCCCTTCATTTCGTTGACTTCGGAAACGGCCAAACGAGAATTTTATATTGCACCCCTGTTGTTGGAATTACTCGACTACGCCCCGATCGAAATTGAAGTGGAATATAGCCTCAATGGTGGTGAAAACCTCAGTGGAACCGTAGACTATTGCCTGAAGGCAACGGATCAAATGCTGATTATTGAAGCGAAAAAGGGCGATTTAGAGCGCGGTTTTAACCAATTAGCCGTTGAATTAATTGCCTTAGATCGGGCGATCGCCCCTGGCCAACCCTGGTTATACGGAGCCGTGACAATCGGGAATGTTTGGGTTTTTGGCCAACTCGATCGCGCCAGTCAAGCGGTTTATAAAGACCTGAATGCCTATACAATTCCTGGAAATCTAGACGACCTGATCGCCATTTTGCTGGGTATTCTTCAGGCTAAGTCGTGACAGTTAAGAGGATCTCTGAAAAGCCTAACTGGCTAACCTTTCAGATCTTGCAAGCCAGCGAAGACAAGGGGCTTAAGCCCCTTGCCCCGATGATGATGATTGCTTGACCTGCGCCAAAAAATGCTTTTCAGACCTCTTCTAAGTCAAGACTCCAAAATAGATCCATCAACAATCAAAAAAGGGAGGCAGAATATAACATCCTGCCTCCCGCATGATTCAAAAAACTACTAGCGAAGACTAGCTACAGAACATTGCAAGATCGAGTAGCTAGCTGAAGCATTTGGAAACTACTTCCACTTGCGGGCAACCAGTTCCGCCAAGTCCACAACGCGCTGGCTGTAGCCCCACTCGTTGTCATACCAAGCGATCACCTTCACCATGTCGCCGCCCAGCACCAAGGTCAGGCTAGCGTCCACGATCGAGGAAGCATCGGTTCCCTTGTAGTCCGACGAAACCAAGGGCAGATCGCTGTATTCCAAAATGCCCTTCAGGCCGTTTTCAGCGGCGGCCTTCAGCACTTCGTTCACCTGCTCGGCGATCGTGCTCTTTTCCACCTGGGCCACAAAGTCCACCACCGAAACGTTCGGGGTCGGCACACGCATCGCGATCCCGTTCAGTTTGCCCTTCATTTCCGGCAACACCAGGGCCACCGCCTTGGCAGCACCCGTGGAAGTAGGCACAATGTTCATGGCCGCAGCACGGGCCCGACGCACATCCCGGTGGCTCGCATCGAGCAACCGTTGGTCGCCCGTGTAGCTGTGGGTGGTGGTCATGGTGCCTTTGATGATGCCAAAGTTCTCATGCAACACCTTCACCACGGGAGCCAAGCAGTTGGTGGTGCAGCTTGCGTTACTAACGATGTTGAATTTGTCGTGGTCGTAGTCGCTGTCGTTCACGCCCATCACGAACGTGCCAACACCGTCACCCTTGCCCGGAGCGGTGATCAGGACTTTCTTGGCACCGGCTTGGATGTGCTTAGAAGCGCCTTCTTCGCTAACAAATACGCCTGTCGATTCAATGATCAGGTCAATGCCCCACTCGGCCCAGGGCAACTTGAGCGGATCCCGATCGGACACGCATTTGATCGTTTTGCCGTTGACGGTAATGGAATTTTCGTCAGCCTGAATGTCGGCATTTAGCTTGCCGAGCATCGTGTCGTACTTGAGCAGGTGGGCATTCGTCTTGGGGTCGGACGTATCGTTAATGCCCACCAGTTCGAGCTGGCTATCTTGGCGGGTCAACCAGCATCTTAAGAAGTTACGACCGATTCGGCCAAAACCGTTAATGGCGACTCTAATCACTATGCTATGCCCTCGCGTGCTTAGGGTGTATTAAGGAAATAGTTGACGTTTTTCCCACATTTTCGGAGCGGGATTGCCAGCCCTAATTCAGCAACTACTAAAGTTGCTCAACTAGACCACGGGTTGACGCTTCATCGGCTGCTGCTGGCGAACCAGGCTGGCGCTGACCTCTGCGTCTGTTTCGAGTCTCGGACTGCCCGCCCGCGACTTGAAGGCGTTGATTGTACCCAAAATCATATGGTACAGGCTAACTGCACGATCTGATTCTGGGAACTGAGGCGGGGTTGATCGGGTCGATCGATCCTCCCAAAACAGAGGGCGAGCACACGAAAAGCTGCCCCAAGTGATCGCCTGACAAGTGCCAAGCCATCATGCCAGCAATGTGCCCACATTTAACCATCGATCCCGGCCGAATCCCAAACTAATCGCAACGGATTTTGCAGAATTTTTGCGGGGATCATGATCGCTGGTTGCTGTTTGGCCTCGAAGTGAGTGATGGCCGCTGGGAATGAGGCCCGGTGGGGCGATCGCAAAAGCTGGGTTTGGGCTTGGTTAAGGTCTGCTGGAGGTCTGCTGGAGGCTTGGCTGGGGCCGCTCAAACACCCTTCTGGGTCGATCGGACTAATTGGGCTATTCCCCATCAAAATGGGTTGAATTCGCAAGAAATTTGCCAGATTTTAGGCCACGATCGTTCGCCGAAACCCACAGCCCAGGCTGGTTTTAGGAGGATCAACGCTTCTCTGCGGCAATTTGACCGTTGCTGATATGATATGGCGTGATTGTTGGTGTGGTGTTTTGAGGAGCGGCAATGCCGAATCTTGTGGATTTTAGCGGAAGGCCTTTCCACTTTATTGGCATCGGTGGCATCGGCATGTCGGCTCTCGCGTATATTCTGGTCAAGCAGAAGATCCCCGTTTCTGGATCGGACGCGCGATCGAGCCATATTACACAACGCCTGGAACAACTAGGTGCTCAAATTTTTTGGCAACAATCCGCAACGAACTTCGATGTCTTTCGTTCCGGTGTGCCTTTTGCAACTCCTCCCGCGCTGGCCTCTGATGTTCCCTTGGCAGCAATGGCCCTAGCCACGGTTCCCGAGGCCGAAGCGCACTCCACCGCACCGCAAGTCCTGCCGCAGGTTGTCTGTTCAACGGCGATTCAGGCAGAAAACCCGGAATATCAAGCGGCTGTGGAGCTGGGTTGTCCAATTTTGCATCGTTCAGACCTGCTGGCGGCGCTGATGACCCGATCGCGCGGGATCGCCGTTGCCGGAACCCACGGCAAAACCACCACCAGCAGTCTGATCGGTTACATGCTGCTTCAGGCAGGCATTGATCCCACCATCATTGTGGGCGGCGAGGTGGACGCTTGGGAGGGCAACGCCCGCTTAGGCCAGGGCCCTTACCTGGTGGCGGAGGCGGATGAGTCCGATGGCTCACTGATTAAGCTTTTTGCGGAACTCGGTGTTATCACCAACATTGAACTCGACCACCCCGATCACTACCAATCGATCGATGGGGTGGTCGAAATTTTTGAGCAGTTTACCCACAACTGCCAACGCTGGGTGGGGTGTTTGGACTGTCCCACGTTGCGCGATCGCCTCAAACCCGATATTTCCTACAGCCTCGATCCCGATCGCGTGGCCGATTACACCGTTCTGAACCCCCAATATACGGCCCAGGGTGTAATAGCCACAGTGCTAGAACGTGGGGAGGTGCTCGGGGAAATCCAACTGCAACTGATGGGTCAGCACAATCTCAGCAATGCCCTGGCTGCCGTGGCCGTGGGTCGGGACTTGGGGTTGGACTTTGCCCAAATTGCCGAAGGATTGGCGGGCTTTCAGGGGGCCCAGCGTCGCTTCGAGCATCGGGGCACCGAGGGGGGAATTGCCCTGTATGACGACTACGCACACCATCCGAGCGAAATTCGCGCCACCTTGGCCGCGGCTCGCCAACGGTTGAGCGCCCAAGCAGGGCAATCGCGAGTAGTGGCAATTTTTCAGCCCCACCGCTACAGTCGCACCCAAACCTTTCTTGAGGAGTTTGCCCAATCATTTCAGGATGCAGATTTAGTGGCCATTGCGGATATTTATGCCGCTGGTGAGAAACAGGTTCCAGGACTCAGCGGCCAAACCTTGGCCGATCGGGTGGCGGCCTACCATCCCGAAGTGTCCTATTGCGGCTCGCTCGACAACACACACCAATTTCTGTCTGCGGCTCTTCAACCGGGTGACCTAGCCCTCTTTTTGGGTGCAGGGAATCTCAATCAAATCGTGCCTTCGGTGCTGAAGGATTTGGCAGCCCGGGCCGATCGGGCCACAGATGATTGCAAAACCAGCAGCGCTCTCTAATCTGCGGGTGCATTACCCGATCGGGTGCTGTTGCTACCTCGCTGACTGAACCGTTTTGAATCGACCTTTAGAGTTTGGATGCGCTCCATCGCATTCCAGTTCTCTATATCTAGGCTCATCTAGGCCCTGGATCCTGATTCTGAATCTCGATTTTGGATTTCGATTCTGAATTTCGATTTTGGATCTGGGTTGCGGGTCTTGGTTGCAGTTCCTAGTTCTCTGGTTCGGTTCCGCATCTCGGCTTCGTTGCACCAGTTCACTGCATCCTCCCTAGTTGCAGTTTCTAATCGCAATCCGCAATTCGTTTGTTGCAATCCCTTGTCGCAATCTGTTTGTTGCAATTTTGAACCTATGGTGACTCAACTGCACTCACCCGCCACAAAGACGGGTAGCCTGATTCAGTCCAATGTCTCCCTAGCGCGGTTTACCTCTTTTCGGGTTGGGGGGCCAGCCGAATGGTATGCCGCTCCCAAAACCCTTGATGATTTATACGAGTGCTTTGAGTGGGCCGATCGCAATAGTGTTCCCGTGACCCTTTTGGGGGCGGGATCCAACCTTTTGATCAGCGATCGGGGCATTTCGGGTTTAACCATCGGCACACGCTATCTACGGCGGATTCAGATCGATCGGGAAAACGCCAGGATCACAGCCGGCGCTGGCGTATCCATGGCCGCCTTGGCCTGGAAAGCGGCCTATCTGGGCTGGGGCGGTCTGGAATGGTCGGTGGGCATTCCCGGCAGCATCGGCGGCAGCATCGTTATGAACGCTGGGGCCCATGGCAGCGAAATTCGTGACGTGTTGTTGCAGGCCACCGTTTTGGCTCCCCAAACGGGTCAAATCCAACACCGATCGGCAGTGGATTTGGGCTACAGCTATCGCACCTCCAGCCTGCAAGGAGACAGCCAACTGGTCACGGAAGCCACCTTCCAACTCCAGCCCGGCCACGACTCCCAAGCCCTGCAAGCCCAAACTCGCGAGCACCTGGAGCGCCGCCACGCTACCCAGCCCTACCATCTGCCCAGTTGCGGCAGTGTGTTTCGCAATCCGGAACCCCGCAAGGCCGGTTGGCTGATTGAGCAGTCGGGCTTGAAGGGGCATCGCATTGGGGGCGCGGAAGTGGCCCAAATGCACGCGAACTTCATCTTGAACCGCGATAACGCCACAGCCACGGACATTTTTAATCTGATTGATTGTGTCCGTAATGAGGTGTACAGCCGTTGGGATGTGCTTCTAGAGCCGGAGGTACGGATGTTGGGGCCATTTTGCGCCGTTTAACGCTGTCTGATCCCGTTTCATGCTGGTCAGCACCGCCCCAGCACCCTTGAGTGGGTGTTGACACGATCGCCCGTTGCGGGGCTTCGAGTCACGGGGCCAAGGCTCGCTTGATCGGCGTGATCCATCAACCAAGACCAGCGCCCCTAGGTAGCAACGGGCATGATTTCAGCCCCGTCAACCCATCAACAAAGCCCCTGTCAGGATGCATCACCCCATGATTCCATGCGATCGCCGCTATGCCCTGGTGCATGAATGGTTAACTCCGCTGGCCACGGGGGGGTCTGAGTTGGTGGTGCGGGAAATTGTGACCCAGCTCGATCGCTGGTTGCCGGAACCGGTGGCTTTGCACGCGCTGATCGATTTCGAGTCTAGCAATTCTGAAAGTTACTTGTATGGCCGAGCGATCGGCCATACTTTTTTGCAGCGCTTTCCGGGAGCCATTCGTGGGGTGCAGCGCTATTTGCCCCTTTGGCCCTTAGCGATCGAGCAATTAGACTTGCGGGCCTATGACATCATCCTGTCCTCGTCCCATGCGGTGGCAAAGGGGGCGTTAGTGGCGGCCCATCAGTTGCATGTTTGCTATTGCCATGCCCCCATGCGCTATGCCTGGGACTTGACCCATGATTATTTGGCGGGGAGTCGATCGGGGCGCGGCCCGATCGGCTGGCTCACTCGCTATCTGCTGCATCGGTTGCGGTTGTGGGATGTGCTGGCGGCGAATCGGGTTGATTTTTTCGCGGCCAATTCTCGCACCACGGCCAATCGGATTTGGCGCTGCTATCGACGGCGGGCGGAGGTGATTTACCCACCGGTACAGGTCGATCGATTTTCCCTGCAAACCACCAAGGATGACTATTACCTCTGCGTTACCCGGCTTGTGCCCTATAAGCGGGTGGACTTGATTGTGGAGGCGTTCAATCAGTTGGGATTGCCCCTGATGGTAATTGGGGGCGGGCCAATGCTGGACTCCTTGCGCGAGCAGGCTGGGGCCAACGTGCAACTGTTGGGCGAGCAGCCGGACGCAGTGGTGGCCCAAGCCATGGCCCAGGCGCGGGCCTTTGTTTATGCGGCGTTTGAGGATTTTGGGATTGCGCCCGTGGAAGCCCAGGCCTGCGGCACGCCCGTAATTGCCTTTGCCCAAGGGGGAACCGGCGAAACGGTGCGCGACTGTCGCCAGGATCCCAAAACGGGCACGGGGCTGCTGTTTGAGCAACAAACCAGCGAGGCGATCGCGGCGGCGGTGACGGCCTTTGAAGACTATCGATCGCGCCTGAGTGCGGAGGCGATTCACCGCCATGCCCAGTCCTTCAGTCCCGATGTGTTTCGCGATCGTTACTTTGGGTTTGTGAACTGGTGTTGGCAGGAGTTTCAGCGCGATCGACAGACCCCAACTGAGTTTTTCCGTTAACATCCGCGCAACTCAACCCGCCTAAGCCCTACAGTGAATAGTGATGGATCGTGGATCCTACCGAGCCAATGGTAGGATGGAGTATCAATTCTCCGATATCTCGATCGACTTACGGGGCATTCAATCCCCCCTTATTTGCCACTGCTGGACTCATGGCCAAATCTGCTAGCTCGCCGGTTGCTGCACCCACCGAAACTCGTCTCTCGAAAGTTGAAGGACTCAAAGAACGAAGCAACTTTCTCCGGGAACCCGTTGCGTCGGAACTGTTGCTGGACACCAATTATTTTTCCAATGATGCAATTCAAATCCTGAAATTCCACGGCTCCTATCAACAGGTCGATCGAGACCTGCAAAAGCCGGGCCAGGAAAAGCCCTATCAGATGATGTTGCGCACCCGCAGCCCGGGAGGGTTCATCCCGCCGCAACTGTATCTGACGCTCGATCGCCTGGCCAGTGAATATGGCAACGAAACCCTGCGCGCCACAACCCGTCAGGGCTTTCAGTTGCACGGGATTCTCAAAAAGAACCTGAAAGCCACGATCGCCGCGATCGTCAACAGCATGGGGTCAACCCTCGGCGCTTGCGGCGACCTGAACCGCAACGTGATGGCCCCGCCCGCGCCCTACAAAAACCGCCCCGAGTATCAACTGGCGCTGGCCTATGCCAACAACATTGCGGACTTGCTCACGCCGCAAACGGGGGCTTACTACGAAATTTGGCTGGATGGGGAAAAGGCCATTTCCGCCGAAGAAGACCCGGCCGTGAAGGCGGCCCGCCAAAGCAACGGCTCCACGCCCATGCGCCTGGACACGGAAGAGCCGATTTACGGAGCAACCTACATGCCCCGTAAATTCAAATGCGCGGTGACGGTTCCGGGGGATAACTCCGTGGATCTGTTTTCCCAGGACTTGAGCTTGGTGGTGATCACCAATGAGCAAGGGGAATTAGAAGGGTTCAATGTCTATGCCGGTGGCGGTTTGGGCCGCACCCACAACAAGGAAGAAACCTTCGCCCGCATTGCCGATGAAATTGGCTTTGTGGCGGCGGCGGATGTCTATGGACTGGTGAAGGCGATCGTGGCGGTGCAACGGGATTATGGCGATCGCTTCGATCGTCGTCACTCCCGGATGAAGTACCTGCTGCACGATTGGGGCGTGGCCAAGTTCCGCGACCATGTGGAAGATTACTTGGGCAAGAAGCTGGAACCGGCACGCCCCCTGCCCGCTTGGCGCTATGAGGACTTCTTGGGCTGGCACGAACAGGGCGATGGCCATTGGTTCTTGGGCCTGTCGATCCAAAATGGGCGGGTGCATGACCAGGGCACTTTCAAACTGCGATCGGCCCTGCGGCAAATTGTGAAACAGTTCCAGTTGCCGATGTTGCTGACTCCCCATCAGAATGTGCTGTTCTATGACATCAAGCCGGGCGATCGCGCCGCCATTGAGAAAATCCTGACCGACTGCGGGGTTTGGGCGATCGAGCAAATTGATCCCCTAGAGCGGCTGGCGATGGCTTGCCCGGCCATGCCCACCTGCGGCCTGGCGATCACCGAATCGGAGCGGGCCCTGCCGGGCTTTGTGGAACGCATCCGATCGCTAATGGAGCGCTTGGGCTTGGGTGATGAATCCTTCGTGATTCGGATGACCGGTTGCCCCAACGGCTGTGCTCGGCCCTACATGGCTGAGTTGGGTTTTGTGGGCAGCGCGCCCAATGCCTACCAAGTGTGGCTCGGGGGTTCTCCTAGCCAAACCCGCCTAGCCCAAACGTTTACGGAACGGATGAAGGATACGGATCTGGAATCGTTCCTAGAGCCGATTTTGGTTTACTTCAAGCGATCGCGCGAACCGGGCGAAAGCTTTGGTGATTTCTGCCATCGGGTGGGGTTTGATACGCTGCGGCACTTTATGCAGGCCTATCGCCCGATCGATGCCAAGGCGGAGAAGAACGGTCAGGGGCAAGCCAGCAACGGCAGCGCCGCTCCCCGTCACCGAATTGGCATTCGCGATGAGCTGTACAAGTCGGTGCAGGCCCTGGCCGCCGATCGGGGACAGTCAGCCACCGCGTTGATCAATGAGGCGATCGCCGCTTACTTGAATCAGCAGTCCAACTAACCATTGATCTCGATCCGATCTCGATCGGCTGGATTCAACAAGCCTCAACAAACTTCAATCGATCGGTTGTTGAGCCGCGCGAATCCCTAGCGGGTTGATGGTGATTGAGGAGTCGCTGAAGGTGCGCGATCGGGTTGGGGCAATCCCTGACTCGATCGCGCACAAATTTTAGATAGCCCCGCTTGATATTCACAGCGAAACGCCCGCTGGCACCAAGCGGCAATATTCACCTGCTCCAAGTGCCCTACCTGTTGGCACTGGGGGCTATTCCACTGGCTACCGATCGCCCAAGCACCCGCGCGCCCCACATCCAAAACGGTTTTCAGCGGGTTTTCTTGGTTGGCAGGCACACCGGTTTCCGGCACCGTCACCACATCCACCCAAATACCGTGACTGCCCAGAATGAGACGGGCCATGGCCCCGGCCCGCCATTGGTGGGAACCGGAGGTCATCAGAATTACCCGTTTGGTGCCCCAACGCTGCAAAATCGGCAGACTCCAATAGCAGTTCCCAAACGTGGATTGGGCGCATTGCTCCAGCCAAACGCGATCGCCCTTCACACCAGCGCGATCGAACAGCGCCTTCACGCAGGGGGGCTTGGAACCCCCGGAAATTAGCACCCGTTGTTGGGGATGGGCCGCCGCCCACTGAACCGCCGCCATTTCGCGCCGAATGCTGCCTCCCAGCACCCACAGCACTTCCGGCGGGCTCGAAGCCGCCACCAACAGCCGCCCGCCCCACCACAGGCCCCCCAAGGTCAACAGGCCAGCGGTAATCAGCCCAATTTTTCGACGAAATGGCTGCATAGGGCGATCTAGGTTGATCGGTTGATTGAGGCGATCGAGACGATTAATAGACCAGGGCTGGTCGTCATTTCCTAGGATCCAGTGAAAACGGTTAATCTTCCATACCCTAACCAACCGCGACAAGGGGTTTAAGCCCCTTGCTCCCACAACCAACCGCGACAAGGGGCTTAAGCCCCTTGTCCCCACGATTAACGACAAGCCCTACGGCTCGTTTTAACGCGCAATGACACCGGGCGGCGGCAAAAACTGCGATCGACCATTGGGCAGCCGTTGGCCCCGCTTGGCTCCCATGGCTAACAATTCCTGCTCAGCCCGCTGAATCACCAGACGATCGACCGCCGCTTGATAAACCTCATTCCAGGCGTAAAACCGCACCGCCAACGTGTTGGGATCCCGGCGCAAAAAGTCCGCTGTTTCTTGGAAAAACGGGGCCACCCGCCGATATTTTGAGGTCATGGCTGCCCAGCGACCCGCCATCTCCAGGGAAGCCACGGTGGCCGGGATGTCATTCAGCAACAGGTATTGATCAAACGCCTTGAAGCGCCAAACCCAAAAGGCATCGGGTTGGTGCTTGGGATCCAGCACATCGGTCATCCGGTTCATGAGGGCCACGGACTTTTCCGGCTTGCCCGCATAGTACGCCACACCCGCCGAAATGAAAGGAGCCAACGTGGTGAATCGGGGATCCCGCAGGGTCATTAGCTCAAAGTAATCTTCATTGGCGGTGTAGCCCGTGGCCTGGCGAACTTCCGTATCTCCGAAATATTGCAAATAGCTTAAAAACGCCCAATTGGCCAGCAAATTATCAAACCCGAGGCTGGGGATTCGGGCCGCCAGTTGCAATTGCGTGCGGGTGCGATCCTGAGCCAAAACGGGATCTTCCAACCCCTGGGGGGCGCGTTGGATAGTGGTCTGTTGCAGGAAGACGATGCCCCCGATCGCGATCAGGGCGATCGCCCCGTTGGTGAGGTGGCCCAACCATTGCAGCCGCCGGAGCGATCGGCTCAGGGCTGCGGTTGATGCGGGCGAACCAGATAGGGGCGATGAAGGGGATGGGGTCGATCGAGCAACCTGGGAAGATGGCGATTCGGGGGGCTGAGTACGTTTCCAAATCATGGTCAACTACCCGTTAGAGATCCATTCGGGATTGAATGTGGCGATTCGATCGGTGTCTGGAGTCACCCACGGTTCCCGATCGGCGCTCTATGATGAATAGCAATCATCTATCAGCCATCCTGCCATAACTCCCCAATATTGCTGGATGCTGGTTTTGTATCCCCTTGATTTCACTCAAAAACGTTGGCCGTATGCCCCAGGTTGATCCCAAATCTATGCCCGCTGTCTCGTCGGTTTCGCGTCATTGGTTTGATTGGCGGCGATCGCCCAAGAGCCTGGGCGTAAAGGTGGCGATCGCGGCGGCCAGCGTTGCCCTGCTTCATCCGGCCCTGAGTTTGCCGGCCTTCAGCCAAGACCGGGAACCGCCCGCCCCAGAACCCGGCCAATTTCAAGACAGCCCCAAGCAAATCGTGGATGAAGCTTGGCAAATCATCAACCGTGAATATGTGGATGGGCAGTTTAACCAAAATGATTGGCAAGCCATCCGCCAAGACCTGCTGAGCCGCCAATATACATCGCGGGATGAAGCCTACGAAGCCCTGCGCAAGGCGATTAAGCTGCTCAATGATCCCTATACCCGCTTCATGACTCCTGAGCAGTTTGAGGAGCTGACCAATCAAACGGCCGGCGAGCTGTCGGGGATTGGGATTCGGATGGGGGTAGATGACAAGACGAAGCATTTGCAAGTGGTGGAGCCAATGCCCAACTCACCGGCCACTCGGGCCGGTTTGAAGGCAGGAGATCTGATCTTGACGATCGATGGGCAAGCCACCAAGGACATGTCTCCCGAAAAGGCTTCCAGTTTGATTCGGGGCCAGGCGGGCACGGCGGTGAAGCTGGAAATTCAGCGGGCGGGGGGTGCGCCGTTTTCGGTGTCCTTAACCCGTGCCCGGATTGAAGTGCCGATCGTCCGATCGAACCTACAAACGGAATCGGGCATTCGGGTAGGCTATATCCGCCTCAACGAGTTCAGCGCCCATGCGGCCGAGCAGATGGAGCGGGCGATCGAGGATTTGAAGGGCAAGCAGGCCGAAGCGTTTGTGTTGGATCTGCGCGGCAATCCGGGCGGTCTCTTGAACGCCAGCATTGAGATTGCACGCATGTGGCTCGATGCCGGCAGCATTGTCAGCACGACCGATCGCGCAGGAAACAGCCAAGCCGCCCGGGCAAATCGCACATCCCTCACTAGCTTGCCGCTGGCGGTGTTGGTGGATGGCAATTCCGCCAGTGCTAGCGAAATTCTGACCGGGGCGCTGAAGGACAACCGCCGGGCGATCGTGGTGGGAAGCCAAACCTTTGGTAAGGCCCTGGTTCAATCGGTGCATAGTTTGGGTGATGGTTCGGGTTTAGCCGTCACGATCGCCCATTACTACACCCCCGCTGGTACGGACATTAACAAAACCGGCATCAGCCCCGATGTGGAAATCAAGCTATCGGATGAGCAGGAATATTATCTGTTCTCCAATGGCGGGCGGCTGTTGGCCACCGAGAGCGATCCCCAATACACGCGGGCTGTAACCATGCTTCGGAATCGGATTGCGGCCAATAACAATGTGGCCCCGCTGCCCCAGTAGGGATCAAATACACCAAACCTGAACCCATCAATCAACGCTAACCACGACTAGACAAGGGGCTTAAGCCCCTTGTCTCCGATGATGTAGTCAGCGAGTGGTGCGGTCAGCGATCGGCCGAACCTGGGGATGGCTTCGGAGCAGACTGAACAACCGTTAGTGCAGGAAGTGGCGGCGATCGGTCATCAGCATTACCAAACCCAGTTCATTGGCCGCTTTGATCGAGTCTTCATCGCGCACACTGCCACCGGGCTGGACGATCGCCCCGATGCCCGCCGCCGCCGCCGTCCGCACCGAGTCATCAAAGGGAAAGAACCCATCGCTGGCCAAAACAGCGCCCGGGGCTTGGTCGCCCGCTTGGTTGAGGGCGATCGCCACAGAACCCACGCGATTCATTTGGCCCGCACCGATCCCCAGGGTCGATCGGTTGCTGGTCACCACGATCGCATTGGACTTCACATGCTTCACCACGCGCCAGGCAAAGGCCAACTCCGCGAGTTGATCCGCTGTTGGTTGCTTCTCCGTCACCACGCGCCAGGTGTTCGGGTCGCTGGGTTCGTCGTCGGCCGCCTGGAGCAAAAAGCCGCCCGCGATTGTCTTCACCGTGGCCGCCGGCCCCGCCAACAGATCCGGCAGCACCAGGACTCGCAGGTTTTGTTTTTTCTGCAACAAGGCGCGGGCGGCTTCATCACAGCCAGGAGCCACAATGCACTCCAGGAAGGTTTCCGTGAGCGCGGCGGCCGTTTCCGCGTCGATCGGGCGGTTCAGGGCCACGATGCCGCCAAATGCTGACATCGAATCCGCTTCCAAGGCCTTGCGATAGGCCTCCAGCAGGGGCGCATCGGCCGACGATCCCAGGGCCACACCACAGGGATTGTTGTGCTTCAGAATGGCCGCCGCCGGGGGGGCATCGGCGGCCACAAACTCCGCAATCAGGCTCCGGGCCGACTCCAAATCCACCAAGTTGTTGTAACTCAGTTCTTTGCCTTGGAGTTGTTCCGCCGCCGCCCAACCGCTGGGGGTGGAGCCGCTGCGATACCAAGCGGCGCTTTGGTGGGGATTTTCGCCATAGCGCAGGCTTTGCACCCGCTTACCCGCGATCGCCCATTCCACCGGAGTGGCCAAGGCCGGGCGATCCAAATCGGCGGGATTGTCAGCCTGTTGGCTCAGGTAAGTGGCGATCGCGCTGTCATAGGTGGACGTGTGCCAAAAGGCTTCGCGAGCGCACTGCAACCGGAATTCCAAGGAGGGCGTGCCATTGCTGCTCAGCTCATGTAAGTAGCGATCGTATTGAGCAGGGTTGCACAGCACCGTTACGCGGCTGTGGTTTTTGGCGGCGGCACGGATCATGGCGGGGCCACCGATATCAATTTGTTCGATCGCCTCCGGCAGCGTCACCCCTTCCCGGGCGATCGTCTGCTCAAAGGGATAAAGATTCACCACCACCAAATCGATCGCGGGGATCGCATTGGCAGTCAAATCAGCGCGATCGCCCTCCAAATCGGTGCGGGCCAAAATTCCCCCATGCACGCGCGGGTGGAGTGTCTTGACCCGGCCGCCCAAAATTTCCGGGAAGCCTGTATAGTCCGAAACCTTGGTCACGGGGAGTCCTGCGGCTTTGATGGCATTAGCCGTGCCACCGCTGCTGACCAGGGTAAAGCCGAACCGTTCCACCAGTTGGCGAGCCAGTTCGATTAGACCAGTTTTGTCAGAAACACTAAGCAGGGCTGTCCGCGTCATGGAAGAGTCCGTTAGGATTGAGGCTTAACGGGTTCATTCTACCGAGGAGTTGTCGCGTGGCTTTATTAGAGGCGATCGCGATTTCCCCCGAGGCGAACCGCACACCAGCGGCAATGCTGGTCGCGCTTCATGGTTGGGGGGCAAATGCAAATGATGTGGCCGCGTTGGCTCCGTTGCTGAACTTGCCGGATTGGCAAATGGAATTTCCCCAAGCTCCCATGGCCTATCCCTACTCCAACGAAGGGCGCATGTGGTACGACTTGGAATCGTCCGACTATCCAGGCTTGCAGGCCAGCCGAGACCAGCTCCAAAACTGGCTGTTGGCCACCACGGAGCGATCGGGCATACCGCTCGATCGAACCGTCCTTTGCGGATTTTCCCAAGGCGGAGCCATGGCCCTAGATGTGGGGTTAGCGCTACCCCTGGCCGGCGTTGCTTCCCTCAGCGGCTATTTCCACGCTCTGCCGCAAGTCAGCTCCCTCAAACAGGGGCCCCAAGTGCTGGTGACCCACGGCCGCCAAGATCTCGTCGTTCCAATCCAAGCTGCCTGGCAAGTGCGCGACGATCTCCAAGCCCGCGATGCCACCGTCACCTATTTGGAACTTGATGGGGGCCACGAAATCCAAATGAGCCAAATTGCTGCCCTGCGCACCTTCTCCCTCGCCTGCATTTCAGCATCCTGCCCGAAATGATGGTTTAAGCAAGCATGGCGAACATTTCAGGATCATTGCGGAACTTTACGGTTTGTCCCCGGAAGGATTGCAGATTTACGAAGACTGATAATTTCGCTACAGAGTCCTGCTATCCTGAACATCCAGATCGCAAGATTCGCATCCCGGGCCGTGATTAGGATGACCTGAACACCTGATCGTTACTCCGGGCTGTGATTAGGATGACCCGAACGCCTAATCGTAAAAGCGCTTCATTAATTTTTCCAGCAGTACAAGCCCTAGCTACAGCGGAACTGCCAAGCCGAATCAACTGCATTTGTCGCCTGGAATTCCGCTGGCGGGCCTGTTGGGTGAAAAAGATCGAAAATCCGGTCGGAAAACTGGGGTTTCGTGGCATCATGATCTGCGGGCGCTCTCCCCTCTAGCCCCCCAGACCCGTCAGCCCGCAAATTCACTCCTGACTGGTTTGATGCATCGTCGCGGGCGGGCAGTCCGAGACTTTAAACGGACGTGGAGGCCAGCGTCAGACTGGTTCGCCAGTGGTGGCCTGTGAAGCGTCAACCCCATTCAGCGACCTCGGCCCGATTCGCTGGGTTCAGGCGCGGTGAGGAATCCTCACCCTTTGGGGCGAGGAGGATGTCAATCAATTAATCATTGACCAACGAAGAATCATGACTCTCAGACTTGGCGATACCGTCCCCGATTTCACGCAGGCTTCCACCCACGGCTCGATCGACTTCTACACTTGGGCAGGCGATAGCTGGGTGGTGCTGTTTTCGCACCCGGCGGACTATACCCCCGTTTGCACCACCGAGCTGGGCCGCGTTGCCCAACTGAAGGGTGAATTTGACAAGCGCAATGTGAAGGCGTTGGCCCTGAGCGTTGACAGCGTGGATTCGCACCATGGCTGGACGGCCGACATTGAAGAAACCCAAAGCACGACCCTGAATTATCCGATTCTGGCCGACGAAGATAAGAAAGTGTCGGAACTGTACGGGATGATTCACCCCAATTCCAGCACCGGTAACACCCTGACGGTGCGATCGGTCTTCATCATCGATCCCAACAAAAAGCTGCGTTTGACGATCACCTATCCCGCCAGCACCGGCCGCAACTTTGATGAGCTGTTGCGCGTGATTGACTCGCTGCAACTGACCGATAACTACAGTGTGGCTACGCCCGCCGACTGGACAGATGGCGGCGATTGCGTGGTGGTTCCCTCGATCCCGACCGAGGAAGCCCGCCAGAAATTCCCCAAGGGTGTGACGGAAATCAAGCCTTACCTGCGCATGACTCCCCAGCCCAACAAGTAATTTCAATCAGTTTCTAATTCCCAGTAGTTTTTAATTTCAAGCTAAATCACTGAGCTTGGGATTAGGGCCACCTGGCGGTTAGCGACATCAACAAATAGACCCCCGATCGCTCTGGTGTGATCGGGGGTCTATTTTATTGGTTGGGTCTGTTGGTTTAGTGTGTTGGTGTGTTGGGCTGTATTAACTGTATTAGTGGAACGCTGATTAGGCAGACCGTCCCGATCGCTTGAGATTGGGCCAGGGCTGTTCTGGTCGGGGTTGGCCCGGCAGCGTTAAATGGGCGATCGTTTCCTTCAATGCATCACGCACCGCAAACACGGGCGGCAAGTGCAGCGCATTGGCCAAGATGGCCAGACCGATATGTCGGTGAAAGGGCACGGGCAGCCGATAGGCCCGCACCTGGGCGGGGATCGGTTCTGCGGCCAGCCGGGCCATCACCGTTGCGCCCAGTCCTTGGGCCACCATGCTCAGGATGGTGGAATCTTCCCGGACTTCGTAGCTGGGTTCCACATTGAGGCCCAGCTTGGCAAAGCGATCGAGCACAATTTGCGCACACAAAAATCGCCGGGGCGGCAAAATCAGCGGGCGAGAGAATAAATCTTCCCAGGCAATCACCTCCGTGGCGTACCGATCGCTACTGGGGACGATCGCCCAATACTCATCCATCATCACGTTCCAGGTTTCAAATTCAGCGCTCGCGGGCAACAGCACAAAACCAACATCTGCCCGGCCGGTGCGGAGTTCTTCTTCAATGTCCTGGCTGGTGTCGTATTCATCAATGGCGATCGCGATGCCAGGGTAGCGGTGGCGCAAGTGCTCGATCGCCTTAGGTAACAAGTGGGTGGCCACGCTGCGAAAACAGGCCACGCGCACATGGCCCGAATCGAGGCCGCGGGCGCTTTTGGCCTGGCGCTCAATGTCGTTGAGCAGTTCCAAAATTTTGCGGGCACTGTCAGCAATTTCGCGCCCGGTGTCGGTGAGGGTTGCGCCGTGGCGGCCGCGATTCAGCAAAATGGCCCCCAGTTCGTCTTCGAGGGTGGCGATCGCGTGGCTGACGGCGGATTGGGAAATGTCGAGATCCAGGGCGGCTTGGCTGAAATTTCCCCGATCGGCGATCGCCACCAGGGTTCGTAGTTGAGACAACTTGAGTTTTGCAGCAATTTCGCCCATGGCTGAGTCGATGTTGAATCGACTGGAAAGCGATCAAAAATTCAGCAACTGATTCAGCAAATTCAGCAGATTAAATTTGACAGACCAAATCCGGCCAATGGGGAAAAGTGCCGTCAGAAACCGGAGCCGAATTGCTCTCCATGCTATACCGGCACTTTGGGGGATCAACCAAGACATCCATCGATTTCATTCATACCTCCCATGCAAGCCATCGGTCGATCGAGCCGCCGACCCTTGATAGGGTGAGAGCACAGCAAATCTCCTGGCTACCGCCTTCCACAACGATGGCCAGGAGATTTGTTTCTTCAGGAGAACCGAGTCATGCACTTTACCTCTGTAACCCGATCGCCCCTGCGGCGGTTGGCGAACTGCTGTGCTGAAAACACCATCCTAGGCAATTTGGGGCAACGGCTGGCCCATTGGGGTCATCGAGCAGTGATGCGGCTCAGCACGCCCGATCAAATCCGAATTTGGTCGCGGACGCTGCCAACCGGTGAGGAAATTTTTTACGGTTGGGATCCGCGCACGGGCGATCGATTCTCTAGCCCGGCTGAGCGGGAACTCCGGAGTTGGCTCGAAGCGCACCATCGCTATCGGTTCTGACATGATTGTCCATCAAACCAGTTAAAAACCAGTCAAAAACCGGTCAAAACAACCAAAATCACGCTCAAAGCACCGTTAAAAGACCGGAGAAGAGACCGGAAATTTTGGATCGGTCGGTGATAGTGGAGAAAGGAAATTGATCCACAACAGCGAGCGTGATTGATGGGCATGGGGCAAGGTAACGAGCGGGCGTGGGGGCAATGGGGCCGATCGCCCCGATGGTTGAACTGGATAGGTTGTGGGTTGGTGTTGGGAACAGTTTCCTTCGCTGCGTTCCCCGCGATCGCCCAAGGGCAAACCCCAGCCCCCCTGGTCGCCCCGGCTGGCGCTCCGGAGTTTGCACAAGCACGCCAAGCCTACGAAGCGGGCCGGTTTACGGAGGCGATCGACCATTGGCAGCGGGCGGCCCAACAGGCGGCCCAGCGGGATGATCGCGCGGCCCAAGGAGCCGCCTGGCATGGCATCAGCTTGGCCTGGGGGCAATTGGGCGATCGAACAGCAGCCCTGCAAGCGGTGCAACAGAGTTTGGGCCTGCTGGCAGCGTTGCGCGGTGAGGGAGCCGTGCGGTTGCGGGCGGCGGCCTTGAATCAGCAAGCCCGGTTGGAGCTGACGGCCGGGCAGGCGGCCCGGGCGATTCAACTTTTGGAGCAAGCGGAATCCCTGTATCGATCGGCGGGCGATCGGGATGGGCAATTGGGAACCAGCCTGAATCGGGCCCAGGCCCTGCAAGCATTGGGACTCTACGGGCGTGCCCTGATGGTGATTGAAGGGCAAATTGGCACGACCCCGGAGGCCCCCCGCGAACCCACGCGCCTGCAAGGGTTGGGCCTGCTGTCGGCTGGGGAAGCCTTGCGATCGCTGGGGCAGTTGACCCGAGCGGAAACTTGGTTGAGTCAAGCGGCAACGGTGTTGGAACAGTCGGGAACCCTGGCCGATCGCAGCACCGCAGCATTGGCCCTGGCGCGCACTCGGGCCCTGTTGGCTCGCCAAGGGTTAGACCGCAATGATCCCCAATGGATGGCCCTCCGACAACAGGCCATGGCGGCCTTCGATCGAGCAAGGGTGGCGGCGGCCGCGGCCGGAAGCGATCGCGATCGACTGTGGGGCCAGTTGGAACGTTGGGAGATGGTGTTTCTGGGTTTGGAAACGGGCAACCCGCCCGGAGAAACCGTCAGCAAGGCACAACTGCAAGATTTGGCGAACCAGGTGTCACAACTCCCGATCGGGCGCGATCGGATTGCGGCCCAAATGCGCCTAGCCCGCTGGTGGTCAACCGTGAATGAACCGGCCTTGGCCCTAGCAGGATTGCAACAGGCGGCCCAATCGGCCCAAGCCCTGGGCGATCACCGTTTGACGGCGGCGGTTTGGGGGCAGTTGGGCGAAACCTATCGGCAACGGGGGGAAACCGCCCTGGCGGCGCGTTGGCTGGAGCAATCCTTGGCGCTGGTGGAAGGGTTGGCGGCTCCGGAGGTGACCTATCGCACGGCTCGTTCCCTCGGGCAGTTGCGGGCCCAAGGGGGCGATCGCACCGGTTCCCTGGCGGCCTATCGCCTGGCCACCCAAGCGATCGGGCAATTGCGTAATGATCTGGCTGGGATGGATTCCGTGGTGCAGTTTTCCTTCCGCGATCGGGTGGAGCCGGTTTATCGGGAGTTTGTGGATCAGTTGTTGCGCGGCAACCCCAGCCAGGACGACTTGCAAGCGGCCCGATCGGCGATCGAGGCTTTGCAGTTGGTGGAATTGGAAAACTTCTTTCGCCAAGCTTGTTTGGATGCCAAACCGGAGCCGCTCGATCGGGCCATTGACGGGCGATCGGACACGGCCGCCGTGGAAGCGATTGTTTTAAGCGATCGCGTGGCCACCCTCACCAAATTACCCGGCCAACCGTTGCGCTACGCCGTGGTTCCCGTGCCCCGAGCTACCGTTCTCCAAACCCTGCAACGGGTGCAACAGGCCGTCCAAGACCCAACCATTCCCAATCGGGAGCGCTTGCGCCTGTCTAAGCAGGTTTATGACTGGTTAGTGGCTCCCATTGCCTCAGAATTAGCCCAATCGGGAGTCAAAACCCTGGTGTTTGTGCTGGATGGGCCCTTGGCCAATATCCCAATCGCCGCCCTCCATGACGGAGAGCAATATCTCTTGGAGCGCTACAACACCGCCAGGGCCTTGGGCTTGCAGCTTTTTGCCCCCAAAGCCCTGAACCCGCGATCGCTCAACGTCTTGGCGGCGGGGGTTTCGGAAGTGGCCCCCAGTTTCCAGGCGGAAAAATTGGGAGCCTTGCCCTTTGTGGCCGATGAGCTGGATATTTTGGCCCAGGAGTTACCGGCGGCCGTCCTGCGCGACCAGGCCCTAACGGAGCAGGCCCTGCGCCAAGCCTTGCAGCAAAACAATGCCCCGATCGTCCATGTGGCCACCCATGCCCAGTTCAGTTCCCGAGCCGATCGCACCTTTCTGCTGGCTTGGGATCGCCGCATTGATCTGGCGGATTTTGACCAACTGTTGCGCCGACCGGTCAGCCGCCCCCCGATCGAACTGTTGGTGTTGAGTGCTTGCGAAACAGCCCGAGGGGACGATCGTGCCACCCTTGGCCTCACGGGCATCGCCATTCAGGCCGGCACTCGCAGCGTGTTGGGAACGCTCTGGCAGGTCAGCGACGAATCCACGGCGTTGTTAATGGGAGACTTTTACCAAAGCCTGCGCACCGGAGCCACCAAATCTGAATCCCTGCGCCAGGCCCAGCTTGCCTTGCTCAAAAACCCCAACTTTCGTCATCCCTTCTTTTGGGCCCCCTATATCCTGGTGGGCAATTGGCTGTGAAACCTGAAGTCAAAGCTGATCTTCCGGGACGGGATCAAAAAGAGCCGCTACGATCGGGAGCAGGCCACGGTTTGGCCCCAAAAATTTCCAAAGCCCCAAAGACTTTCAAGCCATTCTGGAATGGTTCGGTTTTTGAAGGGTTGTGTTGAAGGATCGTCGCGATCGAGGACTGAAACGAGGATTAAGACTATGAATTGGCATGATCTAGGCACATTGGTATTGCTGCTGAGTCCCGGGCTGCTGCTGTCGGCCATTGTGATGGGCATTTTTGCGGCCGGCGGCTAGGGCATGGGGCACCCCCCAGGCGGCACGGCATGAACCAACTCACTGCCCGATTGGGGCCAATCGCGTCGGTAGCGTGCGCCGGCCGGATCGCCCCAGCCCAACTGCAACACCACCTCGCAGGGCAAGGCTTGGCCACGCGGATCCAAACTGACCCATTCAGCGCGATCGATCAAACGCTGCTCATCATTGGGGGTGAGGGTGCAAAAGTCCCGCCCCCCGGCCACGCTCAGGTGGCGATCGAACCCCCGCGTGACCGATCGCCAAAATTCGATCGCGTCATCCTTAAAGCGTTGGAGGGTGTGGATATCCTCCGGCAGCGCAATTAACTGATCATGTAATTCGGGATAGTTCAGCCGATGGGGGCCCAGGGCGATCGATCGCCACACCAAGCCCGACACCCCCTGCTCACGCTGGTAGGCATGAATTTGGGCCCGAAAGTTTTGATAAGCCGTAAATTTTTGGATCCCTTTGGGGTCAATCAGGCGATCGAGCGGCGCAATTCCCGATACTTTCGCCGTCAAATGTAAGCGTTGACCCTGCATACAGGCCCGCTGTTCTTCGGCCAAAATTTGTAATAACTCGTGGGTGCTGTAGGGTTTTTCCATTGCTGTTCCTCCACAGTGCCTTCAGAGTGTTTTGGGATGCAAGTTCTGGGCAGGATGGCAGATTTCAAGGGTCGGTTAAATTAGCCGTCCTGCCGCTACAAAATCATGGAGACAAGGGGCTTAAGCCCCTTGTCTGCTGCGTTAATGAATTAGCCAATCATTAGCCAATTTTGGCAGCCATCGCCACGATCGAATCAACCATCCGCATCGAGTAGCCCCACTCGTTGTCATACCAAGACACAATCTTGAAGAAATTCGAGTTCAGCTCAATGCCCGCCGTTGCGTCAAAGATGCTCGAATGGGCATCGCTGGTGAAGTCCGTGGAAACCACCGCATCTTCCGTGTAGCCCAAAACGCCCTTCAGCTCGCCTTCAGCAGCGGCCTTCATGGCGGCGCAAATGGCTTGATAGTTGGTGGCTTGCTCCGTGCGGAAGGTCAAATCCACCACCGACACATCGGCCGTGGGCACGCGGAACGCCATGCCAGTCAAGCGCCCCTTCAGGGCCGGCAGAGCCAGGGTCACGGCCTTGGCGGCTCCGGTAGAGGCGGGAATGATGTTTTGCATGGCGCTGCGGCCGCCGCGCAGATCCTTGCGGCTGGGGCCGTCCACGGTGGGTTGGGTGGCGGTGGCGGCATGGACGGTGGTCATCAACCCTTCGGCGAGACCGAAGTTGTCATGAATTACCTTGGCGATCGGGGCCAAACAGTTGGTGGTGCAACTGGCGTTGGACACGATGAAATCCTTGGCCGGGTCAAAGTTGCTGTGGTTCACGCCCACCACCAGGGTCGGCACGCGATCGGGATCCTTCGTGGGTGCGGAGAGGATCACCCGCTTCGCTCCAGCGGCCAGGTGCTTGCTGGCTCCTGCGTGGTCAATGAAAATTCCGGTGGCTTCCACCACAAAGTCCACATTGTGGTCACCCCAGGGCAACTCCTCCGGGTTGCGGCAAGCAAAACAGGGAATCAGTTTGCCATTCACCACCAGGCCGCCTTCGGCCGTTTCCACCGTGCCCTTAAACCGGCCGTGGGTGGAGTCATATTTCAGCAAGTACGCGAGGCTCTCGGGGGGGAACAGGTCGTTAATTGCGCAAACTTCAATGTCGGGATTGGCGATCGCACCGCGAAACACCAATCGGCCAATGCGTCCGAAACCGTTAATGGCAACCTTAATCGGGGCCATGATCAAAACTCTCCTGCTTGCGAAGTCATGAATCAAACGGGCTTGAACCCACAGGGTCAGCCCCGGCAGTTATTTTGACCCAAGGGGTGAGGGAATCAATCCCAACGCGGATCAATCTCTCACGACCCTAAACCGGATTCAGGCAAGGGGTGACGGTTCTTGGCTTTTTTTCAAGACTCTTTTCCCAGTTTGCTCAACCCGAGAGGGGGTTTGAAATGCCAAAACGGATGCCTAATTGGGCGCACCAATCGACGAGAACAGGGAGCTGAAGCCGCTTGCCTTCAAGATCGAGTGGTGATTGGTGAGTGTCTCAAGAGATCACCGAGACATCTTCTAAAGCTGTTTGGGTTTGGTCGCGATCGGAGCGATCGGTTCTGTGATCGGTGTTAATCGGTGTTAATCGATTTCCTTGATCGCCGTTAGGTCAAGGAAGCACCATGGGTACATTCTCAAGGAGGGTGTCTCGAAAAGGCTGCTCTGTGGGGTTTCTGTGGGGTTCACTCAATGGTGTTTGTTGGGGTATTTGCTGGGTATTTGCTGGGTATTTGTTTAAGTATTGACCCAAGCATCTGCCCCAGTGTTTGGCGAAAGATTGACCGAGAATTGACTGACTCAAAACAGGGTTGGCAGGATCAGAAATTGATAGAAAAATACAGAAAGGCTGAGAATGTAGCCAATTACGAGCAGAAAATTTGATGGAAGATCGATTTTGGGTAAACCCTGCAAGATTACGGGGAATCTCGTGAAAATTGCTACCAAATCTTGACCATCACTGGTGCAATCTAAAGGAGCATCTGGCCCGCTATCGATCGAGCCGTTGCCGAAGGATCCCGATCGTAAATCCCCCTCGGCTTCCCTTGCCGCAACCCTGAAACCCTTGGATTTTTGGGGATTGATTGCGGTCGATCCCGATCGACTCGTGAAGAATACCCGGATTCTGCGATGGGCAAATTCCCTTTCAGCCGATCCCCAGGGTGAGTAATGGATGAGTTAACCTGAGCACCATCCTCGCTATCGGTCAGATTATGATGGTCGCGATGGTAGTTGATTCCCTGGAAACGATCACTGCTTGGGCAAAATCTTGGGAAATTCCTCAAAATGCCCCAATTCCCGATCATGACTGGGATTGGGGCGCAGGCCACCCACCCAAACCCCTCAACAAGTGCGATCGCTCCATTGACCCAACCTACCCAACCTATTCAAGAATCGGGTGCATTGCAGCGCAGTTACCGTTCCATGGTCACTTAAACCCTTGCCCGCGCATTTGCTCAATCCTCTGCTGTCTATGTCAGCCCTGCTTCAAAGCCCTCGGCCGTCGAGTCGAATAACTGCACTGCTTGTTAGCATTTTAGGTGGTTGCTGTTGGGGATCGATCGCCCAACCCGTGGCGGCCCAACCCCTCGACCCTTTTGATGAACCGGCCCTCAGTGCGCCCGACAGCCCCTCCAGCGTTGCAGCACCCGATCCCACCCTCAATCCATCGGCTAACTCCACCTCCAGCAATTCCACGCCAGACTCCGCGCCGAATTCTGCAACCCTTCAGCCTTTGCCTCGGTTGCTTCTGGCTCCCGCGTCCACCTCGGCGGGTTCCATGCTTGATCCGACGCTGCAACCCCCGATCGATGGGTATCAACTGGATACGGGCGATCGGCTACAGGTGGAAATTTTTGATGTGCCCGAATTCAGCAACCGTATCTACCTGGTGCTGGTTGATGGCACGATTTCCGTACCCTGGATTGGTTCTGTGCGGGCCCGAGGCTTAACTCCTCAGCAATTGGCCAGTGCCCTCAGCCAGGCCTATCGCCCCTTCGTAAAGACCCCAATCATCACCGTCAATGTTTTAACGCCCCGCCCGGTTCGGATTGGTGTTTCTGGGGAAGTGAATCGACCCGGCTCCTACGCGATCGAGGTCAGCAATCGGGACGTGGTGCCCAATCAGTTACCCCTTCAATGGCCAGACGTGACCCGGGCGATTGTGGCGGCCGGCGGCATCACCCCCCTCGCCGATATTCGCAACATCCGCCTCCGGCGCTCAGATCCGGGCGGCAATCCCCAAGACCAAACCCTTAACCTTTGGCAACTGCTGGAAAGTGGCGACCTCAGCCAAAATATCCTGCTGCGGGATGGAGACATGCTGATGATTCCAAAGGCCAGCACCTTTTCTTCTGAGGAGGTTTCGCGCGTGGCCCGGGCTAGCTTTGCCCCCGAAACGATCGGGGTGAACGTGGTTGGCGAAGTGAAAGCCCCCGGCCTCATTAAGCTGCCACCCAACGCCACCCTCAATCAGGCCGTCTTGGCGGCCGGCGGATTCCTGCGCCCCCGCGCCATCTCCAGCCAAGTTGACCTGATTCGGATTAATCCCGATGGGTCAGCCACCGCCCGCCGCATCTCCCTTGACCTGCAAGCCGGCCTGAATGAGGAAACCAATCCCCTGTTGCTGAACAACGACATCGTGGTGATCAACACCAATGGCGTGACCCGAATTACGGACTTCCTGCGGGTGTTGCTGTCGCCTGTGGATAATCTCTCGAACCTGCGTCGCCTGTTGGCCCCCAGCGCTCCCAATTTTCAGTAATTCAATAAACTGCCTAGCCCTCGGCCTTCGATTTCATTACCTGAACCCTATGCAGTCCCAGACATCCCGCGAGGCGATCGACTTCAATCCCCTAGGGCTTATCCTTAAGGCTTGTCAACGGGCCTGGCTACCGGCTGCTTGTGTTTTTATTTTGGGCATGGGTGGTTCTGTTTTGGCGGCCCGGCGCGTGAAGCCTGTGTATGAGGCTGGAGCCAAGATTCTCTTCAGAATTGACTCCACTCAAGAGTTGACGGGTCTTGCACGGGATGAGTCGGATAATCCGCTGCGATCGCTGTTGGTTGACCAGAGTCCCATCAGTAATCAGATGGAAATTTTGCTCTCGGAACCATTACTAGAGCGCACCATCAAAAAGCTGGATTTGCGAGATAAAAAAGGCGAACCCTTAGGGCCAGCGGAGCTGAAGACAGCGCTGGAAGTCAAGATCATTGGCGCAACGGATGTGGTCAGCATTACGTATGTCAATGAGTCTCCAGAGTTGGCGGCGGCCGTTGTGAATTCCGTGATTGAGGTCTATCGCAATAACAACGTGGCGATCGCCCGAGAAGACACCGTTCAGGCTCGCATTTTTCTGTCTCGTGAGTTGCCACAGGTGGAAAAGCAACTGCGAAATTTGGAACTGAGACTTCAGCGATTTAAAGAACAAAATCAGGTGATTAATTTAGAAGAGGAAGCGCGAACTTCGGTGCTGGCTCTGCGGTTGCTCGACGAGCAAATTACCAACACGGAAGCCGCAGCAATGGAAGCGGCTGCCAAAGCCACAGTCTTGCGCCGTCAACTCAATCTTTCTCCCCAGGAAGCTGTGGTGGTGGCGGCCGTGAGCCAGTCCCCCAGTGTTCAGAAAGTTTTGGTAGATTTGCAAGACACCCAAAAAGAACTCGCAGAGCAGCGATCGCGCTTTACAGACAGCAGCCCCACGGTTTCCCGGTTAATGGAACGGGAGCGACAATTACAAGACATTTTGCAAAAGCGAATTCAAGAAACTTTGGGCGATCGGCAAGTGGTTCCGCCCAGTTTCTTACAGGCTGGGGAATTGCGGGTGAGTTTAATTCAGCAATACCTCAACTCTGAAACGGAGCGAGTGAGCGCGGTCAATAAACTCAAGTCCTTTGAAGACAGCCGATCCATGTATCTCCGACGGAGCCGCAGCTTGCCCAAAATTGAACAAGAACAACGCTATCTGGAACGCAAGCTAAAGGCCGCCCAGGGAACCTATGAAACCCTACTTTCCAATTTGCAAACGCTCCTGGTCAAGGAAGAACAGCGCAACAACAGCACCAGAATTCTAGAGCCAGCGACTGTGCCTCGTAAGCCATCTTCTGGTGGCAAAGTCAAGGTTTTGGCCCTAGGGTTATTTGGCAGCACCCTCATGGCTTCTGCAATTATCATCATTGCGGAAGTTTGGAGTTCTCGATCGCGCTCTGAAAAAAAGATGAGCTAATTAATTCCTGTTTTTACGTTGCCTATTCCCATGACTCAGGTTTTGCATCCCCTTCGTCGTTTATTTCTTTACTTGCCGCAATATCGCAGTCAGCTTTGGCAAGCGACAGCCTATTCGGTTCTGAATAAAGTTTTTGACCTGGCTCCGCCAGCTTTACTAGGCTTAGCCGTTGACACATTGGTGCAGCGGCAGGATTCCTGGTTGGCTTCCTGGGGGCTTCAGGGAATCACAGAGCAATTCTTGGTACTGGCGGTTTTAACCTGGCTAATTTGGATTTTGGAGTCTGTTTTTGAATATGCCTACAAGCGAGTTTGGCGCAATCTAGCCCAGTCTATTCAGCATGATTTGCGACTGGAGGTCTATGATCATTTGCAGTCCTTGGAGTTGGCTTATTTTGAAGAGCGCAGCACCGGAGAACTGCTCTCAATTTTGAATGATGATGTCAATCAGTTGGAGCGATTTCTAGACACGGGTGCAAATGATGTTTTGCAGGTGACCACAACAGTTTTGATCATTGGGGGTAGCTTTTTTGCGGTTGCGCCTCAGGTGGCCTGGCTGTCGATGTTGCCCATGCCATTTATTTTGTGGGGATCGATCGCCTTTCAGAAAAATTTGGCCCCTCGCTATTCCGAAATGCGAGAAACCGTGGGCTTGCTGAGTGCCCGATTGGCGAATAATTTAGGTGGCATTTTAACCATCAAAAGTTTTACGGCGGAGCGCTATGAACACGATCGGGTAATGATCGATAGCAATGCCTACCGTCGTTCTAACCGAAGGGCGATCGCCTATAGCGCTGCCTTTGTGCCTTTGATTCGGATGGTGATCCTTTGTGGGTTCACGGCCACTTTGGTGGTGGGCGGTTTGGAAGCGGCGGCGGGGCGCATGTCGATCGGGGTTTACAGCACCTCGATTTTCATTATTCAGCGGCTTTTGTGGCCCCTCACTACTTTGGGCCAAACCCTGGATAACTATCAGCGAGCCATGGCTTCTATTCGGCGAATTTTTAATTTGTTGGATACACCCATTGATGCCCATTCAGGAACCAAAACCTTTGCCCCTTCGGAAATTCGCGGCGAAATTGTGCTCGATCGCGTGACCTTTGCCTATCGAGGTCGATCGCCCGTGGTGCAAAATCTCTCTCTCACGATCCCCGCTGGTCAAACAATTGCAATTGTGGGAGCTACTGGTTCTGGCAAAAGCACTTTGGTGAAGCTGCTGCTGCGTCTTTATGAAATTAACGATGGCGCTATTTTTCTCGATGGAATTGATACCCGTGAAATTGACCTAGAAAGTTTGCGCGGAGCCATTGGTTTGGTGAGTCAAGATGTTTTTCTGTTCCATGGAACTGTGGCTGAAAACATCGCCTATGGCACATTTCACGCCAGCCAAGATCAAATTCTAGCGGCGGCTAAAATTGCAGAAGCTGATGATTTCATTCAGCAACTTCCCCAGGGTTACGAAACCATTGTCGGTGAGCGGGGTCAAAAGCTGTCGGGCGGGCAGCGGCAGCGGATCGCGATCGCCCGGGCGGTGTTGAAAAATCCCCCCATTTTAGTGTTGGACGAAGCGACTTCGGCTGTGGACAACGAAACCGAAGCGGCGATTCAACGATCGCTCGATAAAATCACCCAAAATCGCACCACGATCGCGATCGCTCACCGCCTCTCAACCATCCGCAATGCGGACTGTATCTATGTGATGGATCAGGGGCAATTGGTGGAATCGGGCCGCCATGCAGACCTGCTCGATCGCAACGGAATCTATGCGGAACTGTGGCGATTGCAAACCGGCGATCAGACGGCTTAGGGGCTGTCATCATTTCCATCGCCGTAGGGTTGGGTCTCCCAACCCTAACCCGGGCGATCGCTACAACCCTGTCCGTCCCTGGGAACACCCAAGGATCACGGGAATGGGCGAGGAGACCTCGCCCCTACGGCTGATTGGTTTGCAGAACGAGATCATCAGGGTTTCAGGCGCTTGATTCCGGGAAACGACGATCGGCCCTAATTCTTCGCCTCATCACTCAGCATCCCGATCGTGGTTTCCACCGCACTGCTATCCACCTCCGAATCATCAGGCGAGTGACCCACCAGCGCCTCCCGCTGCCGAGCATACTCATTGGCTTTGGCATAATTTCCCAACGAGTAATAGGCCACGCGCAAACTCGCTAGCGCCTGTAGCTCCACGTCCAAGTCAGGAATCAGGCGCGAAACGATCAACCGTTGCTGGTAATACTCGATCGCCGTGCCATAGTTAGCCTGGGCATCGTAGGCCACGCCCAACGCTCCTAGGGTTTGCTCTTCACCTCGCAAATCCTTGAGGGCCCGCGTCACCGTTAGCCGCTGCTTGCAGTAATGAATGGCCTGCTGCATGTTGCCCAGATGCCGACAGGCGCTCGCCAAGCTGCGTAAAACCTGGTTGGCCGTTGCATAGTCATCATTGGCGTAGGACAGCCGCAGCAGTTGGTCATAATATTCCACCGCGCTGCCGTAGTCGCCACAGGCATAGTAACTATTGCCCAAGTTCTTGAGCACTTGCCGCTCGGCTTCCCGATCGCCCACCTGTCGCACTGCATCCAGGCTTTGGCGCTGATAAACGATCGCGTTGGGATAGTCCCCGGCGGCTTTGTAGGTCAAACCTAAATTATTCAGGATGGCAATTTGGCTATCTAGCTCCCCCATGTCTCGGGCGATCGCCAAGGCTTCCTGCTGATAAACAATGGCGCGATCAAACTGGCCCAAGTGACGGCAAGCATTGCCCCAATGGGCCAAGGCGTGGGTTTGACCTTGCCAATTGCCATGGGCGCGGGTGGTGGCCAGCCAGCGGCGCGCACAGTCCAGGGCTTGCTCGTACTGATGGCGGGCGTAGTAGCCCAAAAACAGGCCGTTATAGGCCCGTTCTTCGCGATGGTGATCCTTCACCGAGATCGCCAAGGTCAACAACGCTTCAAATAACTGCTCTGCCTGATTGAACTGTCGTTCTCGATAGGCCTCAAAACCGTCATGGAGCAGCTTTGCCATTGTGGTTTCCGCTTCTCGCAAGTCGGCATTGGTCGTGATTGTTTCATCCGAATCCATATCGTCCCCAGAGTCTCCGGCAGGATTCGACATAGGCGATGTCGAGAAATGACGGTTAGCAAACCAACCACGATCTTGGATTTGCACTTCCATATCTCTCAAGTTCCCGATCGCCTCGTTAGGAATAACCGCTCGGTCGTTACCCTTGAACCATTAATCAGCCCACCCATTAGGCCATATCAGGAGCAAGTTTGACCAATGCCCACTGATGATTCCTAAACGGTTTCATTATACGTTGGGTCAGAAAAGTGCGTTTGCAAGCTCCTAGGAGCGATCGCGCACCAACCACACGGAATTGCAACTTTGAACCTGTCGCTGTCTCCTGAGAGGATGTCTGAAAAGCCAGAATTGAGACGCTCCTTGCCCTGCCGATCGACGAAACCAGGGGTTTAAGCCCCTTACCTTCGTCCTAATCGGGATTCGGCAAGTCCCTAAGGGTACTGTTCAGACATCCTCTAAGATTTGGCGATCAAATCTGCCACCTTTCTGAAGCATGGAACTCAAAAAGATCGCCATTCAGGAACAAACCCATTTGGGCAGATAGCTTATCAGAAACACCCAAGCACCCCACAGGGGATGAAACCCATCAGTGAGCGATCGCTCGGTGGTTATAGAGTCCCTGCAATCGGTCGAGGCGCGGCATCAATTTTGGAGATCATCTCCTCTGAAACGGCCACGACCCAGCCTTATTGTGCCCAAGGCTCGCCTAGAACTTACAGGGGCGGCTGGATTGTCACTGCAGCCCAACCCCGTCCGGCCGATCGCAATTCGATCGCAGTCCCACTTCCATATCAAAAAAAGCAGACAGGCAGAATGCCACAGGATTGCTATAGTCTTTAGGCTGTGCCTTGGCCAACTGTTTGCTGATCGCGCTTTGCCGATCGTGCTGAGAGGATGTTTAAAAAGTATTCTTTGGCACGGGCAAGCACCAATAGTCGTGGAGACAAGGGGCTTGAGCATCTTGTCTAAGTCGATCACTGAGTCGTACAGAGTAGCAATTTTGGCTGTTCAGACATCCTCTGAGGACAGCGGTCTACAAAGACATGCAAAACAAGATGTGCAAGCACGAACAAAGACCGATCCAAGACCGATGAAAACGCACAAACCTGTAAGAAAATGTACAGAAATGGTCAGCGCAAATCCCAGCGCTTAGCCCGTTTTATTGCCTTGTTTCATCGCCTTAGTTGCTAATTTGACCCTATGTTTGATGCCTCAGACCTGAAACGCCAAATTGATTTGCTGTGCGATCGCCTGGGCAACGCTCAGGACTGCCTTTGACCAAGCTGCTTTGAACGCCAAAGTGGCCGACCTGGAAAACCTAGCCGCCCAGCCAGATTTTTGGGACGACCAAAGCCAGGCCCAGCAAATTTTGCAAGATTTAAACGATGCCAAAGGAGATCTACAACAGATTGATCGCTGGCAAAACACCCTCAACGACAGCCGCGCCGCCCTGGAGCTACTGGACTTAGAACCCGATGATGGTCTCCTTCAGGAAGCCTTCACCTCCTTAAATCAATTGGCGGCGGAACTGGATGCTTGGGAGCTTCAACGCTTACTATCTGGCCCCTACGACAGCAAAGGAGCCGTTTTAAGCATTAACGCTGGGGCTGGGGGAACCGATGCCCAAGATTGGGCCGAGCAGCTCATGCGGATGTATACCCGTTGGGCAGAAAAGCAGCAATATAAAGTGGCGATCAGCGAGCTTTCCGAAGGGGACGAAGCGGGGATTAAATCCGTCACCTTGGAAATTCAAGGCCGCTATGCCTATGGCTATTTGCGATCGGAAAAGGGCACGCACCGCCTGGTGCGAATTTCACCGTTTAACGCCAACGGGAAGCGCCAAACCAGCTTTGCGGGTGTGGAAGTGATGCCAATTTTGGATCATTCCATTCAACTGGATATTCCGGACAAAGATTTAGAAATTACCACTTCGCGGGCCGGCGGCAAAGGCGGTCAAAACGTGAACAAAGTGGAAACGGCCGTGCGAATCACCCACTTACCCACGGGGCTGGCCGTGCGTTGCACCGAGGAGCGATCGCAACTGCAAAACAAAGAAAAAGCGATGGTTCTGTTGAAAGCAAAACTATTGGTGATTGCCCAAGAACAGCGGGCCAAGGAAATCGCCGATATTCGCGGCGACATGGTGGAAGCGGCCTGGGGAACCCAAATCCGTAACTATGTGTTTCACCCCTATCAGTTGGTGAAAGACCTGCGCACGGAATTGGAAACCACTGATATTCAGTCCGTGATGAACGGTGATTTGGGGCAATTTATCGAAAGCTATTTGCGCCAAGAAAGCCAAGCCGCCGATGCGGTTGGTTTGTAGAAACTCATGCCAAAAACCTAAAAAACAAGGGGCTTAAGCCCCTTGTCCCGATGACTCGCTGACTTGTCTTGATTGACTTGCTGAGTCGAGTTTTGCGCTGTGTTTGGCTCGCCATTTACAGGGCGATTTTGTGAACCCAATCGGCGTAGGCTGGTTCGCGATTTTCGACGATCGCTGTGAGGGTTTCTCGCAACAGATTCGTCACCGGGCGATCGCTCCCGAGGGTGTAGTTTTCGATCTTGCTCACCGGGGCAATTTTGGCTGCCGTACCGCTGAGGAACACTTCATCAGCGATGAACAATTCGGTTTTATCCACCGGGCGAATTTCGATCGGGATGCCCCGATCGCGGGCGATCGTCAAAATGCTGTCGCGGGTGATCCCTTCCAGAATATCTTGCTCAAAACCGGGCGTGATCAACGTGCCATTGCGCACCAAAAACACGTTCATCCCCGAGGCTTCGCTCACCTTGCCCTGGGAATTCATCATGATCGCTTCATCAAAGCCCGACTCCACCGCTTCGGTTTTAGCTAGCGATGAGGTGATGTAAGCACCCGCGATTTTGCCACGCAAGGGCAAGCTGCGATCTTCTTGGCGCACCCAGGAGCTAATCCGGCAGGCGACCCCCTCTTGGGACAGATAATCACCCATTTCCAAACCGTAGATAAAGAAGCTCTTTTCCACGTTGTGCAAACGGGGCGCAATCCCTAGGTCAGAGGTGTAAACAAAGGGACGGATATAAAACGATTTGGTCGGTTTGTTTTGGCGGACAAATTCTTCGATCGCCCAAAGAATTTTATCGGCGGGCAAATCGTAATGTAGGAATTTGGCGCTTTGGCTGAGGCGCTTGCTGTGGCGATCGAGCCGGAACAGCAAAATCGTGTTCGGATCGGCCGGGTCAGGAATCCCGCGCAACCCGCCAAAGGCCCCCGTGCCGTAGTGCAGCGCGTGGGTTGCGATCGACAGGTTGGCATTCTCGAAGGGAATAAATTCGCCTTTGTAATAGGCGATCGGCATGAAATTTTGGTGCATGGCGGGTTGCTGCGGAATCGAAATCAACAAAAACCAGGCGATCGAACGGGCAAGCGGTGATGAACGGATTCGTCGGGGGCAAGGGGCTTAGGGGCTGTCATCAAATCCCCGAAACCCTGATTCTTGCGTTACGGGATCGTGGGGAGCAAGGGGCTTAAGCCCCTTGTCTGGATCGATGCGATCGACAGGGCTAGACGTTAAATCTAAACAGCATAACATCGCCCTCTTGCACCACATATTCTTTGCCTTCACTGCGCACAAGGCCCTTTTCCTTAGCAGCAGGAAGGGAGCCGGCCGCCACCAAGTCCGCGTAGGCCACGGTTTCAGCCCGGATGAAACCCCGCTCAAAGTCTGAGTGAATTACCCCGGCCGCTTGGGGAGCCGTCATGCCCGCATGGATCGTCCAAGCGCGGGTTTCCTTTTCGCCAGAGGTGAAGTAGGTGCGCAAACCCAATAGGTCGTAGGTGGCGCGGATCAAGGACTTCAGCCCCCCTTCGGTCACGCCCAATGCATCGAGGAAGTCCGCCCGTTCTTCATCGGATAGTTCAATCAGTTCCGCTTCCACTTGGGCGGAAATAATCACCGTTTGGGCGTTTTCGGTCTTGGCCAACTCCCGCACCTGCTCCACCCATGGGTTACCGGTGGCCAGGTCATCTTCCGAAACGTTGGTGGCGTAGATCATCCGCTTGCGGGTCAGCAGGCCCAAGGTGGCGATCAGGGGTTCTTCTTCCTCGCTCAGGCTGACTTGGCGGGCGGGGCGGCCATCTTCGAGGACGGCCAGGATCTTTTCAAGAACCGCGAGTTCGGCTTGGGCCTCTTTGTTGGCGCGGGCTTGCTTGCGAACCCGATCGGCTCGGCGCTCCACCTGGGCCAAATCCGAGAGGATCAACTCCAGATTGATGATTTCAATGTCGCGGATCGGGTCGATCGAGCCGGACACGTGAATGATGTCGTCGTTCTCGAAACAGCGCACCACATGGACGATCGCATCCACTTCCCGAATATTGGCCAAAAACTGGTTCCCCAGCCCTTCGCCCTTGCTGGCTCCCTTCACCAGACCGGCAATGTCCACAAATTCCACCCGCGTGGGGACAATTTGCTTGGACTTGGCCAAATCACTCAGCACTTGCAACCGCTCATCGGGCACGGAGACCACGCCGACGTTGGGTTCAATGGTGCAGAAGGGAAAGTTGGCGGCTTCCGCTTTGGCGTTGGCAACCAGGGCATTAAACAGGGTGGACTTGCCCACGTTGGGCAGTCCGACGATTCCGGCTCGGAGCATGGGTCGATCGGGCGGGGTGGCTGGGACTGAATTGCAGTCTACTAGCTTATCGGAAATGGGGGCGGCCGGCTGGCCGTGGCCCTAACGCGGGACGGTGGCCACCTGGGCCAACCAGCGATCGATCCGTTGATCCCACTCCACGGACTGGCCCGGCTGGGAGCGATACCAGGCGATCGCCGCCGGGCGACCTTGCCGCGCCGCCAGGCTGGTGGCTTTCCAGAACATCACAGAGGCTTGGTTTGGGGCAAATTGCAGCACCAAATTAACCTGCCGCTCCAGTTTTTCTCCTTCGGCGGAACGCAACCACCGCACCACCGTTGCCTGATCCCCCAGGGAGGCTTGTGCAAAGCGATCGAGCGCCCGTTGCCAACGGCTGTCGCCTAGGTCGGCCAAAATCTGGCTGGGAATATCTTTTTGGGGTGAGTCGGCCCGCACCCGGGCCAGATCCGCGTGGTAGCGCAGGGCATCGTATTGGGCCTGGACCCGATCGTCCCAAACCAGCGATCGATTCACCAGCCGATCGCGCAGGGGCTGCAATTTGGTCAAGGCCGGCGACCACAATTCCAGCTTGGCCAGCTTCAGGGCCTCTTGGTATTGGGCCAAGTCGGTTAAATCAGTCGATCGCAGCAACGGTTCCGTCAGCACGATCGGTTCCAAGGAAACGGGATCCGGCGCAAACCCGGAGGGGATCGCTCGGTAAATCGCCAAGTCCGGTGCATCGATGGCCGATTGATCCACGATCAATTCCGGTTCCCGATTGCCGGTGATCGATTCCCAAACGGGCGATCGATCCTTGGGGCTGCTCCACTGGCCTTGGACGCTCAGGTGGCCCGGTCGCCCCAAACGGCTAATGTTCAAATGCACAATCACGCCGTAGCGAAGTTGCTGGTTCGATCGGGGCAATTGCCCGCTTACGGTTAACCAACCGCCACCCGCTGGGCCGCCCTTCAAACCCTGCACCGCCATCAGCGGCAAGGGATCCGTGGAGCCGCTGGTGGCCACACCGGCCTTGACCAGGGGAGCCAGCACCAAGGATTCCGGCGGCCCCTCCAAGTCCAAGGTGGTGGTGAGCCGATAGGCCAGGGGGCGATCGCCCTGGGGTTCCGGGTTTGGGGCTTGGTAAGCCCGCAACTGCACGATCGGCCAACATTGGGGCCCCGCTGTGCAGTTGGGTTGCTGTTGCCGCACGGTGGCCACCAACCATTGACGGCCCAGTGGCACAATTTCCCCCATCCGTTGGTTGCCCTTGGTCAATTCCACCCGCAGTTGGGCCACGGTTTTCAGGTCGCGGGGCGTGATGCCTCCGGTGGCGGGCAACCATTGATCCAACCAAGCAGCAGCCTCGGGATCAACAATTGAGCGAACTCCCACCGCAAAACCCGTGGTTACCAGGGCGATCGCCCCGCCCAAGGTCAACAGCGCCGCCACAGACAGGGACAGGGAAGCCGCCCGTTTCCAGGGTGCAGAGGGCGAAACTGTGTGGCGAACTTTGGCCATAACCAAGACCGGGGATGCAGCAGGTTGAATCAATCTAACCGATCGATTCACTCCATCGATCGCTCAAAAGGTATCTCAACCCGGATCGGCGGGGCGATCGGTTGGGCAAATCGGCGGGAGGCAGTGGTGCAGCCCTGGGGGGTCGGCGGCCTCGGGCCGCAGATATGCGAAGTTGGAAATAACCGTTGCGTATAGGAGCCAACCATGGCCGCAGCCTCGCCCAACCCGATCGACCCGTCCGTTGTGAACCCGCCCGTGGCCCTGGTGGGAGCCGGGCCCGGCCATGGGGCCTATCTCACCTTGCAAGCGGCTCAGGTGCTGCGCCAAGCGGAGGTGTTGGTGCATGATGCCCTAGTCGATCGGGCGCTGTTGGACTGGGTTCCCGTCACCTGCGCACAAATCGATGTGGGCAAACGGGGCGGCCAGCCCTCCCCCAGCCAACCGGAGATCGATCGCTTGCTGGTGGAGCAGTGGCGATCGGGAAAGCGGGTGGTGCGGCTCAAGGCGGGCGATCCCTTTGTGTTTGGGCGTGCCAGTAGCGAAATCCAAGCCCTGCAAGCGGCGGGGGCAACCTTTGAAATTATTCCCGGTCTTTCCAGTGCCTTGGCGGGGCCGTTGCTGGCGGGCATTCCCCTCACCGATGCGGTGCTGAGTCGTTGCTTTGCGGTGGCCAGTGCCCATGAACCCAATGAATTGCACTGGGAAGCCCTGGCCCAACTGGAAACCCTCGTGTTTTTGATGGCGGGGCGATCGCTCCCGGAAATTACCCGCCAACTGATTCGCCATGGTCGATCGTCCGTCACTCCCGTGGCCGTCATTCGCGCCGCCGCCACTCCCCAACAACAGGTTTGGACGGGCACGCTGGAATCGATCGCCCTGCAAACGGAGCGCGTTTCCCTTTCGCCGGCCGTGGTGGTGGTGGGGGAAGTGGTGCGACTGCGGGATTTTCTGGCTCCTTGGGGCCAAGGGTTTGTGCTGCCCCAACTGCCTGCATTGCTTGAGTTGGGGCCAGCCGGGGCGATCGCTCCTGGCGATCCTCCTCCTTTGGTTCAACCGTTAATGCCCCAACCCTCGATCGCCCAGCTCGCGATCGCCCAACCCTTAGCGGGCAAAACCGTGCTGGTGACCCGATCGCTCAACCAGTCGGGCAGTTTCACCGGCCGACTCCAGGCAGCCGGGGCCCAAGTGCTGGAAGTGCCGGCCCTGGAAATTGGCCCGCCCAGCACCTGGGAACCACTCGATCGGGCCATTGCCGATCTCCAGCGGTGTCATTGGCTCATCTTGACCTCCACCAATGGTGTCGAGGCATTTTTTAGCCGCCTTCAGGCCGCTGGCAAAGACAGCCGCGCCCTGGCCGATTGCAAAGTGGCCGTGGTGGGTCAAAAAACCGCCCAATGTCTTCAGCAGTTCGGCATCGTGCCGGATTTCATTCCCCCGGATTTCATCGCCGATGCGCTGGTGAGCCATTTTCCCGAATCCCTGCGCGATCGCACCGTGCTGTTTCCGCGCGTGGAAACCGGGGGGCGCGATGTGCTGGTCAAGGAACTCAGCGACCAGGGAGCCAGCATCTGGGAAGTGCCGGCCTATGAGTCCCGTTGTCCGGCGGCCCTCACCCCCGAGGCGATCGCCCTGTTGCGGGCCAAGCGGGTGGATGCCATCACCTTCGCCAGCTCCAAAACCGTTAAAAACTTCTTAACGCTGCTTCAGCGGGCTGGCTTTGAAATTGACCAGGTGGCGGGGGCCTGTTTAGCCTCGATCGGGCCGCAAACCTCCCAAACCTGCCGTGATTTGTTCGATCGCGTCGATGCGGAAGCGCGGGAATATACCCTCGACGGATTAGCGGAAGCGTTGGAAACCTGGGCGATCGCGCAACAATCAAACCCCTAGCGCCAGCGCAAACCGCCCAATTCCCGCGCCCTCATCATAAATTCCCCCACCCAAATGACCCGAGAAGGATCCTTAGGCGGGGGAAATTTTCTGTGCTGATTCTGACTCGAAATCAGTCCGCGATGCTACTGCGGTGCTGCCTGGGCATTGGCCCGGGCGATCGCCGCGTTTTGGGCATATTGCGGGGCCCGGTTTTGAGCAATGGAAGCATTCGGGCTGTCGGCCGGCACCTTCTGCATCAGGGCCGAAGCCGCCTGCCACTCGGCCGCCACCGTTGTCCATTCCGCCTTGGTCTTGGCCGTTTGGGCTAACTTCGCCGCGCTGGTGGCCTTGCGTACCGCTTCCGCAAAATCTGGATTCGGTTGATTGGCTGCGGGTGAAGCTGCCGGGGCGGGGCTGGCCGCCGGAGCCTCAGCGGCGGGGCTGGCCGGCGCGGGGCTGGCGGGAACCGCTGCTGGAGCTTCAGTGGCGGGGGACTCGGCCGCCGGAGCTGGACTGGCCGGCGCAGGGCTAGCGGCAGGCGCTTCCGCTGGCGCAGGGCTGGCGGCTGGAGCTTCGGCCGCCGGGGCCGGACTGGCCGCCGGAGCCTCAGTGCCATCCGCCGTAATCGCCGGTTCCGCTGGCTCTGGGGTGACGGGTGGCAAATAAACTTGCACTTCCGGCGGCAAGCTGGCCACCACCTCGTTGAGATGCCCTTTGGTGTAGAGGTAATACAACCCGCCCCCAATGGCAATCAACCCCAGCAGCAACCCAATCAGGCCGCCGCCACCGCCCTTTTTGGCAGGCTTGGTCGGTTCCGAACTGTCTTCCGACTCCAAGGACTCATCATCATCCATAGGCAGTGAGTCATCTTCCATGCCGTACTGCGCGCCATAGCCGCCGCCGTAGCTGTCATCATCCGATAGCGCATCCATATCCACGGGGGGCGTGTTGGGTGCTTCGATTTGCGACATGCTCAGCGCATCGAGGCCGTAAGGTTCGTCATCGTCGAGGGAAATCGAATCAGTCCAATCGGTTAGCAAGCTACCCGGTTGCCGCCATTCCACGGCGATCGAGCGGAGACCCTTCACCCCCAACTGGAGCATCCCCTTACGGATGAAGGCCAGCAGTGCTTCGCGGTTGACAGGCTGGGAGCCTTCCAACACCACACGCAGCACATCGCCACCACTTTCGGCTTGGACGTTGATGCCTTTGGGTTCCAGCGATCGCCGCATCAAGGCAGCAATCGCCTCCGGGTCGCCTTGTTTGGCGCGTTCCAGTTGCGGGTTCGTCGTTGCCATCGAAAAAATCTAACGAGGTTAACTCTGCGTTCGCGCGACTTCAGCAACCCACGGGCGATCGTGCCAACGGCCAGGGTGGCCCGACAAAAATCGGCGGCCGGTTGGACTGCATCGCACCGTTGCACCCTGTACGGTGGCTGGGGGCTGGGGCGAGGAACCCATTGGCTTCCAAGTCTAGGGGATTGTGGCGGCGGTCATGGTGTTACCGCAACGCTTAGTTATCTCCTAACCGGGTTGCCGGGCCCTTTCCTGGACGGTTTAGCCCAAAGGCCAAATTCAGGAAAGGAGGCTAGGGGCCTTCTTCGGTCATAAGCTTCAGCCAACATCCACGGGGCGATCGGGGCTGGGGCGGTCTCGCAGACTATCCTACTCAAAATTTTTCGAGATGAAGACGGTTTTGATGGTTTGATGGATGTGTCGCAAGCATTTGGGTCTTTTCACCAGTCTTTGGGCGCGGTTATGGGTACGGCGTGTCACATTCTTGTTGAGGGCAATTCCGCAGTTGTCTATTCCAGTCGGAATGGTCAGCCTAAAAAGGTTTTGCCGGTTTTGGAGCCATTTCTAGACAAGTTTTGGCAGGAACGGGAAATTTCAGGCGAGTCGATCGACACTCCCGGTTGCCTGTTGGCACAAATCGTAGTGCGGTTTGGGTTTGAAAGCGCCGAAGATGATTTTTCCAACTTGCGGGTGGGGCCGCTGTTTGATGCCACGGTGCAATATCTTTACCAGGTGATGGGCGATCGCTCGGTGACCGTGTGGGTGCCGACGGATGATTACCGAGCGGATCCCGGCTTGGGATTAGCGGCTTGTCAGCGGTTGGAACCCAGCACCCTTAGCAACTAAGTTTTCGCCACTCAATGCAGTGACTCAGTGCAGCTCTACAACTCAGGTCTAGACAGGTCTAGGCAGGGGGCAAAGTCACAGCCCCTGGTGTCTCCGCGCCGTAAGCACCGGAGTTGCAAAGATTTGAAGCTGCCAACAATGCCGCTTAATTGCTGCTGAATTGAAATGGTAGGGAGAAGAAACTTGGCGAAGAGTTTGGATCGAATCTATATTTCGCAAGTGCGATGCTACGGTTACACGGGACTTTTGCCAGAAGAAAAAGTTCTGGGTCAATGGTTTGAGGTGGATGCGACGCTGGATATTGACCTGGCTCCATCGGGCCAGAGCGATCGCATTGAAGATACGTTGGACTACCGCGCGGCGATCGAGCATATTCGCCAAACCGTTTCCCAATCCAAGGTGGACTTGATTGAACGGGTGGCCCAAAACATTGCTGATGGGCTGTTGACCCTGAAGGGGGTGGAACGGGTGGTGGTGCGGGTAACGAAGCCGGCCGCACCGATTCCGGAATTTGCGGGCACAATTGCGGTGGAAATTACTCGATCGCGCGGTTGATCCCTTGTTGATCCCTTGCAGTTAATTCGGTTGCAGTTGATATCTGACCTTGGCTCGATCGCTTAGACGATCACCCTTGCAAACTATGGAGCTGGTGGAGCAGGCGCTTGGCAGGTTTGAGTTTCGGCATTGCAGCCACCATACACAAAGCTCTTCTGCCAACTGAGGGGCAACTCCAACAAATCCCTTGCGCCGGTAAATCCTAGGCCTAAGAACAACAACAGGGCAACCACATTGGCCACAATATGGGCTTTGCGCCAGGTCTTGTTGCGGTAAATTTCCGGCAAAATTGCCAAAGCGAAAATCATCAATAGACCAGCCAGGGTTCCATAGTAAAAATGGGAAACCCACCATTCATGATCGCGGCGATAGATTCCTTCTTGGGCGGCAATGATGGTTAGACCCATGCCGGACAGGGTGGCAAATGTAGCTCGCCACTGTTTGCTGCTGGAGCGATATAAACAAACCAATGAGCCGATCGTTACGCCAAAAAATGCTAACTGGGTTGCAAATAGCCCGCCTTTTTGACTCCAATTAGCGGCATCTAAGAGGTTGGTTTTGTCTGCAAATAAAATGTAGGCAAATGCAACCAAAATAATGCCGACGATGGATCCCGTCAGCCACCGCCCAATCTCCACATGTTCGAGGCCAACGGCGGGCGGGATCTTTGATTTTTGACCGGCGGCGGTGGCAAGCCGACGTTGGCGAACTTGCCAAGCGGCCCGCGACACAATGCCAATCATTGGGAAGACAAGGACAACGGCTAGCCCTGGATGCAAAATCCCCAAAATGTCTACGGCTGTCATGGGTTTCTCTAGGTATTCCGGCTGATTAAAGGCTGCTCAAGCACGATCGAGGAAGTTGGACTTTGGGCGGCTGATCCAAGCGCTAGTTCCAGCGCCGATCTAGGGCCGATCGCCATTTTTGGGGATCCAGTGAAAACGGCTGATTTTCCATGCCCCAACTGCCCTAGGCAAGGGGCTTAAGCCCCTTGTTCCCCACGATCCGCTAACGGCAGATCTAGGGCTTCGGGCTAAACGACGACAGCCCCTAAGCCCGTTGCCCTCCACGATCTGCTAGCGGTGCAATCAGGGTTTTAGGCGAGCTGATGACAAGCTCTAAGCCCCGCAATCGCTGATCAAAATTCTGATCAGACTATAGCTTGATCGCCCCGATGCCGCTGGTGGATTGTGATGGGTTGGGGCGATCGCCGCCTCAACGCTGCTGAAGCTTGCGATCACCTTTACTCATCGTGCCTATCAGCGTCCATTATTTTGTAAAGATATTTTTACGAAGAATTGTTACTCTGGCAGAGGGAGTGATGAACGACGCATCTTGCTCGATCGGGGGTCACCGCCGAATTAATCCGGAGTCCCTAGGCTGGAGTGGCTGAGTAAGCGTGGCCTTGGGGATGAGCACGGCAGAGGCGACCGGGTAAACGGTGATCGAGTTAGATCCGATCGAGTCCTAACGGTGACATGAGATAGCGAAACGAAATAGCGAAACGGAATGGCGTTTTGACGGTTGTAACGATTCTGAACCTATGACTCTTTCTTGGTTACGTCGTACCTCGCCGGCCCGGGCGCATGGTCAAAAACCACGGCGATTGACGGGGCGTTGGCTGGGCATTTTGGCCGGGGCGATCGGGCTAATGCTGTTGTTGGCGGAGTCCCTAGCGCGTTGCACCGGCCTGACGGAATTTGCCCAGTCGTCTTTGATGTTGCCCCTTTGGGGGTTGGAACTGTTGGGACAAACACCCGACCAGCCTGAATATCGCAGTTGGTTAGTGGCGATGGTGGTGGGGTTGGTGGCAACGGTGGCCCTCGTACCTCGCTGGCGACGAATGCCCAGCCAACGATCGCGCGCCTTGGTGGTGGCGATCGTGGGTGCTTTGACCCTGCGCTACATCGTTTGGCGGGTCACCATGACGCTGAATTTCAGCACGGTGGCCGATGGGCTGGCCAGTGGCTTGCTGTTGGTTTGTGAAATTGCCCTTTGGGTGAATAGTGGTTTGGATTTGGCGCTGATGTTGCGATCGGGCGATCGCCGGGCCGAAGCGGCCCGGGCCGCCGCGTTGGTCGCCACGGGCTATCAACCCACCGTGGATATTTGGATTCCCACCTATGGCGAGCCGGTGGACGTGTTGCGCCGCACGGTAATTGGCTGCCAAGCGCTGAACTACGGCCCCAAGCAAATTTATTTATTAGATGATGGCCGGCGGCCCGAGGTGCGTGACTTGGCCCAATCCCTGGGTTGTCATTACCTGACGCGGGCAAACAACACCCATGCCAAGGCCGGTAATTTAAATCATGCCTTGGGTTACACCCAGGGAGAATTAATCGTTTGTTTTGATGCGGATTTTGTGCCCACTCGCAACTTTTTGCAGCGAACGGTGGGTTTTTTCCATGATCCCTCGGTGGGACTGGTGCAAACTCGCCAGCATTTCTTCAACCCAGACCCGATCGTCTATAACCTGGGGCTGGGCGATCGCTTCACCACGAACCGTGACGTGTTTAGCCGCTATATCCAGTCGGTGCGGGACGGCGTGGGCGCAAGCATTTGCTATGGTTCATCCTTTGTGGTGCGCCGCAGTGCCCTGGAGCAGGTGGGCGGCTTTGTCACCAGCAGTCTTTGCGAAGACTACTTCACGGGGATTGCCTTGATGTCCAGTGGCTACCAAATTCGCTATTTGAATGAGGCCTTGAGTGCGGGGCTATCGCCTGAGAGCATGTCGGCTTACATTGCCCAACAACAGCGCTGGGCAGCGGGAACCATGCAGGGATTTTTCATTCCGGAAAATCCGCTGACCATTCGGGGGCTGACGTTGGTGCAGCGGTTGCACTATGCCCAAGGCTGGTTTTATTGGGGCCTGTCGCTGATTCGGCTGTTGTTTTTGGTGGCTCCGTTGCCGATCGCCCTGCTGGGCATTTCGCCCATGCAGGCGGATGTGATGGAGTGGTTGCTGTGGTTTTTGCCGCTTTATGTGGCCCATTTGGCCACCTGCAATTGGTTGAACCGGCGATCGTGTTCGGCCACCTTGGGCGATGTTTATGCCATTGTGAATTGCTTCCCGATCGCCCTCACGGTATTGCACACGCTTTGGCGGCCCTTTGGCCGCGCCTTTCGGGTCACTCCCAAGGGCATTGCTCGCGATCGGGCAGTGTTTAACCCCATGCCGGGGCTGCCGCTGCTTGGCATTTGGGGACTGACGGCCATGGCTTGGGGCTGGTCTTTGGTACAGGTGTTGGGGTGGTTACCCTTGCCAGCGGGCCAAAGCGGCAGCGAACTGAATTTGGCTTGGCTGACCTATAACCTGCTGTTGGTGGGGGCGGCGGTTTTGGCTTCTGTGGATGCTCCGAAGCCGAATCGGCATGAGTGGTTCCGGCGCGATCGCCCGGGGTTGCTGCAACTGGCCGATCGCCCCTGGCCCATGGGAGTGACGCTGCGTTTGGCTTCCGAATCAGGAGCAATTGTGGCCCTCACTCGATCGCCCCAACCCACTCCGAAATCCGGGATTGGGGCCTGTTGGGCAACGGTGCGCCGGATCCTGTTGGGAGAAGCGCAACCATCCCCAGCGACCAAGGCCACTTCGATGCTCACGGATTTCCCGCCGCTGAGTTCCACCGCCGAGAACCCGGAGCAGGGGCAATTACACCTCATTGATCGCGCCTTTGGGCAGCCCTTGGTTTTGCCGGTGCGAGTGCTCCATCAGCCCGATCGCGATCCCCAAACCGGGGAAGCGCTGTTGGAAGTGGCCTGGGAACCCTTGACCCCGACCCAACAGCGGCAACTGGTGGAATGGCTCTATTGCCAGCCGGGCCAGTGGCAGTCTCGGGAGTCGCCCGGGGAGTTAGCCTCCTTGGGGTTACTGTTGCGATCGAGCCTGTGGGCCTACCGACGACAACGCGATCGTCGGGCCCGTGAGGCGATCGTGCTGCCCTAGGGTCATGATTTTCAAAGCCCTGACCGCCCTAGACAAGGGGCTTAAGCCCCTTGCCCCAAACGATTTGCCAACGGTGGAATCAGGGGTTCAGGTGATTTGACGACAAGCCCTACCGTCCGAGAATTCCTTCCTCAAAAATCATCACCGAAAAAATTACCACCGACGGATCGGCTCGAAAAGGCTCATGGCAAAATGCCTATAGCCTCAAGCCGTTTCTCAAGCTGTCTTTCGGGGATCGCCGTCATGATCGTTTTTGCCCATCATTCTTCCCAACTCTCACGATCAGCTCGATCGATCCTGTCCTGCGGTTTTCTGTCTTTTGGTTTTTTGCCTCGCGGTTTCGTGTTTTCCCGGTGGCGGGCCGCCGTGGGGGCGATCGCGCTCACGGCCCTGTTAATGGTGATTGGGCTGGGGATCGCTGCTCCTGCTTGGGCTGCTAGCTCTGCCGCCATTCGGGCCATTGACGATGCGGAAGTGAGCAATCGCAACTTCGCTGGCCAAAACCTGGAGCGGGCTGAATTTGCCAGCGAAAACCTGGAGCAAGCCGACTTCCATGGAGCCAATTTGCGAGGAGCCGTTTTCAATGGCAGCAATCTCAGCGGCGCAAACCTGCAAGGCGTGGATTTCAGCAACGGAATTGGCTACCTGAGCAATTTCAACGGCGCGGACTTAACCGATGCGGTGCTGTCCGATGCGATGTTGCTGCGATCGACCTTCAAAGGGGCCAAGGTACAGGGAGCCGATTTTACCTACGCAGCGCTCGATCGCCTGCAAGCGGCCCGGCTCTGTGAATATGCGGCTGGCACCAATCCCCAAACCGGCGCAGATACTCGAGAATCGCTAGAATGCCCCTAGGGCGAATATCATTGGTTTCCCCCGCCGATTTCCCCCAGCGCTGGCCCCGAAGCGTCACTGCTGACCGATCGACCTCATGGGTACTGGTGTCAAAAATCACCCCTAGACCCTATCCCATGCGCTATAAATGCGATTAAGAAATGCCGCTTAATGCCATGGGCCAGATGCCATGGACTAGATGCCATGGACTGGTGTTTAGCTCATCGGACAGAGCCAGACCGCTGGGCGGGGAGCCAAACAGCTCAAAAGTGATGATTCCGACCGCCTCGCTCAGAATGTCGGTTAAGATTCGGAAGATTCAACCTCAACCAACCTAGACATTGAGATTCCCAACCGCCAACGGTGGGGAGGCTGTCTAATCACCATCAGGCAAACCTATCGGGGGCAACGCGATGAGCCGAGAACGCGATCGAGAAGAATGCCTTGAGAAGCTTGTGTGGGCAACTCAGGCATCGGGGCTGTCGATTGATCGGGCCCCGCTCGATAAGATTGCCGCCACGATCGTGCAAACCATGACCGGCCCGTGGCGCTATTTCCACACGCCGGAGCACATCTTTGAAGTGGGGGGCCATGAAGACCCGATCGAGGTGCTCTCGGCCCTGTTCCACGACTTGGTTTATGTCCAGGTCGATCGCAGCGTTAACTTCAACCTCAGCTACTTCATCACCCCCTTTGTACGCGAAGAGGGAGAAGCTTTAATTATTCGCGATCAGTCGGAACTGCTGGAAAAAGACCAAACCTTTGCGTTGGTTACCGATATTTTTGGCTTTGGGCCGGGGCAGACCCTCTCTCCCTATGCCGGGATGAATGAGTATCTCAGTGCCCTGGCCGCCGGCAAGATTTTAGAAGACTATGCCCCCGCTGCCCTGATTGCCCAAATCACCGCCTGCATTGAGGGAACGATTCCGTTTCGGCCCAAAAGTACCGAGGGGTTCAGTAACTGTGATGTTCTGTATCAGCGCCTGAACCTGGTCAATGAAAAATATGATTTGGGGCTAGATGAGGCGTTAATTGAAAAAACCGTCAAGCGATCGGTGCGCTTGGCTAACCGGGACGTGGGCAGCTTTGCCAACCCCAGCGCCGCTCGGTTCTTGGACAACACCTGGAGCCTGTTGCCGGAAACCAACCACAATCTGAAGTTTTCCACCTCCTATACGGTCTATCAATACCGGGTTGCCCTCCAAAAAATGGAAGGCTTCATGAATTCCCTGCAACCGGAGCGGATTTTTCATCAGTTTCGCGATGAGCCAGACGATGCCACCTTTAATGCTCTGGTGGAACAGGCCCGCAGCAACTTGGAAATTGGTCGCCTTTATCTGGGCACAAAGTTATTTACGATCGCCTTTCTAGAAGCCCTGTCCATGCGCTTTGGCAAGGATATTCCCCTGTCCATGTTGATGGGTGAAATGCCGAGCGAAGGGTTCAATGTTTCCTCCTTGGCGGACTTTCTGCCCGCGCTGGATCATGTTTATTACCCCCGCAACACCATTGAAGAGGAGGTGTTGACCCTGGTGGAAGTGGGCCGGTTGCAGGATTTTGACTACGACATCAAAAACTCGCCCCTCACGACCTACATGGTGAAGGCCATGGGCTATGACGAAATGTCACGACTGCGCGATCGGGGTAAGGCCTTCTTTGCCGGTGAACTATCCGCCGAGGCCTTCATTGCGGAATGCCCCCAAAAGATTGTGGCGGACGTGACGGAGGGGCTGGGCAAGCTCTTTGACAGCCGCAAGTCTGCCCTCAGTGGCCACAAACTGGTGGCGGAAGTGCCCGCCTAGGAATGACCCTTGAGCCGGTTGGGGGATGGGGGCGTGGTGGCACGGGTTTTCCAATTCGCTCTACTATTGAAGACGGTTCTAGCCTGTGCATCACCCATCCAACAGGTTAAGGCCGATCGCCCCTTCACCCCGTTTGAGTAACTGCCGCGCGTGACTGTTTCCCCCATTTCGCCCCAGGCCGGCTCAGTTTCGATCGCTCAAGGGCCGCCTCCTGCCGATGTTTTTGCCTTTGATCTCGATCGCTTTCAATTGGAAGCGATCGAGGCGCTGAATGCCAACAAATCCGTGGTGGTTTGTGCCCCCACTGGTTCTGGCAAAACCCTGGTGGGTGAATATGCGATCTATCGCGCCCTCAGCCAAGGCAAACGGGTGTTTTACACCACGCCCCTCAAGGCCCTTTCCAATCAGAAATTCCGCGACTTTAAAGAGCAGTTTGGCGAAGATCAAGCGGGTTTATTGACCGGGGATGTGTCCATTAACCGCGATGCCCCCGTGGTGGTGATGACCACGGAGATTTTCCGCAACATGCTCTATGGCACCCCGATCGGGCAAATCGGCACTTCCATGACCGATGTGCAAACGGTGGTGCTCGATGAATGTCACTACATGAACGACTCCCAGCGGGGAACCGTTTGGGAAGAGTCGATCATCTATTGCCCCTTTGAAATTCAACTGGTGGCCCTGTCGGCCACCGTGGCCAACAGCCAACAGCTCACGGATTGGCTGAACTATGTCCATGGGCCCACGGAATTAATTTATTCCGACTTTCGCCCAGTGCCCTTGCAGTTCAGCTTTGGCAACTACAAGGGGTTGTTTCCGCTGCTGGATGACGAAGGCAAACGGCTGCATCCTCAGTTCAAGTCGGAACGCCGCAACCGTCGCAAGCCCCGCGACCAGGTGAAGCGGGATCTGCGGGCCGAAACGCCGGATATTGCCTTTGTGCTGGCCCAACTCCAGCAGCGGGACATGCTCCCGGCCATTTATTTCATCTTCAGCCGCCGAGGGTGCGATCGGGCCGTGGCCAACGCTGCCGGCCTCTCCTTGGTGTCCGATCGCGAAGCCGCACTCCTCAAAACCCGCATCGATAGTTTTTTGGTCAAAAATCCCGGCGCAGCTCGCGATGGCCAACTAGCCGCCCTCTATCGGGGGATTGCTGCTCACCATGCGGGAATTTTGCCCGCCTGGAAAAGCCTTGTTGAAGAGCTGTTCCAAGACGGCCTGATTAAGGTGGTGTTTGCCACGGAAACCCTGGCCGCCGGCATCAACATGCCCGCCCGCACCACGGTGATTTCCAGCCTGTCCAAACGAACCGATCGGGGACATCGCCTGTTGAACGCCTCCGAGTTTTTGCAAATGGCTGGCCGAGCCGGTCGCCGGGGCAAAGACATTCAGGGCTATGTGGTGACCCTGCAAACGCCCTTTGAAGGAGCCAAGGAAGCGGCCCACCTGGCCACCTCCCAACCGGATCCCCTCGTCAGTCAGTTCACCCCCACCTATGGCATGGTGCTGAACCTGCTGCAAACCCACTCCCTAGAGGAAGCGCGCAGCCTGGTGGAACGCAGCTTTGGCCAATACCTCTCCACCATTCACCTCATTCCCTACCAAGAAGAAGTGGAGGAACTGGCGGCCGAGCTGGAGCAACTGCAAGCCCAAACGGCCGAGGTGGACTTGGCCCAAGTGGCCCAATACGAAAAGCTCAACCAGCGACTCAAGGCCGAAGAACGGTTGCTGCGAACCTTGCAAGAACAAGCGGAGGTGGTGCGCGGCAAGGACTTGGCCCCCGCTTTGCAATTTGCGGTGGCGGGAACCGTGCTAGCCCTCAAGGGGCCGTCAATGCCGGTGAAGGAACCGTTGCCAGCGGTGTTGGTGCTGAAGGTGGCTGGCTCCGGTCGATTCCCCTATCTGGTTTGTTTGGGGATTGACAATGCTTGGCATGTGGTGAAAACCGAGGATGTGGCGGGCCTTTACGGGGAATTTCCGCGCATTTCAGCGGTCGATCGCCTGGAACCCCCGGTGGCTTTACCCCTGCGGCCTGGCCAGCACCTGGCCGGCGACGAAGAAACCCTGGCCATCATTCATCGGATTCCTGTGTTGCCCGATCCGGAGGATGCGCCGGAAGTGATTGAGCAACGAGAACGGGTGGAATCGGTGGCGGCTCAGTTGGAGGAGCATCCCGTTTCCCAATGGACTAATCGCAAGTACCTGTTCAAGGCGTTGCACAGCTTGGATACGTTGGCGGATACCTTGGCGGAAAAACGCGGCCAGTTGGGGCGTATGTCTGAGCGCTATTGGCAGGAGTTCGTGAATCTGATTGAAATCCTGCAATATTTTGAGTGTTTGGACGAAAACCACAAGCCCACGGAATTGGGTCAGGCGATCGCAACGTTGCGCGGAGAAAATGAGCTGTGGCTGGGGTTGGCCCTGATGTCTGGCGAGTTCGATCGCCTGGAGCCGCCCCAACTGGCCGCCGCCTGTGCGGCCCTGCTGATTGAAGAACCCCGCCCGGACACTTGGACGGATGCACTCCCTACGGATGGCGTGTTGGCCACCCTGGAAGATTTGAGCGATCAGCGGCGGGAACTGTTCAAGATTCAGCGGCGCTATCGGGTGATGTTGCCGATTTTGCTGGAAGACGAACTGATCGGCTTGGTGGAGCAGTGGGCCTTGGGGGCGGAATGGTCGGACTTGTCGGCCCGCACCAGCTTGGATGATGGGGATGTGGTGCGGATGGTGCGCCGAACGCTGGATTTGCTCTCCCAGGTGATTCATGTGCCCTATTTGGCGGGAGACTTGAAGGATCGGGCCAGCGAAGCGCGGGCCCTGCTCGATCGCTTCCCGGTTTCGGAAACGGTCGATTAAATCCTTGCGGGGTGGGGTTTGTTCATGGGCGCGTTGCGTCAAATCCAACAACGATTGAAGCAGGGGCTGTTTCCCAAAGGTCGATCGCCCCAATCCACAGTCCCACCCACCGTTCAACGATGGTTGCCCCCCTTGCCCGGTGTGGTCTGGATTTTGACCCTGGGGCGCGTCCTGTTGCACCTGGGCACTGGCTTGGTCATGTTCTACGGAGCGATCTACTTTGTGGAACAGGTGGGCCTGTCGGCCACCGCCGTGGGTACTGCCCTGGGGTTGGGGCAGTTGTCGGGGGTGCTGGGCCGGGTGGCCAGCGGTTCATGGTCGGATTCGCCCCGGGTGGGCCGACGGAATGTGTTGCTGTTGTCGGCGATCGCCTCGGCCCTGGGGGATGGGGTGTTGGGGTTTGCGGCGGGGTTTCCGTTGCTGGTGGTGGGCAATCTGCTGATGGGCTTGGGCGTGGGGCTATATTGGCCGGCCATGGAAGCCCTGGTGGCGGACTTTACCCCGGAGGAACATCGGCGGGAAGCCTTTGCGGTCACGCGGCTGGCGGATGTGGTGGGGCTGGGATTGGGCACGGCGATCGGGGGATTGCTGGTGGGCCAAACCGGTCTCTATCGGTTGCTGTTTTTGGGCGATGCCCTGTCTTTTGTGCTGTTTGCGGTGGCGGTGGTGGCCCTGGTGCCCGATCGCCGGCCCGCAGTCCAAACGGCGATCGGCCATTGGGCCGGCTGGCGCAAAACCCTGAGCGATCGGCTCCTCGGCCTGTTTGTGATTGCTAATATTTTGTTCACCACCTATTTGGCCCAAGTGGAAGCCACCTTGCCCCTTTATCTCAAGCGGATTGTGGGCTTGGCTCCCGCGCAAATCGGGGTTCTCTTCTCGGGGCATATTATTTTAGCGGCGGTGGCCCAACTGCCCATGTCCCGGTTGCTGCGCCCCTATGGCCATGCCCGATCGTTGGCGATCGCTGCCGGGTTGTTTGGGGTGGGGTTTGCCGCCGTTTGGTGGATTCAGCCCGGAGCCTGGGCCTTGGCCGGGGCGAGCGGGGCCCTGGCGTTGTTGTCCCTGGCCATGGTGGCCTATACGCCCTCTGGTTCGGCCCTGGTGGTGGATTTGGCTCCGGAATCCCTACGCGGCACTTACCTTTCGATCAATTCCCTTTGCTGGGCCGTGGGCTATGCGGTGGGGCCGCCGTTGGGTGGGCTGGCCCTCGATGCCTCCCCAGCGATCGCCCGAGGATTTTGGATTTGGCCCGTGCTGAGTGTGGGGCTGGTGTTGGGGTTGCTGCACTGGCTCGATCGGCTGCTCGATCGACACCTGAACCGGGCATCCTCAACTTAGGATGAGTTGAGAAAGGGTTAATCAACGGTTAGACAAAGGAAATCACCGCTCGTCAACTTCCGTTGCAGACTTGAGCAAAAATGTCACAATAGGGCCAGATTGTTGAGCAATGTTCGTTAATTTCTGTTAGTGCTTCTATATTGTGTTTCCGTTGGTGCCATCCCACTCAATCGGGAATGCGTGCAAATCCATTCACCGTCCCCTCAATTTCCCTTTGCACGCTTCCAGTCCCGTTCTGGGTAATGCTTGACTCACCAACCGTTGCAATGTGCGGCAGATCGTTGTTGCATAAAGTTGCAGGTGAACTCAACAACATCGTTAACGCCAACCAGAACGCTAACCAGCATTTCTATAGGATTCTCCCAGAGTCCGATCGTCCTTCCGACTGAATCGACGCTATGGTTTTTAACCCCGAAACGGCTGACTGGTTTGATGACGCATCAAATGACGATCGCGTCAATCCGCTGCTGCAATACCTCCAGCGTCAATCGCCGGAAGTGTTGGCCCGCGTGGCCCGGGCGGTGACCCCTGATGTGAAGCAAATTGTTTCCCAAAATGTTCAAGGCTTGGTCGGTTCCTTGCCCGGTGAACATTTCAGCATCCAAATCGTGACCGATCGAGAAAATCTGGCCGGATTGTTGGCCTCGGCCATGATGACGGGCTATTTTTTACGGCAAATGGAACAACGAATGCAGATGGAAGATGCCCTGCATGATGTGGCTTCCTTGGGGGATGATTAGGCCCCGAAGCTAGGTTGATGGTTCCGGCCAGACCCTAATCCCGGCGAGGGGGGTTACCTCCCTTGGCCGCATTTTGCCACCGCAACGGATACTGCCTGATTGCCCATGGATGCACCTAGTTTTCATGAATGTCGTCACCCGATCGTTCAGTCCCTCAATCAATACAGTGATTCAGAATTATTGGACTTATTTAAACGCTATCCCGACTCCGGCCGCTATTTTGTAGCCTTGTTTTGTCGCTATAGCCCGATCGTCTATTCCCTGGTGCAACATTCCGCGCCGTCCGATGCCCAAGCGGATTATTTATTTGCCCAAATTTGGTTCCGAATCTTTCGCGAATTACCCACTTTAGATTTGGAACGGGCCCGGGCAACTCGCATCGATCGCGCTGATGAATTTACCTTGCAAAACTGGCTGATTAATATGACGGCTTTGATGGTGAATCAGGCGGAATTGCCCCCCGTGGAATCCATTCACTATTCCTTGACGGCTGCCCCGCCGCCCCTTTGGTGTTACCTGCAATCAGCGCTCGATCGCCAGGATCCCACGGCGCGGTTGATGGTGTTGATGGCCCAAACCCTGCACTGGAGCGAGCCACGAATTGCCGCCTATTTGCAAGCGGAGGGGGAATCCTTGTCACCGGCCGCTGTGCGGGCCAAGTTGCGCCAAAGTTACCGCGCCTTGGAATCAGCCTTACCGCCAGATATTCGGGCAATTTATTTGGGTGAATCCTTTGATGGGCCAGGCTCTGGGGAGGCGGAAACGGCCTTAAATTAAGACCCTGAACCAACGGCGCTCAACTCAAGACTAAAGCGCAAGATTCTGAAAACCTAAGAGGGTGTCTAAAAAGTATCTTTTGGCACGGGTCAAGCACCGATAGTTGTGGGGGCAAGGGGCTTAAGCCCCTTGTCTGCGTCGATCGCTAGGGTTTACTGAGTAGTAATTTTGGCTTTTCAAACGGCCTCGAAGGCTCAAGGCTCAAAATCTAAGGTTCAAGATTCAAAGCTCAAGATTCAAGAATCAAGGCCCCAAAAAAACCAAAACCCCCAGGTTTTCACCTTGGGGACGATTTGCGGGCGAAGCTTGTCTGTTCAACGAACTCCTTTGAAGAATTCCTATATCAGGATGGTCTAATTTATGGCTGGCTCCAATCGATCGAACCTGAAAATCTTAGGAAACTATTTACGCCCCTATTGGAAAAAAACCTCGATCGGGATTGGCACACTCCTGCTGGTGAATGTGTTGGGGGTTTATATTCCCCTGCTGATTCGGAATGGAATTGATGAGTTGCAAGCGAGCTTCTCGTTCGATCGCATTCTCTTATTCGCCGTCACCGTGATGATTTTGGCCTCGGTGATGTGGGTGATTCGGATGGTGTCGCGGGTGCTGGTGTTTGGGGTGGGTCGCCAGGTGGAATTTGACCTGAAACAACGCATTTTTCAACATTTATTGACCCTGGAGCCAGCCTATTTTGCGGTGAACACGGCCGGAGATCTCATTAACCGCACCACCAGCGATGTAGACAACATTCGCCGGTTAATGGGGTTTGCCGTTCTAAGCTTGGCGAATACCCTATTTGCCTATGCGTTAACCCTACCCATTATGCTCAGCATCAACGTGCGGTTAACGCTGTTGGCTCTGTTGGTTTATCCCTTGATGTTGGTGTTGGTGCAGTTGTTTGCCAATCAATTGCGAACCCAGCAGTTGGAGGTACAAGAGCGGCTTTCGGAAATGAGCGACCTCATTCAAGAGGACATGAGCGGCATTTCTCCGATCAAAATCTATGCCCAAGAGGAGAATGAGCGGCAAGCTTTTCGGCGGGTGAATGATCAGTTGCTGCGGGTGAATTTGAGTTTCGCTAAAACCCGTAGTGTGCTGTTTCCATTGCTAGGAGGGCTGGCGAGTGTCAGCTTGCTGGTGCTGTTGTGGTTTGGTTCCGATGCGATCGCCCAAGGGGAACTGTCGATCGGGAATTTTGTGGCACTGCTGATTTATGTGGAGCGATTGGTTTTCCCCACGGCGCTTTTGGGTTTCACGATCAGCACCTATCAGCGGGGCGAAGTCAGCATCAATCGTGTGGAAGCGATTTTGCAGACGGAACCGAAGATTATCGACAACAGCGAATCGATCGCCCTGCCGCTGGAGCAAGTGGTGGGCCATCTCAAGGCCACCCACCTCAGCTACGGCTATCCGGGGAGCGATCGCCTGGCCTTGAGCGATCTGAACTTCGAGATTCAACCGGGGGAAATGGTGGCGATCGTGGGCCCCGTGGGTTGCGGCAAGTCCACATTGGCCAATGCCCTGCCGCGCCTGCTGGATCTGAAGCCGGGCCAACTGTGGCTCGATGGAATTGACATTACCCAACTGCGGATCCACGATCTGCGCGGGGCGATCGCCTATGTGCCCCAAGATAGTTTTCTGTTCAGCACCTCGATCGCCAACAACATTCGCTACGGCAATCCCGCGATCGACCTGGGGGCCGTGGAAGCCGCCGCCGACACCAGCCAAATTCGCAACGAAATCCTCACCTTCCCCCAGCAATACGAAACGGTGGTCGGAGAGCGAGGCATCACCCTTTCCGGCGGCCAACGCCAGCGCACCGCCCTGGCCCGCGCTCTGTTGATCAGTTCCCCCATTTTGATTTTGGATGATGCTCTATCGAGCGTCGATAACCAAACTGCCACGGAAATTTTGCGCAATCTGACGGACGGAACCGCTAAGAAAACCGTGATTTTTATTTCCCATCAAATGTCCGCCGCCGCCACTGCCGATCGAATTTTGGTGATGGATCAAGGCTCCATTGTGGACATGGGAACCCACGATGAATTGCTCTCGCGACCGGGGTTATATCGCGACCTTTGGAATCAACATACCTTGGAAACAATGTTGGCTGCCTAGGGGCTGTCATCAACTAATTGCTTGCGGACAAACCGCCCCTAGAAACTTGGGAATTCATGCCGGATTTTGCAGCATTTTGTGAAGCCCTGAGCCAGCGATCGCGCTGGGCCTTTTTGCTCAATCACCCCAGCAATCGGGCCATGATGGAGCAAGCTTGGTGGCCTTTGGCCTTGGCGTTAGGGCAATTACGCGCCCAGAGCGATCGCCCGATCGTGTTGGGAATTTTGGGTGTTCAGGGTGCAGGCAAAACCACCTTCTGTGGCGCAATGGCCGTGGCGTTGGAACTGTTGGGGTGGCGAACTCTCAGTTGGTCGATCGATGACCTTTACAAAACCTATGCCGATCGGCAACGGCTGCAAGCCCAGGATCCGCGACTCATTTGGCGAGGGCCGCCGGGAACCCATGATGTTGATCTGGGGCTGGAAACGTTGCGGGCCTTGCGATCGCCCCAAGCTTCCACCATAGCCATTCCGCGATTCGATAAATCCTGTCATGGGGGACAGGGCGATCGCGTGGCGGCGGAGATGATTCAACCAGTTGATATTGTGTTGTTTGAAGGGTGGTTTGTGGGAGTGAAGCCGATTGATTTCACGACTCTTGTGGATTGGCCAGCACCCATTTTTTCGGAGGACGATCGCGCCTTTGCTCAGGATTGTAATCAACGGCTGCGGGATTATTTACCCCTTTGGGAATGGTGCGATCGACTCTTGATTTTGAAACCCACTGATTACCAATTTTCAAAACAGTGGCGACAGCAAGCCGAGCGCGATCGAATTGCCGCCGGAGGGCAGGGGCTGAGTGAGGCGGAAATTTCCGATTTTGTGGATTACTTTTGGAAAGCCTTGCACCCAAAGCTATTTGTTGATCCGTTGCTGGCGGCCGGGGCTGCCGATTGGGTATTTGAATTTGGGATCGATCGACAGTTAACCCGAGTGACCCGATCGCCCGGAAGCTACCTGAATTTTGGTCACCCAATCATCTAATCCCCCAAGAGCCTAATCAACTGATACCATCAAGGCCCCTGTCCTGCATTTGAGCCACCATGCGACCCCTTGAGGATTTGTGCGCGATCGCCCGTCAAGCCGCCTGGGCCGCCAGCGACGTGCTGCGGGCCTATTACCGAGGCGATCAGTTGGCGATTGAAGACCAAGGCGACGGGCCCGTCACGGCCGCCGACCTGGCAGCCAATCAAACCATCCTCAGTCATTTGCAGCAGGAATTGGGGAGCGCTGAATTTGGCTACCTGAGCGAAGAAACCTACAAATCAGAAGGCATTCCAGCCGATCGGGATTGGATTTGGATCATCGATCCCCTGGATGGAACCAAGGACTTTATTCAAAAAACCGGCGAATATGCCATTCACCTGGCGCTGGTTTATCAAGGGCGGCCGGAACTGGCGATCGTGGCTTGCCCGGAGGCGGAACAGTTGTATGCAGCCGTGAAAGGGTCGGGAACGGTGGCGTTCGATCGCGCTGGCCAAACCCGATCGCCCCGGGTGTCGGACTGTGCCCAACTCTCGGAGCTGACCGTGGTGGTCAGTCGATCGCACCGAGACCAGCGGTTTAACCAATTGCTGGCCGCCCTGCCTTGCCAAAATCAGCACGCCGTGGGCAGTGTTGGTGGCAAAATTGCCGCGATCGTGGAGCAAAAAGCGGATTTGTATCTTTCCCTTTCGGGCAAATCGGCCCCCAAGGATTGGGATATGGCCGCCCCGGAATTGATCTTGACGGAAGCGGGCGGCCAGTTCACCCACTTTGACGGTCAACCCCTGCGCTATGCCACGGGCGATTTGAACCAGTGGGGCGGCCGCATTGCCAGCAACGGCCCGAATCATGGGGAACTTTGCCAAATCCTGCAAACGGAACTGGCCCGCCTACCTTAAGAGGGTGTCTGAAAAGCCAAAATTGCCACCCTGTAAGCTCCAGCGATCGGCGCAGACAAGGGGCTTAAGCCCCTTGCCCCCACAGCAATTGATGCTTGAGTCAAGCCAAAAGCGCTAAACAAGTTCAATGTTAAGGATTAAGCCCCTTGCCCCCACGGCAATTGATGCTTGGCCCATACTGAAAGATGCTGCTTAGACATCCTCGGAGAGGGGGGATCATCCCTAGGCGCTGCGGCACAATCTTCATGGATCGTTAACATTCCCTTGGCAAGGGGTTAAACGGTCGCCGTTAGCCTGAGTTGGTGTGGGGCACTACAGTTTTGACCCAGTTATTGCAGAGGCTCCTGACAAGCTGAGACCCCCAGCCTCGCAATTACTGAGGTTTTGCCGATGATTTGGCCATCGCTTATTGAAAATTACTGTCAATTGGTCAAAAACTGATACGATCTCAATTGGCAGTCATCGAGCACAGATCATTCAAGTCCCAACTCCCAAGACTCAGCACCCGTGATTTGCGTCCTGGGATCGCACCCCATCGCCCTCTGCTTCCCCTCCCATGCCCAAAATGATCCGATCGACCCTGGCCAGTAGCACCGACTTGGAACTGCGCCGGTTGCTCGAAGCCCAATACCGTAGCCAAAACCTCGAATCGTTTCGCACCAACCAAACCATTCCCCTCCAACCCGATCGCCTCTGGGTTGTTTATCGCGGGGCCGTAGCCCTCGAAACCCTGCTGCCGGACGGTTCCGAAGCAATTTTGGGCTTTGCGAGCACGGGGACATTTTTTGGACAAGTTCTGAGCGCGGTGAATCCTTACCGGGCCTCGGCCTTGGCTCCCACGGATCTGTTGCCCCTCTCGATCGACCAGGTGCAGCGATCCCCGATCCTGGCCCGCAACCTGCTGTTCCACGCCCTGCGCCGTTTGGATCAGGCCAGCGATTTGAAATCCTTGCTCACCCTGAAGCGAGCCGATGAGCGCCTTTGGCAACTGCTGCAACTGCTCGATCGGGAATTTGGGCAGCCCCTTGGCTCAGCGCGTCGTTTGAATTTGCGCCTCACCCATCGGCAATTGGCCAGCGCTGCCCAAACCACCCGGGTCACCGTGACTCGGCTGTTGCAACTGTTCCAAGCCCAAGGCCGAATCGAGATTGATGCCGATCGACACCTTTGGTTTCCCGCAGGAGGCAAGAATTCGCCTGAGGCCTGAGGTCTTGGATGCCTGAGGTCTTGGATGTCAGGGGGCTTGGATACCAGAGACCTTTGGGAACCTGCCAAGAGTTCGGGGTGAAAATTCGTTAAAATACTTGCCTGCGCCAATTGAATGGCGCGCTCCATCCGCTTGAACATTCCATGCCCAAACAACGCAAGAAAGCCGACTTTCCTACCAAAGTTTGTGTCGTTTGTGGTTTGTCGTTTACCTGGCGCAAAAAATGGGCAGACTGCTGGGACGAAGTGAAATACTGCTCCGATCGCTGTCGTCGCCGCAAAAATCAAGCCGATCGCCCCGAGTCTGCCTCCTGAACCGTGGCCCAATCAACAACCTTGTCAATCAACAACCCTTCAATAACCTTTCAACAGGATTTGAGGTGATTACTTGAAGTGATTGATTGGATTCAGGCTATTGGGTTCAGGGTGAATCAAAACCAGCGAATCGCCCCTTCCACAAAGTCCAACCCCAAAATCGAATGGCCTTGGGGATTCAGCAGCGGACTGTAACAGGCGATCGATCCTTGACCGGGCTGGATTGACCAAACCACGCCGCTCACGCCGGACTTGGTGGGCCAGCCCACACGCGCCATCCAGGTTTCCGAATCTTGGTAGAGACCGCCCACCGCGATCGCCCCTAGGGTTTGCTGCACCAACTCAGCCCATTGGGAGGGCGGATTAGCAAACCAACAGCCCAAAGCCGCCAACTCAGGCATCGTGATCCCCAGGCAACAAAGCCGGTTGTAAATCTCCAGGGCAATTTCCGGCTCCGCCACCCGGCCAGAGTCCACCAAGGTTTGCACCAAAGCACGATTGCGACCGTTGGGCAGGCTCTGCACCGAAGCCAGCACGGTTTCATTCACGGGCATTAGGCAGCCTGTTTCCCGATATAACCAAGCTTGGAACCGTCGCACCCGATCACGCGCGGTGGTTCCAGGCAGGGCCCCCGCTAGGGCCAAGGCCCCACTATTCAGCATGGGATTGCGGGGATGGCCCGCATCTTCCAGCAGTTGATCCAAGTCGTTGTAGGCCTTGGCGGATGGTTGACAGCCCACCAAGCCGCTCACAACCTCGGGGCCCAGAAGCGCAAGGGCATAGAACAGCAGCAGGGGTTTCATGACGCTCATCAACACCACCCGCCGCCCCGGGGGCGATCGATCCCAACTGCGGCCATCCACGGCCTGCACGGCGGCCGCAAACTCTTGCGGATTGGCCTTGGCCAAAGCGGGCACGTAGTCTGGCAAATAGCCACTGATGCCCGATCGCGTTCCTTGTCGAGCCAGATCATCCAACAACAACCGAGATGTTGCGATTAGTCCAGTCATGTCGCCTGCATCGCCTTGGGCCGGCATACAGGAAGCAGCCACCAGCCCTGCTAATACTCTAGAGAAGGCCAGGGAGCCTGATAAGCAATTGTGATCAAGTGATGAGGTTTCTTATCGATCGCTGATTGAACACTTACCAGGAACTCCCGCCCTCTTTGAACTTTTCTGTGATTTTGTTGAAGTTCTCATCGGGAGCGTCACCATTCCCGGTGGGATCGGCCACACTGGAAGCACATTTCCCGGCCCAACCGAGAGGGCGGGACACTCGCAACGCTCTCAGCGAGAAGTGATCATGGCTCAGACCTTGCTTGAACAATTACGCGCAATGACGATCGTGGTGGCCGATACCGGCGACATTCAAGCGATCGAACGACTCAAGCCCCGCGATGCCACAACGAACCCTTCATTGATCACCGCTGCGGCCCAAATGCCGCAATACCAGGAAATTGTGGATCAAACCCTGCTGGAGGCCCGCACCGAAAAGGGCAAGCAAGCCAGCGCGGAGGAGGTGGCTTCCCTGGCCTTTGAGCGCTTGGCGGTGGCCTTTGGTAAAAAGATTTTGCAAATTATTCCCGGTCGGGTCTCCACGGAGGTCGATGCGCGCCTGTCCTATGACACGGAAGCGACGATCGCCAAGGGTCGTTATCTGATTTCGGAGTACGAAAAAGCCGGTGTTTCACGCGATCGAATTCTGATCAAAATTGCCGCCACTTGGGAAGGCATTCGCGCCGCCGAAGTGTTGGAACAAGAAGGCATTCACTGCAATCTCACCCTGTTGTTTGGTTTGCACCAGGCGATCGCCTGTGCAGAGGCGGGCGTGACCCTTATTTCGCCTTTCGTGGGTCGAATTTTGGATTGGCACAAGAAAAAGACTGGCCGCGATTCGTTTCCGGCCCCAGAAGATCCCGGTGTGTTGTCCGTGACGCGGATTTATAACTACTACAAAACCTTTGGCCATCAAACGGAGGTGATGGGGGCGAGTTTCCGCAACATGGGCGAAATTGTGGAACTGGCCGGTTGTGACTTGCTGACCATTTCGCCGGCCCTCCTGGATGAGCTGGAAAGCAATCAGGGCGAGCTGGTGCGCAAGCTGAGTCCTGACTTGGCCGGTGCAGAGCCGATCGAAAAAATCGAGATGAATCGCGAAGTTTTCGATCAAATGCACCAAGACGATGCAATGGCCTCCGAAAAGCTCACGGAGGGGATTGAAGGCTTCTCGAAAGCGCTGGAATCCCTGGAGTTGCTGTTAAAAAATCGCCTGGCTCAACTGGAAGGCCAAGAAGCCCTCAGCCATGCGGCCGATGACATTTTCCATGTCTACGATTTGGACGGAGATGGCTTCATTACCCGTGAAGAATGGGCTGGGAGCGATGCGGTTTTTGATGCCCTAGATTCCAACCGAGATGGCAAAATCACCCCCGCTGAAATGGCGGCTGGTCTTGGGGCGGCCTATCACCACCATCTGGTGGGCGTTTAGGGCCTGATTTCGGCCAAAGCTTAAAGATTCTCGATTGAGAGATCTGAAGAATCTAGTGCAGGCGGCGAATGCGGATCCGATCGATTCGGGCCCCATTGGCCGCTTCAATTTCAAATTCCAAACCGTTGTAACGAAAGCTTTCGCCCACTTGGGGAATTCGTTGCAGATGACAGAGTACAAACCCGGCCAAGGTTTGGTAATCGTCGGCTTCGGGCAGGGTTAGCCCCAGACGGCCATTCACTTCATCGATCGTGATTTGGGCGGGCACGCAGGCGGTTTGCTCATCGATCGCCTCGATCGAGCTGTCGTCGGCGGCCAGGGGCCCCACAATTTCCTCCGCCACATCGGTGAGCGTGACCAAACCCGCCGTGTTGCCAAATTCATCGACCACGATCGCCATGGGTTGTCCCGATCGCCGGAGCGATCGCAACAAATCCGCTGTGTTGGCAAATTCCGGCACAAAACAAGCGGGCTGAATCCAAGCACTCAGGGGCGTGTCCAGGCTCAATTCCCCGACGGCCAGAGGCGTGGCCAGATCCTTAAATCGCACCATGCCCACAATGTCATCGATCGAGTCGCCCATCACCGGGTAGCGCAGGTGGCCCGTTTGGCCCACGGCCGCCAGCAAATCCGTCACGGAATCGGACTGTTCCAACACCACCATCTGAGTGCGGGGAATCATCACATCCCGGGCCGTCACGGCTCGAAAGGCCAAAACATTTTGCAGCAGGCGGCGCTCATCGGCTTCCAAGTCCGGGGACTCCGTGGAATTGCCCACAATTTGTTGCAACTCCGACAGGGCGATCGGGCTGGCCCAATGGCGATCGCTGGGCCGCAACCCCAAGGCCCGCAACACCCACCGCGTGGAACGTTCCAAAAACCAAACGATCGGCTGCAAAAATCGCCCGATTGTGACGCTGGGCGGCCCCAATACCAAGGCCACCTGTTCTGCATGGCGCAGGGCGATCGACTTGGGGCCCAATTCCCCAAACACAATTTGCAGGTAGGCCACCAATAGAAACGCCGTCCCCACGGCCGCCGCCTGCACCAAAGGGCGATCGGCCGCAGCGGGCCAGTAGTAAATTGCGCCGCTGATTAAGGGTGCGGCCAAAACCGACTGACCCAACCAACCCAGGGTGAGGGCCGCCAGGGTAATCCCCAACTGGGTTGTGGACAGCAGCCGATCAACATGTTGTTGCAAATACTGGACGCTGCGGGCCGCCGGATCCCCATCTGCGACGAGTTGATCAATGCGCGATCGTCGCACAGCCACCATGGAAAATTCTGCCGCCACAAAGAACGCATTCAGCGTGATGGGCAACAGCAGCACCCACAAGCTCAACGTCCAGCCTTGACTATCCACCGCTACTAATTCCGTTTGATTGAGTTTGATCGAGTTTGCTTGATCCTGGTTAAGCTTGCTGGATTTTGCTTGGTTCTATTCAAAAACGACCGGCTCGGCCATCTTGCTGACGGGGCTTTCTCAAAGCCGTTAACCTGCTCTCGGAATCAATATGCTCTTGGAATCCATGGCTGATGGGGGTATGGCCAAGGGCGATCAATCACCCCTAACGCACCGGAATTCCCTGAATTTGAAGCTGTAATTGCTGATCGGGATAATCGGTCAGGGACAGTTGCAACGACTTCACCCCATCCAGCAACACCGTCGGCACAATCGCCTTGCCCCGAACGGTGGCTCCGTCGGCCGGTAGCTCACTGGGCAAATCTTCCACGATCGCGCTCAGGGGATCACCCCGATCGTCCGCCATTTCCAAAAAGCTATAGAGAAACTGCACCGCCCGATCGCCCTGATTGCGCAGCGTCAACTCCAGCACCAACGAATCGCCCACCCGGCTGGCTCCCACCACCGTCAGGGTCACACCTTCCGCCTTGGCCGAAATGGGCAGCTTGGCCACCGCCGTTTGTGACAAAGGCTTGGCCTGAGGTTGGGTTTGGGTCAGGGCCGGATCCACCGGCTTTGGCGATGCATTGCCCACGGGAGCCGTTTGGGTGATGGCCTTGGTTTTGGCCAGCAACTGTTGCTCATTCAGCAGTTTCAGGGGAGCCGGTTCCGGTCGCTTGCCGCCGCGCCCTGAGGAGTCCGCCGTGGGGCGAAAGTCCGGCTGCACAATGCCCTTCAGCGCCTCCCGGCCGAGGTTATAGCCCCAGGAGGTGCTGGCAATGCCCGTGCCCGCCATCAACAACAACAACAGAATGGTCAAACCAGCGCTGGGATTCACGGCAGTTGATGAAGATTACTTGAGAGAGGTTGAGGGATCCAGAGCAGATGGCGGCTGGCTGATCACTCAAGCCATTCAAACTCTATCCAAGAATATTGCCCAAACTAGCGGCCAATGGCAAAATTAATGACGAGTGTAAACTCACACGACTCTCCAAAAGCGATAGACCACCCTCAAAACCTATCGCTGAGCATTGGGTCTCCGACATTTTCCAGGGTTGGCCGAGCGGTTTAGGCAGCGAACTCATAATTCGCCTCAGACAGGTTCAACTCCTGTACCCTGGATTGTTTTACGATCGGGCCAAATTGATTGAACCCAGTCGAATCGAGTTGATCAACTCGATTTGATCAAACCGACTTGATCAAGCCAAATCGATCGAGCTGGCTCACTCGAGCCGGCCTGATTGAACCCGCTTGATTGAACCGGCTTGAATTGAATTTGAACGCCTGAAATTACTGCGTGAACCCAAGGTTGAGGCGAAGGTTGGAGCTATGGTAGCAAGTGCGATCGGGACGGCCCAAGCCACCGACAAAAACGACCCATTGACCTGGAATTTAGCCGATCTATACGCGGGATTTGATGATCCCCGCTATGAGGCTGATTTGCACTGGGTGAGCGATCGAGCCGAGAATTTTCGGATCACCTACCGCGATCGCACGGCCTCGCTGACCGCCCAGGAGCTAGCCCAGGCCTTGGAAGAGCTAGAAGGCATCTACCAGGTGGTGGGCTATCTTTGGAGCTTTCCCTCGCTCACCTTTGCGGCCAACACCCGAGACACCACCGCCCAAGCGGAGGTCGATCGAATCCAAACGGCCCTGACCACCGTGAATAACGAGCTGGTCTTTTTTGACTTGGAACTTCAGGCCATGTGCGCCGATCACTTGGCGGAATTGCGACAGGCCCCAGAACTGCGGCTTTATGCCCATTACCTGGAATCCGTGGGGCGATTTGCACCGTTTCGGTTGCCGGAAGCAGTGGAACAAACGCGCAATCGGGACAGCCTGACCGGGCGGCAAGCCTTTATCCAGTTGCGATCGATCCATTTGGGCGAACAAACCTACACCCCCGTCACCATGGCCGATGGCAAAACCGCCACCACGGAAGCCGAACTTTCGGCTCTGTTGTTTCAGGGCGATCGCACCCTGCGCGAACGGGCCTATCACTCGGTGCGAGCCGTCAGCCAACAGCACAACACCCTCTATGCCTACATCCTGAGCACGATTACCCAGGATCACGCGATCGAAAACCAAATGCGCGGCTATCGATCGACTCTGGAAAAACAGTTAATTAGCGACGAAGTGCCCGAAGGGGTGTTTTGGGCCGTGATGAATGGCACGCGCGATCGCACCGAAATTTGGCAAACCTATTACCGAATCAAAGCAAAAGCCACCGGAGCCGCCATTCGCACCTGTGATGTTTATGCTCCCTGGAGCACCGAGCCGATCGCCCCGCTGCCATTCCAAGACGGCATTCAAACCCTGCTGGCGGCCCTGGAACAATTCGACGCAACCTATGCAAGACGGGCCGAAGAATTTTTCCTGAACCGTTGGGTTGATGCGTCCGTGCGGCCGGGCAAACGGGGCGGCGCATTTTGCAACTACACCCACGGCAAACATAGCTATTTGTTTTTGTCCTACACCGACGATTACAGCTCTCTATTCACCTTGGCCCATGAGATGGGTCATGGCTTGCACTTTGCCTGGATTAACGATCATCAACGCTATTTCAACAGCAATCCGCCTTTGGTGTTGGCGGAAGTGGCTTCCACTTTTAATGAACTGCTGTTGTTGGATTATTTGCTCGATCGCCACGCCGATCCGAATATGCAGCGCAGTTTAATTACGCGCCAACTAGAAGATCAACTCAGTTTGCTCTTCCGACAAACCACCATTAGCCAATTGGAACTGGCCCTGCACGATCGGGCTGCAAAGGGACGGTTTGATGCTGAATTTGTAAATGAAGTTTGGGATAGTCTCTATCGAGATTTATGTGGCGATGCGGTGGAAATTTTGCCGGAGCACCAATACGACTGGGCCCGAATTGGTCATATTTTCTTCAAGCCCTTTTACTGCTACCAATACGCCGCTTCGGACATCGTAAGCCTGGCTTGCTATCAACAATATCGCCAGCGGGGCCAAGATTTTGTACCCGGCTATTTACAACTGCTGGCTAGTGGCGGCAGCGAAAACCAAATGGCTGCCCTTAAGCATTATGTGGGTGTGGATTTGGAAGATCCGGCGACCATTTCCCAAGCGCTAGATTATGTGGCGAATTTGGTCGATCGCCTGGCTAGCACCGTGTCCTAGCGGAAGGCTGCCCAATGATTTAGAGGATGCCTGAAAAGCAAATTGGGGGACTTACAAAGTACCAGCGATCGTGGGGGCAAGGGGCTTAAGCCCCTTGTCTTTATTGGTTGATGAGAACCAAAAGCTAGCAGTTTCAGCCTTTCAAAGATCCTCTGGCTAGCACCGTGCCCTAGCGGAAGGCTGCCCAATGATTTAGAGGATGTCTGAAAAGCAAATTGGGGGACTTACAAAGTACTAGCGATCGTGGGGGCAAGGGGCTTAAGCCCCTTGTCTCTATTGGTTGATGAGAACCAAAAGCTAGCAGTTTCAGCCTTTCAAAGATCCTCTCAGGCTGAAGTTAGCTGGGGTTGCAGTCTATTGATTAAGATCCGATGGCAAGTTCGATTGATGCCAAGGGGCAAACCAGGGCAACAATGCCAACCCCGGTAGCGCCGCCCCGATCGTGAGTAAAAAGAAGCCGGGCCAACCCAATTGCTGGGCTAAAGCACCGGAAGGAGCCGAAAACAAATCGCGACTAACCGCCATCAAACTAGACAGCAAAGCATATTGGGTGGCGGAAAAACGAGCATTACAAAGACTCATCAAAAATGCCGTAAATCCTGCTGTTGCTAATCCGCCGCAGAAATTTTCCACATTAATCGCTAACACCATGGCAGTGGCATTTTTCCCCACCCAAGCCAAAATTAAATAGGCAACATTGCTGAGGGCTTGTAATCCTCCAAAGACCCAGAGCGATCGGCCAATGCCAATTTGGCTGAGAATTGCACCGCCCGTTAAGGAACCAACAATGGTGGCAATCAGACCCATTACCCCTTGAATGGCTCCCACTTCCGTTTGGCTAAAGCCCGTTTGCAGCAAAAAGGGCAGGGCCATGTTGTTAACCATCGAATCGCCCAAGCGATAGAGCACAATAAAGGCCAAAATGGCCAAGCCCCGCCGCCAATGGTAGCGATCGAGGAAATCCTTAAAAGGCAACCAAACGGCCTCCGACAGGCTGGCGGGTGGTTGTTGGGCGGTAGTCGGTTCTGGAGCCAGCCAACTCAACAGAATGCAACCGGCCATCAAAACCGCCATCATGCTGTAGGTGACCGGCCAGGTGAAGCGATCGGCCAACACCAGCGCTGCTCCGCCCGCAATGAGCAGGGCCCCGCGATAGCCCAACACAAAGATCGCTGCTCCGGCTCCCATTTCCCGAGGAGTCAACACATCCGTGCGATAAGCATCGGCGGCAATGTCCTGGGTGGCGCTGAACAGGGCCACCAACACCGCCGCGATCGCCACACCCTGTAGCCCCTGCTGGGGATTTTGCACCCCCAACGCCAACAGGGCCAAGGCGATCGCCCCTTGACTGAGGGCTAACCAACCCCGCCGTCGCCCAAAAAACGGTGGTACAAATCGATCGAGCAAGGGGGCCCACAGAAACTTCAAGGAGTAGGGCAATCCCACCAAACTAAAAGCCCCGATCGCGCTCAGGTTCACCTGCTCCATCGTCATCCAAGCCTGAAGGGTACGGCTGGTTAACAGCAAGGGCAACCCCGAGCTAAACCCCAAGAGCAGCAGGGCAGCCATCTTGGGCTGTTGAAACAACCGAGCGATCGAGGCTAGGGGTGACGGAAGAGGAACTTTCACAGGTGTTGGGCAACCGGCATAGAGAAACATTGGGTTGAGTTTACTGCTGTTAACCAACCGAGAGCGATCAGGGGGGAGTGGAGCAACAGTGGTGTGAATACCAGAAACTCCTGCCTTTCGCTGCGATTATTTTTAGCCACAACCCCTTAAGCCTCAATATCCTAGTGCTAACTTTCTCCCACGAGATCGCGTTATGCCCGTCAATTCTCCTGGCTATCCTCGTCGCCCCAGCCGCGCCAATATCACCCCCGAGCAATATCGGCTGATTCAGCGCCTACGGGAACGAAATCCCGCCGAGAACCCACCCAAAGAAAAAGCGGATTTGGGTTCGCATCTTGCTGACCTGGTGGCTTCAACGGTTGGCTCCTGGAAATTTGTCATCATCCAGTCCATTTGTTTAGGTTTCTGGATTTTTTGCAATGTCAGCAACAAGACGATCCATTGGGATTCCTATCCATTCATTTTGCTGAATTTGATGTTGTCATTCCAAGCAGCATACACAGCACCAATCATCATGATGAGCCAAAATCGGCAAAATGAAATTGATCGCCAAGAGGCTAAGCACGATCATGAAGTAAATCTGAAATCGGAACTGGAAATTGAGCTGCTACATGACAAAATCAATCTTCTACGCGAGGCAGAGTTGAGCGAAATTCTGCATCTGCTGCGTGAGCAACAAAAACAGATTGATGAACTCCAACAGCAACTAAAAGCAGCTTCAAGAAAACCTGATTAAGCTTGAAAATCAAGCTCAATCTTTGGAATTTCAAGCAAGTTCAGGCGATCGCAGCCCATCTCAGCTAAATAATTCAGGACTTTTCTGAGTGCTCAGGTATGGGGTTATTGTTCATGATTTCATTTCTGGGAATAGGATTTCTTGGAACGATCGAGCATCAATGCCATAGCGCGTTAGGTGCTTGCGATTTTCCGTGACCAACACCACATTTGCCCAGGGTGAAAAGAGCGATCTCACCTGAGCTGCCAAAATGGGATCGCCGCCCAAATCATGATCCTGTTCTGTCTTTTGTCCCCGGCGACGTGCATCAGCCCAGAGAGTCGCCGCAAGATTCAGATCAGTCATCGTGATGGGTAGGTATCGAACCGATTGCAAAAATCGGTTTAATCGCTCAACACCTCTGTAATTCGGATCTTTAAGGCGCTGTAATTCTAAAGATCGCCGCATTTCATAATCAACAATTCCTGGAAGAAAAATTTCAGTATCAGACATCAGTACTACTCGAAACCAGCTTTTTAACTCAGTAAATTTTGTGGGATTAGGGTTCAGTAGCTGACCTAAAATATTGGTATCAATAGTAAGTTTGTTGATGATTTCCATTTTTGTTAAAATTACGTGAAAAAGTTCAATAGATAAATAATCACCAAAAACCTCTATAAGTTAGCCATTACCTCGTTCCAGGTGCGATCTAATTCGTAATCAGGATTGACATTCCACTCATCGAGTAGGTTTACAAGATTCCTATTTCGCTCTCTGATTTTCTGAAGGTGGTCTAGATCAGGTGATTCAGTCTCAAACGCTTCATAGGTATTCAATTTGAGTTCAGTGCTGAATCTGTCAGAATCGGGGGTTTTGAATACAGGCTGTCCTTGAAATTCAGAATCAGAGACCATATCAGAGCGGTTCTGTAAGTAGAGTTCAAAGCCATGAATTGCGAGACTTTGCAATATTGCCGTGGCTTGAGAATGGTGTTCTTTCTGCAATAGGTCAATCAGGAATTTAACAAGGGTTTCAATAGAAATAAATTTTTCAGGTGAGCCTGTTTGAGTATTAATTGTGATAAAAAATTCTGGTTCCTGTGGGAAGTGATGATTCTCAAGTTTTAAAAATTGCAAAATCGTATGCAAAGGAAATGCATATTCAGTTTGTGAAAACTGATAGGTTGGCAGTACGATTTCTCCAACTGTAATTGCGCCCACCGAAAGCATAGTTTTGTTACTGGACATAGGACTGATCTGATTGGGATTGAACTGGTATTTTGGGCAGGGTAGAAGACTCTCCACCCTGCCCATAGTCTAGCAATTACGATCCTTCGCGGAGTTTGTCGAGGACGGAGCGATCTTCCAGGGTTGAAGTGTCCCCAGAAACCTCTTGGCCCGAGGCGAGCGATCGCAACAGACGGCGCATGATTTTGCCCGATCGCGTCTTCGGTAGCGCATCGGTAAAGCGAATTTCACCGGGCCGGGCGATCGCCCCGATTTCCTTCACCACGTGCTGTTTCAGCTCCTTGATCAGCTCCTCGCTGGCCGCCGCCGTTCCTTCCAGGGTGACAAACGCCACAATGTCTTCGCCCTTCAGATCGTCCGGTTTGCCCACCACGGCTGCTTCTGCCACCGCCGGGTGCGATACCAGCGCCGACTCCACCTCCATCGTCCCCAGGCGGTGACCGGACACGTTCACCACGTCATCGACGCGGCCCATGATCCAGTAATAACCATCGGCATCCCGGCGCGCGCCATCGCCCGCAAAGTAAAAATGCTGACCATTCTTGGGCGCGATGTGCTCCCAATAGGTGCTGCGGAACCGTTGGTCATCGCCAAACACCGTTCGCATCATGCTCGGCCAGGGATGCTTCACGACCAGATAGCCGCCCTCGCCGTCGCCTACCGGGTTGCCATCGAGGTCTACCACATCCGCCAGAATGCCGGGGAAGGGTTTGGAGGCGGAACCGGGCTTGGTCGGGATCGCCCCCGGTAGTGGCGTGATCATGAACCCGCCGGTTTCCGTTTGCCACCAGGTATCAACGATCGGGCAGCGCTCGCCACCAATCACCCGGTAGTACCACATCCAAGCTTCCGGGTTAATCGGTTCGCCGACGGTTCCCAACAGGCGCAGGGATGTGAGGTTGCGGGCCTTGGGCAGGTGCTCGCCCATTTTGATGAAGGCGCGGATCGCGGTGGGGGCGGTGTAGAAAATTGTTACGCCATATTTTTCAATCACATCCCAGAAGCAGCCGGGGTTGGACGATCGGGGCGCGCCTTCATACATCAGGGTGGTGGCTCCGTTGGACAGGGGGCCGTAGACGATGTAGCTGTGGCCCGTAATCCAGCCCACATCGGCGGTACACCAATAGACATCGGTCTCTTTGATGTCGAACGTCCATTTGAACGTCATGTGGGTGTAGAGGTTGTAGCCCGCCGTGGTGTGGACGACTCCCTTGGGTTTGCCGGTGCTGCCGGAGGTGTAGAGCACAAAGAGCAGGTCTTCGCTGTCCATTGGCTCGGCGGGGCAGTCGGCGCTGGCGTTCTGTTGCAGGTCGTGCCACCAATGGTCGCGGCCCGGCTCCATATGGACTTCTTGGCCCGTGCGCTTCACGACCAGCACGTTTTCGACGCTGGGGGCGGCGTTGTTGTCCAGGGCGCGATCGACCTGGACTTTCAGGGGCACGGCGGTGTCTTTGCGGAAGCCACCATCGGCGGTGATCACCAGTTTGGCTTTGGCATCGTTGAGGCGATCGCGCAGGGCTTCGGCGCTGAACCCACCAAACACGACGCTGTGGGCCGCGCCAATTCGGGCACAGGCCAACATGGCGATCGCGGCTTCTGGGATCATCGGCATGTAGATGCCAATGATGTCGCCTTTTTGCGCGCCGAGGGATTTCAGGACGTTGGCAAATTGGCACACTTCCCGATGCAGTTGGGCATAGGTGAGGGTGCGCGAGTCGCCGGGTTCCCCTTCCCAAATCAGAGCGGCTTTGTTTTTACGCCAGGTGGTTAAGTGCCGATCGAGACAGTTATGGGAAATGTTGATTTTCCCGCCGCTAAACCATTTGGCAACGGGGGGCTGCCAGTCGAGGGTGGTGTCCCAGTTTTGGAACCAGTCGAGTTCTTTTTCAGCCAGTTCGGCCCAAAAGGCGGTGGGGTCAGCGGCGGCGCGATCGTACAGGGCTTGATAGTCATCGAGGCTTTTAATTTCGGCATTGGCCGCCAAATCCGCAGGCGGCGCAAAGGTGCGATTTTCTTGAAGGATCGATTCGATCGTCGGTTGTGACATGACAGTTCAACTGATCAGCGTTTGCTCTCAGTCGAATGTAGTACGAGCCGGGGCGACGGGCGATCGTCCTTCCTGATTCGTTAATGCGTTGTAAAGGTTTGAGATAAATTCACTTTTTGATGGATATGATTAACTTCTGGTGTATCAGAGGACAGTTCATATATGTAATTGATATACTGAGTAAGCTCTTAAGGTATCTCAAGGTCATCGTATGGTTCGTCGGCTACTCTCTCTGGGTTTGATTACTTCTGCTACCGCACTGTTCATGGGCTATGCTCCTCAATCTCGGGCCATTGAACCGCTCAATAACACGGTCTTATCAGCAGGAAACACCTATTTGGCTGAAGCAAATGATGTGGTGTATTGCTTGGTTGTCAATATTCAGCGCGGTCAACTGGCTGTTCGCTCTGCCCCTGGTGGTCGATCAATCGCTGGTCTGAACAACGATAATGCCGTGCGATTTATCAGACAGCAAGATAAGTGGTACTACGTGGAAGTTGTTAATGGCCCTAATTCTCGTGTGAATGGTATTCGAGGATGGATTAATTCAGATTATCTAGAGTGTGGATGGGATTAGCGTAAATTCAGGTAGTGCCTGCAAGGTAGTTGTTTTTACAGAAATTCACTGGCCGTGCGAGACGTTCATTGATCAATGATTACTGACCCTAGGCACTACCGAAGCTTACTAGTAAATAATAAAAAATAATAATTCTCTATTGCTATAAGAAAGGCGCAGTATATAATAAAAAACTCAACTCATCTTCTGATATCGTCGTTTCATTATCAGTCCTGGCATCAAATCATGATTTGTCTATGAATATCAACAAACTAAAGTTTGGTCTGAAGAGCCGTAATCTAGACTGGGCTATTGAAACTATTGATTTTCGCAAACTCAACCTCCTAGTTGGAGAGTCTGGAGTTGGAAAAACAACGATTCTGCGTTCTATCGGATTGATCTGTGATGTTGCAAAGGGACAAGCAGCAATACTAGGTGGAGTTAGCTGGGATATTGCTTTTTCCCATGCCAATAAGAATTATCGTTGGCGTTTGAAAGGTGATTTCTTGGATTCAAAAAATCTAGAGAGTGATTTTAAAAAAAATGATAAATGGGAAATTATTCAAGAATCATTAATCGAAGTCATTGGCGAAAATTGTGAAGAAAAAATTATTTTTGAACGAGATTCTGAAAAACTAATCTTTGGAAGTTATGGACATCTCCCACGATTAAAAAAAGATCAGAGCGCTATAAGCCTTTTCTCAGAAGACGACCTGATCAAGCCAGTAGTTGAAGCTTTTGATGCTATATCTTACAAAAGATTTTCTGAAGAAAGCCTTATCCTATCTGTTCAGACTGAGCCTTCTGCATTCAAGATTAATAACCTGGGTGATTTTAATGATTTTAAGCAATCAGTTATTAAAGTTCCTATTGTTTTCAAAGTTCTGCTAATGCAATATAACTTTAAAGACCAATTTGAGAACTTAAAGAATTTGTTTTGGGATATTTTCCCAAATGTTGATGATCTTCGTGTCGAGGCTATTCGACCAGAGAATTCAAAAGAATATCAAGTGTTCTTTTCAATTAAAGAAAAGGGATCAGATCAATGGATTTCACAATCATGGATTTCTTCAGGTATGCTGCGAAGTCTTTATCTTTTATCCGAACTTTTTCTAATACCTAAAGAATGTGTCGTTTTGATTGATGAATTTGAAAACAGTCTAGGTATCAACTGTATATCTGATGTTACTAACCTCATTCTGGATGATGAAAATGATACACAGTTCATCTTGACTAGCCACCATCCATACATTATCAATAATCTTCCCTGGGAGACATGGCAATTAGTTAGTCGAAAAGGGAATACTATTTATGTCAATCACTCTACTGATATTCCAGATTTAAATACAGGTTCTAATCTGGATAAATTCACGCAATTAATTAACTATTGGGAATTTCAATCAGCACAGCAATGAATCTCTTGTTTTTAGTAGAAGGAGCAAAGACAGAACCAAAAATATATCGATCATGGCTCAAATTTCTGTTTCCGGGCATCCAAGAGGTCTTACGCCCGGAAGACATGATCAATAACAACTTTCAAATCATCGCGGGCTGTGGATACCCTAATATGGTCAGCAGGCCAAGAAACAGTAAAATACCTTCTTTGTTAGAAGCCTGTATGCTTGATTTGTCTGGTTATTCTGCTATTGATTACCTTATTATTTGCATTGATTCTGAGAATGAGACTTATCAAAATCGATTTGATGAAATAACGCAAAAAATAAATCAAATTATTCTTGATCATCCAAAAATTTCATTGGTTCATCATAAAATTTATGTCATCATTCAACATTGCTGCATTGAAACATGGGCATTGGGTAATAATGAACTAACCGGAGGAACTTCTGGCTTGTCAGCAGAAGAAACGGCAGACTATGAAAAATTTCGAGAATATTACGATATCGCTCTGAAAGATCCCGAAACTATGGAATGCTGCCCACCTCATCAATCATTTAGAGGACGGCAGAGATTCCACCAAAAATATCTGCAATACTATTTCAGAATGCATGGATTAAAGTATTCAAAAAATGATCCATCTGAAGTTCAAAAGAGTGAGTATTTTCTAGCTCTCTGTAGGCGATGCCAATCAACGGGTCATCTACAAAGCTTCCAAAAGCTGGTTCAGCTACTTGAAAAAATCAAGAATGATCATGGTTGATTCGCAAGCTCGATCGGGAGCTTCAGTGTTATGGAAGAAATCTTGACATTGCATGAGCTATTGCTGGCTGGTGATGTAGCTGGTGCATTGGTAATTGTTGAGGAACTCGAAGAGATGGGGCACAGCGCGATTGTCGATCAGATCTATAGCTATGCAATTATTCTTCTGATTCATCTCATCAAACAAAAAGCAGAACAGCGATCGACTCGTTCTTGGGAAGTTGCTATTCGGAATGCCGTCCGCCACATCCAGCGAAAAAACAAACGCAGAAAATCTGGTGGCTATTATTTATCGGTTGATGAGTTACAAGAAATCCTAGATGAAGCCTATATCAGTGCGTTTGATTATGCCGTTTTGAAAGTCTTTGAAGGGCGACATGAGGCCGAAGAATTGGCCGCAATGGTCGATCGCCCCGAAATTTTGCAACAGGCCTTGGAGCTGATTGCTCCCGAGCAATAACTTTTTTAGAAATCAGCGTTTACAACTGAAACACACCCACTATAGCCACAGCCCGAAACATCATGAATATTGCGCAATATCACGAAGTTTGTCATCAGATGCGATCGGGAGATGTGATTGCCTTTGCTGGGGCCGATATCCTGTCGGGAACGGTGCGCCTTTCAACCCAATCCACGGTTTCCCATGTGGGTGCTGTATTTCAGCCAGAATTCATGATCAATGGGCCCAGCAGGATCAACGTTGATGGCAAGCCAGATAGCGAGGTTGATTCAGATGCCAAGGGTGACCAAAATCCTAGTGCAAGCGCAACGGAGGATCAGGAACATATCAGTTTGGAGCTAGCTTCCTCCCTGCTCGAAATTGATATGCTGACCACGGATCAACCGGAAATTTATATCATTGAATCCCATCCCCTTTGCTTTGACCAAGACACGGGAATTGCCAAAAGTGGCGTACAAATCAATAAATTAAGCGCCCTGATGGATGGCTACGATGGCCAAATTTGGTGGCTACCTTTGGGAGAGCAACATCGCTCCCGATTGGATCTGCAAAAGTTCACGAATTTCATGCGCCAAAGCGAAAAGCGTGCCTACGATTTTGTGCAAGCTGCTTTGGCAGGCTTAGACTTCTTGGACGAAGCGGGATTAACCTGCGCTCAGGAAGATCACTCTAGTTTTTTCTGCTCTGAATTAATTGCAGCAGCCTTCCAAGCGGCTGGGTTAATTCAGGGGGTTAACCCATCGGAAACAACCCCGATCGACCTTTGTCGCTTCCCGATTTATGCGGAGGATTATTACTTGCTATGGGGCGATCCGATCGAGATTCCTGGCTATAACGCTGCTGGCTTTCCGAGTACCTTGGCAGATTAGACCCGCCATCAATTTTTCGCCAAACCCCTCATAGACAAGGGGCTGAAGTCCCTTGCTGCCAGGATTTCGCGTTGTGACCAGGACTTGAAAGCGTCCTAAAACTGCTGACCCACAAACACAGAGCGTGTTTCGCCATCTCGTCGGAGAGTCGCCGCTTGGTTGGCCACCTCCACCAAAGTCCAACCACTGGCCCCGATCGCCTCGCCCATGCTGACCCGCCTGGTCACGCCGTTCACGGAAACCAAGGCCGAGGAGCGATCGCCCAATTCCAAAACCCCCACCAGAACGTAGGTCATGCTGGGAGCAACCGCAACGGGCCCCGGTGACGCGGCTGGGCTGGCGGTCGGTTGAGGGGAAGCGGCCGGCGCGGGGCTGGGGCGGGTGGCGGCTCCGTTGGGTTGGGGTAAGTTGGTGGCCAAGTTGGGATTCCGTTCCAGCAAGCGGGTTAAGCGCTCGATCGCATCCACCAAGTTGCTGGACAGGGGAAACCCAACCGGGGCCGCAGGCGTGACGGCAGCGCTGGAGGCCGGCGGCGCGGGGCTGGGGTTTGGAGGATTGAGGGTGACAACGTTGGGCAATTGCGAGGGCACTGGCGCGATCGCAGGGGGCTGGGGCAACTGGGCAGCGGGGCCGCCGCCATTGGTGCGCCGCTCGATCGCATCCAAAGAACGGGAGATATAGGCAGCAAATTCCGTATCGTCGGGGGTGCTGCTGCCGTCGTTGGCCACGGAAGCAACGGGAGCCGCCGGGGATCCGTCGGCCGTCACCGCTGCCGGTTCGTTGCGATTGGCGAACCACAGGCCCACGGTGGCCAATAGGGACAGGGCCGCCGCGCCGATGGTTAGGCGATCGAACAGGCGCACCGATTGCCGGGCCCGCTCCGCGTCGGCCACCGCTTCGATCAGCTCTGGATCCGGTTCTTGAATTTTGGGCGGCGGCGGGGGCGGCAACACCTCCGCTGGCAACACCAAGGGCGGCACGGCGATCGATTGCAGGGCGATCGGGGGCGAGGGTTCCGGGGGTGGGGTCAACAGTTCCACGCCCTCTTCGAGCGATCGCTCCAAATCCCCAAACAAGTCATCCATGAGCTGGTCGGCATACCAGTCAGCGGCCGAGGTCGATCGGGGGGCGATCGTCGGGTTGGATTCGCGAGGCTCAATAGACAAATTCATACCACCACACCAAATATGGGCAAGGGACGCGGCCGCCATCCCCAAGCACCGCCTTGCCCAGACACAACGTTGGGTTGCTTGCAGGGGGCAAATTTCGCAACGGCCAGACTTTCAACTCGGCCGAACCACCGAAAGATTGACCCTGGACAAGGCTACGGAGTTGGGGCCGATTCTATTGAATCGTCGCCAGTTCGTCAAACGCTAGGAGATCTGATGGATTCACCGTTGGTCGGCGCTGCGGGCCTCATACGTCCTCGCAGCGCCTTGACCAGGAGCGGTCGTTGCTGATCCAGACAGATCCATCCCTTAGACCTCTTGCATCAATCAAAACCCTCACCCTAAATCCCTCTCCCAAGTCAGGAGAGGGACTTGACAACCAATAACGAAATCGCCGTAATTCCCAATTTCTGGCTCCCCTTCGCCCTCCTTGGGAGAAGGGGTTGGGGGATGAGGGCTGTTAGCTAATTCGCGCCAGAGGTCTCTTGAACCAGCGATTCAGCCGATCATTGAGCTAGTCATTAAGCCAAAATCCACTCCACCAAGGTACGAACCCCATAACCGGTAGCCCCGGCGGGATTTAGGGCTGAATCCTTGTCACTCCAAACGGGCCCCGCCACATCTAAATGCGCCCAAGGCGTGTCCTTCACAAACTGCTTCAGGAACAGGGCGGCGGTGATTGAGCCACCCGCGCGGCCGCCGATGTTTTTCATGTCAGCCACCACGGATTTCATCTTGTCGAAGTAGGGTTCTTCGAGGGGCATTTGCCACAGCTTTTCACCGGACTTGGCGGCGGCGGCTTTCAAACCGTTGGCCAGGGCTTCATCGGTGGCCCACAGACCCGCAATCTCATCCCCCAAGGCCACCACGCAAGCGCCCGTGAGGGTGGCCAAGTCCACGATCGCCTCCACGCCCAGCTTGTCCGCATAGACGAGCGCATCGGCCAGGGTCAGGCGGCCTTCTGCGTCGGTGTTGCCCACCTCGATCGTTTTGCCATTGGAGGCGGTGAGGATGTCGCCCGGGTGCATGGCTCGCCCGCTGATCATGTTTTCGGTGACGGCGGAAATGAAATGCACTTCCACATCCGGTTGCAATAGGGCGATCGCCTGGGCCGCACCAAAGGTTGCGCCCGCGCCGCCCATGTCGGTTTTCATCATCTCAATGCTGCTGCCTGCGCCGGCCTTGATGTTTAAGCCGCCACTGTCGAAGGTCAGCCCCTTGCCAACGATCGCCAACTTTTTGCGGGGCGTGCCTGGGGGCTTGTAAACCAAGTGGATAAACTTCGGCGGCAGGTCAGACGCTTGGGCAACCCCCAAAAAGCTGCCCATACCTAGTTTTTCGCAATCTTCCTGTTCCAAAATGGTCAGTTCCCAGCCGGGGTTGGCGGCGATCGCCTGGGCCGTTTCGGCCATGGTGATGGGGGTGACCACATTGGCCGGAGCGGCCACTAACTCGCGGGCCAAAATGGTTCCGGCAGCGATTTTTTCACCCCGATCGATCCCTTGGGCGATCACCGCTGCATCCGTGGTTCCATTCCGGAATGGCAACAGCTCGATCGTCTCCGGCTTGGGGGTTTTGCTGTTTTCTTCGCTGTCGGACTTGAAGCGGCGATCGCGATAGAGCGACAAATGCACCCCCTCGGTGATCGCTTGGGCAGCGGCGGCCGCCTCTTGGTTGGCCAGCGGGAACGCAATGGCCAGGCGATCGCACTTTTGGGCCCGGGCAGCTTTGGCGGCGGCGGCGGCCCCTTGGCGCAGGCGATCGAGCGGCAGATTCTCGGCACTGCCCAACCCAATCAAGATCAATTTACGAACGGGTGTGCTGCTGCCCACGCGCAGGGTTGCAGTGTTGCCGGGCTTGCCCTTAAATTCGGCCTCATCGATCGCCTCGCGCAGGGCCCCACCCAGTCGATCGTTCAAGGCCGCCAAGTCACCCGCCAGGGTTTCCAGTTCCGACTCAAACAGCCCGATCGCCAAACCAGCGCCCGTCCATTCGATCGGGCTGCTGACACTTGCTCGAAATTCCATGATTGCCTTGTGATGGTTGCGTTTTGCCGCTTTCTACTCTAACGGTTTGGCTACACTGATAGACAGGGTGAACCCGGAAGCCCCGGGAGTCACTCCCTTCCCATCGCCGTTGGCTGGCATCATTAGCACCCAAGTGCATCCAAAAGCATTCAGTCGCATTTAACCGTTGTATCTAGAGGCTCGATCGATGACTCAGCTTGTAACCCTCGTGATTTTTGGGGCTTACATCTTCTTTGGGGTGAAATTTTGGAACGGCTTTCAGCGAACCAACTTCACCCAAAATCGAATTTTTCTAACCCTACTTTGGCCAGTTTTGCTAATTAATGGCTCCTATCGCAAAAACTTCCAAAAGGCTCTCAAAGGTTAATCATTATTTCCCTGTTTCTAGAGCAACATTCAACCCCAATTTTTGAGGGCGCATTCATTGGTTAACTGGAGCATTGCCGAACTTCAATCTCGTGATTGGAATACCCCTGAACTACAGGCCCAAATTCAAGCCGTTGCCGCTCGATATAACCAAGAATATCGCGGTGAGGCCTTTGAAGTCCCCGACGAAGTGGCCGCCTTGCCGCTCTATCCTGAATTTGCAACTGGATCCCTCACCAGCCGGATCACATCCCCCTTTTGGGAATTGGCAAAGCCCCAAAAAGGTTGGCGCTGTTTAGATTTGGGTTGTGGGGGCAGTTTTTTGTTTTATCCCTGGCGCGATTGGCAAGCCTTTTTCTATGGACAAGATGTGGCTCGCGTCGCCTGCGATTTGTTAACAGCGCGGGGGCCGCAACTGAACTCCAAACTGTTTAAGGGCGTGCATTGTCAGCCGGCCCATGAACTGAACTATGAGCCAGGGTTCTTTGATTTGGTGATTGCCACGGGGGTGAGCTGTTATTACCCGATCGACTATTGGGCCGCCGTGGTCGATCGGGTCAAGCCCCTCCTGAAGCCCGGTGGGTTATTCGTCTTCGATGCCATTTTGCCCGAATTACCCTTAGCGGAAAATTGGGCAATTTTGGAAACCTATTTGGGGGCGGAGGTTTTCTTGGAAGAGCCGATCGCCTGGAAAAAACTTATTCAGGCAGCCGGTGGCAAAGTGACCGCCACGCGCGAAGGCGATGTATTTGCCCTCTATCGCGTCAAATTCAGTTGAAATGCAATCAAAACTTCAGTTCAATTGCGATCTGCCATGACTCACTCCATGACCAACTGCCTTGATGGTGTTGAGTGCGATCAAGCGAAGCCTCTGTGTCGCTCAATTACGCTTCAGCCAGGTCTCACCGTGGATTGTCAAAAACTGATGTTGTTGTGTGATGATTGGCAGATCACTGAAGTTGCATTATTCGGATCAATTCTTGGCGATCGATTTCGGGACGATAGCGATGTGGATTTATTAATTAGCTTTTCCCCGATCGCTAAGGTTACACTGCTGGATCTATACACAATTGAATGTGAATTTAGCAGGATTTTTCAGAACCGCCCCGTGGACTTGGTGACTCGACGCGCCATTGAGCAAAGCCATAATCCCATTCGGCGTAACAATATTTTAGAAACTGCCCAAGTCATTTACCGAATTAATCATCAAGATTGATCATCTTCTTGTCGATTAATGATACTCGAAAGCTAATGAGACCTACTAAGGTAAGGGCTTTGACTGTTCAGGCATTCCCTCAGACCTGAGCAAAAATCTTCAGCAATTCCTGACCGATCGCCCAAGGCCAACGGCTCATGGGTGGTAGATTATAGAGCTTTAGTTATGCCTGTCTTGTCAGCTTCTAACTCATTAACCTGCTATTCGGGAAGGATCGGTTCGTGGTTAAACTAACGCCAAATCCCAGTTTCAGTGTTTCGTTGCGTCTTCAGTTGCCCAACCAGGTGGGAATGCTTTCCCGGGTCATTCAGGCGATCGCAGACGCTGGGGGCAACTTGGGTGATATCACCCTCGTGGAGCAAAATCGCCAACAGACCATCCGGGATTTGTCAGTGGATGCGGCCAGCACCGAGGGCGCGGAGGCCATTGTGGCAGCCGTGAAGGCAATTCCGGAGGTATTGGTGTTGGCAGCAGCCGATCGCACCTTTGCCTTGCACCAGGGCGGCAAAATCACCGTCAATAGCAAGATTTCGCTCGATCGCCAGGCGGATTTGGCCATGGCTTACACGCCGGGGGTGGGTCGCGTTTGTCGGGCCATTGCTGACCAGCCCGATCGGGTCTATGAGCTGACGGTGAAGCAAAACATGGTGGCGATCGTCACCGATGGCAGCGCCGTGCTGGGGTTGGGCAATTTGGGGCCCGAAGGGGCGTTGCCGGTGATGGAAGGCAAGGCCATGCTGTTCAAGGAATTTGGCGGGGTGGATGCCTTTCCCATTTGCTTGGCCACCCAAGATGCCGATGAAATTGTGGCAACCGTGAAGCGGATTGCGCCGGTTTTTGGGGGGGTGAACCTGGAGGATATCGCCGCGCCGCGCTGTTTTGAAGTGGAAAAGCGGCTGAAGGAGGAACTGGATATCCCCGTGTTCCACGACGATCAACACGGCACGGCGATCGTCTCCTTGGCGGCCCTGACCAATGCCCTGAAATATGTGGGTAAAGCCCTATCGGCGGTCAAAATCGTGATCAATGGGGCAGGGGCGGCGGGGATCGCGATCGCCCAACTGCTGCGCACGGCCGGAGCCACCGACATTGCCATTTGCGACTCGAAGGGGCTGCTGACGCTCGATCGCACCGATTTGAACCCCCAAAAGCAGGACTTTGCAGTCGATCGCCCCGGGCCGCTCACCCTGGCCGATGCGATGGTCGGTGCTGATATTTTCCTGGGAGTCAGTGCGCCCGGGGTGGTGTCCGTGCCCATGGTGGAATCCATGGCCAAAGACCCGATCGTCTTTGCCATGGCCAACCCGGTTCCGGAAATTCAACCGGAACTGATCATCGGCAAAGCGGCCATCATCGCCACCGGCCGCAGTGACTATCCCAACCAAATCAACAATGTGTTGGCGTTTCCGGGCCTGTTTCGGGGGGCCCTCGACAGCCGGGCCAACAAACTCACCCAACGCATGTTCTTGGATGCGGCCTTGGCGATCGCCTCATTGGTGGACGATGAGCAGTTGGGCCCCGAAACGATCGTCCCTTCAGTTTTTGATCCGCGCGTGGCTCCAGCGGTGGCCGCTGCGGTGCAAGCGGCCGCTCGCCTAGATGGTGTTGCTCGTTTGTAGGGCGAGATCGCCAAGGTGGATGGTTGAGGAATGTGTTGATTGGGGAATGGCGGCCACAGCTCACACTGAAGCAATCCTGGAACCGACTGGGATGTTTAAGGTATGCTCTAGGCAACTTTCCCCGATCAAGGCTTCTTGCGGAATCACCCCTTGAAATTCATCCTTTAAATCACCATGCTCAGTCGCGTTGCGGACTCGATTTATTGGCTCAATCGCTATGTGGAACGGGCGGAAAATGTGGCCCGATTTATTGATGTCAATCTCAAGCTGAGTTTAGATTCCCCTGCGGGTGTGACTCAACAATGGAAACCTCTGTTGATGACCACGGGAGACTTGGCACTTTTTCAGGCCAATTATGGGGAAGCTTCCGCTGAAAATGTGATTCAGTTTCTAACATTTGATGCGAATTATCCCAATTCGATTTTGTCTTGTTTAAAATCAGCGCGGGAAAACGCTCGATCGATCCGAGAAATTCTGTCTACGGAAGTCTGGGAACAAATTAATGCGTTTTATTTAATGGTTCAGGAAGCGGCCGCCAGCTACAGCGCGGGAGCCGTTGACCTAGATAAGTTTTTTAATGAGGTGAAGTTGGCGAGTCATTTGCTCTACGGCGTGACCGATGCCACCATGACCCACGGCGAAGGCTGGCACTTTGGACAGGTGGGCCGATTTCTGGAGCGGGCGGATAAAACATCGCGAATTTTGGATGTGAAATATTACATTCTGCTGCCTTCGGTGCAGGATGTGGGCACAACGCTCGATCGCCTCCAATGGATTGCATTGTTGAAGTCCGCCAGCGCCTATGAAATGTATCAAAAGTGGCGCAATCACCGCATTTCGCCCACGGGAGTTGTGGAGTTTTTATTGCTCGATCGACAGTTTCCCCGCGCGGTGCAATTTTGCCTGTTGCAGTCCCAAAAATCCTTGCATGAAATTACCGGAACACCGACGGGCACTTGGAGCAATCCTGTGGAGCGGCCCTTGGGACGGTTGTTAGCAGAACTCAGCTATTTTTCAGTGGATGAAGTGATCGATCGGGGTCTCCATGAGTTCATTGACAATTTGCAGCAAGAACTCAATGTGATTGGCGAGCGCATGAATGAAACATTTTTTGCGCTGCGGCCCGTGGGTCTTTAGATGTATTTTTTGGAATGCGGAGGCTGGTCTCATCGGCCTCAACTTTGGCTTTCGGGTTGTCGTATTACCCTAGTGGCGCTTAATTCTCGGGGCGTGGGAGAACAAGCCAACCATTCCGTCATCATGGGGCCGTACTCCCATGAACCCTACGTTTGGAGTTGAGCGGCGATCCGGTTATGCCGGAATTTCGGTTAGATTTACGAGCCATTTGGACTCCCGAATCCACAGGAATCTCACCAAATGCGCCCTAATCTTCCCTTGCCGCCGCTCAACAGCCTTGGGCGATCGCGGCCTAACTAACCGTTCGCCAATGCGGCCCATTCCGTGTGGAACGTGCCCGGTTTGTCGATCCGCTCGTAGGTATGTGCGCCGAAGAAGTCGCGCTGGGCTTGGGTGAGGTTTTGGGGCAGTCGATCGCGCCGGTAGCTATCGAAATAGTCCAGGGAGGCGCTGAAGGCCGGAACCGCGATCCCCGTTTGGGCCGCCGTCGCCACCACCGATCGCCAAGCGGCCTGGCGATCGAGAATGGTTTGCTTAAACTCCGGAGCCAGCAGCAAATTCGGCAACTGCGGGTTATCCGTAAAAGCTCGCTCAATCTTGCTCAGGAAGCCCGCGCGAATGATGCAGCCGCCTTTCCAAATTCTGGCCATTTCCGCCAAATTTAAGCCATAGCCAAATTCAGCGGAAGCCTTTGCCAACAGGGCCATCCCTTGGGCATAGGAACAGATTTTGGAGCAGTAGAGCGCATCCCGCACTTGGTCAATGAACGTGGCTTGATCCACCGGGGCGATCGGGCCGGGGCCGCTCAGCTCTTGGGCCGCCGCCGTCCGCTCGGCCTTAATGGACGACATAATCCGGGCATTCACCGCCGCGATGATAGTTGGGATCGAAACCCCCAACTCCAGAGCGCTCATCACCGTCCATCGGCCGGTTCCTTTTTGCCCCGCCGCGTCTTGAATCAGCTCCACCAACGGCTCTTGAGTGTCGGGATCACTGACCTTAAAGATTTCAGCGGTAATTTCAATCAAAAAGGAGTTGAGTTCGTCCGTTTGGTTCCAAGCCGCGAAGGTGGCTTGCAACTGCGCTTGGTTCAGGCCGCCCACGGTTTTCAGCAAGTCGTAGGCTTCGGCAATGAGCTGCATATCGCCATACTCAATGCCGTTGTGAACCATCTTGACGTAGTGTCCAGATCCGCCGGGGCCGATGTAGGTAACGCAGGGGCCGTTATCCACTTGGGCGGCGATCTTCGTGACGATCGGCTCAATTTTTTCATAGGCCGATCGAGTACCACCGGGCATCAAGCTGGGGCCATTCAGCGCCCCCTCCTCGCCGCCGCTCACGCCCATGCCAATGTAGGTCAGGCCCAAGGCTTCCAGATCTTGGGTGCGGCGTTCTGTGTCCTCATACAGTGAGTTGCCACCGTCAATCAAAATATCGCCCGGGGCCAGCAGGGGCTTGAGCTGTTCAATCACCGCATCCACGGGGCCGCCCGCCTTGACCATGATCAAGATTTTGCGCGGCGGTTCAAGGGCAGCCACAAATTCTTCCAAGCTGTAGGTGGGTTGCACCTGCTTGCCCTGGGCCCGGGTGGCCATGAATGTGTCGGTTTTATCGCGGCTGCGGTTATACACCGCGATCGGGAATCCATTCCGTTCAATGTTCAGGGCAAGATTTTCGCCCATCACAGCAAGACCGATGAGTCCGAAACTTTGAGCCATAGGAAAAATCTGGGTCGGCTAACAATCGGCTGAGTTGCGGCTGGCGGGCCAATCATGCAGGCCCCAACCAACATCACGGGAGTCGCAGTTCAAAGTTTTTAGCTCAAGCACTGTTGCGGGCGCTGTCGTGGATGTTGCAATGGGCTGGCCGAGGAAGCACAGGCTATTCGGATTAGGGGGACGGAATCGCAACACCCGAGGCCACAACAGGGGCCAACCACTCAGCACCGTCATCCTTGATGACAACTTGCCTCAGATTAGCCCGATCCCCTGGGGACGGACTGGAAGATTCCGTTAAAAGTCTGCCCAAGAACCATCGGGACAACATTGAAGACTATTTATTGAAGACTATTTAAAGACTGTTTAAAGACTGAAAACTGGTTAAAGGCTAGCCAAAGGCGGGTTGAAGGCAGATTCAAGCGCCTTGATCGCTTTAATCGCTAATTGAATTGAGGTTGCCGGAAGTCGCCTAATTGGGGCGATCGGGGCTAATCTGGACTGAACTTAGACAGGATGAAGAATGCCACGGAACACAACGTGGAAGCCAATTGCGTCATTGTCTAGGTTCAAGTGCTAGCGTTGGGTCAGGTGAGATTTTGGCAGGCTGTCTTGGGTGCGATACCGGCTTGTTGATTTGCGGGAACTTTGCGGGAATTCTGTTTTCATCGCAGTTCGTGACCGCAGCTCTCGATCGCAGTTCGTGATTGCAGTTCATGATCGTAATTGGTCACTGCAACTTGTCACTGCAATTGGTCACCAACAACGCATCACCACAGATCAACTCAACTCGCATCCAGCGAGAAAAATGGGAAGGAGCGGTGCTTTTGCAGTGCCGGTTCTGGATTTGGGTATGGGAACGGGCGATCGGGGGACGCTTAGCCAATTGGTCGCGAGAGGAGGGCGATCGCAGGGGACATCTCGAACAAACCGATTGCGTTCAGGGCGATCGGGCAAGGGGCTTAAACCAGGCTTTAATCAAGGTTATACGGCTTAACCACAGCCTAACCACGAAAACAGCGAGGCAGTAACGGGGCTGCGGCGGGATGGGTTAACCGGACTGGGGCATGGGCGTTCTGAAAAACTGGTCTGGCCCCTCAACGCTTGTGAGCCTAAACGCTGTCGAATAGGGTGTAATGCATCGATCGGTTAACGTTCTCGGCGCTGTTCCCGGTGCTATTCTCAGCGTTCCAGTCGATGCGGATTTGGCGATATTGATTCGATTGCTGTGAAGCAGAGTAGATGGCATGGCTGAGATCCAATTACGCCTTCAGGTTCCCGGTAGCCCCGATCGACTGATTCCCGTGGAAACCGACTCCGTGACGATCGGGCGGGCCAGTGATTGCGAGCTGCCCCTTTCTCCCTATGGCGTGTCGCGACACCATGCCCGAATTAGCCGCGTCGATCGGGCTAGTCCCTGGATGGTTGAAGACCTGCAAAGCAAAAACGGCACACGCCTGAACCAAACCCCCCTCCAACAGCCAACCCCCATCGCCCACGGCGATCGAATCTATATCGAAAATGTTTGTATCACGATTCTGCTGGCAGGGGTGGGCACGGCCAACGCGGTCACGAATCCCACCATCACCCGATCGCGCCAATCGCCCCAAGGGCCCAAAGCCGTCTATTCCCAGCGGGTGCAGGTTCCCTTAAACCCCGAGGTTTTGCCGCCCACCGTTTCCGTGGTGCGGCCCAATTTGGTCAAGCTGCCCCTGATTGATGCCACGGCCGATGGCAAAATGCGAATTTCACGCGATGCCAGTGACCTCAAAGAACAGTGGCTCCGCACCAGCGAAGGCAGCGGCGACAGTCTTTATGAGCGCGATCGCACCATTGCCCGCCTGCGCGATCTCGTAGAAATCGCCAAAGGCCTCACCTCCGCCGCCAGCAGCAACGCCATCTTCTCCCAAGTGCAAGAAGTGGTGTTTCGCTATCTCACCAACATTGAGCGCCTGGCCCTGCTGGTGGATGTGGAAGGCAATGGCCAACTGCAACTGCTGAACGCGGCCGCCCGCGAAACCGAACGGGCCCGCGACCTCACCCTCAACAGCGGTTGGATCAGCCAAAGCATCTGCCAAAAAGTATTCAAAGAAAAAATTGCCCTGCAAACGGCCGATGCCCAAGCCGACGAACGGTTTGGCGCAGAACAAAGCATTCTCTATAAGGGCATCCGCAGCGCCATGGCCGTGCCCCTTTGGAACGAAGACAAAGTGGTCGGCGTACTCTACGCCGATGCCAACCTGTCCTCCGAAAGTTGGGTGCAAGAGGGCGAAGACGATCTCAGTTTCTTTTCGGCGTTGGCCAACCTCGTGGCTGCCAGTGTTCAACGGTGGTTGCTCACCCGCAAGCTTCAGGAAGAAGAGCGCCTGTGCCAAAAGCTAGAGCGCTATCACTCGCCTGCGGTGGTGCAACAGATGATCGCTGCTGGCACCCACGAGGATGGCCGGATTCCCACCACCGATGGGGAACTCAGCATTTTGTTTGCGGATATTGTCGGGTTTACGGCCCTTTCGGAGCGCCTGAGTCCGGCGGAGGTGGCGGATCTGTTGAACCGCTTTTTTGAAGAAATGCTGCAAGAGGTGTTTGCCCTTGGAGGAACCCTCGATAAGTTCATTGGCGATTGCATCATGGCCTTTTTTGGTGCGCCGGAGCCACAACCGGATCATGCCGATCGCGCTGTGATTGCGGCCCGGCGAATGCTGGAACGCTTGGATGATCTAAATAAACGAAACGTGTTGGGCGAGCATTTGCAACTACGGATTGCCATCAACAGCGGTCGAGCCGTGGTGGGGGATGTGGGCAGCTCCCAACGGATGGATTACACAGTCTTGGGCGGCGCGGTGAACCTGGCGGCCCGGATGGAGGCGATTTGTCCGGTGGGTCAATGCATCATCAGCGCCAATACCTATGACTTGGTGTCGCGGAAGATGAATTGGGTGCAAATGGGAGAATTTCGGTTCAAGGGCATTGAACGGCCAGTACCCATTTTCCAAGATGGCCACCGCGCCCAAGAACTAGAGTTGGTGAAGCTTTTGACGGAGCCTTCTTGAGAACTAGCCGCAGATCGGGGCGATCACCCCGATCCGGTTCCTGAGTGGTTCTGGCTAGGGGTTGCTGGCTCGCTTCATGGGGCCCTGCGGGCGATCGACTCAGGAGCAAAACTAGTGCTCCCGGGGCGATCGTAATCCTTAAACTGTTTGCTATAATTCCGGTTGGGTTTTGCTGCAATGTTGGTGACTGCCAATAATTGTTTTGCGATCTATGTTTGTTCCAATTCGGGGACTCACCGAACGTCTTAGTGGCAGTAGACTGAGCGAGCGTTTCGGCGCTTTGTTAACTCAGAAACTTTAAACGGAGACAAGAGTACCCACCTGGTTTTTCCAGGTCGGAAGCTGAGGCAAGACGGCATTTGCGGTTAACCCAACTCCTCAGAATTTGCTTCAACCAATTGTTGATTAACCTCCCCGCCTAGAAAGAGCGGGGATCCCGGCCCTAGGTAAACAACCGAAGCTGATCGGTTAGCCGATGGGGTCAACACGCTACAAACCAAAATCGCGGAAGCCTTGCGGGCATAGCGATCGCCCAAAACCGAGGGCTAGACTGGAGCGAATTTGGCCGGCATTTTGGGTTTGGATCGCTCCCCATGACGACGCTCTCCCTTTGGTTGCGATCGCTGACGGCGGATACGGTGGAATTCCGCTGGTTTTTTGAGAATCCCAATCGCTACGAGAGCCGATCGCTCCCGGTGGCCGAGTTGGGCCAGGCGATCGACCAGGCTGATCGCCTCTTTGACCGGACGCTCGATCCTCGGCAGGGGCCGGCCGAGGCGTTGGCCCTGGGGCGGCAGTTGTTTGCTTGGCTGGATGGGAGCGATCGGCTGTTGAGTCGGCAGTTGGCGGATCAGCGCCCCACGGTGTTGGCGATCGACTTGATCGCGCCGACCGATCCGAGCTGGCCCGACTTGGGGCGGTTGCCTTGGGAATTGCTACACGATGGCGATCGCTTTTTGGTGGCGGCGGGGATTGTGCCGGTGCGGGTTTGTGCGGAGGCGCGGCCCCTAAGAGCTGATTTATAAATCAATTATTAAGCATCTAGAGCAGCCAATCTTCTCACCATCAAATGCATTAAGCAGCCATAGATCATCCCTTCACTCGTCTCCGAATACAACTCATAGTCCTTACTCAATCGCCGAAATCGGTTCAGCCAGCCAAACGTCCGCTCGACAATCCATCGCTTGGGCAACGTCTCAAACCCTTTACTGACTCGGCTGATCACCTCCACGCGCACACTCTCACCACACACATGCTTCACAGCATCCGCAAACTTTTTCCCGGAATACCCCTGATCAACCCAAATAACCTCTAGCCGAGATAGCTTCTCCTTCACTTCCTCTAAGAGCTGATTTATAAATCAATTATTAAGCATCTAGAGCAGCCAATCTTCTCACCATCAAATGCATTAAGCAGCCATAGATCATCCCTTCACTCGTCTCCGAATACAACTCATAGTCCTTGCTCAATCGCCGAAATCGGTTCAGCCAGCCAAACGTCCGCTCAACGATCCACCGCTTGGGCAACGTCTCAAACCCTTTACTGATTCGGCTGATCACCTCCACGCGCACACTCTCACCACACACATGCTTCACAGCATCCGCAAACTTTTTCCCGGAATACCCCTGATCAACCCAAATAACCTCTAGCCGAGATAGCTTCTCCTTCACTTCCTCTAACACCACAATCCCTCCCAATCGCTCAGAAGCATTCGCTTCAGTCACCAACACGCCCATTAGGAACCCTTGCGAGTCAACGATAATGTGGCGTTTACGTCCCTTAACCTTTTTGCCACCATCGAAGCCGTAGACCACCCCCTTTTTTCCGTGGTTTTCACCGACTGAGAATCACCGATACTGACCCTAGATTGCTCTGAACGACCTAATTTGCTCCGCAGTTGCTCTCGAATTTGGTCATGCATTTGCTGCCAAATTCCTTTTCGTTGCCATTTCTGGAAGTAATGGTAGACCGTACTGTAAGGGGGTAAATCGTGAGGCAGCATTTCCCACTGGCAGCCAGTCCGCTGGACGTAAAAGATGCCATTGAGGATTTCTCGGAAATCAACTTCTATCGGATGTCCAAAGCCTTTAGGAGCGGGCAGCAGCGGCTGGAGGAGCACCCACTCATCGTCGCTCAAATCACTGGGATAGGCTTTGCGGGTAGGATTGGCAATGACCGGGAGACGACTCATGAGCTGGATGATGCTTCGGGTAGGTCTAGCCTAAAACCGGATTTAGAGCTGCCAAGTCGGCTTTAGCTTCTCTTTATAAATTAGCTCTAACACCACAATCCCTCCCAATCGCTCAGAAGCATTCGCTTCAGTCACCAACACGCCCATTAGGAACCCTTGCGAGTCAACGATAATGTGGCGTTTACGTCCCTTAACCTTTTTGCCACCATCGAAGCCGTAGACCACCCCCTTTTTTCCGTGGTTTTCACCGACTGAGAATCACCGATACTGACCCTAGATTGCTCTGAACGACCTAATTTGCTCCGCAGTTGCTCTCGAATCTGGTCATGCATTTGCTGCCAAATTCCTTTTCGTTGCCATTTCTGGAAGTAATGGTAGACCGTGCTGTAAGGGGGTAAATCGTGAGGCAGCATTTCCCACTGGCAGCCAGTCCGCTGGACGTAAAAGATGCCATTGAGGATTTCTCGGAAATCAACTTCTATCGGATGTCCAAAGCCTTTAGGAGCGGGCAGCAGCGGCTGGAGGAGCACCCACTCATCGTCGCTCAAATCACTGGGATAGGCTTTGCGGGTAGGATTGGCAATGACCGGGAGACGACTCATGAGCTGGGTGATGCTTCGGGTAGGTCTAGCCTAAAACCGAATTTAGAGCTGCCAAGTCGGCTTTAGCTTCTCTTTATAAATTAGCTCTAAGCCTGATCGAGCGGCGCAACCGGGCGTTGCATGGGCTGTTTATGGCGGCGGCTCCTACCGGGGGCGGCGTGGCCCTGGGGTTTGAAACCGAAGAGCAGGCGATTTTGGATGCGACCGATCGCCTGGATATGCGGTTGACCGTGGAAGAAACCGGCTGCTTGGAGGATTTGGGCTGGTTGGTGGGGCAGTTTGACCCCAGCGAGTTGGATTTGTTGCACCTGACCGGCCATGCGGGGATTGATCAGCGCCAACAACCGCCCGTGTCGGTGTTCATTACGGAAACGGAAACGGGCGATCGGCGCGATGCGACGGCCGCTGAGATTGCCCAGGCCTTGGGGCGACAGTTTCCGCCCTTGGTGTTTTTGTCCGGCTGTCAGACCGGGGAAGGCCGCAACGGGATGCCCGCCATGGCCCGATCGCTCGTGCAAGCGGGGACGCGGGCCGTGTTGGGCTGGGGGCGACCGGTCTATGACACCGATGCCACGGCGGCGGCGGCGGCGATCTATCGCGGGTTGGCGGAGGGGCGATCGCTCGTGGATGCGTTGCGGGTGGCCTATGGGGAGCTGATGCGGCCCCTGGAAACGGGTCGATCGCCCGAGTGGTATTTGTTGCGGTTGTTTGTGGGGGGCGACCTGACCCCGGCGATCGGCCCCTTGGTGACGGCTCCCCGATCGCCCGGCCGGTTGCGTGCGCCCAAGGCCAGCCTGGTGGGGCAATTTCTCGATCCAAATCGGCAGACGGTGCAAGTGCCGACGCGGCGGGAATTTGTGGGGCGGCGGCGCTGGTTGCAGCGGGGTTTGCGGGTGTTGCGCGATCGCGACTCGGTGGGGGTGTGGCTCCAGGGCATGGGCGGCCTGGGCAAAAGCAGCATCGCGGCCCGGCTGTGCGATCGGCTCGATCAATTTCAGCGGGTGGTGATTGTGGGGCGGTTGGATCTGCCTCGGTTTGTGCGGGAAACGGCGCGGGGCTTGCCTCGGGAGCAACGGGAACTCCTGGAAGACGATCGCGACCCCTTGGACTACCGCCTCGAGTGCTTGTTCAATGCTCGCGCCGATCAGCCGCCCTTTTTGTGGGTGTTTGATGATTTTGAAAACTGCCTGGAACTGCGAAACGGCACTTATCAGCTCCAACCGGCGGCGGCGGAAATTTTGGAGGCGATCGCCACGGCCATTGATCGGCAAGCCTTTGACCAGCCCCACAAGCTGCTGATCACCACCCGCTACGACATTGACCCGGCCCTGCGCGATCGGTTGCGGTTGCGGCACTTGGGGATTGATGGGTTTCGGGGTGGGGATGCGCGCAAGTTGCGGGAACGGCTGCCGGGTTTCAGCAACCCCGCCGCGACCTTGCCCCGATCGCTGGTGGAGCGGGCTTGGAAGTTGGGCGATGGCAACCCCCGGCTGTGGCGCTGGCTCGATCGGCTCCTGAGCGGCTTGGGTCGGCTGGATGAGTCGGGCAAAATCACGATCGACCCCCAAGGCGCGAGCGATCGCCCCGACCCGGACACCCTGAGCGCCCTGCTCGATCGCCTGGCCCAACAGCCGGACGAGCTACGGGAGCAAGTGTTGGCCGCCACCCTCTGGGATTGGGTGGATCAAGACCTGCACCACCTGTTGCAGCGGGCGGCGATCTATGAGTTGCCCGTGCCACCAGCGGCGATCGACCCCCTGTTGACGGACATCCCAGCGGCGGCCAGCCGCCTGGCTCGGGCCCAAGCCCTGGGGTTGTTGGAGCGATCGCCCGCTGGGGAGTTGCGAGTGCCGCGCATTTTGCCACTGGATCTGCCCAGCACTCCGCCCCAGGAGTTGGCGGCCCTGGCTTGTCAAACGCTCTATCGCCTTTGGTGGGAAGAAGCTAATGATTCAACAGAAGAACAATGCCTAGAAATTCACCGGCTGGCGCTGTTGGGCAAAGAATCGGAGATTGCCGCTACCATCAGCGCAAGGCTCGGGCACAACTGGAACGATAAAAGCCGTTTCCGCGAAGCCGTTGAGCTGTGTCGATCGACTCTCGAAGTGGCCTCAGACTATCGAGTGTTTCATGCCCTGGCCCGATCGCAACAAGAACTCGGGGATGTGGCCGCAGCCTTGGTGAACTACCAAACCGCCCTCGATCGCTGCCCCACCAACACCGAAGCCGAAATCCGCGAACGAGCCGCCATTATCCACAACCTCGCTACTTTGCTCAGTGCGCGGGGCGAGATCGAGCAGGCGATCGCCCTCTATCAGCAATCCCTGGAAATCCAAGAGCAAATCGGGGATGCCCAGGGCAAAGCCGCCACCCTGCACCAACTGGGCAACATCTACGCCGATCGGGGCGAGATCGAGCAGGCGATCGCCCTCTATCAGCAATCCCTGGAAATCCAAGAGCAAATCGGCAATGTCCAGGGCAAAGCCGCCACCCTGCACTGCCTGGGCAACATCTACGCCGATCGGGGCGAGATCGAGCAGGCGATCGCCCTCTATCAGCAATCCCTGGAAACCTGGGAGCAAATCGGCAATATCGGGGGCAAAGCCGCCACCCTGCACCAACTGGGCATGATCTACGCCAACCGGGGCGAGATCGAGCAGGCGATCGCCCTCTATCAGCAATCCCTGGAAATCAACGAGCAAATCGGCAATGTCCAGGGCAAAGCCGCCACCCTGCACGAACTGGGCAGGATCTACGCCAACCGGGGCGAGATCGAGCAGGCGATCGCCCTCTATCAGCAATCCCTGGAAATCCAAGAGCAAATCGGCAATGCCCAGGGCAAAGCCGCCACCCTGCACGAACTGGGCATCATCTACGCCAACCGGGGCGAGATCGAGCAGGCGATCGCCCTCTTTCAGCAATCCTTGGAAATCACAGAGCAAATCGGCAATGTCCAGGGCAAAGCCGCCACCCTGCAATGGCTGGGTTGTCTCAAGGCCACCAAGCTCGGGCAAATTGAAGCCGGTCTGGTCGATCTATCAATCTCCCTCGAAATCCTAGAACGCATCGGCTCTCCGGAAGCCGAAAACACACGCCGGTTAATCCACCACATCCAAACCCAACAAACCAACCCGTAGGGGCGTACCGCTGTACGCCCTCCGCCAGGATCGATCGAAACGAATTGGCCCTCGGAGATCTCGCGTACCTGAGGGCGCAGGGCGATGCGCCCCTACGGGATTGGGGGGCAATGGGCCGATCGATTCATGGGTCACGGCTCGATCGCGCCTCGGGATCATGCATCGGGCTTTCCCCGTCAATGGGGCGATCGGGTAGGGGCGTACCGCTGTACGCCCTCCGCCAGGATCGATCGAAACGAATTGGCCCTCGGAGATCTCGCGTACCGGAGGGCGCATGGCGATGCGCCCCTACGGGATTTGGGGGGCAATGGGCCGATCAATTCATGGGCCACGGTGCGATCGACCATCCCGGATTCACGACAATTCCTGATCGGTTGGGTCGCGCTCAATTCTCGGTGCATGGGAAAACCCATCAATCCTTGCGTAACTCCCTTTCATAACTCTATGGCCTTGCTCCCTAGGGTTGATTGGCGGGGCGATCGGGCTGGGTGAGCGTGCTGGGAACCGCCACGGGCACAGGCGTGAGCGAGTCCAGCAAAATTTGGCGAGAGTCGGCCGTGAGGTGGCGGACGGTGGCGGAATCCAGATAGCCCCAAGCGTATTGGTCGCCCAAAATCCGTCGTTGATATTCGGAAATGGCTTCAATCCATTGAATTTGCAGCACCGTTTGGGTGGCCTCCCCGTCCGGGGGCAAGGAGCCGGAAATGGTTCCATTGCCATAAAACAGGCCCGGCTTGCCCAGGGCAGAGGCGATCGCCCGTTGGGATCGCTCCGTGAGGGCCGATCGAGAAAGCCGCACAAGGGGCCGATCGGGATCCTGCATCAGGGTCACCATTTCTTGAGTGAGTTGATTGGTGAGGCCTTCGATTTGGCTGCGGGTGCTGTCAAATTGGATCAGGGCCAGGCGCTGCTGTTCTGGGCTAAGGACAGGGGGGCGAGCCGTCAGAACGCGGGGAATGAGGGCGGGGACTCCGGGGGTGGAAAAGTCGAGGGCTTCTCGGCTGGCAATGATGGCGGCGGAGACCAAAAAACAGCAGCCCAACCCAATGGCAGAGACCCAAGCGCTCGATCGGGAATAGCCGGGAGCCAGCCAATAGTTGCGGGCGGTGACGGTGGGCGGCAGGGGGCGCAGGGGAATCGTTTGGATGCTGGCGGCGATGGGCGGCGGGGTCACCACCCGGGGAGCCTTGCGGTGCGTTTTGGCCAGTTGGATATGCTCGCCGCGCCGGATGGCGGCCGGAGAGGGAAAGGGATCGCGCCCTCGGAACTGTCGCGCCCGATCGCACCAGGGACAGGAACCCTGATGGCCAAAGTAGATATGGTGAGGATTGGCGCTACAGGTCACGAGGTTGTTTTCGGCGCTGTCCAAAACGGTGAACCACTGACGGGCGCTGGGCCGATCGGCCGGGTGGCGGGTTTCAAAGGCCTGGCGGAAGAGGTTTTGCAATTGCGGATCGAGGCCCGCGAAAGGCGGCGCGATCGGCTTGGGTTTCCAACGGGGCGATCGGGCACTGTAGGGAAATTCTCCGGCCGCAATCCGTTGGTCAATCAGGGGCGGGTCACCGGATCCCAGAAAAGCGCCGTCAAAGGGGTGGGTTCCCTCCATCAACAACTGAAAGAGCAACACCGCCAACCCAAAACAGTCTTGGGCCGCCGTGCGATCGACCTCTCGAAAGTTGCGCCCTTGCAGTTCCGGGGGCGTATATTCCGGCTTGCCCACGGGACAACGGAAAGTGCGCCGCTGTTGACGATCGACCACCTGAAACGAATCCGTATCCACCAGGGTCACCAGGGCATTGGACGCGGCCAGCACGTTGGACTCGTTCACATCCCCGATCGTGTAGCCCCGTTCATGGAGCACATCAACGGCTTGGGCTAGGTTGCGAGCCATCCGCACCAGGTAGCGATAGGTGAGACCCGGCAACTCGCGCCGTCGCATCTTGGGCGTATAAACCTCATGCAGGGGGCGGGTTTCGGGTGCTTTGGGCATCAAAAACCCAACAATCGCCCCATCCACCACCACCGCATCCACTGGCCAGGCGATCGTAATCGGTGGTTCCAACGGATCTAGCGGCGGATCGTTCAACATGGCGGCCAGTTTGGCCGCCCGATCGGGCGATCGTTGGTCGGGGTGATAAATCTTGGCCAGCAGGCTCGGTTCTTCCGCAACCTGATAAATTTCCCCTTCGCCGCCCGCTTTCCCCGTGGTTCGCAGCGTGATCCGCTCGCCCGTCATGGCCCGTTGGGCCAGGAGGGTTCGGCTCCGTTTGGTTAGGTTCGATCGCTGCATGATCTGGGTTTTGCGCCGCCACCCTAAACATACTGAATTTCAGGGGCCAATTGCGGGAGCAAAACTGGGGCGGTCAATCGCGCCAAGGGGCCCCTGTCCGATAGTGATGAAGCGCCGCTTCAATGAACCATCGATCATTCCGTCCTTGCTTGCCAATGGGGCATCGAGGTGGGGGGAGCAGGGGGCGAATTCGTTCCCATTGGTCATCGGTCACGATGGTGCAATCAGGGTTTATAACCCAGAGGAACGCGCAGTACTTCGGCTAAGGGTACTCTCTCCTCTGCCATCCACGCTGAAATGACGACACCCCCTAAGCCCCTTGTCCCCCCCCCGATCTGCTAACGGTGAAATCAGGGTTTCAGACCATTTGACGACAAGCCCCAAGCCCCAAGCCCCGACCTAGACCGCAGAGCTGTAGAGAGATCCGCCTCGCAACATAATCGCCATTTCGTTCTCGCGGGGCGAATTGGCGAGGGCAATCTCCTCGTTGATTCGCCCTTCCAAATAGAGCTTGTAGAGAATTTGGTTCATCGTACACATGCCCTCGTATTCCGATCGGGGGATGATGTCCTCCACCTCGTCAATCTGACCTTTCTTGATGTAATCCCGCACCGCATCGGTGTTGATCAGCACTTCAAAAACCGGGGCCCGTTTGCCGTCAGTGGTGGGCACGAGGGCTTGGGAAATGCAAGCCACCATCGCTTCCGCAATTTGGGTGCGCACGGCCTCGCGATCTTCCGGTGAATAGAGGGCCAAAATCCGCTCGATCGTCTTGACGGCCCCGTTGGTGTGCAGGGTTCCGAACACCAAGTGACCGGTTTGGGCGGCCTTCAGGGCGGTTTCCACCGTTTCCCGATCGCGCATTTCCCCAATCAGAATCACGTCTGGATCTTCCCGCAAGGAAGCCCGCAACGCATTATCAAACCGTAGGGAGTGAATCCCCACCTCCCGCTGATTGATCACCGACCTGCGGCTTTGGTGGACAAACTCGATCGGGTCTTCGATCGTGATGATGTGCCGGGTCATGTTGCGGTTGATGTAGTCAATCATGGCCGCCAAGGTGGTGGACTTCCCGGAGCCGGTGGGCCCCGTCACCAAAATCAACCCCTTGTGGGCATGGCAAACATTGGCAAAGGCCGCCGGTAAACAAAGCTGCTCAAAGGTCTTGATTTCCATCGGAATCAAGCGCAACACCATCGCCGGCCCGTTCAGGGTTTCAAACAAATTGATCCGCACCCGTGCAAAGGGATATTGGGCCGCGCCGTCAAAGTCCAAATGTTCTTGAAACTGCTGAATTTCTAGATCACTCAACACTTCCTGCATCCAGGCCATGAAGGTGTTGTCATCGGTGGTGGGGTAGGTGGTGGGCTGCATTTGCCCCCGGCTGCGGAAGCGCGGTTCTCGGCCCACGGCCAAATGCACATCGGAATAGTTGTTGCGGAAGGCTTCTTCCACCAACTGCCGCAGGGTGGGCGCACCTTCTGCGGCCTTCGCCCGAGGGAGGGGACGACGGCCGTTGACAGGGCTGGCTTCTGGGACGATCGGGCCCGGTGGGGCCGTTTCGCCATTTTCCCCAATCACCTGAAACGACCAGTCCGCCCGCCGATCGCCCAAATTCACACTCAGGTGATGGTTGCCGGGCTTGGGAAACACCAGGTCTAAGCGCCAAGTGCCGTCCTTGGCCACGATCGGCCCTGTCATCTTGAAGTCATTATTCAGACTGACGACCAACGGTTTGCCCGCATCATCGGGCGTTGCCACACCGGCCACCACAAACCGCTGGAGCGGGCGCACAGGTTGGCTGGGAGCCTGAACAATTTTCATTGAGAAACCTCCAAAATCCGTCACTACTTCACTAGCAATTGCCACCCTTCGCTCACGAAGGCCGCAATCGGGAGGCTTCCTGCTTCATCACGGCGAAGTCCGCTTCATCCGTAACCCAAACCGGACTGGCCGCCGTTTCGAGATGAATCGCCCCGTTTCAGCCGCGATCGATTTTCAATCCACAGTTTGGCCCATGGTCGAAAGCCCTTGCATTCAGCCTGACCCACCCATACCTGCCTGCTACTGGGGAACTGGGAAACCGAAAAGAGGGTTCCCCTGAACTCCGTGATTTTGCGGATCAGGCTCCCTTTGTTTCTAATCCAAAACCAAGGGACTTGTCAGCTTTTGGCCGATAGGGCTGGGGAAAGGGTGGGGGTGCTGATCCGGAAGAACTGCCCCAAAAGATACAGGGAGCCACAGAGCACCACGGGCCGATCGCCCCGCAGGGCCACCTCCAAGGCCGACGACAGTTCCATGAAGGGGCGAGTTTCCGTCAGGGCGATCGCCTCGGGAGCCAGATGCACCAATGCTTCGGGGTTGATCGACTGGGGATCTGGAACAGGCACGGTGTAGAGCCGATCGCCCGATCGCAACAGGATCCGCAGCACGGCGGCCGCGTCCTTGGTGCTCAACATGCCCATCACCCAGGTCACGGGCCCCAAATTTTGCTGATCCACATAGTCCCGCAGCACGCGGGCTGAGTCATCGTTGTGGGCCCCATCTACCAGCAGCGATCGCCCTTGATAGGTTGTCCACTGCAACCGGCCCGGCCAGCGGGCATTGGCCATGCCGGTTTGAATGGCGGGGGTGGCAATGGCCCAGCCGGCCGATCGCAACCGTTGCACCAGTCCGATCGCCACGGCCGCATTGGTGCGCTGGATCTGGCCAGCCAGGGGCAACGGATAGGTCAAATCGCCCGATCGCACCCAAGGTAAGTGGGGCCAAGATTCAGACGGCGGGGCGATCGGCTCGGCCGGCTCCACCCAATCGATCGGGCAGGCCAGTTGGGCCGCGCGATCGGTCACCACGGCCCGGGCCTCGGGCGGCAGGGGAGCCACCACCAGCGGCCGCCCCGGCTTCAGGATGCCGGCCTTTTCTCCGGCAATTTGTCCCAAGCTGTCGCCCAAAACCTGCCAATGATCCCGCCCAATCGAGGTGATGGCACAGGCGATCGGCTCATCCACCACATTGGTCGCATCCAACCGTCCGCCTAGCCCCACTTCCATCACCGCCAAATCCACCCGCTGGCGCGCAAAATATAGCCAAGCGGCCACGGTCACCAGCTCAAATTGGGTCAAGGAAATGCCGGTTTGGGCGATCGCCCGTTCCCCCTCACGCAGCAACTCAGCCAACACTGGAGGCTCGATCGGGACTTGATTCACCGTGATTCGCTCCGTCCAATCCACCAGGTGCGGTGACGTGTAGCGCCCGGTGCGATAGCCCGCCGCCGTCAGAATGCTGGACAGGTAAGCACAAACGGAACCTTTACCATTGGTTCCCGCCACATGGACGATCGGCACCTGTTGCTGAGGATTCCCCAAAGCCGCCAGCACCCCTAGCATCCGCTCTAAGTCCAACTGCACGCCCAGGGGTTGGAAACTGGCTAATTGCTGGTCTAGTTGGCCTACCTGATTGGTCTGATGATCCTGATTGACCTGGTAAGCGTGATTGGCCTGATTGCCCTGGTGGCTCTGATGATCCGGGGCTGCCGGATGAGCTGGACTGACCAAATTCGTTGAATCTAGCGGCCCTGGGTTTGATGGCTCGATCGCCGGGGTCATGGTGTTGCTCCTTAGCCTATTGCGCCTTGCGAGGGACAAAAAATGCCCAAAAAAATACCCAAAAACAAGTAGGAGCGCCATCAAAGCGCCCCTACCATTCTGCGATTGGGTATCGATTGTGGGCGATCGCGACAAAACCGCCAGAGTTTACGAACCTAGCTGTCTAGCTGACGACGCAATTGTTCGAGAGCTGCCTTACCAATGTTGAAAACAGCCCAGCCAGCAGCCAGCAGCAGCGGAGACACCACAACCAAAACGCGCCAATCCATATCTTGATCTCCCGTAACAGTTCTAAAAACAGGCGAGCCAATTTAATTAAATGCCATTGTCGGGCATTTGGGGCCTCCCGAACGCGACCAGTCGATCGGAATCCGAGGAACTGGGCCCTTGGCGGGCATTGGGGTAGGCCAAGTTACCTATTGTGCCCCGTGAAAACCCAGATCCGTGCCCTGGCCGCCATGCACCAGGGCCAACTTCACGTAGCGGGCCGCATGTTCAATTTGTTCCGCCACTTCTTGATCACTGAGCGATCGCACGACCTTGCCCGGAATTCCCACCACGAGCGATCGGGGTGGCACTTCTTTGGTGACCACGGCCCCAGCTCCCACGATGCTACCCGCCCCCACGCGCACACCGTTGAGAATGATGGCTCCCATCCCGATCGTGCAGCCCCGTTCAATGTGGGCGGAGTGGATGATGGCCCGGTGGCCCACGGTCACATCGGCCTCAAGGATCGTGGGCTGGCCCGGGTCACCATGGATCACTGCGCCATCTTGAACATTGGTGTTTTCGCCAATGTCAATTCGCTCCACGTCCCCCCGCAGCACCGCGCCATACCAAATGTTGGCCCCGGTGGCCAAGGTGACCCGGCCGATAATGGTGGCGTTGGGAGCGACAAAGGCCGCGGCCGCGATGTCCGGTGTGCCCAAAATGGGATGGGCGATCGCCCCTGTTGCCTCTAGACGTGACATAAACGTGACAAATATTTAAATATTTCAAGAAGCGTTTGTTTTGTCCAGACCGCCAAAATGCCATCGCTATAATAGGGTAGCGAGGCGACGGCCCGCGATCGAACCCCCGCTCCCACCGCCGTCCTGCACGAGGTTTCGATCGAACCCATGCTGAATCCGACGTTGCAATATCCCATCTTTGGCCCAGAAATTTTGTGTCCCCATTGTCGGCAGCCGATCCCGGCCCTGACCCTTACGGACACGTACCTTTGCCCTCGGCATGGGGCCTTTGAAGCCGACCCCAACACCAAAGAACTGGTGCATTTGCAATCCAGTCGCCATTGGCGGCAGTGGGAAGGTGAATGGTATCGCCAGCATACGCACCCCGACGGGATTCGCTTTGAGATTCATGAAGCGCTTGATCGGCTCTATACCCAAGGTTTTCGGGCCACGAAGGTGACGGTTGCCCATCGTTACCAAACCCTCATTGCGTCCTATCTCGATCGAGCAAACCCGCGCAATCCGAGTTCCGACGGTCGGCCGCGGCTTTATGGCTTGCCGGTGGAATTCAGCGCCACGGAAGCGGCGGATCCCTGTTGGGATGTGATTAATTTTGTGTTGGACAAGGAACCCGGTGTGCCGGTGCGCTATCCCTATTTCCGGCTGTTTGAGTAGCCCAAGGTTGGTAGGCAGCGGCCCAATGCACCATGTTTCCTTAAAAACGGCGGATATTCACCGGGCGATCGCGTTTTATGAGGCGATCGGGTTTGGGATGGCCGAACGGTTCACGGCGGGCATGACCCTGGCCTGTTGGATGGAAGGTTGGGGGGGACGGATTGAGCTGCTGCAAGTGCCGGAGCCTCAATCCCCGCCCGATCCCTTCGGCAACGAGCATTATGTGGGCTACTACCATTTGTCGCTAGATTTGGCCCAATCGCCCGATCGCCCAGCAACCCTAATGGATTGGTTGAACCTGATGGGCGATCGCCTGGCTCCACAGCCCTTGCCCCTGTTGTTGGCTCCTTGCCAGCAGATGATCGGCGATCGGGTCTATGAGGTGGCATTCATCGCAGACCCGGATGGAATGCCGATCGAACTGTTGCGCCTTCAAGCCCAACTTCCGCCACCCAAGGCCGCGATCGGCTCTGAACATTGAGCGATCATTCAACACCTTGCCTTGAGAGACCCTGGCCTTGAGAGTATTGCTCAGGAATCGCGCTGAGAGAGGGCGTGATTAGAAGGCCCTAAAACAGCCCGATCGTGCGGGCCGCCTGCACCAACCCATCCACCGCTTCTGGCGGCCATCCCCCTTCGGCCCCCCGCCCCGACAGCAACACAAACCGCACCCCAAAGGCATCTGTATAGCCCTCGGCCCCCATCCAGAGCCGATCGCTCTCCACCTCGCAAGCAATTTTTTCCTCGGGCATCAACTCATCGGCGATCGCCCGTACTGAGTCCACCAGGCGATCGAGCAGTCGGCAAAAGTCGGTTAACTCCGGCTCCGTCAGCTCCACGGCCCAATCATCACTGCCCACCAATCCCGAAAATTTTGCGGACGAAGGCTGCCAGCCCAGTCGCCATCCTGGGCCAGACTTCAAGATTCGATCATTAGCCATAGCGCTGTTGATGGGCCCTAAATTGCCGGATTTAGCTTATCTCCGGATTGAACCAACCCGAGAAGATGTCTGAAAAGTGCCTTCATGGCAACCAGCCAATTTTCCCACTGCTCCTGTTCAGTCCTAGGATGGAATCTAGGATTGAACCATTGAAGCTCCATGTCGATCGAACTCCACCATGGCTCTTAAGCTCTTCTTTTTGCGTCATGCTCAGACGGCCTACAGTGCATCCGGTGGTTATTGCGGCACGCCTGAAAATGATCCCGGCCTCACGCCCGAGGGGCATGAAATGGCTGAGAAGTTCGCGATCGCCTATGCCTCCCTTGAGTGGACAGCCATTTACACCAGTCCGCTGCGCCGCGCCATCCAAACGGCAACGCCGCTGTGCGAAATGACGGGGCTGAATATGCAATTGCGAGATGGGCTAAGGGAAATTGCCTACGGGAAGTGGGAAGGGTTGCACCCGCGCGAGGTCGATCGGATCTATCACGATGACTATGTGCGGTGGCTGACGGATCCGGCTTGGAATGCGCCCACGGGAGGCGAGCGGGGTGTGGACATTGCCCGCCGAGCTTCATTGGTTCTGGACGAAATTGAGCGTCGTCACCCCACGGGTTCAGTGCTGTTGGTGTCCCATAAGGCGACGATTCGGATCTTGCTTTGTGTGTTGATGGGCATTGATGTGGGTCGCTATCGCGATCGCTTCTCGTTGCCGGTGGCGGGGTTGAATGTGGTGGAAATGAGCGATCGGGGGCCCCTGTTCCACAGTGTGGCCGATCGTAGTTATTTGGATGAACGATTGCGGGCCCTTCCTTCCACTTAATCAACTAAGACAAGGGACTTAGGGGGTGTCGTCATTTTTCAAGGTGATGCTGAAACGGTTGATCTTCCATACCCTAATCGTCGTAACAAGGGGCTTAAGCCCCTTGTCCCCCACGACTACTAGTGCTTTACCAGTACCCCAAGTGATGTCTCAGAAACGGTTGATCTTCCATACCCTAATCGTCGTAACAAGGGGCTTAAGCCCCTTGTCCCCCACGACTACTAGTGCTTTACCAGTACCCCAAGTGATGTCTCAGACCTCTTCTTAGGAGCATGGCCAGAAATCTGGTCAGAAATTTGGGCAAGACCGATCGCCATGGCTTTTCCTCCAGGGAATCAAGATGACCGCCGCAATCAGTTCTCAGATTCCCGATCGATTTGATAAGACGGAAGGAATCAGCAGGAATTAACGCCTCTCGTTGATTCCTGGTCGAATCCCTTGCCATTTACTTCCCCCCATAAACGGTGACTCAATCAGATGGAATGGAGGGCCTGCTCGATCGAGCAGTGAGCACCCTCAATGAAGCGCTGGACTCTCCTGAACTGTCATTGCGCGATCGAACCTTGGTGGCCCTGCGTGTTTTGGAATTGGCCTATGGGATCGACCCGATCGAAGGTCTAAACACCGATGGTTGGGAATTGCCGCAACTGACCCAACGCTTGACAAGCCCAAGCAATCAGCGCCCAAAACCGCGACCAGAATCGCACCTTGACGCAAGATTGAGGTTCACCCCCAACAGCCAGCCCACCACCGGCCCCGATCGGCCCCATGCAGGCAGCACCACCGCCCAACAGCAGGCCTTTTCGTACCCCGTGGCGGTGGCTCCTGTATCGGTTAGCAATACCCAAATTTTGGAGCCAACGGTTTTAGAAATTGACAACTTTCTAAGCCACGAAGAACATCAGTTTGCTCTCAGCACAGCCTTGAATAAGGCCGATCAATTTGTTGGTTCCAAAACCACCACCAACGCTAGCGATTATCGTCGTTCCAGCATTTTGTATGCCACGCTCTATCCAGATCTCTACGAACTCTTGCGCCAAAGGTTAATTGGCCTATTGCCGACGGTTATGCAGCAATTGGGAATGCCTGGCTTTGAGCCGGGACAAGTGGAGATGCAGCTAACGGCTCACAACGATGGCTGTTTTTATAAAATTCACAACGATTCAGGCAGTCCAGAAACGGCCACGCGCGTCCTGACCTATGTTTACTATTTCTATCAGGAACCCAAGCGATTTTCGGGTGGCGAATTGCGAATGTATGAAACGGATATCAGCGGGCCCATGGTGACCGCTTCCGATCGCTTCGAGACCATTGAGCCGCTGAATAATCGGATTGTCTTTTTTGATAGTCGCTGTAAACATGAAGTGCTGCCCGTTGTTTGTCCGTCGCGCCAATTTGACCATGGCCGGTTCACGCTCAATGGCTGGATTCGGCGGGCGTAGTCCTCGGCGGGGAGCAGTCCGGCGGGTTTGGCTGGGCGGGCTGGGGGCGGGGCTGTTGTGGTTGGCGGCGGGGGTGGCCGGGGCGATCGAGCCATCCCAACCAACCCGGCCAGTTCCCATTCCCTATGTGACGTTCGATCGAACCGAGTTGCAGCTCTATCCCTATCGTGGCCGCAATTTGGTGTGGCTGTTGCCGGAGGGAACTTGGGAACCGGAACGATTGCAACCCCTGATTGAACTGGTTGATCGCGCCTACGATTTCTATGCCGAAGCCGTGGCCGGCAAACCCACGCCCTACGGCCCCACCGTTCGCGATCAATTGGGAACGGTGGCCATTGTTCCGAAAACCTGTGGTGGTGGCTGTGGCTACATCTCCAGCACCGGCATTGAGGTAAAAGCGCCTTATTTCCAAGATCTTTACAAGACCTATCAGAAAACCGGTGAATTTGAGACCCTGCCCATTTATGAATTGGGTCGCAATTTTTGGCTGAAATCCTATGCCAAAAAACTGGAATATCAGGGAGTCGATGCCAGTGTCACGGTACGCACCGGGTTTGCGGCTTTCATGCGTTTGGAAGTGCTGGATGTGCTGCAAATTGAACCGGGATCGGTGTATGGCACACCGTTTGAAATTTATCGCCAGGATTTGCGATCGCTCCTGTGGCGTTATCAAGCCGATCGCACCTTGAATTGGCACAACACCTTGCGATCGGGTCAAGCTCCCAAAAACCCCCTCTGTTCCGAGCGGGGAATTTGCATTGGTGCACCGGAATTGTGGGCGGCCATGTTGCTGGAAGTGCGCGATCGCTACAGTCCCAACGATCCCACCTTTGCCAAGCGACTATGGGCCGCCGTGCGCGATCGCCCCGATGCCACTAGCACCCAAGCGGCGGTAGACAACTGGATCATTGCCCTCAGCGAAACCACCGAGCACAATTTGGTTTGGCTCTTTGAAGATGTGTGGCGCTGGCCCGTGTCCGATCGCGCCAAACGCGCCGTTCGGCATCTGCCACGCGGAATTTAGCCTTTGGCAGGGAAAGTTGCTAAAAACCGCTCCACCAGTACGATCGCCGCAATATCATCCACCGGGCGGGGCGGCTGGCGCAGCCCCTGAGGCAGCAACTTACGCCAACCCCGAGGCGGATAGAGTTCCCAATAGCGATCGCGCGCGGCCAGCGTGCTGTAGCGTTCATCAACCTGTTGGATCGGGGGTGCATCGGGCCAACCCTGTTGCAGACGGCTGACCCAGGCCTTGGACGTGGTTTGGTCACCCATAATGATGATCGCTGCTTGGTACTGCTGCTGCCATTGGCGCAATTGCTCGATCGCCCCGTCCGATTGCACCACCTCATGGGCCAAAATCTCGCCACTCGATCGCAGCACCGCCAATCCACATTTAGCGCTGCCCGGATCAAACCCCAAATAAACCGCCATAGGCTCCAATTAGACTCCTCAAGACCAAAACACAGCAACCGGCCTACTTAGCCGCACCGGCCGCCCGCCGCGTCTTCAGGGTGACATTCATGCCCTCGCCGGACTGCTCCAACACCAGCAACGGCGTGGGTTTGGCCTTTTGATCCCAACTGATGGTGACGATGCGGCCCTGGATCGTCGGTTGCCACCGATCGTCATCGTCATCCGCCAAACTGAGGTAGCGCTCCAGGCAATTGATAATTTCCTCGATCGTCCGGGACGTGGGCTGGGTGGGCAATTTGGTGATGCGTACCTGCACTCGAAACAACACCCGCTTCACCCGCTTCACGCCATCGGTGCAAGTTTCATACTCCACATCAAAGAGCTGATCCACTTGGCGGCCTTGGTTGGTTTGCGCGTTGTTTTGATTGCCGGCCTGTTGTTGGGTCGGCCGCAGGGCCACGGACACCATGGTTTTGATCTTCATCTTGATCTGGTTCACGATCGCGAAGTGGAAGATCTCCTCCTGCATCCGCATTCGCAAGTAATCCAAGTTGAACTCACGAGAATTCACAAGATCGGGGTTTGCTTCCATCTTGTGAATGCTTTTAAGGGCTAAATCAAGGCGTTTTTTGAGTTCACGAACTCGGAATTCTTCTGCACGAATTCTCTTTTGGAGCTTGTCTGTTTCTAGCTTGAAATAAACACCACCAGCGACCAGTAACACTGCCAAAGCGCCACTGCTCATGAACCATAAATTATTAGCAGGAGCCGGGGTGGTTGGGGACTGGGCAATGGGCCCAGCAGGCAAGCTAATGACCGGAATAATGGGGGTCGTCATGACAGGCAATGGTGTCATTGAATGACTCATTGGGCAACTCACAGATACGAATCCTCACGGGCGATCGGTGAATTTGTTGAATTCGATGAATTTTTCGATGAATTTAGAAAATTTCCCGCTTCCCCCGCTGTTAGTCAACGGTAACTTTCCCCCTGAGCCAATCACCGTAGCTTCCGTGCGATCGGGTGGGGCCAAAACTTACTAGACGCAGACAAGCACAAAGTTACCCCCCACCGTGACCACTGGCAACGTTGAGAATTGCGAGACTTGTGGTCTGTGGGGCCATGCTGGTTGGGTTGGGTTCCGTGAGCCTGAACCCATTCGGTTGGAGATAACACCCATCGTTCTCATCTAGTCTACATTGGCAATAGAGACGATAGAATAAACGCCTTGGAATATAAGCTTTGAACGTCATTAATAGAAACAATGGATTACACCAGCGGCGGATCGCCCTACGTGTTGTTGGCGGCCGGGGTTGCGGCGGGAGCGCTGTCGGGGTTGGCCTTTGCTAGGAGTTTGCGCGAGCAGGGCCGGGTTTGGCTCAAGTCGCCCGATCGGGATCCGGCGGCCATGAAAGGGCCTGAATTGTGGCTCCCGTTTGTGGGAATGGCTGGCGGGGCTGGCTTTTTTTTGGCGGCCACGTTGCAGTGCTTCGCGTTTCCGATCGCCCTGTCCTATAAACTTTCCCTGCCGGTGGCGGTGGGTGGAGCGTTCACGGTTTGGTGGCAGTTTGGGATTATTTTGCGCCAAATTCAACGGGGCGGCGTGGGGGCGATCGACCTGAACTCGTTGCGCTAGGGTCAAAGGAGCCTGCCACCCCATGAAACCCACGCAGCCAGCAACGAGTTGATTGCAGATTGATTGCGGAGCGATTGCGGATCCAGGGCTAGTTGATTGCGCTCGCTAGACGATCGAACACTTGCGCCACCACCCGTTGGGCTTTTTCATCCAGCCGATGCCAGTCCACATCCCCATCCTCCCCAATCAAGTCCAAATCAATGGTGACTATCACCTCATCGCCCGCGCTGAGGGTACTGAGGGCTTGGTAGTCGCGGAAGCAAATGCTGTAGCACAGTTCCCACACGTCAACGCGGGTGGACTGGCCATCGTGCTCCAGGGTGAACCAATAGCCCGGATAGGGTTGCGGCAAGTCATCCAACGCCGCCGTAATTTCCGCTGCTCGTTCGCCGCTGGCGGTAGTTAACTCTTGCTGCAAAAGGGTAACGCGGGTTTGGATTTCTTCAGACGTGCCGTAGGGAAAGACGGGAAATTCTTCGTAGGTTCCTTTCCAGCCGGAAGATTCCAGTTGCTTGCGAATGTTGTCGATCGTTCGCAGGAAGGCTGGCTGCATCAGTAACTCAGCCCGATACCAATCGTTTAAATCTGTTAATTTGGGACGCATCTGCTGTCGATGAACCGTCAAAACTGCAATACAAAAAACTGACTAGAACACCTAGCTTATCCGCTCCGGTCGTTGGCGCGCATCTCTTGATTCTGATGGCGCTGATTGTTTGGTCTGATGAGGTTGTCGGATGAGGTTGATTGAGCGGATTGGGCGGATTGCCGCTAACCCGTGCCCACAAGTCACGCTGCTAACCTGCGCCCCTAACCGGTTCCAATTCCATCGGGATTATTGACCGGAGCTGGCGGCACTTTGGCGGCATTCTGGCGGCACTCTGATCGATGATTGATTTCACAGGTGATGAACTGCTTGATGAACTGCTTGGCGATTCTTTTTTAGGTGGTCTATGCCCTCGATCGCCCGTAAAAACCTCTTTGAAGATATTCCGCGCCTGTTGGTGGCCCAAGCGGGAATTCTGTTTGCCGTGAGCCTGGTGACCATCCAAACGGGCGTGTTTCGCGGTTTCACGGAATCCACATCGCTGCTGGTCGATCGCTCCAAGGCCGATATTTGGGTCACATCCAAGGACTTGGTGCATTTGGAACTGACCCTGCCCCTGTCCTTTGACCACCTGAGCCGTGTCCAGCGGTTGGCGGGGGTGGAACGGGCGGAGCCGCTGATTTTTGGCAAAGTGCTGTGGCGCGCCCCCAACAATCGGATTGAGTCGGTGATTACCTTGGGCTATCAACCGGATGGGGTGTTATTTCAACCCTGGAACCTGACCCAGGGCCGGGCAACCGAAGTTCAACAACCCTACCGAGTGATCACTGACGTGACGAACCTTCGGAAGTTGGGGCTGTCGCGGGTGGGCGATCGGGGCACGGTGGGTTCCACCCCATTGCAAGTGGGCGCAGTGGGTCAAGGGTTGCAATCGATCGTGTTCAGCCCGTTTTTGTTTATGTCCACCGTGTCGGCCAACAGCCTGCTGAGTGCCGGACGGGAATCACGGTTGACCTGTAGTGTGCAGCCCGATGGGGGGCTGGATTGTGTGAATCGGGTCAGCCCCAAGCCCACCGGAGCCGATCGCCCCGTACCACCTCGATCGCTCAATGCGTCCGACCCGGTGAACTTTATTTTGGTGCGGGCCAAGCCGGGCAGCTCGATCCCAGATCTCCAACACCGCATTGAAGCAGCCTTGCCAGACTCCCGAGCCTTCACCCGCGCGGAATTATCCCGCCTCTCGCAAACCTACTGGCGCGATCGCACGGGGGTGGGGTTTATCTTGACCCTCGGGGCGATCGTCGGGGCGATCGTGGGCATCGCGATCGTGGGCCAAATTCTTTACGCCTCCGCCAGCGAGCGCGTCCGCGAATTCGCCACCCTCAAGGCCATGGGCGCTTCCAGTTGGGTTTTGCGCGGCATTATTGTTGAACAGTCCCTTTGGATGGCAGTCTTGGGATACTTACCCGGCATCGGCCTCTGCGTGGGTGTGGCGCAATTTGCCACCACAGCCGGTGTTGTCATTGCCATTACGCCCCTTAGCGCCTTTTTGACCTTTGGCGTGACGGTGGTGATGTGCGTCAGTTCGGCCCTGTTTGCCATTCAAAAGGTTAATCGCATTGACCCCGCTGTGGTTTTCAAGGCTTAGAAAGAGTCATCATGACCCGGCGATTGCGCTAAGATGCGATCAATCAGTCTGTGCCCCATCCTTAGCCATTCATGAGTGATTTATTAATCATGAACTGGTTTTGCATGAGTTGCTGATCGGTCATTCGTAGTTGTTTGCGGTTTTAATGATTCGCAATTCATATCAGTCAGCATTTTTGAGTCAATCAGAGTAAATCAATTAGAAAATCAATCAGGAACTAATCGATCGTCCCATTGCCTAGTCTTTGTTTTATTATCGTTTTCTCATTCTTTGAAAATCAACTTAAGATTGCTTTAATATTACTTCTATATTTTCTCGCTTCTGCCCTGTAATGCAATGCTTTCTCTGGTTGTTTTATTGGTCATCATTTTAGTTATTTATCTCGTGTCTTCCGGCAATTGAGGATTACTCTATGTTTTGATTAACTTTGCTTTTGAGTCGCCTGTGAGTGATTTTTGACCTGCTTTTGGCTTGCTTTTCTCATTGGGCTATTTTTGTAGCCGCTTCTGAAATTGTCTGTCATGGACGGAAATAACCAGATCCCTGTGGCTGAAACTGGGAATATCGATCGCCCGGAGTCGCGAATTCCCAAAGTTTCCCCCAATCCTGGGCAACCTTGAAAATAGACAATTCTAAAATGGAGAGCTATAGACAATTAATGAAGTGGTTAATGGGCCTCCTGTTCCCGATCGCCAAGAACTGATCGATTAGTCACCTCGGCTAGGTCGGTTAACCGCTTACACTAAGCTCTACCCCCACCACCCACCTCGATCGAATCGGTATCATCTCCCATCCCTAAACCAGCCGTTTCCCCCATGACCGCGTCTACCAATTTCACGACTGCGCCCGCTTTAACCGCTCCGGTGTCGCCACCCCTGATCCGTCGCGATCGCTGCCACGAGGGCAAAGGCGATTGTACTTGGGCGATCGACGCGCGGCATGTTGACATGCGCTACAGCGGTGGCGATGAAGCCATCCATGTGCTGAAGGATGTGAGCCTGCGGGTGAAGCGGGGGGACATTCAATTGCTGATGGGGCCGTCGGGGTCGGGCAAAACCACGCTGCTGTCAATTTTGGCGGGCATTTTAACCCCCACCAGCGGCCATGTGGATTTGCTGGGCCAGACGATTACCCAGTTGTCCCCCAAGCAGTTGGCTAATTTCCGGCTCCAAAATATTGGATTTGTGTTTCAGGGGTTCAATCTGTTTCCGGCCCTGTCGGCGGCGGAAAACGTGGAAGTGGCCTTGAACTTAAAGGGTATTCGCGGCCCCCAGGCCAAAAAGATGGCACGCAAATTGCTCGATCGCGTGGCCTTGAGCCATCGAGCGGATCATCTGCCCAAGGTGATGTCGGGTGGGGAAAAACAACGGGTGGCGATCGCCCGGGCCTTGGCGGGCCATCCACCGCTGATTTTGGCCGATGAACCAACGGCCGCGTTGGACTCCCGCAATGGTCATGGGGTGATGGAACTGTTGCGGAGTTTGGCCAAGGAAGATGGCAGCACGATCGTGATTGTGACCCACGATCCCCGGATTATAGACATTGCCGATCGGGTGGCCCACCTGGAAGACGGCGAGCTGAGCAATTAGGGGCAACTCCGCATGGGTTTTGGCTATTTGCCCAATTTGCCCATGGCGCGATCGGCTTCCTGCTGTAACTGTTGGCGACCGTTGCGAATCACCCGCAGCATGTCGCCCAGTTGCCGCTCAATGCTGCCCAAGACCCGATCGGCATAATCATCGGCCCCATCCTGAATCGCTTCGCATTCCGAAATGGCGGCCCGCCGCATTTCTTCCAGCTCAGCGGCGGCGGCCTGGCGCGTTTGGTCTAATTCATTCAGCAGCCGATCGCGTGCGGCCTGGCATTCTTCTTCCACTTGCTGCCGAATCGAGTCTGCCTCCAGTTGGGCATGGCGCACCAGCTCCGTTTCGGAAATGGCGCGGGCGGCCTGCTGTTTGGCCCCTTCGATGATGTCTTTGGCCTGCTGTTGGGCTTCAAAGAGAATTTGCTCCCGTTGCCGCACGATCGCCTCGGCCTCCCGGAAGGCGGCGGGCAAATTCAGCCGCACCGAATCCAGTTGATCCAGCAACACTTCCTCATCCACCAACGTGCGTCGCCCAAAGGGAATGCGGGGACTGTCCAGCACGATTTCTTCAAGCCGATCGAGGGCCCGTTGCACATCAAAGCCGCTCGATCGCCCCTGGGAATTCGCCGCCGATTGCGTCTCATTCGCTGCCGGTTCCGCCGCCGAAGCTGCCGAATCCGCTACGGGCTGGGGGGCGAAACCAGAGGCATCTGAGGAAAACATCGCTGAATCTCCGCAACAACAGGATCGGGAACGAGGCGATCGACCGGGCCACCAAAGCGGGCGATCTCTTTCACCAAGCTACTACTCAAAAAACTATACTCATTGCGCGTTGCCAAAAAGACGGTCTCGATCGCCTCGGAGAGCGTCTTGTTGGTATGGGCCATTTGCAGCTCGTACTCAAAATCCGACAACACGCGCAATCCCCGTAATAATACGGTTGCCTTTTGCTGTCGAGCGTACTCCACCGTCAAACCATTGAAGGTATCGACCTTAACATTGCTTAAATGGTTGGTCGATCGTTCAATCAGTTCAATCCGTTGGGCCACCTCGAACAGGGGTTGTTTATTGGGATTGCGCAACACCGCCACAATCACCTGATCGAACAGTTGGCAGCCTCGCTCAATGATATCCAAATGCCCCAAGGTGATGGGGTCAAAACTCCCCGGATAGATCGCCCTGACACCCATATGGTCTCTGCTCTAGCTCAATTGGATCAGAAAATTCAGAGGATGTCTGAAAAGCCCAAACTGCTACTTTGTGGATTGCATCGAGCGACGTTGCATCGAGCGACGTTGCATCGAGCGACGTTGCATCGAGCGACGTTGCATCGAGCGACGAAGACAAGGGGCTTAAGCCCCTTGCCCCCAAGATTACGAGCACCTTCGCAAGTCCCCCAAGTGACTTCTCAGACATCCTCTCAGAAGATTCAGCAAATTTACTTCAGGAATTGGGATTCAGCATTCAGGGGGTCTGCACCCGTTCCAGATATTGCGCCGTCAGCAGATAAGCCCCATTGGCAAACCGAATGGCCCAACAGTTCCCGGGCCGACAACCCAGCACCGTCCCCAAGTCCCCGATCGCCAAAACCGATGGCGGCCGCAACATTGGCAGCGGTTCCGCCGTTTTGACGTAGGGCGGCAGGGCCACAAGCCGCACCCGATCGCCCGCGGCCAGGGTGAAACGGTCAGAGTCTTGCAATTCGCTCATAGGTTGGAAATCAGGTGAGGACGCGGGTTTGCACGCGGGTCGGGACTGGGGTTGGAATTTGAATCGGGATTTGAATCGGGAACTGGCCAATTGGGATGGCTGAATGAAAGCTCAACCGGGGCCCGATCGCCCATTCCTCCCGTCCAGCCTAGCACCCGGCTTTCAGTGGCTGATCCATTGCTAATGAATCGCCCCTAACCGGTATCGCAAGCTGGTATCGCAAGCCAGTATCGCAAGCTGGTATCGCAAGTTTGTATTCTTGCTTTCAGTTGTTTGCGCCGGTTGATTGCCCACCGGTTTTGCCATGACGGTCGATCGCCCTTTGCCCGCCGAACCTACCAAACCCCCAAGGTTTCGATGCTTAGACCTGCTGCGGGGCCTGGCGATCGCCGCCATGATTTTGGTGAACAATCCGGGCAGTTGGGCCCAGGTTTATCCCCCCCTGCTCCACGCCGAGTGGCACGGATTCACGCCCACGGATTTGGTCTTTCCGCTGTTTTTGTTCGTGGTTGGGGGAGCCATGGCCTTCTCCTTGGGGCGTGTGGCGGAAAAGGCCCCACTCGATCGCCCCCAGCAGCGACAAATCCATCGTAAATTGCTGCAACGGGTACTGATTTTGTTTGGCTTAGGCTTAGCCCTGAATGCTTCCACCCTGTTGATGCGAACTTGGTTTGAAGGGGCCCCGCTCCTGTGGGAAAAGTGGCGAATTTTGGGCGTTTTGCAGCGAATTGCCCTGGCCTATGGTGCTTCGGCGCTCCTGGTTTTGCACTGCTCTCGACGGGCCCAAGCGATCGCCGTGGCGGGCCTGTGGTTGGGCTATTGGGCCCTGTTGAGCACCACGCCGCTCACGCCCGATGGGTCGATCGTCGGTTGGGTTGATCGAACCCTGCTCGGCGCAAGTCATCTTTACCAACTCACCCTGAATCAACAAACCGTGGCCTTTGACCCGGAAGGGCTGTTGAGCACCATCCCCGCGATCGGATCCACCCTCGCGGGCTATTGGGCGGTGCAGTGGCTGAAAACCCAGCCCATCAAAGCCCTAACCGCCTGGCGCTTGACGGGGGCCGGCGTAGGGGCGATCGCCCTGGGTCGGCTTTGGGATTTGGCGTTACCGCTAAATAAGCAACTTTGGACCAGTTCCTATGCGCTCTATGCCGCCGGTTGGTCGATCGTCTTGCTTGCGGGGTGCTATGCCCTCACGGAAATTCGGCACGCCCACGGCATTAGCCGCCCCTTTGAAATTTTTGGAATGAACGCGATCGCGGCTTTTGTGGGTTCCGGGTTGGTGGGGCGGCTGCTGAACCGCACCCACATTGGCAGCGGCCCCGATGCCCCCAGCACCTATCAATGGCTCTATCAAACCCTGTTTGCTTCCTGGGCAGGCCCCATGAGCGGCTCGTTGCTATTTGCGATCGCCATGGTGCTGCTGTGGTGGCTGGCCATGTATGGGTTCTATCGCCGGGGCTGGTTCCTGAAGGTTTGAGGCTTAAGACCTCGAGGGTGATGGGCTGGCCGCATTGAGCACTAGAAAATTTGCAGAGCAATCAACCACTCGATCGACCCGATCGCCGCGCCTCATTTCCCACTCATCTGGGACTCATCTTGCCCGTCTACCTTGGTAAATGTGGACAGGCAACCCAGCAACCCCAACCAGCGCGATCGCCTCAAACCTTGTTGTGTAGAGATCCTGTGGAAATGTTGCACGGGTGTTGTGTAGAGACCCTGTGGATTCCTCAGGATTGCTGCCTTGCCGCCGCCACGCCAGATTTTTCAGCGACCCAATCTTTAGGTTCCGAGGACTGAATCGTTATGAAACGGACTGTTGTAGCGTTGGTTTTGGCTATGAGCGCGATCGCCCCGGTTGCTTCCATGGCCGTTGCACAAAGCCCCTCTGCCACCCTTGCCCAGCAAAGCCGCATCACCCTGCCCAAGCAATCAGCAAGGGTGCTCAAGTCCGGAAACTTCATGGCCCTGGAGCATCCCACCCAAGGCACAGCCCGAATCGTCATGGAAGGCTCTCAGAAGATTTTGGAATTTGGCAACAACTTCCGCAGTGACAATGGCCCAGCTCTGAAGGTGGTGTTGCATCGATCCGCTCGACCGGGAATGCAACTGACGGAAGGCCAATACGTGGTGTTGAGTGCGTTGCAAAAAACCTCCGGTTCCCAACGTTACGTGATCCCCAACAATCTCAATTTGGCGCAGTACCAATCCGTGGCCATTTGGTGCCAACAGTTCAATGCCACCTTTGGGGCCGCAACGCTGAACTAGCATCGCCATTTTCGGGGGCAGTGCAACGGGGGTTTAAGCAGTAGCTCATGACGGGGGATGTGGATGCAAATCAGGATCTGACTCTTGGTGGCTGCTGAGTTCACCGATTAACCAATAGGTGATCATTTCGCCTTTGCCCTTCACAGCAATTGTGCCCCGTTGCTCCAAGTGGAAATAGCTGTGCAGGCGATCGAAAGCGGCTTGGCTGACCTGGATTCGGCCCGGCTGCCCCAGGGTTTCCATCCGGCTGGCCACATTCACCGTGTCGCCCCACAGGTCATAGACCAGCTTTTTCATGCCAATCACTCCAGCTACGGCGCTGCCGCTGTGGATCCCGATCCGCAACCGAAAGGGGCTGCCATCGGGCTTGCGATATTGCCCGATCGCCTGTTGCATGGCCAGGGCTAAATGGGCGATCGCAAAGGCACTGTTCGATCGGGGCTTGGGCACACCGCCCACCACCATGTAGGCATCCCCGATCGTCTTGATTTTTTCCAGGCCATATTGCTCCACCAAGTCATCGAAGGTGCAAAACACATCATTCAGGAATTGCACCACCACCGTGGGCGGATGCTGGGCGGCAAAGCTGGTGAAATCCACGATGTCCGCAAATAAAACGGTCACATCGTTAAAGGTTTCCGCCACGGTTTGGGAGCCGCTGGCCAGTTGTTCCGCCACGCCAGCGGGCAAGATGTTGTGTAACAGGTCGTTGATCCGCTCGGTCTGGGCCGCCAGTTGGGCGGTACGGCGAGCCACGCGCTGCTCTAGTTCGCGGTTGAGAGCGGCGAGCGATCGCGCCGAGCGGGAGCGCTCGGATTCCGCCGCCGACAACACCATCGAAGTAATCGTGATTACACCCAAAAAGGCCTGCAAAAACAGCACCGCCTGTTGGGTGCTGCTGGCTTTGGCCACAAAGGGGCCCATCCCAAAGGCCGTGCCCCCGATCGCGATCGCTGAAATCAGAAATGACCCCACCGCTGCGGCCCTTGGTCCAAACTGCATCCCCGCCCACACCACCAGGGGAAAAGGCAAATATTCCAAAGGATAGCGGGCAATATCCGCCTCCGTTTGGGCCCAAAAGACGATGCCGCTGCTGCCGAGTAATAGCCCGAGCCAGAGGGTGCGCAGGAGCGATCGACGCGTGCTTTTATGTGGGCGCAGTTGCGTGATTCGTTGCCAATCTTGCCGCTGGAGTTGGGCCACCATCAAAATCAGCGGCACAAAGACCAATACGCCCATGGCATCGCCCAAAAACCAGCCCCAACGCACCGTGGCAAACTCCGACCAAGGCAAGTTACCGGTCAGGCACAGGGCCAACACACCGCAGGTGCAATTAATTTGGGGGGCAATCAGCACGCCGCTGACCAAAAACTTCAGCACATTCGACACGCGATCGAACACATTGCTGCCCCCCAGCCGCCGAAACAGCCACACCCCCAGGACAGCCTGAACCGTTGCGCCCGTGCAGCCAAACAGTCCCAACAGGGGAATCGTGATTCCCGGGTGGATCAGGTCATAGAAATTGATGCCAATGGCGATCGCCGGCCACAGCCGAAAACCACCCAACATCAGGGCCGCTTGGGCAATGCCGGCCGCCGGCCAAACCGCTGTGCCAATTTGGTGCAGACCTGGTAGGGAGACGGCCACATAGGCTGCAAGTCCGTAGGCGATCGCCACAAAAATAATGGCCCCGACCAGTTCTCCTCGGGAGCCGGGTTGCGCAATGTTCCCAAATTTGACCAGCCAGCGATGATTCAAAATCCGTTGGGCGCTTGCTTGGGGAGCCTAGTGGGGAGCGATCGAGGTTGGATCGGACGCGATGCTAATGGAGATCCTAATGCGAGAAACGCTGAAGCATCGATCAAGGCCGGCGCTGGGAAATCGGGAGAAGGGCGATGAGTTCATGAATGGCGCAGTCATGAACCGGTCAGGTGATGGATTGGGGAATAGAAATTGGCCGATCGCTCAGATCTGCCATGAGTTCAATGCCTAAGTTCAATGCCTAAGTTCAGTCATGGTTAATAGAACAAATGGTTAACAGAACAAGTTGACAGAACACCAAGCCTTGGGGATGATGGTAAATCGGCGCTTAGTCAGCCAACGACGACCTAGCGACCCCCGATCGCCCCGCTTGTTTGAAACGGCTGTGATCGAGTCGCGTTGCAATCTTGCTCGGATCGGGTCGAGCAAAAGCCAGCCTCCGCGCCAGCTACCCGTACGGCAACCCTCATTTTCGGAACTTTCATGGCCTACGCAATTGTTGAAACCAGCGGCACACAACTTTGTGTCGAACCGGGTCGTTTCTATGACGTGAACCGCGTGTTCGCCGACGTAGACGAAACCGTAACGCTCGATCGCGTTCTGTTGGTTCGCGATGGCGAAACGATCGACATCGGCGCACCCACCCTCGAAGGGGCCACCGTCACCGCCAAAGTGCTGCGCCACTTCCGCGGCCGGAAGATTATTGTTTATAAGATGCGCCCCAAAAAGAAAACCCGCAAAAAGCAAGGTCATCGCCAAGAACTGACCCGCTTGGTGATTGAGTCGATCACCTACGGTGGCAAGACCGTTGCGGCGGAGTAAATTTGGGACTTGGGCAAAGGGGGCGATCGGGCATTGGTGAAGCATTTCAGGTGAATCATCTCAACGGGTTCTCCCAGATGCCCAAACCAACAGCCGATCCTGAAAACCTGTATTGCCCAACTCGCCAACCCTCCCTCGATCGGAGACTGCCTTGGTTGATTGCCATTAGCCCGTCTGTGGTTACATGGATCAGGGTGCGATCGAGCGGTAACCCCCACAGTAACGAAATTCAACCGAAGTTTTTAGAGGTAGCTCGTCATGGCTCACAAAAAAGGGACAGGTAGTACTCGTAACGGTCGCGACTCTAATTCCAAGCGCTTGGGTGTGAAGCGCTACGGCGGTCAGATCGTCCGCGCTGGAAATATCCTGGTGCGTCAACGGGGCACTCAGGTTCACCCCGGCAACAACGTGGGTCGCGGCAACGATGACACCCTGTTCGCCTTGGTGGATGGCGTGGTGACCTTCGAGCGTCGCGGCAAGAGCGGCAAAAAGGTCAGCGTTTATCCTGCTGCTGCCGAGGCCTAAGATTTTTCCCGTCTCTAATTAGATTGACCTTTGAGGGGCGATCGAGCGATCCAAAATCAGAAAATTCAGCCCCCATAGGGCGCATTTTTTGAAGTCTGGATCCAAGGCTCGATCGCCCCTTAAGTTATCGCTGGATCGATTGCTGCTCCCAATCCGATCGCCCTAGGCAAGGGGCTTAAGCCCCTTGTCCCTCACGACTTCGCAACGGCAATGTCAGGGTTTTGGACGATTTGACAACAGACCCCAAGGCCCCTTACCCCTCACGATTTTGCAGCGGCAGAACAGGGATTTGGGGGATTGGGCCACGGCTCCTAGTCCACCAGCCGCTTAATTTCCCCGCAAACGCGATAAAACTGCCCCCGAGCCGATTCCCGCAACTCGCTCACCACATACTTAGCGCCCTCTTCGCGCACATTGCGGGGAAACTGCACGTTCCAATCAGCATGGTAACCGGGGGACAGAACCCGCACTCGCAACTTGTCCCGATCGCGCACACATTGCACCACGATGCCTTCGCCGGGACTGCTGACCCGTTCCACCACATCCGAAACCGCCGTGCCTTCCCCTTTGGGTGCAAGAATTTCAGCCGGTGCGGGAATTTGCCCCTGCTGGGCCGCCTCGATCGCCCCGGGAGTCACATCCAAACAAGCCAAATAGCCATTGGTCGTCACCAAATACAGCCGGTGATCATGCCACTGCATCGACAGGGCGGATCCACAGCCGCTGGCTAACTTCCAAAGCCGCGTTCCAGTGCGATCAAAGCAATAAACTGACGAGCAATTATCCCCCGCAAAAATATATTGCCCCTCCGCATCAGCCGCACAAGAATAAACCGCTGAATCGCACTGACATTGGGTTAATAATTCGCCCTGTTTGCTGAATTCATAAACTAATTTACTGCTCGTGCCTGCATAAACCGTGGAGCGCCCTTGCCAACCAAATAGCACAGAGCCTTTGGTGGTTTGTTGCCATTGCACGCGCCCTTCCAAAAAGTCATAGCAGGTGATGCCATTGCTGTGGCCGTGATAGATTCCTTGGTCATCGCAGCGCACCATCCAACCGGCTTGGCCCGTGGAAAGCCTCATCCAATTGCGCTCTTCCTCTTCCGGGTGAAACAGCGCCACCTGACCATTTTGATCGGAAACGCCTAGCCATCCGTCATAGATATCGAGCCAATAAATGTCGATATTTTCTTCAATTTCATAGGCCAATCGCGGCAGTTTTCCCGACAAGTCATAGACATTGCCGTCATCGCACCCGGCATAGAACCAGAGATCATCGGCTACCAAACATTTCACGCCGTCGGGTAGCTGAAATTGATTGAGAACTTGGCCTTGCTGGTCAAGGGCAAACACTTGGCCCGATTGATTGCCTACCCAACAGGCGGTGGGGCCGATGAAAATGCCAAAGGCGGCGGCTCCGGAGTTGAATTGCCAAAGAACGGGGGCCGATCGAGCGGTGGAACGGCTGCTGGTGACCTGGCGGCGCGTGACGGAACGCTTGGGCCGGCCCCCTTGCACGGCGGGTTCATAGCCCTTGCGCAGTTTTTCTTGAATCTTTTTTTGGGCTGCGGCCTGGGCTTTTTCGGGGGTGGGATAGTCCTGGGTTTGCAGCCGTCCAGAATCCCCGATTCGCCCGTAGCGGATGCTGACGGTGTTGTCTTGCACCGTGACTTCATAAAACTTGTGGGATCCGCCGTCGGCTTCTGACAGCTCCAGGTAGGTGACGGAATGGCTCATGGGGGGCTGAGGAAGAGTGGAAATCTGCCCGATCGGGGAGACTGCTCCAACCTAGCTTCTGTGGATGGGTTGATCAACCAATTGCCCATTGGGGGCACTGTGGGCGGCAGGATGATCGAATTTCTCGATCGCGCCACCCGATCGCCTCAAATACCTCAAAGGGCCGATTGACTCAGCCAGGCGATCGCCTCGCGAATCCAACGTTCCGGATCGCCTTCCTTGCTGAGGGCGGTTTGCTGGCCCACGGTCTCCAGGGCTTGGGTCACCTCCCGATCGCTGTAGCCCAAAGCCAAAAGGGTCATTTCCACATCTTCCCGCACCAGCCCCACCGGCCCGGCCGCGGGCGTGGTGGATAGCCCCGACTGATCGCGCCATTCCGCCAACTTGGTTTTCAGTTCAAGGGCAATTCGGCCAGCGGTTTTGGGGCCAATGCCGGGGGTTTTTGCCAGCAGGTTGGCGTTGCCGCTGACGATCGCTTGGATCAGCACCGGTAATTCCAGGCGATCGAGCAGGGCGATCGCCAACTGTGGCCCCACACCATTCACGGCAATCAGTTGCCGAAACAGATCCCGCTCCGCCACCGTGGCAAACCCGAACAGCAACCATCGATCGTCTCGCAGTTGCAAATGGGTAAAAACCTGCACCGTTTCGCCAATGACCCATTCCATGGCCGATCGGGGCAACAGTTGCACTTCATAGCCCACCTGCGCCACATCCAACAGCCCGATCGCCCGATTGCCCTGCACCTGAAGGGCCAAAACCTGCCCACGCAACGATCCAATCATTTGCGCCTCATTCGCGCCTATTTACCCACCATCACCGGCCGCACCGGTTGGGGCCGCTCCGTCACCACCGTGGGGCCGCAGCTCCGGTATTCATAGGCATCGCAGGGCACATAGCAATTGTTGGGCCGCCAGCATTCAGAAGCCCACAGCAGCGGCCGCCACAGGCAGGAGCCATCCGGGCATTCCTGCAAAGCCGGTGACAGCAACTGCAACACGATCAGATAAGACACCACACCCATGAATATGCGCGTACCGACAAACATTGCCATTCACCTCCTCTGTTGGGGCTATTGTGGGGGCGATCGATTGGGGCCATCCTACCCTAATCGTCCTAGCGGATTCGAGGGAGTTACGCCACCCATTGGAACCGGAACTCTTGGCCTATTTCAGACCTGGCCTTAGAGGATGCCTGAAAAGCCAAAATCGATACTCTGCACGCCTCATCGATCGACGAAGACAAGGGGCTTAAGCCCCTTGCCCCCACGACTATTGGTGCATTGCCCGTGCCAAAAGACACTTTTCAGACATCCTCTTAGGTTTGAATCACTGGAATTTTTGCAGCACTATTCAACGCCTCTAGGGCTTCTTCAGTGCGTTCTTCTCGTTTCAGCTCGGCGAGATCGCCATTCAAGGCATGATCCAAATTCTGATTTAAATCATCATTGCGGTCAGGATTGCGGTCAGGGGTTCGATCGCCACTGCGATGACTGCTTTGATCCTCTTTGCGATCGCCGGCATCGGGCGGAACCACTGAATCTTCCGGTTCATGTTCCACCACAAACACATTGGAATAAAGATTTGCAATCACTTGCTTGCCCTGCTGAGTCAGGCGCAAATATTCCAAGGCATCTTTCACATAGGGAAAAACACCATTCCAATAGAATTTGGGATAGTTTTTGCGCAGATCGCCCGGGTGAGCATAGCCTAAATATTGATTGGTGCCAGTTTCTTCAAATTCGTAATAAAGGGCGCTGATTTTATTCAGATAGCGCGGATCAGACAATTGGCCAATTAAATCTGAAGCTCGCACCATGCCTGGATAGTTCAGGGTGTCTTGGTGATCTTCTTCCTTGGGAACCGGGAAGCGGGTGAGTTCAATGTTGCGCTCGATCGCCTCAGAGTCAATTAATTTGTGACCCCCAAAGCGTTCCTTTATAAACATTTTGGCGCGATCGACATGGTAGGGCGTGAGGCTGGCATCGGAAGCCCCCGGCCGCAGCTTCACCAACTCGTCTCCGCGTCCGGTGGCGTAGTAGCGGCCATTGTCCAGGCGACAAACCCCTTTGACATAACCGATGTCGTGACAGAGCAGGGAGATGATGAAATGCAGCCAATCTTCTGGCGACACGCCCCCTTCGCGAATATGTTTGCCCCGGATCACTTCCTGGCCCACCAGGGTGACCAGGATGGTGTGTTCCACGTCGTGGTAAAGCGCGTCACTGTTGGCAATGTTTTCGAGGGCCATGTTGCCGGCCCAGCCAATGATGTCTTCGTACTCCGGTTTCCAGCCGCCGTAGGTACGCCGATAGCCCTCTTTGAGGCGATCGACAAATGCATCAATCAGAATTTCCGTGGCGTTAAACAACATAGGCGAGGGGGTCGCGGGAGGCGATCGCAGCGCATCCGTTGGAATCCGAGTCGATTGTAACTGAGTCTGAGAGTGGCTTGCCGTTGTTGAGTAACGGTTTGCCCATCAGCGCGGCCCTAGCCTAAGGCTTTGGGAACCGGTTTGGGGGCAACGGCGATCGCCCTTGGGGGTGCGAGATCCATGGGGGACGGGCATTCATCCGGGGCTACGAGTCAGTTTTGCGACCAAGCGATAAACTGGATAGACGGAGAGTGTAGGCGAGGTGGTTGCGGATGATCAGCCGGATCTTGCTTGGGCTAGCTCTGGCTGGTTCAAGGGATGATCGGTTGTCATCTGAGGAAAGTCCGGGCTTCCGAAAGACCAGGCTTGCTGGGTAACGCCCAGTGCGAGCGATCGTGAGGATAGTGCCACAGAAAAATACCGCCGAGCCACCGAGCCGCTTAAAAATTCCCCACCCAAACTGTCCCACTTTGCTGCGGCAGAAGATTGTTTTCGGTGACTGAATTGTTAACGGCTCTGGCTCGGTAAGGGTGCAAAGGTGCGGTAAGAGCGCACCAGCAGCATCGAGAGGTGCTGGCTCGGTAAACCCCGGCCGGAAGCAAGGTGAGGGACGAGGGTTGGTCTTTTTCCTGTCCCGCTTTGAGAACCGCTTGAGGCGATCGGTAACGATCGTCCCAGATAGATAACCGCCCATTGATTGGCCCTTGGCGTGCGGCTTGCTGTGCTCCGAGGCCAGTTGAGGACAGAACCCGGCTTACGTCCTGCCTCTCCTTTTAATTTGTTGTCCAGAAGCGTTCATGGGTTCGTTGGCATCAACCGTACTAAGCTATCCCCGCCGACAACGGGATCTCGAAGCCCTGTTATCGCGCATGGGGTTGAATGAGGGTGCAAATGTCGATTGGGTGTTGCTCGATCGGGCCCTGACTCACCCCACGGCGGATTCCCAAACCAACTACGAACAGTTGGAATTTGTGGGGGATGCGATCGTGCGGACGGCGGCGGCCGAATTGCTGTGGGAAACCTATCCCGATTGGCCCGTGGGCGAAATGGCGGCGGCGCGGGCCATTTTGGTGAGCGATCGCATGTTGGCGCGAATTGCCGACACCTATAATCTGGAGCGCTACCTGATCATGGGCGGCAGCGCGGCCCGGGATCTGGAAGGGCGGCAATCGCGCTTGGCCGATGCCCTGGAAGCAACCATCGGAGCCTTATATCTTTCGGTGCGATCGCTGGATTTGGTGCGGCCTTGGCTCGATGACCATTTTCGGGCGATCGCCCACCAGGTGCGCAACGACCCGGCCCGCCAAAACTACAAAGCGGCCCTCCAGGAATGGACCCAAGGGCGCTACAAATCCTTGCCGGAATATCGAGTGCGGGAACTGAGCGCCGTTCATGGGGATGTGCAGCGCTTTGAGGCCCAGGTTTGGTTCCATGGCCGTTGTTTGGGCCAAGGCCGCGGTCGATCGCGCAAATTAGCGGAACAGGCCGCGGCCCAGGAAGCATTCCTCTGGCTGTGTGATCGGGATGATTTGCCTAGCGATTTACCCAGTAATTTGCCGAACGATTTGCCGAACGATTTGCCAAACGATTAATGAGGTAATTCACTGGGCAATTGCGATCATTTACCCGTTGAAAAACAGTGCATCAACCCTGTCATTAACCCCCGCTCATCAACCCCACAATGCACTAGGCGGACTTGCGAATCCATTGCTTGAATTTCTGCTTAAACTTCCGTTGGGCCCGCTCCCACAAACTTGGAGGCGCATTATGGGCCCGGGGGCGACCAACCAAGCGGGGGCGCTGCTGCGGATGCTTGAGGTAGCGGTAGTGCAAGAAGGTGTCGCGATAGGGGAAGGTGATATTTTCACCCGCGCAAACCCTGGAAAAGAGGGACGACGATAGGCCGATATAGTGCAAATAAAGCAGAGGGCGATCACGATCAAACACTTGCCCCGATCGCTCCACAAAATGTTTTGAAGTGACGCTATTGCCCGTGACCTGTTCCTTGGGCCAATGGTGCGCACAGTTATGAACCTTGAGGTTCGATCGCATCACCAAATAGTTCAACAGTGCCTGATCGGCCGATCGGGGATAGAGCACATCTGACTCGCCGGCCTGAAGCTGTTTCAACAACTCATCGCAGCGATCGAGTGTCAGCACGCCTCGCTTGGTGGCATACAGCCCCGAACAAAACAGCGATTGCTGCATTTGCTCCGGCGAAAACAGCGATTTCAACAAAGGACTCGCCACCCGATACACATGGGCCGGGTCTTTGTACTGAAAATCGTAGGTGACCCAATCGGCGGTTTCCAAGGCCGCAAACAGGGGCGCGAGGGGCTGGAGCACTAAGGTATCCGCATCCAGATAAATGAATCGATCGAACGGGCCCTCGAAGGCCGCCAACCGCCGTCGCCCACCCATGGTGCGCCCGTAAAGGTTCGGTTCTTGCTCATAAAGCTGCAAGGCCAGGGGGGTGGCTTCAATGACGGATTTGGAAAACTGATCCCAGCGGGCCATTAAGTCCCAATCTTCCAAAATCCGCACATGGGGCCAGTCGGCCAAGACGGTTCTTAGGCGATCGATTCGATGGTCATAGGGACAAACCATCACCGGATAAGGGCTGCCATCAGGCAAGCGGCCGCCGTTGGCTTCAACGCTGTTCAAAAAGGCGATGAGCTGATCCAGAACCACATCGTTGGCTAATGTGTAGAGACCATCCATAAAAATCCCCCCCCGGGTCTTTGTGAGTTCGATCGCGTTTGGGATCGCTACTCTGTGGAAGCCACCCGATCGCGACTTATTCAGGTTTAACCGATCGCCCTTGGGATTACCTCGCTGGCCATTCGGGGGCTGTAGCCCCACCAGGTGATGTGAGGTGATGATTGGTCGATCGACTGGAACCAAGGGCAGCAGCACTCTAGAATTGATTACAATTGATAGAGAGTTGTTGGGAGGGCGGTGATGACGCTACTAGAATTGCAGAATCAGGCGTTACAGTTACCAATTAGCGATCGCTGGCGCTTAGTCCAGTCCTTGTTGAGTTCCATTCAACAGGAAACGTTGGTGTTTAGCCCTCCAACTCCAAGTGCCAATTCAGTTGCCGGTCTTGCCCCCTGGACTCAAAGCTTAATTGGCGTGATTCAGCTCAGTGAAGAAGATCCGACAGATGCCTATGAGGATTATCTGGAGGAGAAGTACGGGTGAAGCAAGTCTTATTCGACAGTGACGTTTTGATCGATGTTTTAGCCCAACACCAACAACTTGCCTCGACACTATGTTATGGGCTAGCCTATACGGGGCCACAACCTACCCCACCACTCGCCAAGTTCTCATTGAGTTGCTAAATCACTTGAAGACGAGTTATTTTGCGCCTCTAATTTGACAGATAGTGATATTGCTCTGAATTTTTGAAAAATCACAAGTTTATCTGTCAGAATTTATTACAATTCACAACAAATTCCGAAAATTCATCTGAATATGACTGACTCACAATCACTTGACTCTGGAAGCATTGTCCCCAACTCAGTTGAGGCAATTTCGCCTAGAACTCTTGATGATTTGAAAGCTATTTTTTACTTATACAATGCAAAGCCTGATACAGAAATTCGCTTTTTGAAAGATGGAAAAATTGTAGAGCTTGCAGATATCAGAAGCCTTGAAGAACAGGTGGCAGCCAAGCTTGGCAATCATCATACTCTTGGACAAACCGCATCGATAACTTTTACCCTATCTAACAAAAAAATCAAAGAATTTTCTACTTGGGCTGAATTTGAACGAGCACAATTGAACACGGTGAATGAAAGAGTTCAGGCACTTAACATTAGCTGGAATATTCTCATCAAATTGCCGCAATATAAGTCGCCGCAAAGTCACTCGATGAAAGTGAGAATGGGAAATGCTATACCACCCAAAGATATAATTCAATTAATCTTTACCAGCGATGATATTTCAGAAGTCATGGAAGCAGAGTCTCCGGGTGTTTGTAAGGTTGATTTTATAAATAGTATAGTCGCCAACGAACTCCTCTTCATTGTGGATGAATGGTATAAAGGTTTAAAAAAAGCACCTGAACCTGGTGCCATTCAGAAGTTTCTAAAGAAATCTGGAAAAGACACAAGTCGGCTTATTCGACTTCTTTTTCCATTGCTTTGTCTATGCATCACATGCAACTACACGGACTATATATACCCAATTATTGGAATTGGGCAGGAGCTTTCCATCAGTTCCTTGCAAGCAGTTTTAGTGTTTTTGTTAACTGTCTTTGTGGTTGGAGCCTCTCTAGGCAGTGCTATCGAAAGGTCAATTGACAGGCTAATCGATAAGCTTGAAGTGTATCCGAAATTCCTAATTACGAAAGGCGATCAGAATGCCGTAGATGAATTTGAACGTAGTAATAAAAAGCTAATTAATGAGATTTTCAAGAGACTGGCTTGGATATTTTTTAGCATTCCTGTATCTTCTGCCGTAAAGCTATTAGCTGACTACCTTAGTCCTTTGAAGCATTAATACATCCAGGAGAGCGGCACGAGAGTGAGTGAAATAGACCTTAGCCCATTGCTATCTAGTCAAACAGTATTCATGCTCAAAACAGTAATTGCCGCCTCCCACAGTGTGATTAGGCTGCCTTAACGATCGGCTATTAGGAATAAGTGGGTGTTACTCGCCCTATCGGCTACTACTGATCTCTACAATCATTTCACCTTCTTGCAATTTTTCTAAAGCCTTCGGCAAAGTAATTGAGAGAATTCGACGTAGATTTCGGTTTGTCACATTGCCACAAGTTAACCAGATAATTTGAGGAGGTATCCCCAATCGACAGACAAGATCAACAAAATCACTGTCTTTTGTCATGATGATCGCATTGGCAAGTCGTGCCGCCTCAAAAATTTCCAAGTCTTTCGCATCGCGTAATCCAAGATCTCGCAAGGCCGAAGCTTCCACTGCAAAATTGCTCGACAGCCAGCTTGCCAAGGTTGGGGGCAATTGAGCATCAACCCAGATCTTCATGCAGTCAACCGAGAAAAATCAGTACGCCGTGCCGCAAACAATAGGCAAGCTTGAATGTCAGCCATTTCTAAATCTGGAAAATCTTCTAAAATCTCAGAGAAATTAACATTTTCTGCCAACATTTCTAAGATATCGCTCACTCGAATTCTCATGCCTCGAATGCAAGGACGGCCACCACATTGGCCAGGGGTTTGGGTAATACGAGACAGTAAATTACTCATTGGGTTCACAGAGCAGATAGTGTATAAGCAATATCTGTATATAGTAGAAAAATTTACGCCGTTGCGATCGCCCCATTACAAATCGTTGAAGCTGCCTGATTGTAGTCAAGCAATCGTTGAGCACCAGTATCTACAGGATTGATTTTTTCAAGCGGCTTTGAGTGAGATCCACAAAAATTCAGCTTTCGCGATCGCCCTTGAGCGTTCAATCGCCCGATCGGGTCGCGATAATAGGACAATAGCCGTTCGACTTGCCCCGCCCGATCGTGCGTCTTCATCCCGACACCGTAGAAGCCGTCAAACAACGAGCCGACATCGTAGATGTGGTCTCGGAACGGGTCGTGCTGAAAAAAAACGGCAAAGACTTCAAAGGCCTCTGTCCCTTCCACGACGACAAATCCCCCAGCTTCACCGTCAGCGCCACCAAAGGGTTCTATTACTGCTTCTCCTGTGGGGCCGGGGGCAACGCCATCAAGTTTTTGATGGAGCTGGACAAGCGATCATTTGGTGACGTGGTGTTGGACTTGGCGCGGCGCTACCAAGTGCCCGTGCAAACCCTGGAACCGGAACAACGCCAGGAAATTCAGCGGCAAATTACGGAGCGCGAACAGCTCTATGAAGTGCTGGCCGTGGCGGCCGGGTTCTATGCCCATGCCCTGACCCAACCTGTGGGGGCGCGGGCCATGGATTATTTGCTGGAAGAACGGCAACTGCGCCAGGACACGATTCAGGCGTTTAACTTGGGCTATTCGCCGGCCGGCTGGGATGCCCTCTATCGCTACTTGGTCGATCAAAAACGCTATGCCGTTTCGCTGGTGGAAAAGGCGGGGTTGATTGTGCCCCGGAAGGCGGGCGGTGGCTACTACGATCGATTCCGCGATCGGCTGATGGTGCCGATTCGCGATCCCCAGGGGCGGACGATCGGCTTTGGGGGGCGGACGCTAAATGGCGATGAGCCAAAGTATCTGAACTCGCCGGAAACGGAGCTATTTGATAAGGGGAAGACGCTCTTTGGGCTAGACCAGGCCAAAACGCCGATCGCCAAACAGGATGCGGCGATCGTGGTGGAGGGCTATTTCGATGTGATTGCGCTCCATGCGGCGGGGATCGAAAATGCCGTGGCGGCTTTGGGCACGGCCCTGAGCTTGGCCCAGGTGAAGCTGCTGACGCGGTTCACGGAATCGAAGCAAATTATCCTGAACTTCGACGCGGACTCGGCGGGTCAAAAGGCCACGGAGCGGGCGATCGGGGAGGTGGAAGGGCTGGCTTACCGGGGCGAAATTCAACTGCGGGTGTTGAACTTGCCGGGGGGCAAGGATGCCGATGAGTTCCTGAAAACCTACAGCCCGGATCATTACCGCACCCTGATCGCCGATGCGCCCCTGTGGCTCGATTGGCAGCTCGATCGGGCGATCGGCTCCCGGGATTTGCGATTAGCCGACCAGTTTCAAGCGGCCGTGGGCGATGCGGTGAAGCTGCTGGGCCAACTGCCCAATCCCGCCACCCGCAGCCACTACATCCGCCGCTGTGCCGACCTGCTGGGCCAAAAGGATAGCTACTTTACGCTGCAATTGGAGCAGGATTTGCGAGCGCAGGTGCAGGGCCAGCGCTGGCACGGGCGATCGGCCAAGTGGCAACGATCGGGCGATAGCAGCCTGCGGGAGTCGGCGGAGGGGCAGCTCTTGCGGATTTATTTGCACCGGCCCGATCGTCGCCAGCAAATCCTGGCCATTTTGGAAGAGCGAGAGTTGGAGTTTGGCCTGTCACACCATCGCTTTTTGTGGCGGCAGATTTTGCAACTGCAAGAGCAATGGGGTCAGGAGGCGACCGAATTGGCGATCGAATTGCGATCGAATCCAGACCTTTCCCACGAGGATTTGGTCATGGTCGATCGGCTTTTGAGCTTAGATGAGCGTACCCTGTTGGATCTCGATCGCCCCGGCCTCGCCATCCGCGCCGCGATCGCCACCCTCGAAAGCCTGCAATGCGCCAAGCGTTGCCGTCACCTGCTGGATGCTTGGCTCTCGCACTACCTGCAAGCGGAAGTGGCGGCCGAAGCGTTGCGGCGGGTTTTTGCCGGTGAACCCCCGATCGGCTCCGGAAACGATAAGGTGATTAGCCTGCGTGGCGGCGGGGGTGGTGGCGGGGGTGGCGTGGCCGGTAACTTGGCCCTGGCTCCTGACCCGATCGACCTAGAACGCCTAGAGGAAAACCTCAATCGCGCCTACGAGCAGCAACAAACCTTCCACGATCTTTATTATCAAGAACGCCGCTACTTACAACAATTGCAACAGGAACGATTCACAACCTTTGAAGATTTGGCGCAAAATCCTAGTGATGGGTCAATTTCGCCACTTAATCAATTATTTTAAGTGAAAATCAAGAAATCTTGGAAGATCACGAATGAAAGCTATATTCTAAAAAAATACCTGAGTCGCCAAAGCCAATGCACTGCCGGCCCAATCGATCAGCAAAGACAAGAGAGCAAAGACAAAAGAGTTCAAACCCTTGACCCTATAACGATTGGCGCTCTAGCAATCTCCAAAGATGCTGCTCAAAGATCCTTACCGATTGGGTTTCCTGAAACTGGCCACTCTGGCATGAACATTAATTGAATGTTCTAGGAATTCATGAAACGTTCCAGGGGGTTAAGTTGTGTTCCTGGCTCTGCTAAATTGTGATGTCAGTCAATCATCTCTTCCCGAGTTTTACCATCTTGCGACGTTAGAGTAACCTGGGAAGACACCTCCGCGATCAACAGTCAGTAGGTTCGTGAACCTAGCCCGATCCACACCACTCCTAAGCAACCAAAATTGAAGCTGAATTCATCTGATCACACTGATCACAATACCAATCCCGATCGCGTTCCATCCCCGGAGTTGGACATGGATTTACCAGCCAGTGACGTAGCCCATGATGGTCATGGGATGTTTCCTCTTCCCACTGATGAAGAGGAACGATTACAAGACCTGCTCGACTATCAAATTTTGGACACGGTTCCCGAACGTCAATACGATGATTTGACCAAGATTGCAGCCCAGATTTGCGGCACTCCCATTTCGCTCATTAGCTTGCTGGATGGCGAGCGGCAATGGTTTAAGTCCCGTCATGGAATTGATGCCACACAAACGCCACGCAGCCAAGCTTTTTGTGCCCACGCAATTTGCCGACCTGATCAAGTTTTAGTTGTGGAAGATGCACTGAAAGATGGACGCTTTACGAATAATCCTTTAGTCCAGCAAGAACCGAAAATTCGCTTCTATGCTGGGACACCTTTGCTGACTACCAATGGCCATGCGATCGGGACATTATGCGTGATTGACAAAACGCCCCGACAGCTAACAACTCAACAAATGGAAGCCCTAGAGGCCTTGGGCCGTCAGGTCATTGCCCAATTGGAGCTGCGGCGAAAAGCAATTCAACTGGAAGCGGAGGTGAAACGTCGTCAAGAAATTGCCCAAGTAGCCACCGAAAAAAGCAAAAAGCTAGCCCAAGCCCTTGAGAATTTGCAAAAGGCGCAAATCACCTTGATTCATGCGGAGAAAATGTCAGCCTTGGGGCGCTTGGTGGCAGGTGTGGCCCATGAAATTAATAATCCCATTAACTTTATTCACGGCAATCTTCATCATTGCCAAACCTATCTAGAGGAACTATTCAACTTAGTGAGCCTCTATAAAAAACATTATCCCAATCCTCACGAAGATATTGCTGCGGTCCTCACGGAGTTGGATTTGGAATATCTTACTGAAGATTTTTCACCCCTCTTTAGCTCTATGTTCGTGGGAGCCAACCGCATTAAAACCGTCGTGAATCTCTTACGCATGTTTTCGCGATTGGATGAATCAACGATTAAATTTACCGATTTGCATGAAAACCTTGACGCTACTATTAGTCTGATGGGAGTTCACTTAGCCGGAAATGGCAAACGCCCCTCCATTCAAGTGGTGCGTGACTATGGGGATTTGCCCTTAGTTGATTGTGCGATCGGGCAGTTAAACCAATGCTTTATGCAAGTGTTACTAAACGCGATCGAAGCGCTAGATCAGGGTGTGGGCGACAGCTACCCACCGGATACCCTGCCAACCATCACCGTGCGCACTGAAACTGTTGAGCCAGATCGCGTGCGAATTGCGATTTCAGACAATGGTTTGGGAATGAATGACGAATTACGCCGCCAAGCTTTTGACCCGTTTTACACCACAAAATCAGTGGGTAAAGGAATCGGTATGGGGTTAGCCATTAGTCATCAAATTATTGTGAACTTGCATGGGGGAACGCTGTCCTGTTTGTCGGAACCAGGCAAGGGAACAGCCTTCATTATGGAAATTTATCGATCGTTTCCGGCTCGCGAATCAGAGTCCTAAGGCTTCAATTTAGCTGTTCTGTGGACGATCATTTGATCATTTTAGGCTAATTTTTCTAGAAACATTCTGGGTTTCGAGGGCTTGAGCCTTGATTCCTAAATTCGGGGCGCAGAACTGCTCAAGGAATCGATCGTCAAGGCCGGCGAGACCGATCGCTCGGTGGCAGCAGGACTGGAAAAATATTGCTCGATCGGGATTTTCACCACAAATTGGGTTTGTCCCTGCTCATTCACCTGATACCAGAGTTCCCCGTGATGCCGTTTCACAATGATTTGGTAGGCATTCGCCAGGCCCATTCCAGTTCCTTGCCCGATCGGCTTGGTGGTGAAAAAGGGATCAAAAATCTTATCCGCCAACGCTGGATCAATCCCTGAACCATTGTCAGTAATTTGAATTTGCGCAAACCGTTGCAAGGTCAAACCATTGGCATGTTGCTGACAAATCAGGCGTGTTTCCACCTTCACCATGGGCACAAACATTTCTTGCAATCGACAGCGTTCCTCAACGGCATCCAGAGCATTACTAAACAGATTAAACAGCGCTTGATTCAGCAAACCGGGATAGCATTCCACCGTGGGAATATCACGATCGTAATCACAATGAGACTGAATCGCTTGACCGCAAGTGGACTCTAAAAATCGCTCAGTTAAAATGCTGAGTGTGCTATTAATTCCATCGTGAATATCAACGGATTTGAGTTCCGATTCATCCAATCGCGAAAAATTGCGCAACAACAACACAATTTCACGAATTCGATCGGCTCCGTTTTTCATAGAAGTCAGAAGCTTAGGAAAATCGGCTTTTAGAAATTCAAATTCCACTTCCGAGAGCCACTGGGCGATCGGGGCCACTGGATTAGGATAATGCTGTTGATAGAGGTCAAGACCTTGAAGCACTTGATTACTATATTCGTGGGCGTGGGTTAAGTTGCCATAGATAAAGCTCAAGGGATTATTAATTTCATGGGCAATTCCCCCAACCATTTTGCCTAAAGAAGCCAACTTTTCTGACTGCACTAACTGAGCTTGAGTTGCTTGCAGTTGATTTAATGTTGTGGCTAATGATGCTGCCTGCTGTCGCGCTTCTTGTTCAGAAGCTTGTAGGGCTAAAGCCGTTTGTTGTTTTTCTTGTAGCTCTTCCTGCAAGCGGTTCATCAACTTACTTTGGCGCAGGGCAATTCCCAATTGCAAACTCAACTGTTGCAACGCTTCCACTTCCAAATTGTCCCAGGCTCGCGCTCCTTGACAAGATTGGGCAATTAATAATCCCCAAAGGTAAAACGTAGCCGGAGTGATTGCTTGATCACTGAGGCCTTCCTGCCGATTTAAATGACTAGATTCTGATTTCCATAAAATTGGGATAACTAAGTTGCTACGCACTTGCAAACTACGCAAAAATTCTCGATGACATTCTTGCAAGGAGCTGACTTCAATGTCTTCAATCATGCAGATGCGTCCTGCTTGATATAGAGGAGCATGTTTTTCTTGAAAACAAGGATCCACAAAGGATTGTCCCAACAAGCTCAAGCTGGGATCCGAAACAGATTCTGTGGAAATTGCGCCGCTGAAGTCCCCATTAAGCTGAAAAATCAGCACCCGATCGACTTGCAAAAACTCGCGAACATCTTGCACTAAGGTCTGAAACAGGGGTTCAAAGTCCGCCGTTGTCCAAACGCGCTGCAAGGTTTTAGAAAAAATTTGTTCACAGGCTAACCGCTGAGCCAAAGACTGTTCAATCGATTGGCGTTCCTGAATCTCTCGCATTAGTTGAGTATTTTTGGTTTGTAACTCAACGGTGCGATCGGCAATTCGGGCCTCCAAATTCTGATTAATTTGGGCTAATTCCTGGGCAATAATCTGCCGACTGCTGACCTCCTGCTGCAATTGTTGGTTAATTTTCTCCAGTTCATCTGGACTACGCAATGATAGAAATTGAGGTAATAAATTCACAAGAGAAACAGCCGTGTAGCAAGAAATTAAAGCCGTTAAGGCTTTTTCAATCCCTGCTAGCCAATAGGCCCCATACCACAGCGTCCAAACTTCCAGTAAATGACCTAAGCCGCATAGGATAATAAATGCCCCGAACATCAGAAAAATGCTGATTGGCAAAAATTTCCGACGCTGATAAGCAAAGTACATCAGCATGGCGGGAATCGAGAAATAGGCAATCGCAATTAGTGAATCACTAACCACATGCAGCCCCACTAAGGGCGTTTGCCACAAATAACAATGACCATGGGGCATATAAGATTGGCTGCCCAAAACGATCGCTTCAAAAATTTCCTTGATTTTTTGCAAATCCATTGAAGGTACTCGCTGTAGCGGGAGATGGTCACTATGAGCAGGAGATGAAGTTTCTAGTTTCGAGAATTAGCAACGCTTGAGCTGCTGGATCCATTTAAGCATCCTAACAAAAAATGAGGTTTAAATAATTATTAGCTCATTGCTTGTTAGCCTCCCATCTTAGCTCAATCCTCAGAAAATGAGAGGAATAATGGGAGCAAGATCAAGATTACCCAAAACCCATGTTGTATCAAAATATGCAAAGCGTCAAAACCATGGATAGCCAAAACCTAGGTTGGCCTTTGCCATGGTGATTTGTTATGGTGAACCCTGCAAAGCGTCTTCATTATTTTAAGAGGATGTCTGGGAAGTCAAAATTGATACCTTGTGGATTTTCCCAAGCAGCAAAGATCAGGATCCCAAGTCTCTTGATCCCATGACTGTTACTGCTTAGTTAGCGTTCCAATTCACTGCTCAGACATCCTCTAAAAACAAAATTTTTTGCATCGTCATCCGTTGAAATCAAGTGACTAAAACAGATGAGAACTATTCAAAAACGGAAGTATTATTTGAGATAAAGGCTGTATTCAACACTTCTGATTTCTTATTCGTTATTGAATTTAGCAAAAAAAGAGGCTTGCCCTCACATGATATTTGGCACTCTTGTAGAAGTCGTTCTTCTTTTACTTATTGCCTACCATGCCTGGAAGTGGCCTCAGCAGGAAGCATGAACCGACCCCATGTTTACGAATTTGAACGGTTAACTTTTGGATAGTTAACTTGAGGTTTAACTTTTGGGCAGTTAACTGGAGGGACGGTCAAACGCTGGCGTTAAATTAGCGGGATGCCCACCGTAGCGACTGGACTGGTGGCGGTGATTGCATTGTTATTGCCATTGACTCGATTCGCGGAGGCTTGGGCAATTCCTTCCCTGGGGTCGATGGTAAGCCCATGATCAGCATCCGCGTCATGGGGAGTGGTGCGCCGCGCCAACTGCGTCAGCCGATCGAGCGGCAAGGTAATGGTAAATTCCGCCCCCCCTTGGTGATGGTTCTTGGCTTCCAAGGAACCGCCATGGGTTTCCACAACAATTTGGTAGCTAATCGATAGGCCCAATCCTGTGCCTTGACCCACAGGCTTGGTGGTGAAAAAGGGATCAAAAATTTTGTTGGCGGCGGATTCATCCAAACCAGGGCCGTTGTCTCGAATCGAAATCACAATCGCTTCATCCAGGCAGCCGGTCGTGATCCATAGTTGCGGCTGTTCGTCATTGGGCAACAAATCCATTGCATCGATCGCATTGCTCAAAATTTGCAAAAACACCTGATTGAGCTGGCCCGCGTAGCAAGTGACGGTGGGCAATTCTCCAAGCGATCGATGCAAGGTAATACAAGAGCGAGTTGGCATGGGCCCCAATCGATTTTGCAGAATCGTCAGGGTACTTTCAAGGCTGGCATTGAGATCAACAATTTTGACTTCTGCTTCATCCAGGCGCGCAAATTCTCGCAAATTGCGAATCAGATCCCGAATGCGAACCGCTCCATATTCCATGGATTGCAGCAATTTTGGATAGTCTTGGAGAATAAAATCATATTCAATTTCTTCCCATTTTTCGCGCACTCGCTCGGGCAATTTTGCCAGGCCTTGTTCTATGGGTTCATCGGGGTGATAGCCCAGTTCTTGAATACAAATTTGATGTAGTTCAACAATATCTTCAAAATAGGAACGAGCATGGGCCAGGTTGCCAAAGATAAAGCTAACGGGATTATTAATCTCGTGGGCTAATCCGGCTACTAGTTGACCCACACTGGACATTTTTTCAGTTTTGATTAGTTGTAATTGGGTATGGCGCAGATCATCCAAGGCCCGTTGCAGTTCGATCGTCCGCTCCACAACCCGCTGTTCCAATTCTTCATTGGCCTTGCCCAAGGCCACAAAAGATTCCCCCAGCCGGTGGGCCATGTCCTTGAAAGCCCGCGCCAAAATACCCAGCTCATGGCGATCGTGGGTGGCCGCGAGCTGGTCAATGTGGCTATGTTGCTGGAGTTGCAAAAAGGACGCTCGATCGAGCTTAATCACCTCATGGGTCAGCAATTGCAAGGGATAAATCGCCCGATGGGCCAAGCGCCAACTGAGCCAACCGGCCGCCGCTCCCGCTGCGATCGACCCAAGGGTCATCTGTAAAATCAGGTCACGCAGCGGCGCATAGGCATCGGCCAGGGGCAACTCCGTCACCACCCGCCAGCCGCTGGAGTTGCTGGAGGGGATGGGCGCAACGGTTCCAATCACCTGCGCCTGTTTTAAGCCTTGATATTGGGTCACTTCCCCCGAGATCGCCTGATCCAAATGTTCGGCCAGGTGTTGCCCCTCCAAATTGATGGGGGCGAAGGTGGTGGGGTCGGCATCGCTCACCGTTAGCACCACATTGCGTCGATCGAGCAGATAGGTATAGCCCGCCTCTTCGCTCCAGGCCTCACTGAGCACAGAATCCAGAAAATCTAAATTCACCCGAGCCAGCAGCACCCCCGCAATCTGCTCCGAGCGATCGCGAATGGGCACGCTCATCATGATCCAGCGCACCCGCCGATCGTGGAGCTGTTCCGATTCCACCCAACCCACATAGTCTTCGGCCCAGCGGTAGGCCCGCGAGAAGGCTACAGTGCGGCTCTGGTTTTGGGGGCGAAATAGGGGATCTGTGGCCACAAAGGTGATGGGCTGTCCCGATCGATCCAAAATCGCCACCATCTCATAGGCCGAATCGTGGCGAATCAACGCCTCCAGGAGCGATCGTTGCACCGGCACGGGCAGCTCTGACAGTCCCGTCACCCGCGACAAATAGCCCAATTTGCGCTGGAAATCTTCCAGATAGGTACTAATGCGCTCCGCCACCGCCCGCGATTGAGCCGCCTGCAATTGATGCAGTGTTTTCAGTTGTACCTGAGTGCTGTTGTAGGCCAACAGGGCCCCAGTGGCCAGCGTTCCCAGGGAGACCATCAGCGTCAGCCCCAAACGGATTTGCAGCGCCAGGGACATGGGCCACCAGCGGCGATAGTTCACCAATTGCTGAAACCGTTGTTTGAGCCTCATTCGTGGCTAATCCATAACGCCTCGCTGGCAGCAGAGGGTTGACGATTGTCCAGCACTTTCCCCTGCACCTTAACCGTTGGCATCATTTGGCGAGCAACTGTTGCTGTTAAACCCATAGCCCAACCATACATCAGCCAGCACATCAGCCGGCACATGGATTAATCGGCCAATCGACCCATCAATCAACCGGCCAACAACTGGCCAATTGACCCATAGACCGATCAATAAATTCACCCATTCATCAGCCAACTCATCAGCTTGCCCATTGGCTGATTCAGTTTGCACCTCAATCAAGGGATCGCAAGTCGATCGATGAACCCGTCCATTGGCCGGTTGATTCGGTCTATCAAGCTGTACATCTATTTTCTGACTGTTCAGCTTGTTTCTTGCAATACCTCAACGCCCTGGCTGTCCAGATTGCAGTCTAGGAGGAATTTGCCAAGCGAATTGATCCCCACTGAACTAAATTCAACCGAAACCCTAAATTCAACCAAAGCCCATACCTAAATTAATACCTATTTTAAGTGCGATGATAATTACCACGAGAGATTGAGAGTACTTCATCTAATCCCAAAACCCTGATGGCTTAACGCTCCTCTAAAACCTCCAAGCGGCCGCTACGAATTTGGTCATGGAGATCCACAATTTCCTTTTGACTCTCAGGATTCAGGTTACCAATGGTGGGAATAAATTCCAGCACCCGTTCTGATAGGCCAAAGAGGTATTGGCGACCTTCCCAACGTCCCCGTTGGGCCAGTCGGGCCCCATGCAAAATTAGCTCCGGCACATGGATGAGACCACTGGCCAAAATTAAGTTGGGGGCCAATTTGCGAGAATCGGGGCCCAGCACCACCATGGGCAGTTGGCGATCGACCGCTACGTTAACAATGGCAGGATTATTCGTCCAACAGTTCATGGCCAACCCATCAATTCCCGCGCCGATCAGCTTTTGGGTGAGGGCGATCGCCTTGGGTTCGTCATCAAAACTCCCAACCCATTCGATCGAAAGCTTGCGATCGGGTGCAAAGCGGCGCAGGGCATTTTGGAAGGCTAAGTTGAATTGCTTAATGGGTGGGGTGGGCAGGCTGGTGATCAGGCCAATATGTTGCAATTTGGGCTGCAAGGCCAGGGTCGCCCCCAGCAGGTAGCCTAACTCGGAGTTGCGGTAGCCCAAGGCTCCGAAATTCCGGTTGTTGCCGCTGTCGCTAGCCACTATGGCAAAACGGGTGCGGGGATAACGAACTGCGGCCTTGACCATATCGTCGCGGAAGGTTCCGCTGTGGCCAATGATGAAGCCAAAACCTTCTTTGGCGTAGCGATCGAGCGCTTGCGGCAGGCTGGCGGGTAACCCTTTGTTGATGTCATCGGTGTAGGCAATTTCTGCGTTTAATTCCCGCTCAATGCGCCCGAGGCCGGTCATGCCTTCTCGGCACCAATCGTCACTGTCTGCGCCCCGGGGCAACAGCATGGCCACCTTGAACAGGGCAGCTCGGCGGCTGCGCTGGGGTGTGCTGGGCGCGAAGGTGCAATTGTTGAGGACGATCGCGCTACCGGCAGCGCTTAGGCCATACAGCAAATCCCGTCGTTTCATAGCAGTTGTTCAGCAGTTGTTCAGTGGAGAGGGAAGGATCAGAAGCGGTGTCTGGGGTGGGCAGGTGGCTGGGCCAACCGAACCAGGCGGATTGCTGGGGGCCCGCTGTCCGCGATCGAGAGGGGGCCTAGCTCCAGCGATGCAACCAGGCCAGTAACTGGCGGGTGCGATCGGACAGTTGGGTTTTGCGATAGGCATCCGCCGCTTTTTTGATGCATTCAGCCTGGGTGGGATAGGGATGCACCACTTTGGCAAGCCGGCCCAACCCCCAACCGGCGGCCATGGCCAGGGCAATTTCGCCAATGGTTTCGCCCGCGTGGGGAGCAATGAGCGTGGCCCCCAAAATTTGGTCTCGATCGGGTGCTAGCCACACTTGCAAGCACCCTTCAGCAACCTGGTCGGTCTGGGCCCGATCGACTTGGCTTAAGGGTACTTCAATCAACCGAGGGGCCGGCCCCGGGCCAATTGCGCTCATTCCCTCTCCGGAATCAATCCAGCCCACGCTGGCCACTTCCGGATCGGTGTAGGTGACCCGGGGAATAGTGACCTTGCTCCAACGGCCCTTGCCCAGGCCAAAGGGCGTAAACAGGGCATTTTGCAAAACAAGACGGGCCGCCGCATCGGCCGCATGGGTGAACCGATCGCCCTGGCACACGTCGCCCGCCGCAAAGATACGAGGATTGCTGGTTTGCAGAAAATCATTGACGGCGATCCCTTGGGGGCCAAGGGCCACTTGGGCCGCTTCCAGGTTCAGGGTTTCAACATTGGGCGATCGACCGGTGGCCACCAGAATTTCATCCACAGCAATTGCAGGATGTTGGGCCATTTGAATTTCACAACCCAAGGGCGATCGATTCACTTGGGTCACCGTTTGCCCCGTCAACACCGTGACCCCTGCCCGTTCCAGGGCCCGTTGCACAATGGCAGCCGCGGCCGCACTTTCGCGCGGCAACAGGCGCGATCGCCGTTGAATGAGGGTCACGTGGGTTCCCAACCGGGCAAAGGCCTGGGCCAATTCACAGCCGATCGGGCCGCCGCCCAAAATAGCCAGGCGATCGGGCCGCTGCACCCAATTAAAAAGGGTCTCGTTGGTGACAGAGCCTGCTGCGGCCAAGCCCGGAATCGGCGGCACATGTGGGCGGGTTCCGGTGGCAATCACGGCTTTTTTGAACCGCAGCGTTTGGGAACCCACCGCGATCGCCCGAGGATCTTGAAAGCGCCCTTCGCCCAAAAACACATCGACCCCCAGCCCCTGAAACCGCTGGGCTGAGTCATGCACCGCCAAACGCGATCGCACGGCTCGCAGGTGGGCCATGGCCGCTGCAAAGGTTTCGGGTTCCACCGGCGATCGGGCCACTTTGGCCGCCGCAATCAAGCTCTTGGAGGGAACACAGCCCACATTCAAACAATCCCCACCCAACCAGCGGCGCTCAATGAGGGCCACCTTTAACCCCAAGCCCAAGCCCGCTGCGCCGGCCGCCGCCACCAAACCCGCCGGCCCGCCGCCGACCACCACCAGGTCATAGCAATCCGCTGGTTGCGGATTCACCCAATCTTCCGGGGCGATCGCCGCTAGCCACTGTTGATTGGACGAATCCTGAGGAAGGGCGATCGATTGCATAGGTCAGAAGTGGTGAAATGGGGTCGTGAAGTTGGGTGAGAGGGGAATCTCGGACAGGAAACCGTGGGCCATGGTTGGTAGGGATCTCTGAAGCACATGGGGCATCGCCAATCAACCATTTCCGCCTGATTTCAGGCAATAACGAACAGGCCCTAGCCCCGGATTGCTTCAGTCCATCGCCAATTCAGGCCATGTTTAGCCCATGCCCATCAGCCCATACTCAATAATGACCAAAGAATTGATACCCAATCCATTAACTAACGGCAAACACCTCAACATGGTTCTGAGCGGGGAACAACCAACGATTGATTTTTGGGAAACGGCCTACCAAACAGGCAAGACTGGCTGGGACTTGGGGCAACCATCACCCGTTTTAGCAGCCTGGGCCGATCGCCCCGACGTGATACCGGGGGGACGCATGGCTGTGGTGGGCTGCGGCCGGGGCCATGACGCGATGTTTTTAGCCGATCGGGGCTTTCAGGTCGTGGGGTTTGATTTGGCTCCTTCCGCCATTGCCGAAGCTGACCGGGCTGCCCGCGATCGGGGGGTGGTGGCGGAATTTGTGCAGGCAGATATTCTCAATTTGGCGGCCAATTGGGTTGGGCAATTTGATTGGGTGATTGAGCACACCTGCTTTTGTGCGATCGATCCCAGTTTGCGGCCGGCCTATGTGCAGGCCGTGCGATCGCTCCTGACGGATCAAGGCTCCTTGGTGGCGGTGTTTTTCGCCCACGATCGCCCCGGTGGCCCGCCCTTTGGCACCAGCGTTGCCGAAATTCAGCAACTTTTTGAGCCACAGTTTGTGATCCAAGAACTTCAACGATCGGCTCACTCCATCGATCGACGACGCGATGAGGAATATTTGGGTTGGTTGCGGCCGCGGCTGGCCTCGCGATCCCCGGTCATGTCTGGGGAGAGTGGGCCCTTGGTATGATGGTGAAATGCTCGGCCAATTCGTCGATCCGTTTTGGTAGCCTCACCCCATGTCTGATCCCAATCTTGATCGCATTGCCGACCAACTCGAAAGCCCCAATTCACGCGATCGACTCCTGGGCCTCACGGCTTTGCGGGATGTGTCGCCGGTTGATGCGGTCCCGCTGATTAAAAAAGTCCTCAACGACGACCATTTGCAAGTACGCACCATGGCCGTTTTTGCCCTAGGACTGAAGCCCACAGAGGAATGCTTTGATCTGCTGATGGGTCTGTTGGCGGACAAAGACTACAGCATCCGCGCCAATGCGGCCGGAGCGTTGGGCTATTTGCACGACACCCGCGCCGTTGAACCCCTGATCCGCCTGTTCTATGAGGATACGGATTGGTTGGTGCGCTTCAGTGCGGCCGTTTCGTTAGGGAACTTGGGCGATCCACGCGCCCGCAAAACCCTGATCGATGCGCTGGACAGTCCGGAGGTGATTGTGCAGCAGGCGGCGATCGCGGCGCTGGGCGAGGTGGGAGCCGTGGAAGCCGTGGAGCGTATGTTGACCTTTGTGCAGTCGGATGATTGGCTGGTGCGGCAACGCTTGGCGGAATCACTGGGTAAGTTGCCCAGTGAAAAGAGCCGATCGGCCCTGAAATATCTTGCCAAAGATAGCCATCCCCAGGTGGCCGAAGCGGCGCGTTATGGATTGCAACAGCTTGATCAACTCGATCAGCCGTCGAATCCCCTGGCCGATCAGCCCCTGGATTCGTAACCTGGATTCATAACCTGGATTCACGGGGCTTTGAGTTGCTTGGCCTGGCTCAGATTCAAACTGCGGCCAGGCCGGGCGATCAAAACGCAATTTTGGCTTCTCAGAGGATGTCTGAAAAGCCAAAATTGCTACTCTGTACGCCCCAGGGATCGATGTAGACAAGGGGCTTAGGGCCTGTCGTCGTTTAACTCGAAACCCTAGATCTGCCGTTAGCGGATCGTGGGGGACAAGGGGCTTAAGCCCCTTGTTGCGACGACTAGGGCATGGAAGATCAACTGTTTCAGCATCACCTTGAAATAATGACGACAGGCCCTAAGCCCCTTGTTTCCACGACAATTTTTCCACGACAATTAATGTTTAGCCCGTACTGAAAGATACTTCTCAAACATCCTCTCAGGGCCCAACCCATTTCAGCCTTGGCCTTTTTTGAGTATTTTTTTAAGGCAAAAACCGAATCAACCATCAATTCTCTGTTTCATCATGAGCACGATCGCTGAATTTTTAGAAAAATGTGTGGGTAAGTGGTTTTCCCAACGGACGGGCCACAATTTGACCGATCGAAAATCCGTTTTGGGCAAAGGGGATCTCTGGATGGAGACCCTAACGGCCGACGCACCGGAGGCGATCGCCCTTTGCCAGAAATATGGGGCCGATCCGCAGGCGATCGCGGCGGGTCTGAAAATGCGTTGGGAAGCGATTACGGCTTCTCCGAATAAAGAATTGGGATCCTCGGTGCTGTTGGCCTTGGCTCCGGATCCGTCGGGCGCAGGGCCGCTGTTGGCCACGCCGGGCAGCAATGGCCAGCCCCAACCGGGTCGCTACAGTTTCGGCAGTGACGGGGCCCTGTGGATTACGTTGCCGGTGAACGGTGGCTGGATTGAGGAACGAATCTGGTTTGCTAGCGATAATCTCCGGTTTCGATCGAGCACCACAACCCGATCGGGCGGCCCCACCTTTGCCTCCTTCTGCTCCGAAATTCGGATGGGGGTAACGCCCCCCAAGGCCTAGGAAAGCGGGCGATTTCCCGAAAATCCTGAGGCGATCGGGGGGTGGGCTGCCGGGTTCGCGGCTGCGCCATTCATGGGGCCGTTGGTTGCCAATCGATCGAGCAACCAATAGGTGGTCATTGTGCCCTTGCCCTTGATGGCAATTTCGCCCCGCCGCTCAAATTGGAAGCGATCGCACAGGGTTTGGTAAACCGCTTCGGTCACCTGGATCTGGCCCGGCATTCCATGGGACTCCATCCGGCTGGCCGTGTTCACCGTATCGCCCCACAAGTCGTAAATAAACTTGCGGATGCCAATCACACCGCCCACCACGGGCCCCGTGTGAATTCCGATTCGGATCGAAAAGGGGCGCTGGGTGGAGTGGGCGGCGGGCTGGTAGTCCGCGATCGCCCGTTGCATGGCCAGCGCCATTTCCGCCACCGCTGTCACACAGTCCGGGTGCGGATCCGGAACGCCCCCCACCACCATATAGGCATCCCCGATCGTCTTAATTTTTTCGAGGCCATAAGCATCGGCCAACGCATCAAACGCAGAAAAAATGTGGTTGAGCTGTTGCACCAACTCGCCCGGGGTGATGTGGGCTGCTAGTCCGGTGAAATCCACCAAATCCGCAAACAGCACCGTTGCCTGTTCAAACCGTTCCGCGATCGGGTGTTCGCCCCGCTTCAATCGTTCCGCGATCGCTGGCGGCAAAATATTCAGCAACAGGCTTTCCGATTCCCGTTCTGCCCGTCGGCGCTCCAAAATTTCCTGGTGAATTCGGTTATACATCTGCCGGAAAGCCGTAATCACCTCCCCCAACTCATCGGGGCGATCGACCTGGCAGGCATACAACATCTCCCCAGAGGTATCCTCACGACTGATTAAGTCCGCCGCTCGCCGCAGGTCATCGCGCATTTGTAAAATCGGCACGATCGCCACCCGCGACAACACCACCATCGTCACCCCCGTTGCAAACACCGAAATCAGCACCACCAATCCCAGAATGCGGAGGATAAAAGCCCGCAATTCCGCATAAACCGGGTGCATGTCGTGGCGAACCACCAGGGTGTAGTTGCGTCTGGCATCGGGCGGCCAAGCCAAATCGAGCCGTTGTTGATCGTGGCTCAGTTGTTCACGGCGACCCGCAGCCACCGCCGTGATGGTCAACTCAGGCTTTTCCCCCACCGTGGCCACCAAACGCCCTGATTGGTCATAGAACGCCAGCCCTTTCCACAAAGAAATAGGATCATCCGTTTGATTGGCCAACCGCTGAGCCAACAGCACGGGATCCTGAAACTCCGGTGCAGCCTGCGACCAACGCGCCAGGGTCACCACCTTGGCAGTGGAAATCCGCTGCATATAGTCAATTAGCTCCCGTTCCCGCCGCCAATAAGAGGGAATGAGAATCACCGCCTCAATGGTCACAATACTCAACAACACCCCCAAGGCCACCGTTCGCGACAAACGAGCCTGAAAAGGTTGCAGCAAACGTTTCATGGGGATGAGCGGGGCGAAATGAGAATGGCAGTCCCATAGCTTGCTGGGGTGGGGCTGTCCTCAGTGTAGTCGGCGGAACCAGCACAGTGCATGGAGGAAGTGGGGCAAACAATTGATCGCCCTTAGTCACCACCGGATCGCCCCCAAGGGCAGGGCAACCCTGACAGCCCTTACGGTTCGATCGCGCCCAAAACCGGACAAGCGACCCGATCGGGTTTTGAGTGGCGCTGACCATCAAACCACTACCAATCATCCGGTTTCAGGGTGATCAACCCTGCAAAGATTAACGATATCAGCCCAAAATTTGATCGCAATCCCAGTGCTGAATCCCCAAGGCTGAATCCTCGTGACTTAATTTCCAAAATTGAGTCCCCAGAGCTTAATTTTCAAAACTGGTTTTGAGCACAGCAGGATTGATTTCCCATCACAGATTAGTCACCCTTGCCCAGGCGAATCGCTCCATCATCGCCGGAAAGTGTGATGAATCATAAAAATAAATTAGGAGGCAACTTAGGAGAATTTGACCCGATCGCAAGGTATAACCATGATTCACCACTTGTTTCTGCGTCTGCCCCGCTAGCTATGACTGACTTCCTCCCATCTGATCTTGAAGTTCAGCATCTACGACAACAGCTTGCACAATCCCAAACTACCTTGGCCGAAGCCCAAGCGCAGGTAAAAGCACTGCAAGCCAAAATAGAGGAGTCCGAACTTCATCAGCCCAGACCGGCCCAAAAATCTCCATCAATATTTTTGAATAATCCCTTAAAGTGGCAGCAGATTATGGATCTTCTGCCCGTTTGTATTGCCTATTGCGATCGGGATTTATATTATCGCTACGTTAACCAAAGCTATGAGGACTGGTTTGGTCTCTGTCCTCAAGACATTTGCGGAAAGCGAGTAGCCGAGGTAATCGGTCAACAGGCTTATCAATTAGTTAAACCCCATATTGATCGGGTCTTAAAAGGAGAAATTGTGACCTATGAAAGCGCTCTTCCCTATGCCCAAGGAGGACAGCGCTATATTCGAGCCACCCTAATTCCCGATCAAGCGATCGATCAAAGCGTTCATGGTTATTACGCCATGATTGTTGATTTCACAGAGCACTTCCAGCTAGAACATGCGCTCCAGGAAAGTCAGCAAAAATATCGAACCCTCTTTGAAATTTTGCCCATCGGGGTTTCCATCGCCAATGCTAGCGGTCAGATTTTGGAAGCCAATCCAGAATCCAAACGAATTTTAGGCGTTTCCAAAGAAGAACATACCCAACGCACCTGTGATTCCTCCGCATGGGAAATTTTGCGATCGGACGGCAGCCCCATGCCCGCCGAAGAGTACCCCTCAATTCGTGCCTTACGGGAAGGTCGTCCAATTCAAAATGTCGAGCAGGGGATTGTGCGGCCCGATGGCACTTTGCGCTGGATTATGACCAGTGCGGCCCCCATTCCCTTAGATTCCTATGGTGTCGCCATTGCTTACATTGATATCACCGATCGCAAAGCCACAGAAGAAGCCCTGCGCCGCAGCAACGCTCACTATCAATCCTTAGCCAACGTATTGCCACAATCCCTTTTTCGAGAGGATTGCCAGGGGCATTGCACCTTTGCTAATCAGGCATTTTTAGACCTCCTAAATTTGTCAGATGCCGAGATTTTTGGCAAAACCGTTTATGACTTATACCCCTATGATTTAGCCAATCGCTACAGCCAAGAAACACGCTGGGTTTTGGAAACCGGACATATTTTAGATGTCATTGAACCCCACCCATTATTGGGCAAAAATCAAGACGGTTCTGAATTGAGTCTTGTGCAGGTGGTTAAGACTCCCGTTCGTGACAGCGATGGCCAGATCATCGGTATTCAAGGCATCTTTTGGGATGTAACTGAGCGGGTATATTTAGAGCGAGCACTTCGTGAATCGGAAATCAAGCTCAACGCAGTTTTAAGCAACACGGCTGCGGCCATTATGAGCGCCTATGTTTTCTCCAACAACAGCCATCGTTATGATTATTGCTCGGCTGGATGTGAAGATCTATTTGGCTATCATCCTTCTGAATTTTTAGCCAATAATCAACTGTGGCTATCGATTGTCCATCCAGAGGATCTCCAGAAGATTGTTTTGCCTCATTTTGAAAGTATCTGGGCAGAAGAAACCTTTCAATTTAGCTATCGGTTTTTACACCGAAATGGAGAGTGGCGTTGGGCAATGCTCACCGGCACATCCCAATGGGAATCTGAGATTAATGGCTGGCGTGTCACTAAATTTCATATCAACATCACCAATCAACAACGCTTAGCAGATGATTTGAAAATCATTAATGATCTGTATAATCTCGCAATTCAAAGTATTGGCGAAGGTGTTTGGGATTGGAATATTTTGGATGATTCAATTTTGGTGTCGGAGCGCTATTTAGAATTGTTGGGTGAAGAACATCAGGGACTGCAATCAACACAACTTTTTCCTGAGACTGCTTTTTTCAAAAAAATTCATCCCGAGGATCAAGAACATTGGGAAAAAGCGTTAACAGCCCATCTCCAAAGCTATGAACGCTATGACATTGAAGTGCGATTTCAACATACCCAAGGTCATTATATTTGGGTGCGAATTCGCGGACAGGCGGTTTGGAACGGACAAGGGGAACCAGTCCGGATGGTAGGAACGATCGAGGATATCAGCGATCGCAAGTTTGCAGAGGTGGCCCTCAATCAGCGGGAGCAAGAATTTCGTAATCTGGCAGAAAATTCACCGGATTGCATTATGCGGTGCGATCGGGAAGGACGCTTTCTCTATGTCAATCGCACAGTTTTACAACTTTGTAGAATTTCTGAGCAAGATTTCATTGGCAAAACCAGCGCAGAATTAGGATTTCCAGAAGATTTAGTTCAAATGTGGCATGAGGGCATACAAACCGTTTTGGAAACTGGTCAGAAGGCTTTTTTAGAATATGAAATGTCATTGCCGGATGGTGACCATATTTTCCAGTCCTGGGTAGTACCGGAAGTAATACAAACTCCAATTTTGGATCGAGAACGTTTCGGTCTTTCTGTAGCCGTACCCAGTTGGAACAGCCTCGAAAATCTCCAAGATTTCATAGGCGGTTCTGTGTTGAATTTGCCTCATTGGGTCAATTCTGAAAAGTCTGAGTCTCAATCATCCAACGTGATGGTTAATCCGGTGGTCATTGAGTCGGTGTTGGTGGTGGCGCGGGATATTACTCATCTCAAGCGAGCGCAAATTGCCCTTCGCCAACAGGCCGATCGGGAACGAACCTTGCGTTCCATTACTCAACACATTCAAAGTAGTCTTGATCTGAGTGAAATCTTAGATATTGCGGTTACGGAAGTGCATCGAACCCTGCAAGCTGATCGCACTTTTATCCTGCGTTTCCATGGGGATAATTCAGGATCAATTATTCAAGAAGTGGTGAAAATAGACTATCCCTCCATGCGCGATCGGCAGTGGCCCAAAACCAATTCCCTATGGTCACGGTCTAGTGCAGAATTTGCGCCTCGGACACAAATTATTCAAGAAATTCCGAGCGATCGCCCTCAAATGCACTTAGCACGCTTGATGGAAGCTACGGGAGCACAATCTCAAGTGATGGCTGCCATTGTGGGCACTTTGCCCCATGGTGAATCCCATGTTTGGGGACTTTTGATTGTGCAGGCCTGTGCTAATTCCCGTTCTTGGCAAGGGGATGAAGCCGAATTGTTGCAACAGGTGGCAGATCAGTTGGCGATCGCGATTCAACATTCTGAATTGTTGGAACAGTTTCGATCACAAGCGGAACAGCTCCAGCAAGCCAATCATTTTTTGGAAGAAATTAACAGTAAGCTCAATGACTTGAGCAACCGAGATGGCCTCACACAAATTGCTAATCGCCGTTGTTTTGATGTGGTTTTGCAACAGGAATGGCAACGGTGTCAGCGAATTCAAGAACCGCTCTCGCTGATTTTATTTGATGTGGATTTCTTCAAAAAATATAACGATTTGCATGGTCACCCAGCCGGTGATCAGTGTCTGATCAGCATTGCCCGATCGATTGATGGATTGCTCCAGCGCAATACGGATTTGGTGGCGCGGTATGGCGGTGAAGAGTTTGTGGTGGTGTTGCCCCATACTGATTCTGGCGGTGCAACCCAAATTGCCGAACTGATTCGCCAAGCTGTTTTGAATCTGCAAATTTTCCACTCAGAGCACCAAGGGACAACCCGTTATGTGACGGTGAGTTTGGGAATTGCCAGCCAAGTTCCTCAGCTCGATCGCTCTTGCCAAGATTTGGTGCAAGCGGCCGATCGGGCCCTCTACCAAGCCAAGTCTCTGGGTCGCAATACTTGGGTGTTGGCTAGCGATGACTTACCCAATCAAGATCCCAGTTCTGATCAGGATTGAAACGAAACATTTAACGGCAGAAATCTAGCACAGACAAGAGGCTTAAGCCCCTTGTCCCGTCGGCTGGAGTTTGGGGCAGCCAGTTCGATCAGCCAGCCAGCGCAAACAAGGGGCTTAAGCCCCTTGTCTCCCGTGGCTTTGCAGCAAAAGAATCAGAGCTTTGGAAACTGGGTAATCACTTCTAATTTCCTGACAATTCTAGCAACACTATTGGTTGAGAACAGGCAGGAAATTTCCCAGAACTCCAAGCACCAAAGATTGGAAGATGCTAATAAAAACTGCCCCCAGCAAGGCGCTCCAAAAACCATTTTTGAGGCGGAAACCTTCGACCAACCAAGCAGCCAAACCAAACAGCAAGGTGCTAACAATTAAAGAAAACAAGCCCAGCGTGAGCAACTTAGGTAAGAAGGTAAGCCAGCCAGGAACAGCCCGCGCCAGCCCCTGTAAAACGCCCAAAACAATACCGGCGATCAAGGCCTTCCAAGGGCTATCGACTTCTACACCAAACGGCAAATAGGTCAGCACAATCAGGCCGACGGCAATCACGACGGCCACGATCAAAAAAGAAACCACAATTCCTCATCCTTGGGGACACACCCCGATTGATCCACCCACGCTCCGATCGGGCAATCACGGTGGGAGTCCGATGGGCGGTGAATGGGCTGAAACGGCGAGGACTGACTTCTGTGGGAAGCAAGCCCGCGCGCTTTTCAATTTTGAGCGATCGCCCTTGGGTTTGAGTAGAGCTGGTGGGGCAAATTCTTTAGGCGGAGACGGCGACCTCGCCAAATAGGTCGTAGGGTTCGGCGGCGGTGATGGTGACCGGGACGATCGCCCCCAAGCGAGCCGGCCCGGTGACGTAGACTAAACCATCCACATCGGGAGAATACCGAGCCGATCGGCCCAAGAATTGTCCCGTTTTCGGGTTCACCTGCTCAATCAGCACATCCACCGTTTGGCCAACGTAGGCCTGATTTCGCTTCAGGGAAATGGGCTGTTGCAGGGCCATCAGCCGATCGCGCCGACCATCCATCACTTCCTGCGGGAGTTGGTTGGGCAAATCAAACGCGGCGGTTCCCTCCTCGGGCGAGAAGGTGAACACCCCCACATGGTCAAATTCATGGCGCTGCACAAAGTCGCACAGATGCTCGAAGTGCTCTTCGGTTTCGCCGGGGAAGCCCACAATAAACGTGGTGCGCATGACGGCATTGGGCAATTGCTCGCGAATTTGGGACAAGAGCCGATCGTTCACATTGGCCTGCCAGGGGCGATTCATCGATCGCAGCACCTCCGGGTGGGAATGCTGGAGCGGCAAATCAATATAGGGCAGGATATTCGGCGTTTCCCGAATCGCTGCAATCACCGATTCCGTTAGCCCCGTGGGATAGGCATAGTGGATTCGCACCCAAGGAATGTCCACCTCGCCGAGGGCCCGCAACAGCTCCGCCAGCTTGGGTTTGCCATAGCGGTCTAGGCCGTAGTTGGTGGTGATTTGGGAAATCAAGATCAGCTCTTGCACCCCTTCATCGGCCAGCTTGTGGGCTTCGGCCACAATCGACTCGATCGAGCGCGATCGCTGATCGCCCCGCAAGTGGGGAATGATGCAAAAAGCACAGCGGTAGTCACACCCCTCCGCCACCCGCAGGTAGGCCGTGCCTTCGGCCGTGGTGCGATAGCGAGGGACGGTCTCATCGGCAATGTAAGTTGGTTCTTCGGAAATTTCCTGAACGCGCTCGCCCGCTTCCGTTCGCTGCACCACATCCACAATCTTGTGATAGTCGCCCGTACCCACCACGGCCACGGCTTCCGGAATTTCATCCAAAAGGGTGTCCCGAAAGTGTTGAGCCATGCAGCCCGTAATCACAATTCGTTTGCCCGCTTCCGCCAGCGAAACCAAGGTGCGCACCGACTCTTCCCGCGCCTCTTGGATGAAGCTACAGGTGTTGACGATCGCGTAGTCTGCCGCATCGTCGTTGGCACTCACGTCATAGCCTGCCTGGGCCAGCAGGCCCATCATATGCTCGGTGTCAATGCGATTTTTTTCGCAACCGAGGTGAGTAACGGCGATTGTGGGTTTTCCAGCCATAGCTTGCAGTTGCAGTGCCGTTGAAGCGAGGGGTTAAGGGGTTAGCAGAGTCAAACAGAACGGTCAAACAAAAACCAGTCAAACAAAAACCAGTCAACAAACAGCCAAGGACGTTCAGGCTTGGGGCCCAGGCAAACCGCTGCGGTCTGTGCCGAAGCCTGTCGAATCCACAATTATTCACCATATCAGCCCAAATTGCGCGTCCAATCGATCCCAGGGATTTTGATCAGATTTTTGGCAGGTGGGGAATGGTATGACTGGGGTGATGTACGAGGTGATACAGGGGAGACGGATGAGGCAATGCATGGGGCTTGGGAGGGAGCTTGGGTGACGAAATTGGAGTTGGGCAACGGGGCCGATCGCCCGGAGCCGCCAATCATCCATCGCCCCTTGTGCGGAATTCTCCTTCTGGCTGATTTGCACGGAATTTTCCCGATCGGCACTGTACCTTAGAGAAAGAGATAGGTAATCTCTGTATCGACGATCGCCCAAATTTGTCCCAACTATACGGACAGGACTGGTGCAACTCCCGGTAGCCTGCCATTGCCAGCGCAAGGCTGCTTCGTTCGGGATTACCAACCCGCTGCTCCATTCCTGGCAGCATCCGGGGCAACCGTCAGGGTTAAGTAGCCGATCGTGGAGTTGATCGCTAATGGGTCTCTAACCGATCGTGCTCGATCGTGCTCGATCGCCTGTGATCGGTTTTGAGCGCAAACGCAAAGTGGCGTTAACCGTGTTTCGAGGGTGCATCAACCGGCGATTCATGAGGAATTTTTGAAAATCGCATGAAAATCGCATGAAACTTGACAGCTCCGCTATTGCCCACAAAGCTATGCAACATTTACCCGAAAGCATTAGCGACGCAATTAACACCAGCGAACTCGGCGCGTTGATTGCTGAACACCGCAACACCCTGTTGTGCGAATTGTTACGCCCCATGCTGGATACCCTCGATCGCGAAGGCATCCAATTTTCTGCCGTGTTGCGCGCCCTGGCCACCGTGGCCAACGAACGCAGCAGCCAGCTTGAGGCCCTGAATGGATCGAATCCCTGGGAGCGCTGCAACAAGCTCTTGCATCAAGCCCGTGCCAGCGCGGAAGAGGCCGAACGCGCACTGCGCCCCAAGAGCCGCACTAGCCCCCGATCGATCGCAACTCCCGCCGCGATCGAACTGCGGGAAACCCGGCCCTCTTTAGACGAGCTGCCGGAGGAAGAAGCCTGGGCCCGAGAGCTACTGAGCGAATCCTGAAGACAAGGGGCTTAAGCCCCTTGCCCGCAACTTGCCCCTTGCCCGCAACTTGCCCCTTACCCGTAATTGGCCACTAACGCCACCGGTTTGGTGTTGATCCCATTAGGTATTAACTCCATCAGGTATTGATCCCATTGGGTGTTAACTCCCTCAGGTGTTAATCCCATCAGCGGAACCCTGAGCCTAAAAAACTGGCCGAAAGGTTGGTTAGACAGTCGGCCGAAAGGTCGGCTTAAAAGTCCGTATTCACGAACTTACCGGCCAGCTCGGTGGGCGTTTTACCCAACACCAGACCCAAGGTTTTGAAAACCCCATTGTCGTTGAACGTAATCGCCGTACTGGGCGTGGAGCCGCCGCCGGAGTCGTTCAAAGTGATTGCCAGCAGTTGCAATTGACTTTCCTGCAAGCCACCGGTCAAACCGATGCGATCGTTCCCGGTGCCAAAATCCACGATGAAATCCGCAGCGATCGCCCCGCTGGCATCGGCCACCGCCGCCGCGTCCCGTCGCAACACCAATAGGTCATCGCCAGCCCCACCCGCCAGGGTATCTTGGCCCAAGTCGCCCACCAGGGTATCGTTGCCCTCTTCGCCATTCAGGAAATCGTTATCCTGACCCCCCCGCAGGATATCGTTACCCACGCCACCCAAAATCAGGTCATTGCCCTTGTTGCCGCTGAGTACATCATCCCCAGTGGAGTTGAGGCCATCACCCACCAACAGGTCATCACCTTGACCACCATAGAAAGTGTCATTGCCCCCCAAACCATAAAGGCTGTCGTTGCCCAGGTTGCCGTAGATGATGTCCGCTTGGGCACTGCCGGTGATTTGGTCATCGCCCCCCAAACCTCGCACGCCTGCCGGGGTGGTGCGGAGCACTTCCGCCGACAGCGAACTAGTGGAGAAAAAGTTGTTGGCATCGTCGAGATCGTAAAACGGGGGGTTAGGGCCAATAGCCATGATTACAAACTCCTAATCGATGAATAGTTCCGGAACTGGTTAGCCTAGGGACTGTTTAGCCTTTGAGCCTTGAATTAGACCGCTGTGGGGGCTAATTCGTTCATGGTGTGCAACCAGCTCCTCCAGAAACTTGAGCACGATTTGTGCTCCCACTGAACTCAGCCTTGAATTCCAGGCTTTAGATTCCAGACTTCAGATTCCAGACTCAAGATTCCAGTCTTGAATAATGACTGGCATTGGCGAACAAATCAGCACGATCGCCCTGAGAAGTTTCCCCCCAGAGATCGTGCCATTGGTGGCGGTCTTTGCGGATCCGGGTTAGGGCTGGGGACGCTGACGGCGGTGTTGTCGTTCCCGATCGCGCGATCGCTGCCCTGGTTTAACATCAGTTCGGGTTAAGCGGGCAGCTCAATCGCCAGTGCAGCCAAATTGAGGGATGGTTTCTTGGGCTGATGCACAAAACAATTGGCATAGGCCTCTTGCATCAATCAAGACCCTCACCCTAAATCCCTCTCCCGACTTGAGAGAGGGACTTGATCACCAGCCACGAGATCGCTGCAACGCGACCGGCGAGGCAATCCGCGCATCAATCAGCAATCAGATGGCAGCAAGTGATCGTTAGGTGATCACCGTGGGGCGATCGCGCCCGGTCAGGGACTTGATTTGGGCCATTTCCTCCGCGATCGCGATCAAATCTCCGAGGGCCACTTGGGTGTCTTGATCATGCTTGGCGGAATCGGGTTCGTAGCTTTCCAAATACAACCGCAGCGTGGCTCCTTGGGTTCCCGTGCCCGACAGGCGGAACACAATCCGGGAGCCATCCGTGAACCCGATCCGAATCCCTTGTTTTTGGCTGAGGCTGCCGTCCACAGGATCGGTGTAGGCAAAATCATCGGCGTAGTCCACCTCGTAGGAGCCGAATTTCTGGCCCTTCAGGTCACCCAGCTTGGCCCGCAGGTTATCGACCAGGGTATGAGCCTGATCGCTCTCCACCTCTTCATAGTCATGGCGGGAGTAGTAGTTGCGGCCGTAGGTTTGCCAGTGCTCCCGCACGATCGCCTCCACGGATTGGCCGCGCACCGCCAGCAAGTTCAGCCAGAACAGCACCGCCCAAAGACCGTCTTTTTCGCGCACATGGTTTGACCCCGTGCCGAAGCTTTCTTCGCCGCAGAGGGTGGCCTTGCCCGCATCCAGCAAATTACCGAAGAATTTCCAACCGGTGGGGGTTTCATAGCAATCAATGCCCAGTTTGGCCGCCACCCGATCGACTGCGGCGCTGGTGGGCATCGATCGCGCCACACCGGCCAAACCATCGCGATAGCCCGGAATGAGGGTGGCGTTGGCGGCTAACACGGCCAAGCTGTCGCTGGGGGTGACGAAGAAGTTGCGCCCCAAAATCATGTTCCGATCGCCGTCCCCATCGGAAGCGGCCCCAAAATCCGGCGCACCGTCGCCAAACAAAATTTCCACCAAGTCATGGGCATAGACCAGGTTCGGATCCGGGTGACCTCCGCCAAAGTCTTCCAGGGGCACACCGTTCATCACCGTACCGGCCGGCGCACCCAACAGCCCTTGCAAAATTGCTTGGGCATAGGGGCCGGTCACGGCGTGCATGGAATCCACACAGGCGCGGCCGGTTTTGAACCAATCCCGCAGGCGATCGAAGTCAAATAACGACTGCATCAGGGCCGCGTAGTCGCTGACGGAATCGATCACCTCAACGGTCATATCGCCCAGTTGGCTCGTACCGGGGCGATCGAGATCCAAATCCGTCGCCTCCAGGATCCGGTAGCCATCCAGGGTTTTGGTGCGGTGATAAATCGCATCGGTTACCTTTTCGGGAGCCGGGCCGCCGTTGGCCGTGTTGAACTTGATGCCAAAATCCGCGTCGGGGCCGCCGGGGTTGTGACTGGCCGAAAGGATGATGCCGCCAAAGGCTTCATTTTTGCGGATCACGCAGGAGGCCGCCGGAGTGGACAAAATTCCCCCCTGACCCACCAACACGCGCCCCACTCCATTGGCCGCGGCCATTTTCAAGATTGTTTGGATCGCGGTGCGGTTGTAGTAGCGCCCATCGCCACCCAGGACTAGAGTTTGTCCGGCAAAATTTTCGAGGCTGTCAAAGATGGATTGAACAAAATTTTCTAAATAATGCCGCTGTTGAAAAACGGGCACGCGCTTCCGCAGACCGGAAGTGCCGGGCTTTTGATCTAAAAAAGGCTGACTGGCAACGTGGTGAATATTCATAGGGTAATAGGGCGAAATTTTATGGGGTTATGGGGGCGATCGCCTCGATCGCGCTGATGGACGGAATGGGTTCGATCGATCATTCAGAATTTGATCATCCAGAAGGTTGATCATTCAGAAATCAACTATTCAGAATTTGATCATTCAGAAATCAATCATTTAGAAATCGATAACCGAAAAAACAAACCTATTTCTTCAGCAACCGCACATCAATCACGCTGGCATTGAAGTTATAGGCCTTTCCTTCCAATTCCACAGGAATGCCGATTTTGAGCTTGTTATTCCCCAGAACGGGCCCATTTTCCGTCATGGTGGCCTCGCCGCTGAGGGTCAAATACAGGTCACTGTTATACAAATCAGGGCGCGGATCCGGCAGGGCCTTCACCGTGCCATCGGGTTGGGGAACCAGGGTAGTGCGGGTGAGGGTTTGCACCGATTTAACAGTGATGCTGCCGTAGGGCTGGTTCCGAATAATCACGTTGGTTTTGCCGGAACTGGTCATTTCTTGGATCACGGTTTGCGGATCCCGAATGGAAAGACCCCGAGCCACCGCGTCAATTTCGACCATTTGTTTCACTGCGCCCACTTGGGCCACGGAGCCGCCGGTTCCGGGCACCAAGAAGATCCCAACCAGCACAAGTAGGATAACCAGGCCTGCACCGAGGTCTAAAATGCTGAGTTTGCCAAGGAGGCGGCCCTGTGAGTCGAGCAGTTTCATGGCGGTATGCCGAAGGTGTAAGAAAGGGGCGAGGGTTGTGCGGCCCAAGACCAACCCCCAGATCCCAGATGCAACATCCAAGATCCAAGGGGAAATGAGATCCAAGAACCTGCGCGGTCTAGATAACCTAGAAAGCCTAGACAGCAGTAAGGTTATCAGGTCGCACGGGAGCATGAAAACCTTGTCTCTTTAGCGCAAGGATAAAAGGCGACAGGGGTACTTTAGTGCCCGTCATTCTTATGCCAAGCAGGTCAGCATAAGCTATAATGCAAATATGCTAATTCTTGAGTTCAAAGTCTACGGAAAGCCTGCTCAGTTCAGCGCTATTGATGAGGCGTTGAGGACTGCCAAGTTCATCCAAAACAAGTGCTTGCGCTATTGGATGGACAATAAAGGCTTGTCTAAATACGACCTCAACAAGTATTGTGCGGTGCTGGCAAAAGAATTTCCGTTTGCCAATGAACTCAACTCAATGGCTCGTCAAGCATCGGCAGAACGCACTTGGTCTGCGATCTCGCGGTTTTATGAGAACTGCAAAAAGCAGATCCCAGGCAAGAAAGGTTTTCCGCAATTTAAGAAAGACGTTCGCTCAGTGGAATACAAAACGACTGGGTGGAAACTAGCGGAGGATCGTAAATCAATCACGTTCACTGATGGTAAGCAGATTGGCAGATTGAAACTGAAGGGAACTCGTGATTTGCATTTTTACCAACCTAACCAAATCAAGCGGGTCAGACTGGTAAAACGTGCAGATGGGTACTATGTTCAATTTGCCGTATCTGTTGAACGCTTTGAAGTAGTCCAGCCTTCTGGTAAGGCGGTTGGGTTAGATGTAGGACTCAACGATTTCTACGTCACTCAGGATGGCGACAGAGCGGAAAATCCGCGCTTTCTTCGCAGGGGAGAGCAACGGATCAAGCAGGCTCAAAGGAGGGTTAGCAGAAAGGTTAAAGGGTCAAGCAATCGTCGCAAGGCAAGGGTGATTTTAGGCAAGCGCCATCTCAAGATAAGTAGGCAGCGTAAAGACCATGCTGTGAAATTGGCACGGTGCGTAGTTCAGTCTAACGACTTGATCGTCTACGAAGATTTGAGAATCAAAAACATGGTGCAGAATCACTGCCTTGCTAAGTCGATTAACGATGCATCCTGGTATCAGTTCAGAGTGTGGCTGGAATATTTTGGCAAAGTGTTTGGCAAAATCACCGTTGCTGTCCCGCCTCACTACACAAGCCAGGAATGCTCTAGCTGTGGCGCGATTGTCAAGAAAGGACTGTCAACAAGGACGCATATTTGTTGGTGCGGAGCTGTCCTTAATCGTGACCACAATGCAGCTAGAAATATCCTCAGTCGGGGATTGGCTACGGTAGGGCATACCGGAAGCTACGGTCTTGAACCGTGCAACGCTTGGGGAGAGGATGCCTCTACTTTGGTTGGGGAAACCCTGTCAAGGCAAGCAACCTCGTAGAATCAAGAATCCCTGTCCCTTTAGGACGGGGAGTGTCAACACGCGGGTCATGCGCGGTTGGATAGGGGTTTGATCTTGGGGATGGATTTCACGAATCGCAATACGTTGTGGGCTTCGGTGTTGGCGGAAACGCTGGTGCGGGTGGGGGTGACGGAGGTGGTGATTTGCCCAGGCTCCCGATCGACCCCGTTAACGATCGCCCTGGCCAGCCATCCGCAAATGACGGCGATTCCGATTTTGGATGAGCGATCGGGGGCGTTTTGGGCCCTGGGGGCGGCCCGGCGATCGCACCGGCCGGTGGCGGTGGTTTGCACATCGGGCACGGCGGGAGCCAACTTTTTCCCGGCGGTGATTGAGGCTCGCGAAAGTGGTGTGCCCCTGTTGTTGCTCACGGCCGATCGCCCGCCAGAGTTGCGCGACTGTGCGGCGGGCCAGGCGATCGATCAGCTCAAGCTCTTTGGGATGTATCCCGTTTGGCAGGCAGAATTGGCCCTGCCGGAACCTCGGTTAGACCTGTTGGCCTACTTGCGCCAAACCCTGGCCCAGGCGGCCCAACGGGCGATCTCCGCCCCGGGTCCCGTGCATCTGAATGTTCCCTTGCGGGATCCGTTGCCCCCTTTGCCGGAACCGGCCGTGGTCGATGCCCTCGCCCAGCTACGGGCCAATTGGCATGATCAGGAATTCTTTGGGCATTTGCAGCCGGTGCGCCGACCGATTACTTTTTCCCGGTTGCCCTGGCAGGAGTTTTGGCAAGGGGCCCGCCAAACGGAGCGGGGGCTGATTGTGGCGGGGCCGGCCCAACCGGCGGATCCGGCGGCCTATTGTGCAGCGGTGGGACGCTTGGCGCGATCGCTCGGTTGGCCCGTGTTGGCGGAAGGCCTCTCGCCGTTGCGGAATTTTGGGGCCCTGAATCAGCACTTGGTGGCCCACTACGACTTGATGTTGCGCAGTCCCCACCAGCGGGAACAACTGCGGCCCACCATGGTGCTGCGGCTGGGGGGCTTACCAATCAGCAAGACCCTGCGCCTGTGGCTGATGGAAACCGATGCGCCCCAATGGATTTTGGATCCGGGCGATCGCAACCTGGATCCGCTCCATGGCCGCACGCGATCGATCCAGGGGGCGATCGAGCTGTGGGAAACCCCGGAACCGGACTTGCCCCCCTCCGATTATTTGCAAACTTGGCTAGCGGGCGATCGGGCCCTGGAAATCACCGTGAAACAGGCCCTGGCGGAACAACCCCAACGTCTGGAAAGCAAAATCGCCTGGCTGTTGCCGCAAACACTGCCCGATCGCACCCCAATTTTTATCTGCAACAGTATGCCCGTGCGGGATGTGGAATATTTTTGGGGCATCAACAACCGGGAAATTCAGCCCTTCTTTAATCGGGGAGCCAACGGCATTGATGGCAGCCTTTCCACCGCGATCGGCCTGGCCCAACACCATCAACCGGCCGTGATGCTCACCGGAGATTTAGCCCTGTTGCACGACACCAACGGCTTCTTAGCCCGTCGCCACTTCCAAGGCAGCCTCACCATTTTGCTGATTAACAACAACGGCGGCGGCATCTTTGAAATGCTGCCCGTTTCGCAGTTTGAACCCCCTTTTGAGGAGTTTTTTGCCACACCGCAATCGGTTAACTTTGCCAGCCTTTGCCAGAGCTATGGCATTGAATATCGGCAAATTACCCAATGGCAGCAGTTTTGCGACTCCTTGAGCCAACTGCCCACCCAAGGCATTCGCGTGCTGGAATTTTTGTGCGATCGCAAGCGGGATGCCCAGTGGCGGCAATCTTTTTTCCGGCAGTTGGCTGCTTAGGGCGAAGGCCTGCGGGGAACAGGTTCTTGAGGTTCCGCGATCGACCGAGGGGCAAGGGGCTTAAGCCCCTTGTCTGTGGCCTGGGGTTGGAGCTGTTGAGCTGGCAGAATTAACGCCTTGAACTGCAACTGATCAGACCGCTCAAACAGACCGAATCGGACAGACCAGACGAGGGGCAAGGGGCTTAAGCCCCTTGTCTGTGGCCTGGGGTTGGAGCTGTTGAGCTGGCAGAATTAACGCCTTGAACTGCAACTGATCAGACCGCTCAAACAGACCGAATCGGACAGACCAGAAATTGATCGGGCCATGCTCAGAAACTGACCAAACCCCAATCAAGCCCCGATCGCACCGAGCACAACCCCTAGGGCGAAACCTGCGGCAAGCCCATGCTGTAATTCACCGCGCGGGTTTCCAAGTTGTAGGCGATCGTGCCATTTTGCAACAGCGATCGCACAAAGTGCTCCAAATCTGACCCAATTCGCCGCAAGTTGTATTCCGTCAAATCTTGACCCGCCGACTGGGCCACCAGCTCTTCAAACTTACGGTAGACCTGTTGGAGCGCCTCCGGATTCCACAAAAACTCATTGTCGGGATCAACATCAATCGTGAGCTTCGTTTCGCTCGGCACAATATCATCATTGGCCAACTCGGCGGCGAAGATGCGGATATGGCGGGTGGTGGACTTTAGTAGCATCGGCTCTGGTTTTGAACGCGGCGGTTGAGAAGGGATCTGGGCATGGACAGCCAAGGCCCGATCGCCAGACTCCCCAATTCCAAACTCCCCAATTATTGTAGGAGCTTGCCCAATGCGTTCTACCCCTTCCTAAGGGCCACGAATTCTAATTGATGCTGAAACTCTTTTTTATCCGTCATACGGAGTCGATCGGGAATGCAGCGGGGCGAATGATGGGGCGAGCCGACGACCCCTTGACCGATCGGGGCCAAACCCAGGCGCGATCGCTTGGCCAAGCCCTGGCCCAACAGGGAGCCCATCCCCAAACCATTTATAGCAGTCCCCAACAACGGGCCCAAGAAACTGCCCAACTGGCGCGATCGGCCGCCATGGCCCACCCGGCCACGGGCGATCGGCCCCTACCGCTCATCATCACCGACACCCACCTTTGCGAATTTGACAACGGCATTTTTCAGGGGCTGACCTGGAGCGAAGCCAGGCGACAATATCCCGAACTTTGCCAAAAACTGGAAAATTCCTGGGAATGGATCCCAATTCCGCAATCAGAAACCCTAGAAGCCGGGCGATCACGCGCACAGATCTTTTTACAAGGTCTAATTAGCCAATTTATTGATACAAACCCCACCGAAACAGAGCCACAAAATCCCGATCCCTGCCTTTGGATCATCACCCATCACTGGATCTTGCAACACCTAATCTCAGAGATCCTCGGCTCCCCAAGAACATGGCAAATTTCCATCCCCCATGGAGCAGTTTTTGAGCTGTGGCTCGATCAAACCCGCTGGCAAACTACCCAGGAACTCGCCATGGGTTTAGACGATCAACGGCGGTTGAACCATGTTTTTTGGCAAATTCACCGCTTTAATCAACTATTGGAGAACAGAGACTGATCAACTTGCTGGGAAATTTTGTGAAAATAGACTGAATGTTCATTTTTCGAGCTAAATTTTCCATGTGTGTTAGTCAGTCCGCACAAATCTGTCCCGCCTGATCGATGCCGTGATCCATCATGACGATCTATCCTGGTTCATTCGCGCTAGATCGTCCTGATGCACACTGAATTTCCCCTTGGGAGATCGATTCCCGATCCATCCCCTACCCTGATTAACTGGGGCTAATCCTTCTAATAGGAGATTTAGACCCATTCATTCTGGGTTGGTTCATTGAGATAGCGCTCAGTAGGTATAACCGCTCATGCGGTTGCTACCTGAGAGGGCCCTGCTGTGCTCAACAACGGCGATCAACTAGGTCATAACCTGCCTAATTAGGCTGGGATCGATTCTGTCTCGGAGTGACTAATCATTATCTACCAACCACTCAATCAACCTTCACGGGTTTTCTCTTTGAGGAATTTGTCGATGGACATTCAACTCATTAATGTTGGTTTCGGTAATATTGTGGCGGCCAACCGAATCATTGCCATTGTCAGCCCTGACTCGGCTCCGATTCGTCGCCTGGTTACTGATGCAAAAGATCGTGGCCAATTAATTGATGCCACCTATGGTCGCCGCACCAGAGCTGTGATTATTGCGGATTCGGGCCATGTGGTACTGTCTGCGATTCAACCCGAAACCGTTGCCAATCGCTTAGTAGTTGGCAAGGAACCCAAAGGGGACTAATCTTTCCGATCGCCGTCAGCATCCACCCGATCGCATGGATCATTCGATGGGAATTGGTTAACGGCTCTAGGAATCCGTCAGGTCTTTGGGAAATTCTGAATCGCTTTCGCTCTCAGCTTTTTGGCTTCATTTCATTGTGTGTTTGCTCCAGAAATCTTGTTCAGGGAGTTTTAGGGCAAACAGGCATCACAATTCATTCATGACTTGTTTATGAGGAGTTGTTGATCGATTAGGGGGGACGTTCTAGCTCGCGATCGTTGGATCGATTTGGTAATTAAGGAAACGGTTAAGTTTCTGGGTTGGCATGGGTCAACCGTTGCCGGTCACGAGCTAGAGCGCCATTAAATTTTTCAACGATCACGTTTAACCGTTTATGCCTCGGGATTGTTTATCGACCAACCGTTTAATGGCCAACAATCACCGGATCTGCTGATCTGGGTTGATTAGGTTTGGGTTTTCGGGTCTGGGTTTGCTGACCCCGATCGCGCCCCGTCGGCTGATTTTTGGGAAGGCTGGGGCAGATAGCGCATAACTAATAACTAGTAACTAGGGCGATCGAGCCAGTTCGCGCAAAATTCCCAGCAGCGCCGCTTGGTTAAATGCATCCTTGGTCAAGTAGGCATTCGCTCCGGCTTCCGCGCCCCGTCGTTTGTCTGCGTCGGAATTCAGGGACGATACGAGCACGATCGGGAGGTCGTCGTATTCGGGCATTTGACGGATCCGCGCCGTTAGCCCCAACCCATCCAAACGAGGCATTTGAATATCGGAAACGATCGCGTCGAAAGTGCGCGATCGCAGCTTGTGCAGTGCATCCATCCCGTCGGTGGCGGTCACCACGTCGTAGCCAGCGGTTTCCAAAATCCGCTTTTCTTGGGTACGGGTGGCGATCGAATCCTCCACCAACAAAATCGCGGGTGGCCGGGCCATACTCAGGGAATCGGCCGTGCTCAGGCTGCTGTTGCGGCTGGTGCGGCCGCCCAAGGTGGCAAACAAGTCCGGCGGGTGCAACACGGGGCACACATCCCCATTGCCCAAAATCGTCACCCCAGACACATTCCGCACACGCACCAGCAGTTTGCTCTGGGGTTTGAGCATAATTTCTTGCACATCAATTAGCCGATCGACAAACACGGCCAGGCGATCGCGCCCCATCACCAACACCACGCAGGGATGGGGAATAACATCCACTCGATCGGGCGCGGGCCCCGGTGGCAATCCCGGCAACTCCAGCAAATCCCCCAGGTCGGTGGCGGAAACCGGCTCCCCTTCCAGCAGAATCACGGGGCGACCTTCCAAGGCGGTAATTTGATTGACCGGCACAAGGCGCGTTTCATGGACATATTCCAACGGAATGGCCAAGGTGCGATCGCGCGTCATCACCAACAGGGCTTGGGTGGCCGCCAGGGTTGTCCCCACCGTGAGGGTGATGGTGCAACCCTGACCCGGCTTGGACTGCACCATCACCCGACCCTTCAGCCGTTCCGCACAAACCCGCACCGCATCGAGGCCCACGCCCCGTCCCGATAGCTCGGTGGCTTCCAGTCGGGTGGAAAATCCTGGCAACAAAATCAGCTCAAAAATCTGTTCATCCTGCCAATGGGCGAGTTCTTCGGCACTGTAAAGCTGTTGGCGAACGGCGGTGGCGATAATTGCCTGGCGATCTAAGCCGCGGCCGTCGTCGCTGAGGGAAATCAAGACCCGATCGCCCTGTTGAGCACCCCACAACCGCAAGGTGGCGCAGGCGGGTTTGCCGGCCGCCTGACGTTCAGCCGCCGACTCAATGCCATGGTCGATCGCGTTGCGTACCAGGTGCAACAAGGGATCTCGCAGCGCCTCAATCACCTGTTTATCGGCGGTGGTTTCGCCCCCTTCCACCACCAGGGTGACCGCTTTGCCCTGCTGCTGGGCCAAGTCACGCACCATGCGCGGAAAATGTTGAAACACCGTGGCCAAGGGCAACAACCGCAGGGAACGGGTGCGATCTTTCAGGTCATCGGTGATCGCTTCTAGGCGATGGTTGGCATTTTGCACTCGCTCCCGCAAGCCATAGAGAGCCTGTTGAAAGTCTTCGTGCAGTTGATGCCGTTGCTGATCGCTACGACGACGATCGGGGGCTAGGGTGGGATCACTCATCCGCTGCTGTCCCCGATCGTGCAATCGCAATTCTTCCCACAGCCGCACCAATCCATCGAGCAAGGCCGCCTGATGGGATAGTCGTCGCTCAATGGCCGCCAATTCACCCACCCGATCAACCAGGCCATCTAAATGGCGGGTGGCAACGCGGATCGTGTCGATGTGATATGGCTCGGCACTGGCGGGCGTGGTGGGATTGACTGAATGGATTGAATTAACTGGACTGGTTGGGCGATCGGGTGATCGAGCCGGTGGGGGCGATTCTGAGGGTGCAGAAGTGGGGCGATCGGCCCTAAGCGCCGGAACCGAATTAGAAACCGCTGGCGGTGTTGTCGAGGAGGTTGCGTCCCGTTCGCTGGGCTGTTCTGAAATTAAGTCTGAGATTAATTGGGGGTCTGAAATTGGCTCTGGAATTAGCTCTGGAATTAATTGGGGATCTGGAATTGGCTCTGGAATTGGCTCTGGAATCGGTTCTGAGTTTCCTTCAAAACTCGCTGGGGCCGTTTGGGCGATCGGGAGTGGACTGGGTTCCAGTGGCATCAACTCCGACTCGGCCACCCCACTGCTGGCCTGCATTAACCGGGCCAACACCCGCACCGGATCGATCGCAGAAGGCAGCTCGCTCGGCAGCTCCTCCGTGGCCTCCTGCACCAACTGCTTGACCGCATCCAGAGTGTTATAGAGCGTTTCCGCCAGCAGCGGCGTGAGGCTGAGTTCCTGAATCTGCAACTGTTTCAGCACATGCTCCACCTGATGAACCAGTTTTTCCACATGGTTCACCCCCAACATTCGCGAGTCTCCCTTCAGGGTGTGGGCCGCCCGCAACAGTTCCGCAAAGTCATTGCGATCGCTGGGATTTTGTTCAAACCGCAGCAGTCCCGTTTCCAGGGTTTGCAGATGCTCGCCACTGGACAAGCGATAGAGTTCCCGCAGATCCCGATCGTCAATGATTGCCATTAGCCATTACCCGGTCTGGAACCTAAACCATCTCTTGCAGGTCGCGGGCCGCCTCTTCCAAGCGCCGAGTGCCGATGCGGGTTTGGGCAATGCCTTCGGCGGTTTGCTTGGCCCCTTGGTTCAAGGCGTTCATAGCCTGCACCACTTGGTCAACGGCGATCGCCTGCTGGCGAATATTCAGCGAAATTTGTTGGTTACTCACCACCACCATATCGATCGCCCGGGCCACCTCGTCAAAGGCCCCCGCCGTTTGCTGGCTGGCCGTTAAGCCCGTTTCCACGCGCTTGCTGCCCTCTTCTGTGGCCATGACCGTGGTGTCGATCGCCCCTTGAATTTCCGTCACCAACCCATCAATCTTTTGGGCCGATTCCTTGCTGCGATCGGCCAGCTTGCGAATTTCCGCCGCCACCACCGAAAAGCCCTTGCCATGTTCCCCGGCCCGCACGGCCTCCACCGCCGCATTCAGGGCCAACATATTGGTTTGATTGGCCACATCCGTCACCAACTGCGTAATGCTGCCAATTTGGGCCGCCTGGCTGCTCAGTTGGGAAATTTGTTGGGCGATCGCATTCATTTGCATTCTCATTTCCGTCATGCTCTCCAGGGTTTGGCCCACGGTGCGGTTGCCATCCTCCACCAAATGCAAAACCCGCTGGGAAGCCGCCGCCGCCGACTCCGCCTGTTCCGCCGACTGCCGCGATGAAGCACTCAGCTCATCCATCGTGGCCGTGGTTTCATTCACCGAAGCGGCTTGGGCGCTGGAAGTGCGTTCCTGCTGTTCCACCGTGGCCGCAATTTCACTGGACGAAGCCGCCAGACTGCTGCTGACTTCAAACATTTGCCGACTCACCGCCACCACGATCCAAATCCCCAAGACCGTGGATCCCAACACCGCCAGCCCCGTGGTCAACAGGGAAATATTCGACAGGGCCGTCAGGGCATCGTTTTGATCCTTCAGGGTTTTGTCCACTAATTCCGATTGCCGACTACGCAGAATTTCCACCAACCGTTCCACACTTTGAATGGCTTGGCGACCCCCATCCCGCTTCCATTCCGCGATCGCCCCGGCCGGATTTTGGCGAGCAATGGTCAATAATTTTTCGTTGATAGAAACTAATTGCGCCAAATCCTGTTTCAGTTCGCCCAGGGTTTCCCGCTGCCGAGCATCCACAACGATCGCTTCTAAATCGGTCATGGCTTTGTCAGCATTCCGACGCGCCTGATCAAAGGAAGTAATGGAAACGGGATTTTGATCGAGCAAGTATCCTCGGGTGGCGCGAGAAATCGTTTGGGCATTGAACCCTAAAAGCCCGATTTTTTCCTCCACTTGCGTCACCCGGTTAAAGGTGGTTTGTTGCTCGCGCACGGATTGCACATTATTCAAAACCACGGTGGTGGCGATGATCGACAGGGCGATCGGCATGGCATATCCCAAGGAGATTTGATACCGCAGTCGCCAATGACGATCGTTTTTGAGGGTAGAATTCATGGTTTTGTCCTGCAAAGTTGGGGGAAATAAAGTTGGGGGAAATTCGGAAGCTTGGGGACCGATCGCCCCGTGGGCCTCAAGACTTGCCTAAAGACTTTCGTTAACCACCAAGCTCGGATCGCGCAACAGGGTGGCCACATCCAGCCAACTGGTGGCCTGGCCCCCATGCACATGGATGCCCCGAATGTAGGCGCTGTCTCGGTTGGCGACTGTTGAATCTAGGGAGCCGTTGACGGGAGCCAGTTGCTCGGCGGTGCTGGTGTTAAAGGGAACGGGGGCCAAGCGCTGGGCGCTGACCCACTGGGTCTCGATCGCCCGATCAATCACCAAACCCACCGTTAAGTCCTCCACCTGCACGATCGCCACCAGCGATCGGGTGACGGCGGGCCGGCGCTCTTGGCCTAACCAGGGGCTGATGTCAATGGCCGTCACAATTTCGCCCCGCAGATTCGCATTCCCCAACACATGGCTCGGGCAACAAGGCAAGGGCACAATCACCGGCAACTCCGCCAGCTCCCGCACGGCCGCCGCGTCAATGCCAAAGCGCTCGCCACCAATTTCCACCACAATCCAGGGTTGTCCCTCTTGATCGCTGTCGGTGTGCTCGGCCTCCGCCAGTTCCACCGCCCGCGCCCGCAACAGGGCCTGATCGATCGCGGAAAGGGCCCGCCACCGATCGGCAGCGGAATCGGCGGGCGTTTGATGCCACTCGGGCCGCTGCAACACCGTGAACAGATTTTCTGTATTAATCAGGGCGATCGGTTGACCGGCCAAAAGCACCACGTCCCGCACCAGCTCGCGGGCCTGGGCTGACAGTTCCGCCACCAACAGGCTGGGGTCTGGATCCAGCATCACCCCTTGCAGATCCACCGCTTCATTGACAATCAACCCCAAGCTCACCCCCTGGGGCGATCGCAACACCACAATCGCATCGGAGAGGCCATAGGGCGATCGAGCCAAACCCAGGCAATCCGCCAAGTCCACCACCGGCAATAGTTTTCCCCGCCGGTCGATCGCTCCCAAATAGCCAGCTCCCAACCCCGCGATCGGCTTCAGCTCCACCAGGGGCAAAGTTTCTTCCACCCATTGAGCCTCTAAACCGCACAGGGTCTGCATCACATCCACAATTAAATAGCTCTGTTCAGTCGCCACAAATCATTCACCGCCCATTTTGCTGAACCCGCTAGCCCCGCTCGATCGCCCCAGAAATCACGCTAGCGATTGCCCCCAAGAGATCGCACCAGAAATCAACCTCAGACTCGCCACAATGCCAGGGTGAGTTTGAAGTCTCGAAAGCTCAAAGTTACCGGGCAAAATATGCGGCTTTTTGCCATATTTCTCTTTTAGAGGATGTTTGAAAAGTATTTTTGGCACAGGCCAAGCACCAATAATCGTGAGGGCAAGGGGCTGAGGGGATGTCGTCATTTTTCAAGGTGATGCTGAAACGGTTGATTTTCCATGTCCTAATCGTCGCAACAAGGGGCTTAAGCCCCTTGTCCCCCACGATCCGCTAACGACAGGTCTGGGGTTTCAGGCTAAACAACGACAGGCCCTAAGCCCCTTGTCTACGTCGATTACCGAAGCGTACAGAGTAGCAATTTTGGCTTTTCAAACAACCTCTTAGAAATTTGTTACCACCCCTTGTCCGTGGGGATCAGACAGATTGGACAAAAACTTTTTGCACTTTTATCTTTCGCTGTTTACCTTGAATTTCTGAGTCACGGGAACTCTGCCATGGCTTTCTGTTCGATCGTTGCCCTAACGAACTAACTTGAGTTTACTTTCGATTTTTCCGGCTTCTAGGATTTTTGTCGTTTTCTTTATGTTTTTGTGTGAAATCTATATTTTCTTTGCATCATTAATCATCGGTTAATATCCAATTGACATTCACCGGATAGCCAGTTAATCAAAAATTGATGCAAACCAGAAAATACGACAAGCAACACGATCAGCATTGATTAGCGCTGATTAGGACTGAATCAATGCTGATCGTGGCTGATTGTAGCTAGATGTTCCTTAAGGCGATCGCTCAATTCCCTCGCCGTTAAATGGTCATGGTCAAACACGGGCCAGTGGGGGGCAAAATCCTGCAACAGTTCCAACGCTGAAGCATAAAGACGACGTGCTGCGGTGGCATCCCCAATCCGCTCGTATAAGCTGGCCAATTCCAGCCGGGGAGGCAAAGCATGGCGATCTAAATACACTGCCCGCCGCAGAAATTGCTTGGCTTGATCAAACTGGTTCTGTTCTTCCCAAATTCGGGCCAACAGACAGCAAATTTCCGTTGACTCTGGCTCAATTTCCAAGGCTTGTTGACAATATTGATTGGCTTCCTGGCTGGCTCCCCAATTGGCGTGAAGACAAGCAAGGGCATAGAGTGTGGCGCTGCTGTTGGGATAGAGCTTCAGCAGTTGCAATAATTTTTGCTTGATTCGATTGTGTAACTGTTCTGTTTGATTTTTAGGCGTGGCATAGGGTGTGGAAAGGGGCTTAACCACCGGCACTTTGGGGGACGATGGCTGAAGGGAATGGGGGAATGAGTCGGTGGGTCGGGGATTGCTCGATCGGGAATTATTTAAATGGTTGGAATCAGTTAGGTCATTTAAATGATCCGATCGCGAATAATTGGGCCGTTCCTGATGATTGGCGATCGCCGTTTCAATCGCGATCGCCTGGGCATCAGCATTGATCAGCGGAGCCGGGTGAAGGGTTTCCATCCCATTTTTCAGCCCCGTCGTGTTTTCCAAGGGATTCCCCAAGGGATTTTCTAAATTGCTGGCAGCGGCGTAAGGTTGGGTTAAGCCATTAATTGGAGGCAGAGGGGTTGCGGCTGCTTGTCCCGATCGCCGACGATAAATCACCGATTCTGGATAGATTTGAGTTGCAAAGGATTGCAGCGGTTGATGACATAATTCCGCATGGCCCGTCAGCAAATATCCCCCAGGGGCAAGGGCCTTGGCAAACAAATCAACGGTTTGCGTAATGGACTCCGTAGCAAAGTAAATAAATACATTTCGACAAAGAATTAAATCAAACTTGCCAACATCAGTTAAAGGCAACTCATCATTCACCAAATTGAAGTTTTGAAAGGTCACCAACCGTTGAATCGCTGGGTCAATTTGCCAACCATCCGCCAGGGGCCGGAAATAGGTTTGCCAAGTGGTGGGATCAATGGCTCGAAATGACCACGATCGAAAGCGACCCGATCGGGCCCGATCGAGCGCTTCTTCATTAATATCCGTGGCAAAGATGCGAACTTGCCAATTTTCATGGGCCGGCAACATACCCTGTAAAGCAATCGCCAAGGAATAGGGTTCTTCGCCCCCAGCACAGGCCGCACTCCACAAACAAAGCCGCCGACTTCCTTGCCGACTCAGAATTAGCTCTGGCAAAATCTGCCGTTGCAAGAGCGAAAACTGTCCCCGATCGCGGAAAAAATAGCTTTCCGTATTGGTGATGACATTAATTAAAGGTTGCCAGGCCTGTTGACCGCGGGGACTTCGATCCAACAGCAGTTGACGATAGGTGGCCCAGATTTGGGGGCTGCCCGATCGCCAACGATGATGCAAAAACTGAGTCAGACCTTCAAGATCGCTAGCCCGCAGTCGTAGGCCATAGCGATCGTAGATGATGGGAACCAGTTCATGGAGCAGCGCAATAACCTCTGGGGGCATAACCTTGGCAGAAAGAGACAGGGAATAGCCCTTGTCCTCACGAGTAACTCATGCAACGAGCTGTCTTGAGTTTAGTGGTTACGATCGGTCACTGCTAGGGGGAGCCACAGTCGGAAGGTTGTGCCCTTGTTGGGTTGAGATTCGCAGGCAATTTTGCCCCCATGCCGATCGACCACAATTTGGTAACTGATGGATAGGCCCAACCCAGTGCCTTTGCCCACGGGTTTGGTGGTGAAAAATGGGTCAAAAATTCGAGAAGTGACCTCCGGGGGAATTCCGCTACCGTTGTCTTGAATCGTGATTTCAACACCCGGTTTTGAGGGTTGATCAAACCCATCCACCGCAGAATCTGCCGCCATTAATTGGGTGCAAATGACAATGCGCGGATCAGTTTCCCGGTCTTCGAGCGCATCGATCGCGTTGCTTAAGAGGTTCATAAACACTTGATTGAGCTGACCGCTGTGGCATTCCACCAAGGGCAACTCACCATAATCGCGCACCACTTCAATTCGATTTTGCCGACCTTTACGCTCCAGGCGGCTATGCAAAATGAGCAGGGTGCTATCGATGCCTTCATGCAAATCCACCGAGGAAACTTCTGCGCGATCGAGCCGCGAGAAATTGCGCATGGAAGCCACAATGCCTTGAATTCGCTCTGTGCCTTGGCGCATGGAATGCAAGACCTTTGGCAAATCTTCTAGCACGAATTCCAAGTCCATCTGCTCGGCCTGGGCCATGATTTCGGGATCATGGTCATGGGTGTGGCGTTGGTACAGGCGCACCAGTTCGATCAATTCCGTGAGGGCATCGCTGGCCCAATCCAGGTTGCCGCTGATGAAGTTGACGGGGTTGTTAATTTCGTGGGCAATGCCGGCCGCCAACTGGCCAAGGCTGGACATTTTTTCGGAATGAACCAGTTGGGCTTGGGCTTTTTTCAAATCCTCAAGGGTGCGTTCTAACTCGTGAAATTGGGTTTCGGTGGCGCGTACAGCGGCCTGGGAGCGATCGTACAGTTCCGCTTGGCTGATGGCGACGGCCAGGCGATCGGCCGCCCAACGCAGGGCCTCGCAATCGTCGCTGGACCATTGACGACGCTGGCTGATGGTGGTGCAGGCGATCGCCCCGGAATGGCCAGAAGCCGTCTGCACGGGCACAATCAACAGGGCGTTGATTCCAGCGGACTCGGCCCAATGAGCCACCTGGGGATCGGGATGGTGCAGCAGGTGGGTAAGTTGTGTCCAGGGCAGGGTAGACGTGGTGCTCAGATCGGATTGATTGAGCACTGGCATTAACAGAGAGGGCAGGCCTTGGGCGATCGCCCGGGTGAAGGCCCCATCCAAGGCCGGTTGGCGGCTGTCCTGGTGGCTAACGGTGAGCTGCATGGCTCCATCGGAACCCCACAAGGCCCACAGATAAGCACAGCGATCGATCCGCAACACCAGGCGCAACTCCCGCACCGCCGCCGCCAAAACTGCATCCAAATCCAGGGATGAGCGAATTTTTTCGAGCCAAGGGCGCAACCGCACCTCTGGTTTTTGCCGATCGCCCTGTTTCGCCAAGTCATGGCCCAACGCCAGCGCCACCAACCGCGCCACCTGTTCCACCGCCTCCTGCATGGCCAACGACCAGGGGCGATCGCGCCACAGCAACAACATCCCCAGGGGATGCCGCTCCATGCGCAGGGGATAAGCCCCCCAGTAAAACGTCTGGGCAGAAGATGCCACTGCCTCAGAACCGGCCCCCGCCCCCTGGGGGGCAAGTTGCGACAGTTCCAGCTTGCCCATGGAGCGACTGCCCCGCCGCCCCAACTTGCGCACCTCCGCTTCCGACACGGAGCGATCGAAATGCACCGCTAAGTTTCGCCCCTGTCCCCGCACAAACAGGGCCGACAACTTAAACCGATGTTGCACCCGATCGTAAGACCACAGTTCCGCTTCCTTTAGATCCAGACAACGGGCTAAGTAACGTAATGTTCGTTGCAGTCGCCGTTCCAGGGGCCCCGTGCCGGTCAAAATAGCCCCTACTCCATTGAGCATTGTCAGCAGCGATCGACAGTCCGCCTCGGAACTGCTATCTAGCCAATGAGCCGTTGACTCTGAATCAGCACTGCAAGCCAGCTCTTGATTCAGGGAAGCCGAATTGGCAGCCGGTTGATTCGCTGAATGATTCGTTGACTCGATCGCACCGTCAGGCCAAGAGGGGCTATTTCTGAGACGTGCCGCTGAAGTTCCGAGGGAATGAACTAACAACGGCCCAGCTTGGGATCGATGAGGCGATCGCCGCATGGCGTAGGACGGTAGTTGAGTAACCATTACAATTTCCAAAATTGGCTGCTGGAGGATGGTTGCGGCATCTCTCTCTAAAACTGTTAAAAAAATCTGTATTTGTTATCAATTTTAGCTCAGGATCTTTCACTAGATCTGTGAATGTGGCGTTTTATTGATAAATCCACGAAAGATTAGACGTAAACCTTTGATCATAAATTTATGTAAATACTCTCTGACCCTTAAATAAACACGCTCTCCCTTGATTCTCGCTAGATAATTTGCTGATTTTGACACTAAGTCTTGATTTAATGGGCGATCGCTCATTCGAGCTTTCAGAAATTGGATTGATTCTCATTACTGACCGCAATCACTCCTTCAGCCCATCAGGTTAAGTTTTTGATCTTCATAATTGTTCAAAAACCTGACCCCACGGCAATTGTTTCCCGATCGCAATTGACCACCCCAATTGCTTTTGCATCCCCTCAGAGAATCCTGAGAGGATGAAATTTTGCCTTTGGAATCATCAGTGCTCCCAAAATTCCAACGTCGGTCTTGATGACTTTCGATCTTGATAGGGTCTTGCTGATGCCCATAAACCGATGATGCCCCATGAACGATCGAGGCCCTGCCCAATCATTAATGGCCCATCAACATAACCCGTCAACAATGCCCCGATCGCCCATTCATTACTAGTGGATTAATAACGAATAGTTGACAAATCGTTAATGAGTCATCAATCAGCAGTCCAGCAATGGTTCATGAACACCAGAGGAACACTAAATAAACGCTGGATCAATACCAGATAAATATTGAATGAACTTTGAATGAATTTTGGATAAACCGCAGTTATTGGTAAAGACAGTGTTCAAATTTTCTTCATGTTTTTTGATCTTTTCTTCAAAAGATCACTGAGAGGATGTCTGAGAAGTATCTTTCAACACGGGCTGAAGATTAATTGTCGTAGGAACAAGGGGCTTAAGCCCCTTGTCTACATCGATCTCTGGGGCGTACAGAGTAGCAATTTTGGCTTTATTTCCCCTGCAAGGCCTTTAGCAATGGCCAAATCATTGCCGCTGCCCTTTTCGCAAACAAGCGCAAGAGACCCAGACCCCTTACTTTCAAATGGCGCTACTTTTGCTGTGGGTCGAGGCCTGAGCCACGCAGCAGGCAAGATCAGAACCGATCGAGCCTTGGTTGCAATCCGCGCGCTCAATCATCAACCTTGACAAATCATCAAAAATTGATGCCTATGAACAGAATTTTGACCAGGGCGCAACGGAAAATGCCAAAATTTAATTAGTTCCCTGCGTTAGTCTCAGTCCCTCGATCGCCTTGAAATTGTCTTGAAAGTCCTTGTCTTTCTCCTTGGGAGATTAGCCACATGGGTGAAAGAAATCAGGAATCTAGGAATAATCATCTAATAAGGCAGCTAAGGTAGCAATTGATGGATTAATCAAACGAGAGTGCTATTTTTTGCAGGATTGGGCAGGCTGATTCGACCAGCGACCTGAAACCAACCTGCGAGGGGTGAGGCACAAGGCGTTTGGGAATTGCCCCATCAATTGCCGCATCGATCATCTCAATCCTGGGGTCAGTCATGAACAGCTCCTCTGATGTCGTTTCCGTGGCTCGATCGAGCATGACGAAGCCCACGGTGCTGGCTGTGGACGACAGCTTGATTGTGCATACCTTGGTGCGCCGCACGTTAGAGGATTTGTACAACGTGGTGACCACGGCGGATCCGGTGGAAGCGCTGTCGATGATCTACCACCAGCCGATCGATCTGCTGCTGTTGGATGTGTCGATGCCGAATCTGAATGGGCTGGAGCTGTGCCGGATTTTGCGCAGCTTGCCCCAGTTTGCTGCGCTACCGGTGCTTATGTTGACTTCCCACGATCGCCCGTTCGATCGCATTCAAGGGCAACTGGCGGGAGCCACGGAATATATCACCAAACCGTTCGATCGCGATGCTTTGCGCTCCTTGGTGGCTCACCACACGCTCGATCGCGCCTAGGTGAGCGATGCCTAGGGCGATCGCGCCCCCTGCGCCTAAGGTTCCGATTCCATCCCAATTTGTCCCCAGCGATCCTGTGGAATAAAGGTGCGATCGCTCGGCAACGGGGCCACGGCTTCCGACAGCAAAAACCGCCCCTGTTGAATTTCCAACTTCAAAGCCTCGGACACTTGGCGCGACAGGGCCAAACTGGTGAGCGGCGCTGTGCGTACAAGTTTGCCATCGATTTCAATCCGGCCAGACTTCAGTTGGGCATAGTTCACCAAGCCAAAGGTGGGCCGCACTCGCCGGGGAATCGAAAAATCTACGATCGGGGCCACAATCTCTTCATCGTTGACGGCGCACCGGGCCACCACCGCTTCATCCAACACCGGCAACGGCACGCCCACCCCCAACATTAGCGACGGCCCATAGCCTTTGAAATAGCAACCGCGCACCCATTGGGCCTGCATTTGTTTGGCATCTCCCACCAAGGCCAGGGTGGCCGCCGGGCCGATCGGGGTTTGGTTCGGGAGACGTTTTTGCAGCGGAAAATGCTGAGTTCCTTCCCAGGCAATGTAGCCCTGGCTGCCGGCCAACCAAATGCGGCTGCCAATGCCCAACAGCCGCAGTTCCGGATCGTTCAGCAGGGGCGACAGGGCCCCGCCGCTGACATAGACCGCATTGCCCAGGTTGGGTTGCAAGGGGCCCAAGTAGGTATTGAGCGGCCGATCGCCCCCATTCACGCCCACGATGAAATTTTGGTAGAGGTTGCGGGGGTTGTAGAGATAAAACTGGTTGATCGTGTCGCGAGAGATCGAGGTTTCAAAGGAGCCTCGGGGATAGCAGTCGGTCACATGCCCGATCGCCCGCAGTTGCACCGAATGTCCGGCGATTAAACTTTCAATCACATGGCCACCGCCCCGATCGCGGCCTTCGTCGGGTGCTTCCCCGTCGGCAAATTCCACCGGGTGGCTGGCTCCCAAATATAAATCCACTGCCCCAAAGCCCGCATAGGCCGGCACACCATCAAGCCAGCAGCGGCGAATTTTGATCGGTGGATCCGTCTGCCCCAGGTTCAGAAAGGCCCCAGAAGCCTCCATGGGTTCAAAGGTTCCGGTCACCACCACATCTACCCGCGCGGCCGCCGCCTGGATGCCGATTGTGGCCACTTGGGCTTTCAGTTCTTCGGCCGTCCAAACGGTGACTTGGCCACTCCGGATTTTGTCGTTGATCTCGGCAATCGATCGCATGGGCTTCGGAACTCGGTAACTTGACATTCTCCCCAACCTCAAGGCGTGGGGATTCCGGCCCTAGGCAAACAATCGAAGTTGTTCGACTAGACCATGGGGTAATCTGAATCTACCGTTGAATCTACGGTTTTTCGATCGAGTTTTAGTTGTATTTCGGTAAACAGTTTTGCTAGGATGCAAACCAGCACAATGCTGGCACAATCTTGCTCGCTGCTGACCCCTTCGCTTCGGGTTCGATCGAATGCTTAATCCTCCGTAACCCAACGGCCCCCAGCGGTGACAATCGGATCAACGTTTCCCCATCCACCTCCGTCTGCCGATGAACCCCTCTCGCCCCGCCCCGATCGCTGAACCGGCCGCCCTCCAAGCCTTGCCAACCAACGGTTCTCCCGCTGAACCCACGTTTTTGTACTTTGCCTATGGCTCCTGCATGTGCCCCGTGGATTTGCAGCGCACCCTCGGAGAGCCGGCTTATCCTTACCTGGTGGGCACGGCCATGCTGGAGGGCTACCGACTGGGGTTTAACTGGCGATCGCCCCGGCGAGAATGCGGCGTGTTGGATGTGGTTCCCGATGCCCGATCGCGCGTTTTTGGGGTTCTTTATGCCCTGCCCTGGCGTTTAAGCGACCAACTGGACGATCGCGAAGATGTGCCCCGAGGCGGCTACCGTCGCGAAACCATCGCCGTCACCAGCCAGGGCCAAACCTACCACGACGTGCGCACCTACGTGGTTGTGGACAAATTGCCCCGCGAACTGGCCCCCAATGATTGGTATTTCACCGTCGTGATGCGCGGAGCCACCACCTGCGGCCTGCCGGAAGAATATTGCTGGAAACTCTTCCATCACATGGCCCAACTTCAGCGCCAACATCACCATCAATATCCTCATCCTCACCCCTATCAACCCCAAGCCAGCTAGGCCTTGGAGCATGGGTTCAACGGAACTAAATCCGATCAAGTTCGATCAAACCCGATCAAATCCAATCAAACGGTTGATGTTTTGGGGCTAATCAACGGCTAACGATTCCAGAAAAGACATTTCAGCATGTTCTCCACGGTGGCGTAACAAAAGCACCGGGGTTGCAAGGAAAGGGGCGATCGACTCGACAAATTACAGATCAATTCCCATTACGCGATCGCTAATTTGCCGATAGGCTATATCGATAATTTCGTAGTTTTGTCGATATCCCGATCGTTCCTCCCCCGCTTGCCCCCCATGAAAATTGCCCTCGCTCAACTGAACCTCGTGGTCGGAGACTTGGCGGGAAACGCCCGTGCCATCCTCAACGCTGCCCAGCAGGCCAGTCGCCAAGGTGCGCGGCTGTTGGTGGTTCCGGAATTAGCCCTTTGTGGATATCCACCGCGCGATTTGTTGGCTTGGCCCAGCTTTTTGGAAGCCACAAAACAACAGTTGACCAAGTTGGCCCGTGAGCTGCCGCCCAATCTAGCCGTGCTGACGGGAACGATCATTGGCAATTTGTTAGCAACCGAAGGTGGAAAAAGTCTCTTTAATAGCGCAGTGCTGATTGATAGTTGTGCCCTGCGGCATGTGTTTAGCAAGCGACTGCTGCCCACCTATGACGTTTTTGATGAGGGGCGCTATTTTGAACCGGGTAAAAAAGCAGAATGGTTCACGCTCGATGGCATCAAAATTGGCGTAACTATCTGTGAGGATATTTGGAATAACAATCAGTTTTGGGGCCGCAAATTCTACGATGTGGATCCCCTGGCGGAGTTGGTGGACTGTGATGTGGATTGGGTGGTGAATCTGTCCGCTTCGCCCTACACGATCGGGAAGCCTCGGTTGCGCGAAGAAATGCTGCAACATTCGGTTTTGAATTATGGTTTCCCGATCGCCTATGTCAATCAGGTGGGCAGCAATGATGACCTGATTTTTGATGGCACCAGCCTAGTCATCAGTCGCACAGGGGCGATCGCAGCCCGGGGAGCCAGCTTTGAAACCGGGCTGATCCTCACGGAATTCGATCCAGAAACCCGCGATTTTGTGGTCACTGGCCAGGAAGGATCTTGGCCTCACAGCTTGCCCCTGTTGGCCGAGGAACAACCCCTGCCAGAACAAACCGGATTGTTAGCCCCCCTGGCTCCCAGCACCGATGCGGAACTGTGGTCAGCCCTCGTGTTGGGCATTCGGGACTATGCCCGCAAATGTGGCTTTCGCAAAATTGTGCTGGGCCTCAGTGGAGGGATCGATTCCACCTTGGTTGGAGCCTTGGCCGTGGCGGCCTTGGGGGCCGAAAACGTTCTGGGCGTGCTGATGCCTTCCCCTTACAGTTCCGATCATTCGATCGCCGATGCCCTGGCCCTGGCGGAAAATTTGGGTTTCCCAACCCTGAAACTCCCGATCGGGGACTTGATGGCCACCTTTGAGCAAACCCTCGCGGAACCCTTTGCCCAAACCCAACCGGACGTGACCGAAGAGAATTTGCAATCGCGCATTCGCGGCAATTTGTTAATGGCTTTGGCCAACAAATTTGGCTATTTACTGATTTCCACAGGCAACAAATCCGAAATGGCCGTGGGCTACTGCACCCTCTATGGCGACACCAACGGCGGCCTGGCCGCGATCGCCGATGTGCCCAAAACCCGCGTCTATTCCCTCTGCCATTGGCTCAATCAGGGGCAAGTGGGCGCGGCCGCCTTTGCGCAGTTGGTGTCCCAAGGATCGGAAATTGTGCCCAGCCACGTGCTGAACAAGCCCCCCAGCGCCGAACTGCGACCCGGCCAATTGGATCAAGATTCCTTGCCCCCTTACGAAATTTTGGATGACATTCTCGATCGGCTGGTGAATCGTCGGCAGTCCCTCGCAGATTTGGTGGCCGCTGGTCACGATTCGTCCACCGTGCGGCGGGTGATGCACCTGTTGGCTCGGGCTGAATTTAAACGGCGACAAACGCCCCCGGTGCTCAAGGTCAGCGATCGGGCCTTTGGGGTGGGTTGGCGAATGCCGATCGCCAGTTGCTGGCAGTTGAGTGATGCCTAGGGCGATCAAAATTGCCTAGGGGCATAGCTTAAGGCTTCACTGTCCTCTGCAAATTTCCCTTTCCCCGATCGACCCTTGACAGTCGCGGGAAGAGTCATGCTAAAGTAGCAACATCTGAACAAACGTTCAGCTATTCATCTAAGGCTGACCTAAGATCAACTCAGATCTCTGTAGGTCGCAACTTCGACCTCAACTCAGATCCCCACCTCAAACGCCAATCGCGATCAGGTCATGGCTTGGAGTCATTTCTGGAACCCCACGCCGGGCCCAGAACTCGGGGAACTCCCCCTTGGACAACAACCAACGACCCAGCGACGCACCATCCTCGATCGGGGATCTTAGGGATCTTTAACCCACTCGCCTCACTGCTCAGTGAGATTGCTAGGAGCAACCCATGACGACGACCACTCAAAAATGCGACTGCGGCCCCTGCCTCTGCACCGTGGACTTGGCCACCGCCATCCAAAAAGACGGGAAACACTATTGCAGCGAAGCCTGCGCCAATGGCCATGAAGGCGGCGCTTGCTGTGGCAATTCCGGCTGCAATTGCGGTCAAGCTTAGGCTAGACTTTTGCCGTAATTTCTGACAGTTCGGATCGGGGCGTGCGGCCGTGCGCCCCCTTTGCGGTTTGATATGGCTGTTAATTTATGCTTTTAAACTCACATTTTAAACTCATTTTTATATTTTAAACTCACGCTTTGATAGACAAAAATCGATAGAGGTCAATCGATAGAGATCAATCGATGATCAGTAAAAAAGATGATCAGTAAAAAATGATCAGTAGATGATCGATAGATGATCAACAGATATTGATAGACAGCAACAAATATTGATTGGCGGTGACGTGCGATCGCGCCTTCGTGGGATCGCACGTCACAATTTGATCATTTAAGATCATTACAGTTTAAAAAAGACACAATTGAAGTAGAACCTAAGTCCAAATGCAGCTTGCCAATTGCCAATCCCTGGTGTGAGGATCCTGGCTTGCTCAGACCTGTTTCTTGGCAATATTCCTGAGGAATGTCCTGGGGGGATACCCTTGGCGATCTTTCCGAGAAACATTTCTTGGCGGTATTTCTGGGCAATTTGCTCGCCAGTTCATTGGCTTGCAAGTGTCTGAGGAAGGCCGGGCGTTTCGGCAAACCATTGGGAAGCCTCGAAGGATTCTTGGGTGGTAATAGTGCTTGATTGCCATTACCCCAGCCTCCTAGTGCCAATGCAGAATAGAAGGTTCCGCCTATCCCAAACTGAGGTGCGATTCGTTTTTTGCTATGGCACTGAGTGAGACCTTTCTCGATCGCCCGGACATGGGCCACAGCGTTGAGCGATCGCGCGGACAGCGGGCAACGGAAACGGGAAATCTGGCCCAACGAGTGATGGAGCGGTTGGCTCGGGGCGATCGCTGGTCTCGCATTGCCCAAGCCGCCTTGAGCGATTTGCGGCTGCAGTTGGGGGTGGATGCGGTCTTAATTGCCCAGCGGATCCATAACCAAGCATTACAGGTGGTTTATGAATCCAGCCGCCCCGATGAGGACAGCCGCTTGGGTGGAGAGTTGCCGTTGCAGTTTCCGCTGCTGCCCGTCACGGTGTTGGAGCCGGTGATTGGGGTGGCGGGGCCGCTTCAACGGCGATCGCCCTTGCTCTCGCAACATCTCAAGGCCTTGCAAATTCAATGTTTTGTGGCGATTCCCATTGCCCCCCAACAACGCCATTGGGGTTGGCTGATGGCCGTGCAATCGGCTCCGATGCCACCCCTGTCGATTGTGGCCCAGCGGGAATTGCAAGGGGTGGCCCTGTCGTTGGCGGTGGCCTTGCGGCTGGAAGGATTGGAGCAGGCCGCCGAAACGCAGGCGGCGGAAGTTCCTGAGTTGGGTCTGTCGGAATCCGCTGAATTCATCGGGTCTGGGGGGGCGATCGACCCTGAATCCATAAAACCTGGATTAACTAAACCTGGATTAACTAAACCTGGATCTAGCAAACCTGCACTTGATCGCCCCTGGAACCGATCGCCCCTGCCAACCCTGGCCGCCACCGATCGCCCCTTGGTTTATCGCAATCCCGATCGCGATCGGGTCAGTCAGTCCATTGCCCAAGCCTTGCGCCTGACCGAATCACGCTGGATGGCGGTTTTTCGACTTAATCCTTCTCCTGGCCTAATTTTGGATGGAGGAGGTTTGATTTTGGAAGCCAATGAAGCCTTCACACGCTTGGCCGGCTATTTGCCAGCGGAAGTGCAAGGCCTCGGTGTGCAGTCACTTCAGGGATTTTTGCGCGATCGGGACTATCAACAAATTCGCTCCACCATCCAAACCGGTCGCTATTACCAGTCGCCGGAACTCGCAATTCACGATCTCAACGGCCAGCGCAAAATGGTGCAACTGTCTGCCGCCCCGATCGAGCTGGACGGCCAAGCCTGTTTGTTCTTAGCCTTCCAAGACATCAGCGATCTCCAGCGCCGGGAAGCCATGTTGCGGGCCTTGGTCGAAGCCACCACCAGCACCGGCAAAGCCTTTTTTGAGAACTGCGTGCGGCTGTTGGCCGAATCCCTAGGCGTTCGCTATGCCTTTCTCACCAGCGTCATGGATCATCGATGCAACCAAGCAGAGGTGTTGGCCTGGTGGAATCAAACGGAATGGGGAACCAGCTTTGCCTATTACTGGACCCATCACCCCTGTGCCATCGTTTTTGGCGGCCAAACCTACACCTGTGGGCAACATTTGCAATCCCAATTTCCCCAAGGAACCAACCTGCGCAACCTGGGAGCCGAAAGCTACGCAGGCGTGCCCCTCCAAGACTCCCAAGGCACAACGATCGGGGCCTTAATTGTGATGGATACGCAGCCATTGCCGGAAGATCCCAACCACATCACCATTTTGCGAATTTTTGCGGCCCGGGCTGCGGCCGAACTGGAACGACAGCGGGCGAACCGCGCGATCGATCGCCTCAACACGGAATTAGCAACCCGCGCCGCCGAACAGTCCACCGACCTGGCCCACAGTCAACACATGCTGCAAAAAATGGCCGATGCGAACCCCAACATGGTCTATCTCTACGATCTGACCCAGAACCGCACCCTCTACATCAACCATGCGGTGCAGGATATTTTGGGCTACACCCCTCGGGAAATCCAAGCCATGACCAGCGCCATGGTGGTGCGCCTGGTGCATCCCGACGATTTTGAGCGCTTGGCCCATCACTACGAAACCGTTTTGAGCTGCACGGATGGGGAAATTTGCGAGCGGGAATATCGAATGCAGCGATCGGACGGGGAATGGCGCTGGCTCTTTGAACGGTTAACGATCTTCTCGCGCGATCGCCAAGGTCATCCCACCCAACTGCTGGGCAACATTGCAGACATCACCCCCCTCAAGGCCGTTGAGGGAGCCTTGCGCCAACTGAACGAACAGCTAGAACAGCGCGTTCAGGAACGCACGGCCCAACTGGCCGAAAGCCAGCGGTTTGTGCAGCAGTTGGCCGACTCCACCCCCAACTTGCTCTACCTCTACAACCTGTTGGATCAAGAGTTGGTCTATGTGAACCAAGCGGTGGAAACCCTGCTGGGCTACTCGGTGCCGGAAATTCAGCGCATGGCCCAAGGCTCCTTTGTGGATGTGCTTCACCCCGATGACTGGTTGGCGCTGCTGCAATATGGGCGCACCTGTGCCCGAACCGAGGTGGGCCAGGTTTTGGAGCGGGAATATCGAATGCGTCATGCCAATGGAGAATGGCGCACCCTCAGCAGTCGGGAAACGGTGTTTAGCTTGGATGAGCAGGGGCGGCCGCAATTGCTGCTGGGAACGGCCAACGATATTACGGATCTGAAACGGCTGCTGGAGGTGTTGCAACGGCGATCGCACCGCGATCGGGTTTTGGCCAGCCTCTCCCAGCAATTTTTGAACGAAGATATTGGTGTTGCCCTGGCCACCACGCTTTCCACAGTGGTTTCCGCCCTGCATCTAAGCCATGCCTGGTTTTGTTCACAGCCGGCCGCCGGTCAGCCCTGGAGTTTGGATGGCTATTGGTTACGGCCGACGGATCAGGTGGCTTGTCCGCTCACGCCGGATCCCTCAACGCTATTGTTGCCGTTGGATTGGTTGGGCGATCGCCTGGATCGATCGGAACCGATCCTGTTGCCAGATTCTGCGGATCGCTCAACCCCCTTGAACACTGCAATCAACCATTGGTTAGCCGAACAGGGCATGAGTTCGATCGGGGTGTTGCCCATTCACTACCGCAGTGAACTAGTAGCCTGCTTTGTCTTGGCCATGAACCAGCCCGCCGCTTGGGAACCCGGCAGCATCAAATGGGCCCAGCAAGTCGGCACATTGATGGCCATGGCCCAATCCCGTGCCACCGCCGAAACTGCCCTGCGCCAAGCCAAAGAAGCCGCCGACCTGGCCAACCGTGCCAAGAGCGAATTTTTAGCGAATCTCAGCCACGAAATTCGCACCCCCATGAACTCCATCTTGGGGTTTTGTGAACTGCTGCAACGGGAAGCCCGCGACCCCAAAACCCGATCGTGGCTTCAGGTGATGACCCAAAGCGGGGAAACCCTGTTGGCTTTAATTAACGATTTGTTGGATCTCTCAAAAATTGAAGCGGGAAAACTGGTGTTGCACTGGGGCCCCATTCGCCCACGCTTAGTGTTGCGCGAGGTGGCGGAAATGTTTACGGTGGCAGCCCAACAAAAAGGGATTCAAGTGCAGGTGGCCGTGGCCGATTGCATCCCTGAGTTGATCACCTTTGACTCCGTGCGCCTCCGACAAATTTTGGTCAACTTGGTGGGCAATGCCGTGAAGTTCACCGAGCGCGGCCATGTCACGATTTCCCTGCAAACCATCCCCAGCCATGCGGTTCCCCAGACGGCCCACAACATCGATCGCCCAGTACCAACCCACCAGCGCCCTACTCATCCCCCGTTCGTCAATCCCAACTTCACGGGCCAACCCAACCCCGAAACCCTTCAGGAACCCACATTCAATCTGCTGTTAACGGTCACAGATACGGGCATCGGCATCGCGCCCGACCAGCAAGCGCGAATTTTTGAAGCCTTTATTCAAAGCGAAGGGCAGTGCGAGCGAGAATATGGCGGCACAGGGTTGGGCCTGGCGATCGTCAAGCGGCTCACGGCCATGCTGGGGGGCACCATCCAAGTACGCAGCACCTTGGGGCGAGGCAGCCAGTTTTGTTTGTATTTTCCGGCGGTTCCGGTGGTTCCAACACCGATCACGGGGCGATCGAACCCGCATCCCATCGCCCCCGACCAACCCCACAACCCGGAAACCCGAGAGGTCTGGAGAGGGTTAGAGAATTTTGAGGGCTGGATGCCGCAAGCACCATGGGGATCAGAACCGAAATTTGCACCGGAGCCGGAACCAACCCTCGCAACGGAACCAACGGGAGATCGGGCGCTGGCGTTCAAGGCGTTAAATTTTGAACTAACTCCAGCGCTAGCCCCAGAATCACCCGCAAAATTACCCCCAGAATTACCCGTAAAATCACCCACAGAGCGGCCAATCAACGGCCCCATTCCACCCCAGCCCCCGATCAACTCAGGGGCCGACCATTCCGCCAGCCTGGACATGGCCCTGAAAGCTGCCCTGCAACAGGCCGCAGAGCAACCCCCGCCGCCGCTGGCCCCAACGGATTTAGCTGCAAGCCGGGCGATCGCCCCGATTCAGCCCACCGACGCGGCCCCCAATCCCCTGGTGGTGCGATCGTGGCTCTTGGTTTATGAAGGATCCCTGCGCCAAACCATGACCCTGCGCCAGATGCGTGGTTTTGTGGAGCAGTTGGCCCAATGGTCGGCGGCCAGCGGAACAGAGCCTTGGGTTGCCTGGGCCAATCAGGGCCAAGGGGCGCTCGATCGCCTGAACACCGCTCAAATTCTGAAAATTTTGGACGGTTTACGCACCTTCGCAGATCAGCAAAATCCGCTAACCTCAGACCCGGCGGACAAGGGCCCCGCCAGTGCGATCGGTCACCCAATTGGCCCCACCGACCCAAAACCCCACTAGCACGATCACAATCTTGATTAGAGACCTGATTGAGAGCTGACTTGCAAAGAGAATCTATATAACAGCTACGATCGCGTTTTCGGCCAGCAAAGTGAGAGCAGATCAGAGATCCTAGGAGGCGATCGATGACCCTAGCACTGGATAGACCCACCACACCACCACTGGCATCTCGCTGGCAGCGCCATGATGCCACCTGGGCAGATTATCTAGCGGTTCGCGATTCCAATTCAAATTGGCAAAAAATTGCATTTCATCACGATTGGTTGTGGGTCAATATGGGATTTGAAGGGCCGAATCATGCGGCGTTTAGCGATTTGATCACGATGATTTTTGGATTTTGGGCATTTCTCCATCCAGAAGTCACCCTGCAATCCTACGGTCGCTGCTTACTAGAAGCACCGGAAACCCACGCCTGTTCGCCCGATTTGGTGCTCTATCGAGGGGATAATATTCCCCAATGGCAACCGGGCCAGCCGCGTCGAATTAATCTACAACGCGATCGCCGGCCCGACCTAGTGGGTGAAATTGCTGACACCACCCTCAGCCTAGATTTGGATGAACAAAAACAGCTTTATGCAAGTTTAGGGATTCCTGAATATTGGGTGGTTGATGTTAAGGGATTGCGGATTTTTGCCTTTGGCTTGGATGAGTCGGGTCACTATCAATTGTTGGAACAATCGCAGGTGTTGGCGGGTTTACCGATCACCCTCCTAGAACAAACCCTGGAACGACTAGCCACAGAAACCAACACGGCCGCGGCGGCTTGGTTCATGCAACAACTGCAAACGCCCCCTAGCGACCCAGATGTTAACCAGACGACAACCGAGAATACTGAACCGCAATCCCCTAATCAAAATCCGCCCGATCAAAGCCCAACTTAACCGCCAACCGTTATTACATGGAATTTTGATCGTGCCTGCTTAGCGCTTGAACTGCTTGATCGATTCGGGGAACCGGTGAAGCCTAAGGAATAGTTTTTTGTGCCGCTGGAGGTGATTGAAACAGCGATCCAGAAAATTCAGGAGGGGGCGATCGAGCAATTTCAATACGATCCTAAAACAGCTAGTTTGATTCTCAGCGACTCAGTACCCTAAAGAGCCAAAGCCATGAACCCTGAAAAGTTACCTGCGCTGATCAAAGCATCTGAGATTGATGCGATGGATGCAGTCCAATTTCAACACCCGCTCAATCCCAATTCAGAAATTGATTTACGGTTTTTGGGTCGTGCGGTTGGTCTCAAACAAATTGGGGTGACGATCGCCCGAGTACCACCCGGTAAAGAGTCATTTATTTACCATGCTCACCAAACCGAAGAAGAGTGGGTTTATATTTTGTCGGGCCGGGGCATTGCGGAAATTGGGGAAGCGGAATATGAAGTGGGGCCGGGGGATTTCATGGGCTTTGGGATTCCACAACAGCCGCACCACTTGCGTAACCCGTTTGATGAAGAGTTGGTTTATCTGATGGGTGGCGAAAACAAACCCTTGGATATGGCTACTTTTCCGAGGGTGGGCAAGCGGGTAATTGGCGATCAAACCTCGGCCTATCTCGTGGATGAATCAGCCTTGGAGTTGTTTTGGAGTAGCGATCGCCCTGAGGATGATTAACGGGAATTTTTAAACTACTGAAAACTCTGATCTGTCACTGCCAAACTGTTGGCAAACAAGGGGCTTAAGCCCCTTGTTACGACGATTGTGGCCAGGAAAACCAGCCGCTTTAGTCTTCACCGACAATGACGGCGATCAACCCTAGAGTGTTGTTTTAGCTGGGTTCGGCGTAGGCCTCCATCGGCAGGCAGGAGCAAACCAGGTTGCGATCGCCCCAGGCGTTGTCGATCCGGGAAACCGGCGGCCAGTATTTCACCTCGCGTGTCCAGGGGGCGGGGTAGGCTCCCTGCTCGCGGCTGTAGGGGCGCTCCCAGTCGGCCTTCAGCAACACGTCGGCGGCGTGGGGCGCGTGTTTCAGGGGGTTGTTGTCCCGGGGCATGGAGCCGGATTCGATCGCCCGAATCTCGTCCCGAATCGCGATCAGGGCATCACAGAAGCGATCGATCTCGGCTTTTGATTCGCTTTCGGTGGGTTCGACCATGATCGTGCCCAACACGGGCCAGGAAACCGTGGGCGCGTGGAACCCATAATCCATCAGCCGTTTGGCGATGTCGTCCACTTCGATCGCCGCCGACTGTTTCACGCCGCGCAGATCGAGGATGCACTCGTGGGCCACGAAGCCGGCCTCGCCGCGATAGAGCACGGGGAAGTGGCGATCGAGCCGGTGGGCGATGTAGTTGGCGTTTAGGATCGCCAGTTCCGTAGCCCGTTTCAGGCCGTCCGCGCCCATCATCCGAATGTACATCCAGGAAATGGGCAGAATGCTGGCGCTGCCGAAGGGGGCCGCCGAAACCAAGCCGATCGAGCCGTCCCCCGTGGGGGCCTGGGCGATCGCCTGCCAATCGGTGGGGGGCAAGAAGGGAGCCAGGTGCGCCGCCACCCCGATCGGCCCCATGCCGGGGCCGCCGCCACCGTGGGGAATGCAGAAGGTTTTGTGCAAATTCAGGTGGCACACATCGGCCCCGAAATCGCCGGGCCGACAGAGGCCCACCTGGGCGTTCAGGTTCGCGCCGTCCATATAGACCAGGCCGCCCCGATCGTGGACGATCGCGCAGATTTCCCGAATCGCCGTCTCAAACACGCCGTGGGTGGAGGGGTAGGTAATCATCAACGCGCCCAGGCGATCGGCGTGCTGGTCGGCCTTGGCCCGCAGGTCGTCGAGGTCGATGTTGCCGTTGGCATCGCAGGCCACGGGAACCACTTGCAGCCCCACCATCACGGCGCTGGCAGGATTTGTGCCGTGGGCCGATTGGGGAATCAGGCAAACGGTGCGATCGCCCTGGCCCCGGGCCGCGTGGTAGTGGCGAATGGTCAGCAGTCCGGCATATTCGCCCTGGGAACCGGCGTTCGGTTGCAGGGACAAGGCCGCAAAGCCGGTGATTTCCGCCAAATCCCGCTCCAGCTCCTCAAACAAAATTTGGTAGCCGGCCGCCTGCGATCGGGGCGCGTGGGGGTGCAGGTTGCCAAACTCCGGCCAGGTGACGGGAATCATTTCCGCCGTGGCGTTCAGCTTCATGGTGCAAGATCCGAGCGGAATCATCGATTGATTCAGGGCCAGGTCTTTGGCTTCCAACCGGTGCAAATACCGCAGCAGCTCCGTTTCGCTGTGGTAGCGGTTAAAGACCGGGTGGGTCAGGTAGTCGCTGGTGCGCGATCGGGTCAGGGCGGGCGGTTCCACGGGGGCGATCGCCTGGCCACCAAAGATCTTGATCAGTTGGTCGAGATCCTGATCCGTGGTCGTTTCGTCCAGGCTGAGGGCGATCGACCCGTCGGGCAGGTAACGCAAATTCACCTGGCGCACTTCGGCGGCAATTTGCACCTCCGCAGCCGATCGATGGGGCGATCGATCCGTGGGTTTCAGGGCGATCGTGTCGAATAGTTGGGCGGTTTCCGCTACCTCGTAACCCAGAGCTTGCAAGGCATGGGCCAGGCTGACGGTTTGGTGGCGCACCCGCTGGGCGATCACCTGCAAACCCGCCGGCCCGTGGTAGGTGGCATACATGGCCGCCATCACCGCCAACAGCACCTGGGCCGTGCAGATGTTGCTGGTGGCCTTGTCCCGGCGGATATGTTGCTCACGGGTTTGCAGCGACAGGCGTAGGGCCGGCTTGCCCTGGGCATCCTTGGAAACGCCGACGATCCGGCCGGGTAGTTGCCGCTTAAACTGATCGCGCGTGGCAAAAAAGGCCGCGTGGGGCCCGCCATAGCCGAGGGGCACGCCGAACCGCTGGGAACTGCCGATCGCAATGTCCGCGCCCCAATCGCCCGGCGGCTCCAGCAGGGTCAGGGCCAACAGATCCGTGGCCACCGTCACCAGCGCATCGGCGGCGTGGGCCTGCTCCACCAGTTGGCGATAATCCTCGATCGCCCCCAAACTGGTCGGGTATTGGACGATCGCCCCAAAGATGCCGTGCGCCGTCCAATCCGCCGCCGTCAGTGATCGCCAGTCCGCCACGATCACGTCAATGCCCAGCGGTTGGGCCCGGGTTTGCAACAGGGCGATCGTTTGGGGATGGCAACCCTGATCCGCAAAAAAGGCCCGCGCCGTCTTCGATTGGGTCGCGCCATAACTCAGGGCCATGGCTTCCGCCGCCGCCGTGGCCTCATCCAGCAAGGACGCATTGGCGATTTCCAGCCCGGTCAAATCACAAACCATGGTTTGGAAATTCAGCAGCGCCTCCAGCCGACCCTGGGCAATTTCCGCCTGATAGGGCGTGTAGGCCGTGTACCAGCCGGGATTTTCCAACACATTCCGCTGAATCACGCCGGGCACGATGCAGCCGTAGTAGCCCGTGCCAATGAACGATCGCCAAATTTGGTTTTGGCTGGCAATCTCCCGCAACCGCGCCAGGGCCGCCGTTTCCGTCATGGCCGGGGGCAACTCGAGCGATCGCCCCAAGCGAATATCCGCCGGGATTGTTTTATCGATCAGTTGGTCGATCGATTCCAGCCCCATGGCCTCCAGCATGGCCGACGCTTCGATCGGGTCGGGCCCAATGTGCCGCGCCGCAAACTGATGGGGATCCGCGATCGGGACTGTTGCCCCAGGGGCGATCGATTGCGAAACAAATCCGCTAGCCACGTTTTTAACCTCCTACCGCAAGAGCCAGGCGCAAACCCAATCACCCAATATGCCAAACCATCCATCAAACACTGGATGGCTACCGGCGGCAATATTCGCCGGCCGTTTCCATTTTGATGCCTTTTGCTCCCAGTTCCAGGACAGCCGGATCCGATCCTGAAGGATTGTTCGACATCCTGGGAATAACTGGCGAAAAGATGACTCTGAGCGAGTGACAAAGCCTGGGAATTTAAAAACCCCTTAAATCTAAACAAAATTAGTCAATTCCACAAAATTTAAACTTAAAAACTTCCAAAGAACTTTCAAATTAGCCCAAATTTCTTGGGTCACAATCGAAGTCAGATGGTATCCTGGCATACCAATTGTTGTGTGCAGCATCGTTTGCTGAACATTCATTGGGACGTTCTGCCGTGGCCTCGCGACTCGATCGAGCCTTCCCTAGTTTTTTCCAATTGACGGTTTATAACTATTCGTTTAGGAAAGTGGATGGCGACTATGAAGATGGTTCAACATCAACGGCGATCGAGTGGCGCGGCCAAAGAGACAGGAATCCGCAAAGGTGCTTGGATTCGTCTCAAGTTTTTGCTAATTATTCCGTTTTGCCTGGAAGTGGGCTTGGCTGTTGGTCTGAGTGCCTATTGGTCGATCCAAAATAGCCGCCAGGCCGTTGGCCGGATGGTGGATCATCTGGAAAACCACACGGTTGAAACGGTCGAATCCAAGTTGTTGCAGGAGTTGCGGCAACCGCATCAAATCAATGGCATCAATGCCCAGCTTCTGGCTCGGGATGTGATTTCCTCCGAAGACTTGGGGGCTATCCAACAGCAACTCTGGCAAAGTATGCGAATTTATCCCGGCATGACTTACATTAACTTTGCCAATCCTCAGGGATTATTTGTCGGGATTGAACGGCTGAGTAATGGCGATTTGGTCTCGGAGGTGATTGATCCCAAACAGCATTTGGGGAAAGTGAAGCGATCGCTGTTGGATAATAATGGGAAGGTTAAAAAACAGCTTGATTTGTATGATTATGAACCGCGAACTGATGATTGGTATTTAGCAGGGGTGCGGGCACAAAGTCCCACTTGGAGTCCTATTTATACCTGGGAAACCGGTGAACCCACCAAGCGGCTGGCGGTGTCTGCCAGTTATCCCGTCTATAGCGAAAAGAATCGATCGCTCAAGGGGGTCATTGGCATTGATTTTCTCTTTGATGCCTTGCAACAACAACTCCAAGCCCTCCACGTTACCCCTAATGCCCGGGTCTATCTTTTGGAGCGGGATGGGAAGGTGATTGCCACCTCCACAGGCAATAGCTTCTCTCAGGATAGCGGTTCCATTCAGCGCCTATCGATGGATAACACCAGCGATCGGGTGTTGCAATCTTTAGGGAGCTTGGTGCGGGCCAAAGATGGGCAACTCCTGCAAGATGTGGAACTGGAAGCCCCCCTGCAAGATCAGCCTTATTTTGTGCGATCGGTCAGTTGGAATGGTTTAGAGGGCTTAGATTGGCAAATTCTGTTGGCCATTCCCCGATCGGACTTGACCCGAGAAGTGGATCGCAGCACTGAACAAACCATTTGGATTTGTGCCTTGGCCGTGGCGGGATCGGTGGTGCTGGGAGTGGTCACCACCCGGACTATTAGCCGTCCCGTGCAACAGTTGGCCGAAGCGGCGGAACGGTTTGCGATCGATCAAAAACAAACCCTTCCGCCCCGATCGCCAATTGTGGAACTCAGTGCGCTCTCCCATTCCTTTGATTCCATGGGTCGGCAACTAAAAACCTCCTTTGAAAAATTGGAACAGGCGAACGAGCACCTGGAACAAGCCAATTTGGCCTTGGAGCAGCGAGTGGAAGAGCGCACCCGTGAATTGTCAGCCGCCCTCACGGATTTGAAAGACACGGAAGCCCAGCTTATTCAGACTGAAAAGATGTCCAGCTTGGGCCAAATGTTGGCCGGGATTGCCCACGAAATCAATAATCCCACCTCATTTGTCTATGGCAATTTGGACTATGTTCAGGAATATATGAATGGGTTGCTAACGCTGCTGGAAATGTATCAAGCAACCTATCCCCATCCCCCTGAAGCAATTAGGGATTACCAAGATGATCTGAACCTGGATTTCCTGGTGGATGATTTGCCCAAGGTGGTGCGATCGATGCGCGAAGGCACGGAACGAATTCGCAATATTGTGCATGATTTGCGCAATTTTTCGCGGATGGATGGCCAGGAAATGCGTCGTGTGGATTTGCATGAAGCCCTCGCCAGTACCCTGATGATTTTGGGGCATCGATTAAAGGGCAACGGCTCCTCGCCCACAATTCATGTGGTGACCCAATACGACGATGCTTGGCCCGTGGATTGTTACCCGGGTTTGATGAGCCAGGTGTTTGTGAATTTGCTGGTGAATGCGGTGGATGCGCTGGAAGAGGCGGCGTTGCGGGGCCAATGTCCGCACCCGGAAATTGTGATTTCCACGGAGGCGCGATCGGGTGATGATTTGTTTGTGGTGCGGATTCGGGACAATGGCCCTGGGATTCCAGAAGCAGTGCAGCAACGGATGTTTGATCCCTTTTTCACCACCAAGCCGGTGGGCCGCGGCACGGGGCTGGGCCTGGCGATCGGCTATCAAATCGTGGTGGAAAAACATGGTGGCCAACTGATTTGCACCACGGATCCAGCCTGGGGCACAGAGTTTATGGTGGCGATTCCCGGTCAGCGTGCCGCCCCCGGTTCGATCGCCCCTGCTCCCCAGGCATTGGCCACCGTCGCCGCCTAGGATTAGGGCCTGTCATCGAATTTTGCACCCCAGGAATCGCGCCTACTCCGTCCCGGAGATGCAGGAATCGCGCCTACTCCGTCCCGGAGATGATCGCCAGCGACCCGGATCAAAATTCAGCCCCCAGGATGACAGCCCCTAAGGAACCCGCGCCACAATCGCTTGCACCACTTGCTCGATCGTCATGCCATCGGTGACCAACTCCCAAGCATCCATAGCCTTAACCATGGGTGCGACGGCGCGGTTGCTGTCCTGGTAATCGCGCTCGGTGATGGCGGCTTCCAGGCTATCCAAATCCGGCAGGTCAGATTGGCCCCGATCGCGCCAATCCTGTAACCGTCGCTTAGCCCGCTCTCGGGGGGTGGCGGTCAAAAAGATTTTCACCTCCGCTTCGGGAAAAACATGGGTGCCAATGTCGCGCCCTTCGGCCACCAGGCCGCCCCAACGCCCGATCGCCCGTTGTTGGGCCACCAGGGCCCGCCGCACCTCCGAATGGGCCGCCACCACGGACACTTGAGCGGTGACGGTCGGAGTTCGGATCAAGCTGGTCACCTCTTGGCCATTGATCCAAACGCGCTGTTCACCGCCGGGGGTGACCGGTTCGCCAAAGCGGATGGTGCAATCGGCGGATAGCTCAGCCATGGCCAGGCGATCGGCGGGATCCAGTCCCCGATCGAGGGCCAACCAAGCCACCGATCGATACATGGCTCCCGTATCCAAATACAGCAGCCCCAATTGCTGGGCCACCAACCGGGTTACGGTGGACTTGCCCGCACCCGCCGGCCCATCGATGGCCACAATCGGCCGGCGCGTTTGCAGAATCACGTTGTCAATCAGGCGCGCCGATCCCACCTGGGTCGCCACCGCCAACAGGCCCGCCTGCTCTAAGGTTTGCAGGGGCGCGAGGGAGTCGGGATCCACCAGCTCGGCATAGTCCAGGCTCAGGCCCGGCGCTTGGCTGAGGGCCGATCGCACCGGTTCCAACAGGGCCGCCACCGATCGCTCGCCGGCCTGGAATTGGGCGATCGCCCCTTGCAGGCTCTGGAAAATCGCCAAGGCCTGCTGTCGTTCCGTGGCGTTCAGATATTGGTTACGGGAACTGAGGGCCAAGCCATCGCGCTCTCGGACGATCGGGCAGGTAATCAGTTCCACCGGCAGGTTCAAATCCGCCACCAACTGCCGCAAAATCGCCACTTGCTGGGCATCTTTTTGGCCAAAAAAGGCCAAATCAGGCTGCACCAAATTCAACAGCTTGGTCACGATCGTGGTTACCCCTTGGAAGTGGCCCGGCCGCGATCGGCCACAGAGCACAGTGGCCAACCGATCCGGCGGGATCACTTGGGTCAGTTCCGCGCGATCGACTGCCACGCCCAATTCCACAGGCGTAGGAACAAAGACCAAATCCACCCCCGCCGCTTCGCAAAGGGCCAAATCTGCCGCCAAATTTCGGGGATAGCGCTCCAGATCTTCCTGGGGCCCAAATTGCAGCGGATTGACAAAGATGCTGACCACCACCCGGCCACATTGCGATCGGGCCCGGGTCATCAGGCTGCGATGGCCCTCATGCAGGGCCCCCATGGTGGGAACCAAGCCGATCGCGATGCCAGCAGCGCTCGATCGAAACAATTCCATTGCGCAGCGCAAGGCCGCCACAGTTTTCACCACTTGCATAACATCACCTGCCGCTTAACCGTTGTTCAGCTCTTTGCCCAACGACAGTTTAGTTAAGCATGTTCGTTAAGCGTGAGTTAAGAAATCTCGGTTGCCATCGGCTGGTCTGTGTTGGCTGGATTTGGGCTGAGCGAAATCAAAGCTTGGTCTTTCCTGCCTTGAGCCGCAACTGCTCCGTTTCCTGCAAGATTTGTAAGGAATCCGCCCGATCGCGCGATCGCTTGATGTAGCTCAACTTCAGCTCTTCCAACAAATCAAAAATTAGCTCTTGCAATTCCTGCTGAGTTTTGGGTTCTGCCAATCCCTGACGAAACGCAGCCGAAGCATCCTCGACTAATTTTTCAAGCAATTTTTCCGCCTCAGGATCAGGAACCGCAAAGGTTTTGTAGGCCTTTTGGGGCACATTAGTGGCAATGGCGGATAGATTTGCCGCAATCTGCCCCGCTAACTGATTTGAAAAATTGCTGAATCCTGGCAAAGCTCGCAGGGCTTGATAGGTTGGCGTGCGAGCCAAAACCGATTCCATTTGATAGGCCAAAAGTTTGGCTAAATCCTCTTGAATTTCGGGCAGAACACGATAGAGACTCAGTTGCAGAACGCGATCAAAAATCGCCTGAATCTCATTCACGTCATTCACTTCCACATAGGGATTATTCGCCACATCCAAAATTTGCTGGGACAAGCTGCCAGACTTCACTGAACTCTGGAGACCATAAATAAACTCCAGCACCACCACTTCCGTTAATTCCGAGGCAATGCCCGCCAAAATTCCTCGGCTGATCAGGGCCCGAATCGGTTCCAAGTTGGGAAATTGTGCCTTGTTGCTACGGATGACGACGGGAATAATTCGCAACCAACGGAAGAAGGGACTAATGAACAACAAATCCCACCAATGGCTGAAGGCAGCGGCTTGCCAACTGAGGGCCGAATAGCGGCGACGGATCCACAAAGTCCGCACCACAAATTCCACCGCAAACAAAATGACAAAGGGCGTATCTAAAATTCCAAAATAGTCGGCGGGTCGCCCGTCTTCCCCAATGCTGCGAAAATAGTTACTTTGCAGTTGAAACCGAATTTCTCGATCAAAAAATCGGAGTTCCCTGGTCCAAGTGCGCGAACGAAGATAGTCAACACTCCAAAAGGTGTCAAAGGCACGTTTGGAGGACTCCAAACCCAGTCGATCGCGCATTCGGTTTTTAATAATTTCCAGGCTACCGGTGCGATCGGACAGGGTGAACGGATTTTGGTTAATCATTTCCTGGCTGCGATCGCGCAGATCCGCCAGCAGGGGCGACACCTGAGGCGAATCAACGCCCCCTCGCTCCAGCACCGTCACCAGTTGATCAACCACTTTCAGGTAAGCCTGGGTTTGGCGTTCCGGCTCAATCCCCACGATCGGGTCATAGAACAGCCGCACTTCTCCCGGCGGCCCCACTACCTGGCCCAGCAAGGGAAGCTCCGTGCCCCAATCGCGCACCAGCAGGGCCGCGCGCAAGTACCACGATCGCAGCGGCACATAGGTCATGTGGAACGCCACCAACATCAAATTTAGCCAAGCGACGAGGATCAGCAGCCGCTCAGTCCACAGCACCAAATGCCAGCGCCTCACAAACTTGACAGCTTTGGCGCGACGGTTCGATCGGGAGGCGGAAGATGGATTGGCAGTCATGCGATCAGCGGCCAGCTCAGAGCTGTGTCTCGTAATTTGCGCGTCATTGGCAAGTCGTCGGCACTGCGCTCGCACAGCACCTCTCCATAACCTGCCTATGGGTGAGCGTTGCGGTTGATGAACCCGGGGCAACCCCGATCGCGGGGATAGCCTAGGGCTAATTCCAAAATGCGGGAACAGCCGATCGCCCTGGGGTCGGGTTGCCCATTGCATCGGGCCCGTCCATATTGCCATTGGGCCCGGCTTGGCGGTGAACTTGACTTGAATTTTGCAAGGTTTTGCAACGCGATCGGCCCGGCCGCCGCGTGGATTAGGCGCAACGGGCCCTTGTTATGCGGCTAATCAGCGGTCAGTCAACGGTCAACCGTCAAAGATTTAGCGTCAAAGGTTAAGCGTCAAAAATTTAGCGTCAAAGATTTAGCGCCAAAGGTTAAGCGAGCGTCAAAAATTTAGCGCCCCACTCAGGCCATCTGACTCAGCCAGTTGACGATCGCCGAGTTGACAACTTCGGGACGCTCATCGTGGGGGCAATGGCCCGTATTGGGAATCGACAAGAACGTTACCCGATCGCCCGCCGTTTCCGCCAAATCCTGATAGATTTTGGCTCCCTGAATCGGTGTCCAAGGATCCGTTTCCCCCCACAACACCAACAGCGGCCCGGCAATTTGGGGCAGCAGCGTTTCGGGTTTGGGGCCCGGCGGTGCGGCCAAAATTGAGGCAAAGGTTTCGTATGCGCCCTCATCCCCGGAAGGTTCATGCAGCAAATCCACCAGTTCCGGCGTAACGGCTTCTGGGTTGCCATAAACCTGCTTGAGCGTGCCGCGAATCCGGTGTTTTTGGCGAATTTGATTGAACATGAACCGCCCAATTCCTGGGGTATTCACCACTTGGGCAAACGTGCCCATCACCAACCGCAACACCGGGTTTAATTCCTCGGGGCGATGATTTAGCCCTCCGGCGCAGTTCAGCAGCACCGTTCCTCGGGTGCGCTCCGGCGCGGCCGCCGATAGCATCAGGGCTAACAGCGCCCCGATCGAGTTACCCACCCACAGGGCTGGCTCTTGGATGAATTCAGCCCAAAAATCCAAAACCAAATCTTGCCAAAGCTCCATGCTGTAATCGATCGGGGGCTTTTGGGATCCCCCAAACCCCAACAGGTCGATCGCATAGACCCGGTAGCCGGCCGCGGCCAGGGCGGGGATATTTTTGCGCCAATGGCCGATCGAAGCCCCAAACCCATGCAACAGCACGATCGGCTGGCCGCTGCCCTGGGCTAACCATTGCACTCGGTAGCCACGCCACAGCCAGGTTTGAAAGGCCTCCTGGGCCAGGGAGTCAGTCGGGGAAACCAGCGCAGTCATAGGGCTTCGGGTTTTCTAAAGTTCTTTGAATGGTTAAAGGGGGTCGGCAGCCGTGACCCAAACCGGCATTGCTCAGACAGGCTTCAGGCAAGCCCTCGATGCCCCAGCTACGGATCCAGCGGGCGATCGACGCGGCCATCTTGCCCCGTTGTCGCTTCCTGGGGTTGCGGACTGGATCGATTCGATTGTAAAGGACTGTAACTGATCGCGCTGGCTTTAAAACGCCAAAATCCAGGAAACATCCTGAAATTTGCCCATCGATCTCCAAAAACTTAGGCTGGTTTGAGGCCAATTAGCAGCGCCATTTCCAACCACTTCCAATAGCAATCAACCTGCTGAAAGCCAATGTCTCGAAACCATTGAAGCTGTGTTTCAACATCCAATAATTGATTGGATGGGTCATCTTCTCCTGGTCGATAGCCAATCGCTTTCAAGAATTGCTCATGAAGCTGGGGTGTTGGCGAAGCCACATGTTCCAAGTTGGCAAAAATGCCCCCCGGCTCCAGTTGTTGAAATACCTCTTGATAGAGCGATCGCTTGCGATCATGGCTGAGGTGATGAATCGCAAAGCTCGACACGATCGCATCAAATTTCCCCAACTCTGGCAAGGGGGTATCGAGATTGTGGGCCACCACGGTCACCTTGTCATCGGCCGCGAATCGATCGCGCACCGCCGCCAACATGGTTTCCGAAAAATCCAGCGCCACCCCCACCGCCGCCGGGCGATCAACCTTCAGCAACGCCAGCAGTCGTCCATTACCCGTACCCAAATCCAAAATGCTTTGTACCGTTTTCGGCACTTGTTCCAGCAGGGCCGCTTCCCCTTCAGTGCGACGCGGAATTCGATCGGCCCGCGCCAAATAGCTGAGGGCATGATCGGTGGATTGCCAACGGTTCACAGAAATTTCAGTCATCGGATTGATGCACCTTAGATGGGCCAAATTCACCAAACTCGGACACCAAATTCATACAATGAATCGGGATTCGATGATCAAACTTCTGAACGCTGGATTTTCCATGGCGCGATCGCGGGAAGCCCTGACCGGGTTGCTACGCCAAAGCTTTTTCCAAAGCTGGTTGCATATTTTCCTCGGGTTCTAATTTTTGTTGAATGGGCAACTCAATTTGAATGGTAGTTCCTTGACCCGGTGCTGAAATCACTCGAATTTGCCCTTCATGTTGCTGCACCACCTGATAGGCGATCGCCAAGCCCAAGCCCGTTCCCTGCCCGATCGGCTTGGTGGTGAAAAACGGGTCAAACAACTTACCCTGAATCGCTTCTTCAACGCCTGGGCCGTTATCGGTAATGCTCAGTTGTACCCATTCGGAATCAATGACCTGGGTGCTCAGGGTAATTTCAGGATGGAGGATTGATTCATCACTCAAAACATCGATCGCATTGTCCAACACATTCATAAAAACCTGATTGAGCTGTGCTGGATAGCATTCAACTTCCGGCAGGTCGCCATAGCGCTTGGTGATTTTAATATCATCTTCCAAACGGCAATGTTGTAGGCGATAGTTCAACATCAACAGGGTGTTTTCTAGTCCTTCATGCAAATCAACGGCTTTGAGATCAGCTTCATCCAACCGTGAAAAATTGCGCAACGAAACCACCAGTTCGCGAATCCGCTCCGCTCCCGATTTCATGGAAATCAGCATTTTAGGCAGATCTTCAATTACAAATTCTAATTCTTCAATTTTCTCTTCCATATCAATATCAGTTTCATCTTGGGGATATTTTTCCTGATAATATTTCACCAAATAAATCAGATCAGAGACATACTGATCGACATAGCCCAAGTTGCCGTAGATAAAGCTAATCGGATTATTGATTTCATGGGCTAATCCGCCCACCAATTCTCCTAAGCTAGACATCTTTTCTGTTTGTACCAATTGCAACTGGGCCGCTTGCAAATCTCGCGTGTAGTTTTCCACCCACTCAATCAACTGGTTCACAGATTGGGCTAAGGTTCCCACCTCATCAACGGTCGTGACATCGGCCCGCAGTCGGGTGTTGGCATCGTGGGTCACCTGTTGGGCAAGGCTGGCCAGATCTTCGATCGGTTGGGCGATCGTGCGGCTGGTGTAATTACCAAGTAACACCGATACCAACAACGCCAGGAAAATACTCCCGACCGCCATCATCAGCCGAAAATTTTCTGCCTCGCGCCGATCTTGAACCGCAGTCAATAGTTCTTGATTGGCATCAATATTTAAGGACTCCAAAACATTAGTAAAGGCGATGAAGTTATTAAATTCCTGGCTGCGGAGGAGTTTGCCAATTTCTGCATCAACCTTGTACTGATTCTTGATGCTACCGGCCAACGGTTGAATTGTCTTAATCGATCGCTGAACAAAGCTTGAAAACTCTGACACCACCGTTGCATATTGCTTAAAGGCGGTTCTATTTTGGATGAATAGGGGCCGATCATCGGTGGCCATTCCTTCTGTCAATTCGCTGACAGTTTCAATTCGTTTGATCAAAGCTTGACCGGCTTTGCGGAAAGATACTGAGTCATGGGTAAAGGGACTCAGGGATTTTGCGGGCAAGTTGGACAAAATATTAATTTGTAAATCCAACAATCGCCTTTGATCTTCGCGATATTCTGCTAATTTTTGGTCGGCGGCTGCTTGGTAGTGATTACCAATCAAAATCCCGATCGAGGCTCCGATGATTGGAATCCCTAAAGCAACCAGATAACCGCTGGCAATTTTGGAGCGAATCGCGGTTGGCTTGAAGCTAATCATGGCTGCTTTCCACTGCTGAAACTGAAATTGAAACTTTTTGGCCACGAAAAGAGGAGATAAGCTAGAGGAAGCCATGGACTTTTAGTAGAAGTTTGTGTGCTGACGAAAGCTGAATTGCACCTTGATATTCCTGAATTTCACAACTTTTAGGCTAGGAAAATTAAAAATTTAAGGCTTGGCCCCAGATCTGATTAAGCATCGAGTAGCTCGATCGACGTTGTTCAAGCCTGAGTACAAATACATATTTGTTTTTGTTATTAATTTTTTCTTAATTATCTGATGCTGTTGATCATACCGCAGTTATTGGGCCCCGGTGGCAGGTTGCTGATCAAATTAAGTCGAAAATGCTGTTCTATTGCCGTCAGTTGCGGCAATAGAAATCAAGGGATATTGGTGAAAACCATGCAGGATTTAGCGATCGAGCAGATTCTCTGCCAATGACGAAGGGGAAGTTTCAGCGATCGATCCGTCGAAATTGCTTGTCGTGATGTTGATTGAGGATGCGATCGCTTGCCAAACGCCACAATCGATCGAGGTAACAGGCGGGAATGGACAGATACAGAACATCATGGGCCCCCAAAATGGTTTGCAGCAGTTCCCAGCCGTGGATGGTGGCGTGGTCGGGGCGCTCCAGATATAGCGGCACAAAGTCAAGGTGAATGGCGGCAGTTTCCACATCCATGCCACAAAGGGGATGGAGGGGAGTGATGAGGGTTCCGAGGGCCACCCATAGCCGATCGCCCGTGACACCACTGCCCAAAATTCGCCCTCCCAAGGCGGCCGCCGCAAAGGCTGGCGCGGCTAGCTCCACGGGACTGAGCACCGTTTCAAATTCAAAAACCTGCTGCATCATCATGGCCGATTGGGGATCCTGATTACGCAACACAATCGCCAGTCGGGGGGCGATGGTACGGGCATTTAGCCCAATCTCCAGGTTAGCCAATTCATCTTGAGTTGTGGTTAGGAGCGCTTCAGCACGCTCAACCCCAACGGCAACTAAGGTTTCTGGCAAGGTGGCATCCCCAATCACCACGGGGATTTGCAGCGATCGGGCGGTGGCCAAGAATCGATTACGGGGATCTTGTTCAATCACCACCACTTCGCAACCTTGGGCCCGCAGTTCCCGGGCGGTTTTGAGGCCCAACCCCCCCAGCCCGGCCACAATGAAGTGGCCACGTTTGGGCAGCCGCACCACCTCCAAAACCTGCTGAAACCGAGTTCCCAAGATGTAATCGTTCAGCAGGGCGTAGCAAATCCCGACAATGCCAGCCCCCACCAACATCAACAGAGCGGTGTAAATTTTGAGGGCATCGGGGGCCCGATCGAGCATATCTTCCTTCCCGCCGGCCCCGGTAATTGTGCCCACGGCAAAATAGAACGCTTCAATCAGCGATAGATGGCTATTGGCGGCCATGTCATAGAGAATGGTGGACACCACAATCGCCACCAACAACACCACAAAGGCGATCGCCGCCGGGCGGCCTTGGTGACCCAGCCGCCCCAAACCATCCAAAAAACTCTGTAGCCGTTGGCGGCGTTTCAGTTGGGACGGACGGCGAGTGGGACGCGCGGCCACAATCAGCCGATCGCCCACTTGCAGTTCCCGATCCAGGCTGAGGGCTGCCACTAAATTGGGTCGATCCGCAAATCGCACGTCGCCTCGTGGCTCATCACCCTGGAGATCCCGGGGAAAATCGCGTGCGGCCTCGCGATGGGCCTCGCGATAGATCTCTCGGTGTGGGTCTTCTGGTTCGTAACGATTGCTCCCTCGATCGACTGGTGTCACTGGCAAATAGTCGATTAGCATCCGATCCCGATCGTCCCACAGTTCCGAAAGCCGTCGCCCCAACCAGGGATGGCCAAAATCGATCGCCTCTTCTCGCATCGGCCAAAGGCGATCGAACAGTCGCACTTGCCCGATCGCCCGACTGCCCAAGGCCGCAAACACAAAAGCCGGAGCCGCCAGGGCCGACACGCTCAAACTATTGTGATCCGCCAAGGTGGAATCCAGGCGATCGCCCAACTGAGCGTTATAGAGGCGATGCACCACCCGCAAATTCGGGTTTAACAACCGCGCCTGCATCAGGATCGCTAAATTCTGCGAGTCCCGATCGCCCACCAACACCAGAGTTTGGGCCGTGGCAACCCCCGCCGACAGCAACACCGCCGCCGAAGTGGGATCCCCCACCACCACCTGCGCACTGTTTGCTCCCGGCAAAGGGCGATCGCTAATGCCCGTGACCGCCGCCCCCTGCTGGTGCAACAAATTAAAAACCTTGTAACCCGTGCGCCCCAAGCCACAAATGATAATTCGCGGTTTCATGGCCCCCGGACAGACAGCGGCGATCGCGTTGCGCGCTGGGTTCCCGACCATCGAGTATGGTGCAGCCGTTGCCGCCGTTGCTGTGTGCCAGACTACCTGTTGCGGCCTGCGGGACTGGCTGGAAGGGGTTGAGTCATCGTTTCTGTACAAAACCTATCTATACAAGAAGATCTACATTAAGCGGATCCATACAGGCTCTGGATAAATATCATCAGCCAGGGCCACTTCAGGCAAGATCTAGGGTTTCCTCAGGTGCGGTTACCTCAGACCAACCATAAAAAGCCAGGGCACAGTTGCCATAGGTCTTGACCCGATCGCACCGAAGCTGGCCCACCTGAAGCGGCGGCTGCCACTGTCTAGGATTGAATTCAACGGCACATTCACCCGCCTCCGCCAACAATTGCGCCTCAGCAACAACCTGCAAAACCGGTTCATACAGGCCACCGGCATAGGGCGGATCGAAATAGATGCGATCGAACCGTTGGCCTCGCAATCGTGCCAAGACCCGTGGCGCATCTCCCCGCACAATTTCAAACCGTTGGGGCGATCGGGCAATGCGTTGCCAATTGTCTCGAATCACTCCGCAGGCTTGGGGCAACTGTTCCACCCCCACCACCAAAACCGCCCCCCGCGCTAGGGCCTCCGCGCCCATGGATCCGGATCCGGCGCAAATGTCCAGCCAACGACAACCCCCGATCGTTCCTTGCCAAATTTGAAACAACGCCTCCCGCACCCGCGAAACAGTCGGCCGGGTTGTTTGGCCGGGTAGCGTTTTCAGCGATCGGTTACCGTAAATCCGAATGGCCATAGAACAGGTTTAACGACAGCGAATCCCGAAGGAACATCTGAGCAGTCACTGGGAGGACTTGCAAAGCTGGCAAATTGCCAAGAATTGTTTGAAATTCTCAATTTCCAGGAAGTTCCTGCGCAAAATTAGCACACAAAACATTGAGAAATTCATCGAAATTCATCGATTTATCACGGAGCGATCCCAGCTCTCAGGAAACTTCCCTATGCTGAAGGTAAGCCATTTCATTCCCTCTTAATTGATGGAGCCGGAGGTTAGGTTATGCAATTCTGGACTTCGCTCTCATCCTCAATGCGATACGTCTTTGAAGGCTTTGGTGAAATCTTTGCACCCGACCATGACGACTATCCCGCAGTTGGCGTGCAGCCCTTTGAAGATGAACCCTATCTCGGCTCCAATTGGACTGAATAGCCCAGAGAGCTGATCCCCAAGGGTTAAGTTAAGTGTTTGATCACCTACCTAGCGCTCGTTGGTTTTTCTCCTCGCTGTGACTGAATGTTTAGGGGTAATTGGGACTCCTCTAGGAATGAGGTTATTGATGGGTTCAGTGGCGATTTCCCGCCATCAATTGGCTAATTCATGTGGCTAATTCATGGGCGATCGACTGCTGAACCCGGTTGATGAATATCAAGCAAAGCGATCGAGGAGCGCTCAGTTCCTCGATTTATTTTTGTCTCTTTTTATCTTTTTGTGCTTATTTGTGACTATCTGCGCCTGTTTACGACTATTTGTACTTGTCTTTAGCTGATTTTCGCCCATGCCCTTGAGTCTCTTGGCGGGCCCCCAGTCAACCATCGCCCTAACCCCCGCCGTCGTTGAGCACGAAACCCCAGATCTGTCGTTAGCAAGATCGTGAGGGACAAGGGGCTTAAGCCCCTTGCTGCGACGATTAGGGTATGGAAGATCAACCGTTTCAGCATCACCTCGAAAAATATGGAAGATCAACCGTTTCAGCATCACCTCGAAAAATATGGAAGATCAACCGTTTCAGCATCACCTCGAAAAATGACGACACCCCTTAGTCCCCGGCCCGTTGCTCCACTCCCGCAGCTTGATGACCCGAGAACTCAGCCTGTGGATCTCAAGGTTGGTGAACGAGGGGTATCAGATCATTAAACTCTGTTGCATTCTCGTTATAGAAGCTTGGGGCACGCCCAGCCACAGGAAACCCCCGTGATAGGATGACATCCAATCTTTGGGCGGCCAGAGCGGTTTTTGCGGTTTATTGCCCCCTTTCGCCTTTGTTGCCGATGGGCAGCGCGGTGAATGATCCAGTTAATAATCGACGGGCGATCCAGCGGTTATTGAACAGTGACGGGTTAATCCGTTCAGTAGACGGAGACAACTCAACGGCGGCAGTAACCCATGCTAATCGCGTGGCTTTGGAGTCCAGAACAAAATCGCAAGCCTTCTCAAAGCTCCTCGCCTTGATTGAATTTCTGAGTCTGAATTAGGCCCCTCTGTAAGCCGCTGGGCATTGCGGTTGGATCTAAGGCGCGATCGAAATTTCATCAGGACGAGGGTGATGTCGAAGCCTCAGCCACACGCGTAATTAGGAGAAGCTGTTCGTGTTACGGGTTGCTGTTGTTGGCGGCGGGCCGGCCGGTTCCTCAGCCGCAGAAACGCTCGCTAAAGCTGGAATTGAGACCTATCTGTTCGAGCGCAAGCTGGACAACGCCAAGCCCTGCGGCGGCGCAATTCCCTTATGCATGGTTGGTGAGTTTGAACTTCCGCCGGAGATCATCGATCGCCGCGTGCGGAAGATGAAAATGATCTCACCGTCCAATATTGAGGTGAACATCGGTTCGACCCTCAAGCCTGATGAATATATCGGTATGTGCCGCCGGGAAGTCCTGGATGGGTTCATGCGCGATCGGGCGGTGAAGCTGGGGGCTAACCTGATTAACGGCACAGTACACAAGCTGGAAATTCCCAGCAATGACAAGGCTCCCTACACCCTGCACTATGCTGACCACTCCGATGGTTCGGTGGCGGGCGTGGCCAAAACCCTGCAAGTGGATTTGGTGATTGGGGCTGATGGGGCTAACTCCCGGATTGCCAAGGCGATCGATGCGGGGGACTACAACTACGCGATCGCCTTCCAAGAGCGAATCCGTCTGCCCGAAGACAAGATGGATTACTACCAGGATTTGGCGGAAATGTACGTCGGTGACGATGTTTCCCCCGACTTTTACGCCTGGGTGTTCCCCAAATATGATCACGTGGCAGTGGGCACGGGCACAATGCGCGTGAACCAAGCCCGGATCAAGGAACTGCAAGCGGGCATTCGGGCCCGAGCAGCCAAACGCCTCGAAGGTGGGCAAATCATCAAGGTGGAAGCACACCCGATTCCGGAACATCCCCGCCCTCGTCGGGTGGTGGGTCGTGTGGCCCTGGTGGGTGATGCGGCCGGTACGGTCACCAAGTCTTCTGGCGAAGGGATTTACTTCGCGGCCAAGTCGGCTCGGATGTGTGCGGAAACCATTGTGGAATTTTCCAACAAGGGCCAGCGCGTTCCCAATGAAGCGGATCTGAAGCAGTATCTGAAGCGTTGGGATAAGCAGTACGGGGCAACCTATTTAGTGCTGGATCTGCTGCAACGGGTGTTTTATCGTTCCGATGCGACGCGCGAAGCCTTTGTGGAAATGTGCGAAGACATCGATGTGCAAAAGCTGACCTTTGACAGCTATTTGTATAAGACGGTTGTGCCTGCCAATCCGCTGACTCAACTGAAGATTACGGCGAAGACGATCGGGAGTTTGCTGCGGGGTAGTGCCCTGGCTCCCTAGTCTGGTTTGCTGAAATTAAACCGGATTGAGTTCAAGACTCATGAGCGCTCGGCCTTTGGGCTGGGCGTTTTTTAATGAGCAAATCAATGAGCAAATAATCGTGATCATCAGAAAGCAATCATAATCAAAGTCATAATCAACAATATTCAACTAGCGTCACCTTCTTGTTACCTTTTTATTACCCAATTTATACTCAAGTTTATTCTCAAATAATTCCTTCAATTCATGATCAAAAATCATGATTAATTTATGCTCAAAAATTATGCTCAAAAAAGCATGATCAAAAAAGTGTGGAGACCTGCTTAAAACGGGCCTCCACTGCATCGTTGCTGTAAATACAGCGATTGAATTAAGGTTGGAATTGCGATCGCGAGGATGCGCGAATTCCAGACACCGGTTCAAATTGAATGGGACGATCGAGCGGGTCGATCGGGGCCAAATCAACCTACAGATCAAACTGATTGCCGCGACGATATTGCTGATAGGCTGCGAAAAACAGACCACTCAGCGTCACCAAAATCAGACCCAAGACAATACCGAGCAAGCGAGGTTCGATCACGGCGGATTCTCCTTCCCTAAATCGTCTAAAACATTAAGTCATTTTTAAAGCACTTAGTCAGACTCCAGCAGTGAAGACTGCGGATCTGGTGCGGTGGCTGTTCCCGATCGGGCAACGCGCCCTCCGATTTTACCGGCTTCTCAGCCCGAAAACTGATTCTGCCCTGAGTGGGCGAGTCGGGGGGAACTTCGGCGGCCTGGGGGCGACCTTTGAGCTATGTTATTAAATGAAAACTTTCATGTCGGTTCCTCAGCAACGCGATCGCCTTGGAAACGCCAGTTAATCAGTCCCCAGTCCAACCTTGGGCGCGTCGTACCCTTGCGATCGCGATACTCCTTGTCCTGTCCGTTTTGCTGATGGTTTGGCCCTTGGGCCAGTGGTTTCAGCCAATGGATCCCTACGCGGAAAGTGTCCTCGCCTTGCAGGGCGATCGCGATCGGGGGCAAGCAATTTTTTCCATGAACTGCGCCGTTTGTCATGGAGCGGATGGCGCGGGTCATGTGGGCCCCAGCTTGCTTGATGTGGCCAGCCGGAAATCAGAAGTCGCCCTGATTGAACAGGTGATTAGCGGCAAAACACCCCCCATGCCGCAATTTCAGCCCGCTCCGCAGGACATGGCCGACCTACTGCGCTACCTAGAAACCCTCTAGCGCTCATTGTCTGGCATTTGGTTTAGCTGGTGGCTTAACCTTTGGCTTAACTTTCGGTTTAACTTTTGGGCGAACGATGGCCGCTTTCATGAACTAACGTACCAAAACAAGGAAAATCGATTGTTTGGTGGTTCATCCGGCTTAAGATCAGTCTAGGGCTTGGAGGAGGTTTAACCGTGGAAGTACTGCATATTTCACAACCGGCCGTTGCCCAAATGACTGAGCAAGATGTGGCCGAGTTGGCGCTCCGGCTGGAGCGGGATGATTATGCCACGCCCTTTGAGGGGTTGCGAGACTGGCACTTGCTGCGGGCGATCGCCTTTCAGCGGCCAGAGCTGGTTGAGCCTTACATCTACTTACTAGATTTGGAGGCCTACGACGAGTCTTGAGCGTTGCCGAGTCCCGTGGGCGGCTCGCAGTGGCAAGGGTCGAGCAATCCGTCAGCCCATGACCAATAGAGCTAGGGGTGAACGTCTTGGCCCGCTGAATGCTCAGGTGGAAGCACGGCGGCGACGGGGACGGCGTGTTTTCGTCACATAGAGAATAATCAGTGTCCCGATCGGGGTGGCCGCAAAAGCGCCCGCCATGCCCAGGGTCAACAGGGAGACCGGAAAGGTCACCGCCAAAGAAGCCAGGGCCCCCAAGGCTCCCCCCACCAAGGCGCTGCCATAGGCCGCGACGAGGCTTTTGCGTAGGCATCGCCGCCCCAAGAGCCTTGCGATTGCACCAATGAGTAGCCCGATCGCCCCCACGCCAACCGTGAGCGTCACGACAACCAGCAGGGTAAACAATACGGGGCGATCGAGCAGCATGGGCGAAGGGTCTTGGGCAAGAACTATTGGACTGATTCGGACTGAATGGATGGGGATTAGGGGGACGAAGCTGAGTTAATTTTCGGCTTGGTTAGGCATTGTGGGCAGCGATTGCAGCCATTCCAGCGCCGATTCAAGAACCCCCCGATTAGCCGGGAACGTAATGCGCGATCGGGCTTCTTCTGCGGTTAGCCAAGCACTGTCTTGGATTTCCTCCGGTTGCAGGTTGGTTTCCCGATCCAAAACCCAAGCCGGAAAATAAGTCACCGTTTTTTGCACCAGTTTATTCTGTCGGCAGTAGGTTTCAACAAACTGCACGTCGGTGACGGGAGTGCAATGTTGAATGCCGGTTTCTTCGGTAAATTCCCGAAGCGCTGTTTCAAGGGCACTTTCGCCCGGCTCCGCATGGCCCTTGGGAAACGCCCAATGTCCTGCCCGGTGCTGCACTAGCAAAAACAAAGCCTCTGCTCGATCGCCCGACTGCGGCAAATAAATCGGCACAATTCCAAAGGCTTCTTCGGTCACAGGCTGGGCATCCGTCGGCACGGGAACATCTCCTTGGGCGAGTGCCAATCTAAAAAAATTATCCGGGTCTGAATCACGTGGGTCTGAATCGCTGGGGTTCCGATTGCCCCCAATCACGCGATCGCGATCCACACTACCTGCCGTCTAAGCACGATCTCAACAACGCGATCTCAACAACGCAATCTCAACAAACAGCTTAACCAAAAACATGCTCTCAACAGCAGCTCCGTCACTCAGCTCCGCTGTTCGGTGAATCTTCGGTTAGTTGTTGAGTCTCACTCAGGGTGGTTGGCCAGAGCAATCCAGCCCTCACACCCAGCGTTCAGACCACATCCAATTGCGCCACTTGACCAAGATTGTGGCGTTCTTGGGCGGGCGCAATGAGCCATCGATCAATCGCTTCTGCAAACCCGATCGGGTCATTCAGAAAGGGCCAATGATTGCCGGGAACCGTTTGCACCGTCAGCCGCTCGCAGAACTGATGGAAATCGCGAGTTTGCCAAGCAAATTGATTCAAGCCCTGTTCCGGCAAAATCAACAACGTGGGCAAGGAAACTGACTTTTGGAAGCCCGCAATTCCAAGCACATCTTCAAACACGCGATCGCGCGCTAGCAAATCCAGTTTGCTACCCCAAGTACCATCATCTTTTTGTTCCAGATTTGCCGCAAAGGCCGCCGCTTGCCAAGGATTCCACTCACGATATTGTTTGAGTTGCCGAGCACAGTCTTCCGCTGAAGTTTGATCCGGAAACGGGCCCGTTAGCTTCAAAAATGGCAGGGTTCGATACAAAATTGGGAAGCTTAAGCGCAACCAATCAGGCATTTTGCCAATAAAAAACGGGTCAACAATGACCGCCTGCTGAAATCGCTGGGGAAGATCCTGCATCCAACGGGTGGCAACCTTGCCCATCCAAGAGTGGCCAACCACCGTCACCCGAGACCAGCCCAGGTGATTACAAAGGGCTTCCAAATCTTCAACGATTGCTTCGGTGGTGTAGGGGCGATCGCCCTTGCTGCTGTTCCCGTGGCCGGGCAGATCTGGTGCAACCACCGCATAGCCCTTCTGCGCTAGCTCTTGGGCTGCCCCCTCCCAAACCGCTGCACAATCGCCCAGTCCGTGCAACAGCAGTAGCGGCCGATCGTCTGGATTTCCCCATTGCCAATAGGTCAGAAATTGATTCGATCGGCTAGGTAACCCCAACTGTTGTTGGTCATTCATAATCAGACCCGCTGTAATCGCTTGTAGTGCCACTTGATCAGGAACTCGATCGCTTCAGGATCACCTCAGCATCAGCTCAACCCAGTCTTGAGTGCTTAGTCTTGAGTGCTTAGCCTTGAGTCATTTCCCTGAGACGCTTCCCCAGACAATACCCAAGGATTAACTAAGCATTCATGATTGTTCTAAAGTCAGCCCTGGATTCATTCTATCTAAAGACCTTCTCTCTCAGAAATTTCCCTTAAAATCGATTGATCTCCAAGGCATTTATATTTTTTTGCTGGACTCTTAAAAGGTTAACGGCCCAGTCTCTTCAGCAAAACCATGGCCTCATGATTGCAGAAAAGATGTAGAGGCTGACCCAGTGTTTTTCACGGAACTGCCACAAAGCTTGGTGGATAAAAAAGCACATTTCCTTCTCTAGCCTGCGCCTACGCTAACTTTTAGAGCAAAACTCTTGCGTTTCTTTGGGGGCTGAGCGATCGCCCCTTTCCCAGAATTCAGCATCCGTAGTTCTGTGGTCGGATTGCGGGTCAAGAGTGGACGGAGCGAATTTTTTTTTGTAGAGTCGGTGACGTTATGTCACGTTGACGGGCGCTAACGCTCCACCGCCCATGCCGCCACGCACCTTGCACCGTCCTGCCTTGCCCCCAGCTCGATCGAGCCATGGCTTCTCACTTTCCAAGCTTCCCTCCCCGCCGCTGACTGGCGAAGCTTTGGTGCGCAAGGCCCGATCGCCCCGGGCCCGCGATCGCGCCCACTGGCAATTGGCGGCGATCGCGGGGTTGTTTGGGGTGGGGCTGTTGTCAGCGGAGGCGATCGCCCCCTGGTGGCAGCGCCCCCAGCACACCGCCAGCACCAGCCTCGAAGCGCCCCCCACATCGCCCCCTGCTGAAATTATCGAAGCATCCCGGCGGCAGATTGCCGAGTCGGCGGCGATTGTCCGTGGCCAAGCCGACCCCAACTGGCAGCCACAGATGCGCCCTGTTCAGCCCTTGAATGTGACAAACTATACCACCCAAGCTCAACGCCAAAACGCCAACGCGACTAGCTATTACAGCAGCTATCAGAACAGTAATCGCTACACCAATTACCAAAATTCTCCAGACAGTCGATTCAATTCTGCACAGCCAGCGGCCAACCGTCCTGCTAACCGGAACTCCCCAACCAATAACCCGACTAACTCCAGCAATTTCAACAGCTATAGCAACTACAACAACAGCTACAGCAACAGTTACAACAACGGTAATCCTGTTCGTAATAATGGTAATAATTCCGGCAGCAATTACAACAGGAATATTAACCAGGTAAACTCCGTTGGGAACTATGCCGGGGGCTACAATCCCAACTATGTCAATCCCTATGGCAACTCGGGACAAGGCAATCAATCGGATCGATCGAACCGTCGCACCTCATGGCAACAGGGTTCATTTCCCGTCGAGAACTTCCAGACCTATACCTCGCCCTTTGGCTACCGTCGTCGGGGGGGCAGCGTGGAGTTTCACAAGGGCCTAGATCTGGCCGCCCCCAAAGGTAGCTATATTCGCAGTTGGTGGGCCGGCCGGGTGATTCGAGTGTCTGACGGTGGGCTATGTGGCACGGCAATCACGATCCAGTCCGGCGCTTGGGAACACACCTACTGTCACATGATGGGGCGGGTGGCGACCTGGCAAGGCCGCCGCTACCTGAGCGATCCCGATGGGGGATTACGGATTTTCCAGGGGCAAACGGTGACCACGGGGATGCGGGTTGGGCGTGTGGGCATGACGGGCCGCACCACGGGGCCGCACCTGCATTGGGGCATTAAATACGGGAAAGACTGGATTGATCCGGCCTTGGTGTTGCGAGCGATGTATCAGCAACAGACCAGGAACTAGCCGAGAATTTTGCAGTCTAGTCCGGAGTCAATCTAGCCAAGAATGTGCAAACTCAAAAATGTGCTTCTAGGCTTCTATTTACCTTAAGTTGCCTTCCTGGATTCGTTTACCTGAATTTGGTGGGCACTGCCCACCCTACTAGCGGAGCTGCCTCAATTCGCTGGGTTAAATTATATGGCTGTTATCGCCACCAAATTGTTAGGCAGCAAGATGCTCAAGCCCCTTGTCCCCCACGATCTGCCCACGGTGGAATCAGGATTTCAGGCGACTTGACGACAGGCCCTAGCGCTTTTGGGGAGTTTTTTGGCGACGGCGATCGCGCCATTCAGCGGCCGTTAAGTACACAATGCCGCCCGTAACCACCACCATCAAGCCCATGGCCACGATCGATAAAACGGTTAAGGCCGAAGTTTCCACGGGAATCCTCACCAAAAATCAAAAATCAAGGGTCAAAAAACAAGATAAAGCCACTTAAACAAAACTGTCGATCGGGTTGATTCATACACCCTCGATCGACAATCTTTTTAATCCCTGAAATGCATTCTTAAACATCGAGCTTCGGCAACGTAATTGGCCACAGCCCCGGGAACTTAGAAGCCGTTGCGGCCCCAAATCACCATCGAAATCGAGAAGGTGAAAACCGTCAGCAAGCCAACCCAACCGAGGGTGATGATATCCATGATGTCCGTCCCCTATGCGTTTGCGTCAAAATTTTCCGCCTTTGATGGTATCACCCGCAGGCGATCGGGGACAGCCTTGGCGCGACACTTTACCATCGGCCAGACGAGTGCCGCAAAGGATCGCCTTTTCCAGATTGGTATCCGTTAGGTCTGCGCCGGTTAGGTCTGCGCCGCTGAAGTCCGTTTGGCGCAGGTCGGCTCCTCGCAAAATGCTGCCCCGGAGGTCAGCCTGGTTTAAACGGGCATAGGTCAAGGAAGCGCGGGTTAAGTCGGCTTTGGATAGGTTGGCACGGGTGAGGTTGCTGTCTCGCAAGTCCGCCTCGGTGAGTTCGGCCCGACGCAGGACGCTGCCTTCCAGGGAGGCGCTGACAATGGTGGCGCGGGTGAGGCGGGTTGCCTCCAGGTGGGCTTGGGTGAGGTTGGCTCCGCTGAGGTCGGCGTTGCTGAAGTCGGCATGGTCAGCACGCACCTGAGCAAAGCTCGCCCCGATCGCCCGGGCCCGGGTCAAGTTAGCCCGATCGAGCAATGCCCCTTGTAAATCAGTCCCCACCAAGTCCGTGTCGCCCAAATAGGCATCGCTGAGGTTCACCCCCGCCAAGTTGGCATAGCTGAGATCGCAGTGGCGGCACACGGTGTTCCGAAACAATCGCTGCAAATCCGTCAGGCTCTCGGCCCGTACCGGCAACACCAGGAATCCCCATCCCCACAACAGCACCCCCACCATCAATAACCCTCGCAGCACTTGGGCGGGGCAAACCTGCAACCACCCGGCCCGATCGATCCCGATCGCCCAACAAGACAACGGGCGGCGATGATTGACCACGGGCCCCGAATCCGAGTCAGCGTTGGTCATTGGGGCTGAAATTAGCGGCATTCGTTCCATGAACCTCGGTCTAAAACTGGTGGCTGCCCGCTAACGGGGTAGGCCGCGATAGCGTTGGTTGCGGTTGTGGTTGCGGCTATATTCCCGACCAAAGACAAAGGTGGGCATATCGTCGCTGTGACCCATCACGATCAGCGTATCGCCTGGATAAAGTTGCGTCGATTGGGGTGGGTGAATGATGGTGTTGCCGTCCTTTTGCAGCAGGGCCACAACGATGAATGTGCCGTTGCCACGCACTTCCACGTCCCCGATCGTCCGGCCATCCAAGGGGGATTGGGGAAGCACGGACACTTCGTCCAGCTTCACATCCAACCGCAACAGCATTTCGCTGAGGGTGGCCCGGCCCTCATCCTCTTCCAAGAAATAGAGGGCAGAGGGGTGATTCAAAATTTGAGCAATCCGCTCCGCCCCAATATTAGCTGGCAAAACCACTCGATCGGCTCCGGCCAGCTTCAGCTTGTTTTCGGTGCTGGCTGCTTCGCCCCGAGCCACGATCGTCATGTGGGGATTCATGCCCCGGGCGGTCAGGGTAATGAACACATTTTCCGCATCATCGGGCAACACCGTAGCCAAGGCCTTGGCCCGCTCAATGCCCGCCGCTCGCAAAACCGATTCATCGGTGGCGTTGCCTTCATAAACCAAATAGCCCAGATTGACACCCCGCTCCACCCGATCAGGATTGGAGTCAATCACCACGAAGGGCTGGCCCGTTTCCACCAGCTTGCGGGCCAATAGCCGACCAATGCGGCCCAACCCGCAGATGATTACATGATCTTTGAGGCGATCGATATCTCGACTCATGCGCCTGGCCCCCAGTAGCCGATTCATTTCGCCCTCGGCCAGGGCTTGGAAGACCCCCCCTACAGTGTAGACCGCCGAAGAAGTGCCCGCGATGATCACAAAAATCGTGAAGGCCCGCAAATGGGGGGTCATGGGGCCAATTTCCCCATAACCCACGCCAAAGACGGTGATGATGGTCATGTAGAAGGCATCGAGGAACCCCCAGCCAGCGATCATGTAGCCCGTGACGGAGATGATGAGGGTGACTGCAAAGAAGGCAGCCCCAATCCAAATCTTTTGGAACGGTCGTTGGTCGATCGGACGAAAACGGCGACGTTCAGACACCTGGAAGGAGGGGGGAGAAAGGGGAGGAGGCTGAGCGATCGACCCGATCATGATCGAAAATCAGCACCCGTGCATCGTCACGGCTAACAATCGCAGGGAAAAGAGTCTCCCATGCAGAACATTACCAGAGCATTCTGTGGCGGTTGTTCAGCCAATCGTAGGGCAAATCCCACTTGCAATCAGCCATCCTGGACACAACGACAGGCCGATGAGGCTTCGCAAAACTGACAGGCTTTGTATTCCCGATCGGGATCCACAGGGTATTCCCCCGCCGCCAAGTGGTGACGCAATCGTTGCACCAAGGCTCCCACCTCTGGATCGTCACGGGTGGGCTGTTGGGATGGCGAGGGCTTCGCTTCTCGCAAGCTGTAGTAATAGGCCTTGGCGACGGGGGTTTCGGGAACCAGTTGGGCGGCGGCGCTGGCATAAACCAACAGTTGCACATCCAGGCTGGCTTGGCCGGTTTGGTCTTTGACTTTGGCTCCTTCGGCTTTACCGGTTTTGTAATCAATCAGAACCAAGCCATCGGGGGACTGATCCACTCGATCGATCATGCCCTTCACCTTCAGACCCAGCCACTCCCCTTCAAAGGGCACTTCGCAATGGAGGATGGTGGATTCGGTGGGTAAAAAGCTGTCTTGCAAAATTAACCACTGTAATTGGGCCAAGAGTTCTTGGCGCTGGGCTGTCCAGGTGAGATGGCGTGGCAGTTGCAGTTCGGTGGCCGCTTCGGTCAGCCAGGTTTCGAGGGCCGCCAACCGTTGCTCAGGGTCATTGAAAACGGGCGCTTGCCGATCGCGCTGTTGTTCCCCCAGTTTTTGCAAAACGCGGTGGTAGAGGTTGCCTTTGCTGTTTCGGGGCAAGTCGGCTTCGGTTTCTTGGGGTTCTTGGAGCCGCAGGACGCGCCGTGCAAAGTATTTGAACGGACATTGCCCCAAATCGGTGATTTGAGAGGCGCTAAAGGTATGCCGATCGGGATCCATGGCGGCGAGGGAGCCAAGGAAGCCGTTAAATGCCAAATCTTCCGGGAGATTGGGTGGGCCACCACGCAATCGTTGGCATTCCATCCGCCAAGCTCGCTCCAAGGCTGGGCCTAAGGGATCTTGCACCAGGGCTGCGGGGCGATCGGCTCGGGTCAAAAACCGCTGCCAACTGGCCAAAGGGCTGACATCGGGAACCGGCTCCGGCTCGGCGGGTTTGATTTGGGGATTGCGGAGCAGGGCGCTGGGGGATTGGGGTTGCTGGCCGTGCCACTGGGGATAGCTAAACACCAATTGCGCTTGGATGGTGGCAAAGGCGGCGCTGTTGTGGAGGCGCTCTTGATCCGCCAGCTCGGCAGTGCCAGCCATCGGAAACCCGGCTTGGGTGAGGGCGCGTCGATCGAACCAATCGAGGGCTAAATCAGGGGCGATCGGGGCGGGCCACCAGCCTTCCACCATCCCCAGGGCAAATCCGTAGCGATATTGGGCCCCGATGAGGCTAGCGGGGTTGTGCAATTCCACACCGCCGCGGCCGGGATGGCGGGGCACGGAAATTAGGCTCAACAGTTCCCGCAATTCCTGGGCAAAGCTGGCCAGGGTTAATGTTTCGTGGCTGGGACGGGCTAGCTCAATCAAGTGATGATTCAGGCTGCTGAGGGCGTTGGCTTCACTGGGCCAATGCTGTGCGCCCGATCGAATCTCCAGGGATCGGGCACAGTCCTGCACCCAACTCACCCACTGCTCACGGGTGGCCTCGCGGCGGGCCGATTGGGCCGGCGGGGCCAAATCCGCAAGATCAATGCCTGCCTGAACCCAGGCCTTGGGGCGATCGGGGCGTAGGCGGCGGGCCATTTCCCATTGATCTTCTAGGCGATCTCGCCCGATCGGGTGGCGCAATAATTGCACCGCTGGCTCATAGGCCCATTGTTGTTGGGCCGCTTCCAGCAGGCATTGCACCCAATGGCCCACCCGTGTTTGCGTGAGGGGCACGCCATACAGCAACCGCACCGGAACCTCAAATTCCTGCGCCACCTCCAACAGCTTCGGCCCGTAGCGTTGCTCATCGCGGGCAATCAACACCATTTGATTAGCTGGCACACCTTGGTGAAGATGCTGTTTGACCTTGGCCAGAACCCAGCGCACCTCGTCCTCCAGGGTGGGAAAGGCGATCGCCTGTTGCAAGGCTGGGCATTCGGTCGGGGGCGTTGTTGCTTCGGGTTCTTCAGAAAGTTCCGAGACCGATCGCACCGTCCAGCCCCGCTGTTCCCAGGCCGGCAGCAGCCGATGCAAAGCCAGATCATTGGGCCACCAAAGGCAACTGCCGGGCCCCGCCAAGGCATCAATTAGGGCGATCGCATCGGGAGCCAAATAGCCATAGCCCCACAGGCCCAGCACCAGGGGGTTCACCGCACCTTGGGCGATCGCCTGGGCCGCCTGTCCATAAATTTGGGCCGCATCTAGTCGATCGGCTGGTCGATCAACGGCCCGCCGCTGAGTGGATTGATCGCCCAGTTTCTGATCACCTGGTTGTTGATCGCTCAGTTGTTGATCATCCCGTTTCTGATCGCCCAATTTCCGATCGCCCGATAATTGCAGCGCTTGCAAATAAGCCTGGGCAATGGTCACCAACTGCCGCGCCCGATCGCTCAAGGTGGGTTCCTGGGCCGCCATCGCCAGAGACCAACCGTTGTGCAGCATTTCCCGAATCACGGGGGCGATCGTATTGGCATAGGGCCCCGCTTCCACATCAGGCCAAACCTTCGCCACGGCTGATCGTAAAGCCCGCTGACGCATCAGCATCGGAGCCAGGTTGCCATCCAGTCGCAACCGCTTGAGGAGTTGATCGAGAGATTGGGCCTGCACCCCGATCGCCCGGGCTGCCTGCCGGGTCGGGGTCAGCACCCAATCAAAAGGGCCCCAAAGACCTTGGGCGATCGCCCGTTGCACCTGGGCGGCCTTGGCTCCCAGCCAGATGGTTCTTGAGGGGTTGACGCTCGATCGGTTTGCGGCCATGGACAATTGGGGATCCTGAATTGGGCATTCTGCGGGCCTTGGGAAAGTTGCTATTGATCGCAAAACCTAGCGGCGACGGCGGCCAGAACGGCGCACCCGATCCCAGGTCGATCGCACATCCCGCAACGAGAGGCGACGACGGCGTTTGTAGTCGTCATCATCATCGTCATCGTCCTCCACCGCCACTGCTGGATTGTCTGGCGGGGCAGATTCCGTCACCGGCAATTCAGCAGGAGGCAATTCAGCGGGCAGTTGCGCCAGCAGGGTGCGGGCTTGGGTCGCAGAATCAAAATCTTGCTGTTGCGAAAACAGCTCCACGGCTTTGTTTAAGTCCGATCGGGCCTGATTGGCTTGGTCTTGGGCAAAATGGATCACCCCCCGCAACAGATAGGCCGTCGCCCGTTGATTATCCAGGGCAATGGCCTGATCCAAGTCCGCCATGGCCCCAGCCGCATCGCCAAATTCATAGCGAGTTTCCGCCCGATAAAGGTACGGATCCACAAAATCCCCCTTGGCGGTAATCGATCGATTGAAGGACTCCAATGCCGATCGATAGTCTTGGAGGGCCACTTGCGCCAACCCTTGCCCCAACAGGGCCTCCGCCATCTTGGGGTTGTGAGCCAGGGCCTGCTGAAACCAAGCGATCGCCTCGCGGTAGCGTTCGTTGTTCAGCTCCTCAACCCCGCGATTGTTAAATTCCACCGCCTGCACTGCCACAGCCAATTGCTGTTCAATTGCCGCTAGATTCGATCGATAGGTGGCCAGCTTGCTTTGAATCATTGCCCCCGTCAACGCATCCGGCGGCAGACTCGCCAGTGTTTGAATCGCCAACTGCCATTGCTGCTTGGCCTGTTGCCAAACAGCCGGCGGGTGGGGCGGATTTTGCACCAAACGGGCGGCTTTCATGGCCGCATTTTCAGCGGTGTTCAGGCCCCGGGCAATCGTCAGCTCGCGGTTAATGGCGGCTTGCTGGTCTTTGAGCGTGGGCAATTGGGCTTGGGCCTGGTCATGGGGCAACAGGGGCCAAGGGGGAATCAATTGCAGCCAGTTGATTTGCTGGGTGAGTTGTTGGTTGGTTTCCGCAAGGCGGGGAATTGAAGGAGTCGATCGCGCTTGGCGGGCCTGGGTGAGCAAGGCGGGCGATCGACCCAGTAGCCAGGTCGTTAGCCCCCAAAGCCCACCCCCGATCGCCCCCGTACCCAACAGCAACAGCAACCAAACCCAACCCAAACCGCCAGACTCAGACGTTGTGGTTGTGACTTTTGGCATGGGCGAATGGTTCGGCCCTGAGGCGTTATGAGTGAGCCGATAACCTACTCACGAGATTTTATCACCGCCGATATGGTGCTGGACAATTAGGATGCTTCTGATTTGCCGGTGTTTTTAACTCGCATAATTTTGCCAAGTAGATCAAACCAAAAGGGCGCGCCCATCGCGATCGCCAAGCCCGTGACCAGCCAGCCCAAAGCCGTGCGAATTAAAACCCAAATCACTTCTCCTTGGTTGTTGGGTTTGCGATTGTCGTAGCGCAATTGCTCATTTAATTTGTTGGAATCCCAGCCGATCGGGAGGGTGGTTTCATCCAAAGCCGCCTGCATGTCCTGGCTAACTTCCGACCACTTGGGCAGCATGGGCCGCGAAGGAACTCCGGGGGCGCTACCCGTTTGAACGACTCGATCGGCGTAGGCGCTCACCGCTTGCCGCAGGGCCGTATCCCGAGACAGCTTGCTCACAATGTTGAAGGTGTCGGCGTTGCTGGCCACCGCCAGGACAATGCCCAACAGGATCGAAACCCCGCGTGCATTGCGGCGATAGACCCCCGATGCCCGATCGCGCGCTCGATCGTACCAACCTTCCACTTCCTTTTGGAATTCCTGGAAATCCTCTTGCGCGGAGGCCGCCCGCGATCGGGCCCGCTTTGCCAGCAGCAACAGGTTGTCTTGCACAGGCTCGGGCAACAGGTTCAGGGCCTCTTCCAATCCTTTGCGAGTGGGGTCATTAGCATCGCGCAATTCAGCAATCACCGCCTGCACTTCCTGGTAGATGGCGCGTTTGTGGCGCAATCCATCCAGCACTTCTTCGGTGGAGGGCAACAGGGCCGCCAGCAAAATGGTGTGGCCCTCGCGGTCTTCAAAGGTGTCGTCGCGCAGGATCACCAGTCGATCGACCTCGGGAATATGGGCCGCTTGCAGAATGCTAATGAGCCGATCGACGGAGTTCAGCACTCGGGTGAGGCTGATTTTGAGGTCAAATTTGCCCGATCGATAGTCGGTGGTGATGTCTCGCAGGCGTTGTTCAAAGCGATCGAGCAGTTGGGTCAATCGCGAATCACTCAGTTGCGGTTGTAGCAATTGGCGGGTTTGTCGCCCCAAGTCTTGGGTAAATTGCTCAAACCGCCGCAGGCTGACGGTACGAATCAGCTCGGGAATTTTGGCCGAAGACAGCAATGCATCGGCAAAGGAACTGGGCGGGATGTGGGAAGGGGCGCTGGTATGTTGCCCAAAGATCGAATTGCTGAGGCCGATCAGGTTGCAGAGAACCCGAAAGCCCTTGCGAAAACCGGCGGCTAACAACCCCCGGGCCTCTTGGTTCAGGCTGTTGATGGTGGGGGAATCGTAGAGGCGTTCGGTCAGTTGTTCGGCGCGGGTGCTGTCACCGGGACGCTGGGGAGCGCGGCCGCTGACGGTGGATTGGCTGCCACCGCCCAGTAATTGGGCGATCGACTGTTTCAGATGAGCGGCTCGCCATTGCAACAGGGTGGCAATCAGTTCTTGAATTTCCGAAGCCAACAGACTGAGGGTTAAGTAAACGAATAGGAGGCCGATAACGATATCGACGATGGGTGAAAGCTGCATCTTAAATGGTTAGGTTGAATGGTTCGGTTGATTTAGCTGGAAATTTTTGAAGACGCTATGGGGCCCACGATGCCAGCCAGTATAAGCCGGCCGATCGGGGTCGGGCGTGCGGTCTGGGCCCCACGAGTGGCATCGTTGCCAACAACCATTTCAATAGCCATGCCAGCCTCCGAAAACGGATTGATTCTGGGTTTTCGGGCCCCTTAATTCGCTAGATTGGGCATTGATTTCAACCGCGCGATCGATTTCCCCATCCCTGTTCCCCATTCCTATGGCCCCTAATCCTGACCCGGCTGGTTCTTCGGCCTCGGTGCGATCGTCCCGCGTGGGGGCCATCGCCCGGCAACTGTGGCGCAGGGACGATCGGGCGGTGGATTGGGCCTGGGCGATCGGGCTGGGATTGTTGGCCCTGGTGTTGTATGGCATCAATTTGGGTGGGTTGCCCCTGCGCGATTGGGATGAGGGCACGGTGGCCCAAGTGGCCCGGGAGCTGGCCCGCGTCCCGATCGGCTCCGAGTCCTGGTGGTTTCCCACCCTGCACGATCGCCCCTATTTCAACAAGCCGCCGCTGCTCCATTGGGCGATCGCCCTGTTGTTCCGCACCTTTGGCGAAAGCGAATGGGCTGCCCGACTGCCCGGAGCCTTGCTGGGTGCGGCGGCCGTGCCCCTGGTGTTTGCGGTGGGGCGGTTGATTTTCACCCACCGGGCCGCCGCCCTCTTCAGCGCCTTGGTCTATCTCACCTGGTTGCCCGTGGTGCGTCATGGGCGGTTGGCCATGCTGGATGCGGCCATTGTGGCCTTTGGGTTGCTGACCTGGTGCTGTCTGTTGCGGGCCCGGCGGGATTTGCGGTGGACGCTGGGAATTGGGTTTGCCCTCGGCGCGATCGCCCTATTGAAGGGGCTGGTGGCCCTGTTGTTTGGGGGCCTAATCTTCGGCTTTTTAGTCTGGGATACGCCCCGGTTGTTACGATCGCCCTATCTCTGGCTCGGGGGGCTTTTGGGCTTGGCCCCAGCCCTGGCTTGGTATGGGGCCCAATGGCAACACTACGGCCCAGCATTTTTTGAGACTAATTTGCTGAATCAATCCCTGCGGCGGGTTTGGGATTCCGTGAGCGATCGGGGCGGCCCGCCCTGGTTTTATCTGCAAGAGCTGTTGGAATTGGCTTGGCCTTGGCTATTTTTATTGCCCGCTGGGTTGCAAGCGGCCTGGGGCGATCGGGATTGGCCCTGGGGCAAGTTGGTGCTGGTTTGGAGCTTGGGCTATCTACTGCCCATTTCCGTGATGGAAACCAAACTTCCCTGGTATGGTCTGCCGCTCTATCCCCCCTTGGCCCTGGCGATCGGGCCCGTGCTGGGGTCTTTGTGGGAAGAACCGCCGGCCCGGTTTGGGCGATCGTGGCAGGTGATTTTTGGGTTGCTGACCTTGGGTGGCTGTGCTGGAGCCGTTTACTTCAGCGCCTGGGCCACACCATTGGAGCCGATGCTCGCCCTGGCGCTGGCGGCCTTGGGGCTAACGGGGGGAGCCGTGGTCTTGTTGGCCCAGCAGGGCGATCGACAACTGATCCCCGTAGCCTTTTGGGGCATGTTTGTGGGGTTAACACTGTTTTTCTCGTCGGGCAGTTGGCTTTGGGAACTGAATGAACAGTATCCCGTGCGGCCGGTGGCGAATCTGCTGCGATCGGTTGCCCATTCCGGCTCAAAGGTTTACACGAGCGATCGCACCCAGCGCCCTTCCCTGGATTTCTATTGTCATTGTGAAGTAATTCCCGTGCCTCAATCGGAACAGGCCAAACATTGGGCCGATCGCCGCGTGGCTCTGTGGGTGATTCGGCCCCAAGATCGCGATCGTCCTCCGTTTCAGGCAGGAATTTTGGTTGGCAAAGCGGGCGATCGATTGGTGATTCGTCGGGGTGAATAATCGCCCTTAATTGGGCGTGATTTTGGGTGTGAATTGAGCCACCGGTTCCACCTGATCAAAAAATCGGTAATCAATACAAATCACCCCATTGGGCTGATGGGCCAACATATCCACAAATCGGTGATTTTCTAAAACATCAGAAATTGCATAGATATGGCGAGCATGAACCGTTTGGCTCAGTTCATCATCAATCCCAGTTAAAGACACAACAAAGGTGGCATTACTATTCAATAAAGACTCGATCGATCGGCCAAATAAGGGACTTTGTTGATCGATTCGGTGCATCACCAACCACGACAGGGCAAACATGGGCGAGGTCGATCGCACCAACGATAAATCTTGAATCTTGCGTAAATATTCCCCTTCTTGGGTGACCGTATCCTCAATAAAAACCAAATTTACCTGGGCTTCAATGATCTGATTCTGCCGCTGATTAGCCATCCGAAACAGCAGCGTAGGTTGACCTTCATGGGTTGTTTTCAGGAGCGCCTGACTAAAGCGCACTTGAGCCGTGGGCCGCGAAAATCGGGCAAACATTAGCCCCGTTGCTCCCGAAAATCCCATCAGACCCACCAAAGCTTCAATGGCCGTGAGCATCTGTGTCCAAGGCTTGGCCGGATACATTGCGCCATAGCCGATCGTTGCCATGGTTTGCACACTAAAAAAGAACGCATCCATGAAAGATTGCGGTTTGGCATTGGCGATTCCTTCGGGTTCCAAAAGATATAACCCAGCAAACAGGAAATTGGCTAACCCATAGCCCACAATAATTGCTAGCCAAAACTTTGGCCAGCTCAAGGTTAGTAATAAATGGTAAGCATCTTCCCAGGGATGGAAACGGTGTCCCATACGCACGATGCGTAGCCGTTTGCGATCGGAAGTCACTTGGCCATGGGGTTCTTTGGGTGTGCGAACTTGACCCGATCGCTTGAATTTCAACATAGAGAGACCCAGAAAGATAGGTTCCAAAAGGATCGATAAATTTCTAAAAATAGATCTTCAAAAATGTTCTAAAAATAGACCTGCAAAAATAGATCCCGAAATAGATCCCGAAAAATAGAGACAGCAAAAGCCCCAACGGGCGATCGCCCCATTCCCACCCGCATCTTAGCAAGGGTCTTGTCCCACCGAAAAACCCAAAAAAATACCTCCAGCGCTCCTTGAGCAGGCTGGGGGTATGGGGCTAACGCTCACTGAAATAGTCGGGTTTTGCAAAATATCAGCCAGAACGAATTCAGGAAAGAGTCCAAGGTAGCCAGCCCGCAAGCCAACTACCTTGGATCAGAACCTTTCATTCAACCGATACCCTGCTCTACCGAGCAGCATTCGAGAAAGAGTTCACAACAAAAAGGTTTGAGACAAGTTCAAGACAATTCAGCTTAGGAACCACTTAACGAAACCCCAATGGCTTTCGGGTGGCCCAAAACCCAGCAAGGGTTGCTTAGCTCATCGCGACGGAGCTGGGTTCGCAGGAAATGGCGATGTCGTGTTGCATTTTGCCTTGGATGCGGCTGAAAGTAGACGACAGGTGACCCAGACCCAATTCGGCTGCTGCGCGATCGAGTGCCAATTGTTCACGAGCAGCGGCTTGATGATGACGGGACATCATTTGGACGCGAGCACGAGCGGAGATCGATTGGGTAGACATAACAGAACCTGCGGTAAGGGGTTGGCTGATCGGCGAAGTGACGGGGCGGCTAGCGGGGACGCTGCTGGGCGCGAAGGCCTCAGCGCCCGTGCGATAGGCGACACCCCGATAGGTCAGATCATTGACTGGCTGCGGCGGAATGCTTTCGGCATGGCGGAAATGCACTTCCAATCCGCGATATCGACCAGTGTGGCCCGTTTCTACCGTGGGCAGAGGGGTTTCTGTGCTGTCGTACCGGACACCGCGATAAATGAGTTTCATGAGGATCGCCTCCAGGAGATGCGTTCAGGATCTGACTGAGGCGCGTTCCTTCGGGATTTGCGGGCTGTGGATCGGTGGTTAGGACTTAACCCAAAATCGACATTGACCTAGAATCCCTACTTCCGTCTTTCTTTCTAACTAACGGCTGCTAGGGTGACCTGCAAGCTGTGGTGTTAGCGGGGAAAGATGAACGATTGGTTTCTGTATCTAAAGATACGATTTAAGCCCAAAATAGTCAAGGGGCACTTAATATTTTGTGAAGCAAAGATCGCTGGGGCTGATGAATGGGTGGCGATCGAACCGTTGGCCCTCGCCCAAAACCCTTGCCTGGAAACTGCTGAGGGCGATCGGGAGTCTTGGAAACTGCATCATGGATCGATCGCAAGTTGAGGATTCGATCGCGATGATCTGGCGAAAAGCTTGCTGAAGGGTTGCTGAAGGATTAATCGCTGCCGGCCTTGCCGATGTTTTTGCCATTTGCTTTGCAATCCCACTCCTCACCACCCCGGATCATCACCGATTGCCCCCGATCGCCCCTAATCACCACCGCCATCGGCTCGCAAATCTTGCAAAATCCCGGTACTGCGCCGCTTGAGATGAATCAGCGGTTAGAATAGACCTCCTATCGATCCCGGTCAGGCCTGGGTCTCAGAACCAACATGAAGATTCCCAATCGGGGTCAGAGCGCGACGGAGGGTTAATCAACAGCGTGGCCGACAAGCAAAGTGGGTACAAAATTGTCGCTGACAACCGCCAAGCCCGCTACGAGTACGAAATTTTGGCAACCTACGAGGCGGGGGTTGAACTGAAGGGCACTGAGGTGAAGTCCATTCGGGCTGGCAAGGTGAACCTGCGGGATGGTTTCGCCCTCATTCGCAATGGCGAAGCGTTGCTGCTGAATGTGCATATTTCGCCCCACGACACCACGGGCAGCTACTTTAACCACGACCCTCGCCGCACGCGCAAGCTGCTGCTACACAAGGAAGAAATCCGCAAACTGGTGGGACAGGTGGATCAAAAGGGACTGACCCTGGTTCCCTTGCGAATGTATTTAAAGGGGGGATGGGTCAAGGTGGCGATCGGGCTGGCCCGAGGCAAGAAACTGCACGACAAGCGCGAAGATCTCAAGCGCAAGCAAGATCAGCGCGATATGGAACGGGCCCTCAAGCGGTAGCTCGGTCAGTTTGAGGATTGAAAATTAGATGATTGACTTGGATCAGGAATTGCGATCAGAAATCTTTGATCATGAATCTTTGATCATGAATCTTGATGATTTGATGGTTTGAGATCGATTGCTTTTACGGGTGCGTCTCGGGTCGTTGGTATAACACAGCAAGGCGGACTCCTTGCTTGGCCGCCCATGAGGCGTTTTGGATGCGTTGTTTCATGACTGGCGATCGGGTAAATACAGCAAACGCGGGGAGCCTCAGCACTCGCTGGCCGTTTGTTATCTTCCTGGGAGGGGGCCTTGGCCAAACGGGTCAAACGGGCCAAACACCGATCCAAAGGACGATGGGAAATTTGCGGCGAAGATGGCTGGCGGCGAGCTGTTGTGTTGGGCTTTGGGGAGGCGCTGCCGGGGCCCAAGTGGGGCCGATCGCCCCCGATGGCACATTGCCGGAACCGTCGCGCATCCAAACCACGGGCGACACGATCCAGATCGACGGGGGCACCCGATCGGGAGGGAATTTATTCCACAGCTTTGAGCGCTTTTCGGTTCCCGAGGGCATAACCGCTTGGTTCAACACGGGCGCAGAGGTGCAGAACGCCATCACCCGGGTGACCGGTAGCCAAGGATCGGAGATTTTGGGCACGCTTCGGGCCAATGGCTCCACCAATCTTTTTTTGCTGAATCCCAACGGAATTTTGTTTGGGCCCAATGCCCAGTTGCAACTGGGGGGCGCATTTTGGGCCAGCACGGCCGATGGCTTGGTGTTTGGCGATGGGGTGACCTTTGATGCGGGGCGATCGGGTGGGGCCCCACTGTTGTCCTCCCAGGTTCCTTTGGGGTTGCAATTAGGTTCACAACCGGCTCCGATTCGGCTGTTGGGGAGTTTGGTGGTGGCTCCGACCCAGCGGCTGTCGTTGGTGGGCGGGGCGATCGACCTGGCGGGCGGGCGGGCCGTGGCTCCTCAGGGGCAAATTGATCTGATCAGCGCGGCCGGTGGTACGGTGCGCTGGCAAACCAATGAGGCGATCGGCCTGGGCACGGCCCAACGCAGCGGCGTGATTAATTTGGATCAGCAAGCCGCGATTGATGCCAGCGGGCCCGGCGGTGGCCTGCTGAATCTGCAGGCGGGCCAAGTGGCCATCCTCAACGGCTCCACGGTCACCGCCCTGACGCAAGGGGCAGTGAACGGCCGGGGAATCGAGATCGGGGCTGATCAAGTGGTGGTGGCGGGCATTGATCCCACCGGCCAACAGCCCAGCGCAATCGTGACCGACACCAGCGGCTCCGGCCGAGGTGGCTCGATCGTCATTGAAGCCAACCGCTTCAACACCCAAGGGCCCGCCCTCCTTTCCGCCAGCACCTTTGCCTCCGGCCAGGGCGGCGACATTGATATTCGTGCCACCGATGCCATCACCCTCAGTGGCCTGGGATTGCAGTTTGTGAACGAGGTGATTGTTGGCGGCAGCTTGGTGGGGCAAATTACCCCTGAAGTTCGCATCGCTGGCCTATACATCAACACCGCTGGCTTGGGGAATGGGGGTTCCATTCGGCTGAATGCGCGCAACCTGACAGTTGCCGATGGGGCCGTTGTGTTTGCGCCCACCTTTGGCACAGCCCGAGGCGGCGACATCATCATCAATGCTGAGCAAATGAATGCCGCCAGCTCTCTGATTAGCACGGGTAATGCTCGCGAGTCCACGGGCGAAGGCGGATCCCTCACGATTCGCGCTGGATCCTTGTTGGTGCAAGGGGGAGCGCTACTGGTGACGGTGAATTTAGGCAACGGCCCCGGCGGCGCTTTGACGGTGCAAGTTCGGGACAGCATTGAAATTAAAGATGCAGTGCCCCTTGCTTCCGTGGCCAGTGGGATTTTCACGAACACCATCGCTGGCAATGGTCGGGGCGGAGCCATGCTCATTGAAACCAATACCCTCACGGTGCGTGATGGGGCATTTATTGGGGGGCAGAGCGGGGCCAACATTCGGATTGGGTTGTTTCCGGTGGGAGGAGTGCCCGGCGAAATTACGATTCGGGCCGCCCGCCAAATTGACCTGATTGGAAGTTCCGGTGATCGCTTGTTCTCCAGTGGGATTGCCACCGATACCTTCACGGAATATCCGGCCGGCAACGTGTTGATTGAAACGCCATTCCTGCGGGTTTTGGACGGCGCAACCCTCTCTAGCTCCTCGCTGGGGTTGGGTCAAGGGGGAGACATCACCATCAAGGCCGATCGCATGGAAATCAGTGGGCGATCGGCCGATGGTTTCCGTAGCGGGCTGTTGGCAGTTTCCGGGCGAGCAGATTTGCCCCAAATCACCGCCACGGGCAACAGTGGCAGTTTAAACCTGCAAGTGGGCGATTTGGTGATTCGCAACCAAGGGGAAATTGCCGTCAACAGCAGCCTGACGGGGGATGCGGGCAGCCTCAGCATCACGGGCGATCGCCTCCGTTTGGAAAACAGTAACATCACCGCCAACACCGCCTCCGGCCGTGGGGGCAACATTGATGTGCAGGTGAACACGCTGCAAATGTTGGCCGGCAGTTCGATCGCCACCAACGCCGTGCGCAGTGACGGCGGCAACATCCGGTTTCAGCTTTCTTCCCTGGCCGCCCTACAAAATAGCGACATTACAGCGAATGCTCAGGCGGGGCGGGGCGGGCGCGTTGACATTCAAGCGGATACGGTTTTGGGAACGGCCTTTCGACAGCAGCTCACTCCCCAAAGCGACATCACGGCCACTTCGGGGCTGGGGGCGAATTTCAGCGGCGCGGTGCAAATCAACACCCAAAACTTCAATGATGAGTCGGGGTTGATTGACTTACCGGAAGACACTTTGGATCCAACAGCAGCGATTATTATCGGTTGCGCAGCGGATGAGGGTAACCGATTTGTGGTGACAGGACGGGGTGGCTTACCGGCGGAACCCGATCAGCCAGCCAGCAGTGCGGGGGCCTATTGGGATGATGTGCGGTGGCTGGGCGGCAACCTGACGGGGGAGGCGACGGATGCTCCTGATCGGGCGATCGCCCCGAATTTGCCCGATCGCACGGTTTCCGCCGAGTCATCTGAGCCAGTGATTTCTGAGCCAATTGTTGAAGCTCAAGGTTGGGTGACTCGGGCCAACGGTTCGATCGCCCTTGTGGCCAAGCAAGCGACTCCCCAGTTGGGTTTCCCGTTGAATTGTCGCCAATTCCGCCAGTCCAATTGATTCAGCTTAATTGTGAGAAACCTAGCGTACTTCCAAGCGTTCGGTAATCCAAGTCATGCCTTCGGGCCCCACCAAAACAGCGGAAATCCAGCGAGATCCTGGGCTATTGGGCGCGCGCCCCACCTTAAACAACCCCCCAGCGGAAATGGGTTCTAGGGCTGCATTTTGGGGAATGGCATACACCTCCGGGCGCACGGGCATATCGATCGCGCTGCCAGCCAAGAGGGTGTCGCCCAACGGATCTTGCACGATCGCATCGAAGGTGTAGGTATCTCCCGGGCGCACTCGCTCCGGCAGCCGCACCCTCACGCGAGGTGGTTTGCTGCCCCATTGGGTGGTGGTGCGCTCATCAAGCAGTTCTTGACGGATTACCAGGCCGTTTTGAATGGTCTGGCGGGCGCGGACTTCCGTAACCAGTTTGACGGGCCCGAGGGTGGTGTTGGCTTTGGTGGCGGTAATGTCGGTGCGGGTTTCGAGAATCCAAGTATCCCGATCGCGATCGGCCTTTTCAACGGTGGTGCTGTAGGTCACCTGATCAAAGGATTGCCAAAACTGACTGAGGGAGCGGCCCAACTCGTCGCGGCTGAGGCCGTCGGCGCTGCGAAAATTGGGGGCGAACCGTTGCAGCAAACCGGTATCTTTGGCGCTGGCGGCGCGATCGATGTCGCTCAACAGGGCTTGCACGTTGGGATCGATCGTTACGGCGGCGGCAGGGTTGACGGCAGTGCCCATGGCCATCAGCAGACTGGCTCCGAGGGCGAGTCCCCACCGGCTAGCCCGCTGGATCGGTTGCGGATTTCCCAAGACGTAACAAGCACGAAGAAGCATGGAATGATAATTTAAGAAGTCGGGAATCGGCCGGATTGATGGCTCAAAGGGGGCGATCGCTCGGATTGCGCCGCTCTGAGATCAGTTCCCGCCTTGCCTGTCCGATTGTAGCGGTTGAAAGAGAGAAACGGTTTGGCAGCAACCGCCCCGCAGCGATTGTTAGTGGCCGCCAGTGGCACGGGAGGGCATTTGTTCCCGGCGCTGGCGGCGGCCCAAGAGTTGACCGATCGATGGACGATCGAGTGGCTTGGTGTGCCCGATCGCCTGGAAACAAAGCTTGTACCCGATTGCTTTCCATTGCACACCATTCCGGTGACCGGTTTTCAGGAGCGATTGGGCTGGAAAACCCTGTCCACGGCCTATGGCTTGGTGAAGTCTGTCTTTGCGGTACGTCGGCTGTTGCGGCGGGGACAGTTTGCCGGCGTGCTGACCACCGGGGGTTATATTGCCGGGCCGGCCATTGTGGCCGCTCGATCGCTTGGGTTGCCCGTGGTGTTGCACGAGTCCAACGCCATTCCTGGCCGGGTCACGCGCTGGTTTGGCCCCTGGTGCGACACGGTGGCCGTGGGCTTTGAGGTGGCGGGCCAGCGGTTGCGCCAACGTAAGATTGCGGCCCTTTGCACCGGCACGCCCGCCCGCGATCGATTCTGGAAGCCGGAACCGCTGGCCTTGCCCGTGCCGGAGGATGCACCGTTGATTGTGGTGGCCGGCGGCAGCCAAGGGGCCGTGGCCCTGAATCGGTTGGTGCGGGAAGTGGCGGCGGCTTGGTTTGCGATGGGGGCTTGGGTGGTGCATTTAACGGGCGATCGGGATCCGGATGCGGCCAGCTTTGAACATCCCCAATACATTGCGCTCCCGTTCTATGACGATATGGCTAGCCTGCTGGGGCGGGCCGATTTGGCCGTGAGTCGATCGGGTGCAGGCACGTTAACGGAGCTGGCCGCCACCGCCACCCCCTCGATTTTGGTGCCCTATCCCTTCGCGGCCGATGATCACCAAACGTTTAATGCGCAAGTTTTTGTGGAAGCGGGGGCCGCACAGGTGTTTCCTCAGGGGCAACTGTCTCCCGATCGCCTGCAAGATTTGGTTTTGGAACTGTTGGCGGATCGATCGCGCCTGGACACCATGGCCCAGCGGGCCCGCGCCCTGGCTGTGCCCGACAGTGCCGCCCAGTTGGCCCAATTAATGACGGCGGCGATCGACCGCGCAGCCCGCCGCCCATGACGGCCCCACGGTTCATCCCTTGGAGCGATCGGCTCCGGTGCTGGCTGTTTCCGGCCCAGCCCCAGCGGCGCGATTGGTGGGGCTGGCTGTTGGCCAGCGGGGCGATCGCCCTGGCCATTGGCTGGGCCGGCTATCGCCAGGCCACAGGCGGCCCCTACATTGTCCAAGACGATGCTCGCCAGCATGTGTTTTGGATGCAGCGCTGGCTAGATCCCACCCTTTTTCCTGAGGATTGGATTGCGGATTATTTTCAATCCGTGGCCCCGGAAGGCTATCGCACCCTCTATCGGCTGTTGGCTTGGGCGGGGTTTCATCCGCTGGGGGTGAGCAAAATTCTGCCGATCGGGCTGGGGTTGTTGGTCGCAGGGTTGGCCTTTGGCCTAACTACAGCCCTGTTGCCGATTCCAGTGGCCGGATTTTTGGGATCGGTGCTCACCAGTCAAGTGTTGGCCATGACCGATGACTTGGCTTCCGCTACCCCCCGATCGTTCCTTTACCCGCTCTTTTTGGCCTTTGCTTGGGGGTGGGTACGCTCCAGCCTGGGTTGGGTTTTGGGCACGATCGGGCTGCTGGGCCTGTTCTATCCCCAATACGTCCTGGTGGCCTTGGGCATCTTGGCGATTGATTGGTGTTGGCGATGGCGATGGCAGTGGCCGGCCGGATTGCGGGCGCTGATTGCCAGCCGTTGGGGCCCCGCCGCCACCCTAACTCAGCGGCGCGATCGCTTGGCCCTTAGCGGTGGGATCGCGGGGATCGCAGTCCTGGGTCTCTATGCCCTGCAAGCTTCGGACTATGGCCCGGTGGTGACCGTCAGCCAAGCGCGATCGCTCCCGGAGTTTTTCTCCAGCGGCCGGGCCAACTTTTTTGATGACAACTGGTTTGACTTTTGGATTTTGGGGCAACGCAGCAGCCTATTGCCCAAGGATCCATTCACGCCGGCCACCCTGGCCTTGGGGTTGTTGTTGCCGGTGGCCTGGTGGCAGCGCGATCGCTGGCGTTTGGGCGAGCAATTGAGCGATCGCCTGGCCCTGTTGCCCATTTGGCTTGCCTCCGGCATCGGTTGCTATACCTTGGCCCATTTGCTGCTATTTCGGCTCCATTTGCCCGGTCGCTACACCCAACACAGCATTCGGATGATGTTGCCGATCGCGGCGGCCTTGGTGTTGACGCTGCTGCTGGATCAGCTCTTGGGCGCTGGTCGATCGCGGTCTGACTTAACCGATCCAGTGATGAGCACCAAATTCACCGACACCGAAGCCAACTCTCAACGAACTAGCCCAGACTCCAGCCGAACCATTGCCCCAGCCTCAGGCTCCGGCCGGGGTCTTCAGCGCATGTTGGCGGCACTCTTGGCGATCGGGCTATTTAGCGGTGCAGTGCTCTATCCCCTCAGCCTGAAACGCTTCCCCAAGGCCAACTACGTCGCCGGAGAATCGCCGAGCCTGTACCAATTTTTTGCGACCCAGCCAGTGGATCTGCGGGTTGCGTCCTTGGCCAAGGAGGCCGATAATCTGCCCACCTTTGCCGGGCGATCGGTTTTGGTGGCCCGTGAATATGCCATTCCTTACCACTGGGGCTATTACCGTGTATTTCGGCAGCGGATGATGGATTTGCTGCAAGCGCTCTATAGCCCAGATCTGGCGGCGGTGTTGGCCTTCAATCAGCAATACCACATTGATTTTTGGCTGCTCGATCGCGACACCTTCACGATCGATTACCTGAGTGCCAAGGAGCGGCGAGCCAACCGCTGGTTACGCCAATTTCAACCGGTGCAACAACAGGCGCTCGATCGGCTCAATCGCGGTGAAAAGCCCGCCCTCAGCACCTTTTTAACCCCCAATCACCCCTGCCAGACCTATCAACAACCGGATTTGGTGGTTCTCGATGCGAAGTGCCTAGCCAAGGTGGCTACCGAGATCACCCCGCCGCCACCGGCCTGATGTTGCCGAACACCGCCAGAACTTAGCTCTCTTGCCCCTTTCCTTAACCTTGCCATGTACGCCCTAAGACGATCGAGCTGGCTGCTGTCCCTGGTTTTGGTTCTGGCGATCGGGCTGGGCCTGGGGTTGCGGGTCACCAACTTGCCCCAGAAATTCCACTGGATTGATGAAATTCATAGCGCCATGCGGGTGGCCGGCGTGGGCAAGGAAACCGCCGTGGCTTGGGCCACCCGGGCCGCCAGCGATCGCCAACCGGTGACCATGGCCGACCTAATGCAGTTCCAAACCCTGCCCGCCGATCAAAACCTGATCGAGGGCTTGCGGGCCACCACCATCGCCCTGGCCACGGACAATCCCCAACATCCACCCCTGTTCTATGGATTTGCCAGGGTGTTGGCCGGGTTTGGTGGCCGGGCGATCGATCAAATTCGGTTGACCTCAGCCTTGATCAGTTGGCTCACCTTTCCGGCCATGGTTTGGTTGGCTTGGGAACTTTTCCGCTCTTGGACCGTGGCGTTGCTGTCGGTTTTGCTGTTGAGCCTGTCGCCACTGCACTTGGTCTATGCCCAGGAGGCCCGGGAATATAGCCTAGTGGTGTTGTTGGTGCTGGTATCCGGATCCCTGTTGGTGCGGGTGCAGCGGGCTTGGCATGAATCTCGGGCCTTTGACCCGGCGGGCCGACTGCAACGGGTGCAACGGGGATGGCTGGCCTATGGCGGGGCGATCGCCCTGGGTTTGTATGCTCACCCCACCTTTGCGCTCACGATTTTTGGCCATGGGCTATGGATGACTTGGCTGGAACGGTTTCGCTGGAACCGTCAAATGCGCGCTTGGGCGATCGCAGCGGCGCTGGGTAGTGCGGCTTTTTTGCCTTGGTTGGTGGTTTATTTGATCCACTTTGACGGCATGGCTTGGGTGGGGCGCGATGTGGGTTGGCTGACGATCGGCCGGCGCTGGTTGATTGGCCTAGTGGGTTTGTTTGCGGATGTGCAAGGTCTGACAAGCGATCGGCTGGTGAATGTGGAAACGGGCCAGGATGAAGCCCAATTGGCAAGCTGGGTTTGGTGGGGCGTGCTGTTGCCAGTGGCGGGCTTGGTGGTTTGGAGTTTCCGGATTCTCTGCCAATTTGCCAATGAAGCGGCGAAATGTTTGGTGCTTTGTGGGTTGGCTGTGCCCTTTTTGGCCCTGGCCATTCCCGACTTGATTGATGGGGGACAGCGATCGACCGTGCCCCGTTTCTTGTTGGGCCCCTCGATCGGGGTGATCTTAGCGGTGGCCTACAGCCTGGCAGAATTTTGGGTAACCCCGCGCTCTTCCCATTCCCTGGCTGGGCAATATGGCCGACGATTGGGCCAGGTCGTCACCGTGCTGTTGGTGTCGGTTAGCCTCGCTTCCAGCATCACCATGGTGCAGGCGGATACTTGGTGGAACAAATACAGCAGTTTTTATGATGGCGAAGTGGCTGCCGCCCTTGCCAACCGCCCTAAGCAATGGGTGCTGACGGGGCCGGAAAAGGTGGGCCGGGCGATCGGGCTGGGCTATCGCACCGATCCCACCGTGCAGTTTCTGTTCGTGCGATCGCCCGCTGATTTGGCGGGCCAGCCCTTGGGCGATCGGGTTTGGCTCTATCGCCCCTCCCGCGAAATCCTGGAATCTTTACAAAACCGGGGTTGGCAAATTACCCCCACCGTTGAGCGGGGACAACTGCTAGAAGCCGCCAAAGACTCCTAGGCCGGCCCGATCATGGGGCTGCCTGATTAACGCGATTCGGAAGCTGGCAAGGGGACTTGAACCCCTGACCTACTGATTACAAGTCAGTTGCTCTACCAACTGAGCTACGCCAGCAATTAGCCATCCTGGGGATGACGTTTGATACTTTAACCCACAACCGATCGCGCTTCAAGGGTGGCGATGAAGTTTGATGAAGTTTGCGGAAACTGCTCCGATCAATCTCGCCAAATGTTGTCCGTCCTCACTCAGCACTAGCCCCAGGCTAGATGTAATTGAGCCTAGTAGCGTGGCTGCTTTAATTCACTGGGTTAAATTACATGGCTGTTATCGCCACCAAATCGTTAGGCAGCAAGGGGCTTAAGCCCCTTGTTACTACGACTGGCTCCGCAACTTTGACCCAATGTATTAAGCCTGTCATGCTACTAGGACGCAACCGATGGACGATGGGATTCAATCAGGGCCTCAATAATTTCCTCAGCCTTCGCCTTGCTGCTGACCGCGATTCCCTTTTCTTTGGCGAGGGTTTTGAGCTTGGTCAACGCGATCGCGCCGTAAATGGCCCGCAGTTCAGCTTCTTGGGGATCAACAATTTTGGCTGGCGACTGGGCCGGCGGCTCGATTGTCAGGGTAATTTTTGATCCTTCGGTCACCACTTCGCAAAGGCGATGGATCGATCGCTCCAAAGAAGCAACCATTTCCTGGGCAGCGCTGCTGGAGTTGGTTTCGCCCGTAGGGCTGGGCGGCTGTGGCTGCGCGATCGCATTTCCCGGTTGGCTAAGGTTCGCCACCTGTTGGCTGAGAGCTGTCATTTGGCTTTCGAGCTTGGCCAATGTTTGCGCTGAGTTGGCATCCCCCAAAGCATGGCGATCGGCAACAGTTACTCCTGCAAGGGCCTGGGTTAGTTTCTGATCCAGGAGTTGCTCCAATTTTTGGGTTAATTGTTCCTCCAGGCGCTGGCCAAAAGTTGGATCGATGCCGGGTTTTGAAGGTGACTCAAGGCTTGGGTTGGGGTTGACAGTCGAGGCCGAAGGGGAATCACCCTCTAACAAAACCGCCAGCTCTTCTTGGGCCAATTCCGCTTCCGCATCACTCAGGTCAAAAACCCAAGCCCAAAGCATCCCAATGTCTAAATCATTGGCCACCACCACCCAATCGGCCCCATGAATCACCTCATATTCCACTTCATCCCCAAGCTGATCGGTGCGGCGAACCAGAATTGGGATCAAATTGCTGCTGTGATTCTGCAAACTCCACCGCAGCTCTTCATAGCGATCGGGTGAAATTTTCGGTTGCGATCGCATCCCCACCAAACAGGTATGAACCTGACCATGGTTAACGGGTTGAATCTTCAGATTTTCGCGAATCAGGCGGCGACGTTCTTGATAATCGCTCATGGGTTAGGTTCAGCGTCAACACTAACTTTTTGAATCAATTCTTTGGCCAAATTCTCAAAGGCCGCCAGGGCATTTTCAACGGAATTGCGATCCTGAGATCCCAGATCCTCATCAAAATCAGCCGCGCAAAGCGGATAGCCTTTCGACTGAGATTTGGACAAAACATTTAACCGAGGAACCCAAGTTGCTTCGCGGAAAAGCGCCGTGCGATCGCCCCCCGGGAGCCGATCAAGCTTGGCGTTCAAATCATCCACCATGGCTTGATTAAAAGTCTTGGACTGGCGATCATACATACTGACAGCAATGCCGACAATCGGCAGGGGCGTTTCTCGGAATTGTCCCACCTCTTCCACTTGACTAAGCACATATTCCAAGGCACGAATGGGATAGGGGGAAAGCTGTGTGGGCACCAGAACTCCCGCCGAAGCCATCAGGGAAATTCGGTTCACTTTCCCAAAGGAGGGCGGTGGGTCAACGAATACAAAATCATAGTCATGGTTTTTGAGTTTTTTGGCCAGGATTCGATCGCTATCCACTAACTGAATGAGCTGATTCTCCATATTGCTGAGCCGAATATGGGAAGGAATCACATCCAAGGTCACATTGCCCCAGCGCTTGCTGATGGTGACAGAAGCGGCCGTGGTTTTGGGTTCCGTCAGCAGATGGGTAATATCCTTGCGTCCCGCTTTTTCAATATCTTCAAGGGGATCAATTCCGAGTCCGGTGGTTAAATTGGCCTGAGCATCAATATCAATCAGCAAAACTCGCTTGCCCATTTGGCTTAAGGCAGCGGCTAAGTTGATGGTGAGTGTTGTTTTACCAACCCCACCCTTGTTGTTAAAAACCGTGATGATCATAGACTCTCGCCGTTGAGGTTCTGGGTCTGAGGTTTGGCGATCGTGAATCGCCAACAGGCTCATCATTTTGGGATCGTGAGAAAGCCGCGCGATCGCCCGAATAAATTGATGATGAACCTTTCGATGGCTATCGGCAAAGGCGGCCATGACCCGATCGCAATTGCGCTGCCACAGCAACGATCCCAACAACCGATAGTTATCGTAAAGATCGGCTCGCTCAAACTCCCACAGAATGTGAATTGCCCTACCATCGTTATAGAGCAACTTGAACTGATTGCCATTGGTTAATAGGCCCAACAAACTGCCCGATTCCCGGAGATATTCCCGCAGTTGCCAGCTATTGTGGGCGATCGATTTGCGGGGTGCTTTTGCCTCAATGACCAAATAGTGGCTACAGGGAGCTGCTTGTTGGGCCCTCACTAAAAAATCAACCCGTTTACGCCCAAAAGGAACCTGTTGGGCCACATCGGCTCTGTCATAGCCTAGCAGCATCAGCAATGGGGTCAAAACTCGATCTTCTAGGGCTTTTTCCGTGGTGCAGGTTTCCACCCGATCGAGCAGGGCTGTCCATTGTTGCTGAAACTCCTCGGGCGTGAGCATCATCGATCAAGAACCCATTGTGAACGAACTACATCAATGGAACGCCCTTAAGGGGCTGTGCTTTAGCGGTTATGTTGCAGTTGCAATCGCACCTGATTGGTGTGAGTCGAACCGGGATCCAGCCACAGCAATTGTTCACCCGTGTTTAAGGCATTGCGCGGCCCTGTCCAGGGTTCCAGGCAATAGAAAGGCTTACCCTTCAATGTCCAAAACACCAAGGTGCGGTAACTAGCATCAAACTCCAGGCTGAGGGTTTGCTGTTGCTGGCGATCTGTGACCGTGGCCGATAGGCGATCGACCACAGGAAATCGCAGATCTAATTCATCTTGTTCAAAGTCCAAATTGCCATCAAAGGCCCCGCTCAATTGGCGCTTTTGATCAAAATATTCAGTGACAGGAAGATCGATCGCCAGGACTGATTTATCAGCCACATTAAAATAGGGATGTAGCCCTGAGGAAAAAGGCATGGGGCGATCGCCCAAGTTTTGATGATTTTGGATTATTTCTAACTGATTTCCCTGCAACCGATAGGTGAAATCCAATCGAAACTGGAAGGGATAAACGGCTAGGGTTGCGGGTGTGGCATCGAGGGTGAGGGTAATGCTCGCTGCGTCGCGCAAGTCGGATCCCGTGACCATCCAAGGCAAATTTCGCGCAAAACCATGCTGCTTGAGAATGCCCGTTTCTCCGCTGGGTAGCTGATAGTAATTGTCCGGTAAGTTCCCGCAAATGGGGAACAAAATGGGGATGCCGCCGCGAACGCTGAGGTTGGAATCTTGATAGCGATCGCGATCGAGATAGAGCAGCTCTTGGCCCTGAATTGCCCAGCGGGTGATGATGCCGCCGCGATCGGGAACCACTTCTAAAACGGACTGGGCAGCCCCATCGGTTAATCGAAAGACCGGCCACTGTTCAGCTAATTCTTCAATCTGAAACATGAGGTTCTGAATCCTGAATGAATGGCAAATCCTAGAACGGGGCTGTCCTAATTCATGGGGTCAAGATTGCGGGGTGAATCGTCATAACAAGGGGCTTAAGCCCCTTGCCCCCCACGATCCGTTAACGGGGGCTTAAGCCCCTTGCCCCCCACGATCCGCTAACGGGGGCTTAAGCCCCTTGCCCCCCACGATCCGCTAACGGGGGCTTAAGCCCCTTGCCCCCCATGATCCGCGAACGGGGGCTTAAGCTCCTTGCTGCCTAACGATCCGCTAACGACAAATCTGGGATTTCGTGCTCAACGACGACAGCCCCTAAGCTCTTTGCTGCCTAACAGTTTGGCGATGGCAACCGTTATTCCCTTGCTGCCTAACGATCGAGCAATGGAAACAGTCACTAGGATCAGCCTATCAAAATCAGCTCAAAATCAGCTCGTCGTGCCACTAGAACGGGGCTTGGCCGGTGAAATTTCCCGGCGGTGAATAGCGACAAACCAAGGTATCGTTACCACCACCCGAGGCCAGGCCGCAGCCCACTTGCGTCGTGTTGCGCCAAACGATTTGGGTGTAGTGTCCCACATCGGCCCAATTGCCGGTGGTGCTGACGTTGGGGAAAATTCCCTGCTTGAAGAACCGCTTTTCGGCTCCCCATAGGTCAACCAACGCTTTAGCGGAATAGGCCCCACTGGTTCCTCGGGCTAAGTTTTCGCCCTGACCAGTGTTTTGGGCATGGTTAAAGGCTCCGGTGGATGCCAATTGGTTCGCCCAGGCCTGGGCATCCCTGGCCAAGGAGTCTGACCAAGTGAGAGGGGCAACACCCACGGCCGATCGATAGCTGTTGTGGGTGGTGAGGATGTCGCTCGTGAAGGTGCTGGTTCCGCCGCCGCTGGTTCCGCCGCTGTTGGTGGTACTGCCACCGGCCGCGCGGGCCACAGCATCGGGGGCAGCCCCCAAAAAGAAGGCAATTTCTTGGCCGGCCGCATTGGTCACCAAGGTGCCGGTGATGGAGCCGTCGCCGTCGGGATCAATGTCCACGCCCACGGTGCTCTGGATCGTTTGGCGAATGGTGGCGGCGGTGGCATTGGCAGGCAGGGTTAGCCCCGGAGGCAGGCTGCCGCTGCTGCCTTGCAGGAGGGTGACCAGAAGGCTGAGGGAATAGCTGGTGGTTTGGAAGCGCATATCGCTGGCACTCAGATTGTTTAGTTGCAGGCGATCGACCGTGGGATCAAAATCCAACACCACGTCCACATTGCTGAGACCGGTGGCATCGCCCCGCAGGCTGAAGGTATCGGTTCCTGCACTACCGATCAGCACATCGCTGCCCAAATCGCCGCTCAGGAAATCATTGCCCGCACCGCCCAGGAGCAGATCAGCATCGCGCCCTCCCACTAGGGTATCGTTGCCATCGCCACCCACCACCCAATCGTTACCCAAGTTCCCAGCCACGAGGTCATCCCCCAGCCCGCCATCGAGGTCGTCTTGGTCGCGGCCCCCTAGCAAGCTGTCGTTTCCACCGTTGCCCCGTAGCCGATCGTTGCCCGTGTTGCCATAGATAAAATCGCCCCCTTCAGACCCTTGAACGCTGTCTGCACCTTCTAGGGCCCGTAGGCCTTGGGGGGCGGTGGCGAGCAGGTTGGCCGGAACGGTGTAGGTATCGTTACCGGCACTCAGATCAAAGAATCCTTCGGGAGATAGACCAGCCATAGCTAGGAACACTAGGGAGATGGAGGATTGGGATTGGGGCGATCGATTGGGTGAGGACGCTTGGGCGCAATCAACTCAGCCATCAACCCAGCGATCGAGCTAACCCCAAGGCCAACATACCCAAGAAATCCCCAAGAATCAGGTTAGGAACGCACATCGATCGACCCATCGGGCCAAAAGACCACTCGAAACTGAGCCAAGGGAGCCAGTTGCACCTTGCCGTTGTCGCCTTTGATGGCGCTGGCGGCTGGGTTCAGCAATGGGCCCAGGGGGAAGGGTTTTTGGGCCGCGTTGCGATTGGCGGGATCCGCCTCCACTGCGAGGCCAGCGGCATTGGTGCGCACGTCATACATCAGGGGCATACTGGGCGCAGATTGACCCTGCCAGGCGGTTCGCAGGCTCTTCTCAAGCTGGGCGCGGGCACTTTCACGGGCGATCGCGTCGCTGAGGCTGGGGTTCTGAATTCGGTTGACAGCGGCATTGCTGGCGTTGACGGATTTCATGGGGATCACTTGCACCCCCTGGGCAGCGCTGAAGGAGACCTGGAAAGTGGCCAGGGGTTCTCCGGTGTTGGCCCGATCGAGGGGTTTAAAGAGCAATTTGGGCAACGGGGTGCGGGCGATCGCCTCTTGGGCCATGGCGTTTTCTGGCAAATAGCCCACGATCGAGCCATCCTCGCCCACGCTCACCCGGTAGCTCAAGGTCACGGCCAAATTCTGGCGATCGGTCCAAGCCTGATCTAACTGGCCCAGGAGATACCGCTCCAAGGCCGCCAACTGTTTGGGATCCGTCACCGGCTTGGCGGGAGTCAACAGCGTATCGGCTCCCTCTCCGGCCAGGGGCGAGGGCACTGGCACCGATGAGGGGGGAATGGCTGCGCTCGTGCTGGCTGGGGATGCCGCCGGGAGCGATCGGGTTTGGGGCTGAGGTTTCGTGGGGCTGGGTGCGGTGGCCGGTGAGGGCGAGGGCAAGGCCGACTGATTTTGAGGCGTGGGTGTGGGCGTGGGTCGCAACAAATCCTTGGGTTGTTGCACCTTGGGCACGGGCAGCATGAACAACAACCCCGCCGCCACGGCCAACCCGGACGCGCCCAAGGCCACGGGAGCCGCCCGTTGCACCAGCGGTTCCGCCTGCACCAAGTCATGGCGAGACACCGGTGAGAACACCTGCTGGATGTCGGGCAAGGTTTTGGGATCGCCATAGAACTGGTCGATCGTTTCCACCAAGTCAAACAGTTGCAGCGGGGTCAGCAATAGCTCGATCGGCTGTGGCGGGCCATCGCCGGGCCCCTCCGGATTCGGCGGCGGCATCACCAACAATCGATGTTTGCCCCCATCGGCCGGCACAACCGCCACATTGGGCTGACTGGGATTGATCTCCGTGGGCAACTGGGGCGATTGAATGCCGCTGAAGCAACCCTGGGCGTATTGACTCACCACCTGGGCAAACCGCTCAAAAAAGCTGCGATCGCACAAAAATCCCCGGCCATGGGCAGGAAACTGACAATTCACCGTCAACAGCACCGATAAAGTCGGTCTTGCTTCTCCCACCTCTGCCAATGAATCCATACCCTCCAGGGTTAGGACACAATTGGGCAAGCTGTACTGTCGTTGAATTGTCACGCCACTTCTCCGTCAAACAAACTAATCCAAAAGCGTTCCAGCCCCGCCGTTGACGAGCAGTACAGTAACTGTTCCAGCAAGCGCAGGGCCAGGGTATTCAGGGCTTCGTCGGTGTTGTAAACCGTCACGGCCGATCGGCGCGGATTCATCCGGGCCCGGAAGTGGGCCCGGAACCGCTCCAGATAATCCGCCAGCCGAAAATGGTGCTCGAAGGATAGATCCTGCTCCTCCAGACGCTCGCAAGCCAGAAGTAATTGCCGAATCAGCACCGTCAGCCGCTTGGCCAAATAAACCACAATTGTGGTCAGGGCTTTGGCCTCATTCAAGCTGAGGGGCCGCCGTTGCACCGCCCGCCGCAAAGGATTCGTGGCTCGCAGTCGCCACAGGTTAACCTTTGTGCCAACCACGCTCGTGATCCCCAGCTCTTGGGCACAGTAAAGAATGGCCTCAGCCCCGCTGAGATCGAGGGCTTCGATCGCCAGGAGCATCAAGTCCAGTTGTTGGCGGGCCCGTCGGGGACATTCGCCATCTTTTACGAGCGGATTGGGCAGCCGCTCCAAAATCGGCGGGATCTCCGGTGAATCTGCGGGAATAGGCGATCGATCGGCAAACATTGCACTCGAAGAAGTCATCGGCACAGAATCACATCAGCAATTCAATGAAACCATTGATTAGAAAATCATTTCGATCCATCGGTCAATCAGTCCGATTGTCCGCGAGGGGGATAGGGGGCAATCCCACCCAAGCGAAGATTCCAGGGCATTGGGTCGATCGGGGAAGATCGGGAAGCCTGTGCCACTTGGGCGATCGCACCCATTGAAACATCCTGCAATCATCCAACATCCTGCAATCATCCCAAAATCATTCCGTAACCACCCCCCACCGGACGATCGGCTGCAAAATTCAGCCCCGCGATTCAGCGATACTGATTCCGCACTGATGCCACCGAATGATCCCCACCAGTTTAAGCAGTTTTAAGTAATTTCCTGGAGAAAACCCCGATGACCCAGCCCCAGCCCCAGCCGACGGATTTGCATCGTCTGGTTCGTGCTATTCCTGATTTTCCACAGCCCGGAATTGTTTTCCGCGATATTACAACCCTGCTGCGCGATCGGGATGGTTTGCAACAGGCCGTGGATCACCTACACGATCGCTGCCATGACCTGCGCCCGGATTTTGTGGCCGGCATCGAAGCGCGCGGGTTTCTGTTTGGTCCGGCCTTGGCGTTGGCCTTGGGTGTGGGCTTTGTGCCCCTGCGCAAACCGGGCAAACTCCCCGCCGCCACCCATGGCGTGGAATATGACTTGGAATATGGGCGCGATCGCCTGGAAATTCACCAGGATGCGATCAGCCCCGGCTCTCGGGTGTTGGTGGTGGATGACGTAATTGCCACCGGGGGCACGGCCGCCGCCGCTGGGCAACTGATCCAGCAAATTGAAGCAACCCTGGTGGGCTATGGCTTTTTGATTGAGCTGCAAGACCTCAAGGGGCGCGATCGCCTGCCGGATGTGCCGGTTCGATCGGTGCTGGTTTATTGATCAACTCGCTGAACCGCTTTTCGATCGCCCCGTTGACTAGCTATTTAATCAGCGATGGTTGGTTGAGTTCGTGATCGGTTCGTTGATCCTTCGCTGATCTTTCGTTGATCTAAAGATATGGATTGGGTTTGACCGATCAAGGCTCAGTCCACCGGGCGACTCTTGGGGACGCGTGATGATTCTTGGGAACTCGATCGAGATGCGTATTAGCAGCCTTGTTTTCGCAATTTGCCTTGGAACGATTCATTTGGGGCTGCTTTTTCCGCAAACTCATTCTGCCCGATCGATTTGAGCATTGAATGTGTGATCGAGATCAACGATCTGTAGAGATCAGTCTCAGAAACCCTTGGTTAACCCATCCAAAGGCGTGATCCAGATCATTCATCGAAGCTTTTCGCAGAACTTCATCAACTCCTTAAGAACCATCTGCGCAACTTTATCCAGTCTTTACCTAATCGCCCTGGCCCTTCCCGTAGGATTGCAGGAGTAGCAAGTCAAGTCAGCCCAGTGCGCTTAAAACCCTGATGGCTGACCAACGCCAAGCCAAGCGCGTCTTAGCTGGGTGCTCCTTGAAAACAAGCCCAAAATTTTTAGCCCAAGTTAGCTCAAGACTGTTGGAGTCGAAAACATGGTTGGACTTTTCCCCAAACTGGTCGTAAGCGCCTCAATGGCCGCTGGCGTGGGGTTGTTTGCCGGAGCACCAGCCCTAGCCGCCAGCCTCCAAGGTGCCAGCACCACCGGCGATATCCTGGTGTATTGTTCAAACGGCACCAACACCTTTCTGTGCGATAACAGCAACCTCGGCACTGCCCTGCAAGGGGATCTGACCGCGCCCGGTGGCAACGTTGAACTATTCGCAGACAGCGAAACCGCGCCTGGACTGGCCAAGTTCCTGAGCGGCACTTACAGCACCCTCAGCGGCACTCTGAACGGTCAAGCCATTCAATTCCGCAGCCTGGTGAAGTCCGACTGGACTGCTCAATTTACCCAAGCTTGGCTGACGGATGTGGCTACCCAAAATGGCATTAGCAGCATTTTGACCGGTGGTTTGCTGTCAGAAGCAGTTGGTTACTTCACCTCCAACACGACGGAAGCCAATGCCGCTTTGGCCAGACTGAGTGACCCGAACATTGCCTTCGTGAACCAAGACTTGGTGAGCGGGATGATTTCGGTGGGTCTGGCGGGTCATATGGACGTGACCAATATTGTGTCGGGGCTGATTGCCACCAGCAAAACCCTAACGAACATCCAAAAAGTTCAGTATGGCAACGCCATCAAGGCCCTGGGAACCCAAGGGGTGAAGCTGCAAGCCAGCGAGCTGGTGAAGGTGCTTTACGATGGGCAAGAAACTGTCCGTTATGGTGGTCAGGGGATCGCTTCTGGACAGGTGGAAGCGGGTGATGGCAAGTCCCACAACGGAACCTATTTGGTGCAGTTCCAAGGCAAGTTGCCGGAGCCGCCGGCCGCCACGCCGGAGCCGTCCTTGATGGTTGGTTTGGCTGCGGTGGGTAGCTGGGTGGCGCTGAAGCGTCGCCAGAGCCGCGCCTAATTTGCCTCAGAAAGGCGCTCTTGAAAATTGAGCTGGAAAATGGGGGGTGATGCCATGAACTTGGCATCGCCCCCCATTCGCTTTGAGACTTGGTTGGAGTCTGGTTTTGATGCTCTGGGATCAGCGATCGGGTCTGGGATCGCTGATTTTGCAGTTGGCAATCTGAATTGAGCAGCCAGATTCAACAACCCGGATTGATCAGCTAAATAGGATTGAGCAGTCAGGATTGACCAGCATTAATCAGCTAAGCAGGATTGAACAGTCAGGATTGACCAGGATTGACCAGGATTGAACAGTACTGATTTGCCCAATTGGGGATCGCTAAACTTCGCTCCAACCCGTAGGGGAAGGGAGGGGAACTTGTTCGCCGGGGCGCGATCGAGACACTTGCTGCATACTGGCCGAAAGCCACAGAAACAGCTCTTGGAAACTGAGACCCTTGAGCTTCAGGGGCGATCGCACCGTGAGGGATCCCAGTCGCTCCATATCTGCACCTTCGACACCCACGGCAAAAAAGGCGAGTGATTTACGGGCTTCTTCGTCGCGAATTCGGGTGGCAGCGGCTCCGAGCACTTCCGCATCATCACTGGGCGCACCGTCAGTAATTAAGAAAATCCAAGGACGGTAGTAAGCCACGCCATTGCTGCGATACTGGGCTTTACGATCGCGCAGCAAGTCTAAGGCCGCGTGGATTGCAGCTCCCATGTAGGTCATGCCGCCGGCTCGGAGCCGAGGCGCTTCAAAACTATCGGCCGTCACAAAGTCTTGAAGCACTTCCACCCGATCGGCAAAGGTTGCGATCGCCACTTCCACCCGTTTAGCTGCTAGGGAGTCGCCGTTGAGATCAGCCTGGAAAGCTTGCAAGCCAGCTTCCAGAGCGGTTAAAGGCGCGCCCTGCATGGAGGTTGAGACATCCAGCAGCAGCACGCAAGGGCAGCGCGGCTCTGGGTTTTCTGCGAAGGCGATCGCCTCTTCAAAGTCAAAATTTCCAGACACCATTAAAACTTCTAGACACGACGGAAGCGACGAAAATGACTCGGCTAGACTAGGACTCAACCTGAGGATGATCCACCGCTGACTCCCTGCGGACTGCCAGAGCTGACCACAGCTCTAGTTTTCCAAGCAAGACGAGGTTAGAGTGCATCCCAAGGCCTGATCCGCATCACTTGTTTGAGGAGTGGGGTCATAACCCAAGCCAATAACTTCAGTTATCAACTGCTCCCCACGCACCATTGAGTTTCCCAGACCCGGCTTTTGGGTGTTACTTTCCCCTAGACCCGGTTTGGGGTGATGGGTTCCACTGGCCACAATCAACTAACTCAATTAGACAACATCAATCCAGTTAGAAAACAGTCAGCCAGCGCCAGTGACTCCTCCAACCCGATCGCCCTGTTCGATCGCCCTGGTTAATCCGGGACTCGATTGGGAACCCCGATCGCCACACCCGATCACCACGATTGAGATTTCCGAAGATTGAGATTTCCGAAGGTTGATACCCCAAAGGTTTGATTCACTGCACTGGTTGATTGAGTTGATAGGCAGTTTGGATATCCGGTGGGGATCGCTACGATCGGGATCAAGTGTATTTTCCCTTGAACCTTGGGCAGCGCCAGGGCCGGTTCCGGCTCCCTGTCCACGCCCGATCGTCCCCTTGGCCCCCACGGCCGTTCGGCCTCTCACCTGATTTCTTTACCCACCGCCGCCCCTATGACCTCTACCGGACAACCGCTCTCGAATTACACGGAATCATTTGACATTCAGGGAAACTACTGCCCGATTACCGTTCACGTGGAGGACGATCGCACCGGGATGGCCCCCGACACGTTGCGGCGTGCCTTTGCCGACAACCTGTACTACATCCAAGGCAAAAACGAACTCACCGCCACGCCCTTTGACTACTACATGGCGCTGGCCTACACGGTGCGCGATCGCCTGTTACACCGCTGGATCGCCAGCAACACCACCTACATGCAACAGGACGTGAAAACGGTCTGTTACCTGTCAGCGGAATTTTTGCTGGGGCGACAGTTGGGCAAGACCATGCTCAACCTGGGGATGTATGAAAAAGCCAAGCAGGTGGTGACGGAAGCTGGCTTAGACTTCAATCACCTGTTGGAATTGGAGCCAGAACCGGGGCTTGGCAACGGCGGTTTGGGTCGGCTGGCGGCTTGCTTTTTGGACTCGCTAGCCACCTTAGAGATTCCGGCGATCGGCTACGGCATCCGCTACGAATTTGGCATCTTTGATCAGCGGATCGAAGATGGGGCCCAAGTGGAGCGGCCCGATAAATGGCTGCGGTTCGGCAATCCCTGGGAAATTCGTCACCCGGAATTGACCGTGGAAGTGGGCTTTGGGGGGCACACGGAACAGTACGTGGACGAGCATGGCCATGGTCGTTGTCGCTGGGTTCCGGCCCGACGCATTTTGGGCACGCCCCATGATGTGCCGATCGCGGGGTACAACAACAACACCGTCAGCACCCTGCGCCTGTGGAAAGCCAGCGCCAGTGAAGAGTTTAATTTCCAAGTGTTCGATCGGGGTGACTACACCGGAGCCGTGGCCGACCAAATCTTGTCGGAAAACATCTCCAAGGTGCTTTACCCCAACGACAACACGGCCCAAGGGAAGCAACTGCGCTTTGAGCAGCAATACTTCTTCGTGAGCTGCTCCCTGCAAGACGCAATCAACCGCTACCGGCGAGATCGGCGGCGGGGGTTGGAATACCTGCATGAAAGCATCGCCATTCAGCTCAACGACACCCACCCCGCGATCGCCGTAGCCGAACTGATGCGGTTGCTGATCGATCGCTACGATTTGGGCTGGAACCGCGCTTGGCACGTCACCCGCCAATGTTTGGCCTACACCAATCACACCCTGTTGATGGAAGCCCTGGAACGCTGGCCCGTCAACCTGTTTGAGCGGCTCTTGCCCCGCCACTTGGAAATCATCTACGAAATCAACCAGCGCTTTTTGGACGAAGTGCGGCTGCAATATCCCCACGACGAAGCCCGCGCCGGTCGGATGTCTTTGATTCAAGAAAATCCAGAGCGGATGGTGCGGATGGCCCATCTGGCCTGCGTTGGCAGCCATGCGATCAATGGGGTTGCGGCCTTACACACGGACTTGCTGCAAAAGCACGTCCTCAACGACTTTTACACCTTCTGGCCCGAAAAGTTCCAGAACAAAACCAATGGCGTAACGCCCCGCCGTTGGCTGCTGTTGGCCAATCCTCGGCTATCCAAGCTGTTTACGGAAAAAATTGGGGACGATCGCTGGGTCAAGGATCTGGAGTTGTTGCAATCTCTGGAGCCGTTGGCGAATGATCCCGAATTCCGACACCGCTGGGCTGAAATCAAACAGGCCAACAAGCGGGAACTAGCGGACTACCTGATGCTGTACAACGATTTGGAAGTGGATCCCCGAGCCATTTTCGATATCCAGGTGAAGCGGATTCACGAGTACAAACGGCAACTGCTGGACATTTTGTACGTGATCTCGCTCTATCAACAGCTCAAGGAAAATCCCAACCTAGATCTACATCCTCGGGTGTTTATCTTTGCGGGCAAGGCGGCCCCTGGCTATTACCTGGCCAAGCTGATCATCCGGTTGATCAACGGTGTGGCGGAGGTGGTGAACAACGACACTGCGATCGCCCGGCGGCTGCAAGTGGCCTTCGTGGCCAACTATTCCGTATCCTTGGGCCAGCGCATCTATCCGGCGGCGGATCTGTCGGAGCAAATTTCTACGGCGGGCAAGGAAGCCTCCGGCACGGGAAATATGAAGTTTGCGCTCAACGGGGCCCTGACGATCGGGACGTTGGATGGGGCAAACATCGAAATTCGCGAAGCCGTGGGGCCCGATAACTTCTTCCTGTTTGGGCTAACGGAAGCGGAAGTGGTGGCCCTCAAGGTCGAAGGCTACGATCCCATGGGCTACTACTACGGTGATCCGGAAATTCAAGGGGTCTTGAATGCGATCGCTGAGGGACAGTTCAGCCGGGGCGATCGGGAGTTGTTCCGCCCCCTGCTTGATGCCCTGCTCTATCGGGATGAGTACATGGTCTTGGCGGACTACCGTGCTTATGCTGAAGCCCAAAGCAAGGTCGATCGGGCCTATCGAGATCGGGAATGGTGGACAAAATCCTCAATTCTCAATTCCGTGCGGATGGGTCGCTTCTCCAGCGATCGCACCATTCGGGAATATTGCCGCGACATTTGGCATGTGTCGCCCGTACCCGTGTCCCTGGAAACCTATTCCCAATCCAACGCCGGGCTGAAAGTCAGCAACAATACCTAGCTGATTCCAATGATCTCTTGAAGATCTTCCCAATCCGAACACCGCCCGATCGCAAGATTCGGCGGTGTTTTGTCGGTTTATGTCTATGGGAATAGAATCCAAATTTGAAACCAAAGGTTTAAACAAAGTTCAAATAGGACAAGAAATATTCATAGAGAAAGTCAGTATGATTTTCTATTAATTGTTCATTAAAATAATCAGCATTCATCGTTTTCATCCAATACAGTCAGTTCAAGCTCTTTCAGCACATCTATCCAATTCTATCAATATTTACCTTGTAGCATTAATTACATCGCCCAAACAATATCAAGACCTGCCTTGTAGCATTAATTACACTGCTCATCACCTACTTTGCACTCTCTTTCCTAAAAACGAGGCTCGGTCATTGGATATTCATTCTCCCTGCTCTCAGGAACCAGTCATGGTTACTAATAATAATGCTGCTGCGTTTAATATCAACGCAAATGCATTTCATGACCTCCAAAATGCCAACAGCCTGGGTGGAAAAGCAGAAGGGGATGACAAAACCTTTGACGCTTGGTTGGGCGATTGGGAATATGCGATCGATCGAACGGCAATTGTGGCCATTACCGATCACAAGGGTCAAATCATCTATGCTAATGACTATTTTTGCAAGCTCTCAAAATATGAACTCTCAGAGTTGATGGGGCAGAATCATCGAATTCTGAACTCGGGTCATCACTCTGCGGAATTTTTCGCGGAGCTGTGGCAAACCATTTCACGGGGAAAGATTTGGCGCGGCGAAATTAAAAATCGCGCTAAAGATGGCTCTGAATATTGGGTGTATACGATTATTGTGCCAATCGTGAGCCAGCGAGGAAAACCCGTTCGCTATTTGTCAGTGCGCACGGATATCACCGATCGCAAGCGCATTGAAGAAGCCCTGCAAGCGTCAGAATTGGCCCTGCGGCAACGGAACGAGGAATTGCAAAAAGCCCTGGCGGATTTGAAGGCAGCCCAAGCACAAATCGTGCAACAGGAAAAAATGTCGAGCTTGGGGCAAATGGTGGCCGGCGTTGCCCATGAAATTAATAACCCCTTGAATTTCATTGCGGCGAATATCAGTCCTGCCCAAACCTACACGAAAGAGCTGGTGCAATTGGTGGAGCTATATCGCAGAAGCTATCCCCAGCCAACGCCAGAAATTGCTGCCAAAATTGCAGAAATTGACTTGGATTTCATGGAATCCGACCTCTTAGATATTTTGAATTCCATGAAGTTGGGTACTCACCGGATTTGTGGAATCGTGAAGTCATTGCGCACGTTTTCACGATTGGATGAAGCAGAGTTGAAATTGGCAAACCTGCATGATGGCTTAGACAGTGCGCTGACTATTTTGGGTCATCGTTTGAAAGCCCACGGCGATCGCCCTGAAATTCAGGTCTTGCGGCAATATGGTTCGCTGCCCAGCGTGATGTGCTATTCGGGCAACATGAACCAGGTGTTTATGAATATTTTGGTGAATGCGGTTGATGCGATCGAGGACTATCACCAGCAGCTCAAGTCGGGATCGATGCATCCTCGTTCTAGCGATGTAATTCCCTACAGTATTCAGATCAGCACATGCCTAAGTGATCAAGATTGGGTTGAGGTGAAAATTACGGACAGTGGTTTAGGCATGGATCCGAAAACGATGAATCGCATTTTCGATCCCTTTTTCACCACCAAACCGATCGGGAAAGGCACGGGTTTAGGCCTTTCCATTAGCTATCAAATCATTGTCGATCGCCATCAGGGTGAACTGATTTGCACCTCTGAACCCGGTGAGGGCACCACTTTTCTGATTCGCATTCCCGTGACACCGCCCCAAGGCTCATTCACACCCTGAGAGACGGCATCTTGGGTTTACCACCACCAGCGCAATCCTTGGGCTTTCATATGTTCACGCACCGAGGGAAACCGATTTTGGGGCACAATTTCGGCCGCAATTAAATTCTTGGGTTGTCGTTGCAACCAACCGGCGATCGAACCAGCAGCAGCCCCTGAACTCCATTCGCTGTAGTGAATGCGGGTGACTCCGTTCACGATGTGGGAAACGGCGATCGCCTTGCCACCAATCAACAAATTATCCACACCCCGAGGAATGAGCGCCTCGATCGGGACAGCCACCGGGCGCACATGGGCAATGTCCGCGCTGGCGTTGGTGGCCTCACCGGGGTCTTCCCAGTTGCGATAGGCACAGCCCTGGATATCGATGTCGTAATGCACCATGGAGATCGAGGTGGCGGAAAAGTCGCGCATATTCTCAATGCCCCGATGCACGTCGTTTTCCCGAATCATGAAGGCATTTTGGCGATAGGCACTGCGGCCCAAAATGCGTCGCCCTTCGCGGATATAGGGCATTAGGCTCAAGCCCGATCGTGTCCCCATGGGCGTATTCGGCCCCGCCAAATGCATCAGGGGAAATTCTTTGGTGGCCAGGGTTTTCAGCACCCATTCTGAAAAAATGAGCGCCCGCTCCTCACCGTGATGTAAGGCTTCCGTGGAAACGCCGCCCATCCAGTTGCGGTACTGATCCGTATCCATTAGCCGATCGCCCGTCAGGATCAAAGGCGGGTTCATCAGGTTCCAGTTGTTGCCATAGCCCCAATTGATCATGGCCATGTCCCCGGGACTGGGCTTACCGGTAATTCGGTTATCCAGCCGCATACTCACGATCCGCCGATACTTGAAAAAGCTGCGATCGAGAAAGGGTGGAAAGCCCCAAAGGGAAAAGGTGCGCTGGTGTTCGTGCTTGGGGAAGGTAGGTTGCAGTTGGCCCAGTTGCTTGAGGCTGCGACCCTCATCATTGGCGATCGCCACCACAAAGGGAAAGGTAAAGGCCTGGGTGCATTGGGGGTTGTCCCAATTGGCCGCATTCGGCTCACCCAAGGTGCGGCGCGACTCGGATCCCAATCGGTGCGGCACACGGGCCCAGGCCACCAGCTCACCGGTATCCGTGGCATCAATCACCGTGAATCGCTTGCCCGGCACTGGTTCTAGGCGAATGGGTGTTTTCCGAAAGGTGTCGTCACTGTTCCAGGAATACCAGGCCGGCAACTCCTGAGACAAGCGACCCGAGGGCACATAGTCCGCCCGAGGCGTTCGCCGCACTGCGTAGATCGCCGTAATGTTGTGGCCCGTTGCATCAAAAGCTGCGCCCTTGAAGGCCGTGGCACTGCTCCAGCGGCTGCCGGGAGCCAATTGGGCAGCCGCGGCCAACGCTTCCCGCGCGGCTACATCGCCGGCCGAAGCAGGAAAACAAAGGGAACCGACCCAGCAGCTATCCACCTCGCGCACGGTTTTGATCGGTTGGTTGCGATCGGCCCAGCGTGGAATCTTGACCGGTTGGCGATAGATACGCGATTTAAAGGCTTTCCAGCTTTCCGAGAGGTTCCCGGCCAAAATCATGTCCGCCGATTCATCGATCGCGGACACGCCTTGGGTGCTAATTTGCCCTCCAATCCAGGGCGACACCTCAATCACACAGGTTCGTGCGCCCGATTGCATGGCATGAACGGCGGCCCCCACACCCCCTAAGGATCCGCCCACCACCACCACTTCGCATTGCCAAACCTCCTGAGCCTGGGGCAGGGGTGACAACACGGGCCGGCCATTGCTGCCAAAGGAAGCCGTGATTCGCAGTTCGTTGGCCAAGTCCTTGGCGGGCCCAGGGGTGACATTGAGGGGCTGAAGATCGTCCGGCGGCGGCAACTGCGAGTTGATGGCATCTGGGCGATCGAACGCGGCCAGGGTTGCGCCCGCCACAACAACCCCCAGCCCCAAAGTCACCTGTCCAAACCGTTGCCACAACCCAATCAGTCGCTGCATGTTGCCGTCTTATCCTTGGTTGCCAAAAGGCGAGGGGGATGGAAAAGGGTGCGATCGCCCGCGAAAATCACAGAAATGAATGCTGACTTGCGATGCGCTCGTACTAGGCTAGCGCTGAAAGAGGACGATCCCACCGCGATCGAAAGCGATTTTGTAGACCGGATTCGATCGCAATTGTTGATCTAATGATTTAGCAAACTCATGGGTGCTGCCCCAACCCGGATGTTTCAGGTTCAGCAACACCCAATCGTATTCGGCCCAGTTGGGCGGTGGCGCGGTGGCGATCGTTTGGCGCAGCATGGTGCGGTGGCTGAGGTGGGGGCCCAAATCAGCGGTGGTGAGGATGCCGCCCCGTTGGTTGGCGGGGATCGATCGCTCCTGGGTTTGGATCAAGGCGATCGCAGCGCGACTGTCGGCCCAGGTATCCAGTTCCACCAAATAGATGGAGCCAAAATAGCCAAATTTGGCCAAGGCCAAAAAGCCAATCAGCGACCAAACCCAAATAGCCCGCCCGCTGGCGATCCAGCCCCGGAGCCGATCGCCCATGGATCCCAGGCGATCGAGCCAATCCCAGCGCCCCCGCGCCAAACTGTCGATCGCCGCCACCAGCAAAAACGGCAAAATCGGCAGGGAATATTGATGCACCAAATCCCGCTGCTCGGCGACCGTTGAGAGGGCATTTAACCCGATCGCCGGAGCCGCCGCCGCCCAGGCCCGCAGCCGCCCACCCCCAAACCAAGGCAACAACGGCCCCAAGATCAACAATAAATAGATCAGCGTGTCGCCCGAGAACAGTTTCCCCAGCACCAATTGCGGCTTCAGGAACAGATTCAACGCCGCCTCAGACACGCTGGAACCCAAATAGGCATAGCGCCCGATCGCATCGTGGCTGAGGCCATGGTTGAAGGCAGGGATCACCGCTTGGTTCACCACCACAAACCAACCGATCCCCATCCCCAGCGCCACCAGTCCGGGCCAGCGTTTGCGATCGAGCAGCAACAACCAAGCGCCCATGGCCGCCACCGTAATCGACAGCACCGCCTTGCAGCCCATCACCCACACCAGCACCAGCGCCAGGGCGATCGGCCGGTTCGCCCGCCCCAGCCAAATCGCCCCCAGCAGCCCTGCGATCCCCATCACCTCCGGGTGAAAGTCAAACAAATTGACGTTAAACACCACGGGATAGAGCAAATAGGCCCAGGCGATCGCCAGGGATTGACCCGGATTCAGCCCCGCCTGTTTCGCCAAGGCCCAGGCCGGGATCGCCCCCGCCGCCAGCCCGATCGCCTGCACCCAAAACAGCCAATAAATGCTGGGAAAAATCGCGTAGAGCAGCCCCACCGCAAAGAAGCTGTAGGCCGCATGGTTACCCATGTGGTGCATATCCGACACGGTGGAAAACGGCACTTCGCCGCGCCCCATCAGGTAGGCCACTTGGTCATAAATCGCTAAGTCAAAGGCCGTCGATTGAAATAGCTCGTGGCGCACCACGCTGCAAATCAACAGGACGATCGCCCAAATGCCCACGGACCACCAGAGCGATCGGGGGATCGATCGAAGCCAGCTTGCAATCGAATTTGCAATAGATGTCCAGATGGGCGATCGCATCTTGGGTTCCTGCGGCACAAATCGCCAACAGCCTACCACCGCCCGGCCCGTCCGCAGGGGGCAATGGCTAGAATCGATCAAGCCCCCGCTCCATCGCTCAAGACCAATTCAGCCGATGAACTATCAACAATGGCGCGATCAACTCTTTGGACAACCCGCAAGGGCCAATCCAATTTTTACAGAGCTGAGTCCTGAAATATATACAATGCCGCGCCATCAAGCCTTTGATTTCATTGACCGATTGCTACTCGATTCGGAAATTCACCAACAAGCTTCCCCGGCTCAAATTGGCTTTGGTCTGAACTACATTTTTTCAAATAGTTGTAGTGACTTTCCCCTCTGCTACTTGGAATCACCGGAGCCGAGAATTGTTCAAGGGGTTAAAAATCTCAAGTATCTTTACCGCCATTACTTCGATCGATACTGCTTTGTTTCAGATAAATCAATCCAGGTGATTGGTTCTACCCCCGAGGGTGATCGGCTATCTTATTTGTGCTACATGTTCTGGGATCTTTTCGTGCTGCATCCTGGTTATACTGCCCCATCTGTCATCCAAGCAGGGTTAGAAGTTATGAGCGAAGCCCTATATAGCAAAAACGGCAATGCGATCGTTTCTGCCATTCACGGATTAGGACATTGGTCACTGAATAACAAACAAGCAGTGGCTATTTTGGAAAAGTGGCTGAAGCATCCCAGCACGCAAAATTCGGTGATTCGCAGCTACGCCCTCCAAGCCAAAACAGGCTACATTCAGTGATTGAAAATTATCCATGGTGGTTCATCAACTGATCTTAATTACCTTCCCCAGATAGTTGCGATATGCTGGGAAAAACTGCGCGATCGCCCCGCCATTATGATTGCTGCTCCCCAATTCCTTAGCCCCGAAGAGTATTTGGCTCTTGAAGCCCAGAGCGATATTCGGCATGAATACCTCGATGGGCAAGCCTATGCCATGGCCGGTGGCACAGATGCGCACACGACGATCGCGCTAAATTTGGCAAGCGAACTGCGATCGCACCTGAGAGGAACTGGTTGCCGTGTCTTTATGTCGGATATGAAGGTGCAAATTAATCAGGGCGCGCAGTTTTTTTATCCCGATGTGATGGTGACTTGCGACCCGGGCGATCGCGATCAACGGCTTTACAAATCCGCACCCTGTTTGATTGTGGAAGTGTTATCGGATTCCACGGAAGCGTTCGATCGGGGCCGCAAATTCGCCACCTATCGTCATCTCAACAGCTTGCGAGAATACGTTTTAATTTCTACTCAACAGCCCCAAGTGGATATTTTTCGGCGCTCCGAGGCGGGCCAATGGGTATTGGAAAGTGATGAAGGCATCAATGCGGAATTGGTCTTGGAAACCGTAAATTACCGAGCCGGGTTCGATCGCCTTTATGAAGATGTGATTTTTGACCAGATTCCCCCGAAACCAATCGAAGATCAAGAATTTTAAGATCCTCCTTCTGGCAGTTAGTTTCAAAATTGGAAGCTTTGAGAGACTAGTGAATGATTAAGCCAGCATCTTGGGCCAAGCAAAATTTAAGTTAAGAAGACTTAAAAATCAGTTCCAACTTGAACTAAATAATTAATTTTAAATTGATCAAAATGTTGTTCAACATACAAAAACCTTGATCTCCAGTATGATGACACTATTGAATCACTGTTCAATGACTCTGATATTGAGACTTGATTGCACAGATTGATAGAAAAAAGATTTATAAAAAGTGAGCGGACTGCATTTTGACTTTCAAAAGGTTTTCCAAAAAATCTGAAATAATTGGTAATAATCTTGATAAAAATCTTAAAAAAACCAGTACAACTTACTGACATTTCCTATGTCTCCACTAAACTAGTAGGCGAGATAGCAAACATCCATTTCAATTAGACAGTAGCCTAGCTTACAAAATATCTTTCCACGTTGAATTTTTTTGTCCACGTTTGGCGGCTAGTTTTTGATGAACTCATAATCACTGGCTGTCAGACTGATGGATTGTGTTTTGTCAAGCAATGAAATTTGTCAAGCAATAGGGCTTTGAAAAATTGGCTCGTAAACGGTTGCCCATTCATGAAATATAACTGTCATTGGCGACCATCATTAAATGACGGACAATTCGCAAAATTTATGATAATTATTGACCGATAGATCAGTATATTCAATCAATCGACAGACTTTTGACCAATATGCTGGAGTATCTCCCCCCGCTCAACGATCATAATTTGCCTTATCCAGACACGATGCACCCAATTGTGGTGCATTTTGTCATTGCGATGGTGTTGTTTTCGGTTTTATGCGATGGCATTGCCTACTTCACTCGCAATTCACGACTCTATGAAGTGAGCTGGTGGAATTTGTTTTTTGCAACCATTTCTATCTTCGTTGCCATTATTTTTGGTCAAATCGAAGCAGGATTGGCCGAACCCTACAACGCCGCCGAAGCCACTTTGAATCTGCACACGCTTCTGGGTTGGTCTTTGTCGGGAATTATCGCAGCAATGACAGCTTGGCGCTATGTGTTGCGATCGCGCGATCCAAAAACATTGCCCAACGCCTTTTTAGGGGTGGGAGTTTTGATGACCGTAATCGTGTGTTTCCAGATTTATCTCGGTGATGTTTTAGTGTGGGTCTATGGACTCCATACGGTGCCCGTGGTTGAGGCAGTGCGGGAGGGACTGTTGTAATGAACAATGATTTGATTGAGCAATTACAAAACCAGTTGGGGATCAATGGATTACCCTATACAATTCCGATTCATCCCAACTTGGTGCATTTGACGTTGGGCCTGTTTATTGTCGCGATCGCCTTTGATATTGTTGGCGTTTTGTTTCCCCTAGAAAAGCCGGTTTTTAAGTTTTTGGCCATTCCTGCCACGCGCTCCAATTTCTTCGATGTGGGTTGGTACAACATGTTGGCCGGGGCGATCGTCACCTTTTTGACGGTGGCTGCGGGCTTTTATGAAATGTTATTGGCTCGGCCACCGGCAGATGTGAAAAGTGCCTGGGGCTTGCAGGCCATGGAAACCATGTTGTGGCATGGTGTGGGTGGTGTTGCCCTGTTGTTATTAATTGTAGGCATGACCGTTTGGCGAGGATTTCAGCGATTTGTTTGGCTGAAAGACCGATCGCGCCAAGTGCAATGGAGCTATCTTTTCGTGGGGCTGATCATCTTTGGCTTGATGTTTGTCCATGGAACCTTGGGAGCACAGCTAGCCGCTGAATTTGGTGTCCATATCACCGCTGATCGCCTGTTGGATTTGGGTGAAAATCCCAACCTCGTTTTGAAATCCTTCAATCCATGAAGATTCGCACCATTTTTACCTTAGGAACCCTAGCGATCGTACTGGCTCTCATCAGTTGGTGGATGGGGGAGCAATCCTACACCTGGTTTCCTCCCCAAGCCTCAGCGGAATCTCAATTGATCGATCGGCTCTTTAGCTTCTTAGTGGCGATCGGGACGTTTATTTTCCTAGGGGTGGTCGGGACGATCGTCTATGTGGCACTGTTTCAACAAGCCGGTAAATACGATACCAGCGACGGCCCGCACATTGAAGGCAATGTCACGCTAGAAGTGGTTTGGACGGCGATTCCTTTTATCCTCGTCGTTGGAATTGCCGCCTACAGCTACCACATTTACGATCGCATTTCTATCCTGGGGCCAATGGAGCATGTGCATGAATCGATGGCACATAATATGGCTCCAAAAGCTCCAGCGATCGCCCCGGTTGCTACTGAATCAAGCAATAGCAATGCGATCGTCAAACCAGAGGTCGTGATTGCCGTGAAGTCTCGACAATGGGCTTGGGAATTCTATTACCCCGATCGACAAGTCACCACGGCTGAATTGCATCTGCCAGCCGATCAACGGATCAGTCTGCAACTAATTTCTGAAGATGTCATCCATGGATTTTATATTCCAGCCTTTCGTGTGAAGCAAGATATCATTCCAGGGCGTGCCATTACCCTGAAATTTACGCCCATCCGCGAAGGCCGATATCGCCTGCGCGACTCCCAGTACAGCGGCACTTACTTTGCGGCCATGCAAGCCGATGTGGTGGTTGAATCATCCGATTCCTATCAGCAATGGCTGACGGATGCGGCGAACCAAAAGCCCACCGCCGCCTATAACCAAGCCTTTGATGAATTCCAGCGTTCCCCCGGCGGACGGATTGGCTGGCAAACAGTTCAACCAGCGCCGCCACCCTTGGTGAACTATCCCGGCAAAGGAACCAGTTAGCAATTAGCTGTTTTCGATCAACCTAGTCTAGTTTAGTTCGGTCTTGGTCGAAAACAATTGCTGAACTTTAGGTGCTGATCTCAGCATTCCAGAACAATCTCCTCCAACCGATTTATGACCAATCTTGTTACCGAATCGATCGCCGCTTCTCAGCCAACCATGCCCGGCGCACCCAATGACTGGAAGCGATTTTTTAGCTTCAGTACCGATCACAAAGTCATTGGGATTCAGTACCTAGTAACGTCTTTCTTTTTCTTTTTGGTGGGGGGCATTTTTGCCATGATTATTCGGGGCGAATTGATCACCCCGGAAGCAGATTTGGTCGATCGCACCGTATATAACGCCATGTTCACCATGCATGGCACGGTGATGTTGTTTTTGTGGACTTTTCCCTGTTTGTTGGGCCTAGGAAACTATCTCGTGCCTCTGATGATTGGCGCAAGGGATATGGCATTTCCTCGGCTGAATGCAGTCGCCTTTTGGATGGTGCCGATCTTTGGCGCAATTCTGATGGCGAGTTTTTTGGTGCCGGGCGGCCCGGCTCAAGCCGGTTGGTGGGCCTATCCACCCGTGAGCCTCCAAAACCCCACGGGCAACCTGATCAATGGTCAGGTGTTGTGGCTGTTGGCAGTGGCGATTTCTGGCGTTGCATCGATTATGGGTGCGGTGAATTTTGTCACCACGATCGCCCGAATGCGTGCCCCTGGCATGACTTGGTTTCGGATGCCGGTTTTTGTGTGGACAGTGCTGGCAGCCCAGATTATTCAACTGTTTGGTCTGCCTGCTTTGACCGCTGGCGCGGTGATGCTGTTGCTGGATCTGACCGTGGGTACGACGTTTTTTGACCCAGCCAAAGGTGGCGATCCGGTGCTGTTTCAGCACTTTTTCTGGTTCTATTCTCACCCGGCCGTTTATGTCATTATCTTGCCGGTTTTTGGCATCTTTTCAGAAATCTTGCCGGTCTATGCCCGTAAGCCACTTTTTGGCTACAAAGTAGTTGCCATTTCATCCCTAATCATTACCGGTTTGAGTGCCATTGTTTGGGTGCATCACATGTTTGCCAGTGGCACACCGGGCTGGATGCGGATGATTTTTATGGCCACAACCATGCTGATCTCAGTGCCCACGGGGATTAAAGTTTTTGCCTGGGTTGCCACCATTTGGGGCGGCAAGTTGCGCCTCAACACAGCCATGCTATTTGCCCTGGGTGGGTTGGTGATGTTTGTGTTTTCAGGGATCACCGGAATTATGTTGGCGGCAGTCCCGGTTGATATTCATGTGAACAATACCTATTTCGTGGTGGGACATTTTCACTATGTGATTTACGGCGCGGTGGTGATGGGAATTTATGCAGCGATCTATCACTGGTTCCCCAAAATGACCGGGCGCATGTATTCCGAAGGGCTAGGGAAATTGCACTTTGCCCTCACCTTTATTGGCACTAATTTGAACTTTTTCCCGATGCATCCTTTGGGGTTGCAAGGAATGCCGCGCCGGGTCGCGTCTTATGATCCTGAATTTACCTTCTGGAACGTGGTCGCGAGCCTGGGAGCCTTTCTGTTGGGCATGTCTACCCTGCCTTTCATTTTGAACATGATTGGTTCTTGGGTGCAGGGTGAAAAAGCGCCCAAAAATCCTTGGCGGGCGATCGGGTTGGAATGGTTGTTATCTTCACCGCCAACGGTTGAGAACTTTGAGGAACTCCCGATCGTGGTTTCTGAGCCTTATGGCTATGGCAAATCTGATCCCTTGGTGTCTAATCCCGACGAACTAGAGGTGGCCCATGAACCCAACTGAAACGGACTTGCGAGATGATGCATTGCTGGGGATTGCCGAAGCCCATGACGACGCACACCATGCGGCCCATGGGCATGGATCCCCTGGCGATCAAATGTTTGGTTTCGTGGTTTTTTTGCTGTCCGAAAGTGTCATTTTCTTCAGCTTTTTTGCGGGCTATATTGTCTACAAAACTACGGCCCAAACTTGGTTGCCGGAAGGCGTTTTGGGTTTGGAGGTGCGGGAGCCGGCCATCAATACGGTCATTTTGGTGTCCAGCAGCCTCACGATTTATCTGGCTGAGCGCTATTTACATGTCAAGCAGCTTTGGGGCTTTCGAGCATTCTGGCTGCTGACGATCGCCATGGGTAGCTACTTCCTGTATGGCCAAGCGATCGAGTGGAGCCACTTAGCCTTTGGGTTCACCGATGGCGTGTTTGGTGGCACGTTTTATTTGCTCACAGGGTTCCATGGTCTGCACGTTTTTGCCGGTGTGCTGCTGCAACTGATTATGCTGGTGCGATCGTTCATTCCAGGTAACTACGATCGCGGCGAATTTGGTGTGGCTTCGACCTCGTTGTTTTGGCACTTTGTGGATGTGATTTGGATTATTTTGTTTCTGTTGATTTACATCTGGCAGTAACCAAAACATCGATCAGGATGAGGGTGATAGGCGATTTGGCATGAGGCGAGCGATCGCCTACCAAGCCCCTCGTAATGTCAGTGAATCGGCAAGCAATAGTTTCAATCGTTGAGTAGTCAGGACGATCTAAGTATGATTATTGATGATTGCCATTACGACGTGATTATTATTGGTACTGGTGCCGGCGGCGGGACGCTGGCTTATAAATTAGCCCCCACTGGTAAGCGTATTTTGATCTTGGAACGGGGGGATTTTATGCCCCTCGAAGAACAAAACCGCAGCAATGTGGATGTTTTTAAACGCGAGCGATATCACGCGCCGGAGCAATGGTACGACAACACGGGTGAACCCTTTTCGCCCCAAATGAACTACGCGATCGGGGGCAACACCAAAATCTATGGAGCCGTGCTGATGCGGCGGCGAGAACAGGATTTTGCGGCCGTTACCCATCGTGAGGGAGTTTCACCGGCTTGGTCTGTGGGCTATGAAGAATTCGAGCCTTATTACACTGCTGCCGAAGCACTTTATAAAGTACATGGTCAGGCTGACCAAGACCCAACCGAGCCATTTCGGAGCGGCGACTATCCTTTTCCGGCGATCGAATCGGATCCGCAAATTGCCGCTATTGCCGGAGCGATCGCCCAGCAAGGATTGCACCCCTCCGCCTTGCCCTTGGGGTTAACTCGCCAGGAGGATGACCCCACCAACGATTCCGAGGTGAGCGGTATTTTGCCAGCGGTGGAATACCCCAATGTCACCCTCAAAACTAAGGCAAAAGTGGTGGGGTTGCATACCAATTCTTCGGGGCGAGTGGTTCGCGCCGTCGAAGCAGAGATTAACGGCAAACCCTACCTCTTTTTGGGAGATTTGGTAGTGCTGGCCTGCGGGGCAGTGAATTCGGCGGCTTTGTTGCTGCGATCAGCTAATGATTGCCATCCCCAGGGACTGGCCAATAGTTCCAATTTGGTCGGCCGCAACCTCATGAAAAATCTGATGACCGCGATCGTGCAGGTCAGCAGCAAAGCCAATTCAGGTGCATTTCAAAAAACCGTTTGTGTGAATGATTTCTATTGGGGCGATGCAGATTTTCCCTACCCCATGGGGCATATTTACAATACGGGTGGTTTGCTAACCGATGTGATTTTTGCAGAAGCGCCACCGATGTTTTCGGTGCTGGCGAAATTCATGCCGGGATTTGGGCTGCAACAACTGGCAACCCGCTCGATCGGCTGGTGGATTCAAACGGAAGATTTGCCCAATCCTGATAACCGGGTTTACTGGGATCAACACAAACTTTGTATTGACTACCAACCCAATAATACCGAAGCGCACGATCGCCTCGCTCACCGCTGGATTAATGTGTTGAAATCCCTAGAAAAACAACTCGATGGTTTTCCGGTGGGCACGATGCATCCCCGAGGTGAAATTCCGGTGCAGGTGATGGCCAATCAATGCGGGACTTGTCGGTTTGGGGACGACCCAGCGACTTCGGTGCTCGATCGCCACTGCCGCGCCCACGATGTGGATAATTTGTATGTGGTGGATGGCAGCTTTTTCCCCTCGAATGCCAGTGTTAGCCCCGCCCTAACGATTATTGCGAATGCGCTGCGTGTGGGCGATCACCTGCTCGATCGACTGGCTTAACTGGCTGAATCGCAAGCTAGACGTGAATGCCCGCCAGTGGAACGGGGCGATCGCAACAATCCTTTACAATCGAGCTGGGCGCTCAGGCTCGGTTCTGGCCTTGCCGGTTGTCGGAAAATCGCGGCATTTCTCAGCGGGCCAAGCCGCGCGATCGGGGTAGGATATTGGACTTGCACCCCAGCGCATTTGCGTTTCGTCAAGATTTTTGCGGACTGACGCAACCGTTACGAGAGGCTTGGGGCAAGGGGCCGTTAATTGCCTGAAACCTCGATTGGCCAACGTGAAATCGTGGGGAGCAAGGGGCGATCGATTACCTGTAACCCTGATCCGCCCGCGCGAAATCGTCGGGAGCAAGGGGCGATCGATCATCTGTAACCCTGATCCGCCCGTGCGAAATCGTCGGGAGCAAGGGGCGATCGATCATCTGTAACCCTGATCCGCCCGTGCGAAATCGTCGGGAGCAAGGGGCTTAAGCCCCTTGTCTACGAAGTCACAGCCCCTTCGCAGCAACCGCGTCAGTTCCGATTTCGTCCAGTTAAGTTCCAGTCCCATTTTGAGTCACCATGCGTACCCACTATTGCGGTCAACTGCGCGCCGAACAGGTTGGTAAAACCGTCACCCTTTGCGGTTGGGTCGATCGCCGCCGCGACCACGGGGGAGTCGTGTTTGTGGACTTGCGCGATCGCTCGGGGATCGTTCAGGTGGCCTCGAACCCGGACTTGCCCGAATCCTTCCAAATTGCCGATTCCCTCCGCAATGAATATGTGGTGCGGATTACGGGCACGGTCACCAAACGGCCGGCCGAGTCCGTAAACCCCAAGCTGGCCACCGGGGAAGTGGAAGTGTTGGCGGATCAAATCGAAATCCTCAGCGCCGTCAGCAAGCAACTGCCGTTCCAGGTTTCCACCTCCGAAAACGAAACCGTGCGCGAAGAGCTGCGGCTGAAATATCGCTATTTGGATTTGCGCCGCCCCCGGATGCAGCACAACCTGCAATTGCGCCATGCGGTGGTGAAGGCCATGCGCCGGTTCCTGGAAGATGCCCAGGGCTTCATGGAAATCGAAACGCCCGTCCTCACCAAATCCACACCGGAAGGGGCGCGCGATTACCTGGTTCCTTCGCGGGTGAATCCGGGCGAGTGGTTTGCGCTGCCCCAGTCGCCCCAGTTGTTTAAGCAATTGCTGATGGTGTCCGGGTTCGATCGCTACTACCAAATCGCCCGCTGCTTCCGCGATGAGGACCTGCGGGCCGATCGCCAGCCCGAGTTCACCCAGCTCGACATGGAAATGAGCTTCATGTCCATGGAAGAAATCCTGGACCTGAATGAACAACTGGTTTGCCACATCTTCAAAACCGTCAAGGGCATTGACCTGCCGCGCCCCTTCCCGCGTCTGACCTACGCCGCAGCCATGGATCGCTACGGCAGCGATCGCCCCGACACCCGCTTTGGCATGGAGCTGGCGGACTGCTCAGATCTGTTTAAGGGCTGTGGGTTCAAGGTGTTCTCCGGTTCGATCGCCGCAGGTGGGATCGTCAAAACCCTGCCCGTACCCGGTGGTAATGATGCCGTTTCCAACGTGCGGATCAAGCCCGGTGGGGATTTGTTCGCGATCGCCTCGGAAGCCGGAGCCAAGGGACTGGCCTTCATTCGCGTGCGCGACAACGGTGAAGTGGACACGATCGGGGCGCTCAAGGACAGCCTGACCCCAGAAATCACCACCGAACTGCTGAAGCGTACCGGGGCCCAATCGGGTGACCTGCTGCTGTTTGGTGCGGGCCCGGCAGAGATCGTGAACAAAACCCTCGATCGCCTGCGCCTGGCCCTGGGCAAAGAGCTGAACCAAATTGATCCCGACGCGATCAATCTGTTGTGGGTCGTCGATTTCCCGATGTTCGAGTACAACGCCGACGAACAGCGATTGGAAGCCCTGCACCATCCCTTCACGGCCCCCAACCCGGAAGATTTGGCGGATCTGAAAACCGCCCGCGCCCTGGCCTACGACATCGTGCTCAACGGCACGGAAATCGGCGGCGGCAGCCTGCGGATCTATCAACGGGATGTGCAGGAGCAAGTATTCGCGGCGATCGGCCTGACCGACGACGAAGCCCGCGCCAAGTTCGGCTTCCTGCTCGATGCCTTTGAATACGGCACGCCGCCCCACGGGGGGATTGCCTACGGTCTCGATCGCCTAGTTTCGATCCTGACCGGCGAAGACTCGATCCGCGACGCGATCGCCTTCCCCAAGACCCAGCAGGCCCGCTGCTTGCTGACCGATGCGCCATCGTCCGTGGAAGCCAAGCAACTGAAGGAATTGCAAGTGGCTTCCACCTACAAACCCAAAAAGCCGGAAGCCGAAGCTTCAGCCTAGGGGACATTGCCAGGCTGTTAGCTCTTTTCATCCCCTGATTCCATTGTGACGAGACCGATTGCTGTAACCAGGGGCTGAAGCTCCCGGTTACAACGATTAGGGCTTGGAACATCGACCGTTCCAGTTTCTGTACCCAGGAAATGGAGATCGCCCCTCAGAGGATGTCTGAAAAGCCAAAATTGCTACTCTGTCCGCTCCAGTGATCGACGTAGACAAGGGGCTTGAGCATCTTGCCCCCACAACTATTGGTGTTTGGCAAAGGCCAAAAGATACTTTTCAAATATCCTCTCAGCCCCCTGCTCTTGTCGATCGATGAGACCCACTAGGTAGCAGTTTTAACAGTCCAGGCATCCTCTCCAAGACTCTCGAAATTTCGTCGCTTCAATTTCAAGGGCTGTCATCAGTAACTGGGTGACAGCCCTCTGTCTTTGTGAAGTGTTTTTGAAGATGGGTTGCGTTTGAAATCACTCAGACCTGTGACCTGCGACAACGGGTTCGTTTCCCGATTGATGCAAATTAATCAGTACAAATAAATTGAGCCACCAAGCTTGCCTGAAAATGCAATGAACTTTAAAAGGAACTCAATAGAATTAATTCTTGAAAAAGATCAAAAAACATGCAAAAGATATTATTGATAATCATTATTCCGATCTTGATTACTTAGTTTGATTTGATACATATCCTGTGATTGTCTTTTTTTCAATAGTCCTTTCGTTAATTCATATCCGTTTACAACGCTCTTGGCTGACAACTGGCGAAATGATTGGATGGTCTTGAGAAAATCAATGGATGAAATGAGTAATCCAGCGCTTTTCCCTTGGGTAGTAAATAATAGAAGAACTTCCCTTCTGCAATGCTTATGGCTGCCTTGTCTGTCACCCTGACTCCTTTGGATCCGCAGGCTGCCTTGATTCAGAACCCGCTGATTGTTTCACCGGACACACCCGTGGTAGCGGCGCTCCATCGGATGAGTCAGGTGCGATCGAGCTGTGGAATTGCGGAGTCCACCGATCCTGAAAACAACAACCAGCAGGCGCTGCGAGAGGCTCGGGGGAGCTGTGTGCTGGTGGTGGATCAAGACCGCCCGATCGGGATTGTGACCGAGCGAGATGTGGTGCGACTGTTGGCCCAACAAACCTGCTTGGATCAACTCACGGTCTCCCAGATCATGATCCAGCCCCTGGTGACCTTGCAGACCAAAACTTGCGAAGACCTGGACGTGATGGCGGCCATCACGCTGTTGCACAAACACGGCATTCGCCATTTGCCCGTGCTGGATGCGGATCGCCGTTTGGTGGGCTTGATGACCCACGAAAGCCTCTGCCAAACCACCCGCCCGATCGACCTGTTGCGGATGCGGTTGGCCTCGGAGGTGATGACCCACCATGTGGTGGCGATCGCGGTCACCAGTTCCATGCTCGATGTGGCTCGGCTGATGGCTGAGCGCCAGGTGGGATCCGTGGTGATTGTGGAGTCGGGTGCAACAGATTCGGAACAGCAGCCCGTGGGAATTGTGACGGAACGGGACTTGGTGCAGTTTCAATCCCTAGGTTTGGACTTTCAGCAGTTCACGGTACGAGAGGTGATGAGCACACCAGTCTTCACCGTGGCCGCCGATAGTTCCCTGTGGTTGGTTCATGAGTTGATGGCCAAGCGCAACATCCAGCGCGTTTTGGTCATGGGCGATCGGGGCGAGTTGGTGGGCATTGTCACCCAAACCAGTTTGCTGCGGGTTCTGAACCCCTTGGAGCTATACAAACTGGCGGAACTGCTAGAGCACAAGGTGAACCAGCTCGAAGCGGAGAAACAGGCCCTGGAAACGCTGCATCACCAGGAACTGGAGCAGCAGGTGGAAACCCGCACGGCGGCCCTGCGGGCCAAGGCAGAACGGGAACTGCTGTTGGTGGCGTTGGCCACTCAGATTCGATCGTCCCTGAGCTTACAGAGCATTTTGGATACCACGGTGCAGGAGGTGCGACGGGTCTTGCAGTGCGATCGGGTGAATATTTGGCAATTTCAAACCGCCGACAAGGCCAGGGCCAGGGTGGTGGCGGAATCAACGGACTTGCCCATTTCCATGATCGGCACGGAACTGGAGGGTACCTGGTTTCAGCATGACCAAGAACCGGTCTATCGGCAGGGCTACATCCGGGTTGAACCCGACGTGGCCGCCAGTGACATGGGTGGGTGTCACCTCAAGTTACCGATCGAGCTGCGGCCCCGCGCCAAAATCCTGGTTCCCTTGCTTTATCAAGAGGAACTGTGGGGATTGTTGAGCGCTTCCGAAAGCAGAACCACCCGAAACTGGTTACCCGACGAGGTGAAATTGCTCAAGGGCCTGTCGGTGCAATTGGAAGTGGCCCTCAAGCAGGCCATCACTCACCAGCAACTGCAACAGGAATTGGAAACCCGCACGCAAGCGGAAGCCTTCCTGCGTGAAAGCGAGCAGCGCTATGCCAATCTCGCGGCCGTTGTGCCCGTGGGCATCTTCCGCATGGATTTGCAGGGACGGCCCACCTACGTCAACGAACGCTACTGCCAAATTTTGGGCTGTTCCGTTGAAGAGGGCCTTGATTGGGATTGGGAGCAAACCCTGCACCCGGACGATCGGGATTGGGTGTTGGCCCTGCGGGAGCAAAATCTGCGGGAACAGTCCTCCTGTCAGTTAGAATGCCGGTTCCAATCTCGCGATCATCGCCACGGCCCCGACCCCGATCGGGCTATCACTTGGGTGGATATGCGGGTGGTGGTGGAGCGGGATGCCACGGGGCAACCGATCGGCTATGTGGGAACCCTCACGGACATCAGCGATCGGAAGCGATCGGCCCTCGAACTCCGCGAAAGTCGCCAGCGATACGCCAGCCTGTTGGCCGTGGCCCCCGTCGGGATTTTTCGCACCGATACTGCCGGCCATTGCCTATACGTCAACGATCATTGGTGTGAAATGACCGGCCTCGACCATCGGGCCGCCCTGGGCCATGGTTGGCAGCTCACCCTGCACCCGGACGATCGCGCCTTAGTCATCAACGGCTGGATGCAAGCCATCCAGATCAATCGCCCCTGGAAGGCCGAATATCGCCTGGCACGTCCCGATGGGGAAGTGCTGTGGGTCTATGGCCAGTCGGTGGTGGAGCGCAATTTCAACGGCGATATCCTGGGCCATGTGGGAGCCATCACCAACATCACCGATCGCAAACAGGCTGACTTTGCCCTCCAAAACCTGATCGAAGGAACCGCCGCCACCGGCCTCGATTTCTTCCCTGCCCTGGTCAAACACCTGGCCACCGCCCTCAATGTTTCCCACGCCTTTGTGGCTGAGCGCATGGGCAATCGAATCCAAGTGTTGGCCTTTTGGAATGCGGGCACCGTAGAAACGATCGCCACCTGTGCCCTCAACCACTTCGATCGGGAACTACCTTACCCTTGGCACGGGGACTGCCACCCGCAGTTGCTTCAGTCCCTGTTTCCCCAAGTGCCTGGCCTGACACAAATCACCGACAGCAACTATCTGAGCGTTCCCCTCCAGGATTCCCACGGTCTGGAAATTGGTCACCTCTGCATCTTGAACCAAGGGCCCATTCAAGCGCCCCGCCGGGCCGAAACCGTCTTGCGCATCTTTGCGGCTCGGGCTGGAGCCGAACTCGAGCGCCAGCAAGCCACCAACGCCCTTGAGCAGCTCAACCAGGATCTAGAAATTACGATTCAACGGCGAACCCAAGAGCTTTGGCGCGTTCACAATCTGCATAAGGCCATTCTGAACTGTGCCCCCTATGCGGTGATCGCCACCGACATCCAGGGGCTAATTACCACCTTCAACCCGGCCGCCGAGCGCATGTTGGGATATCGGGCTGCCGAAGTGATCCGCCAGCTTACGCCGGAAATTTTCCACGACCTCCAGGAGGTGGCCACCCGGGCCGCCCAGCGATCGGCAGAGTTGGGCGAACCGATCGACCAAGGGTTTGAAGTGCTCGTGGCCCGGGCCCGCCAGGGTGTTGTGGACGAAGATGAGTGGATTCACGTTCGCAAGGATGGTTCTCGGTTTCCCGCTGTCCTGTCTCGTAGCTGCCTGAAGGATCGCAATGATCAAATCATTGGATTTTTGGGCATTGTCCAAGACATTACCGATCGCAAGCGCACAGAGCAGGAAAATCGACTGCTCAAGGAACGGTTGGAGTTTCTGTTGGCTTCCAGCCCCGCTGTTATTTACAGTCGCAAGCTCGATCGACGCTACACCACAACCTTTGTTAGCCCCAATGTAGAATCCATCCTCGGTTACACGCCCCAGGAGTTTATTCAGGATGCAAACTTCTGGATTAGCCGAATTCATCCCCAAGATGTAGACAGGGTGCTCAATGATCTAAGTGGTTCATTTGAAGAGGATCGCTACAAGTATGAGTACCGATTACTTCATGCGGATGGCTACTACTTGTGGGTGCGGGATGAAATTTACTTGGTGCGCGATGAGTATAATCAGCCCCTAGAAATTGTGGGCTATTTTGCGGACATCAGCGATCTCAAGCAAACGGAAGCGATCGTGGTTCAGCAGGCCAAGCGCGAGACCCTGCTGTTAGAAATTACCCAACGAATTCGTCAGTCTTTGGATCTCTCGATTGTGTTTGAAACAGCTTGTCAGGAAATTCGGAAACTCATGGAGTCCGATCGCGTTGGCATCTTTCAATTTAATCCTGATTCCCAATGGCAAGATGGCAAGTTTGTTGCGGAATCCGTTGATGACAAATATCCATCGGTAATTGCCGTTTCGATGGATGATCGCTGTTTTGGCGAAAGCTATTTCCAACGCTATGCCCAAGGACAATATTGTGCAACCGACGATATCTATGATGGCAGCCTGAACGCCTGCCACACGGATGTTTTGAAGCGGTTTGCGGTGCGGGCTAATTTGGTGATGCCTTTGCTTTGTAATGGAGCCTTGTGGGGCCTGCTTTGTGTGCATCAATGCATGAAAATTCGACATTGGGAGCTTTCAGAAATTGAATTAATTAAGCAAATCGCCAATCAATTAGAAATTGCAATCCAACAAGCCAGCCTGTATGACCGAATGCAGGCCGAGTTATTAGTTCGCAAGCGAGCGGAAAAGCGAATCGCCCTTCAACTCCATCAACAGGAATTATTAGGCATTATTTCTCAACGAATTCGAGAATCGTTGGATGTGGCCGAAATTTTGCAAGTGGTCACCGACCAAGTGCGGCAGGTCTTTCAGTGCGATCGCGCAATCATACTCCAGGTATTCCCAAATGGCCACAGCCAAATTTTTGAAGAATCTGTTGCGCCAGGTTTTCCGGTTCTCAAAAACCGCCAGTGGGATGATGAGCATTGGTCCATAGAAATTTTGGAGCACTATTGGCAGGGAAAGCCGCGAATTGTGCCGGATGTGATGAACGATCGGTGGACAGATTGCCTGCGGGAATATTCCCAAGCAGGACAAATTCAGTCCAAAGTGGTGGCTCCTATTTTGCAAGAAGTCCGCGTTCATAGCGAAGATCGCTGGGTTTCCATCGGGCACAATAATCGCCTGTGGGGCGTATTGGTGATCCATGCTTGCCAGGAACAGCGAGTGTGGCAGGGGGCAGAGGCCAAGCTTTTGCAACAAATTGCGAACCAGTTGGCCACGGCAATTCAACAGGCTAATTTATTTGAACAATTGCAACGGGAACTTCAAGAGCGCCAGCAGGCTCAACAGCAATTGACCGATCGCAACCAAGAATTGGCCGTTTCCAATCAAGAGTTGGCACGAGCCACTCGGTTAAAAGATGAATTCTTAGCGAACATGAGTCATGAGTTACGAACGCCGTTGAATGCCATTTTGGGAATTACTGAAGGGCTTCAGGAGTCGATTTTTGGTCCCATCACTGAGCAACAGGAGCGAGTGCTTCAAACCATTGAACGCAGTGGCTCCCATCTTTTATCATTGATTAATGACATCCTCGATGTGGCCAAAATTGAAGCCGGACAGCTAGAGTTAGACATCGCAGCGGTTCCTGTTGCGCCCCTATGTCAATCAAGCTTGGCGTTTGTTAAGCAACAGGCTTTCAAAAAAGGAATTCAACTGGCGATTCAGCTCTCCCCCAAGTTGCCGGACCTGTTGGTGGATGAACGTCGGGTGCGTCAGGTACTGATTAATCTGTTAAACAATGCGGTTAAATTTACCCCCGACCACGGATCTGTTGCTTTGGAAGTTTGTTTGGGAACGTCACGGCGAGTCCCTAAACTAAACAGTAGTTTGGGGGAAACAGAAGTTCACCAGTTTTTGGAAATTTCGGTTGTGGATACCGGAATTGGGATTGCACCAGAAGATGTCCGCAAACTCTTTCAGCCCTTTATGCAGGTGGACAGTGCTTTGAATCGGCAGTATACCGGCACAGGGTTGGGGTTAGCACTGGTGAAGCGAATTGTTGAATTGCATGGTGGAGAAGTATCCCTCGTGAGTGAATTAGGTGTTGGCAGTCGATTTACGGTCGATTTGCCCTGTGCAAATACGCTGTCTGGGCCAGATCAACCGGCAACGGGGGCGATCGAGGCGACGGAACCCAGTCCGGCAGTGCCTTTGGAGTCGCCGTTGATTCTGTTGGCGGAGGATAACGAAGCCAATGTCAGCACGATCGTGGCGTATCTGCAAGCGAAGGGCTATCGCCTGACCCTGGCCAAAAACGGCGAGGAGGCCGTTGCTTTCGCCAAGGCCGCGCCACCGGATCTGATCCTGATGGATATTCAGATGCCGGTGATGGATGGTTTGGAAGCTACTCGCCAAATTCGCCAAGATCCGACCCTGGCCAATGTGCCGATCATTGCCCTGACGGCGTTGGCGATGGCGGGCGATCGGGAACGATGTTTGGCGGCGGGAGCCAGTGATTATCTGAGCAAGCCGGTGCGACTCAAGCAGTTGGCAGCCATGATTCAAGAATTCCTCGCGGCCATTTCTTGATCCAGGAATCTGGCTTCGGGATCTGAGGATCGCATGGGATCCCCAACAATCTCTCGATCGCGCCGATCGCGCCCGGTGAACCGGTTCTGTTGCCCAGCGCGAACAGGGTGCGCAACCGGGTAAGATAGCAGCCTGTAAGATGGGTAGCCCCTTCAAGGCCCCGATCGCCCGTTATCCCATTCACCGTTTCAGCCCTCGTCGCCATGACTGCCTCGGTAGACGCGCTTCCCACCCAATACGATCCCAAAGCTGCCGAAGCCAAATGGCAGACCACCTGGGAGGACTCCGCTGCCTTTGCGGCCGATGTGAATGCCGCTGGCGAGCCGTTTTGTGTGGTGATTCCGCCGCCGAACGTCACCGGCAGTCTGCACATGGGCCATGCCTTTGAGCATTCCTTGATCGATGCCTTTGTCCGCTACCACCGGATGACCGGGCGCAACACCCTGTGGCTGCCGGGCACCGACCACGCCAGCATTGCGGTACAGGCCATCCTTGACAAGCAACTGAAGGATGCAGGTACGGATCGGTTTGAACTGGGCCGTGAGGTCTTTCTCGATCGCGCCTGGACTTGGAAGGAAGAATCCGGCGGCACGATCGTGGGGCAAATGCGCCGCCTGGGCCTGTCCGTCGATTGGGATCGCGAGCGGTTCACCATGGATGAAGGCCTCTCCAACGCCGTGTTGGAAGCCTTTGTGCGGCTCCACGAAGACGGGCTGATCTATCGCGGCAAATACATGGTCAACTGGTGTCCCGCCTCCCAGTCGGCCGTGTCCGATTTGGAAGTGGACAACAAAGAGGTGGACGGCAGCCTCTGGCATTTCCGCTACCCGCTGACCGACGGTTCCGGTGAAGTGGTGGTGGCCACGACCCGCCCGGAAACGATGCTGGGCGATACGGCGGTGGCCGTGAACCCCCAGGACGATCGCTACAAAGCCCTGATCGGTCAAACCGTCACTCTGCCGCTGGTGGGCCGGGAGATCCCGATCATTGGCGACGAATTCGTCGATCCGACCTTTGGCACGGGCTGTGTGAAAGTCACGCCCGCCCACGATCCCAACGATTTCGAGATGGGCAAGCGCCACAACCTGCCCCAAATCGAAATCCTGAACAAAGACGGCACGGTGAACGAAAACGGCGGCGAGTTCTGCGGCCAAGATCGGTTCGTGGCCCGCAAAAACCTGGTGGCCAAGATGGAGGAGCTGGGCTACCTGGAAAAGGTGGAAGCCTATCGCCACTCCGTGCCCTACAGCGAGCGGGGCAAAGTGCCCGTAGAGCCGCTGTTGTCGTCCCAATGGTTCCTGAAAATTCGCCCCTTGGCCGAAAAAGCCCTGGCGGATTTGGAAAACAACCGGGAGCCGCTGTTTGTGCCCGATCGCTGGACAAAGGTCTATCGCGATTGGCTGCTGAACCTGCGCGACTGGTGCATTTCCCGGCAGCTCTGGTGGGGCCACCAAATCCCCGCTTGGTACGTGATCAGCGAAACCAACGGCCAAGTAACGGAGCACACGCCCTTCATCGTGGCCCGCACGGAAGCCGATGCCCTCAAACAAGCCCAAGCCCGCTACGGCGAAGAAGCGGTGCTGGAGCGTGATGAGGACGTGTTGGATACCTGGTTCTCGTCCGGTCTGTGGCCCTTCTCGACCCTGGGTTGGCCCAACGAAGCCGCCTCCGATTTCCAAGCCTATTACCCGAACACAATGTTGGTGACGGGCTTTGACATCATCTTTTTCTGGGTAGCCCGGATGACGATGATGGCGGGCTATTTCACCGGCCAAATGCCCTTCAAGACGGTCTATGTCCATGGGCTGGTGCGGGACGAAAATAACCAGAAAATGTCGAAGTCCAAGGGCAATGGCATTGATCCCTTGCTGTTGATCGACAAATACGGCACGGATGCGGTGCGCTACACCCTAGTGCGAGAAGTGGCCGGCGCAGGTCAAGATATCCGCTTAGACTACAACCGCAAAACCGATGAGTCGGTGTCCGTGGAAGCCTCGCGCAACTTTGCCAACAAGCTCTGGAATGCGTCGCGGTTTGTGTTGATGAATTTGGCCGGGGAAACGCCGACTAGTTTGGGTGCGCCGGAGGCCGATCGCCTGGAGCTAGCCGATCGCTGGATTCTGTCGCGCTTTAACCAAACGGTGCGCCAAACCCGCCACGACATTGATCACTACGGCTTGGGTGAGGCGGCCAAGGGTCTCTATGAGTTCATTTGGGGCGACTTCTGCGACTGGTATATCGAGTTGGTGAAGCCCCGCTTGAATGGCGAAGATCCGGCGGCCCGGCGAACGGTGCAGCAGGTGTTGGCCCTGGTTTTGGATGGGACGCTGAAGCTGTTGCATCCCTTCATGCCCCACATTACCGAAGAGGTGTGGCACGCTCTGACGGGGGCGGCGGCGACGGAATTCCTGGCCCTGCAAGCCTACCCGGTGGCGATCGACCGGGCGATCGACCTAGAGCTAGAAGCGCAATTTGAGGCGATCATCAACGCGATCCGCACGATCCGGAACCTGCGGGCCGAGGCGGACATTAAACCCAGCCAGAAAGTGCCGATCGTCCTGCAACCGGAGACCGATCGGGAACGGACGGCCTTTGAAGTGGGTCGCGCCTACATTTGCAATCTGGCCAAGGTGTCTGACCTGACAATCCAGGGCGGTGCAGCTTCGGCGGCCCCAACGGCGGAACCGGCAGCCCCGGAGCCGACCCTGATGGATACGGACACGGCGGCCCTGCTAGAGGCGATCGCCACCGACGGGATGGCTCTGGATCCCGACCAACTGGCTTGGGAGCAGAGCGAAAAACGGCGGGTGGCCCTGCTGACCTTGGCGATGATGGGAACGGCGGTCTTTGCGCTCTATTTGGCCAACAGCACCCTGGATGCGATCGATGAGATTCCGTTGCTGCCCTCGATCTTCCAGTTGATTGGCTTCTTCTGGACGGTTTATCACCTGCCCAAGACCCTGCTGTTTGCACGCGATCGAGCGGCCTTTGCTAACGGCGTTCGGCAAGCCAAGCTGACCTACATCGGCGAGGGCAATCCCTTTGCGGTGCGGGCCTATCCTGGGGACGCTCCGGCCGCGGCCACTCCGCAGCCCCGCCAGTTGCCGGCCGCCCAAGCCCCCGAGGTGAAGCTGCCGATCGACCTGGGCCAGGCGGAACCGGCAGCGATCCCGATCGAGCGGGCTATGGCCGGTGTGGTGGGCACGACCCAAGTGCTGTTGCCCCTAGTGGATGGCGTGGTGGACTTGGCCGCCCTGCGCGCTAAGTTGACCAAGGCCCTGACCAAGGCCGAAGGGGAAATCAAAGGGCTGTCGGGTCGCCTCAGCAATCCGGGCTTTGTGGATAAGGCCCCGGCCGATGTGGTGGCCAGCGCCCGCGCCGCCTTGGCCGAAGCGGAAACCCAAGCTCAACTACTGCGCGATCGCCTGGCCCAGTTGCAATAATTGCCCCAGGAATCCTGAATTCAGGCAATTTCCTGAGTTTAAGAAACTTAAAATCAGCGTATGGCCTCGTCGGAGGGGAAATGGTGCTTTATTTAGCCCAAGTGCAACAGCAGGAAACGGATCACTCCCTGGCCCTGATGCCGCTGGCGGTGCAGTCCGTTGATCGGGGATGGCAAATTACCCGAGAGCGCCAACGTCAGACCCTGCCCTTGCCGCAACAGGCCCAATGTCATCCCCAGCAGTTGGTATTGATTGAGGTGGACAATGCCCAATTGGTGACCGACTGCCAAGATGCAACCGACTGGATTTTGGAGCTGATTAAAACCTACTTGAGCCTGGGAGTCACGCCCGAGGAGTTGGCCCACGAGGCCAACCGCCTAGAGCAGTGGAAACAGTCTCTGACCCTGCAAAATCAAGAGCTATCGCGGCGATCGTTAGAGTTAGAAATTCGCCGCGATCAGCTCCAGGCCCTGGAAGCGGCCCTCAAAACGTCTTCCCCGGAAGGTGAGGAAGCCGCCGAAGCCGCTGAGGATTAGTGACGGAAATCAATGATGTCTTTTTTGTCCAAAGAAACCCTGTTTGGTCTGTCTCTGTTTCCCTATTTGGGGTTTCTGTGGTTTTTGACGCGATCGGGTCAAGCACCCAAGCTGGGTCTGATTGGGTTTTACCTCACCCTTTTATTTGTGGCGATTACCATTCCCGCCGGTATCTACGCCCAGGTGCATTACAACCAAAGTCTCGCCGATGTGGACTGGCTCCATGGCAGCGCGGAGGTTTTCTTGACCTTGGCGAATTTGACCTTGGTGCTTGGGTTCCAACGGGCCATCAGTCAACTGAAAGCCACCAAAAAGGCCCCCTAGGCCCGCTAGCCCGCTGAGTTGGGGCCCCAAACTGGGGTTGCCCAGGATTGATGCAGTGGGGATAGCTAGACGGGCGACGACTAAACCGCTAGTTCTGGCAGCGGGAACATTTCACCCCGCAGATAGGCCTCAAAGTGCTCTTTGAAGTAGCGCCAAGAGGTCATGTTTTTCTGGGTGCTGTGGTGATCAGGGGCGTGGCGATATTTCGGGAGGCGATCGCGGATTTCCGTTTGCAGCAGAGGCGGCAAGGCCTCGAAGCCCGCAACGCGCTGACCACAGGCGCTATAGACCAACTGCCCGGAGCGATCGCCCATTTTCATCCAAGGCAACCAAGGGCCAATCCGATGCCAAGCAACGGTCATGGTGTCAACGGCCGCCAACTCCGGATTGGTTAGCTCCGAAAGAGGGACGGTCAGCTTGAAAAACTCAGCAGCGCTGTAGTGGGGGCTGGGGCTGTAGTCCTGAAAGCGCGGGTCATTGCCCAAGGGATTCGGATAGGCCGGAAACACATCACAGGTAAAAATCACCGCATCGCCCGCCAGGGTTGCTCCGAACGTGCCCGTGAGGCGACTTTGCACCGGGTCATTGGCCACATGCACCACGGGCACGGATTCCCCCGTCCAGGGATTGTCCCAACTGTGGAGCACGGTCCCGGTGTTGGGATCTAAGTAGTAAGTTAGCTCCCGGGACACCAGGCTCCAACTACCATCCCCGTTGTTCACACCCCGGGCCACGTTCATGCCCACGATGTCAAACAGGTGGCATTGGGTTTGGTCGGGCAACATGGCGTAGATGGAGCCAGTCCATTCCACATACACGTCCCGATCGTCTGTGGCGGCTCGGGCCTTCAGGAAAGTGGCCGCATCAAATTCCGATCGCCCGGAGCTAGGCGCGATCGGGCGGGGGCGGGCTGGTGTGGGGGAACTGCGCAAGGAACTAGGGTTGCCGGTCTGGATACTCATGGTTCAGCCTCCACCTCGGGGGATTGGCCCAAGAGAACTGTTGCGTGGTTAACACGATTGTCACAATTTCAATATATCGCAACAAATTTTAACAGTAACCCTCGCTACGGTTTTTCTGGACTTCAGAATCTGCTTGGGATCGTGAATTCCCGTTCGATCGGCCCGGGAGCGATCGGGCTGAAATGGCTTTACTGTCAACCCCTTGTCAATTGCCACCGAGCAACGGACACTGGACGTGGAAGTGGATTGGCAGCGCTAGAGGTCGTCTTGTGAAAAGAGTTTTAGGCATCATCCTAGGCGGCGGAGCAGGAACCCGCCTGTATCCGCTGACCAAATTACGGGCAAAACCGGCAGTCCCCCTGGCGGGCAAATATCGGTTGATCGATATTCCGGTTAGTAACTGCATCAATTCCGAAATTCTTAAAATCTACGTCCTCACCCAGTTCAACTCTGCCTCGTTGAACCGTCACTTGTCCCGGGCCTATGCCATGTCCGGGTTCACCGATGGTTTTGTGGAGGTTTTGGCTGCCCAACAAACCCCCGATAGTCCCAATTGGTTCCAAGGCACTGCCGATGCGGTGCGAAAATATCTGTGGATTTTTGCCGACTGGGACGTGGATGAATACGTCATCTTGTCCGGCGACCATCTCTATCGGATGGATTATCGAAAATTTGTGGAGCATCACCGCGCCACCAATGCCGACATCACGTTATCGGTGATCCCCATCGATGAGAAGCGGGCCTCGGATTTTGGCCTGATGAAAATTGACGGCAACGGCCGGGTAACAAGCTTTAGCGAAAAACCGAAGGGGGATGCCCTCAAGGCCATGGCGGTGGATACTACCGTTTTGGGTTTGCCGGCTGACCGCGCCCAGGAGATGCCTTATATCGCCTCCATGGGCATTTACGTCTTTAAGAAAGAAGTTTTGATTGACCTGTTGAATGAGTCCGTCGATCGCACGGATTTTGGGAAAGAAATCATTCCGCAGGCGGCTCCCAATTACAACGTTCAAGCCTATTTATTTGACGGTTATTGGGAAGATATTGGAACGATCGAAGCCTTCTTTGATGCAAATTTAGCGCTGACCAAGCAACCGCAGCCACCCTTTAGTTTTTACGATGAACATGCGCCGATCTACACCCGATCGCGCCATTTGCCCCCCACCAAAATTTTGAACGCCCAGGTCACCGATTCGATCGTGAGTGAGGGTTGCATCCTCAAAAACTGCACGATCGAACATTCCGTGTTGGGGGTGCGCTCCCGAGTTGAATCTGGCTCTGTGATTGACAACGCCCTACTGATGGGAGCGGATTACTATCAACCGTTCCCCGAGCGGATGGACTGCATTGAGCGGGGCTATGTACCGATCGGGATTGGGCCAGATTCCACAATCCGCCGCGCCATTGTTGACAAGAACGCTCGCATTGGCCAAAAGGTGGCGATCGTCAACAAGGACAATGTGCAAGAGGCAAACCGCGAGGAATTGGGCTTTGTGATTCGCAGCGGAATTGTGGTGGTGCTCAAGAACGCCACCATTCCCGACGGTATGGTTATTTAAAGCATGATCCTTTAACCCGGCTGATTAGGATTAACCGGGTTATTGAGATGGCTGAATTGAGGTGAGGCATTCGCCCAAGCGGTGATTGATGGAATCAACTTAGTTCGCCAGATCAATCTGATGGTTTGATCGGGAGTGGGCATTGGCCGGCTCCCGATTTTGTTTGGGTTGAGGAGCGATCGTTGCTTGCTGAAGTGTTGCTTGCTGAAGTGTGGATCGTTGGGGACAGCGGCGAATCGAGGCCAGGGTGCAGTTCGAGCGCGATCAAGGCGCAATCGCAGGGCAACGGGTGTGGATGTTTATTTTGGTAAAAAGTACTATAATTACCATACTTCACCCGCTTATCCTCATACTGCCGTGTTTGCAGCCGCGCTCGATCGCCCCACCGCCATTCCTCACGATCTCTTTGCTGCCATTCGCGACCTCAAGCGCGAACTCAACGCCGTCATTTTGGCCCACTATTACCAAGAATCGGAAATTCAAGATATTGCCGACTATATTGGCGATTCTTTGGGTCTCTCCCAGCAGGCAGCCCAGACCGATGCGGATGTGATCGTGTTTGCGGGAGTTCATTTCATGGCAGAAACGGCCAAAATTCTGAACCCCCACAAGCAAGTGTTGTTACCGGATTTAGAAGCGGGCTGTTCTTTGGCGGACAGTTGCCCGGCGCGTGAATTTGCTGCTTTCAAGTCTCGCTATCCCGATCATTTGGTGATTAGTTACATCAATTGCACCGCTGAAATTAAGGCCCTGAGTGACATTATTTGCACCAGTTCCAACGCGGTCAAAATTGTGCAACAAATTCCCCCGGAGCAACCGATTATCTTTGCGCCCGATCGCAACTTGGGCCGCTACGTGATGCAACAAACGGGTCGAGAGATGGTGCTTTGGGATGGTAGTTGCATTGTTCATGAAACCTTTTCAGAACAGAAATTGGTGCAACTTCAGGTTCAACATCCTGAGGCGGAAGTCATTGCCCATCCCGAATGCGAACCGCCCCTGCTGCGTCATGCCAGTTTCATCGGTTCCACCACGGCCTTGCTCAACTATGTGCAACGGAGCGATCGGGCGGCGTTTATTGTGGCAACGGAGCCGGGAATTTTGCACCAAATGCAAAAGGCAGAACCCCAAAAGCAATTCATTCCCGCGCCACCCGAGGGCAATTGTGCTTGTAATGAATGCCCGCACATGCGGCTGAATACTTTAGAAAAGCTCTATTTCTGCATGAAGACGCGATCGCCTGAAATCACGATGGATGAGTCAGTGCGATCGGCCGCCCTCAAACCCATTCAGCGGATGTTGGCGATGAGTTAGTTTCTGTTGATTTCTACTGATTTCTACCGAAACCAATCATGCAAAAAGGGGCTAATCCTTCAAGAACTAGCCCCCCTATGATTCGGAAAACCGAAAATTAAAGTTTTACGAGCAAGCTTTACGGGAAAGCTTTACGGGAAAGTTCTACCGGTTAGGAACCGATGCCACATCACCCGGGAGAGCTTGCAGGACTTCCAAACGGACGGAAGCCACCCCGGAGCTGTACATATCGATTTCGCGAGCAGCAGCCACCGACAGGTCAACAATGCGGCCACGGGTGAAAGGCCCGCGATCGTTAATCCGCACAATCACCGATCGACCGTTGCGCAGGTTCGTGACCCGCACCAGCGTGCCAAAAGGCAGGGTTCGGTGGGCAGCGGTGAGGGCGTTCTGGTTAAAACGCTCGCCGTTGGCCGTGCGGTTGCCGTGGAAGCCGGGCCCATACCAGGAAGCCTGGCCTGTTTGGCTCGATCGCACCGCGTAAAGCACCCCGTTATGTTGCAAGCTATTGGCGTTGGGGGTGTCCAAGGAATTGCCGCCCGACTGGTTCGAGGCAACCCGCATCCGCAACTGGCCGTTGTAGGCCAAGGGTTGAGCATTGCCCAACTGGCGGCGGAGACGGTTAACAACCTGCACTGCATCGGCTGAGTAGCTGGCAGTGGGTTGGGGCGCAAGCGTGGTTTGGTCGATCGCAACCAGCGGCTGACCGCCCATCGTCACCCAATAGCGATTTTCGCGGTTGCTCCACTCGTAACGAATGGCCTGGGCATCCACACCGTTGGCGTGGCGTTGGTCAATTTCGCGCGCGGTGGCGGTGGCCCGTTCCAGGGCGTTGGTGGTGCTGGCTTCGTCGTTGGCCAGGAAAGTCACCACGGGGATATTGCGAACATAGAGCGTCACTGCCGGTCGGTTACCCAATTGGTGGGCATGAACCTTGGTGATTCCGTACAGTTGCGACCCGATCGCGGTGGGCTGTGGAATCGCGGCAGCGGCGCTGATGCGCGCGCCAGTCATTTCAGCGGCTGGCTGGAGAGCCAGGGTGGGAGCGGTTAACTCCGCTGCCAAGATGACTGAGGGGGTGGACTGAGCTTGAGCCGAAATGGGTTGAATTTCTTCCCCAAGGGCGGGAGCTTCAGCACCGAAGGCGACGGCGGCCACCGAGGCAGCCAACAACGTCAGTTTTTGAATGGAATAATTCATGGCGTGGTGGGGTAAACGTCACGCGCGCCTCAAGCTAGGTTCAGTGATCAGGCTCTGACTGTCCGATGCTCACGAACATGCAATGGTCGAAGGGAAACGAAGTGGGTAGCTAGTTGGAGTTAACTGACAAGAGACCACCAAGGGGCGATCGGGAAAGTTAAAGACGTTGGTGCAAAATGCACCGGAGCATCAACGGGTTTTGGAGTATCAGTTAATCGCCGGAGAACTCAGGGGGAGTTCATGGAGGTTAGTCAGGGGCGATCGAACTCGATATTGCAAAACCGGGAACCTAGGAGGTCTGTCGGTTGGTCATGCACCCTAGCAGAGCATCAACACAGCAGTTCCGGAGCAACCAAGCGCCCGTCCCATCTCCCGCGCAACATTTGACACAGTGGAGATGGCGGCTTTGGTGAACTCGGAGGCTATCCAATGCCGGAACCCAGTTAGCAATAGTTTCAAGGAACTAAAGCTGGGAACCAACGCTGCACAGGGCGAGAACACAGTGGACAGAAAGCGATTGGCCGTGGCGATCGCAATCAATGGGTGGATAGCTGAATCGGCAAGAGTTCCAACCGCTTCGCACTCTCCGGCAGTCGCCACCAAGGGTTTCATTAAGAACCGCAAAGTTTTGACCGCAAGATTGACGTAGGTTACCACAGCCAACCGCAGCAGACTGCCTGATCCCTGGTGGCGGCGCTCTGGGTCTGGCATCGGTGGGGATCGCTCCCTGCTCGATCGCCATGGAAAACAAAGGATCTCAGCCCCTTGGGTTCGATTACCGTCTTAATAAAAATTTAAGATTTCTCGACCCCAAATTCGCTTCTTTGGGAATGCCCACAGGACAGAATCACAACTGGCTGAAGGCTGGGCTAAACGCTTGGGAAGCTGAAGGTTCATAGTGCTTGCTGCAACCTGGATGCTAAAATCCATGCCGTTCAGCGCTCCGCCCCCAACGATGTATTTCCCAAGGGAATTCTCCTCTCAAGGGAATCCTCCCTCAGGAGCGGCGGGCGACTTCGAGAGGAACAGCAACCGTGGACTATCGGGAAGCAGGGGTCGATATTGAAGCGGGTCGCGCCTTTGTCGATCGCATTCGCGATCGCGTGCAACGCACCTTCCGTCCTGAGGTGCTTGGGGGACTGGGCGGCTTTGGCGGTTGTTTTGCGCTGCCCAAGGGCTACCAGGAGCCGGTGTTGGTTTCCGGAACCGATGGCGTGGGTACAAAGCTGGAAGTTGCCCAAAAAACCGGCCAACACAACACCGTGGGCATTGATTTGGTGGCCATGTGCGTCAACGATGTGCTGACCTCTGGAGCCGAACCCCTCTTTTTCTTGGACTACATCGCCACGGGCAAGCTGCGCCCGGAGGCTATGGCCGATGTGGTGGAAGGCATTGCGATCGGCTGTGAGCAGGCGGGTTGCGCCCTGTTGGGCGGCGAAACGGCCGAAATGCCGGGATTTTATAGCGAAGGAAAATATGATTTGGCGGGCTTTTGCGTGGGGATTGCCGAGCGCAACCGCCTCCTAACCGGCGCTCAGGTACAGGTGGGTGATGTGGCGATCGCCCTGCCCAGCTCGGGACTGCACAGCAATGGGTTTAGCCTGGTGCGCAAGGTGGTTGAACAGGCAGGTCTGACCTGGGGCGATCGGGTGGCAGGGCTGACGGGCGATCGCACCTTAGGCGAGCTGGTGCTCACGCCCACCCAAATCTATGTTCAGCCCATCCTGAATTTGCTGAAGTCTGACCTATCGATCCATGGCATGGCCCACATTACCGGTGGCGGGCTGCCGGAGAACTTGCCGCGCACCTTGGGCCCGAACCAATCCGTAGCGGTCGATCGCAGCAGTTGGCAAATTCCCCCCCTATTCCAGTGGTTGGCCCAAACGGGTGAGGTGCCAACCGCGGCCATGTTCGATACCTTTAATATGGGCGTGGGCTTCGTGGTTTTGGTGCCTGCTGCTGAAGCTGCGGCGGCCTTGACGCAGTTCAATCAATGGGGAATTGCTGCTTGGCAATTAGGTGAAGTGGTGGCCGGTAATGGCGAAATTCTAGGGCTGTTGTAATCAGAGCTGATTCATTAGCTTTTTGGCTATTTTTGCTTATTTTTTTGCATTCTTCCTTTTGATTGGAAGCGTCTTGGAAGCGGTTTGGAAGAAGTTTTGATCCTGTCGTTGCTGTTGCGTTTGAGAGAGCTATTGTGCTGCCACTTGCCTTGCAATTCACTTCGCCAGGGCCCGTTTTTCTGAAGTTTGGCCCCCTCATCATTCGTTGGTATGGACTCTTAATTGCGATCGCCCTGATGACGGGCGTGAGTCTATCTCAATGGCTGGCAACCAAGCGTCGAATCGATCGCGATTTGGTTGCCGATGTCTCCATTTGGTTGGTGTTAGCTGCCTTACCAGCCGCTCGGATCTATTACGTGCTGTTTAATTGGTCAGCCTACGCAGCCCATCCGGAGCGGATTATCGCCATTTGGGAAGGCGGCATTGCAATTCATGGTGCGATTTTGGGCGGACTGGCGGCATTGTTGCTGTTTTCCCGCCTCAACAAAATTCCCTTTTGGCAGTTGGTAGATGTCATTACGCCTTCGTTGATTTTGGGCCAGGCGATCGGACGGTGGGGCAATTTCTTTAACTCCGAAGCCTTTGGGCGGCCAACAGATTTGCCCTGGAAACTCTATATTCCCCCCGATCGTCGCCCCTTGGGCTATGAAGGATTTGAGTTTTTCCATCCCACATTTCTCTATGAATCGCTCTGGAATTTGGGAGTTTTTGGGTTATTAATGACCCTCTTTTTGCGGTGGCCCAATTTACGGCCCGGGACGATCGGTTGTGTTTATGCTGTGACCTATAGTTTAGGTCGCGTTTGGATTGAAGGTTTACGAACCGATAGCTTGATGTTTGGCCCCCTGCGCATGGCTCAGATGGTGAGTTTAACTGGGGTTGTTTTGGGCGGTTTGGGGTTGTTTTGGCTTTATAAACTTCGTCGATCGCTGCCTGATGTGGTGAGCGTGGGTCACGAAGCTTCCAATGGTTAAAGCTCCATTCCAACAACTATCAAAGGCGACCCAGCGCACTAGGGATTAGGCTAAAAATTAGAGCAACCAAGCTCCCAAGTTAAGACCCAAAAATAGAGATCCTCAAAGGCCAAAAAATCAAAACCAAACCAACTCAAAACCAAACCAACAAAGTTACAAAATTACCCGCCAAGTAAGCCCGTTTCCTTGACCGTTGGAGATCGCCATGCACAGCAGCCCACCCGATCGCAACCTCTGGGAACCTTGGTTCCGATCCCTATCCAAAATCGCCAGGCTCGATGGCTTCGTTTGGCATTCTGGACTGCAAGCGATCGGCAAGGGACGCTTTGCCCATCGAGGCCTGGCCTTACTGATCTGTTTTGGACTGATGGTGGGCGGTTGCGGATTGCCCCAAGTTAGTGCAGAGTCTCGGTTGCTATTACCGCTGTCCGTTGATTTTTTGGGGGCCTATTTGTTGCCCGCTCAACAGATCATGGACACGCCCGTGGGAGGGCTTTCGGCCTTGGCATACGATCGCCAAACCGATCGATTTCTGGCCCTTTCTGACGATCGCTCTAACTTGGCTCCCGCAAGGTTTTATACACTCAAAATTTCCTGGCGATCAACCGACAATCCTAATCCTGCTAAGGCCTCTGTTTCTGATCAAAATTCAGCACCTTCATCGGTCAAAGTGGGGCAAACCATTGATCGCGTGACGGTTGAGAATGTCACCATTTTACGAGATGAATCAGGTGAGCCTTTTGCAGCAGGAGAAATTGATCCTGAAGGGTTAGCAATTACCCCACGAAATACGGTTTTAATTTCCAGTGAAGGTGATGTGAAACAGGGCATTCTGCCCATGATTCGCGAGTTCGATCGCAAAACGGGCATGGCCACGCGATCGCCCCTGCCCTTGCCCAGTCGCTATCTACCCGGCAACGCGGCGGACGGTTCGCCCCAAGGAATTCGCGATAATTTGGGTTTTGAGGCGTTGGGCATTGTGCCCGTGGGGGCGAATCCCTCCCCTGTGGAACCGTTTCGGGCATTCACAGCCACCGAAGAAAACCTAGTTCAAGATTTGGAGCCGAAACCCGAAAAAACCGAGGGCGATCGCCCCACAATTCCGCCTCGATCGCGCATTTTGCATTTCAGTTTGGGTGATGGGCCACCATTTCCTATTTCTGAGCATTTGTATGAAATGGATCCGGCCAGTAGCACCGCCATTAGTAACGGTCTGGTGGAATTAACACCCCTCGACCAAGGCGGTCATTTCCTCAGTTTGGAGCGTACCTTTGACCCCTTAGAAGGCTTTGGGGCCAAACTCTTTCAGGTGGAACTAGGAACCGCCACAGACACATCGAGCTATGCCAACTTGCGGGGGGCTTTGCCTGATGTGAAACCCGCTTATAAAAAGCTACTGCTGGACTTTAAAACCCTGGGCATCCCGATCGATAACCTAGAAGGACTAACCCTTGGGCCCCGATTGCCGGACGGTCGCCAAAGTATCATTTTGGTGAGTGATAATAATTTTCGAGAAGCCCAGGTAACCCAGTTCATCCTATTGGCACTGGATGGTTTTAAGGCTCAGTAAGCGAAGAGTTTAGCGCAAAGCTTTTTGAGAAAACCATCGAATTATCCATTGGGGAAGTTGCCGACCGCATAGGAAACCACTTTGGGTTGAAACTGCACCAAATGTAAATTACTCAGTAAGTCTTGGCTGTTGTATTGTCCCCAATGCTCAATTTCCAAAAAGTTGGCGCATGGCAGAGCCGGTTTATAGACCCGAAAATAGCGCATGAGATGCAAGGAAGCAGCACTTTCTAAGGGGCCAATAAACTGACTACTGGGTTGCCCAAAATCCACTGCCGAAGCCCAAAGGGCCATTTGTGATCGGGTTAGGAAAAAGCAACCCGCATGGGGATTTCCAGCCCGATCGAATTGGATCGGTTGACCCAGAAACTGGCCAACCAAAACACGCTGCTCCGTGAAATGGTGGGCAAATCCTGGATTTTGGCCGGTTTTGCTTTCAAAGTCTGGATCGACGTAGACTTTGTGATAGCTTCCTGGATGATGGCTACTGGTTGAGTCGAAATTGGGTGAGTTAACCCAATCTGAAGTGGATGAGTCAGGATTTTCACCGACTCCACGGCTTGCGCAGGAGTTATTTAGCGCTGGATTCGACCATTCAAAGCGATGCGGCTGTAATATTGCACTTTCGCCTAGGAATGACTGAAACCATTGTTGCTTTAGAAAAAATAAGGGATCGCGAATGGTTAAATCATCTTCCAAATAGCAGTAATAGTCATAATTTTCTGAGAGTCGATCGCCCAAAACTCGCTGGCAATAAAATCCCAATTCCCGATCGGGACAATCCAAGGCAATGTGTTGAAAAAGATGACTGCTCACGGGCAACTTTGCCAACAAATGGCGATCGCCCGTTGTGCAAAGCAGAATATCCAGTTCACAACTCGTCCATTGGTTAACCTGCTGAATTTGTAGTCCCTGTTGGGGTTGATCTTGGAAGGCAACCTGGTGAGCATTGAAAAGGCTATGCAGTGCCTGAATTGCCTGGCTGAGGGCGGCAATTCGCGGCCGGGGATCGCGCCTGGCGGAACCATATTTCCCATCAGCATCAGGGCGAAAGAAGTGCGGAATCACCACCAAAATTCGCATCATAGATCCCTCTCAACCCTAGGATCCACTAACCAAGGCCATCGATCGGGCAGCGAATCCCGCGTTGGAAAGCGCGTGGGTGACAGCTCCCGGATCGCGTACCCGGAATTGGGGGCCAAACCGCACTAATTCACGGCGGCCATCCTCTCCGCGCACAATGGCAATCACGGGCGTTTTGGCATCATCCCCCGCCCAATTCAGCAGCAAAGTTCGTAACTGGTGTTGTTGTTCAATGTTGCCCGCTAAATCAGCAGAAATTTCGATCGTTAACAGTTGAATTTGATCAATGGGTTCCGCATCTTCAATGATGAATTGGGGTTGATCATCACGGCGATCGACTTTGCCCCAAATCATCAACTGTCGATCGGGCTGAATCAGTGGGTGAATTCGCTCATAGGCCCGGGGAAACACAATCGCCTCCGCCTGAGCCGTCAGATCTTCAATTTGCACAATGGCCATTCGATCGCCCTTTTTGGTCACCACCGGTTTCACGGAATTCAACATCACAATGGCGCTCACCGTGGCCTTGTCATCGGGTCGCTCACCCAGTTCTGACAGGTTCATGGGAGCCAACAATCGAGAGGGTTTTTGAATATCCTTCAGGGGATGATCGGAAATATAAAATCCGAGTAATTCCTTCTCCAAATTCAACCGTTCCTGTTTGGGATAATCATCCATCGGTTGCGCTTTGGGAGCCAAATCCAACACATTCTCCGGTGTTTTGGCATGACTTGAAGATTCCAGTCCCATAGCCAAATCAAACAGATTACCCTGGCCACTGGCTCGATCCTTTGCCCGGCTATGGGCCCAATCGATAATTAACTCCAAATCAGCCATTGATTGACGGCGATTGGCTTGCAAACAGTCCAATGCACCGCACTGCACCAATGCTTCCAAGGCCCGCCGGTTGACCGATCGCAAGTCAATTCGATCGCACAAATCGGCCAAAGATTGAAAGAGTCCACCTTCCGATCTCGCTTGCAATAAACACTCGATCGCCCCTAAGCCCAAGTTCCGAACTGCACCTAAGCCAAACAGGATTTTGCCCCGTTTTCCAGACGCATCCTTGAGCGGTGTGAAATCCACATCCGATCGATTAATATCCGGCGGCTCCACGTCAATGCCCAGGCGCAAACAACTGGCAATATACATTTGCACCTTATCCCGATCGTCGCTGTTGGAAGTCAGCAACGCCGCCATATATTCAACGGGATAATTGGCTTTCAAATAAGCCGTTTGGTAGGTCACATAGCCATAGGCTGCCGAGTGGGATTTGTTAAAGCAATATTCCGCAAACTTCACCATCTGCTCAAACAAACTTTCGGCAATTTTGCTCTTAATGCCATTACGCGCTGCCCCATCAACAAAAATGCTTTGGTGTTTCTCCATTTCCTCCTTTTTCTTTTTCCCCATGGCCCGCCGCAGCAGATCTGCTTCACCCAAGGTATAGCCCCCCAACTCTTGGGCGACTTTCATAATCTGTTCTTGGAACACCAAAACCCCGTAGGTTTCGTTCAAAATCGGTTCCAACATTTCGTGGTCATAGGCGATCGCCTCTCGACCATGCTTCCGGTTAATAAACTGTGGAATCAGACCGGCATCAAGGGGCCCTGGCCGATAGAGCGCCAAAATTGAAGAAATATCAGCCAAATTAGACGGCTTCAAATCACGCACCACCTGGCGCATTCCGGAAGATTCCAACTGGAAGATTCCTTCCAAATCACCACTAGCAAGCAGTTTGTAAGCATTGGGATCATCTTCCGGCACACTGTCAATATCAATGGTTTTGCCACTGGTGCGCTCAATCAAATCAATAGTTTTTTGGATCATGGTTAGGTTTTTCAAACCCAAAAAGTCCATCTTTAGCAGTCCGACGGCCTCAATATCTTCCATGTAATATTGAGTGATCACTGAGCCGTCATTGTTGCGTTGTAAGGGCACAATTTCATCGAGGGGATCGGCGGAAATAACCACGCCGGCCGCATGAACCCCAAAAGTTTTGTTGGTGCCTTCAATCCGCATGGCCATATCGAGCCAGCGGCGATAGGTCACCCCCGGTAACGCGCCGGGAACCTGCTCATCTTTGTCGTATTTTTCCTTGAATTCGGGGGCGGGTGTTTCGTTAGAAACCATCACTTTTAACTTGGCTGGCTTGCCCCGCGAAACGGGAATCATTTTGGCCATTCGATCGGCTTCCCCGTAGGGAATATCCAGCACCCGTGCCACATCCTTCAACACGGCTTTGGAGGTCATCCGGTTGAAGGTGATAATTTGCGCCACCCGATCGGTTCCATATTTTTGGGTGACGTAATCAATTACTTGATCCCGTTTTTCAATGCAGAAATCCGTATCCACGTCTGGCATGGATTTCCGTTCTGGGTTCAAGAATCGCTCAAACAGCAAGCCATGGTGTACTGGATCAATATTGGTAATTCCGAGACTATAAGCAACTAGGGAACCGGCGGCACTGCCCCGACCGGGGCCCACGGGAATGTTGTGATCGCGAGCAAATTTGATGTAGTCCCAAACCACGAGGAAATAGGCCGAAAAGCCCATGCGTTGCAGCATGTTTAGTTCGTAGGTTTGGCGCTCTGTATATTCAGGATGACGATCGATTAATTCCTGTCGAGAGGCCAAACCCAAGCGATCACAAAGACCTTGCCAAGCCACTTCTTCCACATAGGTATCGGCCGTGTGACCCGGGGGAACTGGAAAGTCGGGAATCCGGGGTTGGCCCAAAATGTCGTAATCTTCGATTTTTTCGGACACCTTCAGAGTGTTGCTAATGGCCTCTTGAATCACATCATCGGTGAGGTGATCGCGAAACAATTGAGCCATTTCTTCGGCCGATTTCAGATATTCCGTACCGCTATAACGCAGTCGTTTATTTTCTGTAATTAGCTTGCCGGTCTGGATGCAAAGCAATGCATCGTGGGCTTCCACATCAAAGCAGGAAATGAAGTGGGAATCGTTGGTGGCAATCAGTTGAATATCGAACTGGCGAGCGAGCCGAACCAGCGCCACATTCACCACCCGATCTTCCTGGGAGCCGTGATCTTGCAATTCCAAATAAAAATCATCGGCAAAAATTTCTTTGTACCATTGGGCAACCCGTTCCGCCACGTCAAAGCGCCCGGCCAAGATGGCTTGGGGAATCTCGCCACCTAAGCAAGCACTGGTGACAATTAGGCCTTCGCGATGGGTTTCTAGTAATTCTTTATTAATACAAGGACGGGCAAAAATGCCTTTTCCACGCACCCCTTGCAGGTTAGAAACGGTGGTTAATTTAACGAGATTTTTATAGCCCTGCTTATTTTTCGCCAGGACAACTTGGTGATATTTCGGTAATTTTCGTTTGTCATCAAGGCTGCCATTGATGACATACATTTCGTTGCCAATAATGGGGCGAATGGGTTTGCCGCGACAAACTTTCAGCAGTTCGATCGCCCCATACATCACTCCGTGATCCGTCAGGGCGATCGCGGGCATTCCCAGTTCCATGGCCCGATCGATCAAAGCGGGCAGTTGACTCGCCCCATCGAGCAGGCTGTAATCGCTGTGGATGTGGAGACCAACAAAAGACATGGCAGGAGAACCCGATCGAACCGATGGATGATGCGCTCTCCATTGTGGCCTATCGGGTTCCCGGACGCGAGGGCCTGCGGGGGGAATCAGCCAGAGCGGGCTAGGCTGCCGCTGCGTTCCACCAAATGCAGGGCGATCGAGCTGAGGGGGAGCACCTGTTTGGCCGCGCCCAGCTCGATCGCCGCTCGGGGCATTCCAAACACCACAGAGCTGGTTTCATCCTGGGCGATCGTCCAGCCGCCCGATTGGGACAGTTCCAACAGGCCCCTTGCGCCATCGTTGCCCATGCCCGTCAGTAAAATCCCGATCGCCCGTTTGCCAAAGACCCGAGCCATGGAGCGAAAGGTGGCCGTCACCGAGGGGCAATGGCCATCCACCGGTTCCGTGCGAAAGGTGACGAACCGCCCTTGCGGATCAAACTCCAACTGGTGACCTTCCGGCGGAAAGTAAATCACGCCCGGCTGGGGAGTTTGGCCCGCTTGGGCAATTTGAATCGACAGCGCGCAATTGAGGCTGAGCCAATCCAGTAACCCCCGCAAGAAGCCCGTGCTGATATGTTGCACGCAAACCAGCGGCAGGGGAAAACGCGGCGGTAATTGGCTCAAAATCTCCCGCAGGGCCTGGGGGCCGCCCGTGGAAGCGCCGATCGCCCCGATCGCCCGTTCGATCGCCGGCCCTTGCACCAGCGCCGACGGCAGCGCGATCGTCGGTGACGGCGAGGGGGATGACGATCGCCGCAGCTTGAAAACCTTCACCCCCGCCAGCACCCGAATTTTGGCAATTAACTGGGCCGCCACTTGAGCATATTGTTCCGGCGAACTCATCACCGGTTTGGGAAACACATCCACTGCCCCCGCCTCCAGCAACTCAAACACCGTGCGTCGATCGTCCTCGCGAACGGAGTTGCTGATCACCAAAATGGGCCGGGGCGATCGCCCCATCACCTCGCGGGTAAATTCCAGCCCATTCATGCGCGGCATGTGCAAATCCGTGCAAATCACATCGGGATCGGTGGCTTTCAGGAGTTCCAACCCCTCCAGCCCCGTATGGGCCGTGCCCACCACTTGCAGCGCACCAGTGCTCTCGATCGCCCGCCGCAGGAGCCGGATGGCAATTTCGGAATCTTCAACCAACAGCACTCGGATGGGGGGTGGAGCCACTGGTATTCCCTGCTTGAAATTTTGGTGCTGCAAATCGGGAGGCAATTAATCTTTGTCTTAGAGGATGTCTGAAAAGCCAAAATTGCTACTCTGTACGCCCCAGTGATCGACTTAGACAAGGGGCTTAGGGCCTGTCGTCAAATCGCCTGAAACCTTGATTCCGCCGTTGGCAGATCGTGGGGGACAAGGGGCTTAAGCCCCTTGTTACAACGACTGGGACATGGAAAATCAGTCGTTTCCGCCCGATCCTAGGAAATGACGACAGGCCCTAAGCTCCTTCCACGACTATTGGTGCTTGCCCGTGCCAAAGAATACTTTTTAAACATCCTCTTATTCTTTTTCCTATGCCTATTGTCGCAAATTTCTTGGAGTTTGAAGCTAAAATCAGCAAGGATTTAATCAATTAGCCGATCCATTGGCCGACCATTTGTCGATTATTTTTTGAGATTTTGATCCTGCTTGAGCCATTGCTTTTTGGAAGACAATGATTCTGCTGCCTAGTTTTTTTGGAACAGCAAACAGAGTTCAATCGCCTTAGATTGCAGCGTTTCGATCGGGTCGCTGCCCCGCTTCAAGAGGGTTTCTTGCTCCAAGAGAAGCTGGAGGCTTTTTTGAAGTGCTTTGAGTCCCATGGGTTGCACTTCTTTCTTAATGAAAAATAGTCGCTTGGGGTTGCCCAAATCTGCCGCCTTGGCAATCACCAAATCATCCCGCTCACCCCGATCAAGCATCAGCTTCACCCACAGCCACAGTCGAAACTGAGTGACCAAAGAAGCATGAATCCGTAAGGGATTTTCATTCCGGGCAATCAAATCCGCAATCAGCTTCAACGATTGGGAAATTTGCCCCAAAGACATGGCCTTCGCCAGCTCCAAGCTGCTTTGGGTGGAAACGGAAACCAGGCGATTGATGTCTTCCGTACCGATCGGGCGATCGCCCACAAATAATTGCAGCTTTTCCAGCTCGCTGTAGAGTTGGCGCGTGTTGTTGCCCACCGCGTTCACCAGCAACTCCGCCGCTTCGGGCTTAATTTTCACCTTCATCGCTTGGGCGGCCCGTTTCACCTGTTGCAACAGCTCCTCGGTTTTCCAAGGAGGAATCGGGGAAAATTCCTGAATTTCGGTGTTTTTGGCCTTCTGGAGCAATTTGGTGGACTTGAGGCGGCCATCGGGCTTTGGGCGGGAGGTGAGCAGCAAAATGGCATTGTCGGGAATTTGGGGCAGGGTGCGTTCCAACTCCCGCAACCAATCATCGGGACAGCGTTGGGCCAAGACCGTTTCCGCCAGCCACACCAGCCGATCGCCCGCCCCAAAGGGAGGAGTTACCGCCTGGGCCAGGGCCACCAACAGGCCATCCTCACGATCGGGCGGGATTTTTTCAAAATTAAAACTTTCCCAGGCGGCATCCACGCGCGATCGCAACGGGTCGATCGCCCGCTGCATCGCAAAATCATCCTCACCCCAAAACCAATAAACCGGCATTTTGTTAAATGGTGGCGCAGTTAAACGGTGGCGCACTTGCCCCCGGATGCTTGACTGGAGAATGAGTTAACAAGTTAGCCCTTGCCGCCCCCAATCAGGTAAAGCAGCGCCATGCGCACCGCAATGCCGCTAGTTACCTGATCCGGAACCAAGCTGAGGGCCGGGTCATCCATCACATCGGAAGCCAACTCCACGCCGCGATTCGTGGGGCCCGGGTGCAACACCCGCACTTGGGGCTGACAGAGCCGCAGTCGATCGCGCGTGATGCCATAGCGTTGGTGATATTCCCGCAAGCTGGGCAGCAGGTGTTGGCTCATTCGTTCCTGTTGCAACCGCAGGGTCATCACAAAATCCGCATCGGCCAAGGCCGGCTCCAGTTGCCAATGGATTTGGAGGGGCGATCGATCGGCCGTTGGCGGCAAAAATTGGGCAAATTCCCGAGGCAGCAGGGTTGGCGGCCCGGCCAAATGGACTTCCGCCCCCGCAGCCGTCAGGCTCCACAGGTTCGATCGGGCCACCCGTGAGTGCAAAATATCGCCCACGATCGCCACCTTTTTACCCCGCAAGTCCCCGATCGATGGTTTTTGGGGATTCAACACCTGGCAGATGGAGAACAGATCCAACAATCCCTGGGAAGGGTGTTCGTGTTGACCATCCCCCGCATTCAGCACACTCACCCCGGACTGCAGCCGATCCATCTCCGCCGCGATCGACTGGGGCACACCGGCCTGCTGGTGCCGAATCACCATAATGTCCGTCCCCATGGCCAAATAGGTTTTGGCTGTGTCTAGGATCGTTTCCCCCTTGGTGAGCGAAGATGATCCCGGCGCAAAGTTGAGAATATCCGCTGACAGGCGCTTGGCCGCCAGCTCAAAACTGCTGCGGGTGCGGGTCGAGGGTTCAAAAAACAGGTTGGTGACCACTTGCCCCTGAAGGGTGGGCACTTTTTTAGTGCGACGGGACAACACCTCGCGAAAACTAGCGGCGGTGGTCAACACGGTGTCGTAGTCTTCGCGCGAGAACTCCGCCAACGATAAGACGTGGCGGTGGGTCCAGCTTGCAGTGGTCATGGGGCGAGGGGAAATGCGGGCCAGCAATCCATTGAAGCGCAAATGCAGCGCAAACGGGTGCGCTGACGAAGGGGATTTGCCACGGCGATCGAATCAGGGGCCGAATCCATGGTTTACAAGGCGGTTTATACGGATTGGGCGATCGCGCCTTTGAAGAACCGATCAAGCACCGGCCAATCAACGACCAAGCACCCAAGCAAACATCGATTCAGCGCCCAATCAGCACTAGATTTTAAACACCCCATTCAGCCCCCGACCCCCTGCCGCCCAGTCCCCGACCAATCATGGATCTGGCCCCCCTTCAGACTCCATTTAGACCCAATTCAGAAAGCTTTCCAGTTCGGGGACGCTGGCTGACCCAAACCGGCAAGATTGAGTCACCTTCCTTTCAGCACCCCTTCAGCACTACTCCTCGTTGGAATTTTCGCCATGATGCTCGATCGCCCCTGGTTTCCTCAGTCTTCGCGACCCGCAACCCCTCGCCGTGCTGCTCTGGTCTTGGCGCTGCTGGCCCTGGCGGCTGTGCCGGGGTTGGCGGGCTGTAATTTGACCGGCGACCCTTCCGCCCAGGCGGCGGCAATTGATTCGGATCCGCTGCCCGATACGGTTTCGGTGGATCTATATAAACCGGACGGTGCTTGCAAAGGCTTGGTGGCCCAGTCCGTGAAAGTCCCGCGCGATCGTCCCTTGGAAGCGGCCGTGGGGCGGCTGTTGATTGAAGCCACTGGCGATAAACCCGATCCGGCCTTTGACCTGCGTCACTATCGCATCAGCTTGGACACAGCCAAGCGATCGGTCACCATTGACCTGCGCCTGAATCCCGATGGCCGCCGCAAGTTCCAATCCCTATCCAGTTGCGAACAGTTAACCCTGTTTGGCAGTTTGCAGGCGACCCTCACGCGCAATCGACTTTGGCCGGTCGATCGGGTCTATTTCACCGACGGCGATCACCCCTTGAGCCTGTAAGGGAGTGATCAGGCGAGATCGACCCATGGGCGATTATTTGGGCAATCCTTCAGCTCAATCCGCCTCCCCCGCATGGTAGGAGCTGCGCACCAGGGGCCCCGATCGCACCTGGGTAAATCCCAGCTCACGGGCCAGGTTTCCCAGGCGGTCAAACTCGGCCGGTGTCCAATATTTTTGGACGGGTAGATGGTCTAGGGACGGGCGTAGGTATTGGCCCAAGGTCAGCCGATCGCAATTCACCGATCGCAAATCTTGCAGGGCTTGCAAAATCTCCGCCTCCGTTTCCCCATGGCCCAACATCAGCCCGGACTTGGTGGGAATGGTGGGATCCAGTTCTTTCACCCAGCGCAACACATCCAGCGATCGGTGATATTTGGCCCCACGCCGCACGGGGCCTTGCAGCCGCTCCACCGTTTCCAGGTTGTGGTTATAGCAAGCGGGGCGCAAGGCCGCCACCGCTTCCACCCGCGATCGCTGCTTGGCCCGAGGGTCAGGCTGGCCGCCCCAAAAATCCGGGGTCAACACTTCGATGTCCGTGCCAGGGCATTGCGATCGAATGGCGGCGATCGTCTGTGCAAATACACTCGCGCCCCCATCGGGCAAATCATCCCGCGCCACCGAAGTCAGCACCACATAGCGCAACCCCAACAGCGCCACCGACTCCGCCACCTTGCGGGGTTCCTCCGGGTCGATCGGCATCGGTGCATGGCCCTTGTCCACCTGGCAAAAACCGCACGATCGGGTACAAACGGGCCCCATCAACAGAAACGTTGCGGTTCGATTGGCATAGCATTCCCCCCGATTGGGGCAGCGGCCCTCCTCGCAAATGGTGTGAATTTGCCGCTGCTTGATAATGCGCTGCACTTCAGCTAACTCACTGGCCCGGCCTAATCGGGGCTTCAGCCAGGTAGGCAACCCGTCGGGCACAGCGGAACTGGCGGCACTGGAAGAAGAGGACGGCGACACAGGCGGCAAATGGATTTTGGAAAATGAATTTCCCCTATTGTGGCGTAAAAATTTGTGGCGTAAGAATTGCGGGACAATTGGTTGGGTGATGGCGGAGCGAGGGTTTGGGCTAATTTGGGGGGGGCAACTATCCGGGCGATCGCCCATGTAGGCGGCCTCAGAAAAAGCCACAGCCGCGATCGGGGAACTCATCACGCCAGCGGTGGGGCTTTTCAAACCTCGGGACGATCGCCATATACTGGAGTCGCAGAGGCCCAAGGGGCTTAGCTGCCGATCCAGTGACCTGGAAATATTGCTGAAAATCTTTGGCGAACTCAACCCCAGGATTTGCAACGGTCTTCGGGAGTTTTCGGAAAGATTTTTCCCCCGGATACTACCCGAGAGTCCCGATCGCTCGTATCTTAAGCAGGGATACCCATTGCCAGCCTGTTTTCGGCCCCGATGGTGGCTGAATTCAGTCTTAAGCGATCGCTTCCTAACTTTTCATCCAACGCGCCGCCCCCTTGAAGGGCGATCGCCCCTATCACTCCCGACTCGTCTGCACGCAAGCCTAAGGAGAAAGTCGTGGCAACACACAAAATCCTCGTCATCGATGACAGCAAAGTGATTCGGCAGCGCGTCAAAGAAATGTTGCCAGCCGGAAACTTTGAAGTCCTCGAAGCCAAAGACGGACTCGAAGGGCTACAGCTCATTCAGCAAGAACATCCCAACCTGATCATGTTGGATTTCCTGTTGCCCAAAAAGAGCGGCTGGGAAGTCTATCAAGAAATTCAAACCCAACCCCACCTGCAAGCGATTCCGCTGCTGGTGATGTCGGGGCGCAAGGAAGAAGTGACCGAAAAAATTTCGGAACCCTTCGAGCGATTTGCCTTCATCGAAAAGCCCTTTGAAAAGAAAGAGCTAATCGAGTCCATCAAAGAAGCCATGCGGATCGCTTCGCGGATTCCGGCCGTGGCCCCACCGCCGGCCGCTGCCCCGGCCGCTGCGCCCATGGCAGCTCCGGGTGCTTCTGCCGCTGAAATCCAGGCCCTGGAGCAAAAAGTGGCAACCTTGCAAGCGGAAGTGGATCAACTGAAGAAGCAGTTGACCCAGCTTGTGACGTTCATTAAGCAAAAGTTGCGCTAGTTCATGCGCCGCCGGCCCGCTGGCATGACCCTGCCGCCGCCTTAGACCACCTCAAAAGCACCCGTATGAAACAGCATCAAAGTTCTGATCTTCAAAGTTCTGATTTTGAGACGAATTTTGGTGCAAGCCGTGGCGACCAACCCAACGACGGACAGCCCGCGCCCGATCGCCCCATAGCACCCAGCCACCAGCACCCATTCTTCGCTTGGCGGGTTTCCCCTTGGCTGACCAGCGCTCTGGTGGTGAGCACGGTGCTGGCGGGTGGTCTGGTGTGGGTGGCCTCGCCGCCGGCCTGTGCCTGTGGCTCTCCCTTGCAGCCCACGGTGGGATCGGTGGTGCGGGCCCAGCAGGCGTTTTATCAGGAGCATGGGCGGTTTGCCCGCGACGGCGCAGAGCTACAAGCCTGGGTGGGTGCGCTGGTGTCGCCCAATCTCAACCAGCAGTACCGCATCTACACCAGCGGCAATACAGACACGGCTTGGGTGATCGGTGAGCATCGATCGCCCCCGGAGCTAACGCCGCTGCGCTGGACACAGGTGCTGGTGAACAAACCCTTTGCCCGCAATTTGCCCTCGGATTATCAAATTCAGCTCAAGGCGGATACTCAGGGGCGATCGAGCCAAGCGATCCAGGTGAATCACTGCGAAATTCAGCGCCAGTGGGTGGGCCATCCGCCGCTGAAACCCTTGACGCTGATGGAAATGCCGCCCCGTTGCCAAGTCCGTTAAGCCATTAGGCATAAGGCGGCCAGCCATGCACAGAATCGGCTTGCGGTGGAGCCTTAGCGATCGAGTTGGTTCTTCAGGGAAGCCAGGGCAGACCAGCGGGCATCGATCGCCGGTTGGGCCTCCGCAGCGTCTTCCGGTTCCAGAATCCCTTGGCAGTCTTCGCTACAGAGCTGCTGGGCGGGCAGTTCAAGACAAAATTGCTGATAGAGCCAATCTTCGGGATAAAAATAACCCGTTGGCGACAAGGATTCTTGCAAATCCTCAGCGCTGATTTCCCGTTCCAGGGGTAAATCTTTGGACTCCGCCGCCTCATCCAACCAAATTGGCTCTTGGGTCTCGACCACCAGCCGCTGATTGTATTGACAAAGGCAGCGATCGCAAGTGAGAGTCACAATTCCTTCCGCCTGGGCTGACACCTCCAGAAAATTGCCCCGGTGAACCACACGCAACTTGCCGCGCACGGGGGTGAGGGTTTCCAAGCCTGGCAGAAAATCCTTAAATTCCCAACCGATCGTTCGATTGGTGGCCTTCAGGATGTGGGGAATATAGACCGAATCCACGGTAGGAACCCCGCAGCGGGGAGGGTAAAGATGGGTGCGATCGGGAATGGCAGCAGACCACTGGCTATTCCCGAATGGCCAGCCCGACCCAAGCCGCCGAACCCCCAAGGCCCGGCGGCGCGGGTCAAGCTAGGCTTCGGTTGACTTCAGGGCCACCACCAACCGGCGGTGGGGTTCTTGGCCTTCGCTGTGGGTGGCGATGTCTTCGTAGGCCGCGAGCATGGCGTGGAGCTGTTTGCGCTGGGATGAGGAGAGTGAGTCGATCGCCACCGACTCCCCCGTTTCACGAACCTGCGACACCGCATTGGCCGCCACCGACTCCAGCTCGGCCCGTTGCTGGGCCCGGTAGCCGTTGAGTTCGATCGTGTAACCGCAATGGTCATCCCGATCGACCCCCACGTTCAGCAGCATATTCGCCAAATACTGCATCGCATCCAGGGTCACCCCCGCTTCACCCACCACGCTGGTGATTTGCTCCGGAGACCAGGGCGAAGCGTCGATCGTGAGCCAATAGTTCAGCACATGATCGATCGGGTCGTGCTCGGCCTGCACCTGGGTTGGCAAACCCAAGCGCGCCAGCAGCCCCTCCAGCCAAATTCGTCCCCGATCGCCCGGATCACTCATCACGACTTGCCCTTCTGCTTGTTGTTGTTCGTGCTGGGTTTGTTGCCTGGGCCCTTGCTCGGCTGATTCTTCGCCGGGCTGCTGGCCTTGGTGCTCTTGGGTTCAAACGGCAGCCGGCCCGTAGCGCCATCCACCGCCACCGCCTTCACATCCACAATGCCCTGAGCTTCCGCCATCTTTTGGATATTCTCCGGCAGCGGTTCCCGAGACAAAATGAACGCTTGGGCCGTTTGGAACAGGTTCGCCACCACCATGTACATCAGCACCCCAGCCGGCAGGGGGAAAAACAGAAACATCCCCGAAAAAATAATCGGAGTCAGCTTATTTGCCGCCGCCTGTTGCGGATTATCCGTTGCCCCTTGGCTGGAAATCGATTGGCTGACATAAAGGCTCAAGCCAAACAGCAGCACCATCGCCACAATATCCCAGTGGATCCCCTCATCGTCCACTGCGCCCACATGGCCCAGCGCACTGATGAACAGGAAGCCCTTGCTCGCCGCCAGGCCGGGAATCGTCCCTTGCAGGGTCACATCTCCCGGTTGCAGCGCCGTGATTTCACCGTTGGGGCCCAACTGCACCCGCTCGGCTCCCTTCATCACCTGCCACTTGGGCGAGAGGTCAATGTCCCCACCGGCTTCTGTGGCCAGGGTGGTCAGGGTTTTGCCTTCGGGCGTTTGGAACTCCAGCTTGGTGGTGTCACCCACGGCCAGGCGCGTGCCACCGGGCAGCAAACCCACCACGGGATAGTGGGTGCTGTCGGAAATGTAGATGTTCTTGGGCGGGGTGGCAAACGCTTCCGGTTGCACCCGCTCAATTTGCTCCTGGGGCAAAATTTGCAGATTCACGGAATAGGGCACATCCGCAAACGGCGAGCCACGCAGGGTGGTGAACAGGGCAATCAGCACGGGCATTTGCACCAGAATCGGGAAACAACCGGCCAGGGGGTTCCCAAATTCCTTGTAAACGGCGCTGAGTTCTTCCTGCTGTTTCGTGGGGTCGTTTTTGTAGCGCTCTTGAATGTCCTTGATCTTTTTCTGCATGATCGGCTGGGTGATCTTCATCCGCCGCATACTGCGGATGGAGCCAGCGCTGATCGGATAGAGGGCAAAGCGCACCACCAGCGTCAGGGCGATGATGGCGAGGCCATAGCTGGGCACGATTCCATAGAAAAAATCCAGGATCGGCAGCATGACGTTGTTTGAGAGAAATCCAACTCCGAAATCCATGCGCGTTGCGTCGGTTGTGCGATCGAGTTGTTAAAAGTTATCAAAAAACCGTCAACGGGCGGTCAACGATTCGTTAAACGAAGGCAAAACAGCAAGGCTGGCCCAGGGTGACGCGATCGAGCCGAACGCTCACCCCATGAACCAGAGCCACCCTAGCCCAAAGATGTGACTTCAGCTTATGCAAAGTGGAGCCCCTTGGGGGGCGGTTACCCAGTGGGGACTACCGCCCTGGCCGCGGGCCGCCAATGCCGCCCCAATCGTCACAGCCCAATCGTCACAGCCTAATCAACACGTAACCCTCCGCCGGAAGCCACAAGGCCGTGCAAGCAGGAGGGTTGAACAGGAGCAGCGAGGGGGCGATCGGGCGGTTTAGCGCTTGCTGGTGGCGGTTTGGGCCGCTGCGCCGATCCGCTCGTTGATGTAGTCCGCGACGGCTCGGAAGTTGGGAACCGATCGCATTTCCAGGCGGCTACCATCCTTGAGGGTCAGCACCATATCACCCCAAGCACCCCACCCCCGAGGCACGGCCACAACGGCGCGAATTTCGGGATAAATCACATCGGAGCGATCGCGCCCTTGCCAACCGCTGGTGATTGAAATGCGGCGGCTGGTGATGCGATAGCGCAACCAAAAGGCCCGCACGATCGAGCCGATGGTGAGGGGCAGGCAAATGATCGTTAGACCCAACAGCAGGTTGACGATCAAATCGCCACGGTGGGGGCCGCCCTCATAGTAAACATCTTCCTTGATACCCATAGTCCAGTGCTCGTAAGGTTCAGTGCGGGCCAAATGGGGCGAATTGGGCGATCGCCGCCCCTGGGGAATGGGGCAAAGTCAACAGCGCAAACACAACGGTTTAAACGCTGGCTTGCTCCAAATCCAACTTGGCGGCGGTCAGCAACTGTTCCAATTCTTGCAGAATTTGGGGGTACTGACACAGGGGCATGGCTGGACGCACACTAATCACCGCCAGCCAACCGAGGGGCATGGTCGGCAAGTGCTGGCACAAAATACCGTGAATTTGTCGCCGCAGCCGATTGCGCACAACGGCGCGTTTATCAACTTTGCGGCTGATGCTGATGCCAACTTTCGGAGCCGGGGCCAGGGTGGGCAGCGTGGGGGCAACGGCCGCCGATGGTTCGCTGGGGGCGATCGCGGGGCTTGCCGATGGCCGGTAGACCCAAAGGGTTAGGTGCTTGCTGCGATACCGTTTGCCTTGCCGATACACTCGGTCAAAGTCATGGCGATGTCGAAGTCGGTAGGCTTGGGGTAAGGCCATGCACGTTTGGGTGTAGGGGCGATCGCTCAACCACCCTGTGACAGACTGCCGGTGAGCAATCCTTAAACCGCCAACCGAGCGCGACCGCGACGGCGACGAGCATTCAGCACGCGGCGACCGTTCTTAGTCCGCATCCGGGCACGGAAGCCGGAAACACGCTTGCGCTTGCGATTGGTTCCTTCAAGAGTACGCTTGGTCATGGTTGGGCTAGCTCCGAGTGGGCGATTGGCGGACTAAGCGTTGACCAAACGGAAGCGGGGGCGATCGCACGGGAACGGTTCACGGCTGCACCCAACTGCTGTCTGGCTTGGCAGTCCATTAAATTGGTTCAACAAATTTAGCGCCTGTCTAGGTGTTAGAAAGCGCGACTTTCGATGATATCACGAGCCGGTGCGTTGGCCGGAGATCCGCAAGTCGCGCTGGGCCGCGATTCTATTGATCGGTGTTGTCGTCGGGGTTGTTGGGCGGCCGATCAGGAAAGTAGCCCGTCATTTTGCCCAGCACCAGGCCGCCGATGCCCAACACGCCTTTTTCAAACAGGCCTTTGAAGGTTTGGAACAGTTCGGATTGTTGGGGATTGAGCTGGGGTTGGCTGGCCAGGTGGATGGCGGCCCCACCCGAGAGGGCGGTGAACAAAACGGAGACGATCAGCAGTTGTTGATAGATTTGCGGGCGTTTCATGGGAGGTGGCTCCTGTATTTGGGACTCCTCCAGTGAAAAACAGTTGGCTCTCAGATGTTAGATGCGAGAAAATTCTCAGAGGTGATGAGAAATTCTCAGCATGACTCCAGCCCGCGCCAAAGAAATTTTCGACAAGCTGCCACCCAAGCGAAAAGCCGTCCTAGAGCGGATTGTGCGCGGGGAAACCAAGATCAAAATTGCTACAGACCTATGCGGTGGCAACACGGATAACGTGGGACAACATTTGCGTCAACTGTATAAGGACTTTGGGATCAGGGTAGAAGGACAAAATAAGCTGCCAGTATTGATTGCGGAGTTCAAGGCTTGGCAGGTTGCTTGGGGCGATGCGATCGAGCCTGTGCAGTCCGAATCGGCATCGGATGCGATCGATGTGTCGTGGGTGCGATCGCAGGTGGAGGCAGATTTACGGCGGCGGTGCGGCACAATGAAAGTCCTAGATATGGAGCAGCCGATTGCCTTAAGCACGATTTATACCCAAGTAAATGTGTTGGAGAAGTTGACAGAAAATCAACGTTTTACCATATCGGAACTTCGTGAAAATTTAGATGAAGTTGAAGATTTTGACCGCTTTTGCCTAGGTCGAGTTCGGCAAGAGAGAATTTCTGGCTTGAATGCTATTGAACAACATAAGGCCCTCATGGTTTTAGGTAAACCAGGATCAGGAAAAACTACATTTTTAAAACATTTAACAATTGCTTGCTTAGATCAAAAAATTTTTAAAGAATATGTACCAGTTTTTGTAACTCTTAAAGAATGGTCAGAGTCTTCTAAGCAGCCGGGATTGATAAAGTTTATTGCAGATCAATGGTCAAAAGCCTCCATCCCTCAATCCAGCAAAATAGTATGGGAGCTACTGAAAGAGGGTCGAATTTTAATATTTTTTGATGGACTAGATGAAGTTTTAGCAAATGATACCAATCGAACTATCCAAGAAGTCAATAATTTAGTGCGAAATTTTCCTAAAAATAGATTCGTCATGACTTGTAGGATTGCGGCAAAAGAATACAGCTTTAGTAACTTTTCTGAAGTAGAAATGGCAGATTTTACACAAGATCAAATAAAGGAATTTGTCAATAATTGGTTTAAATATCATGAAGACATTCCTAAAATCAATCAGTTTATTCAACAATTAAAAGTAAACGAGCCAATTCTAGAGCTAGCAAGTAATCCACTTCTATTAACATTGCTATGTTTAGTATTTGGTGAAAGTGGTAATTTTCCGCGTAATCGCGTCAGACTTTATGAAGAAGGTGTAAATCTTTTATTGAAGAAATGGGATGGAAAACGGAACATTCAGCGAGATAAAATCTATAAAAAGTTATCCGTTGATCGAAAAGAAGATTTATTATCTCAGCTAGCTTTTTCCACTTTTCAGGAAGGACGTTACTTTTTTGAAAAATCTATAGCCAAGAAAGAAATTGTGGGCTATATATCAAACCTACCTGATGTTCAAAACAACCCAAAAGCACTGAGCCTGGATAGTGAGGCTATCCTGCATTCTATCGTGGCACAGCATGGGCTACTTATCGAACGATCGCGTGGAATTTATTCCTTTTCCCACTTAACATTTCACGAGTATTTTGCTGCACGTGAAATATTCCTTAGTCAAAATCTTGATCTTTGGAATTTACTGTCAACAAATATATCAAGAAAATCTTGGAGAGAAATTACCTTGCTGGTAGTGGGAGGTATGAGAAAAGCAGATGAATTAATGAAACTCTTAAGCAAGAGAGTCAATAAATTAATTGCCTTTGATCGTGATCTCAATGAAATACTTGAATGGGTTTCAATCAAGATGAATTCTAATTTATCTTTCCAAAAAAGATACTTGGCTGGTTGCTTCTATTTAACAAGTGTAATCAATTTTGATCAGGCAATTGAAATTTCTAATACAATGTACCATGAAGATAATGATGATTCTTATTCCATTCTGCTAGATCGATGCTTGATGTCAATTTCAGAATATTACGAAACCGAAGATGATTCAAATTCTCTATTTGAAAATCTAGGTTATGCACTAAAGCTTTGTGAACTCATGAAAAATGAAATTCTTGGTAAAAAGATTCAAGAATTAACCCTAAGAATCGACTCAATACTTGATTTTGATAGTGAGCAAGGCAACCTTGAAGAGAGACCATGGCTTTCCGAGTTTAGATCGACTGCAATTAGATATCGAGATGTCTGCCATCAGTGGTCGCTATCTTATGAACAAAGAGACTTACTGCAAGAATATGCAGCCGCTTCTTGGAGGTTGCTGGAATGTTTGAATACGGATTGTTATTTGTCCCGAGAAGTGCGGCAAGACATCGAAGCCACAATGCTGCGCCCGATCGCCCAAATTAAGGAATACTACGCCGCCAAAGGCAAATCCTATCCACCCATTCCCAACCCCTAACCCGCGATCGCCGACACACTCGATCGGGGATTCGCAGGCACAAAATCTTCCTCCCGCAACCCCAACTCAATCAAGTCATCGATCAAAGAATCCGTACCATTCCACTCCACCCGAATTTGCTCCCCGATCGCCCGCAAATGCACCACCACACTGTGGATGCGATCGCGCCCCGACCACCCCACATTCATTAGCAAATAATTCCCCGTCTCCACATCACAAACCGCAATCAGCTCCACCCCCCGATCCGTCCGCGCCAACGCCACATACCGCTGAAAAACCGTCTGAATCGCCCGCCGAAAATTGATATCCTCAGCCATTGCCACACCTCAGTAGGTTGGGTAGAGCCTTGCGAAACCCAACGCGATGATTGGAAGTGTTACGGGTGTTGGGTTTCATGCTTCAACCCAACCTACTCAGCAACCTGTTTTGGGTCAACCAAAGCTAGCCTAGAAACAAAGCGAAAATGATCTATCAACAGCAAGCATCATGACCCAGATTATTGCTGCCCAAGATGTCACCCTTCGGAACCTGAAACAAGACTTTGGGTTGCAACTGACCGATGATGCCGACTTTTTTCCCGAGTGGCGATCGCCCCAACCCAGCCTCAGCCTCCTCGAACAACAACTGCTCGATCGCGTCAAACAAAACTTCCAAACCCTGCTCGAAGACCCGCCCCTCCTCGAAGACGGCGTAAAAATGGTCGTGCTTGCCCCCCTGCTCGACCTCGCCGGTTTCTATCAAAAACCCTTCAGGATTCAAACCGAAAGCCGCATCGAAATCACCGCCGAAGATCAAGGGGCGATCGTCCGTGGCCGCATTGATGTGTTGGTGCTGCACGATCGCCTCTGGGTACTGGTGATCGAATCCAAACGCAGCGACTTTTCCGCCCTGCGAGCCATCCCCCAAGCCCTCGCCTATTTGTTAGCCAATCCCCAAGGCGATCGCCCCAGCTATGGACTGATCACCACTGGCAACGAATTTCTGTTTTTGAAAACCGACGGGATATCCAAGCGCTACGCCAACTCCCGCCTATTTTCCTTGCTGAATCCCGGCAACGAACTTTACGACGTGCTGCAAATCCTGCGCACCTTGGGTGCGACTCTGCAACCAGCACGATCGTAAAGCCGAACTATTGCGGGCGCTGGACGATCACCTCGCGGATCCGTTGCTTGCGATCGGGGTCGATCGCCACCAACCGCACATAACAATCCAGGTTTTCCGCCAGGCAGGTTTCCAACTTCCCGATCGCCTCCGTTTCCTGGTGCGGTTCCGCCGTTCCGTAACATTGCCAGGAATTCGCGTTGTAGTGGCGCTTGTCGGCCACCTCGATCCCCAGCCGATAGCCATTGTTCACGATCGGCACGAGCTGCGATCGAATTGTCGGGCCCAAGGGCTGCACCAACTTCGGCCGCTGGCTGCTGCGATATTCCAACTTCGCTTCCAGATCTGGGTTGCCACTCAGGGGCGGCAACTCCGGTTCCAGGTTCGGCCGGGGAGCGCCGCCGGGTTTAGGTTCCGGGGCGATCGGCTGGGTTTGGGTGTGGGTCGCCACGGCCGGTTCGGGCGTTGGGGCCCCTGGCGGTTCGGCACTGTAAGGGCGCGATCGACCCTGTAGCCCGTTGGTTTCGCCCTGGCCGTTTTGGCTCACCGTTTCGCTGGCGGAATTGGCCTCGCGGTGGGGATTGTAGGTCGCCACCAGATGTAGTTCTTGAATTCGATCTTGCTCCTTCACCAAGGCCGCCCCGATCGCCTTCAGTTGCTCCAGGGTCGGTTGCGGTTCCGCAAACTGGGGCAGCGCTTCCTTGGATTTCAGCAACCGATTCGACACCTGAGCCAAGCCCGTGTCTTGGATGAATTGCCGCACCAGGTCGTCATAGACCCGCGATTTCATGGCCCCAAAGAAGTCCACGGACTGCTTAGGGAAGGTTTCCACCAGCTCGGCCACGGCCCGATCGGCCAAGCCCAGCCCCTCAAACATGCCGCGCACCACTTCCAGCCGTTCCGCCGCCGTCGGTTCCCAATAAAACTTCTCCATCCGCCCGTCGCGGGTCAAGGGCGCATAGAGCGTGCCAAAGTCGTTGCCCGTGACGATGATCGGGATCCGGCGCACCGGTTCGCTGTCGTAGCTGCCGGGCAACTGCACATTGGTCGGGTTGTCGGCAATGTTCATCAGGGTGGCGTTCACCAGTTGGGTGTTCACCGTGTATTGGGTCAGGCGATCGAACCGGCCCGCCCCCGCGTCGATGTCGTTAATCAACAGCACGCACATCCGCCCGCGCACCTTCACCATGTCCGAGGCTTCCCGGTAGCGCAACCGCAACAGCCGGGCCGGGTCGCCCGCGTCGGGGCTTTCCAGTTCGCCGCCGGAAATATGCACCGCGTCGATGCCCATTTGCTCGAACACAAGGTTGCACTGAAACGTTTTGCCCTCGCCTTTTTTGCCATGAATGCCCAAAATCAGCGGCACGGGCACGCGCGGCAAGTTCAGGAAGTTCTTGACCGCGTGGACGGCGACTTTTTCGGTGAAGCGGGGCGAAACGAAGTAAGACATGGTGCGCAACGGAGACAACGGGAACGGCGCAACCCAAGCGCCAGGGCAATTATCGCCTATCCCGTACCCCTCCCCGATCGAACCCTGATTAGCAATTGTTTTGGGTGCGATCGGGATCCTGTTGGCGAAACCCACCAACAGACCCCTTGCATCAATCTCCTGACGAGCCAAGAATCCTTACAGACAAAGAATAGAAACAAAGAAGTAAACAGCATGACCGAAATTGCATTTTTGGGATTGGGCGTGATGGGCAGCGCCATGGCGGCCAACTTGGCCCGGAGTGGCGCGACGGTGCGGGGCTGGAATCGCACGCCCGATCGCCCGACGGTGGCCCAAGCGGCGGCGGCGGGCGTGACGATCGCCCCCGACTTGTCCGCAGCGGTGGCCGAGGCGGATTTGATTTTTTCCTGTTTGGGCGATGTGCCCGATGTGCGGCAGGTGTTGTTGGGAGCGGGCGGTGCGGCGGCGGTGGCGCGGGCCGGGGCGCTGCTTGTGGATTTCACCACGATCGGGAGTGTGGCGGCGATCGAGCTGGGAACGGCCCTGCGATCGCTGGGGTTTGGGTTTTTGGATGCGCCGGTTTCCGGGGGGGACGTGGGGGCCCAGCGGGGAACCTTGACGATCATGGTGGGGGGTGAGCGGGCGGATTTTGAGCGATCGCACCCTTGGTTAGGATTCATGGGCCAAACCATTCGCCACTGTGGCCCGATCGGCAGTGGCCAGGCGGTGAAGCTCTGCAACCAGGTGTTGGCCGCCGGTCACATGCTGGCCCTGTGCGAGGCCCTGCAATTGGCCGCTGCCCAGAATTTGGATCCGCAGTTGGTAATTGAGGTTTGCAGCACCGGAGCGGCCGGGTCTTGGGCCTTGGCCAATTTGGGGCCGAAAATTTTGGCGGAGGATTTGGCCCCGGGCTTTGCGATCGCCCATATGCAAAAGGATTTGCGTCTGGTGGCGGAAGCCGCCGGCCACTGTGCTTTACCGGTGACGGAACTGGCAAATCAGATCTTTCAGCGGGTTAGCGCCCTTGACGACGGCCAGGGCGCACAGCAAGGCACACAAGCGGCGATTCGCGCCTATAAGACAACGATCCCGAAATAATTCTGTGCAATTTGAAACCGTAAGCTAAAGTAGACACTCGGTAGGTTGTTCTATTTTCTTGTCAACGTTGGGTTGGCAACCTGTGATCGTGAAATCTGTTGCAAACTCCCTGGTGTCTAGTCCAGCTTCCCCTGGGCGTATCCTGTGGGGACGGTCGATCGCCCTTGGTGTGGCAGGCACGGCAATCGTGTTAATTGCCCTGCCACTCACGGCCGGCAAGCAAGCCCAGCCCAAAACCGAGGCCAGTGCGCCCTTGCCGGTGTCTCCCCTCAGTTTTGACTTACCCGGTGATGATGCGTCCCGATCGGGTTCCGGCTCGATCGCGAGTCAGCCAACCGGGGGCAGCAACGGAGATGTGCCCATTTCGGATCCCTTTGCCGCCAACCTGGAATCTATGGCCACGGTTCCCACCACCAGCGGCGCAGCGCCCGGCCAAACCAGCTCTTCCCCCAACAACGGTGCAGCGATCGCCGGGGGCACTGCTAACGGTAGCCAACCCAACCCAACCCAGTCGGCCCCAGCGGCGGCCCCAACCACTGCCCGCCCCACACCGGCCGCCCCACTGAAATCCAGCACCGCCAAGCCGCCCACCGCGCCGCCCACCCGGCCGGCTCCCAACGGCCAAACAATGTTTTGGATGGAACAGGCTCCCCAGCGGTCTTTTAATTTGCAAAAAGATTTGCCGGTTTATGCCCAAATCTTCCAAAGCCCTACCTCCATGGGGGTGGTGGCCGTGGGGGTGGCGGAAGGAAACTATCGGTTGATGGTGCAAAACGGCAGTCTGTTTGTGCAGCCCACCCCGAACTATTACGGCCATACGGATCCGGGCAATTTGTCTTGGGGGCAGCGGGTCACCAACTACGGGGCTTGCAGTGACCAGGGCCGCAGTGGCGGTAACTTGGCCGTGGCCGATCGGGCCTGTGTGGAGCGGTTGTCTGGGCGGTTGCCCACGGCCCTCACGGATCTGTATGCCGCTGGCATTGATCCCTACGAAGATTTGCAAGCCTTGGTCAATGCGATCGACCTGTATAACCAAGCCAGCCCGGTTCACTCCCGCTGGTTTCCCCAGGCCTTGGCGATCGCCCGGCGGGGGGGCCTCTCGGGGCTGGAGGCCTATGCTTGGGCCCGAACGGCTTCCTTTTATTTAGACAGCAACGATCGGCTGGATATCCGCAACGGCACGAACCGGGCTTCGGGCCTGTTGGGCATTTGCTCCCGAGAAGGGCGCGCCGTCACGCAGTGGGAATGTGTCTATGCGGATCAGGCCCGGCGGGTTCAGGCGATCGCCACCACTTACCAGAGTTTCTTGAAGCTGGCCACCAACAAAAGCCGCCGGAGCTAGGGGCTGGCTGGTTTTTGCCCGATCGCTCCATGGGTGATTGAGGCCACCCCTAAACCTAAACCACTGCCGCCGCCCGATCGCCCGTTAGCCGTTCAATGCTGGCCACCAGTTCCGGGGTAACGTGGGGCTTCAGCATATAGTCTGCGGCCCCCAAACTCAGGGCCACCTGTTTATACTGCGTGCCGCTACAGGAAGTCAGCAAAATCACGGGCACTTGGGCGGCGTTGGGATGCTGGCGGCGGGCGTTCAAGAACTCCAAGCCCGTCATGCGCGGCATTTCAATATCGGAAATGACGAGATCAATATCGGAGCGCTGGCGAAGCTGGGTCAAGGCTTCTAGCCCGTCGGCCGCTTGCACCACACGATAGCCCTGGCGCTCCAGGGTCAGGGTCAAAAGGCGGCGCTCGGTGTCGGAATCTTCCACCACTAGCAGGGTTTTGCTGCCTTGGGCGGGGGCGGGACTGGGGGGCGCGATCGGGGCGTTGGGCAACTCAGCGGGCAATTCCGGGGTGATCGCAGCGGGTGCGGCGGGTGTGGGCAACTGTAGGGGAGTGGCGGCGACGATCGGGACGGCCTCGACTTGGGCCAACAGCTCATTACCGTCGATCGCCAAGACCATGCGCCCATCGCCCAAAATGGTGCAGCCATAGATATAGCGTGGGGCGGGCAGGGCTTCCGACAGTTGCCGCAACACCAGTTCCTGTTCACCCACAACCCCATCCACCTCGATCGCCACGGGGGTGTCACCGGCATCCATCAACAGCAGGGGCGCGAGGCGATTGCTCAAAAACGGTGTGATTGCGCCCATGTCCGATCGCAACAGGCCCGGAGCCAAGGAACTGTAGCGCATCAGTTCCGCCAACTTGCGAATGGGAATGGTGATTTCGGGATCTTCGCTGCTGGCTCGCCACCGCAAAATCCGCTGCCCCCCGAGCATTTGGGTTTGCTCCGGTTGAGGAATCAGAATTTGGCGGACGCTTTCTGAGGGCAGGGCATAGGCGGCGCGATCGGCCTGACAAACCAACAGGCGAGCGGTCATCAGGCTCAGGGGCACCCGCAAAATGAAGGCCGTGCCGCGTCCGGGACTCGATTGGATGGTGACGGAGCCTTTGAGGGATCGCATTTGCGATCGCACCACGTCCAAGCCCACGCCGCGCCCAGACAGATCGGTGATTTTGTCGGCGGTGGAAAAGCCCGGCTCAAACAACAGATCCAAGAGGGCTTGATCTGAGGTGGTTTGGGCCCGATCGGGCGTGAGCCAACCGCGTTCGATCGCTTTTTGTCGCAACCGTTGGGGGTCGATGCCTTTGCCATCGTCGGCCACCCAAATCAACACATGGTTGCCCTGTTGCTGGGCCCGCAGCTCGATCGTCCCTTCGGCGGGTTTGCCCTGATCGCGCCGTTCTTCAACGGTTTCAATGCCATGGTCAAAGGCGTTGCGGACCAAATGCAGCAGGGGATCGTAAAGCTGTTCGATCGCCACCTTGTCAATGGCAACCCGTTCCCCCACCACTCGCAGATGCACCGTTTTGCCATAGCGGGCGCACAGTTGCCGCACCAAGGGCCCGAAGCGATCGAACACGGCCGCCGCCGGTTGCATTCGGGTATCCATCAGGCTGTCGCGCACCTGACCCAACAGTCGGCGCTGTTTGTCGAGGGTGGTGGCCGTTTGTTGGGCGTAGCGTTCCACCACTTCCGCCGTGGAATCTAGCCGCTCGGCACTGTCGAGGGCCGCATCGATCGACTGTTGCAAAATCAGATCGTTGGCACTGGTGGCGGCGGGAGAACCATTGAGCGATCGGCGATCGTTGGGGCGTTTTTCCAGTCGATCGCGTGCTTCCGCCAGCAAGCGACGGTGCTGGCGCAGGCCTTGGCGAAATCGTTCCAGGGCCGATCGCAACTGTTCATCCTGCAAGCTTTGACGATTTTCATTAATCAGCAGCTCCCCCACCAGGTGTTGCAGGGATTGCAGCCGATCGATTTCTACCCGAATCAGGGGAGTCGGGGTTAGGGGTTTGCTGTCCACCCGTTGCGGTTCCGCCGATCGCATTGGTTCTGGAGTCCCACGGGGGGCCGCTTCCGCCGTCACCAAGGGAGCGGGCGGGGGGTTGGGCGGGGTCGGAACCGGTGTGGCAACGGGCGCTGGAGTGGGTGCGGAAATCGCAGGCGATCCACCCGCGATCGGGGGGGCAGGTGTGGGGGCAGGCGGGGGATCCGTGGTCAGATCCAACGTACCATCGGTCAAATCCAACCAACCGGCCGGCATCTCGTCACTGAGATCCATACTCAGATCCAGCGTGCCATCGGCCAAATCGTCCAGATCTCCCGGCTTCGGCTCCTGACCCGCCAGAGCCGCCAACTCCGCCGAAACCTCACCGCCTTGGGTGCGATCGCCCGCCAAAACCGCCTGTTGGGCCGCTTGCCAATTGCTTAACACCGCCTGGGCCACCACCAAAGGCCGATCGCCCTGGTTGGCCACGGCCTGGAGTGCCGCCTCCGCGATCGCCTGGAACCCCGGCAGCCCCAAGGATTCCCCTAACCCCGTAAACACCTCCGATTGGGTGGCCACCGTTTCCAAGGCCGCCGGCCCATCCGCCGCCGCCACCAGGGCCGCCAACTGATCGATTCGTTCCTTCACCCCCGTTTCAAAGATCGACTGCACCAGGTCAAACCCCAGTTCAGCGGAGGTGGGCAGCTTTTGTTCGCGCTCGAAGCAGTCTCCCAACAGGGTTTGGATCCGGGCAAAAGCATCGATCGCCTGATCCAACACCTCTTGATCGGCTTCTCGTCCCTGTTCCCATTGGGTGGTCAGGGCCAAGCGCAAATATTCATAGAGCTGAAACAACAGCCCCTCTAGTTCCACCTCCACTTCAGCATCCGGGTCAAACAGGGCCCGAAACACATCCTCCATGTGGTGGGCGATCGTGGAGATGGTTTCCAGCCCCACATTGGCGGAAGCCCCCTTCAGGGTGTGGGTGGCACGCATCAGGGCATGGATCCGCTGTTTCGAGGGATCGTCGCGCAGTTGCAACAAATCCGTCTCGATCGATCGCAGCAGGTCTTGGGACTCACTGAGGAAGTATCCGTAGGCTTCCTCGCGGATGGCGGGATCGAGCATAGGGGGCTACCGGAAACGACCTGGTTTCGGTCTGTTGGGAAAACACGAACAGGGAACAAAAGGGGGTTACAAGGGGGGCGATCGGCTCAAGCTGGGGCCGATCGGCCACCGGGGGGCAGCCTAGGCGCAACTCAGGCGCGGCCCAATCACCCCCATGGCGATCAGCAGTGGAGCCAGTGCCCTGGCCGTTAGTTCACCTTGAACCGACCCACACTGGCTTGCAGCTCTTGGGACATGGCCAACAGATCCTCAAAGGAAGCGGTCAGGGCCACGGAACTGGAGGAGGTGCGATCGGCGATTGTTGCCACCTCCGTCATCGTGTGGGCCACCGCTTGGGCCTGTTGGGTTTGGCTGGCGGCGGCTTGGTTAATGCCCTCCACCAACTGACCAATTTGGGCGGTCACATCCACAATTTCGCTCAGGTTCGATCGGGTATCGCTCACCAGATTTGTCCCCGCCACCACCTGCTGAATCCCCGCTTCCATGGCCTGGGCCACCGCCTGGGTTTCCGCCTGAATCTCTTCCACCAGGGCCGCAATTTCCGTGGTCGCATCGGCCGACTGTCGGGCGAGCGATCGCACCTCATCGGCAACCACCGTGAAGCCGCGACCATATTCCCCGGCCCGCGTTGCCTCAATGGCAGCATTCAGCGCCAACAGTTGGGTTTGGGTGGTGAAGTTGCCAATCAGGCTCACGATCTTCGAGATTTTTTGGGACGATTCGCTCAGGGCCCGAATTTTGCGTCCCGTTTCCGCCACCGTGTCCCGAATCGACAGAATCGCATCCACCGTCCGGTTCATGGCCGCGTCGCCTTCCTGGATCGTGTTGGTGGCTCGTTGCACCGCCAGGGTCACCTGCTGGGCATTTTGGGTCACGTCCGTGCTGACTTCCGCCATGGTTTGCACCCGCTGCACCGCTTCCAACAGGGCCCGATATTGTTGCTGGGCTTGGTTAGACAGCTCACCAATGGCACTGGAACTGGTGGTGGAGGTATTCGACACCTTAGCCGCCGTTTCTTGCAGCTTCACCACAATCTGCCGCAGGCTTTGCAGGGTGTTGTTGTAGGCATCGGCGATCGTGCCCACTTCGTCTTCGGTAATCGGCGCGCGCACGGTGAGATCCCCTTCCAGGGCCGGCCGCACCGCCATCAGCAGGTTTAGGGCCTTCTGTTGCAGAGCTTCGCGGGCGGCCTTGTCCCGTTGGGCGGCCTCTTCCACCTGGGCCGATTTCCGCTGCAATTCCGCCAGGGTTTCCGCTTGCTTCAGGGCGATGCCCAACTGGGCCCCCACCTGGGCCACGAATTCCACTTCGGAGGTTTCCCACTGACGCGGGCCGCTGTTTTGGTAAATCGCCAGCAGCCCCCACAGTCGATCGCCCTGAAAGATCGGGGTGATCGCATAGGCGCGAGCTTGGAACCGTTCCAGCACACTCAGATAACAGGGGGTGAATCCGGCTTTGTAGATATCAGAAACCACAAAGCTTTCACCTCGGGCATAGCGGCCCCCTTCGTTTTCCTGGAGGTAGGTATCCCGTACCCGGCCGGCGTTGGTGGGGCGCGCTTGGGTTAGGCCGTTGATGGCTTCGCAATCGCTCATGTCCGTTTGGACACTCCCGTCACTGTCGGGAGAGTCCAACAGCCGCAACCAACCGGGGCCCACAGATTCCGCCATGAACTGCCCGCTCCAGTCCGGCTGGAATTGATAGATTCCGACCCGATCGACCTCCAGAATTTGGCGCAATTCCGTGGTGGTGGTGCGGAAGATGGTGCGGATGTCCAGGGAAGCGCGGATTTTGTCGATCGTCGCGGAAATGGCCTTGTTCCGTTCGGCGGATTTTTGGAGCTGGGCCGCTTGGGTTTTGAGCTGTTCCACATACTCCGCCTGTTGCAGGGCCAAGCCCAGTTGGGTTCCCAACCGAGAAAGAATCTGCCCTTCCAGTTCTTCCCACTGGCGGGAGTTGCTGTTTTGGTAAACCGCCAACAGGCCCCAAAGGTCATTGCCCTTGAAGATCGGGGCGATCGCGTAGGCCTTGGCTTGGAACTGTTCCAGCAAGTCCAGATAGCAGCGGCTGAAGTTGGCTTGGTAAATGTCGTTCACCAGCAGGGTTTCGCCCTGGCGATAGCGACCGCCTTGGTTGTCTTGCAAATAGCTGTCTTCGACGCGGGCCAGGGAGCGCCCGCCCCGTCGGTTGTTGCCATCCCGCAGGCCGGCTCCGTCGCGATCGAGCAGTCGTTGCCAACCGGGGGTGACCGCTTCGGCCACAAACTCACCGCTCCAGTCCGGATCGAACCGGAAGATGCAGGCGCGATCGGCCTGGAAAATTTGGCGAATTTCCTGGGTCGTGGTGGCAAAGAGGTTGTCAATGTCCAGGGATTCACGGATTTTGTTCATCACTGTCAGCAGGGCGCGGTCTTGCTGCACGTTGCGCTCAAGCTGCAGTTTTTGATCCTGAAGCTGCTTCAGGTATTCCGCCTGTTGCACCGCCACACCCATTTGCTGGCCCATTTGGGTCACCAGGTCGGTTTCTTCCGGTTCCCAACTGCGCACCCGATCGTTTTGATAGACCGCCAACAGCCCCCACAGTTTATCGCTGGCAATCACAGGGGCAATGATGTAAGCCCGACATTGGAACTGCTCCAGCAGTTTCAGGTGGCAGGGATCATAGTCTTGGGTTTGGATGTCTGCCACGGTCAGGGTTTCGCCGTTGATGTAGCGGCCGCCTTTGGTGCGCTCAAAGTAGCTGTCACGGAAGGTTTTGCCCAACAGCGGTTTCCAACCCCGACCCACGGATTCCGAGACGAAATCGCCGCTCCAATCGTCGCTGAATCGATAGACGGCGGCGCGATCGCACTCCAACAAAATCCGCAGTTCATCGGTGGTGGTTTGCATGATCGTGGCCAGATCCAGGAATTGGTGAATCTTGTCCACGATCGTGGCGATCGCCCGTTGGCGACCCACTTGTTTTTGCAGCTTCTCGATCGCACTGAGCTGGGCAATGCTGCGGCTCACCTGCTCACTGGCATATTTCACCAGTTCCGCTTCCAGGGGACTCCAGGGACGCGGGCCACTGTTTTGATAAATGGCCAGCAACCCCCACAACCGATCGCCCTGGAAAACCGGCGCAATCATGTAGGCTCGCCCTTGGAACCGTTCAATGAGCTGCACATGGCAAGCGCTGAGGCCACCGCGATAGATGTCTTCGCATTGGTAAACATCCTTGGTGTTGTAGCGGTTGCCTTGGGTGCTTTCAAAGTAAGTGTCGCGGAAGGTGTTCCCCACCAGAGCCATCCAACCGGGGGCCATGGACTCGGTGATAAATTCCCCCGTCCAGTCGAAATTGAACCGGTAAATGGCCACCCGATCGGCCGACAGTTGCAACCGCAATTCTTGGCAAAGCCGCCGCAACAGTTCATCCAAACTTTGGCTGTCTTCGATGGCGCGGTCAATCCCATCCACCGGTAGGCGGTTCCCGCTAGCCGCTTCCCCCTCGGTGGTCACCAGGGTTGTGCCGATCGACTCCGCAAACTGCTCAATTTGCTCCATCTTTTCCATCACAAACCGATCGGGCCGGCCCGATCGTTCCAACTCCGCCTTTAGGGCATCGACTGCATCTTGGAAACGGCGCAAATCAGGAGTGGGGCTGTGTTCAACGGGGGGAGTGCTGTTGCGGGCCTGGCGATCATCACGAGCCGTGCGCGAAGCATCAAAGTAAGCAGTCATAGGAATTTAGGCCAGAGAGCAATCGGAAAAACAGAGAGTCATAGAGCCGTTACCAGTGCGCCAGCCAGGCGGCAAGCCAGGAGATCAGCAACCATTCAGCAGTTCCCAATCACGATGGAAATCACTGTCACACTGGGGCCCTCGGGGCAAAGGGAGCCAAGCAAGGTCAGGCAAAGTTCAGCAAGGTCAAACCAAGTTAGGCAAAGTTAGGCAAAGTTACAGAGGGGATAGAAGCGGGCTGGAAAAAGGTGAGTTGGAAAAACAAGCTCAGGACTGGGGGGTTTCCCCGCAACAGTGGGGAAAGATTGGCACGATCGCCCCGAGGGCCAATCTCAATCCCGATCACCCAGCGTCCTAGCCAGCCTGTTGGGCGCTGGCCCGGGCGATCGCGCTGGGATTCAGCACCATACTGCTGGCCTCGCTGAGGTAGCCCTGAACAAAGGGCAAGAGCCGATCGGGAAACAAGCCCGCGCTGGGCGGCTGAACATTCGGAGAATCGTGCCACTCAATATCTTCAATTTGGGGCACGACCAGACCCAGATTCTGGCCATCACACTCCAGCACAATGGCAATGGCGGAGGAGGTGGCTGTCAAATCCGGTGCAATGGCCGGGAAGCCCACCAACTGGTTAAGGTCGATCGTCCAAATGATTTCACCGCGCCAGTTGTACACCCCTAAGACCGATTCTGGCATATGTGGCACGGGCAAAATGTCCGTGGCCGCAATTCGCAGCACTTCCCGCACCTCATCGATCGGGAGCAGGGCCGTATCCTCAAAGCCCAGGTGAAAACGCAGGAAACGCTGGCCATCGGTGCTGAGGGCGCTGCCGGCCGACCTGGTGGGCAGGTTCAAAATGGCGGATCCATCGCCCTGTTGCAGCCATTGCGTGAGCGGATCCATAGGCGCGGGCGGGGCGCTGGGTTCCGGCTCCGGCGGGGCGATCGGGGCCGGCTCGGCCGCCTCCACCACCGGCAAGGGCGGTTCCGGCTCCTGAACCGGCGCAGGCTCCGGATCCACCACCGCCGCCGGAGCGGCGGCTGCATCAGCGGTTTCGGCGGCTAGGGCTTGGTTGGCAATGTCCACCAGGGCTGCAAATCCTTCATCCCCAAAGAAACCGGACGGCTCATCGTCGTCGTCTCCAAAAAAGCTTAAGGGTTCATCGTCTTGCCCCGAATCTGGCCCCAGATCTGGTTCCGAATCGAAGGAGATTGCAGCAGGGGCTTCCGGCAGGGACTCCGCCAATTCCGCCAATTCCGGCAATTCCGGCAACGGCTCGGTACTAGCTGCGGGATCGGGTTCCGGTTCCTCAGATAAATCCAGAAAATCGACCAATTCCGGTAATGCTTCTAAGTCAGCCGCTTCAGTAGATTCGGTGAATTCAGGCGATTCGTTGGCCTCAACTGATTCGGTGAATACAGCCGCTTCGATCGGCTCGGTGGATGCCGCTAACTCGGTCGCTTGGGCTAATTCAGCAGATTCAGCGGGGGCGATCGGGACAGGCTCCGGCTCGCGAGGGGCAGCCGACGCGCCATCACCCAAGGATTCCGCCAGGGCCAGCAGCGCCGATCGGGGATCGCTGGATTCGGCTAATAACTGCGCCACCAAATTGACCAAACCGCTGCGTTCATCCGAGACAACGGAAGATTCCGGGGATTGCACCGGTTCGATCGGGTCGGGTAATGGTTCGATCGGCTCTGAATTCAACGGCTCCGAGGATTCGGTGAAATTGGCTAGATCATCTAGATCACCTGACTCAACTCCTTCAGCCAAATCAGCTAATTCACCAACGTTTTCATTAATGTTTTCACCAACATTGTTTGGCTCGATCGGGTCTGATAAATCGGTCAAGTCTGATAAATCATCTGGCTCAACTTCTTCAGCCAAATCAGCTAATTCAGCTAGATCATCTTCAGCTAATTCATCGGCTAAATCCTCGGCCATCACCTCGGGAGGAGCTGGCTCGATCGGGTCAGTTATCTCAACAGTCGTTGAATCTAAATCGACCAAATCCGATAGATCAGCCAAGTCTGACAAGTCGGATAAATCATCGGATAGGTCTGATAGATCCTCCGAGGAATCGATCGCCCCTTCTGGTTCTAAATCCAGTGCTTCTGATTCAGGATCTTCTGATTCAGCTAATTCAGCACTCTCTTCCAATTCGTCAACAATTGCGGCCGATTCAGAAACGACTGCCGATTCTGAGTCTGTCGCTTCAGTGGGGGCCGCCGTTGCGGGAGGTGGTTCTGGCGGCGGGGCGATCGGCTCGGGAGCAAAGCCAGCCAAACGGGCGATCGTGGCGATCGCGGCGTTCAAATCCAAATCGCTGCGATGTTCTGCCAGTTGGGTCAGTTGCGCAATGGTGCTGAGAGCTTCCCGAGGGCTGATGGTTGTGGGTTCTACAATCAGTTCCGTTTCGGCTGTGCCAGGCTGCGCGATTTCTGGATCTGAACTGGCTAGTGGTTCGGTTAGATCTTCACCCGCTAGATCTTCGTCAAGCAGGCTCAATTCATCATCCAGTTCATCACTGGTTAATTCATCACTCAGTTCATCACTGGTTAATTCATCACCCAGTTCACTAGCCAACTGATCACTGAATTCATCGAATTCATCGCCAAGTTCATCACTGGTTAATTCATCATCCAGTTCCCCGATCGGGTCAGTTTCTTCCTGAGCGAGTTCTGCAATTTCTGGTGGTTCCGGTAGCTGGTCTAGAGCGATCAACTGATCAGAATTCTGCGCATCAGTCAAATCAGTTGAATCATTCAATTCATCCGATTCAGTCAAGTCCAATTGCAGATCGCTGAGGTCTTGATCGGTTAGTTCTTGATCGATCGGCTCTGAATCAGTTAGTTCTGAATCGATCGGTTCTAGATCAGTTGGTTCTGAATCGATCGGTTCTGAATCAGTTAGTTCTGAATCGATCGGTTCTAGATCAGTTGGTTCCTGAGTTTCTGGATCAACGAGTGCCGGATCAAGTAATTCTGGATTGGGTAATTCCAGATTCGCTGAGTCGATCGCGGCTGGCTCTAAGGGTTCTGAGGAGAGTTCAGGCGATTGGCTTAAGGCGATTGGCTCCGGAGCAGCTACCAAAGGCGGACTGGCCAAAGCGCTCAGCCGAGCGATCGCCGCCAACGCCGTGTTCACGTCCGCGTTGGGATGATGTTCCACCAACTGCACCAGACTGCTGATTGCGTCGGTCACTTTTTCAGCGATGGTTTTGCCGCTGTCTGGGGCGATCGCGGCCAAAACTGTCCCGATCGGCTCTGATTCTGGCGTTGGGGAAATTTCCGTTGGCTCGGTGGCCGGCTCTGCGAGGTCGATCGGGTCGATCGCTGCTTCTCGATCGGAGTCCAGGCTCGCTCCGTCATTTCCCAACGTGCCAGGGGATTCCAGCAAATCTTCCGTGTCTTCTAAGGCATCCACCAGCTCGGAATCAGCCGCCAGCTCATCGACCAGTTCCGCCGCCTCATCCATGACCTCTTCGATCGTTTCGTCGATCATTTCATCAATCGCGGCATCGCTGGTTAACTCATCAATCAGGGTTGCTGAGTCGATCGCTGGTTCCACCAAGGTTTCCAGCTCGGGTAAGGAGTCGATCGCCGGTTCCGGTTCCGGTTCCGGAGCCAGGGCCTCGGGATTGGGTTCCGCCATGCCTTCTTCCTCGATCGCGGCCCAGTCGGCTAACTCTGCTTCGGTGAGGGCCAAGGCATCCGGATCCAGACTGAGCGCATCTGGCTCTAGTTCGCTGGGTTCCTCTGGGGGCAACGAGTCCAGGACATCGATCGCCCCTAAGTCCTGCTCATCCACCGCGATCGGGGCATCGGGTTCCTCTGTTTCTGATGCGAGTTCTGGTACGGGTTCTGGCTCAGGTGTTGATTCAGCCATTTCCACCGATTCAACGGCCGGCGCGATCGACTCCGCAGCACTCAACTCGGGAGCCGCCAACGGCGACGGGGCGATCGACCCCACAGCCGTGATCAGAGAGGCTGCCGCCTTTTCCAGGGTGCTGGCCAAACCCGTCAGGGCGGCCAAGGTGGCTTGCAGTTGGGTCGCTTCCGTGGGGGCGGGCAATGGTGGAGTTGGTATTTCTTCCGGCGTGATGACTTCCGGGGCGATCGACTCTGGGGCGATCGGGTCTAGATCCGGTCGGTCAAGATCCGTGGCCGCTGACTGATTGCAGTCCTCGGTCACATCTCCGGTTGTGTTTTCGGTTGAGCTGCTGGTTGCGTCTTTGGGGAAATCCTCAGTTGCCTCTTCGGTTGAGCTGCTGGTTGCGTCTTCGGCTAAAAGATCGGTTGGAATTTCGATCGGAATTTCGATCGCATCAGCCGCCACCTCGCCCCCTGAATCAGACAGCGCTGAATCAGACAACGCTGCATCAGAATCAGTCACCAAGTCCAAATCCTCTCCCACCTCGATCGCGGGTTCAGGATCGATCGCGGGTTCAGGTGAAGCCACCGCAACCCCATGACCATTCTGGGACTCCGGCCCAGCAACGTCCGACAGGACAGCCAAGGGCGGATCGCTGATCAAGGCCGCCACGCCATTGGCCATGCTTTGCACCTGGGACTCCAAGAAGTTGACGATCGGGTCTGTTGCCTGATCGCCACTTTGGCCATAGGGCAAGGGCGGCAAGTCGATGTGATAGCACCATTTGGGCGATCGCTCATCCAGCGCTTGGCCACCCACCTTCACCGATTGGATCACGGCCCGATTCAACCCGGCCACGGCCAAATCCTCGATCGCCGGTTCAACGGTTTCCAAGGCCAAGCGGGCCGAAGGGGCTTGCTCACCGGCTAGCAGCAGATATAAACATCCCTCCTTCAGGGCCGCCTTCACGGTAATGGTCGGTTCCAATCGATCGCGAATGAGCAGGGCGATCGCCTGGGGGTTGGCATCCAAAGCCTGCTGAATCAATGCGGTTTGCTGCTGTGCGTCCATCGCCCACGTTCTCCCACATCCAAAAACCCAATTTTTAATTGGCCGTCCTGGCCCGCCTCGGCTGACGCTTCAGCCGGAACCTGGCCATGGTGCAGGCCCCGGCCGGGCCCATGGACAGTCAATGGTTCAGTGTCCCGAACCCAATTATTTCTCTCAATTCCAGGCCTCACGGGCCCAATGGCAACCCCAATAGCACACCCTGATCATTGCCGGACTGATGCCTAATCACTGGTTGATCAATTCAATTAGCTGGGATTGGTAGCTGGGATTGGCTTGATCATCGCTTGGGTCATTGGTTAGGACATCGGTTGGATCAGTAGTTTTAACTTGCCCCGATCGCCCCTGTTTGATATCGATCTCGCAGCTTGCAAATTGTCAATTTCCTGCAAGAATTGTGGTTTTTTGTTGATGAACCTCAAGTTGAACCTCAATCCCAATTCAGTGCAAACGAGACTCAATCGGCTTGATTTCTCATGGCTTACTGATCCATCTGTTTCATTCGTCTGTTTCAACGGATGAACTTAAACCCGAAGCCTCATACAGTCCCCACATCCAATTCCCACATCCCGATCGGGCGTAGGTGGCAACCCCATACAATCCTTTCTCTATTGTTTCGCCAAAACTCCGAATTCATAGCGATTGTTGAGCATTTCTTCACCGATTAGATACCGATTTAGGGGGCCGGCGTTGTTGGGTTGAATGCCAGCGGCAGGGGCCGGATGCCAGCCACCACCATTGCGCGGCGACTTGGGGAGGGTGGCTGCGGTTGTTGGCGAGGGTTGTGGTCGTTGGGGATTGTCCTGGGGTGGCGGTTGCAATCGATCGGGCAAATATTGCTGAAGCAGCGCGGCCACCTTTTCTAGGCGTAAGGGCTTGGGTACAAAGGCCGAAGCCCCAACCAGCTTGGCCCGCACCCGGTCGATCGCCCCGCGATTGCTGGTGACAATTGCGATCGGCACATTCGCTAACAGGTTCACCCGTCGTAACTGGGTACAAAGCTCATAGCCATTCACGATCGGCATCACCAAATCCAGCAACACCATATCTGGCCGCTGCTCGATCGCCGCCGCCAAAGCCCTTGTCGGCTCCGTAATATGCACAAACCGACAACCCAAACGATGCACCACGGGGCGCAGCAGCTTGCCCACCATCGGATCGTCATCAATCAACATCACCAAGGGTTGCTCAGAATTGGGAGCTTGGGTTGCTGAAGTGGGTTGGGGTGCTGGGGTCGGGTTCGCCGCCGGCCCGCCCGATCGCCCTGGAGCGGTGGCGGCTCTGTCCTGGGGCGCTGCGGACTGTGGGGGCTGAACTGGCGCTGCTTGCGACGTAAAGAGCAAATTCAACACCGTGTCCGCCGGGCGATCGTCCAGCGGCAGAAAATCCAAGCCCCCACGCTCCACCAAGTGATGCAGCAGATGCACGACGATCGACATGGGCTGTTTCATCACCAGCGAGACATCCCAGGTCGATCGTTGACCATTCAGCAACGGAGCCAACGTTAAAAACGTCGATCGGTCATTTTGAGTTGTTGCTGACGGAGACCAATCCAACTGGGACAACTGGGGCGCGTGATCGGCCTGCTCCGGCGACAATCCCACCGACTCCCACCGTTGCAGCAACTTCACCACCGACTGCATCACCGCCAACAGGGCCTCACTGCCAAGCAACTGTTGCGCCACCGCCCTTGTGTCCGGCAAAGCGGGCACATATTTATCCCAGTGAGACACCACCGTGGGATCACTCGCCGCCGCAAACAGCACCTCCTGGGCCACCGACTCCAACCCCGATCGCAACTGCGCTGGGGTGACTTGGCCCGCCAACAGCGCCGTTGCCAACCACCACACCTCCCACAGGGGCCGCGCCGTTTCCGTCAGCGCAACCGGCTTTAGATTCATCCCCGATCGCTTCAGGGCCCGCTGCCAACGGCGAATCCGAAACTGCTCATCGATCGCCCATAGCAAGCGACCCTGCAAAAAAATCAAGCGCCAGCGACTCGGCCCCCGCTCCAGCACCAACACGCCCGAAGCCCGTCGCTGCACCACCGTCGCCAGCGTCCGCGACACCTTTGTCCATCCCGTTGCTGCTTCAGTCATTGATGGACACTCCCAATCCAACCCATTGACCCATTTGACCCATGGCTAATTGATCACGACGCTCCCGTCGTCCCCAAATGATCACTCGAGCATCATTCACCAATCATCAATCCCTCAAACCATTCATCGATCGCTGGCCAAGTCTTTGGCCCTGGACTCCCACCCCCAACTGCAACCCGATCGTCCTTGATGCTCCCTGGCAAACCTTAGAGGATGTTTGAAAAGTATCTTTTGGCCCGTGCTAAACACCAATAGCTGTGGGGACAAGGGGCTTAAGCCCCTTGTCTACGTCGATCAATTCTCAGGGAATTTCTGCCGCTGCAAAACCGATTCCGTCTGGGCGATAGATCCCTGAGTGATGGTCAACTTTGCTCGCCAAACTGCCTGATTTTGCTAATAAATGGCGATGAACCCAAAGCCGACGCGAATGTTATGTGTTAATTGATACTCCAAGTTCACCTCCTACTGAACTGATTTGAGAACAGGTTGAGCAAGCTCAAACGTTGTCGTGGTCTACAAACAATCGCCTAGTAGCAATCGGGAAATCTACTGAAGAAATGGCGAGAGTTAACCCAGAGATCATTAGGACATATTCAATAATTAAATAATAATTTAATTGATTTGAAACAGCTATTAACTTTTCTTGATAATTGGATTGACTTCAGATCTGTTCTTCCATGTCTTTCACAGACTAAAATCGCTTCTCAGAGCAGTTTAGACTTTGAAGGCTAACATATGAATGAGTAGCAATTTTAATCCACTGGTTGCTTGGATGTTCACCAGGCCTGTTTTTAAGAGGCTTTAGATTTTTTTCATATTTACAAAAATCACTCATGATCAAGTGATCGTTTGATCAAATCAGGAAATAATTCTCAAGAAGTTAATTACCCAAAGGCAGTTGAATGATTTAGAAAAAATTCTCAAGAAATATTGATTCTGTAAATTTTCGCGCATTTAAACCCACCAACAAATCAAACCACTACATAACTTGCTGTACCTAATTGACAAATGGTGAATAAAATTTTATTCCATGCGATCGCAACTCTTGTCAGTTTAAATTTTCACCAATGCTGCCAAAGTCTAAAACAATGACGAAAAGTGTTTTTTCAGAAAGCTGCCCAAGCATCAATTTTGACACTCTGGTCGAGACTGGGGCAGATTGACAAGCAAAATGCGGTCGATATGCCCAAAATTCCACCGAAATGAGCCAATTGCCATTTTTCGATCATTCCCCGGTTTTCCGCTGCATCCTGCCGCTTTATCCAACCTTCAAGGATTGATCGAAAACCGAAGGAATTGTGGAGCAATGATGAAGGGGATCGCTAATTTTGGGTCATTGAGGGCGTTTTGAATGAACTCCCAATCCATCTCCTAATCAATCGGTGGCGGGTGCTGTGGCGGAAAGGGGCCCATTGGCCACGGCATAGCCTCGGGGGGTGATCACCTTGCCGCTGTGGGTGAAGGTGCTGGCGTTGCCAATTAAAACGACGGTGAGCATATCGATCGCCTGCAAATCGACCGTGGCTAGGGTGGCGATGGTGATCTGTTCATCGGGACGGTGGAGCGATCGAGCCAGAACCACAGGGGTTTCGGGCGATCGCTGGGCCCGCAAAATCTCGAAGGCCGTTTCAATTTGGGTTTGGCGCGTTTGCGATCGGGGGTTATATAACGCCACCACAAAGTCTCCGGCCGCCGCCGCCTGCAACCGTTGCACAATGATGGGCCAGGGCGTGAGTAAGTCCGACAGGGCAATGGCGCAAAAATCATGCATTAGGGGCGCACCCACGCGGGCGGCGGCCGCTTGCAAGGCGGTGATTCCGGGCAACACTTCCACCTGCGGGGTTTGGCCGTCCCAGTTGCGGGCCGCCAAACATTCCAGCACCAACCCGGCCATGGCATCAATTCCACAGTCGCCGGAGGAAACCACCGCCACCCTTAACCCCCGCTCCGCCAGGTCGATCGCCCGTTCAGCACGCTTCTTTTCGTGGGTGATGGGGCTGCCTTCAATGATTTGCCCCGGATGCAACAGGGGGCGCAGCAGATCTAGGCAAAGTTGATAGCCAATGATGATGTCGCATTGGCTGAGGGCGGCACGGGCGGCGGGGGTGAGCTGATCCAAGGAGCCGGGGCCCGTACCAATCAGCCACAGCTTGCCAAGGTGGGGGGTATATTCCCGATCGGCCCGAGCCAGGGCGATTGTGCAAGCGCCGGAACCACCGTTGGGGGCCCGAAACCCCTGTCTTTCCCGAATTAGCTCGGCTCCGTCGGCCGCCAACCGGGCTGATGCTTCCGCCACTGAGGGTGTGCCCACTTCTGCGCGCACCACCTCCGAAGGGTTGGGCACGGCGATCGGGGCCAGGGCGGCGGCAGTGAACCAACGGGCGGCCAGATCGAGCCGATCGACTAAGGCCAGCAACCCCACTTCATCCCGTTTCAGGTCGATCGAACCGATCCCAGCAAGTGCCTCCGGAGCCAAATCCGCTTGCTCCAACACTTGGGCCAAGGCCGCCGCGATCTGACCTTCGGGGGTGTGGCGCTCGCAACCAATGCCAACCCAAAGGGTGCGCGGATGCCAGGCCACGGCGGGCAAGGGCAAGGGCGGCAAGGGGCGATCGCTAATCCAAACGATCGCCCGCAGATTGGGAGGCAACTCGTCCACCTCTGCCAAGTCCGCTTCCGACAAAAGCACAAAGGGGTGAAACTCCGGCAACTCCTCAATCCACAGATTCCAACCGCAAGTTTGCACCACGCCCACGGTCTCGAACCGGGCGATCGCGCTGGCTACCCCCAGCCAATCCCCTTGGCCCCGTCGCCAACCGTAGCGATCGCCCAACAGATTGATCGCCGGGAGCTGCTGCCCTTCGGCGGCACTGGTGATCACCGGCTCCACCGCCAACAGCCCCGCCACCTGTCGGGTCAAGGCATCAGCCCCGCCCAAATGCCCGCCGCAAAGGCTGATCACATGCTGCCCCGTTTCATCAACGGCCACCACGGCCGGTTCCGTGCGTTTGTCTTGTAAATGGGGAGCAATCGCCCGCACCGTGGCCCCCACCGCCAACACAAAAATCAGCGGTTGCCCCGCCGTCCAGCGATCGGCCACCAGGGCCCGAAAGTCTTCATAGGTGCGAAGGGCATCCCGGGAACCCGCCGCCGCACGGCCCAGGGCCGAATCCTTCGTCCAAATCACGGAGCCAGGCAGTCCCGCTTGGATTTGTTGGGCCAACCGCAGACCACGAGGCGTGGGCGCTAGGATGGCAACGGAAGGGCGATCGCTCATGGGTTGGGTGCCAGGAAGAGACAGGACTTTTCAGCTTACCGACTGAGGGGCGAGGGGATTGAACCGTGAGTCAAAAAACTAGTGCCTACGGATGGGTGGCCACGATCGGCTGGGTAATGGTGGCGGGTTGTGCGGTTCAGGCGGAGGCCCCCCGATCGCCCCAATCCTCACCCATGGAGCGATCGCCCCAATCCTCACCCGAACAGCAATCGCCCACCCCCAGCCCGATCGCCGCCAATATCCCGATCGTCCCGCCCGACGGAGCCAACCCTTGGCCCGCCGAGTGGGAAGCGGCCTACCAAGCCCGAGGACGGGCCCTAATTGCCCAATTTGCCAACCCCAAAACCTATGGCAATGGCTATTTTGAAAACGAAAAAAAGTCCTATCCCAAGGCCATGCTGGACTTTTTGGCGGGTAACCGCGATCGGGCGATCGCCTTCCTGCAAAAACCCGACCCGATCCCCAGCAGCACTGAGCATACCCTTGGTATTGATTTCTATCCCGCCTTTACCCTGAAAGGGCAGGTGCGCAAATATTTCTATTTTGGGCAATTTCTCGATCCGGCCTATCGCGATCGGATGAAGCAGGGAGCCGCCCTCTGGACAAAGTTGGATCCCCTGAAGCAGTTTTTCAGCACCCCGCAGCCCTTTTGGAATCGATCGCGCGATAACTGCATCACCTGGGTGGATTGCCGCAACACCGATAATTTGCGATCGATGCGAGAAACGGCCGTTTATCTGTTTGCCATGGAAGCCGGCAACCGAGAAACCGCCGCCATTTACCGCGATCGCCTGCAAAGTTTCGCCCGCAATCTTTACAAAATTGGCCAGGGGGAATGGGACTCGGAAACCTACTGGGGCCACACATTCACCGCCTGGCTGAATCTCTACGACTTTGCGCCGGAACCGGAAATGCGGGCCACCGCCAAGGCCGCCCTGGATTGGTTAAGCATCACCGGAGCGCTGAAATATTGGCGCGGCGGCTTTGGGGGCCCCAGCAAACGCGACGCTAGCAAGGGAAATGCGCCCTTGACGGCTTTGGCGAGCAAACTGCTGAATTTATATTTTGGGGAGGCGATCGCCCCGGATCCGGATCCCGACCCCGATGGTGTTCATGCCCTCACCAGTGGTTACCGACCGCCGGCCGTGGCGGTGACCCTGGCGCGCAAACGGTTCGATCGCCCCCAGGAAGTGTTTGCGGGCAAACCCACCTATGAACATTGGAAACCGGGCGCGCGCGATCGTCCCTTGTATTACGAAACGCTCTACTTTGGCCGCACCTTTCAATTGGGCAGCCTGGCCCAAGGGTCGATCGATGATGTGAACGGTTTTAAACTGTTGGCCACGAATCCCAGCCGGGGCGTAGATTACCTGCTGGCCGGTTCCGGGGTGAATCCCGAGAAAATTTCCACCCACCACCAACCGGACACCCACGACGCGATCGGGCAGTTTGGGCCCCTGTTGGTGTGGCTGAATGATGGTCGGGCCCCATTTCAGTGGAGTTTGCCCCAAGCGACCGCCAGCGAAACGGCCCAAACCGCCGCCGGTCAGCCGGTTTTGTTTTGGCAGTTGGCTGAAACTTGGATTGCCATTTACCCGATCGGGCTGACGCTGCCCCAGGTCAACAACAGCGAAACCACCCAACTGCAAAAGCGCTATCCCACGGATCAACTGTGGGTGGCCCGCCCCGATCGCCCTGCCGGAACCCTCACGGGCTGGGCCATGGAGGTTGGAGAACCGGGAGCCGATCGCAACTTTGCTGCGTTTCGGGCGGCGGTGTTGGGGCGATCGCGCTGGGTTGTGAACCAAAATACAGTTACTTTCACCGGTTCCCAGGGCAATCAACTGGCCGTGACCCAACGGGGGCCCGATCGCCCGGTTGTGAAACGCAACGGGGAAACGCTCGATTGGGGCCAGTTTGCGGCCTATCGATCGCGCAACCCAGCCCGCCCCGATCGACCGTTGATCACCCAAGATTGGGAAGGGGGCATCCTCCGCGTGATCGTTGGCGATCAAACCTGGACAGGCTCCGCTCCCGATCGCTAGATCAAGCCATCGCTCAATCAGGGCGACTCGCGCAAAACATAACCGACCCCCCGCAAGGTGTGGATCAGGCGAGGGCGCTGGGCCATTTCTAATTTGATCCGCAAGGCTCGGATATAGACTTCCACGATGTTAGATTCGCCGCCAAAGTTATTGCCCCAAACGGATTCCAACAGCCGATCGCGCGAAATGACCTGACGGGGGTGGCGCAATAAAAACTCCAGCAAATCAAACTCCTTGGCCGTTAAGTCCACCCGATCGCCCCCGCGTTGCACCTCCCTGGTCAGCGGATTCAGGGTTAAATCTGCCAGGGTGATTTGATCGGGTTCGTGGGGCGAAACTCGCCGCAAATGGGCCCGCACCCGCGCCAACAGCTCCGCGATGCTGAAGGGTTTCACCACATAATCATCCGCGCCCGCATTCAAGCCCGTGACCCGATCGAGAATTTCATCCCGGGCCGTCAACAGAATAATGGGGGCCTGCAATCCCGTTTCTCGCAACCGCAAACAAAGATCCAAACCCGACAGCCCCGGTAACATCCAATCCAAAATCAACAGATCCGGCGACGGATTCGATCGGGCGGCGTTCAGCCCCTCCAAGCCTGTGGTTGCCACAGTTACCCCGTAGCCCTCCAGTTCCAATTCTCCCGCCACAAATCGCGCCAAATTGGCATCATCTTCCACCACCAGAATTTGGGCTGTGGGGGGATTGAGCTTCAAGGGTGAAACCATAATGGCCATCAATCAAGGATTGATCAACGGATGGATCGGATGCAGAGGACATGTTCCAGCGAGGAAGTCTGATCGTGAAGGTGCTGCCCAGGCCCGGTTGCGATTGCAGATCGATGCGGCCGCCCATTCCTTCCACAGCTCCCTTGGCGATCGCCAGGCCCAAGCCCGTGCCATCGCGCGATCGGGTCATTTCATCTTCGCCCCGATAGAACCGCTCAAAGACCCGGGCTTGTTGATCCGGAGGAATGCCCATGCCGCGATCGCGCACTTCAATGGTGGCCCAGTCCGCCTGATCACTCAGTTGCAGGATCACGGGCTGTTCGGGGGCGGAATATTTCACGGCATTATCGAGCAAATTCCGAATGGCTCGGGTCAGGCGATCGCGGTCAGCCAGCACCACCACATCCTCCGCCACCAGATGCAAATGGATGGGCCGATCGCAGGCCAACCGCTGCCAGTCCGTCACCTCCGACAGCAGGGTATTCAGGACGATCGGTGCTTGCCGCAAGTGCAGTTGCCGATTGTCAATGCGGGCCAGATCTAACAAGTCCTGCAACATGCGCACGGTGCGATCGGCCTCCGCTTCCGCCGTGGTCAAGGCTTGCAACTGATAGTCATTCAGGTTGGTGCTGCGCCGCAGGAGGCTTTGCAAATAACCCAACACCACCGTGAGCGGGGTGCGCAATTCATGGGAAACATTGCCCACAAATTGCCGTTGTTGTTCCCAAGAGCGCGACAGCCGCGCCAACATCTCATTGAAGGCTTGGGCTAAGCCCCGGACTTCATCGGGGGCCCCTTGCAACTCCAGGCGGGCCCCAGCCAAGTCATCGGCAGAAACGGCGCTGGCCACTTGGCTCATGGTGGCTAGGGGCATGAGGGCTAAGCGAATTCGCCGCCCGATCGCCCCCAGTGCAACCACCATGGCTACACCATTCACCAACCACAGCAGCCGCAAGCTGCCATGGAGTTTGTGCCAATCATGGCTCACGTCTTGGGCAAAGTAGACCCGCCCGATCGCCCGGCCCCGTACCGTCAAGGGCCGCTCACACAAGACCCAAATCCGTCCATCGCGGTGAACAATGGTCAACCGCTGGGTGGTGCTGGGTAACGACTGCACCAAATCTCGAGCGATCTGATAATTCTGGTCATCTTTGGGTTGAGCCAGCAAGCGCCCTTGATCATCGGTGACCCAAGCTAACAGCCCCGCCATGGCCACCTTGTCAATGGTGGTGGTTAATCCTCTGGCCAGCCCCTCGTGCTGATCGTAGAGGGCCAACTCCTCGGGAAATCGCTGGGAAATGTAACTGAGGGTTTGCTTGTGGGCGGTGGCGAGGGTCTGCTCCATTTGCCAGGTGGACCAAAGGGCCGCCGTGCTCAGGCTCAAGACCGCGATCGCCCCTAGTTCAAGGGTGAGTCGCCCCTGCAACGATGACCACCGCCAGCTCGATCGGCCCAATGGCCCCGATCGATCGCCTGTGGCGGGTTGCGGGGCGATCGATTCAGTCCTTAGCTCGGGCAAGGTTGGGGTGGTTGTTTGGGGCGATCGCTGAGATGGCTTAGGCCACCAATGGGCAATCCTTCCCCGAAGCACTTGAGTGAACAGCATGGGAACTTTTGCCTCAGGGTCGCTTTCCCAGTTTAAACCCGTTCCAACCAGCCGATCGAGACTGGCTGAAACGGGTTCAGGGCCTGTCATGGGTTTAATCGTAGGGGCGGGGTCTCCACGCCCAGCCCCTGCGATCCCGGTTCCAGGGCTGGGCGGGGTTGTGGCGATCACTCGGGTTAGGGTTGGGAGACCCAACCCCTACGGCGATGGAAATGACGACAGGCCATCAAGCCCCTTGCTCCCTACGATCTTCGCGGTGGAATCGGGGTTTCAGGCAAGAGAATCTCGGACAATTTGCCGACCAGCCCTAGCCTTGGCGCAGTTTTTCTGACCAAACCCGCGTCGGCAGACCCCAAACATAGATGAAGCCCTCGGCGGCCTTGTGGTCAAACTCATCATCAGACCCGTAGGTGGCCAGTTCCGGCGTGTAAAGACTCTGTTCGGACTTGCGACCGACGATCGCCGCATTGCCCTTGAACAGCTTGATCCGCACCGTGCCGGTGACTCGCTTTTGGGTTTCGTTAATGAATCCGTCCAGCGCTGCCTTCAAGGGGCTGTACCAGAGACCGTTGTAGATCAGTTGGCTGTAGGTTTCTTCGATGCCGCGCTTGTAGTGGCTCACATCGGCGGTCAGGGTCAGGCTTTCCAAATCCCGGTGGGCGGCGATCAGCACCGACAGGGCCGGCACTTCATAGATTTCGCGGGACTTAATCCCCACCAGGCGGTTTTCCACCATGTCGATTCGGCCGATGCCGTGGTTGCCAACGCGGGTGTTGAGTTCCTCAATCAGGGCGATCGAGTCCAAGGTGCGACCGTCCAGGGTGATCGGTGTGCCCGCTTCAAAGCCGATTTCCACGTAGTCCGGCTCATCCGGCGTGTCGGCGATCGCCTTGGTCATCAGGTAAATTTCTTCCGGCGGCTCCGTCCAGGGATCCTCGAGGGGGCCCGCTTCAATGCTGCGGCCCAGCAGGTTGCGATCGATGCTGAAGGGCGACTTTTTCTTGACGGGCGCGGGAATCCCGAACTTTTCCCCGTAGGCGATCGTTTCTTCGCGGCTGAAGCCCCACTCGCGAGCCGGAGCCAACACCTTAATGCTGGGGTCGAGGGCCGCGATCGCCACATCAAACCGCACTTGGTCGTTGCCCTTGCCCGTGCAGCCGTGGGCTACCGCGTCTGCGCCATATTCCGCCGCTGCCTCCACGAGCGCCTTGGCAATCAGCGGGCGCGCCAGGGCCGTTGACAGGGGATAGCGGTTTTCGTAAAGGGCATTGGCCCGCAGGGCCGGGAACGCATAATCCTGCACAAACTCGGCCCGCAGATCCGCCACCAGCGAAGTACTGGCTCCGGAGTCGAGGGCTTTTTGCTTGATGGGGCCCAGTTCGTCGCCTTGCCCTAAGTCGGCGGCCAGGGTAATGACTTCTTCAACGCCCCATTCCTGCATCAGGTAGGGAATGCAAACGGAGGTATCCACACCGCCGGAGTAGGCGAGGACAACTTTCTTGGCGCGACCCATGTATTTTGCTCAAGCTGCGAGAAAACAACCCCATATTGTAGGCACGGCCCGGGCGATCGCAACGGTCAGTTAGCGTACCAACTTTGAGGACTTCTTGACTTTGGAGTGACTTGGGAGTGATTTTGCATGGTTGGCATCGATGGTTGAGCAATGGGGCCGCAACCGAAAATGGCTCATGAGCCTTTTAATTAGCCCCCCCCAATTGGCACTCTGATTCGTCTTCCTAGAGCTTGGCTTGGTAGTCATCGATCGCCTGATAAAGCCGTTCCACTTCCTGATCGGGAATGAAATCCAGCAGGGGAATCGATCGCTTACCGGCTCCAATTTCGATCGCCATTTCCCCTAACAAAGCGGTCAGCTTGGCACGGCTGAAGGTGCGATCGAGCAAGAGGGGATAGATTTTTTCAGCGAGGGCACTATGCAAATGGGCATGGGCCAAATCGAGATGCCATTTGGCAATGTCCAGATAGGCCACATCGCCCATCTCTGCGGCCAGGGTTTCGATCGCTTCATTACTGACAGATTTCGACATTTCAAACCCTTCGAGTGAGTTGGATAACTTGCAGCTTCACAGGTTGCAAGCGAGATCTGGCGAACCAACCTCAATTATCCGCAGCGGTGGACGGCGCGGCCAGTTTTTGTAACTGAACCGCACAAGCCTTCAGTTCCGGTTCAAAGGAGTCGGGACAAGCTTCCGGATGGGTGAGGGCATTGGCTTCGGCCCCGTCACCCCACAGGGATCCCCAATGCATGGGCACAAACACGGTTCCCGGCGCGATCGCCCGAGTCACCTTCGCCGGAAACCGCCCATCGCCCCGGCGCGACTTCACCGCCACCCAATCGCCCTCCCGAATGCCCAAGGGTTCCGCATCCTTGGGATGAATTTCGATGAAGGGATTCGGATGCAACTTTTTGATTTTTTCAATTCGACCGGTGCGGGTTTGGGTGTGCCAATGGCCATAGAGTCGGCCCACGGTCAACACGAAGGGATAGGCCGCATCGGGTGGTTCCGCCAGCCCGCGCGAGTGAACCGCCAGAAATTGGGCCCGCCGATCGGGGGTGTGGAATTGCCCATCAGTATACAAGCGCTTGGTGGGGGCTGGCTGTGGAGGGTCGATCGCCCCATCCGCCGGGAACGGCCATTGTTGGGGGCCGGCGGTTCTGAGCCGATCGTGGCTCAAACCGGTCATGTCGCAGGGACGGCCTTGGGTCAGTTGCACAAATTCGCCGTAGACCTCCGCCGAGGATTGGAACCAAAACTGTTCTTGGAAGCCGAGCCGTCGGCCCACCTCCGCAAAGATGGCCCAATCTTCCTTGGCTTCTCCCGGAGGGGGCTGAAACGCCTGGGAAAGGGTCACCATCCGCTCGGAATTGGTCATCGTGCCGGTTTTTTCGCTCCATTGGGTGGCCGGCAACAGCAAATGGGCAAAGGCGCTGGTTTCCGTGGGGTAATAGGCTTCTTGATAGATCGTGAAGGGCGATCGGCTCAGGGCGGCTTTGGTGCGGTTCAGGTCGGGAAAACTCACGGCGGGATTGGTGGCCGCAATCCACAACAGGCCCACCGCTCCCGCCTCCAGCCCTTCCACAATTTCCCAGGCGGCCCGGCCCGGTGTGGGGGAAATGCGGCCCGGGGGCAGGTTCCAAAAGGCCTCCACTTCGGCCCGATGCTGGGGATTGGTCACGGAGCGATAGCCCGGCAGCAACCGCGACAAGCCGCCGGCCTCGCGGCCGCCCATGGCGTTGGGTTGTCCGGTGAGGGAAAAGGGCCCCGCGCCCGGTTTGCCCATTTGCCCCGTCAGCAGGTGCAGGTTAATGATGCTGCGGACTTTGGCTGTGCCTTCGGAGGATTGGTTAATGCCCATGGACCAAAGGGACAAGACCCGATCGCTCTGGGCCCAAATTCGGGCCGCCGCCTCGATCGACTCCGCCGCAATGCCGCAGCGATCGGCCACGCGATCGGGCTGGTAATGTTGCAGCAGATCTTCGTAGGCTGCAAAGCCACCCGTGTGGGCTTCGATATAGGCGCGATCAATCTGATCCCACTTCAGCAACAGGTGGGCCATGCCGTTCAGCAAATCAATGTCCGTGCCGGGGCGAATGGGCAAATGGAGATCGGCCACCTGACCCGTTTCGGTGCAGCGGGGATCCACCACCACCAATCGCACCCGATCGGGGTTGGCCTTGTGGTGTTTGCGGAACCGGTTAAACACAATCGGGTGACATTCGGCCGTATTCGTCCCGATCGCGAACAGGCAATCCGTCAGCTCCAAATCGTCATAGCTACAGGGGGGCCCATCGGCCCCAAAGCTGCGTAAGTAGCCCGAGACGGCCGAAGACATACAAAGCCGCGAATTGGCATCAAAATTGTTGGTTCCCAGGCAACCCTTGATCAGCTTTTGGGCTGTGTAGTAATCCTCCGTGACAAACTGCCCGGAGCCATACATACAGAGGCCGTCGGGCCCTTGGTTGGCCAAAACGGTTTGGATTCGATCCACGATCGCATCAAAGGCCTCGTCCCAACTAATCCGCTGAAAGTCTTGATCCAAAGCAGATCGCCACAGGGGGTACAGCAGCCGATCGCGGTCGATCGACTCCAAAATCGTTGCCCCCTTCACGCAAACCATGCCTTGGCTGGAAGGATGGGCCCGATCGCCCCGCACCTTCGGCCCCGCCGGCCCTTGCACCACTTCCAAGCCACACCCCACGCCGCAATAGGGACAAACGGTTCTGACAGATTCCATGGATTAGTTAAAACAACTTCTAAGTTGCGAATACGTTTACGTTGTGAAAATAAGTCCAGCCGCAGCTAGACAACGATCCCAGCGGGCCATGAGTCAAAAAAATGCCCCTGGCGGGGCGTTGAACTGAATGTTGAACTGAGGAAAAAGCAAAACCCAGAGCCGATCGGGGGCCGACCCTAGGGCCTATTCCGCCGCGTCATCGTGGGCATAGCGGTTATAGAGGAAGTCGAGCGCGTAGTTGCGCAGTTCGTAATATTTGGGATCTTCCAAAAGTCGGGCCCGATCGCGCGGTCGGGGGAACGGAATATCCATCACCTCCCCAATCTTGGCGGCGGGGCCGTTGGTCATCATCACCAACCGATCGGACAGGTAGAGCGCCTCATCAATGTCGTGGGTGATCATCAACACCGTGACCTGATTTTCCCGCCAGATTTGCAGCAACTCGTCCTGCAATTCTTCGCGGGTGATGGGATCCAACGCCCCAAAGGGTTCATCCAAAATCAACACCTTGGGGCAAATGGCCAGGGCCCGGGCGATCGACACTCGCTGTTTCATCCCCCCGGAAATTTCCGCCGGCCGTTTGTGGATCGCCTCGCTCAGCCCCACCATTTCCAAATACTTCAGGGCCAGTTGCCGCTGTGCTTCCTTGGGTTGGGTGGTGTAAACGGCTTTCACCGCCAACAACACATTTTCCAAAACGGTTTTCCAGGGCAGCAGGGCATAGTTTTGGAACACCACCATCCGATCGGGGCCGGGCCGGGTGATTCGTTGCTGCTCCAGGCGCACTTCACCCGCCGTCGGTTCCGCAAAGCCCGAAACCATGTTCAACAGGGTGGACTTGCCGCAACCCGAGTGACCAATTACCGAAACAAATTCACCTTCGGCCACCCGCAAATTGACCCCATCCAGCACGGGATAGGGCCCCTTGGGCGTTTGATAGACCTTGGAAACCTGGTCAATCACCAAAAAATCGGGTTCCGCTGCGACAACCATGGGCGGGACGGTTTGAGAAGAAAGGGTTTGCATAGGATTGCCAGGGCTGAAGAAGGGGTCGATCGAGTCAGAGGGTGAAGAGTTGGGGCGATCGGCATCGGGCCACAGGCGGGCCCCTTAACTAGGGGAAACGGAGCAACTAAAGATTTCATCGACCCGAATTTCGGCCACACGGATATTGCGCTTAATCGCCAGGTTGTCGAGGTAGTCGATCGGGCGATCGGGGTCAAAGGTCTGGCCATCAAACAGGACGATCGGCTTGCGGTCTAATTCCACCTCCGGCAGTCCCAAATTGTGAGCCGCAGTCAGATAGGTGGCCGTGGGGTTCACCCGTTCCATCACCTCCACCCAGTTGCGGGGGAAGGGGGTAATTTCCCAGCGGGCCATCTGGGCCAAGGTCCAAAGGGACTGCACCCTGTCGGGACAGGCCGATCGGCTCACAAAGAACTGATGGAACGTGTAGAGCGCTTGGGACTCAGAGCCATCCCCCCGATCGAGCGGCGACAGGAACCCGGGCGCAATCATTTCCACCGGCAGCCCCACATAGTCGGGGCGGGCCAAAATTTCCAACACTTCGGCCCGGTTGCGATGATCATCGCAATATTCACAGGCCTCCAGCAGGGCCGTCAGCAGCGCCGCATGGGTATTGGGATAGGCCTGGGCCCAATCTTCCCGCACCCCCAGCACCTTTTCCACATGGCCCGGGAACAGGTCGAGATCGGTGGCGATAATTTGACCAATGCCCTCTTGCACGGCTCGGGAGTTCCAAGGCTCGCCCACGCAATAGCCGTCAATGTTGCCCGCCTTCAGGTTCGCGACCATTTGCGGCGGCGGCACGGTGGCCAAGCTGATATCCCAATCGGGGTCAATGCCTCCGGAGGCGAACCAATGCCGCAGCAACAGATTGTGCATGGAAGCCGGATGCACCATGGCGAAGGTATGTACCTTGTCCGGATCCCGCTCAATCAGGCTCTTGAAGGTGGCCAGGTCATTCACGCCCTGTTCAATCAGGCGCTTGCCCCAGGTGATGGCGTTGCCGTTGCGGGACAGCACCATGGAGGCTTGGATCGGCACGGGTTCGCTTTCGCTGCTGCCCAGGGTCATGGCCAAGGGCATTCCGGCCACCATTTGGGCCGCGTCGAGCTGGCCGCTGGCGACTCCATGGGCGATCGATTTCCAGTTGGGTTTGCGCTGAAGGGTCACCTGCTCCAAACCATGCTTGGCAAAGAAGCCTTTTTCCCGCGCGATCGCCAGCGGCGCACAGTCGGTGAGGGGAATGAAGCCTAGCTCCAAGTTGACCTTTTCCAGGCCGTTGCCAGCCGCCACCACAGGAGCCGCAATTTTCCGTTTCTTGGAACGTTTTTGTTGATTGAGGAAGTAAACGATTTCGTTGCGCAGGCTGTAGTAGCTGGGATGGTTCACCACATCCATGCGGCTGCGGGGACGGGGAATATCCACTTCCAGAATTTGCCCCACATGGGCGGCGGGGCCAGTGGTGAGCATCACCACCCGATCGCTCAGGAGCAGGGCCTCGTCCACATCGTGGGTCACCATCACGCAAGTGACATGGCTCTCTTCGCAAATGCGCATCAGTTGCTCTTGCAGGCCGCCCCGGGTCAGGGCATCCAAGGCCCCGAAGGGTTCATCAAGCAACAACACCTGGGGCCGCGTGGCCAGGGCCCGGGCGATCGCCACCCGCTGTTTCATGCCGCCGGACAGTTCGCCGGGAAGCTTATCGGCCGCGTGGGCCAACCCAACGAGCTGAATATTTTCTTCCACGATCGCCCGCCGCTCTTCCTTGGGTAGGTTCTTGAGCACCGTGTTCACGGCCAGGGCGATGTTGTCGCGGACGGTTTTCCAGGGCAGCAGGGAATAGTTTTGGAACACCACCATCCGATCGGGCCCGGGGGCTTCGATTTGGCGACCGTTCAAAATGGCCCCGCCACTGGTGGGGCGATCGAGGCCTGCAATGATGTTCAGCAGGGTGGACTTGCCGCAACCGGAGTGACCAATCAGGGAAATAAATTCCCCTTGCTTGATCTCAACGTTGATGTTTTGAAGCGCGATGTAGCGATCGCCCCCCGGCAGCGGAAAGATTTTGTCAACGTGATCGATTTCCAGAAAAGGAGTCATGGTGTTGTGCGATCGAGGAGTGAGTGATCAAGCTATGCCCAAACTTCGCCCGTTAGCGGCGTTCCGGCGGCACGGCAAGGCTGCCCAAAAAGGCCACGAATCGATCGAGCAACAGCCCCACCAAACCCACAAAAATCAGCGCCAGGATAATTTCACTGGTCAGCGAGCTGTTGTAGGCATCCCAAATAAAGAACCCAATGCCAACACCGCCCACCAACATTTCCGCCGCCACAATGGCCAACCACGACAGACCCACGCCAATTCGCAGACCCGTGAACACATAGGGAACCGTGGCCGGAAACAGCACGTTCAGGAAATATTCCACCCGACCCAACCGCAGCACCCGGGCCACGTTTTTGTAGTCCTGGGGCACTTGCTGTACACCGGTTACTGTGTTCAGCAAAACGGGCCAAACCGCCGTAATGAAAATCACAAATAATGCCGCTGATTGGTTGTTTTTCAAGGCTTCCAAGGAAATGGGCAGCCAAGCCAATGGCGGGATGGTTCGCAACAGTTGAAAAACCGGATCCAGCGCGTCATTGATTAGCGGATTGCTGCCGATCACAATCCCTACTAAAACCCCAATAATTGCCGCCGCTGAAAAGCCGATTGCCACCCGCTGCAAGCTGGCCATTAAATGCCAAAAAATGCCCACGTCGGTGCTATTCGGATCCGTGCGATCGAACGCACCCACAATCAATTCCTGCGTGTCGCTAAACACCTCCAATGGCCCCGGCAGGGGTGCTCCGGGAATGGAGCAAATCGCCTGCCAAGCCACTAAGCAAATGAGCGTTCCCGCAATGGCCGCAATCACTTTGCGAGCATTTTTCTTAGACAGCGGCACAAAGCGAATAATCGAATCAACGAGCGAACTAGAACTACTTGCAGCCATGGTGGTCAAACCTGAGTGTGATTAAATCCTCAATCGATCGTTGAGCATTCGATGAGCATTCGATTTTTGAGCCTGAGTCGATCGTTGCGCTTGTCCGCAGATGACTGAAATCCTCAGGCAACGGATCACCATCAACGAAATTAGCAAGTCTGATCACTTCTGCTCACTAACCATTGATCAACCATTGATCTCAACCATTGATCTGATGCACTTGAGATGCGTTGGTCTGATGATTGGAGTCAAGCCACTGGATCAAGTCATTTGATTCACTGGTTGTCTACAGTCGTTGGACTCGGTAATTTCGAGCTGACGATCTTGATCGAGCGATCTTGATCAAGCAATCTCGATCGAGGAAAACCGTTGATGGTAGCTTCAGCCTTCTCTTCAATATGGCAACCATTCCTGAATCAAAGGTTTCGATTGCCTGACAACATTGGATTCACAACAAGCCCTAGGGCTTGTTGTCAAATTGTCTAAAACCCTGATTCCAGCGTGAGCGGATCGTGGGGACAAGGGGCTTAAGCCCCTTGTTGCGATCATTTGGGTATGGCAGATCAACCATCCTCACTAGATTCCAGGAAATGACAACAGACCCTAGGCTTTCAGGGCCTTGATCTTCAGACCATCGAGATAGGCCTTGGGATTTTCTGGGTCAAACTTCACCCCATCGAAGAAGGTTTCCACCCCACGCGACGTATCCTTGGGAATTTCCGCCTCGGGCACACCCAGCGCCTTGGCTGCCTCGCGCCAAATGTCCTCCCGGTTCACCTGATCAATGAGAGCCTTGGTGTCAGTGCTTTCCGGCAAGTAGCCCCAGCGAATGTCTTCCGTGACAAACCACAGGTCGTGGCTCTTGAAGGGATAGGAGGCAAAGTCTGCCCAGAACTTCATGGCTAGCGGGAATTTCTCTTCCTTGCGCCCATCGCCAAAGTCAATGTTGCCTTGGGAACGACCCAAAATATCTTCCGCCTTGATCTTCAGCCACTCGCGCTTGCTGATGATGTCGCACATTTCTGCGATGTTTTCAGGCTTGTCGCACCACATCTGCGCTTCCAGCACGGCCATGGTCAGGGCTTTGGTGGCGTTCGGGTTCTTTTCCACCCAATCGGCACGCATCGCAAAGGCCTTTTCCGGGTGATCTTTCCACAACTCACCGGTCACCAAGGCCGAGAAACCCAGCTTTTGGGATACCGTTTGGGCATTCCAAGGCTCACCCACACAGAAAGCTTCCATGGTTCCGGTCTTGATGTTGGCCACCATTTGCGGCGGCGGAACCACGATCACGGATACATCTTTATTGGGATCAATGCCGCCAGCCGCCAGCCAGTAGCGCATCCATAAATCGTGTGTTCCTCCGGGGAAGGTGACGGCCACTTTCACGTCTTTGCCGCCGGCCTTGGCTTTAGCCAGAGCCGCTTTGAAAGGTTGGTTGTCAAGACCGATTTTTTGACCGAGATAGTCTTTGCTGAGGGAAATAGCCTGACCGTTGGTGTTCAGACGGGCCAGGATGTTCATCGGCAGAGGCTTTTTGGTGACTTTGCCGGTGGTCATCAAATAGGGCATTGGGGTGAGGATATGTGCCCCGTCAATGCCGTTACCGGCTGAACCCAATTCCAGGTTGTCGCGGGTTGCCCCCCAGGATGCTTGCTTGATGACCTCCACGTCGGGCATTCCGTATTTGGCGAAGAGGCCCTTTTCCTTGGCGATGATCAGAGGGGCTGCGTCGGTGAGGGCGATGAAACCGAGCTTGGCTTTGGTCACTTCCGGCGGGGCGATCGAGGCGGCCGGCGAAGGGCTGCCCCCGGCGGAGTCGCCACCGGCCGGGCTGCTGGCGGCTTGGTTGCCACCTCCAGCAGCACAACCATGAATCGCGACGGTGGCTCCGGCAGCGGTGGCGGCGGTGAACAGGAATTTGCGGCGGGAAAAGCTGCTCATGGTTGCTGAGTTTGAAGGTAAAGAAGGGGAGTAAACGATCGGGGAGGATCGCGTGGTCTGTTGGGTGTTGGGAGCTAAGGCCGGGTTGGGTTACGCCTCAGCCAGGGCGGGCGTTTTGCGCTCGGCTTGGAAATGCTCCACCAGCAAGTCCACCAGCACATCGTTCAGGTCTTCGCAGGGAATTCCTTTCATGACCCGATCGCCCAAGTGCGCGTCTTTGCCCACCTTGCCGCCAAGGAAAATGTCCACGGCCTCAACGGTTTTGCCGTCCTTGCGAGCCTTGCTACCCATCAAGCCGATGTCGGCCACTTGGGGTTGGCCGCAGGAGTTGGGGCAGCCGGTCCAGTGAATCCGCACCGGCCGGGGAAGCTTGACCCGATCGGTGACGGCTTGGGCCACGGCCAAGGCACGCTGTTTGGTTTCAATCAGCGCAAAGTTGCAAAACTGCGACCCCGTGCAGGAGACCAGTTCCCGCACGAGGGGAGCCGGGGCGATCGAGAAGGTTTTTAAAAGCGGCTCTTGGGTAAAGACCGCTAACCGGGAATCGGGAATGTTGGTGATGATTACGTTTTGCTCAACGGTGAAGCGCAGTTCACCGCTGCCGTAGATATCCGCCAGCCGCGCCAGATCAAACATTTGGCGCGCATTCAGCCGGCCCACGGGAATGTGTAACCCGGCATAGTTGAGGCCCACTTGTTTTTGGGCGTGGATGCCGATGTGGTCGCGTTTGTCCCAGCAATATTCGTCCTTCGCGGCGGCGGTGAGCAGGGGAAATCCCAGTTGCTTTTCCACGGCGGCCCGGAATTTTTCAATTCCCCACTCGTCAATCAGCCACATCAACCGAGACTTTTGGCGGTTGGCACGGGGGCCATGATCCCGATAAACCACCAAGATCGCTTCGCAGAGGGAAACCACATCGCGCGGATCCACCCAGGCATTGAGGGAAATGGCGGGGGCCACGCGGCTGGCGGAAAAGAACCCGCCCACCACGACGTTGAACCCGAGTTTGTCGTCTTTGTAGGCGGGGATGAAGGCGATGTCGTTAATTTCGGCATGAACCGAGTTGTCGCGGCTGCCGTCGATCGCGATGTTGAATTTGCGGGGCAGGTTGCTGAAGCTGGGGTTGCCATCACCGTTGTTGGTGATCATGTCCTGCACTTTGCGCACCAGCCCCCGGGTGTCGATCAACTCGTCGGCATCAATGCCGGCCACGGGGGAGCCGGTGATGTTGCGCACGTTGTCCATGCCCGATTGGATGCTGGTGAGGCCGGCGCGATCGAGCTGTTGGAAAATTTCAGGAATGTCATCCAGCCGAATCCCGCGTAATTGCAGGTTTTGGCGGGTGGTGATGTCGGCGCTGCCATCGTCGCCGTAGCGCTCAACGATGCTGGCGAGGACGCGCAGTTGGCCGCTGGTGCAAATGCCGTGGGGCAACCGCATCCGCAACATGAACTTTCCGGGAGTGACCGGGCGAAAGAACACCCCTAGCCACTTCAGACGGTGATTCAGGTCGTCTTCGGGGAGGTTTTCCCAACCCAAGCGGGCAAAAGTGGCGAGTTCTTGTTTAACTTGCAGTCCGTCTTTTTCGGCTTTGAATTTCTCAAACTTGGTGAGTTTGGAACTTGCCGGGGCGATCGCTTGAGCCATAGTTACCAGCGAGGGGGTCAATGCCGGTGGGTAAAAACTTCTGACCGCTGGCCGGAGCCAGGGAGTATTCGGTCAGAAGTTGTAGTTGCTAGAGCTGAGAATGGGCAAATGCTAGCGATCGCGCCCCAGGGCTTTTGTAATCCAAGTTACAAAAAACTTTACAGAATCCGTTTTAAGCATGAATTTCATGCAATTTCTGCATTCAAGCACCTGTTAGCCGCTAGATTCCGCCCCGATCGCCCCGATCTCCAGCGCAAAATGACCGATCGCCTCGGCCCCAAAACTGAACCAGGCGATCGGCTCCCAACACCGGCAAAACCCTTCGCAAACGAACCTAGTAGCGCGGCTACCTTAATTTGCTGGGTCAACTTACATGGCTGTTACCGTCACCTGATCGTTAAGCAACAAGATGCTCAAGCCCCTTGTTACCACGACTGGCTCTGCAACTTTGACCCAATGTATTCAGCCTGTCGCGCTCCTAGAACGCAGCACTTAAAACGCAAAGGTGGTGCGCACCACGCCCACCACCTGCGTGCCGTTGTCCTGATCATGTTCTGGGTTCACAATCACGATCACTCCCGGCGTGATAGCGATGTTGTCCGTCAGTTGGTGGCGGTAGAGGGCTTCCACATGCAACGACGTGTCCCGATCCTCGCGGCTGGTCAAGTCGTTGCGTGTGGTTTTCGGTGGCATCCCCACCACCAGGCCGCCCACATTGCCCTCCTTGAATAAGTCCGGGAAAGCCATTGTCACGGCCCAAGTCCAAATATCCGCATTGGCCCCCCGATCGCCTCCTGCTTTGGCCTCGGCATCCGTATAAGCGACCCAGCCGGACAGGGTGAAACGGGGGCTAAATTGCACCGCGCCGATCAACCCGTAGGAATTGGCGGCAGTATCGACCCGATCGAACGGCCGCTGGGCAAAGGCGCTGCCGATGTTGTCCGTAATGTTCACATCCGCTTCATCGAAGTAGGTGTGGGTGAAGGTGAAGCCAATGCTGGTGCTGGGGGTGGGTTGATAGAGCAATTGCCCCAAAATGCCGTAGCTGCCATTGAACAGCCCCGCCTCATCATCCGGGCTGCTACCCCGAGGCGCACGGTAGGCCACATCGGCCGACCAATGTTGATTAAAGCGGTGCTGAATTCCCACGCCGGGGCCGCGCAGCCCGCGATAGATCGAGCTATAGCGCCCAAATCGCGACAGGGCCCCGGAACTGTCACTACGCAGGTATACGTTCAGGGGATCCGTGATCCCATCGGTGCCGTGGCCATTGGCAATTAACCAAGCTCGGGTGCGATCGCCCAGGGGAAAACGGTAGTACAAATCCCCCAACCGAAGCTGATTGCTGCTGTTGCCGTCAAACCCCAGGCGGGTCATGCTGGTTCCCGTCAAATCCCCATCGATCGGGATGATGTTGTTGCTTTGCAGTCGCACCCGTAGCTCATCTTTACCCGTGAAACTGGTGTTGAAATTCAGCCGCACCCAATAGGCAAAGGTGGTGTTGTAGTCCAAATCGCCGCCGCCGGCTTTTTCGTCGCCCCACACATCGGCCAGGGCAAACATGGCCTCGGACTGGAGCTTGGTGACCGGCGCAAAGCGATTGGCCTCCAGTTCCGCCGCGCGGGCTTCCAGGGCATCCACCCGCCCCCGCAGACCGGCCAGCTCCGCTGCGAATTCCTCTTGCAGTTTTTGCAATTTCCGCAGGTCTTCCTTGGCCGCGAGTGGATCCGTGGCGGATTTGATTAGCTCATTGATCCGATCGAGACAGGCATTCAAACCGGCCGCGAACTCATAGCGACTGAGGGGCCGGTTGCCCTTGAACGTGCCATCGGGATAACCGGCAATGCAGCCATAGCGCTCCACCAAGGATTGCAGCGCCTGAAACGCCCAATCGGTGGGTTGCACATCCGAGAGTTGCGAAACAGCGGTGACCTGGGCCAGGTCATCCGTGCCTAAGGGATCAGTGCCCAGCAGGTCGGCTGCGGTGGCCACCGTGGGGCGATCGTCCAAGGTCAGCAAGGGAATTTCCGAGGCGATCGCCCCCGTGGGTATTCCTAAAATCAGGGTCAAAAGAGGCAACAGAGCGGAGCGAGAGAGTAGTGGCAGAAAACGATGGGTCATGGGTTAGTCCTCAATAATTGCCAAGCATTTGGGAGGAGATTCACGGTCACCTGCGAGCCGCAGCGAATCGTTACCCAGAAAAAGCTGGGTTCCCGCCAATGATTCACCTCTGCGACTCCCAAAAAGCCGAATCAGGGATTTACGTTGAATGGCCGCGCCGGATTTAGAAAGAGAACACAGTGCGTACCACCCCCACCACCTGGGTCTCGTGATCGGCGTTGTGCTCCGGGTTGAAAATCGCAATCACACCCGGTGTAATGGCAATGTTGTCCGTCAGTTGGTGGTAGTAGAGCGCCTCCACATGGAACGAGGTATCGCGATCTTCTCGGCCGTCCACATCGTTTTGGGTGGCCTTGGGCGGCATCCCGAAAATAATCCCGCCCAAGTTGCCTTCCTTGAACAGATCCGGAAAGGCCATCGTCACGGCCCAATTCCAAATGTCGGCATTGGCTCCCCGATCGTTGCCGGACTTGGCTGTTGCGTCGGTGTAGCCCACCCAACCGGACAGATTGAAACGAGGACTAAACTGCACCGAACCGATCAACCCATAGGAGTTGGCCAACGTATCAACCCGACTGAAGGGCCGTTGGGCAAAAGCACTGCCTACGCCGTCCGTGATGTTCACATCGGCTTCGTCAAAGTAGGTGTGGGCGAAGGTGAAGCCAATGCCAGCGTTTTTGCTGGGCTGATATAGGATTTGGCCCAAAATCCCGTAGCTGCCGTTGAACAGGCCCGCCTCATCAGCCGGATTGCTGCCCTGGGGCGCACGGTATGCCAAATCTACCGACCACTGATCGCTAAAGTCATGCTCGATCGCGACCCCGGGGCCCCTCACACTGCGGTAGATCGAACTAAAGCGGCCAAACCGGGACAGGGAACCGGAACTGTCACTGCGCAGAAACGAATTCAACGGATCGGCAATGCCGTCAGTTCCTTGACCGCTGGCAATCAGCCACATGTGGGTTTTCTGCCCGATCGGGAAACGATAGTGCAGATCGTCCAATCGGAACTGATTGTTGCTGTTGCCATCAAAAGCCAAGCGGGTCATGCTGGTTCCCGTCACGGCCCCATCGATCGGGATGATGTTGTTGCTTTGTAGCCGCACCCGCAGCTCATCTTTACCCGTGAAGCTGGTATTGAAGTTCAGCCGTGCTCGGTAGGAAAACGCGGTGTTGTAATCCAAGTCACCGCCGCCAGCCCGCTCATTGCCAAACACATCATCTAAGGCAAAAATCACTTCACCTTTCAGCTTCGTGGTGGTCGAAAACTGGTTGGCTGCCAGCTCGGACGTGCGGGCTTCCAAGGCATCCACCCGCCCCCGCAGGCCGGCCAGCTCCGCTGCGAATTCCTCTTGCAGTTTTTGCAATTTCCGCAGGTCTTCCTTGGCCGCGAGCAGATCCGTGGCGGATTTGATTAGCTCATTGATCCGATCGAGACAGGCATTCAAACCGGCCGCGAACTCATAGCGACTGAGGGGCCGGTTGCCCTTGAACGTGCCATCGGGATAGCCAGCAATGCAGCCATAGCGCTCCACCAAGGATTGCAGCGCCTGAAACGCCCAATCGGTGGGTTGCACATCCGAGAGTTGCGAAACGGCGGTGACCTGGGCCAGGTCATCCGTGCTGAAATGATCGGTTCCCAACGCGTCGGCTGCGGTGGCCACCGCCGGGCGATCGGCCAAGGTCAGCACAGGAATTTCCGAGGCGATCGCCCCCGTGGGTATTCCTAAAATCAGGGCAAAAAAAGGCAACAGTGAATAATAAACGAGTCGTGGAGCACAAGGATGGGGCATCAGAAATTCCTAGGCGTTTCCTGGGGAGCTAGCGGGTAGCTATTCTGTGGGGCTAGCTGGCAGGTAGAATTCGCAGTCAACACACGAGCACCCAAAACAGAAATCTTCAGATTCATAACCCATGGCGAATTCAGATGTCATCCCTAATTCTGCTGATTTCTACCCTCAAACTCCTTAATTCTTGGTTCGCACTCTAATTTCAGATCGGTCAATTTTTCTGATCATTTTTGATTTTTTCCTTCGTCAAATTCCACTCTGCTTGCTGCTTGCACATCCTTGGCAGATATCTGGCTATGGTTGATCGTGATTGATTGCAGATCCCGATCGCGTATCAATCAAGACCGGGCGATACAGAGATCCACTGGGCAATCGGAGCCGCTGAGCTGTCACCGGTCGATCGAGCCATGCGGGCGAATTCATGGGCGATAATGAAGGAGACTCTGTACTGAAATTGCTGTCAAGCCACCCCGATCGATTGTCTGCCCGCCTTTGCAAACAGGCCCGGCCGCCAATCTGTCAGGGCGGCTTGATTTGTGTCTCTACCGGTTGGCTATGACTGCGAATCTTGCTGCTGCGCAAACCCCGTCCGATCGCCGCTCTGAAACTGACTGGCGGCTTTTTTTGCGACTGGTGCCCTACGCCCGTCGCAGCGGCAAGCTGCTGATTGTGTCGCTGATTTTGTTGCTGCCGTTGTCCTTGGGCAATGCGCTACAACCGATTTTGGTGGGTCAAGCCATCTCGCTGATTCGGGGCGAGGCCAGCGCTTGGGATTTTCTGGAAGCGATGCCCCTGCGATCGGGTCTGAACACGGTGGGGCTGCTGGTGTTGGTGACGGTGGCGGTGCGGTTGGCGCTCCAAGGGCTTCAGGGTTACTTGGTGCAGGAAGTGGGCCAACGGATTACGGCGGATATTCGCAATGATTTATTCGATCATGTGACCGCGCTGGCCATGCGCTTTTTCGATCGCACGCCCGTGGGTCGGTTGATCACCCGCCTAACCAGCGATGTGGATGCCTTGGGTGAGGTTTTTTCCACAGGCGCGATCGGGATTGTGAGCGATCTGTTGTCGATCGTGGTGTTGATAGTCACGATGTTGACCTTGCAATGGCAATTGGCGCTATTGCTGTTGCTGATGTTGATCCCGATCGCGGGGGCGATTGTTTATTTTCAAGGGGAATTCCGGAAAGCCAACTATCGGGCCCGAGAGCGGTTATCGGATTTGAATTCGATGCTGCAAGAGAATCTGGTGGGTGTGAATGTGGTGCAATTGTTCCGCCGAGAACGCTACAACGCCAAACAGTTTCGGAAGACCAACCAAGACTATATTCACGAAGTCGATCGCACCATCTTTTTTGACTCAGCCGTTTCAGCCACCTTGGAATGGATTTCCCTCGTCGCGATCGCCGGAGTGCTTTGGTATGGCGGCGCATTGGTGGCGGGCAAAACAATCGAGTTTGGAACCTTGGCGGCCTTTATTCTCTTTGCTCAGCGGATGTTTGATCCCCTGCGAGAATTTGCCGAAAAATTCACCGCCATTCAAGCGGGATTCACCGCCATTGAACGAATTAACGGCATCTTCGCGGAACCGATCGAAATCCAAGATCCGCCCAAGGTCGATCGCGCCCAATTTGCCAGCCTGAAAACCCGTGGCGAAATTCGCTTTGAGCATGTTTCCTTTGGCTACAAACCCGATGAAATGGTGCTCCATGATTTGGACTTCACCATTCATCCCGGCGAAAAAGTAGCCTTCGTGGGGCCCACGGGTGCGGGCAAATCCTCGATCATTCGGCTACTCAGCCGTTTGTATGAAGTCACCGAAGGGCGAATTCTGCTCGATGGCGTGGACATTCGCGACATGGCCCAGGCCGATTTGCGTCGAGAATTAGGAATTATTTTGCAAGATGGATTTCTCTTTTCCGGCGACGTAAAAAGCAACATTACCCTCGGAGAAAATTACAGCCTGACTGAGGTGCAAGCCGCCGCCGAACGAGTCAGCATTGATGAATTTATTCAGCAATTACCCCAAGGGTATGATTCAGAATTGCGTGAGCGCGGCACCAATTTATCGGGCGGTCAAAAGCAGCTTTTGGCCTTTGCACGGGTGGCCATTCGAGAACCCAAAGTGCTGATTTTGGATGAAGCTACGTCCAGTTTGGATGTGGCCACGGAAGCGGTTATTCAAGCGGCGGTCGATCGGATGATGCGCGATCGCACGGCAATTATTATTGCGCACCGACTGTCCACCATTCGCAATGTCGATCGCATCTTCGCCCTCAAGCGGGGGCGTTTGGCGGAGTCTGGAACCCACGATCAATTGATGGATTTGGATGGTCTTTACGCCAGCCTTTACCGATTGCAAATGCTGGGAGCAGATGTTTAGATATTGATTGATTTTTCGGGCGATCGATGACTTTGCGAGATCGCCCCACCCAAGCACCCCAGCAGCCCCGCGATCGCCTGCCGCTAATCTGATCGATGTTTTCGATCGACGCTGTAAAACAGAGACAGATTAGACAAATTCCACAGGAGGTTAAGTGATGGAACCGTTGGCAATGGGCGAAGTAGCGATCGGGGTGTTGCTGCTGAAAAAGTCGGCGGAAACCACCAGCGAACGGTTAACCCAGGAAGTGCTGGAGCCGATCTTGCCCCAGATCCGAACAGCGGTGGGTGCTTTGGTGGCTCCGATGCGCGATCAGGTGGCGGCCCTGGGCGATCGGGTGGCGGCGCGGCTCCCGGCGGCTAATCTGAAAAATCCGTTCGACGATTGGACGCTGTTGGAGGCGATCGTGCTGGCAGAGGCGGCCGATCCGGCGACGGCGGCCACAGTGAGCGAGGTGGCGGCTAGCTTACCGGCGATCAACAGCAAAATCGATCAGCAAAAGACTGGCGTGATGTTTAACAATCCAGTCGAGCGGGTTGCCGTTGAGTTAAGCTGGCAAGCCCTGAGCCAGAAAGCACAACGGCTGGCGGTGTTGTTGGGTTGCTTTGGATCGGCTCCGGTGTTGTGGGAGTGGGTGCAGGGTTGTTGGCCCAGCGACGATCAGGAAGAGCTGAAAGCAGCGCGGGCGGAGTTGGAGCGGCTGAGTTTGTTGGAGCGGCTGGGCGATCGGCAATATGGACTGCATCCGCTGATTCGGGAGTTTTTCGCGGCCCAACGGGCAGGTTGGCCCGAGGGCGAGGCGCTGCAACAGGCGTTTTTGGGGCAGATGGTGAGTGTAGCGAAAACGGTTCCAGATACGGTGACGCTGGCTGACTTGGCGCGCACCCGCCCTGCCTGGCCACACTTGGAAGCGGCCGCCACCAACAGCGCCAAAATTGCTGATCCAACAGATTCGATCTGGCCCTTTGTGGCATTGGCGCGGCTGGCTGAGGGGCAAGGTCTCTGGTCTGAAGCCGAACAACACTACAGCGACTGCATAACCACCACCGAACACCGCTTCGGCCCCGATCATCCTGAGACCGCCTCCAGCCTCAACAACTTGGCAAACCTCTACGAATCCCAGGGACGGTACGAGGCAGCGGAACCCCTCTACCGACGATCACTGGACATCCGTGAGCGATTGCTGGGAGTTGACCATCCCGACACCGCCACGAGCCTCAATAACTTGGCAGCACTCTACGAATCCCAGGGAAAGTACGAGGCAGCGGAACCCCTCTATCGGCGATCGCTGGAAATTCGTGAGCGAGCGCTGGGAGCCGACCATCCCGACACCGCCAACAGCCTAAACGGCTTGGCAGTACTCTACAAATCCCAGGGAAAGTACGAGGCAGCGGAACCCCTCTTCCGGCGATCGCTGGCCATCCGTGAGCAAGTGATGGGAGCCAACCATCCCGACACCGCCACGAGCCTCAATAACTTGGCAGCACTCTACGAATCCCAGAGAAAGTACGAGGCAGCGGAACCCCTCTATCGGCGATCGCTGGAAATTCGTGAGCGGGCGCTGGGAGCCGACCATCCCGACACCACCAACAGCCTAAACGGCTTGGCAGCACTCTATCGATCCCAGGGAAAGTACGAGGCCGCAGAACCCCTCTTCCGGCGATCGCTGGCCATCCGTGAGCAAGTGATGGGAGCCGACCATCCCGACACCGCCGTCAGCCTCAACAACTTGGCAGCACTCTACGAATCTCAGGGAAGGTACGAGGCAGCGGAACCTCTCTACCGGCGGTCGCTGGCAATCAAAGAGCAAGTGATGGGAGCCGACCATCCCTTAACCGCCAACAGCCTCAACAACTTGGCAGTGCTGCACTGTCACCAAAATCGTTGGGGTGAAGCCGAGCGGCTGTTGCTGCGCGCTTGGAAGATTCGGGTGCAGCAGTTGGGTGAAACCCATCCCCACACCCAAAGCAGCCTCCGAAGTTTATATAGTCTGGTGCAAGCCGCCCTTCAGCAAGGTCGCGCCGCCGAACTCTCCGACCACCCCCTCACCCAAGCCATTCTGAAACAACTCACCACCCCACCCGAAATCCCGTAGTAGGGTGTCGTAGGGCAACGGTTCGCAAATTCCCGATGCTTAGGTTTGTGCCCTACGCACCGCCACCATCGATGCAAAAATTCGGATCGGGATCCCGAGGGGCGATCGACAGGGGCCGGCCAATTCGCAAGATTTTCTTACCCGATGCGCCTGGGGCGAGTCGATCGACGGGATTCAATCGGGGTGTTTGGGGGGGGTTCAATTTCGTAGAGCACCTGGCCATTGCGAACCGCCACAAAGGACAGGGACAGGGGGCCGGCGGTATAAATGTCGCGGGCTGCAATCACCCGCACCTCAACGGGTTGGGTTTGAGACTCCAGCCAGCGCACAAATTGGATCAGACCCGGCACATTTTCTACCCGGAAACCATCGGCCGCGACTCCCGCTCGTTGGGCCCGAAACAGGGCTTGACCCAAGGCGAGTTCCAGGCGATCGCGCAGTTCCGGTTGCGACAGGCTGGCAGGATCCAGGGAAGCCACCGTCAGGGTTTCACGACGGGTAAAGAGAACTTGATTCAGCGCCACATCCAAAACGACGCGGATAGGCGGTTCTTCCCCGGTCAGATAGTTGGCCGTGGAAATCACCTTCACGTAATAGGCGCGACCGTCCCGCACTTGGGCGATCACCTGCTCCACTTCTCCCCGCGAGAGGGAAATGGCCTGCTGACTGGCTCCGATGCCCGGCTGGGTGCGTTCGAGGGCGGCGCGGTTGGCAGCCACTAACAACCGCTCGATCGCCGCTTGGGTCATTTCGGGGGACGGAATCCGCAAAATGCCAGCCGCCAACACTTCCCCGCGCCGCAGGGCCACGTTTCCTTCCCGGAGGGCCTGGGATTCCCGCTCCAGCCGCCGAACGGAAACTTCCAGGGACTGCAATTCTGATTGGGCCGACTGAAACCGCTGGTTGGCATCTTGCAGCCGGGATTCCACGTCCTGGAGCCGTTGTTCCCGATCACGGATTTGGGCGGTGCGATCGCGGTTTTGGGCAATCAGGGTTTGATTTTGACGATCGAGGGCCGATCGCTCATCCAACAGGCGCGATCGATCCCCCTGAAGTTGGCGATTTTCTCCCCCAAGGCGTTGCAGGTCACTTTGCAGACTGAGCCGCTCGCTCTGGAGGGTTTTGATGTCGCTCAGCAGTTGCCGCGCCCGGCGGGAAACCTGGGTGAGTTGGGTTTTGGCGAGCCGGAATTGTTTGTCGGCCTGGAGCAGACGCTTTTGGGCCCGGTTGAGGCGGTTTTGGGTTTGGGCCTGCCGGGCCAAGGAGGCTTGCAGCGATCGGTTGATTTGGCTCAGTTCAGCGCGGGCCTGATCCTGTTGGACGCGGGCTTGATCCAGTTCCCGCCGGGCCCGTCCCAAGCGCGTTTGGATTTCTTCGAGTTCAAAAATGCCCGCCAAGAACAACAGGCCCAAGGTGGAGGCGGAAATCAGGCTGCCGGTCACGATCGTGACGAGGGTGGCCGTTTGGCGCGGTCGCAGGTTAAACAGGCTGAGGCGAGCTTTGCCCACGCGGGTGCCGAGCCGATCGCCCATGGTGGCAATCGCCCCACCTAACACCAAGGTGGCTAGCAAAATTAGTACATACCCGATCGTCATCGCCCTCTGTGCGATCGCTCCTTAAGCGGCCTTTGCCCAACAATCTAGGCCTTTGCAATGATAGTTTGGGCGAGGACGTTGGATGGTTAGGTAAACTGGTTCCCCAGGCTCACGGGGTTGTGTACCGTAATTTTCTTTTTGTGGATTGAGATGGCCTTGCGATCGCGCAAATCCCCGAGTAGCCGGGTTACGGTGACCCGAGTGGATCCGATCGCCTCGGCAATAGCTTGGTGAGAGAGCTTCAGATCGATCGTAATTCCATCGGAGCTGGGAACCCCAAAATCCCGGCACAGAATCAGCAAAAAGCTCACCAACCGAGATCCCATATCGCGGTGGGCCAGGGTTTCAATCATCATCTCCGTTTGCAAAATCCGCGATGACAACCCCTGAAGCATCACCATGGCCAAGTCGGGATCATCCTTGAGGGCCTTTTCCACCCGATCGATCGGCACCGACAACAACTCCACGGGCGTGAAGGCCACAGCGTGATAGAAGCGATCCGATCGATTGCCCGTCAGGAGCGACAACACCCCAAAAACCGTGTTTTCGCGCAGCAGAGCCACAGTAATTTCCTCACCGGCCTCATAGACACGGGAGAGTTTCACGGCCCCTTTCACCAAAAAGTAAACCCGTTCAGCCGGATCACCCGGGAAAAAAATCGTTTTGCCCCGATCAAACCGCTCGGTAGGCGGTGAGAAAGAATCTCCGCTCAGTTGGCGGAAAACAACGGCTAAAGGCTTGTCTACTGATAAGGGCATCTCGCTGCGCCGAACTGCCGAACTACTGAGAAACGTTATACCAAGCGCGATCGATTCGCGCATTTTTTTCGGGTTCGATTTTTTGGAAGGCGGATACAAAACCCCATCTCAATCGATTAGGTTCGCGATCGCAAAGCCCAAAACTCAAAACCAGCGAAGGTCTTTCAGAAGCCCCTGACCGATCTAAACTGATTCAGGTCACCTTCGCAGCACTACAATCTCGAACATTGTAATTCGCTCGTTGTAGCCTTTGATACGGTTTGAGTCAACAACGGGCTGCCAATCCCCTTGAATGGCAACTTTGCACCACCCCACCGCCCCATCAAGCCCCTCACGGCCCGATCGCTGACCCGATCGCCAAGGGAACCGCCCTCGGGACTCGGTGATTGGGATTTTGAGTGGGTGTTGGGATCTTGAGTGGGCGTTGGGAGTGGATGTTGGGATTTTGTAATTTGAGATTCTGTTGCTGAAATTTAGAACACCTATGCTGCTCAACCTCTCTGGAAAAAAAGCCCTCGTTACGGGGATTGCCAACAACCGCTCGATCGCCTGGGGCATTGCCCAACAGCTCCACGCGGCCGGGGCTGAAATTGCCGCCACCTATCTCCCCGATGACAAGGGCAAGGCCGAAAAGAAAGTGGCCGAGTTGATTGAACCCCTCAACCCCGCTTTCCTGGTGCCCTGCAACGTGCAGGACGATGCCCAGGTGGACGAAACCTTCACCACCATCCAGAGCAAGTGGAGCAATTTTGACATCTTGATCCACTGCCTAGCCTTTGCTGGCAAGGAAGAACTGACCGGAGATTTCAGCAACACGTCCCGCGAAGGATTTGCCCGCGCTTTAGACATCAGCGCCTATTCCCTGACCAAGTTGGCGGCAGCAGCCAAGCCCCTGCTGAACGACAACGGCAGCATCATCACCCTCAGCTACCTGGGCAGTGTGCGGGCCGTGCCGAACTACAACGTGATGGGCGTGGCCAAGGCGGCCTTGGAAGCCAGCGTGCGCTACTTGTCCACGGAATTGGGTGAAAAGGGAATTCGGGTGAATGCCATTTCGGCGGGCCCGATTCGGACGCTGGCTTCTTCGGCGGTGGGCGGCATTTTGGACATGATTCACCACGTGGAGGAAACGGCTCCCTTGCGCCGCACGGTCACCCAAGTGGAAGTGGGCAACACGGCGGCCTTTCTGTGCAGCGATTTGTCTAGCGGGATTACGGGCCAGGTGATTTATGTGGACGCGGGCTACAACATCGTTGGAATGTAGCTGTTGGCCCCATCCTCCACGGCCTAAGATTCGTCCTGGGATCCATAACCCATAACCCATGGGGGCTGGATGGGCGATCGCCCTGTCCGCCCCCTGTTGCCCGATCGCCCCTGTTGCCGTTTGCCCTCCGATCGTTCCTCAAATCATGCAAACCACTGAGCCAATTACCGAGCCAATCACCGAGCCAATTACCCAGCCGATGCTCGATCGCCCCGTCATCCTCACGCCCGATCGCACCGCCCGCGTCAGCCGCAAAACCGGCGAAACCGATGTTCAGGTCGGTTTGAATTTGGACGGAACGGGCCGTTGCTCCGCCCAGACCGGCGTGCCTTTTTTGGATCACATGCTCGATCAAATTGCCTCCCATGGATTGATTGATTTGGACATCCAAGCCACCGGGGATGTGCATATTGATGATCACCACACCAACGAAGATGTGGGCATCACCCTCGGCCAAGCGCTGCATCAGGCCTTGGGCGATCGCAAGGGTATCGTCCGGTTTGGGCATTTTGTCGCCCCCTTGGATGAGGCCCTCGTGCAGGTGGCGTTGGACTTTTCCGGCCGGCCCCACCTGAGCTATGGGCTGCAAATCCCCACGGAACGGGTGGGCAACTATGACACCCAATTGGTACGGGAATTCTTCGTGGCGGTGGTGAATCACTCGCAAATGACCTTGCACATTCGCCAACTGGACGGCATCAATTCGCACCACATCATCGAAGCCACTTTTAAAGCTTTTGCCCGCGCAATGCGCATGGCGATCGAGGTGGATCCGCGTCGTGCTGGCAAAATTCCCAGTTCCAAGGGTGTGCTCTAGTGTCCAAGGGGCGATCGATCCAAAAGCGTTGGATTGGGAGTTGGCAGGCGGGTTGGGTGCTGGCCGGTTTCCTGCTAGTGGGGCTGGTTTGGGGGCTGGAACCTCCGGCGGCCCAAGCGGCGGATTTTTGTCGGCCCTGGCATGGTCAGCAAATTTGCATTCTGAAAATTCAGCGCAGTGCCAAGAAACACTGGGAGTTTCGGGCCACGGTGGCGGTGGATGGGGTGGAACGGCCCCGATCGGCCTACAACTGCCGCCGTCGAATTTGGGTCGGGCTGGATGGCATCCGCCATGTGTTTGACCCCCATGGGCCCGGCGAGCTGATTTGCAGTTTGCTGAATCGAGATGATGCGCGCGAGGGTCTCAGTCGAGAATTGATGCTCGATCGCGCTCCCCGCCTCTTGCAGCCGCGCACCAATCCAGGTTCCCTCAGCACCCGATCGGGTGACATGGCAACCCAAACCACCATCAATTGATTTTTGCTAACGCTGCTAACTCTCCCGATCCCAAAGTTGGGGCAGTTTTGGCCCGGCCGATCCCCACTTCAAACAGACCCATGGCAGGCGTGAGGATTGGTCGGGAATTTTTTTGCCTTTTTCTCAAACTTTTTAAAAACTTTCTAAAAGTTTGGGATCGTCAAAAAATAGTTTGATTTGCATTTAAAACCATCGAAATCCTGGAGGGTTTCCTTTTTGACCAAAGACCATTTATGGCGAATGCATGGCACATGACGAATTGCAACAGAAAGTCTTTAAAAATTGTTTAAGATTGGTGAAGCCATTTTTCTCCATTCTTTGGGAGTGTCGCTATGACAGCTCGCGTTACCCGTGGCTTGAGTCCGCTGTCGGTGACAGCTTCGGTGACGGCTGAAGACCAGGCGCTGCTGCGGGACGTATTCCAATCTTTGACTCCGACGAGTTGCCCGCGTCACTACAACTTTCACATGCACACAACGGCCTCCGATGGCCGTCTCAGCCCCACCGATTTGATTAACCAGGCCCTGCAAATTGGTCTCAAGGGCTTTGCCATTACCGATCACCACAGTGTGAATGGCTATCTGGCTGCGGCCAAAGCACTGCAATTGGCCAAATCAGTGACCCCTGAGCTGGTGGTGCCCCATTTGTGGACGGGGGTTGAAATCAATGCAGGGTTGCTGGGAACCGAGGTGCATATCCTGGGCTATGCCTTTGATATCAGTGCTGATGTGATTCAGCCCTATTTGCAAGGGCAGCCCGTGCGCGATGAGTATTACTACGCCGATCGAGTGATTCACGCCATTCAACAGGCGGGGGGCATTGCCGTGTTGGCTCACCCCGCTCGCTATCGCCTGGATGCCAAGCCCCTGATTATGGCAGCGGCAACCCTAGGGATTGACGGGGTGGAGGCTTACTATGCCTATAACAATCCCAACCCTTGGACTCCTAGCCCCGATCAAACCGCCCGGGTGAAGGAGTTGGCGGAACGATTTGGGCTGATGATGACTTGCGGGACAGACACCCACGGGCCCAATTTGCTGTTGCGTTTGTAGATCTCTGTCGGTCTATTTTGTCGGCTTACGCTGTCGGTCTATCTGGATCCGGGGTTACGGGTCTCGATCGGGCGCATGGGTGGGGATGGTTGCCCCTGCGTTCAGAAGTCGATCGCCGGCCTTGAGGCGTTAATCCTTGAGACGTTAATCAACGATCCAACGCTCAAAGTAACGATCGAAATAACGATCAAATTTGGTCAAAATTTCGCCTGGGCGCTAAACTGCATTCGGCAAGAAGGCGCGATCGCATGGGTCTGAAGTGACACCCAAGACGGGCCAATGTCGATCGCCCAATCAGCCCGGCAGTTTTGGTTTGTTGGAGATCAATTTTGGTTGCTTTGCGTTTGTTTGGCGATGGTCGGAAGTCGGCCCCCGGAAAGCAAATGGCAGCCGTCGGGCTGTTGGGGCTGCTGGGATCGTTGGTGGCGGCGTTGCCAGCCCAGGCCGGGCAACTGCTGAATTGGCGGTTTGATCCGACGCGCAATCAGTTGAGCTTCACAACCGATGAAGGGGTGCAGCCCCGGGCCCAAATTGTGTCGGGGCCCGATCGCCTGGCCATTGACCTGCCGGACACCACCTTGGCCCAACCGGTTCAAGAACAGCGGTTTGGGGGCATGGTGCGAGCGGTGCGCGTGGGCCAGCCCGATCGCAACACCACCCGCATCGCGATCGAATTCCAACCGGGCTATCGCATTGATCCCGATCGGGTGCGGGTGCGCAGCTTGTCTCCGACCCAATGGACGGTAGAACTGGGCGGAGAACCGATTGCCCAGCAACCTCCCCCGCAGCTTGTGCTGCCTGGCCAGCGGAATCGCCCACAACCCACACCTCCCAATAACCCCAATAATCCCAATAATTCTGATCGCCCTTGGATTCCCGGCGCGTTGCGAGAGGTTTTAGAACGATCGGGCGGCAACTCCCCGATCGCCCAAGTGGAAGGAGTGGAACTGTCTGAAGGCGGATTGGCCCTGCGGGTGAGCGGTGGAACTCCCGGCATTACGGTAAACCGCAGCCCCGATCGCCGACAGATCGAAATTTGGTTAGATAACGCCTCGATCGCCAATGGGGTCGATCGACTCGTGGGCGGCCGAGCGGGCGTAACCCGTCTGATCGTCACTCCCCAACGGGGTGGGTATCCGCCTCGGGTGCGAGTTTTGTTGGTGGTGGATCCGAGCAGCCCCGATTGGCAGGCTCGCACCGAAGAGAGCTTGGTGATTGCCCAGCCGATCGGCAGCACCACCGCCGTGAATCCCCCCGCCGCCACCCCGCCCACGGCCAATCCTTTGCCGCCGCGGCCCTGGCCCCGTCAACCGGACAACTCCGGCCAATCGCCCGGCTGGGTGAACGATTACCCCGATCCTCGCCTGGGCGGTCTGCCGATGTTGAATCGGCGGGTGCGAATTGTGGTGGATCCGGGCCATGGCGGTCGCGATCCCGGGGCGATCGGGATTGGGGGACTGCAAGAAAAGCAAGCGGTTTTGGATATTGGTCTGCAACTGGCGGCGCTGTTGCGTCGCCAAGGGGCCGACGTGGTTTTGACCCGCGATGACGACACCTTTATCAGTCTGGATGGGCGCACCCAGTTGGCTAACCGCATTAATGCCACCGTCTTTATTAGCGTCCATGCCAACTCAGCAGGCATTAATCGCCCGGACGTGAGCGGCGTAGAAACCTACTACCACCAGTCCGGCGGTCGGTTGGCCCAGGCGGTGCAACAAAGCATCATGCGCGCCTTTCCATTCATGCGCAATCGCGGGGTGCGCACGGCTCGGTTCTATGTGCTGCGTAACAGTCGAATGCCCTCGATTTTGGTGGAAACCGGTTTTGTGACGGGCCGACAAGATGCGGCCCTGCTGACCAATCCCACTTGGCGATCGCAAATGGCCTGGGCGATCGCCCGAGGGACGATCGAATATCTCAACGGCCCTGGCCGCTAAGCGGCCCTCTCCAAACCATTGGGCGCGGCCAGTCCCGCCGCCACCAACCGATCGCGCAGGGCCTGGGGATCGGGCAAGGCTGACAGTTCTGCTTGGTACTCCTGGATAAACACCAAGAGACGATGGGAAATTAAGCCCCGAGCCACCGCCAACTCACCCAACGTTAGCCACTGGGGATTGCGTTGATAGGCCCGAGCCGCCGCAATCCAATCAAAATCAATCAACCCAGCTCGGTAAAGGGCCGCCTCCGGCTTCAGGGTCAGGCCGCCGGACGGGATCGCCAATTGCAACAGCCGCACCATTTGGGCGCTCAACCACCCTCGCTCGATCGCCACCAATTCCGGCGATGGGCTGTCACTGGCTTCCAGTTCCTGGCGCTGTTGAGGGGTCAACAATCCAGCCTGTTCACAGAGCTGGACGATCGCCGATCGCGACTGCAGATCCACCCCCGATCGTTCGCCCAACCGTGGCAAAACCGTTTCAAAAAACTGCAAAACCGGCGGCTGCACCACACCCTTGGCTAACAGAATTTGTTCTAGGGGTAGCGGCTGGCGTAGTTCATACCAGTCAATTAGCTCCTGCAATTGCCCTTCGGTTAAAAACCCCGCCTCTTGCAGCAAGATCCCGATCGGTCGGTGCAGTTGGTAGCGACCCAACAGGGCTGCCCCCAAATCCATAAAAAATGGCAAACTCTCCACCAAATAGCGCCGCCAAAGACGCTTTGGCTCACAGGACAGCCGAAACAACCACTCCAAACCCACATGGCTCATCCACCGGGGCGATCGGGGCACATTGCCCGCCTCAAAGTCGATCGTTGCCCCGAAGCCAAAGGCCACCGTCACCTGTTTCAGCAAATGGCGATGGCGATAAAACCACTTTTCTTGCTTGGGTGCGCCAACTCCCACCAGCAAAACATTAGCCCGCGATTGATTAATCAAATCAACAATCTTGGCGCATTCCGCCGGGTCGCGCTCAAAACCAAAAGGCGGCGAATAAACCCCCGTGACCATTTCGCGGCCCACCTTTTCATTAATTAGATGGCGAGCCTTTTCGGCCACTCCCTCCATGGCCCCCAGCAGAAAAATAGTCATCTCTGGGTCATGGGCATAATATTCATAAAAAACCGGAAAGAAATCGGATCCAGAGATTTTGTCGGTGATGTGGTAGCCCATCAGCTTGGCCACAAAGATCAAAACCTGGCTATCACAAACCAAGTAATCGGCTTTGTGATAGATCGTGTCAAAAACCTCATCTTTCCGAGTTTTAACCAAATGATCAATATTGGGCGTGGTCACCCAACCGCCCCGTTTCAAATTTGCCAACAACTTCTGTTGAGAAATGTTGTCGAGCGTGATGTTCAGAATCGGAACCTTGGGTGCGATCGAGGTCATGGCAGCCTCTCCAAAATAGGTAGTCATTGAGATGTGACACTCAGAGTGATTGTGCAGTGATGAGAGACGGATAATCAGTGACTCGAAAGACAAAAATGCTGATCGTTCCAGAGATCTGACCAAACATACTCGCTGCACTCGTGATATTCATCCACCCTTGGGGAACAGCCTCAGGGTTAATTTCCCCATTAGGTCAAAATTGGTCTAATTGCCGAATTCAATGGCTCAGTTCAACGACCCAATTTGCCTGTTTCATCCAGGGCCTAATCGTGATACCCAATTAATAGCTGTAATGGCCTTGCCCAATGCTGGCTTGCACCCCGGATCCTTATGAAGCTATCATAATGCCCACTGTGATTGAGAGCATCAAGATAATCGTTTTTCGATCAATCATTCAAAAAGTCTTTAAAAAAACTAGCTAATGAATTTCCCCAGTTGAATCGAGTCTGAATTGGGGTTGAATTAAGCCGATTGGAGACAATGGGGAAGTTCTCTCAAGCTGGCAATTCTTGACTGAAGCCCTTTGCAAGCCCTGTGGTTTTAGGCAGAATGGGGCCGATTAAGGGTGTTTTGACGAGTATTGCGACTGATGTTTCAGCTAGGTGAAGTGCCGGTGATTGGCCTATTTGGCGCAGATTTGGCGCTCATGGGGCCCTGAACTGGCCCTTGGGGGTGGCGGAGGCGATTCGCTCAACCAATCACCAAGAGACTCTTTATTTCCCAGGCGATCGACCTATGGCTAACTGCTTCTCAATCTGGCAACCGATGCCGCCGCTGCTGCTTGAATCCGGGGTGGTTGAGGTCGCCTTGGGAGTGGAGTGGGCCCTGTGGGGCGTGACGGGTCTGGTATCGTTGCCGATCGCGATGTTGGCGATCGAGTGTTTGGTGGGAGGGCTGTTGCCGGGTTTTGGCCGATCGCCCTCCACGGCGGGCTGGCGACGGCCCAGGGTGGCGGTGCTGATTCCGGCTCACAATGAGGCGGCCTCGATCGGGACAACCATCCAAGCCATTCAGCCCCAGTTGCAACCGGGCGATCAACTATTGGTGGTGGCGGATAACTGCACCGATACCACGGCGGAACTGGCCCGATCGGCCGGCGCGACCGTGGCGGAGCGCTTCAACAGCGAGCAGCGGGGCAAGGGCTATGCTCTCGATTTTGGGGTGCAAGTGTTGGCCCAGGAGCCGCCGGAGGTGGTGGTGATTGTGGATGCGGATTGCACCCTGGAGCCGGGTAGCTTGGATCGTTTGGGGCAATGGGCGCTGAAGTACGATCGCCCGGTACAAGGGCGCTACTTGATGGAACTGCCGCCCTCTCCCAGTGCGGCGCGGCGGGTTTCGGCCTTTGCCTTTGCGGTCAAGAATTTTGCCCGATCGGAGGGATTGCGGCGGCTGGGGTTGCCCTGTTTGTTAAATGGGACGGGGATGGCGTTTCCTTGGCAGGCGATCGCCCAACTCCCCCTCGCCAGCGGCAATCTGGTGGAGGATATGCAAATGGGCATTGATCTAACGGTGGCCGGCTCTCCGCCCTTGTTTTGCCCCGATGCGCCCGTGACCGGTCGGTTGCCCCAGGCCGAAAGCGCCGCCACCAGCCAACGCACCCGCTGGGAACATGGTCATTTGCAGACGATGATTTCCGTGGTGCCGCCGTTGTTGGGGCGGGCCATTCGCACCGGAAATGGCCCCCTGCTGGTGATGGGGTTGGATTTGCTGGTGCCGCCCCTGTCGTTTTTGGTGATGATTTGGGTGGGCGCGGCGATCGCGGTGACCGGTTTGGGGGCCCTGGTGGGACGCTGGCAACCCGCGATCGGGATGGGGGTGTTGGGGTTGGTCTTGTTTGGGGCGATCGGCCTGGCTTGGTGGCGAGTGGGGCGGCCGTTCCTGTCGGCCCGCATGTTGCTGATGATTCCGCTCTATGTGCTGCAAAAAGTACCGATTTATCTGGGATTCCTGAAGCGGCGACAGACGGAATGGGTACGCACGGAGCGGGACTAGGCATTTTGTCGATCGCCCAAATTTCCCAGATGCTCCAGTTCCCATCGCTAACTGCCCTAGACAAGGGGCTTAAGCCCCTTGCCCCCTACGATTTGTTACGGTGGAATCAGGGTTTCAGACGATTGGACAACAAACCCTAGTCCCCCATCCCAGTTTTCCGAGCATGGAGTTAGTTGGCAAAGATGACCGTAACCTTGGGCGTAATTGGAGCCAGCGGATTTATTGGCCAACGGGTCGTGGAGATATTGGCACAAGATCCCAACTTCACGGTGGTGGCGATCGGGCGATCGGTGCCCAAGCATGTGCCGGAAGGGGCGATCGCCCGGATTGCTGATGCCACCAAACCGACTTCCCTGGCCCAAGCCCTGACCGGTTGCCAAGCGGCGGTCTATTGCCTGGCCGGTAGTCCCAGTTTTGTGCGCAAAAACGCGCCCGTGGTTTACCAGGCGGCCGCCGATGCTGAGGTGAAACGATTTATCTATCTCAGCAGCGCTGTGGTGCATGGCCAAGCGCCGGCCCCCGGCACCACGGAAAAAAGCCCGCTGCGGGACAACTACCCGATCGCCTACAACAACGCCAAGGTGAGGGCAGAGTGGCGCTTACAGGCCGATCGATCGCAGACCAAAACTGAATTAGTCATCATCCGTCCCGGGATTGTTTGGGGCCCCAAATCCACTTGGATCGAGGCTTTCGCCAATGCGGTCACAGATGGTGTGGCTTACCAAGCAGACTATGGGCGTGGCATTTGCAACAGTGTCTATGTGGATAACTTAGTCCATGGGATTGCGCTGGCGGCCGAAGCGGCCAAGGTCGATCGCGCGGCCTTTTTCATTGGGGATCAGGAAGTGGTGACCTGGGCTGACCTTTACCGCCCGATCGCGGCGGCCCTTGGTCAATCCTTTGACCAACTGCCCAATGTCGAAATTGCAGCCTTTCGTCCCAGTGTGAAGGAAGAGTTAAAGGAAACACTGCGAGGAATGCGCCTGGTGGGGACGTTGCTATCGGGTTTGCAGGCCCAACGCAAACGAGCCAGCGGCCAGCGGCCGCGCCCGGTGTTGTCGCCTTTGAATCAGGAGCTTTCGGCGCTCTACCGCTGCCAATGGCATTTACCCTTAACAGAAGCGGAAACCCGCTTGGGTTATCGTGCGCCGGTCTCCTTTGAGGAAGGCTGTCGCCGGACGATCGAGTGGTTGCAACAGTCCAATCGGGAATCCCTGGGCCATCACTAATTTTTCAGCCCGTTTTTTTAGCCTAGTAGCACGGCAAGTTTATTTTCACAGGTGAAGTCAAATGACTGTTAACGTGAGTGAACTGTTGCTGTTACCGAATCGTTAGGCAGCAAGGGGATTAAGCCCCTTGTTATTGCGACTGACTCCGCAACATTGCCCTAATGAATTAAGCCTGTCATGCCACTAGGGTTCCCAACCCCAGCACGCTAACCCAACTATTTCCACTCCCCTTCTCCACCGTCGTCTATGGCTGGATTAGTCATCCAAGAAACGATCGCCTCATTGATTGAAATGGCGGAACAGGGGTCGATCGACCCGTGGGATGTGCGGGCCGTGGAGGTGTTGGATCGGTACTTGGATCAACTGCAACGGGCGATCGAACCGGTGGCGGGCCAAATGGGCAAGGCGGCCTACGATGTCCATCTGTCCCGATCGGCTCAGGCCTTTGTTTCGGCGGCCCTGTTGGTGTTGATTAAGGCGAACCGGTTGACCCTGGCGGAATTTCCCCCGCTGACGGAGGGCGATGATTGGGAAGAAGAAGCGGAAGCTGCCATTGAGGCAATCGCCCGTGGTCGGCTGCCCCTACATTTGGAACAATGCCTGAAACGGCGCGGCGTGGCTCCCCAAACCGGCCAGCGGCGCGTGTCCTTGGGCGACATGATTGAGCAATTGCAGCAGGTGGCCAGCCTGTTGGCCACCCAACCGGCCCGCCCCCGCAAAACCCGCCGCCCCAATCGCCGCCAAAAAATGCGCGCGGTGCAGCAACTGGCGCACCAAGAAAACCTAGGGGAAGTTTCGGAGGCCTTGGCGGCGTTTTTGCGTCCCTTTGGCGATCGATGGCTGAGTTTTGATGAATTGGTCGCTCAAGTTCCCCGCACGGGCCCCCAGGCAATTCCGCTGACGATCGCGCATCATGGGTCCATGGGTCAAGGTGAGCTGCTCAGTGACCAACCCACCAAGAGCGATCGGGCAGGGGCCTTTTGGGCGTTGCTGCTGCTGGCATCGCAATCGAAGGTGGAGTTGGAACAAACGGAGTTTTATCAAGACCTGCGGGTGCGATCGCTGCCGGATCCTTTGCCGCCTATTCCTGACTCTTGACTCCACCTATGTCACCGCTCGATCGCCCCAGCGAACCTGACTCCATGCCCACCGCCCGATCGCCCCGTGTGGATTGGATGCGATGGCTGGCTCCCTTCTATGGCCTGTTATTTTGCGGCATTCTTTGGCTGGCCTACACGGGAAACCTGCCCAGTTTTTTAGGCAAAATTCCCCACTACGACATCCCCGGCCACATCATTCTTTACGCCATGGGCAGCTACCTGGGCCACCGCTTCAGCCGCTGGAAAACCATTCGCCTGGGCGGCCGCGCTTGGCCCCTGTTTCCCTTGGGCTTTGCAATTTGGACGGCGGCGGAAGAATGGCTACAAAGTTTGTCCCCCAATCGCACCTTTAGCGGGGTGGATTTGGTTTGCAGCTTTTTGGGCATTGGGCTGGGTTGGTGGTTGGCCAATCGCGATCGCCCGGTTCAGCCCTGAAGATTCCTGGTTGGGTTAACAACAATTGGTTAACAAAAATTGGTTAGGAACAATTGGTTAGTAACGATTGATTAGCAGCAGTTGATTAGCGCCTGATTAGCGCCGATCGCGAATGAGCCGCTCGATCGCCGCTTGCCAATACCAATCCTCCGATTTACCCGGCATCCGCGATCGCTCAAAGGCCACCAAGCGTTCAGCGGTTGATCGTTGGTTTTGCACTAACAGCAACAGTTGCGCTTCCAAGGCTCGGCTGGGGCCGCGACTTTTTGCAGGTTTAGGTTTGGGGTCTGGGCGGGGCGGCCGCTTGGCCGACGGGCGATCGCGCTGAGGTCGGGATGGGGGTGGTGTTGGCTGCGGTGGAGTCGATCGAGACGACGCGGATCGCGATGAGGAAGAGGTGGACGAGGTGGACGGGGAAGGCGTAGGGCGATCGGGCCGCTGAGGTTGGGTTTTGGGAAGGGTCTGGCTGGGTTCCGCCTTGATTTGGTCGAGCTGTTGCCGGGTCAGGCGATATTGACCCCCATCAAATCGAAAGCCCGTAGGCCGTTCTTGGGTGACTCGCACGGGCGATCGTCGGGAAACCGATCGCCGGGGCCGGGGCGATCGGTGCCGCCACCAGCGACTGGCCGCCAGCCCCAAACCCAAACACACCGCCCCGCCTCCCAGAATCAGCCAAGATTCCGGATTGGCCAGCCATTGTTGCACCAGTTCCCAAGAGCGCGGATTGGCCATCGTCCAATCCGTATCCGGTTCCGGGCGGGCTGTCCAATTCAGCCGATCCAAGTCCCGTTGCTCAATCACCTGATAGATATTGCGCACCGAAGATTCTGAAAATTGCCCCAGCCGCAGCAATTGGGCCAGCTCCTCCGGAAACAGTCCCATCACGGGATGATCGGGATAGTGAATTTCTAGAGCCACGTAGGTATGGACAGCCCGCGCATATTCAGCCCGTTGGGTAAACAGCCGCCCACAGGTCAACAACAGCAGGGGCGCGCTGGGGTGTTCGGCGCTAACCACAGCCCGATCGAGCAGAATGGTTAACCCTCGGCAAGCTTCCGCACTGGCCAGGCTGCCCGGGCTGGTGCGATCTAAAATCCGGCGAATATTCGCCCGCACTGCCCCGATCAAAGCGCTGTGGGGATAAATCTTGGCAAATTGCACATAGGCTCCAAACGCCTTGTTCAATTGGCGAGCCTTTTGGGCCTGCTCAGCGGTTTGGTAAAGCTGACATTCCGCTAACCGATAGCGACTTTCCACGGCCGTTGGGTCCCGATCGTCCGGAGCGGATCGATCGGCCACCTGCTGAAACTGGGGAATTGCGGCCGCACAGTTGGCTTGGTCATAGGCCGATCGCGCGGCCCTCAAAATCGGGTCACTACGCAGCCACCATTCCAGGCCCAGCCCCGCAACCACTACTGCCCCCAACAGCCCAATCAGGATTTGCCCCTTGCGTTGCACGGCCACCTTCCGTTGATTAATCCTTGGCGATGAATTCCACCAGCACGGCCAGTTGAAAGAGACAGGTCAACCGTCAAAAGTTTTGCTTCCAACCGGGGCCGAGCGATCGCTAGCGATAGAATGAAGTCCGAGCATTTTGATCGGGTTATGGTCTGGCTAGTTGATTGGGTCACTGGCTCAACTATTGATGAACCCCTTCGATGATGCCAACTGGGGCCCTCTCGGGATTCTAAGCCGATCGCGCTCAAAGACCCACAGTAGGAATACTGGACGGGCCATGAGCCATGGATACTGAATAGGCCTGCTGATTCAGCCAGACTCAGTTCCTCGCTGTTTATTAGCTTTTGCCTCGCTTTTGCCTCAACCGTCACTCACAGCAAGTTCAGCCAAGCATATGACCGTTGCCGCGCCTGCCAAGACCGAATACGAAGCCGTCATTGGTCTCGAAACCCACTGTCAACTGAGCACGGAAACCAAAATTTTCTGTACCAGTTCCACGGAGTTTGGAGCCGATCCCAACACCCATGTGGATCCGGTGTGCTTGGGGTTGCCGGGCACGCTGCCGGTGCTAAACCAAAAGGTGTTGGAGTATGCGGTGAAGGCGGGCTTGGCCCTCAATTGTCAGATCGCCCCCTACAGCAAGTTCGATCGCAAGCAATATTTCTATCCTGACCTGCCCAAGAATTATCAAATTTCCCAATACGACCTGCCGATCGCGGAACATGGTTGGCTGGAAGTTGAAATTGTGGACAAGCAAGGGAACGCTACCCGTAAGCGGATTGGCATTACCCGTTTGCACATGGAAGAAGATGCGGGCAAGTTGGTTCATGCCGGAGCCGATCGCCTGGCCGGGTCTGCCTATTCCCTGGTGGACTACAACCGGGCCGGTGTGCCGTTGGTGGAAATCGTTTCGGAGCCGGACATTCGCACGGGCCAAGAGGCGGCGGAATATGCCAAGGAACTGCGCCGAATCGTGCGCTATTTGGGCATCAGTGACGGCAACATGCAGGAAGGTTCCCTGCGTTGTGATGTGAATGTGTCGGTGCGACCGGTGGGCCAAAAGGCCTTTGGCACGAAGGTTGAAATCAAAAATATGAACTCGTTCAACGCGATTCAGCGGGCGATCGAGTATGAAATTGAGCGCCAAATTGAGGCGATCGAAACCGGTGAGCCGATCGTCCAAGAAACCCGCCTTTGGGAAGAGGGCAGCCAACGCACCATTTCCATGCGCTCGAAGGAAGGCTCCAGCGACTATCGCTATTTCCCAGAGCCGGATCTGACCCCGATCGTGGTGTCGGAGGAGCAACGGGAGTCTTGGCGCAAGGAGCTACCGGAGCTGCCCGCCCAAAAGCGCCATCGCTATGAAACGGAGTTGGGCTTGTCGGCCTATGATGCCCAGGTGCTGACCGATGAGCGGGCAGTGGCGGAATATTTTGAAGCCACGGTGGCCGCTGGGGGCGATGTGAAGCAGGCGGCAAACTGGATCATGGGCGATATTGCCGCTTGGTTGAAGAACGAAAAACAGTCGATCGACAACTTGGCCCTGAAACCAGCGGAGTTGGCGGAGTTGGTGGGTCTCATTGTGAATGGAACCATCAGCGGCAAAATCGCCAAAGACATTCTGCCGGAGCTGTTAACGGAAGGTGGCTCACCCAAGGCCTTGGTCGATCGCAAGGGGTTGGTGCAAATTTCCGACCAAGGGGCGATCAAAGCCATGATCGAAGAGGTTTTGGCGGCCCATCCGACGGAACTGGAGCAATATCGCGCGGGAAAAACCAAGCTAAAGGGCTTCTTTGTGGGGCAACTGATGAAGAAGAGCGGCGGCCGCGTGGATCCGAAGCTCACGAACCAATTGCTGGAGGAGTTGCTGAATGGCTAGGCGATCGGCCGGCTGGATTTCCAAGAATTCATCAAAATTTCAAAAAGGGGGTGACACCCCTCGCCCTTCTGCTGCTATACTGTGCTAAGTAGATGCACCCTGATGACTGGGAGAGTCCGCAACGACTCTCCTTTTTTTTTGCCAATTTTTTGCCGAATTGCTACCCAATCTTGCTCGACCCATTTCCCAAGCCATTTGGCCAAGCCAATTTCCGCTCCATGGCTTGTGGCCAGCCTGTTGGCGGCCGGCCGGTGGGCTGTCGCCTGCTTGAGTGAGGTGAACTTCCGATCGTCCGCTCGGGATTGGTTGGGCCATAGGTTCATGGGCGATCGGCCCCAAAACAGGCGACAATGGAGCTAGTTATTTGCCCACCCGATCGCTGCGCTTTCCATGTCTGCACCATCCGCCCCATCCGGTCAGTCCAGTCAACATCGCGAGCAATATACGGTCTTCTTGGATCCGACTTTGATCAATCGGGTGTTAGAACTGACCGATGCACCTGGGAACGCGATCGAGGATGGGTTGCGGTTGTGGTTAGCCCAGCAAGCGGAACCGGCGGCTCCGGCGATGGCCAGCCGTAGCCTCCCGGCCAGCACACCACCCCAGCTACCGGCGAAATTGGCGGCCCCGATCGTGCCGGAGCGCCGCAACAAGCCCCGCATTTTGAATTTGGCTCCGCCGGTTGCCCCCGCCCCGATCGACCCGATGAACGATCGCAATCTGCCGAAGCCCCTGACTCGTCCCAATGCGCCGACCCCGCGCCGATTGCCGCCGCGCCGTTCGGTCTCGGGCCCGATCGACCCGCGCAAAAGTAATGATGACGAAACGGGCTGGCTGGTTTAGGGCAGTCGGTTCAGAAAATTCGCCCCAGTTGGTCAGAATGGGTCGGCCGTGAAGGCCAGCCGTGAAGGTTGTCGCCAGGCGATCAAGTGAGGGCCGGTTTAACCCATGCCCGGTTCCAGAGCCGTATCCCAAGGATCGGCCCAAAAATCCACCCAATCGGAGTCCGGCGATCCTTGAGCAGGAGTGGCAGTGCCCGATCGCTCACTTTGGAAATTCACACCGCTGGTAACGGTTTCCGTGGTGGTCATGGCCGCAGTTAACCCTGGCAATTGGCGGGAGGGTTCTGTTTCTGCCCGCAGTTCAGCCATCGGCCATGACTCAGAAGAAAGGATTGGCTCGATCGCGCCCGGGCCCAGTTGCGCGAACTGAGTTAATCTCCGTAGATTCACCGAGTCATCCTCAGCTTTCCCCAAAGTTGCAGGCGGGGCCCCAGAGTCGGCCAAACCGGCTGGCGGTTGGTCGGCCATGGCTTCGACCGTGGCTGATGGTTGAGAATCCGAAGCTGGCCGACCCACAGCGGGTACTTCCGGGGTAGCAGTTGTTGTTTTTTTGACCTGCGTCACACTGTTACGGAACGACCAAGCGAGATAGACGGCCAACGCGTCGGCGATCGCCCGCACGTTGTCCTCTGGACGCTGGCCAGATTTGGGGGAATGCGTGCTCATCATTGCTCGATCGCCCATCATGTTTGTGATGTCTCTAGTTTCACTCGGTTAGCAATCACAGATGGCGACGGCGATCGCAAACGGAGACCGATCTCAGTCATGCAGCAGCCTGTCCCCGATCGCCCAATTTCCGTGTTTTCACCATCGGTCGTAGCGATCGTCACCATCTTTTTTCCTCTTCCTACCGAAGCAGCAGACTTCCGGACTGGGGAGGGGCTGATTGTCGCCTGCGAAACTGGCCGATGATCGGTCGCCAAATCTTCCCACGCCCGCTAGGGAACTGAGATTGGTGAAAATTCAGCGCGTTTAGGCAATTTCCTGCTGAAAACTTCCAGGATTGCGAAATTAGGGTGTGATTTCAGTGGGAGATCGGTGGTTAGATATCGGTAGTTAGGGATTAGCTGGGTGCGATGCAGGGGCAATCAACCGTTCAACAACGGGAAAAAGTGCCCGATTGGCCCCTGGCCTTGCCCGATCGCCAGAGAATGGCGCAATGCTTGCGTAACGTAGGTTTTAGCTGCCTGGGTTGCCGCCAAGGGGGCTTGCCCCAAGGCCAAGTTCGCCGCGATCGCCGCAGACAAACTACAGCCCGTGCCGTGAGTGTGGGGGGTGTCCACGGTTTCCGTTCGCAACACCACCGGTTCATCGCCCGCAAACCACACATCCACGCCCCGTAACTCTCCCGGTAGGCCGCCCCCCTTCACCACCACCGCCTGGGGCCCCAACTGCCAAATGGCTTTCGCCGCCGCGATCAAATCCGCCAAGGACTCGATCGCCTGTCCGGCCAATAATTGCGCCTCATAGCAATTGGGCGTGGCCACTGTCGCCAAGGGCAACAGTCGATCGCGCATCAGCGCCACCGCGTCATCATCAATCAATTGCGCTCCCGTGCGGGACACCATCACCGGATCCACGACCAAGGCCGGTAACGGGTCGCTTGTGAGTCGATCGACCACGGCCGAAATAATGTCCCGATTCAGCAACATGCCCGTTTTGGCCGCTGCGATGCCTAAATCGATCGCCACCGCATCAATTTGGGCCAGCACCGCCGCCGGAGCCAACGGATCCACCCGCGTTACCCCCAAGGTGTTTTGGGCCGTCACGCAGGTTAAGGCACAAGCACCGTGGACACAGTGCATGGCGAAGGTTTTTAAATCGGCTTGAATTCCCGCGCCGCCACCGCTATCGGAACCGGCAATGGTCAGGGCGATCGGGGGCTGCATTCCCTGGCTCATGGTCTAGATAATCTAGGACGATCAAGATCGGGTGGGATCGGGGAGCCTAGGGATTCCGCCGCCGTTGCAGGAACTCGGGAATATCTAGCCCACCCAACATGCTGTTGCCCTTTTGGTCGCCCGTGGGGTTCGGAAGGGGCTTGGGGGTCGATCGCGGTAAACCCGTGCCTAAGCGGCCCGCCGCCGGATTGGGAGGCAAATCTGCCGAAAAGCCCGTTGCAATCACCGTGACGCAAATTTCCCCTTGCAGTCGCTCATCAATCACTGCACCGAAGATGATGTTGGCGTTCGGGTCAACCACTTCATAGATCGCTTCAGCGGCCGCATTCACCTCATGGAGGGTTAGATCACGGCCGCCCGTAATGTTCAAGACCACGCCCTTGGCCCCTTCAATGCTGGCTTCGAGCAGCGGGGAAGAAATGGCCGCATTAGCTGCATCCCGGGCCCGGGACTTACCGGAACCAATACCAATGCCCATCAGCGCCGAACCAGCATCGGCCATCACTGCCCGCACATCGGCAAAGTCCACGTTCACCAACCCGGGAATGGTGATGATATCAGAGATCCCCTGAACCCCCTGCCGCAACACATCATCGGCAAACTGGAAAGCTTCTTGGACGGGGGTTTGTTCCGGAATGGCGGCCAACAGGCGATCGTTAGGAATGATGATCGTGGTGTCCACCTGGGCTTGCAGTTCCGCGATGCCTTCTTCGGCTTGGGCCATGCGCCGCCGCCCTTCAAACTTAAAGGGCCGGGTCACCACCGCCACCGTCAGCGCACCGGCTTCCTTGGCCATTTCCGCCACGATCGGGGCGGCCCCGGTTCCAGTGCCGCCGCCCATGCCGGCCGTAATGAAGACCAATTCTGTGTTTTGCACCAGGTTGGCAATTTCTTCCCGGGACTCTTCAGCGGCGCTTTTGCCAATGGTGCGGTTGCCGCCAGCCCCCAGCCCCTTGGTGAGCTTTTGACCAATTTGCAAGCGGTTTTGGGCCGCCGATTGGGTCAGGGCTTGGGCATCGGTATTGATAGACCAAAACTCAATGCCGGAAATTTGGCTGGCAATCATGCGGTTCACGGCGTTGCCGCCGCCACCACCTACGCCAATGACCTTAATACGGGCGATGCTTCCTGGCACGATCTCGCTTCCTTTGGCAGTTTCACCGGGCTGCATCCCGCCATCTCCATTATTCTTAAAGCCGCTACCGATATTGCTGAGGGGCAGGCCAGCACTTCCATAGGCTCCGCTGGCTCCACGGGGGTACTCGGCGGAGTCGTAGGCGGTTGGGTTGTCTTGGGCAGGCCCCAGGCGGTCATTAAGCGTCATGGGATTGGCAAGCTAAAAGGGTCGAAGGTTAGATTGTCCAACCGACAGAATTTACAGAATTTGTAGACAACTATAGGGTAAGTTGCTGAAAGTTGCTGGAAAAAAGTTATCTCAGCAATCTGGCGGCTGTTGGATCAAGGGGCCGGGGCGTGAACGAGTGTGGAGAAGTTGCTGAGGCGGGAATGCGATCGGCAGGTGGAATGCTCGGGCGATGTGCTCAGGCAACAACAGTGTTACTAGGGTGGTTTTAGCTGTTGTTGTGCTCCCTTGTCCAGAGTGGTGGATCGCATTTGGATAGCGGGTCGCTCCAAATCCCGAAAATCAATGTGATCAATTTGTCTGGGATCAAGTTGTTGCGGGAGCGATCGCATCCGCGCCAGAAGTGCCATTTGTTGGGCCCAGCGATCGCGCCCATAGGTTCCCAATTCCACGGGCCCCAGCTCGGTTTGTAAACGGATCGATCGGGGATTGCGCCAATCCACCACCTGCACAGCCACGGGCGACAGACTCAGCCATCGATAGATAAAAGCCCATTCCCGTTGGATCGTGCCATAGTCCCCGATCGCCTTGAGCACGGGCAATTGGGGGACAGGGCGCATGGCTTGGTATCGCTCTAGCTCAATCCAAGTGCCCTGGCTGTCCATCAGGCCGATTTGGGCGCGGGAGTTGCCGCCAGCCCGTGGTATAGGAACCGTGGACTCAATCACAGCCACCGGAAACAGCTCCGTGACCTGCACCACCAACTTAGGCGGCAACAGTTGGCGAGTGACTTCCGCGTGGGCGACGGGGCCCCTAGCCCGCAAACTAGCGGCAATCACTTGGGGCTGGAGTTTCCACAAAGATTGGGGATAGCTGATGCCCAGGAGCGATCGCACATGGTCATCGCTCAGCATCCGATTGCCCAACACGTCCACCTGTTCGGGCCCCCGAATCACCCAAGGGGCAGACGTGACCAAACTGGCCGTCGCGATCGCCACCAACCCCACCGCCACCAAGCGCCAACTCCGCCGCGCAATTTTCCAGTGGCGGCGACGGCGGAGGTGCGATCGCCGCAAATCCAAGTGGCGGCGAGACAAGGGAACAAGCGGATCCATATCTGGCCCGTCATCTGGCCCGTTGAACATCTGGCCCATTTAACTGATCTGTTTTATGTAATAGCGTCTGTAATAGCGTCCTGAATATATGGATTCCTGCAAGGGATACCTGATTTCTCCTGAGCTTCAGTGGCCAAGACCCCCAACCCCAATTCAAAATTGGGCCCTTTAGAATAGTTGCCGCTGCTCGCCCCGCAACGAAAACCCAGGACAAACTGCACAACTTCCATCAATTTCAAGATTTCAGGAATAGATTTCAGGGTGAATGCCAGTGTCCCTGTACTTTGATCGCTAGGTTAGTCATGATGGTTGCATCGTAGCCCTAGTCCAAGTCGATTGTTGCTGTTTTCTTTGGCCGATATTTCTCAGTACCATGGCAATTGACGATATATCCCGCTTCTTTAAGGCTTGCAATCCTTCCTATACGCTCGATCTCGCCAAGCCGGAAGATCGAAAATACTATATTGATTTCTCGAATGTGCGCGGTGGCAATATCATTGGTGAGCTGAAGCGGACGATCGTCCGAATTTCTCCCGATGTGCCCACTTGTCAGCTTTTTACGGGACACATTGGTTGCGGCAAGTCCACGGAACTCTTGCGGTTGAAAGCTGAACTGGAGCAAGAGAATTTCCATGTGGTCTATTTCGAGTCTACCCAAGACTTAGACATGGCCGATGTGGATATTAGTGATATTTTGTTGGCCATTACTCGCCAGGTCAGCGAAAACTTAGATTCCGTTGGTATCAAGCTGAAACCTAGCTATTTTGCCAACTTGTTCCAAGAGGTTTCAGATTTTCTGCAAACCCCGATCGAGCTGGGTGCTCAGGCGGAGGTTTCCCTAGGAATTGCCAAAATTACCGCCAAAACCCAGGACAATCCCAAGCTGCGCAGCCAATTACGGCAATACCTGGAGCCGCGAACGGAGGGGATTCTGCGGGCCATTAACGAGGAAATTATTCAGCGGGCCACCCAAGAATTGCTGCGGCGCGGCAAAAAGGGCCTGGTGGTGATTGTGGATAACCTCGATCGGGTGGATAGTCGCACCTTGCCCTCGATCGGGCGGCGGCAACCGGAATATTTGTTTATCGATCGCGGCGCACAGCTCCGGCGAATTAATTGCCACTTGGTCTACACCGTTCCCCTTTCGTTAATGTTTGCTGACGAATACGAAGCGATGAAAAACCGCTTAGGCGGCGGTTTGGCTCCCAAAGTATTGTCAATGATTCCGGTGCGGACTCGGAATGGGGAACCCTTTGAACCAGGCATGGAAGCCTTGCGATCGGCTGTTTTGGCGAGGGCTTTTCCAAACCTTGCTCCCACCGAAGCCCTCAGCCATGTCAGCGCAGTTTTTGAAGACTTGGAAACCCTAAATCGTCTTTGTCGGGTCAGTGGTGGTCACCCCCGAAGCCTGTTAGGATTACTCTATCGCTGCCTACAGCAGGAAGACCCTCCCTTTGCTCGGGCGAACTTGGAGCGTGCTATTCGCGACAGTCGGGACGATCTCACCCTGTCGATCGATGACATCGAGCGAGAGCGCCTTTTCCAAGTTGTCCGTGAACAAAGTGTGCGTGGCGAGGACAGCTACCAAATGCTGCTGCGGACTCAAATTGTTTACGAGTACCGCGATGCCCAGGGGCGTTGGTTTGGCATCAACCCTTCCCTCGAAGAAACCGATTGGTTTCAAGCTTGGCAGCAACAAAACCGCTAACTCCCAGATGATCGCCGCCTGGGCCCAACCCATCCACCCAGGCGCAATACGTAGCAGTCATGCGACTGTTTCCAATGAGGAGCGTTAAGCCATGGGCCCCAAAGTTCCAGGCAGTCTCGCCAACGCCAATGAACGATCTGTTGCCATTTTGGCCAGAACTCTGTTGCACCAGCAGGGAGAATTTGCCCTGATTCTGGCGCACTGCAACGATCCAACGGTTCAGCGTTGTGCCACTAATCGCTTACGCGAGATGCTGTCCCTGGAGGTCGGGTGCTTGCAGTTGCCCACCTCCGCCCGATCGCTCTTGTCACCCATTCAACACACTTGCCACCAACACCCACCGCAAGCCTTGGTGGTCACCGGGCTGGAAACCTTAGAAGAACTGGATGATCTGTTGGTAGCCACCAATCGGGCCTTCAACGCCTTCACCCATCAGTTTCGGTTTCCCATTATTTTGTGGGTCAACGATCGGGTAGTGCGCCACCTAGCCCGCTACGCCCCCGATCTCAAAAACCGCACGCCCACCAGCATTCGCTTCTTTGAGCAGCAGCCTCAGCCTCTCGCCTCAGTATTGAGCAATTAGCGCTTCCCTGCTCTGAAAAGTTGTAATTTTTCAGAAATTTCCTGAAATTTCCCAGATTTTCCCGATTTTACGCAAAATTTGTAGCGCTATACTGCTGGGTGATCTCCTTGGTACCCCATGACCTTGGATCAGTGCCTTGTCAGTGCTGAGTGTTGGGAAGATTTCTACGCAGCACTTTTTTGCCATTCCCGAGATTTTCCTGATTTTACGCAAAATTTATAGAGCCACATTGCTGAGTGATCGCTGAGTGATCTCTTAAGTGCTCTAAAACATTGCATCAATACCCTGGCAGCGCCGAGTGCTGGGGAACTTTCGTGCGCCTTGAATGTGTTCCTGAATGAATTGAGCCGATCTCCTGGCATCACTTATGACCACCACAACTCGAGTAGCTGAACAGTCGATACCCAATATCCCGGGTTACACAATCACCGAGCAACTGTATTTGGGATCGCGAACGGCTGTCTACCGAGCTGTCCAGGATTCGGATCAGCGATCGGTGGTGTTGAAAATCCTGCTGTCGGACTATCCCACCTTTGGCGAATTGGTGCAATTTCGGAATCAATACGCGATCGCCAAAAACCTCAATTTACCAGGAATTATCCATCCCCTAAATCTTCAGTCCTTGGGGAATGGCTATCTGCTCGTAATGGAAGATTGGGGAGGACTGTCTCTCAATCAATACCTACAGCAGCACACGCTCAGTTGGGTCGAAGTGCTCAAAATCGCCCTGCAACTGACCACCGTTCTGCACGATTTGCATCAGCAGCGCGTTATTCATAAAGATATTAAACCTGCCAATATTCTAATTAATCCTGAATCACAAGAAATTAAGTTAATTGACTTCAGCATTGCTTCTTTGTTGCCTAAAGAAACTCAAGAGATTCAGAATCCAAACATTTTAGAGGGAACTTTAGCCTACCTGGCTCCCGAGCAAACCGGGCGCATGAATCGTGGCATTGACTATCGAGCTGATTTTTATGCCTTGGGCGTGACCCTATACCAGCTATTAACGGGTCAATTGCCTTTTGAGTCTGACGATCCCTTGGAGTTGTTGCATTGCCATATTGCCAAAACAGCACAGCCCGTGGATCAGGTAAATCCGTCAGTACCTGAGATGGTGGGGGAGATCGTGGCAAAACTGATGGCTAAAAACGCTGAGGATCGATATCAGAGTGCCTTGGGTCTCCAGCATGATTTACAGCAATGCTTAAGCCAGTGGGAAGCAACAGGAACCATTGCAGCATTTGAGTTGGGACAACGGGATCTGAGCGATCGCTTCCTGATTCCGGAAAAGCTCTACGGCCGGCAGGCAGAGGTAGAAACCTTACTAAATGCTTTTGAAAGAGTCAGTCAGGGGAATACAGAACTCATGCTAGTAGCAGGGTTCTCTGGCATTGGCAAAACGGCAGTAATTAATGAAGTGCATAAGCCGATTGTCAAACAGCGGGGTTATTTCATTAAAGGAAAGTTTGACCAGTTTCAGCGAAATATTCCTTTTAGTGCTTTTGTGCAAGCTTTTCGAGATTTAATGGGGCAGTTACTCTCCGAATCTGATACTCAATTAGAGGCTTGGAAAGCCAAGATTCTGGGGGCATTGGGAGACAATGCCCAGGTCATGATCGAAGTAATTCCAGAGTTGGTTTTAATTTTGGGTTCCCAACCTCCAGCACCAGAGCTATCGGGAATGGCAGCGCAAAATCGATTTAATTCATTGTTTCAGAAATTCTTTAGGGTTTTTACAACTCAAGACCATCCTTTGGTTGTATTTATTGATGATTTGCAGTGGGCAGATGCAGCCTCGTTGAACTTGATGCAATTGCTGCTAGGGGATACAGAAACCAGGTATTTATTATTTCTAGGGGCTTATCGAGATAATGAAGTAAGCCCAATTCATCCGTTTATATTGACCTTGGCGAAGCTTAAGAAATTGCAAGTACCTATTAATCGAATCAATTTGATGCCTTTGTCACTTAGCTCAATTAATCATCTGGTAGCAGATACGTTGAGTTGCTCAACAGAGTTAGCAATGTCATTAACTAAGTTAGTGATGAATACAGCTAAGGGGAATCCATTTTTTAGTACACAGTTGCTCAAGTCGCTTTATGAAGATAAGTTGATTCGGTTTGATCGCCAAAAAAGATGTTGGCTCTGGGATGGGACAGCGACAATGACCTTGACGCTGCCAGAGGACGTGGTGGAGTTTATGACACTACAGTTGCAGAAGTTACCCCAAGCCACTCAGGAAGTACTGAAGTTGGCAGCATGTATTGGGGCTAAATTCGATTTAGCGACTCTAGCAATCATATCTGAGCAAACGGAGGTAGAGGTATCAGTGGCGTTATGGGAAGCATTACAGGAGGGGTTGATTTTGCCGCTGAATAAAGGCTATCGGTTTTTTCAGGATGGGTCGGAGATGCCGACTATCCCTGAATCAGTTAATGTTCCCTATCAGTTTTTACATGATCGCATTCAACAAGCTGCATATGCTTTAATTCCTACCGAAAACCAGCAAGCAGTACATTTGAAAATTGGCCGCCTCATCTTACAAAATAGTTCACCCGAAGTGATTGCTGAACGGTTATTTGAAGTTGTTGGGCATTTAAATTTAGGAATTGATTTAGTTGATCAATTAGAAGAACAGATCGAGTTAGTTCGCCTTAATTTACAAGCAACTCTGAAAGCAAAAGCAGCCTTGGCTTATGAATCAGCCTTAAAATATATGCTAAGTGGCATGAAGTTGATGAATGATTGTCTTTGGAGTGAAGAATTCAACCTCGCCATGGATGTGTATCGTGAAAGAGCAGATATTGAATTCCTAAATGGCAACTTTGAAGAATCCCATTTTTGGATTAATCAGACTCTAGAAAAGGCAAAAACTTCCTTAGAAAAGGCAGACATCTACATTCGTCAAATGGTACTTCACACTCTCAGTGGCAACTACCCACAAGCCTTAAACTCTGGTTATCAAGCTGCCAATTTATTAGGTATTAAAGTTCCCTTGGGAAATCCAAAGTCAATTATTCAAAGAAGGATGTCCGAAATCGAGGACTTGTTAGTAAATAGGTCGATCGCTTCCTTAGTAGATTTGCCCAGAATGACAGATCCTGTCAAGAAACTGTCCATGAAGCTATTTGGCGAACTAATTCCTACAACTTACCTGGCACGCCAAGAACTTTTTCCTTGGGTCAATGTCATGATGGTGCTATTTTCAATGAAGCATGGCTTGCACCCAGAAGGATTTGTAGGTTTTGCTTGTTATGGCATGATTTTGGTCTCTGAAACTGATAAATATCAAGAAGCCTATGAGTTCGGCAATGTTGCTCTAAAACTCAGTCAGCAATATAACGATGCTGTTCAGATTTGTCGTAGTTGTCACATCATCAGTTCTTTTTTGACGATTTGGGTAAACCATGTTCAGGACTCTGGTGAAATTAAGCAGCTAGGCGGCAAGGGAGATTTGACCTATGCCGGATATAACCAAGCTGAATATTTAGCCAATATTCTTTTTGCTGGAAATACAGTTGCCGAGATTTTAACAGAGATTAAAATCGTTCAAGCTGATTTAAAGAAGTTTGAGAATCAATATACAGAAACAATTACAGCGGCTTTCCGATTTTTTACCATGGATTTATATGGTAAACCAGAAACAACTATCTTTTATCAAAATCGTAATTTTCTTGAAGAAGATTTTATTCAGTATTGCGAAGCATCAAAGCTATTTGCCGGTCTATGCACTCACTATATTTTGCAGTTGATTAAATTTTATCTATTTGAAGATCGAGAAAATGCTTACCAGAAAATGTGCCAAGCTGAGGCTCTAATTTTAAATAGAAGAGCAACAATTATGGTGCCAACTTTTTATTTTTATAGTTGCTTAGTTTTGACTGAAAAATATTTGTATACCACACCTAGTGAACAGAAAAAAATCAGAAAAGAACTGCAATTAAAGCTGAAGCAAATTCAGGACTGGGCAGTAAGCTGTGCTGAAAATTTTGCTCATCTTAGTTGGGCTATTCAGGCAGAAATGGCGCAGATTTCAAACCGAGATTCAGAAGCAATAGAGTTATACGATCAAGCGATCGCTTCTGCTCATCAGCATGGATTTATTCATCATGAAGCAATTATCCATGAGAAAGCTGCTAAGTTTTGGCAGCGACGAGGTAAGGAGGCTTTTGCTAACCTGCATTTAAACGAAGCCTACTATGCTTATCAGAGGTGGGGAGCTATAGCTAAAGTTGCTGACTTAGAACAACGTTACCCTCAACTACTGCAACCCATCGTACAACCTGCCCATCAACCCCTCACCGTTCTGGAAACTCTCACGACAATTGTAAATTCTACCCACTCATTAGACTCCACTTCTCATAGAAGCTTTATTGGTAGCATTAACCAAACTTTAGATCTTGCTGCTCTATTGCAAATTTCTCAGACTTTTGCAAGCACAATTGACCTAAATGAGTTGCTACAGGTCTTGACCCAGACCATGATGGAAAATTCTGGGGCTGATCGGTGTGTCTTAATTCTTGGCGAGGGTGAGCAATGGCAAGTGCGGGTTATGGCCGATCTAGAGGGCGTGGTACTGCCGTCTATCCCTCTCAATGATTACTCTAGTGTTCCCAGTAATTTAATTCAGTACGTCAAAAATACTGCAACAACGGTTGTTGTTGATGATCTCAAGACTGACTTGCCAGTCATTGGTGATTATCTACTCCAGCATCAACCTAAGAGCGTCCTGTGCTTACCCATTCTCAATCAGGGTAATTTGTGTGCCATTTTGTATCTAGAGAACCACTCTGTTAGTGGCATATTCACGAGAGATCGCGTTGTTGTTCTTAATTTTCTCTGTACTCAAGCTGCCATTTCATTGGAAAATGCGCGACTCTATCAAAAATCTCAAGAATATAGCCAACAACTAGAGCAATCTCTTCATGAATTAGACACTACTCAATCTCGATTCCATCATCTAGTGGATAACGTTCCAGGGGTGGTGTATCAGTTTCTCATGAAAACTAATGGCTCAGTGTCAATGCTCTATATCAGTAACGCTTGTTACGACCTGTATGAAGTTACGGCTGAACAGGCGATCGCTGATGTGCAAATTCTTATGAATATGACGCATCCAGAGGATACTGAATCACATCGTCAGTCAATTGCCGACTCGGTTCACACCTTAACTCCTTGGCACTGGGAAGGGCGCATTATCACACCATCCGGAAAAGTTAAATGGATTCATGGAGAAGCAAGAATCGAAAAACTTGCGGATGGTGCGTTGGTGTGGGATGGCCTCTTGTTAGATATCAGCAATCGCAAGGAAGCTGAAGCTGCATTGATTGAGAGTGAGGCTTATCACCGCACGCTTTTTGACCAAGCATCCATTGGGTTGGCACTGTGCAGAATGAATGGGCAACTGCTCTATTGCAATCCTGCTTATGCCCAGATTGTAGGACGAACAACTGATGAGCTTTATACACTAACTTACTTTGAAATTACGCCAGCATCTTATGCCGATCAGGAGCAACTACAGATGCAACGCATCCAAGCAACTGGACGCTATGGCCCCTATGAAAAGGAATATATTCACAAGGATGGGCATCTCGTTCCGGTTCGACTCTCTGGGATTCTTGTGGAGCGACATGGTGAGCAGTTCATTTGGTCAAGTGTTGAAGATATCAGCGATCGCAAGGCCGCAGAAGCTATTATTCAGCAAAAGTCCCAGGACTTAGAAAATACATTACAAGAGCTACAAAGTGCTCAGTTACAGATGGTGCAGAGCGAGAAGATGGCATCGCTAGGAAACCTAGTGGCAGGGGTTGCCCATGAAATTAACAACCCGATCGGCTTTCTGAATGGCAGCATCAATAACGGCAAAGAGCACGTACAGGACTTGCTTGAACATTTAGCTCTATATCAGCAGCATTATCCTAGTCCTACTTCCCCGATCCAAGATCATGCTGACGATATTGATTTGGAATATGTCTGCGAAGATTTGCCTCAACTCTTGAATTCCATGCAAGGGGCAACCGATCGAATTAAATCGATTAGTACCAGCTTGCGAACTTTCTCCCGTGCCGATACGGAATATAAAGTCAGCGCCAACCTGCATGAAGGGATTGATAGCACTCTATTAATCTTGAAATATCGGCTCAAGGCAAATGCCAACCGACCCGCGATCGAGGTGATTACTAACTATGGTGAAATACCCCTGATCGATTGCTTCCCGGGACAGCTTAATCAGGTGTTTATGAATATCCTGGCTAATGCGATCGATATGTTTGATGAGCTGGCCCAGGGGCGATCGTTCAAGGAATTAGAAGCAAATCCTCAACAGATCACCATTAGTACAACGCTGGTTGACGATCAGGTACAAATTGCTATTCGGGATAATGGGAAAGGGATGAGTGCAGAAGTGCAATCAAGAATCTTTGACCATTTGTTCACCACAAAGTCCGTAGGAAAAGGCACAGGATTGGGTCTCGCAATCGCCCAACAAATCGTCGTCGATAAACACAGCGGCAGTCTGACCGTTGAGTCGGAGCCAGGACAAGGTGCTGAATTCCGGATTCAATTGCCAATTAAGTCATAGACTTTTTTGAAGCAGGGGAATTTTTATCGATACAAAATATAAAGCATATAAACCAATCTTGCATTTAGTGTGATATTGAGCACTCTGAAGTTGCCGCATCAATGGGAGGGAGCCTTATACTGAAAAGTAGGTTTTCTTCTTAACCACACTCATGTCCCTCCTCACCAGCTCTTCATCCCGGCCATTGCCTGCAATTGCTGGCTACACAATCACGGAGCAACTTTATTGGGGATCGCGAACGGCTGTCTACCGAGCTATCCAGGATGCGGATCAGCGATCGGTGGTGTTGAAAATCCTGCTGTCGGACTATCCCACCTTTGGCGAACTGGTGCAGTTTCGGAATCAATACGCGATCGCCAAAAACCTCAATTTACCCGGTATTATCCATCCCCTAAATCTTCAGTCCTTGGGGAATGGCTATGTGCTTGTGATGGAAGATTGGGGAGGATTGTCTCTCAATCAATACCTACAGCAGCACACACTCAATTGGGTCGAAGTGCTCAAGATTGCTCTGCAACTGACCACTATTTTGCACGATCTACATCAGCAGCGTGTTATTCATAAAGATATTAAACCTGCCAATATTCTAATTAATCCTGAATCGCAGGAGATTAAATTAATCGATTTCAGCATTGCTTCTTTGTTGCCTAAAGAAACTCAAGAGATTCAGAATCCAAACATCTTAGAGGGAACTTTAGCTTACCTGGCTCCTGAACAAACCGGGCGCATGAATCGGGGCATTGACTATCGAGCTGATTACTATGCCTTGGGTGTGACGCTATACCAGCTATTAGCTTGTCAATTGCCTTTCATTGCTAACGATCCCCTAGAAATTCTGCATTGCCATATTGCCAAAACAGCACAACCCGTGGATCAGGTGAATCCATCAGTGCCCAAGATCGTAGGGTCGATCGTGGCAAAGCTGATGGCTAAAAATGCTGAGGATCGATATCAAAGTGCTCTGGGTCTGCAGCATGATTTGCAGCAATGCTTAAGCCAATGGGAAGCAACAGGCACAGTTACTGAGTTTGAGTTGGGACAGCGAGATCTGAGCGATCGCTTCTTAATCCCTGAAAAGCTCTACGGTCGTGAGGGTGAAGTACAGATCTTGCTCAATTCCTTTGAGCGAGTCTCCCAAGGGGCATCAGAGCTGATGCTGGTGGCGGGCTTTTCGGGAATTGGTAAAACGGCTGTTGTGAATGAAGTTCATAAACCAATCACTCAGCAAAAGGGCTATTTCATTAAGGGGAAGTTTGACCAATTCAATCGCAACATTCCTCTTTCGGCGTTCGTGCAAGCTTTGCGGGATCTGATGGGGCAACTGCTCTCAGAATCTGATGGTCAGCTAGCAGAGTGGAAGGCTCAAATTCTCAAGGCTGTTGGCGAAAATGGCCAGGTCTTAATTGAGGTGATTCCAGAGCTAGAGCAGGTCATTGGTCAGCAGCCCGCAGCTCCGGAGCTTTCAGGAACCGCAGCCCAGAATCGATTTAACTTGCTATTTCAGAAGTTTATTCAGGTTTTTACGACCATCAACCATCCGTTAGTCATTTTTCTAGATGACTTGCAGTGGTCGGATTCTGCTTCGCTGCAATTGCTGAAAGTACTCATGGAAAGCAGTGGTTATCTGCTGATGTTGGGTGCTTATCGAGATAATGAGGTTTCACCGGTTCATCCCCTGATGCTGACGATCGGGGAGTTGGAAAAAGCAAACTTGACCGTTGATACGATTACTTTGTTGCCGCTGAGCCTGGAGCATACCAATTGCTTGGTGGCGGATGCTTTGAAATGCAGCCAAGCGTTATCGAAACCACTGACTCAACTGGTCGATCGTAAAACCCAAGGAAATCCTTTCTTTACGACCCAATTTCTGAAGGCTCTTCACGAAGATGGGTACATCGTCTTTGACCGTGACCAAGGCTATTGGCAATGCGATATTGCCCAGGTCAATGCCCTGGCGCTCACGGATGATGTGGTGGAATTTATGGCGTTGCAGTTGCAGAAGCTGCCGACAGCAACGCAGGAGATCTTGAAATTAGCGGCCTGTATTGGTGCACAGTTTGATTTGCAAACTTTGGCGATCGTGGCAGAGCAATCTCAAACGGAAGCGGCCACTTGCCTGTGGAGAGCTTTGCAGGAAGGCTTGATCGTCCCAATTACGCAGATTTACAAATTTTTTCAATCTGAGGAAGTTGAGCAGCTTGAATCTCAAAATCATGCCAATCCAGCCTATCGGTTTCTGCACGATCGGGTTCAGCAAGCGGCTTATTCTTTGATTCCCAGGGATCAAAAACAGTCAACTCATTTAAGCATTGGTCGATTGCTATTAGAAAGCACAAGCGTTGAGGCATTGGAGTATAGCATTTTCGATATTGTGAATCACTGGAATCAGGCTCTGGATCTGATCTTGGCCAGTGAACCAGATAGGATGAACCTCATTCGCTTGGATATTCTGGCCGGCCGGAAAGCAAAGAACTCCATCGCCTATGATGCAGCACTTGGCTATCTCAAAATTTCTATTTCTCTACTGCCTCCAAATATTTGGATTTCTCAATATAACCTGGCTCTTGATTTATATAACCTCGCCGGAGAAACGGCTTACCTTTCGGGGGATTTTATATTGATGGAACAGTGGTTATCTATTCTACTAGATCAGACTACCAGTGTACTAGACCAAATTGATGCTTATCAGACAAAAATTCAAGCATATACTGCCCAAACCAAGCAGCAAGAAGTTGTCAACCTTGCGTTACAAGTGCTTGGAAAGTTAAAAGTTAACTGTCCAGAAAAACCTAGCCCAGAAGCAGTAGACCAAAGCTTCACAGAGCTACAGACTAAGATATTTCGTCTGGTGAATAACTCGATTGAAGCTCTCAGTCAACTGCCAAGAATGACAGACAAGAAATGGTTGGCTGTGGTTCAAATTCTTCAATGCGCTGTTCCTACAATTTATCAAATTAACGCACCATTATTTCAGATAATGGTCTTTAAGTTAATTGATTTATCTTTGGACTATGGAAATACTGCTTTTTCATCATTTGGCTATGCTTGCTATGGACTCTTGCTTTGTGACAAAAATAAAATAGAAAATGGATATCAATTTGGGCATCTTGCAACAATCTTAGCTGAGCAATTTAATGATCGTAAGATTCAAGTTAGAACCATGTTTTGTGTCAGTGTATTCATTAATGTTTGGAGAGATCATATTGATGATGTAGTTGCATTGCTGAAGAACGTACACCAGTGGGGAATTGAGCAAGGTGAACTTGAGTTCTCCGGGTACGCAATGTTTCATTATTCATTTTGCTCTTATTTTTCTGGAATCAATTTAAGTTCACTCAAGCAACAGTTGGCTGATGGTATTGAAATATTGAGAAGCTTGAACCAAGACTCGGCCATGAATTGGACTCAATTTTACTTGGAGTCGATTCTGTCATTACTACAGGAAAAACATGCTAATACTTCAGATGCCCAATCTGATCGGGCTAATACTTTGGAACATCTCGGTCAACAACAAGACTTTCACGGATTATTTCATGCACTCCTAAATCACGGTAGCTTATTTTTCTTGATGGGGTATATTGCTGAATCACAAGAAGCTTTGCAACATGCAGAAAAGTATCTAGATACTGTTACAGGCAATATCGCGCTATCGATATTTACATTTTATGATTATCTAGCCAAGGTTGCATCTTACTTTGACTTGGATAGTTCTGATCAATCTAGTATGTTGCAAACACTAGACAAGAGGAAAATGAGTATGCAGCAGTGGGCAGTTCATGCTCCCAGTAACTATCAGCATAAATTTTATTTAATGGAGGCTGAATATCGTCGAATATTGGGCGAATCCTATAAAGCAATAGAATATTACGATCTTGCCATTATCGGAGCTAAGGAAAATAGATACCTCCAAGAAGAAGCTCTCGCCAATGAACTTGCTGCTAAGTTCTATCTTGGTTGGGGTAAGGACAAAATTGCTGCGATCCATATGCAAGAAGCCTATTATTGCTATTCTCGCTGGGGCGCAAAAGCTAAAGTTATAGATTTAGAAGAACGCTATCCTCAATTATTGCAACCCGTTTTGCAAGCAACCAGCCAGCGCTTGACTATCTTAGACACCTTCTCAAGTCTTGCTACTCCTGCTTATTCAATTCATTCCACGCCTCGCACACATTCCTCCAGCAACATTAACCAGACTCTAGATCTGTCTACTCTGTTGCAAATTGCTCAAACCTTTGCTAGCACGATCGCCCTGGATGAACTCCTACAAACGCTAGCTCAAACGATGCTTGAGAACTCTGGAGCAGACCGATGTGCTTTGATGCTCTGCGAAGAGAATCAATGGCAGGTGCGGGTAATAGCAGACCTAGAGCGAGTAACTTTGCACTCTGCACCGCTAGACAATAATCTAACAGTTCCTGTGAAGCTTATTCAATACGTAAAGAATACTGCGACGACGGTGATGGTTGATGATCTCAAAACTGATCTTCCAGTGATTGGTGATTACCTGAAGCAGCATCAGCCGAAGAGTGTTCTATGTCTGCCGATTCTCAATCAAGGAAAACTACGAGCCATTTTGCATTTGGAAAATCACTCCACTAGCGGCGTATTTACGAGCGATCGCATTGCAGTGCTTAACTTCCTTTGCACCCAAGCGGCAATTTCTCTGGAAAATGCGCGACTTTATCAACAGTCTCAGAAATACAGTCAACAGCTAGAGCAATCTCTCCATGAGTTGGACAATACCCAATCCCGCTTTCATCATCTAGTGGATAACGTTCCGGGGGTGGTGTATCAGTTCCTCATGAAAACCGATGGCTCAGTATCAATGCCGTATATCAGCAACGCTTGTTACGACCTGTATGAGGTTACGGCTGAACGAGCGATCGCCGACGTACGCATTCTCATGAACATGACACACCCAGAAGATGTTGAGCTGTATCGTCAAACGATTGCTGATTCAGCTCAAGCCTTAAAGCCTTGGCGGTGGGAAGGGAGGATTATTACCCCTTCTGGAACAGTTAAGTGGATTCATGGAGAATCACGAATTAAAAAACTGGCAGATGGAACGTTAGTTTGGGATGGGCTTTTGTTGGATATCAGTGAACAAAAAGCTGCATCACAGGAGCGCGAAGCGACAGAGGCTTCGCTGAGGGACTTTCAAGAGAGGCTGACATTTCTTATTCAACAAACACCTATTGGCATTATTGAATGGAATGACCAATTTAAGGTGGCAAGTTGGAATCCATCCGCTGAAAGAATATTTGGTTATCTTGCAGAAGAAATGTTAGATCACCACGCAACTCAGATCGTTCCAGAACCGGATAGACCCCTTGTGGCTGAAGTCATGACAGCACTGCTAGAACAACGGGGTGGGTTCCATAGTTTAAATCAGAACATTCGGAAAGATGGAACGATCATCACGTGTGAATGGATTAATACACCTTTGGTGGATGCTAAAGGAAAGGCTATTGGCATCTTTTCAATGATTCAAGATGTTAGCGATCGAATTTTGGCTGAAGCTGTAATTCAACAAAAGTCTGAAGATCTAGAACGTACGTTGCAAGAGCTAAAAAATGCTCAGTTACAAATGGTGCAGAGCGAGAAGATGGCATCGCTAGGAAACCTAGTGGCAGGGGTTGCCCATGAAATTAACAACCCGATCGGCTTTCTGAATGGCAGCATCAATAATGGCAAAGAGCACGTACAGGACTTGCTTGAACATTTAGCTCTATATCAACAGTATTATCCTAGTCCTACCTCTCCGATCCAAGATCACGCTGAAGATATTGATTTGGAATATGTCTGCGAAGATTTGCCCCAACTCTTGAATTCCATGCAAGGGGCAACCGATCGCATTAAATCGATTAGTACCAGTTTGCGGACTTTCTCCCGTGCGGATACGGAATATAAGGTCAGCGCGAATCTGCATGAAGGGATTGATAGCACTCTATTAATCTTGAAATATCGGCTCAAGGCAAATGCGAACCGACCCGCGATCGAGGTGATTACCAACTATGGCGAAATACCACTGATCGATTGCTTCCCGGGACAGCTTAATCAGGTGTTTATGAATATCCTGGCTAATGCGATCGATATGTTTGATGAGACGGCCCAGGGGCGATCGTTCAAGGAATTAGAAGCAAATCCTCAACAGATCACGATCAGCACAACGCTAGTTGACGATCGGGTACAAATTGCTATTCGAGATAACGGCAAAGGGATGAATGCAGAGGTACAATCCAGGATCTTTGACCACTTGTTCACCACAAAATCCGTAGGCAAAGGCACAGGATTGGGTCTCGCGATCGCCCAACAAATCGTCGTCGATAAACACAGCGGCAGCCTGATCGTTGAGTCGGAGCCAGGACAAGGCGCTGAATTTCGGATTCAACTACCGATTAAGTCATAAAGTCTATTACGCAATACTAAGCTGTTGCATCAAGAAATTACATTCGTATGCCATGTCATATAAGGCACTGCTAGGTTGTCGTATCACCCGAAGGGAGACTTATACTGAAAAGTAGGTTTTCTTCTTAACCCCACCCATGTTCCCCCTCACCAGCTCTTCATCCCAGCCATTGCCTGCAATTGCTGGCCACACAATCACGGAGCAACTTTATTTGGGATCGCGAACGGCTGTCTATCGAGCTGTTCAAGATGCGGATCAGCGATCGGTGGTGTTGAAAATCCTGCTGTCGGACTATCCCACCTTTAGCGAACTGGTGCAGTTTCGGAATCAATACGCGATCGCCAAAAACCTCAATATACCAGGAATTATCCATCCCCTGAGCCTTCAAGCTTTGGGTAATGGATATGCTCTAGTGATGGAAGATTGGGGAGGATTGTCCCTGAGTCAATACCTACAGCAGCACACACTCAATTGGGTCGAAGTGCTCAAGATTGCTCTGCAACTGACCACTATTTTGCACGATCTACATCAGCAACGCGTTATTCATAAAGATATTAAACCTGCCAATATTCTAATTAATCCTGAATCAAAAGAAATTAAATTAATCGATTTCAGCATTGCTTCTTTGTTGCCTAAAGAAACTCAAGAGATTCAGAATCCAAACATCTTAGAGGGAACTTTAGCTTACCTGGCTCCTGAGCAAACCGGGCGCATGAATCGTGGCATTGACTATCGAGCTGATTACTATGCCTTGGGCGTGACGCTATACCAGCTATTAGCTTGTCAATTGCCTTTCATTGCTAACGATCCCCTAGAAATTCTGCATTGTCATATTGCTAAAACAGCACAACCCGTGGAGCAGGTGAATCCATCTGTACCTAGGATCGTAGGGGCGATCGTGGCAAAACTGATGGCTAAAAACGCTGAGGATCGATATCAAAGTGCTCTGGGTCTTCAGCATGATTTGCAGCAGTGCTTAAGCCAATGGGAAACAACAGGCACAGTTACTGAGTTTGAGTTGGGACAACGAGATCTGAGCGATCGCTTCTTAATTCCTGAAAAGCTCTATGGTCGCGAAACCGAAGTTCAGATCCTTCTCAACTCCTTTGAGCGAGTCTCCCAAGGGGCATCAGAACTGATGCTGGTGGCGGGCTTTTCGGGGATTGGTAAAACGGCTGTTGTGAATGAAGTTCATAAACCGATCACTCAGCAAAAGGGCTATTTCATTAAGGGAAAGTTTGATCAATTCAATCGCAACATTCCTCTTTCGGCGTTCGTGCAAGCTTTGCGGGATCTGATGGGGCAACTGCTCTCAGAATCTGATGGTCAGTTAGCAGAGTGGAAGGCTCAAATTCTCAAGGCTGTTGGCGAAAATGGCCAGGTCTTAATTGAGGTGATTCCAGAGCTAGAGCAGGTCATTGGTCAGCAGCCCGCAGCCCCGGAGCTTTCGGGAACCGCAGCCCAGAATCGATTTAACTTGTTATTTCAGAAGTTTATTCAGGTTTTTACGACCATTGACCATCCGTTAGTCATTTTTCTAGATGACTTGCAGTGGTCGGATTCTGCTTCGCTGCAATTGTTGAAAGTGCTCATGGAAAGCAGTGGTTATCTGCTGATGTTGGGTGCTTATCGAGATAATGAGGTTTCACCGGTTCATCCCCTGATGTTGACGATCGGGGAATTGGAAAAAGCGAACTTGACCGTTAATACGATTACTTTGTTGCCGCTGAGCCTGGAGCATACCAATTGCTTGGTGGCGGATACTTTGAAATGCAGCCAAGCGTTAGCACAGCCACTGACTCAATTGGTCGATCGTAAAACCCAAGGAAATCCTTTCTTTACGACCCAATTCCTGAAGGCTCTTCACGAAGATGGGTACATCATCTTTGACCGCGATCAAGGCTATTGGCAATGTGACATTGCCCAGGTCAATGCCCTGGCACTCACGGATGATGTGGTGGAGTTTATGGCATTGCAGTTGCAGAAGCTGCCGACAGCAACGCAGGAGATCTTGAAATTAGCGGCCTGTATTGGTGCGCAGTTTGATTTACAAACCCTGGCGATTGTGGCAGAGCAATCTCAAACGGAAGCAGCCACTTGCCTGTGGAGAGCTTTGCAAGAAGGACTGATTGTGCCCATTGGTGACGTTTACAAGTTTTATATCGGTCAAAGTATTGGATCAAGTGCGTTCAAAAACCAACAGATCATTAATTATAAATTTCTGCATGACAGAGTACAGCAAGCAGCTTACTCTCTAATTCCTGATAATCAAAAGCAAGTGCAGCACTTAAAGATTGGGCAACTTCTTGCTCGTGCAGTAGATTCAGCAGATCAAGAAGAGAGAATCTTTGAAGTTGTTAATCAGTTAAATCAAGGATCTGATCTGATTAAATCTAGAGATGAGCGAGAAGAGCTAGCTAAATTAAACCTAAAAGCTGCACAAAAAGCAAAACTCTCTACTGCTTATATCGCAGCCATTGAATATGCTGACCAAGGGATAAAGTTGCTTACTTCGCAATCTTGGAAACAACATTACAAAATCACATTGAGTCTATATAGTTTAGCGGCAGAAGTGACTTGTTTAGTTAGTAACTTTGGAAAAATGCAGCAATTGGTTGACGAAGTAGTTACAAACGCACGTCATGTTCTGGATAAAGCCAAAGTCTATGAAGTAAAAATTTTGGCTGAGGTAGCACAAAGTAAACAACCTGAGGCTATCAAAACTGCTCTTAATGTCTTAGAGCTATTCGGTATGGTGTTTCCAACAAATCCTAATGCTGATGATATTTCTCAAAGCCTAAAGCGGACTCAGGAATTATTACAAGAAAAAAACTTGGCAGATTTATTAGTGCTGCCAGAGATGACTAACTTACAAGCTATTGCTCAAATACGAATTTTAGCAACTGTTACAGCAGCAGTTTACCAAGCAATCCCTGAACTTTTACCACTGATTGTATGTAAACAAGTTGAATTATCAGTTCAGTATGGTAGTGCTGCTGTATCGGCTCAAGCTTTTGCTTGGTATGGAGTAATTTTGTGTATTACCGGAGAAATTGACTTGGGTAATCACATTGGAGAAATTGCGCTGGGGTTACTATCACGTTTTCAGAACCGAGAATTTAAAGCTAGCACTATCAACATGGTTTATCCGTTCGTAAAGCCCTGGAAGCACCACATTAAAAATTCTCTAGCTCCTTTACTCGATGGATATCACAGTGGACTAGAAACAGGAACTTTAGAATATGCTGCCTATTGTGCTTATAACTATTGCTCGCTTTCCTACTTTCTCGGAAAAGATTTATCAACTCTAGAACCAGAAGTTCATCTATACAATCAAGCACTAGCACAAATTAAACAAGAAGTGGCTCATAACTATTTGAAAATTTTCTATCAATCTATCATGAACCTAATGATGCGGAATGAGCATTCTTGGAAAATTCAGGGTGAAATCTATGATGAAAACAATATGTTGCCTCTACATCAGAAAGCTCACGATCTTTATGCGCTAGGAACCCTTTACGTGAATAAGTTAATTCTCTGTTACCTTTTTGGTGAATGGGAATCCGCGACTGAAACTGCCGCGCAAGCTAAAAAATATCTCAGCGGAATATCAGGATGCTTCATGGTTCCCTTATTTCATTTCTATGATTCACTAACTTATCTTGCCAAATTATCTAGCGCTCGGAATTTGGATTTACAAAGAGTTGCTGAAAATCAGAATCTTCTAAGAAAATGGTCAAGTTTTGCACCCACTAACTATTTACATAAGTTTTATTTGGTAGAAGCAGAGCAGCATCGAGTCTTGGAGCAAATGTACGCAGCGATGGATTACTATGATCGCGCAATTATTAACGCCAAAGAAAGTGGCTATATCCAAGAGGAAGCGCTCGCTAATGAACTTGCTGCTAAATTTTATCTCAATTGGGATAAAGAGAAAATTGCTACAAGCTATATGCAAGAAGCCTATTATTGCTACGCTCGTTGGGGCGCAAAAGCTAAAGTTGCCGACTTAGAGCAACGCTACCCCCAACTACTGCAACCAATTTTAAAAACTGATATTCAATCTCTAACTATTTTGGAAACCCTAACCAATATTACTGCTCCAGGTTATGCAGCTTATTCTACTTCTCGAAAGAGTTCATCTAGCAGCATTCATCAATCCTTAGATTTAGCTACCTTGCTACAAATTTCTCAGACCATTGCTAGCACGATCAACCTGGATGACCTCCTACAAATGCTGGCTCAAACGATGCTTGAGAACTCTGGAGCAGACCGATGTGCTTTGGTGCTCTGCGAAGAGAATCAATGGCAGGTGCGGGTAATAGCAGACCTAGAGCAAGTAACTTTGCACTCTGCACCGCTAGACAATAATTTAACGGTTCCTGTGAAGCTTATTCAATACGTAAAGAATACTGCGACGACGGTGATGGTTGATGATCTCAAAACTGATCTTCCAGTGATTGGTGATTACCTAAGTCATCATCAGCCTAAAAGTGTTCTATGTTTACCAGTTCTGAACCAGGGGAGTCTACATGCTATTTTGTATCTAGAAAATCAATCAACTAGTGGTGTATTTACTGAAGATCGTATTGCAGTGCTTAGCTTTCTTTGCACTCAAGCTGCTATTTCTTTACGCAATGCTGACCTCTACCAAACTCTACAAAGTAGTGAAGCAAAGTTTAGAAGATTAGTGGAAGGGGCAGATGATATGATTTGGTCTGCTCTAGCAGATAGCACATTGACTTATTTATCTCCTCAATTTGAACCAATGTTTAAATTGTCGCTATCTGACTGGGTAGGGCAATCTTTTGTCAAGTTAGTTCATCCTGATGATATAGAAATAGTGACAGCATCAGCTACGGCTGCACTCGAAACAGGTAAAAGCCAGAAAAACATAGAATTTCGACACCTATGTCAAGGTAAAGAATATCTGTGGGTAACAGTCAATGTAACGCCTATTAAAAATCTTCAAGGCCAATCTATTGGGCTACAAGGAATTATACGAGATATCAGCGATCGCAAGGCCGCAGAAGCTATTATTCAGCAAAAGTCTCAGGACTTAGAAAATACATTGCAAGAGCTACAAAGTGCTCAGTTACAGATGGTGCAGAGCGAGAAGATGGCATCGCTAGGAAACCTAGTGGCAGGGGTTGCCCATGAAATTAACAACCCGATCGGCTTTCTGAATGGCAGCATCAATAATGGCAAAGAGCACGTACAGGACTTGCTTGAACATTTAGCTCTATATCAGCAGCATTATCCTAGTCCTACTTCTCCGATCCAAGATCACGCTGAAGATATTGATTTGGAATATGTCTGCGAAGACTTGCCCCAACTCTTGAATTCCATGCAAGGGGCAACCGATCGCATCAAATCGATTAGTACCAGTTTGCGGACTTTCTCCCGTGCCGATACGGAGTATAAAGTCAGCGCCAACCTGCATGAAGGGATTGATAGCACTCTATTAATCTTGAAATATCGGCTCAAGGCGAATGCGAACCGACCCGCGATCGAGGTGGTTACCAACTATGGTGAAATACCGCCGATCGATTGCTTCCCGGGACAGCTTAATCAGGTATTTATGAATATCCTGGCTAATGCGATCGACATGTTTGATGAGATGGCGCAGGGTCGATCATTCAAGGAATTAGAAGCAAATCCTCAACAAATCACGATCAGCACGACTCTGATTGATCAGCAAGTGCAGATCTCAATTCGGGACAATGGCAAGGGAATGAGCGCAGAGGTGCAATCCAGGATCTTTGACCATTTGTTCACCACAAAATCCGTAGGCAAAGGCACAGGATTGGGTCTCGCGATCGCCCAACAAATCGTCGTCGATAAACACAGCGGCAGCCTGACCGTTGAGTCGGAACCAGGACAAGGCGCTGAATTCCGGATTCAATTGCCAATTAAGGGCTGAGCCGTTTGAACTGAGCCAGCCGCTGACGAGCACCGATCGGCTCGCCCAACGATTCTGCGCGGCGGGTTAACAGCTTGGGCCTAAAGAACCTGCGATCGCATCAGGGCCACGGGTAAACAGCGCACTTTTCCCGTGGTGGGGACATAAGCGCGTTTATTGAACACGTCGTAGCCATTGCGCTCGATCGAGTGCAAAATTCGGCTGTAGAGCATTAAGGCAGCCCAAACGGGCCAGCGAGCATCGGGGTGAAGCAGGCGAATTCCCTTGGCGGCGCTGTCGAAAATCGTGCGGGCCCGCTGAATTTGAAACTGCATTAGGGCACGCCAGCGATCGTCAACCACACCATTCATTAAGTCTTGCTCGGTGTAGCGGAACCGCTCCAAATCTTCCAAGGGCAGATAAATTCGGCCCCGGTGACGGTCTTCACCTACGTCTCGCAGGATATTGGTGAGCTGGTTAGCAATGCCAAGGGCGATCGCCCGTTCCGTAGGGTCATCTGGATTGCGATCGGGACTGGTTTGCATTTGTAAGAACCCATCCCAAGGAGCGCGGGCCGGCTCGCTAGCCACTCCCAAAACCGGCGTGGTCATCAGGCCCACCGTGCCCGCCACGCGATAGCAATATAGCTCTAGCTCTTCGTAGGTCTGGTAGCGACTGCGATAGAGATCCATGCGCTGCCCGGCGATCATGTCGCGGAAGGGCTGAATATCCAGGTTGTAGCGCCCGATCGTGTCAACCAGCGCCACATCAGAGTCATCCAGCGCATGGCCACCAAAGAGTTGTTCGAGTCGCCGTTCCCAGTCGTCCAGGGTTTCCGGCGTGGTCAGCTTGGCCATGGGCCCATCGACCAGTTCATCGGTGCGCCGACACCAAACATAGATTGCCCAGATGGCCCGCCGCTTAGCCAACGGCATCAGCGCACTGCCCCAATAGAACGTTTTGGAGTACTTAGCTGTGACCTGGCGACACAACTCATAGGATTCTTCCAGGGTCGCCAGGGTGTTGGTGCGTGGCGGGTCAGGCAAGTGCAGCATGAAGACCGGCGGGGCTGGGAAAGGTCGATGGGTCAGTCAAAGGAGTGGCTTAGGCGGAAGTGGCCAGGGCCAAATCGCGATCGCGCTCAAGGCGCGCGGCATTGCGGACAATCGCTTGCGCTGTCAGCTTACCAGAAAGCACAGCCCCTTCCATGCTGCCTAGAAACTCTTGCATGGTGTAGCTACCAGACAGGAAGAAATTCGCGATCGAGGTTTCCTGTTGGGGGCGCAGGGCCTGGCATCCCGGCCGGGCCGTATAGACCGATCGGGGTGTTTTCTTCACCTTGGCTTTGCGAATTTTGACCTGGTGGGGAATGTGATCGGGAAATAGCTTGGCCAGTTCGGTCATGGTGGCGGCAATGATGTCTTCATCGGAGCGGCCAATCCAATCCTTGGCCGGAGCCAGCACCAGTTCCAGCATCGATCGATCTGGATCTTCGTATTCCTTGGTGGTGCGGCTCATATCCGCATAAACACTGAGGATATCCGATCGGGAGAACAACAACTGGTCGATCGTCGGCAGCTTGGAATCAAACCAAATTTGCACATTGATCACCGGTACGCCTTCGAGGCCTTGCAGCTTCTCGAACTCCGGAACAGTTTTCCAAACGTCCGGCATCATGATTTTTAAGGCATCCACCGACATGGCAGACACAAAAGCATCAGCCACAATTTCCTCATCGGGCGCACCGTTTTGACCGCGCACGATGAAAGACTTCACCGATCGAGCACCATTCAACACAATTTCCTTCAGCGGCGCTTGGGTGCGCACTTCCCCGCCCCGGGCCGTCACGTAATCCACAATCGGCTGGCACAAGCGCTCCGGCGGGGCCCCATCCAAAAAGGCCACCTTGGAGCCGTAGCGCTCTTGCAAAAATCGATTCAGCGCCGTCAGGGGAACCGTCGCCGACACATCCTCAGGATTAATAAAAGTCAGGGCCTTGGAGGCGGCGATGAAAATGTCGGTGTTCACCTGCTCGTCAACCCCCTGGAGCCGCAGCCATTCCAACAGGCTGTACTGATCCATGGATTCCACGTACTGCTGACCCCGAACGATCGCCGGCAACAGCCCGATCGCGAATCGAATTTTTTGCTCCCAGGTCAGCATGTCGTTATTTCGCAAAATCGACATGATCACATTGAAGGGGGCGGGAATATCCGGCACATCAAACCAAGACAGGGTTCCCGGTTTTTCCGGTTGGTTAAACACCAGGGCGTGGCGCTTCCATTGCAGGCGATCGAGAATGTCCAGTTCGCCCATCAATTGCTTCATGTTGTGATAAGCGCCGAAAAAGGCGTGCAGCCCCGTTTCCAGCCAATCACCATCCTCATCTTTCCAAGCGGCCACCAAACCACCCAACACGGCCTCGCGTTCCAACACGATCGGCTGGTGTCCCGCATCGACCAAATATTTGGCACAGGCCAGGCCCGCTAGGCCGCCACCGGCGATTGCAACTCGCATGGATTTCAACAGTCCTACTCGCTAGGGGTAAACAACGGAAGCCACAGGGCTGATGGGGGTGGAAACCGCCCGATCGCGCTTGAAATGCGATGGGTGTTGGATTCCCTTGAATAATTCTTAAGAATTAATTTTTCAGAGCTATTATACGTTGCAATTCGTTACATTTGGGGGCAAATCAGAAGATGGTCATCTCTAGGCCACTTCCCGATCGAGCGGCAACCGCAGCTCAAGCCCCCGATAGGCAAGGGTTAAACGGCGTTGGGCTGCAAAATTGGCGCGTTTAACTTACCTACTGTTGATGTTGATCGGATACGCCACCACAACCCATGAGGCCAAATCATTGTCCGACAGCAATCCTAAGAACCGCTGGCGCTGTCGGAAACGGGATCGGGGATTTGCACCTTCTGGCCGAACTTGGGTTCTGTTCCCTTCAGCAGGCGACTGATGTTGGCCTTGTGCCGCGCAATCACAAACACCGTAATGGCCAAGCCAAATAAACAGTAGGGCAAGGGATTTTGCAAAGACAGCATCAACACGCTGACCATAATTGCCCCAACGATCGACCCAAGAGACACATACCGCCAAATCGCCAGCACCACACAGAAAGCCGCAAACCCACCCAAGCCCACTTGCCAAGACAGGGCCAACAACGTACCCAAGCTGGTGGCCACGGATTTGCCCCCCTGGAAATTCAGCCACAGGGACTTGCTGTGGCCAATCACGGCGGTGAGACCAGCCACCACTTCTAACCAGGGCTTGATCGCAAACCAATTGGGATCCACTACTAAATCACTAGTCCAGAGGGCGCGCACCAATCCAATGGCGATCGCCCCTTTCAGGATGTCGAAGATAAAGACCGTGATCCCGGCCGGTTTGCCCACGGTGCGCATCACGTTGGTGGCCCCGGTGGAGCCGGAACCATATTGGCGGATGTCGATGCCTTTGAGCCAGCGCCCGGCCAGATACCCGGCAGGGATGGAGCCGAGCAGGTAGGCCAAAACGAGTAATCCTAGTGCGATCGCAATAGCCATAGTTTCCAGTCCGCCAACGCCAAGCTGAATTCAACGCCACTTTATCAGCCTATGCAGCCCATGCAGTCGCCTTGCTCATGCTGCCTTGTCACAGGGCAACGGTGACCGTTTGCCGCGCTCTCTAAATACGGCTGCGTAATTTATCACACCAGCGCCCGGCAGACAGGTCAAAAAAATTGCCAACCATGATTTAACCCCCCGATCGCCCTGATCTTCGTCTTTTGCTGGGCAGAAACAGCCCAAAGCCACCCCGAATCATCCTCAAAATTCAGACGATCGAGAACCAGCCAACCTCAAAGAAGCTGATCACTTTCGATTGCCAATGGGAGTCGATCGCGGATCTCTTCCATAAACAAGCAAAGTTGACTTTTTAAATGCCTTTTAGCCCAAAATCTTAGACTCAAGCATTATTTTTTCATCAAGAGTATCAATGTAAAATAAGATACGGTCATCAAAAATGACTTGAAACCAAGAAAAGATGCTCAATTTTTAGATTTTCGAGAATTTCATGAATTTCAACGATTCAATTATTCGTATTTAAGTATCGAATAAAGTTAAATCGAATTGAACTTTCCAAAAAAATTCTCGATTACCTCCCTGAATTGAATGACGAAAATTACAACAAAAAGAGAAATTAATTGAATTGACAATTGGGATGAATTGAAATTTTTGTAAAAAATTGTATTGCAAATACTTAAAAATGAAATGATCTCTTTTTAAGAGAGTTGTTGTCAATTTTTAATTGCGTATTTATACGGGATTGCTCAGAAAAATGAAAAAATTAACATTAACTTCTCTCAAATTTCAATTAGCTTGAGGCACAATTTGTAGAGTCCAATTGGAAAGTCTGATCAACCCTCCAATTAAGCTGGAGATTGTGCAACATGTCAGTGGATTGGAAAGTGAACAGTGCAGAACCCGCTGCTCAAGCAATGGGTGGTGAAGTTCTTGATCTCAGCAATGAATTCCGCGACGACTACCATGTCTTGGTCTACCGCTGTCCTGATGGGCGGGTGATTGTATTTGAAGATTGGTGGTTTCGCGTCAGTGAGTTTGCGAATGAGGAAACTTTCCAAAAGGCCCTTGCGGGGGGAAATGAAGATTACCCGTTTGATTTGGAATTAGCCAATAAGCAGATTCGTTTGGAGTAGATCAAGGCGATCGGGGTGGGTAATGAGCCGATCCAGAGGTCAATGGCTAGATTCCACTAGGTCGCAGATCAACCACTCAAACAAGATTCAGGTTGAGCAAGCATCGGCAAACCCATTAGCCCAATTCGGTCGATCGAGTCGATCAACCGAATCAGTTGCCTGGTGTTTCCTCAGGGTTACAGTGCTTTTTGGAGAAGTGATCGATGAAGAATCAGAAGATTGTTGAAGCGATGCCTGGCTACCGCTGGGAAATTGATGAAGAAAATTTTGTCAAGGTGGTCTATTGCCAAAACGCAGATCTAGTTGTTTTTTCCGATCAGGGCATTGGACGCTATTTGGCTGATGGAGAGGGCGAGACTTTACTGGATTTTTTGGAGTCGAAATCGCTGGCGGATGTGGGCACGGTTAAGAATGGCGGCTGGCTGAATCTCACACCCAGCGTTTTGATTCCTTGGAATTTGGCCACAGCAACAACCAACACAGCAGCAGATTCTGCTACCTCAGCACCATCCACCCAAGCAATGTCCTACACTTTTCGAGTCCTGAACAACGACGGCACTGAGTTTGGAAAAGGGTGCTTTACCCTGGGGAATAGCAGCGAGTCTTCGGTGGAATATCGCCGAGGAACTGCGGAAACCTTGACGGCGTTTTGGTATCGCGACCCGATCATCGGTGTGTTGGATCTCAGTGCTCTGTTGAGCTTGAGTTTTAGCGATCGGGCCGGTGAACAACAGTTCCAGTTCAATGCCTGGGCCCAGCCAGACTTCGATCGGGGCTTGGTGGCCGGTGGTGCAACGCCGGATCAACTGGGTGCTGTGTCTGCGCACCGGGGGGCAACGGAAGACGGAAGCTGTCAAGGGCGCAAGCTGGAGTGGGTGGCGATCGGGCAGCCCACGATCGAAGTCATTGAAGAAGATGGCGTGACGATCCCGCTGGTGGACTTGGTGGTGGCGATCGATTCCAGCGTTTCCATGAAGGACGAAGCGGTGGCGCTGGATGCGGCCGTTTCCGCCGCGATCGAGGCGGCCCGGGCCCATTGTCCTTCTGACTTGCGAGTGGTCTATCTGGGCATTGAAGGCACGTTCCGAGACACCCGTTTTAATCAATCCATTCGCAAATACCTCACCACAACGGCCAAAGCAGCGGAGTCCGAGTTGCGGGGTCGCCAACGCGGCACGGTGGCCGGCGGCGGGGCCCAGGAAGATGGCGCAAGGGCGATCGAGGATCTGAGTCGCCATTTTGACTGGCGGCCGGGGGCTGGGCGGGCCCTGTTCTTCCTGGGCGATGAGTCCTTGGATGGCGGGAACCAGGATGCCAAGCAAGATCAAGGAGACATCGAAGCCGCCAACCTCGCGATCGCGGTGGCCAAAGAAGCCGGTGTGCGGGTGCATACCTATCTTGGAACTTCCTCGGTGAAAGACAAAGTTCGCCGGGAAATTGAAGGGGAATACGCCAGGGTGGCTCGGGAAACGGGCGGTCAATCCTTCACCTCCCAGGATGCGCTGCGGGGCTTCCAAGCTCTGTTGCAAGATGTGATTTGCGGCAGCAAGCCCGAGCCGCGCCGCATTGAACATCCCTTCTGTTGCTGCCAGGCCTACGTTGAATCCTAGGGGTTCTCTAATCAGCGATCTGCCCAACGTTTCACGATCACCAAGCCTAAACCTCATAGGAATTTGCTGCTATGCCTCAGGTTACGAGTTTCGTTTTCCACACCTTGAATGCGGATGGTTCGGTTTATGGCCGGGGCTGTTTTGCCTATGAAGGGCCGCCGGATGGGGTTGATATTCAATACAACTTCGGCACGTCGGCCGGTGGAACGGCAAATAAGATGCTGTCGTTTTGGTATAGCGACCCGGTGACGGGCACGCTGGATATCAGCGCACTGATTAACTTCAACTGGACAAATGGTTGGCAGGGGGTCCACTATCGGTTTGATTTCAACCTCTGGAACCATCCCTACAACAGCCACGGCATGACCGCTGGCCAAGCCCAACCGAACCGCCTGGGCCCCATTTCCGGTCACCGGGGCAATGGGGATGTTTCAACCCAAAAGCGGCTGCAATGGCCCACCTTGGCTCCGGCCACCATGACCGGCCAGGGCGGTTCCGCCACGCCGGTTCCCGCGCCGGCCCCGGTGCCAACGCCCTCGCCCACGGAGGTCTTAACGATTCCCAAGGTGGATTTGGTGGTGGTGATTGATTCCAGCGTGTCGATGAAGGATGAAGCGACGGCCCTGAGTGAGGCGGTGGGCGCGGCGATCGAGGCGGCTAAAACCAGTTGCCCTTCTGATTTGCGGGTGACCTATTTGGGCATTGAGGGGGTGTTTAAGGGCACGCGGTTCGATCGCACCGTGCGCAGTTACCTGACGGAAACGGCCAAGGTGTCGGAATCGGTGCTGAAGGGCCGCAAGGTGGGCACGGTGGCCGGCGGCGGGGCCCAAGAGGATGGCGCAAGGGCGATCGAGGATGTGTCCCTGAACTTTGACTGGCGATCGGGCGCATCGCGGGCCGTCTTCTTTCTGGGCGATGAGTCCTTGGAAGGGGGCAACGAGAACGCCAAGCAGGATCAGGCAGATATCGAAGCCGCCAACCGGGCGATCGCCACGGCCAAGCAAACCAAGGTGAAAGTCCACACCTACTTGGGGACTTCCGGTGTGAAGGCCAGTGTGAAAAAAGAAATCGAGGGTGAATATGCCCGCGTGGCCAAGGAAACCGGTGGGCAGGGTTTCACATCGCAAGATGCTCTGAGTGGTTTCACGGGACTGCTGCAAAAGGTGATCTGCGGCAGCAAGACGGTGATTCCGGCCCCTGCGCCAACCCCCGCGCCAACGCCTGCGCCGGCCGCGCAACCCTTCTGTTGCTGCCAGGCATTTGTGGAAGGCAAGTAGTTCCTGCGATGTTTGCGATTCCCGTTGCCACCCGACAACGGGCGATCGGGGCGCGATCGAACTGATCCGAACTGATCTGTTCAGGTTGATCACGTTAATCACGAATTGATCACGAAGTGTGGGGGCCGATCGGGCGATCGACTCCCACTTTCCTTTGCGTATTCGTTGGGATCTTGATGCTGATCCCTATCCCTGGACTGGCCGCGCTGTCTAAGCTCGCGAGCCGATCGCCTTGTGGAAGGCCGGCCGCTCACTCAACCGTTTCAGGTAAGCGCCCAACGCCGGATAGGGCGACAGATCCATCTTCAGCATCATTGGGATGTAGGCCAAAATTGACCCCAGGGCCACATCCGCCACCCCGAAAGTTTCACCCGTGATGTAGGGCGATTGGCTCAACAACTCGTTGATGCCGCCCAACAAGCGCGGAGCTTCCCGATCGCGGTTGGCTTCCACAAAAATTCCGGTGGCCACGGTGGAATTGGCAAACAGCGTCCATTGTTGATCCACTGCTCGTTGCTCCGTGGATTTTTCGGGGCCGTACTTAGCATCCAGATAGAGCAAAATCGCACCGGATTCCCACAACTTGAAGTCGCCATCTTCAATGGCCGGCACTTTGCCAAAGGGGTTAATGTCTGTCAGCGGTGGCTGGCGGTGCTCGCCGGCCTGCATGTCCAGCAAAATGAACTCGTAGTCTAGGCCCAACTCTTCGAGATACCACTGCACGATCGAGGCCCGGCTGCGCGCACCGCCATAAAGCTTAATAGCCATCGAATTTCAGTCCCAGTTTTGATTAATTTGCTCAGACTGAAATTCTAATCATTAACGCAGGGCCCCAACCGAACCCCCTGCCCTGAAGAATTAGCGAGTGCCCGTGCCTTGGGTGCGGCTGGGGCCACCGTTATCGGGGGGCGTGGGCTGGGCGGCTGAGGCGCTTTGGGGCGCAACGGCTGCCACCAGGGCGGAATCAATCGAATGGCCATCGATCGGTTGCATCACGGCGGCCGAACCCAGAATTACGCCCACGAGGGTCAAGCTTTGGCCGATGCGGGTGCAAGTTTGAAGTGCGGTCATGATTCAAGCCCCTGATGCGAGTCGTGAAGGTCAACCAGGGTCGCGATTGGATTGCGTCGCGCTCCTGATGACTCTTACTCTCGTGGGCGTTGCAAATCCGGAGAGGGGCAGCCGTGAAACTACGGAGGCTGGCCGATCGCCCGATCGCTGAAAGGCTGATGATTTCGTTGGCGGTGATGGCGATTCAGCGTCCAGTTTTGTAACTGGTTTTCAGCAATCTCCGCCCCAGGAACCTCCCTTGGCACTCGGGCAGCCTGATCAAGACCAACCAGAGCAAAGGGGGCTGCTAGGGCGATCGCCTAGCAGCCCCCATCAACTGAACAGGATCGGTTTAGAGGGAAGAGGGCGGAATCACCTGCAAGGCCGATCGCACCACGTCCGGCGTTTGATCCAACACCACCCCCAACAAAGCCCCGGTGGAGGTGCGGCTGATGATGGCATCGGCCGCTCCGCTGTTGTTCACATTGCCAGCGGTCACCGTCACATCAGCAATGGCAAAATCGGCCGCCAATAGCACCACATCTCCTTGGCTAACGCTGAGATCCGTAATTCGATCGACCGTTTGCACCCCGGCTCCGGCCACGGCTTCTTCAGCCCGCAGCACAAACAAATCTCGGCCCGCACCCCCCGTCAGCACATCCGTGCCAAAGTCGCCGGACAGCACATCATCCCCATCACCACCCAACAGCGTGTCGTTCTCCCGACCGCCCCGCAGGATGTCATTGCCATCGCCGCCCACCAGGGAATCGTTGCCCCGGTTGCCGCTCAGCAGATCATTGCCTAAGCCGCCATCTAACACGTCATTATCAGCACCACCATTGAGCACATCGTTGGCATCGTTGCCCAACAGCAGGTCATTGCCCGCATTGCCAAACAGCACATCCACATCACTGGAGCCAGTCACGGTGTCATTGCCACCCAAGGCCCGCACCCCGCTGGGATATTCACTGAGACTGTTGACAGGGATAACGCGGTTATCGCTGTCGTTGGTCAAGTCCAGGAATTTGGGCCCCGCCAACAAATTCACGCTGTTGCGGGTCAGGAAGCTGCGTACCTCGTTGCCGGACACTGCACCCACAAATTGATCCGTTGCACGCCCACTCTGCACCAATCGCACATCGGGGGTCGATCGCACCCCCGCCTGTTGCACCAAGCCCACTTCCTGTTGAGTGTTCACCTTGGCCAAAACCACGTCGTAGTTTTTGACGATCTCTTCTAGCACCGGGCTGAGCTGTTGGCAGGCGCTGCAAGTGGGCGAGGAAAAGTACAGAACCACCGGCTTTTCGCTGGATTTGCTCACCACCTCGGTCTGAAAGTTTTGGGCTGTGATATCAACTTTGGAACTCATGGTTTAGACCGTTGACTAGATAACCATCAATCATTTGTCTTCACGACTATGCCCTAAGTCGTCGGGAAAATCTCCCATGGAAAGGGCCGCCTCCCGTCCTATGATGAAGTCCGTTCAACCCTCCTGATTTTGTTTGACCGACCCGTGACCCAGACCTATCGCATTGCGCTGCTGCCCGGTGATGGCATTGGCCCCGAAATTACCCGCGTTGCCGTTCAGGTGCTCGAAACCGTCGCCCAAAAGATTGGCGTGACCTTTGAATTCACCGAAGCGCCGATCGGGGGCTGCGCGATCGACCAAACCGGCGAACCCCTGCCCGCCAGCACCCTGGAGATTTGCCGCAACAGTGACTCGGTGTTGCTCGCGGCGATCGGCGGCTACAAGTGGGACAGCCTGCCCAATGCCCAACGGCCCGAGCGCGGCCTGCTGGGGTTGCGGGCCGGTCTGGGGTTGTTTGCCAACCTGCGGCCGGCGACGATTTTGCCCCAGTTGGTGGATGCCTCGACCCTCAAGCGGGAAGTGGTGGAAGGCACGGACATCATGGTGGTGCGCGAGCTGACCGGCGGCATTTACTTTGGGCAACCGCGCGGCATTTTTGAGGGCGAAAACGGCGAAAAGCGCGGTGTCAACACGATGGTTTACAGCGAAGGCGAGGTCGATCGCATCGCCCGCGTGGCCTTTGAAACCGCCAAGCGTCGGGGCAACCAGCTTTGCTCGGTGGATAAGTCGAACGTGTTGGAAGTGTCGCAACTGTGGCGCGATCGGGTGACGGCCGTGGCGGCGGACTATCCCGAAGTGGAGTTGTCTCATCTCTACGTGGACAACGCGGCCATGCAGTTAGTTCGCGCACCGAAACAGTTCGACACAATCGTTACGGGCAACCTATTTGGCGACATTCTTTCGGATGCGGCAGCCATGCTGACCGGCAGTATTGGCATGTTGCCCTCGGCCAGCTTGGGCGAACCGGGCAAGCCGGGCGTGTTTGAACCGGTGCATGGTTCCGCGCCGGATATTGCGGGCCAAGATAAGGCAAATCCGTTAGCCCACGTTTTGAGCGCGGCGATGATGTTGCGCTACGGGTTGGATCTGCCGGAAGGGGCCGATCGAATCGAAAAGGCGGTGAATGAAGTGCTCGATCGGGGCTTCCGTACGGGTGACATCATGTCCGAAGGCAAGACCCTGGTGGGTTGCACGGCCATGGGTGAAGCGCTGATCGCGGTGTTGAACGAAGCGTAAGTATCACACCGGAGAATCGGAGGGCGCACGGCTGTGCGCCCCTACGGGCCGGAAACATTGGGATTCAGATTCAATCCCTGCAATTTCAAACGATCAATCAACAATTGGTAGGGGCGCACCGCTGTGCGCCCAAATCCAGGATCGCTGCGAGCATCCCGATCGGTGGCAAAAACGGGCAAACAACGATTAGATGCGCTGTTGGTGAGTCGCGGATTGTGCGAGTCGCGCCAGTTGGCCCAGCGCTGGATTCGGGCCGGCGAAGTGCGGGTCGATCGCGCCTGTGTGGACAAACCGGGAACCCTGATCGCCGAAGATGCCGAAATTGAAGTGGCAGCCCGATCGCGCTTTGTGTCTCGGGGTGGCGAAAAGTTGATCCACGCCCTGGAGGCCTTCCCGATCGACCCCACGGGCCGCGTCTGCCTGGATGGTGGCATTTCCACGGGCGGCTTCACCGATTGCCTGTTGCAGGCGGGCGCTGCCCAGGTCTATGGCGTGGATGTGGGCTATGGGCAAGTGGCCTGGAGCTTGCGCCAGGATCCGCGCGTGCGGTTGCGCGAACGCACGAATTTGCGCCACCTGACCCCGGCGGAACTCTACGGGCCCGATGATCCGATGCCTGATTTGGGCGTGGCGGATCTGTCGTTTATTTCCCTAACGAAGGTGTTACCGGCCCTCTGGGCGTTGTTGCAACCGCCGCGTGAGGTGGTGTTGTTGGTGAAACCGCAGTTTGAAGTGGGACGCGATCGCCTGGGCAAAAATGGCGTGGTGCGGAATCCGCGCGATCGGGCTGAGGCGATCGCCACGGTTTGGCAAGCGGCCGAGGCGATCGGTTGGCACTACGGCGGCCTGGTGCGATCGCCCATTACGGGGCCGGCGGGCAATGTGGAATTTTTGCTTTGGTTGCGTGACGAAGAGATACCGGGGCGATCGGCTCCCACCTTGGTGGAGTTTTTAGCCGTGGTGCAAACGGCCGATGACTAGTTGTTAATTAAGCCCAAATACACCTCAAATTCTGATTGAGTCAGCGTAATTATTTGATGGTTGAGCAAAGCACAGAAACATTGATTGTAATTTCCGAAAGTTCTTTGGACTGTTTTGTCAAATCATTGGCAATCTTCTGCATCTTGGGGTTGATTTCTTGCACTTTTTGACGATCAATGGGTTGATTCTCGATCGCTGTTGCCGACTCTTTCACTAAACCGTCAAAGGCTTTTAAGTCTTTTTCCATCCCTTTCAACCCCACCAAGAAACGATCGCGGATGGTCTGTAAAGCACTATCCGACAGCGACAAGGCTTCACCTTGGGCGATCGCCTTAGCCACAGCCGGCAAATGTTCTGCCATGGATTGTTTGCCCATGTTGTTTGCGACGCGCAACTGAATATCGTTATTCGGATCTTCGATCTGGTTGGCTCTGGACTGCACTTCAATTTGAGCCTTTAACCCGTAGCCAAAGTCACTCTTCGTAAGGGTTTCTAGGGCTTTGCACTGTTCCTTGGGTGTGCTGGAGTTACTGGCTCCTTGGGTTGAGGAAGATCCACCAGTTGCGGGGGATACACTCACGGCAGGAGCGGTACTGGCGATCGCCGTCAAACTCCAAGACTGCACCAAATCCATGAGGGGAATTTCTGCTGTCAATGGAGCTGTGTTGGGTGTTGATCCTTCGCGTGTAGTCAGCGATTCCGAACAGGGTTTAGCCTCAGCAGTGGGATTCGCTTCTGCTAGCACTTTGCCCGTTTTGGCACTGACCAATTTCAGACCAACTTTTTGTGAAAACCGAGGGATTTCGTAAGACCCGGAGCCACTATATCGACAGGTTTCAATCAGCTCTGGCTTTTCAGGAACCACACACAACACGAGCTGGGTCTCTTTAACGGCGGTTGCCTGCTTGGCTTTGGCATCTAGGTACAGAGCATCGGCAACGAAATTGCCATTATCTGCCACCATCGCCACCATTGGGGGTGTTGGGTTCTTGGGGTCGTAGTCGGTGGCTTCGGCAACCGGTTGGCCACTACAAGCAACGGCCAGCGGTGCGAGCGCCATGGTTACTTCCGGGCTGAGACGGCTAGGGGCACAAGCGCTCAGCAGGGGAAGCGGCAGGGCGATCGCACTGATTAGGATCGTGATGTGGCGGCCAGAGCGTGCAAGCGTGAAGTACTGCATGATGGAATACAAGAGAGCGAGATTGGACAAGTCATCCTAATTGAGACCATTCTCGCCCCATGATTGGCACAGGTCAGAAGCGCCAGCCGAGAGTCCGGATCGGGATGCACAGCGATGCGCCCCAATCCATCAATCCCGATTCATGATTTTGGACTGGGCGACAACGCTGATTGTTCAGAACGTTGCAGGACTTTTCAGAGCTGTTCAGGGCTTTCAGGGGGCGATCGATCGCAACCAAAGCGCCCCTGAATCGGCCATTGGCATCAGATCCCCCCTTTGAGCCAAAGGGTAAGCAGCCACATAGTGCTTTGTAAAGTCTTCCCACCAATTTGCTAAAGAAGTCAGAGGGTGATTACGAATTCTGGAGTAACCACTGAGCTTAAAGATTCCGAAACTGAATATTGCGCACCGATCGTGATCTACTAGCCCTGGTACGCTCTGCGATTGCTGAAGCCTGATGCGTAAAGCATGGGCAATGGTTGGGGATCTCTAACAGAATTACTTCCACGCGATCCGCTGATCCCACAAAATTCAGAGAAATTCCTTCCAAAAACCTTCAAGGATCTGATCAAATTTTTGATCACAAACTAATAGCAGTAGTCTCAAAGTTGCCCCTCTGAAATATGAGAAAGGCATGATGGAGTTGACCCAAATCCGAACCGTCATCGGCGAATGACTGCCAATTTAAGACTTGCCTACAATCGGATTGAGGCCAAGGCAAAGAGTCGATCGACTCGTTCCTTGGAGGCATCCAAGTTAATGGATCCGTCGCGAAAGGAGTTGTTCCTCTAAGTCGGCGATCCGATTGTAGGCAGCAGTTAATTGAGCCATTAACCGTTGCACTTGAATTTCCGGCGTGAGTTCCTTGTCTCCCGCGCGATCGCTCGGTTCCCGATAGCTATCATCGATCAGAATATCTTTATATTCAGCATTCAGATCAGCCATGGAATGGAGAACAGGGCTGGGGGAATCAACCAAGGCTGCACCCCGTTGAAGAATCTGAGCCATTGGTTCATGTAAGGATGATGACTCTTCGGAAGAAACACGACTTGCTAAGCGTCCCAAGAGTGTTTCAATCGACTGATGTAGCGCATCGAGCTTGTGATTGAGGAGTGAAATTTGATCTTGCAATGGTTCCATAGGAGGTCAGCGCATAGTTTTGGATTGCGCTGGCGGAGGCTTGTGTTTTTATCGTAAATAACCCATCCTCAAAAGTTCAGCAATCGCTGAATCATTTAACGATTATCCGCATGGTAGATTGTGCAAGATATTGTTGTTTTGGAAAGTGTTTCGCATTCTTCCGAAGAATGATCTTTTAGAAAGATATGTACAAAAAACTTGTCAAAACTTTATAAAACTTCAAATATTGAGAGTTGATCGCTAAAATGACCTGGCAATGAATGCGCCATTAACGGGCAAGCGACGCGCAAGTCGCATCAATTTCGCATCAATAAGACAATCTAGGCGGCCATGACTTTGCAAAATCCCGAGGCAAGGGTGGAGTTGAAGGGGAATCGATCGCCCGGCATGGCGGCGGATCCGGAGCCTCGGTGGGGGCGGCGGCAATGGTTGCTCGGCACGGGGGCGATCGCGGCGAGCCTGTTGCTGGGGGGCTGTGGTCGGCGCAATCCCAATGATTTGACGGTGCTAGCGATCGAGAATACGGTTCCTGCCCAACTGCTCCAAGCTTTTCAACGGCTGGCTAACGAACAGGGAGCCACCCGAGGCATTCACCTGACGTTGCTGGATCAGGCGGAACTGCTGATGCAACAGTTGCAAGACTGGCAACGGGATCCGGCGGGAACCACCATCGGCCAAGGTGATTGGCGATCGTGGATTCCGTTTTTGCGGCCGACGGGGGCGGGGCCGGTGGGGCTAACGGGATTGCTGGGCCATGAATGGCTGGCGGGGGCGGTGCGGCGCGGTTGGCTCCAGCCTTGGCCCGATCGCCCGTCGGGGTTAACTTTCGGCGATCGCTGGCAGTCCGTGATCCAACTCAATCGCCAAGGATTGCCCGATCGCGCCGGATCCCTTTGGGGAATTCCCTACCGTTGGGGAACGACGGTTTTGGTTTACCGGCCCGATCGGTTTGCGGCCTTGGGATGGGAACCGCAGGATTGGGCGGACTTGTGGCGGCCGGAGCTGCGGGGCAAGGTGGTGCTGCTCGATCGGCCTCGGGAGGTGATTGGCTTGACCCTGAAGCGATTGGGGCGATCGTATAACGAAGCTCAACCCCAGTCCGTAACCGGCTTGACCGCTGCTTTGGCGGCCCTGAATCAACAGGCTCTGATCTATGCGACTCAGGATTACTTGCAACCGCTGCTGTTGGGGGATGCTTGGGTGGCGGTGGGTTGGTCCCATGAGGTGGTGACGGCCCTGGCTCGCCAGCGAAGTTTGCGGGCGGTGGTTCCCCAATCAGGCACGTCTCTTTGGGCGGATTTGTGGGTGCGGCCGGTTCATGCGGTTCCGGAATCACTGGATTTGGCGACCCTGTGGGCCAGTCTTGCTTGGCGATCAGACATTGCCCAGGGGTTGGCCGGGTGGGTGGATGCGGCTCCAGCTCCCTGGTTGGAGGGCGATCGCGCGGCCATGACAGCAAATGTTCAGCGGGATGTGTTGCTGCCCACTTCTGAGCAACTCGATCGCTGCGAACTGCTGCAACCGTTGCCGGCCGAATCGTTACGGCAATATCAAGACCTGTGGGTGGCGATGCGTCGATCGGTCGCTTAAGCAACCTCATATTCAGCCCAGATATTCAGCCCAGCGGCCCGAACCGGTTGGGATCGGCTCAGGCCCAAGCTCAAACCCAAGGGGCTTCCCTATACTGGGAACAGCACTGAGCAAAACCGCAAAAGACCCAGAGCGGCTGATTATAGACCTATGGCTGCTGCGCCCACGATCGAATCTGGCTTGTTAGAAGCCGTTGAGCAACTGAACTACCGTGTCACCGTGGCCGATGTGGCTGCCCAATCGGGTTTGGATTTAAACCTGGCGGAACGGGGGTTGATGGTGTTGGCGGCTTCGGCCGGCGGTAACCTGCAAGTGGCCGAGTCCGGTGACGTGGTTTATGTCTTTTCCCGCGACTTTCGAGACATTCTGCGCAACAAATTCTGGCAACTCCAACTTCAGGAAACCTGGGCCAAGATTTGGAAAGTCCTGTTTTACCTGATTCGGCTGTCCGTTGGCATTGTGCTGTTGCTGTTGATTGTGGCAGTGGTGGCGGCGATCGTGATCGCTTTAGTGGCCCTCAGCAACTCGCGGGACAGCGATAGTGATAGTGGTGGTGGTGGCGATTCGCGGGGGTCTGGCTCCAGCTCGGGCAGTTGGAATATTGGTTTCCCAATCTGGGGCGGCTACTACGGCTGGTCCGATTGGATTTGGATCTGGTGGCCCGACTACGACAACTACGCCTACCAACGGCGACGGGAAAAGCCCGACCTCAACTTTTTAGAGGCGATCTATTCCTTCCTGTTTGGGGATGGCAACCCGAATTTGTATTTGGAAAAGGAACGTTGGCAACTGATTGCCCAAGTGATTCGCCAAAACCAAGGGGCAGTGGTGGTGGAACAGGTGGCCCCCTATCTGGAGCTGCCCGATCGGGTAATGCCCAAGGCCCAAGACCTGGACGAAGATTGGATGTTGCCAGTTTTGGTGCGGTTTAATGGCCAGCCCCAGGTGACCGAGCAAGGCGAAATTATTTACCAATTCCCCGACTTGCAAACCACTGTGCAGGATTTGGCCGATCTGCCCGAAACCCTGCCGCGATTCCAGTCGGAGCGTATCTATAACTTCAGTCGCGCCAGCTCGGGGCAACGGGCCGGGGCGATCGCCCTGGGGGTGGCACTGTTGGTGCTGTCCTTGGTGTTGGGTGGTCTGATTGCGGCGGGGGATGCGGCAACCTTTGGCCAGGCCTATGGGTTCTTGCGCTTTACCTGCCTGTTGGGACTGGGCTACAGCAGCGCATTTTTGAGCATTCCGGCGGTTCGTTGGTGGGTGATTTCGGGGCGCAATCGGGCGATCGAGCGACGCAACCAGCAGCGCAGTTCCCTAGCGGATTTGGTGACCAATCCAGATTCTGACTTGTCCCGCAAGTTGGCCGCTCGACAGCAACTGACCCAAGCCCGCAACCAAATCACCGATCGGGATTTGACCTACACCACAGAAATGGACGTGACGGAGCAGGAAGCCCTGAACCCGGAAGCGGTCGATCGGGCTTGGCAACAGCGGCTGAATTCCGCTGGCTCTGCGGACTAGGCATGAATGATAGGTCAAGTTAACTGACTGTTACCGCCACTAAACCGTTAGGCAGCAAGGGGCTTAAGCCCCTTGTTACCAGGACTGCTCCTACCGCCTTGACCCAATGGATGATGTTTAGTCGCCGTGTTTTATCTGGGTACTGACTTGGTTTATATCCCCCGCATCCGAGCAGCCCTCGATCGATTCGGGGGCCGCTTTCTGCAACGGGTCTATACTCCCCAGGAACAGCGGACTTGTTGGCGATCGCTGGCTCGATCGATCCCTTGGGAAACCCTTAATCCCGAAACTCTGCTGAACGATCACCTCACCCCCGATGTGGTGAACCGGTTGGCGGGCCGCTGGGCTGCCAAGGAAGCTGTGGTCAAGGCCCTGGGCACAGGCTGGCACGGAGTGGGTTACAAGGATGTGGAAATTACCCGCCGGGCCACGGGCGAACCGGGCGTTTGTTTGCATGGCCGAGCGGTGGACGCGCTCGATCGCCGCTGTGCCCTCCATTGCCAAACCCACCCCGCCGTTGCCAGTGCTGGGCAAAAAAACCACTGGCAAGTTAGTTTCAGCCACGATCGGGACTATGCCACCGCTTCCGCCATTCTGGTTTGTGGGTTTGGGGTTGGCTCGGTGGCTGACTCCAGTGCCGTTGATTAACCCAAGGTAGCCCGCCTAGAATCGGAGATTGAATCTGGGGATGAATTGGGCGCAAATCGTGAGGGACAAGGGGCTTAGGGCTTGTCGTCGTTGAACCCGAAACCCTAGATCTGCCGTTAGCGGATCGTGGGGGACAAAGGGCTTAGGGCTTGTCGTCGTTGAACCCGAAGCCCTAGATCTGCCGTTAGCGGATCGTGGGGGACAAAGGGCTTAGGGCTTGTCGTCGTTGAACCCGAAACCCTAGATCTGCCATTAGCGGATCGTGGGGGACAAGGGGCTTAAGCCCCTTGTTACGACGATTAGGGTACGGAAGATCAGCCGTTTCAGCATCACCTTGAAAAATGACGACACCCCCTAGGGTTGAACTCGACGGATCCTGAGAAAGTTAGCCCGCCGTAACATTTCCCTGCGATCCCAGCCTCTTGGGTTGCCGCATGATCCTGGCCATGACAATGGCCCTCGCCCTGGCCCCAACACTCAAGGTTAGGCAGCCCAACCGTTGGGAATTGAATTCGGGGGTCGATCGGGCCGATCGCCCCAACAAAGCAGCAAACCTAGGCAAGGATTGTGTTTGATTGATCCCCGGTTTCTGGCCCCAGTACAGTCATCGGAATTAAGAATTTCAACCGAATTGGGCTGAATTTGAGTCAAACCCCGATCGAATCTCGACCCAAAACCCCGATCGCCCGTCAGAAACACCCCGCGAAAGACCTGAAAATTGGAGAAATCCCGCAGAGATTTCACGGGCCATCCCGGTGAAAGGCGATCGCATTCCGATACTATTAACTGTTCGATGCAACTGTTCGACACGAACGTTTTGCTGCGTCATGATTTGATGGCAATCTGAACGCCATAAACTAACCCGATCGCACTTCCTTGGCCATCCCGAGCCAAGCGCTCTGGGTGGCCGGCTTGCTGTCCTACCCCACTAGAGCTGGAATGAGCCTCGAAGCCTATCTAAATCACCCCACGTTTGGGTTATTGCTGATGATTTGTCGGCTGGAAAACAGTCGCGAATTATTTACGACGCTATACGCCCATCGTCTGTTCTTTTTGGTGTCGATCGCGGAAACGGGACTCCGGTTTGAACCGGTTACCCGCAGCGATGCCCGAACCATGGTCGAGGTCAGAATGCGAGCGCTTCAGCGCAATGGCAACCGGGAGGAATATCAAGCGGTGCGGGCCGCCTACCAGCGCACCTTCCAGTAAAATCGCCTTACGAACCATCCTGTTGCCATGAGTGCACCGTCTATGTCCCAGGATTGGGTGCAGGCTTTGGCTATGCTGCCCCGTTTGTCCCAGCGGGTCGAATTTCTGCGCGATCGCCTGCCGGACTCGGTGCGATTAATTGCCGTTTCCAAAACCTTTGGCCCCGATCGCGTGCGGGAAGCCTATGAATGCGGGATTCGGGACTTTGGGGAAAATCGTGTGCAGGAAGCGGCCGAAAAACGCGCCGCCCTCGGTGACCTGACGGATATTCGCTGGCACTTAATTGGGCCACTGCAAAGTAACAAGGCCAAAAAAGCGCTGGAACTGTTTGATTGGATTCATTCGGTCGATCGACTCGATTTGGCCCAACGGCTCGATCGCCTGGCCGCCGAGCGAGATCGCCCGCCCCAAATTTGTCTGCAAGTGAAGTTGCGGCCTGACCCCAACAAGGCCGGCTGGTCGCCGAGTGAACTGCAAGCGGCCTTGCCCGAGCTGGATCAGTTGCCCCATCTGCAAATTCGAGGACTGATGGCCATTCCTCCCCTGGGATTAAACGAGGCGGAACTAGCAGACTTTTTTGCCGAAGCCCGATCGCTGGCGGATCACATTCAAGCCCAACCTTGGCAACGCTTGGCCATGACGGAGCGATCAATGGGTATGTCTAACGATTGGCCGATCGCCCTAGAAGCGGGGGCCACCATGATTCGCCTAGGACGAACCCTATTTGGCGATCGGGTCTAGATTCCTAACCCGTTGAATTGAGGAGATTGCACCAAAAATTCACCCACCATTCAGCAAGACCTATCAAAATTTGCCTGAAAGTAGCCAATTTTGACCCGATCGAGTGCTGATCTTCGCGAATGGTGACCATAGGCAACCGCCAACCCCGATCGCTCCCCCTCAGCCACTCGATCGCTCCTAAAAACCATCCATCCTTCAGCGACCAACCCGATCGTGGTGGAATCAAAAAAATTGGAGTAGACTGTTGACCAAAAAATGGGCAGCCAATCAATTACGGCTCCTTTTGAATAGCTCATTGGGGTGCAGATTGGGGAATTGGGTCTGGATTCAGACCTTTCAGCAGGTGGCTTTTAGCCCAGTCTGATAAAATCGGGGCGACCTATACCCCAACCCATTCAACAATCATTGAACAGCCCTGCGCTGGAACCCCATTTTCAAGACCACAAGCGCCAAAAACGCTGAAGGTGACGATCAATCCCACCGGAAGCAATGATGCAACTCTTGGGGTCAATGGCGGTTTAAATGGTGGTTAATGGTGGTTCGTCGAGGAGTGGATGTTAGGCAACCAAGCCGACGGAGTTTTGGCGGCGTTCAACAGCCCCTAGAAACTCGTCGGTACTCCAGCCCCCAACGTGGTTAGTAAGTGGAGAGGACGAGGTGAACGCTATTTTTACGAAACTTCGGGATTTTGTGGGTCTGGGCGATCCAGTGGAATACGATTACGACTACGACGAAAACGATAGCAATAACAACGGCTACCGTGGTTCGTATCAGCAGCCGGCGGCGGAGTCCCAGCCCGCTGCGGCTCCCACGGATGAGGCCAGCGCCCGCCGGAGCCGTCGCTATGCCGCCGTTGCTGATGCATCCGCTTCGTTGGCCGGTGGGTTCCCGGCACCGGCCGCGGCCCGATCGCCCGAGCCGATTGTGCCGCCCAGCCCCCGCGCAACAACTGGAACCCCAACAACTTCTTCTATGAGCAACGTGATTGGTATGCCGGGTGCGGTCAACGGAATTTCCGAAGTGGTGGTAATGGAGCCACGATCGTTTGAGGAAATGCCCCAAGCGATTCAGGCCCTGCGGGAACGGAAATCGGTGGTGTTGAACCTGACGATGATGGATCCCGACCAGGCCCAGCGCTCCGTGGACTTCATCGCTGGCGGAACCTACGCCCTGGATGGTCACCAAGAGCGGATTGGCGAAAGCATTTTCCTGTTCACGCCCAGTTGTGTGCAGGTCAGCACCCACAGCGGTTTGGTGCGCGAAGTGTTCCAGGCTCAGGCTGCTGCTCAGGCCGCCGCTCGTCCTGGCCAAGCCCCCGTTTGGGCAACCGATCGCTTCCAACAGGCCGCCGCTCAGTAGGTTTAATCACGGCTCAATCTTCAACGATCAAGCGCGATCGAGGGGCCCTTGAACACCGGGCCGAACTGTAGGGCAGTAGTACATCTATTGCCCTATATTTTTGCCCTAGACCCATCCAATCCGCATCGATTGGATCGAAAAATTCAGCGTGAGACAAGGTTTATGACGGATTCCGGGGCCGGTGCGGTTTGGCAGTTGGGCGTAATTGGCGGGGGCGTGATGGCCGAGGCGATTTTGGCCCGGTTGTGCGATCGGGATGTGATTCCTGGAGCGCAAATTTGCGTCAGTGAACCCATGGCCGAGCGCCGAGCGACCTTAGCCGAGCGCTATGGGGTACAGGTCACCGATGACAATCGATCGCTCCTGGCCCAGTCCCAAATCGTCCTTTTGGCCATCAAGCCCCAGGTCTTTGCCACGGTGGCGGCCCAGGTGGCCGGTGCTTGGGATCCCGCGCGATCGCCCCTGATCCTGTCGATTTTGGCCGGCACAACCTTGGCCAAACTGGAAGCGGCCTTCGGCGGCTGTCCGGTGGTGCGAGCAATGCCCAACACACCGGCCACCGTGGGCGCAGGGGTCACGGCGATCGCCCCCGGTTCTTTGGCCGAGCAGGCGGCCATGGAACAGGCTCGCCAGATTTTTGGGGCGATCGGGCAAGTGGTGGAAGTGCCGGAATCCCTCATGGATGCGGTCACCGGGTTGTCTGGGTCGGGGCCGGCCTTTGTGGCCTTGTTTGTGGAAGCGCTCACCGATGGGGGCGTGGCGGCCGGGTTGCCCCGCGCCACCGCCAGCACCTTGGCCCTGCAAACGGTTTTGGGAACCGCCCAACTGTTGCAAGACAGTCAACTGCACCCGGCAATCCTGAAAGATCGGGTGACCAGTCCCGGCGGCACAACGATCGCCGGAGTGGCCGCCCTGGAGCAGGCCGGATTCCGTTCCGCCACCATCGAAGCGGTACGCGCAGCCTGGCAACGATCGCAGGAATTGGGCCGCGCCTAGGGATTGCCGTTGATGAATCCTCAAGCTTTACCCTTAAGCTCTGCCCTCAGGCTCTGAAAGCGCCGCACCCATCAACCCCATGGCCCTCAAGCCCTATCAAAAAATCCCGATCGCGGACTGTGGCGAACCCCTAGTGCCCATTCCGCCCGATCGGTTCCATCTCTGGGATCCCCATCCTTATGCGGTTTTGGGTGCGCCCTATGGTGACCAATCGCCCTTTTGGGTGCGATCGGGCGTGCTCGATCGACTGCTTCAGTCCGCCCACTGGCTAGCCCAACAACAACCGGGCTGGCAACTGGCCATCTTTGATGCCTATCGCCCCTTGGCCGTTCAGCAATTCATGGTGGACTACACCTTTGCCGAATTGGCCCTCATGGAAGGGTTGGATCCTGTCCCCCTGGCACAAGATCCCAATCATCCCCAAACCCAAGCCTTGCGATCGCGCGTTAGCCAGTTTTGGGCCAGCCCCAGCGACCACCCCGCCACCCCGCCACCCCACAGCACCGGAGCCGCCCTGGATCTGACCCTGATTGACGCGGCCGGGCGGCTGCTGGACATGGGATCCCCGATCGATGAATGTTCCGATCGCTCATTTCCCAACCACTTCGCCCCAGCCACCGATCCCCAACACCAGCAGTTCCACGCCCAGCGCCAACTATTGCAACGGGCCATGGCCGCGGGCGGGTTTGCCCAACATGCCCAAGAGTGGTGGCACTTTTCCTGGGGCGATCAACTGTGGGCCGATCGCACCGGTCAGCCCCTGGCCCACTATGGCCGCGCCTGAGGGGTCGTGCCTGAGGATGCCGCACCCCAACGGCAAGACACCATGGGCGAGCCACCGAAAACCAGGTGTATGATTGCGAGAAATGGCGCTCCCGGCCAACAGCAGCCCCCGGGCTATGTTGACTCGTTGAGCAGCCTCCAGGCTTTCAGGCAATTGACACCACCGGTCTATGTCTCAGACGGAATTGTTACTGCTCGCCCGGCAGGGCAATGTAGAGGCGATCGCCACCCTCATGAACCGCAAATTACAAGCGGCGGGGATTGCGGTGGAAGTCAGCCTTGATGGCAATTGCTTGATTTTGAATCTGTTGGGGGCCGATCACGCCCCCGATCGCCCGGCGCTGATGACCTTTGTTCGCAAGGGCATGAACATCCTGAAGGTGGAACCCGTGGGCGTGGTGCGGGTCTCCGGTTGGGCGGCCGGGGCCGGCGCACCCACCTGGACTGATGCCCTCTACCTGGCCAATGACGGCTCTGGCATGTCCTTGGCCACGCCCCCGTTGAGCGCTCTGGGCCTGACCGGTTCGCCCAGCTACACGATCGCCCCCAGCGTTTCCCCCGCCCCCTCGGAGATCAGCGCCACCTACGATCCGGGGAATACCGGGTTTGTTGCGCCGGCCCCCGCGCCCAGCCCAGCCCCCGCGCCCCAACTCCCGCCGATTTATCCTGAGCCGACCTATCCCAACCCCGAAGAGGCGATCGACCTGATTCAGCCGGAAAAGGTCTATGAAGATTGGCTGGCGGAAACGGGCCAACTGGGTTTTCCGATGCAGGGCGCGATTCCCAAGCTGGCAGAATTTTTGGTGTATTTCCTGAACGCACCGGAAGAACAGCTCATTGACGTGGTTTCCGTGCGCATCGATGACGGGCCGGCGGTGTTGCTGGTGACCAGTACCCGACTCTGCGCGATCGCCCTGCCCTCTTTTTGGAGCCAGCAACCGGTGCGAGAGCTGGCTGCTTTTGCCTATGGGGGCATTTCCCGTGTGGGTGTGTCCCGCGATGGGCTGGGCATTGAAACCACCTTGGGTAAGCAACTGTTGGCCTATTTCAGCAATCCTGTGTTAGGCGAGGCTTTTGTGAATCGCAGTTTGGTGCGGTTTTGTCCGGTGGAGGCAGATCCCTCGCTCCCCAGCCCCAAGGACGAGCGATCGATTCTGTTCTATGGTTTGGCCATTTTGGCGGTGGTGTATTTGTTGATTCTGCTCTTGCATTGGATTTGGGGACGATAGAAACCGGGCAATTAGTCTGGCATTTTTGGGGTGGGTTTGTTGTAATGGGCGATCGGCGCTAATCACCAAAACCGTAGGGTGCATGGGAGCACGCTCGGAAACAAACGACCATCATCATTCTTCTCCCATGCACCGCAACCCGTCACGCATTCAACAATCATTTCCACACACCGCAACCCATCACACATTCAACAACATTGATCGGTTGGGCGGCGTTCAATCCACGGTGCATGGGAAAACAAATTAATCATTTCGTGACCATTGGGGTTTGCTCCCATGCACCCTACGGGATGTGGGGGATAGACTTCTACAATTGGAGCGGTGATGTGAGGGGGCGGTGGCATGGAACGGGCGGAGTTGTTGGCGCTGTTGGGACGGGCAAAGGCGGAAGGCTGGACGGAGCTGGATCTTTCATGGAAGGGATTGGAAGAATTACCGACAGAAATCGGTCAACTGCACAATCTGAGATCGTTGAACCTCGGCGGCAACCAGTTGAGTCAATTACCAGTAGAAATTGGTCAACTGCACAATTTGAAAACACTTGCCCTCGACTTCAATCAGCTAAGTCAACTACCAGCAGAAATAGGTCAACTGAAAAGTCTAGTCACACTTGAACTCTGGAGTAACCCACTGAGTTCACTGCCAGCAGAAATTAGCCAACTACAAAATCTCAGCACACTTGAACTTTGTCACAATTCACTGAATTCGTTTCCACTGGAAATCATCCAATTACAAAATCTGAAAACACTAATCCTTGGAGGTAAGCAAATAACAAAATTACCACCAGAAATCGTGAACCTAAAAAGACTAAATTGGCTTTCTCTTACAAATGCAAACCTGATTCAAATACCAATCGAGATCTTTCAACTTAAAAATTTAGTAGGGCTTCATCTTAACAACAACAAACTAGATTTTCTGCCAATTGATATAACGTGTTTGCAAAATCTAGCAGAATTACATCTCGCTTATAACCAATTGAACCATATACCAACATTTATTCGAGAATTGATCAATCTTGAGAGGCTAGACTTACGCGGTAATCCAATTCCTATTTCATCGGAAATTTTAGGTTTGGAAGAGCCAGGTGATTTAAGAACAATTCTAGATCTTTACTTCAGCGATCAAAATCTTAAAGCCATTTCTTTTAGCAAATCACAAGAATCCTTAGGAAATAGCAGCTTTTTTGCAGATGATCATTCTTCTCTTTTTCATAAAATAGTAGTCAAGATCGATAAATTTGTTAATCGAAATCAAACACTGAATATGACCACCAACATCACCCAAAACCACCACGGCAGCGGCGACAACGTAGCAGGCGACAAAACCGTTAACAACTACCAAGCCCCCCAAACCCCCGAAGCCGCTCAACAGATAATTCAGGAGCTGCTGAAACAACTGAAAATCGACGAACAAACCACCACCGCCAAACTGCAAACCCAAGTCACGTTCAAAGATTTGGAATGGCAACAAACCCTCTGGGCCGCCTTCAAAAACGCCGGCCCCGAACTCGCCAAAAGCGCCGTTGGCATCGCCCTGGCCAGCGCTGGTTTACCCGGAGCGATCGCCGCCGCCGCCTTTAACGTGGTAGTCGAAGGGGTGCGTGGGGGCCTGGAAAACCGTGGCGCACTGCCCCCCGGCGACGACGAAAACCCCTTTGGCGAACCCAGCTTTTGAGCCACAACGCTTCCTAAAAAACACAAAAAAGGGGCAGGAAAATCCCACCCCTTGCGAGTTTCTCTGCGGCATTGCTCCCATGTCGCCAACATTCTGTAGGGGACAGGCTCTTACAATTGGAGCGGTGATGTGAAGGGGCGGTGGCATGGAACGGGCGAAGTTGTTGGCGCTGCTGGAGCGTGCCAAAGCGGAGGGCCAGACACAGTTGGCTATTTGGGGGCGGGGGCCGGCCCTAGAACAATTACCAGCAGAAATTGGTCAACTGCAAAATCTGACTGAGCTACACGTCGGGTGGTCTTTGAGAGAGCTACCAGCAGAAATTGGTCAACTGAGAAATCTGATCGAGCTGGTGCTCAGCGACAACCAATTAGGAGAGCTACCAGCAGAAATTGGCCAACTACAAAATCTGAGACTGCTTAATCTCGCTTCCAACCAACTGAGAAAGTTACCAGCAGAGTTTGGGCAATTGCGAAATTTGGAAGAGCTGTTTCTCGGCGGCAACCGCCACCTGAGCGAGCTACCGGCAGAGTTTGGTCAACTGGAAAATTTGATCGAGCTGTTGCTCAGCTACAGCCAACTGAGCGAGCTACCGACTGAGTTTGGGCAACTGCGAAATTTGGAAGAGCTGTCTCTCAGCTACAACCGACTGAGTAAGTTACCGGCTGAGTTTGGGCAACTGCGAAATCTGACCAAGCTTGACCTCAGCAACAACCGCCTGACTGAGCTACCGGCGGAGTTTGGGCAACTGCGAAATCTGACCAAGCTTGACCTCAGCAGCAACCGCCTGACTGAGCTACCGGCGGAGTTTGGGCAACTGCGAAATCTGACCAAGCTTGACCTCGCGGACAACCAACTGAGTGAGTTGCCGGTGGAGTTTGGGCAACTGCAAAATCTGAGCGAGCTTGACCTCTGGAAGAACCGATTGAGCGAGCTACCGGCGGAGTTTGGGCAACTGCAAAATCTGACATCGCTTTCCCTCCGCTACAACCGACTGAGTAAGCTACCGGCGGAGTTTGGTCGGTTGCGAAATTTAGAAGAGCTGTTTCTCGAATATAGCCAACTGAGTGAGTTACCGGTGGAGTTTGGGCAACTGCAAAATCTGACCAAGCTTTACCTCGGCGGCAACCAATTAAGTGAGCTACCAGTGGAGTTTGGGCAACTGCAAAATCTGACCAAGCTTGACCTCCACCGCAACCGACTGACTGAGCTACCGGCAGTCATCCTTCAACTGAAAAATCTGACCAAGCTTGACCTCCACCGCAACCGACTGACTGAGCTACCGGCAGTCATCCTTCAACTGAAAAATCTGACCAAGCTTGACCTCCGCCGCAACCAACTAACTGAGCTACCGGCTGAGTTTTGGCAACTGCAAAATCTGACTGAGCTTCACCTTGATGGCAACCAACTAACTGATCTACCGGCAGAGCTTGGGCAACTGCAAAATCTGACCAAGCTTTACCTCAGCCGCAACCAACTGACTGAGCTACCGGCGGTCATCCTTCAACTGAAAAATCTGACAAGTCTTGATCTCCAAGACAACCAACTGACTGAGTTGCCGGAGTCGATCGCTCAACTGCAAGAACAGACGATATTGCTGGATCACCATTGCTGGAAACTGGGCTAGGAAAATCCCACCCATTTCTAGCTTCTTGGCGGCATTGCTCTCATGTCCCCTACGGGATGTTGGGGATAGGCTTCTACAATTGGAGCTGTGTCGATCGCCCTGGCCAGCGCTGGTTTACCCGGAGCGATCGCCGCCGCCGCCTTTAACGTCATTGTCGAAGGGGTGCGCGGCAGCCTCGAAGCCCGCGAAGCCCTGCCCCCCGGGGAAGACAACCCCTTCGGTGAACCCAGCTTTTGAGCCATAACGCTTCCTAAAAAACACAAAAAAGGGGCAGGAAAATCCCACCCCTTACTAGTTTCTCTGCGGCGTTGCTCCCATGTCGCCAACATTCTGTAGGGGACAGGCTCTTACAATTGGAGCGGTGATGTGAGGGGGCGGTGGCATGGAACGGGCGAAGTTGTTGGCGCTACTGGAGCGTGCCAAAGCGAAGGGCCAGACACAGTTGGCTATTTGGGGGCGGGGGCCGGCCCTAGAGCAATTACCAGCAGAAATTGGTCAACTGCAAAATCTGACTGAGCTACACGTCGGGTGGTCTTTGAGAGAGCTACCGGCAGAAATTGGTCAACTGAGAAATCTGATCGAGCTGGTGCTCAGCGACAACCAATTAGGAGAGCTACCAGCAGAAATTGGCCAACTACAAAATCTGAGACTGCTTAATCTCGCTTCCAACCAACTGAGAAAGCTACCAGCAGAGTTTGGGCAATTGCGAAATTTGGAAGAGCTGTTTCTCAGCAGCAACCGCCACCTGAGCGAGCTACCGGCAGAGTTTGGGCAACTGGAAAATTTGATCGAGCTGTTGCTCAGCTACAGCCAACTGAGCGAGCTACCGGCAGAGTTTGGGCAACTGCGAAATTTGGAAGAGCTGTCTCTCAGCTACAACCGACTGAGTAAGTTACCGGCTGAGTTTGGGCAACTGCGAAATCTGACCAAGCTTGACCTCCGCTACAACCGACTGAGTAAGTTACCGGCGGAGTTTGGGCAACTGCGAAATCTGACCAAGCTTGACCTCTCGGACAACCAACTGAGCAAGCTACCGGCGGAGTTTGGGCAACTGCGAAATCTGACCAAGCTTGACCTCGATAGAAACCGACTGAGTAAGCTACCGGCGGAGTTTGGGCAACTGCAAAATCTGAGCGAGCTTTACCTCAGTGGCAACCAACTGAGCGAGCTACCGGTGGAGTTTGGGCAACTGGAAAATTTGAAAGAGCTGTGTCTCGGCTACAACCAACTGAGCAAGCTACCGGCGGAGTTTGGGCAACTGGAAAACTTGATCGCGCTGTTTCTCAACTTCAATCAACTGAGGGAGCTACCAGCGGCAATCACACGACTGCAAAATCTGACTAAACTTGACCTCAGCTATAACCCGCTGAGGGAGCTACCGGCAGCGATCGGTCAACTGCAAAATCTGACCAAGCTTGACCTCGATAGAAACCAACTAAGCAAGCTACCAGCAGAGCTTGGACAACTGCAAAATCTGACTGAGCTTCACCTTGATGGCAACCAACTAACTGAGCTACCGGCAGAGCTTGGACAACTGCAAAATCTGACTGAGCTTCACCTTGATGGCAACCAACTAACTGAGCTACCAGCAGAGCTTGGGCAACTGCAAAATTTGACCAAGCTTTACCTCAGTGGCAACCAACTAACTGAGCTACCAGCAGTCATCCTTCAACTGAAAAATCTGACAAGTCTTGATCTCCAAGACAACCAACTGAGGGAGTTGCCGGAGTCGATCGCTCAACTACAAGAACAGACAATATGGCTGGATCAAAAGTGCTATCAACTGGGGTAGGAAAATTCCACCCCTTGCGAGTTAGGCGGTTCGATCGCCCCGTAAGGTTCGATCGAACCACCCATCAGCCCAGTGATTGACCCTTACGGAGCCGCCACCAAGTCTTTCTTCGCGGCTTCGCTGGCCAGGAACTTCTCCAGCTCCGTCAACTGATCCGCATCCACCTTGGTTTGCATCGGGCAGAACTTCGGCCCACACATCGAACAGAACTCAGCAGTTTTGTAGATGTCGGCCGGCAAGGTTTCATCGTGATATTCCCGGGCCCGCTCCGGATCGAGGGACAGCTCAAACTGCTTGTTCCAATCGAAGTTGTAGCGAGCAGCCGACAGCTCATCGTCCCGATCGCGCGCGCCGGGCCGGTGGCGAGCAATGTCCGCCGCGTGGGCCGCGATCTTGTAGGCAATCAAGCCGTTGCGCACATCTTCCGCGTTGGGCAAGCCCAGGTGCTCCTTCGGCGTGACGTAGCAGAGCATCGCCGTGCCATACCAGCCGGCCATGGCCGCCCCGATCGCACTGGTGATGTGGTCGTAGCCCGGTGCGATGTCCGTCACCAGCGGCCCCAACACGTAGAAGGGCGCTTCGGAGCACTCTTCCATCTGCTTCTTCACGTTGAACTCGATCTGATCCATCGGCACATGGCCGGGGCCTTCCACCATCACTTGCACATCGTGTTCCCAAGCGCGGCGAGTCAGTTGGCCCAAGGTTTTCAGCTCGGCCAATTGCGCCTCGTCCGATGCGTCGTGGGTGCAACCGGGGCGCAACGAGTCGCCCAAGCTGAAGGACACATCGTACTTCTTGAAGATTTGGATGATGTCGTCGAAGTGCGTGTAGAGCGGGTTTTGCTTGTGGTGGTGCAACATCCAGCGGGCGATGATGCCGCCGCCACGCGACACGATCCCGGTGATCCGGCTCTTGACCAAGGGCAGGTGCTCGATCAAGATCCCGGCGTGGATCGTCATGTAGTCCACACCTTGTTGGGCGTGCTTTTCGATGATGTGCAAGAAATCATCGGCGGTCAGGTTTTCGATCCGACCGTGGACGCTTTCCAGGGCTTGGTAGATCGGCACGGTGCCGATCGGCACGGGCGAGGCGTTGATAATCGCCGTGCGGATTTCGTCCAGGTTGCCGCCACCGGTAGACAAGTCCATCACGGTGTCTGCGCCATATTTCACCGCCAGTTCCAGCTTGGCCACTTCTTCGGCCAGGTTGGAGGAGTTGGGCGATGCGCCGATGTTGGCGTTGACTTTGCACTTGGAGGCAATCCCGATCGCCATCGGTTCCAAGTTGGGGTGGTTGATGTTGGCGGGAATAATCATCCGGCCACGAGCCACCTCATCACGAATCAGCTCGGGCGTGAGGTTTTCGCGCTGGGCAACGTAGAGCATCTCTTCGGTGATGATGCCCTGACGTGCGTAGTGCATTTGCGACACGTTTTCTTGACCGCGACGCTTGGCAACCCATTCGCTACGCAACATAGTTATTCCTCAAAAAACAGCTTTCCTACGCCGGTTTGAACCGGATCAGGTTCTAAGGGTGTGTTCTCAGCCTGGGCAAGGATCCCAGACACCCCTAGCTTGGCCAGTGGTGGAGCTGGCGCTGAGGTTTCATCCTACCATTTTGCTTTGGCTGCCATTGGCTGGAAAACCGGGCGGGGATCGACCGGGGAAAGGATCAATTGGGGAAAGCCGCCGAATCGCGATCGGGGTTTGATTGGCGGGCGATCGCGTCTAAATTGGGTGGGAAATTGTGTTGGAAACGTTGTACGGAGTCGCCAGACCATGCCACAGGGGCCAGGATTTTTGTTCACATTTGTCTACTACACCGTGATGGCGACGGTGGTGGCCACTTTCTCGAGTGCGCCGTTGCTGTTTGGTGGGCGGTTGGGCCTGGAGGCGATCGAGACGGCCTTGCCGATCGGGCTGGTGTTGGGGCTGTTGGGGGCTTATTTCAACCGCACGGCTTCGCTGGAGCTGACGGTGCGATCGGGCAACGATCTGCAAGCGCAACTGGAGCAACTGCTCACGAGCTGGGAATTTGCGACGGTGGATCCCACAACGGTGTTGGGCGATCGCACTGATATCCAGGTGTATGAACGCGCTTCCTGGCGCAGGTGGTTTTCGGGACGGGTGTTTGTGCGGGTCGATCGGCAAAGGGCCACCGTGGTCAGTCGCGCGGGCCTAATTCGGAAACTGGAGCGACAACTTGGCACGACTCTGTAAGGGCGTTAGGGCCTGTCGTCGTTGAGCACGAAACCCTAGATCTGCCGTTAGCGGATCGTGGGGGACAAGATGCTCAAGCATCTTGTTGCGACGACTAGGGCATGGAAGATCAACTGTTTCAGCATCACCTCGAAATAATGACGACAGGCCCTAGGGCCGATCGTCATTTCCTCAGATCACCCTGAAACAGCTATTTTCATGCCCCAACCGCCCCAGACAAGGGGCTTAAGCCCCTTGCCCCCACGGGCCGCCAACGGTGGAACCGGGGCATGGCGGGCGATCGAGCGGTTTTGCACTGCTTCTGCACCCACACCCAGATCGCCGCTGTCGATCGCCCCAGTGCCTGACTCTAACTCCTTAAACAAACCGAGAGCTGATCGTAATTACGATCAGCTCTCGGTTTTATCGATCTTCTAACTTCTGGGGCTAATCAGATCGTTAGCAGACTTTATTTTTTGATACCCCCAGGGGAATTCGAATCCCCGTCGCCTCCGTGAAAGGGAGGTGTCCTAGGCCTCTAGACGATGGGGGCGTATCATTAAGCTTTCGCTTGAAGCGCTCAGACTCGGTAAACTTACTTTACCATCGCTTGAGTTCTTTTGCTGTGGGCGTTTCGCTCGCGTTTTGCTCGCCGTCCGCGCCTTTCGCGATATCTAAATTAGCGAACTCCTCTAGAAGTGTCAAGTACCCAATTAATTCTTAACAATCGTTAATAATTGATCTCAGCGTCCCGATCGCCCAGGTCAGCCAGCGGTCAATTCATCAACCCGCACGATGCGCCGGTTCAGGCTGCGGTGGCAATTGCTTTGATGGATGACTCCGGCTTGGGGGTGCTCGTGATCTTCGGAAACCCTGGGGCGATCGAGCGCAGTCTATTAACCACCATGACGGAATACTGACGGGTGGTTATGAATAGGTAGGGCATTGGGGCGATCGGGAACTGGTAAATTGCACGAGGCGCAAGGGAGGATTGGGGAAATGCAACAAATTCATCGATCGCGTAACCAATCGGGCCAGCGATCGTCCTCCCGATTGCCCCTGCGCTGGGCTGTGGTGCTGGGGTACTTGGCCATGCTGGCGATCGATCAAGGGCGATCGACAGTGGCCCAGGCGCTCCCGGGGGCGATCGACAGGGTTGGGCAACCTCAGCCTACGCCCCGGGTAACTGCACCCGGCTTGGATCGTGAGCTGAAGTTTGACTATTCGGTCTCCGGTTGCGAAGATGCCTCGATATCGCCTGCGGTTGCGCCTCTTTGGGCGGCAGCTCGGGCCCTAACCTGCAAAAGTGGGGCATCCGAGGGGTTGACCCGTTCCCCCTTGGCCTTGGGGCGAGAATTGGTCAGCAACATCGCCATCAGCACCGAAGGCAGAACGCTGGTCTTTGGCCATGCTTTGACCTACACCTGCTGTGCGGCTTTTGTGCTCGATCGCTCCATCGATCGCGAAGGCAGCCAATCGATCATCACCGTCGTGGAACGCAACGAGGGCGAATCTTGTCGCTGTCTGTGCGATTACCAAATTACCGGCACGATCGGCCCCTTGCCGCCCGGTTCCTACACCTTGCGGGTTTATGGGGAATTGGGAGCCGCCCGCGCTCGACAATTGCTCTTTGAGCGATCGACCGTCATCAGCGGAGAACTGCCGCCCGCTGGGATCCCCACGAAGCGCTGAACCCTCGGCGGCAGTGCCAACCTAAGGCCCTGTCGCCGCCGCTCGATTTCCAGAAAGGGCGATCAAATTCCCATGTATTCTTAAAGAAAGATTTAAACCAAGATTCTTAGGGAATGTCTGAAAAGTCGAAATTGCTACCTTGCGGGCCTGATCAATCAACGTCAACAAGGGACTTGGGGCCTGTCGTCATTTCCTGAGATCAGACAACAACGGTTGATTTTCCATGCCCCAATCGTCGTAACAAGGGGCTTAAGCCCCTTGTCCCCCACGATCTGCCAACGGTGGAATCAGGGTTTCAGGCAATTCGACGACAGGCCCTCAGCCCCTTGCCCCCACAACTGTTGATGCTTGGCCCCTGTCAAAAAGCACTTTCCAGACATCCTCTTGAGGCAATATTGCTTAGGCGATATTCAAAAGCCAACTTTTAGGGGAAATTCCCCATCCCTGAGCTACGGTTTCCTGTCCCGATCGCATGGCCCATGGCTTCAGCCGGCGGCCAATGCCTCGATCGCCCCTTTCGATCGCCCATGTTGACCCTATCCCCTGAACTCAAAACCCGTTTGGCCGCACCGCTGCAAATTGGCTCTGTCACCCTTCAGAGCCGTGTGTTGCAAGCGCCCCTGTCCGGTGTCACGGATTTGGTCTTTCGGCGTTTGGTGCGGCGCTATGCACCCGCCTCGATGATGTACACCGAAATGGTGAACGCCACCGGGTTGCACTACGCGCGGCAACTTCCGCAAATCATGGAGGTTTCCGCCGAAGAGCGCCCCATCAGCATTCAACTGTTTGACTGTCGCCCGCAATTTTTGGCTGAGGCGGCCCAAATGGCCGTTGAAGAAGGGGCTGACACCGTGGACATCAACATGGGCTGCCCGGTGAACAAAATCACCAAGAATGGTGGCGGTTCCTCCCTGTTGCGCGATCCCGAAACGGCCGAGGCGATCGTGCGGGCCGTGGTGGCGGCGGTGAACGTGCCGGTGACCGTGAAATCACGGATTGGCTGGAACGAAAGCGAAATTAACATCGTGGATTTTGCCCGGCGGATGGAAGCGGCCGGCGCAGCCATGCTGACCGTTCACGGTCGCACCAGGGCCCAGGGCTATAACGGCCCCGCCAAATGGATTTGGATCCAACGGGTGAAGGAAGCGGTTTCCGTGCCGGTCATTGCCAACGGGGATATTTTCTCCGTGGAGGCTGCGGTGCGGTGTTTGGCGGAAACCGGCGCGGATGGGGTGATGTGCTCGCGGGGCACCATGGGCTATCCGTTTTTGGTGGGCGAAATTGATCATTTCTTGAAAACCGGCGAGTTGCGCCCCCAGCCCAGCCCGATCGAGCGGTTGCGTTGTGCCCAAGAACACCTGACCATGTTGGCGGCTTACAAGGGCGATCGGGGTGTTCGCCAAGCCCGGAAGCACATGACCTGGTATGCCAAGGGGTTCTATGGGGCGGCGGAATTGCGCGGCCAACTCTGCCGGATTGAAACGGCCGCCGAAGGGGTGGCCCTGATCGATCGCACCATTGCCCAAATTGAACGCCACGAAGCCGAATTCGGCGCGATCGGCCCAGAATTGGAACAACCAAACGAGCCAATCAACGAACCCATTTTGGTCTAGCCCCGATCGACTCCTCAGAACCTGTTACCTAAAAGGCCCTGAAACAGGAAAGACTCTGAAATAATCATCGGCAATCCTTCTCTTATCGCTTCTTTGATGAAGACCTTTGTTTCCGGGAAAATTCACGGTATCCGCGTCACCGACAAAAGTGTGGATTACAACGGCAGCGTCGGCATTGATGCGGCGCTGATGGAGCGTGCTGGCATTGAAGCCTATGAGCAAGTGCATTTGGTTAACCTGCGCAATGGTGAACGTTGGGTCACCTACGCCATTCCCGCCGGGCCGGGCGAATTTACGCTCAATGGTGGTTCTGCACGGTTGGGAGAAGTGGGCGACAAATGTTTAGCGATCGCCTATCGCTTGAGCGATCGACCCTTCACGGCTCCCGTTGTTTTTTGTGATGAAAACAATGCGATTGCTGACACCATGCAATACCAGATCCAAGGGGGCAACCTAACAAGCCACGGCGATTGGGTTGTCCCGGTTCATTAAGCGGGTTGCTGCCGCTAGTTGGCATCAACAATCGACCCAAAAACAGCGACCCCAAAAACAACGAACTCAGCAGCAAAAAAACTAAACGCAAAAAATAGCGGCGAGGCACTTGGCTTCACCGCTATTATCATTTTTGGGTCAAACATTTAGTGATTAACCAGTGATTAACCAGTGATTAATCATTGCTCAATCGGGGACAGAGTTGGGCGATCGCCCGATTCATTTTGAATCATCCATCACCCAACTTCCCGATCGAACCTTTTAGACCTTAGCAGCAGCCTTAGCCACCAATTCGCCCTTGGCATACTTGCGAGCAAACTCATCCACCGAGACTTGCTTGATCTTGCTAGCGTTGCCAGCGGTCCAGAACTCGCTATAGCGATCGGCACACACCTTTTGCATGTACTTGATCGACGGCTTCAGGAAGTGACGGGGGTCAAATTCCTTGGTGTTAGCAGCCAGCGCTTCGCGCACCGCAGCGGTGATCGCCAAGCGGTTGTCGGTGTCGATGTTCACCTTCCGCACGCCGCACTTGATACCCTTTTGGATTTCTTCCACGGGCACGCCGTAGGTTTCGGGGATCGTGCCGCCGTATTGGTTGATCAGCGCCAGCAGATCTTCGGGAACCGAAGACGAACCATGCATCACCAAGTGGGTGTTGGGGAGACGGTTGTGGATTTCTTCAATGCGGCTGATGGCCAGAATTTCGCCGGTCGGCTTACGGGTGAACTTGTAAGCACCGTGGCTCGTCCCGATCGCCACTGCCAGAGCATCGACTTGGGTTTTTTCCACGAAGTCGGCTGCTTCATCGGGGTCGGTCAGCAGTTGGGAGTGATCCAGCTTGCCTTCAAAGCCGTGACCATCTTCTGCTTCGCCCATGCCGGTTTCCAGCGAACCCAAGCAACCCAGTTCGCCTTCCACGCTCACACCCAGCGAGTGGGCAACTTTCACCACTTCGCGGGTCACGTTCACGTTGTACTCGTAGCTCGCGGGGGTCTTCGCATCAGCTTCCAGCGAGCCATCCATCATCACGCTGGTGAAGCCGTTTTTGATGGCCGAGTAGCAGGTGGCCGGCTCGTTACCGTGGTCTTGGTGCATGCTGATGGGGATGTGGGGATAGGTTTCCACCGCTGCCAAGATCAGGTGACGCAGGAAGTTTTCGCCAGCGTAGTTACGAGCACCACGCGACGCTTGCAGGATCACGGGGCTATCGGTTTCATCGGCTGCCCGCATGATCGCTTGGATCTGCTCCATGTTGTTGACGTTGAAGGCAGGAATGCCGTAGCCATTTTCTGCCGCGTGGTCGAGCAGAAGCCGCATGGGTACGAGCGCCATAGGAATCCTCCTAAGATAGATTTATATCGATGCCTCGATAACTCTCGGCCGGTCGAGTGCTTGGCACTAATCTTAAAACAATTGTTGCCAGCCCCTCTGTTTTTCTGGAAGTAAGAATTAAAATTTCGGCGATTTGGCGGTTTTGGAGATCTTGAATTGACCAATCGCCCGATCGACCAAACCTAGAAACCTGATCTCGAAAGGATTTGGGCGATTTTGACCCATGGAAAATCCTGAGTGGCAGGGAGTTTTGGAAAGTGACTTGATCTCCCGATCGACTCGATCGCCCAAAACCAGCCCTTGGGGTGTTGCGCAGGCACAGCAGAGTATGGAGAGATCCAGTCCGTTCAATCCAGAGCAGGATCCAAAAGACGGGATCTGAAGACTATCTCTGAAGACTATTTCTGAAAACTGTGGATTCTAAAAAATGGGTCGCCTGGGATTCGAACCCAGAACTAATCGGTTAAAAGCCGAGTACTCTACCGTTGAGTTAGCGACCCCCATCGCCTTGTTGGGGGCTATGAGGCGGTGTTGGGGACTGCAAGAAAAACCGGGCTGGTTGGGTGTTGCAGTGAAATTCCGAACACGGGTGATTAATCTAGCAGACTTTTTGAAGCTCGTCAACTAATCGTTGCAAATCATTGCGCCAAATTGATCCGCCAGTTGATCAAACTTTGACATGATGCGACGTGATGCAAGGTCACTTTAGCGGCTGGAACGGTTTTCATGCATGGGATATAGCGAAGCCAGGGGGCCGCTGACCGAGGGATCGCTTCCTTGGCGGGCGGCTTCAATTTCTGCCCGGCGGGCCCGCAGTTGGATGTCTTCGAGCATTTTGCGGTTCACGGCCAGCAAATCCGCCACCAATCCCAAAATCCAGAGCTGCACCCCCACCAAGATCCCGATCGCGGCCAGGATCAAGCTAGGCACGTGGGCCCGGGGTGAGCCGCCGAAGTAAAGCAGCAGCCAGCGAATTCCCAACAAGACCCCGATCGAGAAAGGAACTGTCCCCAGAATCAGAAACGATCGCAGGGGTTTGTAGGTCATGAAAATCCGCAGGATCGTGAAGATCGATCGCTGGATGTAGCTGCGGATGCTCTTGACCAGGCGCGAGGGGCGCAGGTAGCCATTGGTGCGAATCGGCACGGAAACAATTGCGATTCCCTGTTGACCCGCTTGGATGATGGTTTCCAAGGTGTAGGTATAGCCATTGAACACATTGACCCGCAGGGCCGCCTCCCGACTCAGGGCCCGAAACCCACTGGGCGCATCGGGAATGTCCGTGTCACTGGCCAAGCGCACGACCCAACTGCCAAATTGTTGCAGGGCCTTCTTGACGGGGGAAAAATGCTCAATTTCCGCGATCGGGCGGGCCCCAATCACCATCTCTGCTTGATGGGCCAGGATTGGAAACACCAGCGCCGGAATGTCATCGGCACAGTATTGATTGTCCGCGTCGGTATTCACGATGATGTCTGCCCCGGCCTTTAAGCAAGCATCCAAACCGGCCATGAACGCCTTTGCCAGTCCCTGATTGGTGGACAGTCGCACAACGTGGTCTACCCCATGGGCCAAAGCCACCTCAGCGGTGCGATCGACGCTGCCATCATCAATCACCAACCACTCCACCACATCGCAGCCGGGCACTGTGCGGGGCAAGGCCTGGAGCGTAATGCCCAGGGTTTCTTCTTCGTTGAAGCAGGGAATCTGAATAATCAGCTTAGTCACGGTTCAGTCGCCAGGAAGACGCTAGGGGCGATCGCCCGCATTTAGCCTACCGCCCTTGGGGCAGACCGCAACAGAACCGTGGGTCGAAGAACAATCGGTCGAGGTGGCCGGCTATTTTGCGCAACTGTCAAGAATCTTCATCGAAACTTGATGTTTCTCAAATTCAGACTCTAGCCAATATTCCAATTGACCTTCAAGCATTGACCTTCAAGCATTGACCTTCAAGCGATACTTTGACCCAGGCCCGATCGCTGGGATGTGAATATCGGGTGGATATTGGGTCGATCGCTAAGTCGGCACTTGATCCGCGATCGTCATCAATACTCAAATCGATACTTAAATCGATACTCAGATCAATAGTTGAAAGCCCGCAGCAACGTTTAACCCAATCGATCATAGTTGCGTGAAAATAACAATCGATTCTTTACATTCTGTAAATCTGAATTTGAAATGCAGGATAAATCAATAGGGTTCTTACTGGAGAGGAATCATTTTTCTCAGCAGATCCTAACAAAATCGATCCCCGTAAGCGTTGATTTGCCTTGATCGAGCGAGGCAGTGATGATCGGCGCGATCGACTGCTGAATCAGTTTTCGGTTGTGGGGACGGATTTCCGAACTAAAACCTGGAACCGTTGATTTATCTGGTTCAGAAACTGTCACATCGCGATTTTTTGCCGCACAATTTCGCGAGTCAATGGAAACCAAGGGTATTTGATGGGATGTGCGATCGAGATCACCATTGCTCTGTAATGGCGGCCGGCGTATTAAAGCGTAACGATCGCATTCCGCAACAGCAAGCGGTCACCGCCCCCACCCAATTTATCCTAGATATTAGAGGCAGGTTGAACGAGGGGAAGGCGCAATGAATTCAGTTCAAGTGTTGACGAAAGTAGTGGCGGGCGTTGCATTCTTCGCCAGCACATTGGCAGTGACGGCGCTCCCGAGCGTTGCGGAAAACCCTGCCCATGTGCGCCAACTGCTGGAAACCAAAAGTTGCGCGAATTGTGACCTGAGTGGTGCTGACCTGTCTGATCTTGATCTGGCCGGGGCCAACCTGCAAGGGGCGAATTTGAACGGAGCCAAACTGTGGCGCACGGATCTGACGGCCGCGAATTTGAGCCGAGCCAGCGCGATCGAGGCACGAATGCACGCGGCTAAGCTTGCCCAAGCCAATTTGCAACAGGCGGATTTGACCTTGGTGGGATTGGTTCTGGCAGATTTGCGATCGGCTAATCTCCAGGATGCCAACCTGTTGGGAGCCAACTTGGAAGGGGCCCAGTTAGCTGGGGCCAACCTGAACAATGCTCGCCAGACCATGGCCGGGTTGCTGCGGTGGCAACAGGCCAGCCACGGCAATATGGATGTGCCGATGGATGTGGCGGGAATTAATTTGCGGGATGCGAATTTACACAACGCTTCCCTCAGTCGCGCCAGCTTGGAAGGGGCTGACTTGGCCGGGGCCAACTTAACCAATGCCGATTTGCGGTTTGCCAAGTTGCATGGGGCAAATGTGGCAAATGCCCGCCTGGAGAACGCTCGCTTGCAGGGCACTATTTTGGCAACCCAAAAGGAAAGCACCGCCTTGCTGATCCACAGCGCACCGTAAGTTCGTCTGAGTTGGGCGGCCAGCCAGTCCGCCAGTCAGCTCGCCAGGGAAGCCATCAAGGGGTTGAATCCGGGTCTCAATTTGAGCCGCAATTCAAGCCGCAATTCGAGTCCCAGCCCTACGCGCGTTGATACAATGGCGGGGCACGTTACCAAAACTGAAATAGCACCATGAGCGGCGAAATTTTTAGCACGGCTTTTTTGGCATTCACCTTGATTTTGATTGGCCTGGGCGGTGGTTTCCTATTGCTGCGGTTGCAAGGGGCCGATAAGTAGGCAATTTGGAACAACTTTTGCCGATTTCATCGGTGGCTAGCCCAACGTTGATCGGCTCAATCCTCGATTCTCGATCCATTGCCGGTTCAACGGTGGTTCGCGCGATCGGGTCAAAATTTCAAAGCTCAAACGCAAAACCCAGCCCCGGTTCATCACTGAGGCTGGGTTTCGTGGTTTTGAACCGTGCTCTTTCGGTTGGATTAGCCCAGGAGCGCGAGAGTCGTTAGATCACGGAAGATCACGGAAATGGTTTAACGACTAGCGCGGTTGCCCGGTGCTGACCACACGCCGCGTCGGAATTGAGTATCGATCGCCGTAGCTGAGCACATGCAGGCGGAGGTGATGCAGACTAACGGGATCGTTGGCCCCCACCAAGGATTGATTGGTGTAGGTGATGTCGCCCGGGTCAATGATCGTGACCGTGCCTTTGCCGAGCACTTCGATCGAGCCGTCATCCTCAAAACAGGCGCAGGTGTCTTCATCAATGCCAATGCCCAGGCGATCAGGATGCAGGGACACAGCGCTCAAAAGCCGCGCCATCCGATTTCGGTTGTGGAAGTGCTGATCCACAATCACATGGGGCAGCACACCAAACCCCGTGGCCATATCCACCAGCGATCGATTGGGGGACTCACCCGAGCCACCGCCCGCGATCATGTGGTGACCCATCACTGCGGCCCCGGCACTGGTTCCGGCCAGGGAAATTTCCCGCCGCCGCACCCGCTCCAGAATGCTTTCCATCAGCCGCGTTTCCGCCAGCAGGCCACACAGCCGCAACTGATCGCCGCCGGTCATGAACACGCCCGTGCAACTGTAGACATATTCCAAATAGCTTTCGTTGGAACCTTGGTCGCGATCGCGCACATCGAGAATTTCGATCGACTCGGCTCCCATGCTCTCGAAAATCATGCGGTACTTGCTGCCAATCACCGATGGCTCCCGCGAAGCACTCGGAATGATGGCGATTCTGGCACCGGTTCCGCCCGATCGCTGAAAGAAGGCGTGCAGAATTTCACGACCGTGAATCTTGTCTTCTGCGCCGCCGATGACCATGACTGCGGCTTTTACGGCTTGGGGAACTGAACGATCCAACATTCGCGTGTGAGCTTGCACCATGGGCTTAAACGTGCGAGGGGGAGAGCAAAATTGAGGAGCCATGATCTCTTGCGTTGAGTGGTTGCAGATGGCATTGGCACTCAACCCTGCGCTTCACTCTGCGCTCAATTTTGACTGGATTGTCATTCTGCCGAATGACTGAAACAGGTAGACATTCGGGCAAGGATCGCGCGCAAGACCCAACTTAGGAGTAATTAGCGATCGCACAGATATTTAATCATCTTTCTATCCTGCAATCGGCAAAGATTTTGACCGACAGAATCGACCATGATGGCGATCGCGGGCCCTTCAATCGTTCGAGTGTTGTTCAACGGCTGATAAATTTCTATGAATTGGTTGGGTATCGGTCGGGGATTGAGTCAGTTTCTGAGTCAGACATTCAGTTAGACCTTGACTCGCTAGTCGGGCGGGCATTGCCCACCCCGATCTAGCTCCAATGGCATTCAACCTACATTTGGCGGACTTGCGGTTCCCCGTCCACAATTTCCCCAATCAGCACGCAGTCTGTGGTTCCCACAAACAGGCCGTTTTCCAGGACTCCGGGAATATTATTGAGGGCTTTTTCCAAGGTGGCGGGATCGTCAATGCCGTTAGGGAATTTCACATCCAGAACCAAGTTGCCCTGATCTGTAACCACGGGGCCGGCTTTTTTGACGGCCATCCGCAATTGCGGTTCACCACCCAGGGCTGCGATCGCCCGCTTCACCGGTTCCAAAGCCATAGGCAACACTTCCACGGGCAACAGGAAGGTGGTTCCCAGCCGATCGACCAATTTGCTGGCATCCACCACCACAATAAATTCCGCTGCCAAGCAGTCCACAATCTTTTCCCGGGTGTGGGCCGCGCCGCCGCCCTTGATCAGGTTCTTTTGCGGATCCACTTCGTCGGCCCCGTCGATCGCCACATCAATCCGATCCACATCGTTGGGCGTGGCCAAGGGAATGCCAAACTGTTTGGCCAACACTTCCGACTGGAACGACGTGGGCACGCCAATGATATCGGTGAGTTCACCGGACTTGAGCCGATCGCCCAAATATTCGATCGCAAAGGCCGCCGTTGAGCCGCTGCCCAACCCCACGACGGTTCCCGACTTGACGCGGGCCACGGCGGCGCGGGCCACTTGTTGTTTCATGATGGTTGCGGGATCGAGCTGGCTCATGGGTCAAACTCCTAGGAAGTTTTGAAAGATTGATCTGAGGGGGATCGGGTTATCCAAACCGGGTTCAATTAAACACCGGATAGCTGACCCGATCGCGAGTTCCGGCGGCCAAGATTGCAGCGGGATCCGGAAACCCAGGCCCTAAACCGCGACCTGGAGCAATTGTCATCAGCCAAATTCCATTGATTCAGATTCCATTAATCAAATCCAGGCGATCAAGTTCGGTCAGCCAGATTTAACCCACTAGATTTAAGCAGCCAGATGGTCAGCAGCCAGACGCGGGCAGATGCGAGGAGATCCATGCAAACAGGCGAAACCACAGCCCTCGAACAGGAAGAAACGATCGCAGCAATCACCCCCAAACCTGCGCCCCCGATCGCCTTGGAAATGCTGGCGACGGCGTTTGACCAGGCTTTGGCGGCGGCCGAGGCGGCTTGGCGACAGGGCCAGGCCCAAGGGGCGATCGAGCAAGCCCGACGGGCCATTCGGCTGGTTCCCGATCGGCCAGAACCTTACCGCTGGTTGGGCAATGGTTTACAGGGGCAAGGTCAGTGGGCCGCGGCCGATCGCGCCTATGGCTGGGCCTTGCACTATCGGCCCGATTGGGCAGAAGTTTGGGCCAATCGGGGCGCGATTGCCCTGCAACAACAGAATTGGGCAACGGCCACCACACACTATCAGCAAGCGATTCAGACCAATCCTGAGCTACCGGACTTGCATCTTTACCTAGCCCAAAGTCTTTGCCAGCAATGTCGGTGGCCGGAAGCGGCGGCGGCGATCGAGCAGGCCTTGCAACGCAACCCCGATCGCGCCCTGGCCCACCTGCTGCAAAGTTGGATTGCGCTCGATCGCGAAGCTGGGGACGATCCCGAGCTGGCCTATGCAGCGGTTCAGCGATCGTTGGCCTTGGATCCCCACTATCCCGGTGCTTGGTTCCAGTTAGGACGGGTTTGTTTTTATCGCCAAGAATTTCGGGAGGCGATCGCCGCCCACCAACGGGGGTTGGCCCTGGCTCCGCCGGATTCCGGTGTGCAGGCGCGGGCCCTGGGGGCGATCGGGAATTGCCATTTTGAGCTAGCGGAATTGGCCGCCGCCGCCGACTGCTACGAAGCCGCCCTCCGCCATCAACCCGATGAAGCGGATGTGCATTGGGGGCGGGCCAACCTTTGGTTACACCAAGGCGACTATGAGCGGGGCTTCGCGGAATTTGAATGGCGCTGGCCCAATGTTTTGCCCCGGCGGCCCTTCCAGCAACCGGCCTGGAATGGGGAGCCGATCGCAGGGCAAACGATCTTGGTCTATGCCCAGTGTGGGTTGGGCGATATTTTGCACTTTGCGCGATATTTGCCCCTGTTGGCGGCGCGGGGCGCGAGGGTGGTGGTGGAGTCACCAAAACCCACTGCTCGAATTTTGGCGGCCCTGCCAGGGGTGGATCACGTGGTGGTTCAAGGGGCGGCCCTGCCGGCCTTCGACTGGCAAATCTCCTTCCTGAGCCTGCCCAAGGCGTTCACGCCCAGCTTGGCGGCCATTCCCCGATCGATTCCTTACCTGTCAGCCCAGGCCACGGACTGGCGACCGGATCAGGAATTTACCTTTCGGCGCGATCGATTCCATGTGGGCATTGCCTGGGCCAGCGGCTACCAAGCCAATCGCGACGGCCGCCGGGACTATCACAATCGATCGATTCCCCTAGCCCAATTTGTGGAGCATCTGAATTGTCCAGAAGTGCAACTGCATGGTTTGCAAGTGGGGCCTGATGCCGGGGCGATCGCCCAGTTTCCGCAAGTCCAAGCCTGGCACGATCGACTCCGGGATTTTGCCGACACCGCCGCCCTCGCAGCCCAACTGGATTTGGTGATTTGTGTTGACACCTCTGTCACTCACCTGGCGGGCGGTTTGGGCTTGCCCACTTGGATCCTGTTGCCCCGAATGCCCAATTGGCGCTGGATGCTCGATCGCACCGATTGCCCTTGGTATCCCACGGCTCGGTTGTTTCGTCAGCCCCAGCCTCGGGATTGGGCCAGTGTTTGGCAGCAGGTGCGCCCTGCCCTGGCTCAGGCGATCGACCAATGGCAATCGGGACTAGCCCCCTTTGGGCCCCGTTCCTGAGTGAATTTCCTGGTGATTAGCCTCACGTCCTCCAGCCCCCAACCGGCAAGCCCGCTAGGCGCTAAGACAGGAACCAAGACAGGATTTGTCTGCGATCCGATCGGTATCTCCCGATCGGTCTGCTAAGTTCAAGAAAAGTACAATGCCAACGCCAGCGCACCCACCAGCGGGGCCCGGCGCTGGCGGTTTTGTTGTGACCAGTTTTGTTGTGACCATATTGTGACCATCGTTGCAGAAGGGTTTGGGGCCATGAGTATCAATCAGCGATCGCAGCCTATGCCGCTACGTCGGCTTTCCCATTCCCTATGGGGCCTGGGAGGAATGATCCTCCTCTCGATCGGCTCCATTGGCTGGGCGGCCAGTCCTGGCGCAGCACGGCAAATGCCCCCCGATGCAGGACGATTAGGCCCGGCGAACGAGTCGATCGAGCCGTTGCGCCCAACAGTTCCCGACCACCGGGCCCAAGGCAACAGTGATGAAGAGGTAAACGTGCGGGTTTATCGGACTGCCAGCCCTGCCGTTGTCTCGATCGAAACCAGCAGCAGCACCGGCAGCGGCAGCATCGTCAGCGCCGATGGACTGATTCTGACCAACGCCCATGTGGTGGATGATGCCGCCAGCCCCGTGACTGTGGTGTTGGCCGATGGTCAAAAATTTGAGGCGGATATTCTGGGATTTGCGGAAGGCAGCCTAGACCTCGCCATGCTGAAACTGCGGGGGGCGAGTGGGTTGCCGGTGGTGCCCATTGCGCCGCCCGGTTCCGTGGAAGTGGGGCAACGGGCCTTCGCGATCGGGAATCCCTTTGGCAAGTTCCAAAACACCTTCACCGTGGGCATTGTCAGCCGCCTGGACAACACTGAAGGGCTAATTCAAACCGACGCGGCCATCAACCCCGGCAACTCCGGCGGCCCACTCCTGAACAGCAAAGGGCAACTGATTGGGGTCAACACTTCGATCTATGTCGATCGCGACGGCGGTGGCAACATCGGCATTGGCTTCGCCATCTCCACCGATCGCGTGTTGGACTTCCTGGCCAAGGCACGATCGGGAGATTTGCGCCCCTCCATCCCCGTCACCACCCTGGCTCTCAATAATCAGCCCCTGGCCGGCGAATTGGCCGAGGGCGATCGGGTTTTGAGCCAAGACCAAACCCTTTACGACATCTACACCTTCACGGGCGAAGCGGGCAACCAAGTCACGATCGACCTGGCCAGCGGCGACTTCGATGCTTACCTGATCGTGCTCAATCCCGACGGAGAAGAGCTAGCCCAGGACGACGACAGCGGCGGCCAAACCAACGCTCGCATCACCGCCACCCTGCCCAGCAGCGGCCTGTACACCGTGTTTGTGAACACCGCCGCCACCAACCAACAAGGACGCTATACCCTACGGGCGCGATCGGGTGGCCCCGCCGCCACGAACCCCGGCACACAGCCCGGCACACAACCTGGTACACAGGCCGGCTCCCTCATCCTGCAAGATGCCGGTAGCCTGACCGCCAGTTCGCCCCGTCTGCAATCCGACAACAGCCCCTACCAGGAATATCGATTCAATGGGCGGGCCGGCCAACGAATTGAAATCCTGCTGGAGAGCAATGACTTTGATCCCTACCTGATGGTGGCGGATCCCCAGGATGAAAAACTGGCCGATGCCGACGACATCAGCGACACCAACACCAACGCGGCCCTCGTGGTGCAACTGCCCAGCACTGGCACTTACCGGATCATCGTCAATGCCTACGATCCCCAAGGACGAGGACGCTATCAGCTTACGGTGCGCGAGGTTAGCAACTAGGGAATCTTCCGTGAATTAACCAGCAACCAGCCCTTCTGAACAGCGAAATGCCCAGCGATCAACGGTTGTCCTTGATCGCTGGGCATTTTTGACTTTCAAGTTTTGGCTTTCGCGTTTTGCCGTTTGCCCTTGAATTTTGAGTCTTTAACCTTAAGTCTTGAACTTTGCTGGCAAGGTCGATCGCCCTGCTTATCGCAGCAAGCAACTGGTGAGCCAAAGGGTAATCAGCGTCACCACCGCCACCAACTGTTCCGTGCGCAGGCCAACCACAGGCGGAATCAGACCCGTGATCAACGAACCCACAATCAGACCGCCAATCAGTCCCAGCAGCGTCAACAACACCGCTCGGCCAAAACGCCGCTCCTTGCGATTGAGGAAAAACAAGCTGGCCCCTGCCCCGATCGCCAGTACCAATTGCAGCAGTGCCCCATCACCACCAGGATTCAACAACCCCAGCACCAACAGCACCGAAAACGTGCCGCCGGCCTGGATCCAATCGGTACGGGTGGGCTGATCGATCGACCCCGCTAACCAATTGGGCAGTTGCGGCGGTTGACTGGGTTGGGGAGCGGCCGGCGCGGGGCGATCGTCCTGTTCCGCAAACCGGATTCGATCGGGAACTTTAATTCGTCCCTCCTGCCGCAGCCGCAGCCGATCCATCAGCACTGCGTCATAGGCCATCTCAACCGCTTCCATCCGTTGGCGGTCTGTTTCATGTTCCTTGAGGAGCCGATTGCGCGCCGATTGAATCTCATCAAAAGACGCATCCTCGGTCACGCCAAGCTGTTCGTAGGGGTTCGGGTTGCTCATGCGTTGGGTGGGGCTAGTCTCTTGGCGGCGATCGAGTGAAACAGCGCCTTCGACGCTATCTGTTCAGTACTGTTTGAGTGATCACTGCATGATCGCGGCACTTGGCGATCGCCCTAATACCGTGAAAACACTATTTAAATCTAGTCTAAATTCTAAGCAACCGACACCTGAGCATTTCGGATTGGCAACAAGTCCTCATCATTGAGCCAGCCCCTGCCCCCCAAGCCTTGCGCCAGATCAGCCAAATCTACCAGATCTATCCGGATCTATAAGGATCGGCCCATTGTGCCAGACAAGCCGGATCCTTGCGCCAAAACCCTGCACCAGTCAGCCCCCAAGGGTTTGGGATGATCGCCCGTCAATTGCCCATCATCAGTTGGCCAAAAGCGAATCGCCACAACCGTTAGTGAAATAGTGCCGGTTTGATAGAATACGCGCAATAACATGCAGCCCACTGTCCAAAACTTTCCTAAACACTCCCCCGCAAGCAATCAAGCGCCCAAATGCGCTAGAAATGCGTTTGGTCACATCCGGTTGATCCCTGATCCCCGTAGAAAGGGTCAATAAACTGGCGTGCAACCTCAATTAGCCCTACAAATGATTTGGACAATCATCCTATTTGGACAAACTTGGACAAATTTTAGTTGGATCGTTGGACAACGATTTGCACCTGATTGAGTGAAAGGGGCACAATTGAGCAGCCCCTATTTATTTGGGTTCATCACAGCTACCCAAATCTCCACACCGCGATGACCGTCGCACCCCCAATGGCCCCATAATATTTCTCTGCCGATTATCTTGGCTTCAAAGCGATGACTGACACGCCTCCAAAGCTGCTGGTTGTGGATGACGATCCAGCGATCCGAAAGTTGATCCATCGCTTCTTAAGCAAGCAGCAATATCAAATGGAGTCGGCTCCTGACGGGAAGACGGCCTTAGCGCTCTTTGAAAAGTTTCAACCCGATCTGGTGATTTTGGATGTCAATCTACCGGATGCAACGGGGTACGAACTGTGTCGGGAAATGCAAGCCAAAACGGGTGTCTACGTTTTGATGCTCACCAGTCGTTCCGATGAAGCCGATAAAATTAAGGGGTTTCGCCAAGGGGCAGATGATTACCTGACCAAGCCCTTTAGCTTGATGGAATTAGGGGTGCGTGTTAGTGCCATTCTGAAGCGGGGTCGGGGCAATTCTCCACGTGATTTACCGCAACCTTCCCTTAATTTTGGCAGCTTAATCATCGATCCGGAACGCCACGAAGTCACCCTTGACGATCAATTAATTACCCTAACGGCCTTAGAGTTCAATATCTTGCATTTTTTGGCAAACCATCCAGGACGGGTCTGGAATCGCCAAGAACTTTTGCAAAGAGTTTGGGATTACGACTATGTGGGCGACCAACGGGTTGTTGATGTCCACATTGGTCAAATTCGCAAAAAGATGGAAAGTGCAGGCGCGAAAACCCAAATTATCCAAACGGTGCGCGGGGTTGGTTATCGATTTAATCCTCCCGATGCTGCACCACCGGCTCAATAGGGTGTTCTAAGAGGATGCCTGAGCAGTAACTTGGGGGATTGGTCAAGGGGCTAGTAACCGTCGGGGCAAGGGGCTTAAGCCCCTTGTCTACATCGATCCCTGGGGCGTACAGAGTAGCAATTTTGGCTTTTCAGACACCCTCTCAGAATGACCGAGGGCACTCAGAGGGAAATGTTGAGGCGGTCGATCGGGCGGTCGATCGGGACTGCAAAACCAAATCGTCAATGTTAAATCAGCGAAGTTGAATCAGCAAAGGTAGCCCGTTTTCTCGCCGTCAGCTCTGGCTTCTCAGCCATCCTTCGCGCAAGGCCTTGTGAAGCCTGGGGCGCGAATCCCGAGCATCATCATCGGGATACGGTAGTCTTGAATACAAGATCAGGCCAGGTGATCTCCTAAGCTAAGGGGAATTTTGGATAAATCAAATTGGCCTTTCTACTCCCCATGGGTGCATTCCAGACCGTTTAGCTAATGCCCTAACTCGGTAGTTTTCAGGCAACAGTCAATTGCACCAATTCTCAGGATCAATTTTTCAATCTTGAGGAAGTTTGATGAGGAGTAAATTTAGGAGTAAGTTCAGAGTGAACCAATAATTTCAAAAATGACTAACTTCAAAAATGATTAATTTAAGAGATGATTCAAAAATGCAGTCATTTCTCACTAATCTTTTTTGGTTTTAGTCGATTTTCAGAACGGCCTAGCGAATTAGCATTAGGCGATTTCTGTACTGGCCATCATTGCGTCACCTTTCATAATGGCAATCGAGAGAAAACCTAAATCGTTGGGTTTGTCATTCAGTTGTCCATGGCCCATTTTGTCGCCAAAGATGCATTTTTCGGGGCAGATTTAGCCGAAATTTCATCAAAAGTCCGTCATCAGGATGAGGTCATTAGGATGAAATGGGCCAGAAAGTTCTGAAGTTTCCCGAATCTGCAAAGTTCGATTGAGATATAGGAAATATGTAGTTGTCGAGAGAGCTGAGGCATCGTAATGCCGTCGCACCCCGAGATTACCTAGTTTTGCAGTGATGGTCATGCCATTGACCAATCAGCATCGCGTCTTCACCCCCTCTTGACCACATGAGACATCGCGTCTTTGAACTGCTACTGATTCTGAAGGCCACGAGGCTTTCTTCCATTGGTGCTCAGATGCTCTTGTGGACGATGCTGGGCATTTTGTCAACGCTGGGCATCATGACCGGGATTACTTACAACCTGCTGAAGGATCAGACTGTTGATGAGATTCAAAAAACCCTGAGGATTGAGGTGCAAGGCCTCGAAAGCGACCTGAAGCAGGTGGAAGAGTTTGCGGATGGATTCGGGGTTGCTGTCTATGAGGTCAGCCGACTGGGCCAGGATGAGGCGGCGATCGCCCAAAGTTGTGAACAGATCATTTTGGAATTTTTGAAAAATCGGCCGCCTCTGGTGGCGGGTTTGGGGTTGCAACAGGAACCGTTTGCCCTGCTCAAGAGCCGGCAGCAGTTCGATCCGTATTATTCGATCGTGCCGCAGCGGTTGGTAAACCGGGTTTCGGAGCTGGGACGATCGCAGCCCACGCCCAATAGCCCCCGATCCACGGTGTCGGAACCGAAAACCGCTTTTTCGGAGCCAAGCATGATTCATAAGCGATTGGCTCCGCCCTATGTGTTGATCCGCGATGGTATTCCCCCTTCAACGCCATCGCCCACGGCCACGCCTTCAACTCCCGATCGCTTGGCCCAACTCGATCGCGCTGAATCCTTGACGGAGCGGCTTACCCCTTCGGAAGCCCGCCTGGTGTCCCCCAAGGAGGCCAGTGCGGCGGAGCCACGGTGGCTCAAGCCTTACCGCTGGAATCAACAGGTGCTGGTGACGCTGCTGAGTCCGGTGCGCAGTCGCGATCGCCATAAGGTGGGATCCACGGTGGTGGATATTGACATCACCAACCTCAGTGAACGTTTGGCGCGGCCGGTGTTGGGACAGGACGGCTATTTCGTACTGCTGAGTTATGAGGGGGAACTGCTAGCCTATCCACCGGATCCGCAGCAGGCCACGGGCCTATCGAGCTACCAGAAAATTCCCTCCTTGGAACGAATTTGGCCCAAAATTCGCCAATCTCGGTTGGGCTTTCGGACAACTCCTGCTGAGTTTTTGGCCTATCGCCCGATCGCGGGAACGGACTGGATGATGGTGGCGGTGGTGCCGCGCCGCCGACTGTTTACCCCCATTTTCCAAACAGCCTTGGGAACCAGCTTGGTGGCCAGTCTGGTGCTGTTGGGCAGCATTTGGTTTTTTGTACATCGGTTGAATCAGCGCTTGAAGCCAATGATTGATGGCTGTCGGGAACTGGTTCACAGCAGCCAAATGGCGCTGCTCTCCAGCGGAATTACCAATGAAGAGGAAACATCGCCCCCGGCAAGGGGAATCCCCAGCAACCCCAAGGGGCCGGAGTCGGCGCGATCGCCCGAGCCGATCGCCCCTACGGTTCCCTTAGCCAGCGCAGCCCCACCCTTTCCCGGCGCTGGAGCGGGCGCGGTGGGGGCGATCGAACCTTCCGCAGCCTTAGCAACCAAGTCTGCCATTGCGATTGATCCCACCCTGGGACTCGATGAAATTGATCTTTTGCAAGATGCGTTCCAAGCCATGTATCGGCAATTGGAAACCTCGCTTAGCTCTTTGCAAAATACCCTGAATCAACTGAAAGATACCCAACTTCAGGTGATTCAAAGCGAAAAAATGGCAGCGGTTGGGCAAATGTTGGCAGGGGTAGCCCACGAAATTAATAATCCCATTAGCTTTATTTCCGGCAATGTGGAACACCTGGGCCACTATGTTCAGGATTTGGGCCGCATTATTCGCAGCTATCAACATTACTTTCCCGAAGTGCCAGAAGAGTTGCAAGAGGTTTTAGAGGAAGTTGATCCTGATTTTCTGTTAGATGATTTGACCCAAATGGTGCGATCGATGCGGTTGGGATCCGAGCGTGTACGAGATATCGTGCGATCGCTCCGATCCTTCTCGCGAGCCAATGACAACGATTTTCAGGTCACCAATATCCATGAAGGACTCGACAGCACCCTAATTATTTTGAACCATCGAATTAAAGCATCGAGTGAGCGCCCTGAAATTCAGGTGTTGCGAGAATATGCGGATTTGCCCTTGGTGGAATGCTGCTTAGGCCCCCTGAATCAGGTGTTCATGAACCTTTTGAGCAATGCGATCGACGCGATCGAAGAATCTCAATTGGGTTGGACGTTTGATGAAATTCGGGAAAACCCTGGCATTATTCGGATTCAAACACGCCTCTGTGAAGGACGACTGATTCGGATCACGATCGCTGATAACGGCAGTGGCATTCCTGAACATTTGCAGGGGCAGGTCTTCAATTCTTTTGTGACTTCAAAACCCGTGGGCAAGGGTACAGGTTTGGGGCTTTCAATTAGTCACCAAGTCATTCATCAAACCCATCGAGGTCGGCTCTGGTTTGATTCGCAAGTGGGGCGTGGTACCGCGTTTCATATCGAAATTCCGATTCATCAAGACATTCCCAGCCAAGCCCTCTCGCAAACTGTGGCCGCCGTGAGTTAGAGCTAACTGCCAGTGGGAAATACTGCCTCACGATTTACCGCCTTGCAGCACGGTCTATCACTACTTTGATATGCCGGGCAAAAGTTTGCGGATGCCGTGCAGCTTGTGTGTGGTGAGACTGTGCGCGTGGAGGTCATCAGCCGAATCGGTAAAGCGTTTGAGACGCTGCCCAAACGGTGGATTGTCGAGCGGACGTTGGGCTGGCTGAACCGATTTCGGCGATTGAGCAAGGACTATGCGCTGTATTCAGAGACGAGTGAAGGAATAATCTATAGCTGCTTAATGCATTTGATGGTGAGAAGATTGGCTGCTTTAGATGATTAGTAGTTGCTCTATAGATCAGCTCTAAAGCATATAAGTTAAAGCAAGGTTAAATCTGTACCTAGCACTATATTAAGCGCTTTAGGGTTGCTACATCACCGAGAGAGAGCTTTATAATAGCCATGTGCCTGCAATGGAAGACAAAAAGGGATTGTCTCTCAATCAATATCTCCAGAAACAAGCACTAAACTAGACAGAGGAACTCAGAGTTACTCTGAAATTAGCCACAGTCTTGCATGATCTCCACCAGTAACGAATCGATCGTAAAGACACTGGGAAGTCTTAAGGTAGTCATGTTAAGCACTAGTTATTTAGCAGATCAATTGTGCAGTTTGCCATAAGCTCAGAAAACAAGGCTATGATCAAGCCAAATTTTTACCGCTCGGCAAAATTCACAAGGTGATATTCGCTTTTCATGGGTTTACCCTCATTCTTTAAAAAAGTTTATATACTGATAGTTATAATTCTTACGCCGAAATTGTTAATAGCCTTTGACAGAAGCACTCTTGATAACGCTCTGAGCATCAGATTAAAGATGACGGACTATTATAATTAAAATTCATTTCATTATTACACAACATCATTTACTTGAAACTTGCAAAGCATTTTCCTATGTTAACCAACCAATCTTCAAAAGTGGAAGTTCCTAAAACAGCCAGAGTTCAACATCGTCGATCTATCCCTTTGAGGTTGATCCTTGTTGCTCCCTTCGTCATCCAAATCTTTACTGCTGTAGGTTTGACTAGTTATCTCTCAATCCAGAATGGTCAAAAAGCTGTTAATGATGTTGCAAGCAAGCTACGAAATGAAGTAACAAATCGAATCCAAGATCATCTTCGATCTTTTATTGCTACTCCTATTTTGATCAATCAGATTAACGTTGATAGTGCTCGGCTTGAACAAATTAATTTTCAAGATTTATTATCTTTAGAGCGTCATTTTTGGCAACAAGCTCAACGCTTTGATAGTGCAACAATCATTGCCCACGGAAATCAAGAAGGTAAGTATGTATGGGCGGGCAAGCAGTTTTCCTTAAATGGAACTTCCAATGTTTTAGTCGGTAGCGTAGATAATGTAGCAAGAGGAAATTCTACCTATGAAATTGATGCTCAAGGAAATCGTCAAAAGCTAGTTTCGATAACTCCAAATTTTGATGCTCGAACTCGCCCTTGGTATAAAACAGCACTAAAGGAAAATAAACTGGCTTGGGCAGATATTTTCGTGTGGCAGTTGCCTCCCCATGACATTGCCCTTCCTGCGGTGCAACCAATCTATGATGATCGAAATAAGTTTATTGGCGCGCTGCGGGTTGATGTTAGCCTTCTGCGCCTAAGCCAGTTTCTTCAGGAGTTAAAAATCAGTCCTTCGGGGCAGGTTTTTATTATGGAACGTAGTGGCTTAATAGTTGCTAGTTCTACCAAAGAAAGACCTTTCTTATTTGACAAAAACCAAAAACCAAAAAGATTAAAAGCGACTAACAGTCAAATACCTCTAATTCAAGCTACAGCTAAGTATTTAAATAGTTCCTTCTCTTCATTTCAGGAAATTTCTACGATCCAAGAGTCCAATTTTTCTTTTAATAGAGAGCAACAATTTATTCAAGTCACCCCTTTTCAAGATGGACGAGGGCTAGATTGGTTAATTGTCGTTATTGTCCCCGAAGCAGATTTTATGGGGCAGATTAATGAAAATACCCGTATCACTATCTTCCTATGTCTTCTGGCTCTGGCAATCGCTGTCACCTCTGGTATTTACACATCCCGTTGGATTCTTCGTCCCATTGATCGCTTAAACCAAGCTTCTCAAGAAATTAGTAAAGGCAACCTTCATCAACGAATTCAATTGGAGAATATTCAAGAACTTAACAAATTGGGGCAAACTTTCAATGCCATGAGTCATCAACTTCAATCGGCTTTTAGCTCTCTGGAAAATGCGAACGCAGAACTCGAACAGCGAGTGGCAGAACGAACTAAAGAATTACAAATAGCTAAACAATTAGCTGATAACGCCAATCAGGCTAAAAGTGAATTTCTTGCTAACATGAGTCATGAGCTGCGGACTCCCCTTAATGGTATTCTCGGCTATGCTCAAATTTTAGGTCGCTCCAAGGCTATTCCTGAAAAGGAGCGCCACGGAGTTAATATTATTCATCAGTGTGGCTCTCATTTACTCACCCTAATTAATGACATTTTAGATATCTCTAAAATTGAAGCTCGTAAATTGGAACTTGCTCCCAAAGCTGTGCATTTACCTGCTCTTCTTCAAGGGGTGGTAGAAATTTCTCAAATTCGGGCGCAACAGAAAAATATTAGCTTTCACTACGAACCTGATGTCAACTTACCCAACGGGGTAATTGTTGATGAAAAGCGTCTTCGTCAAGTATTAATTAATTTATTGAGCAATGCCATTAAATTTACCGATCGAGGTGGGATCACTTTTCGAGTTAATTATCAGCTAACGACTAAAGAACTTGCTCATTTACGCTTTGCTGTCATTGATACAGGGGTAGGTATTGCGACAGCGGATGTGCAAAAACTCTTCCGAGCTTTTGAGCAGGTGGGAGATAAAAGCCGACAGTCGGAAGGTACGGGGCTAGGGCTTGCTATTAGTCAGCAAATTGTTCAACTTATGGGAGGAGAAATTCAGGTAAATAGTCAGCTAGGAGTTGGCAGTGAATTTTTCTTTGAAGTAGCTCTACCTTTACATGATGATTGGATACGATTTCAGAGCAGGGGGGAAAATATTACTGGCTATGAAGGAGATAGGAAGCGTATTCTGATCGTAGATGACTGTTGGGAAAATCGGTCGGTAATTGTTAATCTTTTGGAGCCTCTGGGATTTATTGTTGCTGAAGCGGAGCATGGTCAAGATGGCTTAGAAAAGATGCGACAGCTATATCCAGACCTTGTAATTACTGATCTAGCGATGCCCGTGATGGATGGCTTTGCCATGCTAAAGCAAGTACGACAAGCGGAAGACTTGAAACACTTGAAACTTATCGTATCCTCAGCTTCCGTCTCCCAAGCAGATCAGCAAATGAGTATTGATGCAGGCGGGGATGACTTTTTAGCGAAACCTGTGCATAGTCAAGAGTTATTTGATATTCTCACCAAATATCTAGAATTAACTTGGAATAATAGTCAAAAGGAAGAAGAAGTCGCTAAAGAAGCTAGCCCAACATCTTCTAAGCTTCCTTTCTTTGAGACTCCAGATATTAAGGATTTACAATTACTTTTAGAGTTAGTTCAAGAAGGACGTTTCAAAAAATTAACTCAATTGACAACCAAAATTGCTGAGCAAGAGCAGCGATATCAACCATTTGTTAACCATATTAATCATTTAGCTAAACAATTTCAATCAGAGAAGATAGAAGTATTTATTCAACAACTAATTCAGCAGTCTCTCAACTCCAAAGATAGCTCCTAAGAGTTTTAATAGGATTTTTCTAAAAGCCTAGAAAAGTATTAGCAAAGCTAAAAAGGAGGAAAGCGCCATGAATATGGCAGCAAATGTGGTGACGGGCTTAATCTTAATTGTAGATGACATTCCCAGTAATTTAGATGTAATGTCTGACACTTTAAGTGATATGGGATTTGATGTAGCGATCGCTACTAGCGGCGAACGAGCCTTGCAGCAAGTAGAACGAAAGCTACCGGACTTAATTTTACTAGATGTGATGATGCCGGGTATTGATGGTTTTGAAACCTGTCGCCGCCTGAAAGCAAATTCTCGAACGGCCGATGTTCCTGTAATTTTCATGACTGCTCTTTCTGATCTCAATAGCAAAGTTCGGGCCCTTGATCTAGGAGCCGTAGATTACATTACTAAACCCTTCCAGGAGCAGGAAGTTTTAGCTCGGGTAAAAACCCATCTCCAGCTTCGGTATTTGGCCCAAACTCTAGAGCAACAGGTAGCTCAAAAAACTACTGAACTCAAAGCCTCCCAGATGCAATTAATCCAAAGCGAAAAAATGTCTGCCCTAGGACAGTTAGTAGCTGGGGTTGCCCATGAAATTAATAATCCGATTAGTTTTTTAAATGGCAGCATTAATAATGGTAGAGACTATGTGCAAGACTTGCTCAACCATTTAGCCCTTTATCAGCAGTATTATCCTAGTCCAGTTTCTCCAATTCAAGATCACGCGAATGATATCGACCTAGAATATATTTGCGAAGATTTGCCCCAATTACTCAATTCCATGCAAGGGGCAACCGATCGCATCAAATCGATTAGTACCAGCTTGCGTACTTTTTCCCGTGCAGATACGGAATATAAGGTCAGTGCAAACTTGCATGAAGGGATCGATAGCACTCTATTAATCTTAAAATATCGGCTCAAGGCGAATGCGAACCGACCGGCGATCGAGGTAATCACTGACTATGGTGAAATACCGCCGATCGATTGCTTTCCGGGGCAACTCAACCAAGTGTTTATGAATATCCTGGCTAATGCGATCGATATGTTTGACGAGCTGGCCCAGGGGCGATCGTTCAAGGAATTAGAAGTTAATCCTCAACGGATCACGATCAGCACGACTTTGGTGAGCGATCAGGTACAAATTGCTATTCAAGATAATGGTAAAGGGATGAGTGCAGAGGTAAAGTCGAGAATTTTTGATCACTTATTCACTACAAAATCTGTGGGCAAAGGGACTGGATTAGGTCTCGCGATCGCTCAACAAATCGTAGTTGATAAACATGGTGGCAGTTTGACCGTTGAATCGGAGCCAGGACAAGGCGCTGAATTTCAGATTCAACTGCCGATTAAGTCATAGACTTTTTTTGAAAGCAGGGAAACTATTACCGACACTAGCCATAAGAGCTAATTGCTATTGATAAAGAGAAGCTAAAATCGACTGGGTCGCTCTAAATTCGGTTTTAGGCTAGCCCTATCTGAAGCATCACCCAGCTCATGAGTCGTCTCCCGGTCATGGCCAATCCCACCCGCAAAGCTGATCTCAGTGACTTGAGCGATGATGAGTGGGCACTTCTCTAGCCATTACTACTGCTGCCCGCTCCTAAAGGCTTTGGACATTCGATAGAAGTTGATTTTCGAGAAGTCCTCAATGGCATTTTTACTGCCGCAGTCCTGGAACTGTGGGCTAACACCCTAACCGCTACCACTACCCTCAAAGCCATCGCGACCAATCCGTTCAATAGCCCCCTTTCTGAAAGAGTTTAAGTTTGTGCAAACTACCGGGCTGAGTTCTGGGCGATCGGCCTACAGTCATGGATAAGGGCCAGCCCAGGAAGCGGAGAGAACGGTCATGGTAGAAACAAACGGTGTCATCATGCAGTACTTCGAGTGGTACTGCCCCGCCGATGGCTCCCTTTGGGGTCAGGTGCAGGATCAAGCTCGGGAGTTGGCCGCAAAGGGGATCACAGCCCTTTGGTTACCGCCGGTTTATAAGGGCACCAGCAGTTCTGATGTGGGCTACAGCACCTATGACCTGTTTGATTTAGGCGAGTTTGACCAAAAAGGCACCATTCGCACCAAATATGGCACAAAAGAAGAGCTGATCGCGGCGGTGAAAGCCTCGCGGGCAGCGGGTTTGCAGGTTTATTTGGACACGGTGTTTAATCACAAAAACGGGGGCGATGCCACGGAAACGGTGTGGGCCACGCCCGTCGCCAGCGATAACCGCAATTGGGAGTTGGGAGCGGCCCGGGAAATTAGCATTTGGTCGAAGTTCACCTTTCCCGGTCGGGGCGATCGCTACTCGGCCATGAAGTGGGATGCCCGCTGTTTTGACTCGGTGAACCACAATGCCGATGATCCGAACGATCGCGCCATTTATCGCCTCAGCCCCAAAGTCTTTGAGTCGGAAGTGAGCCATCACCATGGCAACTACGACTTTTTGATGGCTTGCGATTTGGATACCCATCACCCGGAGGTGCGCCAGGAGTTGGTGCATTGGGGCCAATGGATCCAAGACACCCTGGGCACGGATGGGTTTCGGTTGGATGCGGTGAAACACATTCGATCGAGCTTTTTCAATGAGTGGCTCGATGCGGTGCGCCATCACTGTCCCCATCGAAAGCTGTTCGCGGTGGGGGAATATTGGGAAAACGACGTGGAGGCCCTGCATCGATATTTGGCGGCCACGGAGGGGCGGATGTCGCTGTTTGATGTGCCGTTGCACTACCACTTCCACCAAGCCAGTCGATCGGGCAGTGCCTATGACCTACGCACCATTCTCGATCGCACCCTGATGCAACAGCAGCCCACCTTGGCTGTCACCTTTGTGGACAACCACGACAGCCAACCGCTGCAAGCCCTGGAATCGCCTGTGGAGGCTTGGTTTAAACCCCTTGCCTACGCGATCATTCTGCTGCGGCGGGAGGGCTATCCCTGTGTGTTCTACGGGGACTATTACGGCGCGGAATATACCGATCGGGGACGGGATGGCCATCAACACACTGTTTCCCTGTCCAAACACAATTGGCTGTTGGATAAGTTTCTTTATGCCCGTCGGCGCTTTGGTTGGGGGCCTCAGTATGACTACTTCTCCGGCAGCAACACGATCGGCTGGACTCGGTTAGGCGATGCCACCCATCCCCTGAGCATGGCGGTGGTGTTGAGCAACGGTGGCCCCAGCAGCCTTTGGATGGAAACGGGGCGATCGAACGCCACGTTCTATGACCTAACGGATCACGTGAAGGAACTGGTTTACACCAACGAGTGGGGCTGGGGTGAGTTCCGCTGTGCCGGGGGATCGGTGTCGGTGTGGATTCAGCAGGCTTGATCCCGATCGGGGCGAATCAGAGACTGATCAAGGGTTAATCAGGTTAATCACCCGATGGCTGAATCCAGCAGCTAGCTCAGCCAGCAGCCAAATCATGAGGGCCGATCGCAACGGTTGAATTGCGGTGGCATGGTGGTGCGATTCGAGCATTCCGCATTGGCCAGAAACGCTACAAAAAGAAATGGTGCAAGAGAGACATGGTGCAAGGGCCAAGTTCTCGTCTTGTTCTGCGTTCTCTTGGCCGATCGCCCTGACCTGCACCGAATCACTCCCCCTTTGCCATGAATCTGAAACAAGTCATCATCATCTATAAAGCCGGAGACTCTCGCAGCCAAGGCTGGGCAGAACGTTGCTCACGGGAACTGGATGCCCTAGGCGCGCGATCGCTCGTGGGCCCCAGCGGCCCCAAGGACAATCCCTACCCGGTGTTTTTGGCTTCGGTCACTCAGCCGATCGACCTGGCCATTGTCTTGGGGGGGGATGGCACGGTGTTGGCCGCGGCTCGCCACCTGGCCCCGGAGCAAGTGCCGATTCTGGCCGTGAACGTGGGAGGGCACTTGGGGTTTTTAACGGAACCCTTTGAGCTATTTGAAAACTCCCAAGCGGTGTGGGAACGGCTCCAGAGCGATCGCTTCGCCGTTCAACAACGGATGATGTTGCAAGGGCAGGTCTTTGAAGGGAAGACCCTCGCCGCTTTGGAAGATAACAGCTACAAGGGTACGGAACCGGTGGGGGAAACCTTCCTGGCCCTGAACGAAATTTGCGTGAAGCCCATTTCCAACGATCGCCTGATGACCACCATGCTGGAAGTGGAAATCGATGGCGAAATCGTCGATCGCTACCACGGCGACGGGCTAATTGTGGCCACCCCCACCGGTTCCACCTGCTATACCGTTTCCGCCAATGGGCCGATTCTCCATTCTGGCCTGGATGCCATCACCGTCACCCCCATTTGCCCCCTCAGTTTGTCTAGCCGCCCGATTGTGTTGCCCCCCCGCTGTGTGGTCAGCATTTGGCCCTTGGGGGATTACGAGCTGGCCACCAAAGTTTGGATGGATGGTGTTTTTGGGGCTTCCCTTTGGCCTGGCCAGCGGATTGATGTGCGGATGGCGGATTGTGTGGCCAAGTTTGTGATTCTGCGGGAAAACTATTCCTACTACCGCACCCTACGCGAGAAATTGCTTTGGGCCGGGGCCCGCATTGACTATGGCCATGTCAGCCGAAATTAAGCCGGCCATCGCGTCCAAACCCACAATCAGGACGGTTTCAGGGCGATCGCCCTGGTTGGCTACGGCACACAACACCGAGGCGCACTGCCTTATCCTTAATTAAGGCCAACTTAACCTCGGTTCCCCGTTTCCTTAACCCTGTGTCGCAGTTCTTGGTCGCTGCGATCGCCCTTGCTGTCCTTGTGCTGGTTGCGTCCCATGTCTTTGAGTGAATCAAGTTCCGCTGCAATCAAGTCTGCTTTGCCAAAAGCGGCCCAGGGCAATGCCGGCCGCAGTTGGGGCGATCGATTAGCCGGGTGGCCCTGGCGGCGAATTTTCAGTGCCGTGGTGGGAATCTCGATCGCCCTGACCATGCTGGTGTTGGGTGGCTGGTATTTCACGGCGGGGTTTGGCCTGTTGGTCTATCTGGGTTTGGGTGAATATTTCGCCCTAGTGAAGGCCAAGGGGGCAGTTCCCGCCGTGAAAACCGTCACCGTTGCTTGTTTGGCAATTGTGGCCGCCTCGGCTTGGATGCCGTCCGTGGCCGATGCGATCGTCCCGATCGCCAGCACCCTGGTTTGTTTCTATTTGCTGTTTATGCCCAAGATGGCCTCGATCGCCGACCTATCCAGCTCGGTGATGGGCCTGTTTTACTGTGGCTATTTACCCAGTTATTGGGTGCGGCTGCGGGTCGGGGCGGGGTTGGCTTTGGACGATGGAGCCGTGGCCCGGTTGCCGCTGAATGGGTTCTGGCCCGAATCTTGGAACCCGGCCGCCTGGCCCGAAGCCCTGATGGTGACGATTTTGGCCTTTTGCTGCATCTGGGCGGCCGATATTGGGGCCTACATCATGGGCAAATGGGTGGGCAAAACCCGCCTCTCAGACATCAGCCCCAAGAAAACCGTGGAAGGCTCTTTGGCCGGCACGTTGGGCAGTGCGCTGGTGGGAACCCTGGGCGCGGCCTATTGCCATTGGCCCTTGTGGTTCATTACGGGGCCCTTGCTGGGGCTGCTGGTGGGTGTTTCCAGTCTGCTCGGGGATTTGATTGAGTCCCTGATGAAGCGAGATGCGGGGGTTAAGGATTCCGGAAATTTAATTCCGGGCCATGGTGGCATTCTCGATCGCGCCGACAGCTACATTTTCACGGCTCCCCTGGTGTATTACTTCACGACCCTGCTGCTCCCGTTCGTTTCCCAGTTGAATTAGTTGTGTTAGGGAATCCGCCGCTGAGTCGTTCAAACCTCATGATTTTTAGATGACTTCTAAATGATCTTTAAAAATTCATGGTTTCTTCAGGAGTGGTCTCATGGCCGCACTGTTCACGGTGGTGATGCTCTGGCCTGAGCGGGCGGGCTGGATTTTCGGGAGCCAATGCAACGAGACGATCGCCTCGCTTCTACAATGGGGGCGACTAGTTTGATTTGGATGAGTTCACAGCCTTGAACGCGCCCCAGTCGGAACAATTTGAGCGCGTCCGATCGAGCCTGCGACGGGCGATCGAGCAGTTGGGTACTCGCGATTCACAACGGTGGAATGCTCTGATTCAACCGGATTTGGATCGGTTGGCGGGGGCCCTCGACAAGCTCGATCGATTCGTGGTGCGAATTGCGGCCTTTGGCTTGGTTAGCCGGGGCAAATCCGCCGTTTTGAATGCCCTGTTGGGGGAACGCCTGCTGGAAACGGGGCCCCTGAATGGTTTGACGCGATTGCCCCGATCGGTGCGGTGGCATCCTCCCGGGCGCGATCGGCCGATCGAGGTGGAATTCATTGACACACCGGGACTAGATGAAATTGACGGAGAAAGCCGCGCGGAACTCTCGCGAGAAGTGGCCGAGCGATCGGACTTGATCCTATTCATCACCGCTGGCGACTTAACCCAGGTGGAATATGCGGCCTTGCGAACCTTGCGCCAAGCCCATAAGCCCCTGATTTTGGTCTTCAACAAAATTGATTTGTTTCCCGAAGCGGAGCGGCCGGCGATTGTGGAGCGGCTGCGATCGCTTATGCAGTTGGAAGCGGCCGGCCAGCGCCCACCAACCCACCCGACCCACGATCCCGCCGAACGTCGCTGGGATCCGTTCTTGCCCGTGGATGAAATTGTGCTGGCGGCGGCGGAACCGGCCCCAATTCAAGTGCGAGAAGAATGGCCCGATGGGCGAGTGACCTACGGTTGGGAGTCGCCCCCACCGGAGATTGAGGCCTTGCGATCGGCCATTTTGGCCACCATCGATCGGGAAGGAGAAGCCCTGCTGGCCCTGAATGCCCTGATGCAGGCCCGCACTGCCCAACAAACCATCGCCCAAAAAACCCTCACCCACCTGCGCGACGACGCAGAGGCCCAAACCTGGCGATTCATTCAAGTGAAGGCCGTAATCGTGGCCCTCAGTCCCTTTGTGCTGTTGGATGCGATCGCGGCGGTGTTGGTGGATTGGTTTTTGGTGCGATCGCTGTCGCGGCTCTATGGTTTGCCCCTGGTGCGATCGGCCTGGCAATCGTTTTGGAAAACGGGCTTGGTCAGCTTGGGAGCCATGCTGCTCGGAGAAGTGGGGGGCGGTTTCTTGGGCGGAAATGACGGGCGATCGCTCCAGGCGGGCAGCGACGGTTTCAGCGGCTATTTGGGGGCGGCCCTGGTGCAGGCGGCGGCGGCGGCCTTTGGTAGCCTAGCGATCGCCAAAACCACCCGCAGTTCCCTGGAAGCGGGCTGCACTTGGGGGGAGGACGGCCCCGACACCCTCGCCAAGGACTTGCTAGATTTTGTGGAGCCGGGAACCGTTTTGCACCAACTGCGAGACGAGTGGCGATCGCGCATTGGCCTGGGCGGCCTGGATCCCAAGCCCACCGACCCCGCTAAAACAGTCGCGATCGTGCCCGCGCCGAAAATCCCCCCGGCAGATAAATCGGACAAGTGACCCCCGCCCGCATTTGCGACCAGTCACAAAACTGCGCCGCCAACGCATCGCCCGAGCTATTGCAAACCCGCACATTAAAGCCATATTCCCTGGCCACTCGCCCAAATTCATTCAGGTAGGCATATTGGCGCGGGTATTCCAAATTATTCCAAGGTTGCAAATTAAACGTCACTTCTACCCAAGGCGGTAACTGCTCATCACCCCGGTGGATTGTCCAGCGATCGACAATTTTTCCCCCCAGCAAATCCCGAGTGAGCCAGAGGCTAGGCGGAGTCAGGCCCTGTTGACGAATTTCCTTGTCAGTCGCCATGGGCTGATCGCCAAAGCAGCCCGTTCGCCGAAAAATTCGGGTTGGCTCCAGTTCCACCGCCACCGGATCCCCCAAGGGTTGATCGGACAGCGCATCGCTGCCGCTGGTGACGGCCGCAGCCGCCGCCTCCGAAGCCGAAGTTTCCACTTCCGGTGACACGGCCATCTGCACCGGCTCGGTCTTGGGCGGCCCTTCCCGGGCGATCGCCCCGGGCACAATTGCCAGCGGCAAGCCAAGCCCCAACCCTAAACCAACGGCCCAACCAATAGCAGCACGGTTAGCAACACAAGTAAGACTGGGCATGACGTTTGCGCCATTCTGGCGGCAGCTTGCAACGGGCAATTTTAACGGGCAATTTTGAAGATTTTAGAGGGCGCGATCGGCTTCAAGGTTCAGTACTGGAGTTCAACGCCCGATTCGCACCGCAACCAGCAGCGGCAGGCAGCGGCGGAATTGCCTGGGCGATTGATGAGTCCTGAGTAGCCACAGTCTCTGCCTCGAAAGCAACACCCTCCGTCACCTGATGCAGCCGACTCGCTCGCTCCACAATCGGACAAATATTGCCCGGGGATTGTTCCAAATCATCCGCCACCGCCAACAGGGACTGCAACTCATCTCGCAAGCGCTGGAGCGATTGAATGCGACGATCTAAATCTGCCAACTTGTCTCGCAGCTTATGCTTCACCGTTGAACAGGGAGCATTGCCACTGTCATAAACCGTCAGCAGCTCACTGATATCTTGCAAGCTCATGCCTAAGGATTGAGCCTGCTTCACAAAGGCCAAGCGATCGAGCGTGGACGGTGCAAACAACCGAAACCCGCCAGCCGTTCGATCGACCGCTTGGATCAGTCCCAAACTTTCGTAGTAGCGAATCGTTTGAATGGAGCAACCACTGCGCGATCGCACCTCTCCAATTTTCAACAAATTTTGGGCTGATGCTTCAGTACGCTCTGCAAATTCCCAAGACACTGGAACCTCAGAAATTTTTTATTCATCTGATTTCGTTCACCTAAGCTTATCAATATTTATCAATCATGTACTCAGTTTTTGAGGATATCTACATATTAAATTCTAATTGAAATTTTGAGTTGATTTTCAGATTCTAGTAGCATCAATAATCTCTCACTAAACCCTATTAAACTAAGCTTAGACCATGACTAAACCCAAGTAGTTCTGCGTCCCAGTAATCCCATAATTGTGCCCGCCCCCTGCGCCGTTCGGATACAAGCTCGATATAAATGATGCTTTCCTCGCAGCAATCCAGGAATCAGCGCCAAAATTCCCAAAATCATTAACGCAAGCCCTTTGCAAAGCCGAACTAGAAATATCTTGGGCTGTGGATAGAGTTCTTTTTCAACCAAGCTGTAGATGCTCCAACCCCAATAGTTACGCCGTAACAACCATTGGAACGTGGTTCGACTGGCTGGAATCGATTCATAGGCGATCGCCTCTGCTGACCAAACAATTTTTAAGCCCGCTTGATGGAGCCGCATAAATAGGTGCGTATCTTCTCCACCTCCCACCGCAAATCGCTCATCAAAAACACAGGACATTTGCTTCAGGTAAGGTGCAGGGAGCAACACATTATTCGTGAAAGCCACATGTAAGCTCTGACCCGTTTTATAGGCAGGAGGCGCAAAAAATTGTCCCTGATGAATCCAGTTGGGTACTTGATTGGATTGAAAAACTGGCAAGATTGGCCCGCCCACAATATCGGCTTGAAATTGCTCTTGCGCAGTCAAAAGTGCTTCTAGCCAAGATGGGCAAGCTTGTTCATCATCATCAATGATGGCGATGAAGTTACTATCTTCAGCCGCATTTTGAATGGTGCGATTTCTGGCATAGGTCACACCCGATCGCATTTCAATATCGTAGCGAATGGGCCAACAAGAGCTTTCTTGCCAAGTGGACACGGTTTCGCGCGCCGACCCATTTGCATCATTGTCAACCACAATGATTTCAATTTCAGGAGTTGCAATTTGCTCAAACTTGAGTGCCTGCAAGCTCAAGATCAGTTGATGCAGTAAATCTTGTCGTTTATAGGTGGCAACGCAGATGGAAACTTTCATGAAAATTTAATTGATCACCTTCAATGAGTCACACTCAATCAGTCGCACTCACCGATCGCACCTAAATCGTCCATGATCCTTCATTTTGCGATGATGACTAGTTGAGTTAGGGCAGCATAATCAGAGTGCCCAAGGCAGCGGTTCCACCACCGGGCAATCGGTTTTCATTTGATAGGTACATCCTTGAGCTGTTGCGTAGTGAATTGCCAAGACCATTTCATTCACATGCAATGAATAGCGTCCCGACAATCTGGGTGATCGCTTATTCTCAATTGCCTCCGCCAAGTCAGCAATTCCCCGCGCAAAATCCATTTGTTGAGCACCTCGGTACTTTTGGCGTTTGGTGACTGGTCCCACCAATGGGTAACGTTGCGCGAGAGGCCCCTCGATCGTTTTGCGACGAATTCGTAGACGGCGCTTAATATAAACGGGCGATCGATAAAACCAACAATCTTCCGTATACATCACCCCCTGATCTCCAAAAATTCGTAATTCATGATCGTGGGAAGCCACGATACTACAGGTCAAGCGAGCCACAACTCCCGAGGCAAACTTAATACAGGCAACTGAAAAATCCGGCGTATTGGGTGGATCTAGATGATCAACACCCTTATTGGGAATCGTACAATCTGCAAAAGCAGTGACGCTAACAGCCGACCCAAAGAAAGCAGGCAACCAAGTTAAGTAATAGCCCGCATGTTCCAACGTGCAACCCACTTCAAATTCATCTTTGTAGGGCCACGGTATTCCCGATTCACTCAGCCAGGTTTGGTAAGCCATCGCAGGCACAAACCCATCGTCCATTTCTGCATAAACCACGCTGACTTGGCCAACTGCTTGCTCGCGCAAGGCTTTCCAAATCGTTTGTGCCGTTTCGCCCAAAAGGCTGCAGGGCGCACCGGAAATTTCCAGTTGCTTAGATTCCGCTAGTTCAACCAGTTCTTTGGCCTCTTCAAAAGTCATCCCCAGCGGTTTTTCTGAGTAAACATGTTTGCCCGCTAGCAAAGCTGCTTTGGAAACTTCATAGTGACTGCGAGGATTGGTTAGGTTAATGACAATTTGCACACGCTCATCTGCCAGTACCGCTTCCAAACTGGGGTACTTAGGAAGTTTATGAAATTGAGAAAAATGCTCTGTGCGTGCTGAATCTCGATCCATCACGCCTAGAATTTTTAATGAAGGATGATTTTCTAAAGTTCGCACATAATAATCAGCAACAAATCCACAGCCGATCAATGCAACATTCATGGAACTATTGCCCGTCTATATTGATCAAAAACAGAACAAGGGGGATGCCCCCAAATAGTCAGCTAGTTTTGGCAGCCTCAGGATCAAGAACATCACTACTGACCAACTTCTTTGGCAGCGGGCCCCCACCAACCTTGCCAAATTTTCATCCTTTACCGAGATTTAGGGTCAGTAACCGGATCATTGAAGGTAGCCCGAGGGTTTTTGATCGGATGCTTGCTTCTTCGACTCGCTCAACAGTTACCCTCCACCCATCATGAAGAGCGATCGATTACACACCGTTAGCAACCAGCCTATTCAAGCTCTAACAAGCTCGCGTATCGGTCAACTGCTATTTTAGCCTTAGCAGAAATCATGATGGCAACATGCTCAGGTCGAGTTGAGTTAACAAAGTTGCGCAACTCTTCTTCAGTCATCACATTGGGATCGTAATAGGAATTGAGAATTTTGGTTGGATCCCAGTAATGGCCGCTCCGGTCTTGAAGCACCCGATCAATATAGGTTCCATAGAGCGTGTATTCAGAAAAATGCCATGTTTTTGAAACTGCCTCGAACCATGATTGATGATAAATGCGTTCAATGTGACGACACATTGCTGTTACATTTTCTCGTTTCCACGTGATCACGTCAGCAATGTAGTCGGGGGCTGGCATGGGTGTTGCCGCTAAACCCAATAATCGACTAGCCGATTGATGCCAATGTTGATGCGGCGTATCCATTCCGATCGGGTTGCCCTCTGGCTCAGCATAGAATCGAACTTGGTTGTTTTTGACCAGGTTCGAAATTCCAAAGTCTCGGATAAACATCTCATCCGAATCCAAAAATACTGAAATCTCTTCATCAATTGCTCTCGCAAGTGCGATTTTGGAAATTTGCTGCATAATCCAGCTACGCACCGGAACTCCCTTTAGGCTGAACCAAGTTTTTCGGATTTTGGGTAGCCTAAAAATCCAGAAAGGAAGCAAATCTTGAACAATAATAATTTCTGTATGTTGATTTTTGAGTTGTGAAAACAGTTTCAGGTCACGCTTTTCTACAACAATATAATGCTTGAAAGGTGGCTGAACAAAGCGCGAGATACTTTTGCAAAGAAGTTGGCAGCGCTGGAAGTCTTGATCATAGCTTGGTGTAATGATGGCAAAGGAGGATAGATTTTGAGAATTATCGATTTGCATGGGACGATTGGTGTTGAAAGCAGAGTAGGTTATCGATTTTTTGAGTGTCTTCAAGCAAAATTCTTACTCAAAGGGTTCTTGTAAAAACAAGACAGTTAAAAACAAAGCACTGGACGATTATTCTTATTGATTTTATTTGAATCAGGAAAAAGTTTCTCAATCATGAAATGAACTATTCTATTTATAGGCTTGAAGCTTTGTAAGCTTGAAGCAATGTTTAAGCGAAATCTCAAATTATACTTTAGACATTCACCATAAATCGAAGACTCCTATTATCATTATACTGCATTGTCGAAATTGATTTGTATTTAGCTTTATAGAATTTTTTTGAGAATTTTTGAGAATTTTTTATTTTTGACCAAGAAGGAATTGTAAATCTCAGAAAGTGAATTTTTCTTAAAGAATTTGATGACAAATAAACATTTTGAATTTTTTAAAGTACTTTCAATTTTTCTCGTGATCAAGGATTGGATTTATATTCAATTCCAACGCTTGGCTCATCCGATAGTAACTCAGAGGTCTCGGGCAAAGGTTGTTCCGAAATTTGAGTGGAAAAATTGGAAGGGTTGACTTTAAATTGCTGGTAATAGTTTGCTGCCACTGTGAAGGAGACGGCAGCAAAAATAACACTGGGTAAGGAGTTACGAAACAGCAGGGAGCTTTCTGAAAGATTAGCAACTGTGCTATAGGTAAAGAACATTAGAACCCAGATGTATTCATTGCTTCTGGTGGCGCGAATGAGCGCTATGGCTTTGATAATTGTTTGAAAAACAACCCAAACGTAAACTGCTAAGCCCACAAGACCTAAATCAATGCATATTTCCAAAAATCCATTATGCGCATCAGGAACAGGCCACCGAACTGCACGAACAACATAGGCTGACTTCCCATCTAAGCCATTCCAAAATGTGCCAAAGCCATAACCTAAGATTGGTCGATCTTTGATCCGATCAATCACAAATTCCCAAACATCTGTTCTGCCTGTTAAGCTAGCATCTTTACCTAACGCGCCTAGGATATTGATTACGATGTCATCCCAATAGAAAAACAGATTAATTCCAATGACGGCTGACCAAATTAGGGCGCGAACCATCCATTTATGTGGTAGACGAAAAATCTGACCAAATGCACTCATGGCAATCAGCAATCCAATATTAATAAAAGGACTTTTGGAGCCAGAGAGCTGAATGAGAACAAAGGCAGTGATGAGGCCAAACCAAGCTAAGTAGCGATATCGTCGATAGGTTTCAGAAATACCAAGCAGCACGAAGACCCCGGAAGCGAGGGCCATCATTTTGCCTAGTTGATTTTTGTGGGAATAGATGCCGCGCCATTTGCCAGCATGGACTGCGCTCATCACGCCATATTTACGCAGGGCAACACCAAAGACGAAACAGAGCACCTGGGAAATACCAAACATCACTCCCAAGATGCGAACTTGATCCCTAAGAGAATAGCGAGTGGCGAGATAAAGACCAAATTGAAAGGTACCAATCATGGCGATCGAGGCATTGAGGGTCTTGGACGGCTCGATCGACCAAAGAAATGAAACGGGAAACATGGCAATGAGAAAAACAACTGTGGGAGCTGCCATTAGCATCACAATGACTTTTTTCCATCGCATAATTAATAAAATATTAGTGACGATATAGTTTAAAAAATAGAGCGCTACGCTCGGTTTATAATTAAAAGATAAGATATCTTGCCCATCACCTTCACTGGCTCCGTTGGTTAAAATAACCTCTAGAATGCCAAGAGAGTAGCGAATGAGAAAGAAAACAACGAAAATGTGTTCTAAGAGAAAGAGAGGATTGCGGTTATAAACCTCTTTGAGTTTTGCTGTTGCTTCCTTTGTAATCAAAAAAATGCTCATTTCTTTTTGATCAGATACTAGTCAGGGGGGTTGGCAGCGAATCCGGAGCAATATTCGTAAACCATCAAAATAAATTCAAAATAAATTCAAAATAAATTCAAAATAAAACAATTCAAGATCAATGCTAGATCAATATTAACAACATTAATTTAATGCCAAGCTCAAGTTTGGTTCATGAGTTCGCCGGTTTGAGCTGTGAGTTCAGCAGTTACAGTCCAATTCTTCAGCGAGTTTACCTGACTTGCCACTAGGCGTTGGGTTTGCGGGGAGCGCGGCGGTGCTTGGGTGCTGGTGGCTCGTTGGCGGATAGGTCTTTGAGAAGAAAACTGAGCCACAGCCGTAAGGAGTTGGTTTCCTGCTGTTTTTTGTGGTTGACCCGCAGGAGTGCTTGGCGATCGCGCTGTAACTCGGCTTGGATTGCTTGCTGCTGAGCACGAGCTTGGGCCATGTTTTCGTGAATTTGGTTTAATTCCACTTGCCGATCGCGGCAGAGGGCCACGAGTCGATCGTGCTCTGCCTGCAGTTTAGCGACGGTGGAGGGCAATCCGTCGTATTGCTGTTGCAGGGTTTCGATCTGTTGGCGAAGTTCGTAGCGCCGTCGGTGATGGGCATCGGCTTGGGTGCGAATTTGTTCGAGGGCCGTTTGCCGTTGTCGCAGGGTCATTTCTACGCTCTGCTGTTCTCGCATGGTGTCAGCGAGCGATCGCGTGAGGGTGGCCGTGCGCTCGCTGAGTTCGGCCGCTTGGGCCTCAAGGCTGGTGCAGTTGTTGAGGAGGGTTTGTTCTCGCTGGCGGAGGTTGCTGAGGTTGGCTTGGCGTTCTTGGGCCTCTTGTTCTAGGGCGATGGTTTCGGCGCGCAGTCGATCGACCTGAGTTAGGTCGCGCTCCATGCTGGCCTTGCGACTGTCAAGATCGGCTAGTTGAGTTTGATGCTGGGCAATTTTGTCTTCGAGTTGCTGGCGCTGGGTTTCCAAATCAGCCAAAACACGATAAATCTTCTGCGTTCGGCCGCTGCCTTCATCAATTTGGGACTGAATTGCTTCTTTTTCCTTACGCAGAACACCAATCACCGCTTCGAGTTGCTGCTTACGGGTGAGGGATTGTTCTAGTTCTCGTTCAAGGCGATCGACCTCCACGCGCAAGGCGCTGGCGAGGTCGCTGCTGAGAGGTGGGTTGATGGTTGGTGGACGATGATCGCTGGGTAACCAGTTGGCATATTCGGGGGAGATGGTTTCCCTGAGGCGAGGATCCCAGGGTTCGGGCTGCGATCGGGAGCGATCGGGCGTTAAGGCGGTGATCGCCGCTGCACCGGACAGGGCAATGGCTCCGAGACCGAGGGCCTTTTGCCATTGGCGATCGGTCACAACCCCAATGCCAAGGCCTAAGCTAAACGCGACCGTGCCTGCGATCCACCAATTGCGATTCACTGCTAACACACCATCTGAACTATGCGATCGTAGCCATAACTTAACGGCTGATTCCCCCAATCCATGGATTACCCCAATCTATACCCAGGAATCAACAGAGCCAGACCGAGACCAACCAAACCAGCAGAAAAAACCAGCAGACAGAATCAACGAACAAAACTAGTCAATACAACCAGCCAGTACAACCAGCCCACAAAACCAACAACCGGGTTAATATTCCAGCCCGTCCATCTCAACACAATTCCCCCCATGCCGACGGGCCCGCTCAAGGGCCCGCAAAGCCGATCGCACGGCCGTATCGGGCAGTTGCTGGAGATCAGGCACCAACGTGCCAATGCCTAAGGATAGGGTCACCTCTGTGCCAGCGGTTGGGATCGGCTCCTGGGCGGATGGAGAGTGATCTATTGGCATTTCGGGAGCGATTTCAGGGGCCACTTCAGCAGCCATTGCAGCCTCAGAACCAGTGACTAAGAACGCATCGGCGAAATCTGCGCTGGCATCGATGTTGGCATTGATCGGCCTGGATGCCTCTTGCTCAGCCTTAACCCGGTCACTGGTGGCGGTGGAGTCGCTTCGTAGCCGATCACGCGTTGGGGGGCAATCCATATCAAGATGCAAAGACGAACCGGCGGTCCAAGGAGAAGCCGGAGCGTCATCGTAGTGGCTTGGCCAATGGTGAGCCGTGGGAGTCATGGGCTGCTGAGTTGCGCAGCGATTGAACTGATGGCGAATCGATTCCGCGACGGCCAAAGCACCGATCGAATCAGTATTGGGCAGCAAAATCAGGAATCGATCGCCCCGATCGCGGCCAACCACATCGGAACTGCGTTGCACCTGTTGTCTTAAGACCGCTGCCAGGTTGTGAATTGTTTGTTGACCAAAGGCCTCGCCTTGGAGATTCACCCAATCCGCCAAATGATCCACTTCGCAGGCCACAATCGATAGCACCTGTTCCGATCGCAGCGCCTGTTGCCAAGTGTGCTGCAGCGCTTCATAGAAACGGTAATGATTCGCCAAGCCCGTTTCCAGGTCAACGCCTTCCAACTGTCGAATGCGGTCTTGGGCCTGGGCAAGGGCCACTTGCAATTTTTCCTGTTCCGCTTCCATCAAAATCAGTCGATCGCGATGTTCATGAAGCCAACTTTCCAGGGCTAATCGTTGGCGCTCCAAAAACTGCAATCGATCGCCATACCGCACCAGCAAGCGACTGGTGAGCCGCACAAACTGCGCACAGTCATCCTGATCGTCCAATTGCGTCAGGGCACTGACCTTCGCCGCCAAGCCACCCGTAAAAGAAGACTCCTGATCCAAGCAGGTCAACAGCACCCAAGCCAGGCGGATGGAGTCTAAGGCCCGACTACAAACCCAAGCCGCAGTCATCCCCGTTAAAAGACTGACCGCCAAGGCCCAGCTCGCCACCTTAGCCAAGGGAAATGGCTCCCAACTCGCCCACAGAAACCAGCCCCCCAAAACACTTAAAAACACTGCCGCACCGACTTTGGTTGGCAGCGATCGATTCCAGTTGATTGGCGGACTAGAGAAGCGCGTCACCGGTTGGCTTACCCACTGAGTTGATCAAGTTATCCAGGACGGGAACGCCATGGGAGTATCGGAGATGAGGAAATCGCATTCACTCAAAGTTCACCTAGCCACAGACCAGCGCCCACCCTCCATCATTCCTGATTCAGCGTGAGTCCGCCCAAATTTGCGCAAAGATCTTCAAGATGTTGAGGGTTCCAGCCAGGCACTTCACCCACCACCTCAATCCGCACTTGACGGCCCGTGATGCCCGATCGCAAGGCCACTTGGAGATAAGCGATCGGCAGTTCCGGCAACCGCTCCGACCACTCGATCGCCACAATGCCCGCAGTCACCTCGCCCCCTTCCCAATATTGCTCCAGGGCCAACGGCTCCACCTCTTCCGGACTCAACCGATAGAGATCAAAGTGATACAGCGGAATCGAACCCTCCAAATATTCATTCACCAGCACAAAGGTGGGACTCACCACCGGCTCCGCAATGCCCAGCCCCGCCGCCAAACCTTGCACCAGCGTTGTTTTGCCAGCTCCCAACTCTCCATCCAGCAGGATCACCGCACCGGGCCGCAAAATCTGCCCGATCGCCCGGCCCAGGGTTTGAGTTGCAGTCGCATCTGCCAAAAAGAATTCCAGAGTCATTGCACCAAAGTCGCCGGATTGCCAAAGAAAACCATTACCGGGAAAACCCAAGGATTAGTCAAGGTATGAACAAGGTATGAATCAAGAGGTGAGTCAACGGTATCTGTAAGTATCCATAAAATTATCGCCACAGAATTCCATCAAATCAGAACCGCGCGGCTGCTGATGGGCAATCAAAACAAAATCCCGATTCTTCACCAGGGAAAAATCGGGATTACGGAATCATCTCATCGAGATTTGTCAGGGATTCGTCACCCCCTCAGGGGGAACATTGAGAGCCAGACCCTTAGCTAGCGATCCTTAGTTGGTGCGTACCGATGCCGCCAACTCCGTATCCGCCAGCTTCGGAGCATTCAGCACCGCTGAGTAGAATCGGGAATCCTGGGTCTTTGCCACGATCGCGAAGCTGCTCCGCACCCGGCTAGCCACTTCCGTAGACTTCATTTCATAGGTTTGGGTTGCCAGCTTGGGATAGATGCCCACACCCACGATCGGGGCCAACAACACCAGGGCGATCGCCAGTTCCCGCAGCTTCAGATCCGACCAGTTCACCTCAGTCAGAGCCGCGTTTTCCTTGCCGTAGAAAATTTCCCGCAGCATCGACAGCAAGTAAACCGCCGAGAGAATCACACCCACCGCCGCCAACACCACCACCGTGGCCCGGAACGGAGCGCTGTAGACTTCGCTGGTGGTCAAGCCGAGGAACACCGTCAGCTCACCCACAAACCCGCTCATGCCGGGCAGAGCCAAGGAAGCCATGGTCGTCGCCACAAACAGGGCGAAGGTGCGGGGCATCTTTTGACCAATGCCGCCCATGTCGTCGATCGAGAGGGTGTGGGTGCGCTCGTAGGTTACGCCCGTCAGGAAGAACATCGCCGCTGCAATCAACCCGTGGGAGACCATTTGCAGCACCGCGCCGCTCAGTCCCACATCGGTAAAGGAAGCAATCCCCAGCAGCACGAAGCCCATGTGAGACATTGACGAATAGGCAATCCGTCGCTTCAGGTTCCGTTGGGCAAAGGCATTCAGCGCCCCGTAGATGATGTTCACCACGCCCAGGATCGCCAAGACCGGCGCGAAGTAGATGTGCGCATTCGGCAGCATCTCCATGTTCATCCGAATCAAGCCATAGCCCGCCATCTTCAGCAGCACGCCAGCCAACAGCATCGAAACAGGCGTGGGCGCTTCACCGTGGGCATCGGGCAACCAGGTGTGGCCCGGGAAAGCGGGCAGCTTCACCAAGAAGGCGATCGAGAAGGCCGCATAGAGCAGGAGTTCCGCCGTCAGGGAGTAGTTCTTCAGCCCCAAGGCATCCATATCAAAGGTGACCGGGCCGCCCGAGAAGGCCATGGCCAGCGCCGCCACCAGGATGAACAGGGAAGCGAGGGCCGTGTAAAGAATAAACTTGGTGGCAGCGTAGCGGCGCTTCGCACCACCCCAAATGGAGATCAGCAGGTAAACCGGTACTAACTCCAGCTCCCACATCAAGAAGAACAGCAACAGATCCTTCGATACAAACACCCCGAGTTGGGCGCTGTACATGGCCAGCAGCAGGGTGTAGAACAAGCGAGGTTTCTTGGTGACGTTCCAGGAAGCCCCGATCGCCAGGGTGGTGACCAAACCGGTCAGGGCCACTAGCGGCATGGAGATGCCATCGATCGCCAAAGACCAGTTCAGTCCAATTTGCGGCAGCCAAGCGTAGGTTTCCGCCAGTTGAAATTCAGTGTTGGTGAAATCAAACTGCCCGAAGCAGGTGTAGGAAATCAGGGCCAATTCCACAATGCCCACCGCCAGCGCATACCAACGGATCGTTTTGCCGTCGCGATCGGGCAGGAAGGGAATCGGCAGTGCCGCCACCAAAGGCAGCAGCGTAATCAAACTTAACCAGGGAAATGTTGCGTCCATTGACTCCACCCGGCTGCAAAGGTCGGGTATGAACTCGATGAGGGAGAGGTAGGGATAATTACTCACCTGGTTTTAGTTTAATAAACTTTACATACAGTGACCAATCGTTTTTTCTGATGATTACGATTTGTTTCAAAAAGTTAAGTTCATGTCTGCAATCGATCACCCAAGGGGATCGCCTCGGGTGATCGGCAAGAATTGATCGCTGGACATTCTGAACCTTGAATCGCCACGCAACCCCACCGTGCGCGGCGGCCCAGCAACTCGACTGCTGTGGGAAATGTGCGAGTGAGGTGATTTACCACGGATTAGCCTTGGTGCAACCCGCAGCAGCGCCCTGCTCCCAGCAGAGATTGCTAGAATCCAAGCAGTCGATCGCCCACTCTTCCCCCGCCATGGTTGCCATCCAGCCCGGTCGCTCCCCTAACGCCGCTGTGACTGCTTCAGCGCCCCAGCCGCAACGGTTTAGCCCCGTGGCGGAGGCTGACCCGACCCTTTGCGAGTTTGATGAGGCGACAGAGACTGATCCTGACGATTGGCAAAAGGCAGATTGGGAGACTTATCAGCAAGCGATCGCCCAAGCCAGTGAGAAAACAAAAGGTTATTATCACGACGGAATGATGAGGCTCGAAATGTCTCCCGTCGGTAACCCCCACTCCCGCGACCATTCGATCGTGATCTACGCGACGTTGCTGTTTGCAGCGCTTCGAGACTTGCGCGTCGATGTTCACGACAACTGCACCTATCGCAAAACTGGCTTGCGAGAAGCGCAGCCCGATGTTTCCTTGTATGTAGGCGATCGCGTGGGATCGCTGGACTGGGAAACTAAAATTGTGGACTTGGATCAGTTACCGCCGCCGGACTTGGCGATCGAAATTTCTGACAGCACCTGGCCCGATGATTGTGGGCGCAAACGCTTGCTCTATGAAGATTTGGGCGTGCGGGAATATTGGGTGGTGAATGTGCCGGAGGCGGTAATCTTCGGGTTTGAAATTATTGAGCGCGGCAGTCGGCGAATCCAAGAATCGGCGGTGTTGCCGGGTCTGAGTTTGGATATTTTGGAAGAGGCCCTGCGGCGATCGCGCGAGGCCGACCATGGCCAAGTCAGCGCTTGGTTACTCCAACAATGGCAGGCTTAAGAACAGTTTTTAACAAAGGCACAGACGGGGAAGGGCGCAAGGCGTTGCGCCCCTACGGATGGATTACTTAAATTACTGATTTTGCGATCAGGAATGCCTGGCTTATTCCAGATCGAGGTTGTCCAGTGTTTCGATCGCTAAGCTCACCTGAGCCTGTCGATCGCGCAGGAATCGATCGCACTGTTGCAGGCGATCGACCGCAGCGGTGAATTGATCAAAAGCTTGATCCAAATCCAAGTCGCCCGTTTCCAGTTGCCGCACGATCGTTTCCACCTCGGCCATGGCCGTTTCATAGTGCCAATCGGGGGCGGTTTCAGGAGAACTCGGTTGGGCTTTGGCTCGGGGCATGATCAAAAAGCAATAGCTAGCAGGTAACAGATCGCAGTCCTAGACAAGGGGTTTCAACCCCTTGCCCCCAACGATATCGCATTCTGCTGAGGCGGTCAGGGTGGAGACGGGCGAATGGCGATCACCCATTGTGGGAATTGTGGCAACGGGCCGGGGGTTTTAAACTGACGATCGCTCCCTCGCCCAAGTCACCCATGATTTCCGCCCAAGAAGCCGAAGCGATCGCCCTACGGATCACGCCGCCAATCATCGACACCGAATCGATCGCCAGCGTGGCGGCCCTGGGGCGGGTGTTGGCGGAACCGGTGCGATCGCGCTTGGACTTTCCCCACTGGGACAACTCCGCCATGGACGGCTACGCGGTGCGCCAAGCTGACCTGGCCCAGGGGCCAGCGGAATTGCAAATTATTGAAACAATTCCGGCGGGGGTGGCTCCTCAACAAGCGGTTGGGCCGGGTCAGGCGGCACGGATTTTCACCGGGGCGATGATGCCGCCGGGGGCCGATGCGATCGCGATTCAAGAGGACACGGAACCGGCCGGGCCCGATCGAGTAAAGGTGTTGAGCCAGCCGGCCGCTGGGGAATTTGTGCGGGCCAAGGGCATGTTTTGCCGATCGGGTGATCAGATTTTGCCCGCCGGGTTGGCGATCGGCCCCGCTGAATTGGCGGTGTTGGCGGCGGCCCAGTGCGATCGGGTCACGGTGGTGCGACGGCCGCGGGTGGCGGTGTTTTCCACGGGTGATGAACTGGGCACGATCGATCAACCCCTGCAACCGGGGCAAATTGTTGATTCCAATCAATACGCCCTGATCGCTTTTTTGCAACAAATGGGCGTGGAGCCGATCGCCCTGGGGGTGGTGCGGGACGATCGCGCCGCTTTGAAAGCTGCCGTTGAACAGGCGATCGGCCAAGCAGATTTAGTGCTGTCCACGGGGGGCGTGTCCGTGGGGGACTATGACTATGTGGATGCGGTCTTGGCGGAATTGGGCGGCGAAATTCACGTCAAATCCGTGGCCGTGCGGCCCGGTAAACCCCTGACCCTGGCCACCTTTGGCCCCAAGGTCTATGTGGGCTTGCCGGGAAATCCCGTTTCGGCCCTGGTGGGTTGTTGGCGGTTTGTGGCTCCCCTGTTGCGGAAGCTGTCGGGGCGATCGGGCCCCCACGGGGTGCAATGGATAACGGCGCGATCGGCGCAGGATCTGCAAGGGGCCGGGCGGCGAGAAACTTACCTTTGGGGTTCTTTGCAAATCATCGAAGGGCAACTGGTCTTTAGCCTGGCCAAAGGCAGCCACAGTTCTGGCAACCTGATCAACCTAGCGGGAACCACCGCCCTGGCCCAAGTTCCCCAAGGAACCAGCGAAATCGCGGCCCACAGCGAAATTCAAGTGTTGCTTCTTGGCGGAGCCGTTGGGTGATCCCTTGACTGAACCCGATAGACCTCCCCTGCCATTCCCTTGGTTGGATCACTCATTAATTGGTGTAATTCCACCGGGCCCGATATCCCCGATTATCCAAATGGGTGAAGGAGGAGCCATAGCCTAAGCCACCGGGCCACCAGGGATCCAAAATCCGTTGGGCCGCACGCGGCGACAACCCCGCCACCACAAAGTCCACCCCATAACCCCGAATGTGGGTTGAGTTGCGGGCCCCACCCACAGCCCGATTCACGGCCGGGGGCCGATACCAGCTCGTAATGGTGATGGTGCGATTGCCCAGCCGGGCCCGCACTTCCTGCATTCGCCGGGCCATGGCGATGATGTTTTGGGTGATGGTGGAATTTTCGGGAATCCGCGTGCCATCTTTGGTGGCTTCACCCCAATTAAAGTTACCGCCCGCAATAATCGGGTCACGCGTCCAGACCGTCCCCAGCCCGGGCACTTGAATCCGTCGTCCCCGATCGGGCACAGGGGACGGGGTGGGAACCGGGGTGGGCCTGGGGACAGGCGCGGGCACGGGGGCAGGCACAGGGGTAGGCGCGGGCGCAGGCTGGGGATCCCGAGGCGAGGGATAGTCATCCACATTCAGCAGGGTGATGTGGCCTTCAAAAATGAACCATTCCAGCCGGTTATTAATGGGTTTCACCAGCCGAATTCGCAGGTGATCGCCCACATCCTCGTAGCTGCGAATTTGGAACTCTCCGGGGGAAAGGGCCACCTTTTCCGCATTTCCCAAGCTGCTGGACTGTAGGGGGCGGGTCTTGAGGAAGGTACTGGTTTTCACCAACATGGTGGCCGGTTCCAAGAAGTCCGCATGACCCCGGTAAACAAACCATTCCCGCCGATCGCGGATTGGCTCCACGGTCAGGATTCGATAGTGGGTTCCTTGCTCGATCGAGTCAATCAGCGACAGTTCCCCGGCAGGCATGGCGGCCACTTCGTTTCGGGGCAGGGCGCTGGCCTGAACCGGCTGACTTTTGAGGACGGTGTTCTGTTTCAGGATCATTACCTGCCATTGCATGGTGCGCAGATCCGTTTCCAGGGAGCCGATCGCGGCCTGCTGGGTTTCCAAATTGCGCCACAGTTGCACCAACCGAGTTAAAGCCCCCTGTTGATTGGGTGTGGCTCGGTAGGCGGCTGGCAACCGTCGCAGAAAAGAGAGCAATTCCCGATCGAGCTGGGCAGCGGCGGTGCTGGCTTCGGGGGCCGCCGGATTCGCAAATACAATCGGATTCACCCCCAAGCTGGTGAGGGCCGCGTTGCGATTCTCCAAATCTCGCCACATGCGGACGGTTTCGGTGGCCGCATTGCGCTGAGTGCCGCTACCGGCGTAGAACTCCGGAACCCGCAGCACAAAGGCCAGCAGGGCCGGATCGTAATTACGGGGCAACAGACTCAAATTACTGTCGCTGAGGGAGGCGATCGCCGATTGGCGTGAATCCAGTTGCCGCCAAATTTGCACCAACCGCAGCAGGGCCTCTCGCTGGTGCGGAAAGCCGGAATAGTTGGGCGACAAACGTTGGATGAAGGTGACTAAGGCCGTGTCAAGAGCGGTATCGGTGTAGTTCAAGGCTGGCAACCCCAGGGAAACCAAGGTGTCCTCCCGGGTGGCCAGGCCGCGCCAAATACGGGTCGCCTCAAGCAGGGCTTCCCGCTGATGCACATAGCCTTGATAAAACTGAGGCAGGCGCTCAATCGTGTCGAGCAGTGCCCGATCGATGGTGAAGGTGCTGCCGGTGAGGGTGGTACTGGCGGGGGCAATCTGGGTCGATCGCTCCAAGGTACAAAATTGGCGATAGGCGGCCGTCAGCCGATCGAGCGAGCAACCGGCCAGAATCGGCCCGCCAGTGGTTTTGTCTTCAAAGCCCCGAGCCAACACGGCCAACACTTCAGGGCTATATTGTCCAGCACTCACCTGCCAGATTCGATCGGCCTTCCAACCGGATTGGATTAAAGAATCCGTTAACCGTCGCACCAACAGGGCCGCTTCCATCAACTGATCCGGTAGGCTGTCCACCTGTTCTTGATCCGCGCTGGTTAAGCCCAACCCCCGTTCCCCTTCTGGGGTTGGCTGATCATGGGCTTCCTGGAGCGCGGGCAAGATGGGCATATGAATTCCCGCTCGCTGGGCAGCCAGGTGGAACAGATGCGCGTCCCGATCAAGTGCGGTGGTAGCCATGGGTACAGCCAATCCGTTAAATACGTTTACAGGGTTGAGACAGCCTTGAAGGTAGCGTTGCAGGCCTGATCAGAGTGTGTTCAGGCAATGTGGAGATCGCGCCACTTGCGGCAAAAACATTCCCCACTGTACATTGCGGTATTTGCAAACGGGTCGATCGCTATGCCCTTGTCTCCTCAGTCCTCACTGGCGGCGATGGCCGCTGCTCTGGCTCCCGGCCTTCGGGCGATCGCCACCGATATGGACGGTACCTTGACCCGATCGGGTCGATTTTCCAGCCACCTGTTTTTGGCCTTGGAACGCTTGCAACAGGCTGGCATCCCCGTCCTGATCATCACCGGGCGATCAGCCGGTTGGGTGAGCGCCCTGGTGGAATACCTGCCGATCGCAGGGGCGATCGCGGAAAACGGCGGTCTGCTCTATCGGCGCGATCGACCCGAGGGCCAATGGCTAGTGGATGTAACCGACCCGATCGCCCATCGCGATGCTTTGGCCGATGTTTTTGGCATCCTCCAAACGGAATTCCATCACCATTTTCCCCACCTGCACCCGGCCCCCGATAACCGCTTCCGAATCACCGATTGGACTTTTGATCTAGCGGATTTACCGGGCATTGATCGCCAAACCCTATTGGCCATGGGGGAATCGCTGGCGGCCTTGGGCTGGGGATTCACCTACAGTGCCGTGCAAGCCCACATCAAACTCCCGGCACAAAACAAGGCCGCAGGACTCCAACGGGCGATCGAGCTGTTGTGGCCCGGTTATGCCCTCGATCAAATCCTGACGATCGGGGACAGCCCCAATGATGAAAGTCTGTTTGACCCGGCCCTTTTTCCCCGCTCCGTCGGTGTTGCCAACGTGCGTCCCTACCTCAGCGAGCTGATTCATCAACCGGCGCACATCACTCCCAGCGCTGAAGGAGAAGGTTTCTGCGAACTAGTGGCAGCTATCCTCGCTCATTGGGTCAATTAAACCTCTATGTTCGAGGAATTTTCTCAAAGATCCAGCAAGTCTCTCCCCTTCAATAGCTTGAGCAACTGGGTACGATTTTTCCAGAGTTCAACTCTGCCATCTCTGTAGATTTTGGCAATGAAGGGCGCTTGGTTGCCCTGGCTGAACCGTTCCAATTTAGGTAACACCTCAACAAATAGGGCCGCCATCTGCTGACGGCCCAAGTTGCCTGACACCAAAATAAATACCCTTGCCTCGGCACGGGCGATCGCCCCCAATTCCAGCTTATTGGTTCCAATTGCCTCATCTTTGGTCAGCACAACCCAACCCCGATCGCCCACCACCGTCAACCACTCTGGATCAGGGGTATTTTGGGCAAAGCAATCGCCATGATGCTCAACTTGAGCACCCACTTCCCTGAGAGCCTTGGCCACCGACTTTCCGAGGCACCAATCGATGAAAAAAATGGGGCGATCGGCTGGAGTCACGCGGCACGATTTTGAGCTTCAAACTGAATAGCGGCCTTAATTTGTTCAGGAGAGCAGTCAAACTCCTCTGCCACATCGTCGATCGAATCACCCGCATCAATCAGGCTAACAATGGCAGCAGTAGGCACTCCCTGGCCTGCAATGACCGGCTTACCAAACCGAATGGATGGGTCGAGGAAAATGATTTTGTCAGTTCCTGGCTCAGGAACCCACTCAATGATGGGAAAAAATCGGTTGGCGATCCCCTCTGCGTTCCACTCAATGCGGGTCAGCAGGTGTTTCAAGGTTTCGCGCATGGCAAGCTGGCCCGATCGGGAAACATTGACCAGCCGATCTACTTGGTCTACAAACAAATCAACCCCATCGGTTTGAAACCGTCTCATCACCAATGGGTGAGCCGTGTCAAACTGCTGGCTCATATAATCTAGGGCATGGCGAACTTTATCAAGCTTGACCTGATGGGTTTCACGAATAATTCGCAAAACATGAGCCTCTACCAGGTTTGTGAACGAGAGCTGGGGCAGAGCTAAATCGGGCCGCTGAATCAGTGGCTCAAACGCTTGTTGACCAATCTGGGTGGCATAGGAACGCCCGTTAAGCCAAGAGCGCAGCGTCACAACTGGGATACGCAAATACCGCGCAGCGTCCGTCACCGAATACGCTGGGGTGTTATGGATATCGTCATCCCACTTCACCATGTGTTGCCCAAAATAGTTTTGCTGACAAAACGTTATCGAATTTTTGCTGAAGGCCGAGGCAGTGCCTAGCCAGGGCTAATTAATCACAATGATGCCATTGCAGTGATCAGGAAACTCGCTCAAGCAATCTGAGCGATTTGTTGGTTACCTGAAATCGCAGTGTCGCAGAAACTAAGCGGGTGATGGGACTCGAACCCACGACATTCAGCTTGGGAAGCTGACGTTCTACCACTGAACTACACCCGCGCGGTTGTTACTTTACCCCAATTGCTTGACTTTGAGCCACTGAATCAACCTCTAGCCAGCCCTTCAGCAAGGGGGGATTGATGGGCTGATTCTTGGCTTGGGGGGCCCGGAATTTTGAGCGCGGATAGTATTCTAGCACTGGACTTTCTCGCGCGATCGCCCCTGGAGCTTCAGTTATGACTGCCGCCGCCACGACCTTTGATGGGCCCACCCTGTTGAAGCAACTGCTCGATCGAGCCTCCCTGTCCCAGGCTCAGGCCGCTCAACTGATGCAGGCTTGGTTGGATGATGGGCTGGCTCCGGCCCTGTCAGGCGCAATTTTGGCTGCTCTCCAGGCCAAAGGCGTAACGGCGGATGAGCTGGCTGGGATGGCCCAGGTTTTGCTGAGCCAATCGGTGAGTGTGACGGGCGATCCGCTGCCCAGCCCCTCGATCGACACTTGCGGCACGGGTGGCGACGGCGCTTCCACCTTCAACATTTCCACGGCCGTCGCCTTTGTGGCCGCCGCCGCTGGGGTCACGGTGGTGAAGCACGGGAACCGGGCCGCTTCCAGCAAGTCGGGATCCGCCGATGTGCTGGAAGCATTGGGAATTCGCCTCGGAGCTGATCCCGCCCAAATCCAAGCGGCGGCGCACCAGGTGGGGATCACGTTTCTGTTTGCGCCCGGTTGGCATCCGGCCATGAAGGCCGTCGCGCCCATTCGCCAAGCCCTGAAGGTGCGCACCGTGTTTAACCTATTGGGGCCCCTGGTGAATCCCCTGCGGCCCACGGGCCAGGTGATCGGCACTTTCAAAAGCGATTTGATTGAGGTGATGGCTGGGGCCCTGAATCGGCTGGGCACTCAGCGGGCGATCGTCCTCCATGGGCGCGAAGGCTTGGATGAAGGGGGATTGGCGGATGTGACCGATCTGGCGGTTTTGGCCGAGGGGTCGATCGCCCGCTTGGAGTTGGATCCGGTGGCGGCCGGCTGTGCGGCCGCGCCCACGGCCGCCTTGGTGGGCGGTGATCCCAGCGAAAATGCCGAGATTTTGCGACAAGTGCTTCAGGGTCAAGGCTCGATCGCCCAGCGGGATGCCGTGGCCCTCAATGCGTCCCTGGCCCTCCAAGTGGCCGGGGCGATCGCTGAGCCGATCGGGTCGCCGGAAGCCTGTGCTGTTGGTGTGGCTCGGGCCAAGGAAATCCTGGCGAGCGGGGCCGCTTGGGAAAAACTGGTGGCGCTACGAGAATTCCTGCAAGCCTAAAGCTGATGAGAATAAGAGGGCGATCGGGCGGGATTAGGGCTGATTTTTGGCGGTTCTTTTCCTTCCCGATCGCAGCCCGTTGGCATTGTTACTAGATTTCCAGAAAGTTTATGCAGAAAAATGATGTGAATCTGGAAACCTAATTTGTGAAGATTCGGTTAACGACTGCTTTCAAAAAAAGATTAATCTAAAGACTATCCCCCTTCAGGGCCCGGACGCTTTTTTCATTAGTATGATAGAAAGACTAGGCGAATTCAGGTGGCATTGCGCTCAACCCAACTTCAAGCTAAAAGTTTGGGAATTAACGAGCACCACAGCCTTGACCCATTTGAGTGATTGAGAATAACCATTCATGGGTTCAACCATGATCAGTTTTCCAATCAATTCAATTACCATTTTTTCTCTGTTGTTTAATTTGATACATACCGAAAACATCAACAAAGCTTTTCAGCATTATTTCATTCAAATATTTTGAATTATTGATTAATTTTGAATAGCTCCATTCATTTTCTTGAATAGTTAATCTCATTTTTCTTGAAATTATGACTTGAAATTATGATCTGAGATACCTTCCTAGAATTCTGATCTCAGTCGTCCTGCCTAGCAATGAAATTTGGTTAATAGCACCTGTCCCAAGGAGAAAGGTTTGTGATGCAGCGTTGGAAGTGGGTTTGGCTGGGTGGAGCGTTGCTAGCGGGGCTAGGGATCATGGATTTTGGGTCTCAATCCTTAGCGAATCAATCGCTGTTTCAATACACCATGCAGGCTTGGGCATCACTGCCATTCAACGGGGGAACTGGGGGTGGTAATGAACCCATTCCTCGAATTTTGGTGGATCAGTTTGGCTATCGACCTCAGGATCCCAAAGTGGCGGTGATTGCCTCTCCGCAGCGGGGTGAAAATGCCAACCGAGCCTTCACGCCGGGATCAGTCTATGAAGTCAGAAATACCTCCACCAATGCGGTGGTTTTTTCGGGTGCGCTGACCCCTTGGAATGGGGGGCAAATCCACGGTCAATCGGGCGATCGGGCTTGGCATTTTGATTTTTCAACCGTGAAACAATCGGGAACCTATGTGGTGGTTGATCGGGAACGGGGTGAGCAATCATTTCCCTTTGAAATTCAGAGCAGTGTCTACCAAAAAAAACTGATAACCGCCACACGTGTGTTTTATTACCAGCGGGCCGGTTTCAACAAAACGGGTTCTGTGGCTGGGAAGTGGCAAGATGGGGCGGCTTTTTTGGGCCCCAATCAGGATTCCCAGGCTCGATCGGTCAGTGCCAAGGACGATCCCGCCACGGCCCGCGACTTGCGAGGGGGATGGTTTGATGCCGGTGATACGAACAAATACAGCACCTTTGCAGGCCCCGTGGTGAATCAACTGCTGACGGCCTACGAAGAAAACCCCCGAGCTTTCACCGATCGGTTCAACATTCCCGAATCGGGCAACGGCATCCCCGACCTGATTGATGAGATTAAGTGGGAAGTGGATTGGCTGAAGCGAATGCAGGAAGACGATGGCGGCGTATTGATCAAGGTGGGCGTGCTGGATCACAATGCGGCCGATCGCCCCAGCCAAGATCGTCGCCCCCGATATTACGGGCCCGAATGCTCTTCCTCCACGATCGCCACGGCGGCCGCCTTTGCCCATGCGGCCCGTGTCTATCGGCAGTTTCCCGCCCTGCAAGGGGAGTCCCGAGATTTGGAACAACGGGCCATTCGGGCTTGGAACTGGTTCCAGCAAAATCCTCTCAAGACCGATTGCGACACCCAGGAAATTAAAGCCGGGGATGCCGATCGCCCGATTCCTGAACAACAGGGCAACGCTGCCGCCGCCGCTGTTCACCTGTTTGCCCTCACCGGCAACCCCGACTACAGCACCCAACTTGCAAAATATCTCACCGCTTCCCAGCCTTGGAACGACAACGTTTGGGGTCGGTATCGGGCCCACGAAGGCGATGCGCTGCTGCTTTATACCCGCTTGCCAAATGCGGATGCCGCCTTGGTCAAGCAAATTCGCGATCGATTTGTGAATATGGTGCGCACCCAAACCCAGGCCTACGGCTTGCGTATGGATCTAGATCCCTATCGGGTGTCGCTGCCCGATGAGCAATATCACTGGGGCAGCAACCAAGTTCAAGCCAACTATGGCAACAGCAACCGAGATGCCATTCGCTATGGCGCAGTGCCCGATCGCAACACCAGCCTACAGGCCCGAGCCATGGCCCACCTGCACTACCTCCATGGCGTGAATCCCTTGGGGTTTGTTTACCTCACCAACATGGGCAGTCTGGGAGCCGAGCGATCGGTCACCAGCATGTATCACGAATGGTTGGGGCGTGGCGAGTATGAACGGGTTGCCCCCGGAAAACCGGGCCCGGCTCCCGGATATTTGGTGGGCGGGCCCAACCGCGACTACACCGGCAACCAAGAATCCGTGAAACAACAGCCCATCCAAAAGCGCTATCTCGACTCACCCACCGGCTGGCCGGTGAATAGTTGGGAACTCACGGAACCAGCCATTTACTATCAAGCAGCCTACGTTCGTTTGCTGGCCAGCATTACCAGTCCGTAATCTTTTCCAGAGGTTTTGTGTAGCGACGGTGTTAGTTTGGGTGCAATTTTCTACTCCTTTTCACTCTTCACTCACTAGCCCCTATGCCCAACCTTCAAGGAGTCCTGCAACGTCTGCGCACCACTCTGGGGAAATCCTCGGTGCAAGACAATCTCTGGATGATTGCCGCCAGGGTGATTAGCGTGGCGATCCAGGCGCTGTACTTCATCTTTGTGGCGCGGTTTTTGGGATCCAAAGAGTATGGCGAACTGATCGGGGTGTTGTCCTTGGTGGCCATGCTTTCGCCTTTCGTTGGGGTTGGCTATGCCCACTTGTTGATGCGGACGGTTTCGCGCGATCGCAGCAGCTTCCGCACGGAGTGGGGAAAGTCCCTATTCGTTTGGGGCTGGTCTTCCCTGCTGGGCATTGGGTTGGTGATGTTGCTGGCGAGTCGAATTTGGGGCAGCCAAGTTTCCCCCTGGTTGGTGTTGTGGATGGCCCTGGGGGACTATTGGGGCGTTTGTCTGCTGGAATTTAGCAGTTCGGCGTTTTTATCGGTGGGGGTGGCAGCTCGCCCAGCCCAGCTCAAGGTGGTTTTCAGCGCCGTGAAACTCTTGGCGGTGGGGGCCCTGTGGCTGGTTCCCGACTGGCGATCGGCGGAAACCTGGTCGATTTTTTACTGCATTGCGTCAGTGTTGCCGGCCCTTGCGGCCTTTGTGTTGGCCAGTCGGCAGGCGGGCTGGCCCCTTTGGCCCAAACCCAATTGTGATTGGGAATTGGGTCAAGGGTTTTACTTTTCCATTGCCGGTTCCGCTGAAACGATTAATGCCAATGCGGATAAGACCTTGCTCTCTAGCTTGGTGAATGAAGAGGCTGCCGGGATCTATGGGGCGGGCTATCGGTTTGTGGATGTGGGCTACCAGCCGATCTTGGCGATTGGTGCGGCGAATTATGCCCGCTTTTTTCAGGCGGGCACTCATGGCATTGACGGCAGTATTCAATTTGCCAAGCGCCTGTTTCCGCTGATCGCGGGCTACGGGGTGCTGGGGGGATTGGGGATGTTTTTCTTTGCTCCGGTGGTGGAGTGGATTTTGGGATCGGAATATCGCGAGGCGATCGGGGTGTTGCGTTGGTTCGCCCCCGTGCATTTGATTTTGGGAATGCAGTATTTGGCGGCCGATTGCCTCACCTCTTCGGGCCACCAGGGACAACGGAGCTTAATTCAAGTCACCGCTGCCATTTTGAATGTGGTGCTAAACCTAATCTTGATTCCGTCCTATTCCTGGGCGGGGGCCATTTGGGCGACGCTGGCTTCGGAAACGTTCAAGATGGTGGGGCTGTGGGGAGCGGCGGCCTTTTTCTGGCGGCGCGAGTTGGCCATGAAGGCCAAGGGCTAATCCATGGGTTAATCCACGGTTAGGCGTTGGTTGCTGTGCAAACCGATTGATTTTCGGACTGGCCAAGCATTAATCATGGTGGGCGCAAGGGACTAGACCTCTTGCGCGAATCAGCTAACAGCCCTCATCCCCCAACCCCTTCTCCCAAGGAGGGCGAAGGGGAGCCAGAAATCGGGAATAGCGACGATTTTGTTGTTAGTTGTCAAGTCCCTCTCCCGACTTGGGAGAGGGATTTAGGGTGAGGGTTTTGATTGATGCAAGAGGTCTACTGAAACCCCTTGTCTTGGTCGATCGATCTCGCTCTAGGACGGAACCAGGGTAACCATGGCATAGCGATCGGGAGAAAGATATTTTTGCGCCACCCGTTGCACGTCTTCGGGGCCCACGGCCTGGATCCGATCGGGATAAACCGTTGCTTCTGGCAGTTGATCCAGCAGGCCGTAGTAGCCATAGAGGCTGGCGAGTTGGTTGGGGGTTTCCGTGGCGAAAATATAGTCGCTGCACAGAAGACGCTGGGCCCGCTTCAGCTCGATCGGGTTAATGGGGTGATCGCGCAGTAGGGCCAGGTGATCACAAATGCAGGCTTCCACCACGCCCACATCTCGCACATCCAGCCAAGCGCCGATCGTCAGCAAGCTGGCATCCCGTTGGGCACTGGCTTCGCAGTCGATCGCCAAAACCCATTGCCGGTCTTCACGCAAATCGCTGACCAAGCGCGAGGTGCGCCCAATGCCGAGAACGGTGGCCAGCACTTCCAAAGCATAGGTATCGCCAATGTCCTGCAAGCTGGGCCCCGTCCAGGCCATCATCACCCGAGCTTGCTCCAGATAGGGCCGGTGCAGTTCTTGGCGATGGACGGCGGCAATCGGCGGAGTTTGCCCGATCGGCTGAGGAGGACAGGCTTGGGGCTGACCAAAGGCCGCAAAGGCCGATTCCATCAAGTGACGGGCGCGATCGGGCGGCAACCCTCCCACCAGGGCCACCACCAGATTTTCCGGTTGGTAGTGACAGGCATGAAACCGCCGCATCTCAGCGGGCGATCGCTTCATCAAGGATTCTTCACTGCCCAAGACCGATCGCCCATAGGCATGATCCGGATAGACCCGCGACAGCAGCATCTGAAATCCCACCCAATCGGGGCTGTCATAGGCCTGGCGGATTTCTTCGAGCACCACCGATCGCTCCAGCTCAAATTCCTGGTCGGGAATCGTCGCATTCAGCAACAACTCCGCCAAGTGGGGCAAGGTGGCTTCCGCATGTTCCACCGCCGTGGTCACAAAATAATGGGCATAATCGTGACTGGTGGCGGCGTTGGTGGCTCCGCCGCGACTCTCGATCGCCCGGTCAAATTCCCCGGGGCCCAACCGGTCAGTGCCCTTAAAAATCATGTGTTCTAGGAAATGCGCCATCCCGTCCCAGGCGATCGGCTCAGCCACAGCCCCCGCCTTTACCCACACATCCATGGTCACCGCTGGGCTAACGGGCACATAGTGATAAACCACCCGCAAACCATTGGCCAATTGCCACAGTTCCGGCTGTTGACGGTTGGGGCGAGGAGCTTGCTCAGTTCTCCAAGGACTCTGTACCATCCGATCGCCACTCCTAAAACACAACTGGGATCCGCCATCGTAGCCAGCACCTTTTATCAGGAACCGATCGATTCGCTACAAAATCTCAGTTCTCTAGTTTGGCGGGCGATCGCTTCCCCAGACCAGGGCTGAGTGTTCACCCGTCATCACCCGTAACAAATGCCATTGAATGGTAGGAGCGGTGTAGGAATTGCAGGCAATCTTCAGGCGCTAGAACTGTTCTAACCGATTGAAGCTGCGATTTTGAGAGATTGAATGCTTGGTTTAAAGTTATGCTTTGGATTGTTGAGATTTGAGTGAATTCATTAAATTTCAAGCGAAAAATTTCCAGTCAAACTTTAAAGAAATTCAAATTTCACGCGCTCCCCGTTCAAGGCCCGTTCAAGACAGCAACCACTGCTAACCATTGCTGATATGCCGGATTTTGATTCCCCCGCTTCTGAACCAACGGAAATAAAAGCCTCAGGGGCCGATCGCCCGGTTGATGAATCCTCGTTGGGGGCGATCGAGTCGCCGGGAGTCATGCCAGAAAACACAACGGGCCAAGATGCAGAATCGTCCCCAGAATCGATCGGGGAGTCGCCCCACGAGCCGCAGCGCCCGGGACTGTGGACAACTGCTTGGCAATCAGCGAAGGATCGGCTAACGGCCTTGAATTTGCCGAATTTACCCAGCTTGCCCAACTTGCCTACGGAATTGCCCAATTTGCCCCGCAATTGGTCGGTAAATTTGCCCAAACTGCCCAATTTGCCCAAGAATTTGCCGAATCTACCCAAGAATTTACCGAATCTACCTGCCGCCCTAGGTCATCTCAAACCCGGCGAAACCCTGGCCCAGGGCGTGCAATCCCTGACCCAATGGTTCAGCGTCAGTGACGATCGGGTGGCGGCGGTGTTGGCAGAAGTGCGGGCCCAACTGCCCACCACGGAAGTGACCCTGTTGGGAAAACCCCAGGCGGGCAAAAGTTCGATCGTCCGAGGGCTAACGGGGGTTTCGGCGGAAATTGTCGGCCAAGGCTTTCGGCCCCACACGCAACACACGGCACGCTATGCCTATCCTTCCGATGAGTTGCCGCTGCTGATTTTTACGGACACGGTGGGTTTGGGGGATGCGGAACGGGACAGCCAGGCGATCGCCCAAGCCCTGCTGACGGATTTTGACGAAGATCCCGATCGGGCCAGAATTTTGATCCTCACGGTCAAGATCAACGACTTCGCCACCGAAACCCTGCGGCAAGTGGTCGCCACCCTGCGCCAACGCTATCCCGCCGTGCCTTGCCTGTTGGCGGTCACCTGTTTGCATGAGGTTTATCCAGCAACAGTTGAAGATCACCCGGCGGATCCCCTGAGCTTGGAGGCGGTGGCCCGGCCCTTTGCGGCATTGCAGGAGGCCTTTGCGGGTCTGTTCGATCGCGCTGTGCTGTTGGACTTCACCCGCGAGGAGGATGACTATCACCCCACTTTTTACGGTCTGGAAGCCTTGCGCGATGCCCTGGCGGATTTGCTGCCGGAAGCCGAAGCCCGCACCATCCATCAATTGTTAGATTCGGTTTTGGACGGGGAGCCGGGCCGCCAAATCAGCAACCTCTATCGGGATGTGGGGCGGCGTTATGTGCTGGCCTTTGCGGCGGCGGCGGCGGCCGTTGAGGCCGTGCCCTTGCCCTTTGCGTCCATGCCGGTGCTGACGGCGTTGCAAGTTTCCATGGTTGGCCTATTGGGACAGCTCTATGGCCAAAAACTCACCCGATCGCAAGTGGGCGGCATCATCAGCACGATCGCGGGCGGATTTTTGGCCCAGGCGATCGGGCGGGAGTTGGTGAAATTTGTCCCCGGCTTTGGCAGCGCGATCGCCGCGTCCTGGGCGGCGGCCTATACCTTGGCCCTGGGAGAGGGGGCCTGTGTCTATTTCGGAGACTTGATGGGCGGCCGCAAACCGGATCCCGATCGGATCCAGGCCGCCATGAAAGCCACGTTCGATCGAGCATTCGATCGTTCTCGCTTCGATCGATCCGATCCCGAGCCAGCCGACACACCCAACCCGCCACCGGCCCCCTAGGGTCGATCGCTCAGGTAGGGGTTGGGAGACCCAACCCCTACGGCGATGGAAATGACGACAGGCCCCAGACTGGCGAGTTTATGATGCTTGCGGATTGTCCGGGCTGGCGCTCCACCGGGCCCAACAACTCCTTAACGATCGCTCCGTTACCTTGATCCCTATGACCGTCACCCTTTCCCCAGCGATCCCGCCCACTGCCGTTGTGGCCAGCGAGGCTTGGCGCTATCAACCACCCACCGAGGCGATCGGGGCACAGCGAATCTTGGTGAAACCCAATTTGGGTTATCCCGTGGGGCCGCCGGTCACCGTGGGCGATCGAGTCTTGGCCACGGTTTTGGAAACCCTGCGATCGGTTGCTCCCCAGGCGGAAATCCTGATTGTGGAAGGTGTGTGCTCGCCGGTTTCCCTCGCGGAAATTGCCCAGCGGCGCGGTCTGCATCGGTTGCTAGATCAGGGCATGGCCCTGGTTGATGCGGACAGCCTGCCCTTAGCGGAATACGAGAACCGATCGCCCTTGCCCGTGCGCTTTCGTTCCATGTGGGCCCCAGCCCTGTTGCGGGAGGTGGACTGTCGAATTTCGATCGGGGCCCTCAAACGCACCCATTTGAAAGAGACTCCCCTCATTTCCGCTTCCCTCAAAAATCTCTACGGCCTCTTTCCGCGCGATCGCTACAAAGCACGCAGCCCCCACTCCCGCGGCCAGCTCCATCGCCCCTCTGTGCCGCAGGTTTTGCAAGATGTTTATTTCTGCATTGGCCATCTGTTTAACGGGGCGGTGGTGGATGGCACAGTCAAATATTTCAGCCCCGACTATCGACCCGATCGGGGGCAAACCCTGCCCCTCGATCGGGTCTTTTTTGGCAGTGATTTAATCGCAGTCGATCGGCTCGCTTGCCAAACCGGCCAAGAACCGATGCCCGATTATTTGGCCGCCATCGATCGCCTCAGAACCCAAAGGGATGTCTCCTAGATTTTCCGCCAGCGTTCTCGACTCAAAAACATGCCCCGACCATTCCGAGCACGACAGGTTAAGCCGGTGGTTTTGGCTTCGCAACGAAATCCATTTCGCTCCCAAACCTGGTTGTAATTCAATCGAGGATATGGGCCCGCGATCGTGTCTCCCACGCAAAGCACCTCGGTCTGGCCATTGGCATTCAGCAAGATTTCATGCCCCCAATCCAAATTACAATCGGCGGGCTGCGGGGGCAGTGGCCGCAAACCCGACTGAACATGACAGCGCAAATAGCCCTGGCCACCATCCACCCAAGAGCCACAGATAATGTTACCGCTGGGTAACACAAACCCTTGAATCCCGGAATCAGCCTGAATAGGATGAACCTGAACCGTGCCCCAACTGAGGCCAGCCACCGCCGCCGGAATTAACCATCGAGAAAGTCGCGAAAGAGAATCCATCAGTTCCTAATGCCTTTTGCCCTGTTCTAATCGCGAGCTAAGCAACAGCCTTTGGGCCGTTTCGCCGCAACACACCCGATGCTAGCCGATAGGGAACAGCGAGGAAATGTATATCACGCTACAAACCGGGTATAATACCGAGCACCATGAGTGACCCCAAGCCCTATGTTTACTGATCTGCTGCCATTGTCTCTGCATGTGGATGCAGCCCTTTTGGCAAGTTCAGGCCTGTGGTCACTCGCTCTCTATTTGGCGTTGCCGGCCGTGAGCGATCGGCTGATGGATCTCTTGATTCGCTGGTTTGACTTTGCTGAGCGATCGCTCTATTTTTCCACGGAAGAATTTGAAAAAACTCGGTCTGTTCGCGAATCCCAAAACGCTTTTTATGCCTCCATCTTCAGCGTCATTCCCTTTCTTGGGTTTGGCTTTTTGGTGCATCTCTTTTTGTCCCAGACGATCGGGACAGTGGGCACATTAGGGCTATCAGGCTTAGCCAGCGCCACGGCCGGCGTTTGGGAAACGATGAAGCCGAAAAATAGCAACCAAAAGTAACACAAAAGGCAAAGAGAACAGCAAGTTGAAATCAAACAAGTAATTAAACAAAAAAGTAATCAAACATGAAACAACAGGATCAACAACACCCGCAAGAAATGGTCGATCATAACTTGGTGCAAGCCATTTTGACCAGCGATCTCACCGATTTTTATGTTTGTGAATTAGCCCGGTTACGAATTCGCTATCGCAATTTTCCAGGAGCCAGGCAAATTCAAGCCGACCTAGACAAAGCCCTCAGCCGCTGGGGTTTTGATGAGGAATCGCTCTATCAAAAAACTCGCGAACTGCACGCCCAAGGCAATATTTACCAAGTCAACAGTCGTCGTCGTGATGAAGAAGACTGGAGTTAAAGCCTCATCAATTGGGTTGCCAATACGAGGGGATCTGAAAAGCCTAAATTGCTACCTTACGGGTCTGACCAAACAACAAAGACAAGGGGCTTAAGCCCCTTGCCCCAACGACGATTCATGCTTGACCTACGTTAAAAAATACCTTGTAGACATCCTCTAATTCAGTCTTGATCAGCAATTGCGATCTGAAAATCTAAAACTTGATCAGTAATTGCGATCTGAAAATCTAAAAAACTGCCTCGGGAGAGCACGGAAAACTCCCGAAGCAGCGTCTGGGTCGTCTGGCTTTGCCCACAGAATCCTAGGCTGCATTAAGCCGAGTTGATCTGTAAGGGAAGAATTGATCTACATCCAAAAGAACAGGGAACCGGCTTAGGCTGCGCTGCTTCCGATCGTCACAGAGAACAGCAACAACGCCGCAATCAAAAGCGACATGCCCGCCAACAAACCGATCGCCGTGGGCCAATCGGCCTGGCGCATAAAGGTTTCCCAGTTGAACAAACCAAACTGCACATCCATGGGCTTCGGCAAGCGATCGCGATAATCTTCGCCATAGCGAGCCGTGTGCGCAAAGGTCACTGCACCGCTCGATCGCTGAGGCAAAATCCGCCGCCGCTGATAGGGAACCGTATCCCGCCCGAAGTGGGTTTGATATTCCTCGCTGTTGAGCAACGAGTCAATGAACCCATTCAAACCTTCGGTGGCCAAAACGATCGACCAAGACAGTTTTTCCCGATCGTTATAAACCTCACGACCCAAAATTCGCTGCACACACATCTGCACAAAGCGATAATTATTATTGGTGTCGTAATTGCGCGTGCGAAACACTTCGGAGGTGGCCAGGCCGCGAATGAAGTCTTGCACCGAAATTTGACCGCAGCGCAGTTGAGACTCCAGCGCCAAAAGACGGCTGCTGACCGTTAGCTGTTGCTCATTAAAAATTTGCCGATAGGCCGCGTAAATCACCTCATCAATCTCATTGGTGATGAGACGCAAACCGCCTTGATTTGCAACTTCAAAACCATCCACTCGCTGGTTTTGAGAAGTCAAGGGGTAATCCAGAAGGGGAAGTGCCATAAACCAATCACTCTTTCAGTTTCAATTCCGGATTTATAGAAACTCGGCGGCTCCTGATTGGAAGCCAAAGCCGAAGCCGAAGCCAAATTTTTGGAATCTGCTCAGTTTTGCTGAAGGACTGCTCTGGAAATTGAAATCAAAAGATCGTTCAGTCCAGAGCAGATTGGCACTAGCAGGGAAGGAGATTTTAAAGAAGGCAACTGAATAGATTAGTCCACCCAGTTGCAAACAATGTTGAACAACATTCTTCTGAGTTTCAAACCACAACCTGATTCAGCATAGGTTAGGGAATGAGTAATTAAGCTTAGTCATTTGAGAAAAGTAGGATTCCGCAATTCTTCTCAACTCTAAAGGCAGTTTTTTGCAAGCATTTGTAAGCTTTTCTCAGATACTTAAGGTCAAATCAGCTTGATGAATCTGGTTTCTCTTGGAAAACTTCAAAATCTCAATTGGTTTACGCTTGATTGTTAATGATTTTGTTCTTGGTCGTCTACTTGATAGAAAGTCTCTAAAAATGAGAATATGTAAAAAAATGTAATTTCAATTCAGGGCGATCGAACCGATCCGGGGTCTGTTTTCGCAGTGCCCGATCGGTTGATTGCGCTGTTGATTTCGCTTCTGGGCTTTGAGGCGGTTCTTAAGGCCCTAGGGATTACAAAAGGGACAATAGGTGGGATCCGCAGTGGTTTCGCCTTGGGGAAAGGGATCGTCCTGTTGGTGGCCGCAGCGATCGCAAATGGAGCGATGCAGACGAATCAGCGGCGTGGGCAGCCCACATTCACCGCAGGGCAACCCCGGCAGCCGCTGTGTGACCCAAAACCCGGGCCAATGGCAAACGGGACAGGTCGATCGCGCCTTGGCCACCAGGCTTTCCGTGGCTTGGGCAATCACCTGCATTCGCGTGGGGTTGTGCATCGCCCGCATATCCGTTTCCACCCACAGGGAGCCATCGGGCGATCGAGTCAGGGCCTCGGTGACGGCTGCCGCCAGGGCCGAGCGATCGCGCAGGCCCTTCGTCACCCCTTGGAGGTTTTGGGGTTCGCCCCAACCCACCACCAGCCCATGATCGGGAAAACCAATGGTTTCAGCAAATTTTTCCACTTCTGACCAACTGCGAACCCGCCCTTGGCGATAGTTGGTGTTGAGGGAAATGGCCTCGCCGACCAACTCCAGCCCCAGGGCTTGATCGATCAGCAGCACCAATTCCCGGTTAGCCGCCGCAAAAGGGACGCTGGGATGGGGGCCAAAGGAACCTTCACTGGCCAGGGCGATCGACCCACCGGTTAGCGCCAAGGCCGCCAGGGCCTTAGCCCGGGCCGTGGCGAGTTGATCGCCGGGTCGATCGACCTCCCGGGTGAAGGTGCCAAACCGATCCGTATCCAGTTCCGACGGCACGATCGAGCGCAGGCCCCAGGTTTGCTCCAAAATCGGCGCAATCACCTGCTCTTTGCCATGCATCGTGGCGATCGTGATGGTTTCCCCTTCCCAAGCGTCCGTCAGGTTCATTGTTCCCCAAACACCAATGCCCTCAAGGTTTTAACCGGCGATCGTGGGGTGGAAGAAGAAGGCCAAACCCAACACCAAATAGGCTGCCAACAACAGCAACCCCTCCAGCCAATTGGATTCCCCATCGGAGCTGATGGAGTTGGCAATCAAGACCGAAACCGCCACGGCCACCAGCTCAAAGGGTTGGAAGTTCAAATCCATGGGTTGCCCAAAGAACCAACCGGCAATCACCAACACCGGAGCCACAAACAGGGCAATTTGCAAGCTGGAACCCATGGCCACCGAAACGGACAAGTCCATTTTGTTTTTCATGGCCACGGTAACGGCGGTGGCGTGTTCTGCTGCGTTGCCAATAATCGGCAACAAAATCACCCCGGTGAACAGTTCCGTCAGGCCCAATTGTTCGGTGGCCGTTTCCAGGGAATGCACCAACAATTCCGACTCGATCGCCACAAAAATTGTGGCCGCCAACAACACCCCCACCCACAGGGGCAGGTTTGGCCGGTGCGCTTCGCCTTCGCCGGCCGATTGATCGCCGGCTTCCGGATCGGGCACTTCCCCTTCCGCCACGGCCACATCGTAGAGGTAGCTGTGGGTTTTCATGGAAAACAGCAGGGTCATCACATAGACCAAAATCAAGACCACTGCCACCGCCGTCGAAAGCTTTTGCAAGACGCTTTCGGCAATGCCCACGGAGGTGAAGTTCACGGCGGTGGGTAGCAGCATGGCAATCACAGCCAGGTTCATGGATGAGGCATTCATGCGGGCAATCACGGGCTGGAAGGTTTGCTGCTTAAAGCGCAAGCCGCCCAACAACATCGACAGCCCCATGACCAACAAGAGGTTGCCGATGATTGAACCGGTCAAGCTGGCCTTCACCACGCCCACGTAGCCCTCCTTGAGCGCAACCAGGGCCACAATCAATTCGGTGGCGTTCCCAAAGGTGGCGTTCAGCAATCCCCCCAGGGAGGGGCCCACCAGCCCCGCGAGTTCTTCGGTGGCATGGCCCATCCAGGCGGCGAGGGGCACGATCGCCAAGCAGGCGGTGATGAATACCACGAGCGGACTCCAGTGCAACCATTCCGCCGCGATCGAGACGGGAATAAACCCCAAAAGGATGAGGAAGACGAGATCTTTTTTGCTCATTCTTTTTTTGTTGTTTGCTGTTTTGCGTTTTCTGTCGGGGATTAATCAACGGACTTCGGTTAGGGGAGCCAGCGCGGACGGGCCCCAGGCAGTGGTAACGCTTGCGGGGTCAATTTGGCAAAGGTTCCGTCAGGATTTTGGGCCACGGGCAGCAACCACAGTTGGCTGTGCTCGATTTTATTGCCATCACTGGCTTCAGGTCGGCGGGCCGCTTCGGGGTCAGTGGTCGATCGATCCGCGTTGTTGCTCCGTCCCGACTCCCGATCGCCCTGGGTGGTTTCTTCTTCCCCTGATTCGGACTGACGGGCGCGATCGCCCTTGGCCTTCGCCTTGGTGTCGATTTGGTCAAACAACAGGGCTGCGCCATCCGGCGATAGATCCAGAGCAATATCGAGCTGCTCCGGCAACAGCAACAGGGGCGACAGGGCCTTGGTTTTTAGGTCAAAGGCTCCGATATAGGGCTGTTCGCGGTAGTTTTCATCCTCAACCCGTTGGGTGACCAAGGCGTAGAGCACGCGGTTATCGGGGGTGAATTCGGCGCGCAAAATCGATCCTTGAATTCGGGCCAGTTCCGTTTCGCCGCTGGGGGTGACCACAAAGAGCGATCGGGTAAAGTCGCCGTTGAATTTCACCAGGGCCGCCGCTGAACCGTCGCTGGCAAATCCCAACACGGTTCCAAACTTGGGCAAAAAGTCCAGGGGTTGAATTTCCCGCCGGTAGCGATCGTTGTTGCCCGTGTCAGCTTGGGGCAGGGGCAAAATGGCCACCCCTTGCCCCTGGGTGATGGCGATCGATTGGCTGTCGGGCGTAATCACAAACTCGCCGCCGCCTTGGCTTTCCAGCTTTTGGGGCGTTTGCCGATCGCGCAGCAGCCACAAACTGACATTACTAGCATTCTTGCGCTCCGCCCGTTGCACCAGGGCCGCCGAACCGTCGGGAGCCAAGTCAAATTTCAAATTTTGATAATCTCGGTTATCCAAAACCGGCGTAACTTCGCCGGCCGGTTCGGGAGCCTGGTTATTGACGCTCAAGCCTGTGGTGACCGTATAAAACTGCTGTTCGAGCAGGCTGGGGCTGTCGGTTTTTTCCAGGGTGCTGGTTTCGGTGGCGGAAAACAGGATCCGATCGCGGTTGGGATAGGGCTTGAAGTCGTTCACCAACAGGTTCGGCGGAGTCAGGATGGTTTTCCGCTGCTGGGTCAGTTCATACAGGATCAGGCGGCCGGCTTCTTCGCCTTCGGTGCCAATGTAAGCAAAAACCCGATCGCGCGATCGAAATGCCGCCGAGAAGGATTCCGCCGGTTTGCTGTCTTCGCGGGTGTCGCGGGCCCCGGCTCCCAACTGGAGTTGAAAGCTAGTGCCATAGGGTGCTGGGCGATCGAGCGTGAAGGCCATCCGGGTTCCGGCCCAGCTAACTTTCCCTTCCAGGGGGGGATCCAGTTTTAAATTTGCCTCCACACTGTCTCGATTCATCGGCCGATTGAAGGCCAACACAAAGGCGCGATCGTCCGCCCCAATGGTGCGATCGGCCCATGAAAAGTCGCGCACCCGGGCCGCCGATCGATCGCCCAGCACCAACAAAGCCGCGATCGCCACCACCAAAGCCGCGATCACCAGCCAAGCGGCCCGATCGATCGGTTGCCATTGGGGATTGCCCCTGGGGGTGTTTTGCCATCGATGTTGCACGGATCGCCACATACCCAATCAGAAATTCCTCAGTTGATTGCACCGGATTGCGCCTTTACTTTCGCCCGATCGCCCCTAAGAATCACGCCCAAGAGTCATGCCCAAGAGTCATGCCCAAAACTCATCTAGAACTCATAGGGATTTTTGGGAACCGGAATCGGGCGCATTGTTTGTGGCGCAATGCTCAACACTCGCTCGCCCTTGATTTCATCCACCGCCATTCGCCCCTGAATTTCTAGCCAAGTATCAGGGGGATAGTCCGGCATATTAGCCGGCCGGCGCACGGGCAGCCCGATCGGGTAAGCATCCGCCGCACAGCAGGTGATCGTAAACCGCGAAATCCAAAACACATCCGCCGGGTAGCCCTCCACCTTGGTGACAAAACCGCTGATGTTCACCGGTTGGTTGCGGTAGGCTTCCGGTTCGGGATAAACCTCCAAAGTCCGCACCCACTCAATCAGCGATCGCTGTTCCGGGCGCTTGTTGCTGCGAAAGGCCTTGGGCGCACGGGCGATCGCGGTGGTGGGGTCGCCAATGCCCCGTTGCAAAGCTTTGTGGCTGGTGAGGGGCTGCGGCGCAATCCAAAACCCCCCGATCGCCGCCAACAGCAATAACAGCGTTGCCCACCCCTTGGGCAGCAGGCTGATGTGTTGTTCTGGGTCAGGATCCGCCGCCAACGACAATCGCCGCCGCAACAGCCGCCCAGATTGCACCAAATTAATCGCCAGACTGGCCGCCGCCATCAGCAATAAAAACCCCGTGACCACCACCAAGCCGTGATAAGCGGGATGGATCAGCAGGGCCAAGCGGCCACCGTGCCAGTAGTGCAACATCAGCGCTCCCCACGCTGCGATCGCTGCCACATCGACCCAAGGCAGCCAGTTCGATCGACTTGGTTGTGACAACACGGCCGAAGCAGCTCCCATTGGAGCCGTCGCGCTAAGGAATGGCTTCATTGTACGGGGTGGTTTTGGCCCAACCTAGGGTTCCCATCGCCGCGCTGCCCCTGAAACGTCCCATGAATCAGCCTTTCAGCCCCCTTCGGACTCCATTCGGAGCCGACGACGACCGGAATCTTCAGAAGGGGCGCGAGACGGCCCCACAGCCCAAAAAGTTCCGAGGGCAAGACAATGCAACAAGCGGCCAAAACTCAACCAAATTCGGCTTCTGCCCTCGTTACTGTTAGACACAGGCTTGATATTTCATTGCTAATTTTGTTAATGATTTCATGGCTGATTTGGGTGATGCTTGAGCTGGTGATTTCATGGAGAATCTCATGAACAACTTCATCAAAAATTTCATGAAAGATGCCATGTTATTTCACGGATGTTGGTGCAAAAACAACAACAGAACTGGCAACGCAGATCCGGTCAATACATCTCAAATCTATTTCGATGGTTAATGATGACCATTGAAAGAAGGTAAAGGTTGTATGCCAACACCAACAATTCAAAGCCCCGCGCCACACTGCTAGCGCAAACCAAAAAAATTCTTGCAATTCCTGAATTCCGCCCCCAGAGTCGAGAGACTGAACTTGGAGGTTGGTGGCTAATTCAGAGTGATGCCAAACCATCAAAAAACACCTCACCCATTGTGAAATCTCCCCAAGAGACACAGTGGAGGCTCAACCATTCAATCAGGAGATGATTCCTATGAACCGTTCCATGAACCGTACCTGTACTGCATTGGCGGCATTCTTGTTAGGGTTAGGCGTTGCCCATGGGGTTGCGATCGAACCAGCCATGGCCCAAAGTTCCTGCCGCTGGGAAGGGGGCCAGTTGCGCTGTGATGATGGCAGCCGATCGGACAGCGATCGCAACCAGAATCGAAATCGCGATCGGGATGATTATCGCTACTACGATCGCAACGAAGAGCGGTATCGCGATGACTACGACAACGATCGCAACAACTATCGGGGCGATCGACGGGACTTGGAAGATCGGATCGATCGGCTCTATCGCGAAGTGTTGGGCCGGCCAGCCGATCGCAACGGACTGCGCACCTATGTTGATCGGGTGCGCGATCGCAACTGGTCGCTGCAACGGGTGCGGGACGAATTAGCCAACAGTCGCGAGGCCGAATCCGCCATCGATCGCGCCTATCAAGAAATTTTGGGCCGTCGGGCCGACAGCCGAGGAATGCGCACCTACCTCGAACGACTGCGGGGAGGCTGGTCAATTCAGCGCGTGCGGGAAGCCCTCATGAACAGCCGCGAGCGGCGATAAACGCCAGCCCCAACTCCACCTGCTCGGGTAATCTCGGCATTGCTGGACGGTTCCTAACCCATTCCTAAAGACCACCCATTCCTAAACAGAGAAAAGATCCTTCACCATGGCTCGGACAGATATTGACTATCTCGATCTCACCAACAACAGCGAAACCATCTCCCTCGCAGCTGGCCAGCAAGGCCGCCTGGGTGTGCGGGCCCTCGCCGGCAACGATTACATCAACGGTTCCAGCGACAACGACACCCTCTATGGCAATAGCGACAACGACACCCTGATCGGCAACGAGGGTAGCGATGTGCTCTTTGGGGGCCAGGGCTTTGATTTTGTGATTGGTCGCAATGGGGATGACCTGCTGACGGGCAACCTGGGCAACGACCAGCTAGAAGGCGGCGCAGGACGCGACACCCTCCGTGGCGGCCGCGACAACGATATTCTCTACGGCCAGGAGGGAGATGATTTTCTGGCCGGTGACCTGGGCATCGACACCCTGATCGGCGGCACTGGGCGCGATACCTTTGTCCTGGCGGTTGATGATGCCACCACAACCATTGCGAACGCCGATGTGATTGTTGATTTTGACTTCAACGGTGGAGATTTCATTGCGATCAGTCGCCAGGTAGACCTATTTTTTGATAACTCCCTTGACTATTCGCGGATTGTGGGTTTTGGCAGTCCCGATGTGAAGGATGTGTTGATTCGTGTGGGCGGAGCTGTGGGCCCAATCATCGGAGTGGTGGTGGATGCGACCGATCGTCAAGTCGCCCAAGCTTTTGCCGAAGGGCCACGGGTGGCGTAGCCCGCAGCTAGCCAATGGTTGATCAATCGATCGTTGATCAATCGATCACTGTTGCGATCGCGCCAACCTTTTGCGATCGCGCACAACCAAAAGCGCCCCGCTACGAATTCGTGGCGGGGCGGTCTTTAGGGTTTCAGATTTCGAGACTTTTGGAAGGTCTCTCTTTCTCAGTTCGCTCTGACTTGATATTCAGATTATTTGGTGGCGGGGAGCGGATTTGAACCACTGACCTTCGGGTTATGAGCCCGACGAGCTACCAGACTGCTCTACCCCGCGGCGCGAATTCAAATATAACCGGAAGCTCTAGAAAAAGCAACTACTTTCTGAAAATTTTCTCCTTCGCCACCCACAAGGGCGCAAAGGGGGGCTGAAAAAACAGTTGAGAACAAGGTTTGAGCGAACGGTTCAACCAGACCCAGCCTTGGCAGAGATCGGCTCCATCCGTCCACTGGCCAACCAAACGATCGCCCCAGCCGCCGGTCAAAACATGTCGAGATCGTCTACCTGCACAATTTCGCCGTTGAACAATTGCGCCAAGCTGCGGGCACTGCGGGCCACCAAGTCATCGGGCCCCGGTGGCGGGGGTGGCCCCGCTGGCGAAGGGGGCGAAACGGATTGGGGTGATGCGGCGGGGGGCGGTTGGGGCGATCGCCCAGGGCGATCGGGGCCGGGCGCGGGGGCCCGGCCCGGGGCCGGCTGGGGATTCGCAGCAGGAGCCTGGGGCAGCACGGCGGGGGATGCGGTGGGCGGTGGAGCCACCCTAGTCGCGATCCCACCAAACCCGCCCGCCGTTGGGTTCGCGGCCGTAGTCGGAATCGGATTCGGGTTCCGGGCTGGGTTCGGGGACTGGGGCGGGGGGGGCGTTCCCCTGGGTGGATTTTTTGGGAAGGACGCGGGCGCGCTGGTCTGGGGGGGCATCACCACATTGGCCCGAATCGCAACCGCGACGCTGCGTTGCAGGTGCTGCTGAAAGGCCGTTTCGATCGCCTTGGTGCGGGACTCAAACTTGGCGACCCAACTGGGCGGAATCCCCACCACGGCGTTTTGACCGTCAAAGGACAACAGTTGCCCCATCTGCGACAACATCATCTTGGTGGCCGGGGGTTGCACATGCACCAAGATCGCTTGCCACAGTTGATCCAGCTCCGCAGAAGCGGGAACCGGCGCGATCGGGCTGGGTTCCGGTGCAAAGGTTTCATCGGGGCCAGCGTTGACCGGGGCCGGCTCCGGAACCGGAGTTGGCGCGGGGGCCGGTGGAGCAACAGCAGCCACCGGAGCGATCGCCGCCGGGGCCGTTGTGGCGGTGGGGGTGCTTGTGGCGATCGGGGCTGGAGCCACGCCTCCCAGGGATTGCAACAGACCGATCAACTGCATCAGCGCAGCAGGATTCGTTTGGGCCCATTGGGTCACGCCCTGGGTAAATTGGGCGATCGCCCCCGGATCTAGCGCCAACTGGGCCAACAGAGCCGAGAGCGGATCGCTCGGCACAGGAACCGAAACAGGCGCGATCGGGGCCGGCACAGGAGCCGGAAGTGCGATCGGGGCGATCGGGCGAGGCGGCATCGGAGCCACCGACCCAACAGCCCCCACCGGAGCCACCGCCCCCGGCAACAGCCCCATCAAAGTCACCTCCAACCACAACCGAGGCTGGGTGGAGTTTTTCAGCAGCGATTCGCCAGTTTTGAGGTACTGCTGCCCATGCAAGATCCAGCTCAGTTCCTGACTGCGGGCAAATTCACAGAGTTGCTGCCAAGTTGGTTCCGTCAGGGCCACCAAATCACCCCGATCGGGCGCAGTCTTCGCAATCAGCAGATCTCGATAGAAACTCGCCAAATTTTGCAGCACGATCGTTGGTTCTCGCCCCCGATCCATCAGCCGCCGCAAACAGTCCACCGCCCCTTCCGCATCACCCGCCGCCAAACTGGACACCAACGCCAGCAAATCCCGCTCCGGCACAGCCCCCACCAGATCCCAAACGGCCTCCACCGTCACCCCCGTGGGAACCAGGCTCAGTTGATCCAGCAGGCTTTCCGCATCGCGCAAGCCCCCCTGCGCAATTTGGGCCACCAGGGTCAACGCTTCCGGCACAATCTCGATCGACTCCTGTTGGGCGATCGTCCCCAAATGGCTCACCATGTCCACCAGGGGAATCCGCCGGAAGTCAAACCGCTGACAGCGAGAAATAATCGTCGGCAAAACCCGCTGCGGATCCGTCGTGGCCAACACAAACACCACATGGGCCGGCGGTTCCTCCAGGGTTTTCAGCAGCGCATTGAACGCCGCCCCCGACAGCATATGCACCTCGTCTAAGACATAAACCTTGTAGCGACATTGCACCGGGGCAAATTGGGCCCGTTCAATCAGCTCTCGAATATTGTCAACACCCGTGTTGCTGGCTGCGTCAATTTCCACCACATCCAGCGCCCGCCCCTGCGTAATTTCCACGCAAGTTTGGCAATGGCCGCAGGGTTCCGCCGTGGGGCCCTCGCTGCTCAGGCAGTTCAACGACTTGGCCAAAATTCGGGCGCTGGAGGTTTTGCCCGTTCCCCGAGGCCCCGCAAACAGGTAAGCCGGTGCAATTCGATTTTGCTGAAGCGCGTTGGTCAGCGTTTGGGCGATCGCCTGTTGGCCCACCAAGTCGGCAAACCGTTGAGGGCGATATTTGTGGTGCAGCGGTTCGTAGGGCATGGCTAGGAGCGGGTCAATGAAGCGACCAGACAGCCATCTTACAACCGCCACAAAAATGGGGACGATCGAGCGAGATTTTGCGGAAGATCGGCGCTTGTGTTAAACCGCTAGAGGGTTAATCAACCGGAAATTGGCGCTGAGGAGCTTGGGGATGGCAAAACGATCGAACGAAGGTACCGTCGCAGTTCCCGTTTCGCCCATGCCCGATCGCCCCGCTTCTGGGGTTTATGTGGTGGTGCATGGGCATTTCTATCAACCCCCGCGCGAAAATCCCTATCTGGAGGCAATCGTGCGGCAGCCCAGCGCGGCCCCTTGCCACGACTGGAATGAGCGGGTTTATCGGGAATGCTATCGACCCAATGCCTTCGCCCGAATTTTTAATGATTCGGGAGCGATCGTGGGGCTGGTGAACAATTTTGAGTGGATGAGCTTCAATGCGGGGCCCACGCTGCTGAGTTGGTTGGAGCGGTTTGATCCGGCCACCTATGCTCGAATTTTGGAGGGCGATCGCCTGAGTGTGAAGCGGTTGGGGGGCCATGGCAACGCGATCGCTCAGGTTTATAACCACATCATCATGCCCCTGGCCAATCGGCGGGATAAGCAAACCCAGGTGCGATGGGGCGTGGCGGATTTTCGATCGCGCTTTGGTCGCTCACCCGAAGGCATTTGGCTGGCGGAAACAGCCGTGGATTACGCCACCCTCGATGTGCTGATCGACGAGGGCATTAAGTTTGTGATTTTTGCCCCATCCCAGGCCCAGCGCTGCCGGCCGCTACCCACGGAAGCCGATCCGGAGCCGGATTGGGTGGATGTGGGATCGGGGCAAATTGACCCCACGCGATCCTATCGGTGCTTTGTGCCCAAGGGCGGGAAACCGGAGCCGATCGCCCCAGAAGCGCCTTCGGATCCGGTGGCCACCTTGGCCCGCGATCGCTACATTGATCTGTTTTTCTACGATGGGCCGATTTCCGGCGACATGGGTTTTGGCGATGTGCTGACCAGTGCCGCTTCCTTTGCCGATCGGTTGGGATCGGCGGTGCGGGCCGATCGCCCCAGCCAGGTGATTTCCGTGGCCACCGATGGGGAAACCTTCGGTCACCACAAGCGCGATAAGGAAAAATGCTTGGCCTATGCCCTCACCATGGAGTTTCCGGGACGGGGCTGGTGTACCACCAATTTTGCCCATTACCTGAGCCTGCATCCGCCGGAGTGGGAGGTGGAAATGAAGCCGGTGACGGCCTGGAGCTGTTCCCACGGGGTCGATCGCTGGCAGGACGATTGCGGTTGTGGCGGCGGCGGCGGTTGGCATCAGCGCTGGCGGCGACCGTTGCGGGACAGTTTGAATTATTTGCGCGATCGACTGGTGACGGTGTTTGAACGCTATGCCACTCCGCTGTTGCGGGATCCTTGGCAGGCCCGCGATGAATATATCGAGTTGGTTTTGGATCGATCGCCCGATCGGATTACAGCGTTTTTGGAACGTCATCGGGCCCGCCCCCTGTCAGCCCAGGAGCGAATCGATGCCCTGCGGTTGTTGGAAATGCAGCGCCACGCCCTGTTGATGTTCACCAGTTGCGGCTGGTTTTTTGAGGAAATTTCCCGCCCGGAAGGGGTGCAGATTTTGCGCTATGCCAGCCGGGCGATCGAGTTGGCGGCCGAAGTGGCCGGCGTGAATTTGGAGCCGGACTTTGTGGCCCAACTGGCGGCGGCTCCCAGCAACGTGCCGGAATTTGGCGACGGGGCGGAGGTTTATCGACAGTTGGTTTTGGATGATCATGTCAGTTTTGAGCAGGTGGTGGCGGCCCACGCGATCGGCTCTTTGATTCCCAACCAACCGCGCCAAAGCCGCGCCTATTGCTACACGATCGAGCAGCAGGATTACCAATTGCAACGGCTGGGATCCCTGGCTCTGGCCGTGGGCGAGTTGGTGGTGACTTCGGATATTGCGGGCGAGTCTGCCCATTTTGTCTTTGGAGCCTTGCACTTGGGCGGTTGGGATTTTCACTGTTGTGTGCAGCCGTTCCAAGGCCGATTAGCCTACAGCAAGCTGAAGGAGCGGCTGTTTGCGGCGCTGGAGTCCGCCAGTGCGGCCCAGGTGGTGTTGGCCTTGAGTGCCACCATGGGCGGCCAGTCCCGGGGATTTGCCTTGGCGGATCTCTGTGCGGAGGATCGCGATCGGCTGATGCGGTTGCTGGTTCAAGAAACCACAACGCGGCTGGATACGCTGTACGATCGCGCCTATCGCGACAACTGCGGGATCATGACCCGGTTTTATCGAGATGCGTTGCCGGTTCCCCGCGAATTACAGGTGGCGGCGGAGTTGGCCTTGGGTCAGCGGGTGTTGACCTTGGTGCAACGGTTAGCCGGCGAGTTAGACACTTGGCCCTTAGCGGCGATCGAGGCCGGGCCGGGAACGCTGACGGAGTTGGAAGCGGTGGCCGCCGAAGCCCAACGTCTGCACTGTCAATTGGATGGATTGGAAATTGCCCCTTGGGTCACGAGGGCGATCGAGCGGTTGCTGGAACGGGCGATTGGTCTGGTAGAAACGGAACTGAGCGGGCATTCTGCCGCCGATCCAGAGCAGTCCCTAGGCGGGCTACGGGTGGCCGTGGATGCGATCGATCGACTCACCCGCTTGAGTCGATCGCTTCAACTCACGTTGGATCTAGATTTGGCGCAGGAACGGCTCTTTTTTTGGTGGCAGGGATCCATGGCCGCTGCTCCCTTGGATGATCGGTGGTTGGGCTGTTTGGGTGATTTGGGTCAAGCCTTGGCCGTGCGGCTGCGACCGGGCCCCTACAGCAATTTGCTGATCGATCGCCCCCGATCGTCTTGAGCCGATTGGCAACGATCTGAATCGATCGGGGTCAATCCGAGGCGATCGCCCCAAAGCCAATCCCGCCGGGCCGTTGTATATCCTGTCTCGGCTTGCAAAAATCTCGGAAATACCGGAGATATCAGAGGTTTATCCTGCTTTTGTGGCAGCGGTTTTCAGTATCATAAAGGGCGGTCAAAATGTCAGCCCTATGACCTACAACCCTCGGATTCAGGATCTACCGGCCACAGAGCGCCCCCGGGAGCGGTTGGCCGCCTTTGGCCCCCGCAGCCTCTCGAATGCGGAACTGTTGGCTATTTTGCTGGGCACGGGTCAAGGGCCGGGCAAACTCTCGGCCGTGGGGTTGGGGCAACTGATTTTGCAAACCTTGGGGGGCGATCGCCAGGATCCGCTGGCCGTCTTGCGCGATGCGTCCTTGGCGGAATTGACCCAAATTCACGGGGTGGGCGATGCCAAGGCTACGGCGATTTTGGCAGCGGTCGAGTTGGGCAAGCGGATTTTGCAAACCCGACCGCTCGATCGCGCCGTAATCGATACCCCAGCCGCCGCCGCCACTGCCCTCAGTCAAGACTTGATGTGGCAACCGCAGGAACGGTTCGCCCTGTTGTTGTTAGATCCCAAAAATCGACTCCTAGCCACCCAAGTCCTGACGATCGGGACGGAAACCCAAACCCTAGCCCATCCTCGCGATATTTTTCGGGAGCTGATTCGCCAGGGCGCTGCCGCCTGCATTGTGGCCCACAATCACCCCTCGGGCGACCTAACCCCCAGCCCTGAGGATTTGACCCTCACGCAGCAGCTTTTGGCGGGGGCCCATTTTCTGGAGCTGCCGCTGTTGGATCATTTGGTGGTGGGCTATGGGGAATTTCGCAGTCTGCGCGAAACCACCGATCTGTGGGCCGCCTATCCCGACATGGGCTAAGCGGATCTCTAAAAAGCCAGCACTGTTACTTTGTGGATCTCATCAACGGCAGAGACAAGGGGCTTAAGCCCCTTGCCCCAACGACTCTTCGTGCTTTGCCAGTACCCTAAGTCACTGCTCAGACATGCTCTAAGGCACTAGCTCAGGATTGGGCGGGCGGCTCCGGCACTTCGGGATTCTCCGGGGGGTCTTCCGGCGGGTCAAAGGTGGGCCCATCCCAAGCACTCGACCAATAGACCCGACCGCCACCGGTCATCGGTTTGGCCGGTTGCCAGCCATTCAGCATCTCTTGCAGGGCATCCAAGGAGATCGATCGAGTCTCCCGCAGCTTGTGCCAAACCGATCGCGACAGCAGCAAAGAATGCTCAAACCGCTCGGCCCCAATGCTTTCCAGATAGGCTTCCCGTTCCGGTTGGTAGTCCGCAGAAGCCAGCAACAGGGGCAAATCGGCATTGAGCGATCGGGTAATCCGCGCCATTTGAGCCATCAACTCGGGATAGAGCCAGGTATAGGCCGGATGCACGGTTAACTCCGCCCGATGGGGCAGCGCTGCATATCGGTGCGATCGCACTTGGAAATAGCCGATCGCGGCTTTCCGTTGGGGTTCAAACACATAACCCATCGTGGTTTCCAGCCCATCTATCCGCTGCCGGGTGTCCGCCAGGGCCGCCAACCAATCCGCCTTGAAGTCATCGACGCGCAAATCAAAGGCCTGGCGCACATGGGGGGGCATGGCCGCCGTGTCGAGTTGGTAAAGCAAGGGCGCATCGGCATTGCCCACCGGCATCAGGTTGGGCAAGTCTGGTTCCCGCTCTGCCAGGGCCATGAGGGCAGCCGGCGGAATAGACCAATAGGTTAACTGGGCGATCGGCTGGAATCCGTTTTGGCGATAGAGTGCCAGGGCATCTTTGCCATGCACATTCACCTCCAGCATCCAGGTACGTGCTTCCCAAATGGTTTCAAAGCAGTAGCGCAACAGCTCGGAACCAATGCCCTGGCTGCGACATTCCGGCATCACGGCCACCTGCTTCACACGCCAAGTGCTGCGCGATCGATTCACGGGCATCACCGCGATCGCCCCGCAAACTCGCCGATCGCGCTCGGCCACGCTGGCCCGCAACCGCCGTTGGCTGGGAGCCATCATCTCCACCAGTGCCGATAAGCCATACCAAGTGCGCAGCCGCGACCAATCCACCCCCGCCGTTTCCAGGGGGCTTCCTAGCCCGTCAAAGTCCGCTGAGTCCGCCGCAAGCTGGGCGATCGCATCCAAATCGCGATATTGGGCCCCTCGCAGGACAAGATCGGCATTTTGAGGCAAAAAAGCAGGCATCGCGCAGCCGCTCCCACATGGCAGGTTGCTCCTACTTTAGCGGTTTTGCTTCCCCGGTGGGGCAACCGTTGGCCAATCCCGATCGCCTCCCACGGGCAACCGTTCTGTGATCTGGGCTAGGGCCTCAATTTGTCGTGGGGGGCAAGGGGCTTAAGCCCCTTGTCTCTGCCCTTAAGCCCCTTGTCTCTGCCGTTGACGAGATCCACAAGGTAGCCCCTTGTCTCTGCCCTTAAGCCCCTTGTCTCTGCCGTTGACGAGATCCACAAGGTAACAGTTCTGGCTTTTCAGAGATCCCCTTAGTTCATATCGGGATAAACGGCCCAAAGATTGGGTGGGTCATTCAGCCCCTTCCTTAACCACTATTCAAGCCGTTGGATTGGTTATTTTCGATTTTGCACTTTCGGTTTCTGATTCAAGAATCGCCTGATTCTTTATTCATCAACCCTTCAATTTTCAGTGGTTTACATCCAAATTCTTAATTGTCACAAGCTTCCAAAACCAGGAAATTCAACACCCTGACTCGTAGCTTCAAGTAGTTGCAAACCTGACAGATTGGTAACTGGCCCATACCAGGAAACCAATTAGGAACCGCAATTGTCTGATGAAGTAACTGAAAAGGAAAAAAAGGAAAACTCCGAATTGAGATGGAATTTGGTGATTTTGAAAAGCTTGGCCCAGTTAAAAATTGCCAGTTCTTCAACTGTCCACCACTCCGATCTCCGGATTTCAACCCCCTTTTCAGAAGTAGTCAAAGAAGCCAACAGAAGGCTTCTCCCAGAATTTTCTCAGGGGACTCCCGATCGGGTTCCCTCCTCGCTCCTCAGGATCTAAAACCATGCTGAATCGCAATCGCTGGAAAGCCGCCGCCGCTCTGTTGATGACCTTCGGGATGAACGTCACCACCATCACCCCGATGCTGGTTGCTCCTTTGGCTGCCCCTGCTCCGGCCGTGGCTCAAAGTATTTCATTCCCCGATGTACCTGCCAATCATTGGGCCAGTGATTACATCCGCGCGCTGGTTTCTCAAAACATTTTGGCGGGTTTTCCCGATGGCACTTTCCGCCCCGATGCACCGGTCACTCGGGCAGAATTTTCAGCCATGTTGCGCAAGGTTTATCAACGGGGCAGCATCCGTAGCGCGATCAATTTTGTGGATGTGCCCAGCAGCCATTGGGCCTATGATGCCATTCGCCGCGCCTATGAGATGGGCTTTGTTTCCGGTTATCCCGATGGCATTTTCTTGCCGGAACAAAACATTCCGCGCGAACAAGTTTTGGTTGCGCTGGCTAATGGTTTGAACTATCAAGCAGCGGCTCCCACGGAACAGGTTTTAGGCAATTTTGCGGATAGTGGGGCCATTTCCAACTTTGCCCGCAGCCCGATCGCGGCCGCCACTGAAAAACGGATGGTGGTGAACTATCCCAACGTCAGCTATTTGAACCCTGGGCGCAATGCCACCCGAGCGGAAGTGGCGGCTTTTCTCTACCAAGCCTTGACCAGTGAAGGGCGAGTGGCGGCTCTGAGTTCGCCTTATATTGCCAATGCCCAAACCGTGGCCACCAACTATCGGATTGCGGCGGGCACATCCCTTCCTGTGAGCTACATGAAGGAAAAAATTCTGCTGATGCCGGATGAAACCCTGCCGGTGACTTTTAATGTGCGCAATAACATCACCACCACTACGGGTCAGGTGTTGATTCCGGCGGGCAGCCAAGTGAAGGGCAATCTGCGGCCGGCCGGCGACAAGGCAACGCAGTTTGTGGCGCAGGAAATTGTGATGCCCGATGGTTCAACGCGATCCCTGAAGGCTACGTCCAGTGTGATTACAACAACGGAAACGGTACGCAAGGGGGCTGACCTGGGCCGGTTGCTGAAGAACACGGCGATCGGGACGGCGGCGGCGGCGGCCATCTCGGCGGTGACGGGCGATCGGGCGATCGCCACGGAAGAGTTGCTGATCGGTGCGGGTGGCGGTGCGCTCTTGAGCCTGATCGAACGGTTCTTGGGTCGCAACAGCATTGATGTGCTGGTGGTGCAACCGGAAACGAATCTGAACCTGACCCTCACGGATGATTTTGTGGTGGCGGCTCGCTAGGCGGTCTGAAGGCCCTGCAACGGGACTGAAACCCTGATTCCCCTGTTGGCAGATCGTGGGGGCAAGAGGCTGAGGGTTTGTCATCGTTTAACCCGAAACCCATGATCTGCCGTTAGCAGATCGTGGAGGACAAGGGGCTGAGGACTGGTCATCGTTTAACCCGAAACCCATGATCTGCCGTTAGCAGATCGTGGGGGACAAGGGGCTGAGGACTGGTCATCGTTTAACCCGCAACCCATGATCTACCGTTAGCAGATCGTGGGAGACAAGGGGCTTAAGCCCCTTGTTTAGGGCGGTTAGGGGATGGAAGATCAACCGTTCTCACTGGATCCCAGGAAATGACGACGGGCCCTAGCTCGCGGGTTGCGGTTTTGATTTTGCCTCCAAGTCTTCCAGGCGCGATCGCAGGGTTTGGTTGTCTTTTTTCAGTTGATCTAGCTCTTGGCGCACCTGATCCAAGGCGCGATCGGAACCCGCATTATGCTGCACTCGCTTCACGGCCTCTTCCGCCATCCGGCGCACGCGGCCATCGGGCGACTGGCTGGCCAACCCTTGCAAAATCCCGATCGCCTTGGTGGTTTCCATTTGTCCTAGGGCAACCACCACCGCCACTTGGGTGAGGAAAAAGCTCTCGCGGGCATAGGTTTGCAGTGCATTCAACACCCGATCGACCGCTGGGGCTTCTTGGCCGTTGGCCACCGCGCCCAGGGCCCGAATTGCCGCTAAGCGTAGGGATTGGGGAATGCCCGGTTGGCTGGTTTCCAGTACCAAATCCAGGGCGGCGGCAGAGGTCTTGAGGGCGCTCAGGCCGCTGACGGCCCCGGAACGAACGATTTCATTCCAGCCCGATCGCTTTTTCAGGGCCGATTTGAGCAACGCAATCGCCCGATCGGCCAAGGCCGGCTGGGCCGCCGCGATCGACCCGATGGCCGCCAAGGCCGCCGACTCGGTGTAGTAACTGGCATCGCCCTTCTTGGCGATCGACTCCAGCGCTGAATAAGCTGCTTCGGTTTTGAGGGAGGCAATGGCCTGAATCACCGATCGACGCACTTGGGGATCCGAATCCTTCAACCCCGGCTTCAGGGCCGCCAACACCCCATCTAAACCGATGGTGGCCAGATTTTCTGCCACCTCGGCACGCACCCCCCAAAAGCGATCGCTCGTCAGGGATTGGGCCAAAGCATTCAAGGCCTCCAGCGTGCCCTTTTGGGCGATCGCTTTGGCCGCAAATACTCGGGAGATCGGGTCAGGATCAAACTGCAATTGGGCTTTCAATTCCGGCAGCGGATAATCTAGCTCCACCGTTTTCAGCCAATGATTCCCCGGATCAAAACTGACGAAATCTGGTTTTTGCTCCAAGGGTAAGTAGAAAGTTTGTTCCCGATCGTGAATGGCCAGCTTCACGGTTTTGAACGTGACCTTAGGGGCGGGAGCCGCTACTTTTTTCGACTTCTTCGATTTCGGAGCAGGGCTGGCTGCTTCACCGCTGAGGGTCGCAAAGGACACTGGAATTTTCAAATTAAACAGCGTCTCCAAATCCCCTTCCTTGGCTTGGGTTTGGGTCACGGTCAATTTTGCAATCTTATTTTCTCCATCCCAGCTATAGGCAACTTTGAAATCAGGATGACCTCCCCGAAACACGTACTGATCAAACAGAAACAACAAATTTCGACCCGTTGCCTGTTCGATCGCTCGCAAGAGATCGATCGTTTCGATAGCACCAAAGGCGTGATTTTTGACAAATGTTTGAATCGATTTCCAAAACAAATCATCACCTAATTCCTGATGCAGCATGTGATAAACACAGCCGCCCTTTTCATAGGTATGGCAATCGTAGAGTTCGATCGGCTCGCGATAAACATGGGTCACCATGGGCCGTCGGTAGCGCCGCCGATCTTCCCCTAAATAGGCCCGCTGATCACCCAGGCGATAATAGGCTGCTTCCTCCGATCCATATTCATGCTCAGTCCAGAGGGTTTCGGAATAGGTGGCCATGCCTTCTTTCAGCCAAGCATGGGACCAATGCTTAATGACCAGCAAATCACCAAACCACTGGTGCGCCAGTTCATGAACCACCAAAGCTTCGCTATTACGATTATCGATCGCGGCTCGTTCATCTAACAAGCAACGATCGGTTAACAGGGTCATGGAGGTATTTTCCATGCCTCCAAAAATAAAATCCTCCATGCAAGCTTGACCATACTTGCTATAGGGATAGTCATAGTCAAATTTTTCGCTGAGAAAATCCATCATCGCGGGCGTTTTGCCCATGGTGCGCTGGGCTTCCGAAGCCCGATTCTGAGCGGTGTAGTAGCTCACAGGTCGGCCGCGCCACTCATCTTTAATCTCTGCAAAATCTCCCACGGCCAGAGTAAACAGATAAATGGGATGAGGCTGTTTTTGATGCCAATGGTAAGTGGTGGTTTTGCCCTTGGTTGTCTGATTAATCAGCTCTCCATTCGAGAGTACGAGCAAACCATTGGGCACTTGCACCTGCATTTCCGAGGTGCAGAGTTGTCCTGGAAAATCAAAACAGGGGAACCAGAAGCGAGAATCTTCATCCTCTCCCTGGGTCCAAACTTGTACATTTTTATTGGGATAGTCCGCCGTGGGCTGCACAAAGTAAATGCCGCGTTGGGGACGATCTAATTGATAGTCAATGACTAATTTGAAGGCGCGATCGCGCTGAGTTGACTCCGACAGCGTGATCGCTAACTTTTCGCCATCATATTCAAATTGCTGGGCAGCTTCGCCCACCCGAACCCCTTGAATTTGCATGGCCACCGCATCTAATTCCAGGCGATCGACCCCATCTTGCACGGGCAACAGGTCGATCGAGCAGGTTCCCGCTACCCGACAATTGGGAATGTCCAACACCAAATCAAGGGCCACATGTTGTGTCCGCACCGGGCGATCGGGAAGATAGTGGGGCTTGGCTCCGGGAAGTTGAAACGATCGCGCTTCATCTGCACTCAAACCCCAAAATGCTTCCAAAAACCGGTTCCGCGACATGGTGGATTGCCCCTAACTGCGATGGACTAGCGAAAAATTACTGACAAATTGAAAAATTTGAGTCAGCTTGGCAAATGATTGATGGTCTTGGGCACGAAAATCATTGGCTCATCCCAGACTCGCCGTAGTTATTTTTAACATAACCATCGAGCAATGACTGCGTTTAATCCCTAGAAGCCCGTAATATTTGCCCAAAGCTCAAGGCAAGTAGGCTACCATCTCTATAGTCTGCTGTTAAATCACAAGGGTAATCAGGTTAGACCAAGTGATCTACCAGGATCATGATTTAGCTTTTTTGATTTAGTAGAAGTCAATCAATATTTAATGTTGACTCTGTTTAATATTGACTCTTCAAATTTTAGACTAATTTTATTTTTTAATCTTAATTTCAAATTCAAAATTTATTCAGGTTATTTTATTGGCTTACATCATTCGTTAACCACGTTCATCAATCATAAACAAAGATGAGCTTCGCAACCTATCTTCATCTTCAATCGTTCAACCTGTCCAAGCCACTCGAAGATATTACATTCGGCAGATATTCATTACCTTATTATCGGCAAGTTTGCCAAGCCCTTGCTCAAAGCTGTTCACAATATCAGTCCTTGCCCCTTAGGAAAGCTCAGTTAACAGACTATGCCAGTGTTCATAGTCAGTCCTATCTGAAAAAGCTAATTCTGAAAGCGCTCGATCGCCCATTGGATCAGACCAGTCTTTCGTTACCAGCCATTGGTTCTGACTGTCAAGGACTTGAGTATGCAATTCCAGGCTATCTATATGGCTTGGGCGGTATGTTAGAGGCCATTGATCGGATGAAACAGGGCATTCTCCAGCGAGCTTATTGCTTTAGTATGGTTGGTCACCATGCCCATCGTGAATGGGGTCATGGATATTGTTTACTTAATCCTTTAGCGGCAGCAGTACGCTATGCCCAACTGAATGGTTTTGCCAAAGTCGTTGTCATTGACTGGGACATTCATCATGGTGATGGCACTCAAGAAATTTTCAGCCATGACTCATCTGTTTATTGTATTAGTATTCATAGTACTGTAGATATTTACATGGCCAAGGCTTCTGGCCTTCAGTGGGGAACTACGGAACAAGCCGATCGCGTGGGTCATTGCAATATTCCAGTTATTCCTAAGAATTTTCCACGCGCTGCTCTTGCAGAAGATGGCTTGGGTGGTGAATTTTATGAAGGACAGAGCAGCATTGAAGTATTCCGGGACAAGTTCAATCATTTACCTTGGAAACCCGATTTAATCGCTATCTTCTCGGGATATGACGCACATCGAAAGGATTGCGGAGAAGATACAACCGATTGGACGAATGAAGACTTTGTGCAACTAACGAAGATCACCTTAAAAGCTGCGCATCGTTTTCATTGTCCAGTGCTGTCTTGTCATGGTGGAGGATATCGATTGCCGATCGCAGTATCGGCCGCCAGTGACCATCTGAAAACCCTAGCTGAGTTTTTAATGTAGCCGCGATTCATCAATTCTCATAAATTTAGAGATTCATTTCAGATTTTTAGAGATTCATTTCAGATTTCAGATCGAGTTCTTGAACTGAACGAAATTTCTCAATTCTGAACATTGAAAAATATAGCAGATCTCAAAATGACCTCCTTTACCAATAACCTCTTCCAAAATCTCCCGATCGAGCTGCCCGAGGAAATCTTTGAAACGATTTTGCAAACGCCCGAGATCAAAATTGAGCGAATTTTATCGAAAGGACATCGATCGGATCCCGACTTTTGGTATGACCAAGCGCAATCCGAGTGGGTTTTGGTGCTGCAAGGTCATGCCCATTTGGAACTACCGGAGGGCGTAGTTGAGCTAAAGCCTGGTGACTATTTCAATATTCCCGCTCACCAGAAGCACCGGGTTGCTTGGACTGACCCGGATGTGGAAACTATTTGGCTGGCAATTTTCTATTAAACTTTTTGGTCTGATGAGAGGGGGTGAATTGTGTTTTTTGAGGCTTGATTAGCCCTGCAATATTGCTTTCAAAAACGACTTTTAACTTTGGGCAACCACCACTCGATCGCGCCCGGCCCATTTCGCTTGATAAAGAGCAGCATCGGCCGCTTGCAACAGGGTGGCTACGGTAACCGCATGTTGCGGAAAACTGGCCACTCCAAAGGAGGCCGTGATTGCGCCCAGGGTTTGCCCTCCGTGACGCAAGGACAAATACTTCAGCTCTTGGCACATCACCTCCGCCCGTTGCACCGTTTCTTCGAGGGTGGCTCCGGGCAAGATCAGCGTCATTTCTTCGCCACCATAGCGACAGGCAATATCGGAGCCTCGGATGCGACTTTGCAGAAATTGCGCCACTTCCTGCAACACCAGGTCCCCGGCATCGTGGCCAAAGGTATCGTTGAATTGCTTGAAATGGTCAATGTCCAAAATGATCGCCCCGATCGGGGAGCGATCGCGCCGGGCCCGACAAACCGCTTGCTCCAGGGCTTCCTCCAAATAGCGTCGGTTATAGAGGCCGGTGAGCGGGTCGCGGATGCTTTGTTGTTGCAGGGTTTCCCGCAATCGCAGGTTGGAAATGGCCAAGGCCACCTGCTCCGCCACGGTGCGGGCGAGCTGTTGCTTGGGGGCTGAGAGGGAATCGTGCTGCGGGGTGCAAAGATACAGCAGTCCCAGGGTTTCGCTTTGGGCCATCATCGGCAAACACAGGGATTCCGCTTGGGGGCCCAGGGGGTGGGCATGGCGACAGAGCAACCCCGTGTGTTTGTGTTCGGCCCAATGGATGCGGCCACGACGCAGGGCCCAGCAATCATCGGGATAGAACAGGGTTTCCCCGATCGGGTCAGGGCCCCAGGTGGCCACCGCCTCCAGGGCCACGCGGGTCGATTCCAGGGTAAACAGGGCCCCGGAACAGCCGGGAAACAGCGCTTGCACCAAGTCGGCCACGGCCGTGTAGGCTTCCTCCACGGTCACGCAAACCTGAAGGAAATCAATCATTTCACTCAGCAGTGCCATTTCGCGGTTGCGAAACTTCAGTTCTTCAATGCGGCGCTCTAGCTGTTGATTGGTTTCCTGAAGCACCTGTTCGGCCTGCTTGGTTTGGGTCACATCCCGAAAAGTCAGGGTCAGACCATCGCCTAATTTCACCGCCGTGAGTTGCAACCAAGCATCGCGGCCATCCGATTGGGTGACTCGGAGCGATCGACTGAAGGCCTGGCCCGTTTCCACCACCCGCACATAGGCTTCAAAGAGGCCGTCTTGGCGCACAAGGGGTACTTGATCAAGCAGTTGTCGGTTCAGCAGTTGATTGCGCGATCGCCCCAGCACCATTTCTGCGGAGGAGTTCACCGCCGTCCACAAAAAATCCACAATTTGCCCGGCTCCGTTGCGGATCGTGCGTAGGGCAGCAATCCCATCGATCGAGCTGTCGAGAATATCCGCCAGTTCCTGTTGGGTACGGGCCAACTCGCTAATGTCCGTCAGAACGCCCCAAAGGACATCATCTCCATTGACCGCGCTGTGGCGCACCGCCCGTACCAGGCCATGAACAATATTTTGGTTGCGGTGCTCAAACCGCTGAATCAGTTGAATGCAGTTGGCCTGGTTCACCTGCACCGCCTGCCGCAAATTGCTCAGGGTCGATCGGTCTTCCTCGATCAACCGCTGTTCCCAAGTGGCCCACTCATCGGCCAACTCCGAGGGGCCATAGCCCAACAGGGCCTTCCACCGAGGCGACAACACCAGGCGATCGGTCGTTAGGTTCCATTCCCAAACCCCATCGTTCACCACTTGGGCAACCCCATCGCCCACTTGTCCCAGGAAATGGGTCAAACCAGCGGACCAGTAGCCATGCACCGGCTGCGAACAAATTAGCGGGGAATAGTCTGATTCTGGGGCTGATTCTGACGACTGACCAGCCAGGCCGCCCCGTTCCACCACCGCTTCCAACAAGGCAGTGCGGGAAATGACCCCCGCAAAAACTCCCTGCTCCTCTAGCAACACTAACCAGGAGCATTTTTGAGCCTGAAACGTGTCCCAAGCGGTTTGCAAATTGGTCTGAGCGGGCAAGGTCACGGGCGGTCTAGCCAGGCTCATGAGGGCAGAGGTGGCCAATTCCCGCTGGGTCGCCACGGCCCAGGCCAGCTCGCTCACCGTCAGCACCCCGATCGGCTTCTCGCCCTGGGCCGTCGGCAACACCAGCACAATCAATTGTGATTCAGCAATCTGCGATGGGTGAATTCCCTGAAGATGCTGCACCATGTCTGCGATAGTTTTGTCCGCTGAAATCACCAGCGCTTGCGTTGCCGCCAGGTAGCCAGCTTCGCCCAGGGACAGGGAACGGACAGCGGGAATAATTTGGTGAGAATCAAGCACAGGATAGGAAAAAGCAAACGCCTGAATCAGTGAAATCGTTTGAATCGTTTTCGGCAGCCGTGATGCAGTGTTTGGGCCGATGGGGCTGGCTGGTCATGAGCAACGTCCCCAGCGATCGCTAAGGAGTAGGCGGGCAGCTTGGGGCTAGTTGATCATGACTAATATCCAAATCTAATATCCAAATTAATATCCAAAATCAGTACTTAAACAGTGCTAGGGCTGTTTATCGCCGCACAGAGCCGCGCGATCACCTGATCCTAACCCATTCATCCCAAGACCCTGATGGGTTGCCTGATGCATTTCCCGATGTACTAGATCTCCAGATCTCCGACTAGAGGCACGAACTGAGGTGCTCGTTATTGAATCCCCATTGAATCGCCGAATTGAATCGCCGACTGGATTACCGGATGGACTGCTGGATCAACTGTCGGATGAATCGAGCGGTAGACAGCTTGCAGCAACCACCAAGCCGAGTGGCCAGGCGCAGCGCGGCAGAATTAACCAGCAATCCACAGCTCCGCATTCATTATGAGTGAGTTGGCCCGGTCTTCATCAAGGGCTGTCGATGATTAGCCCTATTGATGAGGAATTAGGGGCGGAAATTCGAGGAAGTTTGCTTCAAAATCCGTATGGATTGATACAAATCACCGCAAGCTCTCTACCAATTGCTAGGATTGCCCTAATGATGGCGGTCGGTATGTGATCAGCGAGGCGGCGTGATGACTGATAATGCGGCCTTTTGGGAGGGCATCGAGCAGGCAAAGCAAGGCGACCAAGCAGCGGCGATCGCTTGCTTTGACCAAGCTATTGCGGCGGATCCCCATTGGGCTGAAGCCTATTACCGGCGGGGTTTGGCCTATTTTGATATGGGCCGGTTGCAACAGGCCGCCTTTGACTATTCACGGGCGATCGAACTGGCCAACGATTATCAACCGGCTCTCTATGGCCGAGCCTTGGTTCGTGTGGTTTTGGATCACTTTGATGGGGCGTTGGATGATTTAGCCAGCCTGCTTCAGCTCAATCCTCAAAATCCAGCGGCCCACCAACTGAAGGCAACGGCCCTGCGCAAACGAGGAGATCTGGCCGCCGCGATCGTTAGCCTACGCAAGGCAACGGAGCTTTATCTCGATCGCCGCGATCCCGTGGGGGCCCGGCAATGTTTGGATTTACTGAAACAGCTACAACCCAACGCCAGTCCGCCCGTGCTGACGGAACCGTTGCCACCATTTAATGCACCGCCCACGTTGGCCAGTTTGCAGGCCACCACCACGGGCACGTCCAGTATGGGCACGTCCAATACAGGTACACCCAATGCGGGCGCACCCGTGGGCGCAATGATGCGCCCAGAAGCCTTTTATGCCCAGGCTTTGAACCGGGCGGAGTCGGGAGATGTGCAGGGGGCGATCGCGGAGTTAGATTGGGCCCTGAAGTTGGATCCACAGGATCCAAAGGCGCTGGCTTGTCGGGCAGCGGTGCGCATTAAGCAAGGCAACTGGCAAGGGGCGATCGCGGATTGCAACCGGGCGATTCAAGGGGGTGGGGCTGATGCCACGCTCTACCGTTACCGAGCCAGGGCCAGGCTGGAAATGGGCGATCGGGCGGGGGCGTTAGCAGATTTAGACCAAGCTTTAGCCCAAGATGACCAAAATTCGCTGCTGTGGATGGCTCGGGGCGATGCCCAACAGGCACTGGGAAATTACAGCGCGGCGATCGGGGACTATGACCGAGCGTTGGAGTTGGGGGGCGATCGACCCGCCATTTTGCTGTTGCGGGCCCAAGCGGCCGTTCGCCAAGAAAACCTGAAACAGGCGATCGAGGACTACCAAACCGCCGCCAGCTTGTTTTGCGATCGCAACGACTGGGAACGCTATCGCACCACCTTGGAACAGCTCAAGATGTTGCAACAGCCGGTGAACTTGTCTCCGGGGTTGCCCCAAAAAGCCCAAAATCCCCTTTGGCAGCGGCTGTTGGGGCGGGTTGGCGGCCAGGAAGCGATCGCACAAACCCTGCTCGATCGGGCCCGCGAACATTATCCCAACATGGATGAGGATTGGTATTTGGAGAAGGTGCTCTATGACCTGGAACGGGATGACCTCCCGGAAGATTAGGGCCCGTCGTCAAATCGCCTGAAACCCTGATGACCTCGTTCTTCAAACCAATCAGTCGTAGGGGCGGGGTTTCCCCACCCAGTTCCCGTGATCCTTGGGTGTTCCCAGGGGTGGCCAGGGTTGTGGCGATCGCCCGGGTTAGGGTTGGGAGACCCAACCCCTACGGAGATGGAAATGACGACAGGCCCGAAGCCCCTTGCTACGACGATTGGGGCAATGAAAACAGGCCCCAAAGACCCATGATTTCGGTTCGCGAAAAGTCTGGGAACTGGCTTTGGCCGGGTTTAATCAGCTTTCGTCAGCCGCAGGGGTTGCGATCGGGGAGAACATAATCGCTTCCAGTTGAATCAGCGCCTTGTCTAGGTCGTCGTTCACCACCTGCTGATCAAATTCATCGGCGGCGGCCACCTCTTCGCGGGCCCGGGCCAAACGCCGCTCGATCGCCGCTTCAGCATCTTGGCCACGCGATCGCAACCGTCGTTCCAACTCATCCAGCGACGGCGGCAACACAAACACCCGCAACGCCTCGGGAAACGTGGTCTTGACCTGGCGTGCTCCCTCTAACTCAATTTCCAACAACACCTGCTCGCCCCGATCCAGACGCTCCACGATCGGTTGGCGCGGGGTTCCATAGCAGTTCCCAGCAAACTCGGCCCACTCCAGCAGGTCACCGGCTTCGGCCATGGCCATGAACCGATCGCGCGACACAAAAAAATAATCCTGCCCGTCCACTTCGCCATCACGGGGCGATCGAGTGGTGGCAGAAACGGATAAATACAAATCGGGATGGCGTTCGCGTAACAGCTTCACCAATGTGCCCTTGCCCACGCCGCTGGGGCCTGTTAATACCGTTAGCGTTCCGTTCGCCATTTGATTTGCGCGCCGATCTTCAAATGCATTAATACTGGTCTCAAGCAAGGAAAAACAATGCTGATTTAAAGCTGACCTAAAGCCGACTGAAGCCAACTGAAGCTGATCTAAAAAACCGAAACCTCGTGAATTAAAAACCTATCAATCAAGAACTTGTCAACCGAAAGCCTATCAAGTGATGGAGCCAGGTCGCTCCTAGTCCATCAGCCTAGATCCCAATCATCCTGTCAGTTTTAGCGATTTTGAGCGTGGTATTAGCCCTTGAGGAGCTATGCCAGTGATCGCGTTTTCCACGATCGCTCGATCGCAATTTTTTGGTCTACCCGGCTTGCCACAACCTGTAGTCAGCCAATGTAGTCAGCCTAATAAATTAGCCGGTGGTTACTGAACCACAATCTTGCCAGCCATGCCAGCGCCCCGGTGAGGTGCGCAGTAGTAGTTGTAGGTGCCAGCAGGCAGGTCGCTCGGCAGGGTGAAGCCAGCTTCGCCTTTGCCCAGCAGTTGGCCCAGTTTCTTCACTTCAGCCGCGTCAAACTTCGAGGCATCTTCCAACACCACGTTGTGGGGCAAACCAGCGGGGTTCGACCAGACGATCGTGTCGCCAGCCTTGGCGGTCACGGTTTCGGGGGAGAACTTCAACAGGTTGGTCATTTCCACGCTGCGGGTTTCGGCCAGGGCGCTGGGGGCCACGGCGAACAACACACCGGCAAACAGAACGACGGCAGCCACCAGCAGGCTAGCGCGACGGGCGATCGATTTCATCCAAGCTTTCATTGGTCAAAAACTCATGAAAGGGGTTTTACAGGTTGAATTCTATCGCTCTCCCGTAGCAACGGTGATGGTTTTGACCAATTTCCTTTGCCCGATTCGATCTGACTAAATTGATTGAATCGATCGATTCGATCAAATCGATCGAGCCGATCAATCCAAGGAGCCATGGTGACAGCCGATCGCCTGGGTAATGGATGACCAGCCACGCTCCGCCAGCTTGGCCGCCAAGCCCTCAGCAATGCGGCGGGGCAATCCTGGCCCCTCGTAGACAAAGCCGGTGTAGACCTGCACGAGGCTGGCCCCGGCGGCAATTTTGTCCCAGGCATCCTCGGCGCTGAAAATTCCCCCCACGCCAATGATGGGCAGTTGGCCGGCGGTTTGACGATAGATATGGTGAATGACTTCCGTGGCTCGATCGCGCAGGGGTTGGCCACTAATGCCCCCGGCTTCGGCGGTGACCGGGTTGCCCGTCTGCTTCAGGGTTTTGGTTTGGAGTTGGTCGCGGCGGATGGTGGTGTTGGTGGCAATCACCCCCGCTAGGCCAAAGCGCTGGGCCAGGCCAACTACGTCATCGATCGCGCTCCATTCCAAATCCGGCGCAATTTTCACCAACAGGGGCTTCTGGCCTTGGTTGTTTTGCTGAAGGCTGTCCAAAATTTCCCCAAGTCGATCGGCATCCTGGAGCGATCGCAGGCCGGGTGTGTTGGGCGAAGACACATTCACCACAAAATAATCGCCCCAGTTCTTCAGTAGCCGGAAGCTGCCCAAATAGTCGGCGGCGGCCCCTTCCAATTCGGTGATTTTGGACTTACCCAGGTTGACCCCGATCGGGATGTTGGGATTTTCCCAGGGGGAAGGACGAAGGGCGGCCAGCCGTTCAGCCAGCGCCGCAGCCCCTTGGTTATTGAATCCCATCCGGTTCAGGACGGCGCGATCGGGCAGCAGGCGAAATAGCCGAGGTTGCGGGTTGCCCGGCTGGGAATGGAGCGTCACCGTGCCCAACTCCGCAAAACCAAACCCCAATTGCTCCCAAGCCCCGGCGGCTACCCCATCTTTGTCAAAGCCAGCCGCCAGACCCACGGGGTTCTCGAACTTCAAGCCCCAGAGGGTTTGACTCAGTTCCGGTGTTTGGGCAGTGAACCAATGGCGCAGGTTGGCCAGCATCGATCGCCCCGTGGCCGATCGCCGCAACTGAGCCAACCCCTGCAACAACTCCATGGCCTGGTCGTGGGCCCGTTCGGGGCTAGGAGCCAAGGGCGAAAATACCAACGGACGAAGGACGCGATACCAATCCATAAAATGGCAGTAAGAGACTGATGCGGGATTGAGTTCGCCAACAGCAAAGCAGACCCACCCCGATCGCGCAAGTCGCCAATCAAGTCGGCCAGGGCACAATCGGCGATTTTAGAGGATGTCTGAAAAGTGTCTTTTGGCACGGGCAATGCACCAATAGTCGTGGGGGCAAGGGGCTTAAGCCCCTTGTCTCCGTCGATCGATGAGGCGTGCAGAGTATCGATTTTGGCTTTTCAGACATCCTCTTAGGGGGCTTTGAACCGACGGCGGCTTGGAAACTGCTCAGGACGTAAGCGATCGAGACAATTCCACTTGATTCACAGCACGGTTTAGGTGGCGCAAAAACTCTTCTTTGCCTTCAAAGCGATCGAGCCGAAAAATTGGTTTTCCATCCTGAAATAAAATCACCGTCGGCAGGGTGGTGAGGCGATAGGAATTGGCTAATCTCAGATTGCTGTCTGCATTGACATTAACCAACTTGACCGACTCACCCCAGTCCGATCGCAGCTTATTCAGGAGGGGATCAATCAAACGACACAATCCACACCAAGGGGCCCAAAAGTTCACCAACACCAAACCGGGCGTTTGTAGCACTTCCCGATCGAAGCTGGAGTCATCCATGGTATCTAGCATTATGAACCGGCAAAGAAATATTAAAAAACGCTGGACGAGAAATAAACGAAAATAATCAAAAATCGCCGGGAATTTGGCACATTTCAGGAAGGCTAATCACGCAAACCAATCTAGAAATGTCTTCTGTCCCCGGCGATCGATACCTACCAGTTTACGCTAGCCGTTAGCCGAATGAGCGTCGGATGGGCCCACCAAAATCCCAACACAAAGGCCGTGACCCCCACATAGGCCGGGCGCAAAAATTCCGCAAGCTGAAGGGTTTGGCGGCCGTCAAAAACTGCCCGAAAAGGAATGATTGATGTGCGTTCCTTGACTTTTAAGAATGCATCGCCATATCGGCCATATAAGCGCCGATCCCCGTGCCAAATTGCAAACAGGTGATGGGCAATCAAACCGGCACAGGTCACCATCATGAAACTGGTTCCCAACCAAAGGGCATGGCCCACACACCAAATAATTTGCCCGATCGCCTGGGGATGGCGAGTGATCCGAATAATGCCCGTTTCGTACAGGTGAACCTGAGGCTTGGCCACAGCGGCCACTTCCAACAGGTTAAAGGTGGCCGGATAAAGGAACAAAAACGAAATGGCCGACAAGATCCAAACCACCGGCTGCACCCAGGTTTCCCCTTGCAGTTGCCAAAGTTGGATCCCATCGTAGCGATGGTTGAAAAAGTAGGTAATCAACAATCCCGCAGCCGGCAAACTGACCAAGGCAAACAAAACCCGGTAAGCCCGCGCACCAATTAGGGCTTCGCCTTTGATCCGCAGGGCTGCCAGGCCGCTGTGCAAAACCGCAAACCCCACCAACAGACCCAGCATGATCCAATGGCTGGCGGGAAACCAGGCGGGAGTGAGCCAAGGGGCCAAACCCAGAAGGGAACTCATTGCCCCGATCGAGCCGATAGATCCAAGGGAGAAAATGGAAATCATGGTGCAATCAATCACGCAATCGGCGGTAAGGGCAGAGGGAGGATCGTTAATCCAAACGGGCAAAACTAGAAACGACCGAAGATGGCCAGAGGCGGCCAGGAATCGCTGGAAATCGCCAAAAATAGCCGAAGACAACCGAAAATAGCCGGAGACGACAGTAACCAGCTTCAGCACTCCAGGATAGGAATTTACCGGTTTTTGGTCGGTGCGCCGTAGGGATTGATTCTGTGTCTATCAGGGAACCGAAATTTTCTCATAAATGTTTTTAATCAAATGGTGGGGGTCTGCTTCAGAATAATGAAGAACGGGCGATCGTGCGGCTAGGTCGAGATGAGATCCTAGGTTGATGATCATTTGTCACCGTTCGATCGCCTTCGGTTCACCGCTGACGGTTCAATCGCCCAGTGACCTCCCAATTCACGCCCCCTTTCTCTGGGATGGTGGGTTGGTGAATTTGGGTCGGTGAACTTGGGCCGGCCCTGATGGTTGTCGTTGGGGGCCTCTCCCAGTGCTACCTTGCGCCAAAAGGCTGTTTCGCCCTGTGTTGTTGCGCCTCGTGTTGTTGCGCCTCGTGTTATTTCGCCCTGTGCTGTTTCGCCCGACCGCGCCACGACATCTTGGAGCAACGGCTTTCTTTGCCAACTCCCGATCGATGTCCATCCCATTCCACTCGATGGCTTTCTCCAGGCTGTAGTACTGTCTATGTCCGATTTGCCATTCACGCTTGACCAACTCCGCATCCTCAAGGCGATCGCCGCCGAGGGTAGCTTTAAGCGGGCCGCCGACAGCCTCTATGTTTCGCAACCTGCGGTGAGCTTGCAGGTACAAAACCTAGAGCGCCAATTGGATGTGCCCCTGTTCGATCGCGGTGGTCGCCGGGCCCAACTAACCGAAGCAGGCCACATGCTGCTGAGTTACGGCGAAAAGATTCTGACCCTTTGCCAGGAAACCTGCCGGGCGATCAAAGATTTGCAAAACCTCCAAGGTGGAACCCTGATTGTGGGGGCCAGCCAAACCACCGGGACTTATCTGCTGCCTCGGATGATTGGCATGTTCCACGACAAATATCCCGAGGTGGGGGTGCAGTTGCATGTGCATTCCACCCGCCGCACCTCCTGGAGCGTGTCGAATGGCCAAATCGACCTGGCCATCATTGGCGGCGAAGTGCCAGCCGAGCTGCAAGAGTCTTTGGAAGTGTTGGCCTATGCTCGCGATGAGTTGGCGCTGATTTTGCCGCCTCAACATCCCTTAGCCCAAATCGACCTGATCGATCGGGAACATCTCTATGGGTTGTCTTTCATTGCGCTTGATTCCCAATCCACCATCCGCAAAGTGATTGATACGGTTTTGAGTCAGTCGGGAATTGACACCCGCCGCCTCAAGGTGGATATGGAATTGAACTCGATCGAAGCCATTAAAAACGCAGTTCAAGCAGGTCTCGGCGCGGCCTTTGTCTCCGTAGCGGCGATCGAAAAAGAACTGCAATTAGGCCACCTCCACCGCAGCCAAATTGAAAACTTTCGGGTTGAGCGAATCCTGAAGGTGATCACCAACCCCAATCGCTATCGCTCTAAGGCCGCAGAGGCTTTTACTCGCGACATTTTGCCCCATTTTGCCTCGGCTGATTTATATCCACCGCCCCCGAGCGCTCCTAGCTCTCCGGAACCGGAAATGCTGATTAGTTTGGATTAAGCAATCTGGCATTAATCCTTCTCAAACTAATTAATCTTGGATTAAGCAATCTTGGGTTAATTAATCTTGGATTAAGCAATTTGGCATTGATTCATCTCAAACTAATCAATCTTGGATTAACCGATTTTTAGAAAACAAGTGATCAAAAAACAATAGGCAACCCAATCGGAAACCAATTTCAAAATTTTGATCAGAGGATGTTTGAAAAGTATCTTTTGGCATGGGCCAAGCACTAATGGTCTTGGGGGCAAGGGGCTTAAGCCTCTTGTCTACGTTGATCGCTAGGGCGTAGAGAGTAGCAATTTTGGCTTTTCAAACAACCTCTCAGAAACCGGTTGATCAGAAAGTTGATCAGAAATCTAAACCATCGACCTTCTGGGGAATAATTGCCAGCCGTCGCGGGCCCTGGCTTAGACTGGAGGCAGCGACCGAAGGCAATCCCCATGGAGGTTTACTGCACAAGGCCGGGGTGCGATCGCCCCCGGAACGAGTTTCCTGATTTGGATCACCCCCAGACCTTGGTGTCTGTGGGGCAAAAGTTTTGTTCGCGCTGCGGGATGCCGCAAATTTTGGGGGGTCGCTATTTACCAATTCGCCTGTTGGGGCAGGGTGGCTTCGGAGCGGCTTATTTGGCTATCGATCGCTATACCCCCGCAGCCCGTAAATGTGTGGTGAAGCAGTTTTTGCCACCGGCCGATCTTCAGGGCGATCGCCTGGCCCTGGCCCAATCTTTGTTTGTTAAGGAAGCGGCGGTGCTGGAATCCTTGGGCCATGAACATCCCCAAATTCCGGATCTGTTTGCTTTTTTTCCGCTCACGGTTCCCACTCCGACGGGCGATCGCACGCAGGATTATTTCTACATTGTTCAGGAATTCATTGACGGGCAAAATCTAGAAGAAGAGCTAGCGGATCGGGGCCCTTTCTCAGAAGCGGAAACGCGAATCGTGTTGCGAGAAGTGCTGAAGGTGCTGCATTTCATTCACGATCGGGGAGCCATTCACCGAGACATCAAACCCTCAAATCTGATGCGGCGGCGGGATGGGCGGCTGTTTTTGTTAGATTTTGGTTCCGTGCGGTTGGCGGCCCAAGCATCCAGCAACCAATCCACCAGCATCTATTCCACGGGGTTTGCGCCGCCAGAACAGGTGACTGGCGGGATGGTGTTTCCATCCACGGATCTTTATAGCCTGGGGGTTACTTGCCTGGTGTTGTTAACGGGGCAAGCCCCTGAAACCCTTTATGACTCGTTTCAGGGCCAGTGGCGCTGGCGATCGGGGGTGACGGTGAGCGATGAGTTGGCCGTGGTGCTCGATCGGCTGGTGCAGCTCACGCCCAATCAACGGTTCAGCTCGGCCCAAGAGGTGCTGGCGCGGCTTGATCAGGTGACCATTTTGCCGTTGGTGAATCCCGGCGCGGGCCAGCCCAGTTTGCAAATTTTGAGCGCACCCCCCAAACTCAGCACCTCTCAGCCCGTGGCCGCCGGCCCCGCCCCCCTTGCGCCCCATCCGCCAGCTTCAGCCCAACCGCAACCCGCCACCTCCCCAAAACCCAGCAAGGGCAAGGCCCGATCGGGCACACCCTTCAGCACACGCGAGTGGATCAGCCACAGCCTGTTTACCGGTGTTCAGGGCACGTTAATTTGGAACTTTGGGCAAAGTTTGGGGCAATTGTTCGGCATTGAGGCGGCCGTGCCGGGCCTGTGGTTGCTGATTATTTTGGTGGCGCTGCAACAGTCGCGGACGATCGAGCGGTGGGATTTGTTGCTGTTGCCGGTGATTACGATCGGGGTGGTCAGCCTGATTCCTCTGTTGCGCAACGGGTTAGCCCTGTTGGAATTGATCATGTTGGCCGGGGCGATCGGGCTGGTTTGTGTCATCGTCACCTGCATCATTCGCCTCGGATTTCTGCTCACAGGTCGCTCTCGACCCTAATCAAAATCCATGGACATTCTCAACACAACCAGACAAGGGGCTTAAGCCCCTTGCCCCTCACGATTTCGCAAGAGTTTTCGACAGATTTAAGCCAAGGCTTTCAGGATTTCTTCATTAGTGGACATTCTCAACACAACCAGACAAGGGGCTTAAGCCCCTTGCCCCTCACGATTTCGCGAGAGTTTTCGACAGATTTAAGCCAAGGCTGTCAGGATTTCTTCATTAGTGGACATCCTCAACACAACCAGACAAGGGGATTAAGCCCCTTGCCCCTCAGGATTTCGCAAGAGTTTTCGACAGATTTAAGCCAAGGCTGTCAGGATTTCTTCATTAGTGGACATTCTCAACACAGCCAGACAAGGGGCTTAAGCCCCTTGCCCCTCACGATTTCGCAAGAGTTTTCGACAGATTTAAGCCAAGGCTGTCAGGATTTCTTCATCCGTTGAAAAGTCCACTTCCGCGCGATCGGCTCCCGACGGTAAGTAATCATTTTCAAACGAATCTCGCAACCCAGAAACCAAATCGTAGGCAGGTTGCCAACCCAAATCCTGTTTTGCTTGTTGATTGCTGGCAAAGAAATGCTGCACGCGCATCGGGAAAGCTTTTCGCTTACCGAAATCAAATTGCTTGGGATCGTAATGAATCAGTTGCAATTGCTCCGGATCTTTACCGGCCGCCAACGCACAGGCTCGCGCCAAACCATCGAAGGTGACGTAGCGATCGCCCGAAATATTGTAGATTTTGCCGATGGTTTTGGAGTTACCCGCCGCCGCCACCATGGCGCTGGCCAAATCAGCCACATGGCCCAGTTGGGTGATGTGTAATCCGTTGCCGGGAATGGGAATGGGGCGATCGCGCACAATCCGATCAAAAAACCAAGATTCCAACGGATTGTAATTCAGGGGCCCGTAGATATAGGTTGGTCGAAACGATGTGAAGGGTTCGTCGTGGTGGGCTAAATAACTTTCCGTTTCATGTTTGCCCTTGTGGCGACTTTTGGGATCAACGGGGTCTGCTTCGCAGTGGGGCAATTGGTCAGTTTTCAGGTAAACACCAGCCGAACTCATGTAGAGAAAATGCTCGGTTTTGCCGCGCAACACTTCCACCAGCGGTTGTGTGTCGCTGAGTTCGCGACCGTTATTATCAAACACCCATTCAAAGTGCCGATGGGCTAGTTTTGATTTCAATTCATCGCCTTGGGTGCGATCGCACTGAATGACTTCCAGGCCTTCCACGGGTGAGGGCTTACGACCACGATTCAATAGGGTGACTTCATGACCTTTTTCCACCAGTAATCGGGTCAAATAAACGCCAATAAACCGCGTTCCACCCATCACTAAAACACGCATAAACACCTTGCACCTTTCAAAAAATGAAGTATTGATCGCTTGGGGAACGAAATTGGGGAAAGAAACAGCCCAGAAGCTTTGAGACCACAGGGACGAGGCTATTTTATCGATTTATTCCCCACACAAACGCTCCACCGCCCCTTAAGATTTGATCTGTTACCGCTTGCGATTGATTGTGCCTGCCCATGAGTCGGTTTGACCCCGCTGAAGATGCTGCCTCGGGCGATCGGGATGCGCGATCTCGCCACAGCTTTGGATCGGCGGCCGATTGGCAAGGGGCAGAAGACGATTGGCCCTTGGAAGCGTTCAACGTCAAAGCATTTCGGCAACGGGGCGATCGCTCCGGTGAACCGGGCCCCAGCACCCGATCGCGCCCTCGATCGCGCCCTCGATCTTGGTTAGGGCCAACGCCCGATCGGGATGACTCACTGACCCAAAAATGGGAGCAAACCTGGCGACAAATTCGCGCCCGGTTACCCGACCCACGCCAGGTGAACCCGTCCCGCCAACGGGTGACGGTTGTGGGCGGCGTTTTGCTGGCGGCCGTGGCGGGGTTGCTGTTGCGGTTGGTGTGGTTGCAGGGCGTTCAGGGCGAAACCCTCACCAGCCGGGCCCGCGCCCAACAACGGGTAACGGTCAAACCCTTTGCGCCTCGCCGCTCCATTGTCGATCGGCGCGGGGTGGCGCTGGCGCTCGATCGGGTCACCTACACCCTTTACGCCCACCCCAAGCTATTCAACAAGCCCAAATCCGTGGTGGCGGCCCTGGTGGCTTCGATTTTGCAGGAACCGGTGACGGAGGTGGCCCAAAAATTGGAGCGGGGCCGCAGCGGCATTCGGCTCCATGAGTCCCTGACGGAAGACCAGGCCCAACGGATTCGGCGCACGGCCTTGGATGGGTTGGAGTTGCATGAGCGGCCCGGCCGAGTCTATCCCCAAAACGAGATGGCGGCGGAGATTGTGGGTTATGTGAACCTGTTCGACGGCCAAGGTAAGACCGGTTTGGAATATTCCATGGGGCGACTGTTGGCGCGATCGGTCAGTCCCGTGACCCTGGAGCGGGCCCCCGGTGGCTATGCCCTGCCGCGCTTGGGCAGCCTGGAAAACGATCGGCTGAACCAGTTGACCTATTTAGACGATTTACAGCTCAAATTAACCCTTGACTTGCGATTGCAACGGGCCGCCCGGGCCGCCGTGCAGGCTCAAATGACCGCTAGCCGCGCCAAGAAGGGAGCTGCGATCGTCCTGGATGTCCAAACGGGAGCCATTCGGGCCCTGGTTTGTGAACCCAACTACAATCCCAATCGCTACTCAGAGGCAGATGTTGCCCGGTTCCGAAATTGGGTGGTTTCGGATTTATACGAACCGGGGTCAACCTTCAAGCCGCTGGTGATGGCCATGGGGCTGGATTCGGGGGTGTTGAGTCTGGATGACACCTTTGATGACAATGGTTCGGTGCAAGTGGGCGATCGAATCATTCGCAATTTCAACTTTGCCAGGTTAGGGAAGTTAAATCTGAGCAAAGTGATTCAAACTTCGAGCAATGTTGCCACTGTGCGGATTGGTTTGCGCTTGGATCCAGGCGTGTTTTATCAATACTTACAGCGCCTGGGTTTTAATCAAACCAGCGGGGTTGATTTGCCCTTTGAAACTTCTGGACAAATTAAAGATCGTCAAACTTTTTTAGCCTCCAAAATTGACCGCGCCACCACCTCATTTGGCCAAGGGGTTGCCATCACACCGCTACAACTGGTGCGGGCGATCGCGGCCCTGGCCAATGGGGGAAAGCTCGTCACGCCCCACATTGTGGACAGCCTCAGCACCGTTGAGGGGCAACCCTATTGGGAACCGGCCCACCCGGAACCGATTCCCGTTTTTTCTGCTGCCACCACCCGCGAGGTGCTGAAAATGATGGAAACCGTGGTGTCTCAGGGCACGGGCAAACGGGCCCAAATTCCGGGTTATCGGATTGCGGGCAAAACCGGCACTTCCCAAAAACAAGACGAACGGGGCGGCTATCGGCGCGGGGCTGTGATTGCTAGTTTTGTCAGCATTTTTCCCGTTGAAAATCCTCGATATGTGGTGATGACGATTTTTGATGAACCTCCGGGTGGTTCCGGTGGGGTGGTGGCGGCTCCGGCGGCTAAGCCGATTTTGGAATCGATTATTACGCTCGATGGATTACCGCCCCAATAGGTTTTCAGGGATCAAGTTCGCTCAAGTTGCCCACCAATAGGGAACGGATTTAGCGCGATCGAATCACCGATAGCAAACTGGAGCGATCGTCTGTCCAAAGTTGGCTGGGTGGTTGGGGCGGAACCGGTTGCCATTGGGTTTGGGGCCGATCGATTAACCAATTCAAATCCTGAGGAGCGCGGGCGATCGCCACCCAATGGGAAGGGGTTTTACCGATTGCTTTTTCTGATTCCAAAATTCGCAAATCCCAGCGATGAATCGCCGTTAAACGCAAATCTTGGCTAATGGCTCCCAAGACAGGCAACAGGTCAAGATAGCGATTGGTGATATTGACTAAGATCAAGCCCCGATCAGCTAGTTTATTCAGGTAGCTGGCAATGGCTTCACGGGTAATTAAATGCACAGGAATGGAGTCGGAGCTAAAGGCATCCATAATCACCAAATCTAGGGAGCGATCGCCCACCGTTTGCATTTTTAAACGGCCATCCCCAATTTCCACCGCCACCTTGCCCTTGGACAACTCCAAAAAACTGAAATAGGCGGGATTTTGGGCAATGAATTTCACCGTAGGATCAATTTCATAAAATGTCCATTGCTGATTGGGTTGGGCATAGCTGGCCAACGTACCAATGCCCAAGCCCAAAACCGCAACCCGATCGCGCCGAAATTGATTAAACCCCGCAAAAAATTCCCCGATCGGGCCCGTTTCTGTGAAGTAGGTGAGCGGTCGATCGCGCCGTTGGGGCAGCAAGCTTTGTTGGCCGTGGAGTGTGGAGCCGTGAAGCAAGGACATGACCTGTCGTGAGCGATCGCGCACCACCCGATTCACCCCAAAAAAGCTGCGATCGATTAGCAGCACCTCGCCCCGTAAGCCCACGGAAAATTGCATCATTAAAATAATTGCAAGACCGGCAGAAATGAGCTTTGTTTTCCGCAATTGTAGCGCCCAGCCAATCGCTGTCAGCAAACCAAAGGCAACGCAGTAAGCGGCCCAATAATCAGCTAAATGATTGAAATTAATGCCTGCTAGCAACGCCCCAAATCCCAGCCCGATCGCGATCCAACTCCACTTGGGCAAGCGGTGGGAGTTAATCACCGACAGCAGCGTCAAAATTAACACCAAGGGATATTCTTGGGTTGTGGGAAACAGGTAGGGCGCAGCGATCGCGTTAAACGATCCGCCCAAGGCTCCCCCCAAAGCAATCCAGAAATAAAACTGCGTCAGGTAGGTTACGGATGGCTTAATGAGCGCCAGGGTTTGATGGCAAACAAAGGCCGCGATCGCAAACCCCAGCCAGTGAAATGGCAACATGACCCACAGATTTTGGGCCCCATCCAACCGCGACCAAAACACCAATGGAGTCACCAATAATGGCAAACTAGCGATCGCCAATGGGTAAGCGATCGCGCTCCATCGCCAATTGGAAAAAGCGACAATATAGGTTAGTAGATAGAGGCTGAGGGGAATTGCCCAAAAGAGAGGAACCGCCGCCAAATCTGTGGTGACATAGGTGGTTACGCCCAGGGATAGACTGGCGGGCAAAAAGGCAAATAGGGCCCATTGGAGGCGATCGCGCCAAGTGGGTTGCAAGGGTTTGTTTGGCGAGCTGTCAGGCTCGGAAGCAAACGCCAAGCGGTTGACCACTGCGCCATTTTTTGAACTGGCTGGTGCATTACCGAGGGTGGTTAATTGTTCTTGTAATATTGTCAATTCTTCTAAATTTTCGAGTTTTTCGAGTTTTTTAAAGTCTCCTAAGCTTTCAAAGTTTTCTGATCCTGGTGGTTGTTTCGATCGCGAAAATTGTTCTAAATTATTTGCATCGCCCAAAGAATTCCAATTGCGATCGCGCCAGGTGATCAGCACACAGGCCCCAATTAGGAGCAGCTCAACCCCATAGCCCAGTTGCCAAAATTGTCGCTGCTCCATCAGAGAAAATAGCGGCTCAATGGCCCCTGGATATCCCAAAACCCCTAACAAGCTGCCCGCATTACTCGCGGCATAAAGCACATAGGGATCTTTGCCCAAATCTAAGCGAGTTTGCGATACCCACCGTTGCAACAAGGGAGCCGTTGCTGAGAGGGCAAAAAATGGCAAAGCCACCCCTAAAAACAAAATTTGGAGCAGCGCCATTAAGGGGCGATCGACAGTCATGGTTGATTGACTAAAGACTTGGTTGAACTGACCCCAAAGCGCCAAACCGCCCCCGATCGCCACAACTCCATGGATCCAAAACTGAGAGCGCAACGACGGGCGATCGCTCAACCAAGCCGCATAGCCATAGCCGGCCAACAGCATAATTTGAAAGAAAGCCTGGCAAACATTCCAAACGGCCGGGGTTCCTCCCAACAGAGGTAGCAAGCTTTTGGCAACAATAAATTGCACCCAAAATAGTAAAAAAGCGCTACCAAAGAGCGCCACCGAAAATATTGTTTTTTTCATGATTCTTGTGAACCAAGGAAGTTTTATAAAACCAAATCATTACCTACCCAATTCTGGCCAGCTCTGATCCTGCTGTCACTCATGCTGAATACGCCGGTTTGATCTGAATTCAGCACCCACTTAGCCCAAATTATCCTAACCCAGTTCCCCAGAAGACAAGGGGCTTAAGCCCCTTGCCCCAACGCTTCCGCACAATCACGATCTTTCAAGATCACAATCTTCTAGGAGAATTATTTTCCAGGTTCGTGACTGTTAAGCCTTCAGACTTAGCCGAAATTATCCTAACCCAGCTCCCCAGAAGACAAGGGGCTTAAGCCCCTTGCCTGCACCTTCGTAAAATCACGATCTTCCAGGGGAATTACTTTCTAGGTTCGTGACCTTTTAAGCTTTCAGGATTTGAGGTGACAGAAACCAGACAGTGAACGCTAGACCTTGGCGGGTTCGGAAAAGCGAATTTTCAGGTAATCTTCTTCCATTTTAGCGCCCGTGGGTTGCAAGGCTGCCAAGGCTTGGGGCAACACCAAATTACGGCGATGGTTACCGATCCGAACATTCAGTTCATCACCGGTTTTGCTCAGTTCAATCTGGCTCTTGGGAATGCCCGGCAAGTACATTTCCAAACTGTAGGTGTTGTCCACCTGCACCACACGCAAGGTTGTTTCTTTGTAATAGACCTGGGCAGGATCTTCGTTATTGGGATAAAGGGTTTCCTTCAGGCGATCGAGCGCTGCCAATCCGCACAGTTCTTCAGAGAAAAGCGGCACTTCTTTCACCGGCAAGGGGCGGAAATTTTCATGAATTTCATCCTTATATTTCTGTTGATCGGCTTTCCAGCGATCGAAGAAGGGATCGCTCACCTCCGCCGGAATCACCCGATTGGCCACCACCATATCGGTCGCCACGTTATACAAACTCAGGTAGGCATGGGCCCGCAGCGATTCTTTAATCACCATTTTTTCTGGATTGGTCACCAGCCGCACCGAGGTTTGGGAGCTATCAGTTAAGACTTTTTCCAAGGCCTCAATTTGTTCATAGAACTCATAGGGCGCATCCATCACTTCCTTATCCGGCAGTGAAAAACCGGCGATCGGGCGAAAAATCGGCTCCACCAACGGGCGCAGGGCAACAGACATGCTTTGCAGCGGCTTATAGAAGCGGCGCATGTACCAACCGCCCACCTCCGGCAGGCTCAAGAGCCGTAAAGCCGTGCCCGTAGGGGCTGAGTCAATGATCAAGACCTCATATTCCCCCTCGTCGTAGTGCCGCTTCATGCGCACCAGGGCGAAAATTTCGTCCATTCCCGGCAAAATTGCCAACTCTTCCGCTTGCACACCTTCTAAGCCACGCGCTTGCAGGACTTGCGTAATGTAGCGCTTCACTGCGCCCCAATTTCCTTCTAATTCTGCCAGGGCATCCAACTCCGCCGCCCACAGGTTCGGCCGCACCGCGATCGGGTCATGACCCAACTCTAAGTCCAGGCTATCGGCTAAGGAATGGGCCGGATCGGTACTGAGGACGAGGGTTTTGTAGCCCAGCTCGGCACAGCGCAGGCCGGTAGCTGCGGCGACGGAGGTTTTACCGACTCCGCCTTTGCCGGTCATCAAAATTACGCGCATGATGGAATTGCCTTTGTTTCGGAGGAGACGATCGCCCAGTGCGCCTCCATTATGGCGTTTTTTGTAAAGCTTTTTGAAGCCTGTCTCAGGTAGGTTGCGTGATCTGTTAATCGTTTGCGCGAGCAAAATGCTGTTTCAGCACATCCCAGATCGAACATTGCCAATAGTCAATGTGGGAGTTGATTAAGCCTTGGGAATTCAACCCCAGCTCACTCCAACCCGTGATCGAAATTCGCGGTTTCCAGGGGAGTGGTGTTGTCCAGGTCAGAGTCCAGTCTGTGCGGATCGTGCGATCGGTCGTCACGGCAATTTCATGCAGCGTGAGGCGAGGCTCCTGAAACCATTGGTCAATAAAGGCGATCGTTTTTCGGTAGCGATCGACCCCTCGAAATTCACTCGTTGGATCTTTGAAATAAACCTCCCGATCGTAAATCTCAAATGTTTGATCTTTAGGAAATTTCTGATAGTCTGCCTTCAAAATTTCGACAACTGATTCTATGTTCATCTGTCTATTCATTTGATTTTCAAGACTGATGTAGGGAATATTTGCAGCATCAAAGCCAATACCTAATTTATTTCATCAGTCAACGCACCAAATGGGCCTAAATTTTTAGTTTACGCGACTGATGAATTTTTGTGATCACTGAAAACACTCCTGATCATCCTCTTAAAACAAAAATTTTTGAAAATGCTATTCTTATTATAGATTTTCAGTATAATTTCTGCCTAGATCTTTTGAAATCAATTTCTCAATAAACTTTTAATCGCGTTTTTAAGTCAATTTCAGGGCAAATCGTTCAATAATTCCCAAAATAACTATTTAGTTATAAAGCATTCGATAATCTACTCTAGAGCATTCTTCTAACACAGCTTCGCTTGATTATTACTGGTCTTAATTCGATGTTTTGCCCATTAATCTAGCAACTTGTGATTGCAATTGCTATGATCAGAGCCGAGCTAACGTGATCTCAAGCAGTCGTCAAGTTAAGCCCCAAAACTCTTCAAACCACACCTAAGACCATGGCCTGATCAGCCTTGATCAAGGCTTGGGTCAGGACTAAGGCGCTGAATCCACCCCTCAACTGCATGATCGTGGCCCATGACTAGCCCACTGCAACAAACTTCGCCCACTTTGTGGCCCAGCCTTGATGGTTACGAAATTACTGAGCAACTTTACTCAGGATCGCGCACAGCCGTTTACCGGGCAGTTCAGACTAATACAGGGCGATCAGTTGTCATCAAAATCCTTTGCCATGAGTATCCCAGCTTTAACGAGCTGACACAATTTCGCAATCAATATAGCATCGCTAAGTCTTTGAATATTACGGGTATTGTACATCCCTACAGTCTAGAAGCCTATGGCAACAGTTATGCCTTGGTGATGGAAGATTTCAGCGCTATCTCCCTAGAAGATTATCGAAAACAATGCTCGATTTCGTTGACTGATTTTCTGTCTATTGCCTTACAGGTATCCGAAATTCTCCATGACTTGCACCAAAGTCGGGTTATTCATCGAGATATTAAACCCGCCAATATTTTGATTCAACCCAGCACCAAAGTAATCAAAATTATTGACTTTAGTATTGCTTCCGTGTTGCCCAAAGAAACTCAGGAAATTCAGAACCCGAATATTCTTGAGGGAACCATTGCCTATTTAGCCCCTGAACAAACTGGCCGTATGAATCGCGGCATCGATTATCGCACAGACTTTTATGCCCTTGGAGTCACGTTTTATCAATTACTGAGTGGTCGGCTTCCCTTTGAAGCGACTGATCCCCTCAAGCTCATTCACTGTCACATTGCCAAAACACCCACAGCGCTTGATCAGGTGAATCCCGCGATTCCCTCCATGGTGGCGGCCATTGTTTCTAAATTAATGGCAAAAAATGCAGAACATCGCTATCAAACCGCGAAGGGGTTAAAGCACGACCTGGAGCAATGTTGGACACAGTGGGAGGCCACTCAACAAATTCAGCCTTTTGAGTTGGGAACTCGCGATTTGAGCGATCGATTCCTGATTTCTGACAAACTCTACGGGCGCGATCGGGAAGTGGCTTGCTTATTAGCGGCCTTTGAACGTGTTGCCCAAGGAAGCACAGAATTGATGCTGGTGGCGGGATTTTCTGGAATTGGCAAAACCGCCGTTATTCATGAAATTCACAAGCCCATCACTCGCCAAAAAGGTTATTTCATCAAGGGAAAATTTGACCAATTCAATCGCAATATTCCTTTGTCGGCTTTTGTGCAAGCGTTCCGCGACTTAATGAGCTATTTGCTCTCTGAGCCGGATAGTCAATTAAGCCAGTGGCGAACCAAAATTCTGGAAGCGTTGGGAGAAAGTGGGCAAGTTCTGATTGAAGTCATTCCCGAACTGGAGACGATCATTGGGTCTCAGGCAGCCGTGCCCGAATTGTCCGGAACAGCCGCCCAAAATCGGTTTAATTTTCTGTTTCAGAAGTTTATTCAGGTTTTTACAAGGCCCGATCATCCCCTTGTCATTTTTTTAGATGACTTACAGTGGGCAGATTTAGCCTCTTTGCAACTTCTGAAAGTGTTGATGGGAGATAGTGCCCATTTACTCATGTTGGGAGCCTATCGCGATAATGAGGTTTCTCCCATTCACCCTTTCATGGTCACCCTGGAGGAATTGGCAAAGGAACAGGCAGTCATTAATACTATTACGCTAAATCCGCTGAGCCTGGAGCATACCAATGACTTAGTGGCTGATACATTGCGTTGCCCACCCGATCGGGCATTACCCCTGACCCAATCAATCGATCGCAAAACCCAGGGTAATCCTTTCTTCACAACGCAATTTTTAAAGTCGCTCCACGAGGAAGGCTGGATTACATTCAACCGAGAAGCCTGCTATTGGGAATGTGATATTTCCAGTATTTACACCCTAACCACAACTGACGATGTGGTGGAGTTTATGGCAGCGCGGCTTCAAAGGCTGCCTGAATCCACGCGATCGGTCTTGAAGCTAGCGGCTTGCTTGGGTAACCAATTTGACTTAGTAACCCTCTCGATCATTGCTCAACAATCTGCCGCAGAAACAGCCAATGCTCTTTGGAAAGCGTTGCAAGAGGGATTGGTTTTACCCAACAGTCAGGTCTATAAATTTTTTCAGCCGGAGGTACTAACCCCAGCCGATCGGGAGGTGCAGGAACCGCAGGTTAATCCAACCTATCGTTTTTTACACGATCGCGTCCAACAGGCTGCCTATTCCCTAATTGATCCGGCTCAGAAACCGATGACCCATCTGACGATCGGTCAACTTTTGCAGACTCAGCTCTCTGGTTCAGAGTTAGAAAATAGACGATTTGATATTATTAACCATCTAAATTTAGGCCAAGACTTACTCACCACCGACGCAGAGCGGGTTTCCTTGGCTCAAAGTAATTTGGAAGCCGCCCAAAAAGCCAAAATAGCAACGGCCTATGCGGCTGCCAGCAATTTTGTTAACACGGGGTTATCGCTCCTGTCCAATGATCGCTGGCAGAAACAATACCACCTGAGTTTAGAGCTACATATCTTAGCGGCTGAAGTGGCATGTCTCATGGGCGATATTGCCGAGATGGACAATCATTGTCAACAGGTTTTAACGGCAGCTCAGACCCCATTAGACAAGGTGGAAATCTACAAAATTCAAATTAATGCTCTCGCTACTCGCAACCAAATGTCAGAGGCGATCGCGATCGGGTCTGATGCGCTTTCAGAATTGGGTGTGGCGTTGCCCACTCAAACCAACTCCACCATGAATCATCAAGTGCTTGAAGCGTTAGCTCAGCAACTTGAAGATTATGTCATTGAGGATCTGGGACATCTTTCTCCCATGACCAATCCTCGGATCATGGCAGCCATGAAGTTAATGGCGGCACTCTTTGCACCGATCTACATGGTGAAGATAGAACTCTTTCCATTGGTTTGTGCGCGGATGGTGAGCTTGTCTTTGGAATTTGGTAACAGTTCTGTTTCCATGATTGGTTACAGTGGCTATGGTCTGATTTTGACCAATTTTTACAATGAATTTGAAAAGGGATATCAGTTTGGCAAGGTGTCCTTGGAGCTACTTGATCGCTTCAGTGCTCCTGAATATCGGGCCATGACTCTTTTTCTATTTAGTATTTTTATTCAACATCGTCATAACTCCTTGCGATCGACTATTCCCATGCTCAAGGAAAGCTATCTGCTGGGAATGGAAACTGGCAATTTACTCTACGCAGTCTATAGCATTAATAATTACTTTTTTAATCAATTTTTCTCTGGCTTTTGTCTAACCGACATAGAACCGGATATGGAGCAATATTGCATCATTTTGAGCCAAATGAAGCGAGAAAATCCTGTAAGTTATCTGCGCATGCAGCAACAGGCTTTTCAAGGCTTTGTGACCAACACTGATTATCCCGATCGGCTAATTGGTCAGAGCTATGATGAAACGGTGATGTTCCCTCAGTATGTACAAAAAAATGAATCGTCCGGCTTGGCATTTGCTTATATTTATAAATTGATTTTAGCTTATCTTTTTGATCACTATGAGCGGGCTATTGATTATATCAATGCAGGCTCTCCTTGCATGTATATCATCACGGGACATATTCATATTTCAGTTTTCCATTTCTATGCAGGGTTAACCTATTTTCGGGCTGCCACTACTCAGTCCAGCTTAGGGCGATCGCGAGCATTGTCTCTTGGAGAAAAGCAACAAACAGCTTTAGCGCCTTGGGCCAGGCAATCGCCTATTAACCATCAGCATAAGGCAGATCTGCTAGAAGCGGAAAAGTGCCGCGTGCTGGAAAAGTTTTACGAAGCCGGTATTTTGTACGATCGCGCCATTGATGGAGCCAAGGCACAGGGATTTTTACAAGAAGAAGCTTTAGCGAATGAACTGGCTGCTAAGTTCTACTTGGATTGGAACAAGGAAAAATTCGCCGCCAGCTATATGCAGGAAGCCTATTACTGCTATGCCCGCTGGGGCGCGAAGGCAAAGGTAAGCGACCTTGAACAACATTATCCAAAATTGCTCTCGCCGATTTTGGAATCGGTTTCTGAGAAGTTGAATCCTCTGGAAACATTTGTTTCCATTGCGACTGCAACCTACAGCTCCACTGCCACACAAAATTCCAGCAGCCAAAATCTCAATGTCATGCTCGATTTGGCAGCCATCATTCGAGCATCCCAAAGTATCGCCAGCACCATTCAACTGGATGAATTACTGCAACAATTAACGCAAATTATTTTGCAATATTCTGGTGGTGACCAATGCATTTTGATGGTTCCTGATCATGATGGCGAATGGTTAGTGCGGGCGATCGCCTCCACCGAAATAACCAAGCTTTGCACCATCCCCCTTCAGAACGAAAATTCCCTGCCTTTACCCCTCATTCAATGGGTGAAAAATACCAGAGAATCGGTGGTGATTAATGAAGGTCAAACCCACTTGCCGATCGGGGATGCTTTTCTTGATCGCCCGATGCCCCAAAGTATATTGTGCTTACCCATTCTCAACCAATCGCAATTGGTGGGCATTTTATATCTCAGCAACCAAGCTGCGAAAAATGTGTTTACGAGCGATCGGCTCTTGGTTCTGAATTTTCTCTGTGCCCAAGCAGCTATTTCACTGGAAAATGCTCGTCTCTATCAGCAAGCACGCACCTACGCTCAACAACTTGAACAATCCCAGCTACAGATCGTTCAAAGCGAAAAAATGGCATCCTTAGGAAACTTGGTAGCTGGGGTTGCTCACGAAATTAATAATCCGATCGGCTTTTTAAACGGCAGCATTCAAAATTTGCAAGATTCTTTTCAGGATCTCATTGGTCATTTAGAACTCTATCAACAGCATTATCCCAACCCTGAATCCAGCATCACTGATAATGCGGAAGAGATTGATTTAGATTTTTTGAGTGAAGATTTACCAGCACTATTGAAATCGATGCAGTTAGCAACCGATCGCATCAAGGGTATTAGCAATAGTCTGCGCACTTTTTCACGGGCGGATACGGAATATAAAATTCAAGCCAATTTACATGAAGGAATTGACAGCACATTACTGATTCTGAAGTATCGACTAAAAGCCAATGAGCATCGCCCTGCCGTTGAAGTCATTCAAGACTATGGGGATATTCCAGCAATCGATTGCTTTCCGGGACAGCTTAATCAGGTGTTCATGAATCTTTTGGCCAATGCGATCGATATGTTCGATGAGCTGGCTCAGGGACAGTCATTTGAAGAATTAACTGCCCATCCGCAAGTCATTACGATTTGTACTCGACAAGTCGATGATCATGTGCAAATAACGATTCAAGACAATGGCAAGGGCATGAATGAGGCGTTACAAGCCAAGATTTTTGATCCCACATTCACTACTAAGGCCGTTGGCAAAGGCACCGGATTGGGCTTAGCGATCGCTCGCCAAATTGTGGTGGAAAAACATGGCGGCAGCTTAACGGTGCGATCGGAATTGGGCCAGGGGTCGCAGTTTTTAATGAGCTTGCCCATTCGTGGTTCCTGACCTGCTTGCAGAATGGCTGGGGATTTCGATCACAGACCATCTGAAATTCATCGCCTAGAACCCATAGCCTGGAGCTAATTGCCGGGAACCCATAGCCTGGAGTTAGATGTTACTCAGCGGGCAGAGGTCGGAACATGAGTGATTACAGTTTTGCCGATGGGTTGCGTGATCGTCGTCGCCGGTTAAGTGATCGGGTGTTGTTTCCGGTGGCCCTCTGGTCTGGGCAAGGGGCGGCGCGGAATTTTCCCGCCAATCGCTATCCCTTTCGGGCCAGTAGCCATTTTTTGTATTTTGCGGGACTGTCCCTTGAGCGGGCCGTGCTGCTGATCCTGGACGGGCGATCGATTCTGTTTTGGGATCAACCGACGGTTGATGATGCGCTGTGGCATGGGCCAGAACCCTCGCGGGCGGAATTGGCGGCCCAAATGGGGGTGGAGGATGCCTATCCCTTGGCGGAACTGGCGAGCTATTTGGGCGATCGCTTGGCGGAGGTGGCGACCATTGCGGTACAGTCGCCTGCGGCCCGGGCCCATCAGGAAGCCCTGCTGGGGCGATCGCTCCCCCAACCGGCCCAGGCAAATGGCCCCGATGGGGCGCTGGTGGATGCAATCGTGGCGGTGCGATCGACCCAAGATCCCATGGCCCTAGGGGAGTTGCGGCGATCGGCGGCGATCGCGGTGGCGGCCCACCGGGCCGGCCTCGCAGCCACAAGCCAAGCCCCCACAGAAGCGGCCGTGCGGGCGGCGATCGAAGCCACTTTGATCGCCCAAGAGGCTTGCCCCGCCTACAACAGTATTGTCACCACCCGGGGCGAAGTGCTCCACAATGAGCGCTACCATCACCCTCTCACGCCGGGGGATTTGCTGCTGGTGGATGCGGGGGCCGAGGTGTCCAGCGGTTGGGCCTCCGACATTACCCGCACTTGGCCCGTATCGGGGCAGTTTTCCGCCCCACAGCGGGCGATTTATGAGGTGGTGTTGGCGGCCCATGATGCGGCGGTGGCGGCAGTGCGGCCGGGGGTGGAATACCGCGATATCCACCACAAGGCGGCTTGGGTATTGGTGGAAGGCCTGGTGGACTTGGGCATTTTGCGGGGACAACCGGCGCAATTGGTCGATCGGGATGCCCATACGCTGTTTTTTCCCCATGGTGTGGGCCACCTGTTGGGGCTGGATGTGCATGACATGGAGGATCTGGGCGATCGGGCAGGTTATGGGCCCGGCCGCCAACGCAGTGAGCGGTTTGGCTGGTGTTTTCTGCGGCTCGATCGCCCCTTGGAGGTGGGCATGGTGGTGACGATCGAACCCGGTTTTTACCAAGTGCCGGGCCTGCTGCAAGACCCGGCGCGGCGCGATCGCTATGGCGACTGTATTGATTGGGAACGGTTGGCCCAATTTGCCGATGTGCGCGGTATTCGGATTGAGGATGACGTGCTGGTCACGGCGACGGAGCCGGAAGTGCTCACGGCCGATTTGCCCACGGATCCTGACCAAATTTGCGCGCTGATCACTGGTGCTTAGCGGGGTGCTTAGGGGGTTCAAAAGTTAGCCTCAAGTCTGGCTCCTGGGCTGAAGCACCCGTCAGCCCAGGAGCCAGCCCCTAGCTAGACAGCAACAGAGACGGCATCGATCGCCCGCCACCGTTGGGCAGCATGGGCGGCAAGGGTCGATCGCCCAAATTTCCCCGCCTCAGAAACCGATCGGGCAAGTCCTCCGCCGATTCCGCCTCCGCCAAAGTAGGCGGCGCAGGGGGCAGCTCCACCACAAAAGTCGTGCCCTGATTGGGTTCCGACTCAAACCAAAGCCGGCCCCCATGCTGCTCCACAATGGTTTGATAGGCGATCGACAGGCCCAACCCCGTCCCCTGTCCGATCGGCTTCGTACTAAAGAAAGGATCCAAAATGCGATCGTGCACCGCCTCCGGAATGCCGAGGGCATTGTCTCGAATCCGAATCACCGCCCGCCCACTGGTCGCATCCAGGGCCGTGGCCAGCCAAATGGTGGGGCGTTCTTCTTTGGCTAACCATTGGGGCGACTCGATCGCCACCGTCAACGCATCGATCGCATTTTCAATCAACGCCGCCAAGGCCTGATTCAGCGGGCCCGGATAACAAGTGATGGCCGGCAGTGCCCCCCACTCATGAATGAGCTGAATCGAATGGAGCTGATCCCCGCTGCGCAAGGCATTTAACCGCCCTTGAAACAACACCAAGGCGCTATCCAAACTCTCGTTGAGGTTAATGCTCTTCACAATCGCCTCATCCAACCGCGAGAAAGCCCGCAGCGATCGAACAATCTTTTGGATGCGCTCCACGCCCGATCGCATCGATTGCAGCATTCTTGGCCAATCTTCTGCAATATAAGCGGGATCCACCTCCTCCACCAACGCTTCCATCTGAGCCGAAGGAGCCACCCCCGATCGCGCCCACTCCGCTTGGTAGACATTCACCAAGTCCAACAAATCCTGGATATAGTGACCCGCGTGGGCCAAATTGCCCGCAATGAAGGCCACCGGATTGTTCACCTCATGGGCCACCCCTGCCACCAACTGCTCCAGCCCCGCCAGCCGTTCCGCCTGCACCAACTGGGCCTGCTGCCACTTCAGGGCCTGCAACGCCGCCTCCAACTGAGCCGCCTTGTCCGCGAGCTTGGCCTCCACCGCCTGTCGCCGCCGAATTTCCGCTTGGGCCTGTTCATACAGTTCCGCCTGCAACACGGCCACGGCCAACTGATGGGACAACCGCTCCAGCAAATGAATTTCGTTAGGATGCCACTGGCGCGGACTTTGGCAGTGGTGAGCGATTAACAGGCCCCAGAGCCGGCCATGGTCAGAGATGGGCAACACCAAATTAGCCTGCACTTGGAACCGACGCAGCAAATTGCGATGGCACTCGCTCAGAGGGGCCGTTTCAATGTCACTGATGGCGCTAATGCGTCCCTGTTGGTAATCCTGGGCGCGGCTGACCTGAAAACAGGTGTCCTCAATCGTCACATCCAACGACGCATCCCAATCCTCACCCACGGATTCGGCCACCACCATGCCGCTCCAGTCGGGGTTAAAGCGATAGACCACCACCCGATCGGTCTGCAGCAGTTGGCGCACCTCATTCACCGCCGTGCTCAACACCGCCGTCAAGTCCAAGTCCTGGCGAATGCGCTGGGTCACACCGCTCAGGAGTTGTTCCTCTTGCAATTGCCGGTTTTGGCGCTTGCGGGCTTCCACCGCTTCGGTCACGTCCGTTTGTACGCCAATGTAGTGGGTCAAATGGCCCGCCGCATCATGCACGGGGCCGATCGAAAGGCGATTCCAAAAGGGCCGGCCATCCTTGCGGTAATTGAGCAACACCACCTCACAGGCCTCACCCCGGCGAATGGCCTGGCTGAGTTGCTCCACCGCCACCGGATCCGTGTCCGGCCCCTGCATAAACCGACAGTTACGCCCCAACACCTCTTCCCGGCGGTAGCCTGTCATGGTCTCGAAGGCTTCATTGCAATAGATCAGGGGGCGATCGGGCCGGCTCATATCGGCGATCGCGATGCCGCAACTGGCCGAAGCCATCGCCCGTTCATACAACTCCAGGGTCACCGGCAATAACCCTGGACTCGCTTGATTTTCCATAAGCCTCCAAGCTTCAGGATCTGACGCGTCCTCTGATTGGTTTGTGGTTTGCCATCCGGCCAAACATTCAGAAACATCCAACAGTGCTGTTGAATCTTCAGACACCCTCTCGGATGACTGGGCATTCATGGTGTTTTCCGCCGCACCCTGCAACGACAAACAGCGTTCAAGGTCGATCCCTGGTGGATCCCGAATCCTTCATTGTTCCGGGTCAGTCCACGGTGATCAAGAGCTTGGTTAAAAAATCTCGCGATACAAATGCTGTTGATTAGGATTGGTTTTCGCTGAATTTTATTTCCCTAATCTCATTCTATAAGTGATTTCAGGAATTGATTGGGTCGGCAGCGGCTGCCGGCCATGGAGCGATGGGAGCAGTGGGAGTGTTGCGGGAGAACTGTGGGGGCGTTGCGGGAACGTTGCAGGAACATTGATCGATCGCACGAGACAGACTAAGGCAGACGGATTATTGTTGGCTGTTATTGTGGTTTTCGATTGATGTTGTGGTGTCTGGTGGCGATTCATGCCTAACCTGTTTTGGCCTCGGAAATGGACAAGAACGATCGCTCCGGCTCGATCGCCCCAGTTGCGTCAGTCGTTAGGGGCGATCGGGCTGGTGGCCAGTTTGCTGGTGGGGGGCTGTGGCGGCGGCGCATCCACCAACTCCGCCAACCGTCCCAGCGCCAGTGGCCCGGCGGATAAAACCCTGAAGTTGCTCTATTGGCAAGCTCCCACCATTTTGAATCCCCACCTGGCCACGGGAAATAAGGATTTTGACGGGGCGCGGGTGGTCTATGAACCCCTGGCCAGCTACGACAAAACGGGCAAATTGGTTTTATTTTTGGCGGCGGAAGAACCCACCCTGGCCAATGGTGGCGTGGCCAAGGACGGGCGATCGGTCACTTGGAAGCTGAAATCCGGCGTGACGTGGGCCGACGGCAAACCCTTCACCGCTGAGGATGTGGTTTTTACCTATGAGTTTTTGAGCGATCCCAAAACCGGCGCGGCCACCCTCACGGACTACGCCATGGTGAAATCGGTGCGGGCGATCGACCCGCAAACGGTGCGGATTGAATTCACAGCGCCCACGGCCAGTTGGTCTCAGCCCTTCACTGGCTACAACGGCATGATTTTGCCGAAACACGTTTTTAAGGACTATGTGGGAGCCAGGGCCAAGGAAGCACCGGCCAACCTGAAGCCGATCGGGACGGGTCCCTATCAGGTGGAGTCCTTTAAACCGGGTGATTCGATCGTCTATAAACCCAACCCCAACTACCGCGATCGGGCCAGCCTTGCCTTCGAGCAGGTGGAAATCAAAGGCGGCGGCGATGCCACCTCGGCCGCCCGGGCCGTGTTGCAAACCGGCGATGCGGACTACGCCTACAATCCGCAGGTGGAAGCGCCAATTTTGAGGCAACTGGAAAGCGGTGGCAAGGGCAAACTGTTGGCCGTGACCGGGGCCCAATCGGAGCGGATTCACTTTAACTTCACTGACCCCAACCGGGCCACCGCCGACGGGGAGCGATCGAGCGTGCAGTTTCCCCACCCCTTCTTCACGGATAAAACTGTGCGCCAGGCCTTTGCCCTCGCGGTTGATCGCGCCACCATCGCCCAGCAGCTCTATGGCCCCACCGGCAATCCCACGGCCAATCTGATCATCGCTCCCCAGCAGTTTGCCTCACCCAACAACCAAATGGAATTCAACCTGCAAAAAGCAGCCCAACTGTTGGATCAAGCGGGTTGGAAAGACACCAACGGCAACCAAATTCGGGACAAAAACGGTGTGGAAATGCGGGTGCTGTTTGTCACTTCGGTGAATCCCCTACGCCAGAAAACCCAGGAGATTGTGAAGCAAGCTTGGGAGTCGATCGGGATTGGCGTGGAACTGAAGTCCGTGGATGCCGGAGCCTTCTTCTCCGGCGACCCAGCCAACGCCGACACGGTAAACCGCTTCCAAGCCGATTTGCAGCTCTACACCACCGGCAACACCTCCCCGGATCCCAGCGCACACCTGAAATGGTGGACTTGCTCCGAAATTGCCAGCAAAGCCAACGACTGGAACCGCAATAACTACACCCGCTATTGCAACTCAGCCTATGACCAAGCTTGGGCCAAAGCCGACCAGGAATTAGATCCCATCAAACGGCAGGCGGCCATGATTGCCCTCAATGACCAACTGATTCAGGATGTGGCCCTGATTCCCCTCATTGCCCGGGCCAAAGTGGGAGCCGTCAGCGATCAATTGCAGGGCGTGGATCTCACCCCTTGGGACAGCGACACCTGGAACATTGCCACCTGGAAGCGCCCCTAACCCCCCATCGATCAATCGGGTTCAGAAACAGTCGGGTTGCTCGCCCTTGCGTTAACGGGGGCTGTTCATGGTATGGTTATGGCGACCTGGACCCGCGCAATCCCAACGCCCGAACCGTGTCAGAGCCGGAAGGCAGCAGCACTAAGGGATGCTTGAGATAGGCGCGGTCTCCGGGTCTCTTTTTTTGCTTATTGCTTTTGCTTATTGCTTCTGTTTATTGCTTTTGCTTATTTTTTGTTCGTATTGAATCTGTAAAGTACCCTGATCGATCGCGGGATGTATCGCCAGATATATCGCGGGATGCGTTGCGGGGCACATCGCGGGATACATAAATCAACGGGCGAATTTCCTGAGTTGTTGATGAATCCAACAACCACAGACCTGAATTGCATAGGATTGAAGTATTCAGCCTGTTGAACTGAAACCAAGCAAGTCCTAGCGAAGGCTGAGGTACTGGTTTTGGCAGCCGATCGATCGGGAGCGTCTCAGCGGCAGCCCAGTTCAATCACCAGGGTCAGGGCGCGGGGATTCGCGATCGCACAGCCACTAGGAGCGTAATTAACAATGATGGAGCGGCATCATGGGGCCAGGCAGGCGGCCCAACAGGCCTTCTTAGAGGCCCTCGAACGCCTACGGGAAAATCTGACCGATCCTGAAGATGCGGCCGCCCTTGACACGGTGGAAACCGAAGCAGCCCCCAGCCCCCAGGCCGCAGCCGAAACCGCACCTCCCGCCAGCCAGGAAATTACCCTGGAAGATTTAGAAGCGGCGATCGAGGATATTGAGCGCTATATGGGCAGCCAGCATCAAGAGGATGAAGACCCCCAGGCTCCCGCAAATCCTGAAGATCCCGAAAATGTCGAGAGTTCCGAGAATTCCAAGGCGGCACAGGGCGAGGCAAACAACCCCGATCGCCCCTTGGATCAAGGGATGGAACCAGCGGACGAAACACCCGATCTCGCAGACCCCAACGCGCTCTGGGCGGAAATTCTGTTGGGACTGGAGCAAAAAACCGCTCCCGCGCCACCGCCTACGCCCCCCGATCGGCGGCGCTCAGGGGAAACCCATTGAGTGGTTCCTTCAACGGTTGGTGAGCCTTTAGCCGCGCCGCCCCTCTTCGATGCCCTCGATCGCCTCAAAATAGTCTGCGGCCTCTTGCCACACTTCCCGAAATGACATGGCTCCCGATCGGTCGTTGGGCGACACAAGATGTTCCCATTGGGCAATGTAGCTGGTCACTAAATCCACCATCGGTTCACTGATGCTGTTGGTGGGCATTCCCGCTCCGGCAAATCGATAGACCTGATCGGTGGAAAAGGATTGCAGTTGAAACCCTCCTGGCTGGGTGATGGCTTGGTAGGGGCCAATTTGCACGGACGCTTGCGGGGACGGGGCGGGCTGTTCGATCGGCATGGTTCCAGGCAATGGGGAATTGGGGGCGATGGGAGGCGATCACCTTGGGCAGCGATCGGATTGGATTTCAATCAATCCATTCGGGCTAATTGAATTGAGCAATTCAGGACGGTTAATCGAGATCAACCCAAAGCGATCGGCCCAAAGCAATCGATTTTGATGAACCGATCTAGAGCAATCAACCCAAAGCGATCGACCCAAAGCAATCCAGATTAATTCAGGGCGATCGATCCAGAGCGATCGGGCGATCGCAGTCCTAAACCCTTGCCGCAGCCGGGCTACCGGCGTTGCTGGCTTGACGCATTTGTCGATCCTCGGGGTAATCCTTCTCGGGAATTGGGACGTAGGAACGCACAATTTTGCGGAATTCATCCCCTTCGATCATTTCTTCATCGAGCAGTTGATCGACCAATCGATCGACCAGTTCTCGATGCTCACGGAGGATCTGACAGGCTTTTTCGTAGCAGTTGACGGCAATTTCCCGCACGGTGCGATCGATCTTGGCGGCCACCTCTTCGGAATATTCCGGCTGAGACATCCAACCCCGTCCCAAAAACACTTCACCCGATTGGCTTTCCAGGGCCAACGTACCCAGATCCGACATGCCATAGCGAGTGACCATTTCGCGGGCCAAGGTGCTGACTACCTTCAGATCGTTGCTGGCTCCGACGGTGATTTCGGAATCGCCAAACACTTCCTGTTCGGCCGCCCGGCCCCCCAGGGTCATCACAATTCGATCGAGAATCCAAGCACGGGTATAGAGACCGCTATCCACCATTTCCTCATTGAAAACCTGTTGGGCAAACCCGCCAATACCGCCCGATCGGGGCACGATCGTCACCTTGTTCAGCGGGTCAGAATGCTCCAGCAGCGTCATCAACAGGGCATGGCCCACCTCGTGATAGGCAATCAGGCGTTTTTTCTTGCTATCCAGCAGGGGAGCCAACTTCAGGCCAATGGTGATCCGGTCGATCGCATCGTCAATTTCCTCCAGGCTGATGGCCGGCTTCCGTCGCCGGGCCGTCAAAATCGCCGCCTCGTTGAGCAAATTCGCCAAATCAGCCCCCGCAAAACCGGGAGTGCGCCGGGCGATCGCCTCGATCGACACCCCTTCTTCAATCTTTTTGGTGCGGGCATGGACTTGCAAAATCGCCAGCCGCCCCGTGTAACTGGGCAAATCAACGGTAATTTGGCGATCGAACCGGCCCGGTCGCATCAGGGCCGAGTCCAGCACATCGGGGCGGTTCGTGGCGGCAATAATAATCACCCCGGAGTTGCCCTCAAACCCGTCCATCTCGGTCAGCAGTTGGTTGAGGGTTTGTTCCCGTTCATCGTTGCCGCCGCCAATGCCCGCGCCCCGTTGGCGACCCACCGCATCAATTTCATCAATGAACACAATGCAGGGAGCGCTTTCCTTCGCCTTGCGGAACAGGTCTCGCACCCGAGATGCGCCCACCCCCACAAACATTTCCACAAATTCCGAACCGGACATGCTGAAGAAGGGCACGCCCGCTTCCCCGGCGATCGCCTTGGCCAACAGGGTTTTACCCGTTCCCGGTGGCCCCACCAGCAACACCCCGCGCGGAATCTTGGCCCCCACGGCCGTGAAGCGTTCCGGCTGCTTCAGGAAGGTCACCACTTCCTGTAGCTCCTCCTTGGCTTCTTCCACGCCGGCCACGTCATCAAAGGTCACGCCGGTTTTGGCTTCCATCTGGAACTTGGCGCGGGATTTGCCAAAGTTCATGGCCTGGCCCGAAGCGTTGGCCGTGCGGCGCACAATGTTCACCAGCAGGGCAATCACCAACCCCACAAACAACAAATTGGCAATCAGGCTCAGGGCCGCGGTGCGATCGACCGACTCTTGCACCGAGAGTTCCACCCCCTTCGCCCGGGCAATTTCGATCAGCTCCGGGTTGCGCTCAAACAGGGTCACTTCGTAGGGCGAGCTGGCGCGACCGTTTTGATCCAAAAAGACCCGGGCCAGTTGTTCTGCGGGAAACAGATCAATTCGCTTGACCTGGCCCGCCTCCAACTTTTCCATCAGGTCGCCGTAGGTGAGGGTGCGGCCGCGGCGTTGGTTGGCAGGCTGATTGGCAGGTTGGCCAACCGTGGGGGTCGATTCCGAGGAAGAGCGATCACTCGGTTGACTCTGGGCCAAAGCGGGCGCGGTCACCGTCAACAGGTTAAACAGCAGCAGGGCCGAGGCGATCGCCCGTCGCCGACGATGGCGCGATCGGGTGGGTAGGATCCATGAACCGGGATGCCCCCCACCGGTTCGATCGGCCTGCGATCGGTTAGCGGTGTGGTGCGATGATTCCGAGGGAGATCCCATTCCAAAAAAGCGCATCATGCTGAAAGCTGCTGGCGGTGTGGACTGTTTCTAGTCTAGCTTGCTCCGTCTAGGCCCTTGGCGGTTAGCACAGCCCGGTTCGATCGCCGGGTCAGCGGTTGATCTCCCGATCGGCGCAATTTCTGACCAGCACAATCTTCGGATCGACAGATCGGCACGATCTCCAACCGCTTAGAGGATGTCTGAGAAGTATCTTTCAGTACAGGCTAGGCATTAGTCATCAATTGTCGTGGGGGCAAGGGTTTAAGCCCCTTGTCCCATGCAATCCGCTAACGACAGATCTAGGGTTTCGTGCTCAACGACGACAGGCCCTAACCGGGGAAAATTAGTCCGGGAAAATTCCATAGGTTCGGTTAGCACTCCCTTTCCGAGAGTGCCAAATTTGCATACAGTCTTGGGGTGAACCATTGGTAAATCACGGATAGCGACCCCACACCCCTATGGTTAAGATCGTCTCCTTCAGCGACGAATCGCGCCGCGCCCTCGAAAACGGTGTTAACGCCTTGGCCGATGCCGTGCGCGTCACGCTGGGCCCCAAAGGCCGAAACGTTTTGCTGGAAAAGAAATTTGGTATTCCCAGCATCGTGAATGACGGCATCACGATCGCGAAAGAAATTGAATTGGAAAGCCCCCTGGAGAATACGGGTGCTCGCTTGGTGCGCGAAGTGGCCATCAAGACCAAAGATATTGCGGGTGACGGAACCACGACAGCCACCGTATTGGCCCAAGCCCTAGTGCGCGAGGGCATGAAAAATGTGACCGCCGGTACCAACCCCGTGGCCCTGCGGCGCGGGATTGACAAGACCGTTGCCCGGTTGGTGGCGGAAATTAACGAGCTGGCGCAACCGATTAGCGGCAACGAGGCGATCGCCCAAATTGCCGCCGTGGCCGCCGGTAGCGACCCGGAAATCGGCAGCACGATCGCCAATGCCTTCGATCGGGTCACCCAAAACGGCGTGATCACCGTGGAAGAATCGAAGTCCTTGACCACCGAAATGGACGTGGTGGAAGGGATGCAGTTCGATCGCGGCTACACTTCTCCCTACTTCGTGACCGATTCCGAACGGATGATCACGGAGTTGCACAATGTGGCTGTGCTGCTGACGGACGGCAAAATCAATAGCCTCACGGAAATTGTGAGCATTCTGGAAGGGGTGGTGCGCGATGGCAAATCGCTGTTGATCATTGCCCAAGATATTGAAGGCGATGCGCTTTCAACCCTGGTGATCAACAAACTGCGGGGCGTGCTGAACGTGGCCGCCGTGAAAGCTCCGGGCTTTGGCGAGCGCCGCAAGTTCATGCTCGAAGATATTGCCCTCGTGGTTGGCGGCCAGGTGGTTAGCGAAGAGACGGGCACGAAGCTGGAATCCTGTGATACCAGCGTTTTGGGATATGCCCAAAAGGTGACGATCACCAAGGATTCGACCACGATCGTGGCGGGCGATCGGGCTGATCAGGCCGCCATTACCGCCCGAGTGCAACAGCTCAAGGATGAACTGGCTGCCACTGACAGCGACTACGACACCGAAAAGCTGCAAGAGCGGATCGCTCGCTTGATCGGCGGTGTGGCTGTGATTAAAGTGGGCGCGGCCACCGAAACCGAACTGAAGGAACGGAAGCTGCGAATTGAAGATGCCGTGAACGCCACCAAGTCCGCGATCGCGGAAGGGGTGGTGGCCGGTGGTGGAGCAACTCTGATGCGCCTGGCCAAACTGGCCGAAAGCTTCAAGACCACCCTGAACGAGGAAGAGGCGATCGGGGCCAGCATTGTGGCGAAAGCCTTGACCGCCCCCCTCAGCCAAATTGCCGAAAACGCCGGTTATGAAGGCTCCGTGGTGGTTGAGAAGGTACGCAACCAAGGCGACAACATCGGCTTCAACGCGCTGACCGGAACCTACGAAGACACCCAAGCGATGGGAATCATTGACCCGGCTAAGGTGTTGCGGACAGCCCTGCAAAATGCTGCCTCGATCGCCGGTTTGGTGCTGACCACCGAGGCGATCGTGGTTGACAAACCCGAACCGAAACCCGCAGCTCCCGCCGGTGGTGATCCCATGGGTGGCATGGGCGGTATGGGTGGTATGGGCGGTATGGGCGGTATGGGTATGGGTGGTATGGGCATGGGTGGTATGGGTATGGGCGGCTTCGGGATGTAATTCCCGGATCGATCGCCCGCTCCAGTTTGCCTAGCTGCGATTGGGCCCCCATCGGGCCCGCCGCAGCTCCCATCATCTCAACAGCCTGTCAGCACCCCAGCTCAAAACCTGAATCAAAAGACCTCCTGCACGAATCAGCTAACAGCCCTCATCCCCCAACCCCTTCTCCCAAGGGGGGCGAAGGGGAGCCAGAAATCGGGAATAACGGCGATTTCGTTGTTGATTTTCAAGTCCCTCTCCCGACTTGGGAGAGGGATTTAGGGTGAGGGTCTTGATTGATGCAAGAGGTCTAAAACCTGAATCAGCGACTGAGGCAAAAACAAACACAGAGGGCCGGGATAATTCCCGGCCCTCTGTTGCGTTGTGATGAGTTGTTGAGTTTCGTCCTGCAAAACCCAGAAACCGAGCAATGACCGGGGCCCAAGCCCCTGACAGTCATCGCCCGATCGTCCCACTTAGCGCTTGCGATAGGGCACGGCGGTGGCGATGTTGATGTTGGCCAGAGGCGTGCGGGACACCACCGGCAGCGAGGGAGTTACCGAACGAGCCATGCCAAGGAAACCGGCGGGGCTGCCAGCGCCAATTTTCTTCTCTTGGGGAGTGAAGCGACGCACCGAGTTTTGCCACACCACTTGCGGGAAGCCCAGTTGGCTGCGGTGGTAAGCCTCGTAGCGAGGAGTCTTCAGGTTGAAGGGGGTTTCGCCTCCGGTGCGCTGGGGCAGCACACGACGACGCTGGAAAGGAACCGTGTTGTCACCGAAGTTGGCGGCGTATTCTTCACTATCCACCAGCGCATCGATGAAACCTTGCAGACCCTTGGTGGGCAGCAGGATCGACCAAGCAATCTTTTCCCGCTCGCTATACACGTCGCGGCCCAAAATCCGCTGAACGCAGATTTCCACGAAGCGATAGTTGCTGTTGGTATCCAGGTTCAAGCGGCGGAAGCTGTCCGACGTGGCCAAGCCCCGGATGAAATCCTTAACGGTGATTTGACCGTAGCGGAGTTGCGATTCCAGGAAAGTTTGGCGGTTGTTCGCGATGTTTTGGTGCTCGCTGAAGACCTGGCGATAGGCCGCCCAGATCAGCTCGTCCATGTCACCGCCAGAGAAGACGTTTTCGATTGCGTAAATTTTCGGTTGCTCTTCACTGCCCACTTCGTAACCAGCCACACGTTGGTTTTGCGAAGAAGGGGAGAAGCTCAATACAGGAATAGCCACGTCAGAATCTCCGTAGTCTCGGTAGTCTCAAAAAGTCACGGGCTTTGTTAACGTGCGCTTGTTAAAGGCACATCGGCTGGCAGGAACCAACAAGGTGACGCTGCCAAATTTGCCATTTTTCAGGTTACGAGATTGCTGTGAGGGCAAGCACGGTTCCTGAAAAACGCTTAATAAAGCTTGACATGCACGGGGAGCCGCGCATGGTTCGCTGTGGGAATGGTGCGATCGCGCCTGTGTTGGCCGGATGGGGCCAGGCGTTGATCGCCCAGTCAGCGGAAGCGCCGAAGCACTCCACTGTTTAAAAGCATTGCTAGCTACCGCAAATTGTACCAAAGCGTTTCGCGTCGCTGGTGTTTCTTCACGAACCAAGTCGGATTCTGAGGAATTCGGCGGTCGATCGCCCCTCGATAGCCAACCCGGGATTTGCTAACCCGATCGCGACCCACTCAGGCATTACCAACCCAGGGCCGAGATTGCCTGCTCCCGATCGCCCCCGGCCGCCACCGCCGATTGATTGCAGCCCACCCGTACTTCCGTGCAGAACGTGGCCGTGTTGAAACCGCCAAACCGCTTCAGCACACTGGTGCGCATCCGCAAATCCGGATTGGGAAACCAAAAGCGCTCCACGGAACTCATGGTTTCGTATTCCGTGGTTAAAACCATGCCCCCTTCCTCGTCCAGGTGATATTCACCGGCCACGGGAGCCGTTTCTGCATAGCCCCGTTCCCGCAGCAGCTTGCCCCGGCGATCGTCCGTGGCATCCGGCACAATCACCATCACCGTTTGCCCCTCGTGGTTGTCTTCCTCAGAAGCATCCCAAGCCATCAAGCTTTTCCAGGTCACCAGGGCCCCACCGGCCGCAGCGGCAGGGTCAATGTCATACATCTGGCAAATTTCGGCCAAACGCGGATCGGTGACCTCTAGCATTTCCACCTGAATTTCCGACTCGCCCACTTCGGACCGCCGAAAGGCCAAGTGGTGGGTTACTCGCTGGGATTGCCATTGGCCGGCGCTTTGGCGGAAATAGTCGAGGGCGCTGGTGAGCTGAGGTGCGGTGCTGGTGGCGGTCATAGGATTGGTTTGCAAAGGTTAATTAACAGGTTGGGGCCGGTTTGAAGTCGCTTGGGCAGTGGGCCAAAGTGGGATTCTTGAAGGCGCGAAAGCGCGGTGGCAGAATTTCGGATGAATGAATCGGCTGGCGAATGGGCTGATGAATGGTTTGATTAATCGTTAATTTTGAAACAGGTGGCGACCAGCAGGAAACCCCACTTTGGATTTTGCGGGAAATCTTGGGCTGAATCTCGGGATGATTGTCCGAATGGTTTTCTGAATCATCGGACGAATTTGGAATCAAGTTGGACATTTAGTGAAAGACCATGCCCGATCGCCCCGTTGCTCGATCGACCCATGCCGTTGCTCCGGAAGGCTTGCCCATTCACTACCAACCGGCAACCCGATCGCGCCGGTTTTGGTGGGGAGCGGTCTTGGGCGCGATCGCCCTTCACGGGTTGGCCCTCTGGAGTTTGGGGCGATCGGGGGCCCAAGCGGGGCCGGCGGCGGGGCCCTTGCCGGTGGTGCGGGTGACCTTGCCAGCGGCGGGGAGTTCAGCAACCGCAACGGGGCCGAACTCCCCTAATAACCCCGCTAACCCTGTTGCAGGCAATCCCGCGAGTGCGGCGGCTAATCCGGCGGCTCCTGGTGCTCCTCCGGCTAATCCCGCTGCGGGGCAACCGTTGCGGCCGCTGGCTCCGTTGCGGCAAGTGGATCCGGGGCAACTGCAAGGCTCGGGGCCCGGCGCGGCCAGCCAACCCCGCTGGCCCGGTGAGCCGACTGGTGGGGCCCCGGTTCCCGATCGACCCTTCAACCCCGACCCGATCGATCCGAACCTGCCCCCGGACTATGCCGCTCCCGGTTGGCAAAATGCGCCCCCAAATCGCCCGATCGCCCCGAATCCTGCTCCCAATAGCACGGGGCCGAATCCCAATAGCCCGCCCGCTCCCAATGCCGGGAATTCCGGCGGCCCCAGCACCAACCCCAACCCAGGCCAGGGGGGAAACCAAGCATTCGGCCTGGCGATTGTTGGGTTAGAACTAACCACACCGGGCGATGGCAGCCCGATCGTCCAAGCGGCCGACCTGAGCCGCTTGCCCCAGTTGCAATCCGCGCCGCCGAGTTTGAACTTGCGAGACTATCCAGAGTTAGCCAATTGGGCCGATCGGGCGGTGGATTTGCGGTTAGCCGTGATGGCCGATGGCTCCGTTGGCTTTGCGGGATTGCTGACCCCGGGCTTAAGTGCGACAACCCAACAGGCCCTCGAAGCCCGCGCCGCCCAACTGCGCTTTTTGCCGGCCCTCACTGCCACAGGTCAGCCGATCGCCATCTATTTACGGCTTACAATGCGCTTGTCGCCCAAGGCATGAGCGCGATCGGCTAGAGAACTCATCCAAACAACAAGAAATCGCATTTTCTCATTAGGGCCTGTCGTCATGCCCTGGGATCCAGTAAAAACGGTTGATCTTCAATCCCCTAGCCGCCCTAGACAAGGGGCTTAAGCCCCTTGCCCCCCACGATCTGCCAACGGCCGAATCAAGGTTTCAGACGATTTGACGACACGCCCTAGTCCCAAATCCTAAATCTCAAATCTCAAATCCCATTTCGTAAATTTCAATTCGTAATTAGGTCTAAGGTCAGCGTTGAGTCAGCTTTCTCCCTTTTCCTCCCCCACGGATCAACCGGTTCAGCCGCCTGCCACTCCCTATCCCGATCGGGTGGGCCGGTGGGTGGCTGCCGATTGGCAACAACCGCGATCGGGTTGGTTAGCCCGCCTGCTGTTTTGGGGGATGGCTGGCGTGGCGATTGGCACCATTTCGGCCACCTTGGGAGCCGCCGCCGCCCTGTTTATGCCCCTCGATCCGGCCGTTGTGCCCCTCATGCGCCATGAAACCCTAGAGCAACTGTGGCGCAGCGGGTTGCAATATCGCCTCCTGCAACCGCTCACGATTTTGGTTTTGGGGGTGGAACCTTCCCCCGGAATTCCCCTGGGTGCGCCGGAAGCCTTGAATGGCCATGCGGATGCTATTTGGCTGGCTCGGTTTGATCCCACCGATGGCACTGTGACGGTGATGTCGTTGCCTCGGGATACACGGGTGGCGTTCCCCAACGGAGCTGTGGGCGCATTGCACGAAGCGGACACCATCGGCGGCACGGCCCTGGTGCAGCAGTCCGTAAGCAACACCCTGGGCGGGTTGCGGATCGATCGCACCGTGCGGCTGAATCCCGAAGGCTTGCGAGAACTGGTCGATCTGTTGGGCGGGGTGGAACTCTCTGTGCCCCAGGCGATGCGCTATCGCGATCGGGCGGGACAGCTCAAAATTCAACTAGATAGCGGCTGGCAAAGCTTGGATGGCAGTGCGGCTGAACAGTTCGCCCGCTACCGTGTGGATAGTGCTTGGGGCGAACTCGATCGGGTGCAGCGGTTACAATTGCTGTTACGAGCCCTGCGCGATCGGGCCCTCAGTCCCAGTGTGTTGCCCCAGTTGCCCCAAATTGCCCAACGGGTTCACAAGTACCTGCGCACGGATCTGGCTCGCCCAGAAGTGTTGGCGCTGGTTCATCTGTTGATTCAGCAGGAGCCGGAGCAGGTGCGTCTGTTGCTGTTGCCGGGTCAGATGGATGCCAGTAACTTTTGGAACCCCGATCCCAAGGCCGTTGCCCGCCTGTTGGAAAGCTACTTTCCGCCCGATCGACCCGGCGTTGGTCGGCGCACCAAACTCCTCAGCGCCAGCGCCCGTGATCAATATGGCCAAACCTTCAGCCGCATTTCTGTGCAAAATGCCAGCGGCGATCCGGCCCGGTTGGAGGCGGCGATCGCCCAATTGCGGCGGGCGGGGTTCCAACAGGTGCGGGCGATCGATGCTTGGCCCCAAGTGCAACGGGACACCCAAATCATTGTCCAGGGTGGCGATCTGGATTTGGCTGAGTTGGTGCAACGGCGGCTAGGCTACGGTTCCTTGGATCGATCGGCGACGGGCGATTTAGGTTCCGATATCACGGTGCGCCTGGGCAGTGATGCCGCGCCTTAAGGTTGGAGTAGATTGCTCAAACTTTTAAGGGCTTAGGGGGTGTCGTCATTTTTCGAGGTGATGCTGAAACGGTTGATCTTCTATGCCCTAATCGTCGTAACAAGGGGCTTAAGCCCCTTGTCTCACAAAATTCGCTAACGGCAGATCTATGTTTTTGAACCAAATAAAGAAACGCCTTAAAATGATATTACTTAAGTTTCTTGAGTTTCAGAATTTCAAAGTCCTAAGATTTAGCCGATCAAGTCGCTGAGGGAACTGGGTCGATCGCCCTCAAAAACCGGAATTGTGAAGTGGAATTGGCTGCCGCGATCCTTGCCGTCTGACTCGGCCCAAATTTGCCCGCCCAGACCAAGGATAATTTGCCGACAGATCGCCAAACCCAGGCCAGTTCCGCCCACGGTGCGCCGGAGGGATCCTTCCTCTTGATAGAACCGATCGAACACGGTTTCCAGACGGTTGGGTTCAATGCCCCGGCCCGTGTCGGTAATCACCACCTCGATCGCCCCGTCCGGGGTGGGGCCCGCCTCAATGGTCACGGCTCCTTCGGGCTGGGTGAACTTACAGGCATTGTCAAGCAGCTTGGACAGCACTTCCACCAACCATTCCCCATCGGCCCGCACGGGGGGCAACGCTTCGGACACTTGCGAGGCAATGTGGGGCAGTCGATCGCGGGGCACGCGGGCCCGAACACTGCTGAGGGCCAGTTCCACACATTCCGTGAGCGGCAAGGGTTCCAGGTTCCAATTAACGCGCCCGCTTTCCAGGTGAGACAAAGTGAGAAAGTCCTGCACCAGCACGCGCATTCGTTCCGCATCACCCAAGGCCGTATCCAGCATCACTTGGCGCAATTCCAGGGGCATATCCGGTTCCGAGGCCAAGCTTTCAAGGCAGACCTGGATGGTGGAAAGGGGCGTGCGCAGTTCGTGGCCGGTGATCGCAATTAGGTTGCTACGGGTGCGATCGAGCGCTTCCAGTTGCTGATTGAGATCCTCAAGGTCGGCATAGGTTTGGGCCTGCATCAGGGCCGCACCCAACTGAGTGGCCACGGCATCCATCAACCCCGTTTCATCGGCAGACCAAAGGCGCGGTAAACTCCCGCAGTGATGCAGCTCGATCGCCCCTAACAGTTTGTCTCGATAGCACACGGGCACGATCGACCAAGAGGCGATCGCATACTGTTCTGCAATTGCCTGCACCAAGCCCGGTTGGGGTTCCTCATTCAGATCCAGAACGCAAACCCCACCATGGTTCTGAAGGGCCGATTGAAAACAGTCTTGACTAATCAGCGGCCAGGATTGTCCCAACAGGGAGGGCACGGCGGCTCCCAACATTTCATACTGCACCGTGGCCGTGGCATCGCCGTCCTTGCAACGGTAGGCAATGCAGCGACAGGAGCGGAGGGCTTGCCCCAATTGGCGCACGGCCACCCCCATCACCTCTGAAGGATCCAAAGATTGGCGGATGGCCGAGGTAATCAGGTTAACCAGCCGCTCCTTGCGCTCTTGGGTGGAAATGGAGCGGTAGGCTTTCAGCAGCTTATATTGCCCCGCTTGCAAATAGGTCACAAGGCGATGGGCAAAGGGTTCCGGGTCAATTTCGGGCAGGGTGGGGCCGCCCCCGTCGGAAAACTCGGCCAGGGTGCGATCGATTTTGTCGCCCAACTCGGGGCGGTAGGTGCGAATGCGCTCCAGCAAGAGGCTGGCGGCCATTTGGGTGGCCTGGCGATCGAACGTCCAAACCCCCTCAAACCGCCGTACTCGATCGTCTGCCCCAAAGCTGCCCGCCCGATCGGCCTGGGATTCACCGCCCTGGCGTTCCGCACAGATCAAACAGGCCGCATACCGATCGCCCAGCACCACCAAGTGCCACTCGTTGGCCAACGCATCGGTGGGTTCAAAGGCCACCGTTTCGTATTCCCCCGAAGCACTGCGAAACTCCGCCTCCGGGGCCGAGAGCACATAGACCCGATCGCTCTGGTGCGCAATCCGATGGTAGCGGCGGGCCTCTTGGCGATAGAACCGTTCTCGTTGAAAGCTGGCAATCACTAAGGGGCGATCGCCCGGCCCCGCCAACACCAAATCCTCGATCGCGTGGGAAAGGGCCGTCAGGGACGCTTTGAAATAGCTTTGGGTGCGCAGTTGCGGCAATTGGCCCAACAACAGATCCAGAATTGACGCGGTTTTGACCCCAGCCAACCGCTGGGGCCCACCCGCCCGCTTCGAGGATCTGGAACGGCGGGCACGATTGGTTGAAGAACCCACAGGAGGAGCGCCTTCCATGCGATCCGTTTCAGGCATTGCTTTAGGACTTGGGCAGGGGCAAGGGGGCCGCAACCGCCGTTTCACCATTCTGCCATTGCCCGAGCGCTGGATTCGTGATTTTTGGGAATTTGCCGGGAATTGAATTCGACAGCAGTTGGGTGCTGATTCGGAGTCGATCGGCCCCAAGTCCGCTGCTGAATCACAGGATGTGGAGTGACAGGCCGCTGAAAACCCTAGTCCTTGCGTAGGCGCGGGGTCGATCGGGATGTGGTTGTGCCATAGCGCATCTCCCAAGCCTTCAGCACAATCAGGTACTCATAAAAGCTCTGGAGCACACACCAGGCAAATCCCCCGCGGCCATCCAAACAGCCCCCCAGCACGAAATACATATAGACAAATCGCACTAAGGGACGACAAGGCAACCGCAGGGATAAATTTTTGAGGGCCCGCCGCCGCGCCACCTCCGTCTTGCCAAAAAATAAATCACGCCAAGACACGTTGCCCCGCGACAGTTGGGCCAAGGTTTCCTGGGCCTCATCGGTGGAGTAGCGGTTGTGTTTATCCAGCCAGCGGCTCAGACCCTTGCTGCAAGTGAAGTGGGGATAGGTTTCTTGCAAAAAACCTGTGGTTCCCTGCACCACCTCCCGCTCCGTGTGGCCGTAGTCATCAAACCGGACGGCATCTTTCCGAAAAAGTCGCAGTTGGTAGCGGGGATATTGGGTGCTGCGGCGAATCCATTGCCCCATGAACATCACCCGTTCAGCCACGTAGTAGGCCTCATGCTGGGCCCGTTGGATGGTTTGGCAACATTCCTGAAAAAGTTCGGGGGTCATCCGTTCGTCGGCTTCCAGGATGTAAACCCAATCATGCCGCGTGGGAACGTGATCTAACATCCAGGTGCGCTGTTTGCCGTGGCTTTCAAAGGCGTGTTGCACCAAGCGCACGGGCGATCGCTGGGCGTAGTCTTGCGCGATTTCCACAGTGCGATCGGTGCTGAGGGAGTCAACGACAATGATGTCGTCGGACAGCAATGCAGACTCGATGCAATCTGCAATATCGATTTCTTCGTTGTGGGTGAGGATATAGATCGAAAACATGGTGATTTGAATCGGTGGGCGATCGAGCGGTGACGGCCGATCGAGTCGATGCACCGTTAATTCCGTTATGACTTTCCCAACAATTGCTGTAATTCGCTAACGAGTACTGCGATCAGGATGCTTCCTGTTATGTCGTGGCGAAGTCGGCTGCATCTGGAATTGGGGCGGATCAGGATCGGGCTGGCCGCTTTTAGAAGATTGACCGCGACTTGAACATCGCGATCAATCCCTAATCTCCAATTCAAAATCAACCCAAACTGAATTCAACCTGAATTCAACCTGAATCCAATGAGAGCCGGTTGAGCCGGTCAAATGATTGCCCTAACTGGCTCGGCTGGCCGAACGTGCGCGGGAGCCGCGTTTCGTGTAGCCCATCCAGCTCATGAACAAATAACCCACACCCAAAACCAGGCTGCTGAGACCGGTGCGGAGGGTGGTTTTCATGGAGCCGGTTTTGGTGCGCTGCACAAGCTCGGTCTTCCGCTTGTCAATTTCCTGTTGCCGCTCTTGCTTGAATTGATTGAATTGAGAGTCCAGAACGGCCGGGTTCGATCGCGCCTGTTCCAGTTGTTGCACCACTTGCGGCGGCACTTGACCGCTCTTAATCAACCGATCGAGTTCTTGGGGATTTTTCAGCAGGGTCTTGAGCCGATCGCGGAATTGCTCTGCCGGTTCTCCCAATTGATCCATGGCCGCCTTGGCTTGGGCTTCGATGTTTTCCACTTCCTTGGCGCTGGCCTTGTTCACGCCATTGATGTAAATCGGCGACAACACCAGGAACAACACACCCAACGCACTCGACAAAATCAAAACCCAAAGCCGAGGGTTCATCAACGATGTTTTCTTGGCGGAGGGCAAGCCCGATCGGGAATTCATCCACAGCCCTGCAAACAGGAAGCAAATGCCAACCATGGGCACAATGCCGCGACCCACAATTTCAGAAATGGTGTTGAGCAACCATTGAGGATTTTGCAAATCCGGCGGGAAGATCAGGATTAAATAGTCCAGCAACGAGGAAATGACCAACACGGTGCCAACCACAATGGCGATCAGGGCGGCCAAGGGGGGCGAGGGGCGTTTACCAGCTTTCGTCATAGTCTTAAACTCTCAAACTCTCGGGTTGCTCAGAACGTCTGGATCGAAATGGTCAAGAAGGGCTAAAAAGGGTCAAAACAATGGCCAAAATATTGGGATTGGCATCGACCATGGGGCGAATTGAGGTCGAACTTAGGCCGATCGACGGCGACGCGGGGCAGGGCGACCACCCGATCCCCCCAACCCGAGCCAAGCGATCGCCAGGTAGGCCACCGAGAGGGCAATGCCGCTGGTTCCTGTTTGCACGCCCAACCGCAGGGCCGTGGTTCTGGCGCGGGTTTCTAGCTCCTGCCGCCGCGATCGAATGCGGGCCAGCAATTGCAGGGGAAAATCATTCACCCGCTGGCGAATGACTGTTTCCAAGTCAGCCGGATTCGCCTTCAGCCGCCGCATGAACTCCTTCTGGCGTTCATCAAATTGTGGGCTGTTAATAAATTCATTAAACCGAGCATCGTCTTGCAGCAAAAACTGCATCTGCTCCCGAAAAACCTGTTGCTGGCGCTGCAAACTGTTTTTAAATTCGGGTGTATCAATTTGTTTTTCGGCTTCCCGCGATTGTCGGGTAATGGCGGCGAGGGTGGATTGGGCTTCGGCCCGCACAGACAGCAGGTGCGTGGGGGCCATCACCAAAAACAACAGTCCCATCAGCGCCGAAAACGCCAGGGTCGCAACGCCCACACCCCTACGCCAAGACCGGCTGACACCGGATTTGATTTCAATCCAGAAGCCCCAAAACAGCAGGCTGACACCCATGGCGGGCACGATGCCCCGATCGATCAATTGGCGGGTGGTGTCAATCACCCAGCCTCGGTTGGCAAAATCGAACGGAACGGCAACAGCAAGGAAATCAATTAATCCAAGGGCGATCGCCACTGCGCCCCCGATTTGCAGCACGACGGCCGCTATGGGGGCGGAAGTCTGGGAGGAATGTGTACTAGTCGTCATGGAGCGTCCTTAGGAAGCGCTGTTACTGAAGGGGATTACAAGGGCCGGCAGCCAAATCAGGAGGCGATCGAACCGGCTACCATTGCGTCAGGCCAACGGGCGATCGCAATGGGTTGCGAGCCACGATTGAGATCAAAAATTGCAGCCAAAGTTTTTGAGCCAAGGTCGGCCAAGGTTTGCGGTCAAAATTTGAAGTCAGCGTTTCATGGCTTTTCCCGTGCCCTATTGTTTCAGCAACTTAGGATAATCGCCCGCTGATTTCGATGAAATTTTACACTTCCAATTTTGGCTCCCAATTTTGGCTTTCAACTTCGGTGGATCTGAATTTTGGTGGATCTTGGGTGGGTCTTTTGATTCAGCTGTTATTGAATTTCCGATCCATCGGTTAGGCTAGGGGAGTTGACCGGGCCGGGTGGCGGCTCGGGTCTTTAGCATTTTTTCGATCATGACCTCAGCGTTCCCAGATCCTGCCAGCGGGGCAACGGATGCGGCTTCCGGGGCCGATGCCCGATCGGAGTCGGTGAATTCGTCTAGTCCATCATTCCCATTTCCTGCTGAATCGCTTCCTTCCCAACTGCCGACGGTGGAAATTTGGCCCGATCGCCCTGAGCTAATTGAGCGGGCTGTGGAAGTGGTTTTGAGTCAAATTGACCATGCCCTGAAACGATCGGGCCGTTGCACCATGGCCCTGGCCGGCGGCAGCACCCCTAAGCCGCTCTATGAACAGTTGGCTCAGGCGGATTTGGATTGGTCAAAGCTCTTTATCTTTTGGGGAGATGAGCGCTATGTGCCGCCCACCAGCCCAGACAGTAACCAGCGGATGGCCCGCGAGGCTTGGCTCGATCGGGTGCCGATTCCCGCTGCCAACTGTTGGCCCATGCCCACCGACGGGGCCAACCCAGCGGAGGATGCGGCGCGGTATGAGGCTCAGTTACGGGCCCTATTCTGCGACCAGTGGGGGCTACAGGAGGACTTTCCCAGCCTGGATCTGGTGCTGCTGGGTCTGGGAGATGATGGACATACGGCTTCCTTGTTTCCCAACACCACTGCCTTGGCCGTGCGCGATCGATGGGTGACGGTGGGCAATCGGGGTGACGATCCCCGGATTACCCTGACCGTGCCGGTGTTGAACCAGGCAAGCTGTACGATTTTCTTGGTCTCGGGGGAAAGCAAGCAACCCGCGATCGCCCAGGTGTTTGCACCTTGTGACGATCCCACCTTGGCAGCTTTGCTAGACCAAACCTATCCAGCCCGCTTGGTGCGCCCGGTGTCGGGGGAATTGTGGTGGCTGTTTGACCAATCGGCCGGAGAGCGACTGGAGTTCTAGGCGCTGGCTGATCGGTTCATCAGCGCTCAAGCCCGGTGGTCTGGAGTCCGAAATCATCCGAACTTGTCCGAAATTGACTGAACGACTGAATTTTGGTTCCTTTGCTCCTTTGCAAGCGCCCAGGCGCGATCGGCTCCATGGTTAATTGTCCTAATTGCAATCACGCCAACCCCGATGATGCAGTAACTTGCGAAGCCTGCTTCACGGCCCTTCCCACCCTGCAAAGCTGTCCCCGTTGCGGTGCGCCGGTTCTGAGTGATGCCAACTTCTGCGGGCAATGTGGCCACAACCTGCAGGCGGCCCCCTCGATCGCCCCTTTACCGGCTCCCGTCCCCGCTGCTGCGCCGTCCCCCTTGCCTGCGCCACCAGCGCACCCCGACAGTGATGAAGAGATCACCGATCTCACACAGCCGATCGGGGCATCGCTGTTTTCAGCCAGTCCCGAGATGGAGCCGATCGGGTCTTTGGGCGATCCCGCCGAGCCGCCCACGGCCTTGATGGGAACCACCCCAGAAGCAGCGCCCATCCCGGGAGCCGTGACGCAATTGCAACGGACGATCGCCCGATTGGTGCATGTCCACAGCGGCGCGGTTGTGATGTTGCCGGAGCAGATCAGTCTCATTCACTTGGGCAAACCCAACGATCGCGTACCGCCGGACATTGATGTTTCGGGATTTCCCCATGCGGAAGTGGTGTCTCGAATCCATGCGGACATTCGAGTGGAGGGCGATGCCCATTACTTGGAGGACACGGGCAGCGCCAACGGAACCTATGTAAATGGGCTATTTTTGGCTCCGGGCAATCGTCATCGGCTGCGGCCGGGCGATCGGATCGCCTTGGGTAAACATGATTTGGTATCGTTTTGGTTCCAACTGGGTAGTTAAACCTGCGATTAATCTTTCTCGGTTAGCCCTACAAATTGCCTAGGGTCTGTCGTCATTGAGCACAAAACCCTAGATCTGCCGTTAGCGGACCGTGGGGGACAAGGGGCCTAGGGACTGTCGTCGTTGAGCACGAAACCCTAGATCTGCCGTTAGCGGATCGTGGGAGACAAGGGGCTTAAGCCCCTTGTTACGACGATTGGGGCATGGAAGATCAACCGTTTCAGCCTCACCTCGAAAAATGACGACACCCTCTAGGATTTGCCTAGCATTTGCTGAGTATTCAGTTGAATTGGCTGCCGCAAGTTGCTTGAATAAAGTTGCTTGAGATTGCTTGAATCAAGTTAGTCCACTGAAATTTGGCTGCATTAACTTAGTTGCATCAAACTGGTTAAATCTAATGGCCCAGCTTGAGTCGGGCTAGTCCAAATTAGCCCACTAATTAATTAGTCGATTAACCAATTTCAGTTCATCATCGGTAGTTACCATGAGCATCAATGTCGTCAATCTGGTGGGGCGTGCTGGCAGTGATCCCGATGTGCGTTATTTCGAGTCTGGATCGGTGAAATGTCGTCTGACCCTTGCGGTGAACCGTCCTTCACGCAATCGCGATGATGGGCCCGATTGGTTCAACTTGGAAATTTGGGGCAAAACCGCCGAGGTAGCCGCCAACTATGTGCGCAAGGGCAAGGAAATTGCAGTGCAAGGTAGCCTCAAAATTGATACCTGGACCGACCGCCAGTCTGGGGCCCAACGCACCAGTCCCGTGGTGGTGGTGCGAGATCTTCAGCTTTTGGGTTCCAAGCGGGATACCAGCGAAGGGGGCGGCAATGGCGGCGGCTATAGCGACTACGAAGAATTTTGATCTGAAAATATCGTTTTGGGATTTCTCAAAGACTTGGTAAACGGCCCCTGAACAGGCGATCGAAACCAGTGATCTGAATGGGCAACCTGAGCAGCCCCAAAACCCGTTAGAGCTTGTGATTGCTGGGTGGGTAAATTCCGCACCTTGTCGGCGGTTCCGACCGGTGCAACACTTGAGGGCAATTAGCCGCCCTTGATGGTGCTGGCCGCGTGACGGATCGCTGTGCGGCAAAGAGCGCTATCCTGGGCGATCGCGCTTCTTTCACCCTGCATTTTCCCTTCAACCCCATGCAAGCTCGCCGAATTGCCCGTGAACTGGCTCTCCTCAGCATTAGCCAGCTCCCCAATAAACCTGAAAAACTTCAAGACCGAGATCTAAAGGATCTGTTGCAGGCGGCCGTGCGTACCCTGATGGCTGAGGTGCGAGAAACCCTGGAGATGGCCAGCGCAGAATTGCAACGGGGCAATGAGCGTTTGCTGAAAACGGAACTGTTGCGGGAGGAAATTCGGGCCAGCGATGCCCAGCGATCGGTGGCCATGGTGAAGGAGGCGATCGAGTTTACTCAGTCAGCAATCAATCGCTTGGGCATGGCTGTTGAACTGCCGGAAATGCTGCAAGCGGCGGGACAACTGAACGTGCAAGATTACGCCTTGGATTTGGTGACGAAGGTGGCTCGCTACCAGGCGGAGATTGACCAAACCTTGACGGACAGCATGGTGGATTGGCAATTAAGCCGATTGGCACGGATCGATCGGGACATTTTGCGCATGGCGATCGCGGAAATTTGCTATCTGAAAACACCGCCGCAGGTGGCAGTGAACGAAGCGGTGGAGCTGGCCAAGCGCTACAGTGAGGCCGACAGCTACCGATTTATTAACGGTGTGTTGCGCCGGGCGATCGACCAAATGAAGGCCACCCGAGCCTAGGGGCCGCGCTACCCTTGTCTTTAAGTTTTGTTTCTTGGCTCCTTTGCCTTCCTGTCACTGCTAAGGTCGCGATCGATGGTTTTTAACTGGTTCCAACGTCAGTTTTCCCAAGAGAAGTTTTACGTTGAGTTTGACTCCGACAAACCCACGGATGAACAGCCCACGGAAACAGCCCCGGAAACGACCCCAGAGGGAGAAGCGGAACCTGAACCTGAGTCTCAGCCTGAACCGGAATTGGAGCCGGCCGCGGTTGAGGAACTGACGGTGGAGTTGACCCCGGAGCCGGAACCGGAGCCGATCGCTGCTTTGGAACCGGAGCCAGCACCGGAGCCGGAGTCGATCGCCCCAGCGCCAGAAGTAACCGAACCGGAATTACCAGAACCAACCGAACCAGAACTAACGCCGGAACCGATCGCCGCACCGGTTGCTCCCGTGGCTGCTCCTGTGCTGGTGGCTGAAGCGCCGGAACCCGCCCCAGAGCCGGAACCAGTGATAACGGCTCCTTCCAATGCGGATGAGTTGTTGCAGTGGGCCAAAGCGGCTTACCAAAACCTTCAGCAACCGCCGGTTACGCCGGAGCCGGAACCGGAACCCGCTGAGCCAACGGAGCCGATCGCGGCAGCTAGCCCAACTTTTTCAGAGTCGGCTTCCTTGCTGGAGCGGGCCGAGGCCGATCGCGCGGAACGGCTGGAACGAGTCAAGGCTGAGGCGATTGTGGAACCGGAACCGGAGCCGGAACCCTTGGCCGAAGCGGAACCGGCAGCCCTGCCACCGGGGGCAATTGTTTTTGATGAAAACTTCCTGTGGTCTGCGGAAATTTTGGCGGCCCAGGGTCGTCGCCCGGAAGATATTTCCGCCGAGGAAATTGAGTGGCTTACCCGTTTGCGCCAAGGGCTAGACAAAACCCGCCGCGGCCTGGTGAATCAGCTCAAGTCCTTGGTTGGTCAGGGGCCGCTGAATTCGGATGCGGTTGAGGAAATCGAAGCCCTGCTGCTCCAGGCCGATGCGGGCGTGGAAGCCACGGATGCGATCATTGGCGCTTTGCAAGACAAGGTGCGCGAAGAAGCCCTGCCCCCCGAGGCGGCGATCGCCTATTTGAAACAGATTTTGCGAGATTTGCTCGATCGCCCCATCCGTGAGGCGGGCGAAGATACCTTGCCCCTGTTGGCTCCCGAAAAAGGCAGGCTGAATATTTGGCTGATTGTGGGGGTCAATGGCGCAGGCAAAACCACCACGATCGGGAAGTTGGCCCGCCTGGGCAGCAAGTCCGGTTATCGCTGTCTGATTGCGGCGGGGGACACCTTCCGGGCCGCCGCCGTGGAGCAGGTGAAAGTGTGGGGCGATCGAGCCGGTGTGGAAACGATCGCCAACCCCGGCAAAAACACCGATCCCGCCGCCGTGGTCTTCGATGCGATTACCGCCGCGACTGCCCGCGAAACGGAATTGCTGTTGGTGGACACCGCTGGCCGTCTGCAAAACAAAAAGAACCTGATGGATGAGCTGGCGAAAATTCGCCGGATCATCGACAAGCAAGCCCCCGGCGCGATCGTGGAGTCGCTGTTGGTTTTGGATGCCACCCAAGGACAAAACGGCCTCCAGCAAGCTAAGGTCTTTGCAGAAACCGCTAAACTGAGCGGCGTAGTCCTCACGAAGCTTGACAGCACCGCCAAGGGAGGGATTGCCCTGGCGATCGCCCAACAGCTCAACTTACCCATTCGGTTCATTGGCGCGGGGGAAAGCATTGAAGCCCTGCGCCCCTTCTCTAGCTACGAATTTGTGGAGGCGCTGCTCAACGGTTAGGCAGTGGCAATCGGGGTACTGGGATTGGCCAACCAAACCCAACGCCCGATCGAACGGCCCTACTGGCAAGCCCTCCCTGAATTCTGTTGTTTTGTTGGCAGTCCAGTGATTTGGCGCTACCATAGCTAACTCAAAACTGGGCGCTCTGGCACGATCGCTCATCGATCCTTGAAATGTCCGCTGCCCCTGCCCCTCACACCTCATCGCAACCTCCTGACCCGGCTGATCTGTTAGCGGCGGGCGACAATACGCCTGTTTTTGCCCTCAAGGAACTGGTTGCCCGTCTCAACCGCGAACAATACAAAGTTCAAGACCTGCTCAGTTCCCTGGGGTTTGCCCTCCGCAGCTTCAAAAATTTGAATCAGTTCCTAGAGCTGATTCCCCTGATTGCCACCCGAGTGGCCGATGCGGATGGCGGGGCTTTGGTGCTGTTTCGGCCCAATGGGCAAGTACGCCTAGAACAGTTGCACTGTCAGGAATTAGGAGATCACCGCTGTCAGGTGCGGCCGATCCGACGGGCCCTGGAGTTGGCCACGCGCAAGGTGACGGGGGTGCTGACGGCCAATGCTGCGAAGGATCACAAGGTGGAATTTGATCCCGGGGCGATCGCCCTGTTGGATCAAACCGTGGCCGATTCCTTGGGAACCGGTGTGCGGGTCTTTGGGGCATCCATTTTGGTGAATGAGGTGGAGCGGGGCCGGCTCTATGCCTTTTGTTGTGCACCGGATTTTGCCTGGACTTCCAAGCGCCAAAAACTGGTGCGATTGGTGGCGGATCAAACGGCCGTGGCCATTGACAATGCCGATTTAACCGTCGAGCTACGGAAAAAGGAACGGCTCGATCGGGAGTTGGAAATTGGGGCCGAAATTCAACTGCGGTTACTGCCGCGCCAATATCCCAAAATCCAAGGTGTTGATCTGGCGGCCCGTTGCGAAACGGCCGATCGGGTGGGTGGCGACTATTACGACTTCATTCCCGTTTGTCGCAATGGATCCCCCAGCCTGGGCCGCAACGCCCAAACAAAACTCGGCGGCACGGAAACCACCCCCTGGAGCATCGCGATCGGGGATGTGATGGGCAAAGGCGTGCCCGCTGGCCTGATCATGACCATGACCCGGGGCATGTTGCGGGCTGAGGTGCTGAACGGCCATTCCCCCGCACGAATTTTGCACCATCTGAATCGGGTGATGTATGCGGACTTGGAAAATTCCCACCGGTTCGTCACCCTGTTCTATTCGGAATATGACCCGAAAACGCGCATTCTGTCCTACAGCAACGCGGCCCATAACCCACCGCTGCTTTGGCAATCGCGATCGGATCAGATCGTGGCCTTAGACACCGAAGGCATGTTGATTGGCCTAGATGCCAACAGTGAATTCAACGATGCCCAAATTCAGCTTTATCCGGGCGACACGATCATGTTTTTCACCGATGGATTCACCGATGCGGCTGATCCCCGTGGCCAACGGTTTGAGGAAGATCGCCTGCGGGATGGGTTTTACTGGGCTTGCCACAACTACGACAACGCCCAAGGAATTCTGAATCACTTGTTCGATCGGGTGCAGGAGTTCATCGGCTCCGAAAATCGCAACTCCGACGATATGACCGGCATTGTTCTGCGCATTACCCAGGAACCACAATTACCGGATCTACCGCGATCGGCTGCCATGCAGTTAGCCTGAAGCTAGATCAGGAGCATTGGTTGGGAATTCATTCATTGTCTAACCTTTAATCCAATTGGCTCATCTAATCGGTTATTGATCATGCGTCATTCCATGGATTCTGAAACATCTTCCCAACCGCCCGCTAATTCCACTGGGCGACGGCGCTGGCTGCGGGTCGATCGACGATCGAGCTGGGTCAATGCCTTGCTTTGGGCTGTGATTGGCTGCTTAGGGGTGTGCCTGTTGGGCAGCTTGGCCCAAGGGGCGATGGCCGGCGGCCCCAGCCTGGCCCATCCCACGCTTTTTGCGGCTCAGTTTGAAACTCCCGATTTTATGGGTCAGATTCAGCGATTTTGGTCTCATTTTGTGCAAACAGGGCAAATCTGGGCCATGCTGATCGGTCTGGTGTTGGGATATATCATTCGCCAAGCCACCACCTACGGTTAAGGAAGATGCCGCTTCGATGGTGGGCAGCAAGCTGGGGATTGTCGTCGCAATAAGCACATTTCCTTAACGTTGGCATGGGATACTGATTGCCGTTCCTGATTGCCACTTTTGACTGTCGTGAGCGGCGGTCGATCCCTTGCCCACCATGAGCAATTCCAGCCAAACCCAAACCTGGAGTCAACGTTTTGAAAGCGCGTTGCATCCGGCGATCGCCCGTTTTAATGCCAGTATCGGGTTTGATATTGAACTAATTGAATATGATTTGACCGGTTCCCAGGCCCATGCCCGGATGTTGGGTCACCAGGGGATTATTGCCCCCGAGGAAGCCGAGCAGATTGTGGCGGGTTTAGAGCAAATTCGCCAGGAATATCGTGCCGGTCAGTTCAACCCGGGTGTGGAAGCGGAGGATGTCCACTTTGCGGTGGAACGACGGCTCACGGAACTGATTGGCGATGCGGGCAAAAAGCTGCACACGGCTCGATCGCGCAATGATCAGGTGGGAACCGATACGCGCCTGTATTTGCGAGACCAAATTGACCAAATTCGCCAGCAATTGCTTGAGTTCCAAGGGGCCCTGCTAACTTTGGCGGAAACCTATGTGGAAACGCCAATTCCGGGCTACACCCACCTGCAACGGGCCCAACCGGTGAGCCTGGCCCATCACCTGCTGGCCTATGTGGAGATGACGGCTCGCGACTGGGAGCGGTTGGGCGAAATTCGCCGCCGTACCAATCTTTGTCCCTTGGGCAGCGGGGCCCTGGCGGGCACAACGTTCCCGATCGACCGCCACTACACCGCCCAACTGCTGGGGTTCGATCGCCCCTACGCCAACAGCCTCGATGGGGTGAGCGATCGGGATTTTGCCGTGGAGTTCCTCTGCGCCGCCAGCTTGATCATGGTTCACCTGTCGCGCCTCTCGGAGGAAGTGATCCTCTGGTGTTCTGAGGAATTTGGGTTTGTGAAACTGGGCGACACCTGTTCCACCGGTTCCAGCATCATGCCCCAAAAGAAAAACCCTGACGTGCCGGAGTTGGTGCGCGGCAAAACCGGGCGCGTATTTGGCCATCTGCAAGCCCTGTTGGTGCTGATGAAGGGGTTGCCCCTGGCCTACAACAAAGACCTGCAAGAGGATAAAGAAGCGCTCTTTGACACGGTGAAGACGGTTCAAGGCTGCTTGGAAGCCATGACCATTCTGTTCTCCGAAGGATTGAGCTTCCGCACAGCTCGGTTGGAAGCGGCCGTCAGCGAAGATTTCTCGAATGCGACGGACGTGGCCGATTATTTGGCCGCGAAGGGCGTGCCCTTCCGGGAAGCCTATAACCTGGTGGGCAAGGTGGTGCGCACCTGCTTGGAGGCGGGCAAGCTGCTGAAGGATCTGACCCTCGAAGAATGGCAGGCGCTGCACCCGGCATTTGAGGCCGATATCTATGGGGCGATCGCGCCTCAGCAGGTGATTGCCGCCCGCAATAGCTTTGGGGGAACGGGGTTTGCGCAGGTGCGAGAGGCCTTGGCCGCCGCCCGCGATCGACATCAGACCGCGATCGCTGCTCAACAGGGTTAATCAACGGCTAGGGCAGGTACTTCTGCACCACAGTCCAACCCGTTCCCAATACCCACAGCAAGGCCAAGCACAAAACCAAATTGGTGCGCCAATGGAGCGATCGGGCCCAGGGGCGCTCGATCGCAATCCGGCTCGCACTCCAAGCCGACAAGCCCACCAACCCCACCACGGTCAACCCCGCCAGCAGGTGGGGCGATTGGCCCAAGCGGCCAAAATGCCCCAGCGTGCCGACAATTCCCACCCCCAGCAACAGCAACACCAACGCCACCAACCCAATGCCCAGGGTGATGTGCAACGGCCGCAGCCAGCTTGGAATGGTTGCCATAGTTGCCATAGCTAAGGCGCGATCGCTAGACCTTAAGCGATCGCGCCTCAACACCACTCCCGTCACACCCAGCAAACTATAGGCCGTCAGCGTCAGGCCCATTGACCATGCGGCAATTCGCCACAGCCACAAAAAATCCGGCAGGTTCAAATCAATTCGCTCAAGTTGCTCAAAACTGAAATGGCAAGATGAGATGGAGCACCCGATGAATTAACAATCAGTTAACAAAATGTCACAGCATTTCTTAACCATCGGAGATCCATAGCAGCGCTTCCATCGAGCCTAACATCTACGCTGCCTGTCTCGCGCTGCTCATCTAGTGCCATGGCCTCAGAATTCAGCACTACCTTCAGCGTCGTATCCATCACACCAAGCCCGACCCGAGCTGTCCCCCCTGACCGCCTCATTACTCCTCTGGGCGGTCTTTGGACCAGCAACTAATGGGTCACTAGGCCCCAACCGAAACGGCCGGTTCCGGATCGGAACGGGTTTCGGTTTCCCGATTAACGGATTCATTCGCACGATCGGGCGAGTCAATGAGACTCTCCATGTCTTCCTCAAAAGACAATTCTAAACAGGGAATGCGATCAGAAAGAATTGAGCTAGCCATCATGCCCGTGTGAATTTCCAGTTGGGCTTCTGGCAGGGCTTCAAAAACCAAGCGCTGCCCCGGAAAAACCACCCGTTCAAAATACCAATTCGCAATGTTCGTGATCCGAGCAACCTGAATCTTGCTCGTGGCATTGACGTAGCAGCAAAGGAGCTTTTGCCGATCGTCATTGGGAATGGGATCGATAATTTGTGCCATGGTTGCAGGGATAGGAGCCAAGGGTAGATCAAGGGAATAGAACGATTTCGCTACGCTAACACCCCCTTTGCCAACAAGCTGTAAACCCGATTACCAACGAGTAGCTTTTCAATTTTCAAATCTTTAAGAAAATCTAACGAATATCAATTTTCCAAATCAAGATCCTGACAAAACTCAGCCAAGGCTCGATTAAGGATCAACCAAATCTCAACTAAAATGGGTCTCAACTGAGCTGAAAGTAGCGGCTCAATTGCAATCTCCCACAACCTAAGCTCTATTGATCACAAGCTTTGAAAAGGGCCTGATTTTCTGGAAAATTCAAATAAAACCTCCCTCAAACTTCCTCGAATTTCTGGTGAAGCTCTCTGCAAATTCTATGAATTTGATCAACGCTTACCAATCGGTTCAGTTGCCAGTTGATCTATTCTTTCATGCTAGCTCAAGGCTCCCGAAATCGTGGGAGCTTGACGATTCAAGGCGTGGAATCGTCACCATTTGCTAACGGACAAGGCCCACCCGCTACGATCTGGAGACCCCAGGGACGACTCGTATGGGCCCAATTTTTGAAGAAAATTAGCCTGAAAGGGTGGCTCGGGTGAAATCCGGCCAAGGTCTGATGTTATCGTTAACTTATATGAACAAGCCTTAATGATCCGTTGCGACAGTTAGGGAAGTGGATGATGGCCGATCGCATTTTGTACGTCCGACTGCCCTGTAACCCCATCTTCCCGATCGGGGTGGTTTATCTCGCTGACCACGTACACAAGCAGTTCCCCGCGATCGAGCAGCGGCTCTTTGACTTGGGAACCGTGCCGCCCTTGGACTTCAAAGCGGCCCTTGATGCGGAAATCGATGCCTTCCGGCCCACCCTGCTGGTTTTTTCGTGGCGCGATATTCAGATCTATGCACCCGTGGGCGGCCGTGGTGGCAATCCGCTGCAAAATGCCTTCGAGTTTTATTACGCCAAAAACCCCCTGATCAAGCTTCGGGGAGCCTTGGGTGGTTTGCGGGTCACCAGTGCTTACTATGCGGAACTCTGGCGCAATCAGGGCCTGATTCGGCGGGGATTGCGCCGGGCCCGACGCTACAATTCCAGCGCCCGGGCGGTGGTGGGCGGTGGGGCCGTCAGTGTGTTCTATGAACAGTTGCAGCGATCGCTCCCCAAGGGCACGATCGTCTCCGTTGGGGAAGGGGAAACCCTGCTGGAAAAACTGCTGCGAGGCGAGTCCTTAGACCAGGAACGTTGTTACATTGCTGGGGAAACGAAGCCCCGGGCGGGCCTGGTGCATGAACCACCTGCGCCCTTGGAAAAAACCGCCTGTAACTACGCCTACATTCAAACGATCTGGCCGGCCTTTAGCTACTATTTTCGCGATCGGGACTTTTATATCGGTGTGCAAACCAAGCGTGGTTGCCCCCATAACTGCTGCTATTGCGTCTATACCGTCATTGAGGGTAAGCAAGTTCGGATTAACCCAGCCGTTGAAGTGGTTGCAGAAATGCAGCAGCTTTACCAATTGGGTGTTCGCAACTTTTGGTTCACCGATGCCCAATTTATTCCGGCTCGGCGCTTCATTGAAGATGCCAAAGAACTGCTCAGAAAAGTCCTGGCGGCTGGCATGACGGATATTCATTGGGCTGCCTATATCCGCGCCGACAACCTCGATCCAGAACTCTGTGATCTGATGGTGAAAACGGGCATGAACTATTTTGAAATTGGGATTACGAGCGGATCCCAAGAACTGGTTCGCAAAATGCGCATGGGCTATAACTTGCGCACGGTTCTGCAAAATTGTCGTGACCTAAAAGCGGCTGGTTTTGAGGATGTGGTTTCGGTTAATTACTCCTTCAATGTGATTGATGAGACCCATGAAACCATTCGCCAAACCATTGCCTATCATCGGGCCCTGGAGGAAATTTTTGGGGCTGACAAGGTGGAGCCAGCAATTTTCTTCATTGGCTTGCAACCCCATACTCACTTGGAAGAATATGCCCTCAAGAAGGAAATTCTGAAACCCGGGTATGACCCCATGAGCCTGATGCCTTGGACGGCGCGGAAGCTGCTCTGGAATCCGGAACCGTTGGGGTCGTTTTTTGGGGAAGTGTGCCTGGAAGCCTGGCGCAGCAACAGCAATGACTTCGGCCGGGAAGTGATGCGAATTTTGGAGCGTCGGTTGGGCCGCAGCTCTTTGGAGGCGGCTCTTTCAGCCCCGATCGCCCCAAAAACCCCGAGCCGCGAGCTGATCAAAATACCCTAGTAGCGTGGCTGCCTCAATTCGTTGGGCTAAATTACATGGCTGTTACCGTCACCTGATCGTTAAGCAGCAAGATGCTCAAGCCCCTTGTTACCACGGCTGGCTTCGCAACTTTGACCCAATGTATTAAGCCTGTCATGCCACTAGGGACGTTTGAGCGGTTGCTTTTCCACTTCACCCCCCCGAGCCATGGAGCCTTTACCCCCCGAGCCGATCGCCCTGCGTCCTTTGGCCCCCTATGAGGATCGGTTGCTGTCGGCGTTGGCCTTTTTCCGAACCCAGCGCAGCCGCAACAATCAGGCGCATCACTGCCTATCGATGTATTTGCGGCAGTCGGAAGGGCGAATTATGGCCGAAGTGGGGTTCTATGCTCGGGCGATCGGCCAAGATCCTTGGGCCTTGCTGGAACTGATTTACACCAATCCCGATCGGGCAGAATCCCTGATTGCGGATTGGTCTGGGTCGCAAATTTCCCAGGTTTTTGAGCCTGAGTTGGCAACCCAATCGGAATCAGAAATCGGGCCACCAGGAATCGGCCAATCGGGAATAGAACCCGAAATCGCACCATAATTGCACCATTACACTCACCGCTGAGGCGATCGAGATTGACAGCGATCGCCCATGACCAGGGTTAAGCTGTGCTTCAGTTTAATTGGTAGTTGGCTGGAGCTTTCTGGGCGATCGCTCCGAGTTTTCCTTGGGAGTCACCGCCGAATCAAAGGAATCATTGGTGAAGTAAACATGGCCCAAGGGGCGGCCTTGATAGGAGCGTTTGGTGAATCGCCATCCGGGAAAAAGTTGCAGCTTCAAAAATCCAGAAGTGAATCCTCGGGTGCTGGCAATGTCCATCACCGGGCCACCATTGGCACCGAAAGGCACGCCTTGCAACACCACTGAATTAAATCGACGGCTGAGACGTAGGGAATATTGCAACCCTAAATCACGTTTGGCTACTCGAACTGAAAAGCCATTGCTATCAATACTGCGTCCACAAATACCCGTGAAATTGAAATTAACCAGCAACGGATCAACCACTACGGGATAGCTGCCACTTTCGGCCCAGCAAAGCCGCTGATTAGAGACTTGTTCTAGAACTAACAGCTTGAAAGAATCCGTGCCGAGGGGTTGGGCAATGGCAATAAAGCGTGATTGGTCAACTTCCTGTTGATCAAACGTGGTGGATTTAGGCGTGGCTGGGGTGGGTATTGCGGCCAATGCTCCCATCGTTCCCAAACCAAAACCCAAAACCAGCGAGAGGATCCCTAGCCCGGGTTTACTAAGGGCGTAGTTCCGAGAATTTGGAGCCATAGGATTGTCCTTGGATTGACCAATCATCAACGACCAGTGCAAACAGTCATCAAGCAGAGTAGGGCTGGCTAGAATGCTCAGAAGGCGATCGGGAGAAGTGCAAACAAACGCTTAGAGATGGTTTTGGAGAATGCTGAAGAAGCTGGTGGCGATTGAATTAGTTCCGAGGGATGGCGATCAATGGCTAAAGAATGGCTAAATCAGGAGCAGCTCAACGGACGATCGAGAAGTTACAGAGAAGGATAGGGACTCTCTAAAAAGTTCCTATCCTCACTGCAATCCACATCAAAAATCAAACCGTAGCAATCCAGAAGCCAGATCAGGGATGAGTCATTAGAGGATGTCGTCAAAACGCCTGAAGCCCTGGTTCCAGCGTTGGCGGATCGTGGGGGGCAAGGGGCTTAAGCCCCTTGTCTAGGGTGGTTCGGGTATGGAAGATCAACCGTTTTCACTGGATCCCAGGAAGTGACGATAGACCCTAGGAACCAAGCGATCACTAGGCTTGAATGCCGTGCTCAATCCAGACCGAATTTAGGCAGAAAGGGCCTGCTCGATCGCGCCGATCAATTCAGCCGAATCCGGGGCAATGCGGCTGGGGAAACGACCCAGGATTTCGCCATTTTTACCAATCAGAAACTTTTCAAAGTTCCAAGCCACATCCCCAGTTGGTTCGGATCCCGAGGTCAGGCGGGCATAGAGCGGGTGTTGCTCGGCTCCCTTGGCATGTACCTTGTCAAACAGCTCAAAGGTCACGCTGTAGCGCGTTGAGCAGAAGGTCTTAATTTGGTCATTGGTTCCGGGTTCTTGGGAACCAAAATCGTTGCAAGGAAAGGCCAAAATCCGCAGACCTTGGGCACTATATTTTTCATGCAAGGCCTGAAGTCCTTGATATTGCGGCGTGTAGCCACAATAGGAAGCCACGTTCACAATCAAAAGCACCTGCCCTTGATAGCTGCTGAGGGCACGGTCTTCGCCGTCAATGGTTTTGACTGAGAGATCGGTGATGGTTGCCATGATGAATGTGCTTGTCGTGTCGCCAGTGATGGTTGTCTAGGATAGCGGTTTGGGATGGAAATGATCCTGGGGGTGACCCTTCGGGGGGCTAGCCCAACCCTTGCACAATTTTGAGCGCTTCGGTCACGTGGCCCTTGGCATTCAACAGATCGTTGAACTGGTGGCGCACAATGCCCGCTTTGTCGATGACGTAGGTAACCCGGCCCGGAACCACAAACAGCGTGTTCGGGACACCATAGGCCTTGCGCAGGGCCCCATCGCGATCGCTCACGAGGGCGAAGGGCAGACTATATTTTTCCGCGAACGTTTTGTGGGAATCCACGGAGTCGCTGCTCACGCCAATCACTGCTGCACCGGCCCCTTGAAAGGCTTCGTAGCTATCGCGGAAAGCGCAGGCTTCGATCGTGCAGCCGGGCGTGTCGTCCTTGGGGTAAAAGTAGAGCACGACGGGTTGTTTACCCGAAAACTGGCTCAGGGTAATGGTTTCACCCGTTTGAGTTGGCAGGGAAAAATCCGGCGCGCGATCGCCCACTTGAATAGCCATAGGAACCTAAGGAAATCACTGCGATTTGTGAACCATGGCTAATGCTACCGCAGGGCCCATGGTGGCTGGCCAATCGGCCCCAGGAAGCAACGGGCGGCGGGGCGATTTTCAGGATTGCCTAAGGGAGGCCGTCCCCTTCTTCAAAGTCGGGCTGACTGGGGCGATCGGGCTGCCATCGCACCGGCCGCTGATTGAGGGGCACGCGGCCCGTTTCCGCTTCAACGGTGGCTCGATTGCGCGCGGGGTCAAAATTTTGGGTCATTTCCGATCGCAAGGTCTGCACGCGGGTTTCCACCAGGCGCACCTCCGCTTGCAGTTGTCGCAATTCTGCCCGACGGGTGGCATAGAGCGGAATCCACTGCACCAGCGCCACGATCGCAATGAGCGCCAACAAGCTGTTAACGGACAGCTTGAACAGGCTTTCCAGCGCGATCGAGCGATAGGACGCAGACTTCGGCAGTTGCTTGGGGCGCAACCTGGGTCGGCGTTGTACCGGTGGATCAGGACGATGCTGGGGCTGGAAAGCGTTCATCAAAACCAGTGAGTGAGCGCAGTTAAGCAGAAATGGATAGTTGAGCTAGTGGGCTGCACCCTGATACACGATGTGATCCCCCAGCATGGTCTGGGTTGCAAGAAACCCAAATCCCCCAAGGTTCTAGCAATTTGCTTGTGATTCGGCAATGTGCTAGGGGCAGTAGGGAGGATTACCCCTCTCCGTAAAACTGGTGCAATGGGGGTGACTTTTTTAACGATGACAGAACTGAAATTCGTGACCCTAAAAATCAGAAAAATTCAGCAGCAATCGATCGTTGAGTCTGGTGACTGCCCATAGTTAGTTCATCCAGAATGGGGTATGAGATCCGGATGGATTCATAACGACTCATAAATCAATGAATTGAGTAATCAGACAGATTAATTAGACCAGCTCGTTAGCCAGACTATTAATCAATTCATTAATTGCTCTTGAATTGAATCACCCTTGAATGGTTCATGGGTGGCCCTAGAGGTAAGTGAGCCTACCGCAAGCCCACCTATCTTGAAACCGATGCAAATCTATCTTGAAATCCTTGGCAACAGGCAATCAACCGATTGAATGCGACATTTTGAGCAGCATTTTTGCATCAATGTCTCTAAGTCCCTCTAGAGGGCTGTTTGATCCCGTTGAAATTCCTGGCTCTTTGGAATCAATGCAATTGCAACGCAGTCAAAGCAAGCGAAAGTCTATGATTCTTAAGCTTTTGGAAGCGTTATCAATCCTGCGGAAGGACTTGATCAAGATGGCATTTGGCGCTGGGAAAATCCTTTGAGAATTTTTGAAGAAGACTTTGGAAGCTAATTGGAGAATGATTCAAAGAATTCAGATTCTAGATTTGGGCATGGTTAATAATGATCAGCAACAATGGCAGTATCAGTTCAGAAGACTTCACTCGAATTTGAGTGGTTGATCTTCCTGAACAAACGCTGTGAAATCAAAAGACTTTGACGAAGTAACTAACCCTAAGCTGACAGCTTTAAAACCATCGGCTGGGGGTTGAGACTTTGGGTCAGAGCCTTCAGGATGTTACCGCTAAAATGCCCAAACACCGCATGAAGAGAGCACCCGGAGGGGTTAAGTCTTGGTTAATGGCGGATTGTCCGCAACCACCCCGCCTAGTCCTAGCACGCGATCGCCTCCGAAGCAAGGCGATCGGGCTGAATCATGGGTGGTTCCGTGTTGGGCGGGGTTAGTGGGGTATTATTCGGTACTCGCACAGCCGTTGATTGATCGGCAATTTCTTGTTGATTGACCGTCGATTCGCAGTCACCCAATCAGCACTTGCTTCGTGTTCTTGCGGGAGTGACCCCGATTCGTGATCATCCCGCGATCGGGTCGAGCACCGCAAAGCGCCATCAATCTCTATCAAGCGCCATCAATTGCCGCAAATTAGCCCGGTGTATCCTAAAGAATATGCAGGAATGCGCCCGGGAAACCGCTGCCCGATCGCCCTGGGCCAATCCGGCCACTTCCAGCCAATGGAGCGAGCAGCCTTTGGTAGACTGGACAGCATCCATCCACTGAGGGCCCCCAGTCATCAATTCGACGGCTTGGGTCTCAGCTCCCTGCCCTAGCGCGGGGTCAACCAACACTTCAAAAGACACCTAGAGGCATCATTCCATGCAAGTTAATGATCTCGGCTTCATTGCCAGCATTCTGTTTGTGGCAATTCCTGCCGCCTTTTTGTTGATTCTCTACATCCAAACCGCCAGCCGCGAAAACAGCAAGGGCTAATTGGCCAAGGCTCGCTTGGGGCTAATCAACAGTTGAGCTGTGATCGTTTTCAACTCGCCAGTTCTGATCTGTTGCGATCGGAAGTGGCGTTGGGGCGGTGAGCAAGGAAAGTTTTTTAAAATCCGTTTGGGAGAGGGTCTGGTGCTGCCGGGCCCTTTCTTTATGGAGGTTGTGGGGTTAGTTGAGTGGAGTGGTTGATCGGGATTGCCTGGGATTGCTTTTGGAGGGTCGATCGCGTCGTTGCGAATCGATTGGCAATGGTTGTTTGCGTGCGATCGGTGGGTGGGAAGGATGGGATAAGGATGGGATGATGCCATGCTCGATCGATCAAATCCGTAAGCAAAAGCTGACTTATTGGCACTGTTTGATCGCAAGTTCCCACTCCGGCTCTACACTAATGGTCTCTCGGATGGTCTCTCGCGTGGATCCCAATTATTCACGACGTGGCGATGACACAGGCGACAAGGCAATGGCAACCGGGCGATCTCGCCCCCAGCCGATCGCCCGGCTATGAACCGTGACTGATGAGCCGCGACCGGTCGGCAACCCGGCCATTGGCAACCCGGCCAACTGAGTAACCACCCCTTTTTTGTAGCGAATCAATCCGGCTGATGGATAACAAATTGATGCTGATGATTCCGGGGCCCACCCCGGTTCCGGAACCCGTGCTGCTGGCCCAAGCCAAACACCCGATCGGCCACCGGAGCGGCGACTTTGGCAAGATTATGGCCGAAGTAACCGAAAACCTGAAATGGCTGCACCAAACCCAAAATGATGTGCTGATCTTGGCTTCGAGCGGCACGGGGGCCATGGAAGCCGGCATCATCAACTTCCTGAGCGCGGGCGATCGCGTGTTGGTGGGCACGAACGGTAAGTTTGGCGAACGCTGGGCCGAAGTGGCCGAGGCCTATGGGTTGACCGTAGAAACCCTGACGGCGGATTGGGGCAAGCCCTTGGATCCCCAAGCCTTTGCCGATCGCCTGAGTGCCGACACCGACAAGAGCATCAAGGCGGTGATTGTCACCCACAGCGAAACCTCCACCGGGGTGATCAACGACCTGCAAACGATCAACGGCCATGTGAAGGCGCACGGTGCGCTGATGATGGTGGATGCGGTCACCAGCTTGGGTGCAACCAGCGTCCCGATCGATGAGTGGGGCTTGGACGTGGTGGCTTCCGGTTCCCAAAAGGGCTACATGATTCCGCCCGGTTTGGGCTTTGTGGCCGTTAGTCCCAAGGCTTGGGAAGCTTACAAGACCGCAACTTTGCCTAAGTACTATTTGGATTTGGGCAAATATCGTAAGGATGCGGCCAAAAACAGCACGCCCTTCACGCCGCCCGTGAATCTGTTCTACGCGCTGCAAGAGGCCTTGCGGTTGATGAAGAAGGAAGGGCTAGACAACATCTTTGCGCGGCACGCTCGGTTGCGGGCGGCAACTCGGGCAGCAGTGGCGGCCCTGAATTTGCCGCTCTACGCACCCGATGATTGTGCCAGCCCGGCGATTACGGCGGTGATGCCCCAGTCGGTGGACGCGGAACAGGTACGATCGGTGATGCGCAAGAAGTACGACATCGCCTTGGCCGGTGGTCAGGATGCGCTGAAGGGCAAGATCTTCCGCATTGGTCACTTGGGTTTTGTGAGCGATCGGGATGTGCTGACGGCGATCGCTGCTCTGGAAGCCACTTTGATCGAGCTGGGGGCTGAGGTGACCTCCGGTGCTGGGGTGGCGGCGGCGGCCAAGCATTTGATCGGCTAATTCCAACGGGTTAGTGCAATTCTGGATCGGGGTGTACGGCCGTACACCCCTACAGGATTCGCGCCCCCAAACAGAAAAATCCCTAAACCAAATTTCTACAGTAGTAGCGCGGTTGCCTGAATTCATGGGGTCAACGTTGCGGAGTCAATACAAAAACATGACGACTTCAGGGGCGAGAACGCGGCGATCGCACGATTGGCATCGGCGGTTGGGAATGGTGTTGGCCACCTGTGCCACAGCCCTCACAACCTTGCCCTCGGTTCCTCGGGCCTTGGCCCAAGAGGCGGGTCAAGCAATGCAGGCGATCGAGCCGCTGCCGCAACCCAATGCTCCGGCTGCACCCCCGATCGCGCCAGAAGATCTCGTCAGTCCAAATCTGGATTCCGCTCCCAATTCCACCCCAAATTCCGTTCCAAACGCCAGCGCCAATTCCAGCTTCGCACCAACTTTCGAGCCGAAAAATTGTCCCTTTACCCTGCCGCCAGAATTTGCCCGGGAAACGGTGCGCTGCGGCATGGTGACCGTGCCCGAGCGCCACAGCAATCCCACCGGAAAAACCATTCGTCTGGGGGTGGCAATCTTAAAAAGCAAGAGCGCCAACCCGCAACCGGATCCGCTGGTGATGGCCCAAGGGGGGCCGGGCGGATCGATGTTGGAGTTGCTGCCGGCCTTTTTGCCCTCGTTGGCGGGAATGCGCGATCGGGACATTATTTTGTTTGATCAACGGGGCACGCGCTATTCAGAACCCTTTTTGTTTTGCCAAGAAATCTATGATTTCAAGGTGCAAAATGCGCGGTTTCCCGACTCACCGGCCCTGCGCGATCGCTATCAAGCGGCGGTGGCGGGCTGTCGCGATCGGCTCAAAAGTTCCGGCGTGGATTTGGCGGCCTATAACAGCCTAGAAAGTGCAGCGGATGTGCCCTTGGTGGTGCAAGCGGCGGGGTATGGCGGCCCGTTCAATTTCTATGGGGTGTCCTACGGGACAATGTTGGCCCAGCACCTGATGCGCGATTTTCCCGATCGCCTGCGATCGGTGATCTTGGATTCCGTTGCGCCCCTGGATACCAGCTTCATTGTGCATTTGCCGCGCAACACCGATCGGGCCCTGCGGCGGTTTTTCGAGGCCTGTCGGCGCGATCGCCTCTGTGGTTCCACCTACACCACCCTTGAGCAGGACTTTTTGGGAGCCGTGGCCAAGTTGCGTGCTCGGCCCCAAGTGATTCAGTTGCCCAACTATGGGGAACTTCAGGATTTGTTGGAAGGCCGCCTCTCGATCGAGAATTTGGATCCGAATCGGTTGGCGGTTCCCGTGTTGTTGGATGGGGATGGGTTCATCTCCGCCGTCAGCACCGCGTTTTATTCCTCCGCCAGCATTCCCAAGTTGCCCCAGGCTTTGCGGGAAACTCGCCAAAACAGCTATGCAGGGATTTTGCGCGTGTTGCCGCTGCTGCTGTTTAGCAAAAGCCAGGCCGATGGGGTCTATAACTCCGTGATGTGTTCGGAAGATGGCGGGTTTACCTTGGCGGAGGTAGATGCTAGCGGCGTGTATCCGGAAATTGCCCCGGCCCTGCTCCAAGCGCCTGAGGAACTGTTGCGCACCTGCCAAACCTGGCAAGTGCCGGCCCTGGCTCCTAAGGCGAATCAACCGGTGCGTAGCCCTGTGCCCTCGTTGCTGTTGTCTGGGGAATTGGATCAGGTTACGCCGCCGGAGTTTGCGGAACGGGTGGCTCGGGGCTTGGATCGCCACTATCGCTACGTGCTGCCGGGTCTGAGCCACGCGGTGTTTGGCAGTTCCGATTGCGTGAGCCAAATTATGGGAGGGTTTTTGCAAGCGCCCGATCGCGCCCCCAACGCGGCCTGTGTGTCGCAAATGCGGACGCAATTTGAAGTACCCAAGCCCCTGCGGTTCACACCTGCCACGGCCAACAATCTCGGGATCAGTATGGTGATTCCAGCGGGTTGGCGCTTGAGTATGCAGGGATTGGCTCCGGTTTGGAGTGAGGTGGATGGCAGCGGGTTTGCCACGGGGCGGGTGTTGGCGGTGTCGGTGGCCCAGCAGTCCACGGCGGAAGTGCTGCGATCGCTCCCTTACCCCACCCGATCGCTCGGAGAACGGCGCTATCGGAACCGGCGCTGGCAACTATACACGATCGATAATCCATCTCTGGCCTCGATCGTGGCCCTGTACACGCGCCAGGGCAAAACCTACGTGGTGGCAATCGACAGCGATTCCCTATGGCATCGGGATGCAGTTTTGGAAGGGGTGCTCAGTAATTTCCGAATTCAGTCCCGCTAGGTGGGGGCCGCTTTGGAAAATGGGAATCATCCCTTCGTGAAGTTGTGGGAGTCGCCCGGAGCCTATGGATACCTCTGTTGCTGATGCTTGGCAGTTACTCAATTGGCATGTCATTGACCCCAAAAATATTGGTGATTTGCTTGCGGCTCCTAGTCGTTATTTGACATTAGCCGCCGATCAAAAAGCGATCGACCTGCGCCGGTTGGATCCGGAAGCCCGCGACCAAACCCAAGCGGAATTGTTGTTAGGCGATCGCTCGATCACCCATGTGGTGGGTGGCGGCGGTCTCTTGTTCGATCGCTTTAAACCGGCGATCCAAACCTTGGTTCAGCAACGACAACAATCGCCCGATCGAACCAAGCTAATTGCCTGGGGCCCGGGTCAACAGATCTACGGCAAATTTACACCCCAACAAATTCAAAACTTCGACTATCGACCCTATTTGGATGGGTTTGATTTGGTGGGGCTGCGGGATGCCCATGTGGAGAATTTAGGATTGGATTACCATTGGCTGCCCTGTGCCAGTTGCCTACATCCCGCCTTTGACCAGCCAAGGCTAATTCGTCATGAATTTGTGGTTTTTTCCCATAAAAAATTCCAGATTGATTTCCCCGATTTTCCCCGCATGACCAACGAGGAAACGGATTTTGAAACGGTTCTCAACTTCCTCGGATCCGGTGAAACCATTCTCACCAGTTCCTACCATGGAGCCTATTGGGGAACACTGTTAGGCCGTAGGGTTTTAGCCTTTCCGTTCACCAGCAAAACCTATACCCTGAAACATCAACCGGGCATTTTCCCGATCGAGCGGTGGCGGCCTGCCGGTTGGCAACTAAAACTACTGGGAAAAACCTGGATCGATCGCCGTCGGTACGATCAATTTACCTGCGATGTGACTGGCTGGCAGCGCTTTTTGAAACAATGCCGCACCTATCCCGAAAGTTTGCAGGAAACGCGCGATCGTAACCACTGGTTTTATCAACAAGTCCGGGAGTTAATCAGCGCCGGCCCGACTTGAGTTAAACTCATAGACTGGTTTTAGCAACAGTTTCTTCCGATCGTCCCGTCCCACCCCGCCAACCTATGCCGTCGCCAGCTCCCCTCAGCGGTTCCCAAATTCGCGAAAAATTCCTGGCTTTCTTCGAGGCCCAGGCCCACAAGCGCCTGCCCAGTGCCTCCCTGGTGCCGGAAGATCCGACGGTGTTGCTGACGATCGCCGGGATGTTGCCCTTCAAGCCGATCTTTTTGGGCCAGCAAGCGCCCGCCACGCCACGCGCCACCACCTCCCAAAAATGCATTCGCACCAACGACATTGAAAACGTGGGCCGCACCAAGCGCCACCACACCTTCTTTGAAATGTTGGGTAATTTTAGCTTCGGGGACTATTTCAAAAAAGAGGCGATCGCCTGGGCCTGGAAACTCTCCACCGATCCTGAAGTGGGCTTTGGTTTAGATCCCAAAAACATCGCCGTTAGTGTGTTTGAAAGCGACGACGAAGCCTTTGCAATCTGGCGCGATCAAGTCGGTGTGCCCGAGCATCGGATTAAGCGGATGGGCGAGGCTGATAACTTTTGGGTGTCTGGCCCCACTGGCCCTTGCGGCCCTTGTTCGGAACTGTATTACGACTTTTTTCCCGACCAAGCCGGTGAAGTTGATCTAGAAGACGATGAGCGGTTCATCGAGTTCTATAACTTGGTGTTCATGCAATATAACCGAGACGCAGACGGCTACCTCACGCCCCTGCAAAACCAAAATATCGACACGGGGATGGGCTTGGAACGGATGGCCCAAATCCTGCAAAAAGTGCCGAATAACTATGAAACGGATCTGATTTTTCCGATCATCAAAACGGCCGCTGATATTGCCCAGGTGGACTACGCCAAAGCCGACGAAAAAACCAAGGTTTCCCTCAAGGTTATCGGCGACCATGTGCGGGCTGTGGTGCATCTGATTGCCGATGGGGTGACAGCTTCTAACCTGGGTCGGGGCTACATTTTGCGGCGGTTGATTCGGCGGGTGGTGCGCCATGGTCGCTTGATCGGGATTTCCGGTGAATTCACCACAAAAGTGGCTGAAACCGCGATCGCCCTGTCGGAAGCGATTTATTCAAATGTGCGCGATCGAGCTAACTACATCAAGTCGGAATTGCAACGGGAAGAAGCCCAATTTCTGAAAACCCTGGAACGGGGCGAGAAACTGCTTGCAGAAATCCTCGCGAAAAATCCCCAACAAATTTCCGGAGCTGATGCGTTTGTTCTTTACGACACCTTTGGTTTTCCGCTGGAATTGACCCAGGAAATTGCCGAAGAGCAGGGCATTTCTGTGGACGTGGATGGGTTTGAAGTGGAGATGGACAAGCAGCGGGAACGGGCCCGCGCCGCCCACGAAACGATCGATTTGACCGTCCAAGGCTCGATCGATTCCCTGGCGGAAAAAGTCCAAAAAACCGAATTTTTGGGCTACCAAAATAGCGCCAGCACCGCCCAAGTAGAAGCGCTGTTGGTGGCGGGCAAAGTGGTAGAAACCGCCAGCGCCGGAGATGAGGTGCAAATCCTGCTCGATCGCACGCCATTCTATGCGGAATCGGGCGGACAAATTGGCGATCGGGGCTATTTCAGTGGCGATGATTTGCTGGTACGAATTACCGATGTCAAAAAAGAATCGGACTTTTTCGTACACTTTGGGCGGGTCGAGCGCGGCACTTTAAAAGCTGGCCAAACCCTCTCGGCCACAATTGACCAAGCCTGTCGCCGCCGGGCCCAAGCCAACCACAGCGCCACCCACCTGTTGCAAGCGGCCCTGAAAACGCTGATCGATCCCAGCATTTCCCAAGCCGGTTCGCTGGTGGACTTCGATCGGCTGCGGTTTGACTTCAATTGCCCCCGCCCCCTGAGCGCCGACGAGGTGGCCCAGGTGGAAAGCCAAGTGAACACCTGGATTGCGGAAGCCCACGGCGCGGTGGTGGCGGAAATGCCGATCGCCGATGCCAAGGCCAAGGGCGCGACAGCGATGTTTGGCGAGAAATACGGTGATGTGGTGCGGGTGGTCGATTTCCCCGGCGTGTCCATGGAGTTGTGCGGCGGGACTCACGTGAGCAATACGGCGGAAATTGGCGCATTCAAGATTATTTCCGAAGCGGGCGTGGCTTCCGGGATCCGGCGGATTGAGGCGGTGTCGGGCCCGGCAATTTTGGACTATTTGAACCTGCGCGATCGGGTGGTGCGCGACCTAAGCGATCGGTTCAAGGTGAAGCCCGAGGAAGTGCTCGATCGGGTCAGCACCCTGCAAGAGGAGCTGAAAACCAGCCAAAAACAACTGGATGCCTTGAAAGCGGAACTGGCGATCGCCAAGTCCGACAGTTTGGCCAGCCAGGCCGAGGCGATCGGCGACTTCCGAATTTTGGTGGCGCGGATCGATGGGGTCGATGCGGCTTCCCTGACCACAGCGGGCGATCGGTTGGCCCAAAAGCTGGGCGACGGCGCGGCGGTGGTGCTGGCTTCGGCCACCGATGATGGCAAAGTGAGCCTGGTGGCGGCCTTTGGCAAAGCGACGATCGCCAAGGGTCTGCAAGCGGGCAAATTTATCGGGGCGATCGCCAAGCTCTGCGGCGGCGGCGGCGGCGGCAAACCCAACCTAGCCCAAGCGGGCGGTCGCGATGCCAGCAAACTAGACGAGGCGATCTCCGCCGCGAAAACCCAATTGAAAGGGGCGATCGGCTAACGCGATCTCGACTTGCCTCAAAACTTGTTAACCAGCAGATGCCGATCGCTCCTAGGTCGGCATCTGTACTTTTATGCTGACTCAATGGGATCAGCGATACTGGAGCTAGGCACTTCTGGTGAGAATTGTGCTTGGACTGTTAACTGGAACTCCTCAAATGCAAGCAGATTTAGTTGTGCGCGGCGCTGATGGGCGTGTGGTGCTGATGGTTGAAGTCAAACGCTACCGCCAAAAATCACCCAGTTGGGTTGCTCAATTTCGCCGGAATCTTTTAGCCCATGGCCATCAGCCCAACGTACCTTATTTCCTATTTGCATTCTTAGATCATTTTTATCTTTGGTGTGATGTGGAATCTGCTCCATTGCTCCGAGAACCTGACTACATCATTAATGCAGAGTCAATTCTTCAGCCCTACTTTGATCGCGCCAGTATTTCTAAAGATCAAGTTGCTGGGCAAAGTCTGGTTTTAATTGTTTCCACTTGGTTAGCTACACTGATCTATGCCAATCCAGAGCCAAGTGACTTGGATGAGTCTCAAAGCTGGATTCTGGAGTCGGGGCTTTATTCAGCGATTCAAGGAGGAAAAATTGAGCATGAGGTTCTGGTTGCATGATCAGTGTCTATGTTGAGACTAACTTTTTTCTAGAGTTGGTTTTTCAGCAAGAAGAATATAAATCTTGTGAAGCAATTCTGGCGCTGTGTCAGTCACACCAATTGAAGCTAGTAATACCTGCTTACTCATTAGTTGAACCCAACGACAAGCTATATCGGCAAGCTCAAAAGCGCAAAAAGCTTCAAGAAGAACTCAATCAAGAGTTGAGTCAGTTACAACGGTCAGAAGTTTATCGAAACCGCGTTCAGAATCTACAAGATACTGCCAACTTAATCATTGCGAGTACTCAAGAGGAGAGATCAAGATTCTCTCTTTATCGGAATCGGTTGCTTGATGTGGCCGAAATCATCACGCTCTCCCAGAAAATTTTGAGTTATGCAGCTACTTGCGAGTCTGAATATGGCTTAAGTGCCCAAGACTCAGTTGTGTATGCTTCAGTCATAAATCATTTGGAAGAGAAAAAACCACAGAAAGCTTGTTTTCTGAATCGAAACTCTAAGGACTTTGATCGCCCTGATATTGTGGAATCTCTACAAAATCTGAATTGTCGAATGATTCCCCGATTTGATCATGGTCTTCAGTTTATAAATTCACAGCTATCAGCTTAGAGCTTTACGCTGGGTCAAAAAATTCAGCTTAGATGCACTAAGCCCTTGAGTCATACTCAAAAGAGGCGATCGCACGGAGGCCAACAATCCATGAACGACATTGCAACGATCGCACCGAACTCAACCGTTGCACCCTTGGATGAAGGCTGGTTGGCTGGCTCTTGGACAGATTTTCGCCAGCAAGCCGATCGCCCCGAATCCGCAGCGGCTCGATGTTTTTATCACGATGGTTGGTTTTTGATTGATATGTCACCAGTTGGGCCGCTGCACGGACGAGATAACACACTGCTGAGTGCAATCATTTTGTTGTATGCCATGCAGCAAGGCATACGAGTTCATGGCTACACAAACACAAGCTTCCAAAAAACAGGAGAGCGGGAAGCTCAACCGGATATTGCATTTTATTTGGGGAGCGATCGCCGCTTGCCACCAGCTAATAATGCGATTGTCAATTTGGATCAGTATGAGTCACCCACATTGGTGATTGAAATTGCCGCCAGTTCCCTCAATTCAGATTTGGGATTTAAGCGACTGTTGTATGAACAGTTAGGAATTCAGGAATATTGGGTGGTGGATTCGGTGCAATCCCAGATCGTGGCATTTGGGATTGATCAAGGGCGCAGCGGCATGATTGAAACGTCCGCAGTCTTACCCAACTTGTCGATCGCCCTGGTTTCTGCGGCCTTGCAACGAAGCCAACAGGAAAGCCAAGGGGAAACGCTGCAATGGCTAATGCAACAATGGACTCAGGCGGAATAAAAGAATAAACCGGATGATTGGTGAAGTTTATTCGTGATGCCCTAGAGGCCGTGTAAGAGTTTTTCGGTCAGTAATTGAGCACGATCGACTGAAATTCCCTGCTGCTGATCGATGAATAGTTGATCGATTCCTTGCTTGGGTTGATGGAGCAAAACCTTGGGGCGCTTCTGACCCATTTGGATGTAAACATCGCCCGATCGCATCGACTCCACGGGATATTCAGGAATACGATTTGAGACCCACCCAAAGAAGCCATCACCCTCGATCGGGTCATCAAACATGGCAACATAGCGATCAAAACTTTGTTCGCTCGCTGAGACCCAAATACCCCAGAGAAAGGGGCGATCGATGCCATGAATCGGCACTTCCAGCACTACTCGGACAAAGCGATCGACCGTGCCATTTTCATAGTGAATCACGCACAAATCATCAGTTAGCGAGGCGATCGACTGCTTCTGTTCCTCGCTAAGTGCCACGTAGGGATCGGGCGCTGTAAACCCAAAGCTTGGCGATCCTTCATGCACTTCGTGGCAATAGGTACATTGAAACAAAAAGTTCATTTGATCTATAAACCTTGAACTTGGGGACACAATCCTGAGCTGAGTTTCGCTACATTGGAGAAGCAGATCATGATTTAACTTCCGATCGTCCACCTATCATTGTTCGGTGAATTGATGAAGACGCAACCTGATAATCTCAACCCAGACCAGAATTTGACGACTTGGCAGCGATTTTGGGGCGGCACTGTCCTGGGGCTTTTGGGACTGGCTTTCGCTGCGCTCTACTGCTATGGCGTGGCCGATGTGCCTTGGCCGGTGGGCGGTTGGTTTCTGGGCTTAGCGGCTAGTGGTTTGTTGGGTTTGGTGGCAGTGAAGTTAAAAGCCGATCCGCGCCGAATGTTGACTGCTTTGCTGGATTCGCTACCCGGTTGAGCAAAATCAACGTGATCAAGTTAACCCCTGGAAATCAGGTAATGACTTGCTCTATGGCAGTGATTAGCCCCGGCAATGCCAGATGAATAGTGTCCTAAATAACTGCAAGATCGATCGCATCATATTCATGAATCAGGCGATTTCGCATTCCAATCACTTTAGCCCAAGGAATGCTCGGGATGCTTGCTTGTGTTTCAATAGAAATTCTACGAGCAGCTTCGCCAATGATTTCAAACTGACGAATAACCGCAGCCTGACACATTAAATCTTGCTCAAAAATCTTGCTCAAATACTTCCCAAGTAATACCCTGCACAAAGCTTTGCGCCAATTGTGCGGCGTTCAGCATATCTCGTAGGTAGTTTGGTTCACGAAGCTGCATAAATCACTTGGGCAGAATCTAGGATGGCTTGGCGGCGCTGCTCATTGCGGCTGCGCTCCAGTCCTCGGCGACTGATTAGATCAACTTTTCGTTGGAAAATTTGTTGAATTTCGTCTTCTATCTCTGCCCAGTCAAACAGTGTCCAATGCGCATCTGGGGAAAACGAAATAAGCACATCAATATCACTGTTTTCAGGTTGGAAATTGTCTCTTAGGACTGACCCAAATAACGAAAACTCTGTGATTTTCCAACGCTGGCAAAATGCTAAGATTTGGTTCTCATCGATCGCAACCCTTGAGGTGATCACTTGAAAATTTTGCATGATCAAACCTCTATGCATGACTGAGATGAAAGTCAATCGCGAAGATCGCTGAGATAAGTTATGGCAACGAGTTGGCGACAGCAAAACCCGTCAGTTCTCGGATTTTGGGTTCATGAAATGCCAAAACAATATCTGTTTTGGGTACGCCTGCTCGCATGAGGTCGGTGGCGATTCCTTCTTCTGTCCAGTCCTCTTCAATCCAAAATTTCCCCTCTCGAATACGTACATAGACGGTTGGGCCATTGACGCGATCACCCTTTTGCCAACCTAAATTCATCCAGAGATAGTGATGATTAACATCATCAGCAATCAAGAAAGTCTCTAAGCTGTCATTGTTTTTCTGGCGACAAAGTTCAACGTAATTCGCCAAAATTTCCTTAATCAGCTTGGAGTATTCAACTAATTTATCCACTGTGTAATTTCCTCCATTTCAAGATCAACAATAATCATGGATAGCGGATGTTTTTTGATAATGAGCTGGGCAATATCTTGAATAAAAAAGGATCTATAAGACACTTCGCTAACGGCAATATATAGTTTTCGCTCTGGTGCTGTTTCTTCTAAAAGATAACGATAAATATCGTATTGGCCAAGGGCTTCTTTCAGATCTTGAATTTTGGATTGACCAATAAAGCTTTTAACTTCTACAACCAGCTTCTGATCGGCTCGCTCGGCTGCGATCGGGCGTTCAGCCCCAAGATCTGCATAGAGAACCGTCTTTTGGTACTGGATGATATACGGATCATCCGTGATCAGCCAGCCGTCTTTAATGAGTGCGCGCTTCACTGCATGGTGAATAATATCTAGTTTAGGCACTGCCAATTCTCAATGTTGACTTTTTAAGTTGAGTAGTAGCGCGGCAAACTCAAAATATTGAGCTGTCAAAGCTTACAAGCTTGGCGAATCTGACTCAGAAATTGGCAGACCCGATGAATTAAGGCAACCGCGCTACTACTACTTTCCACCCTACAGGCTGCTAGTCATGAAGTTATTCTTTGATGCCAAATCGGGCATACAACATTTTTTTAAGAGCGTCACTACCTCGTGCCACAAACTCATCTTCAGTTTCGGCTGGAGATGGTAATCCAATTCGGTCACTCAAATCCGAGATAAATTGATCGTCATGGATAAAGTTAGTTACCTTCTCCACAAATTCTTGTTTTTTTGCTAGGTTTTCCTTGTCTTCGTCACTACTTGGCACTGGAGACAATGAAGCACTCACTGCTAGGTTCATGGCACTTTCAACAGTCGATACCAGTGAGTCTGCGGATGGTAAGGCTGTTGCAGATGAGTTTTTAAGCTCTTGCATGAATTCTTTGAACGTCTTCATACTTAACCTTGTCCTTTGGATTGACTTTTCCAGTTTCGATAAAATGCACGCAGTAGCAACCCAAGCTCTTTCACGATCGCATCAATGATTTTGCGCTTGGTTGATTCGTCTAACTGATTCCAAAAACTTTGAATCCATGATGCAATTTTTTGTATCCAATCGACTATCATGAATCAGCCCTACTAGTCATCAGCAGTAGTCAGTAGGTTGGGTTGCGTTCCTCAACCCAACATCAGCCTTTTAAGTTTACTCTGATCGCTAAGCCGTGATCGTGGCGACTGGTTGTCGATCGCGCAGTTCCAGGTAGATCAGCAGCGCATTGATATCCGCCGGGTTCACGCCGCCGATTCGGGAGGCTTGGCCCACCGTTAGGGGCCGCACCTTCGCCAGCTTTTCGCGCGATTCCTTCGAGAGAGTTTCGATCGCCTGGTAATCCAAATTTTCCGGTAGGCGGCGATTTTCTTGGCGGGCGATCGCCTCGATTTGTCGCTGTTGGCGTTGGATGTAACCGGAATATTTGATTTCGATTTCCGCCCCTTCAGTTTCCGCGCGATCGAGGTCGGGATTTCCTAGCCCAAACTCCGCCAATTGTTCGTAGTGGAATCCCGGCCGCTTCAGCAGTTCCGCCAGGGTCACGGAGCCTTTGATCGGGCCGCCCGTCGCCGCCACGATCGCCGGAGCTGCTGGGTCGTTTTCCTTGACCCGCGAAGTTTGCAGCCGTTCCTGTTCGGCGGCAATATTCGCCTGCTTGGTTTGGAAGAGATCCCAGCGGCGATCGTCAATCAAGCCAATTTCGCGACCCAAGGGCGTTAACCGGCGATCAGCATTGTCCGATCGCAACAACAGCCGATATTCCGATCGCGAGGTGAGCATTCGATAGGGTTCGCGCAATTCCTTCGTGCACAAATCATCAAGCAACGTGCCAATATAGCTGCTTTCACGCGGCAAAATAATCGGCAGTTTTTGTTGGGCCAACCGAGCTGCGTTGATGCCTGCGACCAATCCTTGGGCTGCCGCTTCTTCGTAACCCGTAGTGCCATTAATTTGCCCCGCACAGAACAGTCCTTCCACAGTTTTGGTCATCATCGTGGGATAGCACTGGGTGGCGGGCAAATAGTCATATTCCACCGCGTAGGCCGGGCGCAACATCGTGCAGTTTTCTAGGCCCGGGAGCGATCGCAACATGGCAATTTGCAAGCGTTCCGGCAAGCCCGTTGAAAAGCCTTGAATGTAGAGTTCAGGAATTTCGCGTCCTTCCGGTTCAATGAAAATTTGGTGCGATTCCTTGTCGGCAAATCGCACGATTTTGTCTTCAATGCTGGGGCAATAGCGCGGCCCTTTGGCATCAACCCAGCCGCCATAGACCGGTGATAGATGTAGATTTTCCTGGATCAGGCGATGGGTTTCGGCGGTGGTGCGAGTGAGATAGCAATTCATCTGATCCCGCTCAATGTGCGCCGCTGGGTCGAAGCTAAACCAACGGTTGTCAGGGTCGGGCGGTTGGGGTTCCATTTTGCTGAAGTCCACCGATCGCCGATCGACCCGGGCCGGCGTGCCGGTTTTCAGGCGATCGGTCTCGAAACCCAGCCGCTTCAGGGTGTCCGTCAGCCCCACGGCGGCGAATTCCCCGGCGCGACCGGCGGGCATCGATTTGTTACCGACCCAGATGATCCCGCCCAAAAACGTACCGGTGGTCAACACGACCGATCGACAGCGAAACGCCACGCCAAAGTAGGTTTCTACGCCGATGATCTCGTCGTTGTTGCCCAAAATCAGATCTGTGACCATCCCTTCGCGGATCGTCAGGTTCGGCTGATTTTCCACAATCAGCTTCATTTCTGCCGCATATTCGCGCTTGTCCGTTTGGGCCCGCAACGCCCAGACCGCCGGCCCGCGCGACGCATTCAACACCCGCTTTTGCAGATAAGTGCGATCGGCGATTTTGCCAATTTCGCCGCCCAGGGCATCGGCCTCATGGACAAGCTGCGACTTGGCCGGGCCGCCCACGGCCGGGTTGCAGGGCTGCCAGGCGATTTTGTCCAAATTCAGGGTGATCAGCAGGGTTTTGCAGCCGAGTCGGGCCGCCGCCAAGGCCGCCTCGCAGCCCGCATGGCCGGCTCCCACGACAATCACATCAAAGTCGTCTTGGAAATCGGGTTGGACGGGGCGATCGACAGCAGCAACAGTCATGGGAAATTTGGGGCGCAAATCAAGGCGTACAGGAATTTTGACACATCTGGCCGAGGTCTTGGATTCGCCATGGGGCTGATCAGAGGATCATTCAGGAGATCAGATGGTGATCAAATCTTGATGAGATTTCCAGGCGCTTTCCCAAGGATTTTCTAAGCAATTTTTAGTGGATGGGGGGCATGGATTGCCGGTGCGATCGCCAGCGCAACAGCCCGAACACGATCGCCATGAAGGCCAACCCCGACACGCTGGCCAAGGGGTTGCCACCAATGCCCGTGAGCCAAGCGGGCACGGTCGGGCTGTAGTGTCCCATGCCGCTGAGGCTCAGAACAGTAATGGTGCAAACCCAACCGCCATGCATCCCGATCGACCAACCCAAACTGCCCGGTTGGGCCCGCCCCAAGGCCCGCGCCTGCACCATGGTCATTCCCAGCAGCCACAGGCCCGGCCATTGGGGCCAGGTGGCCAGAACAGCATCTAAAGGTTTCAGAAAATGCAGGGTCGCAAAAATCGCGCTCGTCCAAACGGCCGCTTGCTTTTGGGGCATGGAGTGGCGAAATTCTGCCAAAAACCAACCTCGAAAAAACAGTTCCTCGAGGAATGCAATCCCCACGCCGTTGAGGATGCCATTCAGCCAAATGGTTAACCAAGACTGATTGGGCGGCATTTCCCACCAAAACCAACCCAACAGGTAATAAAGACCATGGAGCAGGGCAAAACTCCCGATCGCGATCGTCACGCCCATCGCCACATCCTGCACCATGCCCCGGTTCCAAGACCAACCATAGGCAGAGAGGGGCCGTTGCTGACCGCGCACCCGTCGCCCCCACAGCCATAGGGTGGTCAGGATTGCCAAATATAAAGTCAACACCGCCATCAGATTGGTGAGGTTGTGGCTCCAACCCAGGGACAGCACCAGTGGCCAGCAGGTGAGGGCCGCCACCGGCAACCACAACACCAACAACACACCGATGAAGCTAGCGATCCGCAAGGGCAGGGGATAGGCAGCGAGTTTGGGGGCTTGGGCCAAGAGGCGATCGAACATGAGCACTACGGTTTCTCCGTCGTGGCGGGACTAACACATTCAGCAGCCCAGCGCACCAAGGCGGTGCGAGCGGCTGAAGCGGAGGGCGGCGGTTCCAATTGGTCAGTTTAGAGCTAACTCAGAACTAACTGAGAGCCAAATCAGGGTCAACTCAGGGTTCATCAACAGGTCAATTTAGACCTAAAGAAGATGCCCGAGAAGTCACTTGGGGGATTGGCAAAGCGCTAGTAGTCCCGGTTTCAAGGAGCTTCAGCCCCCGGTCTGCGTCGATCGAGGAGATCCACAGGGTAGCAGTTTTGGTTTTTCAGACTTCCTCCTAGCCAGGGCGAGGCCAAGACGACCTCACCGGATTTGACGGAGATCGATCATGTGGCAGTTTGCTCGATTTCTCACGCCACCAATCAGTAAAATTAGGTAGTTTCTTTGTGATCTGGACTGATCAAACAAAATCTAATAATGCTTAAGTGGCCTATCTGTAGCATGATCATCTGGATCGCCAGAAAGTCAACTTCAACGGAGCTACTATTCATTTTCAGAATATAGAAATCAATCAAGCATATAAAAAATCGAAGAATAAAAGAAAAAATAAAATAGAACCAGAACAAATTGAATGCTCCGGTTCTATTAAAGATGAAAGTACAGAACTCGATTGACAGCTAGCTGTGAACCGCTTTTAGCAGGCTCTGAAATTGGGGCTGAAATGGAGTGACCCCAATCAAGAACAATGCAATGGTATGAAAGCCTAGGCAGCAACGTTGAAAAGATTAAGCACTGACCGGGTTCAACACCTTGCGAGGTCGGTACTGTTCTCCTTTCAGTTGATTGCGCAGTTGATTCAATAGGCTATAGAACGTGGGCAATTGTCCAGCGATCAAGAAAACAGCTTTTTGGGGAGTCGATAGGTAGTAATAAACCAACTCCTTAACCTGCTGTTGCATTCGCCAATCACCGCTCATAATTGCCTTGCTCATCATGGTTTTGCCCAGCTCCATGAAGATTGATTGGCTGATTTGATAATGGTCGCGGTGTTTCAGAAAGACTCGAAACTTGGCGGTTAAGCGCTGTTCATTGGCATGGGCAGTGCGGGAGTAGCTGGCAGGATTGCTACACCGATACAGGCTTGAAGGCACTGGATCATAGGCCCAGGTTTGGCCATGAATGACTCGCAACACTAGTTCTAAATCTTCCGCACCGGATGCTTTTTCGTCAAACCCGCCAACGGCTTGTAGGTGCGATCGACGAGCGGCTAAACTCGACAGTTCTAAGATGCCATGCTTGCGATAAAGCTGAAAATAGGTGGCGTGATCCAGTTGTCCAGTTGGCTCTGAAAATGGCCCTGTATCGGACATGGAAACTACCCGATCGGTACTGATGGAATAGTGTTCGGCGGCGGCTAAATAAAGCACATCTTCCGAGTTTTCAACTAGGCTTTGAATGCGCTCCAAGTGGTTTGGTTTCCACCAATCATCGGCATCTAAAAAGGCAACCCAATCGCCAGTGGCGGCAGCAATGCCTGCGTTTCTGGCTCCTCCGGGGCCCAGATTGGGTGTGCGCAAAATTTTAGTAGGTACTGGGCTGCGATGCAGGTACTCGATCGAGCGATCGGTAGAACCATCGTCAACCACAATGACTTCACTAGCTGGAATGGTTTGTTCGGCAATGCTTTGCAGAGCTTGATCAATCCATTGTTCGGCGTTATAACAGGGGATAACAACTGAGAATTTCATGAAGAATCACCAAATGAAGACGTAGAAGAACATTTGGTTAAGTACCGCTTGATCCCAATCATAGGTTTTGAGACCTTTTTCGCCTAGTCTCTTCATCAACACTTCATAATGTCGATTTAATCTATGAAGAACACATGAAGTCTTCATGAAATCTTCATGCTGCTTCCGGGTTCAACCCCCATGAAAAGAGGCCCCGAGGGAGTCGATCGCCCTGCTCCCTTGAAGCCAAAAAACACGCTGGATCAATCAGATCCAGCGTGCAGGGGTTATATGAATGGTCGCCTAAGAAACAGACTTAAGATCAGTGACAGACGAACCCAGGCTAATTAACTGGCCAGGTATTCACGGATATCCGCCTTATGCTTGCGGAGCTTGGTGAGGGCTTCGCGCTCGATTTGGCGGACACGCTCACGGCTAATTTGCAGGCGATCGCCAATTTTGGCCAACGTGAGGGCTTGTCCGTCACTTAACCCAAAGCGAAGGGAAAGCACTTCCCGCTGTTGGGGGGTCAAGTCGGCCATGATGGTTTCAATGTCGCCGCGCAGAGAAGACTGGGTGGCAAATTCCTCCGGGGAGGGCCCTTCGTCTTCGAGCAGCTCGCCGAGTTCCGTATCTTGGTTGTCGCCCACTCGCAAATCCAACGACAGGGGCTGGCGGGCCCGTTCCAGGTAATCCCGAATTTGCTTGGGAGAGAGGCCAATTTCGTCGCCCAACTCGGCAATGGTGGCGCTGCGGCCCAGTTGTTGCGACAGAGTGCGCTGGGCTTTTTTGATTTTGTTCAGTTTCTCGGTGATGTGGATTGGGAGGCGGATGGTGCGCCCCTTTTCCGCGATCGCCCGAGTGATGGCCTGACGAATCCACCAATAGGCATAGGTACTAAACCGATAGCCCTTGGTGGGGTCAAACTTCTCAACGCCGCGCTGCATCCCGATCGTGCCTTCCTGGATCAGATCCAGAAGGTCTACATTTCGCTTGATGTATTTCTTGGCAACGGACACCACGAGGCGCAAGTTAGCTTCCACCATCTTGCGTTTGGCGCGATCGCCCTCGCGAATGGCGGCTTTCAGCTCATCTAGGCTCAAACCGGTGGCCGCTGCCCATTCCGCCAGGCCGGGTTCATAGCCCAGGCGCATGGTCAGCTTGTCTTTTTCCTCTTGCAGAACGTTGAGGCGTTGTACCTGCTTGCCCAAGACGATTTCTTGCTCGTGGGTGAGCAGGGGAACGCGACCAATTTCACGAAGGTAGGCGCGAACGAGATCCGTAGCTGTGGGGTCTTTTTTCATGGCAGTTCGGCTCCGCGAACGACCGCTGGGCAACTGAGGAAACTCTATAGTAACGAATTTTGAAGTCGTTTTGCGGTTTTGACGGCAAATTAGTAAAGAAATATCAAAACTCGAAATCATTGCGTTCTCTAATTTTAGGATACCCACCTTTGGCGAGGTGGTCTGCATCTTGAATCACAAAATCCTCAGTTGCCCGCTATTGCGCGGCTGGCCAGGGTTTGACAAAACCAGGACAATCAGGGAAACCAGCGGCTGAGATCGGGCAAAAATGCGCTGATTTTCGCAATAAGCAGGATGGATGGGCGCACAAAACCCGTTTTGCAAAATTCGTAACTGTCCGATGGGGCCCCATGGGCCGACCGGCTTCAGGGGATCGGTGGGGATCGGCAGCAATAAGCACTCCCAAAACACCGAACCGCTGGTAAAACAGTTACAGCCCTGCATAGCATCTGATCTCTATATAGAAGCGATCGCCCCATGAGAATCCTGTTTGTTTCCGCTGAAGTAGCTCCCCTGGCCAAGGTGGGTGGCATGGGCGATGTGGTTGGTGCGTTGCCCAAGGTGTTGCGGGCCATGGGCCACGATGTGCGGATCTTTATGCCGTTCTATGGCTTCATCGCTGACAAGTTAGTGGACGCGCCCAAGGAGCCAATCTGGTGGAGCGATGCCATGTTTCAGCGGTTTGCCGTCTATGAAACAACTTTGCCGGGAACCGATGTTCCCCTATACCTAATGGGGCATCCGGCGTTTTGGCCGCGGCGTATCTATTCTGGGGATGACGAGGATTGGCGGTTTACCCTGTTTGCCAATGCTGCCTCGGAATTCGCTTGGAACTATTGGAAACCTCAGATTATTCATTGCCATGATTGGCATACGGGCATGATTCCGGTTTGGATGCACCAATCGCCGGACATCTCGACGGTCTTTACGATTCACAACCTGGCTTACCAGGGGCCTTGGCGCTGGAAATTGGAGCAAATGACCTGGTGTCCTTGGTATATGCAGGGCCACAACACCTTGGCGGCGGCGGTGCAATATGCCGATCGGGTCACCACGGTGTCACCCACCTATGCCCACCAAATCCAAACCCCCACCTATGGCGAGCAGTTGGAGGGGTTGATGTCTTGGATTAGCGGCAAGCTGTCGGGAATTGTGAATGGGATTGATACGGAGGTTTACGACCCAGCGACCGATCGCGCTTTGGTCAAACCGTTCACGGCCGAGACGATCGAGAATCGCCGCTTGAACAAGGTGGCCCTGCAAGAGGAAATGGGTCTAGAGATCAACGCCAGCACGTTCCTGGTGGGGATGGTGTCGCGGTTGGTGGAACAAAAAGGGGTGGATCTGATCATGCAGACGATCGATCGCTTCTTGGCCTACACCGATTCGCAGTTTGTGCTGCTGGGAACGGGCGATCGCTACTATGAAACCCAGATGTGGGAACTGGCGGCTCGCCATCCTGGCCGCGTTTCAGTCTTTCTGCTATACAACGATGCCCTTTCCCGCCGGATTTATGCCGGGTGCGATGCGTTCCTGATGCCGTCACGGTTTGAACCTTGCGGAATCAGTCAAATGCTAGCCATGCGCTATGGTTGCATCCCGATCGTGCGGCGGACAGGCGGCCTGGTGGACACGGTGCAACATAACGATCCCGTGGGCCAAGCGGGCACGGGCTATTGTTTCGATCGCTATGAGCCGCTGGATCTGTTTACCTGCATGGTGCGGGCTTCGGAGGCCTTCCGGTTCAAGGCGGAATGGCTCAAGTTGCAGCAGCGGGCCATGGGCCAAGATTTCAGTTGGGAAAAATCCGCGATCGAATACGTGAAGCTTTACGGCAACCTGCTGGGAATTCCAGACTCGGAACTGGGGATTCTAACGCCCGTGGCGGAGCCGGCAGCCCACGATCGCCTAGAAGCAGCCTTGTCCTAGGGGCTAATTTCGTTTTCCAGTCTTGCAACGTTCTTTAACAATTTGAGCCAGATTCTCAGAATCGAGGCTTCTGTTCCTCAGCGATCGGTCATGGCCGATCGCTTTTTGATGGGCTGCATTCGGGGGTTCGGGGTGAAAAACCGGATGGTTGAAAGAACCAAGCCGGTAGACATCATCCACAGAAACCCTTGAATTGTCTAAATTTGGCGGTTTTGGGAAGGGCAAAGCACCCCTGGGAAAACCGGATTGGGCGATCGCCTTGACAGATTGTAAATATCTTGTTACATTTATTTACATAAGGCAACGAAACGTTGCGATCACCCCGAGAGGTTGTCATGGTTTTACTCATCGCACTGTTCGCGATCGGCTGGCTCGCAGCCGTCGTCCTCGGAACCCAAGCCTATTTCCTGGGCGAGCAGACCAAACCGATCCACTCGCGCAACTGGAATTCCCAAGAATTTGAAACCCTGGCCGAAGCGATCACGGGTTCCTCGATCGACTACGGTAAGCGCCGCCCCGCCTATGCCTACGCCATGGATGCGTACACCAGCAAGCAGGTGACCCAACAGTAAGGGCCCCAGCAGAGGTTTTGAACCGTCAAAACCCTGAGCTGAATTTCAACCGCGTTAATCGTCTCATTTCTTTTCTCCTCTCTCGACGGCCTCAGTTTTTGGACTGAGCCGTCGTTTTGCTATTTGCAATCTTGGGGCGATCAGGATCTGCCCTGGAGGAATTACCGGTCATAGTTCATCGCTGATTTCAGCCATTGCAAGCCATCCCGCAAGTTTTGTAGAGTCATGGGGATTGATCCATAACCTTCTCAATCTCTCTGAAATCCTGTAGCTGCCATGGCTTCTCATTCACTGTGGGTAGACTCGTTAGGTTCTGTGTGGTCTCGATCTCGATATCTAGCCCTCAGCAGAGTCACCGCATTAACCCTGGCGATCGCCCTGGGGGGTGGCTTGGCGGCCTGCGGCGGTTCCGCCAACAATGCCAACAGCCCGACGAACAATGGCACCGTCAGCCAAAGGGCCGCTGCGCCCGTGGTGGCGGGTAACTATCCCGTGCAACAGGCCAGCTACAACAACAGCACCGGGGAATATACCCTCATGTTGCTGAATGCGCCGCCGGGTATGAGTCCCTACCGAGTCAGCAACTTGCAAATGGCTCAGATTCCGGAAGCGGAAGCCAAAGCGGGCAAAACCAGCTATCTGGCCGTCAGCAGCCCCACGAGTTCTCCGGTGTTGCATCTGTTGCCGACTTTCAAGATTGAAATGTTGAGCGGTGAACCGACCCAAGTGCAACAGGCGGGAGTGCAACCCACCTACTGGCAACCGATGCAGCGCGGTGGGGAGTTGGAAATTGACCTGGATTTCTATCAGCCCTACTATTACGTGCCGCCGCCCTATCGATCGGGATCGGTACTGACGGGATTTGGGGGCTATGGCGGAACCTATGAGCAGGCCGCCGGGCAATATCAACAGCGCTACAACACTCCTCCAGCGCCTGTGCAAAATCGCAACTTCCGCACCACCCAGAATTTGCGACCTTCGCCAGCAAACAGCCCAACCCGCAGCCCTAGCCCCAGCCCCACTTCCCGATCGAGTGGCTTTGGCTCCAACACCAGTGGTTCATCTCCGGCCGCAACGCCCAGCGCAGCCCCTGACTCCACCACAACCGCCACACCGTCCAGCGCCACTCGTTCCCCAAGCCGTGATCGCAGCCGATCGACCGGGGCCGGCTTTGGTAGCAGCACCTTTCGATCGTCCGGTTCTTCCTCGCGGGAGCGATCGCGTAGCTCGGGATCTTCCAGTCGGCGCAGTGGTTTTGGCAGTAGTGGCCGTCGCCGCTAATTGGATGGTGAACGAAGCTGACCGGGCGGCCGCCAAATTGGTAGCCCCCAGTCTGGGAACTCGGGAGCGCCGCAATCCAGGCTAGAGTGGATCGGGTTCGGCTGCGTTGCAACTCCCATGTCTTTCCTTGATCCTCACCTCAACCTCACACCCTCTTTGCTGGGGTCGATCGCCCTAGTGGCCGCTTGGTTGGGAGCCACCATCTTCACCGCCGAATGGCTCTATCGCCGCCAAGTTGCGGGGCCCGAAGTGGGGCGCAAAGTGGTTCATATCAGCACCGGCCATGTGTTGCTCTTGGCCTGGTGGTTGCAAATTCCTGCCTGGGTGGGGATCACGGCTTCTCTGTTGGCCGCCTTGGGGGCCTGGTTGTCCTATCACCTGCCCCTGCTTCCCAGCGTGAACGGCGTGGGTCGCCGGAGTTTGGGCACGCTGTTTTATGCCGTCAGCATTGGTCTTGTCATTGCCCTTTGCTGGCCAGCCGATCGCCCCCAATACGCAGCGCTGGGCATTTTGGTGATGGCCTGGGGTGATGGGTTGGCGGCCTTGGTGGGGCAGCGGTTTGGCCGCCATCCATATCAATTGGGCGGCATCACCAAAAGTTGGGAAGGCAGTGCCACCATGGCCATCGTTAGTTTTCTGGTGGCCGCCAGTATTTTGTTTAGTACCCAAGGGTTCAGTTGGCCGGCTGGGGCGATCGCCCTGGGAATTGCCGGGGTGGCAGCGGGGTTGGAAGCCTTCTCCAAGTGGGGAATCGACAACCTCACCGTGCCCATTGCGAGCAGCGTGATGGCCCTGTTGGGCGATCGGCTATGGCTGTGATTGTTGGTTAGTTGGTGAGCTGGTTAGTTGGTTAGCCCAGCGTTGTTTAACCCAAAGCCAGCAGATCCATGCCGCATTGGTCAACCAAATAGCAAGTGGCGCGGAATCGCAGGCCCATCAACTGTTCATAGAGCGGATTCAGCTTGCACAGGGGCGGAATCCGAAACAACAAGCGCCCAAACAACTTTACGTCCCGAGCGAAGGGGCATTGGCTGGGGATGAGGCGATAGATCAAAAGGGCCATTTCCCGATCGCGGATTTCAATGCGATCGATGCTGTCACGAAGGAATTGGAGAAGTTGGAACATCTGGGAAGTTGAAGAAAGCTAACAAATGACGCTGAAGCGTCGTGATTGCAGAGGAGGCACACCGAGTTTGGATGCCGCGGCTACCGACCAAAATTGATCAATGGGGATAGCCGTTTTGGAAAAAGCGTTCAAGTCAGGTTGAGCAATGCTTCAGAGACTCAGGTGATGTCTCAACAGGTACAGCGGACAAGCTGCAAACCAAGATCCTGTTTGACTGGGCACAAAAACAACCGATTTGTTGCGAAAACCGATGAGGCTTTGGGGTAATTTCGCTTCGTGCGATCGAGATTTGACGTGAGAGCAGGCCATACTTCAAGGCTCATTGCAAGATACACTCCCCTTGCCTCGATTTCAGCTTAAAAAGTCTAAGCCAGACCCAGTTAAAGAAACGTATAAAATTTGCCGTTTTTGCGTAAAGACTTGGTGAAGTGGGGGTCTAAAAGCGTGACTTTGGGGGGGTTGCCTTGGAACTTGTTAAGGGCAACTTCATATTAGCATTATTTCTGAAATATTTCGTAACAGTCTCTGCCATGGCTCAAACGACCATCGGCCGCCCGATCGGGGCTGAGCCGCCAATTCAGGGGATCACATCGTAGGAGCAGCCCCCCGATCGATCATGGCCAAACTCGCAATATTCGACCGCTCATGACTGGCTCAACAGGTGTACTTGGGCAAATCAGCACTAAACTCTGGGGGAATTACTGCCAAATTGCCGCTTCATTGAGCGCGAACTTGTGCCAAATTTTTAACCGGTTTTGATAACTCAAACTCGATATGAATTTTAGTGATGAATGATGATTGTGACTTTGGACGATGCATGACCGTCGCCGACCGTGCCGCTGAGTTAGGGCAATGGGGAATGGCTGCAAGTGATTGCAGTGATGATCGGCAGCGACGATCGGGAATCAGCGCCAGTCCAGGGCCCAGAAATGCTGTCGGGAACTGCTTAAAAATTAGGGTTATTGAGAATGAAAATAAGCAATCTTGGATCAAGTCATTGCATATTTCGATGAACGATCGGTGATTATAACGACCCTTTCAATTGACGAACGGGGTGAATTGTCATTAGATAGATTTCATTACAACTCTTAACAAACCTAAGGGCGAGCCAAGGCAATCAGTTTGCAAACTAATTGCGAAATTCGCTTGTCCATGGTTAGGCAACTGGTGACATATGAGACTAATTACGGATTTCGACGGCCCGATCGCGGATGTTTCAGAACGGTATTACCAGGTCTATCAATACTGTTTGCGGGAAATTGCTCGATCGGGTCAGGAAATCCACCGTTTGTCCAAGCAGGAATTTTGGAACCTGAAACGGGCCCAAGTCAAAGAGGCTGAAATTGGGTTGCGATCGGGCTTGGATGGAACCCAGGCGGATCAATTTGCCCAACTGCGGCGGGACACAGTTCACCGCATGGAATATATGCCGCTGGATCAACCGGTTCCCGGTGCAATCCAAGCGCTGGAGCGGGCCCAAGGCATGGGCTGGGAACTGGTGGTGATGACGATGCGCCGGGTGCGGGAATTGGATGAAGCCCTGGAGCGGTGTGGCTTGGCTCGGTTCTTTACGCCCGATCGCCGCTATTGCCTACCAAATGATTATGTGAAAACCCGCGACGTGGAAGATAAGCCCAAGCTCATGGCCAAAGCCATGGTCGAGCTGCCACCCGCAGCCCTGACCTGGATGGTGGGAGATACGGAAGCGGATATTGCGGCGGCTCGATCGGCTCAAATCCCGATCGTGGGTGTACTCAGCGGAATTCGCGATCGGGATCGCCTGGAAGGATACGAACCCGACGCGATCGCCCCGAATTTGGCCGGAGCGATCGACTACATCATTGCGAAAACGAACCGGGCTACCAAAACAATCGTCCCGCGCGAAGGCAGCCTGCCGAGAGCTGGCTCCTAGGGGCTAGGGTTGCGGGCGATTAGGCGGCTAGCCCTAATCCTGTTGGGCGTTTTTGATGGCCCCAAAGAAACTGGCGATCGTGACGGGAATGCTCAGACCCAGAATCGTCCCCGTGGTGACGGTTCCCAACTCTGGCTCGCCGGACGTGAGTTCAAACACACAGCCCACCGCCGCGATCGCGGCAACGCAGGCGATCGCCAAAAATAAGCCACTCTTAGGAGTCAGCATGGGTTTTGATTTGCTCCGAATTTTTGCTGAAAAATCTTGGTCTGAATTGACCTGAAGTTGCTTTCTTGAAATCGCTTTCTTGAAATCGCTTTCTTGAAATCGCCTTGCTGATATCTTCTCCAGCCTGAAGGTCTGGGGATTCCGGCCCTAGCCCAGCAACCGAAGTTGCTCGACTAGGCCACGGTGTGAAATCGGTTGGCGCGGCTCCCGAGCATTAGCGCACAGGACGCACATCGCCATAGACAAAGCCTTTTTCCTTGAGGGCGGTGGTCAAGGCCAGCTCGTTTTCGACCCGATCGACAAACATCACCCCATTCAGGTGATCCATTTCGTGCTGGATGGCGCGGGCCAACAGCCCATCGGCCTTGAGGGTGCGGGGGCGGCCCGTTTCGTCTTTGTAGGCCACTTCAATTTGGGTGGGGCGTTCCACATCCAAATAGACTCCCGGGATGCTGAGGCAACCTTCTTGGTCGCATTCCAGGGGGCCGCCTGCGGACTTCACCACGGGGTTGATCAAAATAAGGGGTTCCACATCGGCCTTGTCTGGCTCGATGTCAATCACAATAATTTGCTTGTCGATCGCCACTTGGGGAGCCGCAAGGCCGATGCCGTCAGCGCTGTACATGGTTTTCAACATGTCTTCAGCGATTTTGCGCACTTCAGCATCCACTTTGGCCACGCGCTTGGCCGGACGACGCAGCACCCGATCGCCCAGGGTGTGGATTTCAAGGGGCGGATTCTTGAGCTTTTTCTTCTCAACCAATACTTTCGCGGTCATGGGTGGGGCGGTCTTTGGCGGTTACCTTTCTGCCTTCCCATCCTATCGAAAGATTGGTTTTTTCCGTGGACTGGTGCTCAGGGTTGTGGCTGGATGGCAGCAACACCCAAGTAGCTGTTGATTAACCCCGGTAGCTTCCTAAGCGGCGGCCGGCGGATCAAAGCGGCCGCGACCACAACAGGGTTCAATGCCCATCCGATCGAGCAGTAGCTCACTCACCGCATTGGCGATCGCAAATTCACTGAAAAAGCTCTTGGAAAAGTCAAACCCCTGCATTTCCGTCAAAATCGCGATCGCAATGCCATCAATATCATCCTCGCCTTCCATGCGCTGACGGATATAGGCATTGGTGGCTACGCGGGCAATTTGGCTGTTCACGGCCTCGGGAATATATTCCGAGTCGAGGAGGTTTGCGAGGGACTGCTCCAGCCATTGGCGTTCGCGGTCCAAATCTTCAACGGGGGCCAAAATGACGGGCGGAACGGGTTGGGCCATGCCGATCGCTCTCCTGGTGAAAGAGTCCAATGCTTCTGTAGGTCACCATCTTAGCCAAATTGCGCTGATGGTCGATCTTGGGGGCGATCCCAGTAATGGTTACTGCCCGATCGCCCCAGGTCGTGAGACTCGAACTTGGGTCGTAGAGGCTGTTTGAAAAGCCAAAATTGCGACTCCATAGACCCCAGCGATCGACGTAGACAAGGGGCTTAAGACCCTTGCCCCCACGACTATTGGGGATTAGCAAGCGTCTCAAGATCCTTCTCAAATCCATAGGCCCCAGCGATCAACGTAGACAAGGGGCTTAAGCCCCTTGCCCCACGACTATTGGGGATTGGCAAGCGTCTCAAGATCCTTTTTAAACATCCTCTTAACTTCTTAGGTTAGGAAGTTAGGAAATGAGGCACTAGGAGCGGCGAGCCGTGAACCGACTGACCAAACTGCCCAGACCTTCCCGCACTTGGTCGATCGCCCCTTGCAGTGGCCCAGGCAACACCGACGTGGGTTGAACCGCAAGGGTGATTGGATCGTCCTTGTAGGCCTTAACCCGATAGCCATATTCCAAATTGCCCTGCTGTTTTTTCAGGCGCGGAAAAAGCCGGAACGCCCCTTGGCGCAGGTCATTTTCATTGGCAAAGATGGCCTGGTTAATTTGATTACTGCGGTTCACCGCCAGGGCCCCAACCGGGTACCAGGGTTTCTGGTCTTTGACCCGCACGTAAACTTCAAATTCCGGCATTCCCTTCGATCGCATCTCATCAAGCTGACTGGCGGCGGCGGCGCGGCGATCGTTCGATTTTGCTTTGGGTTGGGCTTTGGGCTTGCCGAATCCGGTGGGGGTTGCCAAGGGTGGGGCCTCCAGGGGAAAACTCAGATTTGAAATGTTTTGTTACGAACCTGCCATCGAGTTTACCCTGCGCTGGGGGCGGGCCACACCTCGCCGAGGGGTACGGATTGCCGTGCTCCCGTGGCGGCGGGCAGGTTGCCGGGGCGATCGAGCAGTCGCCAGTAGCCCAAAACGGCAAAGGCGATCGCCTCCTTGCTGCTGGCACAGAGTCCCCATTGATCCGTGGTTTCCAGTGGGATCGCTCCCAAATGATGTTGCAGACGGGCCCAGAGGGTGCGATTGCGACTGCCACCCCCGCAGACCAAGACCCGATCGGGCAGTTGGGGCAAGTGGTTGCGGTAACTGTCGGCAATGGAACGGGCCGTCAGTTCCGTGAGGCTGGCTAACCAATCGGCATCGGACAGATCCAGGGCGATCGCCGCTTGGCGGCTGCGGGCCAACCAGTCCGGGCCAAAGTGCTCGCGTCCGGTTGACTTGGGTGGTTCCTGACTAAAGAAGGGATCCGCCAGCCACTGGGTCACCAGGGGATCTGAAATCTGTCCTTGGGCCGCCCAGGCTCCATCGTGATCGAACATTTGGGCCCCGTTCGTCAGGTGTTGGACCGCCAAATCCACCAACACATTGCCCGGCCCCGTATCCCAACCCCAAACGGCCCCCTCCCAGTCCGTCAAACTGGCAAAACCCCGCCGAGCCGGTAAATAGGTCACATTGCCAATGCCGCCAATATTTTGCACACAGCGACATTCCTGTTCATCACCCAACAGGTAAGCATCCACCCGAGGCACCAACGGCGCACCCTGGCCGCCCATGGCCAAGTCACCCACCCGAAAGTTGCTGACGGTGGTGATGCCGCTCCAGTGGGCGATCGCGCTGCCGCGACCCAACTGCAAGCTGTAGCCCAGGGGTTGCTCGTTGGCCGTTTGGGGTGGGCGATGGAACACCGTTTGGCCGTGGGAACCAATGAAGCGGATGGGTTCTGGATCCGGTTGTGCCGTTTGGATCGTTTTGGCGGCCGCCGCAAATTCCCGGGCGATCGCGTCGTCCAACTGAGCCATGGCCGCCATGGATAGGGATTCACCGGCACAAACCGCCAAAATTTGTGATCGCAAGGCCGCTGGATAGTCAAAGGTTTCAGACCGCAACAGCTTCACTTCCAAGTCTGTTTCCGTTCCCGACAGTTCCACCAATGCCGCATCGATTCCATCAACGGAGGTGCCGCTCATTAACCCGATCGCTCGCATTCCCATGGCCATTTTGGAGGACTTAAAATTGAAGTTATGTCTTAAATCTAAGCAAATCTAACCGAAATTAAGCATCGGCTCCCAATTCTTTTTAGTCTATAGATTCTGCGGTAGATTCTGCGGTCACAAATTTCCGGTTTTTCTGAAGCCCTCTGAAGCCAAATGTCCTATCGACTCTCGCCGGCCAAATTAACCACCTACCAAACCTGTCCCGCTCGATATCAATTTCGCTATGAATATAAAATTCCGACGGCGGGTTTTGGCGGCGCGGCCCTAGGGCGATCGCTCCATGGGGCACTCACGCGAATTTACCGCGATTGGGACTATAGCTATCCCCAAAAACCAGGACTCAGTTGGATTGATGCTTGCTGGACTCAAGAAACCACTGGTCTCACGGAGCGCCAAATTGCCGAGGGCTATGATATTTTGGTGCGCTATTTCCATCACTGGATTGAACCGAGCGATCGCTTCCTCAAACCCCTGGCCACGGAGGCCAAAATTCAAGGTCGATTACAAATCAATGACTTGGAATTTGCCCTCACGGGTCGGCTCGATCGCCTCGATTGGTTTGATTTAGACTCCCTCGAATTAATTGAGTACAAAACCTCACGGCAATTTGTGGAGCCAGATTTTGATCAGCTCACGATGCAAGTGGGCCTCTACGCGATCGCCATCAATCAACAATGGGAACGGGAGCTGAAATACATCAACCTCATTTTTTTGCGGCCCGGGGAATCGGTGCGAATTCCCGTCACTGAAGAACGGTTGATCGCAGCCCAGGCGGTGATTGCAGACTTGGCCCAGCGATTACGAACCGATCGCGCCTGGGAACCCAATCCCGGAACCCATTGCGATCAGTGTCATTACAAACAATATTGCCCAGCCCAAACCACCAGTCCCGAGCCAATTCCCACACCGAATCATCCCGCTTCAATTCTGCAACTATCGCTGAATTTGAAACCTTGAATTTGAAACCTTAATGATGGGAATGTTGATGATGAGCGTGATCATGGGAATGGCCGTGATGGCTATGATTGTCACCATGAGCATGACCGTGATCGTGACTGTGATCATGACCATGATCATGGCTATGGCTTTGGTGGTGATGATGCGCGGAATCAAGGCTGGAGCGATCGAACCCGGCGAAGTGAATTACAGCGCTGGTTTCTGCCAATAACTCCGTAATCAGCGGATCAGCCCAATCCGCCGCCATGGCCAAAAACTCAGGGTGATCATTTACGCAGGGCAATTGTTGATAAACCACCTCAGGATATTGACGCTGGAGCGCTAGGAAAATATGGTCCACATCCAGTAAGGTTTCATGGTTTTCGGTGGCAAACCCGATCGGGGCCATCAAAATTGCTTTGGCTCCCAGTTCAATTAAATTGCGAGCCGCCAATTGAGCATTGGGCTGTGTCCAATCGATCATGGGCGTATCGTGATTGAGCCAGCCGATCGAAATCAGGGGATAGCGAGTGATCAGCTCCCGACGCACCGATTCATACAGGGCTTGGCTTTCAGCAATTCCTGACACAAACCCCTTGGCTTCGTGGGGACAACCATGATTCAGTAGCACAATGCCAATTTGCGACGGCAAAAAGTGCGATCGCCAGTCCCGATCAATTTTTTCGCTCACCAACTTCGCCAGCAGTTGAATATAGCTAGCCTGGTCATAAAACGACGGGAAATAGCGCATTGATCGCACCCAATGGGTGTCGCCATCGGTTAACTGACTCAAGGCCCGGTTGACCTGCTCAATGGCAATTCCACTGGTGAAAATCGAGTCCACCACCAGTAAGGGATAAATCAGTAACTTGCTAAATCCCCGATCGCGAATTTCTGCCAAAACTTGCTCTGGCAAATGGGGACGACAAAAGTTAAACGCCTTAAACACCGAGACGCGATCGCCCCAACGTTGCTTGAGTGCTTGCTCAATGCCCGATCGTTGGCGCTCAAAAATGGCATTGTGGGGGGAAATAAACTGACCGTGCTGGTGACTCCACTCATGCAAATCAAAAGCCGCCAATAATTTTGCCAAAGGCGGATAAACCCATTGAGGAACCGGAGCAAACTTGGCAGTTAACAGGTTCAAAGCCTGTTCGTTGTAATTGGCAAAATCCGCATAGGATTCCACCTCGCCATAGCCCATCAGCAAAACCGCCACCCGATCATCACCGGGCCCAGTTTCGGCTTCCGATGGGTCGATCGCGCTGATTTGGGTTGCCATCAGGGGGGATTGACCTTCAGCCTTTTGGGAAGACGCAGCCACAGCAAATGCCTCATGGGGGGATTCATTTCTATTATGAAAGCGGAATCAGATTTCAGTTGGTCAATCGGCATCAGTTAAGGGAAATTCTTGAGAAGAAGACAAATTTCTTTGGAGATCTTGATCAGGACTTTTATCTTTTTGTAATGCTTGGTCACTAAACGCAAAGATTAATCAAAAATTGGGTAACAATTTCAATGAAAAATTTAAATAGGTCTGCAAAATATTGGGATTCTTGGAATTGTCTCCATGGGGAAAATCAAGCCCCTGGTTCTCAAATTCATGACCCTCAAAATAACGGTCAACTCGCTCACGATCTTCCAATCCAGAGGGATCAGACCCAACGAACCAAGGCCGCCATGCCGATTTGTTGCATTTGTCCCGGCTTTGCGGATCGATCGGCGACGGAACAGTTTTTAGCAGCCACCTGGAAACCCGCCTGGCCGCAACCTTTGGTGATTTGGGAGGCCACCTATCGGGGCGATCGGGTGCTGGAGGCGCTGCGGGCGATCGATCCCCAACGGGCGATCGGGCTAATTGGCTTCAGTGCGGGGGTGGTGGCAGCCTTGGGAGCCGCTCAGGCTTGGCAGCGGCGCGGTGGGCGAGTGCGGGCGGTGTTTGCCTGGGATGGTTGGGGGGTGGCGCTGCCGGGAGGACTGCCAATTTATCGGTTCAGCCACGATCGATGGACGCACCACAGTTCCGCTTGGTTGGGGGCCGGGCGGGCGCAGTTTTGGGCCGATCCACCCCTGTCCCATCAGGCCTTTTGGCGATCGCCCGATCGCGCTTGGGGGTGGTGGTCTGTGCCCGATCGGGCCCCCAGCCGCACGACGGCCGCCGCCATGCTGCAAACCTATCTCCAAGGTTGGTATGGTCTGGGCGAGGATGGCGCAGCCTGATTGATCAATTCCTTGGAACTGTTAAGCAGGATGTTTGAAATAAGTAGGGTTTCTGAAAAGCCAAAACTGCTACCTTGCAGGTTTCACCGATCAGCGAAGACAAGGGGCTTCAGCCCCTTCCCCCCACGACGACTCGTAATTTTGCTAGGGCCCCAAGTGACTGCTCAGACATCCTCTAGGAGTTGAGGTGGGGGCGATTCACCACGTCTCGGATCCGTTCCCGTTGATTGGGGCGATCGAACTGCTCCTGGAGCTTCAGCCAGTTTTCCCAAGCCCGATCGCGCTGTTGCTCCAGCAAACCAGCCCAGGCGGGCGCATCGGTGGCCCACTGAATCCCGATCGTTTTTACCAAAAAGTTTTCCAGCACGGCGATATCTTGCAAATCGCCTAACACGGTTTGGATATCGCCAATCGCGTCGAGCAATCGCTCGTATTCACTGCCATAGAAATCGGTGAAAAGGGCCATTTGATAGCGCACCCGTTTGGCCACCTTGCGCAGGTCATGGATCACCGCCCACTCCAACAACGAAAGATCCGTGACCGATCGCCCCTCGGTTTGCACCAACCAGCCGGGATGCATTAACCAGTGGGACAAAATGGGCAACAGCAAATCGGGAACCACTACCACGGCGGGCCAATCGGCGGCGGGCCGCAGGCGCGGCTGGGCAATCCAACGCCCAAGGGCCGTGTTGATGGCGGGCCATTCGCGTTTTTGTAGGGTTTTGCTGACGCGACCGAAGGCTTTTTGGCGCTGGCCGGCCAGCTCTTCGCGAACCGTTTGCAAAAGGGGCTGTTCTTCCGGGGGGAGGTTTTGGAGGTAGCGATCGCGCAAGGTTTCGTCCATCACGTCCAAATCGCGCAGTTCCCCCAAAATTCTGGCCACTTGACCCACGGCCCGCTCGCTGGCCCGTTTGGGCAGCTCAATGGCCGAGGCAAAACCCACCATGGCCGATCGCAGCCGTCGCAGGGCCACACGCATTTGATGCAACTCTTCGGGATCCTGATCTTTGAGGACGGCGGCTTCGTGGCGGCCGGCCTTGGCCCAATGCTTTTCGATCGCGGCTTGGGCCGTGGCCCCAAGGCTGCGGGGGTTGGGGTCGGCGGGCGAGTCTAGGGGCTGATCGTCGGCCACCCGATCGCGATCGCCAGCAGGGCCGCCAGCAGGGTTTGCAGACCGTTCACGACTTCGTTTGTTAACCATGGCTGCTGCTCCTGCCAAGTCGCGCCCACAATACTTTCCACTGTTGTAGCCAGGAATGCAGCGATCGCGCATCCCAAAATTCCGAAGGGAGAAATTAAGCCCACTCCCCAGGCCACAAGGGCTTGGGCGATCGAGGCGGCCAAACCGGCCAGGGTTCCTTCCAGGCTGACGGCTCCTTCGGTTCCCGGCGGCACGGGCTGAAAGGAAATCACCGAAAAGGTTCGCCGGCCATAGGCTTTGCCAATTTCACTGGCGCAGGTGTCGGAGAGTTTGGCGCTGAAGCTGGCGGCATAGGCCAAACTCAGAAGGGGGAGCCAGGTTTGGGCGATCGCCCGATCTGGCATCAATGACAACAGCCCGATCGCCCCGGCACAAAGGGCCCCGCCAAGGGCCGATCCCCAAACGTTTTCCGGGCCCCTTGCGCCCGATCGTTTCTCGGCAATGCCAGCGGCTTCCTTGCGGGCCAAACCCACCCGAGTGACGGCCGACCCCGCCAAAAAATAGAACCCCACCACGGCATAGCCCGGCCAGCCCATGCAACCCCACACCAACACACCCAAAATCCAAGCATGGACAATGCCGGCCGGTGTGAGCAGTTTTTTGGGGGCGATCGCCACTAGGGTGAGCAGCAGCGTGTTCAGCACCGCGGCCGTGAGCCAAGGGTGTTGGGTTGCTTGCTGGGTGATTGGCGTTGCGATCGCGCTGAAATCCACGGCAGCCTTTTCCTTCAGACCTCTCCTGCCATGCTATCAGGTGGATGGTGGTTCCCTCTGGCTTTGGCCATTTCTCTAAACCGTTCTCATCATGATCACTTCAACAGCAATAACTTCAGCAACCGGGACTGTAGCGATTCCCGCAAATTTGGAAGTAACTCCCACGGGTCAACCCTTCGGTTCCGAAAGTCCCCGGGCGATCGCCCTGTTTCACTTGGCCTTTCCGGTGGCCGACCTGGCCCAAACCAAGGCCTTTTATATTGATGGACTGGGTTGCACCGCTGGACGAGAGGGGCCCAACTCGCTGATTTTGAATTGCTATGGCAACCAAATCGTGGCCCACGTGAGTCCTGGGGCCTGCCAACCGCAAAAGGGGATCTATCCACGCCATTTTGGGTTGGTGTTTGCGGCCTTGGCCGACTGGCAGACCTTGATCGATCGAGCCGAGGCCAAACAACTCACCTTTGAGCAGCCCCCGCGCCGTCGGTTTCCTGGGGAGCAATTGGAGCATTACACGGCATTTTTAGCCGATCCGTTCCATAATTTGCTGGAATTTAAGCACTATGTTCATCCTGAGGCGATTTTTGGGGCCGTGGATGACCAACGGGTGGGCGATCACTAAGAGGATGCCTGAAAAGCCAAAATGGCTACTCTGTACGCCCCGGTGATCGACGCAGACAAGGGACTTACCCCTTGTGACAACGATTAGGGCGCGGAAGATCAACCGTTTCAGCACCACCTCGCAAAATGGCGGCGCGCCCTAATTTTCTTGGGTTAATTTTCGGGCGTTGACGTTTGGGCGTTGCGCTTGGCGACCCTGGCTCCAAGGCGGTCAGCCCTGATCCCTATCAATGCAGACTGCGCTTGTTGACAGGGCCGATCGCCCTCTAAATTTCCTCAAAGCGAATGTTGGTGTTCATGGTGTCAGGAGAGAGCATGGTTCCCTGCAACACCAAGACCACCGAGGGGCTGCCACTGCCTTGAACCGTCACTTGGTCACCCACTTCCAGGGTGTTGCGCGGGGCGGTGCTGCTGGGTTTGAGGCCCAAGCTGGCCGGCGGGTCAAAAACAATGCTGAACCCCCATTGCCCGATCGTGGTGTTGATGGTGCGTTCGGTGTAGCCCAGGCGGCCAAGGGCTTGGCGATAGAACTGGATGGCGGCTTCCGCGTTGGATTTGCTCTGGAAGTTCAGGCTTTGCTGGCCGTAGGCATTGGCCGCAAAGATGGCGGGCCGGTTGGCGGGGGCAGTGGTTGGTTGGGGCAACCCGCGCAAAATATTGAGGACGTTGGGGGCGCTGGGCTGGCTGGGGCGGGTTTGGGCGATCGCCTGGGGGGCGGCTAAGTTCAAAATCCCGATCGCCCCACCGAGCAGTCCACCGGTCACCAACAAACCCAACAGCCCGATCGCCAGGGGATTCGCCGGAGAATTCGGGGTTTGGCGCTGGCTTGTCTGGCTCAGATAGCTGGTCTCAACCGTTTGAGGTTCGCTCATCATTAAATTAACCAAATCCTAAGGCCAGGATCTTAGGCCAGAAAACAAGCGGGCGATCGCCCGATGCTCTATCCTTTGATGGAATGGGTGATGATTTCAGCCGATTGCTTTGCGATTTTTTGGCGCATTCGGCGAATTCATTAAACCCACTCCATGCCGCCTTTCTCAATTGTTTTCAGCCATGACTGCCACCCAGGTCAGCGACCTCGAAGCCCAACTGAGCCAACTGCAAGCCGAAGCCCAAGGCGCGATCGGCCAAGCCCCTGACCTCGACGCGATCGAGCAGTTGCGCGTTGCCTTCCTGGGCAAAAAAGGCAAAATCTCCGCCGTGCTGGGGGGCATGGGCAAGCTGCCCGCCGAAGATCGGCCACGGATTGGAGCCAAGGCCAACGAAGTGAAAGACGCGGTGCAAGACCTGCTCGATCGCCGCCGAGCAGACCTGCAAGCGGCCGCCATTCGGGCCCGGCTGGATGCGGAAACCTTGGATGTGACCGCGCCGGGAACCTATCGCCCCCTGGGCCGCAAGCATCCCCTCGCCAGCACGATCGACCGGGTAGTCGATATCTGCGTTGGCTTGGGTTACACGGTGGCCGATGGCCCCGAAATGGAAACGGACTATTACAACTTCGAGGCCCTGAACACGCCCGCCGACCACCCGGCCCGCGACATGGCCGACACCTTCTATTTGCCCGATGGCAACCTGCTGCGCACCCACACTTCCGCCGTGCAGCTTCGCTACATGGAAGAGCGCGAACCGCCCATCCGCGTTGTGGCTCCCGGCCGGGTCTATCGACGCGACCAGGTGGATGCAACCCATGCGGCCGTGTTCCATCAAATTGAACTGCTGGCGATCGATGAGGGCCTGACCTTCACGGACATGAAAGGCACGATCGAAACCCTCCTGGGCGAAATTTTTGGGGAAGTGGAAGTGCGGTTCCGCGCCAGCTACTTCCCCTTCACGGAACCCTCGGCGGAGGTGGATGTGAAGTGGAAAGGGCGCTGGTTAGAGGTGCTGGGTTGCGGCATGGTGGATCCGAACGTGATGAAGTCCGCTGGGCTGGATCCGGAGGTCTACTCAGGCTTTGCGGCGGGCTTTGGGGTGGAGCGTTTCGCCATGGTTCTGCACCAAATCGATGATATTCGCCGGGTTTACGCCAGCGATCTGCGGTTTTTGCGCCAGTTCTAAGCAGGTCTCACTCCATCAGGTTTAACTGTGCTCCCGATGGCGACGAGCAACGCTGGGGCCGATCGCTGGCGATCTCTGATGGTGGGGAATTCGCGCTGGCATTGGGGCGATTGGATGGGTGATCGGCTCGATCGGGCCTGGGATGATGCGCAGCCGCCCACGGATGATTTAGCCCAAGGGCGACCCGTTTGGGCCGCCTCAGTGGTTCCGGGGGCACTCGATCGATGGAGCGATCGGGCTGACTGGCACATCATCACGTTGGCCGATATCCCGATCGGGGGGTTATATTCCACCTTGGGAGTCGATCGCGCCTTGGCCGTGCTGGGCGCGGGTCAGCGCTACGGCTTCCCGGCCCTGGTGATTGATGGAGGCACGGCCTTGACCGTGACGGCTGTGGATCCAAACCGACACCTGATCGGCGGGGCGATCGCGCCGGGATTGGGGTTGCAATTGCGTAGCCTCACGGAAAAAACCGCCGCCCTGCCGTCCGTGTTGCCACCCACCCAACTCCCACCCCTCTGGGCCAAGGATTCGATCGGGGCGATCGCCAGCGGGGCAGCCTGGGGCGTGGCGGCCCTGGTGCAAACTTGGTTGCAAGCCTGGCGATCGCGCTATCCCCACGGCACGGCGGTGATGACCGGCGGCGATGGCCCCGCGATCGCGCAATATCTCCGGGCCATGAACCCAACCCTCACGGTTGATTTACACCAGGATCCTTCCGTTATCTTTGCGGGCATTCAAGCCGTTCGTTCTGAAAGGGTATCTGAGAAGTAACTTGGGGTACTTGTAAAGATGCTAGTAGCCGCAGGGGCAAGGAACTAAAGATGCTAGTAGCCGCAGGGGCAAGGAACTAAAGATGCTAGTAGCCACTAAAGATGCTAGTAGCCGCAGGGGCAAGGGGCTTAAGCCCCTTGTCTTCGTCAATCAATACAACCCACAAGGGAGTAGTTTGGGCTTTTCGGACATCCTCTCAGAACAAACCAGAACTTTTCCAAAGCCCTTGAGCACTCATCCGCGACAGATCAACCCCAGATGAGCCAGAACGTAACAGAATATTAATAATCGGTTTAAACTGCTTAATTGCGTTGTTTTGAACTCGTTGGGTCGCGATTGCCCAGGACATTCTGAGACTTTATTTCCCCCAATCATGACCCAAACTCAAGGTACGGCACTGGTTACGGGTTCCGCCATTCGACTTGGCAAGGCGATCGCCCTCGGTTTAGCCAAAGCAGGCTACAACATTGCATTGCACTATGGTTCCTCCCACGATGCAGCCCAGGAAACGGCGGCGGAATTTCGCGCCTTGGGAGTGGAATGCGAGCTGTTTCCCTTTGACTTGCTCCACGAGCCGGATATGCAGCCGTTGATCGATCGCGTGCGATCGCGTTTTGGCGATTTAAACCTGTTGGTTAACAGCGCTTCCGTGTATGACGCAGCCCCGATCGCAGACACAACGCCTGACCTGTTTGCCAAGCAATTTAAGGTGAACTTTGAGGCCCCCTATTTCCTCACCCAAGCCTTTGCCAAAAACGGCGGAACCGGCTGTGTGATTAACATCATCGACAACAAGGTAGCCTTCAATCAATATCAATATTCAGCCTATTTGCTCTCCAAAAAAGCCTTGGCAGAATTTACGAAATTGGCGGCGATCGAGCTAGCTCCCCAAGTGCGCGTCAATGGCATTGCTCCGGGTGTCATTTTGCCCGCCGGGAGCCGCACCAGTGACTATATTCAGTGGCGAGTTCAGGGCATTCCCGTAAAGCAACAAGGCTCCACGGAAAACATTTCCCAAGCGGTGAGCTATATCCTGAATAATCCTTTCGTGAATGGGCAAATTTTGTTTGTGGATGGGGGAGAGTCCCTAACCAATGTGGGGCAAAACGCCGTGACCTACGAGCAGACCACCCAAATTAAGCAATAAGCACAAGGGCGATCCCAACCGGCGATCGCCCTTTTTTACGGCCATAGCCGGTTCCCGTTTAACCAACTTCTGACCCCGCTTCTGAGGCTCAATTCCATGTATCAAGCGATTTTGTCCGTTGGTTCCAACATTGAACCCCAGCACCACTGCCAGCAAGCGGAGCAAATTTTAGCCCAGGAACATCAACTGGTTGATAAATCCGCTTACATTGTGACCGCCCCCGTTGGCTATCAGGATCAGGATGATTTCTTGAATGGAGCCTATTGGGTATCCACAAATTTAAGCTATTTGGAATTTAATCAATATTTGAAGGATTTAGAAAAGCGCTTAGGGCGTGTCAAGGGGCCAATTAAATCTGGCCCCCGGACGATCGACCTAGACATCATCATTTGGGACGGGCAAGTGGTGCATGATGATTTTTATAGCAAAGACTACACCAAAATTCCGGTGCAAGAGCTGCTCGATCGCCACGGAATTCAACTGGAAGCATCCCAGGCGATCGGCTAGGTTTCCCGCAGCGATCGCATCACCCCTGGCAACCGATCAACTGCCCCTTTCATCACCAAATTTCAAGTGAATTCCCGGTTCAGAAACCTACTCAAACACCACGGTACGGTTGCCGTAAACCAAAACGCGGTGTTGCAAATGCAGGCGCACGGCGCGGGCCAGCACCACTCGTTCTAAGTCCTTGCCTTTGCGGATCAAATCTTCCACGGTGTCGCGGTGGCTAACTCGCGAAACATCCTGTTCAATGATTGGCCCCTCGTCCAGATCTTGGGTGACGTAGTGGGCCGTTGCGCCAATCACTTTCACGCCGCGATCGTGGGCGCGTTGGTAAGGATTTGCGCCGGGAAAGGCGGGCAAAAAGGAATGGTGAATGTTAATCGCATTGGGGAAGGCGGCAACAAATCCCGGCGTGAGGATTTGCATGTATTTCGCCAGCACGACCAAATCAATTTGGTAGCGATCGAGTAGTGCTAATTGGGTGGCTTCGGCTTCGGCTTTGGTGTCTTTGCTGATCGGGACGTGGTGATAGTCGATGCCAAATTGTTGGGCGATCGGGGCCAAATCAGGGTGATTGCTAATAATCAGCACGATGTTAGCGGGGATTTCACCAGCTTTGTTGCGCCACAACAGGTCGAGCAGGCAGTGGTCTTGGCGGCTGACCCAAATGGCCATGCGGGGAATTTCATCGGAAAAGTGCAGTTGCCAAGTTGCGCCGAGGGGTTTGGCGATCGCCCCGAAGGCTGGGTTAATCAGATCGCGGGGCAAGTTAAAGCCGTCGAGCTGCCACTCCACGCGGCTGAGGAACAAATTGGCGGTGGGGTCTTGGTGTTGGTCGGCGTGCAGAATGTTGCCGCCGTTGGCATCAATGAAGCTGGCAATTTTGGCGACTAGGCCGCGCTGGTCGGGGCAGTTGATCAGGAGGGTGGCGGTGGGCGAAGACATGGCAGGCGCTGACGGGGAGCGATCGAACCTTTGAATTTTAAGCGAAACCCCGACGGCGGCCCGCACGGATGACCCCACGGGTTTTGCGTGGCCCATGGGCGAGGCAATGGGGCGATCGGCCCTCGGGATCCCGATCCGGTTTTTGGCGGGAAGGGCGATCGGGTAGGGGCGTACCGCTGTACGCCCTCCGCCAGGGTCGATCGGTTGCCACGAATGGGTCATTGCAGATCTCGCTTATCGGAGGGCGCATCGCTATGCGCCCCTACGGGGTTTCGGGTGGGGCGGTGGTCGGGGGAGGTCGGCGGCGCGATATGGCTCGGCTCATGCCACCGCGAATTCGGAGAGGGGGCGCTCTTCGGGAGCAAGGAAACCAAGGACGATATCGGTGTTGGGAATGCCAGCTCGCATCAGGTCGGTGGCGATGCCGTCGGTGGTTTCGTCGGTTTCGATCCAGATTTTGCCGTTTTTGAGGCGAGCAAAAATCATGATTTTTTCGATGCGTTTGCGGTTTTTCCAGCCAACGCATAGCCACAGGCAGTAACCCCGATCGCGATCGATGATCAGGCAGTTTTCATCGGTGTCGCTGGCGGCTCGGTTTGCCCAGTCGTGGTAGTCCTGTACGGTGGCTTCGAGGATGTTTAGGTACGCTGCGGTGTCCATAAAACGATCTCCGGGGTGTCTGGATTTACGGGGGCGATCGGGCGGGCGGCGGCGAGGTCAGCGAGTAGGAGATCGTCTTGGTATTCGATGCGATAGGGATCGGCGAGGATTGTCCAGCCGTCGGTGATCAGGGCGTTTTTAATGGCGTTGTGGTAGAGGTCTTTGGCGGGCATCAGGCGGGATTAGGCGTTGAGTGGATCGCGTAGGGTGAGTGGGAGAACGCTTTTGGGGTAACGGTTGGGTTGGGTTGTCTCCCACGCACCGTTGATCACCCCTCGGGATCCCGATCCGGTTTTTGGCGGGTAGGGCGATCGGGTTATGCGGCCCGGTTTTGGCTGGCGTTCAGGATGGTTAAACCGACCAAGATTTCGTTGTGATAGTGGTAGATGATGTTGTCTTCGAGGGTGCTGTCGTTGGCGTTTTGGGGTTTGCGAAAGCTGAGATAGAGCACATCGGCGATCGGGTCGTAGCTACTCCAAATTTGGTTGGAGGGAGCCTGGAGCAGATGGGGGATGGCGTTTAGGATTGCGGGCGTTGCCATTGGATTCCTCGCTGGGTGATTTTGTGGGGTTTTGAGGTCAAAAATGCGGTGATCGCCCCTCGGGATCGTGATCCGGTTTTTGGCGGGAAGGGTGGCTATGGGGCGATCGCGAGGCGGAGATCAGCCCAGAGGGGCAATTGCAGGGGGCGATCGGTTTGGAGGCGTTTTGAGAAGCCGAAGATTTCGATCGCTTCGATGTCGTTGGTGTTGGGGTTGAAGCGGGCGAGTAGGCCGTCGCCGAGTTCTTCGGTTTCCTGTTCAGGATAGGGCGGGCAAATAGCAATCAGGAGGCTGTCGCTGGCGCGATCGTAGCTGAGGCTTAGGGTTGGGGCCATTCGACGGTTCCTCCGGTGATTTTACGAGCGGTATAGGCGGTGATGATCCAGTGGTGAGGCGGGTCAGTTTCGCTGACAGTAATGATGACCAAATGCCGGCCAGTGCGAATGGTTTCAAACCATTTTGAGAACAGTCGGGTTTGCGGATCGTAATCGCTACGGCGCACGAGGTCTGGACGGGCAAGGGTTTGGGCAATTTCGCTCTCGAAGTTGGGCCAGGTTCCAGGATGTCGGGCTTGGATGTGCTCAATTCGGTCATCCCTGAGTTCCACGTCAGCATTGAGATACGGACAGGGAAAGTGCTGGGCCATCTTGCAATTTGAGGAGGCTTATTGGTCTGGGTTGGTTTGTAGGGCTGTCAAGATCGATTGGGTGAGGGGGTGGTCGGAGAGGTCGGCGGCGCGATCGGCTTTGATCACGGCTTGCACGAAGGCGATGAAATTTCCCAAACCGGTTTGGGTGTTGGGATGGTCTTGACCGAGTTTTTCTAGAAAAATCTCCAAGCAGCGCCTGTAGAGGGGTTCCGCTGCCTCGTACCGTCCCTGGGATCGATAGAGTCCTGCCAAGTTGTTGAGGTCGGTGGCGACTTCGGGATGGTCTGGCCCGTAGACTTTCTCATCGATTTCCAGCGATCGCCTGTAGAGGGGTTCCGCTGCCTCGTACCGTCCCTGGGATCGATAGAGTCCTGCCAAGTTGTTGAGGTCGGTGGCGACTTCGGGATGGTCTGGCCCGTAGACTTTCTCATCGATTTCCAGCGATCGCCGGTAGAGGGGTTCCGCTGCCTCGTATCGTCCCTGGGATTGGTAGAGTTCTGCCAAGTTGTTGAGGCTGGTGGCGGTGTCGGGATGGTCGGCTCCCAGCAATCGCTCACGGATTTCCAGCGATCGCCGGTAGAGGGGTTCCGCTGCCTCGTACCGTCCCTGGGATTGGTAGAGTGCTGCCAAGTTGTTGAGGCTGGTGGCGGTGGCGGGATGGTCGGCTCCCAGCACTTTCTCTTTGATTTCCAGCGATCGCCGGTAGAGGGGTTCCGCTGCCTCGTACCGTCCCTGGGATTTGTAGAGTGCTGCCAAGTTGTTGAGGCTGGCGGCGGTGTTGGGATGGTCGGCTCCCAGCACTTGCTCACGGATTTCCAGCGATCGCCGCAAGAGGGGTTCCGCTTGGGCCAGTTCTCCGCTGTGGTAATGCAACGTACCGAGGGTGTTGAGATAGCGGGCGACCAGCGATCGATTGCTGTCGGGGTGGTCAACAATCGCCACCGCTTCGGCAGCAGCGATCACGCCGGTTCGATAGTCTCCCATATCCTTTAAGCAGTTTGCCAGCTCATGCAGATAGCCCGCGCGTTGGCGGCTGTCGGCGGGCAAGGCTTCCCGCAACTGGTCGAGAGCACGACGATAGCCAGCCAGGGCATCTTTGAACGTGTCGAGATTGCCCGTTTTTCGGGCTTGGTCGTGGGTTTGGCGGGCTTTGCGGAAGGTGGCTTCAAAGGCCGGCAGCAAGCTCAAGCGCACCAGCGGATAGTTAATGGCCTTTTGGGTAGCTTTCAGTTGCTGCTGAATGGCGCTGTCGGCTTGGTTGGCTAACAACCGCTCCAGATGGGCGGTGGCTGCTTGGGCATGGGGCAGACAAAGGCGCAAAGCCTGCACCTGCTCCCAATCGGGCTGCTTGGGGATGGTGGCGGCCCAGTTGGCGGCCACAGTGCCTAGGGTTGCGGCCCAGCGATCGCGCTCGGCGGCAGGCCAGTCGCGCCCCGCAAATTCCTGCACCAGGCTATGGATCTGGTAGTGGTTGGACAGATTGGCCGGGGCGATCACACAGGCATCCAACAGCCGTCCCCGCGCCATTAAGGGGTGGGCGATCGGGGGCGGGGGCGCGGGAGCCGGAGCCGTTGGGGCCGTTGGCTGCCCGGTCAACATAGACCAGAGGCGATCGCGCTTGCGGCGTGGGGGCGGTGGGCTGGCCGGCAGCGGGGCCGGCCCTTGGGCGATCAAATCCGCTACCCAATCCCAAGGAATCGCCGTGGGGCCAAACAAACTGAGCAGCCTGGCCAGGGCTTGGCTGTCGGCATCCAGTCGATCCCAACTGGCTTGCAGGCTGGCCCACAGGCCGCGAGGTGCGGCGGCCGTTGGCGGCGGTTCGGTCAAGGCTGCGTCAATTTCTGCCAACAGTTGGGCGATCATCAGGTGCGGATCAAGTTGCAGCGTAGCGATCGCAATTTTCAGAGCCAGGGGCCAGCCACCGAGGCGATCGAGCAACGCAGCCGTGGCCTGGGGGTCGGCAGCTAGTCGATCGGCCGGGAGCGCCGCCGCCAGCCAATCGCCCATCTCCGCCAAACCGAGGGGAGCCAGCGATCGGGTGGCTTGCTGAGGCCAACCCAGGGTCGATCGCGCCGTCACCAACAACCGAAACGGCGAATCGTCCGTCTCTGGGGGCAAATAGGGGGCGATCGTTTCGGCATAGCGAGCCGGGTCAACGCCATCAATAATCACCAGCGCTTGCCGTTGCGGCCCACAAAATTCTTGCCACTTGCGCCAGCCCTCAGCAATTTGGCGGCGATCGTCGCGCTCAAAGTTCAGCCCAAAGTTGTCCTGCATCCAAGCCGAAAGCTGGGCCGCCAAGTTGCCCGCCTCAAACCAGCCCGCGCCGCCCCGATAGTCCGCTGCTAAGTGGCGCAAGCCATATTCCAGAGCCAGGGCACTTTTACCCAAGCCCCCCAACCCCGCAATGACCAACCGAGGCTCCTGGGCAAAGTGGTCATGGATGGCGGCCAAGTCCTCAGCCCGCCCCACAAAGAGATCGGGCGACAAACCATACTTCGTCAGATTGTTGGGCGGCCCATCGATCGTCGGCTCCAGCGGCGGCGGCACAAAATATTGATTCACCGGGCCATAGAAATGCCCCTGCGACTGGCCATCGAAGACATTGCCTTGCTGGGTTGTGGGCTGGACGGTGACATTCTTATCGCCCGCAACGTTATCGCCTGGGCCGCTATGGTTTTGATTAAACGCATTGTCGTGAATATCATTCGTACCGCCCTTGATATTCAACCCTTGCCAATTTTCCTGCGGTTGTTGCGGGTCACTCATGGGGCATCGGTGGGGGAGTTCAGGTCGATCGGCTGTTCGATCGCCGTTTGCCAATCAAAGGGCGCAACCTCGGGAATCTCGCGATCGGCCAGGCCCGTTTCTTCGAGGGCCATCAACCGACCGCGATCGTAGCCATCCGCAAACACCTCCGGCAACTTGGCACGCAAACTGGGGTTATCGCGCAAAATCGCCGCAATTTCCTGGCGAGCACTGCGAATACTCAACACCCACGATCGACTGCGCTTGGCCGGCTGATAGCGCCACTTCAGCAGATAGGCACAGAGCCGCGCCACTTGGCTAACCAACGCCCGCTTTTCCGATCGCCCCAAGCTTTCCAGCTCCTCCAAAAGATTCTGCGCGTCCAGCTCGCTCCATTGGCCTTGGCGAATCAGCGCCGTTTGTTGCTGCACCCAGCCATAGAAGTCGCTGTCGTAGGTAATGGCTCGATCACTCATCTCCATCGCCCTCGCCGCTTCAAAATTGGAAGGTGTTGCCCGAGATCGTATTCTGACCGCCTTTGACGTTGATGCCTTTCCAGTTTTCGATCGTGATCGCAGGCATGATCGGAGCCACCGCCGCCACCACCTCATCAACCGTGGCTGCCATTGCCGGATCAGCCGCCTCTTCCACCACGATCGCCTCCAACAGCGCCAAATCGTTGAACGGATTTTCCAGATTGGCCGCCGGGAGCCGCGCCGCCACCCGATCGCCCAAGGCCGCCACCCGATCGCGCAGCGGAGCCGCCAACTGTCCCGCGACGGCCTTCAGGGCTGGTAATGTCGCCTCCAGTGCCTCCTTAGTTACAACCTCGCTGACGGTTTCTGCGGACTTCTTGGCCATCAAAACCGCGATACCTGCCAATGCCAATGTGGTGGGTTCCATCGTCTTGCCTAGATTGGGGCGATCTTGGGGCGATCAACCCCTGCTGGTTGCGGGCCATGGGCGATCGCACCTCACATTTTCTTGCAATTGTACTGAAGCCACTTGCGGATCGCCGAACCGGCCTCGCCCCATTGATTGGGCACAATGCAACCCACTAAACCAACCCGATCGGGGCGATCGGGCATAGCAGACACCGGAGGGCGTGCGGCCGTAAGCCCCTACGGCGAGGCTGTTGGGCTGGGACTTGGGCTGACTGTCGGGCTAGCCGTCGGGCTGGGCGAGACCGATTCACTCGGGCTGGCGCTGGGGCTGGGACTCGGGAGCGGCGGCGGTTGCTTCCACTCGGCCAAGGGTCGATCGACCGTGGCGAGCTGAAAATCCTTGGGAATCAGGGCAACGGACACCTGATCCGGCAAGGGATTGGGCGGATCGACCAGCGCGTAGAGAAACGAATCATCAAAGCCCGCTTGCCCGATCGCCAGTCGATGTTGCTGGCCGGTTTTCAGACGCATTGTGATTTCGGCCCGGGGGCGATCGAGTCCCAATTCCGCAAGCTGGGCGGGCGATCGCTCAATGGTGCGATCGCGCTGAGACGAGGCCAGCAAACTGGTCAAAAAGGCCACCGCTCCATCGCTGGCCGGTTCCGCTGTGCCTCCATTCAACCGCAGTTCCCACAGGGTTTGCCCCGGTTGGAAGTTGGCCCGGCGATCGAGCTGCACGGTTCGATCGCCCAGCTTCAGGGTCAACTGTTGAATATCCGCTTCCGCAACGCTAAACAGCTTGGCCTGTTGCTGTTGTTGGGCTTGTTTTTGGGTGGATTGCGTCTCAAACAAAGCCACGCCACCGGCCACCCCCAGGGCGATCGCCAAAATCCAAAGGGTCGAAGATTTGAGCTTCATGGTTGTTCGCTCCCTAGCGTCGCTTCCACCACATCACACCCGCCAAGGTCAGCCCCCCGATCGGGAACACCCCCAGCGCCAACAACAGCAACAGCGCGGACTGCTGATTCGTGATCGTGAAACGGCGATTATTGGGTTCGCGTGGCCGAATGGAAAGGCTGCTGGCGGCGCGATCGCCCAACCAACCCACGGAATTCAGAAACACATCGCCATTGAGCTGCTGGCTAAATAGCCCATCCGCCATAAACGACGAGTTCCCAATCACCACCAACCGAGCGGCTTTCGGAGGGGCCGGGCTGGGGGAGGGACTCGGCGAAGGACTCGGGGCCGGGCTGGGGCTAGCCGTCGGGGATGCGGTTGGAGAGACGGTCGGACTGGGGCTAGCAGTTGGGGATCCAGTTGGAGAGACGGTCGGACTGGGGCTAGCGATCGGGCTGGTCGTTGGGCTAGGGCTGGGAGACGGAGAGGGACTCACGGCCGGTTCAGGGGCGATCGCCCGTTCCAAGGCTACCCCCAAAACCAACGGCCCTTGGCGATCTTGCGGGGGCGTGAAGGTGAGTTGTTGGGCGGTGGGTTGACTTTCAGCCCAGCTCTTTTCGTCGGTTTTGATCAGAGGCGTGGCCGTGATGCCGCTGGTGTTGACGATTTCGAGCGATCGCGCCACCGGGTAAATCGAAACCCCGCCTTTGAAATCCTGGGTGATGGGATGGTCGCCATATTGGGTGACGATCGGGGCATCGGGGCCTAAGCCGGCCAACTGACCCGTTCCCGACGCATCCACCACCAGGCGGTTATCCAACTTCACCCCCCAACGGGTTAACAGTTGGCTAAGACCGCCATCGGACGCGGGATCCAGCAGCGCCAACAGCCGCCCACCCCGCTGCAAATAGGTTTCCAACAGCACCAGTTCCCGATCGAGCAAGGGACGTTGGGGGCCGATGATGGCTAAAGCAAGGCCATCCTCGGGAATTTTGCCCTCGCGAATCAGGTTCAAGGGTTTGGCGATGAAGTTCTTGGCCTTGAGGCCCGTCACCGCTTCCGTCAAACCGCCCTGTTCCCCTTCAATTGGGCGTTCCCCGTGACCTTGCAGGAAATAAACCGTTGCTTGGGTGGTGCTGGAAAGCTGGGCGATCGCGTTGGTTAACTCCGTTTCCTTCAGGCGACTTTCGGGCCCCAAGGTGGTCACCAAACGTTTTTGGTCGCCCGATTCCAAATACACTTCCCCAAAGGATTTGACCTTGAAACTTTGGGCCCGGCCAAAATCCACCTGTGGATCCACTAATTCATAGGTGAAGTTGGGATTTAATTTGGCGTAATTATTTAGCAGTTCTCGATCGGTATCAGAGAGCGATCGATCAAAAACCAAGATTTTGATTTTTTGACCCAAATTGCGCACTGTTTCCTGGGTTTCAGGGGCCAGCGTAAACAGTTGGGTTTCGGTTAAGTCAAACTTGGTGCTGTAGCGAGATCCCAAGAAATTGATCGCCCCAAAAATTAGCAAAGCCGCCAAGGTTGCCAACAGCGCATTGGTATTGGATTGGGTTGATCGCTGGCTCCAAGTGCGGCGCAAATTCCCTTGGGTGACCAGCCAAATCCCGATCGCCACAATGCCAGCGACCATCAGCCCCCCAGCCAAGGGGCCCCAGCCACCCACAAAGCCCGCAGACAGGCCCGCCGCCATCAGGAACAGACCTACAAAAATTAGATATTTAACGAGATATTTCAGCCCAGATTTGAGATAACGAGGCAACAGTTGCCGCACGGATGCCGGTTTCATAGCCACTGAATCAGTTCCCCACTAAATGGCAAAAACGCCAAAATGAATACTGAACCCACTTAATTTCATTGCTGCAATTTCGTTTACTCAATTGCAGTGACTGAATTGCATTTTCCTAATCACACTCCGGTGCTTGAATTCAGGCAATTGAATCTAGGCGATGAAACTCAGGCGATCGCTCCAGAATTCAGCCTGTGAGGATATGCCTAAGAGCGCTGAAAACGGAAGGTTTCCACCGATTGAGCCGTCAGAAAAATGCCGAGTAGGATATAGCTCAAAAACAAAATTACACTGCCCGTTTCGGGCACGCCACGCACCGCCGCTTCGTAATGCTTCAACAAAGATAAATGCCCGATCGCCTGACCCAAATCCCCCCCGATCGCGTTAGCCAACAGATCAATAATCCAGAGGGACAGATTAAGGGCAAAGGTCATCATCGCCGCCAAAACCGTGCTGGCCGTTAGGGATGACAGGAACATTCCCAGAGACAAAACACCACCCCCCATCAGCAACAACCCCAAGTGTCCCGATACCGCCACCCAAGGGGAAATGGGCGGATTGGAGGCCGCCAAAACAATCAGCTCCAGCAACAGAATTGGAGCCAGAATGCTGGCAAAAAAGGTGAGCACCCCCAAGAGCTTGCCCAGGGCTACGGCCCAGTTCGTGATTGGGGATGTGGCTAAGAGTTCGATCGTGCCGCGTTTGCGCTCTTCCGTGTAGAGACTCATGGACAAAATCGGCAAAATGAAGAGGGATAGTGACCCCAAACTCCCCAAGTAAATTTTCAGAAACTCGTAGGGAACATCGATCGGCGGCACAGGAATGCCCATTTGCTGGCCCTGCATATCACGCATGGCCGATTGGGCAATGATGCCCGCCGGCCCCAGCAGCACCGCCACAAAGAAAATGCCTGCAATTAACCAAAAAATACTAGCCACACCATAGGCCAAGGGAGAAACAAAATAGCTCTGTAATTCTCGTTGATAGATGGCCACAATATTGGCCAAAATCACTCGTAATCGATGTCCTAAGTTAACAGCCATGCCTCAGTTTCAACCATCCTTGAGGAAAATATAAAAGTAAGCCGTGGAAGATCAGCAAACAGAATTGAGCAGCAAGGGTTGAGAATCGGAAGTTGAGCAATCAGACAAGTTAGTCGTGGGAATTAAAGCAGGAAAAGGTTAGGCAAAAGTCAGAAAAAACGCTTTTGGATCATGCGATTTGTTGACTAGCCGGTTACCTATTTTGAAGCCGTAGTTCATGTTCAGAAAAGCTGGCAAATCAAAGCTGGCAAATCAAAGCTGGCAAGTCCAAACTAGCGACCATTATTCAGCAGTCTCCGGGGGCGATTCCGGGGAGGTTTCAACCTCGATCGGTGCGGGATCCGAAACTGCCACATCCTGCGAGGCGATCGCCCCAGTTGTCTCCGTTGGGGTCGTCGGTTCCTCGGTGGTCAAATCCAAGAACACATCTTCCAAGGTGGCTTGGCTGCGGCGCAATTCACATAGCCCCAAATCAGCGGCAATGACGGCGCGGGCAATTTCCTGGGCCGGTTCCGTATCTCGCGCGATCGCCACCTTCAACCGCAAGCGATCGGGTCGATCGCCTGGAGATCCTTGGGGCGTGACCGATCGCACTCCCGCCAACGTTTGTAGCCGCTCCACCAACTGCAACGCCCGATCGAGCAATTGCGGCGGTTCTCCTTCCGTCAGGGTCACCAACGCCGATTCAGCACCATCGATTTCCAAATCGTAGGCCGCGCCGCCCACACGACCCGCCATCAGGTTATCGGGGGTGTCGGTGGCCACCACCCGCCCACCGTTCACGATCGCCACCCGGCTGCAAGTCATGCTCACTTCCGGCAGGATGTGGGTGGACAAAATCACCGTATGGTCACCCGCCAAACTTTTGATCAGGTTGCGGACTTCCGCAATTTGGCGCGGATCTAACCCCACCGTTGGCTCATCCAACACAATCGCCGGGGGATCATGCACGATCGCCTGGGCAATCCCTACCCGCTGGCGATAGCCCTTCGACAATTTATTAATGATGGTTTTGCGGCGATCGCTCAACCCACAGCGCTCGATCGACCAGCGCACCCGCTCCGCCCGATCGCCCGCCGAAACGCCCTTAATCCGCGCCACAAAGTTCAAAAATCCTTCCACCGTCATGTCCGGGTAGAGGGGCGGCGTTTCTGGCAAATAGCCAATCCGTTCGCGCACCGCCATCGAATCGTCATGTACATCAAACCCCGCCACCCGCGCCGTGCCACTGGTGGCCGGTAAATAGCCGGTCAAAATCCGCATTGTGGTGGTTTTGCCTGCACCGTTGGGGCCCAGAAACCCCAAAATCTCTCCCGGCTCCACAGAAAACGTCACCTCGCGAATGGCTACGGTGCTGCCGTAGACCTTCCGCAACTGTTCCACTTCAATCATGGCGAGCGATCTCGGTCAAAAATCCCAGTCGATCGGCCCCAAAGCCGAGACCACGCCCCATTATGCCGCACGGCTTCCCGAACGACATGACCCGATCGTCAACCGTTTCGATCGTTTCAATAATGGTTAATGGTCAGACCCATCCAATCGATCGACCAATTCATAGGTTTTAAGATTTGGTTTTAAGGTTTAGTTTTAAGATTTAGTTTTAATAAAGCTCTTCAATTTAAGATAAATTCACCAACAAAGACAAGGGGCTTAAGCCCTTCGCTCCGATAGTTTTTAGTTCAATTTTTCGGTTATTGAATCACAGATTCCATCAAAATAAATTCACAAACGAAGACAAGGGGCTTAAGCCCCTTGCCCCAATAGCTTCCAGCTCGATTTTTCGGTTATTGAATCACAGATCCTATCAAAATAAATTCACAAACGAAGACAAGGGGCTTAAGCCCCTTGCTCCGATGGTTTTCAGTTCGATTTTTTGGTTATTGAATCACGGATTCTATTTCAAGCTTCCGGATCAAAGGCTTATGATTCCAGCAACTCCGGTGGCTGATGAATATTGCGAGCCAAACCCAAAATAGACAATACCCAAATTGCCCACCAGGTCATATCAATTTCCCACCAACGCCAACCACATTTCGCCACATGGGGGTAGGCATGGTGATTGTTATGCCAACCTTCGCCATAGGTCAAAATGGCCGCCCACCAGAGATTGCGAGTGGTGTCTTCAGTCGCAAAGGGACGATAGCCCCCGTACAAATGGGTTACGGAATTGATGAACCAGGTAGAATGCCAAAGCAAAACGGCTCGCAAGAAAATGCCGTAAATCACGAAAGACCAACCACCCCAGAAATACAGCCCGATCGAGATCGGGAGTTGCAGCCACAGGAAGTTTTGATTTAACCACCGATAAACGGGGTCGCGGGCCAAATCTGGCGCGTAGCGTTGGTATTGATCGTATTCAAAAAACTCCGGCCGCGGATACAACATCCAGAGCATATGGCTCCACCAAAAACCGCGCCGAGAGGAATAGGGATCCTTGTCTTCATCTTCAGTGAAAGCGTGGTGCAGTCGGTGACCCGCAACCCAAAAAATCGGCCCCCCTTGCAGAGCCATGGAGCCAATGAGGGCAATCAGATACTCTAGGGGCTTGGGAACCTGGAAACTGCGATGGCTGAGGAGGCGGTGAAAGCCCAGACAGATGCCAATGCTGCCAAATAGCCAGTGCAACAGGAGACAAACTCCCAAAGCTGACCAAGAGAAAAACCAGGGGGCAGAGAGGGCAACAAGATGAAAGACAGCAAAGAAACCTACGGCCAACAGATTTAATTTAACCGGCGGACGATCGGCTGATAGCTGTTTCCAAATAACGGTCATGAACACAACTCCTCAAGAGCCACAAATAAACCGGTGATTTCGGCTGAGGTGGTTTGGTCAAACAAAAAGGGGGAGGTGCGATCGCGCAGTCTCCCCCATTCGTTGAGTGCTGAGAATGACGAATCTGAGAAGTTAATCTGTTGCGCTTCTACTGGGTAATGAATTCATGCCAACCATGACATTAATTCGCCATTTTTATCAGCCTCAAGACCAATTTCAACACCACCAACTTTCAGTTAGCCTGCAATTGCGGGAGCCGTCAGGCTAGCGGGTTGAAAGTCCGCTTGAAAGTCCGATTGCAAGGCCGCAACGGGTTGAAAGTCCGCCGAACTTGCCAAATCCAAAGGAAACTGGTGCGCATTCCGTTCATGCATCACTTCGATGCCCAAGTTGGCTCGGTTCAGCACGTCAGCCCAGGTGTTAATCGGATGCCCTTGGCTATCCAAAATGGAGTTATTGAAGTTAAATCCATTCAGGTTAAAAGACATGGTGGAAACGCCCAAGGCGGCGAACCAAATGCCAATTACGGGCCAAGCGGCTAGGAAGAAGTGCAACGAACGGGAATTGTTGAAGCTGGCGTATTGAAAAATCAGCCGGCCAAAGTAACCGTGGGCAGCCACAATGTTGTAGGTTTCCGTTTCTTGGCCGAACTTGTAGCCATGATTAGGCGATTCGCTCATGTTGGTTTCCCGCACCAAGGAAGAGGTCACCAACGAGCCATGCATGGCGGAAAACAGTGCGCCCCCAAAAACACCGGCCACGCCCAACATGTGGAAGGGGTGCATCAGGATGTTGTGCTCCGGCGAGAACACAATCATGAAGTTAAAAGTGCCGGAAATGCCGAGCATCATGCCATCGGAAAAGCTACCTTGCCCGATCGGGTAGATCAACAAAACAGCGGTGGCAGCAGCCACAGGAGCCGAGAAGGCCACGGGAATCCAAGGGCGCATTCCCAATCGGTAGCTCAGTTCCCATTGGCGACCCAGGTAGCTGTAGATCGCAATCAGGAAGTGGAAAACGATCAGCTCGTAGGGGCCGCCGTTGTAGAGCCATTCATCCAGTGAGGCGGCTTCCCAAATGGGGTAAAAGTGCAACCCGATCGCGGCGGACGGGGGAATAACGGTGGCGGAAATCAGGTTGTTGCCATAGAGCAGGGAACCGGCAACGGGTTCGCGGATGCCGTCAATGTCTACGGGCGGCGCGGCAATGAATGCCAGGATAAAGACGATCGCAGCCGTCAGCATGGTGGGGATCATCAACACACCAAACCAGCCCACATACAGGCGGTTTTCGGTGCTGGTGATCCAGTTACAGAACCGATCCCAGCGACTAGGCGCGGGGGTTGATCGCAAAGAAATGGTCATGGGGTAATACCTCTGTCAAACCTTGGTCAAGGTTGGTATTCTGGGGACTCAGAAAGTTCACCAGACTTGGGGTTGTGGCCACTGGAGGCCGGGTAAGCAGGAATTAAATGGGGGCACAGGGGCGATCGAACAAGTCGAAAGCGATTCCCTATGCCCCTATGGGACTAGCACTCCAGTGACGGGCAATGTCTTAGATTCAGAGAGCTAATGCGTTGAGCAACCCGCAAGCGATCGCCCAGTCAGCCTTCAGCCCCTGACCTGAGGACATTGCCCATTGAGATGGGACGCTCAATCTCCCAGGAATTGAGTGACCCCAGCCCGAACCTGTATTCGTTTTATAACTATAAAGCGATTGAAGAATCAAGCGTCATCCAATCAACTAATGAAACAAATCTTGATTAATCAGAATTATTAATTTATAAATCAGCCCATTCCGGGGCGATCGGCCAGTCGATCGAAACCCTGATTCCACCCTGAGTGAATCGGGGCAGGGGCTGAGTGATTGCTGTCAAGTCGCCCACAATCCTGATTCCACCGTTGGCGGATCGGGGGGGCAAGGGCGTTGGTGGATCGGGGTGGCAAGGGCGTTGGCGAATCGGGGGGGCAAGGGCGTTGGCGGATCGGGGGGGCAAGGGCGTTGGCGAATCGGGGGGGCAAGGGCGTTGGCGGATCGGGGGGGCAAGGGCGTTGGCGGATCGGGGGGGCAAGGGCGTTGGCGGATCGGGGGGGCAAGGGCGTTGGTGGATCGGGGGGACAAGGGGCTTAAGCCCCTTGTCTAGGGCGGTTAGGGCATGAAAAATTAACCGTTTCCGCTTGATTCCAGACAATGACGACCAGTTCTCGAAACTCCAGTTCTCGAAACCCCAGTTCTCGAAACCTTGATATCGTTGAGTTCTTATGACCACACCTCTTTGGCCCTACGTCACACCTGGTATTCCCGACGACTTGTTTGAGCGGTTGCCGGGCATTCCGATGACCAAGCGCGAAACCCGGCTGGCGATTTTGTCGATGCTGCGGTTGTCGGCCAATTCCGTGCTGTGGGATATCGGCGCAGGAACGGGGACGATTTCGGTGGAAGCGGCTTTGATGATTCCGCAAGGGCAAGTGGTGGCGATCGAGCGAGATTCCGACGTGGTGCAACTGATTCGCACCAACTGCGATCGCTTTGGGGTCAAGAATGTGCGGGTGGTGGAAGGCAGTGCGCCGGACTGTTTTGGTCTGCTGAAGCAACCGCCCGATCGGGTCTGCATCGGTGGTGGGCGGCCCCTGAAGGAATTGCTGGAAACGGTGTGGGAACGGCTGCCCTTGGGGGGGCGGGTGGTGGCCCTGTCTACCAGCCTGGAGGGCCTCTACGCCCTTTCGGAAGCCCTGGCGGAGGTGCAAGCGCTGAACATTGAGGTGGTGCAAGCGGCGGGCAATCGCTTGGAGCGGCGGGCCAACAGCCAGGTTTTGGCGGCGATCGATCCGTTGTTCATTCTCTGCGGCGAGAAGGGTGAAGGTTAGGGAAATAGGCGGATAGGCGGAGATTTTTAGGCAATCTATGCCGGCCCCGTCCGCAATGGTTCGTATTGCGCTATATCCTTGGGCATTTCCGCCCCTGCGGTGAACATGCGATCGAACGGGCAGCAAACACCATGACCAACCCTCCAGCGCCCCCATCCGGCGTTTTGGCCAACTCCCAAGCATTAGCCAAGCCATTTACTCAGCGCTCAACCCAGTTATTCACGAAGACCTTCACCAAACTATTCTTGGGCAGATTACGCCCGGACAGATTACGCCCGGGCAAATTACTTTCGGGCGGGTTATTGTCGGGCCGATTACGCCCCAGCCAATTACTCTCGGGCGCATTACTCTCGGGCGCGATCGTGGCGGGGCCCCTGGCGCTGGGGGCGATCGCAGCCCCCACCGATGGCGGCGATCATTGGTCGCGCAGTTGCTTGGCGGCCTTGGCTGAGCGGCGATGGTTACCCCTGAACAGCACCGGACAATTTCAGCCCGATGAACCAGCCACCCCGGGAGATTTGGCCCACCTGTTGAATCAGGCCGTGCCGGAAGGCCCCCCGATCGCTCGCACCGGCAAAGACAACGAACCCCTACGCCGCGATCGGGCCATTGCCATCATCATGACCCGCTTGGGCTGGACGGATAACGCGGCCGACCCTCGGGCTAGAACCCTGCTGCGTCAAACCTTTGAAGATGGTGAACGGGTGGAATTGCCGGTGCGATCGGCCGTAGCCGCCGCCGTCCGGGCTGGCAAGGTGGTGAGCTATCCCAACCCCCGCCGCTTGGAACCGGAGCGATCGGTCACCCGAGGGGAAGCCGCCGCTTTCCTCTGCCAGTCCCTGAATGATCGGTTGGAAACCCCCGCCACCGATGCCTTCACGCCCTTCGTGGCCCGGCCGCCGGAAACACGCGGCGCTTGGTTAACCAACATCGACAGCGATATTCTGTTCGATCGCGATCGCCTGCGCCAGGCCCTCGAAAACCTGAAGGCCGCCAACTTCAACACCGTTTACATCACCGTTTGGAACGGTGGCTACACCCTCTACCCCAGCGAAGTGGCTGAACGGGCCAGCGGTCAACGCATTGACCCCCACCCCGGCCTGCAAGGGCGAGACATCCTCGCCGAGGCGATCGCCGAAGGTCGTCGTTTGGGTTTGGCCGTTGTGCCCTGGCTGGAATTTGGGTTAATGGCTCCGGCCAACTCCGAGTTAGCTCGACGAAATCCGGGCTGGATTGCCCAGCGCCGTGACGGCTCCAACCGGTTTCAATACGGACGCGATACCCGAGTTTGGCTGAATCCTGGCCACCCGGATGTGCAGAAATTTATGACCGATTTGGTGGATGAGCTGGCTGCTCGCTACCCGGTGGATGGGATTCAATTTGACGATCATTTCGCCTATCCGGTGGAGTTGGGCTATGACCCCACCACCTTGGCCCAATACGCCCTGGAGCGAGATGGCCAAACCCCGCCGGATTTAGCCACCGATCCAGACTGGATGCGCTGGCGATCGGGGCGACTAACGCAACTGATGGGGCAAATTCAACAAACCCTCAAGGCCAAGCGATCGACCGCGATCATGTCCCTTTCGCCCAATCCCCAACCCTTTGCCTACAGCACTTCCTTGCAATCTTGGTCAGACTGGGTGGGGCGTGGCTGGATTGATGAACTGATTGTGCAAATTTACCGGGAAGATCCGGCCCTCTTTGAGGCAGAACTGCTCGATCGGGATTTACAAATTGCCAGTTACAAAATTCCCGTCAGCGTCGGCATTCTCACGGGGCTGAAGGTCAAGCCCATGCCGATCGATCGCGTGGCCACCCAAGTGCAACTGGTGCGCCAAAAGCAACTGGCCGGCGTGTCCTTCTTTTTCTATGAAAGCCTCTGGAATTTGACCTCTGAGAACCGAGAGCGCCGCCAACAAACCATCCGCCGACTCTTTTTCAATCCCGCCTTCCGTTCCAATCGCTAGTCATCGCCCACGAGCGGCCGATCGATGGGCTGCATCAGCCCCTTCAGCAACCAGCCCCATTGCGTCCTATGGGGATTGGTTGCTGCCAAAATCCGTCTCTACCCCTCCGAAAACCTGACTTCTCCCTTTAGTAAAAGTGATGGATGAGCAACCTGATTTTGTCGATCTTATTTAAAGATTGCTTGAAGATTGGAGAGATAGATTGAGTTTTTATGGATTTCGCCAAATAATGGATGAATCGTAATTTAACGACAACCCTAGAATCAACTCAAGATGGGTTGTATGGGTGCTGTGAGGATAGTGCGCGGCACAATTCAAGAAAGTCTGTCAGGAAGCTGTAGCCATACCCATTTGTCAACATTTGGGGTCTAAATTAAGCTGAAGTTTGGATGGTGTTTTCTCTAAATTCAATTCAGTTCCTGTTGCTTTATGATCGCAACAGAGCCTGAATTAATCAAATTCAGGTTAAGTTTCATACCTAGCGGATTGTTGAGACCTGCTTTCTGAGCACCTAATTGAATGCTGGACTGAGGCGATCGCTCCTCTTTTTTGCAGATCTCGGCTTTCCAGGATCTCCATGTGTCAATCAATACCCGATCGCCTAGGATCAGACCCTGATTTGGTTTTGGGCAGAGCGGGATATGATCAAACACAAACTTTGCTCTTCCCCCAAGAAGATGATTCAAAAAACCGCTCAGAAACCACCGGACTGCTGGTTCTAAGCGGAGATAAATGAGTTCTAGGAGATTGCCAATGTGGCATTGGGGCAATGAGATTTCATGGTATCGACATTGACAGGGATTTGATTGGTAGGTAGGCGAAATTCAGTTAACCTTCCCGCAATTTTCCCTATCGATTGTTATCAACCATGGTGTTGAGTGTTGATCGATCGCTAGGTGGCCAGACACCCCATCCCCCAAAGACCCCAAAAAGAGTCCCCATCGGGGGCCCCAAACGCACCCCAGAAAATGCCCGAGACTGAGGAGGCTAATCAACAGTCGGCACAGGTGTGAAGATGGTTAGCATCAAGGCAGTTCGCTGCTGTTGATGGGTGGTTGGTGTTCCTAAGATTGTGGCCCCGTTGCTCATGCTGATTCCCCAAAACTTGGTTCGATCGCGTTATCCATGCGCTGATCTGCCCTTGCAAATCCGACCGGCGGAGTTTCGAGACTTAGCCGAGTTAGCCGATTTGTTGGCGGACAGCTTTCACCGACGACAAGGCTGGTGGCGTTGGCTGTTTCCCCTGTTGCGGGCTGGCATCTACGAAGATTTGCGAACGCGACTGCAATCCCAACGCGATCGCTGTCTGTGTTTGGTGGCTCTCACGGCTCCCACGGCGGCGACGGGTCGGGTTCATCATCCTGAGCTGATCGGCACGATCGAGATTGCAGCACGCTCCAATCTGCCTTGGCGATTGAACCAACATCACTATCCCTACATTTCCAATCTGGCGGTACACACCGATTATCGTCGGCGGGGAGTTGCCACCCAGCTCCTGTCCGCTTGCGAAGAAGTGGCACGTCACTGGGATAGTTCCGCCCTGTATCTTCATGTCCTGGCCGATAATTGTGCGGCGAGGCGGTTATACGATCGAGCTGGCTTTTTGCCCAGCGGGCGATCGGGCGGTGGTTCTCGACCCAGTTGGCAACGTCCCACACGTCTGTTGTTGCAAAAGCCATTGGGGTAAGCTACGACCGTGATTCGCCTCTCTCTCTCTCCCGATCGTTTTTCAGTCGCCGCCCACCGAGACTCGTCCCACGCCGCCTCTGTGTTTCAGCTTGACCCACCCCCCCTCGATCCGATCAACCCCGAATCGCCCCTCGGCCGTGTTCTGAGTGGTCAGGTTTGGATTGTCAACAACCGCCGTCGCAATGGCCTGTTGTTGATCAAGGAATTTTATGCTGAATTTGCGGGGCCCGGGGCGGCGGTGGGCGGTCTGGTGGATCAAGACTGTCAGGCGGTGATTCCATTGGGAGATTTTGAGCTGTTGCTGCCCAAGTCTCTGAAGGAGCAGGAAACAGGCTATCGAATTCGGTTGCAATGGCTGAAGTTGGTGGAACGATTCACGGCACGGGGTGATGCTAAGCAGCGGGCCCGCAAGCTGCTGGATCAGTTTGAAGAATTTTTCGATCGCCCTGATATTGACAAGTTACCCGATCAAGTCTTAGCGGCGGCCGTCGGTGTATTGCCCCATGTAATTCGTGCGGCCCGCCACAAGTGATCCTAGGAGATATCTAGATATCTAATAAGTGCTCATTGGAGTGAGTGCTCATTGGAGTATTCGTTAGCAGCGTAGGCTTCAGTCCCCCGAGCGAACGGGTTTGCACCGGCACAACGAACTTGCGGCGCGTGGGAGAGGACGTTTGGTGTTTTGATGGTTGGGTTCTTTTCGATCGCCCCGGTCGCCGTCGTGTATCTCCAGCGTCTACATCTGCGCCAGTTTCGGAATTATGCCGAGCAGTGGGTTGAATTTGTTGCACCCAAGACGATTTTGGTGGGGGACAATGCCCAGGGCAAATCCAACCTCTTGGAGGCGGTGGAGTTGTTGGCGACCCTGCGATCGCACCGCACCAGCCGAGATGGAGACTTGGTGCGATCGGCCCAAGACTGCGCCCAAATTACCGGTTGGATCGATCGGGCAGCGGGGCCCCTGGAACTGAGCTTGAGTCTGCGACGGGTGGGCAGACGCACCCTGGTACGGAGTGGCGAAACCCTGCGGCGACAATTGGACGGGCTGGGATCCCTGAATGCGGTGGAATTTTCCAGTCTGGATCTGGATTTGGTGCGGGGCGGGCCGGAACAGCGCCGCCGTTGGTTAGATGGCTTGGTGATGCAACTGGAGCCAATCTATGCGCACCTGCTGCGCCAATACGAGCGGGTGTTGCGCCAACGGAATGCCCTGCTGCGGGATTGGGCCAAGCAACGCCGCCAGGGGCAAGCCCTGAGCGATCGGGCGGCGGAGTTGGCCGTTTGGGATGCGCAATTGGCGGCTACGGGAACCCGACTAATTCGACGGCGAGCCAGGGCGATCGCCCGGTTAGCCCCTTTGGCCAGTCGTTGGCATGGGGCCATTAGCGGCCGTGTGGAAACCCTGACGATTACCTACGCGCCAAATGTGGTGATCGTGCCGGATGTGTGGCAGTTGCCGGCCCTGGAAGAAGCGCGGGCCATTAAAGCCACCTTGCTGGCCCAAATGCGCGATCGGGCAGAAATTGAGCAATACCAAGGCACATCCCTGGTGGGCCCCCACCGAGACGAAGTGACCCTGGCGGTGGATGATGCCCCGGCCAAACAGTACGGCTCCCAAGGGCAACAACGCACTCTCGTTTTGGCGCTGAAGCTGGCGGAACTTTGCGCGATCGAGGCCGTGGTGGGGGAACCGCCGTTGTTGCTGTTAGATGACGTGTTGGCGGAACTGGACTTAGCCCGCCAAAACCAATTATTGGGGGCGATCGCCGATCGGTTTCAAACCATTGTCACCACCACGCACCTGGGAGCCTTTGATGCTCGCTGGCTGGATTCGGCCCAGGTGCTGACGGTGCGATCGGGCGAGATCGTGGCTTGATAGCTGAGTGATCAGGAGTTAAACCCTGGAATTTTGAACCTTTAAAAGGGAATTTCATCATAATCCAGGTCATCACTCGGAGCCGGAGCCGGGGTCGGAGCCGGGGCCGAACGGGGCGGCACGGTGGCGGCCGGCGGCGGAGCCGATCGATAGCTGGCATTGGTGGGCGGGGCCACGGGGGCGGCCATGGCTGAGCTGGCCAGCGATCCCAGGCTGTGAACACGGCCCACCCGCAACTCGGCCCGTTTTTCCTTAAACCCTTCGGGACGATCGATCGTGGTCATGGTGAGTCGGCCTTCCAAAATCACCCGATCGCCCTGATGGCAAGACTGCTGAATTTCATTGGCCAAATTGCCAAACCCCACCGCCTTAATCGTCGCGGACGGATCTTCAGGGCGCTGCCCCGGAAATTGCACCAACATCTCCGCGATCGCCAAGTTATCCGGCGTGTAGCGCAGTTCGGGATCCTTCACCACCTCTGCCATCAACACACAGCTATTCATGACGCGATCGTCTCCAAAATTACGAACATTAATCAATACCTAACCTTACGCCTAACCTTTAGACCTAGCACTTTCTCTCTCCCTCATGCCAAGCCTTGGTCTCTAGTTTCGAGGCCCTCGCCGCCAAAAGCAAATGATTGGGTTGATCAGGACGAATTACAGCCCAACGAAATCGCCACCCCATCGGAATTGCATGAGAGACCCAGTTAGAGGTTAAGATTGACCGCCGATCGGCCACCGGCCAGTTGTTAAAGATAGTTAAAAAATCGCAAAACCACCAGCAAAGTAGGCGTGAATTGAGCGCAAGGACAACCGCGCCTGGCGGTGACCATGACCTCCTTTGGGGCCATCGTGGTTCTCTGAGTGGTTCTCTGACCCTTTTTGGGGTTAATCAACGGTACTATCCCCCCTTCAAGCGACCCAGCGCGATCGCTCATCAATGGGCAGGGCGATCGCACCCGCGCCCAGGGATATTTAACAAGACCCAAAAGGGACAAAGGCAGCGGCTGACCGGCGCGTTGGTTGATGTCTGGGGTTGTAGCTGTTAGAACGTAAGGGTTAATCAACGGTGATTGAGCGGATGAAGCCGACTTCGCCGCAATAAAGCAGGAAGCCTCCTGATTGCCGCGTTCGCTGGCGAGTCGCAGCCATGATTTAGAGAAGCCGTAACGGAAAGAAGCAGGAACCCGACTCGCGAGGCTCGGGAATCGCCGCCCATCAGGGGTGGAGAAGATGTCAACAGCGCTGTAACCAAAACGTTTGGGTAAGGGTTTGTCGTCGTGACGCTCGATCAAGACTTGGAAATTAAAAGCCTTTTGGCCGACCTAGACGCGGCTCTTGCTGCGGCTGGTAACGATACAACGCAGGTTCAAGCGCCCCGAGCCTTAATCGAGCAGGTGCGAAGTCGTTTAACCCAATTGGCGACTCCGACCACGGATGCCGGTGAGGTAGCGATCGATGAGGCCCTGTGGGTTCAGCAGTCTTGGGATGCGCTCGCGCCGGACTTGCAAACGGAACCACCGGCCACCACCACCGTGCAAGCCTTGGCCCAAGGGCTGCTGCGATCGATGCAGCAGGAGATTGACCAACTGCGCCAAGGGGCGATCGCCCCAATCCAGTCGGATTTGGAGTCTCTGCGTCAACAGCGCCAAATCCTGAGCGAAGAAATTGCCCAACTGGAAAACCAGCGCCAGTATTACCAATCCTTGGCCCAGCAGCAGGCGAACCAAGAACAGATCATTGGTGACTTTTTGCAGCAAGTGCGCGATCGCCTGCAAACCAGCATCACTGACCAAGTTTCGCAGCTTGTGGCCCGCAAGGAAGCGGCCCCTAGTGACCAAGACCTCACGGAACTGGATAGCTCCGCCAGCAACATTCTGGAGCATTTGCAAACAACCCTGAACGCCATCACCAGCACCCTGCAATCCAATTCGCAGCGCTACGAAGAGGCCCTGAATGCGGCCCTGGAGCGGATGCATGTGCTGGGCGAAGAGAGCGAGGCAGTGCTCGACCATTGGCTCAGTCGATTGGCTTCGGCCCTGGGCCGCGATTTGCCGGCCGACGAGGCCGCGATCGAGGGCCGTTCCGAGGCGACGAACGCGGCCGACGAGCGCTCATCGGCGATCGCCACCAGTTTGGCCCTGTCGGCCCTGGGGGGTGGGGCGATCGCGGCCACGGCTGCGGCCACCGCAGACCCCGCCGACGCTACGGAAGCAGCGCCCCTCGATTTGGATCTGAACTATGACTTACCCGCCGATGCCGCGTCGGACTGGGCGGGGAGTTCGGGTTTCGGTGAACCTGAGGCCGCTGAACAGGGGGGCGAGCTGGCCACGGCTGAGGTTGGCCAAGCGCCGGATGCGCTGGATTTGGATCTAGACCTGGCGATCGACTCCACGGCCCATGACCCCACGGCAGATCTGAGCACGATCGCCCCAGTTGAGGGCCACCCTGACTCAGCGGCCACTTTGGGCACCGAACCGGATCCCATGCTCGCTCCCGATGGCGACATTGATTTCAATGCCCTGGATCTGCCGCCCTTAACAACGGAGTCGATCGCAACGGGAGATTCAGTAGCCGGACTGGACGAGGCGATCGACTCGCCCACCACGGAACCAGCGATCGCCACCGAAGCGCCCGCCCCAGCCGCCAGCGACGACCTGGAAACCAGCGATCCCACCTGGATCGGCTCCGAGGAAGATATTTTTTCGGATGTGGATGCTATCTTCCGATTTGATGACCCCGTGGAGCCGGAAACCACCGCCCCGAGCGATTCAGCCTCAGATGATGCCGACCCAAGCGATTGGGATCCCCTGGCCGCCGTGACGGGGACAACCGTGGCCGGCGTTGGCTTGCTGGGTGTGGCCGCTTCAGTCGAAGCCGCCCTCCCGCCCGCAGACCTGCCGATCGCCCTGGATGCGATCGCCCCGCCCCCCTCTCTCGATTACGGCGCAGAGCCGGATCTCAGCGACAGCCCCTCCTTGCCCGAGGGCCAATCCCCGGCGGACATCATCGACGCGGTGGATATTGCCAGCGAGGTCACCAACCTGGATCTGCCTTGGCAAGCGGAATCCACCGCTACGGCAGATTTGAGCAGCTTTAGCGGCGGTGGAGGTTCGTTCGCAACGGCCGACGGCTTGGATCTGGATGGGCCAAGCCCGGCACTGGGGTTAGACCTCCCTTCAGAGGTGAATTTTGAGGCGATCGGGGAGCCAACTGCTGCACCGGAGGCGATCGAAGCGGCTGCCGCCCGTGAATTTAGCCCCCTCGCAGGGCTTGAGGATTGGTCGGTGGAGCCGGATTTGGAAGCAGCCGCCCCCGCCGATAGCGTTTTGCCGGAGCCTTGGCTGGACTCGGAACTCACGGGTGATGCAGACCTGGCCGAGGATGTGAGCCAGTGGGATCAAATTGCGGTGGAAGCCCCGGATGCGGGTAGCTCGCCCCTTGAGCCGACCGATGCTTGGGATTTGGGGAATGACGTTCCATCCCTGGAACCCGATGCCGAGGATTCAGAGTTTGCTCAAGCATTCCCCTCCGAGCCTGACCCCAGCGCTGGGCTGGATTTCGGTCTTGGGCTGGATCCGGAGCCGGAGTTACCGCCGCTGGCCGCCGAATTGGCTTCCGAGTCGGAAGATTTGGGCGGTGATTTGCGGGCGGAGCTGGCCGCTTGGCAGCAACCCAGTGATGCTGGGGTCAGTGATGATCTGGAGTCGATCGCCCCGTCCGTCGAGGATTCCTTCTGGCAGGTGGAGGAAGAGGAACAGCCGATCGAAAGCTCGATCGCTCCCAGTACTTTGGAATTGCCCCCGCCGGAAGCCGTTGCCACCTTTGATCCGCTCAATCAGTTTGACCAATCTTTTGATCAACTGCCTGAACCGTCGCTAGATCAGTCAGAAAATGATCTTTTCGCGCAAGATCTTGACCCAGGCATCGACCCAGCGATCGAACTAGAGCCGGAGTTGATGTCTGCCTTCGACGGCACACCCGACACCCGCTTCGTGGCAGAAGAAACGCCCGGGTTTGAAGGATCCTGGTCCGATGAGCCTTCAGATCTGCTGGCCGCGGAATCGGCGGCCCCAGCAGAACTCCTGGGAGGCGCGGCGGATGATGACCTCGGCCTTGACCTCACGCTAGATGTGGCCAGTGACAGCGACCTCGGGGCGATCGACCTATCCGGCAATATTGAAGCGCTCCCCCTGGGCTTGGAGTCTGACCCGGACAAGGGCGACTTGGCAGACTTTGGAGTCGCTGACCTGGGGGCCATCGAACTGGAGGGCGATGGAGCGAGTGAGCTGGGTGGTGATCTGAATGATTTGGACTTGGCCGCTGATCTGGCTGACGACTCAGGATCGGATCTGGCAGCAGCCTTGGGCACAGACTTGGGCGCGGATCTCGATCTGTCCACTCCGGCCGACGAACCCAACACCCCAGATTTCGAGAACCTGGCATTCTTGGCCGCCCCCATCGGTAGCTTGTTGACCTCCGACCAGGGGCAACCGATCGAAGAGACCGAAGCGGAAGTAACGTTTGATTTCTGGGATGGCGAGGCGAATCAGCCAGCCTTGGAACCCGAGTTGGCATCCGAAGGGGCGATCGAGCCGGGCCTCGAAGGGTCGGATGTAGGCGATTTGGTATTGCCGGACGACGGTTCCGGGGCTGATTTTGGCGCAGACTTTGGCGATGATCTGCTGCCGGGTTTGGATTTGCCGGTGGATGAGGCGATCGAGGAACCCAATGATTTCATAACCGACGCGGCCATCGGTTCCGCGATCGATTTGACCTCGGAAGCAACCGATTTTGCGATCGCCAGCTCCGGGGATGCAGCCCTTGAGTCTCTGGAAACCCCAGATCTGGACTGGTCTTCCGATCCGCTGGACTCATCGGAACCCTCGTTGCCGAACGAATTTGCAGAGGCATTCCCGGCCGAATCGGCTGCTGTGGGCGACTTGGGTTTGGATCTGTCCTTGCCAGCGGATGAACAAACCCAAAGTGATCCCTTTGATGCCGGTTTAGAGGCGATCGCGGGGTTGCGCGATGACCTGAGTTTTGGTGACATCAGCAACGCTTTTGGCAATGCCCTGGATTTCGAGGCCACAGCAGAGTCACCGGAACTGGAAACCGACGCAGCCCTCAATCTTCCTGAGCAGGTGGATTGGGAAGCGGCCTTGGCGGAACCGGCCGTTGAGCAGAATTTGACCGCCGAGGACTTGGCCACGGAGACGGCAACCACTGACGCATGGACCGATCTAGGCAACGCCGACAATCCAAGCATCAGCGTTCCCATGGAGTTAGGTCAATTCATGACTGACGCATGGACTGACTTAGACAACGCCAGCGATTCCAATGTCGCTGATCCAGAGGAGTCCAGTGATCTTGCTGCCTATTTCGTGGAGTTCAGCGATCAACCGTCAACGGCCGCTGAAGCTGAAGAGCAACCAGCATCCCTGGAGTCTCTAGACTTTGGCGATGACCTGGATGCCCCGATCGAGGATTTGGGCGACGATCCCGGGACGGCGTTCGGCATCGAGGGGCTGAGCGATGAGGTGGGTGATGATTTGGGTTTAGAGCCAGATTTCAGCGCTGACTTCAACCCGGGTCTAGGGGCCGATTTGGGATCCACGGAGTTCAACCCCTTGGCGGACTTGGAGACCAATCTGGAAACCGATGTGGATCCTGATTTCTTGGCGGCGGTTGGTGAAGCCAATGGCGATCCACTGCTGGAGTTTGCCAATGACTCAGGTTTGGAACTGCCGGAACTTGTCGCTGAGGATGAATCGGACTTCGCTACCGATCTGGATCTCGGCTCGGATCTCAACCTGGCCGCAGAGGCCAGCGCAGACGATTTTGATTGGGCCGCGGATTCCACGCCCCCGATCGCCCCGGAAGGAGATGCTGCACCGCTGGAGATGGATAACCTGCTGTTGGAGATGGGGGAGGCCACGGATGATGGGGCGATCGCCCCTTCCCTTCTAGATCTCAATGCTGAGGCTGAGGATCTCGGCTTTGGCGACGGGGCCACAACCAACGCAGAGCCGCTGGCCGGTTTGGATCCGCTGGATTTGGATCTACCTTCCTTTGATGAGGCCATGGGTGAGCCGCTGTCGCTGGATGATGTGACGGCGAATCCCCTGGAAATCAGCAGCCTGGATCAAGCCCTTGACATGGGAATGGCGGCCTTTGAGCTGCCCAATGCGTCAACGGATGGCTCTTTGGATCCGATCGCCCTAGATTTGACCAGTGGGACTGATTTTGACCCGACGGCCTTCGATGCGGCCCTAACGGAATTTGGTGAGTCAGCGGTTTCCCCCTTGGGCGAACTGGATCCAGAGCTGGATGCGCTGCTGGCGGAATCCCTGCTGGCGGATACAGACCTGGACGAAACCAAGAAGGAATGAGCCGATCGACTGATGGGCGCTGGTGTTTGGGCCTCAGCTTAGGAGACGGCCTCTGGGCAGCGGCCCTGCGCGATCGCCAGTCCGATCGGGTTGGGCTGCTCGGTCGAGTCCAAGCCAGTGGCGCAACCTTCGCTCAACCCTGGAGTTTGTTGGATTGGGAGTCACCGGGATCCGGCGGCTCTCGGTTGCTGTTAGATGCAGGATTGCCCTACCGCAGTCCCCAAACGGGCCAAGCGCATCCCCTGGTCTCCTGGGCCGGTGAATTGCGGCCCTTGCCACAATTGCTAGAGACGCTAGCCGAGTCCCTAGCAAGATTGCAGGATCCGGCGATCGCCTGGGTTACCGCCACCGGAAAACCTGTACCAAGCCAGGTGCTGCGATCGGTTGAGGATGTGGTGGTGGGCTATCCTGTGCCCTCCGGGGAGGCCTTTCGGTTCAACAGTCGAGAACTGGTGCTGAAGGCCGGTTTAGTCACCCATGGTCAACGGGTGATGACGGCGGCCGAAGGATTGGGGGCGGCCTTGGGATGGGATGGGCTACAAGGTTGGGGCTGCTGTTGGGTGATTGATCTGGCGCTGCAAGATCACCTGCCACTTCACCCATCGCCCACCCAAGCTCCCGTAACCCCATCCCACCTAACCCAAATCACCTTGCTCGATCGGGACTTTGGCCGACAACTGGGCCAAACCCACGGCTTAACTGGCCCATGGCACAGTTGGCCCCAATGGATTGAGACCCTGAATTCAGCCCTCAATCATTTGGTGGCCCAGTCGGGCATTGCGCCCCAAAAGGTGGAACGGGTTTTGTTGCGTGGCGCGATCGCCCAGGAACCCCGATCAGGCGAACCGACCCGGATGATTCAGGATTACCTTCGTCAAAAATGCCCCAGCGCCACACTCCATTGGGAACCCCCCTCCCAACCCCTGGGACGACTGGCCATGGGGTTGAGTCGGCTGGTGGACTGTCCGCCCTGGGACGATGCCAAACCCTATGATGACTACTTTCTGTTTGCGGCCCTGTTGCGCCATTTGACCCCGGAACCCCAACCGATCGACCGACTCTTGGAAGCCTTGGCCCAGGATGGCATCCATGGCCGCACCTGCCGTCGATCGATTCAACAACTGTTGGCGGGGGAAATTCCGCCCGGTCTGTTGCCCCACCCGAGTTTGGCTCCCAATTCCCTAGCAGATCCGGACTATCAAGCACTGGCCGCCCAATCGCCATTTCAATGCTTGGCTAGTGGGTGGTATGCTCTCGATGCCGTGGCTGGAACCCGTTGGCGACGCTATTTAGGCCTGGTGTGGGGGCGATCGAGCACGGTAGCTTTGGAACCGATCGGGGCGATCTAGGGCCGCTTGATCACACACCCATCTTCATCAATCGATTCAGCCCATGACTGTTTCCCCTCCCCGATCGCCCGCCGATTTACCCCCCGAGCCGGAGAACCGCCCGCTTCAGCCTCCCCGCCAAGACACGATCGCCCCGCTAGCCCTGGTGGAAACGGCCTTCTTAGCCAGCGCCGCCAGCCTCATCTGGTTAGTCAATTTTTATTTCCCCCTTGGGCCGGCGCTGCGGGTCTTTTTTTCCCTCCCGATCGCCTTGGTATACCTCCGATGGGGATCCCGATCGGCTTGGATGGCGGCCATTGTGTCCGGACTCTTGCTATCGGTGCTGATGGGCCCGCCTCGCAGCATCCAATACGTGATGCCCTATGGACTTCTGGGGGTCTTGCTAGGCTGTTTATGGCGGCGTGGTGTGGGTTGGGGCCGTTCCATTGCCCTGGGAACGCTCCTGAGCGCCACGGGGCTATTTTTCCGAATTGCGTTGGTTTCCACCCTGCTCGGGGATGATCTGTGGACTTATGTCACCGTACAGGTCACCGGCTTGCTGGAGTGGGGAGCCACCCGGTTGGGTCTGCTTTGGCGGCCGGAACTGGGAGCAGTTCAAGGGGCAACGGTTTTGATGATCCTGGTCAACGCAGCCGTGTATGTGTTCGCGGTGCATTTGGTCTCCTGGGCCGTCTTTGAGCGGTTGGGCCTGCGGTTGCCACCGCCGCCGCGCTGGGTTCAAACCTTACTCGAGATAGACTAGGTAACGCTTGATCAGGCGATCTGCGCTATGGCAATGATGCAGCCACAGGATATTCAGCCATTGTCGATCGATCCATTGCCAGCGGATAACTGCGACTCGATGCTGCCCCCGTCGTTGCAAATTCTGGCGGGGGGCGATCGAGCACGCGCTTGGGTGCAATCACGACGCGGCCAACAACCGCTGTTTAGCTGTGTGTTGGGGTTCACGGAAACGGGGTTGATTCCGGGCATCTCTGCGGCCGGGGCCACTCCGGCCGATCGCCGCTACACGGCCCTGGCCGATGCGGAATTTTTGGTGAATGGGCCCAGAGGCAATCCAGCTTATCCACTGCCGCCCTTAGCGGGTGGGGCTTCGCCGGTTTTGATTTCTCGGGCCATTTTGGAATCACTTCACTGGCGATTGCGCGTGATCAATGCGGGGCTACAGGATTCACCCTCCATTCCCCACATCCGCATGGGCGGACTGCCGGCCCGCTGTTTAAGTACGGGCTATGCGCTCGATCGGGCCGTGGTGGAGCAGCTCTTTGCGGCGGGCTATCGTTTGGGACAACAGCTCGCCACCGAGGGCACCCCCCTGCCGCCGGACTATTTGCTGATTTCTGAATGCGTTGTGGGCGGCACCAGCACGGCCCTGGCAGTCCTGTTGGGACTGGGGATTGATGCCACCAACCGGGTCAACAGCAGCCATATTTTCTGTAATCATGCCCAGAAATTGGACTTGGCTCTTACGGGCTTGCGGCGATCGGGTCTGGGCGAGTGGCATCCCGATCACCACTGCGTGCAAGGATCCCTCGACCAAGATCCGCTGGCCGTGGTGGCGGCGGTGGGCGACCCCATGCAGCCGGTGGCGGCGGGCATGGCCCTCGCGGCCAGCCAAACCAGCGGTGTGCTGTTGGCGGGGGGAACCCAAATGTTGGCGGTCTATGCCCTGGCCCGGGCGATCGCCCAACGCCGACAGTTGCCCTGGAAACCGGAGGCGATCGCCGTTGGTACAACCCGTTGGGTGGCCTATGATGCCAGCGGCGACACCATTGGCCTGGCCAAGGCGATCGCCCCACCGGAGGAGGAACCCATCCTGCTCACAACTTTGCTGAATTTTGCCCAATCCACCTGGACGCAGTTACGAGCCTATGAAGCTGGATTTGTGAAGGAAGGAGTTGGGGCCGGCGGGGCGGCGATCGCGGCCAGTTGTGCCGCCGGTTGGGATAGTGAGCGCTGTCTTCAGGCAACTGAAGGGTTGCTCAGTCGCTGGTCCACGGTGCTGCATAATCCCTAAAATTTCCAATGACTGTCGCCCGATTGGATATCGAGGGCAGGCATCTCTAGAGCAATCCCTCCAATCGCCGTCGGATCCGCTCCAGCTCGGCAGCACTCATGGATCCGGCATCCTCTTCACTGGGCGTGGGCGGCGCTTCACCCTCCACTTGCCAACTCATGTCATCGGTCGATCGATTGGTTTCCATCGGGATCGCCAATTCCCCTTGGGCCACCAACTGGCACTCGTAGCCCGCTTCTTTGCAAAACTCCCGCACTTCGTCATCCTCAATCGGCTCCACGGTGGCCAAGGGAAAATCCTGAGCCTCTAGCAAGCCCGCATAGCGAGTGGCATCGTCCTCGTCCTCAAACATCAGGACACAGTTACGTTCCACACCTTCCCCATCTCGCAGCCAAATGCTGTAGATTCCTTCATTTTCGGTGCGGGCGTTGAAGAGTAGAACGAAGACGCGCATAGTGAATCGTGAAATTGACCAAGGACACAACCCGATCGCCCGCAAGGGTCGCAGCCAGCCAACGGGCGATCGGGCGGTTAGCGCCTATCATCTTAAGGGGTTTGATGGTGGAATTTGCGAACAGCGACATTATGCACACCCAGCTTCCGCAAACCCAATTTCCAATCGCCATCCATTTGCCCCATCCCCTAAACCGACGAACCGGGACAAGACCCCGATCGGGACTGGTCATGGCTCATCAAGCTTTGATTGATCACACTTCGTCGCTCCTCTTCGATCAATTCGGGATTTGATCCCTGGGCAAAAAACTGGCGCTCAATTTCCTGCGGGGGAAGCGGCTTCGCAAACAAATAGCCCTGGCCCAATTCACAGCCCAACTGCTCCAGCCACCGCAATTGCTGCTGGGTTTCCACCCCCTCCGCCACCACATCCAAACCCAACTGATTACTGAGGGCCACGATCGTGCTGACCACTTGGAAATTGCGATTTCCTTTTTCCATTTGCCCCACAAACGATCGATCAATTTTTAAATAGTCAGCGGGCAATCGGTGCAAGTAGCTTAAGGATGAGTAGCCTGTTCCAAAGTCATCAATGCTGATTTGAATATGGTGACGTTTTAGCTCCGTCAACAGCTCGATCGTCTGATTAATATCTTCAATTAACATACTCTCCGTAATTTCCAGGGTCAGATAATGCGGCTCCAAACCCACTTCATCCAACGTTTGCAAGATTTCTGAAACCATCGTTGGTTTTCGCAACTCCTGCGCCGAAAGATTCACACTCATCTTCAAGGGTGCAAACTCCGGGAAAGACCGTTGCCAATGCAGCAATTGTTGGCAGGCCTGGCGCAAAATCCACCGACTCAGTTGTTGAATCACGCCCGTTTCTTCCGCCACGGGAATAAATTCTGCCGGAGAAATCCAGCCCCGCGTTGCATGATGCCAACGGGCCAAAGCCTCGAAACCCACCAATTGGCCTTTGGCTAAATTAATCACCGGTTGATAGTAAACCCGGAATTCTTCTTGGGTTAGGGCCTTGCGCAAATCGGTTTCCAAGGTCAGGCGATTGATCGCCTGGTGGTGCATTTCTGCTCCAAAAATCTTGTAGGTGCTGCGCCCCGATGACTTGGCGCGGTACATCGCAATATCCGCATCCCGCAACAAATTCGAGGGGTGATCGTAGTCGGCGCTGCCCAACACAATGCCAATGCTGGCAGTAATCACAATTTCATAATCATTAATGGCGATCGGCTTTTCAAAGCTGCTGAGAATTCCCTCCGCCATGCGCACCGCCGCATCCAAGCTTTCCAAATCTTCTAAAAGAATCACAAACTCATCTCCCCCCACTCGGGCGAGAAAGTCGCTGAAGCGCAAATAGCTTTTGAGGTTTTGGGCCATTTGCACTAGCAGCCGATCGCCAATTAAGTGCCCCAAGCTATCATTAATCACCTTGAACTGATCTAAATCTAAAAACAGCACCGCATAGCGATAACTGCTAACCCGCTTTGAACGGTTAATGGCCAACTCCAAGCGCTCCGTTAAGAGCGATCGGTTGGGCAGATTCGTCAGCAAATCATGTAGGGCATTGTGCAGAATTTGGGCTTCGGCTCGCTTCAGGGCGCTGATATCCGTCACCGTGCCCACATAGCCCACCACCTGATCTTGGGCATCGTATTCCGCCACCACTTGTCCAAAAACCCAAGGTTCTTCGTGACAATCACTGCGCAAGCGATATTCCAACTGAAAGGGCCGCTGTTCGTTCACAAATCGCTGCCATTCGTCTTGGAATTTCACCTGATCATCCGGGTGAATGTAATCTAGCCAACCCATCCCCATGGCCGCTCGGGTGGAGTAACCCGTAATCTGCGACCATCGTTGATTCACGTAAAGACATTGATGATTGGCATCCGTGCGGAAAATTCCAACGGGCACTGCATTGGCCAGGTTGATATAGCGCTGTTCGCTTTCCCGCAGCCGCACTTCCGTTTGTCGTCGTTCGTTTAGCTCCGTTTGCAATTGATGATAGGCCTGGGCCTGCTGAAGGGCGATCGCCAATTGTGTTGAAAGCTGTTTTAAAAATTCCTGTTCTTCCGTGGGCCAATGCTCTGAGCTTTGACAGTTAAGGACGCTTAAAAATCCCCAGAGCTTTTCATTTTGCAAGATGGGCACGGCAAGCTGTTGACAGTGAGCGGTTCGTGGAAATTTTTCAGGACAATCGGTCATCAAGTCCTGAAAATGAACCGTGGCATCATCGCCTTTTTCAAGCTGATAGGCTTGCAGTTTGACGCGGCTCAGGTGGATTTGGTCACGATCTTTCAAGAGCGGAGCCATGGTCGGATCCTGGGCCGCGGCCACCACCGTGGCCACTTCGCTGTTGTGATCCGCAATTGAGGATTGTAGTTGCCAAATGGCAACCGCACGGCACTGGAAGAGTTGTTGCACTTCCTGAACCGTGGTTTCAACAATTTCGTTGAAATCAAAGGACGCACAAATCTGAGTAGCAATAATTGATAAAACCCGATCGCGCTCGGCCTTTGCTTGGAGCGCTGCGGTGCGGGTTTGGACTTGCTGTTCAAGATCAATATAGGTTTGTTTAATTCGCAACATTGACTGCACGCGCGCTCGCAGTTCAATGCCGTTAATGGGCTTAGTAATGAAGTCATCGGCCCCAGCCGCCATACAGCGGGCCAGGTCTTTTTTTTCCGTTAGCGCCGTGACAATGACGATCGGGACGGTGTGCCAATTGGGCATGGCTTTGATGCGAGCGCAAACCTCAATCCCATCCAACCCAGGCATCATCACATCCAACAGGATCACATCCGGTTGAAAAAGGTCTAGGGACTCAAGGGCATCAATGCCGTTGGAAACGTAGTGTAACTGGTAGGGGCGATCGCTCAGTAACGATTCAATGACATCGAAATTATCCGGCTCATCGTCAACTACCAGAACTGAACTGTAAGCCATGACTGCGTAATCATAAATGAGGAAAAGACAACGGAAGCAGAGATTTTCCCTATCTTAGCCTGTTTCCCATCTTGTCCCTGTGATCTCGTGCCTGTCATTGAAAGTTAACTGTCTAGTCATGAACAAGCACCAACCCTAAACCATGGCCATTTGAGGTTGAACTGCGAGGGGTAATTTTACCGTCACCGTGGTTTCTTGATCTACAACACTTTGGATCAGGAGTGAGCCACCATAGCGATCGATCAATTTTTGAACGATCGCCAACCCCAACCCGAGCCCCTGTTGTTCATAACTGCGGCGCTCAAATTGAATAAACGCTCCAATTTGGGCAATTTGCAATTCAGTCATGCCGCGCCCTTGATTCGTAATGGATAAGTACAACCAGGAATCCATCGGCTCCGTTTTAATCGTGATCGGCGTACCTGCCTGGGAAAACTTGATGGCATTGTCCAGCAATTCCTCAATAATGGTTTGCAAATGCTTGATCGACATGCACAGTTGCGCAGTAGCCAAATCCAAAACCAAATCAGCCGATCGCTTAACCGAGTTCGCCTGAGAGCCTGAAGCGTTGGCAATCCACTCAGCGCTGTCAATGGTTTCCAGCGCAATCTCAGGAATTGCCCCTTCGGCCTTGACTGCCATCGCTGAATTATTCACTAATTTCAGGCTGCTATCACGGACGAGCTGAATGTAGTTCAGGTAGCGGCGGCTGACCCGCTCCAGACGCATGGTTGAGGTTTTAGCAAGCTGCAATAGCTCTGCGATTTCCTCATGATCCATATCCTCATGTTCCTCAATGAGAATTCCCAGAACACCAAAAATTCCATTTAAAGGGGTATTTAATTCGTGAGGCAAACTCATCGACAAACTGCCTCGCAATTCATCAAGACTACCCTGAAGAATATCGATCGTTCTTTCTTGTAATTGGGATAGTTCTTGGATGCTTTGATACTGCTGCCGAATGCGCAGCATCGATTGCACTCGCGCCCTCAGTTCTGTACTGTTAACCGGCTTGCTGATAAAGTCATCGGCTCCTGCTTGGATGCAGCGAGCCAGATCCTCCTTATCACTGAGAGCAGTGACCATAATAATTGGCACTGATTTCCATTCGGGCATCGCCTTAATTTTTTGGCAGGTGGTGATCCCATCCAGCTCGGGCATCATCACATCCAACAAAATCACATCGGGCTGGAAAACATGTAGAGATTTCAGCGCCTCTAGACCATTCCAGGCATAGTGGAGTTGATAATCCTGGTCGCTCAAGAAAGCTTCAATAACATCAAAGTTATCCGGCTCATCATCAACAACTAAAATGGAAGGAATGGTCATCATTTGTCTCCTGCTATTCTGTGCTTTTCCAAGAGATTTCAGCGTCATGCTCCGCTATTTAGCAGCTAATAGCTCTTGGATCTTGACTGCTAGTTGCTTGAGCTTGATTGGCTTTGTGAAGTAGTCATTTGCACCCGCGCTGAGACAGCGTTCTCGATCGCCTGGCATCGCCAACGCTGTGAGAGCAATGATCATTGTACTCGCCAGTTCTGGGGTTTGTCTAATTTGCCGCATTGCCGTTAAGCCATCCAGATTGGGCATTTGAATATCCATGAGGATGAGATCGGGGTGATGCAGTTTTGCCATCTCGATCGCTTGCACACCATCCTTTGCTAGCAGAATTTGATAGTTCTTAGCCTTTAAGTAACTGGAAATGGTATTAACATTGGCTTCATTATCCTCCACCAGCAAAATCACGGTTGGGCGGGGTTGATCCATCGCAATTGTGGCTGGGAAGGTCTCCAGTTGGGGCGCAGGGACAGTGACTGGCGCATTCGCCAATTCCATCACCGGAAAACAAACTTCAAAGCAACTCCCAACCCCAACTTCACTGGTCACGGACACCAGCCCTTGGTGCATTTCCACCATGCGCTTCACGAGCGATAAGCCCAGCCCCGTTCCAGCATATTGACGACTGAGCGAGCTATCAATCTGGATAAAAGGTTTAAAGAGTTTTTCAAGATCAACAGCAGAAATTCCAATCCCGGTATCTGTCACCTTGAAGGAAATAAACGATGGGGAGCGCTTGGTATTTTGGGCGTGCGCATCTTGAATTTCCGTAGACTGAGCATCAGAATTAGTAAAGTACTTTAAGGTGTTAGTGGGTCGTTCAAAAATTTGCGAAACCGTTAAGGTCACTTGGCCTCCATCAGCCGTGAATTTAATGGCATTGCTCAACAAATTAATTAATACCTGACGCACACGGCGCTCATCCACAAAAATATCCGGGAGGGTGGGCTGAATGGTCACCCCAAGCTGAATTTGTTTTTTCAACGCCTGTTGCTTAACAAAGGTAATGGTTGCTTGACAGAGTTGATTGATTTGAGTAGGTTCTCGATTCAGAAGAATTTGACCGGATTCAATTTTGGCCAAATCTAGAATGTCGTTAATTAGCTCCAACAAATGCGTGCCACTGCGCTCGATCGTTTTCAGGGCTTGCCCTTGGCGGTTATTAATTTCTCCATAAATTCCGTCCTGAATGACCTCAGCCATGCCCAAAATTGCATTCAAAGGGGTACGCAATTCGTGGCTCATATTAGCCAAAAATTCATCCTTGAGCTTCGTGGCCCTGGCCAGTTGCAAATTGCTTTCTTGCAGTTGGGCATAGAGTTCTGATTGCTGAATAGCGATCGAGCATTGTTCGGCCAGCCGTTGCATAAATTCCACTTCCCCAGTACACCAATAGCGCTGGGAACTGCACTGATGGGCAATTAACAGCCCCCACAGTTGATTCGATTTTTGCTCAATAATTGGCACGGCAAGCTTAGCTCGAATTTGCAGGGTTTGCATGAAGCTAGCCAGACAGTTAGCTAAATGCTCGTGATCCCGATCGGTAATGGTGCAAACATAACCATTCATATATTTCTGATAGCAACTATCCGGGAACACTTCTGCACTAAATTCCATGCCCAAGAGGCTAGGGCAATGGTCAATCCGAGATTCAGCAACAATTTTGCCGCTACTTTGTTCATAGACTTTGTAAATGACGACTCGATCGGCAAATAAGATTTGTCGAGCCTCTTCCGCCGTATTGAACAAAACAGATTCCAATTCCAAGGATTGGCGAATTCGTCGGATCACGGAACTGAGCACTTTTTCTTTTTCAAATAGCCGCCGAAACTGCTCCTCACTACTTTTGAGAGCTGTTGTTCGCTCCAGCACTTTCGCTTCCAAATCTTGGTTGAGTTGTTGCAGTGCGGTTTCCGATTTTTTCTGGTTGGTAATATCCGTGATCGTAGTAATGTAGCCCACCACTTCTTCATGGTCGGAATATTCGGGCACGGATTGGGCCAACACCCAACAAACACCAGCTTGATAACGCTGAATTCGGTATTCCAGCGAAAAGGGCTGTTGTTGTTTGCGGTAATGACGCATTTCTTCAATCACCCAGGCGCGATCGTCCGGATGAATTGAACGCTCCCAGCCAATTTGATGAATAACCCTCGCTGACAGTCCCAAAATGTCGCAGAATCGTTGATTAACGTAAAGGCTTTTGCCCTTTAAATTGGTTCGAATAATTCCTACGGGAATTGCTTTGGCTAAGCTGACATAGCGACGCTCGCTCGCTCGTAATTTTTCTTCGGTTTGTCGTCGTTCATGGAGTTCCGTTTGTAGTTGTTCATAGGCCGTTGCCTGCTGAATGGCAATTTCCAAATGCATGGCCAAATGCTGCACCAGTTGAATATCTTCCGATCGCCAATAGCGCGGATGATTGCTTTCCACAACGGCCAACAGTCCCCAAAAATTTTCCTGCTGAAACAGGGGAATCAAAATCTTGGCACGGACTTGCAACCGTTCGAGCAATTGACGATGACAAGGGGTCATTTGGGCGGCATAGATATCATTCACGACGCGCACATGGCCTTGCTTAGTCAGGGGGCTGAGTCCTTCCACGAAGCAGCAGTCTTTCACGGAGTTACTGGGCACGGCCAAGCTGGGATCTAGCAAAGCCACCGCCGCAATCACCATCGTTTGATCGGCTTGGAATTGCCAAATTTCGGCGCGATCGGACTGAACCAGGTTTCGCAGTTCTTGAACTGTAGAATTTAAAATTTCCGATAAATTTAAAGACGATCGAATTTGAGAAGCCACATTGGCAATTAATCGATCGCGCTCCGCTTGCCGTTGCAAAGAAGCCGTGCGATCAATAATTTGTTGCTCCAGCTCAGACGTTCGCTGCTCCAAAAGGGCCAATTTTTCTGCTTCCAACTGAGAAATCTTATGCTCTAGGCTAATGCCCCATTGATATAGCTCGGAGGAATTCAGCAGTTTCAAAATGCTCCGTTGAGTCACCAAACCCAAGAGCGATCCATCATCACGCACCACCACCACCTGCTGAATATCCTGGCGGGTCATAAATTGTTGCGTCAACAACAGCGAATCCTGAAGCCGAACCGGCTTTTCGATCGCCTGCATGACATCCTCAGCAATCACTCGCTCCGCCGACAAACCGAGGGTCTGAAACTGAACCAAATCCGACTCAGTAATCACACCCACTGGTTTTGGAACTGGTGGATAGTCAGCCGCTAAGATATCCGGCTCCTGGGGCTGCATCAGCACCACACAATCCGTATCCTGTTCCGCCATCAAACGAATGATCTGAGTGACGCTGGCTCTGGCGGTTTCGCAGGCTACTTCAGTCACCAAAGCATCCGCCACAGAGCGCGATCGTAACCAGTCCACCGGGTTGGTAATTCGTCGCAATCCTTCATCATTCAACAACCCAACTAACTGCCCTTGATCGTCCACTAAAGGCAGATATTCCAGACCAAACTGATCCATTAAATTAATGGCAATCAGCGCATTTTTAAATTCCGATTGCCTTAAGACACAAGGAATCGGCGACATCACTTCGCCCACTTTAACCTGATGAAAATCCACCCCTTTAGCCAGCAGCCGAACCACCGTCCGATCGCTCAAAATTCCACAGAGCTGACCCCGATCGACCACCACCACACAGCGAAACTCCGCAACCGGCAAATCAACCATCGCCGCTTCGGAATTCAACTCAGAATTCAATGGTGAGTGACTCACCTCTAACCGATCGCCCAAGGACAAATTCGGTTCAGCAACTGCTTGAGTTTGATCGCTCGCTGTCATTGCAGCAGACCCACTTAGCAAGGAACCTGAAACATCTGTTCCTAAAGTGTCATCCGCTGACAAACTGTTCTTTGAATGAACAGAATTAGTAGCTAGGTCTTGATTAGAAAATTCGAGATAGATAATAGGGCGATGATGATCATGATCTTGTGCATTCAGAGAGCAGGATTGGCAATTTTGATACATTTGCCCAATGGCATCCCAAAGGCTCGTATCCAATTCAACCTGAATTGGATGTCGCATAATGGCTTGATCTGCTTCTGCGTCCACGAGCAAGTTAGTAGCCATAATCTTAGCGATAAGCCCTAAATCCCAGAAATGCCGAGATTATCTTATTATCCTTTTAAACAAAAATTAGCAAACCTTGATGACCATCCTCGCCACAAAAATTAGCAATTATTTTCTTGTTAAATTACATTAATATTTTCGATCAGAACCAAAGGGCATTTTAGGGAACTGAAACCCGCAATCGAAAATTTATAGTTTAGATCAGAAAATTGACGAAAATCTTAAACCCAATTGAGTTTCGAGACGCATTTTATACATTCAAGAACTTTGGTTTTCATCACTCAACCATCAATTCACTGGGGGCGAAATGGTTCAACCATCGATAGGCTCAGCTAGGACGCTCAAGCTTAATTAACCCCGCTGAAATCCCTGAAAACACTGAGCATTTTCAGTCAGATGACTGGATCATCCTCCAGACCAACCGATCGAGTCGGCAGATCCAGCGCCCGGGCCCAACCAGGAAGATTCACAAAACCGGCTCCTGACGGGGATCGCCCGATCGAACCCAGTTTCTTCCCCCAAGGAGTCCCATTCCGCGTTGCTCCCTACTTTTTAATGTGCCCAAACGGGGGCCAAGAAATTGCCTCGGGAACGGCTCACCGGAGGTAATGACTGAGCCAGACCTTGGAGGGTGCTGAGTCGGATTAAATCCGGTTGTACCCCAAGTCGCCCCCCAGCAGCACCGATGCCCCATCCTTCCACTAGACTAGGAAACCGTTGGTGCAACCCGTTGATGAAACTCGGACTGATGCAGAATTCGGCGATCGCCCTGCCCGTGATGGGTTGCGGCACTTGGGCTTGGGGCAACCGGCTGCTCTGGGGTTATGACGAAACCATGGACAGCGAGTTGCAGCAGGTGTTTAACCACTGCATGGCGGCCGGCGTGACACTGTTTGACACGGGCGATTCCTACGGCACGGGACGGCTAAACGGCCGCAGTGAGCAACTTTTGGGGCAATTTGCCCGGGACTACCGGGGCCCGCAGGGCGATCGCCTCTGTTTGGCCACCAAACTCGCGGCCTATCCCTGGCGACTGACTCGGGGATCCATGGTCAGGGCCTGTGCAGCTTCAGCCAAGCGCCTGGGGCGAGTGGACTTGGCCCAACTGCACTGGTCCACGGCCAACTATGCCCCCTGGCAAGAATGGGCCCTGCTGGATGGGCTGTGCGACCTTTACGAACAAGGGCTGGTGCGCGGTGTGGGCCTCTCGAACTTTGGCCCCCAGCGGCTACGACAGGTTCACCGCCGATTCCAAGAACGCGGCATCCCGATCGCCACGTTGCAAGTGCAATATTCCCTGCTGTCCACCTACCCGGTCACGGAATTAGGCCTGAAAGAAACTTGCGATGAATTGGGGATCAAACTGATTGCCTACAGCCCCCTGGGGTTGGGTTTGCTCACGGGTAAATACAACCCCCAAACGACCCTCCCGAAGGGAATTCGCGGGGTGCTGTTTCGGCAACTATTACCGGGGCTGCAACCCTTGCTCGACTGTTTGGGGGCGATCGCCCAGGCACGTTCCAAAACCATCGCCCAAGTGGCGCTGAACTGGTGCATCGCCAAGGGCGCGATCCCGATTCCCGGGGCCAAATCCCTGATTCAGGCCAAGGAAAACACGGGGGCGATCGGCTGGTTGCTGGATGCGGGCGAGGTGGCCGAACTCGATCGGGTGGCGGCGGGCCTCGATCGGGTGATGGTGCAAAACATTTTCCAGTCGCGATAGTGGTTGCTGTTCAATCCTCACCAGCTATTGCCCGTGAGCACAAAGGGCGACCAATAGAACGGATGGGCGGGATTGGCCACCTCGCCCGATCGGGTCAGTTTCCCTTGCAAAAAGGCGAGTTGGGCTTGGCGCAAGGCTTCAGCTTTAGTCAGCTTGGGGTCAGCGGCGAGGCGGCGATAGAACTCCCGCATCAGCAGGCTAGTGGAGCGATCGTTCACGTTCCAAACGTGAACGGTCCAGTCGATCACGTGCAAAGCCGTCATTCAAGTAGCTGGAGCCGGGATAAAAACCACCTTGGAGATCGGGGCAATCAACTTTGCTGCACCATGGTTTCACCGCTCGCAATCAAATAAAAGTATTTCTACAATCCAGATTAAGCAAAAAGATGCCAATTTTCTAACTTCAGAGGAAATGCTTCTTGAATTCTCAGAAAATCACGGTCACCAGACACCACAGTAAAATCATGTTGTATAGCTGTAGCAGCAATCCATAGATCATTTTCACCAATTCCCAAACTTTCTAACCTTGTACGTCTTCGCTTAGAACGATCTTTTGGGCCAAAGCAATCAAAAATAGTGGCTTTCAATTTTCCATAAACTCGACTTGTAACGCTATCGATAGGATAAACATCTAAGTCATCAATAAGATCTTCAACAATTGAAAGATTATCGACAGGCTTCGCAGAATTTTCTGCCATGTAGATCAATTCTCCTTCAGTGATCGCAGAAATACCGATACTCTCAACCCCAACCAATTCAATCTGATCAATTACAGAACGATCATTCGCCAAAATATAGCTACAGTGATTCGTATCAAGGAGGTAAGTCAAAATTCTGCCTCCCCTCGATTGTTGTGAACTAAATCTAGACAATCCAACAAATCATCCCCCGCCCATTTTCCCGCATGACGCAACGGCGATCGCCCCGATCGCGGTCGATAAAATCCCCCTGATGCCAATGCTGTTTGGCGACGCAGATAATCCACCTTTAAAAATTGAATCAGCGCCAACGCCTGCACGACCAAACCATTAGGTAAATCCCCAATTTCAGCTATCAATCGTTCTCGTACCGTCATCAGCTCACTCCCAATTCGTAAAACATCTAACCCCGATTTCACTCATCCCAACGCATCGGGATCAATGCCCAATTCCCGTAACTTATCCGCAAGCTGCTGATTCTTTGCCTGCTCCAATTGCCAACGCTCCTGAGCCGATCGCGCCTCCGCTTGCACCCGCACCAACTCCGCCTCAGATTGCAACGCCGACTCCTCCGGTGTGGGCAATAACTCCCCATCCGTACCAAAAAAGCGCAACCGCCCCTGATGACAGCCCAAATACAACCCCAACGGCTCGCTCCACAGCCACCCGCGATCATTCGGGGCGATCGCCTCATACCGCCCATTAATTAACTGAAACCCCGCCAGTTCCTCGCCCCCCTGCGGATCAAACCAAAAATAATTGGGTGTGCGGAAAATATCTTGATAAATTTGCTTTTTCTCACCGCGATCGGTCGCCGCCGTCGAAGGAGACAACAACTCAATAATCACATGGGGATATTGACCATTTTCGTTCCACACCACCCAACTTTTGCGTGGATGCGGCTCAACCCCCAACACCACAAAAAAGTCCGGCCCCCGAAAATATTCACTCTTCTTTTGATTCGGGCTGTAATAAATCGTCAGGTTGCCTGCCGCATAGAAATCAGAGCGATCGCGCCAAGCCCACTGCAAAGATTGCAACAGCAAAATAATTTGAAACAGATGCAGATCAGATTCCAAGGGCAGCTCACAACTGTCTAAATCAGCAGACGGCCAAACAATTTGATCCGACGGATCAAACCAAGGGGAAGCCGGATGGCGACTTTCAGCAGTAGCCGCCCCCGCCCCCGCATCCATCACCGGCTCAGACGACGCGCCGATCGCAGGCGAAACAGACATAGGCATCCTCCGCAAATGCTGCTCACCCCCAGTCTAGCCGCTGCCATTTCCCGCCCGATACACTAGACCACAACCACCCCGCTCGATCGCCCCATGCCGCCCTTGCCCTTCGATGTCGATCGCCTGATTTCCCTTTGCCAAGCGCACCACGTTTGCAAAATTGGTCTGTTTGGTTCCATGGCCCGAGGCGAAGCCACCGACAACAGCGACATTGACTTAGTGGTGACCTTCGATCGCCCCACTAGCCTGTTAGCTTGCATTGCCCTCGAACAAGCCCTCACCACCGCCCTCGATCGTCCCATTGACCTACTCACCGAAGGCGCAATTTCCCCCTATCTCCGCGACAATATCCTGAGCGAACTAAAGATCATCTACGACGCAAACTAACTATTTTTCACCCAATACACTAGACCACAGCCACCCCGCTCGATCGCCCCATGCCGCCCTCCGATCTCTCAGCAACAGAACTCTATCAACGCTTGCAAACCAGCCCCCAAGCGATCGCTCAGTTCTGCGAAAAATGGGCGATCGTGGAATTAGCACTGTTTGGGTCGGTTTTGCGCTCAGACTTTCGGGCCACCGGAGCCGACCCCAGCGATATTGATTTGCTTTATCAAAGTGCCCCAGAAGCGCACTATGGATTCAAATTTTTCGACTTACAAGCAGAGCTAGAAACACTGCTGCAACGCAAGGTTGATTTGATTAGCAAAAAGGGCATTGAAATGAGCCGCAATCCCCTACGTCGCCAAGCAATTCTCAACTCAGCTAAAGTTATTTATCAACATCAATCATGCTTGCTGATGCTCTAATTAGAGCAGGGTTGATTAGAACGGAGATCGAGCTGGTTGAACACAAAGTCGATCGCCTGTACTTGGCTAGTTTCTAACAAACCTTGATAGATCGATCGCGCCTCTGTGAGCGCCCTTGTCGCTTCGGGATAGTCGTTAATCACCATCGAAGCCGTCGCCAACATCAGCAATGCCTCCGCCCGCTCCACTGAAGGCGATTGCCCGATCGCAGCCAAGGCCCGCCGCGCCATCCGTTGCGCTTCCGTTCCCCGGTTCAGGTACAAATAAGCCAAGGCCAAACGCAAGTGAGCCATGGGACTTTTGGTGTCGGCTTCCGGCGACAGTTGCGCCACCACCGTCCACCACAGCTCCGGATCGTCCTCTGCCCGACTGACCGACAGGGCCAAATCCGCCCGGGCCCAACGCAGACTATCGGGCATCAGGGTGCGATCGCCCGTAATTTCCGCCCAATCGCTCGCAAATGTTTGGGCTGACTCACTGGGCAGAGACAAAACATGATTCAAGGCGTAGGTGCTGATGGGCCGATTGTTCGCGCCGATCGCCGTTACCTGCAAGCCATAGCGCCGACCGGTTAAGCGGGGGCCACGGTAGGCCAGTTGGGTCGCGGTGGTTTCTCCGTTCCAGATCGTGACCCGCCGATCGAAATCGACCCACTCCACCCGATAGCGGCGGGCGGTGGGTTCCATGGGCCAGGAGAATTGCTCAGTCTGGGGCGCAAAGTAGGTCTTGGGCACAAACTCACAATTGGCGATCGCCACCAGTTCTGCTACGCTGTCGCGGCTTCCCGTGCCTGGGCTGGGCGAACGGGACGGATTGCAGATTTCCGCCACCGATCGCGATTGGCGCACCTCATCCCAACGCACCAAGCCCTGCGGACAGCGCACATTGGCCCAACTGCGCCGCCCTTGCAGCCGTAGCTGATCCGGAGCGTCCAACCGTCGCCCGGTTTGGCGCGTCAGTCGTTGTTCGCGCCCACCCGATCGGGTTAATCTCACATCCCCTTGCCAGCTCTCCAGGCTGTAGCTGGTTTGGGCGATCGCGGGCTGGATCGGGGCGATCGCGGCGATCGCACTCAGCAGGCAACCAGTCAGCAGCAACAGGCAAGGTCGAATCATGAGCGCAGGGGCTGTCGTCAAACCGCCCAAAGTCCTAATTCCACCGTTAGCGGATCGTGTAGCAGCAAGGGGCTTAAGCCCCTTGTTACGACGGTTGGTGTACGAAAGATCAACCATTTCAACCTCGCTTCAGGAAATGACGACAGGTCCTAAGGTTAGTAAGCAGGATTAGCAGACTTCGGCGGCTTGGCGTTGGGATTTTCGAGCCGATCGCGCGCTTGTCCTTGCCAAGCATCGCCCTCGGGAGTGCCCAGTTGGGCCGCGTCGTTGGCGCACCGTTCCCAGTGGGGCAAGGCCGATCGATAGTCCTGCAACCCATCCAAGGTTTTGGCCATCAAGCAATGGGCCGCAGCGGCGCGATCGGCCCGTTTGACGATTGGTTCCAGGGCGATCGCCTTCTCCAGCCAGGATTCCGCCTCCACGTAGCGCCCCCGGGCCAACCGGGCCCAACCAAGATTTTTATAGAGACCGTAAAGCCCATCATCCAAGGCGGGATCCTTGGGCATGGGTTCACTCGCCCGCAGCGCCAACTGGGCAATCACCGCCGCCTGTTCCGGGTCTTTTTTCAACAGATACAGCCGTGAAAGATTGCTCGCCGCTTGCAAATAAAATTGCCAATCTTGGGAGCTAGCGGTTTTTTCCGGCGGATTTTTCAGGACTAATCGATAGTGAGTTTGTGCCTGATCTGGCTCGCTCACCTCGTCGGCCAAACGACCCGCCAGGTAACGCGGCTCGATCGCCTCCGACTGAAACAGCAGCGCCCGCTCATAACATTCCCCCGCCGTGGCTAGGCGGTTGTCTTTGTAGGCTTTTTCGCCCCAGCGGGTGTATTGTTCCGCCAGCAGCGGAAATCCTACCTGACGCACCGCGATGAGAAACCCCAACAGCGCCAAGGAACCCAAGCAGCCCGCCTCTTGCCAGTAGCGATCGCCAATGCCTCGGGCAATCAGCCAGCGTTTCAGCCAGGCTTGGCCCGTTTCCGTCACCAGGGTGCGGCCCGTGACCAGGGCGATCGCGCTTTGGCCCGCCACGGCCAACGACCCAAATAAATCCACCCCCGGCACAAAAAACTTGGCGGCAATATCCACAATCAAGCCCGCCGAGCCGGTCAAAAAGATGCTGCTCAGAACGTTGGCGATCGGGTCGAACCGTTCCCACCGCTGGGAACTGGGGGTTAGCGATCGCTCACGAATCAGGCGATCGACCTCGGGTTGGCGATGAGCGGGAACGGATTCCAGGGCGGCCAGGAGCCGATCGCTCCAGCCCCGCAGTTGCCGATCGAGCCGCTGCAATGGTTGCCCCACTTCCGGAGTGAGTCGATCGGGAGTCTGGGCCAGTTCCACCGCCACCCGATCGCGCAGTTCCAGCAGCTCGATCGCCTCTTCTGGGGTCAAGGGCCGGTCGATCGGCAACCGCTCCAAGGCGCGGCGATAGTTGGTCAACAGCGGCCAGGACTTCATAAACCAAGATTGCAGAACACCTGGCCACAATCTAGCCGCTGGTTTGGGGCGATCGCACCCCTCATCTTCGCAAGGGCTTTTCCATCCTGTTGGCTTCTCCGTCGTCAGAAATCCACCGCAACCCAACCCCCGATCGGGTGGCCAAAGCCAGACCGAAATTAAATTGGCCGCAGGCGGTGCGATCGGCCTTGGCTCTGATAGAATGATTGCCCGGGTTGCCAAAAACCCAACCACCAGCCTTCGCGGGCGTAGTTTAGTGGTAAAACTACAGTCTTCCAAACTGTCGTTGCGGGTTCGATTCCCGCCGCCCGCTTTGATTCTGAGCTTCGTTTTTTGAGCTAACTAGTCTTTTGAGCTGAATAATCCCCATGGATTTTGTTGTGCCTAAACGGCTGACCGAGCTGATCGATCGGTTTGTGCCATGAAGCTTCTGTGCATCAGCAATGGCCATGGTGAAGACGCGATCGCGGTGCAAATTCTGCAAGCCTTTGCACAGTTACCCACCCAGCCCGATCGATTTGCTTTGCCATTGGTGGGGGAAGGAAACGCCTACCGCCGCGCCGGAATCCCGATTATTGGCGAAGTGAAAACCCTGCCGTCGGGTGGCTTTGTCTATATGGATGCGGGCCAACTGCTGCGGGACATGCGCGGGGGGCTGGTGGGCCTGACTTGGCAACAGTGGCGATCGGTGCGGCAATGGGTGCAAACACACCGGGCAACCAGCGCGGAACCGCTGTTGGTGTTGGCGGTGGGTGACATTGTGCCCCTGTTGTTTGCTTGGGCCAGCGGTGCGCCCTATGGCTTTGTGGGCACGGCCAAATCGGAATATTACCTGCGGGATAGTCAAGGGCAGTTTTTGGGGGCCCGGCGTTGGGAGGGCTGGTCGGGTTCGGTTTATCTACCTTGGGAGCGGTGGCTGATGGGGCGATCGCGCTGTCGGGGTTTGTTCCCGCGCGACACCCTGACGGCTCAGATTTTGCGGCGTTGGCTGCCCGATCGCACCTTTGACTGCGGCAATCCAATGATGGACGGCTTCACGGGAGATTTGCCCGATTGCACTTGGCCAGAGCCGGGATCACCCTTGCGCGTGCTGCTGTTGCCGGGGTCGCGTTTTCCAGAGGCGCTGAACAATTGGCAACGAATGCTGACGGCGTTGCAAGCCTGGCCCGATTTGACCCAACGGGTGGTGATGTTGCAGGCGGCGATCGCCCCTGGAATCGATCGTGCGCCTCTTCAGCAGGCCCTTCAGCAGGCCGGCTGGCGATCGAGCACCGGGGAACAATGGCATTGCGGGTTAGCCCAGTTGGAGCTGGCTAGCGATCGATTTTGGGACTGGGCCAAGGCGGCCCACTTCGCGATCGCCACGGCCGGCACAGCCACGGAACAGGTAGTGGGCTTGGGTAAGCCGGCCATTACCCTGTCGGGCAACGGGCCCCAATTCACCCCCGCCTTTGCGGAAGCCCAAACCCGCCTGTTGGGCCCCTCCGTCACTTGGATTCAGGAGCCAACGGAACTCCCGGGGGCGATCGAACAATTACTTCGAGATCCAACCCCATGGCAGGCCAAAATCGACAATGGCCGGCAACGGTTGGGCCCGCCCGGAGCCGCTCGCCGCATTGCCGAGCAGTTGTTGAATCTGGCATTGAATCGGGCGGGCGATCGCTAGTGGTGCGATCGAGCCGCGAATCCAAATCATTTTGTTACAATTTGCATCAGTCTGATCATTGCGTATTTGGCTCAACCGATCGCTGCTTTCTGTCCCCGCAAAACTACCGCTCGATCGCCCCTATGACTGCTGTGCTCGCTCCTCAACCGTTGCATCGGGCTGCCACCACAGCCCCGGTCAAGACTCCCGAACGCGCCGATCAAACCGTCCGCAAAACCTATCCAAACTATAAAGTAATTGTCTTGAACGATGACGTGAACACCTTCAATCACGTCGCGAATTGCTTGTCGAAATATATTCCAAATATGACAACCGATCGGGCCTGGAAATTAACCTATCAAATTCATAACGAAGGGCAGGCCATCGTTTGGGTTGGCCCCCAAGAACAAGCAGAACTCTATCACCAACAACTGAGCCGCGAAGGACTAACCATGGCTCCCCTAGAAAGCGCCTAAATTCAGCGCCCCACGTCATGGCAAAATCCAAAAAACAACCCACCGCCGCCCTTCCCGCCCCCCAAGCCAACACCCGATCGCCCGAGCCAGACCAGTCCCCAAAAAACTCCAAAAAAGCCAAAACCACCCCCACTTCAGGGCGACTGGTTTGGAATCATTCCACTCATTTGGATGGACTGATTCCGATTTTGGAAAAGCTAACCCAAGTGACGGGCATCAGCACCATCACACCGGCCGTGCTCTCCCATGGCCGCAGCAACAGCCCCCAATTACAATTAAAAGTTTCCGTACCGATCCGAGGCGGCTATAAGTTAATTGCACGCAAGGGGAAAACCATTCAAGAAGTCTTTGTGATCACGGATCTCAGTGCCGAAGAACTGAAGCAGGCGATCGAACAAATTGTTACTCGTTAATACCCGTTAATGCTCGTTAATCATGATTGGTTGATCATGGCTTGTTCAATGCCGCCATCGGACGAGAGATTCCTCGCAAAACAGGTCTGGCGATCAGTGCTTAGGAAATGTCTGAAAAGTCCAGGTTGCCACTTTGCAAGTCCTATCGATCAACCCAAACAAGGGGCTTAAGGCGTGTCATCAATTCCGCCGCCGTAGGGGTTGGGTCTCCCAACCCTGACCCGAGCGATCGCTCCCAACCTGTCCACTCCACCACCGGAAGTGTCAGGAATTGCAGGGGCTGGGCGGGGAGACTGGGCAGGGAGACCCCGCCCCTACGATTGATCGCGCAACCATTCGGGTTTGGGGGTTTTAGGCTTCCGTGAGGGTGGGAGGCAAAGATCCTAAGGCGATCGGGGGCGCATCAACCGCCGGAGCCACCGCCCGCACCTGTGCCATCAAACTCGCCATTTCGAGGGCGCTCATGGCATAGTTCCAACCCAAATTGCTCTTAATCCCCGCCCGTTCCAGAGCCTGTTGCATCGTGTCCGTGGTGACAATGCCGAACACAACTGGCACACCGGTTTGGAAGCTGGCGGCGGCAATTCCCTTGGAAACTTCCGCGCAAACGTAATCGAAATGGGGCGTTTGACCGCGAATCACTGCACCCAGGCAAATCACGGCATCGTAGCGCTGACTCAGGGCCAATTGGCGGGCAACGGTGGGGATTTCAAAGCTACCGGGAACCCAAACATAGTCCACCTGACGGCCTTGGGGGTCAATATCCACCCCGTGGCGCTTGAGGCAATCTTGGCAACCGGCCAGTAATTTGCTGGTGATCAGGTCGTTAAAGCGGCCAATAACGATGGCAAATCGTTGTGATCCAGCGCGATCGAAACTTCCTTCAAAAACAGCCATGTTGCACTCAAAACTGGACTCAATTGGCCAAGAAACTCAATCTGCCAAGAAATTTGGCCAAAACAAATTAGGGGCAAGCGATCGCCCCCATCAACCTTGCTTTTAACCTTGCACAGCAGCTCAGGGCCACTGCTTTGGCTTGCGATTTGGTATTGGTTTGACTTGTGGTAGCGGCTGCGATCGAACCCTAAGCCACGAAGAAATTCAGAACGGCCACCGCAATCACCAACAGGAACCAAACACCAGAACCCAGGTACAGCAGAGGCTTGGAACGATCCCAGCTTTGGGGCAGCGCATAGGCCACTGGCACACCCACAACCAAGACCAACGACAACGCAACCAGCGCAAAAAGAACGAGTTGAAAGGCGATCGTCATAGGATTTTTCCGTATTTTCCAACACAGCGCGCTCAGGCCATGCCACCGAGCGAGCGCCCGAACGGAGATATTCTATCAAACGGATGCGTTCAGACTCGATGGGGATTGGGCGATCGGGTCAACTTCGCCGCCCAACGGTCAGCCCACGGGTAACCCTGGAAGCGAGATGGGAGCTGAGATGGATTTTTGTAAACTTTCTTAAATCTACCGAGTCGCCAACCGTAGGATAATTGAATCGATTTTTTGCAATCATGGGTGGCAACATCTGGTTCAAAAACCAGCTTGGCCCAGCCACTCGGCCCATGATCAGACCCTGATCAGAGAATCAACGAGTCATTCATGATTCAGAGCATCTCAGATCATTAATGACTCAAAAACAACTCAAAACCGATTTCAAGACCTAAAGGGACTGGGAAGACTATGGAAGCACTGACGGATGCGATCGGCGGCATTAACTGGTTGGTGGTGGGGCAACTGACCACGTTGGCACTTCTAGTGATTGCTGGCCCGGTGATTGTGTTTATTTTGGCCTTCCGGGGCGGCAACCTGTAAAAGCTTGCTAGCGGGGATGGTCTATCCCCTCAGTTTTTTGTTGCAAAAAAAAATATTGGTAGAGATGACGGAGCGGGAGCCAGTAAATGATGGCTCCCGCTTTTTATTTGGTGACTAGCTAGCTCAAGCAGTGAGTAGGGCGATCGAGGCTCACCACCTTCTCGCTGAGAGGATGTCTGAAAAGCCAAAATCGATACTCTGCACGCCTCATCGATCGACGAAGACAAGATGCTCAAGCCCCTTGCCCCCACGACTATTGGTGTATTGCCCGTGCCAAAAGACACTTTTCAGACATCCTCTGAGGGCACGTCCATACTCGAATCCACGATCAAAGTCATGACTACCCTCTCCCCAAGGGCGATCGGCTTCGTTGAGGATTCTGGGCTGAGAGTTCTGGGCTGAGGGTTTTTCGTTGAGGATTTTTTGCGCAGATTTTAGCCTTGTGATATCTGTACGAATATTGTACATTAATCAAAGTCGCCAATCGAGGTCGCCAATCAAAGTCGCCTCCAGAGCGAACGCTATTAACCAAGCTGTCGTTACAAACTCGTCCCTCAGTGACCGTTCTCGCGGGGCTGTCTGTGGGGCAATCTCTGGAGCTGCCTTTGGGGATGACTGAGGATTGCTAGCAGTCTTTTTCGGCAAGTCGCAAGCAAGAAGCACTCACGATCATGCGTAAAACCCTTGACTTTGACACGGTGCGCGTCTATTTGCAGGAAATTGGGCGAATTCCCCTCCTCACCACAGAACAGGAGCGAGAATTGGGTGCGGCCATTCGGGCCTGGCAATCCCTGCGCGATCGAGATCAGCCCCAGTCTGCGCGGGCCAAGGCGATCGCCCGGCGAGGTCGCCAGGCCAAAGCGCGGCTGGTGGCGGCTAATTTGCGGCTGGTGGTGTCCATTGCTAAGCACTACACCGGTCGGGGCCTGGATTTGCTGGATCTGATTCAGGAGGGCAGCTTGGGGCTGGATCGCGCCGCCGAAAAATTTGATGAGCGCTTGGGCTACAAGTTCAGCACCTATGCCACTTGGTGGATTCGGCAAGCGGTGGCCCGGGCCCTGGCCAACCAAAGCCGGACGATTCGGCTACCGATTCAGGTGAACGATCGTCTGCGGAAGGTGCGGAAGGTGACAGCTCAACTGTCGGGGCAGTTGGGCCACCCGCCCACCACGGCACAGGTGGCGGCGGCGATGGAGCTGACGGTTACGGAATTGCAGACGTTGCTGGCCTACGGTCGGCCGCCCAAGAGTTTGGATGCGCCGCTGACGAATCACTGCGATTCTGACCATGCGATCGACCTGATTCCTGATGCCAGTGTGAATCTGGATCAGGTGTTGGATGCGGTGGACGATCGCGCCGCTTTGGTGACCCTGTTGGGCCTGTTGGATCAACGGGAGCGACTGGTGGTGATGCGGCGGTTTGGCTTAATTCAAGGGGATGCCCGACTGGCGGCGATCGGGGCAGATTTGAACCTCACCCGCGAACGGATTCGCCAAATTGAACGGACTGCCCTTTCCAAGATGCGCGCCGCCGCCGCCACGATGCTGTCCTAGGGAAGGCGCGGGCATACGCGGGATTTGGCGTTTGATCAGCCGTCGATTCAGTTGATTCAATAAAGTTGATTCAATAAAAAGGGCTGGATTTGCCAGTGGATCGATTAGTTTGATGGGATCGATCGACTAGGGGCGAAAGCGATTGCGGCAGGCCCGCGCCAGTTGCGTCAAGTTGCCCGCCGCTTCGCCCTTGGGTCTCAGGTAATCCTGGAGCCAACGACAACTGCGATCGAGCAAGTTTTCCAAGTCCAAATCGCGAATCACCAACTGCTGATCAAACCCCCCCGAGACCAGCAGCTTGCCATCGGGGCTGAACCGCACGCCGCCCACGCCGGATTTGTGCTCCCGAAAAACCTTGATCATCTTGCCATCCAGGCTCCAAAGGGTGACGGAACCATCCCAACTGGCAGCGGCCAAAAACTGACCATTGGGGCTAAACCGCACGCTGTTGACCGCATCCCCATGGCCCAACACTTGCAGTAGGGAACCGTTGGCACTCCACAGGCGAACGGTGCTATCGTCCCCGGCGGAGGCGATGTAACGCCCATCGGGACTGAAGGTGACATCATTCACGAAACTGCTGTGGCCCGCGAGGGTGCGGATGGGTTCCCCTTGCAAAGTCCAAAGCCGAATCAGGGCATCATCTCCACCCGTGGCCAGGATGCGGCCATCGGGACTGAAGGTGATGCTGTTGAGTCGTTTGGCCCGATCGTCGCTGGAGGTGAGCTTGAAGGCGGCCACCTGTTTGCCGTCCGGTTGCCACAGGTAACCGCGACCACTGCGATAGGTGGCGGCGATCAGTTTGCCATCGGGACTGAAGGCCACGCTGGAAATGTTGTTCGATTCGATCGGGTTGTTTTGCAGCACCAGTTCATCGGCAAAGACCCGTTGCAGTTGGCCCGATCGCGACCAAAGCCGCGCCCGCCCATCGTTGCTGCCCACCAAAATCCAACGGCTGTCGGGGCTGAAGGCCGCCACCCGCACGCCACCACCGGGATCCTGGAAATGAGTGGGGCGGTAGGTGTTGCGATCCCAAAGCTTCACCTGCTGATCACGGCTGGCGGACAGAATGGTTTGCCCATCGCGGCTGATGTCTACGCCATAGATTCGATCGGTGTGGGCCGTAATTTGGGTGATCGATTCCGGTTGCAAGCGCCAAAACCGAACGGTGCGATCGTAGCTGCTGGTAACCAGGGTGGATCCATCGGGACTGAAGGCTACGCTGGTGACCCGATCGGTGTGGCCGGCGAAGTTTTGCTCTAAATTGCCCCAGAACGTCCAATATTTAATGGTCTTGTCTTCACTGGTGGAAGCCAGATAGCGCCCATCGGGACTGAAGGCCACGCTTAAGACACCATCCCGGTGTCCCGATAACATGCGCACGGGTTTGCCCGATCGAGTCCAAATGCGGATGGTCTTGTCCAAGCTGGCGGAGGCAAGGAATTGACCATCGGGGCTGAAGGTCACATTCATGACGCTGTTGCCATGGCCGCGGAGGGTGGCCAGTTCTTGGCCGTCCAGGCTCCAGAGCTTGATCGTTCGATCGTCACTGGCGGTGGCGATCAGTTGCCCATCGGGGCTGAAGCTGGCCCATTGCACGGGGCCACCGTGGGTGGTCAGTTGGCGCACCACTTGGCCCTGAAGGTTCCACAGACGCACGGTGCGATCGTCGCTGGCGGTGGCGATCAGTTGCCCATCGGGACTGAAGGCGGTGCTGTTGATGCGGGCCGGATGTTCACCCAATTCCCGCACCAACTTGCCCGCCTTGTTCCAGAGCCGCAATTTGCCGGCAGTTCCCCGTTTGCCGGTGCTGGTGGCCAACAATTCCCCATCGGGACTGAACACCACGTTGGTCACTGCCCCTTCATGGTTCAGCACGATCGGTCGCCCTTGGTTGTCCGCCAGGGGTTCCCCACTGCGCTGCCACAACCGCACGGTGCGATCGCTGCTGGCCGTGGCCAAAAATTGCCCATCGGGACTGAAACTCACGTCCCAAACCGTTTCCACATGGCCCAAGCGCCCTTCAATTCGGTTCACCTCCCGCACATGCTTGAGGGCCTGCTGCAAACTGGCGCCCACCTTCAGTTCCGTGGCTAAGCGGGCGTTGGGTTTGGCCCACAGCAGCCATTGACGTTGGCTCCGTTGCTGCCAGGCCTGCAGACCCGAGAGCAGGGCCTCAAAGGGCTGGTTGGAACCAATCAGGGCCTCAGAAACGGCGGTGCTGGCATCAATTTGGGCGCTGATTTCATCGGCCCCCAACAACACCGCAAAGCTAGAGGAGGACAAAAACAGAATCCCGAGCACTGCGCCAGCGGCATAGAGTTCCTGAATTCGTTTTTTGAGGATGGCGTTTAGTTGGGACTGGGTGAGACGATAGCGGGCCCGTTCGTCGGCTTGGCGCTGTTGGCGAATGAAGGTGACGAGGTAGTCATGCACCAGTTGATAGAAGTCGGCGGTGGACTCCCGGAACATGACCACCAAACCGGCTCCCGACAGAATGTTCAACACCAGTTCCAGTTGCCCATCGCTGGCTCCCAGTTCAACGGCTAGCTCGGTGCGGGTTTTGAGGGGGCGAGTGCCATTTTCGGCGGTGAGCAGGAATAACACTTGGCGAGCGATGTTTTCGCCTTCGGGGCCGCAGTCGCGAATGGTGTTTTCCAAGTAGCGCTCCACGAGCACTTCCTTGGAGCCATATTCCCGTTGGTATTCGGCCAGGGTGACGATTCGATCGGCCTGGAGTTGGGCCCCCACCACTTGCAGCTCGATCGGGTTGACTTCACCGGTTTCGCGGGCCAACTCACCCACCAGGGCATCAATCAGGTCAGGCTCCAGGCCCAGGCGCGATCGCTCCGTGAGGCTTTGGATGGTGGCACGGGCATCGGCGGGGGAAAAGTCTCCCACGTAATAGCGAACCTGACGTGCCAACACGTTGTCATCAATGATTGACAAGTCCGTGGCCCGTTCCCACTCCAGCAGGAAATGCAGGTAATCTTCCCGCATGGAAATGATTAGCTTGACGTAGGGCACATTCAGGCAATCGCGCAGGAATTCAAAAAAGGGCTGGCGATCGACCACCGTGGGCCAGTGGAAAAACAATTCCTCAAACTGGTCAAAAATCAGAATGATGGCGAAGTTTTGCTGGCTCAACTGCTGGAGCCGATCGAGCAAGGCCCGCAACCGCAGTGCTTGACTGTTGACCGACAAATCCAAACTGGGTAAAGCAATATTCGCCTCGATCGCCAAGTCGTCCCAAGTGGTGAGGGTGCGATCGCTGTCGAGACCCTTTTGGGCAGCCGCTCGATCAAGGGCATTTTCCGTGGCTGCGATCCAGTCCGTGTAAACCTCGATCGTCACCGGCAACACATCCCGATCGCCCAAGGCCCGCCGATGCAACTCCGGCACTAAACCCGCCTTCAGCAGCGAACTCTTGCCCGCCCCCGAATGGCCATGCACCACCGTGAGCTTTAGATCCGCCCGGGCCAAGCGGGCGATCAAATTTTCTACATCTTTTTGTCGGCCAGAGGCGGCAATTTCCGGGGCCGCCACCGGCAGCACCATGCCATCGTCCACCAGGGCCGCCGGTTGCGGTTGCAGTTGGCCCGCACCAATAAACGCCAACCAACTGCATTGGTGTTCCACGCGCCGCAGTTCCTGCTTCGTTCGGAACGCATCCAGGTAGCGGGTTTGCTGAAAATAAACCTCCCGCAACCGCGACAACAACCGCACCGTCAACTGGGGTTGCTCGAAGTTCCAAACCGTGGCTCGGGCCCGCTCCAAATGACTGATGGCCAAACCAGAGCGCCCCAAATGCCAATTGGCTTCCCCCAACAGAAACCAAGCTTGGCTTTGGCGCAACCGCACCGCCCGCAGCAGATCGGGCCCCAGGGCCGTTGGGTCATGGGTACTGGCATGGGACAGATGGTTCAAGGCCCGCTCCGCCCACTCGCAGGCCTGTTCCCAGCGGGTTTGCACCAGGGCCACTTCCGCCAAAAAGCAACAGTCCCGAGCCAACTCAGCCCGATTCCCCGGATGGTCCGGTGCGCCATGGAGCGCCGTGGCCACCTGGGCCAACTGCTCCAACCCCAACCAGTCGTGGAGTTCTTGGAGCACTTCCCCCAACGCACCAATGAACTTGGCCGTGAGATCGGGGCGATCGAGCGCTGCGAAACAATCCGCACAGGCCTGTAGCGATTCCCGAGCCAGTCGCCAGCGCTGAACCCGGGCCGACTGGCTTTCCGGCAATTCCACGGGATTGCTGTTGCCCAGGGCCAAGCGTGCATGGCAAAACCCCACATAAAACCGCAACAGGCCTGAACGCACTTGGGCTTCGATCGGGGAAATGGGCAACCGGGGCGGGGCGATCGCCCCCTCTGTTTCCGCCGTGGCCGACACCAACGAACTCCCCGCCTCCGGTGGCAAAGCTTGGGCCAAGGTTTGCCAACTGTCCAGCGCATTGCCAAACATCTTCAGCGCTAGCTCATAGTCCCCCCGGCCCATGGCCGTCCACCCTTCCAGGAACTCCACACTAGCCAGCAAATCCACATCCAACTGCACGCCCCGCTTGGCCAAGTCCGCCCGCGCCGCCGCCAGCTCCTGCCGGTGACGGGCCTCCGCCAAGGCCGGCGGCAGTTGATAGATTGAATAGCCCGCCGAAGCCGCAAAGGCCCGATCGAACGCCTGACTGGCCCGCTCCCGCAGAAAGTCAATCACCCCCTGCGTGTCCATCTCCAACCGAACCGGCGTAGCGGCCCAGCTCTTGAGATCCGGAGCCACCCGCTTCAGCTTGTCCAGGCTTTCATCCGTCAACCACAACACGATCGGGAACGGCAACTGCTTGAAGCGATCGCGCATCTGGTTCGCCAGCGCAAACACCGTATCCAGCGACTCCGCCATCTCCAGCCCCAGCACCATCACCGCCCGGGGCGGACAGGGATCCGAAATCGCCGCCACCAATGGATAGAGCGTCTTGATGGTGGGCGGAACCACCAGGCAAGTCACCCGATCGAACGGCTGCCCCTCTCCCGAGCGATCGGCCACCCAATCCAACACACTCCGGCGTAAGCGCTCATAACTACAACGCACCAACACCAGGGAAAACTGGCCCTCTGACAACACAATTGCCCGCTCTAAGGTTCGCAGGGCCCGCTCATTCGCTTGAGCAGTTTCTTGATCCATTACCAACTGCACTCCCTGCGGTTGCAAACCAGTCGTAAACGGCTTGACCTCCGACAATCGCTCCATAGCCTCTGCACCCTTTCCATCTCTCCGCCAACAGTCCTTGCATCCCCCTTTCCCCCCTCAAACTCCGTCATAATTATTACCAGCATGGCAACAACAGAATCGGCAATCAACGCCACCAAGTCAGATCCTGCACTGGCCCTTTAGATTTCCCATAAATACCTCACGGTCAAGCCCTTGGAGCGCCTGAAATTCAGTTCGATTGCCAGGCATAAATCGAAGACCAAAATCATTGCTGAATTCAAGTTCTCCTAGATGATTATTCCCGTTTTTATGGGACTTGAAATCACTGATCTCAAAAGAAAACTACGATGAATCGGGGCAATGCATTGATGATTTGCAACCTGTCTGTAATTGACCTGTAATTCATCTCCGATAGAGTTAAGAGTTAGCCAGCACCAACGCCAGAATCGGGCTGGAAGTCTATCCATCATCAAACCGAGTCCGCAATTGAGTGATTCGATGGAATTGATTGAGAAATGTGTCAAAAATCTGCGAGTAGCGGAGTTGATTAAAAATCACGAAACCCTCTAAACGGATCCTGGCACAGATCATCAAAAAAACAGAAATCTTGCGTATCAAAGCGAACATGATTTGACAAAAAAACAATTGAAAATGATAAAAACAGAACAAATCTATAAGTCACGAGCAGTCAGAAGTCACTGATCTACCGTTGCCAAACGGGCCAAGCGGCTTCATCGTGGGTCTCAGCAATCGGGGGTTAAACCATCGATTTGAGAGGGAGTTGAACCACTCAAGGGGCTTCCCCCCCACAGGCTATTGATCGCGGAATTGATCGCGGAAATCTTGCGATCGACCAAACTAATTGAAGTCATGAAGAGCAGTGACCCAAGTTCTCAAAACCCCGACCAGGCAGCGCATTGAATGGGGCTAATGGATTGGTAGACGAGGAACCCAGTCAATGCGTTCAGAGTCTGATTTTGAAATGGTCAGTACTGGCTAGATAGGGAGAGCGTGACAATCCTTTCGCAGGGAAAGAGGGCTGTGGAGAGCAGGGCGATGGAGAGTGTGGAGTTCGTGGTTGTCCCTTGAGCACACCAGTTCGACGATGAGCGAACGGTTGTTTATGAAAAATTTAGGAAACGCTCAAGATCAGACGAAACTTTATCAAATTTTTAAACTGATTAATTGGGCATGATCCCAATCACGTCGCTGCCATCAAAATATCAGTTGGCGTTGGTGATCGCGATCAATGCGAGGAGTCAAGGAATCTAAAGGGGATGGTTGATCGGCCATACCAGACCCGATCGCCCCTGAAATCATGCAAATCTCTCAAAGGTCGATCGCTAACTCAGTCCATGGGGCACGAGTTCACCGCTGATTAACCGGCACAAGAGAGACTCAGGTTTTACGTTTTTAAGGAAATTTCAGAAGTCAAATTTGATACTAATTTTGTCGCGACCACGGAGGCAGTGAAGCGCTTCCGTGCTTCGCCCATGCCTCCGGGGCGATCGAGCCATGTATTTTCAACGCTGTTTTTCAGTTCTGTTTTTCAGCTCTGTTGCAGGTAGGCCCGGTAACCAAGGCGATCGAGCTGGGTTTGTTTGTCTTCCACCATTTGCCGCAAGCCGTCCCGATAGGCTTGCACCTTGGCTAGCAGTTCCGGGTCATGGGCCGCCAACATTTGCACCGCCAACAGGCCGGCGTTTTTGGCATTCCCGATCGCCACGGTGGCCACGGGAATTCCCCCCGGCATTTGCACGATCGAATACAGGGAATCCACGCCACTGAGTTGGCGGGTGCTCACGGGCACGCCAATCACCGGTAACACCGTCAGGGCGGCAACCATGCCGGGTAGGTGAGCTGCGCCGCCTGCGCCTGCAATAATCACTTTCAGTCCCCGATCAACGGCGGTTTTGGCATAATTCACCATCCGATCGGGTGTGCGGTGGGCAGAGACGATGGCCACTTCGGTGGAAATGCCGAATTCTTCGCAAACGGCGATCGCGGCTTCCATGGTGGGCAAGTCGGAATCGCTGCCCATGATGATGCCAATCAGGGGGGAGGCGGTGGTGGCCATGGTTGTGCAGGGGGAAAGAGTCGGTTAACCTGTTCAAATTTAAGGCGTTGGCGCGATCGCACAGCACCACACTGGTGTGATCAACCCGATTCAGACTCGATTTAGACCCGATTTTTAAGCCTTAGTTTCTGAGCTGCCGTTTTTTAGGTTCAGAATCTTCGGTTCAGAATTCTAGGTTCAGAATCTATTTAGGTTCAAAATCTATTTAGATCTGTATGGATCTATATGGATCCACATAGATCCACTTAGAAGAGCCATAGATCCATTCAGATTCAGATCCACTAGATCTATTAGATCTATTTAGATCCACTAGATCCACCGAGTCTGTCTCCGCCAAAGCCACCTAATCATGATCGATCGATGACCCATTGGCAAAATCGACGCATCCACCGCGCCCGACTGATCGATCGACCGGGACTCTATGACCTGACCTGCGACGATCGGGGGCTGGTGGCGGAAATTGACCCCCATGATCCCAAAATTTTTGGGGTGGGCGATCGGGCAGACACGCTACTGAATGCCGACGCGATCGACCTGCATGGCGATTGGCTCTCGCCCGGTGGGGTAGACCTGCAAATTAACGGAGCCTTGGGTTTGGCCTTTCCAGACCTGACCTTGGCCGATTTGCCCCAAGTGGATCGCATTTGCCAATTGCTGTGGCGGCAAGGGGTGCAGGCTTTTTTGCCCACGATTGTGACCACGGCGATCGAGAAAGTTCACCAAAGCCTGGCCACATTGGCGGCCTATCAGGACTATCGAACCCAATACCCAGCGGGCGATCGGGCGGAAATTTGGGGCGCACATCTTGAGGGGCCGTTCCTGAATCCACAAAAGCGCGGGGCCCATCCACAGCAATTCCTGTTGCCCCTGACGGTCGATCGGGTGGTGGCGGTGGTTGGTTCCCACGCGGCCCAGGTGGCCAAGATGACCCTCGCACCGGAATTGGATCCCACGGGTGAGGCGATCGATTGGCTGCGATCGCGCAGGATTGCCGTCAGCCTTGGCCATTCCCAGGCCACGGCAGCGGAAGCCATGGCTGCGTTCGATCGGGGAGCCACCATGGTCACCCATGCGTTTAATGCCATGCCACCGCTGCACCATCGGGAACCGGGCCTTTTGGGTGCGGCCATTGTTCGATCGGGCGTGCGCTGCGGCTTCATTGCCGATGGGGTGCATGTGTGCCCCACCATGTTGCAAGTGCTGTTGCGGGCCAGCGAGGGCCCTAGAGGGCTGTTTATGGTGAGCGATGCCCTAGCTCCCTTGGGATTGCCCGATGGAATTTATCCTTGGGATGAACGCACCATTGAGGTGAAAAACGGCACAGCTCGCCTGTCCGATGGCACCTTGTCGGGCACAACCCTTAGCCTGTTGGAAGGGGTTTTGAACCTGATTCGTTGGCAACTTTGCACCCCGGAACAGGCGATCGCCCTGGCCACCATTGCGCCGCGTCGGGCCTTGGGTCGGTTGCCCGAGTCGGCGGATCCCTACGGGGGCGAGTCGCCGGCCCAACTGCTGCGTTGGCATCGGCAGCCGGATGGCCAATGGACTTGGCGACGGCTACAGGGCCCCTAGGGTGCGGAGAAAAAGGAAGAAGGAAAAAGGAAAATTTGGGCTAGCCGTTCTATTTCTCTGTATTTTTTGCCTTTTGCCTTCTGATTTTTACCTTTTTTGAACCATGTCGTTAACGATCGTGCTGGTGGAACCGGCCGGGCCGCTGAATGTGGGTTCCGTCGCGCGGGTGATGAAGAATTTTGGGTTGCGGCGGTTGGTATTGGTGAATCCCCAATGCGATCGGCTGGGGCGTGAAGCCCTGCAAATGGCGATCCACGCAAGGGATTTGCTGGAAGAGGCGATCGAGGTGGCCACTTTGCCCGAGGCCTTGGCCGGGTGCGATCGGGTTGGAGCCACGATCGGGCGAGATTGGGATTCTCCTGTGCCGGTGCGGGAACCAGCGGCGGCCTTGCCCTGGTTGCGGGCTGGGCGATCGGCCGCGTTGGTCTTTGGGCGGGAAGATCGGGGCTTAACCAACGACGAGCTGAAATATGCCCAACAATTAATCCGCATTCCCACCAGCGATGACTATCCCTCCATGAACCTGGCCCAAGCGGTGGCGGTTTGTGCCTATGAGTGGGCCCGGCCAGCCCCAGAAGCCAGCCCTGGCCCCGAAGTTGCCCCCGAGCCGATCGCCCTGGCCCCGTTCGAGCAAGTGGAGCATTTCCATCAAGACTTGGCAGATCTGTTGTTGCGATCGGGCTTTTTATATCCCCACACGGCCAGCAGTCGCATGGAAAAATTGCGGCGGATCTTGCAGCGGGCAAATCCTTCCCAAAATGATATGGCGCTGTTGTGGGGAGCCATTAAGCAACTGAATTGGGCGATCGACCATTTGCCGCGCCCCAACTCTGGCCAGTAAAATGCCAGCCATCCCGATCTTGAGATTGGCTCGGGATGGCCGCCAAATTTTGGGCTGAAACCGAACTTGCCATGCCCCAACCGCCCGATCGCCCCCGCCCTTTGCCCGCCCCTCGGCCCCTGGCTGCTGTGCCCCCGCCGCCCGGTGCGCGTCGTTCCCGTTCTCGGCCTCCCGCTCACCAAAATTGGTTGCAAAGTACGGTCGATCGGCTGACCCGGCCCACCGCCCCGGAACCGGGCCAGGCCAACGGGCGATCGGCCCGGCCCCGCCCAACGGCCCCAGACCGGCCGCCCACACGCCGCAGCAAGGGCGATCCTCTGTGGTTACAAGCTTTGCGCACCCTGATTGTCGGGGCCGGTTTAGGGGCGATCGTGGGCACGGTGTTGATGGCCTTTGACCCGGCCATGCGCCAAACCGCTTCCCCCGCTGGCACACAAATTAACCAAGTGGTGCGCCAAGGCCAAAAACAACTGGCCAGCCCCGCGTTGCCGCCGCCGGGATCCGCCTTTCGCCAGCCGATCGCCCCCTTGAGCGATCAGTTCCAAAAAATTGCCGCTCGCTATCCCAGCCTGATTCTTCATGCGGCTGCCTTGGATTTGGATACGGGAGATTTTGCCGCCTGGAACGATACCCGATCGGTCGCCGCCGCCAGCACAATCAAAGTGCCGATCCTCGTAGCCTTTTTTCAGGATGTGGATGCGGGCAAAATTCGCCTTGATGAAATGCTGACCATGGAGGCGCGGTTTGTGGCCCCCGAAGCGGGCACGATGCAATATCAAAAGCCGGGCCAAAAATTCTCCGCGATCGACACCGCCCGCCAAATGATCGTGATCAGCGACAACACCGCCACCAACATGATCATGGCCCGCACGGGCGGCTCGGGCCCCCTGAACCAGCGGTTTCAATCCTGGGGGCTACAGGGCACCAATATCCGCGACTTGCTGCCGGACATTACTGGCTTGAACCGCACCACCGCCCGGGACTTGGTGCAATTAACGGCGCTGATTAACCGGGGCGAATTGGTTTCCATGCGATCGCGCGATCGGCTGTTGAGCATCATGCGCGGCACGGTGGCCAACAGCCTGCTACCGAAGGGCATTGGCAAAGGTGGCGAGTTGGCCCACAAAACCGGCACATTGGCCAAGCTGTTGGCAGACACGGGCTTGGTAGATACCCCCAACGGCCGCCGCTACGGAATTGCCGTGTTGGCAGAACGGGCCCCCAACGATCCCAAGGCCGCCGAAGCCATCCGCGACTATTCCCGCGCCGCTTACAACCACTTCAGCAACCTGCCCCCGATCGCTCGCTAATGGCGATCAACTTCAGGAAGCGTCCATTAACTCCCGAGTCAACGCCCAACGGAACGGATAACACGGATAGCGAACCCAATCACTCGCCACTCCGTCATTTTGTGATTCCGTTATGTTGAAACTCGCGCTTTTCCAGCGATGGGGCCAAGCTTTCACCCTGGCGCTCATGGCCGCTGCCACCCACCCGATCGCGGCTCAGGCCAACACAGCCCCAGCTAGTACGCCCCAAGCCAGCACAACCCGCCTTACCTGCGAAACCATGGCCACTTGGGGATCCAACACCACCTTGACCTATCAAGTGGCGGGGCCAGTAGCGGGGCCCGAATCTTCCGGCACAACCCCCCTCACCCTCACGGTATTGACGCAAACCCGCAACGGGCATCTGCAAACCCTGATCCGAAACGCCGTAGTTCAGGATTACCGGCAATTGGCTCCCGATGCGGACTTTTCCCGCTTGCCCTTTGATGGCGAGTTTCGCGCTCAACCCAATAACGGCGATCGGCTCTATGGCACGCCCGCCTCGGCCCATGGTCTTTACGTCAGTTTGCGACCCATCGCCGGCCAGCCCAAACAAATCCAGATTGTGCATTACTTCGGAGCTGGCAAATTTGCCCGATCGACCATTGGGGCTTGCCAAACCGAAACCCCAGCCACCGACGCAGCGGCCCGCCAACTGATTGCCCAACTCCAAACCCACCTGCAAGCCCAAAACTGGGTTGAGGCCGATCGCCTCACTCGCCGCCTGTTGGCCCCCGAATCTGCCACCATGCCACCGGCCAGCCCCGCCTTGACTGATCCGGCCCTGATTCGCGAAATTGACCAAGCCTGGCTCGCGGCCAGCAACGGCCGCTTCGGCCTCAGCGTGCAGTTGCGGCTCTGGCAAGCGGCCACCATTGCCCATCCCACCAACCTGGAAGCGGCCGTGAACAACTTCCGCGATCGCGTCGGTTGGAAAATCGCCGCCCCCCGCGCCGAACAGGACTTCATCAGCAGCGATTGGCGCAACGAGTCGGAATTAAACCGCTCCCTGCAAAGTCCCGTGGGTCACTTGCCCTGGGCCGGCGTTTCCGATCAAGTGGTGCAGCGAATTGCCGTTCCGCCGCCAGGAGTCCATTGCGGCAGTTGCAGCATTGATGCGATTCAGCTTCGCCATGATCGGTTTTATACCTACATCCCTCGCCTGATGATGCGTTTAAAGCTGGCCTTGGGCTAATCCTCAGACCGTCAGTTCCTGTTCAGTTCAGCGATCTAGTCAACGTCCCTTCAGGATCGATCGCAGCTTGGGATCAGTGAGTCCTTGCGGCGAAAGCGAGTCGTCTTAATGACAGCCCTATCAATAGCAAGCCTTGACCTCAACGGACGTTGACTTCGATCGAGATTTGCCATTTCAGCCATCAAAATTTTATTTAAAGACATATGTTCAGGTGTTCAAATTCATCCAATCATCGATCAATTGCTTGATTTTTATCGATATGGATTCAAAGCCGAATTTCAGCTTAAATTTTTCCCCAATTTATTTTGAATTATTTTTCAGAGTTATTGTTTATACAAGCAAACGATCTAATCTGGTATCAATTGATCACAGCAGTCATACTTCTAACAAATCAATTCAGTCTTGAAATAATGGCAGGGATTGCAAAAATCGATTTTTCTTGATAATTTCGTCGAAGCAACAAAATACACTATCAAGAAATCATGAATCAGCATGGTTATTGGTCTTCGCAAAGCAATCAGTATTGAATCTGAATTTCAAGAAGGCAAGAACCGGGGGGAATGCAAATTGATTCATGAGGTTGGTTCACTTAGTGTTGCAATTTCCCTCTTTATTAGTTGCGGAGCAAAAGTTCATGACTGAGCGCAAAACATCACTCAAAAAATCACCTCAGTATGTGACCGACTTGGAGACAATTTATGGTGGCCCTATTGAGTCGATTCCTGGCAGCGCTGTTTTCTATGAGGTTTTGAAGCCTGAAGATGATCTCAGTCAAGCAGCACTGAAGAAATACAAGCGTTTTATAGGCCAGAAATCGAGGAGAAAAGCCTATCGAGATTCATGGAAAATGGTCTATGGACGATCAATGGATGCACCCCGGGCGATTATTTCAGAACTGCGATCGTTAAATGATTCTGAGGCTCGACTCTCTGCTTCTCTGATTTTGGACAACATTGATGAGGCAGAAGCAGGTCAGCGGGCCTTGGTTGCCACTTTTGATGACCCAAAGATCATCGAGCTGACAATTCATAAGATGGGCGATGGAGAAGCAATTTCAGGATTGGTCATTGCTGGTCGCCGCGCCAACGGGGAAGCAACATTCTTGGTTTCTATCAGTGATTAGTCATCGTCAATGGGTGCTCAGATTGGGGTTAGCTTTTAGGGTCTAGGGCATGTCGTCAAATTGCCTGAAACCTTGATTCCGTCATGACGAAATCGTGGGGGACAAGGGGCTTGAGCATCTTAGAGGATGTCTGAGAAATATCTTTTAGTATGGGCTAAGGATCAATGACCGTGGGGACAAGGGGCTTAAGCCCCTTGCCTACGTCGATTCCTGGGGCGTACAGAGTAGCAATTTTGGCTTTTTAGACATCCTCTTATGACGATGATTGAGGTAAGGAAAATCAACTGTTTTCGCTTGACCCTAGGAAATGACGACAACCCCTAGCCCACTATCAATTCAATGACGATTAGCCCGATCGACTCTCAAGGGTTCGATCGGGCTTTTGGGTCTGCAAACTTGCCTTTCAACTCATAGCAGCAGGGACGCGATCGAGCCAGGCGGTCATCACTTGGGGATTACTGGCGAAATGCAAATGTACATAGCTACCCAGGACGGAACCGACACAATATCCTTCCGTGAGCCGATCGCCCCGAGAGGTCAAGAGGTCATAGCATTGGGCGATCGTCCCGGCCGCTTCGGGGTTTGCCACTTCCGAGTAGTGAAACCGATGACCACGAATGGTTTCTCCTGAGGGCAAAGGGCCGCCAGGAGCGATCGTCGTTTCCACGTAACCCAGCTTGGGGCGGCGGGTCATTTGGATTTGCAGCGGTAATAAACCCAAGAGCGATCGCCCCGTGCCATCGGCCAGGGTCAGGCGATCGCACAGGTAGATGAAACCGCCACATTCCCCATAGATTGGTTTGCCGGCCGCGGCCATTTGGCGAATAGCCGTTAAACAATCGGTGTTATTGGCAAGCTGATCCAGGTATAGCTCCGGGTAGCCACCCCCAAGGTAGAGCGCATCACAATCAGCGGGCGGCCGATCGACCAAGGGCGAAAATTCCACCAACTCCGCCCCTCGATCGCGCAGAAAATCTAAATTGGCTTCGTAATAAAAACAAAAGGCCCGATCGCGTGCGATTCCGATTTTGCGAGGCGATCGACGACTGACAGAAATTGGGGCGATCGGCGTGGGTGGTGCAGGGTCGTGGGTGGGTTGCTCCCGCTGCAACCGTTGCCAGAGCTGATCCAAGTCCAGATGGGTTTCCAGCAAGTCCGCCAGCCGATCGATATATCCCTCCCCCAACTGATCCTCATCGGCCATTTTTAAGCCCAAGTGGCGGCTATCGATCAATGCGGCCTCATCCCGGGGCACACCGCCCAAAATGGGCATCCGCACGCGATCGCGAGCAGCCCCCACAATCCGATCCAAATGTGTTCCGCTGCCCACCCGGTTGCAAATTGCGCCCAAAAACCGCAAATCCGGATCAAAGGTTTCATAGCCGCAAATTAGGGCCGCCCCGCTGCGAGACAGGCCCCGACTATCCAACACCAACACCACAGGCGCGTTCAGCCACTTGGCCAGCTCAGCCGTGCTGCCCGCCTCTTGGTCGCCATAACCATCGAACAATCCCATGGCTCCTTCAATCACCGCCACATCGGCTCCGGCCACGGCGCGATCGAACAGCGCTCGGTTTGTTGCTTTAGAGAGCATCCAACCATCCAAATTATGGGACGGGCGACCCGTGGCCCGGCGGTGATGGCCCGGGTCAATGAAATCGGGCCCCACTTTGAACGGCTGCACCACCCATCCGCGCCGCGTCCAGGCTCGCATCAGGGCGATCGCCACTGAAGTTTTGCCCACTCCGCTGTGGGTTCCCGCCACCACTACCGTTGGAATCATGCTGCGATTGGACTCAAGGAATTACGTTAACGGGGCCAGATTGCGCTTAAATTGCCTAGCAGCTTGCTCCCCATGGCCATGACCCTTCCCACAGCGCCCACCTTGCCAAACCCGATCGACCTTTGGCAGTCAACCCTGCAATGGCAGCCCGACACAGCCACCCAAGCCCAATTTCAGCAACTCTACGAGGTGATCTTGGCGGGTAACCAGCGGATGAACTTAACCCGCATTACGGAACCATTGGACTTTTGGGAAAAGCATCTTTGGGATTCGCTGCGAGGTCTATTTTCACCGATTTTGCAACCAGTACTGACCCAGCGGGCCTCGCAGACCCTCACCGTGGCCGATTTGGGAACCGGCGGCGGCTTTCCAGGGCTACCGGGCGCGATCGCTTTTCCAGAATGGCAATGGTTGCTGATGGATAGCACGCGCAAAAAGATTCAATTTGTGGCGGAGGCGATCACGGAATTGGGGTTGGGCAATGTGCAAACCGCTTGCGATCGAGCAGAACAGTTTGTGCGGCGACCGGGCCCCAAACCGAATTTTCACCTGGTGACCTTGCGGGCCGTGGGCGCAGCGGATCTTTGCGCCAGCTATGCCCTGCCGATGTTGGCCCCGCGAGGCGTTGCGGTTTTGTACCGAGGTCACTGGAGCGCGGAAGAAGAAGCCAGCCTGCAAGATCCCCTGAACCATTGGGGGGCAAAAATTTTGGGTATAGATGCCTTTAAAACTCCCATTACTGAGGGCGATCGGCACTGCATTTATTTACAAAAGATTGACTAGTTTCCCTCACCCGATCGCGGATCAATTTTTGACTAATGGGTTAACTCGCGATCGGGCAACTGATCCGAAAACCACGAACCGCAGCTCCCAAGCTTTTAATTTCCTCAATGAGGTTGGCGACATCGAGGCGATCGAGCTGGCCTGACTCCAACAGTTCGACCTGTTCTTGCACCCAACCGTAATAGTCCGTTTCGTAGGCAATAGCCGTTTTGAGAGACATGGGCGATCGCTCCACTAGTACAGGCAGCTTAATCGTAACTTCCTTCCAAAAATCAGCTACAGTATAAGTTCGATACATTGATGATGATTTCATCAAATATTTTATAAGTAGCCACTGTTATGGGTTCAAGCTCTAAGCGAACTTCTCCTATTTTTTTAGATTCGGAATCCAGCAATTCTATTGAGCAGAATCATGCTCTTGTTCATCCTCGCAGTCGGCGTAAAATCGCCTTTGGCTGGTATGGTGGCAAGTTTTCCCACTTAGATTGGCTCTTGCCTCTTTTACCTCAGTGTCACCATTATTGTGAACCCTTTTCTGGATCAGGTGCTGTTTTACTCAACCGAGAGCCATCCCCTGTTGAAACCTACAATGATATTGATGGGGAAGTTGTTAATTTCTTCCGAGTTTTACGGGATCATTCAGACAAACTGATTCGAGCGATCGCCCTTACACCCTTTTCACGCGAAGAATATTATCAAGCAATCTACGAGAATTCAGACAATCTTGATGATGTTGAGCGTGCTCGGCGCTTTTATATTCGTGCTCGACAAACCAGAACTGGTCTAGCACAAACAGCATCATTAGGACGATGGGCAAATTGCAAGGATACCAGCCGATCGGGGATGTCGGGAGTTGTGTCTCGATGGCTAGGTGGCGTTGAAGCACTAGACGCGATCGCCCTTCGCCTCCTGCGGGTACAGATTGAAAATCGGCCTGCTTTGGACGTTATTCGTCTCTACGACGGCCCCAATACGTTTTTTTATTGCGATCCGCCCTACCTCCACGAAACCCGAGGCGATACAAAATCCTACGGTTTTGAAATGACTGAGCAAGAGCATCAGGAATTAGCCCTGACTCTGAATCAATGTCAGGGAATGGTTGCAGTTTCGGGCTACGATCATCCAGTTATGCAAGATCTATTTCCTGAATCAAAATGGCAAAAGATTCTTGGCCCGCAAAAAACTATTCATTCCACCAAAGATACGAGACAAGAAGTGCTTTGGATCAATTATTCATCGCCTGAGTCTCAGTCAGATTCCAACTCTGTTCAACGGGAGTTATTCTGATGACACCTGATCAAATCCTTGAACAGATTTACCAATCGGCACTCATCGCGGGCAATGATCCCTTAATTCAGGACTCCAGGTTGACAGAACATATCAACCGAGTTGGCCAATGCACGAGTAACCGTTCAGGCGTAAGATTTTTGATGGCTTGCTTATTGGGTAAGCTTGATCGCCCAGAAGTTGATCCCCGAAAGCCATACACTAAAATTGGTGGCTCAGATAGCTTCTCAGGTCGCAAGTATGATGAAGATTATTTGACACCGTTTATTAATCAATATCAACTGCCTGTTAATTCAACAACTGCATTTCTTACGCCTACTTTCCGAAACCATGATCAACCCCTGACTACGGATCGTGAATTAGTAGGCAGACCGACTGAGTTATATCGATCAGTCCTAGTTCTTCTAGAGAATGTGGCAGAGAATCGCGTTTCTGCTGAAAGTCTATTGACTGAATTTATAAGAGTGCTTCTAGAGATTCGTGATGAACAACTACATCGAATTAATTCATTATTATCTAGTCTAGAACGATCTCAAGGATCTTTACCCTTAGCAACAGAAGCCATTATTAAACTAATTACTCAGCATTTGGCTTGTAAAAATTCTAGCCGTTTGCCAGTGCTAATCGTGGCGGCTGCATATCAGGTAGCAAAACACCATTTAGGAGAACGAATTCTATCGTTGCAGTCTCATAATGCTGCTGATTCGCAAACAGGATCTCTCGGTGATTTAGAAATCACGCTCCAGAATGAATCTTCGGTTGTCACAGCCTATGAAATGAAAATGCGGGCAGTTACCGCGAGTGATATTGACTCTGCAATTTCCAAGATTTTGAAAGCAAGATCAAAAATTCAGAATTACATTTTTATTACGACAGAGCCAGTTGAACAACAGGTAATCGATTATGCAGCAACCTGGTATGAGAAGACAGATGGCGTAGAAATTGCTGTTTTGGACTGCTTAAGTTTTTTACGACATTTTTTGCATCTGTTTCATCGAATTCGCCAGAATTATTTAGATGCTTACCAAGAACTGGTCTTGAATGAGCCGAATTCAGCGGTTAGTCAAGCCCTCAAGGAAGCATTCTTGGCGCTTCGTCAGGCAGCAGAAAGTGATGAGTAGCTTCTACTCATAGCTCTAGCCCAACAAAAATCCCCCAGCCGGGGCCGGGGGAACATCGTCAGGGTGCATCTACCTGACCATTACTAGCGATCGCCCCGTGCCCGATCCGGAACGTTCTTGCATTCCCAGCCGGAATAGGGACAATGGCATCGAAATCGATCGCCCCCTTGCCGTCCCATGCCTGCCCCCGCTGACTTGGCCCGCCGCGCCGACCAACTGCGCCAAAAACTCCAGGAAGCCAGCTACGCCTACTATGTGCTGGACAATCCCGTGATGGAAGACGCGGTGTACGATCGCCTCTACCGGGAACTGGAGCAACTGGAAACCCAATATCCCGAGCTGGTTTCGCCCGACAGCCCCACCCAGCGCGTGGGCGATCGCCCGGCCGAGCGGTTCCAAACGGTGCAACATGCGATCGCCCTCTACAGCCTGGAAAACGCCTTTGACTTGGCGGAGTTGCGCACCTGGGAAGATCGCTGGCAAAAGGTGGCGGGAACCGGGGAGCGATCGCCCGTTTTGGAAGAATTGCCCCTGTTTCAGGCGGCGAGTCCCGCCCGCTATGTTTGTGAGCTAAAAATCGACGGCTCGGCGATCGCCCTGACCTATGAGGATGGGCTGTTGGTGCGCGGGGCGACGCGGGGCGACGGGATCGCGGGCGAGGACATTACCCAAAACATCAAAACGATTCGATCGATCCCGTTGCGGTTGAAGGCGGCTAATCCGCCGGCCCGGTTGGAGATTCGCGGGGAGGCGTTTTTACCCCTCAGCAGCTTTGAGCAGATCAATCGCGATCGGGCGGTGGCGGGCGAGGCCCTGTTTGCGAATCCCCGGAATGCGGCGGCGGGCACGTTGCGGCAACTGGATTCGCGGATTGTGGCGGAACGGAAGCTGGACTTTTTTGCCTACACGCTCCAATGGCCGGAGGAGCTGGACTGGCCCGATCGCCCTCGGACCCATTGGGAATCGTTGGAACAGTTGGCGGCTTGGGGGTTTCGGGTGAATCCCAACCGCGATCGCTGTGCTGACTTGGCGGCCGTTTGGGACTATTGCCAACGCTGGGATCAAGCGCGGCATGATTTGCCCTACATGACCGATGGGGCGGTGATTAAGCTCGATGATTTGGCCCTGCAAACGGCGGTGGGCTTTACGAATAAGTTTCCGCGTTGGGCGATCGCCTACAAATACCCGGCGGAGGAAGCGCCTTCGCGGTTGTTGGCGGTGACGTTCCAGGTGGGGCGCACGGGGGCGATTACCCCGGTGGCGGAACTGGAGCCGGTGCAGCTAGCGGGAACTACCGTGGCGCGGGCGACGCTGCACAACCGCGATCGGCTGTTGGAACTGGATTTGCACCTGGGCGATACGGTGGTGATTCGCAAGGCGGGGGAAATTATTCCCGAGGTGTTGCGGGTGCTGCCGGAGCTGCGGCCCGAGGGAGCCGAACCGGTGCAAATGCCCAGCCATTGCCCGGCCTGTGGCGAGGCGGTGGTGCAGCCGGCCGATGAGGCCGTGACCCGCTGCATTAATACGTCTTGTCCGGCGATCGTCCGGGGTAGCCTGCGCCATTGGGCCGGACGGGATGCGTTGGATATTGATGGGCTGGGGGAAAAGTTGGTGGAGCAGTTGAACGAGGCGGGGTTGGTCAAGTCTGTGGCGGATTTGTATGGCCTGGAGATCGAGCCGTTGCTAACCCTGGAGCGGATGGGGCAAAAGTCGGCGGAAAAACTGGTGAGCGCGATCGCCCGATCGACCGGTCAGCCCTGGTCACGGGTGCTCTATGGCTTGGGGATTCGGCATATCGGATCGAGCAATGCCAAGCTGCTGGCGGCCCAGTTTCGATCGGTCGAGGCCCTGGCCGCCGCCACTGAAGAAGAGTTGACGGCGGTGAACGGGATTGGCCTAGAAATTGCCAAGTCGATTCGCGAGTGGTTCGGGTCAGCGGCCAATCGATCACTGGTCGATCGGTTGCGATCGGCGGGGTTGCCCTTGGCGGCAGCAGACCCGGATCCGGATCAGTCGATCGCCCAGCCAACCAACGCGGCCATCAGCGGTAAGACTTTTGTGCTGACCGGAACTCTCCCCACGTTGACTCGTCCAGAAGCGAAGGCGCTGATCGAGCGATCGGGCGGCAAAGTGACCGGCTCCGTCAGTAAGAAAACCGATTATGTGGTGGTGGGCGAGGAAGCCGGCTCCAAACTGGACAAGGCGCAATCCCTGGGATTGGTCTGTATTTCAGAAGCGGAGTTGCTAGAATTGCTGGCAACGGCCTAGGCCAACATTTCAAGCTTTCACCGCACCAGTCCACCGCACCAGACAAGGGGCTTAAGCCCCTTGCCCCCAGCGATTGCTGTGGCCCCTGGCTCCCCAAACGTCTTCGTCCGATTCCCTTCCCCAGGCTTTGTTTATGAAGGTCGATCAACGCCCCCCCAGCCCTCAGCCCACCCAAGCTCCCCAGCCGATCGCCCCGTCGCGGCAACCGGGGTTATGGCGGCAACTCAGCAATAATTTCGCCCTGATGGCGACCGGGGGACTGGTGGCGATCGTGGCCACTTCGGCGGCGGGGATTGGCAACTGGGGCAAGGGGATTAGCGAGTTTGTGGCGGCTCCCTTCAACACACCGCAGCCGCCGGCCAAGGCCGATGTGCGATCGCTGACGATCGACCAAATTCGCGGGGCCAGCGAACTGACCACCACCGTGTTTTCGATGGAGGCGATCGTCCCGGCCCAGCGCGATCGGGTGTTGGGGCAATTCGTCGTCGGTTCCACCAAGCTGCTCTATATCGCCTACGGGGAAATCAGCGCCGGCATTGACTTCAACAAACTGAAACCGGAAGACGTGCGCCAAGGAGCCGATGGCAAGCTGGAAATTCGGTTGCCGGCCCCGGAAATTCTCGATCGCAAAATCGATGTGGGTCGATCGCGCGTTTATGACTACGATCGGGGCTTTTTGGGTCTTGGCCCCGACTCGGGCCCCGAACTGATGGCCCGGGCCCAAGAGGCAGCGCTCGATCGGGTCACGGAATCCGCCTGCCAACGGGGCTTGCTCAATGAAGCCAACAAACGCGCTGTGATGGTGGTGAGCCAAATGTTGGCCCCAACCCAAGCGGGCTTGCCCAAAGGGGCCAAACCGGTGACGATCATTCCCCAGGAGCCGGATCCAGCCGCCTGCCCGATCGCCAAACCCATCAACCCACCCGCGATCACCCCGCCCGCGACTAATCCTCCGGCCACCGACCCCAACGGGGCCGCCGATGCACCCGCCGCTCCGGCCCAATCCTAGTAGCGCGACAAGCTTGTTCTAGTCGGTCAATTCGACTGTCACTGTTACCTAATCGTTAGGCAGCAAGGGGCTTAAGCCCCTTGTTGTTGTCACTGACTCCGCAACTTTGACCCCACGAATTAAGCCTGTCGCACGACTAGAGGATGTTTGATTGGAGGAACAAGAGATCTACAAAATTTGGAGGGATTTTAGCCAGGGGCCAGTTTGGGATTGAAATTGCTCCCAAGAAGTTTTCAGAAGCTGCAAATTTTCTGCATCGCTCTCAACGGTTTCGCCGTTTTTCTGAAGCTTTAGCCCCATCCGTTTGTAGGTTTCAAAGGCTAATTCGGGCCCCGGTGTTTTGCGCCAAATGGACTCTAAAAACAACAAAATGGTTTGATCAACCGCAATGCCACTGCCAACCAGCGGCGCAGCCAAGAGTTGGATTTTGTTTTCCGTGAGAGCACGCCGAGCAATGGCCCGGTTGAACCGATGACAGGTCTCGCGGGTCGCTTTGACGGCAGCTTGGGGAACCACGGGCATCGCCCACCCCCCATCCACCGCGATCGCCAAGGAAAGGTGCAAGTCGCGCCAGGCCAGGTTGGGTAATTGTTGAGCCAGCTCGGCCATGGTGTGGGGGCGATCGCTCAAGCCAGCAATGATGGTTTTGAAGGGTTCCGCATCCAGATGCACCGTTGCCACCGGGCAGGGATATTCCTTGGGAATTTGGGGCGATCGCAGCGTAAGGGCGAAGGTTTGCTGATCCAAGCGATCGCGCTGGGCCAAAGAGGCAAGGGGCACAGTTCCGCGCCCAAAAATATCCCGTCGAAATGATTGGTTGGTATACACATCCCGCAAGGTTTCCCGCAGCACGGGATCCTCAATGGTTTGCAGGGTTTGCAACTGGTTGGGCTGCAATCGAAAGTGTTCCATTTGGTCGCCCAAGTGGGCCGAAACCAAAAAGCTGGCCTTGGCTTCATCCAGCAGTTCCACCACTTCTCGATGGAACAGCGGGGTGAAGTGGCGATTGCAATATTCATGCACCAAGTAGTTACGAGACATGGTGGAAATTTGCTGGAGCCGATCGAGCGCCGCTGGCTGGGATTTGAAATAAATGGCCTCCTGTTCAGCAATGGTTTTGGCAAAGTTCAAAGCCTGATCAAATCGTTTGGTAATTTGACCCGATTGGGAGAGCACCTGCGCTTGAATTAGCTCTCGCATTCCCAAAAAGGCAGACCAACCGGGCATGGCGTTGTAGCTGAGATAAACAACGCCACCGACTTTTAATTTTTTGCGAATAAAGTTAATGATTTGCTGCCGATTTTCGGGCGAAATCCAAGAGAAAACGCCATGGAGCGTGATGAAATCAAAGTCCGGCAACTCTGCCCGATCGGCAAAATCCTGAAAAGAGTCATCAAAAAAATGGATGTTTTTGAGGCCAATTTCGCGGGCTAAGGTTTGAGCATGAACAATGTGGCTGGGGTTAAAATCCGTGGCATAAAAATCCCCTTGTGGATTGGCGGCCGCTAGCAAATTGGTTGTATTGCCCTGCCCACAGCCCAATTCGCAGTAGGTGAAGGCGCGATCGAGCGGGGGAGCCTGAAGCCCCTTGCACAACAACACATAATTCAGGTGTGTGGGGGCCAGTTCCCGATAAAACCCATGGGTGTAGTCCACTTCGGCCACATAACCCTCTGTCCAACTTTGCATAGTCGCCTATTTCGTCCCCACAGTAATCAACAGCGATCGGGGGGCTGCTTCCCAACAGTTGGGTTGCGGGGCCCACTTCCTATCCCTGGCCATCCTCAAAGCAGCCCGCAATTCCGGACAATTACACCGGTTACGAACGGTTCGATCGCCCAGTGATCCCAACGAGTGATCTCAACCAGCAATCCCGACTAATAATCCACCGGGCCAATCCTCAACCGTTCTGAATCAATCACCACGTCATTAATCACCACGTCATCACCAGGGCGATCGACCTGAAGTTAGCGATCGGGTTCTGGTGGCAACACGGCCACCCGGATAAACCGCAACCCATTGGCTCCCTGGAGCGATTCCACCTCGCCGCTCTCGCGCTTGGAACCAATCATGCCCTCGCGTTCCAAGTAGCGCAAATATTCTTGATATTCGTGGCCCTCATCCTCCGTGGCATAAACCACCGTGAGGCAGCCGGGCTGGGTAATTCGTTCCCCTGTGATCGCGTCGCGGGCCTTGTCGATCCGCTTTTTGACAATTTCATAGCGCGTGTCGCGGGTTCCTCGCACATCAAAGAGTTTCTCGGTGTTTTCATCATGCAGAATATCCACCGTGGAACCCTGAACCAACACGAGATGGGTCAGGCGTAATTGGTCGCTGAGGGTGCGCTCAATCTCAAAGCCCATCCGCGCGCAGGCACAGACGGCCCGCAGTTGCTCGTACCGCAGGCTGCGGAGGTGAAAGCTGGTGAAGTCGGGATAGATGGAGCCACCGGCATAGATCATGTGATCAATACCGTCGGTGGATTCAATGTCGCAGTAGTGGGGGGCGATCGACTGCATTTTGCTTTGGCAGCGATCCCAGGTTTCCCGCATCCGACGATTAATTTCGCTCACCAAATGGTCATATTCAGCGCGGGCTTCGTAGACGGCTCCATGGGGATTGTCGCAAGCTTGGCGATAGGCGGTGACGGCGGCGGCGGTGGCCGGATCTAGCCCTGCCAGATAGTCCAAGTCGTCTTCAATGTTTTCCCGCAGGTATTGGGCCCCGCGCACTTCCGCTTCCACGGTCACGCCGCCTTCAAGGTTGTGGATATATTCCTGCAAGTCCAAGCGCAGTTGCCGCAACAGGGGCAGATCTTTGGCCGCGCAAGCACAGTCAAGAATGGCCAGGGCTTGGCGAAACTGGGACAGCAAATCCGTTTGAATGGCCCGATCGCGCGCGAGAGATGAACCGCGAATGTCGGAGATGCCATAGAGCGGATAAACATTCTCAAAGGCGATCGGCTGGGGTGGCAGGCCCCAACTGCGCCGCTCTGCCTCCTGCAAAAATTTCCATTCCACGGCCGGGTGAATGTTGCTGAAGTGGGACTGGCCGGCCTGGCGCAGGGCCACAGCTAAGGAAGGTTGCAGCAGTTCCGCTCGATTGATGTCCAGCAGGTCAAAGTTATCGGGCAGGCGACTGGCCACCCCCACTAACCCCATCAACAAGGGGGGCCGATCGCCCGCCTTATCTCGCAGCAACAGGGGAATCAACAACAGCGATCGGGCCCCGCGATCGCGCAAATCCTGCTCGAGGGGCGTGACGGCCTGGGTGGCCAAATCCCGAACGATCGTCACCCGCTCCAACTGCATGGCCGCTAAGCAGGGCGACTCGCGCAAATCTCCCAGGTCGTAGCCCCGGACGGTGCGTAGCCGCGCCTCATTCCCCAGGGTTAATTGCAGCCGATCGCCATCGGTGCGCAACACAAAGGTGGCATCGCCGGAAAAGAGCGATCGCATGGATTGCCCCACCTCCCGGAACTTCTCCGGCTGCAGGATGGAATGGCCATTCAGCAACAGGCGACCCAACCGGCGTAGTTGCTCCCGCGCGGTCACATCCCACCCTTCCAACAACAGTTGCCCCTTAAATTGGCACCATTCCAACTGAAACGCGCTTTCAAAGGAGGGTAAGGAAGTGGAGGCTTCCATCAGGGTTTGCACATCGGGGGCGATCGACTCAAACACCAAGGCCCCCGGCCGCATCCACAATTCCAACCAGCGATCGGCCACTTGCACCAACTTCGGCGCATTCAACAGCCGCCGAATTCGGCTGTCCTTGGGATGGCGATCGAGCAACAGGCGGTAGGCCACCTGTCGTCGCAGCCAATCGCGCAAGACTTCGGTTTCTAATCCCGGCAACAAATCCGCGAGCGATCGGCCAACGGCCACCAAACCACGCACCGACTCCTGGCGACCGGCCAGCTTCACCGCCTGACAAAACGCCGCATTGGCCATGTCCACTTCAAAGCTGTCCGGCTGCACCACCGCAAGCAACACTTGGCTATGGGTCACAACATCCACCATCGTTTCGCTGGCAGTCGATAACAGGCGCTCAATGGGGGAATTTTGATCAATGGCGGAATCCATGGCGGAGTCCGTGGCGGCAGCATCGGCCGTGGTGCTGTCTAAGTCCGCAGGGGGTTGCACTTCGATCGGCAGAATGGATTGGCCCGCCTCAAGGATTCTGAGGGTGGTTGCTGAAGGGGTACTGGATTCTGACATTGTTGATTAACCCTAACTCTCCGAAACATCCCCGACAAATAAACGGTTTTGAAAGACTGGGTTAAGGACGGCCAAGACCGAATCAACTGAATCAATGGAACCAACAGGACTGATCAACATGCTGGGGCAAGGGGCGCTGCTGTGGAAACCCGGCCCGCGTTCGCCCATTGGCCAAGAACGTTGCCTCAGTCACCAAATTGACTGATCCCGGGTGATGAATCGCCGATCGCGGGTGGCTAATCATGAGTCGCCCATCTTAATCACCAATCGCCGATCGCCAACTCATCCATGAACCGTGATTTAACCCAGGCGATGCACCAACCCTGATTGCGCAAGCCCGCTGCTGATCATCATCAGCAATCAACCCATCAGACTTGCTTCGGCCCAAGAAAAGATTCCTGGCGATTCGATCCTAGCTTTCAGGGTTCTGGACTGGGGAGTCTTTTCTTGCGTTTTGATGAGTTTTGCGATCGCCCCTAGGTTGTTAAGGAGACCGGGTCAATTGCCGCAGAGGCCGCAGGGACGGGCCGTTGCTCGATCGGGATGGTGATTACAAACGTGGCTCCCTGGCCCGGCTCCGTCACGCATTCCAGCGATCCCTTGTGCCGATCGGCCACCACCTGATAGGAGATGGACAGCCCCATCCCCGTTCCTTTGCCCACCGGCTTCGTTGTGAAAAAAGCATCAAAAATCTTGGATTGGGCCGCCGTGGCAATGCCTGGGCCGTTGTCGGTAATTCGGATTTGGAGCTGATTGGGATCCAGCAGGGTCGTGACGATCGTAATCTGTGGATCCAACGTGCCAAACTCTTCCAAGGCATCGATCGCGTTCACCAACAGGTTCATAAACACCTGGTTGAGCTGACCCGCATAGCATTCCACCGAAGGCATGGCCGGATCGTATTCGCGGTGGATGATGATGGCCGGTTGGGTTTCGCTGCCTTTCAAGCGATGGTTCAAGATTGTCAGGGTGCTGTCAATGCCCTCGTGGATGTCCACCCGCTTCAGATCCGATTCATCCAATCGGGAAAAAATTCGCAACGATTGCACAATGCCGCAAATGCGCTCGGAACCAATTTCCATGGATTTCAGGAGTTGTGGCAAGTCGTCCTCCAGAAATTCCAGGTCGATCGCCTCGGCATAGGCCGCTAAGGTGGGGGACAGTTCCGGCTGTTCCTGGTGCAATAGCTCCAGAAAACCCAACAGGCCGTGGATATACTCCTTTGCATGGCCCAAATTGCCGTAGATGAAGTTGATCGGGTTATTGATTTCGTGGGCCACGCCGGCCACCAACTGCCCCAGGCTGGACATTTTTTCGGACTGAACAACCTGCACCTGCGCTTTTTGCACCTGTTCTAGGGCTTTGGACAGTTCGGCGGTACGCTCCAACACCCGTTGCTCCAGTTGTTCCGCCAGGCTTTGCAATTTGGCTTCGGCCAGTTGTCGATCGAGAATTTCTTCTCGCAGCAGGCGGTTAGTTTCGCGGGTTTGGGCGATCGCCACCCGCAGCCGCATCGGTTGGCGCACCAGCAGGAAGGTCAACACCGTGCCCAGGACGATCGCCACCACTTCGCCCACCCGCAACCAGAGCATGGAAGTGGAAACCACTGTCCAACCTTGGGTGGGCACGGCGGCCAGTTGCCAGCGCCCCGTAAGCAACGGAATTTCCAGAATCACCGGATCGCGATCGAACACCGTGGCCGACCCAAACAGCAACCGTCCCACCCCATTGGCCCCATGCTCATAGATGGCGTATTCCGTGCTGTTGTCGTTGTTGAGCAAGTCCGCATCTGCCAGCAGGGCCAGCTCATCAAAAATCACAACCACCATGCCCAAAAGGGGCGATCGACTGGAGCAGCGCCCGTCGCAAACGGGGATGTAGCCCAAGTAGCGTGCCCGGTTGGTGTAGGGCTGGGGCAGGCGGGAAATAAGACCACTGGGAATCAGACGTTTAAACCGCTGTTGTTGTTGGCGGTAATCATCCAAAACGGCTTGGGTTTCCGTGTTTGGTGGATAGGCCAAGATTTGCAGTGCTTGGGGATCGTTCAGGGGCGGCGGTTGACCGGGCTGGGCCGATCGCACCAACAACACCGCAATCACCCCCTGTTGCTGCTGCATGAGCGATCGCACAAAGGCGCTGAACTGGCCTTGGGACAGGGGCCCCGCGTTCAGCTCGTAGGGAATAATCCCTTGGGCCGTTTGAATGCGAGCGTTCAGGGCCGATTCCAGCCGGGCCCGCTTGGCGCTCAGGCGGGCCAAGAGGCTGGATCGGGCTTCTCCAACGAATCGATCACGGGCGATATCATCCACCACCCAAGCCGCAACGGAGGACAGCAGGGTAAAGGCAGCAGCGGCCAATGCGGGCACGATCGTCGATCGATTCATTCGAGATTTCAGACTCTCGGGGGAGGTCTCAAAAAGGGCTAGTCAACATCATCAACAGCTAGTCAATCGTTCAGATCAATTCGGGATGAACTCGGATGAACCATCATCCAGAAAATCACTGGCAGGCGCTATCCAGAATCCATCCGGAACCGATCTAAAACACATCTAAAAATTCATTTGGAATTCATCTGGAATTGATCCAGACCATCCAGCCATCACAGCATCGGTCAGGATCCGGGGGCCAAAAACGCCTCCACGGCCGATCGCATCACGGCCACCGGAGCCGGCTGCCCCAACCAGCGGGACAGGGCCACCGCCCCTTGTTGCACCAACATTTCCAACCCATCAATCGTCTGCAAGCCCCGATCGCCCGCCATTTGCAGCAAGCAAGTGGGACGCGGCGTGTAAATCAAATCGTAGGCAATGCTGCTGGGGGGTAGCAGGGCCAATTGGCCGATCGAAAGGGGCGAGTCGGCCGCCAAGGGATGCATTCCCACAGGAGTGGAGTTCACCAGCAAATCGGCGGCCGGAAGCACCCGATCGAGGTCTGACCACAACAGCGTTTCTAGGGCGATCGACAGGGGGTTTGGGGGCCCAAAGTGCTGTTGCAGGGCCGCCAGTTTTTGGGAGTCGCGCCCGGCCACCACCACCCGATCGCACCCCAGAAGTTTGGCTCCGGCAATCACGGCTCGGGCCGCGCCCCCCGTGCCCAACACCAGGGCCGTGGCCCCTTGCCAATGGGCACGCAACACCTTGAGCGGGGCCACGAAGCCGTCCACGTCGGTGTTGGTGCCGGCCCAGCCCCGATCGGTTCGCCACAGGGTGTTCACGGCCCCGACCGATCGGGCCACGTCAGAAATTTCGGCCAACAGGGGCATCACCGCCTGCTTATGGGGAATGGTGACGCTCAGACCCAACACCTCCACCGCCGCAAAGCCATCCATCGCCCTAGTCAAGTCTGCGGGCTTGACCGGAAAAGCCACATAAACCGCATCGGCCCCCAAACTGGCGATCGCCTGGTTATGCATCACTGGCGAGAGGGAATGGCCAATGGGATCCCCAATCACGCCGAGCAATCGCGTTTTACCGGTAATGGGCGATCGATTCATATTTGAAGACACGTTTTCAAGATCTCCTGTCTCAAGGACTGATGAACTAATGGATTAATGAACTAGATGAACTAATGGATTGACGAGCTGAAACATTCATGAACTGAAAAATCCACTGGCAGGCTTAAACACTTGCAAGCTTCAAGGCTTCAGAGCTGCGCACCCAAGATTTACCAACGATCGAACTGCAAAATCCAATAGTTGAGCGCCCGCAGACGGCTAGCCAGCTCAATCGCCAAAGTTTGCACCATTGCTGACGGATCGAACCATTGATTATCAACCGCCATCGATCGAAAACAACTATAGGTTGGCAAAGTTTCCGCCGTGATATCCCGAGCCTGGGTGAGCCGAAATCCTGTTTCTTGGGCCAAATTTCGATAGGAATTGAGGGTATAGGTCACATCAAATCCGCCATAAAAGCCAGCGCTATCAAGGGGAGATTTGAGATTGGGCAACAGTGCTAACAAATCACTGGGCAAAAAGTCTGAAATGGCCAGTTGACCACTCGGCTTCAGAACCCGGCGCACCTCTTGGAAAAACCGCTGTCGATCGGGAAAGTGAAAAATACATTCCACCGCCAACACCACATCAAAAGACGCATCCGGAAAAGGCAGCTCGATCGCGTTAGCCTCCACCCATTCAATGGTGTTGTTATTTTGCGGAGTCACCCACTGTTTCGCCCGATCAAGCTGGCGCGGGTCAATGTTCACCCCCGTCAGTTGCAGGTTTGAAAATTGTTGGTTCAGGCTGGCGATCGTGCCGCCAAACCCGCAGCCCACATCCAGCACCTTGGCCCCATTTTGAATCCGCGTTGTGCCATACACCTCACGGGTGAGCTGCTCGGCCGCTTCATCAAAGGCGGCAGGACTGATTTGGGCCCGATCGGGATCGGCCCAATAGCCCCAATGGACATGGCGGCGGAAGGCCGTTTGCACAGCGGGCGATCGATCCAGCAAGCCCAACAAAGCATCGAAGTAGGGCAGATTAACCGTTGAGGGAGCCATAGATTTTCAGCGACTGACCGCGAGGTGATTACAGCGAGGTTGACAGCAATGGCAAAACTCAACATTGAAACTCAACGTTGGAGCCACAAGCGATTGAAGGCAATTGAAAGCAATTGTATGTGTCCATTCAACCTAACCCACCGGTTGATTAACCCTCCGAATTCCGGCCGACAACCTCTCCCAGACGATCGGTTCGCGGGCCCAGCCAATCCCCTACACTAAGAGCCGAACTGTGCAGGCTTGGTGTCGAGTCTATGGACAAAGGAACGCTGGTTGAATTGCGACTCGATGACGAGCGGGTGTTGGCCACAATCGATCGCCCGGAAGGCAAAAAACTCTTCATCGCGATCGGCGAGCAGGGCAAGAGCTATAAGATTCGTCCCCAGGATGTGACCTACACCGTTGGGGGTGGGTTTCAGCCCGCCGACATTGCTGCCTTTCGAGCCGCCACAGCGCCTTACTTTGACCCCGACAGTTTGGAAGTGGCTTGGGAACTGCTGTGCGAGGAAGACAACCGCGCCGTGGATGCCAAGGAATTGAGCCTAATTCTTTTTTCGGAAGCTTCGCCGGTCACTTGTTACGCTGCTCACCGGATGCTGAGCGAGGATAAGCTATTTTTTAAGCAGAAGGGCGATCGCTACGAACCTCGACCCGCTAGCCAAGTCTCAGAAATGCGCCGTCAACAGGAGCTGACCCGGCAGCGAGAACAGGAACAGCAGGCCTTTTGCGAGTGGGTTCAATCGGCCATCAGCAACCCGGGCGATCGCCCCGAAATTCCCGACGATTCGCCATTTCGTCAGCGCCTTGAATTACTGGAACGGTATGCCGTTCAAGGCGATGAAATGACCAATCGATCGGCTGCGTTAGACTTACTCGCAAAGCTCGATCGCCCGACCACCGAACGCGGTGCATTTGATCTGCTTGTGGCCCTGGGCCTGTGGAGTCCCCACGAAAATTTGCACTTGCGGCGATCGCAACTGCCCACCCGTTTTTCTGCCAAGGTGCTTGATGTGGCCCGTGCGTACCTCGAATCCCCACCCCCCGATCTGGATCGCGATCGGCTCGACCTCGTTCACCTCAAAACCTACACGATCGACGACGAAAGCACCCGCGAAATTGACGACGGCCTCAGCCTAGAATTCCTCAGCGATGGCACCGAGCGCATTTGGGTACATATTGCCGATCCCACCCGCTGGCTAGAACCCGGAAACGAGCTAGACCTCGAAGCCCGCCGCCGCGCCACCACCGTCTATTTACCCACGGGCCCCGTGCCCATGTTTCCGCACGAACTGGCCACCGGCCCCATGAGCCTCGTACAAGGTCGGCAGTGCTGTGCCCTCAGCTTCGGCATCGTTCTCAACGAAGATGGCTCCGTCGCGGACTACCAAATTCGCGCCAGTCACGTCAAACCCACCTATCGCCTCACCTACGACGACGTGGACGAAATGCTCGATTTGGGCATCACCGACGAGCCACAACTCACAGCCCTGGCCAAGTGGGCCAAGCGCCGCGAAAGCTGGCGGGCCAGCCAAGGGGCAATCCGCATTGAAATGCCCGAAACCTCGATCGCCGTCAAGGATGACGAAATTGAAATCCGAGTCCTGGGCGATTCTGCCGCACGGGGACTGGTGGCGGAAATGATGATCCTGGCCGGGGAAGTGGCCGCCCGCTACGGCCAAGAAAATAGCCTGCCAATGCCCTTCCGCAGCCAACCCCAACCGGAACTTCCCCCAGCAGAAGAGCTGATGTTGTTACCAGCGGGCCCCGTGCGCGCCTGTGCTATCCGCCGCTGTATGCCCCGCAGCGAAATGAGCACCACGCCCGCCCGCCACTCCAGCCTCGCCCTGGATACCTACACCCAAATCACCTCACCCATTCGCCGCTATACCGATTTATTGGGTCACTTTCAAATTAAGGCGCACCTGCGGGGCGAAACCCTACCCTTTTCGATTAATGAAATGCAGGAGTTGGTGCAAGGGGTGAGTTCCACGGCCTACGAGGCCACTTTGGTGGAACGTCAAACCACGCGCTATTGGATCTTGGAATATTTACGGCGCAACCGCGGCCCCTGGCAAACCTTGATGTTGCGATGGTTGCGCGAAGATGACGGTCTGGCGGCGGTGCTGCTGGAGGATTTGGGGGTGGAGCTGGCAACGCGGTTCCATCGCGATCTATCACCGGGCGATCGCCTCTGGTTGGAAGTGAGCCACGCGGATCCACGCCAGGATTCGATCCAGTTTCGGGAAACGGCGGTGGATGGGGCGCTGGCTGAATCGGTTTTGTAGGCCGAGGGCTGGGCTGAGCGAGACGAGTGATAAAAACAGGTCTGGCAAGAGGGGGCTGGTCAAACCCGGCGCGCAAGAAAATGGCGCATAAGAAAATGGCGCGAGAAAAATAAAAAAATTCCTCGTCCAGTTGCGTGCAAATGGCTTACCATCCCCTATAATTCTGAAGGTCAAATTTCGCGCCGGTCAAATCACTGGCTCGATCGCGGAATCTGTCTCGGGATGTAGCGCAGCTTGGTAGCGCACCTCGTTCGGGTCGAGGGGGCCGCTGGTTCGAATCCAGTCATCCCGATTGTATTTCCCAATTTTCTGTTATCCAGGGTTCGCAACGCTGGGTTCTTCCCGACTCTGCCTCCATAGGACTTTCCGGTGCTTTCGGCGGCCAAATGGCCGATCGCCCTAGTTCTTCTATGGTTTCAAAAATCTATATGGTTTCAACTTTCTGAGGGGATCTGGGATCTCTGGTGTTGGCTGTCCTTCGCTGTGGGTCGCCCCTGCCCGATCGCCCGCTCCCTAGAGGTTGCAACACCGGTTCTGCAAGGCGATCGCCCCAGTGAACCCCCAAATCATCACCGCCCTTCGCCAACGGGGTCACCAACCATTACCAGGCGATTGAGTTAAATTATCCCTGTATTACCCTACGTATCACCCTGGCAAGAAACCCGAGGCAAGAAACCCAGGGCTACCCCGAGCAATCTTCCAGAGTCAACCACTGGCTCCCTGTTGGAGCATGGCTGGCAATGGTTTGGATAATGCCCCTATGATCTGCCCTGATCCCGATTATTTGATGGTCTATTTTGATTTCTTATATTGATAACAACAAAAAATTATTAAAAATCATTCCTAACCACACCCCCACTGGCCCTCGAGATCGCCATTAATTGGCAAAACCCACTACGATAGAGCCACTTCAAGCTCAACATAGCCAAACCCCTTTTTGTTTAACCCCATTCTGCGAAAATCGTGCGATATTACTTAGAAATTACTGCGCTCACAAACTCATCAGAGAGCACCGAAGTCCTATGCAAAATCCTTGATACTGCTCGCTATCAAACCCAATACCATGAAACTTTAGAATCATTCCTGACTGCCATTCAGCAAAACCAACAGGAAATTGATTGTCTCATTATTCAAGAGGATCCACTGCTTGAGCAAACCATTGAGCAGCTTGCTGCCGCCAACATCGTTCTTCCAGCGGTTATTTGGTGTTCCCGATCGCAGAATTTACCCAAAAAACCCTGGATTTATCATGCGGCTGAAGTGATCGCCTCCGAGCAAGACCTCGAAATTTTTCGCCGATCGATCGATCGTGCCATCAACAATTTTCTATACCTAACACCAATCGGCCCGAACCTTGGTCAGGCAAATGTTGCCCCTGCCTCTGCCGTTCCCACCAATGCAGTGAACCTGCTTGAGCAACAGAAACGACTGACAGACAAACTCAAAGAGCGCTTAGGATATTTAGGTGTGTATTACAAGCGCGAACCCAAGCTGTTTCTCAGAAACCTGCCCGCCGAAGACAGGCACGCCCTCCTACAGGAATTGAGAAGCGAATATCGCGAAATTGTCCTGGCCTACTTTTCAGGAGATGGCACCGTCAACATGCGAGTCGATCGCTTTGTGGAGCAGGCTTTCTTTGCGGATATGTCTGTTTCTCAAATCGTAGAAATTCACATGGAGTTGATGGATGCTCTTGCCACTCAACTCAAGCTGGAAGGACGCAGCGAAGAAATTCTCCTAGACTATCGACTCACACTCATTGATATCATTGCCCACCTGTGCGAGATGTATCGACGCTCCATCCCTCGCGAGTGATGTGCCCTAATTCATTGTCTAACAACACAGTGCTTGTAAATTAATAGATCAGATCTGCGCATGGAATAATTTCGTTCCAAGTGCGAAAGTGCGACTGGCCCATTGCAATCATTCTTGCAATTCATCTTTAAATAGTTTCTTTTATACCAATCTTGATTATCAACGCTACAAATCTTGCGCTGAAATTCCTACCAGGCAAGAATCGTGAGTATCGTCAATTCAAGAAATTGGTATTAGATCACATTCAGAAATTACTTTTACGTCATTTTTCAGTCAAATCATCATTGATTCTCGTTAAGAATGAAAGTTTCATAGATGAATTGATTTAAACCAGGAAACTTAAGAATCTTTTCTGATTACCATCTGACAATCGGGTTATTATATTAAATAAAATCAAATTCCATGCTCTTTGGCGTATTGTTCATTTACAGGTTAGCCGCAGGCCGCGCCAGAAGCTCTAGGATTAACGCTTTGATTTTTCTTGTTTCTCCCTGTCAATCGTTGTCGTCGCAGTCGGCATCAAGCCATTTCCAAGTTCCTTCTCTCGTTCTGAGTGCAGGTGACCCTATCCGGTTCAAGAGTCAATTTGACAAGTCAGTACAAGCTGTCAACAGAAGATTTCGGCATATTTCAACCAAGCTGCCATCAAGCTGCCATTGATGGATTGAATTTTGAGGATGATGACTGGAGCTTGGTCTGCTCGATAACAGATTGGGAGTAAGTTTTCCCCAGCCCCTGGGGAGAGTCCTGTGATTGGCATGGATCTGATTCCGGTTTTAGGGACTCCGGTGACCTTGCATTCTCAACGGGTCTTGTATTTACCCAAATTCCCGTGGACAGAACTTCCTAAACTCAACTCGTTGTATTGCTTATGAGTCCCCTCAAAAAAACCTACGTTCTCAAGTTATACGTAGCAGGGAATACTCCCCATTCCGTCCGCGCCCTGAAAACTCTGAAGAATATTTTGGAAGATGAGTTTCAAGGGGTTTATGCACTGAAGGTCATTGATGTGCTAAAAAATCCCCAACTTGCTGAGGAGGATAAGATTTTAGCCACCCCAACCCTCGCAAAAATTCTGCCTCCACCAGTGCGGAAAATTATTGGCGATTTGTCCGATCGCGAGCGGGTGTTGATTGGCCTCGATCTGCTCTATGAAGAATTGGCGGATGATGAGGCTGAATACTAGAATCAGTAGGGTTTTGCGATGGATCGTGGGATGCTGTTTAGGCTCCGAGGCGATCGGGAACGGCAAAACCAGCCCCCAAATGCCCGGCGGGTGGGTTCGTTCCGGTGCATTGGTTGCGTCGGTGTGCCGCGATCGCGGGCCCCGTACCCCGATCGACTGCCCCATCTAGCCCCAATCAGGTTCGATCCCTGTTGTGTTTAGCCTTGTGCTCGGTATGGTGCTCGGTATGGTGCTCGGCAATTGAGCCTCTCCATTTGGCAATCTGGATCTGCCCCTTGGCCACGGTTAACCCCCAGGGGCCATGCCCGATCGGGTTAAAGGCCCCAACTCCCAGACACCATTTCCAGTCCCTGGCATTTCCCTGACATTCGATGGTTGGATGACGGGCTACTCCGATAGCGTTGATTCCTTAGGAAACAGATATAAACAGATATCACTATGACCGGTGTTCAAAAAATTCGGACGATGATTGAGGGCTTTGACGACATTAGCCATGGCGGGCTACCTGTCGGCCGAGCAACACTCGTAAGCGGAACATCTGGTACTGGGAAAACGCTAATTGCGATCCAGTTTCTTTATAACGGAATTGTTTATTTTGATGAGCCGGGCATCTTTGTCACCTTTGAGGAATCGCCCGCTGATATTATTAAAAACGCGGGCAGCTTTGGTTGGAATTTGCAACAGTTGGTAGATTCAGGAAAGCTGTTCATTTTGGATGCTTCCCCGGATCCGGAAGGACAAGATATTGTTGGCAATTTTGACCTATCGGCCCTGATTGAGCGCATTCAATACGCCATTCGGAAATACAAGGCCAAGCGAGTTTCGATCGACTCAATCACCGCTGTTTTTCAGCAATATGACGCGGCTTCGGTGGTGCGTCGGGAGATCTTCCGATTGGTGGCCCGCCTGAAGCAAGTGGGCGTGACCACCATCATGACCACGGAGCGGGAACGGGAATATGGCCCCGTGGCTCGGTTTGGGGTTGAGGAATTTGTGTCGGATAACGTGGCGATCGTCCGTAACGTGCTGGAGGGTGAACGCCGTCGCCGGACAATCGAAATCCTGAAGCTACGGGGCACAACCCACATGAAGGGAGAATATCCCTTCACCATCACCAACCAAGGAATCAGCATTTTCCCGCTGGGAGCCATGCGCCTCACTCAGCGATCGTCCAATGCTCGGGTATCGTCCGGGGTGCTCACCCTCGACTCCATGTGTGGCGGCGGCTTCTTCAAGGATTCGATTATTTTGGCCACGGGCGCAACCGGTACGGGCAAAACCCTGTTGGTCAGTAAATTCATTGAGGACGCTTGCCAAAATGGCGAACGCGCCATCCTCTTTGCCTACGAAGAATCGCGGGCCCAACTCTCTCGAAATGCCTATTCCTGGGGCATTGACTTTGAGGACTTGGAAAGCCGTGGGTTGCTCAAAATTCTCTGCGCCTATCCGGAGTCAGCGGGCTTGGAAGATCACTTGCAGATCATCAAGTCTGAGATTGCTGAGTTTAAACCCTCACGCATCGCGATCGACTCCCTTTCGGCCCTGGCACGAGGGGTCAGCAACAACGCTTTCCGCCAATTCGTGATTGGGGTGACGGGGTTTGCCAAGCAAGAAGAAATTACCGGTTTCTTCACAAACACCACCGACCAGTTCATGGGATCCCATGCCATCACCGATTCCCATATTTCCACCATCACCGACACCATTTTGATGTTGCAGTATGTGGAAATTCGTGGGGAAATGTGCCGAGCCATTAACGTGTTCAAAATGCGAGGATCGGAACACGATAAGGGCATTCGCGAATACACCATTAGTCGCAATGGCCCGGAAATTCGCGACTCGTTCCGCAACTACGAAAAAATCATCAGCGGTTCCCCTTCGCGGGTCAGCGTGGACGAAAAAACGGAACTGTCGCGAATTATGCGCGGGGTTCAGGAAAAGTCCACGGACTAAGCAATTCAGGAATAAATTCAGCAACCCGAAACTTTTTGCCAGACTCCTGACTCCTGTAGCCTAGGGGGGAAAGAGGCTCTAGATGATTGAGCCGAATTATGGGCTGCTTTATCACATCACTGTTTGTCACGCTGACCCAAGGACGGCGATGGTTTCACCATCGCTGTGTTCGCTGGTGGTTGTGGGTAGGGGCGGCGATGATTGTGGCGACGATCCCCGCTTGGGCCGTGCAGGCGCTGACGCTGGATCAGGTGGATGCGATCGCCTCGCAAGTCACGGTGGTAATTGCCCAGGGGCTGCAAAAGGGCGACATTGAACAGCGCCAGGAATGGAATCCGGGGTCTGGGGTGCTGGTGGCTCGGGAGGGGCAAACCTACTACGCCCTAACGGCGCTGCATGTGGTGCGGACGCGGGGCACGGTCTATGGGGTGCGCACCAGCGATGGTGAGGTGCATTTCATTGATGACGAAAGCGATCCGAGCAATATCATTCCCCTGGGCAATGAACAGGATGAAATGGGTTCCGCGATCACGGGAATGGATTTGGCCCTGGTGCGTTTCACCAGCAATCTGGATTATCCCGTGGCAGTGATGGGCAATTCCCGGCGGATGGGGCGGGGCGATCGGGTGGTGGTGTCTGGCTGGCCCAATCCCGAGGACGACAGCGCCCGCCGTGAACGGATTTCTAGCTCAGGGGCTTTGGTGGCCATTTCCCCCAATCCCTTAAGTGATGGGGGCTACAGCGTGCTCTACGACAACCTAACTCGGCGGGGGATGAGCGGCGGCCCGGTGCTGAATGGGGATGGGGAGTTGGTGGGCATTCACGGCCGCGGTCGGGGTGACTCCAATGGTTGCAACCAAGGTTTGCTGGGGGTTGATGCTTCGGGGAATGATTTGGGGCGATCGCTCGGTCAGGCCTTGGAAGGAAACACCGATGCAAGCTGTGGAATGCAAACGGTGCATTTTTTGAGTGCGGCGGAGGCGGCCCGCATCCTATTGGCCTATGAGGATCCGCCTGTGGATGAGCAGTTAATTGCACGCGGTTTGGCCCAAAAGCCCAAGGCAGACACGGTGGAGGATATCTACGCAGCGTTTACCTTTGACGTGCGATCGCTCCTGCGCGATCAACCTTCGGGGGGGTGTGGCAGCGTGTTGTTGGGTGATCCTTGCGATCGGCCTTTCTAGGCGCAACTTCCGCGCGAAATCGTCCTGAGGGAATGGGCATGTGATAGTTTCGATCCGAAATCCATAACCCGAGCGCCAGCCCCTGCGGTTGGTTAGGGATTGAAGCAAGGGCGATCTGCCTGTGGTGTGCAAAGGGAGTCTGGGCAGGATGACGGCAGCAGCATTAGAAACCGATTCAGAAACCGATTCAGAAACCAAGGCGGCAACGGCCATTCCGCAGCCCAAAATGCATCAACCCCCGATCGGGGCCATCACCGCTTCAGGGCGATCGCGGCGGGTGGACGGGAGCCGGTGGGCCGGTGGGTTCCGATCAAGGGCCATGGTGCGATCGGTTTTGGGATCCCTATTGGGAGCGCTGGTGGGGCTGCTGGCAGGAACCAGCGGAGTTGTGGCCCAAACTTTGGAAATGGTCGAACCTGCGGGGACTGACCCGATCGACCCCGAAACCGCGATCCCCGCCCAAGCCCAGGTCACCTCCGTTTCTGCCCTCAGCGATGTGCAGCCCACCGATTGGGCATTCCAGGCTCTGCAATCCCTGGTGGAGCGCTATGGCTGTTTGGCGGGCTATCCCGACGGACTGTTTCGGGGCGATCGGCCCCTGGGCCGGTTTGAGTTTGCCGCCGGTTTAGCCGCTTGCCTGGAGGCGATCCAAACGCAGCTCGATCGCGCCACCGATGCCGCAGTTCAACGGGACGACCTGGCCGCCCTGAGCCGCCTACAAACGGAATTTCGATCGGAACTGGAACAGCTCACGGGACGAGTCAACCGCCTGGAAGCCACCACCGCCCGCTTGGAAAGTCAGCGCTTTAGCCCCACCCTGTTGATGGGGGGCGAAACGATTTTCGGTTTGTCGGCGGCCGCGGGTGACAATCCGCCCGGTGATAACGAAAATCCCGCCACCTTTGCCCACTTGACCCGCTTGCAATTCGTCACCTCCTTCACGGGGAAGGATCGGCTGCGGTTGCAACTGGCCACGGGCAACCTGGGCAACAACGGCTATGCCAGTCGCCAATCTTTGGGCACGGACATGGCCCGCCTCTCGTTCCAAACGGATTTGGACAACAACATTCAGTTAGACCTGTTGGATTATCGATTTGCGGCCTGGGGCGATCGGGTGGTTTTGACCCTGCGGCCCGTCGGCTTTGACCTCAGCAGCGTCCTCACGGCCAACTCGCCCTTTTTTGACACCGGCCGCGGGGCCATTTCTCGGTTCGCCGAAGGCAGCCCCCTGTTTAAGCTGGCGGCCCTGGATGGGGGCGTGGGGGCAGATTGGCTGCTATGGGAGCGGGGGCGGCTGCAATTTGCCTATGGCGCGGGCAACAGCGCCCGATCGGATCAGGGCATCTTTGGGAGCGATCGCAGCGCTTGGGGGGTGCAACTGCTGACCAAACCGGCGGCCACTTTGCTGACGGGCATCGCCTACATCAATGCCTATGACGATCGGGGCTATCTCAACACCTTCACCGGCAGCCTCAACGCCGACCTGTCCGGCAAGCTCGATTCCCCGGCCCAAATCCACGGTCTCAGCGGCACATTGCAATGGCGGTTATCGGAAGCCCTCACCCTGGCGGCCTGGGGAGGCTGGGTTTGGACCAATTACATCGATCGGGAAGCCACGGCCCTGTCCAACACCTATGCGGTGTCCTTGGCCTGGTCAGATCCCTTTGGCCGCGAGGGCGATCTTTGGGCCTTTTTGGTGGGTCAGCCCCTGCGCTTGGTGAAAGGCACGGGCGATGTGGAAGATGATTCGGGCCAGGGAATGCACCTGGAAACCTTCTATCGGTTTAAGGTGGGCGATCGAATTTCCATCACACCCGGTGTTTTTGTGGTCACCCAAGCAGAGCATGAGGCCGATCGCGGGGCGATCGTGGTGGGAACTATCCGCACCACATTTCGATTCTGATTATTTAAGTCGTCTTGTAAATCATCTTGAGCAGGCCCGTTCAAGCATCACCTCAGAACCGGGCAACCGCCCAGCCTTCGGTTACGGGCCTGCGTATAGGTATGCAAATTAACCGGATTCCGACTGAAAAACCCTGGGTAAATTGATAGGGGACAGTTGAGATCGGCAGATTCATTCAGGTGCAATCCCGATTCAGTTTCCCTAGCACAGGCCCACAGAACCACAAACAACACCAGTAGCAGTGGCAGTCCCGAGCGGAATCGGAGACATTGGAAATGCAGACTACCGTTAACAGGTTCAGTGACCGGGGCTACCCATCCAGTTCCGTCGTTTAGCTGTGCATTCTCAGTCGTGCATTCTCAGTCATGCATGATTTAAGCCACACCATGAGGTGAGGCGTGCATTGTGGGGCCATGCATTGTTTCGTTCTGAATTAGCGATGCAATTGAGTGATCGAGTCGTGAGTAGGATTCTGGGTGGTTGATTCGTCATGCAGCACGTTCCATCAAAACCCATTTCGGCTAAGCCACGGTCTCGATCGGCGCGGGGCAGTCAGTGGGATGCATTCGTTTTTCTTGAGGTGTTCGACAACGAGGGCGGCATCCAAACCTATAACCAAAATTTGTTGACAGCCTACGCCTGTGTGGCGGAACCGAACCGTCGCGGCCGGGTCTGGATTCTGCGCGATCGCCCCATGGCTAAACCCCCGATCGGGGAAGGGCGCTTGGAATTTAACTGTTTTGGTGGGGCCAAGTCCCGGGCGATCGGGCGGTTGCAAATGCTGGCCAGCCTGGCCTGGAGCCTGTGGATTGCGCCACCGCGCCAGGTGTTTTGTGGCCACATCAATCTTGTTCAGGCGATCGCTTGGATTTGCCAGGTGCGACGCATTCCCTACACGGTACTGACCCACGGCAAGGAAGTTTGGGATCCCCTCTCGCCCCCAGCCCGCCGGGCCTTGCAGCGGGCCGATGCCCTCTGGATTGTTAGTCGCTATTCCCGCGATCGCGCCAGTCAGGCCAATCAGCTCAATCCCGATCGGGTGGATCTGATGCCCTGTCCGGTGGATGGCACGGTGTTTCGGCCAGGGCCCAAACCGCCGGAACTGTTGGCGCAGTATGGCTTGGCCGATTGCAAAGTGCTGATGACCGTGGCGCGGCTCTGGCCGGGCGATCGCTATAAAGGAGTGGATGTGACCATTCGGGCCCTGCCGCTGATTGCCCGAGCCGTGCCCAACGTGAAATATCTGGTGATTGGTCGCGGCGAAGATCGCCCCCGTTTGGAGGCCCTGGCCTGTGAGATGGGAGTGGGCGATCGGGTTGTGTTTGCGGGGTTTGTGGCCACGGAAGCCCTGCCGGACTTCTATCGAGCCGCCGACCTCTACGTCATGCCCTCCCAAGAGGGATTTGGCATTGCCTACCTGGAAGCCATGGCCACGGGCGTACCGGTCATTTCCGGTGATGACGACGGTTCCGCCGACCCCTTGCAGGATGGTCGATTAGGGTGGCGTGTGCCCCACCGGGATTCGGAAGCTGTGGCCCGCGCCGCCATTGCTGCCTTGACGACCAGGGGCGATCGCCGTTGTGATGGGGCATGGCTGCGGCAAGAGGCCCTTGGACTGTTTGGGGTGGATGCCTTTCGCGATCGCCTGCACCAGCTCCTGAACCGCAGCCCACAACGCGGCCCTCGAAAACCCTAGGTTCAGGGAATCCTCGAACCCTCGGTCTCGCAATTTTCGATCGCCCAATTTTCAATCTCGCAATCCCTCAATCGCTCAATTTCAATCGCCCAATCTCTCGATTTTCGCCCCCTGGATTCGCCCAATTTTTCGATCTTCAAGCCCTCGATTTCCCCAATCTTTCGATTCCCCAATGTTGTGTTATGGGCGCTTTATCCCCGGAACCTCTCCCCACTGAGTCGCCAGCTTCAGAAACCCCAACTCCAGCCAGCCAAACTCCAAACTCAGTAACCCCAGACTCACCCACTCCAAACGCCCAAACTTCGGAGTTCCCAGGCCCAGAAACCAACGCGCGGGAACCCCTAATTTCTGCGATCATTTGCACCCACAATCGAGCGGAATATCTGGGCGGGGCGATCGATAGCCTCCTGAGCCAAGATTGCGGGGCAACCATCCCCTACGAAATTGTGGTGGTGGACAATGCTTCCACCGATCGCACACGGGAAGTGGTGGAAGCGCGCCTGATTCACCCCCGTTTGCGCTATGTGTATGAGTCGATCACAGGCTTGTCTGTGGCCCGCAATGCCGGAGCCAAAGCCGCCCGCAGTCATTTGCTCGCCTATTTGGACGACGACGCAGAAGCCAGCCCCCAATGGTTACGGATGCTCTACGAGGCATTTGCCCAGAACGATCGCCTGGCCATTGCTGGGGGGCGCGTTACCCTGCTGTGGCCCCCGGGGCGATCGCGCCCGCGCTGGCTTTCCGATGGCATGACTGAACCCTTGGGAGCCTATGACTTGGGCGAGCAACCGGTCATCATTCACAATCCGGGACAAACACCGCGCGGCTTGAATTATGCAATTCGCCGGTCTTTTCTCGATCGGGTGGGCGGTTTTGACCCCAGCCTAGGGCGCGTGGGGAAAAAATTGCTGTCGAACGAAGAACTAATGATGACCGAGCGGGCGATCGAACTGAACTGGCAGGTGGGCTACATTCCCGCCGCCCATGCCGCCCACAACGTTGCCCCAGAGCGATTGAATCCCCGATGGTTTTTAAATCGCGCCTGGTGGCAAGGCATCAGTGAGTGCTATCGCGAGCAACTGGCTGGACGGGCGGGCTTGCGCCAGTTTGGCTTGGCGGGCGATCGGTTCCTGCGGGGCCTTTGGAAAGCCCTCCGCCACTGGCGGGATCCTGCCATTCGTTTTGACAACCTGGTCTATGCCTATGGTCAGTTGGGCTACCTGTGGGCCATCCTCCGCGCCCTCATGGGTCGTCGGGCATTATAGGCTTGGCCCTCGTGATCATCGTCGATGTCCCCGTTCCCAATTACCCCTAGAATTCGCTCGATTCGGCTTCGTTTTTCGCTAAATTGCCCCTGTTTCTGCCATCCGCTGCTGTCTCACCCCCCTTCAGCATGACCATTCATCCGCAACAAATCACCAGCAACACGGTTCCCGTTTCCGTGCTCATTCCGGCCAAAAATGAAGAGGCCAACCTGCCCGCCTGTCTCGAAAGCGTGGCTCGGGCCGACGAAATTTTTGTGGTGGATTCCCACAGCGACGATCGCAGCGTTGAAATTTGCGAAAGCTACGGCGCAACCGTCGTGCAATTTCAGTTCAACGGCCGTTGGCCCAAAAAGAAAAATTGGTCGCTGGAAAATCTGCCCTTTCGGAATGAATGGGTTTTGATTGTGGATTGTGATGAGCGAATTACCCCGGAGCTGTGGGATGAAATTGCTGAGGCGATCGCCCGTCCCGGTTTCGCAGGCTACTATCTCAACCGCCGCGTCTTTTTCCTAGGGAAATGGATTCGCTATGGGGGTAAATATCCCGATTGGAATCTGCGCTTGTTTAAGCATCAATCGGGTCGCTACGAAAACCTGGGAACCGAAGAAATTCGCAATACGGGAGACAACGAGGTTCATGAGCATGTTCTGATCAACCCAAGCCAGGGCCAAGTGGGCTATCTCAAGGAAGACATGTTGCATATTGACTTCCGGGATATCTATCAATGGCTAGCGCGCCACAATCGCTATTCCAATTGGGAAGCCCAAGTCTATTTAAATCTATTAGAAGGGCGCGGCAAAGACGGAACCTTGAAGGGCAATCTGTTTGGAAATGCTGTGGAACGGAAGCGGGCCCTGAAGCGGCTGTGGGTGCGGTTGCCCATGAAACCCTTCATTCGGTTTGTGCTGTTTTATATTATTCGGCTGGGATTTTTGGATGGTTATCCCGGTTATGTGTATGGTCGGTTGCTGAGTCAGTATGAGTTTCAAATTGGGGTTAAGCTCTACGAATTGCGCAAGTCGGGCGGGCAGTTGAACCAACAGCAACAACCCAAATCCAGTCCCCGATCGGCTTCGTCGTCAATCCATTCCTAAAGCGTCGCCTATGACTGTGCCCCATGATTTTGAGCGAGTAACCCAATCCTATACCCACCACGATCGGGTGAACCCTGTGGTGACCGATGAGCCAGCTTGGTTTGATCTCAGTCGCTATGATCAATCCTGGTTCGATCGGGGGCGGCCCGGCTGGTTTATTTTGTTGTGGTGGTTCATTCAAGGCACTTTGTTTCCCCTCTCTCCCCACCCGGCCAATGGGTTTCGCTGTTGGTTATTGCGCTGTTTTGGGGCAAAGATTGGTAAGCGAGTGGTGATTCGATCGAGCGCTCGATTTACCTATCCTTGGAAAGTGCAAATTGGTGATTGGTCTTGGGTTGGAGATCATGTCACGTTTTACAGTCTTGATCGCATTGAAGTGGGTTCCCACTGCGTCATTTCCCAAGGCAGTTATCTTTGTACCGGCAGTCATGATATTCGCGATCGAGCCTTTGGGTTGTTAGTAGAACCGGTGGTGATTGGTAATGGCACTTGGGTTGCGACGGATTGTTTTGTGGCTCCCGGCGTGAGCATTGGTGCAAACAGCATCATCGGCGCAAGAAGCACGGTACTGATGAATATTCCCGCTCGCTCGATCGCTTGGGGAAACCCTTGCAAACCTCAACGATCGCGATCGCTCGATCGAGATCAGTCATCCTCCACAATTTCATCCCCATAGACCCTGATTAGCACTGATAATTGGCGCTGATTAGCACCAATTATTAGCACTGATTAATCAATATCAATCGACACCCAATTACCCAGCGAATTGAGTTTGTTGATCAAACGAACCAACGCCGATCGAAGTCAGCAATAATTCTGCCCCGTAACGCACCGGATCCGTGCAGGGGCGATCGGTCAAGGCCGCCACCCGATCGCACTCGGCCCTTGCTTCCGTGTCTGACAGGTGAGCCGTGTTCAGGGCGATCGCTGCCACGGGCGCTGCTGCATAGGTTCCGGCCGCTCGTGCCACTGCTTCGTAAAGGGCCACCACGTCCGGCAATGGCGGAATCGGGCAATGGGGCAAATCTCGCAAATGAATTTGACCAGCCCGATGCACCAAAATCAAATGGGTGGGCTGCGATCCCCGCAGCAACGGCAAGGTGGCTGTGGATCCTGGATGCAGCAACGATCCTTGGCCCTCGATCGCCAACAAATCCTGATCTCCTAATCCCTCTGGCCCCACATCCTGGGCAACTTGGAGCAGGGCCCGCTCCACTGCCCCCGCCGCAAAATCCACCCGCACCGCATCCAGGGCCACCCCTTGTCCGGCAATCATCAGCCCCGCCTGGCCCGTACCCACAAAATGCGCTTGTCGGCCCTGGCGGTGGGCCGCTCGGCAGAGTTCCAGAGTGGTGGACATCTTCCCGATCGCCATATCTGTGCCCACGGCCAACACCCGCCCCCCCGGCAGCAACCGCGCCAACCCCGACCCGATCGTCAGGCCCGTTGGTTCCACCCGCACATCCCAAATCCACTGCCCCGGCTGTTGGCAAGCCACCCAATCGGGCGCTTGACTGAGGGGGCGATGCAGGCCATTCACCAGGGAAACCCCCACCCGCAGCGCCTCCTTCAGTTCCGTTTCCCACTCCGCCGGCAAAATTCCCCCCGAAGGCGCAATCCCAATCAGCAAGGTATCGACCCCCAGGGCGATCGCCTCCTGCGCACTGGCCACCACGGGAACCGGGCGATCGATCCCCGTTAGGGCAACCAGGCTAGCACCGGCCGCATCGCGATCGATCACCGCCACCACCTCCGCCGCGCTATAGCGCAAGAAGGCGAGACCCGTTTTGCCCCGTGGACCTCGCAGTCCCTCATGCAACAAAACCCCTACCCGTCGCCCCGCCAAGCGCGGATTCAGAAAGTCCATCGATTCTCTCAACTACGGATGCTTGGGCTGATTTACTGAACTAGTTTGCTGGATTTGCTGGCTGAATCGGCATGTTCAGTTCGCTGAATTTGGGCTGCAACTTAGGTCGATCGCTAGCGTTCAATCCAGGGCACAGTGCGCAACCATTCCCACACGCCCGTATGTCTTCGCTGGGTCACATTTTGGCTATGTTCTGCAACGGCCATTTTCAAATCCTCAGGACTAAATTCATAGCCCAACCGACAGGCCACATCGGCAAATTCTTGGGGCGTTTTCACAGACTTGAAATATTGTCGGATCTGTTCGCTCTGGGCAGCAGCAATTAAGAAGCGATCGGCATTATCGATAGACATAACTCAGCACCGAAAAGACACCAAAATGGATGACCCTGGAGGTTCCTGGAAAGCACCCTTGGGAAACACTCAAGAGAAATACCTTAGGGACAAAGCAACGTGTCGCGCGTGGCCCGGCCCGTCACCGGGTTCACCCCATCCGCCACCGCACAAAGCTTGTCTAGGGTGTCCGATCGCAACAACACATCGGTAAAGTCCGCTCCCGTAATTTTGACACCGGGAATATTAATGCTGGCGGCGAAGGCTCCTTCTAACACCGCGTTGGTCAAATCTGCATTGACTAACCGGGCTGAATCAAGGGTGGAATTTCGTAAGTTTGCACCGCTCAAATTTGCTGATTCTAAGTTTGCGGCAAAGAAGCGAACTCCTTCAAGATTAGCGTTATGAAAATTTGCTTCCCGCAGATTAGCTTTGGTGAAATCATCATCTCGCAGATCCTGATTGGAAAAGTCTGCACCCACCAACGAGAAGCGGTTGTAATTTTCTGCCCAAGCTGGTTCCGCCCATCCACACCAACCAGCTAGAAAGATTAGCCCCAACCCAAACACCAGCAGCGGCATCACAACCCATCGCCGCCAAGGATGACGAATTAAATGGTTGCTCAACTCGATCGCGCTGACTCGATCAGGGTAAGCATCAAGATTTTTAGGCTGAGTTCTGTCGGCTTGCGTCATTTGCACAGGAATTTTTAACATCACTGAAAACTCCCAAGTTCAATCTCTATGTACAAGATTCTGCTTTTCATGAATCACTCACAGTTACCAAGATCAAGGGTTTCAAGCATTAATCTCGAATCGGAGATTTGAGCTATGAAATACCAACCTAGATTTGGTTTGCACTGTGCAGGCAGCTTCTAGGAGATTATCAAACCTAGGGATCAGAAACCAAGCTTCAATTAATCGAAGGATTGTGACCCGATCGCCCTCAACATGCCAAGGGAAACTAAAGAGAAACTAAACGGTCTCAATCCCAGGTCAGCGACTCATCGCCACCAATCCTTACTTGAAGACACCCGATCGCTAGGCTGCAAACCGAGGGTGATTCACACAACAGTGACCAGTAACGATCAATAACGATCAATAACGATCGACTCAGAATCAACTCAGGATCATTCACCCAGGCTAATCAATCTGACGGTCATCTATTGAGAGCAATTTACTTGAGAGAAATTCACTTGAGAGCAATTTACTGGAGAGCAATTCACTTGAGAGCAATTCACTCAGGTTCATGAGCCGAAGGTCAGCAACTCAGGGCGATTCACTTAGGGGCGCAAGCTCCGGTGGAAAATCATCATCCGTTGGGAAAGGCAGGGTTTCATCAATCATGCCCTCGGACGGTTCATCGTCCACGGGGCCAAGGGGAATAAACTCCTCTTCTTCGTCTTCTTCAGTGCTTTCGCTGGTCACAAGCACAACGGTGATGTTGTCGCGACCGCCGCGATCTTTGGCGGACTGCACCAAACGCTCCACCAACTGATCGAGCTGGTGGGCCAAAGGCATTTGGCAAAGATGGTGCAAGATTTCGGAGTCGGATAATTCCTCCGTGAGACCGTCACTACAGAGCAGCAGTTGATCCCCCAATCGAAACTCAAGGGGATAAATTTCCACTAGCTCCAGCTCTCGCCGCCCCAGGCATTGCATCAACACATGTCGCCAGGGGTGCGATCGGGCCTGTTCTTGGCTCAGGTCGCCGCTTTCAACGGCCCGGGCCACCCAGGTGTGATCTTTAGTCAGTTGCAGCAGGTGTTGCTCCCGCGATCGATAGAGGCGCGAGTCACCCACATGCACCTGCCACCACTGATCATCGCGATGCATAATCGCCACGATCGTCGTGCCCATTTCGGCCCGTTCCGGATGGCGAACTTGGTCATCCAAAATGGCATCGTTGGCTTTCTCGATCGCCACTTCCAACAGGGCCGGTGAGGAAGCCTCTGAATCCCAAGCTTGCAGGATCACTTGGCTAACCACTTCGATCGCAATGCGGCTAGCTTCCTGTCCGCCCGCGTGGCCGCCCATTCCATCCGCAACGATGAATAACCGACCTTCAGGATCGACAAACAAATTATCTTGATTGACACTTCGCAGCATTCCGCGATCGGTCAATCCCGAGGCTCGAAACTTCATGGGCGAACGGGACGGGGGTAGAACAGGGGCAATCAGGATTGGCAGCCAACCGAACGCTGAGCGCGGGTGGCAGCGATCGCGGTCTATCGAGCTTGGTTTGTCATGGGGTGCGTCGGAAAATGAGGGGTATCACCCCTTAAATTCCCAGGACTTTAGAACATCTTCTCATAGCGATCCATCCGCCGCAGCAAGCGCAAGAGGGCGATCGCGGGGAGGAGGCCGATACCACCGGGAATCACTGCAAACCATCCGTATCCTGTGCCCACCAAGATGGCACTACAGAGGGCAAAGCTACCAGTCAGGATTGAGTAGTTGGTGGCCACTTGGGCGTTGCTCAGACGACGCAGTACGCGATCGGTTTCCGTGGCCCGCACTCGCAAGCGCAGATCACCCCGATCGAGCTTTTCGATCGTGTCATCAATGCGACGCGGCAAACCCAAAGCCGTTGAACTCATTTGCGCTGCCTGGCGACCTAACTCGCCCAGCAAGTCTCCGGCAGCCTCCGGTTGATTTCCATTCATCAGTTGCATCGCGTAGGGTTTAGCGACCTCCATAAAATTAAACTCAGGATCTAGGCCCTTGCCTACCCCTTCTAAGGTTGAAAATGCCCGCATCACGAAGGTAAATGTCGCCGGGAACCGAAAAGGCTGGCCGTAGGCGATTTCATACAGATCATCGCTGATGGCGGTCACGGACTGGGTTTCAAAGGGTTTGTCCATGAAGTTGTCCAGCATGTACTGGATCGATCGGCGGACGGGCCCCGTGTCTCCGGTCGGTTGCAGCGCCCCCAGCGAAATCAGGGAGTTCATCACCCGCTCACCATTCTTTTGGGCAATGCCAAAGAAGGTTTCCATCAACCCCGTGCGCACATTGGCATTAATCTGCCCCATCATCCCGAAGTCATAGAAAATCAGCGCCCCATCTGGACTCACCGCCAAGTTGCCCGGGTGGGGATCCGCGTGGAAAAAGCCCCCTTCTAGGATTTGCTCCAGGTAGGCCCTGGCTCCCAACTCGGCCAGGGTCGATCGATCAAGTCCTGCCGCTTCAATCGCCTCATAGTGACTGATTTTGATGCCGGGGACATATTCCAAAACAATCGTCCGAGGTGAGCAATAGCGCCAAAAAACCTTGGGTACACGCACCCAATCCGCATGGCGAAAGTTCCGCCGGAAGCGATCGGCATTGCGTCCTTCGTTTAGATAATCAATTTCCTCGTATAAAATCCGGCAGCATTCTTCGTAAATGCCCAACCAATCCCGACCGGGGCCCCAGCGGGGATGGTTTTGGAAATAGCGAGCAATGCCCTTCAGAATGGCCAAATCAATTTGAAACAGCTTTTTCAGGCCCGGGCGCTGCACCTTCACCACCACTTCTTCGCCCGATCGCAACTGAGCCTTATGAACCTGGCCCAAACTGGCGGCCGCCAAGGGAATGGGGTCAAAGCTTTGGAACAGTTCCTGCACCGGCTTGCCCAAGTCTTGGCGAATGATCGCTTCCACCTGGTCATAGCCAAAGGCCGGTACGCGGTCTTGCAGCTTCGACAGCTCCTCCACATATTCCGCCGGGAACAGGTCAGCGCGCGTCGAAAATAGTTGACCCACTTTGATGAAAGTCGGCCCCAACTGGAGCAGCGTATCGCGCACCCAAACGGCCTGTTGGCGGCGGCGGGCTTTCTGTTTGGCCTCCGTCATGCCTCCGCGATAGCTCCAGGGCTTGGTGTCAATCCAAAGCCACAGCAACCAAAGGGTGACAAAAGTCCAGATATCAATAAAGCGGCGGGGGCGGGAGTACCGCTCGCGGTTCCATCGGTAAGCTTTGCTGTCGTACGTTTTCACCCTCGACTCCGTGCGGTGCGTCTCGACTCTAGCTTGGGTTGGCTTCGCTGCGGTATTGCTTAATCTCTGACCGGAGGCGAGCAATCTCGGCTCGCAGATCATCGAGTTCAGCTTGCACATCGTCGCCACCGGGAGCGCTACTGGTGGCGCGGCCGTTGGTGGCGGCGGCTTCGGCCTGTTGGGCCCTGGCCAGGGCTTCTTCGACGAGTTGGCGTAGGTTTTCCCGCTGTTCGGCATCGAATTTCCCAAGCTCGCTCAACCAATCGGTGGCAGTTCGCTCGATTTGTTCGTTTACCACTTCAGCGATCGCGCGACCAACAAAGAAGGCATGGACAAGCGGGTTACTCATGAAACTCGCGGGTGAAAGTACTTGGAAGGCGATCGGGAATCGGAAGGTCAAGCGCTAGTTGAGAGCTAGGGTGCGCGCATAATCGCTTTTAGGCAGGGCCGGAGCGGGTTACCGCGACCGCTCTGAATTATAGCGTGGTGGTTTTGGGCTGGCAGGTTTGGCATGAGCAGTTTAGGGCTGGCTGGGGATTCGCACCTGCGGCTTAGTCAGGGATCAAGATCAGGGATCAGGATCAAGGGCGCAGAACTGGGGGCCAGGGTATGCCCTTAGGGTGTGCTGCTGCTGTCCGGGGCGGAACCACTGCCAGCACTACCCCCGTTGCTAGCACCGGATGACCCGCCGCTGGCTGGAGCACTGGAACTGCCGCCGCTGGGGCGACGCTCAACGGCGGCTGGTTCGGGGGCAGGGCGGCGCTCCGTGGTCGGGCGGCGCTCTGTGACGGGACGTGGCTCGGGGTTAGCGGGGCGATCGGGCGCGGAGCGGGTTTCCGAGGGAGCTGAGTTGGCGGCCGGCTCTGGGGCGCTGATACCGGACGGAGATCGATCGACCGTTGAACCGCGATCGCCCGAGTTAGATCGATCGGGGCGCTCGATCGCTGGGTTGGCCGTTCCCGAATTGCTACCGGAGGGATCCACCAGCGGTGTGCTGTCAGTCGGTGGCGCGTTGTCGTCAGGATTACCCAAGGGACTGGGACTAGCCAGGGGCACGCGATCGGTGGTGGACTCCGCTGGCTGAGGGCTGTTGCGCACGGGCCGCTCGATCGGGGCAATGCGTTGGCTGCGAATCACCGACGAGCTATCCCGGTGAGGATGGCTGCGAATTTGCTGAAGCACGAGATCGGGAATGCTGGGATCGGCTGGATCCAACTCCTGTTCAGCGGTTTTGGACACCGGCCAACCTTCACGCGGTGGGAAAGACTGCTCTTCTCCCGCCAACCAGTTCAGGATGGGGGGGGACTCGAACCGAATGCCGAAGAGGTTCATTTCGCCAGATCGCACAACGGCCACCGCTCCCGCGCCAAGCATGGAAGCGCAGGCAGCGGTAACCAAAAACAAGGGAGCAATCCAGCGGCTTCGTTGCGGTTGGGGAGAAGAAGGGTTCAAAGCAAACCTCGGGGCATCGGAGAGGGGTGGATGCCGCTTCAACTCTTAAGAATAAGTCAAGAGTTTTTCTTTCGTAAAGATTCGCAATAATTGCGACCCTGGCCCTGGGTTGCGATCGCCCCCGAAGCCTCAGCCCACCGGACTTTGTGGCGGATAGTGGGTTTTCACCCAAGTGATCGCTTCGGTGCGATCGCCCACCAGCCGATCCAAACAAGCCCCTCGCAACTGACCCAAAATTTCTCGAAATTGCTTACCCGGTGCATAGCCCAACTGTTGTAGATCTTTGCCATTCAAAGGGCTGGTCACTTGGCTCAAGCGGGTGAGATAGTGCCAAATTTGTCGCCTTGTCACCCGATCGCTGTGGAGGCTGACCAACAACAGCAGCGGTCGGCTCCAGGATTCCAAGACCCGCACTTGGTCGCTGGGGCGATCGCATCGGGCCAATTCTGCGGGCAAGGTGGTTTCCGCGATCGCCAGTTGTTCCAGCCGTTGAATGCTGGCTTCGGTGAGCTGTAGGCGGCGTGCCACCTCGGCGCGATCGCCCGGGGCCAAGCTGGCCAGCAAGGTTTCCAGCAACAGTTCCCAACGATGGAGACCGGCCACCGCCCGATCGTCCCCCCAAGCCAACACCCCCGCTGCCCAAACCCAGGCCACCCAGCGCACCGCCTGCCGCAGCGATCGGGTCAGTTTCAACGTGGGGTGGATGCAACGCAGGGCCTCCAGGCGATCGAGCAAATCCAGGGCCGGCAACCAAAAATCCGTCTGCAAAATGTATTTCAGCTCGGCCTTCAAACGGGTTTCCAAGGCGGGTTGGCGGCGCTGCCCTCCCAAGGGCGACAGTTGGGCCATGGCATAGCGGATGTAGCGCTCCGTTTGGGTTTCGATCGTGAATTCCAACTTGACCGCAAACCGCACCGCTCGATAGATCCGCGTGGGGTCCTCAATAAAACTGTTGGCATGGAGCACCCGCACCAGTCGATCGCCCAAATCCACCATGCCCCCAAAAAAGTCCAGCACCTCACCGGGATTGGGTTCCGTCAGCCGCACCGCCAACGCATTCACCGTAAAATCGCGCCGATACAAATCCTGTTGAATGGAACTGGCTTCCACCTCCGGATTGGCCGCTGGATAGGGATAAAACTCCGTGCGCGCCGTGGCAATGTCCACCCACAGGGAATCGAATAGCGGATCTCGATGCCACAACAGGGCAGCCGTTTGAAATTGCCCATGGACTTGTAAACGCACCCCGGGATAGTCCTGGGCCAGGGCTTGGGCCAAACTCACAGCGGCTCCGGTGTCTGGCGCGATGGCTTCTGAGGCCTCTGGAGGATTCGCCCGAGGTTGATGGCAACCATCCACCACCAAGTCCAAATCCGACAGGTACAGCGCCTGGGCCGCGTCACTCAGGAGCAAATCGCGCACCCCACCCCCCACCAGGTACAGTTGCCAGCCCCTGGTCTGGGCCAAAGCCGCCGCCCGATCGAGCAGTTGTCGCAAGGGCGGAGTGAGCCGCGACAGCAGGGGGCAAAAATTCCCGATCGCGGCGATCGGGTCTGGGAGGGCAGGGGTGGGCTGTTGCTGTCGATCACGATGGAATCGGCGCAACACATCGGTACGGGTCACAATCCCCACCAGTTGTCCCCGATCGAGCACCGGGAGCCGGCCAATGTCGTAGGTCACCATCAGGGCTTCGATGGCCGCTAGGGTTGTTTCCGGGGTGATGGTTTTGAGCTGGGTGGTCATGTAGCCCTTGACGGGGGCATGGTGAAACCCGTGGTGGAGTGCAATATCCAAATCTCGCCGGGACACAATCCCCACCAACTGCCCACCTCGATCAACCACGGACAGGCCAGAATGGCCATAGCGCAACAAAATTCGCTGGGCTTCGTCGATCGAGGTTTCCGGCAAAATCGTCCGCACGGGTGACGACATCAAATCCCGCGCGATCGGGGGATGGGGTAACTGCGCCGCAAAGGCCGCCATCAGGGATTTCAGCAACATTGCCGCCGGTTCGATCGGTGCTGCTGGCTCTGAATCCCAATGCACCGTGCCCGCCGCCGCCTGGGCATGGCCACCTCCCCAAGGAGCCAACAACGCTCCCCAGTCCGGGCCCACCAACCGCGATCGCCCCACCAACGATAGCCGCCAACCGCGAGGCCCCTCCCGCGTGCCATAGAGCATTCCCAGCAACAAACTATCCGCCCCGATCGTGTCCACCAACCGCGAAGCCACCGTCGAAAGACCCGGTACGTAATGATCCGCCGTCAGCAACACCCAGGTTAAGCGGGCCCCGGCCACCACTTGGGTCTGTTCCGGGTGGCCATGCACCTGGTCGATCGCCTCCGCCAACAGCCGCTGCAACAGGGGCGACAAACTCGGATCCAAATAGGTGGCAATGGCACTGACGCTGGCCCCTTGGGCCATTAACCAAGCCAGGGCCGCCGCATCCCGCGCCGTGGCGGTTTCATAGGTCAAGGATCCAGAATCCACATGGATCCCCAAGGCCATCACCGTTGCCTCGGCCGGTGTGAGGGGCCGCTGCAAATCGCCCGCCCGTTGCAATTGCTCCACCATCAGGGTGGTGGTGGCCCCCACCGCTTCGATTTGTTGTCGGGTGGCGGGAATGTCCCCCACAGACCCCAAGTGATGGTCATAGAGGGCGATCGAGTCCAACTGCGGCAAGTCCAGCCATTCCGCCAACTTCCCCAGGCGATCGCGCTGTTGCGTATCCACCACCACGAGCGATCGAATCCGTTTTGGATCCACCGATCGCCGCTCAATCAAGGGATACTCATCGCGGTGGAGCGCCAAAAACGCCTGCACTCCCGGATGCGCCCCGCCCGCCAGCACAATTTTGGCCCCCGGATGCAGGCAGGCCCAGCCCACCGCCGCGCCTAGGGCATCAAAATCCACCGTCATGTGGCACAACACAAGATCCATCGATCGCAGCCCATCCCGCAACAAACCGTTATTGGTTCGTTGGATATTGTCCCCTTTAACTCAATTTGCGCTCTAGGTGGGCGATGAGATGCTCCGCCTTCATAAACCCTTCGATTCGATCGATCGCCTGGCCGTCCTTAAACAAAATCAGCGTCGGCAGGGCTGTCACCTGGTGTTGAGTTGCCAAATCCGGGTAGCGATCGGCATCAATCTTCACCACTTGCAGGTGATCATGCAGCCGCACACTCACCTCCTCCAACACTGGCGACAACATTTGGCAAGGGCCACACCAAGTGGCATAAAAGTCCACAAGAACGGGTTTTTCAGCTTCCCGAATCATGGCATCAAAACTCGTGAATTCTTTCGATGTCGCCATGGCTCTCCTCCTTAGGCAGGGGTAATTATTTCGAGAAAATCGCAATGATCGCAATGATTCGTGCTCGCAAGTCTCAAGCAAACTCAGCCGATCGTAGCCCCATCTTTTGGCCAAGTTGGTCAAGATCGATCGAGGGATCCTCAATTTCTCATTTAAGATGAAACCGCGAAAAAATCGCGAAAACAGCGGCTTGAAATGGCTTGGAGCCTGAAAATTTCAACGCTACAATGGAACCGATTTGCCCCTATTGATTTAGGGCTAATCAAGCTTAGACTGAGAATTAGTCCTTCACGCGATCCGTTCGCAATCAATTAAGGCGAAAGTTTGAGAGCAACGCCGAGGGCCAAAGCATTTGACCGTCTTGCTTCAATCGTGATCAGGCCCATGATCAGGCAAGGGGTTTAGGGCCTGTCGTCATTATTTCGAGGTGATGCTGAAACAGTTGATCTTCCATGCCCTAGTCGTCGCAACAAGGGGCTTGAGCATCTTGTCCCCCACGATCCGCTAACGGCAGATCTAGGGTTTCGCGCTCAACGACGACAGGCCCTAAACCCCTTGTCCTACCCCTTGTCTCACCAGTTGTTCCATCCCTTGTCCTACCCCTTGTCCCACGATCCGTTAAGGGCAAAATCCGAGATGATGATGATTGACTGATGGGTCTAATCAATTAGGTCTGATCAGTTGGGCTTGATCAGTGTCGCCTTGATGGTTGAATGGTTCGGTGATTCCCGTTTGATCCTGTGCGGAGCTTGGCACAATGACCCCCAGCGCTGAAATTATTTGTGTCGGCACTGAGCTGTTGCTTGGCGACATTCTCAATGGTAATGCTCAGTTTTTGGCACAACAACTGGCGGCATTGGGCATTCCCCACTATTACCAAACGGTGGTTGGCGACAATCCCCAACGACTGCAACGGGCGATCGCCACCGCTTGCCAACGATCGCGCATTTTGCTGTTTACGGGCGGCCTGGGCCCCACGCCCGATGACTTAACCACCGAAACGATCGCCCAGTTTTTTGATGCGCCCCTGGTGGAACATCCGGCCGTCATTGCCGATATTGAACAAAAATTTGCCCAGCGCGGCCGCACCATGGTTCCCAGTAATCGCAAGCAGGCCCTGTTGCCGGCTGGGGCAGCCATTTTGACCAACCGGGTGGGCACGGCTCCGGGCATGATTTGGCAACCGGTTCCGGAGTTGTTGTTGATGACCTTTCCCGGTGTGCCCAGCGAAATGCGCACCATGTGGGCGGAAGTGGCCGTGCCTTACCTGCGAGATCACGGGTGGTCGCGCCAAACGATCGTCTCGCAAACCTTGAAGTTTTGGGGCATTTCCGAATCGGCCCTGGCGGAACGGGTGGCGGACTATTTAGCCAGTCCGGATCCGACGGTGGCCCCCTACGCCAACCGAGGATCGGTGAAGTTGCGGGTGTCGGCCTGTGGGGCAACGGCAACCGAAGCCCTGGCCAAAATTGAGCCGATGGTGGCGCAAATTCGCGATCGGGTGGGGCCCGATTGCTATGGATTGGATGAGGATACGTTGCCGATCGTGGTGGGCCGATCGCTCCAAGATCGAGGCGAAACCCTGGCGGTGGCGGAGTCCTGCACAGGTGGCGGTTTGGGACAGTTGCTGACGGCGGTGGCGGGCAGTTCCGCCTATTTTCTCGGTGGCATCATTGCCTACGACAACCGGATCAAAACAGCCCTGTTGGGGGTTTCGGCGGAAACATTAGATCGCTTCGGAGCCGTCAGCCACGAAACAGCAAAGGAAATGGCGATCGGGGCACGCGATCGGCTCGGCAGCACTTGGGCCATCAGCATCACCGGGGTGGCCGGGCCCGGCGGTGGCAGCGAGGCCAAGCCGGTGGGTCTGGTCTATGCGGGCATTGCTGGCCCCGATGGGGTCACCACCCATGAAATGCGCCTCGGGCTCCAGCGCGATCGGGAATGGATCCGCCACGTCAGCGCCTGCACCGCGTTGGATTTCTTGCGTCGCCGCTGGCTATGAGTTGGATTTCTTGCGTCGCCGCTGGCTATGAGTTTGACCGGTTTTTTGTGCGTTTAGTCTGCTTAGGTTGAGGGTTGCGGGCTTGACCACTGCGCGATCGACGGTTGCGGGCCGGTTTGCGGGATGAGGTTCGAGCACCGGGCGATCGACCTCGGGCTTGGCTGGTCGATCGCTTGGCCCGGCGGGCGCGTCGCTTTTGCCAAGAGCTGAGATGATCCGTCACGATATGCGACAGGGCCCCCACCTCCAGCCCCACAAACCCCGCCACCAAAAACGGGAATTGATCAACCCACAGCCATTGGCCGATCGCCCGGGTTTGGGCCAAGGTGGCCGCCTCAAAGTTGGCATAGCGATCAGCCCCGCCCCACAGGGAAAACCCGATCGCCGCCAATCCCAACATCAGCAACCATCCCATCCCCAGGGCGATCGCCAAATACAACACCCGCAAGGTCGTGCCAATCAGCGGCCCGTGAGACCAGGTGGAGCGGTGGCGAATCAGTTTTTGGTAAGGAATCCAAATGATGCGTAGGGGGCCCCAGCGCTGGAATGGGTGCGATCGAATATCGAGATCTGGGCTGAGCCAGTAGCCGCCCACCACACAGCCGATCGCACTCGCAGCGGCCAGCCCCAGATCCGCCGTCACCCCCAATGCCGCCAAGAACCAAATCCCGGCCGTGTTCATCGTGATTCGATCGTGAACCAATCCGGCAGCCATAGGGGCGGGGCACAAATGCTGATAACGAGAGCAATATCCAAGAAGCTGATCAACCAAAACCAGGCTGATCCACACCAACCATCAAACCAGTTGAAGAGTCGAAACTAGGCCCATCTTGAGCCAGAGGAGGCAGCCCTGGCAAGCGATCGGGCAGCGGAGCACGCTTCTTGCCATTAAACGCGATTAAAACTCAGCACAGAATTACGCTGTGCTTATGAATTCGGCATCTGAAATTTGAAAATTGTAATCAAGTCAATTATTTATTAAAACTTATTCTCAATTAGGATGAAGGTCAGGGTGTCAATCGCTACAGCCGCCAGCGGGTCACTCACTGGCTCTCGGGGCGGTGACCTGATTCGTTGCCCCCAAACCATGGCCCCATCGCCAATTTTTGACCGTTGGCCCCACTACCCCCCACCCGCGATCATCCCCTATCGGGATGGATCCAATCAGCAAGTTTTTGATCGTGAAGAAGTTACCGTCAAGTGCCACGCGCTGGCCAGAGTGTTTCTGGAGGCTGTTCCACCTCCGTCCAACCCCCGCTCCTTCCACCTCGGAGCCAATCGATCGCTGGAGCCATGGGCCCACACCAGCCACCGAATGGTTGACCGTTACTCCAGCCCATCTCCCGTTTCAAAATACCCACCTCAACACCCACCTCAACACCACTCCCTTGACACCCTCTTGCTTAATCATGCCTGTCGCTGCTCGTCGAACCGATCGGCCGGGATCTGCGCCACCCCCACCCCCCGCCCCATCGCTAACGCCTGTTCCCTATCGTCGTTATGGGCCCGTTGCCATTGCCTTGTTGGTGGGAGTGGGACTGTCGGCCTGGGCGGCCAACTGGGCGGCCGATCGGGACTTAGCCCAAGCCCGCGCCCAACTGCAACAGCAAACCCAACAATTGGGTAACAATCTTCGTGATGATTTAGAACAAATTACCCGCACCACCCGCGCCGGGGCCTTGATGTTCGATCGCCGTCGCCCCGCCTCGGCCGCCGAATTTCAATCCATCAGCCAAAACCTCCTGTCCGACGTGGCCAACACGGCCGATACGGCCTGGATTCAGGCCGATCCCCAAACGGGGCCCTATGTTCAATTTCAACTGGGGCAAGGTATCCAGTCCCTTAGCGGTCGGCAATCCGGTCAGCGAACAACAATCCCCCCAGCCCTCAACAGTTGGCTGAAGCGGGCCCAGTCCTTTCAGCGGCCCCTAACGATGATTGTGTCCAATCCAGATCCTCGGCTGCTGACGGTGCAGGGAACCGACCAGGGCTGGTTTGTGACCCAAACGGAAATTACCCGATCGCTCCACCTAACCCGTGGACAGACGGGCGTGTTGGATTTGGATATTTTCCTGTTCGATCGCCCGGTGGATTATTTGCAATCCCAGTTAGCCAACCCCAGTAGCTTCGATCGCATCCTGCCGACTGCCAGTACAGCCCCTTGGACTGTTGGGGCCCAGCAGGCCTTGCGTTGTCCTTGGAAAGGCCCTTGGGACATTTGCACCCAATCCATTAACGTGGGCGATCGGGAAATGTCCCTGCTCGTGTTGCCCCATCAAATTTTTTCGCCCTTTCTATTTCCCAATAGCATCGCAGCCTTTCTCGTGGGACTAAGCCTCACCGCCAGCATTGCCGCCTATCTTTTCAACAATATTCGGCGAGTCGTGGTGCAAGAATCACTCCTTAACCAAGTGATTTACAGCAACCAACAGCTTCAGGAATCTCGCTTGGCCCTGCAAGATCGCACTGAAGATTTAGAAACGGCCCTTCAGGAACTTCAGGAAGCCCAAACACACCTGATTCAAAGCGAAAAATTATCAAGCTTAGGGCAATTGGTGGCCGGAATCGCCCACGAAATCAACAATCCCGTGAGCTTCGTACATGGTAATTTGCATCACGCTTCAGAATATGCCACGGAACTTTTAGAAGCCGTGATTGCTTACCAAGACACCATCGATCGCCACAACCAGCAATATGCCAAAACTCCTCATTTCGTCCCGATCTCCCATCCCGAGACCCTTGATTTAGATTACATTGCCGATGATTTTCCCAAGCTGCTCACCTCCATGCGCGTGGGAACCAATCGCATTCGGGAAATTGTAAAATCCCTCCGAATCTATTCCCACGTCACCACCGAAGCCAAGGAACCGGCCAGCCTTCACGAGTCCATCGATCGGGTGTTGATGATCTTGAGTCATCGAATTCAGGAGCTAAAACCCGATCTCAATATCATTCGCCAAAGCGGCTCTTTACCTGCCGTTGATTGCACCATTGGACAAATTGATCAGGTTTTAATTAACCTGCTGGTCAATGCCATTGATGCGATCGAGGAACGGTGGCAAGCAGCGCCGCCGGCCCAAGAATTGCCCACCATTACCATCACAACCCAAACCCTCAATTTGTCTTGGGTCAAAATCGAAATTACTGACAATGGCATTGGCATGAATGATGCGACTCGTGCCAAATTATTTGACCCGTTCTATACCACCAAGCCCGTTGGCAAAGGCACCGGATTGGGCATGGCGATCGCCTATCAAATTATTGTGGAGCGCCACTACGGCTCGATCGACTGTCGATCGATTCCCCACCACGGCACAACCTTTGAAATTAAATTGCCCATCACCCGAGACATCGCCAGCGCCGCCACTTCTGCCTGATTGATCAGCCACTTCAGTAGGGACTGATGCCTAATGGCTCCAGGTTCAGGTGCGCCGCCGCAGCAGCCAGGGCCGCGCGATCGCGCCAATTGTCCACGTGGGGTAAATAGCCCAGCACGGGCACATGGGTCAGGCTTTCAATCAGACCGATGGGGGCCAAAGCTTCTCGATCGGCCACGCTCACGGCTGTCACTTCATTCAGCACAATGCCCCGCAGCGGAATTTGGTATTGGCGAGCCAGGGCCACATTCGCCACCGTTTGGGCGATCGCCCCCAACTTAACCGGCACTACCAACACCAACGGCAACCGCCAAGCGGCCACCACATCCGCAAAGGTCAACTCCCAAGTGACCGGCGACCCCAAGCCCCCGGCCCCTTCGATCAAAATGAAGGAGCGATCGCGCTGGAGGGTTTGCAAAGCTTGCCAGGCCAAGGCCAGGTCGATCGTTTTGCCTTCACGTTCCGCCGCAATTGGGGGAGCCAAGGGAGCCTGAAGCCGAATGGGATTAAAGGATTCGGGGCTTTGGTTCAAGTCCGCAAACAGTTCCCCATAAATTTCCCGATCGCCCTCCCCAGACTGCACCGGCTTTAACAGGCCCAAGGCCCCTTGTTTCTGACAATGCTGTTGCCAATAGGCCGCCAATGCCAGCACAAAGACCGTTTTGCCCACTTCCGTATCGCTCCCCGCGATCGCCAGTTGTTGCGGTTGTCCTTCGCCCATCCCCATTCTCCTGTTGTTCAGCACGCTAAAACCGATCTTTTTTGGCGATCAAACGCTCTGAATATACGGGCTTTATTGACTTTTATTAAGACCACTTGGCCCAGTTTCCCAGCCTTCCACTCTAAAGGCTTTGAAAAATAGGGCAGAATTAATATTCGTGATGCGGCCAGCCTTCCGCTGCTAAGGGTAGTTCATTCAGTTCAGCACGTGCTTCGCGCCAATTGGGATAATGCTGGTCGAGCAGCCTGACAAAGCAATCGCTGTGCGTCGGTTCTCGGAGATGTGCCATTTCATGAACAATGACGTATTCGAGGAGATCTTTGGGTTTCTTCACCAGTTCTGTATTTAACCGAATGTGTCTGGCGGAAGGGTTGCAACTGCCCCATTTGGTCTTCATACGCTGAAGATAATAGTTCGAGACTTTCACTCCTAGTTTTGTTTCCCATTTTTGAATAAATGGGGGAATCACCGCATGTAGGAGTGATCGATGCCAGGCGTGAAACACTCTCGCCCGCGCTTCAGTATTGCTGCCCGGACGGACGGTGAGGGTAATCCGTTTGTGGTCAAGAATGACACTAGGTTTGGTTTCTTGATAAACCACCGTTAGCAAATAGCGGCGACCCCAAAGGTAATGACTTTCGCGACCAATAAACTGTCGGGGTGTTTCTCTGGCCTGGCTGGCGAGGGTCTGTTGCTGTTTCCGAATCCAGCCGAGTTTGCTGATGGCATAGGCGCGGGCCACATCGAGCCGGGTGGAAGCTGGAGCCACGAGGGTGACGTGCCCATCGGGTGGGTGAACAGAAAGGTGAACATTCCGAACCTCTTTCAGGGTCACAGTAATCGGAATCTCTCCAATTCGGATAGTTTCAGTCATTAATGTCATGAGTAGCCATCCTGACTTTTAATGATTTCAAAGATCGCTTCCGTGGCCGGGCGATCGCGTTTCATGATTGGAAAAATGGCATTTAGCACTTGCTTTTGTCGCGTTTCGTCGCCTTTCCAGCCGGCTGGGGCATTTTCTCTGACGGCGCGATCGAGTGTTAAGGCGAGTTCTGCCCTTGCGTCATCATCGGTGGGGCATTGGAAGGTTTTGCAGGGCAAAGACGGCAAGTTATTGAACAGGACGATCGCCTCTGAGTTGCCGTTGAGTGTGGCTGGAACCTGAGCGCTGCTTTGTTTGCGTCCAAGCTGCTGGATCAAGGCTTCCGCAGCTTTCAGAAATTGCTCATAGGAGGCGGTATCGTCCCGCTTTTGTTGAAGCAGATCATCAAGCAGCTTCGACATTTGATCGTAGAATTTGGGATCAGTCAACCGATTACGGATAATGGTCTTACGGACATTATTGATGATGCCTTCTGCGATCGCGTTGTCAGAAAGATTTCCCTTTTGATTTAGCTTTTTGGCAATTGCATCGTGAATGCCAGTTTCGATGATCGCTTCGGTGAGGGAAAGATCGCTCAAGTCGCCGATATTTTCAGCGGGATCAGCCAGGATATAGGTATTAATCAGATAGCGCATTTCGCCCTCATAGGGCTTCAGGTCGAGTTCCTCACCGGAGAACTGTTTAATGGCTTCACGCAGATCGGTATAGAACTTAGCGTCCTGCTGGAGTTTGGCAATTTCAGCCGTTGAGTAACCGGCGGATTCCAAGTTCCGCGCGATCGCGGCGTAGGCTCGCAGGAACATCGCCACAGCCTTGTAGAACTCAATTCGTAGCGGCTCCGTGGCGGTGAGGGCCTCGGGATCGTCAACTGTGCCGCAGAAATAATGCAGATATTGCTCAACTTCACGGGGCTGGGCCACGGGTGCGCAAAGATAATGCAGCGCTTCTCGGGTTTGCTCAAGCTGATTTTTGCCTGCTTCTAGATAATCTTTGACGATCACGTTGGCGTTGCTGCCGTTGTCGAGATCGAGCTGATCGGAGCTGTAGACCGCGATCGAGTCTTGGAGTTTCTCGAAGAGTTCTTTGTAATCGACGATGTAACCAAAATCCTTGTCTTCCCCATCTAGCCGATTGGTGCGGCAGATGGCTTGGAAAAGAGTGTGATCTCGCATCTCGTTATCCAAATAAATGTAGGTGCAAGAAGGCGCATCAAAACCCGTGAGCAGCTTGCTTACTACGATCAGTAATTTGCAGTTAGCCGGTTCTTTTTTGAAGCGCTCCTTAATCGCATCCTCGTATTTTTGGGTGCTTTGACCGTCCTTTAGGACATATTGGCTGTAGGTGTCGTACTTGTAGCGTTCATCGCTGTTGGCTGGTTCCTTTGAAATGACGGTGGCGTTGGGTTCATAGGAGGTGACAATGCCACAAAACTTGCCAAAAGGTGTGTTCTGAAAAAGGCGAAAATAGTGGCAAGCATCGTAAATCGAAGCGGCGACCAGGATGGCCGTGCCCCGATCGCGATCGAGCCGAGGAACCGTGCCAAAGTCGTGGATGATATCAGCAATAATCCGTTGTTTTCGCTCCCCGGAACTCATCAGTTCTTCGAGGTTAGCCCAACGTTTGCGCAAAGCTGCTCGCTGGTAGTTATTTAGCCCTTGGGTCTTTTTGTCAAACCATTGATCGATCGCCTTTTGGGAAGTCAACCGTTGGGGAACGGTGCGGGCTTCATATCGCAAATCCAGAACCACTTGATCCTGAACGGCTTCGTAGAATTTATAAGTGTGAATATAAGTTCCAAAGACATCGCGGGTGGTTTGTTTATCTTTCCGGAGCAATGGTGTGCCCGTAAAACCAATGAAGAGGGCATTATCGAGCCATCGCTTCATTTGTTTGTTGAGGTCGCCGCCTTGGGTGCGGTGGCATTCATCCACAAACACATAAAAGCGCCCGTAAACGGGAGGGGGATCGCTCTTGAGATTGAGATCAAACTTGTGAATTAGGGCGCAAAGAACGCGAGGATTAGGAGTTGCTAGTTTTTGGGCAAATTCGGAGCGCGACGTGATCCGAGGTGAAGGGGAAGACTCGCCAACCACGCCAGCATTTCTCAGGACATTTTCGATTTGTTTGTCGAGTTCATCGCGATCGGTGATGATCAAAATTCGGCCGTTCGGATCATATTCGAGCAACCACTGAGCAATCAACACCATCAGAATGCTTTTGCCGCTGCCTTGGGTATGCCAAATCACCCCACCTTCCCGGCGGCGAATGCGTTCTTGGGCAGCTTTCACGGCGGCGAACTGATGGGGGCGGGGAACCTTTTTACGGCCACCATCAAAAAGAATAAAGTTGCGAATCAGGTCAAGCAGGCGGGTTTTCTCGCACATTTCCCCGAGGGGTTGATCGAGCAAAAAGCCTGGCGTTGTTGCGGGGGTTTCGCTTTGGGGTTTCCACCGCACAAAGAGTTTTTCGTCGTCGCCAATGGTGCTGTAGTAGAGTCCCTGCGAGTCATTGCCTGCAAAGACGAGTTGAACGGTGCTAAAAAATCCAGGATTAAAAATTTTTTCTTGATTACTAATCAGTTGGCGGATGCCTTCATTAATATTTTTGGAGCTGCGTTTGAGTTCAATCACACCAATAGCTAGCCCATTTAAATAAATCACCAAGTCGGGACGGCGTTCGTGTCCGCCTTGTTTGAGGGTGACTTCTTGGGCGATCGCGAAGTCATTTTTTTCAGGGTTGTTCCAATCAATTAAATGGACGGTTTCATAACGTTGACCAACGGCAACCTGCACCGATATGCCATAGCGCAGTAGTTGGTAGGTGCGGCGGTTGGCCTCATAGAGCGTAACGCCCGTGACATCGGCGGCGGTTTCGAGTTTTTGGAGGGCGGCGGCGATCTGTTGGTCGGAATAACCGCGTGCTTGGAGGTTGGCCCGCAGCAGGTCGGTTTCAATGGGGCGGTTGTTGGGGCGTTTGCTCCAATCGCCGAGGTAGCGGTAGCCGAGGGCGGTGAGGGATGGCGCGGTGTTGTAGCGGGGTGCTGGTTCGCGGGCGCTGGTCGTTTTTGGGGCGGTTTTTGGGGATGGGTTTGTGTCTGAGTCGGGGCAAAACAGGCGAATGACGCGGTTTTGGGTGGTGCGTTCGGAGCGAGGCTGGGCTGGCATGGAGCAGGTCTCTAGTTACTCTCTAGGCAATGCTGTTCAAGCGTAAAGACGGACAGGAATATGAGGCTGGAAGTTGTGAAAATCTCGATCGGTTGTGAAAATTAGGCTTTGACAACGATGGGCAACAGCGCAAATTAAAAAGTCAGTATTCGATCCTTGAATACCTTTCTGCCGACAGATATTAAAGAATTCTGCGGCTTTTTCATAATCTTCAGAATGAACATCAAAGTCGGGAAAGGATCTGAGCGTATTGCGGAGGCGATTAAACTGGTCTATATTTTTGATCCCTGACAAAATTTCTTGGCGAATTACGCCTAACATTAAAATCTGATCGCTCTGGATCAGGTCTTGAAGCTGTCTAATAATCTCCTGATTCTGGTCAGGCGAATGCCGTCTGAGAGCTAATGACCAGACTGCTGTATCTACAATAACGTTCATCTCATTAGTCTGAATCACTAATCAATTGCTATAGTATTTTACGCTGTTCTTTATAGTCATAGCTTGGTTCATAATCGATCGCGCCAAACAATTCAACAATCTTCAATCGTTGTTGTTGCTTAACATAAAATGCTAATGCTGACTCGATCGCTTTCTCAATGGTCAACTCAGGATTGAGGCTCATTGCATCTTGAATGAGGGCATCGTCTAGGTTGATGGTAATTTGCATGGCAGGTGTGATGTTGTTTGATTAATCAGCCCTATTCTAGTCAATCATGCAGTTCTTTCTTGATTGCGATGTGAATTTTTCAATGTTTAAGGCGTATTCTTCCGGTTAATAGTTGTTGCATCATGCCTTGTTTGAGGGCGCGGGTTTTGTCGCGGCGTTGTTCGAGGGTGGCGATTTCGGTGTCCATATCCGAAAGAATTTGGGCGATCGCCGTTTGTTCGGGAATGGTAGACGGCACATTGATTTGTAACTCACGCAACACTTCCATTCCTATAGAGGAGCGTGTTGAACCACTCATGATTTTTAAAAACTGCTCTGCGACAAATTTCGATTTGAGTGCATACAAAAGATAATTTCGATTTACTTTATTGCTACGAATAAGACCTAAGGTAGGCGAAATGACATAAGAGTTTGGAAATTCTTTTAAGCTAACCACTTTTCCAATTGATGCGACTCTGCCAAGTCCAATGAGTTCATCCTTTAAGTTGTATCTCATTAAGTGTTCTTCTAGTACTAATTGGTTTACTAAGCGAATTTTATTTCCAATAATCTCTCCATTTTCATTCAGGTCACCAATTCCAACAAAAGGAATCCCGTTAGTAAATTCAGCAGGTGCTCTGTGACTAGGGTGTGGGTCAATTACATCTGCAATATCTCCTAATTGCTTGACTTCCCATTCATTCTCAAATCCTGGTAGGCGGGTTTTACCTGTGAGGAGTTGTTGCATGGTGGCTTGCTTGATGTCGCGCTTTTTGGCGATGAGGCGATCGAGCGATTGCAGCAGTTCATCAACATCAGAAAGGGCAGTGGCGATCGCAATTTGCTCTGGTAAAGATGGTAGGGCAATAGGTAGTTGTCCAAGTGCTGTTTTATTTATAGTTGCTAAATTTGTTGTTTGCTTACCTGCAACAAGAAAGTAATGACGGGATACAGAGCCACTAGACCAAATATTCAAATATTCAGGAGATAGCAGTTGGCGACATCGAACAACGAATACATGATTTTGGTGAACGCAAGGATTAAGCTGTCCACGCCATATACTGCCTCGCCCCAATTTATCAAGATCGCCTCCCTCGTTCATTAATACATCGCCAGGAAGTACAGAATAACGAGTAAGGTCATTTTTTGATACTGCAATGTTATTTATTTCAGTTAAATCCAAATGATCGTCTTGGACATTTGCAACTCGTAGGTAATGAACAAGAATAGGGTTATTGACAGCAATGTTTGAATTTTTAGCTATGCCAGTTCTAATTTCTGCAAGCGTACATAGATGTTCTACCTTCCAATCTTCAGGAATCACACCAGCCTCAGTCAGCTTATAGCCCTTAGGAATCTGATCAATATTCATCAATTTCCCCCATCGTTCCTCAAATTTCCTGATAAAGCTGGCGATCAAATCTTCAGCAAAACCCTTAATTAGTCAATCCTTGCTAAGTCTTTGATCAGTTCCATTCCGCCCCCATTTGCTTGAGATGTTCCGCCACCCTAGCCGACAACATCTCCACCTCCTCCACCAACCTCGGCAACGGCACAGCATAGCGCTCCGCCAACACCCGCACCCGTCCCGTCAGCCCCTGCGACACCCGCTCCAGCTCCCCCTGCACTGCTGCCGCCAACGCCGCCAACCACTTATCCTCAACCACCAGCGTTTTGATTTCCGCCGCCGTCAACTGAGGATATTTTTCATAGACCCGTTGATCCAACGCCGCCTCCGCAGTCTTAATCGCCTTCTTATAATCCGCCTCCTCCGCATTCAGCCTCAGCCATTCCTTCAGCACCGCCACCTCCTCCAGAGCCTCCCTGTCGCCCTTGAGTTCCTTCAGCCTGGCATTCACCTCCGCCTTGTTCACCTTCTCCAACGCCCCCAAATAACCCTCCTCGCCCCCCTGTTCCTCCTCCAGTTCCGCCAGGCTCGCCGCAATCGCTTCCAACTCCGATTGTTTCGCCTCGATCGCCGCCTGTTCCGCCGCAAAATAACGCGCCACAATTAATGGCTTCGGCACCAGATCACAGGCCCAACCCTTGTCTTTGACCTTGCCCTTTTTGTCCTCTTCCAAAATGCGGTAAGTTTGCGCCACCCAACCATCCGCCGCCAGCAGATAGCAATCGTCTTGCATCGTCTCCGCCCAATAATCCATCAGATGTTGGTAAAGATCATAGGCATCCAACAGCGGCGCAACCTTGAACCGCGCCAGCAAATCCTCCGCAATCGTTTCGATTAGCGCCTTGGGATGTCCATTTTGGCCAAAATTGGTTAGTCGTGGCCGATTGTCCCGCTGCCACTGCTCAAAAATTCGCGTCACCGTCGCATTAAACGCCGTAAATTCCGGGTGACTCAAAATCGCCGACTTCACCTCCGCGATCGGCAGCCGCAACTGCTGATAACCAGGGCGACCAGCAGACTCAAATAGGGTCGATCGCACCCCAGGGATCACTTGCCAATAATCTGCCAAAGCATCCAGATCCCGCTGAGGAATTCCACCCCGCAAATGTCCGTCAATATCCTGGAGATCTTCCGGTTCAGTGCTGTCAATGTAGCGCGGCAAATTTAGATTGTAGTCATTCTTCGGATCGGCAATTTCTTCAAATGGCACCATCCGCCCATAACGTGGGATATCAATCTGTTTATTAAACGTGTCCACAATTCGATGGATGTCTTGTTCTCTCAACCGATTTTTATTACCGTCTTTCTTGAAACCCTTTGAGGCATCAATCATAAAAATGCCTTTCCGAGCCGTGGCATTTTCCTTATCCAGCACCAAAATGCAAGCCGGAATTCCCGTTCCATAGAACAAGTTAGCCGGTAAACCAATGATGCCCTTGAGATAGCCCGATTTCACCAATTGCTTACGAATGACTGCCTCTGCATTTCCCCGAAACAACACCCCATGGGGCAAAATACAAGCCGCTTTGCCAGTACTTTTGAGCGATCGAATAATGTGTAAAAGATAGGCATAGTCGCCCTGCTTGGCGGGCGGTTCTCCCCACACAAAACGCTGAAAGGGATCGCTATCCGGCTTCAGCCCGGTGCTCCAGGTTTTGTCCGAAAAAGGTGGATTCGCCACCACATAATCATAGGTACGAAGCTGCTCACCATCCTTGAATTTTGGCGCAGCCAAGGTATTCCCCGACAAAATTTGGGCAGTCGGAAAATCATGCAAGATCATGTTCATCCGCGCCAAACCAGCGGTGGTCACGTCCTTTTCTTGCCCTTCCAGGGTGATCGCTTTGCCCGCCTCCGCCGCCACCTTCAGCAACAGTGAACCAGAACCACAGGTGGGGTCATAAGCCGTTGTGGAGGCGATCGTGTTTTGGGGCGAAATTCCGATCACTTTTGCAATCACCCGGCTGACTTCCGACGGCGTGTAAAATTGCCCTTTGCTCTTGCCGCTTTCGGTGGCAAAGTGCCGCATCAAATACTCATAGGCATCCCCCAAAATATCGTCATGCTCGGCCCGATTTTTGGAAAAGTCTAGTTCTGGCTTCTGAAAGATTCCGATCAGGTTGCTGAGGCGCTCGACCATTGCCGCCCCCTCTCCTAGCTTGTTGGTATCGTTAAAGTCAGGAAAGTCGGTGCGGGCTAACCGATCATTAGCATCAATCAGGGGTTGAATAATCTGAGTATTGATCTTTTCGCCGATGTCGCTTTTTCCCTTCAGGGCGATCATGTCCTTGAAGCTGGCTCCAGGGGGAATGACCACAGGCGGCGCATAATCATCAGAATCCCCGTACTTGTCAGAAATGTATTTGATGAACAGCATGAACAGCACATAGTCTTTATACTGGCTGGCATCCATGCCGCCCCGCAGTTCATCGCAGGAAGCCCACAGGGAAGAATATAAATCTGATTTTTTGATCGCCATTTCTAAACCAATTGCCGCCTTAACTCACGAAATTTTCGCCTGATTATACTTACAGCATTTTTAGGCAAGACATAGGCAACCGAGGATTAACGGTCATGTCCTGCCAGCTTGAAGCATTACCTTTGAACTAATAAGTCAAGTTTGTTAATCAATCACTAATTGACTCGATACTGCCCAAAGAACAGTTTCTACCGAACCCGCACGGCGATCTCAAAGGGCATTTCCAAATCCGAAGACACTTCAATACCGTAGTTGCCGCCCACGGGCGCTTCAAAACTGACGGATCCTTCCAGTCCTTCCATGTCTGGAATCGGGCCGTTGGGGCCAAACACCGTGGCTCGCAAACCGGAAGGGATGCTGATTGAAATCTGCTGACCCGCCTGGGCTTCAAAGCCGAAGGTTTGGGGAACCTGGGGTTGAGTCACGCCTCGGAAGTTGCGCGACGTGGGTTGGCGAGTTGGCTCCGGGCTGGGGCTGGGAGTTGGCTCCGGTGCGGGAGTCGGGGTGGGCGTTGGCGTGGGGCTTGGCTCTGGGCTGGGGGAAGCGGGAGCCGCATCCAGCCGTAAACGTAGACGATAGTCGCCCCTAGGAGCGCCGGGGGCCACGCGTACTTGCAGGGCATATTCACCGGCCACCGCAATGATGCCACTCCACTGGCGCAAATCCCGGCTCGATCGATCCGCCGGATCACCATCGGGAGCCAGGAGACTCGCAATCACGTTATTGCCTGCCACGGAAATGCTGAGGGGTTGCTCAGCACCGGCCTGAAAACGATAGATCAGGGTTTCGTTTTCGCCCAGGGTGCGGGAATCTTCAAAGTCTCCGGCGGGCTGAAGGTTCAACCGCTGGGTGGAGACCACAGGCGAGGCGATCGGGCTAGGGGATGGCGTGGGGGATGGCGTAGGGGATGGGCTAGGCAGCGCCGGACTTTCGGAAGCCGTCTCGGTGGGTGTGGGGTTGCTGTTGTTGGGCGATCGGCTCAGGAATTGATTCACCAGCGACCAGGAACCCACTCCCGTCCCCACCACCAATAACACGCCCAACACCGTCACGGCCCAAGGGTTATCCATCAAGGATCCTCGGGGTTCCACGCTCCAATCGGGGCCGGGAGCCGGGGCCGGTGCGGGCGATCGCGGGGCGACTGGCGGCGGCGCAGCCCGACCCACCACCACTGTGGCCATGGTTGAAGGGACAGGCCCCGTGGGATTAGCGACTGGAGCCGGAGCGGCCGGGGTTGGGGATGAAGTGGAGGGCAGAGGGGTCACGGGGCGAGCCGTCGCCTCCAACGTCACCTCCTGCAAGGCCTGAAGCACCAAAGAAGCGGAAGGATAGCGCTCCGTGGGTTGATAGGCCAGCATCCGCCGCAACACATCCCCCAAAGCCGGCGTGAGGGGCACATACTGATCCCAATGCCAGGTCAGGGTGCGATCGTCTAGCAAATCCTGGGGTTCCCGCCCCGTCAGCAACACCAACACCGTGGCCGCCAGGGCATAAAGATCGCTGCTGGGGTAAGCGCGGCCGGTTTGAATTTGCTCACTGGGGGCATAGCCACTTTTGCCGACGGTGGTGGCCTGCACGGCCGTGGCTCCCGGTTGTTGAAAGCGGGTGGCCATTTCTTTGATGGCCCCAAAGTCAATCAACACGGGCAGTCGATCGTGCTCCCGCAGAATAATGTTTTCCGGCGAGATATCCCGGTGAATGATCCCCAAATTGTGCAGGTAACTCAACACGGGCAGCAACTGTTGCAGGAGGTAAAACACTTCCCCTTCTGCAAAAAGCTGGCCATGGTGCAGGCGGCTATCCAGGAGCGATCGATAGGTATTGCCCTGTACGTAGTCCTGCACCAAAAATAAGCGACCTTCCGCCTCAAAGGTGGCTTGAAACTTGGGAATTTGAGGATGATTGATTTGGTAGAGAACCGCTGCCTCGCGCCGGAACAGTTCATTGGATTTTTCGAGGGCGTAGGCATCGCCCACGGGCGGCGTGAATTCCTTGAGGGCACAGCGTTCGCCAAATCGACCCAGATCCTCCGCCAGGTAGGTGCGCCCAAAGCCACCCTGTCCCAACACTTCCACAAGGCGATAGCGATTTTGGAGAACAGTTCCGGGGGGCAGGGACGGTTGCATGGGACTCGGGGCGATCGAAGAACAGTTGAGACAGCAATTCAGTCAGGCAATAGTCAGGCGATGATCGAGCAAAAACTCAGGCGAAACTCAGGTGAAATTCAGAAAAAACCAATTTATTCCGTGACTTACAGCGCTCTATTTGACCGATCAATCGTTTGATCGAACCATTAAAGGACTCGGGTGATTTTGATTGTTCAGACGCAACCGGCGCTAAAACCAATTTATAGGGCTGAATGAACCGATCAGACTTGGGGCGATTAGCGGCATCGTTGTCACCCAACCCCCATTTCCCCTGATTATCCCAGGTCTGCGATCAATCGCCCGGCACAACCGCCCAAGAAACTGGGCGGCGGTTGTTGGTTGAAGATCCATTGGGTTGGATCTCCATTGGCTAGCGATTCCGCTGAGTCCCTAGCCGCTTTCTTGGGGGTAGCAAGTTGAGCCGCATCTGCCGCCAGATGCAGCCTGGGCTTATCCCGTGGCGATCGACTCGGGAACTGGCCGGAACTCGCTGTGGCCCGCACCACCAGTTAGGGTCTTGTCCCTGTCTGGGGTTGGGTTGGGTGTTGAATTGCCCGTTTGGGCAACCCTCGGGACTCATCCTAGCCGATCGGGCTAGGGGATGGTCGATCGCCCCATTGAACTCGTTAAACTGCCCCCGTTTTCTGTCACAATTGCCGCCCGATCGTGCAAAGGTCTCTGATTGTTCCTGACCAGATTCCTGCAGCAGCAATTGCTCACGGATGTTATCTGATTCCTGTCGTCACAGAGCCTGATCAGCCGTCTGGTCAAGCCTTGGCGACTACCCTTGGCGATCGGCTCACAACCACCCATGTCATTGAATGCGGGGACGCAAATCCAAAGAAAATTGGAAGGAAATGCTAAGATTGCCATGAACGCGCTTCGAGGGTCTGCCGTGATTTGCTCTGCGACTTCTCCGCTGCCGACTTCGCATCGCGAAGTGACGGAAAAGAGCCGACTTCGCATCTTCTCAGGATCGGCAAATGTCGCCTTGGCCGAAGAAGTTGCTGCATACCTGGGGTTACCGTTAGGACCAATGGTTCGCAAACGGTTCGCCGACGGTGAGCTTTATGTTCAAATTCAGGAGTCAATCCGGGGTTGTGATGTTTATCTGATCCAACCGGTTTGTCGCCCTGTGAATGACCATCTAATGGAATTGTTGATCATGGTGGATGCTTGCCGCCGGGCTTCGGCGCGCCAAGTCACCGCTGTGATTCCCTACTACGGCTACGCCAGGGCCGATCGCAAGACGGCCGGCCGGGAATCAATTACGGCCAAGCTGGTGGCGAACCTGGTGGTGAAATCCGGAGCCGATCGGGTGTTGGCCATGGACTTGCATTCAGCGCAAATTCAAGGCTATTTCGATATTCCGCTCGATCATGTTTTTGGTGCGCCAGTCCTGATCGACTACCTTGAAAGCAAGAACCTGTCGGATATTGTCGTGGTGTCGCCCGATGTGGGCGGGGTGGCGCGGGCCCGGGCCTTTGCGAAGCGCCTGAACGATGCGCCCCTGGCGATCATTGACAAGCGCCGCCAAATGCACAATGTGGCGGAAGTGCTGAATGTCATTGGTGATGTGAAGGGCAAAACGGCCGTTTTGGTAGATGACATCATCGACACAGGCGGCACGCTCACGGAAGGGGCCCGGATGCTGCGTCGGGAAGGGGCACGCCAGGTTTATGCCTGTGCCACCCATGCGGTGTTGTCTCCTCCGGCGATCGAGCGCTTGTCCAGTGGGTTATTTGAAGAGGTGATTGTCACCAACACGATTCCCATGATGGATCACCACCATTTTGACCAGCTCACGGTTTTATCGGTGGCGAATGTGCTGGGCGAAACCATTTGGCGCATCCACGAAGACACGTCAGTTAGCAGCATGTTTATCAATGACTAATATCCATGATTCAAGGATGCGCCTGCGGAGCTAGCCGATTGGGGCGAGTCAGGCTCATTGATGGATGGTGGAGGGAGCGAGTTCGTTCAGAAGGCGACTTCTGGCCATGGCTCCTGCAAGGACAAAATTCCTAAACATTGTCCTAAAACTCAAGGGTGACGGACGATCGACCGAGAAACCCAACGGGGGCGTTCACGGTCGATCGTTTGTTTTCGCTGGTTTTTCGGAATTGCCATTTGGGGCGATCGAGCGCAGTTAAGCGTAATTGGGTGCGATCTTGACCACCTGAAACTGTTGATTAACCCATGTTGATTAACCCATTTCGATGCAGGGGGCCATCCAAAACCTGGTTAATGCCCTATGTTGCGAATTACAGCCTTCAGGTAGATTGATTGGGGTTTCTGATTTTGTATTTTCTGAAGGATGAGGATTAGCCATGGATATTTTTCCGGCGATCGATCTGTTGGGTGGACGTTGTGTCCGGCTCTTTCAAGGTGACTATGATCGCGCGGAAACCTTTGGTGATGATCCGGTGATGGTTGCCCAGCGGTGGATGACGGCGGGGGCCAGTTGGTTGCACCTGGTTGACTTGGATGGGGCCAAAACGGGAGAACCCGTGAATCTCCAGGCGATCGCGGCCATTACCCAACAACTGGGCGATCACCCGATTCAAATCCAAGTGGGGGGCGGCATCCGCACCCGCGATCGCGCGGCCCGTCTGTTTGAGCTGGGGATCACCAGAGCAATTGTGGGAACCGTAGCCGTGGAGCAGCCGGAGGAAGTAGCCGCCTGGTGCGCTGAATTTCCTGGACGGATCGTGATTGGCATTGATGCCCGCAATGGCTGGGTTGCAACTCGGGGTTGGCTAGAAACCTCCGAAGTGCGGGCGGTGGAATTGGCCCAGCGCGTTCAGGACTGGGGCGCGGCGGCCATTGTTTACACGGATATTCACCGGGACGGCACTTTGGCGGGTCCCAACAAGGAAGCCCTGCGCGAACTGGCGGAAGGGGTTTCCATTCCCGTAATTGCCTCCGGGGGCATCAGTTCCGTCACCGATTTATTGGGGTTGCTGGCCCTGGAGCCGGTGGGAGTCACGGGGGCGATTGTGGGTCGTGCCCTCTACACCGGCAACGTGGATCTCAAGGAGGCCATCCAAGCTGTGGGCCCGGGGCGGATTCAAGACATCCCCCTGAATTTTGGTCAGGAGGCGATCGGGTAACTCAGTCGCCCGGCCGGCTTCGGAATCCACAGCGATCGAGGGCCCCAATCCGGGCTAGCGATCGCCCAACCATCGCCCAGCAGTCGCCCAATTCTCAGTCCTAACCCTGAGCAGCAGCGGGACGCAGAATCACCAACCCATAGGCTTGGGGATTCAAATATTGCTGGGCTGCCCGCTGCAAGTCTTCTGGGGTCAGGCAACGGACGGCATCGGGATATCGCAGGGCCGCATCCACATTGCCAACCAAGGTTTGGTAGTAGCCATAGAGGTTCGATCGATTCGCGGGGGTTTCATTGCCAAACACAAACCCATTAGCCACCCGCGCCCGCACCCGATCGACCTCCGCCATGCTCACCGGTTCCGAGCCGATACGCGCCATGTGATCTTGCAAGCGGGCTTCCAGCTCTGGCAAATGCTCCGGCTCACAATGGGCCGCCAAATAAAACGTGCCTTGAGCACGGTAGGTCAAATTGGTGGCCGAAACCTTGGACACCAATCGCCGCTCTTCCCGCAAGTCCCGCACCAGGCGCGAGGTGCGGCCATGGCCCAACACCGCCGCCAACACATCCAGCGGATAGGTTTCCCGCAAGTCCTGTAGCCCCGGAACGCGCCAGAGCATGATCAGGCGGGCCTGTTGCAACGATGGGTCAATAATTTCCCGGCGTTCAACGCGATCGAACGGCAACTCCGGAATCAACGATGGCGGGGCCACGGGCAAATCAGACCAATCCCGATCGCGCCAGGCCTCGTTGAAGCCAGTTTCCAAAATTTCAAATAACTGCTCCGGCGGTAAATTGCCCACCGCCACCGCTGTCACCGACTGAGGGCGATAGTGGCGATCATGGAAGTCGCGCATCTGCTGCACATCCAAGTGGGTAATCACTTCCGTGGGGCCCAACACCGGCCGGTTATAGGGCAAGGTCTCAAAGGCCAGATTCATCACCGCTTGGAAGGTGCGACGGCGGGGATTGTCTTGGCTGCGGCGGATTTCTTCGAGCACCACATGGCGCTCCCGGTCAAATTCCGCGGCCGGCAACTGGGGCCGCAAGGCCACGTCAAATTGCAAAGGAGCCAAGGCCGCAAAATCCTGGGGAGCAGCGGTCAGATAAAACTGGGTGTAGTCTTGGCTGGTGGCAGCGTTGGTGACCGCTCCGCAGGCTTCAATCCGCTGTTCAAATTCTCCGAGGGCGAGCCGATCGCTCCCTTTAAACACCATGTGCTCCAAAAAGTGGGCCATGCCATTAATGGATTCCGGTTCGATCACTGAACCAGCATTGACCCACAAACTGAGATTGACCGCCTCAACGGGCATCTGCTCCACAATCGCGAGTGCACCACAGTCTAACCGCCGAATTAACGGCCCAGTACGGACGGTTTCGATCGGCGGCAGGGCCGGGGCAAACAAGCTTGGCGACATCATTGGCTCAGCTCGCGGAAAGGTAGGATTTAGTTAGACCGCTATTAGCCTAGACCGATTTCACCTCACTGTGCTGGCTGGTGCGGTTACTAGCGGGATCGGCGATCGGGTTTTTGGGGGTGGGCGTTGTTTTCGTGGTCTCCAGGGGGCCGCGGGCCTCAATCAGGTCAATGGCGCGGCTGACACTTTCCGGGAAAACCACCACTAACCCACCATCCACCGCCCGATCGAGGGCCGTATTCACCGCCGTCGTTTCATCCAAGATGGTTTCAAACCGGCGAACCCGCGCCATCCCTTCCTGACGAGCGGCGGTGATGCCCGCTTCGATTTGGCGAGCGGCGCTGCCCCGGGCCCGGCCGCGATTGTCGTCATCTTCCTTGATCAGAATTTCATCGAACATTTGGGCCGCCAGCTTGCCCAGCAATTGAAAGTCCTCATCACGGCGATCGCCCGGGCCACCGACCACGCCCACCTTGGTACCGGGCCAGTTTTGGACAAACACGCCCACCGCTTCATAACCAGCGGGATTGTGAGCGTAGTCCACTAGGGCATGGTAGCGACCCAGATCAAACAGATTCATCCGCCCCGGAGTTTGCTTGGCACTGGAGGTAAAGGTCATCAGGGCCTGACGAATCGCCTCAATGCGCACCCCTTGGGCAAAGGCGGCCAAACTGGCGGCCAGGGCATTGGCAATTTGGAAGGCGGCCTTTCCGCCCAGGGTGAGGGGAATGTTTTCGGCTCGATCGATCCGCAGGGTCCAATCGCCTTTGAGAATCGAGAGGTAGCCGTTTTCATAAACAGCGGCCAAGCCTCCCTGTCGGGCATGTTCCCGCACGATCGGGTTCTCCGGGTTCATGGAGAAATAGGTGACCTGGGCCAACACATGCTCCGCCATGGCCGCCACCAGGGGATCATCCGCATTTAATACCGCATAGCCATCGGGGGCCGCGGCTTCCGCCACCACCGCTTTCACGCGGGCCATTTGCTCGATTGTGTCAATGTCCCCCAAGCCCAAATGGTCAGCGGCCACATTCAGCACCACACCCACATCGCAGCGATCGAACGCCAAGCCCGATCGCAAAATCCCCCCCCGAGCCGTTTCCAGAATGGCCACTTCCACGGTCGGATCTTGCAGAATCAAATTGGCACTTTGGGGGCCGGTGTTGTCCCCGGGTTCCACCATGTATTCCCCGATATAAGTGCCGTCCGTGGTCGTGTAGCCCACCACTTGTCCCGTTTGGCGATAGATATGGGCAATCAGGCGGGTGGTGGTGGTTTTGCCGTTAGTGCCGGTCACCGACACGATCGGCACATGGGCCGGCGACCCGGGCGGAAACAGCATATCCAGCACCGGTTCCGCCACGTTGCGGGGAATGCCTTCGCTGGGCTGCACATGCATCCGGAAGCCCGGCGCAGCGTTCACTTCAATCACCACACCTCCGTTTTCGCGCAGGGGGCGGGAAATATCGGGCGTAACAATATCAATCCCGGCAATATCCAAGCCAATGATCTTGACCACCCGTTGGGCTAACCAGACGTTTTCCGGGTGAATTTCGTCGGTGCGATCGATCGCAATGCCGCCGGTACTCAGGTTTGCCGTCCCTCGCAAATAGCAAATTTCACCCCGATCGAGCACAGTATCGAGGGTCAAGCTTTGCCGTTCCAGCATTTGCTCCAAAGGGCGATCGATCGTGATTTTGGTGAGCACATTATCGTGGCCACTGCCCCGACGCGGATCGCGATTGGTTTCGTCAATCAACGCCTGAATGGTCGATCGCCCATCCCCAATCACCCGAGCCGGTACGCGCTCCGCCACGGCCACCACCTGACCATTGACCACCAACACCCGGTGATCATTCCCCTTATAAAACCGCTCCACCAAAATCGTCTGGGACTTGGAGTCGGCCATGGCCATTTCATAGGCCTCTTCCGCCGCTTCCCAAGATTCAATATCCAGGGTGATCCCCCGGCCATGGTTACCGTCCAAGGGCTTAATCGCGATCGGATAGCCACCGACCTCCTCGATCGCGTCCTGTAGCTCGTCGAGGTATCGAACCGTTGTCCCCCGAGGAACCGGTACGCCCGCATCGGCCAAAACCCGCTTGGTGCCGTCCTTGTCACAGGCCAGCTCCACCGCCAAGATCCCCGTGCGATCGCTCAGGGTCGCTTGCACCCGCTTTTGGCGAACCCCATACCCCAACTGAATCAGGGAGCGTGCCGCCAACTGCCGCCAAGGGATTCCCCGCCGCTCTGCCTCGCGCACCAGGGATTCCGTACTGGGGCCAAGGGCTTCCTCTGCCCGAATTTCCTCCAGATCCTGCAAGTCTTGCTCCAGTTCGGCCAGGGGATAGCTGCCCGAGTCCACAATGCTGCGGCACAGACGCACGGCTGCTCGGGCCGCATACCGCCCGGCCCGCTCGTTTTCATACTCGATCGCCACCAAATAAACCCCCGGCTCCGAGGTTTCCCGCGTGCGCCCAAACCCCACGGGCATCTGCGTCAATTCCTGAAGTTCCAAGGCCACATGCTCCACGATGTGCCCCATCATCGTGCCTTCGCGCACCCGCTCCAGAAAACCACCCCGCTTGCCCCGCGAGCAGTGATGCTCCATTAAGCTGGGCAGGGCTTCCACCAGTCCTTCGTAGAACCCCGGAATCTCGTTGGAGGGGCGATCAGCCAAGTCCGCCAAATCCAAACGCAAAACGACAAGCTTATGGCGGCGAATGCTCCAATAATTGGGGCCGCGGAGCGTCTGGACTTTCAGGATCTTCATCGGAGGCAGTGTTGAGGAAGGTTCAAAAAGAACGGGGAGATGCGTGACCCAACCGTCATCTAACGAGTCAGCGACACCGAAGGATTAGCTTAGTCTCAGTGCTGACGATGATACTGAACTGTTCCTGAGGAACAATTTTTTCAGAATTCTTAGCTGTCAGGTTAGCCGCTTGGTTCACAAACAGCAACAGAGGCCAGGGGGAATGGACGGGGATTGATCGCCCCAAATGACCAAGGCGTTATCTAGTGGGACATAGACCCGATCGGCAAAGCCTTGGGGCCGCCCTGTGATCACGCCCTTGCGAGCCATGTTGGCGATCGAGCGGGTCTCCGAGTGGGGATCAAAAGAAATCTGGAAGAATGGGCGGCGTGATCCGGATTCGCCGGTTCCCGAGCTGGGTCTGGATCGGCCGGGGCCGGGGCGGTTTAAGATGAAATCGCGTTGGATTGCTCGCTAGCCACCCCGCTAGACGGCAGTTGAAATGATTAGTGATGCGGATCGTTGTGATTGTCGCGATCATAACGATGTTGTCGATCATCAACAATTTCACCAACAATTAATCATCCCGCGTGTCATCCCTCGTGATTGAGGACACAGCAGTCCTTCATGCTCCGTTTTGCAACGCCCGATCGAACTCGAAACCCATGCAATTTTCGTCCCTGAACCGCTCCACTTGGAAACGCCTCGCGATCGCGTTGTTGCTGACGGTTGTGGTGGCGCTGCAAGCCTGCGCCGCTCCGGCCAGCGGCTTGAAGGCCTACATTGATGCCACCAAAGGCTATCGATTCCTGTACCCGATCGGGTGGGTGGCCGTCAAAGTGGCCGGCGGGCCCGATGTGGTCTTCCATGACCTGATCCAAGAAACCGAAAACGTCAGCGTCGTGATCAACCCCGTTCCAAGCGGCAAAGCCCTGCCCGATTTGGGAACCCCCAGCGAAGTGGGTTATCGCCTCTCCAAGAGCGCGATCGCCCCGCCCGGCTCCGGACGCACCGCCGAACTGGTGAACGCCGAGTCCCGAGAAGCCAACGGCAAAACCTACTACTTGCTGGAATATGCCGTGAAGCTGCCTAACCAGGAACGCCACAACCTGGCCAGCGTTGCCGTCAGCCGTGGCCAGCTCTACACCTTGAACATTTCCGCCTCCGAAGGGCGTTGGGACAAGGTAAAAGACATGTTTGAAACGGTCGTTCGATCGTTCTCCGTGGACTAGGCAACTTGGCCTCAGCCGGGGCGACAACAACAACCAACGGGCGATCGACCACACTCAGTGGCAATCAGTTTGACAGTAATTTCACAGTAATTTCATGGTGATCAGGTCATTCATGGTGATCATCAGTGGCGATAGTGGCGATCAGTATCGGTGGCGAAGTGGCGATCGATCTCAATGGCAGTCAAATCAATGGCAGTCAACTGAATAACGACCGATCGATCACTACCGCGTCAATCATTTAGACAGGGCAATGGCAAGGCTGTTGCCCTGTTTCCTTGGTAGGGTCTGGGCAATCCTGACCAAGCCCAACCGCCACCCTTTCACCCGAACTTGCGCCGCTTCCTCATCCGTGGATTAACCCCTGATTCACCCTCGTCAACCCCATCTCCTAACCTTTCGATTACTAACTGACCAAGACTATGCCTAACCCCTTGCAATTGGTGTTAGCTTCCGCCTCTCCTGCTCGCCGCAAACTCCTCCAAATGGCGGGCATTTCTCCGATCGTTTGTCCCAGCGATTTCGATGAAGATTCCGTCACCGTTTTTGATCCAGGACAACTGGTGCAAGTGCTGGCCCAGGGCAAGGCACGGGTGATTGTCAATCGGCTGCGGCAGGAACCGGCCCTGCGGCAGTCCCTGTTGGGATCCCCTGAACTGGGCAGCTCGATCGTGGTTTTGGGTTGCGATTCCGTGCTGTTGGTGAATGGGGAAGTCTATGGCAAACCCGACTCACCGGCCGAGGCCATGGAGCGCTGGCAACAAATGCGGGGAAAAATTGGTGATCTGTACACGGGCCATGTGCTGATTGATTTGGCGAGCGATCGGGAGTTGATCCAGTCCGCCACCACCCGTGTTCATTTCGCAACCCCCACCGATGCCGAAATTGCGGCCTACATCGCCACGGGCGAACCCATGCAATGCGCCGGGTGTTTTGCCCTCGAAGGGCGCGGCGGTCTGTTTGTGGAGAAAATCGAAGGCTGCCACATGAATGTAATTGGCCTCAGCCTGCCGCTCTTGCGCCGCATGTTAGGGGAGTTGGGATACGACATAACGCAACTTTGGCAAACCCCAGCCTTCTAAAGACAAACTGGAATCACTGGCGGCTGCGCCGGCCCCTGAAATGGGGGTCGGCTTGGGTCTGGGGCCTGTTGTGCCAGATTCATATCCAATCCAGATCCAGTCCATACCCAGTCAATTTTCATCCATTCCAGCAACCCGCTCCAGAATTTCAGCCTGAAATTCAGCCTCAGTGGTGGATCTTGGTATTCAGGCGCATTTTTAGCCTTTCTGTTGCTCAATCCCCTGGTGACACGGGAGCTAAGGGCGGTACGATTGGAATTTAGGGGCAACAAGCATCAACTTTTCCGTTTTGATCGACATCACCGGCCGGCGATCAAAACGGAAAAATCGCGACCTATCCAAACCAACTTCGTGCAAAGCAAACAGAGCCGGATTGGTCATTTTGTTTAATGGTGCGGGAGTTTCTGCCAGCGTTGCGATCGGGATTTTCACGACTGTTTTGCAGCGCTTCAACTGGTCTGAATCCCCCCAGCAAGTTGATAATTAAAATCTGGCATTTACGGAAGCGAAGTTTCGATGTTTAGGTGGATGGGGTTGCATCGCCAGCCATCGATCGCCGCCGACGAGGTTTAAGCATGTGTTCATGAATTTTTCCAATTCGGCCAGTGTGCCCAATCGCCCACCCACGGCTTCCGGCTCCAACCACGAATCGGTTCCTTCCGAGTCACAGTCTCTGATTGTGGCGCTGGTTGGAGGCCATGAAACTTCAGAGCGCCCGATTTGGGAATCTCTGATTCAGGAGTCTGGCCATGTGTTGTTCGATCACTGGACGATCGACTCTTTAGCTCAATTGCGCTCCCAAACGGATCCACCCCTGCGTGAGCTGGCTAAGGTGGAGCTGTTGGTGCTGTTGGTGATGCCGGAAACGGTGAAACCGATGCTGGCACTAGTGGATTGGCTATATCGCCAATCGGGGCTGCCCTCTTTGGTGGTGGTGATGCGTCCCCTGCCCTCCTCGATCGCGCCGTTGGTTTCAGCCCTCACCCATGGCGGCATTTGGGGCGTGGTGGACTTGCCTTGGACTCCCGAGCAAGGGCGGGCCATGCTCGATGCGGTGAGCAGCCGATGCTTAGCCGATCGCGAAGCCCGGCGCTGTCAGGTGTCGTTGGAGCAGCAATTGATCGATCGCAACCAACTGGCCGCGATCGCCCTCCACGACTCCCGCAGCGCGATCGGAGCCATTCAATCCTATGCCCAACTCATGGATCGGTTTTGGGATCATTGGCCCGCCGAACAACAGCGAGCCTACCTGAAACGGATCGGCTGTTTAGCGGAAAAAACCCTTTCGGAATTTAACGATCTCACGGTCTTAATTGAGGCTGATTCCGGTCGATTGCGGTTTGAACCTGCTTGGCTAGATGTCTCTGCCTTGCTGAGGGAAGTGGTCGATCGTTGCCAACAAATTGCACCCGCCCTGTGCCACATCACAATCCACGATCGCCTAGATCATTCTCAAATTTGGGCCGATGCTCGCCTATTTCGGCTGATTACCAATAACCTCTTGGACAATGCCGTCAAATATTCACCGGATGGCGGCGCGATCGAGGTCTTTCTATCGCAACAAAGTAACTTCCTACTCTTGCAGGTTCGCGACCATGGCATCGGCATTTGCAGCGCCGATCAGGAACGGATTTTTCAACAATTTACTAGAGGATCCAACGTCGCTGACATCCCCGGCACTGGATTGGGTTTAGCCATCATTTCCCAATGCGTTCAATTGCATCACGGCAAAATTGAACTCGATAGCGAGTTACAGCAAGGCAGCATGTTCACCGTTTGGCTACCCATGATTGCACTAGGTTCCACCAATCATCACGCTGCTTCTGGCTTTGCGGATGGCTAGCCCACGCTTTCCGTTTCAACCCAAGTTCGTTGTAAATTTTGCAAGTGCTCGTTTTCAATTTTGCCAATGCTTGATGAATGCAAGTCATTAGCACCAGTATCCAAATCCCAAAAGTTGTTGCCTTTTAACTACATTTTCTCTGGTTGATTATTCAAGCTCTTACAAGCCAGAGAATTTTCAAAATCAAGTTCAAAGGCAACGACTTTAGAGGATAGTTCGAGAAGAAGTATGGTCAAGATTATAAGCCAGTTCAACCATAATTAGGTAGCAATATATTGACAGTTTTAATGATTGGCTTGATCGAAAATTAATCGAATTTAATTGATCAGTACCATGATTTCACTGAATCTTTACTAGCTGATCAGGTTAGGCATTCAGGCCAGTTGATGGAAGTTCCTTGAATACTTGAAGTTGATTGATAATCGCCTTACGATCATCAACACCAGATGAGGTGATCACTGCGTGTCTCAACTGACTCTAACTCAGTGCTATCAATTGCTAGAAGTTCAGGCTGATGCATCAATCGAAGCAGTTAAGTTAGCCTATCGCCAATTAGCCAAAGTTTGGCATCCCGATCGATTTGTTGAGGATCCGGAGCTATGCAAGATCGCAGAAGCAAAGCTCAAGCAAATTAATGCGGCTTATCAGCAAATTAGGGAGCACCTGACCCAAATCGGCACTCAACCCGTAACCAACCAGCCTCCACAAGCGCCATCACCCGCCACAGCCCAAGGCACAACAGCCAGGGCTAATCGTGTTCGGGTCTCATCCCGGCCTGGGCCTGCGCGATCGCCTGCTCAAATTTTTTATGGCTATGCGATCGACTGCATGGCCCGAGGGAGCTACACGGCGGCCCAGAACTATTTGAACGATGCCATTCGCCTAGAGCCGGACTATTTAGCAGCCTATGAGTTGCGCTATGAGGTGGCCAAACGCAAGGGGTCTGATTATCTGGCTCGACAAGATTGGCAAAAAATTCAGGAACTGCAACGAAATCAAAAGGCACGCCAAAAATCTAGTGCTCGCCCTCCTGCACCACCGGCCACCAACACCCCCGAATCCATGGTGGATCGCTTCAGCACCGTTCGTGGGCCAATCTTGACCCATCAGGGCCCAGTTATCGCCATGGACTTGGAAGCTTCGGGATTACGGCTAGGAACGATCGGCCATGATCGATGGCTGCAAGTACAGGGCCTTGATGCTGCGGCAAACGGGTCACAATCACGGCAATTTGAGGCAGAACTAACGGCACTGGCGGTGAGTCGGGATGGGTATCTGTGGGCGATCGGCTCCGCCAATGGTGTGATTTGGATTTGGGATGGTCGGCGGCAACGGGTGGGGGCAACACTGGATGAACGGTGGTTAAACTTTGGGGCCGGGATTAACGCTTTGAGGTTTGCACCTGACGGGTTTGGATTGTGGAGTGTTGATACCCAAGGAACAATTTGCCATTGGGACTTGAAAGCGGGGCGATCAACCTTGCGATGGTCAGCCATCGAGCTACAGCGATCTTCGGAAGTACCCGCACCACAGGGATCTGACTTGAACGCTGTAATTAGTGCCTGCGGTCGAGCGGCATTATTGGGCGGGCAGTCCTGCGGGCTACAGTTGCTGGATTTACAACAGTCCAAAATTCAGCGGCGATGGTCACTCTCACAACCGGTGAATGCTTTGGCCTGGAGTCCCGATCGACGGGCGATCGCCCTAGCCCAAGGAGCGACGATTCAACTATCCCTGGCCTCCCCCAAACCCACTACCCGATTGTTACAGGGCCATCAAGGGCCAGTGCGAGCGATCGCGTTTGCTCCCCACAGCACTTGGTTCCTCAGCACGGGGGATGATTGCACACTTCAGTTTTGGAACCTATCGACCGATCGCCCGCTAAAAACCCTGAGCCTGCCAGCGCCTGGCCGGGCGGTGGTCACCGATGGCAAACGGATCTTCTGTGGCCTGGAAACAGGAGCTGTCATGCTGATTGGAGAGTAGTAGCACAGCAGGCTTAATTTATTGGGTCAAAACGGCAAAGGCAGTCGTGGTAACAAGGGGCTTAAGCCCCTTGCTGCCTAACGATTTGGTGGCGATAACAGTCAGTTGACTTGGCATATCACGTTAAGGCAGTCGCGCTAGTAGGGTTTGCAACTGGCTGAACTCCCATCTTTTTCACTTTGCGATCAACGGTGATCAACGGGCTTGGAGGCGCGGATCCAGATCCTGGAGTGCTGCTGGAGACATGGTGGCAAAATATTGATGGTGAAAGCGCTCTTCTTGGACGATCGCCCAAAATTGTGCGATCGCCCGTGATCGGCTGGTCGCTTCGGTTTCCATGCCGTCCGGAGCTTGGGGTTGAAACCTCAGGTGGCCATCCTGCTCAATTGGGTTCAGGCCGATCGCCGCTAGGGCATCCAGGCCGAGTTCAATTGCCCTGGAGCTGAGGGCTAATCGCTCTGCGAGCAATGCTCGATCGACGGTTTGGCCAGTGCGGCTCAGATATTTCGCCATCCCCAACAGGGTTTGCCAGGTGCGATCGGGGCTGGGTTCCAAAGTCGGCTGATAAGTCAGGGCGATCGGGCGTTGATCGTCCAGGGCTTGGCGGGCGATTTGCTGCCAGTCTTCCCAACGGGTCGGGCATTGATCAACCCACAACATCTCGGCGGGCGATGGCAAGTCGGCGGCAGGTAACCCTTGCCGATAATCCCAAACGGGAATCGTACCAGCGAGATCGCGCACCAAGGGGCGATCGGCTGGGCGCACTGCCAAGGGCCGCAATTGATAGCACTTATCGCGGGCATTGAAATCCAACTCCGCCACCAAGTCACAGGATCCCTTGGGAATGGCTTCCGGTAAACAGTCCCACCAAATGCCCGGGAAAGGTTCGGTGGCCGAGTCATCCTGAATTTCAAAGCGGGTGTAGAGATACCGCAATTTTTGGGATCCCAGGTGCAGGCGGCGGACTTGCAGATTTTGGAACCGAACTTGCCGAATCAGCAAACGCGGGGCCGGGTTCCCCATGCCGCAAGGTTCCAGCCACTTCAGGGCTTGAAACAGGGCCCGTCCTCGATCGAGCAGCAAGTCTGCCACGGTTACGGTCAAATCGGCCGTGATGGGCTGGGGCGATCGGGCGGGGCAACGTTGACGCACTTCCCGTTCCAGGGCTTGGGTAAACAAATCCAAATTGGCCGCCGGCAAGGCCAACCCCGCCGCCAGGGGATGGCCCCCAAATCGATCGAGCAAATGGGTTTGTTGCTTCAGGACTTCGTAAAAATCCAGGCCCGGGAGCGATCGGGCGGATCCCTTCGCCATGTCGCCTTCCAGGGTCAGCAACACCACGGGGCGGTTAAATTCCTGCACCAGTTGACCCGCCACTAACCCCAAAACACCCAAGGGCCAACCCGCTTCCGCCAACACAATCACAGCGGTGGTGGACCAATCGGCGGCGGCCAGGCGCGATCGGGCCCGCCAGAGCACGTCATTTTGCAGGGCTTTGCGGCGACTGTTGGCCGCTTCCACTTGGTCAGCTAATTGGCGACACCGATCGCGATCGCGACTGGTTAGCAGTTCAATGCAAAAGTGAGCATCGCCATAGATGCGACTGGCGGCATTGATGCGCGGGCCCAGGCCAAAGGCAATATCGGAGGGGCGATCGCCCGTTTTCTTGCATCGCTCTAGCAGCAGTTGCAATCCGGGGCGATCGGTTTTTTGGAGATGCTGCAACCCCACTTGGGCCAAGTACCGAGCATCCCCCCGCAGTTCCACCAAATCCGCAATTAGCCCGATCGCCACCAGATCCAGCAGGGCCGTGAGGGGCTGTTGGGGAACCCTGGGCAAGGCTTGGTAAAGGGCTTCTACCAATTTGTAAGCCACCGCCACGCCGGAAAGGCTGGCCAAGGGCGAATCGGCCGGGAGGGTGCGGGGGTTCACCAACGCTACCAAATCCGGCCGTTGGTCGGGCAAGCTGTGGTGATCGGTCACAATCACCTCCAAGCCCAAATCCCGCGCGATCGCCAACTCCGCCAGGTTGGTGCTGCCCGTATCGCAGGTCACGATCAGTTGCCAACCGGCCGCCGCCAGGGCCTCCAGACCCGATCGGGATAGGCCATGGGACTCTTTGAGGCGATCGGGCACAAAGTAAGTGAGCCGATCGCCCTGGGGAAAAAACTGCCCCAACCCATCCCACAGCACCGCCGTGGCCGTCACGCCATCCGCATCAAAATCCCCCCAAATGGCCACCCGATCGCCCCGTTCATGGGCCAACACCAGCCGCGCGATCGCCTTGGCCATTTCGGAGCCAAACCCCTCTGGCCCCGTGGGTTGATAGTACGCCGCCGAGAGCCACCCGGCTAAGGTGCTTGGATCACGCCAACCCCGTTCCCACAACACTTGGGCCAGCCACTGGGCCCGATCGCCTTGCGGTGAACGACCGCTTTTCGGATCCGCCGCCTTTGGGTTGTCTACCTTCACCGGATCCAGGCGATCAAGAATTGATCGCACCGCCGCCACCCAGTCCGCCGGGGGCGGTTCGATCGAAAATTGCCAAGCCGCTTCAATATCCATGGGCAAAATCCATGGGTCAACTACAACGGGCCAACTGAAACGAGCTGACCAAACCAGCCAATTTCAGCCAGGGAGTCAACCCAGCCATACCTAGCCGCCGTAGTTCCAGCCGGTGCTTTCCAGGGTCAGCGCTTCTCCTTCCCGGTGGATGCCTGCGCCAATCACCTCGCCCACAAAAACCGTGTGATCACCATGGGCGATCGAGCCAACCACCTTGCATTCCACATAGCCCAGTGAGTCCGGCAAAATTGGGCAGCCCGTGGCCTCGCCCAAATAGAACTCGATGTCTTCAAACTTGTTGCCCACCCGGCGACGGGGCTTGAAAAATTGAGCCGCCAAATCCTTTTGGCCCGCTTCCAACACCGTCAGCGCAAACACGCCGCTCGCTTCAATCATGGCGTGGGAACCAGATTCCCGATTCACACAGTTCACCACCAACGGCGGCTTAAACGAGCCTTGCATGACCCAACTAGCCGTAAAGGCGTTCACGTCTTCGCCCGCCTGATCCCGCACACCACAGACATAGATGCCGTGGGGAATTTTCCGGAGCATGGTCTTTTTGGCTTGTTCATCGAGCATGGTGCTAACTCCTCGATCGGGTGGGTAGGGGAAAGTCAATCATCGATCACATCGCTGTTGACTGATCCCTTGCTGAGTGTATCGCAGCCGATCGCCCTCAAAGTTCCACCCAATCACCGATTAACCCGTTTTCGCGCCATGAACTGAGCCGTGAAGTCCGGGATCTTTTGTAAAGAAAGATTGCGAAAAAGACAGCAAGACGGCTTTCTGTCTTGACAGACTAGCGTTGCCCCGATACCTTAACATTCATACCCGGGTAATTCATTTGTAGTTATATGCAAGACAAACAGGACAAGCAAAAAGTCACGCTCTACTTCCCCCAACAGTTGCATCGTCAACTCAAAATCCGGGCGGCAGTTGAGTCGGAACCGATGTCCGCAATTGTCGAACGGGCCGTGGCCTTTTACCTCGAACATCCTGAGGTCATTGACGAGCACAGCGAACCCTACGGGCGTACCCACCGGGTCTATAGCTGCCCTGTCTGTCAAACCTCCACAGTCCTGCGCGATGGTGAATTGGTTGGTCTTGGAAGCCAGCCTGGCATTCTTGCCGAAGATACACTGTCGATCGAACGGGCCTTGACGGTTCGGGCTGGTGCTCCGGAGTCCGCCGAGGAGGAAGCTCCCAGTGGCGACACGGACGACTCCAACAGCGAAAACCTTGTACCTTGCTGAAGCAACTGCCAAATGGCTTCAGTGCCGGTTGCGGGTTAGCCCCTTAAGGATTTCGCTCAGGACTCGCTAGATACTTACTAATCACTTTGGCTAATCACGTTGGGCTAGATAAAGAGCAATTTTCAGTCTCTAAGCTAGTCCATCGCATGTCCAACTCAAGCGGAATGGGTCGAGGGTTATGCAAGAGCAACTAAGCGTCCTGGTCAGAGCGCAATATCCGCTGGTTTACCTCCTAACCTATGAAGAGGAACGCGCTGAACAGGCGATCGCCCGCCTTGCCCAATCCAAAACGCAACCCCGCCGCCTGTTTGTTTGGACGGTGACCCATGGGGTGGTGGAATATGGTCAACCCCGCACGGTGACGCAACACAACACCGTTTCGCCGGAAGCCGCGATCGAGTGGATTGTGCGCCAACGCGACCCCGGCATCTACATCCTCAAAGACTTCCATCCCTACATCGACTCACCGGGGGTGAAGCGCTGGCTGCGAGACGCGATCGCCCAATTCAAGGGGATGCAAAAAACGATCGTGTTGATGTCGCCGGTTCAGGAAATTCCGATCGAGCTTGAAAAAGAAGTCGTGGTGTTGGATTTCCCCTTGCCCACCCTGAACGAACTGGATCAGGTGTTGGGTGAACAACTCGAAGAGACCCGATCGCGCCCTCTCAGCCCGATCGCCCGTGAGAAACTGCTCAAAGCAGCCCTCGGTCTCACCCGTGACGAAGCCGAAAAGGTCTACCGCAAAGCCCATGTGAGCACCGGCAAGCTCACCGAATCGGAAGTCGAAATTGTCCTGTCCGAAAAGCAGCAGTTGATTCGTCGCAACGGCATTTTGGAATACATGGACGAAGACGAGACGATCGAATCGGTCGGCGGTCTCGAAGAGCTGAAACGGTGGCTCACCCAACGCTCCAACGCCTTCACCGAGCGGGCCCGGGAATACGGCTTGCCCCAACCGAAGGGAATGCTGATTTTGGGTGTGCCCGGTTGCGGTAAGTCTCTGATTGCCAAAACCACCTCCCGGCTGTGGGGTTTGCCCCTGCTGCGGTTGGATATGGGGCGCATCTACGACGGCTCCACCGTGGGGCGATCGGAAAAGAACCTGCGGATGGTGCTCAAAACCGCCGAGTCGATTTCCCCCGTCATCCTGTTCATTGATGAACTGGACAAGGCCTTCGCCGGTTCCGCCGGTTCCGCCGACTCCGATGGAGGAACCTCCAGCCGCATCTTTGGCTCCTTTCTCACCTGGATGCAGGAAAAAACGTCCCCGGTGTTCGTAATGGCGACGGCCAACCGGGTCGATCGACTCCCCGGCGAGTTCCTGCGCAAAGGCCGGTTTGACGAAATCTTCTTCGTCGATTTGCCCACCCAGGACGAACGGAGCGAAATCTTCCAAATCCACCTTGAAAAGCGGCGCTCTGAAATCTCCCGCTTTGATTTGGATCAGCTCGCCAAAGTTTCCGATGGTTTCTCCGGCGCAGAAATCGAACAGGCCATCTTCGCGGCCATGTACGAAGCCTTTGCCCAAGATCGCGAGTTTACCCAACTCGACATCATCGCAGCGATCAAGGCAACCCTGCCGCTGTCGAGAACCATGACCGAGCAGGTAACGGCATTACGCGACTGGGCCCGCCAGCGCGCCCGTCCTGCCGCCGCTGCTGTTGCGGACTACATCCGCCAGGAGTGGTGACCCCCAAGCTTTCTCCCGTCTCCCAACGGGAGGAGGGCTAGCCCCCCAGTTCCAACCCGTTCAGCATCTGGAACCCCGGTTGGCTAGCGCATTGAAACCAAGCATCGAAGCCTCCCAACTTCGTGCTTGCCATTGAACCCCTAGTTGTTGTCGTTCACGCAATTTCCATCCACAGGAGGAAACCCTCATGTCTCACTTCAGCACCCTGCGCACCAAGATTACTGATGTGGAAATCCTGCGCCAATCCCTGTGCGACCTGGGCATTCAAACCAAAACCAGCGCCGATGTGCGTGGCTATAACGGCCAACGGGTTCGCGCTGACCTGGTGGCGATCCTGGAAGGGGAATATGACCTGGGCTGGTCGCGCAATGCTGACGGCTCCTACGATCTGATTGCGGATCTGTGGGGTGTGGCAAAGAAGCACAACCAAACGGAGTTGATCAATTCGATCAACCAAAAATATGCGGTGAATAAGACGCTGGCGGAGGTGAAGCGTCCTGGGCTGCAAAATGCCAATGTGAAATTGGTGGTTCAGTAGCAACCGCTTTGTCTGCGCGTTCCTAAGCTTGCTGGCTGGTCGGGTTACCCGGCCAGCCTATTTTGTTGGTTGATTGTTATTAATTGATCGCTGATTTTTGTTATTGGGTGCTATTTGGTTTTTGGATTAATTGCTATCAGTTGCTGTTGATTAGTTGATTACTTGTTTTTTGGGTCTTAGTGGATGCGATCTTTTCCTCGGCTGAATTTGCGGCCCGTGATGATGCACCCGATCGCGCGGCGGGGGCTGACGGTGGCTCATTGGATTTTGGCGATCGCCCCGATCAGCTTACTGATCACCGGAGCGGGGGCTTGCCTCCAAGCCACCCGAATTTTAGGAAAAGTGCCACAGCCTTGGGTCAATGACCCTTATTTGTTCGGTCACAACGACGCGGCTTATCAAGCTTGGTTGCAGGCGGCAAGCTTGGCCCTGGGGTTTACAGTTCTGAGCCTGATTCCTTGGTTTGTGCTGACGGCGGTGGCGATTTTGGCCCATTGGCGCTATTGGGCCAAAACAGAGTCCAGAGGAGCGGTGGGCTACCGGTTTTTGCCGATCGGGCTGTATTTGCTGAGCTGGGTGGTGTTGATTTGGGAGCCAGTGGGATTGATAGATTGGTTGCTGGACTAGTGAGCAGCACCGTTGATTAATCCGTGCAGCGGGCAACTGGGGCGATCGGCAATTTCCATCCACCCCCTAAAATTAATCCTGTGGGCCATGGGGCCATGCCATTGGGCCAGGGCAAATCAGCCAGTTCCTGAACAAGTAGGGCGATCGCAGGTGTGGGAATCAGTACAAACGGGTTTATATCACCTGGCACAGTGGGCCACGGCGTTGGTGGAAGCACAGTTGGCTCATCCCAGTTTGGGGAGTGTGCTGGTGACGTTTGGGGCGGGCCTGCTCACCAGCCTGACCCCCTGTATGTTGTCGATGCTGCCGATCGCGGTGGGCTATCTCGGAGGCTATGACACCTCCGGTGAGTCGGAACCCGCCAATGGGCGATCGCGCTGGGCAGCGGCGGTGCAATCCCTTTGGTTTGCCCTGGGTTTGGCCACCACCCTGGCAGTGATGGGGGTGGCGGCGGCCTGGTTTGGTCGGGTTTACGGCCAGGTGGGCTGGGGCTTGCCGTTGCTGGTGAGCGGGGTGGCGATCGTGATGGGGTTAAATCTGCTGGAGGTGTTGCCCTTTCAGTTCCCATCTCTGGGGCAATGGATTCCCGTGCCGACGGGGGTTCCCCGATCGCTGCGATCCTATTTGGTGGGGCTAACGTTTGGGCTGGCGGCTTCCCCTTGCAGCACGCCCGTTTTGGCAGCACTGTTAGCATGGGTGTCGGCCACACGCGACCCGATCGCGGGTGGGGGTCTGCTGTTGGCCTATGCGATCGGCTATGTGTCGCCGTTGGTGTTGGTGGGTACGTTTGCCGCCTCTTTGAAGAGTGTTTTGGCGCTGCGCAGCCGATCGGGCTGGATTGTGCCCACCAGTGGCGCGTTATTGGTGGGATTCGGCGTATTTTCGCTGCTCAGTCGGTTGCCGATCGGCTAGGGTGAATGGCCAACGTACTGCTAGTCAACGGATTGCCAGACCCATGAGACGCTAGGAAATCAGGGCTAAAAACACAGGGCCAATAGCCAGGGTCAACACACTAGGGCGGATTAAGGAAAGACTAAAGTACTGGGGGCAGGGCAAAAATCATGGATGCGAATGACGGATTGCAGCAAACTCCCCTGAGCGGGGCGATCGGGCGGAGCTGGTGGCGCGAAGGGTTGCGCATCATTGCTGACTTACGGTTGGCGATCGTCCTGTTATTGGTGATTGCAGTGGCCAGCATCACCGGCACAGTCATTGAGCAGGGCCAGGGTTTGGAGTTCTATCAAGCAAACTATCCAGAGGATCCGGCCCTGTTTGGCTTCCTGAGCTGGAAAGTGTTGCTGGCCTTGGGGTTGAACACCGTCTATCGCACCTGGTGGTATTTGGGGCTGTTGGTGCTGTTTGGCACGAGCTTGGCCGCCTGTACTGCCCTGCGCCAATGGCCGGCCCTGAAAGCTGCCCGGCATTGGAGTTATTACCGGGCCCCAAGACAGTTTGAGAAATTGGCCCTCAGCGCCCGGTTGAACTTAGGGGAAGAAACCAGCGCGATCGCCCCAGTGGCTCCCCTATTGCAAGCCAAAGGCTATCGGGTTTTTGCGGAAGGCAGCAGCCTGTATGCACGCAAGGGCATTGTGGGCCGCATTGGGCCGATCATTGTCCATGCGGGAATGCTGATTGTGTTGTTGGGGGGCATCATTGGTGCGCTCACCGGTTTCATTGCCCAAGAAATGATTCCCAGCGGTCAAACGTTTCAGGTCACCAATATTATTGACGGTGGCCCTTTGGCGGCGGGTAATGTGCCCCGAGATTGGTCTGTGAAGGTCAATCGCTTTTGGATTGAATATTTACCAGACGGCAACATCGACCAGTTTTATTCTGATTTGTCGGTGTTGGATCAAGCGGGTCAAGAGCGCGATCGACAAACTATTTTTGTGAATCAGCCCCTGCGCTACCGAGGGGTGACTATGTACCAAACCGACTGGGGCATCGCGGCGGTGAAGGTACGAATCAACAACAGTCCATCAATTCAGTTACCCATGGGCAAGCTGAATTTGCCGGGGGCGGGCCGGATTTGGGGCACTTGGGTTCCCACCAAACCGGACTTGAGCGAGGGGGTTTCGCTGCTGGCGCGAGATTTACAAGGGGCGGTGCTGATCTATGACGCAACGGGCCGCCCGATCGCCACCACGCGGGTGGGCCGATCGACCCCAATTACCCTGGGCGATCGCACCCTCACCTTGGCTGTGGATGATCTGATTGGCAGCACGGGGCTACAAATCAAGGCGGATCCCAGCATCCCGATCGTCTACTTGGGCTTTGGATTGTTGATGGTGGGCGTGGTGATGAGCTATTTTTCCCACTCACAAATTTGGCTGTTGCAAGAGGGGCGATCGCTCTATGTGGGTGGCCGCACCAATCGGGCCCAGGTGACCTTTGAGCGGGAAATGCTGGAGGCGATCGCGCAATTGCAAGCCACTGTCCCGATCGCCTCATCCCCAACGCCCGCTGCTACGGAAACCTAAACGATCGTCTTTAAGTTCACAACATTCGCAGATTGCTATCCATGGCTAAATCCTAAGATTCGTCTCCGATCACGGAGGGATCAGGGCGATCGCGCTAGGCTCAGAGCAAAGGTTCTTGCCCCCGGCCACCATTGCCAGAACCCATTCCACGGGGCAAGCAGGAGGAGTGATGACCCATCAGCATCTGCGTTGGCTTAGTGGTGTAGTCTTGGCAGCGGCGCTCCTCGGTGCGGTAGGTTCGCGGGCGGCGGCGGAACCCGCTGCCACCACGGCTCCCACTGACCTGAAAGAACTTTTGGAAACGGGCCTCTGTGGCGGTTGTAATTTGGCGGCAGCCAACTTGGCGGGGCAAAACCTGCAAGGAGCACACCTGATTGGGGCTGACTTGCGCCATGCCAATTTGCGGGGGGCTAATTTAACCAACGCCAACTTGGAAGGGGCCGATCTGACCGGGGCTGACCTAACGGACGCTAATTTAACCGGCACATTCTTAACCAATGCCATCCTGACCCAAGCGAGGCTCGATCGGGTAAATCTCACAGCCGCCACCCTCAACGATGTGGACGTGACCGGCGCGTCGATGCTGGACTTAACCCTCACAGGCGCGACGATTCAGGACACGGCGATCGGGGTTGGCGGCGACGAACCCATTGAACCCCATCCCTAGGGATGGCTAATCCTTGCCATGATGCGCTTGCTGAATTCCCACAGATCTCCCCGCCTTAAAACAGCCGTTGGTTTGCGCTTGGGGGCGATCGGGCTGGGCATGATTGTGGCGATCGCCGCTGCTCTGCCCGCCCAGGCCCAAGAACGGCTCAATCGGATCCTGTCGGTTACGGGCCGAGGCAGTGAACTGGTCAGCGCCAGCACTGCCCGTGTGAGCCTGGGGGTGGAAGCCCGGGCCGCCACCGCCGAAGCGGCCCAAGCGGAAATGGCCAAGCGATCGAGCGCGGTGGTGGCGCTGCTGCGGGGTCGCAATGTCCAAAAGCTGCAAACCACGGGCGTTTATCTCAGCCCCTACTACGACAACAACAGCAAACCCGTGGGCTTTGTGGCCACCAACACGGTCAGCTTTGAAATTGCCGCCACCGAATCCGGAGCGCTCATGGATGCGGCCGTGAAAGCGGGAGCGACCCGAGTAGATGGGGTGCAATTCACGATCGACGATGCCACCAACAACGCGGCACGCAATCGGGCCTTGGCCGCAGCAACCCGTGATGCCCAGGCCCAGGCCGATGCAGTTTTGGCGACCTTGGGGCTAACTCGGCAGGAAGTGATGGGCATTCAGGTAGAGGGGGCGATGATGTCGATCCCCAGCCCCATGCTGCGAGGCGTGGCCGACTCCGCCGCCAGCACCCCCGTGGTGGCCGGTGAACAGACGATCCAAGCCACGGTCACTTTGCACATTCGGTACTAGTTCGGTACTAGTTCGGCACTCGCCACCGAGGGCTGAATTAACGCTTTGTTCGTTTTCAGTTGCCAACGTCGAGGCTTAACATCGGGGTTCAACGTCGGGATGGGGTGACCTGAATTTGATCGATTTGATCAAGCTGCTGAGTGTAGGCACAAACGCGATTCATCACATCCCGTAGTTGAGCTGACAAAATTTCAGCCCGATCAAGCCGATCGGCCAGGGCATTGGTTTCCAGTTGGCAAGCCAAATCCGGCATTTCCAAAACGCCAGCATTGGCTGCCGCACCTTTAATTTGGTGGGCCCGCCGATAGACTTCCTTGATGTTTTGGCTTGCGATCGCCCGATCCAGCGCTTCCAAATATTCCGGAATGCCTTCCACAAAAATACTGAGAATTTCACGGGCGATCTCCAGATCACCCATGGAAATCTCCATCAACCGTTCCCGATCGATCGGTGGTGGTGACTCAGTAGCCGAATTCCCAGCAACTAGCATCGGCATGGAATTTGATGCCGTTGGGAGCAAGTCTTCTTCCGCTTGCGAATTGCGACTCATGGGAATCACCCAGCGATCGAGCACGGCCGCCAGGCCCGCCAAGCTAATCGGTTTGCTGATGTAGTCATTCATGCCCACCGCCAAACATTCCTCCCGGGCCCCAGCCAGAGCATTAGCCGTCATGGCAATCACCGTCACATCCTGGTTGGGGCCCACTTCCGCCCGTAACCGCTGCACGGCCTGATAGCCATCCATCACCGGCATCAAGCAATCCATCAACACCAAATCAAACGGCTCGCGCAACAGTCGATCGAGCGCCTGTTGGCCATTGTCAGCACAGGTCACATTCTCCCAACCCAAACTCTTGAGCTGCCGCAAGACAATTTGTTGATTCAGGGGGGTGTCTTCCACCACCAAAATCTTGCAATGCACCGGCCGCACCAGGGGATGGAGCGATCGCGCCGCCGATTGTCCATTGCCCTCAGCCGCCGTTAGCGGTTCCAGCACCGCCGGTAAGGTCGGTGACTCGTGGCGCACCGCCGCTGTTAACGCATCCAGCAGTTGCGAAACCAAAATCGGCATCGTCAGATAATGCTTAATTACCCCCTGGCTCACCAGTTGATGGCCCAGCGATCGCGCTTCGGGCTTCAGCAACAGAATCCAGTGCAAAGCGGCCAGGGCCGGTTGTTGCTGAATTTGGCACTGGAGCGGTTCCCAGGTCAAATCCAAATCTGCCAAATTGACCAGGGCGATCGTGTAGGGATTTTCGCTGTGGCTGGCCGTTTCGATCGCCCCAAACACCTGATCCGCCGGCACGCGATCCAAGCGCCCACCCCAAGCCCGCACCTGGGAACCAATCAACAATTGCTGACGGGGATCCGTATCCACCAACAGCAACCGTTCCTGGCGCAAAAATGACCATTGCTCCGCTTCATCCGTCAACGCCTGGCGCTGCAAGGGCACTGAAAACCAAAACGTACTGCCCCCGCCCATATTGGCCTCATAGCCAATTTCGCCCCCCATCAGTTCCACCAACTGCCGACAAATGGCCAGACCCAACCCAGTGCCCCCATAGCGACGGGTTGTGGAAGCGTCCACCTGCGAAAACGACTGAAACAGCTTGTGGCGATGCTCCGGCAAGACCCCCACCCCCGAGTCTCGCACCTCACAGTGAATCACCACCATCTTGTTCGATTGGGATTCCAAAGACATTTGAAAAACCACCTGTCCTTGATCCGTAAATTTAATGGCATTACCCACTAAGTTGATGCAAATTTGATGCAGTCGCGTGGGGTCACCCACCACCGTCCAAGGCACATTACTATCCAACAGCGTCAAAAGCGTTAATCCTTTCGCTTGGGCTTGGGGCCGCAGGAGGTGATCGACGGTTTCAATACATTGATTTAGGTCAAAGGGAATGGACTCTAGCTGAACTTCCCGAGCTTCAATTTTGGCCCAATCCAAAATGTCATTAATCAACGACAATAGGTGCTCGCCGCTGGTTTTTAAGATTCGGGCTAAGTCTTGCTGTTCTAGGTTCAGGGGTGTTTGCAGCAGCAGATCGGTTGTGCCTAAAGCCGCATTCAAAGGAGTCCGAATTTCGTGACTCATGTTGGCCAGAAATTGGCTTTTGGCTCGGTTGGCAGAATCGGCTAATTCCTTTGCCAGTTGCAGTTCCGTGGACTGGTGTTGAAGACGTTGCACCAATTGGGTTTGTTGAACAGCAATGCCCAGTTGTGCCCCAATTTGCACCAAAATTTTGATGTCTGATTCGCTCCAGGTGCGGGGGCGTTCATTTTGATAGGCTCCCAGGACTCCCCACAGTTCCCGGCCACAATGAATGGGCACGCAAACAAAGGCTTTGGCCGCCAATCGATCGAGCAATTCCAAACAGGTATCGGCTAAATCTGCCTGATCCACATCGCTGGCACTGACATAACTGGCTCCCAAGTTGAAGGGGCCGCCTTGGGTCAGTTGCCAAGTTTTGTGGCACAGGGCCGGATTGAGGTGATCCACATCCTTGGTGACTCCGCTCGGACTAACCAAGGGCTGCACACCATCGGCCACAGACTCCACCAAAAATTGACCACTCCAGTCTGGATTAAACCGATAAATCACCACTCGATGGCACAGGAGGGCCCGCCGTAGCTCATCGGTTGTATCCAGAAAAATTTCATCCAGATCCAGGGATTGCCGCATTCGGGTGATGATTCGGGCGATCGCGGTTTCGCGTCGGGCCAAGTCCCGCAGGGCCTGTTCTGCCTGCTTCCGTTGCATCAAGGCTCCGGCCTGGGTTCCCACTGCCTCCAACAGATGCAAGATTTTGTTATCGAGGGTCGAGGCCTGTCGTCGCAGGAACATCAAGACCGCCAGAACCTGGGAGCCGTCCAAAATAGGAACCGCAAAGGCCGATCGCAAACCCACACTAGCGGCCAGCTCTGAACGGGCAAAAATTCCCGGTTGGCTTAAATCCTCCAGCCATTCCGCCTGGCGCTGGGCCCAAACCCGGCCGGGCATTCCTTCTCCCGATCGATACTGAAGCTGCAAACTGGCTTGGCGAAAGGCTTGAAAAGATGGGTCGCTGGCATACCAACTGGGGCTGCACTCCAGCGCCGTCCCGTGGGCATTGGGCACCCAGGCTTCTGCACAATCCCACTTAATGGTTTGGCAAGTCAGCCGCAAAATGGCTTCAAGGGATGCATCAAAATCCGAGGCTCGCCCGATCGCCTGGGAAGCCGCCAGCAACAGCCGAATTTCAATTTCAACTTTCTGGCGCTGAACAATTTGTTTGTGTAGCAGTTCATTCTGCTCAGTCAGGCGACGATTCGCCGATCGCAACTCTTCCTGAAGGGCATATAGCCGCAGTTGGCTCTCAATTCGCGACAGAATCTCTTGAACCTGAAAAGGTTTAGTAATATAGTCAACTCCACCGGCTTCAAAGGCATGAACCTTATCGGTTGGGCGATCTAAAGCGCTAATAAAAATAACAGGAATATGACGAGTTTGAGGATCATCTTTTAAATAACGACAAACTTCATATCCGTCCAAATCTGGCATACAAGCATCCAGAAGGATTAAATTTGGTGCAGCCAATCGAGCAGCGCTTAATGCCAATCGACCACTAATTGCTTTTCTAACACGATAGCCATGGGTCTCCAGCATGGAAGACAGCAGACGGAGATTGTCTGGCAAATCATCCACAATTAAGATATCAGCTTTGGCGGGATGCCTAGAAGAAGATAACATCGACAGCAATCCAGAGAGAAAGGATGAAATCAGTGATCAAACGTCAAAAAAGTATCTAGAAACTGTTATTCAAGACGGTTCATTTCATTCAGGTTATTTGGCTTATGGCTGATGAGTGCTGTGCTATTTCTATTGATGTTTGACTAATTGCGATGATTGGGGCGATTGATGATTTGAGATTTGAGATTTGAGCCTATTAGCGTTTAGTTGCTTTAAACGGCATTCAAGCTGCTTTTAGCTAGCTATTGAGTCGCAACTATGCCCATTCAGTGAAAATTGTCTGACTCAAAACTAGTGAACAGTTTCCACTCAAGGTGCTTTGCGGTTACCCAAAATCGTTAAATTTTTCATGAATTTTTGAGTTCAGCTCACTCTTTCGTGAGGTCAGTGACTATCAAGTCAACGATCGCCTAAAGTCAGAGCAGCTCTGAACTTTTGGTGGCTTCAGTCTGTACGCCATTCAACAATCATGCAACATGGTCATGGCTGTTAACTATCGGTAGAACACGAGTATTTTTTGATACGATCACCCGTCTTCCTTTACGGGGATAGTCAAAATTGCGGTGCGTCTTTAAGGCCGACGGGGCCGACGGCGATCGAGGGGAACAACCGTGGCCGCGCTGCTTTCGCGGGCCACCCGAATCAGCAACCCCGCTAGAAACAGACTGGCAATAATCGAGCTACCGCCATAGCTCATGAGGGGAAAAGGCAGTCCCGTCGTTGGCAGCACACCGGTTGCCACGCCAATGTTCACCAGGGCCTGGCCCACCAGCAGCAATACAGCACCGACGGCCACCAGTCGCAGGGAGCGATCGCTCGCATTGGCAGCCACTCGCAGGCCCAATACACCATAAACGACTAATAGAGTCAACAACAGCAGGGAACCGACAAAGCCAAACTCCTCCGCAAACACTGAAAAAATAAAGTCCGTGAACTGAATGGGCAGGCTGGCTAGTTTTTGTTGCGAGAGGCCAAACCCCGTCCCCCACCAGCCCCCCGACCCGATCGCCAGGAGACTTTGCACCAATTGATAGCCAATGCCTAGGGGGTCATCCCAAGGATTGAGAAAGGATGCAATTCGCCGCTGTTGGTAAGTGCGCAGGCTAATGCTAATTAGCCCTAAAACCAGCCCACCTCCCGCCGCGCTGAGCAGATAGGCATAGGGCAAGCCCGCCGTCAGTGCCAGTAGCCAAACGGTCATCCCACAAACCGCTGCGGTGCTGAGATTGGGTTGCAACAAGATCCCCAACAACACTGCACCGATGGTTCCCAGCCAAAACCAGCGATGGCGATCGGTCAACCGTTCCCACTGACCCAAAATACGGGCACTTTGCAGCACCAAAAAGGGCTTTAAAAGTTCCGAGGGTTGAATCGGCAAGACCCCAATTTCAATCCAGCGAACGGCTCCGTTGGCCGATCGCCCAAGGCCAGGAACCAGCAGCGCCCACATCAGCATCAGGGTGACCAGCAACCCCCAGTGGGCGATCGCCAACACGTAGCGCAGGGGCAAGGAAACGGCCGTTTGGAATCCCACCAGCCCCGCCGCAATCCACAGCAGTTGCCGTTTGCAATAGTACCAACCGTCTCCTTCCGTGGCTTCCGCACTGGCGTAGGAGGCAGATAGCAAAATCAGAAAACCCACAAACAGCCAAAAGAAGGTGAGCCAACGCAACCAGCGGGCTTCGTCGGCCCAGCCCACTGCCGACCACCCCACGGAGGTTCGGAACTGTGTGAGCCAATCACTCCAAACAAGGGGGCGACGTTGGGCCATGGATCGCAGTCAACCTCAAGGGGCAAAGACAGACCAGAAAGCAACCCCACCAGCGGAGGCCAAGCGCTGCTGACTTCAAACAATGCTGATGCAAAATGCCTATTCAAAACAATATCGCGAGCCACAAGTTTCAGCTACCCGTAGGCAGGCTCACTTGTCACTCGCGATCGGCTGAATTCAGAATTGGTGTTCCAATTCCAAAAATGACTGAGGGTTGGGTCACCGACTCGATCGATCCACCTGGCCCCAAAAGGGCAGAAGAGGCCGATCAGGCGGTTCACAGTTTGCCAATCTACAGCAAACCCGTATTCGTGCCCGGGCGGCCCGTAGCCAGCTCGACCTTCACGATTTTGCCACCCATTTTTTGGATGCGTTGCTGTTCCTTGAACCAGTTGTCGTAGGAAACCAACTTCGTGAAGAAGGTGTTTTGCAGCTCGCGCTGCGTCCGAATTCGCGTTTGGCTCGGCACGCAAGCCGTAATTTTAAACATCCGCATGGCGAGAAACCTTTGTGACTTCAACGACAAATCTGACCAAAATTCAGACCAAGTCCTTAAACAACGAGGTCTGAGCCGTGCTGCCCCCAAAGCTAACCAGACAACGCGATCGCGGAGCCTATGCAACTTTGAGCGTTCAGCAACTATCCCAGACCCCGTGGCTTCACTCATTTCAACCCAACAGGGGAAACCACAACCATCAACCCGGTGAGTCGAAATTCAGCCAAGCCATTTGTTGTTTAGCTCAAGCCCGAGGAGATGTAGTCGAAGTACACGCCCATTTCCTTACCAGCGTCAGAGCCCACCAAACCGGCGGTCACTTCCTTCATGGCTTGGATCGCTTGCACGGTGGTGCCGATGGGCACGCCCAAGGAGTTGTAGGTTTCCTTCAGACCGTTGAGCACGCGCTCATCGAGGATCGAAGGATCGCCAGCCAGCATTGCGTAGGTGGCATAGCGGAGGTAGTAGTCCAGGTCGCGGATGCAGGCAGCATAGCGACGGGTGGTGTACATGTTGCCGCCGGGACGGGTCACATCGGAGTACAGCAGCGACTTAGCAACAGCTTCCTTCACGATCGTGGCAGCATTAGCGCCGATCGCGTTAGCAGCGCGCACGCGCAGTTCGCCGGTCGCGAAGTAGTTCTTCAGCTTATCCAGAGCGCTGGAGTCGAGGTACTTGCCCTGAACGTCGGAGGAGTTGATGACGGAGGTAATTGCGTCTTGCATGATCGTTTTTGAATAAGTCGGTTTTGCAAGGAAATGGCTTTCATTAAAGCCGAAGCAAGTCAAGCTAGCGAGGGAGAACCCAGGTCTTAGCTCAAGCCGCCAATCACGTAATCGAAGTAAGCCGAAGCTTCAGCTGCATCTTCGCCGCTCAGCAGACCAGCAGCAGCAGCCTTCATGCCGCGCACACCTTCAGCCACGCCGTCGATCGGGGTACCCAGCGAGCGGTACATTTCGCGCACACCCACCAAACCGATTTCTTCGATCGGGGTCACGTCGCCAGCCACGATGCCGTAGGTCACCAGACGCAGGTAGTAGTCCAGGTCGCGCAGGCAGGTTGCGGTCATTTCTTCGCCGTAAGCGTTACCACCGGGCGAAACCACATCGGGGCGCTTTTGGAACAGTTGTTCGCCGGCTTGCTTAACGATGCGCTCACGAGCATCGGTCAGGATTTGGGCAATGCGCAGGCGTTGAGCGCCGGTGGACACGAAAGCCTTGATGCGATCCAGTTCGCCGGGGCTGAGATAGCGGGCCTCAGCGTCGGCATTCACGATTGACTTCGTGACGATACTCATTGAATAAACTCCTCCGAAAGGAAAAAAGTTTTGACTGGAGATTGGGGCTTCCACCGAGGAAACGACTAGCATCGCTGCGATTGCTCAGGCAGCGGGAGCAACGAGAAATTTTCTAAGCCAGGCCGTTTAACTCTTGGCTCGAAATCCACCAGCGACAGTCCTGAGACCGCAACTCGGTGTCCTCCCCGGCAAATCAACACTTATTCTCAGGCATGAAGCCCGTTGACCCTCGCTTGGATTAACAGTTTTTAACATCCTTCCTCAGACAGCTAATCTTTGAGGGCCGTTCCGAGTCTGTGATTTTTGTCTCGATCGTTCAACCGCCCAAAAGACAAAACACCAGACGAATCAAAATCTAGGGTCAAGATTTTGCGCCTGATGTTTTGCAGATTTCGGTTTGGATCGAGCGATCCAGCGATCGCCCAACAGCCAGGTTTCCCCCAGTCCAAATTTATTTTTGGAATTGACCAAATTGCAGTTCGTAAACCTCATCCTCACAACCAGTTTGGATTTTGAGGTTAGAACGGGGCTTAGCGGTACAAAGGAGCGCAAACCCCTTCGTGCGCAAATCCGGACTCAAGCCCATGCTGTCGCCTGGCTCGATCGTCCCTTCCACTACGCGGGCAGCACAGGTCGTGCAAACCCCCGCATTGCAAGAGCTGGGAAGCGTCAGCCCCGCCGCGGCCGCCGCCGTCAAAATGGGCGTATCATCCGCCACTTGCAGGACGTGGGTTTGCCCTTCGTGCTGAATTTCAACCTGATAGGTCGTGCTCATGGTTCTTCTCTCAAATCCCTAGCCAATCCCTAGGAGCGCTGCGCCTCAGCACCACCGCACACTTCCAGGATTTCTTGGGTAATAGCGGCCTGCCGTGCCTTGTTATAGGTCAAGGTCAAAGTGCCAATCAAGGTCTTGGCGTTCTCGCTGGCGTTGCTCATGGCAGTCATCCGAGCAGCCAACTCGCTGGCGGCGGACTCTTGCAGGGCCCGCAGGAGTTGATTGTTCAGGTACAACGGCAAGAGCGCGTTCAGGATTTGTACCGGATCCTGCTCAAAGATGGTGTCGCGCGGCAAGGGTGCGGTGGGCAAATCGACCCGCTCGCGCTCCACTTGGAATTGTCCGCCACGGGTTGTCAGCCGGAAGATCTCATCATCCGACGCTTCCAAGCCTTGCGGATCCAACGGCAGCAGGGTTTGGACTACGGGACGGGAGCTAATCAGCGATACAAATTTGGTGTAGACCAGTTCAACGCGATCGACCGTTTCCGAGAGGAACAGCGACAGCAGCTCGTCTGCAATTTGCGATGCTTCCGACGCGCTAGGGATTTGCTCTAGACCGTCATAAACAGCCGCGATGTCATGACCCCGACGGCTGAAGTATTGGTTTGCCTTACGACCCACCACGATCATTTTGACGTTGACCCCTTCAGCAAGCAGTTCTTTGCTGCGCTGCTCGGCCCGACGGATCACATTACCGTTGTAGCCACCACACAGGCCCCGATCGCCCGAAACCACCAAAATACCTACGGTTTTAATGCTTCGTTGCCGCAGGAGTGGCAGATCTACATCTTCAAATTTGAGACGCGATTGCAAGCCGTAGAGCACTTGGGCTAAGCGATCGGCGAAGGGGCGGGTGTTGTTTACCTGCTCTTGGGCCCGGCGCACCTTCGCGGCGGCAACCAAGCGCATGGCTTCAGTAATTTTTTTAGTGTTTTTAACGGACTGAATTCGGTCGCGAATTGCCTTGAGGTTTGCCATAGCTGTGGAGTCCTTTGAGTCGCCTGAGTCGCTAGGGGGCGCGATCGCCCGGGGTAGAGGCCCCTAGGCGATCGCTTGATTCGCGATGATTACTGAGCAACCAAAAAGGTTTGCTTGTACTCAGTCAACGCTTCCTTCAGCAGGGTTTCCGCCTCTTCCGTCAGTTGCTTGGTGCTGCGCACAGCTTCACCATAGGCAGCCTTGTTATTCTTCAGGTAATCCCGCAGACCCAACACAAACTTAGTGATCAGGTTCACCGGAATTTCATCCAAATAGCCGTTAATCCCGGCGTAAATGACCGCCACTTGCTCTTCCACACCCAGAGGGGAGTATTGGGGTTGCTTCAGCAGTTCCCGCAAGCGCTGACCACGGGCCAACTGGTCTTGGGTCGCCTTATCCAAATCGGAAGCGAACTGGGCGAAGGCAGCCAAGTCATCGTATTGGGCCAGTTCCAGTTTCACCTTACCGGCCACCTTCTTCATGGCCTTGGTTTGGGCCGCTGAACCCACGCGGGATACCGAGATACCGGCGTTCACCGCCGGACGCAGACCCGAGTTGAACAGGTCAGCGGACAAGAAGATTTGACCGTCGGTAATCGAAATCACGTTGGTCGGAATGTAGGCCGACACGTCACCGGCTTGGGTTTCGATGATCGGCAGGGCCGTCATGCTGCCACCACCCAGTTCATCGCTCAGCTTGGCGGCGCGCTCCAGCAAGCGGCTGTGGAGATAGAACACGTCGCCGGGGTAGGCTTCCCGACCGGGCGGACGACGCAGCAGCAAGGACATTTGGCGATAGGCCTGGGCTTGCTTAGACAAGTCATCGTAAACCACCAGGGTGGCCTTGCCCTTGTACATGAAGTACTCAGCAATGGCAGCACCGGTGTAGGGAGCCAGGTATTGCAGGGTAGCGGGGGCGTTGGCGTTGGCGGCCACAATGATGGTGTAGTCGAGTGCGCCCGCTTCCTTCAGCACATCAATCACCTGGGCCACGGAGGAGGCCTTTTGCCCGATCGCCACGTAGATGCAAATCACATCTTCGGACTTTTGGTTGATGATCGTGTCGATCGCGATCGAGGTCTTACCCGTTTGCCGGTCACCAATGATCAGCTCCCGTTGGCCACGCCCGATCGGAATCATCGAGTCAATTGCCGTAATCCCCGTCTGCATCGGTTCGCACACGGACTTCCGGGCAATAATCCCAGGGGCCATGGATTCGATCAAGCGCGTTTCCGTCGAAGCAATTTCACCCTTGCCATCGATCGGACGAGCCAGCGCATCCACAACCCGGCCCACAACCGCGTCACCCACCGGAATCGCCGCGATCTTGCCGGTGGCACGGACAGTACTGCCTTCTTGGATGTTGAGGCCGTCACCCATCAACACGGCACCCACATCGTTCTCTTCGAGGTTCAGTGCGATACCCACAGTACCGTCCTCGAACTCCAGCAGCTCACCAGCCATGGCATTTTGCAGGCCATAGATACGAGCGATCCCGTCACCCACTTGCAGCACGGTGCCCACGTCGGCCACCTTGACATCCTTGTCGTACTGCTCGATCTGCTGCTGAATAATGCTGCTGATTTCGTCCGGTCTGATTGCAATCACGGTCTGCGACTCCTAGTTTTCAACGTTGTTTCCAGCGTTTGGGGTGCCTATCTTGGTTGCGGCTCTCGGGATTTGCTCACCAACAGAGCTAGATTGCGCCCAAAGTCAGCGCCATGCGTCGTAATTGACCACGCAGGCTGGCATCGACCACTTGCGAGCCGACTTTGATAATCACACCGCCGATCAAATCGGTATCAACCTTCGTCACCAGTTCCACGCTGGCGGCCCCGGTGAGCTGTTTAACCCGCTCAATGGCGCTTTGGCGTTGTTCTTCCGTCAGTTCCACCGCAGAAGTCACTTCCGCCAAGGCCGTGTTCGTAAACTGGCGCAGCAGGTCTTGATATTTCTGGGCGATCACATCCAGCAGCGCAATCCGCTTGCGATCGACCAAGAGTTTCAAAAAGTTCGCCATCAACGGGTGCAGCGTTTCACCCGCCAGGCGATCGAGTACAGACTTTTTATCGTCCGCCTTGACAAACGGATTAGACAACAGAGCACCCAACTCTTCAGAGGTTGCTAGTAAACCTCGCAGGTAGGTCACATCCTCGCCAAAACGCGCCACCAAGCTTTCCTTCTGAGCCAAGGTCATCAAAGCTTGTGCGTAAGGCTCGGCGATGCTGGCGATCATTGAACTGCTTTGCATCGTTAGTTTCCTCCCCCTTGAATCAGGGACAAGCTCCGATCAACCAAATCTCGCTGTTGATCAGAATTCAAGCGCGAGCGCAGTTGGTCGTTGACCTGCTCCAAAGCTGCAGACACAGCCCGTTGACGCAATTGCGCAATCACACGCTCTTGCTCAGCCGCCAAGTCATTGGACGCGGCTTCACGCATCCGTTGCACGTCCTGAGTAGACTTGGCCAAAATGGCCTCCTTCGTCCGCTCAGCCGCAACCTTCGCTTCGGCAGTAATGCGCTCTGCTTCCGCTTGGGCTTGGGCCAGCTTGCGCTGCTGCTCTTCCAAGGCTTTCACGGCTTCCGCTTGAGCCTTTTCCGCTTCGGTGATTGCCTCTTCGATCGCCGCTTTCCGAGTTCCCAGCAGGTTACCCAAGAAGCCGCGACCAAAGTAGACCAAAACCCCCAACACGATCGCCAGGTTGATCACATTGGTTTCCAGGATGTCGGTGTTAATTCCGAACGATCCATGGGCCAACAAATGAGGGGCGATCGAACCCAAAAACATGTTCGTCATCACAACCTCATCCCAACTCAAAACCCAACAACTTCTGCACAATCTGACGGCTCAACACCGCCACTTGACCGTCCAGAGCAGCTAAAGCCGTCTGCCGTTGACCATCAATTTCCTGTTGAGCCGCTTCCCGCTCCGATTGGGCCTGTCGCTGTGCATCTGCCACCGTCTGAGCCGCCAACTTTTGCGCCTCCGCTTGGGCATCCGCTACGATGGACTGAGACTTACGGCGGGCCTCCGCCAAAGCCTGTTCATATTCCGCCGTCAGCGACTTCACCTTCTCCAGGCGCTCTTGTGCGTCCAGGTGCTTGCTGCGGATGTAGTCGGCCCGTTGGTCAATGGCTTGTCCCAGGGGCTTGTACAAAACCGCATTCAAAATCAAAGCCAAAATTAGAAACTGCGCTGCCATCAGGGGCAGGGTGGCATCAAGGTCAAACAGACCCCCTTCTGCCTCCGCTGCCAACAGCGTTGGTACGAGTGCGTATAGCATTTCGCTTACTCCCAGCAGATGGTTGACAGCCCCTTTTCGCGAGTTGGGGCAGCAAAAGGCTTTCGCATCAAGCAAGCGCCTTTCGCTGCCTCAGGTAGAACTCGTTCGCAAAAGCCGAAAACCAATATTTACGAAGCGAAGGGGTTAGCGAACAGCAGCACCAGTGCCACCACCAGACCGTAAATCGTCAGAGCTTCCATGAACGCCAAGCTCAACAGCAAGGTGCCACGGATTTTGCCTTCTGCTTCCGGTTGACGAGCAATCCCTTCCACAGCTTGACCAGCCGCATTACCTTGACCGATACCGGGGCCAATTGCACCCAAACCCACAGCCAGAGCAGCAGCCAGAACCGAAGCAGCAGCAATCGTAGGATTCATTGTCGTAGTCCGTCCTTGAATTGTTGTTGAGAGTCTTGTAATTAGAAGGGAAACAATCCCCAATTGATGCGTTCACGACTCTGTTTCATAACCCCAAAAATAGGGCAGTTAGTCGTGATGCTCGCCGTGGTGATCTTCCATTGCTTCACCAATGTAGGATGCCGCCAGAGTTGCAAAAATCAGGGCTTGAATTGCACTCGTGAACAGCCCCAAAACCATCAGCGGAATGGGCACGAACAAGGGAACCAGGAAGACCAGTACAGCCACCACAAGTTCATCCGCTAGGATATTACCAAACAAACGGAAGCTTAACGACAGCGGCTTGGTAAAGTCTTCAATGATTTTGAAGGGAACCATGATCGGGGTCGGCTGCGCGTAATCGGCGAAGTAACCCAACCCTTTTCGGCTCAATCCTGCATAGAAATAGGCGACCGATGTGGTCAGTGCCAGGGCAACCGTTGTGTTGATGTCGTTGGTAGGAGCAGCCAATTCACCAGACGGTAACTCAACGAGTTTCCAAGGAATGAGTGCACCACCCCAATTCGACACGAAAATGAATAGGAACAAGGTGCCAACGAAGGGAACCCATGCTCGATATTCTTTTTCGCCCACTTGGGTTTTGGTAAGGTCGCGGATAAACTCCAAGGCATATTCCATGAAGTTTTGCAATCCCGACGGTACTCGCTGAATGTTACGAGTTGCCAAGATGCAAGTAACGATCAGTAGCCCCAGGACAATCCAAGAAGCAAGAAAAACTTGCCCATGTACCTTGAAGTTGCCAATGTGCCAATAGAAGTGTTGACCAACTTCCAGTTCTGCTAGCGGAGAGAACGGAATGTTTGAAAAAAGATCGAACATAGCAACGCTGTTTTGCATAGGCATTTGACGAGATTGCTCTCGCAATTAGCCTAAGGGTTGGGCTTTGCGATCGCGCGCAACGTGTGGAAAATTAGAGCAGCCTTATAGGTCAAAAACCCAAGGATGATTGGCAACAGTTCAAGTTGCTGAACTCGAGCACCAATGAGGAAAATGGCTACAAAAAGTGCTAGCCGAGTTTTACTCAATTGCTGTTTGCCATTACCCAGGGTGGCGACATCTTTGGCCAGCATTCGCAGGTATACAATGCCCACCAGCGCTCCCAGCAAATAGCTCAGGGCGGTGTTGAGACTGTAGGTGGCCCAAACAGACAGAAAGATCACCAGAGATACAGCCAAAGAGCCGATTAACAGCTCCCGTTGGAGTTTGTAGTATTCCTCCATGGCTGCGCCGTTTTCGGAAGGGCCCTCGATCGCTTCGGGAGAAACTTCCGGCGTGGCGGTGATTGGTTCGACCGTTGGAGAGTCCATCGGTTGCAAACTCCTGGCTGTTGAATGCTGACCCGGCGGCCCTAAGCCAGGTGCGATTGTACCACGCAGGTGTTGCGCGTTTTTCACGGGAAATGGGCGAGGTTGCTGAGGGGAGCGATTTTGACTGTGCCCGGATTTGGCGGGTGGTTGGCTAGGGATTGAATTAGCGTTGGGGAGTCAGCAATAACAGGCGCTGATCAAGCAGCGATCGCACGTTTTCGAGGGTGAAGCCCGGCTGCTGGCTCAGGAGTTGGGCGATCGACTGGGGTTGGTCAGTGGTTTCGTTGGCGGCCACGGCACTCAGAAACTGGAACGTGGCATCGTCCAAGCTGACAATCCGATAGTCCTGATTAAATAGACAACGGCTGGGCCAGCCATCCATGCAGGGATTCAGGGTCGGTAGGGCCGCGGCCAGGGCGTTGGGATCTTCCCACGTGAGGCGATTGACCGGCGGGCAACCTAACCAAAATTCGTAATGGGTGGCCCCTTCGGGATCCAGTAGCTCCACCAGGCGATAGCGCTGTCGATCGCTCAAGCCCTCGGCTCGCGCCATCAGTTCCGGATTGCTACCCAAGAGGCGATCGAGCTGCCAGTAATCAGGGTTGGAAAAACCCAGGAATTCCAAGCCCGAGGCCTCAACTAATTCAAAGAGGGTGTCGATGTTGTAGTCCACTTCCTGGGGATGGACATACATATCTGCAAAACACTCATCCCGCTGGTTTTCCATCGACCAGCGCTCCTGCTCTCGTCGCACCAGTCGGTTCGTTTCGGGCAAGGCCGCAAACAACGATCGCCCAATCTGAACACCATCGCGATAGGGATTGGAGTCTGCCGGGCCCGTGGGGCTTTCACGGAGCAGGCGGATCGCTCGCTGCATCAGTTGAATTTCCCAACGGCCCAACTCTCCATACACGAAGATATGCATGAGACCGCCGGGAGCCAGCTTGGCGGCCAGGGATTGAATGCCTCGCATCGGATCAGGTAGGTGGTGCAGCACACCAACGCAGTTGATCCAATCAAATTTGCCGGCAATTTCCTGGGCATCGTAAAGACTCAGGTGGCGAAATTCCACGCGATCGCCCCCGCGAACCCGATCGCCCGTCCGCCGACACCGTTCCCGAGCCACACCCAGCGCCTCTGAACTCAGGTCGATCGCCGTGATCTTGGCTTCCGGGTTCAGGTGCATTAAATACTCAGTGCCCACACCCGTGCCGCAACCCGCATCCAAAATCCGAATATCAGCCCGTTCCGCCTTTCTGCCTGTGCAAAATTGATGCGCCGCCTGCCAATTCCAGCGCCAGTTATAGCCCGGCGGGGGTTCATCCAACAGAGGTTCCGGCGGAAACGGATAGGTATCGTAAAGCTTTTGAACGGCGGCCAGGGTTTGGGCGGTGCGCTGTGCTTCCATCGGAATTGAATAGGGGGTTGATTGGGTTGATTGTTTATATAGGAATTGCTGAAAAGAGGCTGAAACGAAGACTCGCAAGGGTCATCACCGCGATCGAGTCTATCGCACCCCCTGCCCTTCCAATGCCTGCGATCGCCCGCCTGAGAAGCATACATACTTCTTAACAAAGGCCGCCCCACGCACAGAATCGTTTTAGTCTAATGGGTGGATTCACAACCATATTGAGTTGAGATCGTCCCTTCCATGTTCGCCGACAGCCGTTGAGGGTTGCCAGCGTCGAGCCAACCTGAGGCTAAGGGCTAAAGGTTCTGTCCAATGTCACAGAACCCGGTACGGTCGTTCACCTGACTTAGAAAAGGACCATTAGAATCTCATGAGCGTTAAAGCAAGTGGTGGAAGCTCGGTTGCCCGTCCGCAGCTCTACAGCACTGTTCCCGTATCTAAAATTTCCCAAGCAGAACAACAAGATCGCTACCTAGCCCCAGCGGAACTCAGCGAACTTAAAACTTTCTTTAGCTCCGGTGCTCAACGACTGGCCATTGCTCAAGTCCTGACGGTTAACGCCGAAATCATCGTCTCGCGAGCGGCCAACAAGATCTTTACCGGTGGTTCGCCCCTGGCTTTCTTGGAAAAGCCGCCAACGGATGAGCCGGTGATGGCGACCACCACCAACCCCGTGGCTAAGACGGTGCAAGAGGGCATGACCTTCGGCACCGTTACCTACGTGGAAGCCAAGAGCAGTGGCGGTGGCCTGTTCAGTGGTCTGCGCGACTTTTTCTTGACCCCCTCCGCGCCCATTCCCGCTGGCTTCCGGCCCATTAGCGTTGCCCGCTATGGCCCCCGGAACATGCAAAAGTCCTTGCGGGACATGAGCTGGTTCCTGCGCTATGTGACCTACGCGATCGTGGCCGGTGACCCGACGATCATCGCCGTGAACACCCGTGGTCTGCGCGAAATCATCGAAAACGCCTGTTCCACGGCGGCCACGATCGTGGCGATCGAAGGCATGAAACAAGCGGCCCTCACCTACTTCCGCGATGATGCCAACGCCACGGAAATCGTCAAGCAATACTTTGACGTATTGCTAACGGAGTTCAAGGCCCCCACGCCGTCCAACAAGGTGCGTCAGCGTCCTTCGGCGGATCAACAGGGTCTGGCCCTGCCGCAGATCTACGCCAACGCCGCTGAAAAGCGCGTGAAGTACGCAATGAAGCCCGGCCTGTCGGCCACCGAAAAGAACGATGCGGTGAAGGCGGCCTATCGCCAAGTGTTTGAGCGCGACATCACCCGCGCCTACTCCTTGGGGATTTCCGACCTGGAATCGAAGGTCAAAAACGGCGAAATTTCCATGAAGGAATTCGTCCGCCGCTTGGCCAAGTCGCCCCTATACCGTAAGCAGTTCTTCGAGCCGTTCATCAACAGCCGCGCTCTCGAGCTGGCGTTCCGCCACATCCTGGGTCGTGGCCCCTCGTCCCGCGAAGAAGTGCAAAAGTACTTCTCGATCGTCTCGAGTGGCGGCTTGGCGGCCCTGGTCGATGCCCTGGTCGATTCGCAAGAATATGCGGATTACTTTGGCGAAGAAACCGTGCCTTACCTGCGTGGTCTGGGTCAAGAAGCCCAAGAGTGCCGCAACTGGGGCCCGCAGATCGACCTGTTCAACTACAGCGCTCCCTTCCGCAAGGTTCCTCAGTTCATCACCACCTTTGGGGACTACGTACAACCTCTACGCGATCAGCACCCTTACGGGGTTGGCAATGATCCGCTGGAAATTCAGTTTGGGGCGATCTTCCCGAAAGAAACCCGCAATCCCAAGAACCGGCCTGCGCCTTTTGGAAAGGACACCCGCCGGATCTTGATCAAGCGCGGTGCCGGGATTGAGAACCAACTGAGCAACCCGGGTGCAGTGGGCAAGGCTCCTGGCTCCATGGGGCCCAAGGTGTTCAAGCTGGATCAGTTGCCCGGGATTGGCAAATCGGTGAAGACCGCCAGCATTCGCTTCTCGGAAAGCACCACCCAAGCCGTAATTCGCGCTGCCTACCTGCAAGTGTTTGGCCGCGATGTGTATGAAGGCCAGCGCCTGACGGTGGCCGAAATCAAGCTGGAAAACGGCAACATCACGGTTAAGGAATTCATCCGTCAGTTGGCCAAGTCGGATCTGTTCCGCAAGACCTACTGGAGTTCGTTGTACGTGATGAAGGCGGTGGAATACATTCACCGTCGCCTGCTGGGCCGCCCCACCTACGGTCGCAACGAAACCAACAAGTACTTCGACATCTGCGCCAAGCAAGGGTTCTACGCCTTGATTGATGCAATTCTCGATACGGCGGAATACGCGGAAGCCTTTGGGGAAGATACGGTTCCCTACGAGCGCTATCTGACAGCAGGCGGCCAAGCCTTGCGCACAACCCGTCCAGGTAACCTGGGCTTCAAGGGTGTGCTGACCAAGCCGGAACCGGAAGCACCGCGCTTTGTGGAGCTGGGGCAACCGCTCTCGATCCGCACGGAAGGGGATGCGAGCAACCGTGCTGGCCAAGGGGTGAGCCGTCGTCGCGAGCAAACCAAGACCTTCAAGCTGACGACCACGACCGATAAGGTGGCCCTGAAAACGGCGATCGCGGCGGCCTATCGTCAGGTCTTTGAACGTGACTTGGATCCCTATGTGGTGCGGGCTGAGTTCACGGCGCTGGAAAGCAAGCTGGGCAACGGCGAAATCACGATGAAGGAATTCATCGAATCGTTGGGCGGCTCTCGCTTGTACACCAAGGAGTTCTATGCTCCCTATCCGAACACGAAGGTGATCGAACTGGGTCTGAAACATTTCTTGGGCCGGGCACCTTTGAACCAGGTGGAAATTCGCAAGTACAACCAAATTCTGGCGACGGAAGGTCTGAAGGGCTTTGTGTCGGCCATGCTGAACACGCCGGAATATGCGGAGTGCTTCGGTGAGGATACGGTTCCCTATCGCCGGTTCCCGACGCTGCCGGCTGCGAACTTCCCGAATACCAACCGGTTGTATGACCAACTGACCAAACAGAACAGTGATGTGGTGGTGCCGAGCTTTGTGCCAGCAACGCCCCTGAGCCGTGCCTAAAACGCGGATTCTGTGGGTCTTTCCTGACAGGTGATTCTGTTGAATTTGAGGTTGTGAATGCTCCTACATTCGATCGCTCGCTAAGGCTGGGCGATCGGGTGTAGGCTTCTCAATTTCAAGCCTGGTTGAGTGGCTGACGCTCAAATTAGCCCAATGAAACATACCTTTTAAGCCAGTTTTGTAAGACTGCTGAAAACAAGGGGCCTCCGCTCCTTGTTTTTGCGTTTTTGGCGCTGTTGATGGTCGCTATGGTAATGGCTACTCATAGGACTGATAATCATGGCTCGCCTAGAGTCCGTTCTTTGTGATACCAATTATCATCCTATTCAAGATAAAATTAATACCGATTTCATAACTTAAACAACCCGTCATTAGAAAGATTTGAAGCCAGGGTGCATCAATGGCTATTTCATTTAGCGGTTCCTATAGTCAGAACTTCAACACTCTCAATTCGAGCGGTTCTAACAGTGATCTAGCTTGGACTAATAACACTACGCTGTCCGGCTGGTATTTGTTTCGCCAGCCCGCTCCTGGTCAAGCTTTAGCCATTTATCGATCGAGCCAGGGCAACACCACTACAGGCAATTTTTATAGCTTTGGCCTCACTGAAAATAGCGATCGAGCCTTAGGCGGTATCGGCTCCGGCGGTGATTATTTCGAGAATCCTGACAGCGGAAAGATTGCCGGATGGATTGCGTTTGCGGCCAAAAACACCACTAGCACGACGATCAATCACCTCACAATTTCCTTTGCAGGTGAACAGTGGCGGAATGGGGGAAACGCCACTGCGCAAACCATGGTGTTGGAATATGGCTTCGGTAGCAGTTTCACAACCGTTCCAACCTGGACAGCGCCGGGTAGTGGGTTCAATTGGACTTCGCCTGTGGCAACTACGACGGCTGGCATGGTTGACGGGAATGCTGCGGGGCGGGTTGCGGGCGTTGGAGGAACGCTGTCCGGATTGAGCTGGGCCCACAATGACACCCTCTGGCTCCGTTGGGTGGAGCGAAATGACACGGACGATGATCATGGTTTGGCGATCGATGACTTCTCCCTCACCGGCACACCCAACCCCACCGTCAATCTCTCGGTCAGCCGCAACAACGGAACCGAAACCGATCGAACCATCATCACCGTCACGGCCACCGCTTCCCAGGCTGTTATCGGCGACCAAACCGTTGAACTCCAAGTCAGCGGGACGAACATCACCCCGGAAGACTATCAGCTCAGCCAACCCCAAATCAGCATCACCAACGGCAACACAACCGGCTCAGTCACCTTCACGGTGATGGATGACGCGATGGTGGAAGGAACCGAAACCGCCACCATTACCCTGAAAACAACTACCAGTGGCTTGACCCTGGGCAGCAGCCTGGTACAAACGATCGAGATCGAAGATAACGACGGGGCCGTCAGCTCCCCCAGCCCCCTGAGTTCGGGCGGTGGTTTGGCTCCGGCTCCTATTGCTCCAGCTTTTGTCGCTCCGGCCCCGATCGCCCCTAGCCCAGAAATTCCCCCCAGCAGCCCGATCGCCCCACCGCCACCCCTGCCCCCTCGACTGATTGTGACCCTCGATCGAGGCGGGCCAATCATCCTCGACGACACCGCCGCCCCCGTACAACTCACCCAGCCCTCAACGGATGCGAACCGCGCAACCTGGCCTCAACAGATCATCAGCATCACCAATATTGGATCAGAACCCCTGAAGCTCTTGGATTTGCAATTACCCAAGGGCTTTTCCATTCTGGAAACCCTGCCGCCCGTCGTCCTGCCCAGTGCCACCCTTAAAGTGACCTTGGCCCTCACGGAGCAACCGGGAACCTATGACGGGCGTTTTGTGCTGCGCACCAATGGCGAACCAGCGGTTTACGATTTCCCGGTTGTCGGTCAGGTTCTCCCCAGCTTCAGCGCTTTCCCGATCGGGGACAGCGGTAATGGGTGTCAACCGCCCTTGCTGATGCCCGATCGCACCCAAACCGGCTCCGATCGCGCAGATACCCTGTGGGGCAATGCCGAAAGCAACCAACTTTTGGGGCTGGGTGACTCTGATTGGCTGTGGGGTGGCGCAGGAGCCGATTGGCTGGCGGGTGCAGAAGGCGACGACACCCTTTTTGGCAACCAACAGGCGGATACGCTCTGCGGCGGCACTGGCAACGATCTGCTCTTTGGTGGCCGGGGAGCTGATTGGTTGTTTGGCAGCGATGGCGATGATCTGCTCAGCGGCGATCGGGGCGATGACACTCTGATCGGTGGTGCAGGGAGCGATCGCTTTGTGATTGGTGAAGGTACGGAGACAATTCTTGATTTTGAAGATGGGATTGATCGACTCGTTTTGCCCACTGGAATTACCTTCGAGTCCCTCAGCCTCGCGGTAAGTGATGGCTTCTTGAACCTTAGCAACGGCACAACGCTGCTCGCCAAAATTGCCAACCTCACACCCAACCAACTGACCGCAGCAGATTTGGCTCCGGCTTTGGTCTGAGGCTAAGTTTGCCGTCAGGTCATCTATCTACCAAGTAGCCCGCTAAGCAGCTTAGGTTCCTTTTGCATCATCACAAACTGAAATTATCTTCTCCGTGGAATTTCTGAAATCTACGGAGAAGACCTCTGGGGGTTGAACAATCGACACCAAGCCGATATAAAACCTCAACTCTAGGCAGAGTAATACTTTGGGCTGGCTTTGCAAACTCTTGCTGATTATCCAGCATCGAAAACTCAAGGTTTATAGTGCTGCTTTATTTAAGTATCTATTAAAAATCTTTTTTATCAGAGAATATTCATTTTCATAGAAAACAGACTCTTTTTTGACTCAATCTAGCTTTCCTAGAATCCAAACATCGAACCGTGCGGCACTTTAATGTTATTTTCTCTAAAAATTCCCATTTTTAGGACTTTTTCGAGTTTTTTGATCCGTAAACTTCTTGAAGTTGAGCGTATATAAAGAGACACTTTAGGCAACTCAGCAAGGCTGTAATCTGAGCTTGACGCTTCTTAAGAACTAATTTATACAGGATCCGAAAAAGGAAGCTTGCCTCGCTTCCTGGATGTCTCAGTATTCTTGATCAAGATTATCACTTAAATAACCTAACTAGATAGCACTACTACTGACTGGATCCGACACATTATCTCCCTTCGCTCACCACTCTGAGCTAACCACCATGGATTATCAACAGGCCTCTGCTCCCTCCCAAACTCTCGTCGTCTTCGATTCGCAAGTCCCCAATTGGGAGCAACTGCGTGATGGCTTGGTTCCCGGCACTCAGGTGCTGGTTCTCGATCCCAACCGCGATGGGGTTGAACAAATTAGCGAGGCGTTGGCCCATCAACAAAACCTAGCTTCCGTTCACATCATTTCCCACGGTGAGCCGAATCGGGTCTTTTTGGGTAACTCGGCCTTGGATGTGGTCAGTGCGGCCACGACCCACAGCGAGGAACTGGCGGGTTGGCGAAAAGCACTTGCGCCGGGGGCCGATTTGTTGCTCTATGGCTGCAATGTGGGCGCAGGTGCCACCGCTAGTTTGCCGCAGGTGTTGGCGCACCTGACGGGAGCAGACGTGGCGGTCAGCGAAGACCTGACGGGGGCGGCCAGCCTGGGCGGCGACTGGGATTTGGAGGTGACCACAGGGCAAATCGAAGCGTTGCCTGCCCTCAGTGAAATTGTCCGCGCCGACTATGCCCATATCCTGGCTTGGGTTGTCAGCACCTTGGCAGGTAGCGGTACACCTGGCTTCGCCGATGGCACGGGCACGGCAGCAAGATTTAGGAATCCATCCGGCATCACCATCGACAGCGCGGGCAACCTCTATGTTGCAGATACCGCCACCAATCGTATCCGTAAGATCACACCTACGGGCGTTGTCTCCACCCTCGCGGGTAGCACAATTGGCTTCGCCGATGGCACGGGCACGGCGGCAAAATTTAACACTCCATACGGCATCACCATCGACAGTGCGGGCAACCTCTATGTTGCCGATACCTTCAACAATCGCATCCGCAAGATCACACCTGCGGGCGTTGTTACCACCTGGGCGGGTAGCGGCACATCTGGCTCCGCCGATGGCACGGGCACCGCAGCACAATTTAACCGTCCATTTGGCATCACCATCGACAGTGCGGGCAACCTCTACGTTGCAGATAGCAACAATGATCGCATCCGCAAGATCACCCCTGCGGGCGTTGTCACTACCTTGGCGGGTAGCACATCTGGCTTTGCCGATGGCACGGGCACTGCGGCACAATTTAACGCTCCATACAGCATCACTACCGATAGTGCGGGCAACCTCTATGTTGCCGATGCCTTCAACGATCGCATCCGCCAGATCACACCTGCGGGCGTGGTCTCCACCCTAGCTGGGGATGGCACGGCTGGCTTCGCCGATGGCACGAGCACCGCAGCACAATTTAACCGTCCATTCGGCATCACCATCGACAGTGCGGGCAACCTCTACGTTGCAGATAGCAACAATGATCGCATCCGCAAGATCACCCCTGCGGGCGTGGTCTCCACCCTCGCAGGTAGCACATCTGGCTTCGCCGATGGCACGGGCACCGCGGCACAATTCAATGGTCCGCGAGGCATCACCGCCGACAGTACGGGTACCCTCTTTGTTGCAGATGCCATCAACAATCGCATCCGCCAGCTCGCTGAGGCCCCCACTATTGCCTTTAGTGCTGCCACCTTCTCCACCCCAGAGAATGGGGGCACCAGCAACGCGGTCACCCTCACCCGCAGTGGGATTCTCACTAGCCCTTCTAGCGTTCAGGTCACCCTTACCGGCGGCACAGCAACTGGAGGGGGCACAGACTATACCGATACAAGCTTCCCGCTCACAGTTACCTTTGCTGCCAATGAGACCAGCAAAACCGTCCCACTCCCAATTATTGATGACAGCTTGGTTGAAGCCGCCGAAACCATCACCTTCAGTGTCAGCGGTGTGACCAATGCAACGATTGGCACGCAAAGCACAGCAACTTTGACGATCACCGACAACGACGCGCCGCCTGTCGTTTCCACTCCCACGCCGACTCCCACCCCCTCTCCCACGCCGACTCCCACTCCCTCTGCCCCTATTGTTGCTACTCCCCCGCCGCCGGCCTACTTCTCCATCAACCTCGACAACAACGGACCCACCCTGCTCAACGCAACGGATGTTCCCCTTCGCTTCGGAGACAGTCAGGACAATGCCAGCACTCTCCAAACTCTGACCATCACCAGCCTCAGCCCCTATCCCCTCAAAGTTTTGGGTCTGGAATTGCCCAACGGCTTTAGCTTGGTTAACCCACTGCCAGAAGTTGTGCTGCCGGGTCAGGCTGTTCCCATTACCCTCAAGCTCAGTGGCAAAGCGGGTGACTATTCGGGGCAGTTTCTCCTCAAAACCGATGGCGACCCACAATCCTATCGTTTCCCGCTGGTTGGCAAACTGCTCGCAGATTCAACGCCGCTTTCGGATCGGACGCTGCCCACTTGTCCTTGCGAAACTTTGGCAGACCCTTCAATTCCCCAATCCGCAACCCAAACAACGGGCAGCGAGGGCAATGACTCCTTGACCGGCATTCCTAGCAGTGACCATCTCGTCGGGCTGGCGGGTAATGATCTACTGAGCGGACGGCAGGGACAGGATTATCTGTTCGGTGGCGAGGGCGATGATTTCCTGTTTGGCGGTCGTGACTCCGATTGGCTCAATGGTGAGGCGGGTAATGATTTCCTCTCGGGTGACCTGGGCGCAGATACGGTTCTGGGGGGCGGTGGTAATGATCTGATCTTTGGCGATCGCACTACGCCAGGGGAAACATCTGAGTCAGGCGCGGATCTGCTCTGTGGTGGTGAAGGCAACGACACGCTCTTTGGCAACCAACAGGCGGATACGCTCTGCGGCGGCATTGGCAACGATCTGCTCTTTGGTGGGCGCGGTGCTGATGTGCTGTTTGGCAATTTGGGGGATGACGTTCTCTCGGGCGATCGGGGCGATGACACTCTAATCGGTGGCACAGGGAGCGATCGCTTTGTGATTGGTGAAGGCACGGAGACGATTCTTGATTTTGAAGATGGGATCGATCGCCTCGTTTTGCCCACTGGAATTAACTTCGAGTCTCTCAGCCTTGCGGTAAGTGATGGCTTCTTGAACCTTAGCAACGGCACAACGCTGCTCGCCAAAATTGCCAACCTCACGCCGAACCAACTGACCGCAGCAGATTTGGCTCCGGCTTTGGTCTAGGTCTGATCAGCAACTGGAATTTCAAGCGTTGTCTGATTCTTATAAATTTGCCCGATCGAGAATGGTTGCCAAGGCCTGAGGATCGATTTCCAAGTCATCTCGATAGGCTTGGGCCTGGGCCATCCAGTCCCCGATCGGCAAGGGTGGCAACGTTTCGCGCCCCAACAGGGCCCAGTAATTCAAATGGCTACAGTTGGCCACCAACCAAAAGAAGTTCGCCACGTAGCGTGGTGGAAATAGCTCAATCACCGTTGCGCCCGGTTCGGCGTAGGCCAAATTGGTCAAACCTGCCCCATGGGGAGCCACAATGGCTCGGGCCCGCTGGAACAGGGCGGCCTGGTGACCCAGGCTGAGACCATCGAGATCCACCGCCTGAAACCCTCGTTGGGTCAACAGGGGCAAAATTTCCGCTTCGTTTAAAAACCGGCGATGCTGCACATTGTTGCGCCTTGTGATGTAGAGCCGATCGGGACAGTGGGCCGGGTCGATCGCCGTTGCCAGCGGTAAAAATTCCCGGCGCAAAAATTCGCGGGTCTGGGGAGTGAAGGTGTTATCAGCAATGGGGGTGCAGCGGCCCAAAGATGGTAGGGCCAAGAGCCGATCGGCTTGAAGGTGGGGATGACAATCACTGGAAACGACGCGATCGGGGTCAATGCCCAAGCGCTCCAGGGTGGCGAATTGAAAGGGATAGTCGAGGCGATCGAACACCCACCAATCGATCGCCGATCGCTCAAACCCCGCCTCCGCCAACCAAGCCAACCGGGGCAAACAGTCCACCATCCAATGCCAATAGTTGGGCCGAAACCGCACAGACAGAAAGGCTGCCGTACCCGGCAACTTCCGAACGGGGGGTGGCTGGCTCACCGCCTGCAAGGGTGCAATTCCCGAGGACAGTTCCTGAATGGTTTGATGATCGGCCGTGGTGATGCAGATCCCCAACTGGGAAATTTGGGCCCGCCCCTGGGGAAGGGCCACCACCCCGGGGCGTGGCCAGGGCGGCAGTTGGGGGGCGGTGTCTGGATCCAGGTGTGGATGCACGGGCCCCAACATCTGAGCAGCTTTGAGGGGAGGATAGGGCGCGATCGGCTCCAGCCAGCGGGTTTGTGCTGCGGGTAAATCGGCGACGGAACACCAATGCAAGGGATAGTCCAACCGCGCGAATTCCTGGACGATCGCGGGGGGCAGTTGCCAGCGCTCACAGTCGGCCGCTTCCCGATCGCGCCCCAATTCCCGCAGCAGCCGCGCTACTCGAAAACAGCAGGTGGCCCCGTTGCCATTGGCCTGGAGCGATCGCAAGTAGGCCCGAATCGCCATCGGGTGATCGCCCAGCCCTTCCGCCACCTGGGCCCCTTGCAGCCACAACCGCCAGTTAGCAGGAGCCAACTCCGCCGCCCGCCACAGGGCCAGGGCCGCCGCCGGCCAGCGTTGCAGTTGGGCTAGAACCTGGGCGAACTGCACGTACAAATCCGAGTCCTGGGGCCGATCGCAAATGGCCGATCGCAGCCGTTGCCGAAGCAATTCAGGGGCGATCGGCTCCTTGTTTTCGGCCACAGGGTTTTCGGCTACAGAACTTTTGGCCCCCAGGCCTTGGGCATCAGGCAACGCTGCCACCGTATCCGCCACCGCAATTGATCAATCAATCCACCACTAGCGACAACTAATCGTCATCCTTCAACACCGCTTCCTGTTCCGCCAACTGCATCAACACCACCTGGGAAGCTTGCGGATCTGATTTACCAAGGGGTTGTCGTTGGTTATAGATCCCATCCGATTGCAGTTCCCAAGCGTTGCGGGTGTCGGCCAACATTACGCCCAAAATTGCTTGCAACTCTTGCACCAAGTCCGGATCCTCGATCGGGGTGACCGCCTCCACCCGTCGCGTCAAATTGCGGGGCATCCAATCGGCACTGCCAATATACAGCTCATCTTGGCCGCCATTGTGGAAATAGAAAATGCGGGAATGTTCCAAAAAGCGGCCCACAATGCTGACCACGCGGATATGGTCGCTCAGGCCCGGCAAACCTGGCCGCAAACAACAAATTCCCCGCACAATCAAATCCACCTGCACCCCCGCTTGGGAGGCCTCATACAGCGCCCGAATCACCACCGGATCCACCAGGGCGTTCATTTTGGCCACAACCCGCCCCTGTTGACCCTGGCGGGCCCAGTCGCGCTCCCGTTGAATCAAGGCCACCATCCGATCGCGCATGTTCACCGGGGCCACCAACAGCTTGCGATAGGCGCGTTGGCGAGAATAACCCGTTAGGTAATTGAACAAATCGGTCAAGTCAGCCCCCAGCTCCGGCCGGCAACTGAGCAGCCCCACATCGGTGTAGAGCTTGGCAGTTTTGGGGTTGTAGTTTCCGGTTCCAATATGGACGTAGCGGCGCAGGCCCTCCGGCTCCTTGCGCACCACCAGCACAATCTTGGTGTGGGTTTTCAGGCCCACCAAGCCATAAACCACATGCACCCCGGCGCTTTCCAGCTTGCGGGCCCAGTTGATGTTGTTTTCTTCATCAAACCGAGCCTTGAGTTCCACCAACACCACCACCTGTTTGCCGTTTTCCGCCGCATCAATTAGGGCATGGACGATCGGGGAGTCGCCAGAGGTGCGATACAGGGTCATCTTGATCGTCAGCACATTCGGATCGCGGGCCGCTTCCGTGATAAACCGCTGCACCGTGGCCGAAAAGGAGTGATAGGGATGGTGCAACAACAAGTCTTGACGGCGAATTTCTGTGAAAAAGTCGCTGACTTCCTCTTCCTCTGGGGATTGCACACTTTCTGAAGGTTCCGGCAGGCGCTGCACCCGCTTAGGAATCACTGGGTTCCAGGACGGATCCTTCAAGTGAGGCAAAGGCAAGCCCAAAAAGGCCATGAAGTCCCGCAGCCCCAGCAGACCGGTGACGGGATAGACGCTCTCGGCGGTAATTTCCAACTCTTCGAGCAGTCGATCGCTAATTTCCGTGGGCATGGTGTCCAGCACCTCCAGCCGCACCACGGAACCGCCCAAGCGCCGTTTTCGCAATTCCTGTTCGATCGCCAGCAGCAGATCATCGGCCTCGTCTTCCGCCACGGCGATGTCCGCGTTGCGGGTGACCCGAAAGGGCTGATATTCCAGGATATTCATACCCGGAAACAGGCTTTCCAGGTTGTGAGCAATCACCTGCTCGATCGCCACGCAAACCCAAACCGGCTTACCGGGATTGGCCCCCACCCAATCGGCACTGAGGGTGGCCGGATCCAGACTATCGGCCGCCAAGGGCAAAAAACGGGGCAAGCTTTCGGGAACCTTCACCCGCCCAAAGTGATCTTCCTGAGTTTCCGGATCCTGCACCACTACCGCCAGGTTCAGGCTGAGGTTGGAAATATGAGGAAAGGGATGGCCCGGATCCACCGCCAGGGGCGTGAGCACCGGGAAAATCTCCGCCTCAAAGAGCTGATGGAGATAGGCCCGCTGCTCTTGGTTCAGGTCAACGTAATCCAGCAGGTAAATGCCCTGTTCGGCCAGCAGGGGGCGCAACACCTTGGCGTAGTGTTGGTGTTGATCGGCCACGATCGGGCGCAGGTGTTCGGCAATTTCAATCAGTTGCTGTTGGGGCGATCGCCCGTCGGGGGGCCGCTTGGCCACGCCCGCTTCCACCTGCTTTTTGAGGGCAGCCACGCGCACCATGAAAAATTCATCCAAGTTGGAGCTGAAGATTGCAGAGAACTTCAACCGCTCCAACAGGGGGTTGCGATCGTCCATGGATTCGTGCAGCACCCGCCGGTTGAACTGAATCCAACTCAGTTCCCGGTTGAAGTAGTACTGCGGATCTTGCAGGTCGATCGATTGCGATTCCGGTCGATCGGGATTTTCCGTGGTAGCTCGTTGCGCCCTAGTCATTACTCGTTGCCGCCTGGCCCATGAGGTCGAAACATTTCCTGTTCGCGACCGACCCACCATTCACCCAAATTCATCAAGTCTTGGTGAATGTCCGCTAGGGCTTGGGAATATTCCGCTGGTGAAAGGCGATCTCGCTGCTCTTCCAATTTGGCAAGGCGAAGCTGCACCAGCAACCAAGGTTTGTGGGAACTGTCGGTACCTTCGATGTAGCGGGCAATGGCTTGGCTAATCATGGGGATTGGGGGCGGACGCGCTCTCGACCGTAGCAAAAATGGCAGTTGCCTCAGCTTAACCTATCTTTAAAATTTGGTTAAAGCGCAATTTTCCAAAGCCGGAGCAAGGCGCTCCAGCCCCCGGCCTGCTGAAGTTCGATGGAGTTGAGTGACCCAATTTTAAATTTGGCGCTATTTTGGCTCTCTTTAGGTTTAAGGCGAGGTTTGAGGCGAACTGGCCAAGGTTAGCAATCGCTCAGCCACGGGGCGATCGACCGGCGTAACGGAAAGGCGATTTCCCCGTCGCAAAATCAGCAACTCATCGGCCGTGAATTGCGATCGCAACCATTCCAACGATAAGAACCGATCGAAGGTTTGCAGATGGGCCACTTCCACCGTGAACCAACGGGGGCGATCGGGACTGGCCTTGGGGTCAAAATATTTGCTGTTGGGGTCAAATTGGGTTGGATCCACTACATTGGCTGCGGCCACCTGCGCCAGACCCGCAATTCCCGGTGGCTCCGTATTGGAGTGATAAAAAAACGCCCAATCTCCCGGCTGCATCGCTTGCAGAAAGTTACGCGCTTGATAGTTCCGCACGCCATCCCACAGGGTCTGTCGATCGCGCTCTAGATGGGCGATCGAGTAAGTCGTGGGTTCAGATTTAATCAGCCAGCAAGCGGCCGGCAAGGGGGGCAAAGCCATAGGAAGGTAGGAAAACGAGCACCGTCAAAGATCTTTGATTAGAGCACAACTCAAAATCTCTACCGACATCAAAAATCAGAATCCTGAGCGCCAGGCAAGGGACTTAGGGCCTGTCGTCATTTCCTAAGATCAGGTGGAAACGATTGATTTTCCATATCCCAGTCGTTGTAACAAGGGGCTTAAGCCCCTTGCCCCCCACGAGCTGCCAACGGTGGAATCAGGGTTTCAGGCGATTTGACGACAGTCCCTAGGCCCCTTGTTTCCGTCAGTTACTCAGGCGATCGCGTTAGAGCCGATCGAGCCATTCAGGATGATCCTGCACCGCCTTCACCGCCGCCTTAATATCTTGGGTGCGATCCTTCGCCACAATCAAGGTCACATTCCCATCGCGCACCACCACCACATCCTCCAGGCCAATGGTGACCACCAACTCTTCGGGATCACTGCTGTAAACGATCGCCCCGGTTGTCTCCAAAGCCAAATGTTGAGCCAAATCCACATTGGTCCGATCGCCCTTTAACAGCCGCTCGATCGCGTTCCAATCACCCAAGTCATCCCAAGCAAAGGCCGCCGGAACAATACAGGCGCGATCGGTCTTTTCCATCAACGCATAGTCCACGCTCAACTTGGGAACCTGGCCATAGGCCGCCACCCCTTCCGCCCGCAGCGGTTCGATAATTTCCGGAGCGTGCCGCTCTAATTCCGCAATCACCGTCTTGGCCTGAAACACAAACATGCCGCTATTCCAGCTATAGCGACCGCTGGCGAGGAACTGTTCCGCTCGATCGCGATCGGGCTTTTCCGTGAATCGGCTGACGCGATAGCCCGGCAGTCCCGCAAAGTCTCCTAAGGCCTCGCCCTGTTCGATGTAGCCATAGCCCGTGGCCGGCTGGGTTGGCGTAATGCCCAAGGTGACGATCGCCCCCTCCGTGCGGGCCAGGGTCGCCGCCGCCGCCAGGGTTTGGGCAAACGCTTCCCCATCCCCAATCCAGTGATCCGCCGGGAAAAAGCCCAACACTGCCTCATCGCCATATTGCTTGGCCGCCTCCAGAGTTGCCCAAGCCAAGGCCGGGGCCGTGTCGCGCCCTTCCGGTTCAATTGCAAAATTCGCCGCCGGTAATTCTGGCAACTGTTCGCGGGCCGTGGCTTCCAGATGTTGGCCCGTCACAACCCAAACATGCTCCGCCGCCCCCGCCAACGGAATCAGGCGATCGATCGTCGCTTGCAACAAACTGCGGCCGCTGCCATCCAAACAGAGAAACTGCTTGGGAAACTGACGGCGACTGAGGGGCCAAAACCGCTCACCCTTGCCACCGGCCAAGACGATCGGGATTAACTGGGGAGTTGAGGAAGCAACCATTTGTTCAAAGACCATCAGACTTAACTGGAAAACCAATGCGGAGACGGCAGTCCCCCAACCGGACACAAATTCAGGTGCAGACTCGCGATCAAAGCTCTAGGTGCAAGCTCTAGACGCAAGCTCTAGACGCAAACTCTCGGTGCAAAACTCAACACAAACTTAACGATGGATGCGACCAATTCCCAGAATTGATAGAAATTTCGCAAGTTCCGCAAATTGCACCAATTCAATAAATTCCGCACATTCCGCGTATTCCACGGATACCTGCAAACGGGATTTCCCCAATTCTGGCTTGGCCCAAGGCGATCGGCACGATTTTTACCGTTTTCACGGTTGCGACCGCTACGTTATCGATTCGCCCTCCACTCGCATCGGGGCCACAAAACTGAGCCGCCAAAGGGCCCAATTCTGCACAAGGGCGCGATCGACCCCTTTGCTCCATCAGTTGGGAGTAGGCGACAATGATTGGGGAACCAGGCCCAACGATTCCCCTCCCTGCCAGCGCTCCTCAACCAACCCCGCCGCTCCATTTTTTCCCTACTCCTGGCGGGCGATCGCCCTTAAGGTCTCCCGCCGCCAATCGCATTGTTCATCAACTTTTTGCTTTAATTTTGGTTGGTTTGCTTGCCCTAGCCTTCTAGACAAGTCTTCGGGAACAGCTCCTGATGACTCTGATCAGGTCAGATATGGCTATTGGATCAGTTAGATCTGTTGCATCCGTTCCATCAAGCATCCGTTTCATCACGCATCTGCTCACTCGGGCATCTGCTCGATCGAGTTGATCGAGTTTCTTTGGCAAGGATCATGACGAGGAAATAGACCAGTTAGTCTGGGTGCAACCGAATCCGCAGAATTTCAACGCTTGATCTCACGGTCTGGCCCCGCCGACTGAGTACCCAAGACTGCATACCCAGGATTGACGATCGCCACCTGGGCATCGCCGCCTGGGCATCGTGGATACTGATAGGATTCACCGGATTTGTTGCATTCTTGGTTTGATTTGACGATTTCTAATTTTTGCGATCAGCCCAGCAGAAGAGCGCAGACGCTATGAGCGACCCGAATCTTGGCCGAGTGCTAGCCGACCGATATCGACTCGATGAGTTGATCGGGCGCGGTGCTATGGGTCGCGTTTATCGAGCCAAGCACATCCTGCTGGATGCGCCCGTGGCCGTGAAATTTTTGTCTCAAACCTTGCTGAACCAGAAAATGCGCGATCGCTTCAAACGGGAAGCCCGCTCCTGTTTTTTGTTAGGGCAAAAAAGCAAGCACATTGTCCAGGTATTGGACTACGGGGTCAGCGAGGATGAGGTTCCGTTCTATGTGATGGAATATCTCGAAGGCCGAGACCTAGGGGCGATCGTCAAACGGGAAACCATGCCCCTGCCGCGTTTTCTCAATCTGGCCCATCAAATTTGCCTGGGACTTCAGGCGGCTCACCAGGGCATTTTGCTAGAGGATCGCCTTTGCCCGATCGTCCACCGAGACATCAAGCCCAGCAACCTGCTGGTGGTGCAAGATCCGGACATGGGTGAGTCGGTCAAGATTTTGGATTTTGGAATTGCCAAACTCATGCAGGGGGATGCGGCCCAAACCAGCCACTTCATGGGCACCCTGGCCTACTCTTCACCAGAGCAGATGGAAGGCAAGGAGTTGGACGGCCGGGCTGATATCTATAGCCTGGGCGTGGTGATGTTTGAAATGCTCTCGGGGAAGATGCCCCTGCGGGCGGAAACCCATTCCTTTGGCAGTTGGTATAAGGTACATCGGGACACCCCGCCCATGACCTTTGCGGAGGCGCGGCCAGGGCTGAAAGTGCCCAAGCCGCTGGAGTCACTGATTCTGCAATGCTTGGCGAAAAAGCCGGACGATCGCCCCGCATCCGTGAGCGATATTTTGCAAGCTTTGGAGCCGATGGAGCACCGCTACAGTCCTGGCCGGCTGATTAGTCGTCGCATTGAAAGCACGCTCCAGCGGGCCACTTTGCCCGGCGCTTCTCTCGGCAACGAGGGAGGGACTGAATCGCGGGGGCGATCGAGCAATGCGGATCCTGATGTGCTCTGTCGGTTGCAGTCCTGGCCCAAGGGCAAGCCGGTCGCGGAAATCGTGTTTCCTCACCTGTTGCCCACCAGTGGCGATCCGCTGGTGACGGTTTGGATTATGTTGCCACGCCCCATGATCCGCGCCATTCAATCCAGCGAAGAGGGCAGTAGTTGTTACAGCCGGTTTATGGGCATGATGTCTCCCCATCCGATGGTGCTGTGGCTGACGGTGCTCTATGTGTCGATCGGGGATGGCACGCGGCGGGCAAAATGGCTACCGTCCTATTTGGATTTGAAACAGCCCCGAAATTTGGAATTGGCTCGGCAGTTGGCCAAGCAAAGTTGCTATCGATTGCTGTTTTTTGCCCTTGAGGATCCCCACAGTTGCCAATATGTGGCCAAAATCCATCTGACGGCGGCCAATTGCCAAATGCTGCGTCAGTGGGCTGACCAAAGCTCACAGATGCCCGCAGCGGATCCACAGGTAGGCAAGGGATATTTACGCAAGGAGTTGGATCGCGCCAAGCCCCAAATTTTGCAGCAAATTGAGCAGCGATTGCGTCGGCCTTGAGGGGCCAAGCCATCCAAGACCGAGGCAATCAACTAGGGAGTTTGCAGGCGGGCGATCGCCTGTTCCCAAGCATCAATCACTCGCTGGATGGATTGGGGCAGTTGATCGCGCATCAGATCGGCATATTGCACCGACACCCCCCGATCGGTCAGGGTCACCGTTTGATAGTCGGCAGCTCCCAGCGTGGGCAAATAGCTGAGGCCAGAGAGATTGGACAAAACACTATTCTCCATGGCCTGTTCCAAGTCGGTTTGCTGGCTCGCGGACAGTTTGCCCACCAACTCCGGCGCTTGATCGTTGATGCGCCGGAAGACTCGCCCATCCTCCATCAAAATCCAACGTTCCTGACGACCGGCAATCCCGCCAGTGATGTGCATCTGGAATCGCTCCCCATTGCCGAGGGTTGGGAGGTCGCTGGTCATGGGAACAATGGCGGTTGTGCCGTTGCTGGCGGCTTGGTTATAGCGAACGAGGTTGGCCGCGCGATCGAGGTGAAACACAAAGGCACGATCGCCCTGGTTCAAAATGGCTTGCCAACCATCGATCGCAATCATGGTACAGGCCGTGAGCGGTGCATCATAAACCCCCATGCAGCCATCCCAGGTTCTGCGCTTCAGGGCCGTGACCGTGAGCGATCGCGATGGGAGCTTTAGCAATCGTTCCGCCTGTCGCAGCAACCGCTGTTCCACCTCTGGCGTGAGCGATCGGGAACCCACCGCCTGGCGAATGATCTGACCCCCTTGATCGGCGCGATAAAACCAACTGGGCGGCCCCCAAGATTGACGCTCACTCACTTCAATGGCCCAACCCGGGACTTGCATTTGGGCACAGAGTTCCGCTGGCCCACCCAGACCCAAGCAACTGTCGGCCCAAGTGACGCGGGTGGCTTCGCGAATGGTCAGGTTCGCCGGAGCTTGGCCCAAATCCCGGGCCGCCACTGCCAAGATGCGCGATCGCACCGACGGGGGTAACTGACTGCTGGTGTTGAGCACGGGGGTCGATCGGGGATTGGCCCGGGCGATCGACGGCTGCCCCAGCTCCCCCACCATGCCCATTAACAGACCCAATCCCAAGGGCAAAACCCAACCCAAACGCCAACGCAAAGAAGCAGTAGACATAGACAAACTCGATCGGTCATTAGCTGTGAGAAATCAAAAAGCAGCGATCTTGAAGCCCTAAATTGCTGTCTTCAATCACCGTCTTCGATCACTATTCATTCAGCATCGGCCAGACCTTGCTCAGGAAAAGTCACCATGAGCCGGTCTTTGGGATGTCACCTCATGGGCGAGTTTTTCCTTAGCAATACTTCCCATGGGTTGTCGCGCCAATCCAGCAACTGCAATTGATTGCAACTTGAACTGCTGTTTGCTAATTGGTTTCCCCGATCGGGCCAGTTAACCAACCTCAACAGGCCCTGCCCCTGAGAAACCCAGCCAGCCTCGACAGCAAACAGTAAAGAGAAAGCAAAAACCAAAAGATCAGAAGATCAATAAATCAATAGATAAAACAAGCGATTAATAGACAAAACAAAATCGCAAAACAAGAAATAGGGATAAAAATAAAACAAAAACAAGGAGCGTTAACCCCTTGTTTTCGTAATATTCAGTGCGTTATCAGGGAAAAAGCTTGGGGAAAGCAAACTTCAGACGGTCTTTATTCCTCGTCCCAAAGGGCCTGGGTGTAGCCGAGCTTCGTCAAGGCAGCTTGCTGACCAGCGCTCAAATCTTCCCAATATTCATCATCACTGGCTGGGGGATCCGTGTCTTCTTCCCAGCTCGACTCATCCCATCCCAACTCACCCCAGAGGGACTGCTCTTCGCTGCTGAGATCAGACCAGCTCAAGTCTGCCCAAGTGCCACTGGGGTCGCCGTCAACATCGCGAATTCCAGACATATTTTTTCTCGGTGGAGAATGATTTGATCAAGGGTAATCACAAGGCATCAACAGTTTGCGAGCAACCAGTTTGCAAATTAATTTGCGAGCAACCAGTTTGCAAATTGTGACTGACTGTAAGTTGACTTTAAATCAACCAAGATGAAGGTTCCATCAAGTTATTGTAGCTCAATCAAAATTCAGAGTAGCTCGTTGTTTTCATTCAGAGATGGCTCAGAAATCTTGCTTCATGAATGAACCAATTCACAGGATCCGTTTTTTGAAGAGCAAGCAACAATTCGACGGCTAACTCAGATCATCTGCTTAATTGATCAAGAAATTAACCCAGCCGAATTTGGTATAACACCACGATTCGGCAGCGTCAAGAATAGATTAAGCGGAGTCTTTTAAAGATTTATTGAATTCTAGAACAAATCGAAATTTAACCACCATCCAGCCTCTAGAGGGTTCACAATTTAGCTCATGATCAGTGCGTTAAGTTCATTGATTGCTAAGTTCATTAATTACATTGATGCATTTGCTTCATGGGCTGAGCACAGAAATTGGGTGTGGAAATTCAGGTTAAGCATGATTGGCGCTGGTCGATCGAACCGTTCACCGGTTTGAGGTGCTGAGCAACAGGCACGCAGGAGGAAGACAACAGCCCCGGGCAAAACGACGCAGACCCAGCCGCAGGCCCCAACTTGGGGTTGCGCCCGTCGTTGATCGGCTCACCAGGCGGCAACCGGACGGGGCCACGGGGCGATCGGGGCAATCCGTTGGATCCAGGAAATTGTTAAGGAATTTCTAAAGTTAGCAATGGGTGAGGGGCGTTTACGGTCAGCAGTCGATCGCTCAAAAAGCGCTGGGGGTTAGGCTTCTGGTTTCAAAGCGGCAAAATTCCTCTACCATTGCCCTAAAACTTGCGGTTAAAACTAACCGGTAGGTCGATCGCCGACGTGGGTGATTTGGAATGTTTGAGACCCTGACCTTTATCTTAATTTGGCTGTTTATCGGCTGGCTGCTCTGGTACTTCCTGTTCCAGGTCAAGTTCATCCCGGTGGCCTACTACACCGGCTTTGGCATTGTCACGATCGCGGCATTGCTGACGATCGCGTTTATGAACCCCGGTGGCCGCACCTCAGAATCGGTGGGCAGCCTTCTGTCCCTGCTTCTGACTCCTCTGGGTCTGTCGCTGCTGTTGCTCTCGCGCTGGGTGTTGCGCGAAGGGCCGGGCAAGTTCACGGCCAATGGGGTGGCGGCTTGGGCTTTTTCGGTGTTGCTACTGTTTAGCACCCCGGCGATCGGGTTTTTGCTGGCGGGGCAACTGGAGCGCGAGGCGGTGTCTATGCAGGGCTATGGCGATCGCGGATCTGTTGAAGCGATCGTGCTGCTGGGCAATGGCACAACCCGTGTGGCGGGGATTGGCCAACAGCGCATTGAACTGACCGAAAGCGGTGATCGCATCACCCTGGCGGCACAACTGTATCGAGCTGGCCGGGCGAATCGAATTATTGTGAGCGCGGGTTTCCGGCCGGAGCTGAATGCTTACTGGCGATCGGTAAGCAGCGACTGTCGGAACCCAGACGGCACGGCCACGCGCTGCCGGGCGGCGGAATCGTCTGACATCAGCGTGTTGTTACAGGAAATGGGCGTGCCGGCCAGCGCGATCGTGATTCCCCGCAGCGAAATTGCCCAAAAGCGGGAAGTGGTGAACGTGCGCAACAGCGCCCTGGATGTGCGCGATGAGTTTGGTTCCAATCCCCAAGGGGCCCGAATTGCCCTGGTCACCTCCGCGATCGAAATGCGGCGATCGACCCTGGCGTTCGAGTCCGTTGGTTTCCGGGTTGTGCCGCAGCCGGCAGACTTTTACACCCTGCCCTACGATGCCCCGGACATCACCCCCATCCCCTGGCGCTATTTCTCCATTCCGGATCTGGTTCCCAACTCCGAAGGCCTCACCGTCAGCACCAAGGTGGTGACGGAATACCTGCAAAGCGTGTTCTACTTCCTCCGTGGTTGGATTTCACCGTTTAGGCTCTAATTTCCGGCTCTCATTTCAAGCTCTAATTTCCGGCTTTTAAACAAGCCGAAGGAAACAGAATCTCAAGGGCTTGATCGGCGATCGGGCTACCGTTTGGCGACCTAAACAAACCCATTGCTCATCAATCCCCATGCTGGGCCAGCCGGTGTGGGGATTGATTGTATGAGCATTCGTAAGGTTCAGCCTAATCGGGACGCTTAGCCCGCAGCACTTGCACCGATCCCCCCGCATAAAACGCTGGGGACACATCACAAAACCCGATCGACTCCAGCAAGCCCGGCACATCCGTCTGCACAAATTCCCAAGCCGTTTCCGTTTCAAACAGCCAGAAGAACGCGGCCACCCCCGGCCAGAACAGCGGGTTGGTGGGGGCATGGAAATCAGAAAACAGAAACCAGCCCCCCGGAACCAGCACCCGATGGACTTCCTGAAAAATCTGTCGGAGCTGCTCAGCCTCCATTTCATGCATGGCGGCGCTGCTGTGAACCACCTCAAAGCTACCGTCCGGGAAGGGCATGGCTTCCGCAAAAGCTTCCACGTAGGTAGCTTGGGGCACGGCGAGGCGGGCCCGGGCCAAGGCTTTGGGCGAAGCATCCAACCCGGTCACGCGGTTCGATCGCTCCACCAACAGCGCCGTTGTTTGCCCCCAACCGCAACAGAGATCCAGCACCCGGGTTTCCGGTTGCCAGTCGAAGTTTTGTAACGCTAGTTGACGAAAGCGCCCCTCACCGCCCACCGCCAGGGCCGCCACCCGCGAAATGTTGTCGTATAGCCACTGGTAGCGATAACTCAAATCCCGTAGAATCGTAGCCACAAAGCATCCTTAAAACATTATTGACAATAGCAATCGTCCGTCAGACGGCTCTTAATCAAATTAGGGTCGATGACGGAACGCCTTGAGAGTTCTGTGTTTCAGACCGTTGCGAAGTCCCTTGCCGGGTTCCCTTGCCGGGTTCAGATGATGGGGCGATCGCCTGTCAGCGCAAACCTCAAGATATTGTTAATATCAGTTAAGAATCTGAAAAGAAACACCAACAGCGGAACGGGAAGCAAAAGGTTATGGGTCGAGATGGGGTCTTATTGCTCAACCTAGGGGGGCCGGAAAAACTGGAAGACGTGCGGCCCTTCCTGTTTAACCTATTTTCCGATCCCGAAATTATCCGGTTGCCCAGCCCAATTCTGCAAAAGCCCCTGGCCTGGCTGATCTCCACCCTGCGGGCCTCCAAATCCCAAGAGGGCTACAAGCAAATTGGTGGCGGCTCGCCCCTGCGGCAAATCACCGAAGACCAGGCCCGCGCCCTGGAAGGCAGGCTGCGGGAGCGGGGCCGCGATGCCAAGATCTACATCGGAATGCGCTATTGGTATCCCTTCACCGAAGAAGCACTCGATCAGATCAAGCGGGATGGCGTAGACAACCTGGCGATTTTGCCGCTCTATCCCCAGTTTTCAATTAGCACCAGCGGTTCCAGCTTCCGGCTGATTGAACGGCTGATGGAAAAGGATCAAACCCTGCAAAGAATTGACCATCGTGTGGTGCAGTCTTGGTACGATCGCCCCGGTTATCTCCGGGCCATGGCGGATTTGATTGCCACGGAACTCGATCGCTGTGAAGATCCCAACAGCGCCCACATTTTCTTCAGTGCCCACGGTGTGCCCGTCAGCTACGTGACCGAGGCGGGCGATCCCTACCAACAAGAAATTGAAGACTGCGTAGCGCGGATTATTCGCACCCTGAATCGACCCAACCAACATACCCTGGCCTATCAAAGCCGGGTGGGGCCGATCGAGTGGTTGCAGCCCTACACGGACGATGCGATCAAGGAACTGGCCGCCCAAGGGGTGAAAACCCTGGTGGTCGTGCCGATTAGTTTCGTGTCTGAGCACATCGAAACCCTTGAAGAAATCGACATGGAATATCGGGAAGTGGCCGAAGAAGCGGGAATTCATAATTTCCACCGCGTGCCCGCCCTGAATGTCCATCCGGGTTTCATTGAGGATTTGGCTAACTTGGCGATCGAAACCCTAGACGGCAAGGGCATGACCCTAGCCCAAACCTTGCACCCGCCCGACAAAGCCAAGATCTATCCCCAAGAGCGTTGGGAATGGGGGCTGACCACGGCGGCGGAAGTGTGGAATGGTCGCTTGGCCATGCTGGGCTTTCTGGCGCTGGCGTTGGAGTTGATCAGCGGCCGTGGGCCGCTGCACTTGGCTGGGTTGCTCTAGCGGGGCGATCGGCCCGAGACTCGGTGTGCCTGGGGCCGGGTTCCCAATTCCCGACCCCAGGCTTGTCCAGGTTCAGGAAGGCAACAGACCACTGTGAATCGGTGGATCGAGAATCAACCCGTGGCCCGCATCCACTCGGAAGGATTGCAGGGTCTTCAGGTATTGGGCCCGTTCGTAGGCGCTGGGGTCAGGGCAATGGACTTGGCTCATTACCCCTCGCAATTCTTCAACGGAGCTATAGTCCTGGGCCTCTAGCCAGGCCACCAGTTCCCGCTCCAAAACGCGCAAATGCTCCAGGCCATGGCGCAGCAGCACGGAACAGACCTGGGTAATTTTGGCCCCAGCCATCAGCAGTTTCACCACATCGGCCCCATGTTGCACCCCGCCCGTGGCCGCCAGATCCGTATCTAACCGGCCGTAGAGCAGGGCAATCCAGCGCAGGGGCAACCGCAAATCATTGGCGGAACTGAGATAGGGAACGGGGCGCACCTCCAGCTCGATCGGGTCGATGTCGGGCTGCATAAACCGATTGAACAGCACCAAGGCATCGGCTCCGGCTTCGTCAAAGCGCTGGGCCATGTTGGCCAGGCTGCTGAAGTAGGGGCTGATTTTGACCGCGACGGGAATGCTCACTTCGGCTTTGACGGCCCGCAGGGTGGTGAGGAACGATTGCTCAATATCCAGGCCGGAAATGTCCGGGTCGCTGGGGACAAAGTAAAGGTTCAGCTCGATCGCGTCGGCCCCGGCTTCCTGGATCGATCGGGCATATTCCACCCAACCGCCGGGGGAATAGCCATTGAGGCTGGCAATGATTGGGATGCTGAGGGCGGCTTTGGCGGTGCGAATGTGGTCGAGATAATGCTCGGGGCCAAGGCGGAAGGCTTCCGGCTCAGGAAAGTAGGTGAGGGCTTCGGGATAGCTGTCGCGCCCATGGCTGAGATGGTGGTGCAGCTCAAAGCTGTCTTGCACCAGTTGCTCTTCAAACAGGGAGGGCAAGACGATCGCCCCCGCTCCGGCATCTTCTAAACGACGCAGGTGATCGAGAGAACTGGTGAGGGGGGCAGCGGCCGAGGGCACCAGGGGCGATCGCAGGGTGAGACCCAGATAGGTGGTATGCAGATCCATAGGTAGGGACGCTAGGGGCTAAGAGGACTGGGACAGGGCAAGCCGATCGGGCGATCGGCATACCCAAGGTTTCAGGAATGGGCTTTCAGGAATGGGATTTAAGACACCGGCTTGGGTTCCGAGGAAGACGCGGCCGCTCCCGGTGAAGCTGGGCTGGAGCGATCGGCCCCCTGAGGCTGCCCGATCGACTGGGCCGCCAGGTATTGATAGAACTGCCAACGGTGGTTAATGTCCGCCTGGGCCTGCTGGGCTAACTGTTGCGCGGCGGCCGGGTTGGTCTTGCTCAGCATCTTGAAGCGGGTTTCCATGTCCATCGCTGCCGCCACGGGCATCTTCGGCGCAGGTGAATCCAAATGCAGCGGATTTTTGCCCTGGGTTACCAAATCCGGGTTATAGCGATAAAGGAACCAACGACCGCTATCCACCGCCGCTTTCTGGTGGGCTGCTCCCTTGCTCATATCAATGCCATGGGCGATGCAGTGGCTATAGGCCAAAATCAGCGAGGGGCCGTCGTAGGCTTCGGCTTCCAGAAAAGCCCGCAGCGTATGTTCATCACGGGCCCCCATGGCCACGCTGGCCACGTAGATATTGCCGTAGGTCATGGCGATCGCCCCGAGATCTTTCTTGGCAGCGGGTTTCCCGCCAGCGGCAAACTTGGCCACCGCGCCCCGGGGGGTTGATTTGGAAGCTTGCCCCCCCGTGTTGGAATAGACTTCCGTATCCAAAACCAACACATTCACGTTTTGACCGCTGGCCAGGACGTGATCTAAGCCGCCAAAGCCAATGTCATAGGCCCAACCGTCGCCCCCCACAATCCAAACGGATTTCTTGACGAGGTAGTCTGCCACGGCCAACAACCGCCGAGCATCGGGGTGATTGATCTCGGGGAGGCGCGTTTTCAGGCTGGCCACCCGATCGCGCTGTTCCCAAATGTCCGCTTCGGTGCGCTGTTCCGCCTGCAACAGATCTTGAACCGTGCTGTCACCCAGTTCCCCGGCCAATCGCTTCAGCAGCTCGCTGGCGAAGGTGGCTTGCTGATTCACGGACAGGCGGAACCCGAGGCCAAATTCTGCATTGTCCTCAAACAGGCTGTTTGCCCAGGCGGGGCCGCGGCCGTCGGCATTTTTAGTCCAAGGGGTGGTAGGCAGGTTGCCGCCATAGATCGAGGAGCAACCGGTGGCGTTGGCAATCAATGCCCGATCGCCAAACAATTGGGACACCAACTTCAGGTAGGGTGTTTCGCCGCAACCGGCACAGGCCCCTGAGAATTCAAAGAGCGGCTCTTGCCATTGCTGTTGACGCAGCCGATCGGGATGTAACTTGGCGCGATCGGGATTCGGCAGCCCCAAGAAAAAGTCCCAATTCGTCCGTTCTGCATCGCGCACCTCGTTAGGATCCACCCAATTCAGCGCCTTGCGAGAGGGACGCTTGCGATCCTTCGCGGGACAAATTTCCACGCAAAGACCGCAGCCAGTGCAATCCTCCGGAGCCACCTGAATGGTGAATTTTTCGCCCTTGAAGTCTGGATCGCGCGTGTCGGCCACTCGGAACCCGGCCGGCGCATCTCCCAAAGCGGACGGATCGTAGGACTTGCCGCGAATGGTGGCATGGGGACAAATGGCGATGCACTTGCCACACTGCACGCAAACCGCTGGATCCCATTCAGGCAGTTGCTGGGCAATGTTGCGTTTTTCCCATTGGGACGTGCCGGTGGGATAGGTGCCATCGCAGGGTAAGGCGCTCACCGGCAGTCGATCGCCCTCCCGAGCCATCATCGCCGCCTGCACGTTGCGCACAAAATCCGGCGCGCGATCGGACACCATGGGCAACCGATGCAAGGTGGATTGGGCCGATCGAATCGGCACCTCTTGCAAATTCGACAGGGTGTTATCCACCGCCCGCAGGTTCATATTCACCACGGCGCTACCTTTTTTGCCGTAGGTTTTTTGAATCGCCGCCCGAATTTGATTGAGGGCTTCTTCCTGGGGCAACACTCCCGTCAAGGTGAAGAAACAAACCTGCATCGGAATATTAATATGGCCGCCCGTACCACTCTCACGCGCCACTTTATAGGCATCAATGGCCCAAAGTTTCAGTTGCTTCCGAATGATGATTTCTTGGGCTTCTAGCGGCAAATGATCCCAAAGTTCCGCCGCCGGATAGGAGGCATTGATCAGCACCGTTGCGCCATCAAGGGCCTTGTCCAAAATTTCATAGCGTTCCAGGAACATCCACTGGTGGCAGCCAATAAAATTCGCACCTTCAATCAGGTAAGGGGCCCGAATTGGGTCAGCCCCAAAACGTAGATGGGAAACGGTCATCGCTCCCGATTTCTTGGAGTCATAGACAAAATAGCCTTGGGCATATTGATCGGTGCTGTCGCCAATAATTTCGATCGTGTTTTTGTTAGCTCCCACGGTTCCATCGGCCCCCAAGCCATAGAAAATGGCCGCAAAGGTGCGATCGCCCGGCAAAGCAAAGTTGGGGTCAAAGTCCAAGGATGTGAAGCTCACATCGTCCACAATCCCCACCGTGAATCCATTTTTAGGTTCCGGTGATTGCAGATTTTCAAACACCGCCTTCACCATGGCCGGGGTGAATTCCTTGGAAGACAATCCATAGCGCCCACCGATCATCGTTTTGATCGCTGAGTGTTGCGCCGATTGTTGAACCGTTGCCACCACGTCTAGATAAAGCGGTTCGCCCAATGCACCGGGTTCCTTGGTGCGATCGAGCACGGCAATGCGTTGGGTACTGATGGGCAATACTGCGAGGAAATCCGCCGCATTCCAGGGACGATATAAACGAACTTTCAAGACTCCCAATTTCTGACCCTGTTGATTCAGAGCCTGCACCGTTTCTTCAACGGTTTCGCAACCGGAACCCATCAGAATCACCACGGATTCTGCTTCTGGATCACCCACATATTCAAAGGGCTGATAAACCCGTCCCGTCAGGTTGCCAAATTCCGCCATCACGGATTTCACAATTTCTGAACAAGCGCAATAAAACGGGTTAACGGTTTCCCGACCTTGGAAATAAACATCGGGGTTTTGGGCCGTGCCACGCATCACCGGGCGATCGGGTGTTAGGGCCCGATCGCGGTGTTCCAAAATTGCTGTTTCCGGGATCATGGCTCGCAAATGATCTTCATCCACGGGAACAATTTTTTGGATTTCGTGGGAAGTCCGAAAGCCATCAAAAAAGTGCAGAAATGGCACTCGAGATTTCAAGGCCGCAATGTGGGAAATGGCAGCAAAATCATGGGCTTCTTGCACCGAAGCCGAACACAACAGCGCCCAACCCGTGCCCCGCGTGGCCATCACATCGCTGTGATCCCCAAAAATTGACAACCCTTGGGCCGCGAGCGATCGGGCAGCCACATGCAAGGTCGCACCGGTCAATTCCCCGGCAATTTTGTACATGTTGGGAATCATCAACAGCAACCCTTGGGAAGCCGTGAACGTGGTGGCCAAGGATCCCGCCTGGAGCGCCCCATGGAGCGTGCCCGCCGCCCCGGCTTCGCTCTGCATTTCAACCACACTCGGCACGGATCCCCAAAGATTGGGCCTGTTTTGGGCCGCCCAAGCATCAGACCATTCCCCCATGGGTGAAGCGGGCGTAATGGGGTAAATAACAATTAGTTCACTGAGGCTGTAGGCAATTTTGGCAACGGCTTCGTTACCATCGAGAGTCATGGTTTGGTGGCGTTTCATGGTCATCACTCCGGCAAAAGGCACAGGGAAGAACAGCGAGTCATTGATTTAGATTCGGACGGGTAATTTCAGCGATTCACTGGGCAGATGAAGTGAGGGAAAATTAGTCGTCATGCCTTGTAACTCATCAATCAGGGTTTGAATGACAACCAGCGCCCGTTGCATTCCTTGAATGGCAATTTCAGAAAATTCGCAGCCCAACTCAAAGGACACCGCAGGCACTGCAATTAACCAAGCCGGGGGCACATGGCCATAGAGCCATTTCGTCATGTGCAACAGGCTTTCAGGTTGATAGAAATGACCCAAAAGACTGGGAATTTCTGGATTTTCAGCGGCGACCGTTGCGGAAGCTGGGGTGGGTGGGCGCATCCCCAAATCCAGTGATCGCAGTTGGGTTTTGGGAAAGGACATCTTCAGCGCGTTGCAGTCTAAGGCATCAACAAAAATTACCAAGCCAGCTCCCGCGATCGTATCGGCTAACTCCGGGGTTAGTTGGTGGCAAATGAGGGTTTGAAGTTGTGAGTTCTGCCATTGGGAAATGGCTTGCACAACCGCTGGCCCCACACCGTCATCACTGCGGAGGGTATTGCCATAACCAATCACCAAGATTGGGGATGGAAGATGGGTAACCATAGGGCGATCGCACCTCAAAAACTAGCGAGATTCCGGCCAATGCCACTGAACTGTTTCAACTGAGTCATTGATTGAATCATTGAGTTCAAGAGGTTAATCACCTATTGATCGGGAGTTGATACCATCAGTCAGAACTCAATTTTTCACCTGCAACTCCTAGGAAGACCGCTCCAAGGTCTGAATCAGTACCCGATCGGCATTGAACACATCTAGTTTCAGCGGCATTTGACCCACCGCATGGGTTGAACAACTCAAGCAAGGGTCAAAGGCCCGAATCCCTGCTTCAACCCGATTCAAGATTCCTTCTGGAATCGATCCATCGCTGCTGCCTTCCACATAATGTTGCGCAATTTGTTTAATGGTGCGATTCATTGCCAAGTTATTTTGACCCGTGGCAATGATCAAATTCACCGATTGAATTAAGCCGTTTTCATCCACTTGGTAATGGTGAAACAATGTGCCCCGAGGTGCTTCACTCACACCAACGCCATTCAGCTCATTAATACCGGCTTCCGCCCGCACCCGAGACGACTGCACATCAGGGTCATTCACTAACTGTTCGATCGCCTCAACACAGGCCAAAATTTCAATCAATCGAGCGTAGTGATAGAAAAACGAAGAAGTGGCTACGCGCCCGCCGGCCCGCTGTCTAAATCGCTCCAGGGCCCGATCGGCTTCTGGTGTGCCAATGAAGTCACAAATATTTAACCGAGCCAGGGGCCCGACGCGATACACCCCATCGGGATAGCCCAAGGGTTTGTAGTAGGGAAACTTCAGATAAGACCAGGGTTCAACGGCTTCACCAATGAAGGATTGATAGTCATCTTCCGAGAGGCGATCGGCGACAATTTGCCCTTCACTGTCAATGATGCGGAGATGACCGCCGTAATGCTCCCAGCGTCCATCATCACCCACCAAACTCATGAAGAGCGACGGAAATTTACCAAACACATCAACTTCCACTGGGTGGGCATCCAGCCACGATTCAAACAGTTCGATCGCGCTTAAAATTGTGGCTCGTGATTCTGGCAAGCGGTCTTGAATCCAAGCTTTTCCTTCATCAGATAGGGGATAGCGAACCCCGCCAGGAACCGGCCAAGCCGCATGGATTTTGCGCGCTCCCAACAGTTCAATCACCGTTTGCCCAAACTGCCGCAGCCGAATTCCCGCCCGCGCCAAGTCCGGGTTTGCCGCCATTAATCCAAAAACATTGCGCTGACCCGGATCGCTGTCCCAACCCAGCAGAAAATCGGGACTGCTGAGATGGAAAAAGCTGAGGGCGTGGGATTGCAAAATCTGCCCCAGGTTCATCATCCGCCGCAACTTTTCACCCGCGATCGGGACACGCACGGCTAAGATTTTGTCGCCGGTTTTTGCAGAAGCCAACAAGTGACTCACGGGGCAAATGCCACAGATGCGGGAGGTAATGCCCGCCATTTCCCACATGGGCCGGCCTTCGCAGAATTTTTCAAACCCGCGAAATTCAACCACATGAAAGTGGGCATCTTCAACCTTTCCCGCATCATCCAAAAACAGGGAGATTTTGGCATGACCTTCAATGCGGGTGACCGGATCAATAACCAGTTTAGAACTCATAATACTCGCATAATTTCAGAGGATTACCGCAGCCCAATGGGTCTATTTTCAATTGCTGATTTCTGCTAACCCAAGTCCTGTTTAACTTACGGTTCAACTTAGAAGGTGTCTGAGCAGTGCCTTAGGGTACTTGCAAAGCGCTAGTCATCGTGGGAGCAAGGGACTTAAGCCTCTTGTCTTGTTTAGGCTCCTTATTTTTTGTGTGGGAGCAAGGGGCTTAAGCCCTTTATCTTTGTTAATGTCTTCGTCAATCCATGAGAGATGCAAAGTGACCATTTTGGCTTTTCCAACATCCTCTTAAGTCAAGCCAGGAAAGCTGGTGACAAACTGAATCTTAAGGTCAGGAAATGCCGTCACAAATTTGATTTTGAAGTCGGGGAAAGCATTGACAAATTGCCACTCACCACACCGATCGGGAAATGCGTTGACAATCTGCACTTTCAAATCGGGGAATGCTTCAACAACCTGCACCGTAAAATCGGGAAAGGATTCAACAATTTGCACCTTGCCAAATAAAGGGCGCTCTTTGTATTCACAGTTGCTGGGGCGGGCTGCCCTGGCTCCTAAGCTCCAGAGGGATAAGATCAGCCCGATCGCCCCAATCAAGAGTCCCCTCGAAAGCGAAAGTTGCCAGGGTTGCCGCCGTCGATCGCCTGCCATGGTTGCCCCCTCTCCCTAACCAAATTTCAGCTTGGCGGTTTGGGCTTCGCCGGTAAAAAGTGACTCCAGGGCGCTTTGAATTTGGGCAGCCGAGGGCGGACAACCGGGCAAAAACACATCCACCGGAACCACTTGATGGACAGGTAGAACCTGTTTAATCAAGGGGGGCACAATGCCCGGTTCTCGAGGATGTTGCGGCGATCGATCTGCCAATTCCAGATAGCAACGATCGAAAATTTCTTCGACGGTGGCACTCGGATTGCGCATGGCCGTTACGTTGCCATTCACCGCACAATCACCAAAGGAAATTAACAGCTTGCTGCGCGATCGCACCTTTTGGATGAATTCCAAATTTTCCTCGTTGGCAACGGCTCCTTCTGCCAGGCAAATATCCACCTGATCGGGAAAAATCTTGGCATCGCTGCCCACGGGGCTAAATACCACCTCCGCATATTTCGCCAGCTCAAACAGCCATTCATCTAAGTCCAAAAAGGACATATGACAACCGGAACAGCCCCCTAACCAAACGGTTGCAAAGCGCAATTTTTTGGGGCGATCGGCTCCTTCGGTTTCGACAACAGCCCCTTGAGCGGGATTGGTTAGCGTGTCCATTGGTGTTCCTCCCTGGCGGATTGCAAAAATTGCAGGCGATCGCGATCGCGCGTCATTTCCGCAACCGTTGATCCTTTCTTAAACAAAGCACCCGTGGGGCAAGCATCCACGCATTTACCACAGGAGGTGCAAGCTTCCACATCACCCCAAGGCTGATCCAAACCGGCAATTAATTTGACCCGTTCGCCCCGGAATGCAATATCCCAAACCCTGGCTCCCTCGATTTCGTCACAAACTCGAATGCAGCGGGTGCAATAGATACAACGGTTGCGATCGAGTCCGAATTTTTCATGGGAAACATCCACATCCCGCTTGGGAAATTGGTAGGCAAAATGGCTATGATCCATCCCCACCGTGGTGGCCATATCCTGCAATTCGCAGTGATTATTGGCCACGCAAACGGAACAAACATGGTTGCCTTCCGCAAAGAGCAATTCCACCAAAGTTCGACGGTAGGATTGCAAGGTGGGTGTGTTGGTTTGCACCGCCATCCCCTCAGCCACTTGGGTCACGCAGGCAGGCAATAGCTTATTGATTCCCGCCACTTCCACCACACAAAGCCGACAGCCTCCCACATCGGAAACCCCTTCCAAATGGCACAGGGTGGGAATCGCAATGCCGGCCGATCGCGCCGCCTGCAAAATACTGGCTTTTGCTTCAGCGGCGACCGCCACCCCATCAATTGTCAGCGTTACGACAGCCATACGTTAAATCCCTTCAGTCCCGTGAAATTGCTTGCTTCGATCAGCCAAAGAAGATCAGCAAAAGAATTAACTATTAGGTTCAACCATTGGGTTTAATGATTAGGTTCAACCGGATGTAGTATCCCCCTCAAGAAACCGTCGCCGGAATTCGCCAGCGATCGGGCTGCAACAGGGCTTGATATTCCTCCGGGAAATAGCGCAACGTGCTCACGATCGGATTCGGAGCCGACATGCCCAACCCGCAAAGGCTGGTGTGGCGCACCACCTGACAGAGGCTTTCCATTTGCGCCAAATCAAAGGCCGTTCCCCGACCTTCCACCAACTTGGTCAGCAAATCATGGAGTTGCACCGTGCCCGTCCGGCAAGGCACACAGCGCCCACAGGACTCACTGCGGCAAAATTCCATATAGAACCGCGCCACCTCCACCATGCTGGTTTTGTCATCCATCACCACCATGCCGCCGGATCCCATCATTGACCCCAAAGCCGCCAAGGACTCGTAATCCACCGGCGTGTCCAGATAGCTGCTGGGGATGCAGCCGCCTGAGGGGCCGCCCGTCTGGACTGCTTTCACCTGCCCTTCGGCAACGCCGCCGCCCATTTCTTCCACGATCGTTCGTAGGCTAATGCCCATCGGCACTTCAATCAGGCCGGTGTTGCAAACCTTGCCGGTCAGGGAAAAGATTTTGGTGCCCTTGCTGGTTTCCGTGCCAATGCCCGCAAACCAATCCGCGCCCTTGCGAACAATGGGGGCAATGTTGGCGAAGGTCTCCACGTTGTTGATCAGGGTGGGCGCTTGCCAGAGTCCCGAAATGGCCGGGTAGGGCGGCCGGGGGCGGGGAGTGCCGCGCTTGCCTTCCACGGAAGCAATCAGGGCCGTTTCTTCGCCACAAACAAAGGCCCCAGCCCCCACCCGAATGTCCACCTTGAAATCAAAGCCCGATCCAAAAATTTGGCTCCCTAAAAATCCCTTTTGTTTGGCCTGTTGAATGGCCTTTTGCAGGCGATGAATGGCGAGGGGATATTCCGCTCGCACATAGATAAACCCTTGGTCAGCTCCCACGGCATAGCCCGCGATCGCCATCCCTTCTAGGATTCGGTGGGGATCGCTCTCCAGAACGCTGCGATCCATGAATGCGCCTGGATCCCCTTCGTCTCCATTACAGATCACATACTTTTGGCCGGGGGGCATTTTGGCCACCGTGGCCCACTTCAACCCTGTGGGATAGCCCGCACCACCTCGGCCCCGCAGGCCCGATTTCGAGATTTCTTGAACCACCGCTTCCGGGGTGAGTTCAAATAGGGCATGGTGGAGGGCTTGATAAGCACCAAGGGCGATCGATTCTTCAATTCGTTCTGGGTCAACTTTGCCGCTGTGGTTCCGCACAATCAGCAACTGCTTCGCAAAAAATGGGTGTTGCGAATTGCCCTGTAGGGCATCGGTTTGGCCCCCTTGAATGGTGTCAATAATTGAGGGGGCCTGTTCCGGGGTCACCTTTTCGTAATGGGTCGTTGTGACCTGGGGATCGGTGGAGTCTAATTCCACCATTGGCCCCTGGCCACAAAACCCCATGCAACCCACGCCAACCACTTCCACCCGATCGGCTAGTTGGCAATCCTGAACCCGTTTTTCGAGGGCTTTTTTAACTTCGAGCGATCGAGCCGCTTGGCAGCCCGTGGAAGTGCAGCAATGTACGCGAATGGGCTTTTTCGCCTGGGCACATTGTTCCGCGAGATCGAGCAGTTCATGACCATCCATGGATTCGGACTCCTCAGGCAGCTTGGTCAGCAGATTGGGGGCAAACGGGGCGACAAACGAGGCGACAAATGGGGCAGCAAATTAACGAATAAGGCACGTCATTTTGGGCAGGTTATTCAGGGCGAATCATGGGTCGGCCGCAGGCAACCACGATTCGCAACCCAACGATTCATGCATCACCACGCCATTGATCAATGCGGGCGATCGCCTGTTCTGTGGTCACCTGGGCCGCCACCTGCCCGTCAAACACCACCGCTGGCGCAATGCCACAGGCTCCAATGCAACGGGCTGTCACCAGCGAAACTTTACCGTCGCTGGTGGTGGCTCCCGACTGAATGCCGGTGTGTTTTTCCAACGCATTCAGCACATCGCCGCTGCCCTTGACATAGCAAGCGGTTCCCAAACAAACCACGCAGGTATGCTCACCGCTGGGTTTCAGGGAAAAGAGGTGATAAAACGTGGCGACACCCAACACATGACTCGCAGGCAATTGGAGCGATCGAGCCACATGCAACAGCGTTTTTTCCTCTAAATAACCAAAAATTTCTTGGGCCCGGTGCAGAACTTCAATCAAAGCATCCTGGCGATATTGTTGGCGTTTCATCACCAAATCCAACGCCTTGAATCGCTTGTCAAGCACCGAGGAATCAGTTGCCTTTGCAGGTTTAGAACCCTTCGATCCAGAAGCCTTTGATTCAGCCGACCCAGCCGATCCAGATTGACTCATTGGGGCATTCGCAGAGACAGCACCAGCGGGTTGACTGACCGGCTGATTTTGATCAGGCTTCGTTGCAATAGCCATAGTTCCACTCACTTTCATGACTCTCAACCAATGTTGTGCCGTTGCGCCAAGGCAGCACAAAGCAACCCCTGACAACGCTGCCATGGCAACAACCTTGCAGCGATCAAGCGGGTGATTGGTTATCTCAAATGTTCAAAAAACTGGATCAGGCGAGCTTCCTTTGGCAAAGACTGAACCTCAGAAGCATTGAGCTGATTCGGATAGATTCAGGACAGCCAATTCAAAGGAATTCATTCAGGGCAGCCAATTCAAAACAGCCAACTTCATTGGGCGCGGTTGAATTTGATTAGGCTAGCTTGATGCGGCTAACTAGCTTGATGCGGCTAATGGGTTGGTCAAGGCAAAGGAAAGCAATCAAGTCGTGAGCTGGTAGCGCTAGATTCGTTGCAGAATTCACGGAAGGGTTAGACCAAAGCATCAATCCTTCGGGGAATTCATGCCAAAAGAGAAGGGAAAATAATGACCCGATCGCCGCTCTGTGATCTCCATCCCCGATCGCCCGTGGGGGTCGAGAATGGATGGCCACAGCAGGGACAAGATCGAATCACAAATCTAGCCTAGCGTCAGTTCCTAGATGAATTGAGGGAGCGATCGGTTTTCTTAAGGAATGCCGAGCAAAATAGTGCGATTTTTGTAAAGTTTGTAAAGACTGGCTTGGGCAACGGAAGGCTAAACAAATTCTCTTTGGTTGTTTAGCTGCCGAATTTTCCCAAATCAGCAAAAATTTCCGATGAAAAGTGTTGATCGATGCGTTTTTGAAAAAGTCATTAAAACAACAAAAAGCGATCAAAAATTACTTAATTTCTTGCATCGATCGATTCTTAACCGGTTCCTTCCTATTTTCACCGTGGTGCTTTGGAGCGATCAGCGCGCCCTCGGTCAATTGCTGGCCAATCAGGAAATCATCGATTAAGCTGAGCAACCAGCCGCTTGGACTCGATCGAGATCTGAAGTTTAACCCAAGTTTAAATCATGGCTTCTTAACTTATCTTGACGAAATATCTGAACGGAATTCGCCAGGGAATTCGCCAGCAAGTCGCATCATTTCCATCAAGGCGAATGGAGACCTCACTCAATCAAAGTATCCTGGTTTAATGGAGATTTTGATCTCAGTTCAACCGCCTCATGCAGTCACCCAATTCAGTTGATCAATTGAGCGGCATGATTGGGCTATTGGTTAAAATTGCTCTGGAAATTTGATAGGAAATTTGATAGCAAGAGGCGGGCATGGCCAACCTAATTGCCACACCCGCCATCCACAGGTCACTGAAAATCACGCAACGAAAGGCTTAACCAGAGTGGCTGCAAACATCCGCTAAGAGAAAACCCATCTCACATTCATAGCAAGCGGGTTGGTTGTCGGCGGCAGGCCGCACCGCATGGGCACAGGAGAGATGACCATTCCGCCAACGTGGGTTACCCGTGCGATCGGCCCACAGGCAACCTTGGCAAACATCTTTTGGGGTCAACAAGCCACTGTTCAGGAGCATGACCAACATCGGGACACCCCCAGGCTTAGATTCGCCAGTTCTAACCTGATTGTATGCCGTTCTTGGGGAGCATCCCTATGGCGGAGATCACGACTCCAGCACTTTGCGGACGGCTCGACGGCGGCGCGGCTCAATCCCCACCAGTTGCTTGAACCAATGCTGGATATTGTCCACATAGGTAAACAGCACAGGCACCACCAGCAACGTCAGGAGGGTTGAGGTGGTGAATCCACCAATCACGGCGACGGCCATGGGGCTACGCTCTTCGGCTCCGGCTCCCAAGCCCAAGGCCAGGGGGAACAAACCCACCACCGTTGACACGGAGGTCATCAAAATCGGGCGCAGGCGGGCCACGCCGGATTCAATCACGGCTTTCGATTGGGGAAGTCCGTGGCGTTCCGCTTCGAGGGCAAAATCCACCAGCAGGATCGCATTTTTGGTGACCAGCCCCATCAGCAGCACAATCCCGATCAGGGCGAAGAGGCCCAATTCCTTTTGCATCACCAACAGGCCTAGGAAAGTGCCTCCCGTGGCCAAGGGCAGGGCCGCCAGAATCCCGATCGGGTAGAGAAAGCTGTTGTAGAGCAACACCAACACCCCGTAGATTGCGAGCACCCCTAAGCCCAGGGCGGACAGAAAGCGGCTGAAGATGTCGCGCATGATTTTGGCATCGCCGGCCGGTTCTTCCTCAATGCCGGGGGGCAGGGGGTTCATGGCCGGCAGGGCGCGAATCTGTTCCAGGGCCGTGCCCAGGGAGATGCCTTGCAAGTTGGCATCTAGGGTGACCTGGCGCGATCGGTTGTAGCGGTTAATTTGGGCGGGCCCGCTGATCAGTTGAATATCCGCCACGCTGGTGAGGGGAATCATGGCTCCATTGCGACCGGGAACCCGCAGATTTTCGAGGGTTTCGATGTTGCTGCGGAACTGAGGGGCAATTTTCACCCAAATCGGAATTTGCCGATCGCTCAGGTTGAATTTGGCCAAGCTCGATTCGTTATCCCCGATCGTGGCCAGGGTGGCGGTGCGGGAAATGGCCTGAACCGAAACGCCCAAGTCCGTTGCCCGTTGCACATCGGGGATGATCGCCACTTCTGGCTTCACCAGGCTGGCGCTGGAGGTGACTTCCACCAAGCCAGACAGGCCGCGCATTTGTCGCTCCAAGTCAGCGGCGGTTTTGGTCAGCAGTTCCGGGTTTTCGCTCTTCAGCACAATTCGCAGATCTTTGCTGGTGCCGCCCCGGCTTTGCAGGCTTTGGAAGGTGACCCGGGCCCCGGCGATCGACTTGAACTGCTCCCGCATTTGTTGCTCAAATTGCCGCTGGGTGACGCTGCGTTGGTCTTCGGGTTTCAGGTTCACATAGCCGGTGGCCAGGTTGTTTTGGCGAGCGGCAAACAACACCCGATCGACCGCTGGATTGGCCTTCAGCAGGCCGTAGGTACGGCTCATAACTTCCACGGTTTCTTCGAGGGGCGTGCCCGGTGGCAGTTCAATTTCCACGGTGCTGAGACCCGTGTCACCGCTGCTAAACAAGCCCTTGGGAATGAAGGGCACTAACTGCAAGCTGGCGATGAAAAAGGCGATCGCAATCATCAAGGTGGCGACCCGATGCCGCAGGGCCCAAACCAGCACCCGGCGATAGGGGCCCGGTTGAGCTTCGGTCGATCGCGCCTCTGCCACCAGTTCCAGGTTGGCCTTGGGTTTCAGTAGGTAAGCGCTCATCATCGGCGTGACGGTACAGGCAACGGTGGTGGAAAAGACCGTGGACACGGCCACCGTGACCCCAAAGGGCTGGAAAAATTGCCCCGGAATGCCGCCCATGAAGGCCACCGGCAAGAACACCCCGATCAGAGTGCCAGCGGTGGCCAGCAGGGAAAAGCCCAATTCCGACGATGCATCCAAGGCCGCCTGTCGGGGCGATTTGCCCATGTTTAAGTGGCGATCGACATCCTCCACCACGCACACCGCGTCATCAATCAAGTTCCCGATCGCCAGGGCCAAGGCCAGCAGGGTCATGCTGTTGAGCGTATAGCCCAGCATTTGCATCACCGCAAAGGTGGGAATGATCGACAACGGCAGGGCCGCCCCCGCAATCAGCGTGTAGCGAACATTGCGCAGAAAGATTCCCACCACGATCGTGGTCAGGATGCAGGAAGAAATTAGCTCCTCAACGGTCGATCGATAGGTCTGCCGAATTGGATCCGCATCGCTAAAAATCAAATCGAATTTGAGATTAGGCAAGCGCTTTTGCAGTTCCGCCACCGCCTTGGTGACATTTTCTTCCACGGTCACCAGGGTGCTGCCGGTGCTGCGGAGCACGGAAAAGGCCACCGCTGGTTCCCCGTTTAAAAAAGCTGCTTCCTTGGGTTCTGTGAAACTGTCGCTGACACGGCCCAGGCTCGCGAGGGGAATTGTGCCGCCATTGGCCAGGGTAATGCGGTAGTTTTGCAGTTGGCTGAGGCTGCGGGCGCTGCCCAAGGTGCGGATGGTTTGCTGGCTGCCGCCCACATCCACCTGGCCACCGGGGAAGTTGGCATTGAGTGATCGCACTTGGTCATTCACCTGGGTGGCCGTGATCCCATAGGCCGACAGTCGCCCCGGATCCAAATCAATCCGAATGGCCCGGCTCACGCCCCCCAATCGCTCCACCTGAGCCACGCCCGAAACGGACAGCAATTCCCGGGCAATGGTGCGATCGACCAAATCGCTCAGTTCTTCAACGGATTTTCCTTCACCCGACAAGGCGTAGGTCATGATCGCCCCGCCGCTGAATTCCACCCGATCGACCAATGGCTCATCCACCGAAGCGGGCAAGCTCGATCGAATCTGGGAGATGGCATTGCGCACATCATTGGTGGCCTGGTTGGCATCGGTTCCCAGCACAAAGTTGACCAACGTGAACGATCGCCCATCGGTCACCGTGGAGGTCATTTGGTCGATGTTGCCCAAAGCCGCGATCGCATCTTCAACCTTTTTGGTCACCTCCGTTTCCAGTTCCACGGGCCCCGCGCCGGGTTGAATCACCGTGACGGACACCGCCGGTACATCGATATTTGGGCTTTGGTCAATGCCCAAATTCAAGAAGGAGGCAACCCCCAAAATGGCCGCCACCAAACAGGCCAAAATCGTGGGGATCGGTTTCCGAATCGAACCAGCGGACAGGTTGAAGCTACTCATCGGTTAAAAATCCGTTCGTCCGAAGTGACGGCATTAGGCATCTGGAAACGTCAATCCAACGGGCATTTGAGCAATTAATTAGCGGGCATCAACGGGCATTTGATCAACTAATCAACAAGCATCAGCGGGTATTTAATTGGGCATTACACGCACGCGATCGCCATCTTTGAGGTAGGGTCCACCCTTGACCACGACTCCTTGGCCCGCTTGCAACCCGCTGCGCACTTCCACCCGCCCATCGGGGAGCACCTTGCCCACTTCAACGCGCTGGGCACTGACGGTGTTGTCGGGGTTCAAACGATAGGCGATCGCCGTGCCATCGGGCTGCGGCAACACCGCCTTGGCCGGAATCGCCAAGCCGCGACCCATGGAAACCCCCACGGCGGCCCGCAAAAACATCCCCGTGCGCAGTCCCGGCGAGGGTTGCAGTTCCACCTTGACCGTGGCCAGGCGAGATTGGGGGTCGATCGTGGGGTCAATTTCGCGCACCCGACCATTAATCACCTGCCGGGTGGCATCCACGATCGCCTGCACCGGTTGCCCCGGCTGGATGCCCCGCAGTTGGGTTTCGGGAACTTTTAAATGCAGTTCCAGCTTGCCCACCGCTGCAATTTGGAAGAGGGGTGTATTAGCCGTCACATTACCCACGGTGGTTTCGCGCTTCACAATCACCCCCGGCGCGGGAGCCAACACGCGCGAGTTTTTGAGCTGCTCCATGATTTGGCGCACCCGGCCGCGTGCTTGCAAAAAGCGGGCTTCTGCTTGGGTGATGTCTTCTCGGCGGTTACCGGTGGCTAACTGGCGGTAGCGCTGTTGGGTTTCCGCAAAGCGGGCTTGGGCCTGTTCGAGGGCTGCCTCGTCGCCCCGGGCCCGGGTAATCACTTCATCCAGTCGATCGCGCGAGATTGCCCCCTCGTTAGCCAGGGACTGGTTGCGATCGACCCGCAACTTTGAAAGGGCCAGGTCAGCCCTGGCGCGATCGACCCCCGCTGCGGCCTGGCGGGCCGCCTCGCGGGCCTGGGCAATTTCCTCCGGCCGGAACCCACTGCGCAACTTTGCCAGGGCCGCTTCCTCTTCCAAGGCCTGGGCGCGGGCTTGACCTAACTGGGTGCGCAACAAGGAATCATCCACAATGGCCAGGGTTTGCCCCTGCTGCACCACTTGCCCCTCATCGGCCAAAATTTGCAGCACCTTTAGCCCGGTGCCCGGCGGTTGCACTGGCACTAGCTCACGGGCCTCGATCGTGCCGCTGGCTTCGATCGTCCGGCTCACTTGGGCAGCTTCCACGGTGGCAATGGTCACCGGCTGTTCGCTGCCGGTCGCCGGGGGCGCGGTGGCCGTCGCGGGCTGTTGGGCCACGGCGGGTTGCGCCTGGGGATTGCGCCCCCCCAGAGCAAAGCTCACCCCCAAGCTAACCAACACCCCCGCCCCCAGACCCACCAACAGCCCCCGGGGGCCGCTCAGCCAAGCGGTTCCCGGGAGCCACAGGTCATCCCCAGGGTCAAGAGCTTCGTCATCCAGATCAAGGATCTCGTCATCGATCGGGGTCGGTGGCATGGGCGCAGGTGAAGCGTCTGTGGTGGTGCGATCGGGCAGGTCGAGGGCCATGGTTTAACCCCAGGCGGGTGGCAAATTAAGAGGCAACTGGCGACGGCGGCGTTAGGTGGTCTGCTCGTCCAACTCCAGCGGGTCAATTCCACAGGTTAAGGAATCCAAACCTGAATCGTAATCCCTGGAAGCTAAAGAAACATGAAATTTTTTTGCATCCTCTTTAAAGATTACCCCAACCATGCCCTGAGCTTGGGATCGATTGGCAGTTCCGATCGCCCTCCCATTCCCCCAATCGCTCCCAATCAACAACTGGCGCGGATTGGGACCCCAAATCCTCCCCCCTGGTGCTATCCTGGCTCGCCGTCAGTTCCCCCAAGCACGATCGATAATGGAGCCGGCCAAGCCCACAGCAATCCAGCAATCAGGAGCCAGTCCATGGCGCAAAAGCAGCGCAAGTCGGGGTGGATCAGGCAATGGTGGTGGCAGGCTGGTCGATCGGGTCTCTGGCAACGGGGAACAGCCGCCAGTCAACGGCTGATTCAGTGGCAGCGCCTGTCACCGGAGCGATCGGCCCAGCTCAATCACATGCTCTGGGAAGATTCTCGGATCGATCGCCCCTACCTCACCCAGGTCATCGCCGCCTGTCTGATTGCCTCCTTTGGTCTCTTGGCCAACAGCGTCGCCGTCATCATCGGGGCCATGATCATCGCTCCCTTGATGTTGCCCATTCGGGCGATCGCCTGGAGTGTTGTGGCGGGCGATTGGTCTCTGTTTCGGCGGGGTGTTGGATGTCTCAGTTGTGGCGTGCTGCCAGCGATCGGGCTGTCCGCTTTGGTTGGTTGGTTGGCAGGCATTCCCGCCTTTGGCAGTGAAGTGCTGGCCCGGGGCAATCCCAACCTGTTGGATTTAGGCGTGGCCCTCGTGGCCGGAGCGGTCAGCGCCTACGCCATGGTGCAACCCAAGGTTTCGGGAACCGTGGCAGGAACCGCGATCGCCGTGGCCCTGATGCCGCCCGCCTGCACCGTTGGTCTCGCCATTTCCCAGGGCTATGGTCTGTTGGCCCAAGGGGCCGCCCTGCTGCTGTTGACCAACCTCTGTGGCATTGCCTTGGCAGCGGCCCTAACCTTCTGGATTTTGGGGGAACTGCCCCTGAGAACCGGCCGCCACGGCATCACCGCAATCGTGGGCATGACCCTACTCTTGGCCGTGCCGCTAACCTACAGCTTTTCAGAGCTGGTGCGCCAGGCCCGGCTAGAAGCCAGCTTGCGCCAAGCCCTGCTCGATCGCACCCTCACTTTCCGACGCGTGAAGCTCATTGACAGCAGCGTTAACTGGCTGGCCAGCCCGCCAGAAGTTCGCCTCACCGTTCAATCGGCCGAGAGCATCTCGTCCTTTCAAGCCCAATTACTCGAAGAATTTCTGGAAAAAGCCATGGGTCAACCGTTCCGGCTCATATTTCTGGTCAGCAAAGTTTCAGAAATTCACTCAGATTCGCGCACTGAGCCGGAGCCACCTCCGCCAGCCCCCCAATAGTTTCAACCGATCAGCCCAATTCCTTGACCAGATTCACCAGCAGGATTCAGTTGTTAAAACAGTTGTGATCCGTTGTTCAAAGATCAGTTGTTAAAAGAAGTGGGTACTGCGGGCCAGGGCGCGATCGCCCCTCTTAGGATATTGATCAAGACGCAAAGGGATTGAGACACAAAGTTGCGATTACGGTGTCAGTTTTTATGACTCTTGTGGCAGAACCATCCGATCGCGTTCGTACCCTGCTGTGGTTGCGCGGCTTGACCACCGTTGCTTGGGCCGATGGGCATCTGGATGATGAAGAACGGGAAATCATCACCTCCCTCACCCACGAAACCCTCGAGCCCGAAGCCATCCTCGAACCCCTCACCCCCGAAGAACTAGCCGCCGAACTCGGAGACGACCCCCACCACGCAGACAACTTCCTGCGCACCGCCGTGATGGTGGCGATCGCTGACGGCATTTACTCCGACTCCGAAGATCAGCTCATTCGGCAATTCAGCGCCGCCCTTGGCCGCAAAATTCCCGCCTTTGAAGCCCTTCAGCAAACCCTCAATTGTGCCGAGCCGATTCAGCCCCACCCCGACCCACACCGGGGCGACGTGCTCAACCCCGTGCGCCATTGGCTCGATGGTTTGGAAATTCACAATCCCAAAGTTGCGCACTTTCTCTGTAAAATGATCCCCTCCCAATGCCCCTTCGAGCGGGATGTGATCGTTTTTGGGCGCAAGCTGGCCCACATTCCCCCCATGTGCAAGCTCAACCCACTCTACGACCAGCTCATGGGGTTGCGATTCCGTGCTCTCTCCTACTTGGCAGACGACTGTGGTGAAGACATCACCCCCTACTGCTAGGTGGGTTCTGGGGGCGATCGGGGATCTCCGCCCAACCCAAAGCCACCGCTAGTTCGATCGCGAGCCTTCATCTCCCGGATCATCTGCGATCCCCGGCCAGGGCTGCTGGACTTCCCCAATGCTGCTTTCCCGTCATTTCGCGCCACTATTTCATGCAATTTATTGATCACTCAGAAATCGTCGTCCAGGCTGGCAACGGGGGCGACGGCATCGTCGCTTTTCGCCGGGAAAAATATGTGCCCGCCGGGGGCCCCGCTGGTGGTAACGGGGGGCGGGGCGGCTCCGTCTACTTCGTCGCCACCGATCGCCTGCAAACTCTCCTGGACTTTCGCTACAACGCCCGCTTCAAGGCCCAAGACGGGATGCGCGGCGGCCCCAACAATTGCACCGGCCGCAGCGGCGAAGATTTGGTGGTGGAAGTGCCCTGCGGAACAGCGGTTTATGATGCCAACACCCGAGTTTTGGTGGCCGATTTGGTGCAACCCGGCCAGCGGATTTGCATTGCCAAAGGGGGCAAGGGTGGCCTCGGGAATGCCCATTTCCTGAGCAACCGAAACCGGGCCCCGGAATTGGCCCTACCTGGGTTACCCGGCGAAGAATTTCGGCTGTATTTGGAACTAAAGCTGCTGGCGGAGGTGGGGATCGTGGGGCTGCCCAATGCGGGCAAGTCCACGATGATCTCCGCGCTCTCGGCGGCCAAGCCGAAAATTGCTGACTATCCCTTCACAACCCTCGTGCCGAACTTGGGGGTGGTGCGCCGGCCCACGGGCGATGGCACGGTGTTTGCGGACATTCCCGGTTTAATTGAAGGGGCCCATGAGGGCCTAGGGTTGGGTCATGAGTTTCTGCGGCACATTGAACGGACAAGGCTGCTGTTGCACTTGGTGGATGCCACAGGAGAAGACCCGATCGCGGCCTATCACACAATTCAAAACGAGCTACAGGCCTATGGGCGCGGCCTGACCGATCGCCCGCAAATCCTGGCCATTAACAAAGTGGACGCGGTGGATCCCGATTGGGTCAACACCCTGATTGAAGAGCTGCAACCCCACCACCCGGAACCGATCCTGAAGGTGTCCGCCGCCACCCGCCATAACTTGGATGGCTTGTTGCAGCGGGTTTGGGATTGGCTCGACGAGTTAGGCCCCGTTGTTTTGGAGTTGCCCACCCTGCTCGATCGCCCCCTGCGCGGTGATGGGACTGAGTTGAGTGATGATGAGGACTGGGAAGACGACGAAGACTGGGAAGACGACGAAGACGGCCCCGAAGTGATTTGGGTTGGCCATTAAGTGCCTGAGTTCTCCGAGGTCAACGCAGCTCGGTTAGTCGGCTAATTCTGTCCAGCCGGTCGCATCCTTGGCCGGGCCCCGAGCTGGGGCGGCCGCTGGAGCAGGGCGCGGGTCAGCCGGTGTGTTGGCGGTAGCGGGATCGGTGCTGGCGGGGTTGGGACTGGTGTCGGGGGCGATCGCCTGGGCTGGTGGATTGCTGGGCCGTTGGGCCGTCAAAGCAGGTGGGGGTGTTTGCCAGGTGATTTGCCCCTCATCACGCACATCGACCGTAATCGATCGCACCTGTCCTGCTCCGATCACTTGGCATTCAAAGCGATCGCCCGGTGAAACCACTCGATAGGGTTGTCCACAGTCAATTTTTAGGCTGTTGGCAGGGCCACTAATTGCCTCTTGGGCCGCCAACGCTGTTTGCAAATCCGACTGCAAGGAACCTAAATCCAACAGTCGCCAAGAATTAATCACTTCCCAACGAATCGTGGCCCGATCGTCCACTTGGGTCACGGCCACAAAGAAATTGCCCTCCGGCTCCAGCTTGCCCACACATTCAAAGGTTTGCCCCGTCCGAGGAGTTAAATTCGCTGGGCAACGCAACTGATTGACCGGCACTTTGGCGTTGAGTAATTCCTGCTGAATTTGAGCGGAAATTTTTTCCGTATCGAGCTTGGAGCAGCCTCCTAGAAGCAGCCCCAAACCAGCCAAGGCGATCGCCAGTCGAGCGCTAATGAGCATGATCAATAAGTAGTGAAATAGAGCGAGATTTTAGTCAAATTAAAGTTTTTAAAAATTCATGACTATCTAGGGTGACTCGATCGCCAATGACACGCGATCGCCCCCAGCTTTCTGCAACTTACCCAAGAGTTTGGCGAGTTGCTCATAGGCAACTTTGTTATCGGCTTTTAATAAAACAGCACCTTCGGGGCTTTTGCTCAAATAGGTTTGCACTTGCGAGATCAAGTCTGCTTCGGAAACCAGTTGGCTACCCACCGAAATTTGCCCAGTATTGGACAGGCTCACCATCAACGGATCGGGCGTTTTTTCTTTGCTGGCTGGGGGCGCATCCGCCTTGGGCAGGTTAATTTTTAGGGCGCTATTATTCCCCGTCAAGGTCATGGAGACAATGATAAAAAAGGTCAAAATGGTCATGATTACATCCATCATGGGTACCAAGTTAACCTCAGGAATTTGCGAAGAAGGCTGATTACGGCGATTGCGAGAATACATAGCATGTGCTCCTAGAAAACTGCTTTTTGCTCTGCATCGATCAAGCTTTATTCATGACTTAACTTGGCATGAGCTAGTTAGTTGTTGCAGCTTTTTCAGATCTTAGATTGACACCATTCAAGCTTGAGTCGGATTCTGTTTCTGATGCATTCACATTTGAATTGTCTCGGCTGGCTTCATACCAAACCTGCCGATAAATCAGTTCGAGGGCAGCGCCTACCTGGGAGAAGTACTGCATTTGCTTAGTTTGGAAAGTTACTAAGATTCTGAGAATACTTAAGGCTAAAATCGCCGCGATCATTCCTCCGGCCGTTGTGGTCAGGGCTTCCCCAATCCCGGCTGCTGCTTTACTGGCTTCTTCAGCCCCTCCAGATCCGCCGATGTTGAGGTTGGCAAAGGTGGCAATCAAGCCGGTTACTGTTCCCAACAGCCCCAAGAGTGGGGCAATGCCCACAACGCTTTCGAGGAGTTTGTCCCCGCGATGCATTTCAATAAACTCGCGATCGGCTGCTGTTTCCAGGGCGAGGCGAAAGGTTTCTGGGGTGGGATCTTGTAGCCGCAAAGGGGCTAATAAAAACCGCCCGATCGGCAATTCCTTGGCTTGGCGGGCGATCGCTGCTGCATCTGCCAAATCGTAGTGGGCGGCTTCTAAGACTTCCCGTACAATTCGATCTTCGCGGCTCAATAGTTGATACCAAAACCACGATCGCTCTAGTCCGCAACCCACTGTGGCGATCGACATTCCCACAATGGGAATCATCACCGGCCCACCAACTGCAATCAACTGAAACAAATTGGACATCGATTCTTAGCTCCTATTGGGGTTCCTGAACAATGGCTACGATAGGGCAATCAATTAATTCATATCCTTTGAGAATTGATCATTAGAAATTGAGCAAGCGATCGCCTAGAGTCATCCTGGGTTGATACTTTATTGGGGTGCAACCCGCCAAACAACTACAATCGTGCCGCTGTTGTCGGACGTGGGTACTAGGTTGAGGTAAAGTACCAAGCTTGCCTTTTTCACGCGATAAACAAAACCACCGCCATATTGCTGATTGGTTTCTTGGGGATCAAAACCGTTGTTAACCAGGTTGGTACGGAAATAGGCATCAAAGAACGTCGCGGGATCTTCACCGGCCACAAACTTCATGGCCGCAATTTCCGATCGAACTGTGCCAGCCGGGAAGAAATCATTGGGTTGAGCAAACTGAGCAGCACTCGCATCCTCTGCCGCCAAACCACTCAACACGCTGTAGATTTCATTCGGAACTTCGATCGCCTTGGTCAAGTCTCCCAAGCCAACGGGCTGCTCTGACAAAACATAAATTGCTCCCAATTCTTCCGCATTCAAAATGCTCAGAAATTGCGTTAGCCCATCACGGGAAACCTGCAAAACAATCCCACCGTTAGCACTGCCATTAGCTGGTTGCACAGCATACTTGCGAGCCGCCAATTCCTTCTGGAAAAACTGCGAAACTTCTGCTAAAGATTTGCCCGTGCTGAGGCAAGACTGCAAATTAAAGCACCCTGGTTTTGCCCCTGGGTATTGCGGAAAATCCTGCCAGGGATTGGCTCCCGTCGCGGGTGGCGTGGTGGTCGTGGGTGCGCTGGTCGCGGGTGGCGTGGTGGCAGGCGGGGTCGTCGCGGGTGGCGGAGTTTGGCGAGGGCGCTGCACAATCGGGCGCTGGGCTGGCCGCGCGGCGGGGCGACTAATAGCCGGTCGTTGGATGGGCGATCGCGCGGGTGGTGTGGGCCGTACTGGTGTTAGTGGGGCTGCCTTCGCGATCGGCTGTCCCGGCATGGGCAATTGCACGATGCGCACCTTTTTTTCTTGAGGATTAGTCGGCGGTGCTTTTGCCTCGTCTCCCGTTGAGATGAAACCGAGCACCAGATGCAGACCCAAGGCCAAAGCCATCGTGCCCCAAAACAATTTCTTCGATTGTGGAACCGGACTTTCTAAAACATGCAACCAGGCGATCGCCTCGGGCGAATCGTCATCGTCAGGAGTCGCCGCCAAATCGACCTCGATCGAGGGCTGAAACGCTCCGGTCTTTCGTTCAAAAGCCAGAGAATCCAGATTCGGTAATGAAGGAAACAGTTTAGGTAAAGCCACGATTAGGGAGCGAGGAAGTAAGCATCAAAGTAACTTATAGATCACGAGAGACAAGCAATAAATGCAAACAAAACTACACAAACATCACTAGAAAAATCAAGTCATTCGGGATCAGTATCTTTGCTCACAAGGAAAGGCTGTCTTTGCAAATTCACTCATTTCTGTAAACTTGCAAAAACTGCCTTTGAATTAACCTCGACATTCTTCAACAAACCAGTCAAGCCACTCCAGAAAATTGATTACTTCTGATATTGATCAAAAGCATCCTTCATTAGCGGTTGGTATAGATTTGGTCGAAGATTGCACCCTCATCAAAGAACTTTTTGTTGACAGCATCCCATCCACCAAAGTCATTAACCGTGTAGAGTTTGTTCACCTTGGGAAATTTGTTTTCAAACTCGCGGGCAACAGTGGGATCAACGGGGCGGAAGCCGACTTTGGCAAACTCGCGCTGGGCTTCTGGCGTGAATAGGAATTTCACGAAGGCTTCCGACACTGCCCGAGTTCCATGGCGGTCAACATTTTTGTCAACTACAGCAACGGGCCCCTCGATCGAAATGTTGGTTTGCGGAACCACATAAAACAGGGATTGTTGGCCTTGTAGCCCAGCCAAAATCACTTCGTTTTCATAGTTCAGCAACACATCGCCTTGGTTGGCTCGGAAAAATACATCCGATGACTCACGGGCATCCTTAGGCAGCACTGGCACCTTGCGATAAATTTGCCGCACGTAGTCCAAGGCCTGTTCTTCGTTGCCGCCGGTATGGGAAATCGATCCCCAAAGGCCCAAGAAGTTCCAACGAGCCACCCCGGAAGTTTTGGGATTGGCGGTAATGATGCTGACCTCAGGCTTCAGCAAGTCTGGCCAATTTCGCACGCCTTTGGGATTGCCCTGACGGGTGACGAACGCAATCACCGATCGCGTCACAATCCCATTATTAGGCGATTCGCTTTCCCAACCGGGGTTAATCAAACCGCCCTTTTCAATGCGCTTGGTATCTGCGGCCAAGGCCAACGCCACCACGTCCGCTTCTAGACCATCCAAAACGGCGCGCGTCTGGGATCCAGAACCACCATAGCTGGCATTAATAACAACATCCTGTCCCTGTTCGCGTTTCCACTTCTCCACAAACAACGGAATGATTTTGTCGTAGGCAGCTCTGGTAACGGCATAGGTCACCAGGGTAATTTCTACAGGCTTGTTCTGGCTGATTTGTAACGGCTGATTTTGGGGAGACGGATTGCCTAGGCGTGCGCTTGCTGCATTGGTGCTGGTGGGCGACAGCGCCAAAACGCTGAGTCCGCTGGCCACGGCTAGGGCGATCGATCGCAGGGCTGTGCGGCGACCAAGGCGGTGGGCCTTTGAGTTCAGGGGATTGAGCTGTGAGCGGAGAGCTTGCAGGGATTGGAGGAGAGACAATCGCATGGTGCTTGGCTGAAAGGGGGCAGGCTGTTTTTTATAAACCCCGGTATTCCGATCGGCTTTTAGGATTTATTGAGCAAGATGATACTCATGCCCCCAGGGAAAGTCAATCGAATTTGCTCAAAAACGGTCTAAAAATCAGGAAATTCTCAATTAGTTCCGCAAAACGAAAGCCGCCTATCAGTTTGCTAAGCGCAAGACAAGATCTTTGGAATACAAAAACGGAATACAAAAACCAAAATAGGCAATTCGGCGTTTTAGCTTGAGCCAGCAGTAATAAAGATGAAAATAAACAGAAAGCCCAAAGGAATCAAAAGCCAAATCAAAACGGGGCGATCGAACTGAATCGATCGCCCCGTTTGATATCAATGGCAACTGATAGCAACTAGTCGCCGCAATCAGTTTCAGCAGTTGTCCAGCAAACCCGCTGCCTTAGAACAGGCCCAAGGTCAGGGACTTATCGATCGGCATGATTGCGCCGATACCCAACCAGATGGCAAAGGCAGTTCCAAACAGGAACGAAGCCATGGCCACCGGACGACGGAAGGGGTTTTGGAACTTGTTCACGTTCTCAATGAACGGAACCAACATCAAGCCCAGGGGAATGCCGCCCATGCAGGCGATTCCCAACAGCTTGTTCGGCAGAATCCGCAGGATTTGGAACACCGGATACAGGTACCACTCCGGCAGAATTTCCAGCGGCGTGGCAAACGGATCCGCCGGTTCACCCACGATCGCCGGATCCAGCACAGCCAGACCCACCATCAGGGCGAAGGTTCCCAGGATCACCACCGGGAACACATAGAGCAAATCGTTCGGCCAAGCGGGTTCACCGTAGTAGTTGTGACCCATGCCCTTGGCCAGCTTCAGGCGCAAGTTCGGATCGCTCAGATCCGGCTTTTTGAGGATGGACATCGCTAAACGCTTCTCCGTGAAGGGAATTTAAAACGGCAGGTGGGACAAGGGTGGAGCCGGTTGCTCCCTGTGTTCTTTATTTCGATCCTGAACGATCCTGAGGACTAATCCTAAGAAAAGCTCCCGAGGGAGTTCAAGACGGCGATACACAATTCAACAACCGGCTAATAAGCACCAAGCCAGCCACACCCGGTAGCGCATCTTTAGAGGGGGCCCGAGATCCCTTGCTTGCGGATCATCAGGAAGTGCATCAGCATGAACACGGCGATCATCCAGGGCAGGACGAAGGTGTGCAGGCTGTAGTAGCGAGTGAGGGTGCCTTGGCCAACGCTTTCGCCACCGCGCAGCAGTTCAACAATGGTCGAACCGACGACCGGGATCGCCTCAGGCACACCGGACACGATCTTCACAGCCCAGTAGCCCACTTGGTCCCAGGGCAGCGAGTAGCCGGTCACACCGAAGGAAACGGTCAACACGGCCAACACCACACCCGTTACCCAGGTCAGTTCGCGGGGCTTTTTGAAACCACCGGTCAGGTACACGCGGAAGACGTGCAGGATCATCATCAGCACCATCATGCTGGCAGACCAGCGGTGGATGGAGCGGATCAGCCAGCCAAAGCTCACGTCGGTCATGATGTATTGCACCGACGAGAACGCTTCTGCCACGGTGGGCTTGTAGTAGAAGGTCATGGCGAAGCCGGTGGCAAACTGGATCAGGAAGCAGACCAGCGTGACACCGCCCAGGCAGTAGAAGATGTTGACGTGGGGCGGAACGTACTTGTCCGTCACGTCGTCGGCGAGTGCTTGGATTTCCAAACGCTCGTCGAACCATTCGTACAGTTTCGACATAGCTGCGGAGTCCCTTGCTGGAAACGGATGAGGCTGAAACTTAAAAATGCATGGCGCTTTTTAAAAAATTTAACACACTGGAAATCCTCCCAACCTGATACGGAGAACCGATCGGTGGTGCGATCGCGCGGAGGAGGGGATTTACTTCGCCTTCGGGAGTACCTGGTCATGGGGTTACCATGCCTGAGGCCCCCTGAGCCGTTCTCAGGAACGGGAGAGCTAAGGGGGCGATCGAGCCGGGCTGGGTCGTAACTCGACCTCGCAGGTTAAACAATTTTGGGTAGGGTTTGAGGAAGCCCCTTTCAGCAGTTAGGATCGGTTTCATGCTTAAGAATCTGATTCAAAAACCATTTAGGGTTGGACTCCTCCTAGGGTTGTGGGTGCTGCTGTTGTGGCTGGGCGGGCCCACCGATCGGGCTTGGGCCATGACTCAGGAGCAAAAGCTGCTGAGTGAAGCATGGCGAATTGTTAACCGCGCTTATATAGACGACACGTTTAATCATCAAAACTGGTGGTGGATTCGGGAAAAGGCGCTGAAGAAGCCCTTGCGCGATCGAACGGAAACCTATGGGGCGATTCAGGAAATGCTGGCCGTGTTGGGGGATCCCTTCACCCGATTCCTGTCGCCGGAGCAATATCGCAGTTTGCAAACCAACACCTCCGGGGAACTGACCGGGGTGGGATTACAAATTGCGCTCGATCCCGAAACGGGCGCTTTGACGGTGGTGGCTCCCTTGGCGGGTTCACCGGCCGATCGAGCGGGAATTTTGCCCCAGGATCAAATTCTGAGCATTAACGGAATCCCCACCAAGGCCATGAGTTTGGATGAGGCGGCGGAGCGGATGCGCGGCCCCTCGGGCAGTCAGGTGCGGTTGCAAATTCAGCGATCGGGGGAACCGGAACCCAAGGATTACGATTTGGTGCGCGATCGCATTGCGATTAATCCGGTAGTGGCGGAGTTGCGGCGCGATCGGGATCGGGATCGCAAGATCGGTTACCTGCGCCTGAGCCAGTTCAATGGCAACGCAGCGGCGGAAATGGCCACCGCCATCAAGCAACTGTCGCGGCAAGGGGCTGACGGGTTTGTGCTGGATTTGCGGAATAATCCCGGTGGACTGCTGCAGGCGGGCATTGCGATCGCCCGACAATGGATTGATAGCGGGCCGATCGTTTATACGGTGAATCGCCAAGGGGTGTTCGACTCCTTCGAGGCCAACGGCAATGCGCTTACGGATGCACCGTTAGTGGTGTTGGTGAATCGAGGAACCGCCAGCGCCAGCGAGATTTTGGCCGGTGCGCTGCAAGATAGCGGCCGGGCCCAGTTGGTGGGCGAGCGCACCTTTGGCAAGGGGTTAATTCAATCCCTGTTTGATTTGGCCGATGGCTCCGGATTGGCGGTGACGATCGCTAAATACGAAACCCCATCCCACCGGGATATCAACCAAGCGGGCATTGAGCCGAACCGTTCCATTGATGGCCCGCCTCCGCTGCCGATTGGCGATCGATCCGCCCCCGATCGGGTTGATCCCCAATACGATGCGGCGGTGGAAACCCTGTTGGCCAGTTTGACGGGCACGGTCACGGCCCGCCGATAAAATCAGCCCCTGGCGCAATCACCATGCTCAGGGGCTATTAACTGGCTATTTAATTTGCAGGTTTTGGCTGGATGCAGATTGGCTAGATTCAGGCAACCGTTACGAAAACCAAGTGCGTCCTAAAGGCGCTCCTCAAATCGTTCCAACTGCTGAGGCTCACGCATCGGTAGTTCCACCGGTTCTAAGCGTTGCAGCTCCGGCAGGGCCACCGGTTGCATCACCCGCCGCTCCACTTGATGCAGCTCGATCGGGATCGCCCGGCGAGTTTCCACTGTCGCTTGCCAATGTTCCGCCAAGGGCAAGGCCCGTTCCAAGTCTTCTAAGGCTCGGGGAATCACCATCACCGCATGGAGTTGGCCAATCCGTTCTGCTTCAGCCATGCCAATTTGAATTGCCATCCCCACATCCGCCACGGAGCCGCGAATGATGGCGGTGCAAAGGCCATCCCCGATCGTCTCATAGGCGGCCAGCCGCACATCGGCTCCCTTGAGCATGGCATCGGCAGCTCCCACCATGGCCGGGAATCCGACGGTTTCTAATAGGCCCACCGCTTGATTAGCAAACGGGCTGCGGGGCATTTCTGCCAGGGCTTCCCAACTGGGTGGTCGAATCGGCAACACCGCATCCAAGTTAGGCAGCGGTCGCGGAATCACGGTTTTGCCTACCAGTTGCCCAAATTGCTCGGCGGTTTCTGCGCCAGCTTCCACGGCAATTCGCACATCGGCAACGTTACCCCGCACGATCGCGGTGCAATGGCCACTACCGGTTTTCTCGAAACCCACCAGGGTCACCCCCGAGGATTTCAGCATCATGTCCGCAGTGCCGACAATTGCCGGAAAACTGCGGGTTGAGACCATGCCGAGGGCAGATTGATTTGCGGGAGTGGCAGCGGTCATCGGAGAGAAGGGAGGGACGCAAGGGGAACGATCGGGGCAATTCAGAACATTGCTGCCTCTATCTTAGGCCTGCCACAGGTTCGGCCTGCCACAAAGATTGGCGCGATCGGGAACGCGGGCTTAGGGTTCATCCCGATCATCCGCGCCTGACGAGTTGGCAGGGGGCAGTTGGCCAGTCCCATGGGTTCCGTTCAGGGTTTGCTGATAGGGAAACATCATGGACAGCAATCGATTCACATGGCTGCGTCCATAGACTTCCACCTTTTGCTCCACGATTTGATGCTCAGTGGTTTGGGTAATGATCGCGCTTGGAGTAGGCGGCGGCTCGGCCACGGTTGGTGTTGAGGTCGGCGGTTCTGAAGTGGTTGAGGTTGCTGAAGTGCCGGGAAGAATAGCTGGTGTGGCGATCGGGCGCGGTTGGATGGGGCTGACACCGGGAGCCAAGCCCGGTGGTGCTTGGTAGGGCACGGGTTCCGGCAAGGGCGGCGCGGCGGGCGGTGCAGGCGGAAAAGGACTCCCGGAAAATCCCTGGCGATAGAAACGGCCACTCCGATCCTGGCGTTCTTCGTCGTCCTCGTCCCAAGGACAGGGCAACGGATCGGGCGGGTCGTCGGTCACCGGGGCAATTGGTTGCGGGCTAGGGGCGATCGGGGTTTGTTTGAACGGAGCGGCGGCCGGTAAATCTTCAGCCCTCAAATTTCCCGTGCTTAAATTCTTAGCCCCTGAATTTTCAGCCCCTGCATTTCCCGTATTTGAATTTTGAGTTTCTGAATCTCCTAGGTCTGAACCTCCGAGGTATTGACCCGGGGCAATTCGCTGTCCAGGGGCGATCGACTGGTTCAAAACAGTTGTGCTGGGGCCAATACAGGCCGATCGGCCCACCCGTACCGCGCCAATCAGCAACACAGCGGCCCCCAGATGGGCCGAGGCCTCCAGCACAATTTGCCCCCCTTGACAGGCGTGAACCACTGCGCCCATGCCGATCGTCACGTGGGGGCCGATCGTAATTCGGCTGCCCGGATCCGCCTGCAACAGCACCCCGGGGGCGATCGTCGCCGTTGGATCAAGCGTTACTTCGCCGGAAATCCAGGACTGGCGATCGTCCACCGGATGTAGCGGTTGCAGGGTCGTCATGCGGCAGCCGAGTAGGGGGATGGGGGCCTCCAGGTCTTAGCGACCGGGACGCTGAACCACTTCTTCGTAAACGCGCTTCTTGGCCGTCGGGTCGATGCCAATCACACGCACGTAGCTCGTGGGGTTATTTGCCAAGCAAGCCGTCAGGGCCGCCAGCACTTGGTTAGTCGAGGAACCTTCCAGACCGCCGCAGCTCGTCCAAGCATTAGCCCGGAACCGACGCACATCGGCATATTCAGCACCAATTCGGTAGCCTTGGCTCAGGAGCTTTTGGATTTGCTGGGCAACGGCAGCGGGCACATTTCCAGCACTCACCGGGGCAGAACCATTGGTGCTGGCCGCCGCAGGGGCACTGAAGCTCACCGCATTATTAGCTGCTTGCACACCGGGACGCTGAACAATGATTTCAGCGGCGCGGCGCTTGCTGCCGGGTTCCACGGCCACCAGTCGCACATAGGCGGTGGCATGATCGGCCATGCAGGCGCTCAAGGACGCGATCGCCTCCCGTTCCGAAGTGGCTTGCACCGAACCGCAAGTCGTCCAGGCATTGGCGCGGAAACGACGCACATCGGCAAATTCCGCCGTGATCTTGCAACCCCGGCCCACCAGTTGCCGAATTTGGGCTGCCACTTCCGCCGAAATGCCACCCGTAGCCACCGCTGCACCGTTGCTGGCAGCGGCTGCCGAAGCGCCGGTCACGGCTTTGGCTCCGGAACCGTCGGGCCGTTGAATCACGGATTCAAAAACGCGCTTCTTCGCCCGCTTGTCAATGCCAATCAAGCGCACATAGTCCCCCGCGTGGTCAGCCAAGCAGCCTTGCAGCAGGCTCAACACTTGGGACTCGCTGGTGGAGTCGATCGGCTTGCAGCTCGTCCAAGCATTCGCCCGGAACCGGCGCGGATCCGCATGTTCAGTACCAATTTGGTAGCCCTGGGCTAGCAGTTGGCGCACCTGGGTGGCCAAGTCACCACCAACCGCACCATTGCTGGTCGGAGCTTTGGAGCCGTTGCCGTTGCTGCTCGGTTGGCTGGCTTTGGCACCGGTGACCGTACCTTGACCCACCTTGTCGCCCGGGCGGTGGACAACCGATTCATAAACCCGTTTCTTAACCGCAGGATCGATCCCGATTACCCGCACATATTCACCCGCGTGATCACGCAGGCAGCCTTCTAGGGCCGTCAGCACGTCGCTTTCATAGGCCGATCGCGGCAGGGCGCAGCTTGTCCAGGCATTGGCCCGGAAGCGGCGTGCGTCGGCATATTCAGCGCTGACTTGGTATCCCTGAGCCAGCAATTGGCGAACCTGTTGCACCAACTCGGCGCTCAACGTCGTCGTAACCACGGAACCCCCAGAACCTTCAGAACGATAATCTTGAACAGCAGAACCGTTGGCGGGCCAATTGCCCGTCGGGTTGGCGATCGCCCCCTCAGGCCAATGATCCAACCCGGCCAACTGGCGCACAAACTCCCGATCGCGCTCCCGAGCCACCGGCAACGCATCGGCCTGTTCCTGCGTCAGAATCGTCGAACCCGACGGCACGTAACGCCCCGACGGAATTTCCACGTCTTGAATCAGCACATGCATCATCACAATACAGCCATCGCCGACCCGCGCATTAAACACGGTCGATCGAAAGCCAATGAAGCAATTGCTGCCAATGTAGGCGGGGCCGTGAATCAGCGCCAGGTGTGATACCGTCGCCGATTCACCAATCCAAACCGCATAATCTTGGCCGTCATCCCCCAACACACAGCCGTCGGCCAATCCATGGATCAGCGCTCCGTCTTCCACCGATGCCCCCGCACCGATGTGGAACGCTGCGCCCCGATCGGCTCGCACCGATGTGCCCGGCCCCACCCTTGCCCCAGCGGCGATCGTTACTTGACCAACCACATTGGCGAACGGATGAACTTGAGCCGTGGGATGGATGGCGGGCCGCACGGATTGATCGGAAGCCACTGACTTCCGATCAAGAACCGTTCCATTTGCCCCTCGCGATCCCATGCTAAAAACCTCCGTCACGACTTCACTAACAATTGCTGCGATTCGCTAACGAATGCCGCAACCAGGAAGCTTCTTACTCCATCGCGGTGAAGTTGGCTTCATCCACAACCCAGGTCAGCAGGGACAAACTGGCTGCCTTCCATACATTGGATCCGGCAAGTGATTTGGAATCTGAAAATTGATTCGATCGCCGGATCGCCATGTTCAGGTTGCCGTTGATGAAAACACCTGGAACAGACCTAGGGGATCCCTAGACCTTTCCTGGCCATCCCGCACTGGTGAGCTTAATTGGGCAACCGGGCATTATTGGGCAACAACAGCCGGTCTTCATCGCTCTTGCTGTACAAGCGCATGTTTTCAGCGCTCACGGTATCGATGATCGCAATGGCCGCCGCGTCAATTGGACGACCTTCGCCCCCCTCCACTTGACGAGCAGCACTGCCCCGGGCCACCAGCACCCATTCATCCATGCCAGCCCCCACCCCGTCAGCCACCACCTCATATTTCGGCGTGAGCTGACCGGCCGCATCGACCAACTGCACCAACAGAAACTTCACACCCCGTAGGCTGGGTTCCTTTTGGGTGCTAACCACCGTGCCGCAGACCCGTGCAATTTGCATAGCAACTGATTCAAACCAGCACTGTGAACGATCGCGAAAACAACAGGCACTTTGAAGCTTTTTTACGAGGACTCACCCTCAACACTCCTATCCGTTTTAGCCACTGACTTGATCGAAGCGATCGCCTCGATCAGAAAGTTCTAAAAACGCTTTGCAATTCAATAAATTGCATTGTTTCGGAATATCGGGATGCGCACTGACTAACCGACAGTGCGATCGAGTCGTTATCAGACCTAAACAAAAATTTTTAGCCCGTTGGATGAAGTTAGGTCTTAACCAATTTCGATAGGGCGATCGCGTCATGCCAGCGCACTCAGAACCTTGATCTCAACACCAATGGTTTAAATTGCCCGATGACCGGGATTAGACCTCTGATGGAGACGACTGATTCTCATGCTCGATCGCTTAAAAACTGCTGCCCGCTGAAATTGCGTCAAAGCCTAACGCAGCCAACTTCGCGCTTGGATGACTATTCCGAGAACTGTTGCACTGCCTCGGTGTAGCGGATCGGCAGCACATACTCCAGGTTTTCGTGGGGACGGGCAATGATGTGGGTCGAAACCACTTCACCACCGTTCACACGGCGCACGGATTCCACGCCAGCGGCCACGGAAGCTTGCACTTCCGACACATCGCCACGGACGATCACGGTCACGCGGGCGCTACCGATTTTCTCGTAGCCCACCAGGGTCACCCGAGCGGCCTTCACCATCGCATCAGCGGCTTCCACAACGGCGGGAAAACCACGGGTTTCAATCATTCCGACTGCAATAGGCATTGCCGAACTCCTTATGTTGTGTCGTAAACGCGAATGTTGTAGAACGCCTTGGTTATTTCCAAGGACGATCGTCCCTGCGCTAGTGCGATCGCGGCATTTATCGTACCCCCCTTGGGGATCTGGCGCTAGCCATTATTTCTCAAGAATTGGAAATAATACGCACGATAGAACGCGGGTTTTCGTAAAAAAACCCACTGAACCCGCGATTCCCCCGCAGAATAGCGTTGACGAACTTCCCAAGCCTAGTTACGGCTCCCTACGCATTAGGCTACAGGGGACAGCACCTAAGGCAATTCGCCCCGCAACGATTCGTTACGGATTGCTACCTGGGCAGGAATGAACGCTTTACTAACTAGTTTGCCTATTCCCTAGTGTAGTGAAAAGCGTCCCCAATCAGCTTTTTTAATCTCAATCGTTTTGATAACTTGCGGTTAAGCCCCCGTTCGCTTATCAGAAAATCAGAAAAATTAATCCCCCCACAAAGGAATTGCAAAGTTGATCGCGATTTCCCCAGGTATCCCATCAACACTTGGCATGGAATGATCTGAAAATGATCAAAAGCAACCGCATGGGATCCGCATCCTCAGCGGTCAAAACACTCGATCGCCCCAGGATTCCCTTAGCAGTGGCGCGAACCCAGTTCAGGGGGATGCCAAACTGAGGATCGCAGAGGATCAAAACCGATCCAATCACTTGCTAGGCTTAACGATGGCCGGCCAACTCGCCGTCTGTCTCGCGGCCGATCGGGCCAGGGCAGACCTCCCCAAGGGCGCGATCGCCCATTGACCGCATCACCGCTGGATGTTGACCCATTCAGCGGCCCATTTGCTGTAGCCCGATCGCGGCTCACCCCTTGCAACCCACCCTGGCGGGGCCGTCGGCTAAACCATTTGCTCGCTCCGGTTGCGAGATCCTGCCTTTGGCGGCCGCTGATCACTGTTCTTGGTCATCGCTGCCGATCGTGAACCTCCGATCATCCTTTTCGGTCTTTTCGATCGCTGTTTTCGATCGTTCGTGATCGTTGTTGCCTCATTGCGCCATCTTGGGCCTTTTTAAATTTTCCTGTTCACCCTTACCTTGAGCGCGATCGCCCATGACCGCCTTACCCCCCCTGACTCAATGGCTGGTGCAAACCGTCTGGCTTGTGCCGGCCTATGGCTTGATTGGGGCGTTGATGACCCTGCCTTGGGCCACGGGAACCATCCGCCGCACGGGGCCCCGGCCCGCCGCCTACATCAACCTATTGATGACAATTTTGGCCGCCATCCACGGCGGTTGGCTGTTTCGGGAATTTTGGGGTCAGGAGGCGCAATACCTCAGCTTCAATTGGCTGGAGGTAGCGGATTTCAAGCTCTCCTTTGTCTTGGAGGTTTCTCCGGTCAGCTTGGGGGCCATGGAACTGGTCACGGGGCTGAGTTTGGTGGCACAGGTCTACTCTCTGGGTTACCTGGAAAAAGACTGGGGCTTGGCGCGATTCTTCGCCATGATGGGCTTTTTTGAAGGGGCCATGAGCGGCTTAGCGATCAGCGATTCGTTGCTGTTGAGCTACTGCCTGCTAGAGATGCTGACCCTTTCCACCTATCTGATCGTGGGCTATTGGTACGCACAACCCTTGGCCGTTACGGGGGCCCGGGATGCCTTTCTGACCAAGCGGGTGGGGGATATTTTGCTGCTGATGGGGACGTTGGCCCTTTCGACCCTCAGCGGCAGTTTGAATTTTTCGGATTTGGCGGACTGGGCCCAAACGGCCCAGTTAACGGACTGGCAAGCGGGTTTGCTGGCGATCGCCCTAATTGCGGGGCCCACGGGCAAATGTGCCCAATTTCCGCTGCACCTGTGGCTGGACGAAGCCATGGAGGGGCCCAATCCGGCTTCCCTGATGCGCAACTCGATCGTGGTGGCCTGTGGAGCCTATGTGCTGATTAAGCTGGCTCCGGTGTTGGCCCTGTCGCCCTTGGGGTCGGCGATTCCCATTGCCTTGGGAACCATGACGGCGATCGGGGCCTCGTTGGTGGGAATTGCCCAAATTGACCTGAAGCGGGCCCTGTCCCACACCACCAGCGCCTATCTGGGGTTGGTGTTTATTGCGGTGGGGTTGCAACAAACGGATGTGGCGTTGCTGTTGCTGCTGACCCATGCGATCGCGAAGGCGGCCCTTTTTACCAGCATTGGCGGTGTCATTCTGAACACCAGCACCCAGGACATGACCCAAATGGGCGGTTTGTGGTCAAAAATGCCCGTTTCTACTATGGCTTTTGTGGCTGGTTCCATGGGGATGGTCGCCCTGTTGCCCTTGGGATCCTTTTGGGCCATGGAGCGGTGGCTCAGCGAGCCAGCCATGCCCAGTTGGTCGATCGCGGTGGTTTTGTTGGTGAATGGTTTGACGGCGCTGAATTTGGCCCGAGTGTTTGGGCTGGTGTTTGGCGGCTCCACACAACCCAAAACTCGCCGGGCCCCGGAGGTGGGCTGGACGATGGCCGTGCCGATCGTGTCCTCGATCGTGCTGACCCTGTTGGTTCCCTTGATGTTGGAGCGGTGGCAACTACTCTTAACCCGGGTGGGAATGCTGCAATTTCCGATCACGGAAACGATCGCCCTGGTGACTTCGGCGGCCCTGGGCGCGGCGATCGGAATTGCCATCTATAGCTTTGGGGCAGTGGCGCGGCCGGTGCAGTTGCCGGTTCCGGCCCTGCAAGACCTGTTGGCCTATGACTTTTATATCGATCGAATTTATCGGATCACCATCGCCCTCGTGGTGGGGGCGGCGGCCCGGTTCACGGCCTGGGTCGATCGCTACATCATTGACGGCTTGGTGAACTTGGTCGGAGTGGCGGCCCTGTTTGGTGGCGAAGGCTTGAAATACAGCACCTCTGGCCAATCCCAAGGCTACGTTCTGGTGGTGCTGATCAGCATCAGCATGATGGTGGTTTTGGCTGGATGGTCCTTGGCGCAACTGTGGTTCTAGCAACCGAGCGCCCAGGGAACAGGAGATCAGGGAAATAACCGGCAAAGAGACGGCTGCATGATCAACGGCCGCGTGATTGCTGAGACAAAGAGGAAAAAACTGTGCTGCTGAGTTTGTTGGTTTGGATTCCCATTGTCGGGGCGATCGCGATCGCCCTTTGGCCCGGCAAAGTCAACGCCACCCAGGCCCGCCAAGCGGCCATCTTGAACTGGATTGGCCTGACGATCGTTACCGGCGTGATCGTGACCCAGTTTGACCCCAGAACCGATCGCCTAGCGCTGATCGAGTCCTTCCCCTGGATCGATCGGCTCGGCCTCAGCTACAGCCTCGCCATTGATGGCCTGTCCTTCCCGCTGGTGGTACTCAACACCTTGCTGGTCGGCATCGCCATCTTCAGCACCAACGAAGCCATCAACCGCCCCCGGTTTTACTACAGCCTGCTGTTGTTGCTCACCAGCGGTGTCTACGGAGCCTTTCTCGCCCAAGACCTGCTGCTGTTCTTCCTGTTCTATGAGCTAGAACTCATTCCCCTCTATTTCCTGATTGCTATTTGGGGCGGGGCCCGGCGCGGCTATGCGGCCACCAAATTTTTGATCTACACAGCCGTTTCTGGAATTTTGATCTTGGCCGCCTTCCTAGGATTAGCCAGCGCCGCCGGTTTCAGCACCTTTGGCTATGAACCCCTGCGGGAATTTGCGATCGCCCAAGCAACCGCCCCCGACTCCCTCTTGCCCGCCGCTTCTCAACTCTTGCTGTTGGCGCTGCTTGTGGTCGGCTTTGGCATCAAAATTCCCCTGGTTCCCCTCCATACCTGGCTGCCCGATGCCCACGTGGAAGCCTCCACGCCCATCTCCGTTTTGCTGGCCGGCGTGCTGCTGAAATTGGGAACCTATGGCTTAATCCGGTTTGGGTTGGGCATGTTCCCCGAAGCCTGGAGCCAAATTGCGCCTTGGATGGCCGCCTGGGCCGTGGTGAGTGTGCTCTATGGTTCCTTTGCCGCCATTTCCGAAGGCATCGCCAACGGGGATATGAAACGCCTGGTGGCCTACAGTTCCGTGGGTCACATGGGCTTTATTTTGCTGGCGACGGCGGCGGCCACCCCCGTCAGCCTCATGGGTGCAGAGTTTCAGATGGTGGCCCATGGCTTGATTTCTGGCCTGTTGTTTCTGCTGGTGGGGATTGTTTATAAAAAGGTGGGCACTCGCCAACTGAGTGACCTCAGTGGGTTGTTTAATCCCCAGCGGGGTTTGCCGGTGGTGGGGTCGCTGATGGTGTTGGGGGTGATGGCCAGTAGCGGCATTCCCGGGATGGCGGGCTTCATTGCGGAGTTTTTGATCTTCCGAGGCAGTTTCCCCACCTATCCGATCTACACGTTGCTCTGCATGGTTGGCACGGGGCTAACGGCGGTCTATTTCCTGATTTTGCTGAATCAGTCGTTTTTTGGGCGGCTGACGGAGCGGGTGGCCAATTTGCCTTCAGTGAGTTGGCTCGATCGGGCCCCGGCGATTGCTTTGGCCGTCCCGATCGCCCTGTTTGGTTTGCAACCCAGTTGGTTAGCCTACTGGAGCGAGCCAGTCACCACCGCGATCGCCCTAGCGGCCCATCACAGCCCCTAAGTAATCACCGCTCTGGTTTTTTTGCCACCCGATCACCCCGGTCATCACTCCGCGATCGGGCACGAACGTCACCAACCGCAGGCCGATTCTGATTGCTCCTTTGGCATCCTCATATAATCAGATGGCTAGAGGATGTCTGAGCAGTGACTTGGGGTACTTGCAAGGCACTAGTCGTGATCGTGGGGGCGAGGGGCTTAAGCCCCTTGTCTTTGCCGGTTGGTGAGACCCGGAAGGTAACAGTTTTGGCTCTTCAGACATCCTCTTAGAATTACCAGTTCCCAAGCCACGAATTCAAGCCACGAATTCAAACTGCAAATTTCAATACCCTTGCCCCAGCTTAAGGTTTTTAACCCATGCTCTCTATGACTGCCACCCATCCCCTGAACAGCACGATCGAGCAGCTCTTGCAAGGGGAAGCACTGCTGAAAGACAGCCCCAGCAACGTGCTGGAAGTGGTGGGCATTTTGCATAGCTACGGCATTGTTTTAGATGCCTATTCTAATAACCTAAACTATATTGCTCTACATCAATTTTTGCGATTCTTCCCGTTTTTTAAATACTTTAATGGCGAAATTTCGCTGCCAAAGTTACTGAAACATTGGCAGCACGATCGAATCAATTTTGAATATGCCGAATATTGCATGAAAGCCATGTTCTGGCATGGGGGCGGCCGCTACGATAGCTATTTGGATTCACCAGAATTTATTGCCCTTGCTCAAAAAGCCATTCGGGCCCGTTTCGCCAAAAACCCGATCGTCCTGGGAATGGATCAGCTCTTTCCTGAATTTCTGCTAGAGCAAGTGCGGCAATTAGCCTATTACCGAGCCTTGGGGCAATTTTGGCGAATCATGAGCGACATGTTCATGAGCCTTTCAGATCAGTACGATCGCCGCAAAATCACCACCATTCCCCAGGTGGTTCAACATATCCAAGATGGTCTGGTGGCGGGGGCCAATTCCCCGATCGAATATGCCGTGGAATTGGGCGGGGTGACCTATGACATTGTGCCCCGATCGGCCAAGATGACCTTCCTGATGGATGCGGCTGTGCCCTACGTGGAGGCGGTCTTTTTCCGGGGAACCCCCTTCAGTGGCACGATTTCCTACAATGCCCAAGCGGCCCGCATCCCCACCGAACAGGGAGATTTCGCCTATGGTGCGCTCTACGCTGACCCATTGCCCGTGGGTGGCGCAGGCATTCCGCCGACCCTTCTGATGCAGGACATGCGGCATTTTGTGCCCGATTATTTGCATCAATTCTATGAAAATAGCCTGCGCCATGAAGACGATTTATTGGTGAAAATTTGCCAATCATTTCAAAAGTCCATGTATTGTGTCACCACGGCGGCGCTGCGTGGCTTGGCTCCCCATCCCCTGGAGTCGGTTGACCCGGCCCATCAATCGGCTAATATTGCCTACTTGAATGGTTGGATGGATCGGTTTATTTCGTCGCAGCTTGGCAATGTGAATCGTGATTAGGCATCAAATTCATCTGATAATTGATCCATTCATCTACCCGTCAATATGTCAGTTGATATGACCCTCAATTCTGTGGAAACACGCCAAGCGATCGACGATGAATTATCCCAACGGCCTTTAGACCTTGACCCGGCTGGCTATTTCGTGATCTACCTCGATCGGGAACAGGCCTTAATTTGCGCCAAACACTACAGCACCGTGATTAACGATCGGGGCTTGGCCACGGATCCGGTCACCGGCAAGGTGATTCCGGCGAAGGGTTCTGTTCCGCGCACGGCCGAGGCCCTCTATACCGGACGCACCGCCAAGGAACTCTGTGTGAAATTGCTCGAACAAACCCAGCCGATACCGGTTTCAATGCTGGATCATGCAGCTTATTTAGGCCGAGAGTTCATGCGTGCAGAACAGGCTTTGGCCACCGGTGCGGAATATATTCAAGACTAAGACCAAGGCCCTGGCAGCGGCCTGGCGCAGCGCCCGCACACGACATCCTCAGGGGTGGTGGTTGGCGGCGCTGTTGTATGGTCTGCTGGGGGGGTTGATTTTGGGGCCCCAGCCTTGGCTCCCGGTGGTGGGAGCGGGGGACACGGATCTCTGGGAAGCGATGGGATTTTATGTGCGGGAGCATTGGCACTGGTGGCCTCTGCCGCACATCGATTTAGTCAGCGATCGGGCGTTTTATCCCTACGGGGGGCAAGTGGCTCTCCAGGCCTGGGGTCTGGAGCGGGATTTGTTCTATGCCTTGCTCTTCAGCCTGGGTGGAGCGGGCCCTTGGCTAAAACTATATTTTCTGCTGTCGGTGGCGATCGCCCTCTTTGGCATCGCGCGGATTTTGCAACCGGACTTTGGGGAACGGCGGGCAATTTTGACGGCGATCGGGGCGGTGTTTTTGAACATCTATGCCCTGATTTGTAAGTTTCCGTTCCATAGCAACATGGCGATCGTCCATTGGCTGGGCCTGAGTCTGGCCACGGATTTTGTGTTGGTGTGGCGATTTGTGCGGGGCCGGGCGATCGGGCGGGCTTGGTGGCTGGGGCGCGTGGCGTTGGTGCTCCTCAGTTTGGGCCAAGACTTGGGCTATGTGGCGGGGTTTGGGCTGCTGTCGCTGGTGCTGTCGGGAGGATGGATGTTGGCGGTGAGGTGGTGGCGGTGGCGAACCCCAGCGATTGAGCGGGCTGCCGATGCCAACCAAAGCGAAAAGAACCCAGATTGGCAGCTCCGGCTTGGCTATTGGATTTATGGCTGGCCGCCCTTCCGCCCGATCGAGTGGGGATTGATCGCCCTGATCATTTGGGCCGCTTGGTTATATCTGCTGCCGGTGATTCCCATCGTGCAGTTAGCCAAGGAATTGGACTGGAGCAACAGCTTCGATCGGGCTTGGTTTGCCCATCCCTTGCGCCTTCTGGCTCCCTATTGGCCTCAAATCAACCCGATCGCGGCGGCTGGCTGGTGGCGAGCTGTGCTGCCCAGCCCCCTGGAAACAGACTTTGATGGGGTGGTTGGTTGGGGGCTGTTGCTGGCGGGGGCGATCGGCTGCTGGCAACGGCGGCGCTGGTGGGCGGCGTTTGTGCCCCTGGGTTTGTTGATGGGCTGTTTAATGGCCTATCGCCCCTGGGATTTACCGATTTTGCAATGGTTTCCCTGGTTTTCGTTTAATCGCGTGGCCGGACGGGGTACGGTGGTCTTCCCGATCGCCTTGGCCCTATGCAGCCTGGGTTGGCAGCCGGATGCGGGTCGATCGGCCCGATCGCGGCAATGGAACCGCTGGGCCGCCTGGGCCGTGGCAGGAATCTGCTTGCTGGATTTGATCGGCGGTTATGGCCTCAAACCTCGCGAACAACCCCTAGCCCCCAGCTTTCAGCCTTACATGGCCCTGGTGGCCCAGCAGCCGGGCACGGCTGTTTTGGACTGGCCCTTTTGCGTAACAGGGGGAAACGGCGTGGGCAGTGGCGATGGCACCTGCCCTTTTTTTGCCCATAATCCCAGCACCCACGCCCTTAGACGGTTTCACCACAAAGCCACCGTGGGGCAATATTTGGGGCGATTGCATCCCAGCCAGCTCACCCCCTACCTCGAAGCCGGTTGGCAATATTTGGCCCTGCCCGATCATCCAGATTTAAACCAAACCCAACGCCAGCGCCGCTGTTTTCGCAGGGATGAGTGGGAGTTTTTTCGGCGATTCTTTCAATTGGGCGATTTTGCGGGCATTAATCTCTATGTCGATCGCCTGGCTCGGGGATGCGAAAGGGAGTTTTATGCTCAATTGGGCCACCCGATCGCCAAAACCACCGTGCCGGGCATGGGGCGTGTGGTGTTTATTCCCAAGCCAGCCCCCTGGCAAGGCCTCGTCGATTTGGATCAGGCGCGACTGTTGCGTTTCTCGCCCTTCCTTGACCCAGCTCCCGTCAGCCCAGATCCTGCCAATCGCGATCGCCTGGATCCGGAAGCCGCCCCCCTGAAAACCACCATGCCGGAGCTAGACCTCGTGCAGTTCGGAACCGTGCGCGGTGTGGAAATTCGCGGCGGGTTAGATCGCAATCGCCGAGGTCAACGCTGGGGTTTGGCCCCCATGACCGTCCTGGATTTGCAGAGCGATCGGTCTCAAACTCGACAGCTCAAAATTCAAGCGACAGTGCCTGTGACCAGTCAGCGACTCAGCATCTTTTTAGATGATGAACTCCTGTGGCGCAGTGAACTTTTATCCCGTAACCAAACCCTGGATTTGAACTTACCGATCACCTTACCAGCCGGCAGGAGTCAGCTATGCTTGGTTTATGAACAATCCATCACTCTGCGCGATCAAATTCCTGCGGCTGGCAACCGCCCGATCGCGCTAACCTTCCAGCATTTAGCAATTGAATAACTGTCAATTCAAGTTACTTAAAATCACAATAATCACCAACCAAAATCACAATCAGCCAGAGTTCCAAACCATCTCAAATTTCAATGAAATCAAGATTTCAAGCAAGAACCAAAATAGCCAACATCAGGACAGAACTCGATGGTTATAACTCGCGATCGCCTCTTGACCTTTGAGGACTATCTCAATTATCAAACCGATGACGCAGCCAGTGATGTTCGTTATGAATTTGTGGATGGTGAACTAATTCCCATGAATCCACCCAAAATCGAGCACTTTTTGATTGCCAAGTTTCTAACCCATTACTTTGAACAGGCGATTCAGCAGGCTAATCTGCCTTGGCTGGTATTTTCTGAAATCGGAGTCAGGACGGGATTTAGGCGATCGCGCGTGGTGGATCTATGCGTGGTGCAGCGGGAGCAGGTGCAGGAATTAGCGGGGCGATCGGCGGTTTTTGAAACGCCGCCCTTGCTCGCTGTGGAAATTGTCAGCTTGGATTCGATCGGGCGGGATTACCGCTACAAGCGATCGGAATATGCCGCTGCGGGAATTCCTGAATATTGGATTGTGGATCCCCTCGAAAATCGCTTGACTATTCTGCAATTACAAGAAGGGTTATATGACGAAATTCCCCAAGATCCATCCGGCTTAATTCAGTCGCCTATTCTTTCAACCATGGGCCAGCAATCGGCCGATCAGCAGCCAGCGATTACGATCGAGCAAATCTGGCAAGCAGCTCATCTGGCTCCAGATCCTGCGTAGAGTTTCCAAGCGATCGCGAGCATTACCCCAAATCCGTCGCCCAGCAAAGGGCTTCTGCATCCACTAAGCGCTGTCGCAAACTGGCCACCAGCGATCGCGCCTGATATTCATACATCGCACAAACCATGGGTGGCTCGCCCACTTCCACCAAGGTAGGCAACCGCTGAAACAGCGATCGCGCATGGGCCAAGCTGCACCCGGTGATGCGGGCGATCGCGTTGGCCCCTTCAAAGTCCGCTTGGGGACTGGCGGAATGCAACCGCACACACCACGATCGAGGAGCCAGCTCGCCCCGCTCAATCCGCCGCAAACCTTCAATGGAAGCCAACACCACCAGGCGATCGCCCGATCGCAAGTGGCGATCAAGGCGCGGAAAGTCCAGTTCCCCATCCTCCAACGCCTTGCGACTCACCCGCTCATGCAACAGCGGCACAGCACCGTAGCCACAGGCAAACTCCGCCAACAGCAAATCCACCAACGTATCGCCCGGCTCAATCCGATATTCCGCCACCAGCATCGTGGTGCGTCCCCAGCGGTAGAGACTGAGAATATTTTCACCAAAGGCCGCCCCCGCAAAGGCTTCCGCCGCCAAGGCATAGGCACAAAGCACCTGCGCATCGGGCAACAGCCCCACCAAGGTGTCACTAAAGGCGCGATCGAACGTACGAATCACCAAGCCCGTGGAGAGCGACGCTTGGCGCACCATTAACGCCATTTCCAAATTGGCAATTTCATCATCGGTGGCAAAGACGATCGACTTAGCCCGTTCTAGCTCCACCCGATCCAGCGTATCCGGCAACTTCCCCACCATCAGCGGCAAATCACCCAAGGTATTGTCATCCAAGCCCTGGCGCGTCAGCCCCGCCACCGACTGCCCAGACTGCAACAGCAAACGGGCAATTTGCTGGCCCACCTGTCCCATCCCCACCACCAGCACATGATCCTTGTCCGGCAGGCGGGGGCGACTGGGAGAAAACCGCAACCGCAACGACAACAGCCGCTCCGTCAGTAGCGCGTAGAGCACGCCCACCAGACCTGTGCCCACCACCGTCAGGCTAAACCCAAACAAACGCAGCCAGCGAGGCACGGCACTGGCCTGGGCAGGATCGCCAAACAAATCGGCATAGCCCCCCAGCAGCAACAAAGCCGTGTTGCAAAAGGCATCAAACCAATCGCGGTAGGGCGAGTAGTGCCGCAAAATGACGGTTCCCAGCAGCAGCAAGCCCAGCACGGCTCCGGCATAGATCAGGGCGATCTGCAACAGCCGACTGCGATGGAGAAGCGATCGCGCAGCCTGCTGAAGCGATCGCAGCAGTTGCCAACGCGGTGTTGATCGCGGTGCAGGAGTCAGAGATCGCCGGGACGAGTGCAGCGCCGCGGCCGCCTCCCACTCATGCCAACGGCCCCCGCGCCGCATTTCCACATAGGCCACCCAATCACCGAGTTGGAAGGGATCCATAATGCCAGACCCGTAGAACAGCGGATCGGGAGGCAGGGGCAGCGAACCACTCCAGTGACCCAAAATCAAGCGCGATCGATTGTTGAGGTTTGCGGGAATGTCCCCCAACCAAGGATCATCCGCCTGGAGCGATCGCTGGCGCACCCGGTAGGCCACGCCGTTAATTTCAAACGCCCCGATCGTCTGATCCTGCAACGCGGCCAGGGCAAAGGCCATAGCCGACAACCGCGAAGGCTCGAAGGCCACAAAGTTGCCGAACTGCCGTGCCAGCAAGTCATTCAAGTGGGGACGGTTGGAGCGCACCACCAGCCGCACCGCCGGATTCAGCAAGCGCGCCGCCAGGGCCGCCTTCAGGTTGATGCGATCGTCCCCCGCCAACAGCAAAATGGCTCGACAATCGGCAATCCCCGCTTGCTGCAAAATGCTCGATCGACAAAAATCCCCCTCAATCACCTGTTCCAGCATGGCCGGTAAATCCGGCACATCCCACCCACTCGGAATGGTTTGCTCGATCGCCCGGACGCGCACCCCAAAATTTGCCAAGGCCGCAACACAATGTTGTCCTAAATTGCCTAGCCCACAAACCAAGAAACCGTCAGACAGCACCGTTTGCATCTGCGAATTTTGCATCTGCCAATGTCGTATCCGCCAAATCCGCCAAAACGGTGCAACAGGAGATTACTCCCCTGTCCCCCATTGCACCGCTTCATAGATCATGGCCAATGTGTCTGAAAATCCCAAACTTTTTAGCTCAAACGACATTTCCGACAGTGAGCGCTGTTGCTCATCGGGGGTCAGGATTTTGGGATTAAAGTCGATCGCCCCGTAACGGGTTAACTCCCAACAATTTGGGGCCGCACCCTCGGGCCGATAGTAGCGATCGAGGGCCGGGCGATCGCTGCTAATCAACACATATTCCTTGAGGGATTCCATGCGGGCATATTGCTGAAACTTTTGGGCGCGATCGAACTCAGCAGTTCCGGGCGACAACACTTCTGTAATCAAGCAGGGATATTGAATGAACTGGTGCGATCGCAAGTCCCGAGGATCGCAACTCACCACAACATCGGGATAGAAATAGGGCCCTTTTTCTGAAACATGCACCTGCACTTCACTGATGAACACTCCGCAGGATTTACCACGCAGATGACGTAGATGAAGCTTCAGCGCAATCACGAAATTCGTAGCGATCGTGTTGTGATCTAGCGTGCTGTCAGCGCGGGCATAGACTCGACCGTTGAGGTATTCATGCCGCCATGGTTGTTGTGCTTCCCAAGCAAGAAACTCTGCGGGAGAAAGATAGCGGGAATCCATGACATCAACCATGGCCGTGCCGACATACTGAATGGTTGGATAGGGTTAGGGCGCGTCATCAGATGCGATTGATTGAGGCCGAAATGGTTGATCTTCCTGGATCAAGCGCCCCAGACAAGGGGCTTAAGCCCCTTGCCCCTCACGATTAGGCAACCCAAGATCAGGGTTTTGGGGATTTTGACGACAGCCCCTAGAACCAGTCTAGCGATCGCCCTTCGGCAATGCTTCACCTCGCATGGATCGATCGAGTAGTTCGATCGGGTGGAACACGGGCACAGGTTTATTTTGCAAACCAAGATGTTTTTGGATTTGCAGCGAACAACCTGGATTCGGTGAGGCGATCGCATCGGCTCCCGTGTTGGTCAGGTTTTGCACCTTCAGCTCGCCCAGCTCATCGGCAATTTCCGGTTGCAACAAGTTGTAGATCCCGGCGCTACCACAGCAGAGTTGCGAATCGATCGGCTCGCGCAGGGTCACGCCCGGAATTTGCCGCAACAGGTCGCGCGGTGGGGCGCTGATTTTTTGGCCATGTAACAGGTGGCAAGCGTCGTGATAAACCAGCGTCACCGGTTCCGGGGCGATCGGCTGGAGCGGCGCAATCCAGCCCACTTCCGCAAAGAATTCGTGGATGTCGCGCACTTTTTCAACGAAGGCGACGGCGCGATCGCGGTATTCCGGGTCGTCGTGCAGCATGTGCCCGTATTCTTTGAGCGTGTGCCCACAACCGGCGGCGTTGATGATGATGTAGTCCACATTCGTATCGGCGAAGGCATCGATCATCTGGCGGGCGATCGCCTGGGCCTGGTTGGTTTGGCCCTGGTGCGATGGCAGGGCCGAGCAGCAACCCTGACTGGGCGGAATCACCACCTCGCAGCCGTTGGCCGTCAGGGCGCGCATGGTGGCGGCGTTCACCCCGCTAAACAGGGTGCGCTGCACACAACCGAGAATTGCGCCCACCCGATAGCGCTGGGTTCCTTGGGCGGGAATGGTTTCGGGAAATTCGTTGTTGAGGTTGTCCCAGCTCAGGCGCGGCAAAATTTCTTCCATGGCCGCCAAGTTGGGCAGCCATTTTTTGAGCAGGCCAGTCGATCGCACCAGGGTTTGCAAGCCCGATTGCTGGTAAAGCAACAGGAACGGCATCAGCAGTTTCAGCCGATCGGGATAGGGAAACAACTGGAAAATCAGCGTCCGTAGAGCCTGTTCCGGGAGCGATCGGGGCACGTTGCGCTCCACCTGCGGCCGGGTGGCGCTGATCAGTTGGTCATACTTCACGCCGGACGGGCAGGTGGTGACGCAGGCCAGGCAACCCAAGCAGGTGTCGAAATGCTGGGCGGTGGTGCGATCGAGTTCGGCGGTTCCTTCGTTGATCGCATCCATCAAATAGATGCGGCCGCGGGGCGAGTCGGTTTCCTTGCCCAAAACGCGGTAGCTGGGGCAGGTCGAAAGACAAAACCCGCAATGGACACAGGAATCAAGCAGCTTCGGGTCAGGCGGCGAGTCGGGGTCAAAGCCCGATCGCTGACCGGCTGCCAACTCACCCAAATGGGGGTTTTGGGCCAGAAAGTTGCTCTCTTTGGCGGGAATCGGGCGATCGCTCGTTTGCATGGGTCGGTGGGTTGAAACCAATAGGCGATGGCAATGATCTGGCAACTGTCGATCGGCTGGGACTGATCGATCGCCCCTCCCGAAACCCTGGCGCTATCGTCGGGGGGCAAGGGGCTTAAGCCCCTTGTCTGAGAGAGGCAGGGGTCGCTCTCGTGGCGCTAAACCAAGAAGCGGCCGGGATTCAGGAGCTGGTGCGGATCGAACTGCTGTTTTATTTTCCCCATTAGGGCCAGACCCGAACCGCGATCGCCCCAGCGATCGGATTGCTTAAACTGATGGGTCAGTTCAGCGGGCACTTGCAACAACGTCAAAAATCCCTGCTCCGCTTCGCAGACCGTGCGCAATTGCCGAATCCAGCGGGAAGTTCGCAGCCAATCGCCCTCGATCGCCCCGAGGCTGGCCCAACCCAGGCCGCTGCTGGCGTGGATTTGACCTTGGCTGATCGGGCCGCTGGCCAGGCGATCGAGCAGGGTCGGGGCCGCCGTGGGCAATGCGCCAAATTTGAGCGTAATGGGGCGATCGCTCGTGGGCTGGGTGCTGGCGGCGCGGAGCTGGTGCCAAAAATCGGCTTCATCTGGTTCGCTCAACACCATCGATTGCAAGCTCAAGTCTTGGGCCAGGGCGATCGAGCGGCGCATCTGTTCCGCCACGCTGGGGGCGACGCTGCCAAACCGCAGGGCCAAGCCCACCGCCGCGTCCGGCAGGGCCGGGTTGCCCCAAACCCAATCCAGGGCGATCGGGGTGAGGGTGGAATTCCGTAAGCCTTGGGCCGCTTGGGCCAGGGCCGGGCGATCGCCCCACAGCAGCAGGGTTTGGCACTGCTCCGGAATCGGGTACGTCCGCACGGTCAAGGTCGCCAGCAGGCCCAGCGTGCCAAAGGAACCGGTGAACAGCTTCATCAGGTCATAGCCCGCGACGTTTTTGACCACGCGGCCGCCAGCTTTCGCAATTTGCCCATCCCACCGGACGATCGAAATCCCTAGCAATAAATCCCGAATGCCGCCGTAGCGTTGGCGCAGGGAACCCGTATCGGCCGTGGCCACAATCCCGCCCAGGGTGGCCGTGTCGGCAAAGGCCGGATCGATCGGCAGCCACTGACCCGACGGGGCCAAGGCCGCTTGCAAATCCCGCAGCTTCATCCCCGCTTCCACGGTGGCCACCAAGTCCGCTTCGTCATGCATCACCAGCCGATCGAGCCGGCCCAATCCCACGGGCAACACCGCAGCTTTGGGACGATCGCCCCAGGCCAGCTTGCTGCCGCTGCCGAAGGGGACGATCGGCTGACGGCGATCGGCACAGGCCGCGACAATTTGGGTGAGTTGGTCGATCGACTCGGGCATCACCGCCGGGCGAGCTAACTGACCGATCGACCGATCAATTAACTGATCGATCGATGGATCTAATAAATCATTTAAATCATTGGGATCATTCAGATCGTTTGGATCGATCGCACGCATCACGGGCCCAACCTCAAGACAATCAGCAATTGATTTGAAATACCTTGAAATGCATTGAAAATGCTTTGATCAGGTTTTCTCGAATTCGTCCCAGGCAACGGGTTAAATTTAGCCTTAAAAAACGCCGAAATTTCCAAAAGGTCAGGGACGATGGAGCAAAATCCATCATTCTTCAAGATTGTCGTTTTGCTGTTCCCAGCAACCATTCCGCACCGGAGCGATCGGGTTGATCGTCCATCAAGCACCCATCGATCATTAACCAATTCTTAAATCATTCACTGGATTGATCGAATGTAATCGATTGGATTAATTGGACTAATTGGACTAGTTAGATGAATCCCGAGGCCAACTCGATCCGAATTCAGTTCCCCTGCTTGCGCCGATCGCTGCCAAGTGTGGTGAACCCATCTTCTCGGGCGGTGGGCACATCTGTTCGGTGATGAAAAACGCTGCCTAGACTGGAAAACAAGTGACCAAACCCTCATGATAAGGAAATTTGCCCATGAATGCGCCGTCTAAGGCCGGCCGTTGGCTGGCGGGTGCTGTTTTGACCCTGTTGCTGGTGGTGGGTGGTTGTGTGGCCCTCAACGATCGCAGCGATCGCGGCCCGGCTCCCAACCCCACGCCAACCACCGTGGTCGATCGCTCTGTTGATCAGTCCACCGATCGCGGTTCCGATCGTCGATCGCCCAAACCCAGCCCCAGTGTCAGCCCCTCGCCCATTGATAAAAAGCCAGTGGCGGGCGGCAAGCTGAATAAGTATTTCCCGAAAACTAGCGATGGCTACAGCCTGGTTTTCCAACAGGAAAAGAAAGGATTTGCGGAAGCCAAGCTGAAGAAGTCGGGCGAAGAAGTGGCCAAGTTGTCGATTAATGACTTGGCGAACAATGCAAGCGGTCTCAGCAAATTCCAAAGCAGCGATGATGACATTGACGGCTATCCTGCCGTTCAAGTGGGCAAAAACCAAACGGCTGTCTTGGTGGGCGATCGCTATCAGGTGAAAGTGCAGTCTACGACCCTCAAACCCAGCGATCGGGAAGACTGGATTGAGAAGTTTAATCTCTCCGGCTTGGCCCGTTTGAAGTAGTTGACTTTTCTATTTTCCGAATTGGCGCTTAGTGTGAACTAAGTAGCATGGCAAGCTTATTTTGATCGGTCAGGTCAAACAGCTATCACCGTTGCCTAGTTGCCTAATTGTTAGGCAGCAAGGGGCTTGAGTCCCTTGTGATGACGACTGATTCCAAAACGTTGCCCCCACGATCTAAAACAGTCACGCTATTAGCTTTCGCCTAGCCCTTGCCTAGTTTCGGTTGAGCTTTTTGTCTGTTTCTTGTTTGGAAACCCTGTGTCTTAGTGAGGATCAAAATTCATGGGTAAATCCATTGTGCAATTGGTTGATGAACTGCCCACCAGCGGCATGACCATCACGGTTCTGAATGCGTTGGATTTTGTGGTTCCCGGCGAGTGGGATAACTTGATTGGGTTCGATCGCACGATCAAAACCGTCACGGGCGAAGACGATCCGGGTTTAATTTCCCAAATCAAAGACCGGGCGATCGAGCTGTATAACGACGAAGGCGAGGGCTATCAACGCGCCGTTTGGCTCTATCAAACCGTGGACACCGCCGCAAGCGCCTTGGGCACGGCTGCCATGGCCAACAAGGTGGGGCAAGATATTTCGTTTTTGGGCTTTTTGCAGAATTTGACTCCCAAGCCCGAGAAGGCCCAAGCGATCGATTTGGGAATGAAAATTGTGGTGGAATTGCTGGCCTATTGCCAAATTAATGGCATTCCCGGCGACAGCATTGGCGACTTTTTGGGTTCCTTGGCCGACTACGGCGGAGAATCCAAAATGCGAATGGCAGCCATGGTTTGCTTGGATGGATTAGTGCCTTTGGGCCCGAACTTCATCAAAGCGGCCGGCGATTGGATCGGCAGCGCTACCCAATCAAGCATGGAAGAAAACGAGGCGTTTCGGAACATCCAGAAGATGATTCCGGGCACTGACAAGGTAGCGTTTGTTGGCCAAGCGTTCAGCTCAGTTTCGAGCTGGATGGGGAACTTCGTGAGCGATCACAGTCTCAACCCCCAAATCGTTTTGCAACACCTGCAAGGGTTTGTGGACATTGCCGATGACAAGCTGGATTATGTTGGTGCATTTTTGGACATGAGCACCAATTATTACTATCACACGGGTGTCCAAACGGTTGCCAAGCGCTTGATCGATCGCGCCTATGCTGAAATTTAGCGCTTGAACTGGACTGGCTGAATTCAAACAACGATTGATTTCTCTAGATACAGCCAAAAAACAACATTCAAACAACGGGGTTGTTGATCTGAAGTCATGATCTTATTCATGACATAACTCAGAACGGCCCCGCTTTTTGTTTGTATTTTGATTGAATATTTTTAGATCGAACTATTGAGATACATGGGTTAAACGCATTTTTGGGATGCATGGTTTAGTATTTTGGGAATTTTCCGGGGGATTTTTGATGGTGAAGCTCAAACAACGGGGCTGGGGCTTGGTGTCGCTGGTGATTGTGGGGGTGATTGGGGTTGGCGGTTGCGGCCAGTCCAAAAACACGGTCTCGATTTCTGCGGGCAAGGCCGGTGTGGGCTATGACCTCATTAGCGAGCAATTGGGGCGATCGACCGATCGAATCGTGAACCTGAAGCTGACCGACGACAAAAACTCCAATGGTTCCCGCGATAACCTCGATCGCCTGGTGCAAGGTCGGGTTGATTTTGCCCTCGCCCAACTAGACGTTTCTCGCGATCTGCTGCGCAGTGGCCAGGTGGAAACCGTCGCCATTTTGGGCCATGAATATCTGCATTTGTTGGTACGGGCCGACTCTCCCTTCAAAACCCTGACCGACATCAACGGCAAGCGGGTGGCGATCGGGATTCAGGGCAGCGGCACCAACTTCACCACCACCCAAATCTTGACCCGCAGCGGTTTGCGAGTGATCACCAGCGCACCTCCCCTGAAGGAAGGCCTGGCCAAACTGAAGGCCGGAGAGCTGGACATGGTGGCCTACGTGGGCCCCTTGGGATCCAGCAGCATCATTCAAAATGCCATTACCAGCGATCCGCCCCTGCGTTTGCTGGAAATTCCCCCCTCCATTACCAACCACTTGGCGGTGCGCTTCCCTGAGTCCTATCGCTCTTCGGTGATTCCCGCCGGAACCTATGACCCCCTGCGCCCCGAGCCGTCCCAGGATTTGCCGGTTTTGTCCACGGGCATTGGCTTGATGGCCCGAGGCGATGCCCCCGCCGACCAAGTGGGCTTAATGGCTTGGTCAATTTTGGCCACGGCGCGTCAATATGCCAGCTTTTATCCAGAATTGGCCGATGGTGATCCGGCTGGCCTGTTGCAACGGGGTGGGGTTTATATGGCTCCGGACGCGACAGAAACCTATGAAAAAGGGGATCCCCGATCGGCCTGGCTACGCTTCATTGAAGAAAACCAGGTTGTTCAGGAATATTTGCTGGTTTTGGGCTTGAGCAGTGCGGCGGGGCTGCTGGTCACTTGGTTGCGATCGCGCCGATCGCGCCAGTTGGTGAAAAGCAGTCGCCAAGCCTTGACCGAAATTAAGGAAGTTCATGGCAACAAAACCAAGGCAGCCCTGGCGGCGGCCCAAGATTTGGCCGAGCGCTATCGGTTGATGTTCATCGATGGCAATCTGTCGCCGGAAACCTACGAGGAGATCGATCGCCCCGTTCAGCTCTATCTCCAAAGTTGCCAGGCGCTGATTGAGCAGGAAGACCGCCAAACCCTCAGCGAAACGGTGAACCTGCTGGACGATTCCGAAGCCTTGCTGAATATGCCGCTGTCGGTGGCGGTTCAGCGGTTGCAGGAGTTGGAAGATCGCTACTCGCAAATGTTGCTCTCCGGCACGATCGAACTGATGACCTATCTGCAATTTCGGCAATGGGCGTTGGCGGTTTTGCAAGCCAAGTCCCATGAACCGGAAACCCCAGCCATGTCATAGGTTTCGGGAGCCAGCGGCCAAGCTCGCTGGCTTCTGGGTCATCAAAATTGAGGATCGCGGATGGCGGATCGATCGCTGGATCAAAATCCCAACCCCAAGCGCCACCCGATCGATCGGTAAATTTTTAACTAGAGGAATTGACCTAGCTTGAATCGGCAGCGATTCAAATACGAGTTGATTTTTATTTACAATCCCTAACAAAAAACCAAAAACAGTTGCTAAACTGCGCGAATTTATAAACAACCATTGAGTAACTGACCTAAAAAATTCTGCGAGCACCCATAATCAAATCAGAGCCAAATCAGAACCCAATTAGATTCCTTGTAGACCGTCCCGATCGCTCCTCCTTTTCCCTGTCAATGGGCGATCGCACCATGACTATTTCTACTCGCCAATCCTCTGATCCATTCAGTTGATCTGTTCAATCTAGTCAACTCAATTTTGCGAATTTCATCTTTGCAAATTTCATCCAGCGGCTTTGAGCACTGAGCCTACGACGCTCGCCCCTGGAAACGCTCCATTACGGCGTTCATTGAATATTTGCTGAGCATTTGACGAACATTAGCTGAGTATTAGCCGAGCATTAGTCGAGCATTTTTCTCTTGTTTTTGCTCATTGGGGATCGGGGATCTTTGAGGCATGAGTTTGATCTTGATCTGATTTCTCATCAAATTTTGCAAGATTTTGAATTGGATATTGATCAGACATCTCACTGATCAACTCTGCACTTCATCCCTAGTCCTATTTTCCCTAGTTCTATTTTCTGAGCCTGCAATCACTTCAGTTTGCATTGAGCTGACATCAGTTTTTTACTGGGAATTTTCATTCCCATGGAGGTTTTCATGAAAGGTGACCGTACCCCCCGCATCAGAAATATTGCCATTGTGGGTCCCTACTCCAGTGGCAAAACGACGCTTTTGGAAAGTATTTTGTTTTTGTCGGGCGCAACCACGCGCAAGGGCAGCATTAAAGATAACAATACGGTGGGTGACGGCTCCCCGGAAGCACGCGATCGGGGCATGGGGCTGGAGCTAAATGTGGCCAGTGCCGTTTATAAGGATGTGCAATTTAATTGGATTGATTGCCCCGGTTCCGTGGAATTGGCCGCAGAAACCTACAACGCGTTGGTGGGGGTTGATGCGGCCGTGGTGGTTTGCGAACCCATGATCGATCGCGCCATTGTGTTGGCTCCTTTGTTTCAGTTTTTGGACACCTGGAAAATTCCCCATGTGTTGTTCATTAACAAGATGGATCGGGCATCCAGTCCCATTGCCGATATTTTGTCGGTGTTGCGGCCCGTTTCCAGCCGCCCGATCGTGCTGCACCAATACCCGATTCGCCAAGGCAACAGCCCGATCGGCTACATCGATTTAGTCAGCGAAACGGCCTATCATTACCACCCTGACGCGGAAGGCGATGACCCCGTGCCGCTGCCCGAACATTTGCGGGATGAAGAGCAAGCGGCTCGCCATGAAATGCTGGAAAGCTTGGCCGACCATGACGATGTGCTGCTGGAAAAATTGCTGGAGGATATTCAACCCAGCGAAGAAGAAATTTTGGTGGATCTGAGGCTGGAGTTGGGAGCCGATCAGATTGTGCCGGTGTTTGTGGGCATGGCGGAACAGCACCTGGGCGTGCGGCCACTGTTGAATGCCCTGCTGCGGGAAGCCCCAGACGCAACGGTGACGGCCACTGAGCGCGGGGTAGACGCGATCGCCCCCGATGCCGACAGCCCGATCGTGCAGGTGCTGAAAACCATATATGCCAGCCAAGGGGGCAAGCTATCGATCGCCCGGGTCTGGAATGGCGCGATCGAAGATGGCATGAGCCTCAATGGTGTTCGCATTGGTGGCCTCTATCGCCTGATGGGCAGCCAACAAAAATCTCTGACCCGGGCCGAAGTGGGCGACATTGTGGCCCTGGGTCGGCTGGACGGGGTGGCCACCGGAAAGGTGCTGGCGCTCGATCGGGCGATCGGGCGGGATGAGTTGCCCAAGGCGGAATTACCGCCACCGGTTTTTGCTTGGGCGATCGTCCCCGAAAACCGCAGCGACGAAGTGAAGCTCACCGCCGCTCTGGCCAAGCTCACGGACGAAGACCCCGCCGTCCGCTGGGAACAACATGGCGACACCCACGAAATCATCCTTTGGGGCCAAGGGGAGATTCACCTGCAAATCGCCATCGATCGACTGCGGCGCAAGTACAACCTGCCCATGGCTCCCCACCTGCCCCAAGTGCCTTACAAGGAAACCATTCGCAAACCCGTTTCCCGGATCCATGGGCGCTACAAGCACCAAACCGGCGGCCATGGTCAGTTTGGGGATGTGTATTTGGACATTCAGCCCCAACCACGCGGCGCAGGCTACGACTTCCAACAAAGGATTGTGGGCGGCGTTGTGCCCAAGCAATATATCCCCGGTGTGGAATCGGGGGTGCGGGAAGCGCTCGATCGCGGGCCCCTGGGTTTCCCGATCGTTGATGTGGCCGTGACCCTCACCGATGGTTCCTACCACTCCGTTGACAGCTCCGAGCAAGCCTTCAAGATGGCGGCCCACGTGGCCATGAAGACGGGCATTCCGGCGGCCCAACCGGTGCTGCTGGAGCCGATCGACCTGGTGGAAGTTGCCATGCCCAGTGAGTTCACCGCCAAGGTCATGCAGTTAGTGACCGGGCGACGGGGCCAACTGATGGGCTACGGGCCCAAGGACGGCTGGAGCGGCTGGGACACCATGCAGGCCTATCTGCCCCATGCGGAAATGCAGAGCCTGATTTTGGAATTGCGATCGCTCACCTTGGGCGTGGGAACCTTCTCTTGGCAGCATGACCACTTGCAGGAAGTGCCCGACAAACTCGCCGATCGGGTCTTGGCCCAAACCGGCAAAGGCTAGAGACGGTCGCGCATTTCCACCCAGTCCCCAAAACTTCGATCGATCCTTTTGAAACCTTAAAAGCGCCTGGCCATCTTTTCGATGGGCCGGGCGTTTCCTTATGCAACCCCGGCTCGATCGCCCGCCACTTCCCCACTGGCTCTCCCCCCAAACACCGCGCCCGCCACCGAGGACAGTCCCAAAAGCCACCTCAAGACTGTTCAAGCCATTCGGAGAGTCCTTGGGAAAAATTCCAGAGAATTTTGAGAAGATTTCTCAATATTGATATACTGCTTTCGCCACCCAAAATTCAATTACTGCATTCCTAAGAGCGAAAAATGACGAGTAAACTGACTCGGCGGGTGTTCTTGGCAGGGGGATCAGCCCTAGCCACCGTGGCCCTGAGCGGCGTGAATCGGGCCAACGCCCAAGGTGCAGGGGAAGTGAACCTGTACTCCGGTCGCCACTACGACAGCGATCGCCAACTGTATGAAGCCTTTACCCAAGCCACCGGCATCAAAGTCAACCTAGTGGAAGGCAGCGCCGATGCCCTAATCGAGCGCATCCAATCGGAAGGGGTCAACAGTCCCGCCGATGTTCTGATTACCGTAGATGCCGGTCGCCTTTGGTTAGCCGACAAGGCCGGCCTGTTCCGTCCTCTGTCCCAAAGCGCCGCCCCCAACCTCTATCGGGCGGTTCCCAGCAACCTGCGTCACCCCAATGGTCACTGGTTCGCCCTGTCTAAGCGGGCCCGCGTGATCATGTACAACAAAGACCTGGTGAACCCCGCAGACCTCTCCACCTACGAAGCTTTGGCCGATAGCCGTTGGCGCGGCAAGATTTTGGTGCGGACTTCGAGCCATGTCTATAACCAATCCCTAGTCGGTGAGCTGGTGGGCGCGTTGGGCGAACCCACCACGGAAACCTGGGTGCGCGGCCTGGTGGCGAACTTCGCTCGGCCCCCGGAAGGCAACGATACGGCTCAGATCAAGGCCTGTGCAGCGGGTCAAGGGTCGATCGCGATCGCCAATACCTATTACCTGCCCCGTTTGGTCAATTCCAAAGATGCCGCTGAACGGGAAATCGCTGCCAAAGTGGGCGTGTTCTTCCCTAATCAACAGGGGCGCGGCACTCACGTCAACATCAGCGGTGGCGGGGTGATTAAAACCGCCAAGAACCCGGAAGCAGCCGCGAAGTTCCTTGACTTTTTGGCAACCCAAAAGGCCCAGGAACTCTTTGCCCGCAGTGGCTACGAATATCCGGTGTTGTCCGGCGTGGCCCTGGATCCCACCCTGTCTAGCTTTGGACAGTTCAAGTCTTCTAGCGCCAGTGCCAATGAGTTTGGGGGCAACAACGATCGCGCCCTCCGACTGATGGATCGGGCCGGTTGGCGCTAGGGCCAATTGGCAAGCGGGGGCTGATTGTGCGATCGGCCCACGGTGTTCCACTGTCTATGTTCAGCAAGCATCTATCCCAAGCGAGGTTACATCTCGACTTGGGAATTTTTCATGGCAATTTTGGATGGATAGGGATTATTCAATAGACCTCTTGCATCAATCAAGACCCTCACCCTAAATCCCTCTCCCAAGTCGGGAGAGGGACTTGACGACTAACAAAAAAATTGCCGTAACTTCCTATTTCTGGCTCCCCTTCGCCCTCCTTGGGAGAAGGGGTTGGGGGATGAGGGCTGTTAGCTGATTCGGACAGGAGGTCTAAGAGGATGTCTGAAAAGCCAAAATTGCTACGCTGTACGCCCCAGAGATCGATGTAGACAAGGGGCTTAAGCCCCTTGTTCCTACGACAATTAGTCTTTAGCCCGTACTGAAAGATACTTCTCAGACATCCTCTAAGGAGTCTCTTTTCAAGCATCTCGTTTTAATTAATTTCCGCACCTGCCGCCGCTTGGATAGCGTCCAGGGATAGCAGTCGATCGCGGCTGCCGACAACGATGGCCCCCACCTGACCGCGCACCTGAGTGGAAATCACGTAGTAATAGCCCACCACTTGATCGGCTGAATCGCGACGGGGATCCGACACCACAAATTCCCGAGCCTGTTCCGTGTTTTCGTAGATGGTGGGAATTTCGGCCACCGTCACATCGGGCCCCAGGGAATTTTGGATCACCTCTGGTGTGACGCTGTGAATACTGAGATTTTCCGGCAGGGAATAGCACCCATCGGGGCGATCGGGGGCACAAGCGGCCCCGCCGGCATTCAACCCCGCCAAAGCCGGTAAACCTTGGGGCGTGGGGCTAGGTTCGGGGCTAGGACTGGGGCTGGGCGTGGGGCTAGGCGTGGGATTAGGGGTTGGGCTGGGTGCTGCCGACGGAGCCGGGGATGGTTTGGCGGTTTGGGGCTTGGGAACCACCACCCGATTGGGCTGATTCACTTTCGGTTTCGGTTTTGGGGTTGCGGCCCGATCGGCCCGGCGTTGGGCCGGGGTCGATCGCGCGGGGCTGGGGGAAGGGGTCGGCCGCGTCGGGGTGGTTTTCGGTAAATTGGTGACCCGAATGGGGGCCTCTTGGGCGCTCAGGGGCAAAGCCACCTTGTCCGACTCCTTGGGCATTGGCAGCAACAACACCGCCCCATGGAGCACCACGGACACCACCACGCCCAGGCCCATGGCCCCCCAAAGGCTGATTTTGGCACTGGGAGACCAGTCCCCTAACTCGGGCCCTCGCCTTGGGGGTGCGTTTTGTTGTGATGTGCTGCTGGGTAATGGGTTTCTGGTTGGGGAATGGCTAGGCGGGGATTCCTCCATCGGGTCGATCGCCCCTGCGTCGGGCCCCTGGTTCTCCGCGATCGCCGATCGAGCAGTCCTGGGAACTTCTTCTGAACGCACAGTCACCAAGGCCTGATCGGAAACCGGAAGGTTACTGCTCATTTTCCTTGGCTCCCATCCGGCAAGGTTGTGCCCAGGGTTTTGACCCCGTTGAGATCAAGCTTGGAGGGGCTGGCGTTCAGCAAATCTGCACCGCTCAAGTCAGCCCCCATCAGCTTGGCTTGGGTCAAGTCGGCCCCCCGGAGATAGGTTTTGGTGAGCCGGGCTTCGCTGAGGTTGGCCCCCGTCAGCTTGGCCTGGTTCATGCCCGCCTGGCTCAGGTCGGCCCCGGTTAAATTCGCTTGCTGAAAATTGGCCCCGTCCAACTTGGCCTGGCTCAGGTTCGCTCCGGTCAAATTGGCCTTTTGAAAGTTGGCTCCATTCAGGTTCGCCCCGGCAAAGTCCTGATTGCTCAGATCCTTGCCCGCAAAATCACACCTCGGGCAGTCCTTGGGGTTTCCGGGCGAGCGCTGGGCCGTGGGCTGGGTGGGGCAACCGCTCAGGGTCAGCCCAAGGGCGATCGAAACCGTGAGCAACATTCCGCGCCCGATCGCGCCCCTAAGTTCCCATTTCAATGAGCGCTCCCTCTTACCGGTTGCCGCGCGATCGCCCACAATCGCCCCTCTGATGCCAAGCCCCATGCCCAAACCCGAAGTCGTGAAAGTGTTCCCAAAACCGTTTTAACTCAAAGATTTCTCAATAAGCGAACTGCTTTAAGGTTGAGGAGTATTTAGATCTTTGAGAATTAGTTTCAGTAAGCATAGCATATTCTTACTGAAGTGCTTTCTGAAAGCCTTTTCCAGGTAACTTCGCCAAGGGATTGAAATTTCTCTCAGAGACTGTCTGAACAGTATTTTTTGACACCGATCAAGCACTAATCGTCGTTAGGGCAAGGGGCTTAAGCCCCTTGTCTTCATCGGTTGGTAAGACCCGCAAGGTAGAAATCTAGGCTGTTCAGATACCCTCGCAACCGATGGCCGATTCCCTGGATTGAACGGCGCTGGCTATCTTGGGCGCTGACTGTTTTGGATCATCTGAACCCCAACCGATCGCCAAACTCCAACAACGCGATCGCAGCTAGTCGTTTTCGTCCTGGGCTGGATGAACCCGTCAACCCATTCCTGTTCCTGATGATTTGCGTGGAGTTATAGCCACCGGGCAATATTCACCAAATCATGACAGCCTAGATAATTCATCAGAACCGGGTTAACCCGATCGCCTTAAACTAAGCATCAAAAAATAGAGTTAGATACTCCAGATCAATTCCTGGAATCGCGATCATCGGTCAATGATTAATCAAGTTTGATTTTAATTAGTCGAACACAGAATCAACTATAAGATCAGCCTCAGAGGTTAATCGAAAGAATCAACCATCAAGATTGATCAAGAGATACTTTGATGAAGGATCCTTCACCAGGTGATCCTTAACAGATCAAGCTAATGATTAGAAAAATTTCTAGCCCACGCAATCCTGCAAGCCATTCCATCAGGCGATCGAGTGACCTGGTGATAAAATAATCGAACGGCTGCCCAAAGCCGCTCAAACGCTCCAGACTGACACCAATTTCATCAGGCAATTCCCCAACATGGCCAATCGTCCTCGCCCACTAGATGCAGAAACCATGGCTCGACTGCGAGCAGAAGCCGCCGCTCCCTATCGAGGTCTTCGGCGCTTGTTCTATGGTGCTTTTGCTGCTTCGGGAGCGCTGGGTGGGTTCATTTTTTTGCTGAAACTGCTAGCAGGCGAAAACCCGGCGGACGTGTTGCCTAATTTGGCACTGCAAGTGGGTGTGGTGGCGCTGATGGTTTGGTTATTTCGGATCGATCGGGGACGAGAGCGAAATCAATAAGCATCATCAATTATTTAGTACTTAGAAAAATCCATTAGAAAACTTAAAAAACGATCATCAGAAAACAACAGAAAACAACCTACAAATCGCAATCTATAAATAGCAATTCGTAGACAACAACTCATAGATAACGCGCAGATAATTTTCAGGTCATTCACTGATTATCTGTCAGAGTCCGTTTGAAAAGCCAAAATTGCTACTCAGTAGGCCCTAGTGATCGACATAGACAAGGGGTTTAAGCCCCTTGCCCCCACAACTATTGGTGCTTGACCCGTGCCAAAAGATACTTTTTAGACACCCTCTCAGGGTAATCAACAGCAAATTCCCCAGAACCACCAGCAACAACCACAGACAACGATCGCCGGACGTATTCAGCCTTCAGTGGGAACCGGGGCGATCGATTCTGAATCTTTAGAGTTCTGAGGCAGGGAGGCAAGGGCGAAATGAACGACAGCACAACCCTTTAAGGCATGGGCCGCCACCACCGTTTGGCAAATGGGCAATGACGAACGGTTGACGTTGCAAGCGTTCGCTAAACTATCTGGGGCGATCCTATGATCTCGATTAATCTCAACGCCGCGAACCTCAATGCTGCGCGATCGCCGTCGGGTGATCTCCCCTCTTAGGTTAATGTGGGTTGTCTCTGGTCTGTTGCCAAATTCAATAGACCACTGAAGCAGCAGCCCCCTAAAGCGCCCTGAAACTTCGATCGAGCGATCGAACTCCATCGCACTCATCAGTTGCTCCGTGGGCTACTGGGCGATCGTTGAGTGAGCCATCTTTAGCATTAGCCGTCTCTTCTTTGCCTTTAAACCTTCGTTTTTGAACCAATGACTATGGTGGGTCAACCAGTGGGCACAACTCGATCGAGCCAAAGGGCCGCAGCCAAGCTGGCCCGCCGGGCCATGGGAGCCAGTCTGATGGCGACGGCGATAGGACTTGGGCAGGTGTCCCAGGCGATCGCCCAGCCAGCGCCCCCCACGGAACCGGTTCCAGTGCGCCAGCCAATGACGGTCATTTCCGACGTGCAAGAGGCCAACTCGATCGCAGGGATTGTGACGGCGCGGGGCAACGTTCAGGTGGACTATCCCGCTCGGATGCTTAAAGCCACCTCCGCCCAGGCACAATATTTCAGCAACGAACGCCGTTTGGTGATGTCGGGTGATGTGTTTGTGCTGCAAGACGGCAATAGCCTGCGGGCCGAAACGGTCACCTACTATGTCGATGAGGGGCGATCGATCGCGCTGCCCTTGCCCAACCGCCAAGTGGAATCGGTCTACTTAGTGTTGGACACCACCACGCCCACGGTCTTGCCTTCGTCTTCGGGGCCGGCGGGGGGACTGCCTGCCGCGCCGGCCGTGCCTTCGCTGTTTGCCCCCACCGCGCCCTAAAATTTACCGCTGTTCGATCGCCGCTGGCCGGCTTGCATCCTTTCGTGGGGGTACACCGTTGAAGATTGTTCTTGAAAACGTCCAGAAAGCCTACGGTGAGCGTCTAATTGTCAACCGCGTTAGCCTCACGGTGGAACGGGGGGAGGTGGTTGGGCTGTTGGGGCCAAACGGCGCTGGCAAAACCACCGTTTTTTATATGGCCACAGGGTTGGAACGGCCCGACAGCGGCCATGTGTGGCTTGATGACCAAGACATTACCGAACAACCCATTCACCAACGGGCCCGCCTCGGCATTGGCTACCTGGCCCAAGAACCGAGCGTGTTTCGCCACCTGAGTGTGGCGGATAACTTGCGCCTGGTGTTGCAGCAAGCCAAGCTTCCCCGAGAGATGCAGGAGCGTCGTCTCCAGCAGTTGGTGCAAGATTTTGGGCTGGAGAAAGTGGCCCACACGCCGGGCATTCAGGTTTCCGGGGGTGAGCGCCGCCGAACGGAAATTGCCCGCGCCTTAGCCGTGGGATTGGAGGGGCCCCAGTTCCTGTTGCTGGATGAACCCTTTGCGGGTATTGACCCGATCGCGGTAGCCGAAATTCAACGCATCGTGGCCGGCCTGCGCGATCGGGGCATGGGGATCCTGATTACCGATCACAACGTGCGGGAAACCCTGGAAATTGTCGATCGCGCCTATATTTTGCGGGAAGGCCAGATCCTCGCCTCCGGAAACGCCACCGAGCTGTATGGCAACCCCTTGGTGCGGCAATATTACTTGGGTGACAAATTTCAGCCCTAACGTTCCGCTCCTGCCTCAGCCCCCACTCCAACCCTCGCCTTCTCGCGGGCCCCTCAGCCGCTATTCCCGACCAGACACCCTATGACCTCCAACACCGTACCCCAGCCATCCTCCGCCCCCCCTTGGCAAAACTGGCTGCCGCAAATCAGCGTGATGGATCGTTACCTGGCCAAGGAATTGGCCATGCCCTTTCTGTTTGGGGTTGGTGCATTCTCCTCGATCGGGGTTTCCGTAGGCACGGTTTTTGACCTCGTGCGCAAAGTCGTAGAAGAAGGATTGCCCATTCACCTGGCCATGCAGGTGATGTTGCTGCAAATGCCCTACTTCATCGTGCTGTCTTTCCCCATGTCCACCCTGTTGGCCTCCATGATGGCCTTTGGGCGGTTGTCCAACGACAGCGAATTGGTGGCCCTGCGCAGTTGCGGCATTGGGGTTTATCGAATTGTTGCGCCGGCCTTGGTGCTCAGCCTGTTTGTCACGGGTCTAACTTTCGTTTTTAACGAAGCATTAGTGCCCGCCGCCAACTACCAAGCCACGACCATCTTGGAGCGGGCCCTTGGAACCGACGATAACCAACCCTCTTTCCGGGAAGAAAATATTTTCTATCGGGAATTCAGCGAAGTTGAAAAACCGGATGGCGAGAAAAAAAGCATTCTCAGCCGTGTGTTTTATGCCGAACGCTATGACGGCAAGCAAATGCTGTCCCTGACGATTATCGATCGCTCCCAAGCGGGCATCAGTCAAATTGTCACCGCCAAATCTGCCGTTTGGAACCCCAAAGAACGGGCCTGGGATTTCCGAGATGGCACCATTTATTTGGTGGCTCCCGATGGTTCCTACCGCGACATTTTGCGTTTTGAACAACAACGGTTGCAGCTACCCCGAACGCCCCTCGATTTGGCCGTGCGCGATCGTTTCTCCAATGAGCTGAACATTGCTGAAGCGCAAGAGCGTTTGGCCATTTTGCGCCAGAGCGGCGAGCGAGCAGAAATCACCAAGCTAGAGCTACGAATTCAGCAAAAATACGCATTTCCCTTCATTTGCGTAGGCTTTGGTTTGGTGGGTTCAGCGCTGGCCAATCGTCGCCATCAACGGCTCGGCCGCGCCACCAGTTTTGGTGTGAGCGTGGTGGTCATTTTCGCCTATTATTTGTTGGCTTTCCTGGCGGATGCCTTGGCCCGAACGGAGTTTTTGTCTCCAGTGGTGGCGGCCTGGTTACCTTTGCTGGTGGTTGGGGCGTTGGGGACGGGGCTGCTGGTGCGGGCGGCACGCTAAATTCCCCAGTTCAATTCAATTTTCCCAATTCAATTCAATTCCATCCAACCATTCATCCAAAGCTAAATCCAAAATTCAGTTCAGCAACCTACCCAGATTTTAGGGATAAGGGACTTAGAGGATATTTGAAAAGTATCTTGAAGCCCTGATCAAGCCCCAATCGTCGTGGGGAGCAAGGGGCTTAAGCCCCTTGTCTTGGTTGGTCGCTGAGGTTGCTGAAGTTAGCAAAGGATCCGTTTTGGGTTTTCAGAAATTCGCTCAACAGTCCGAAAAATTTTGCCCCCGTTCATGAGTGCTATTGCCCCCGATTTTCGGTTTGAGTTAGTGGCTGAATGTTCCCAAACATCGGCCCGCGTTGGTGTTTTTCACACGCCCCACGGCATTGTGGAAACCCCCCGCTTTATGCCCGTGGGCACATTAGCCAACGTTAAAACCCTGTCGCCGGATCAAGTGGCCGCCACGGGGGCCCAGATGATTTTGTCGAATACCTATCACCTGCATCTGCAACCGGGTGAAGGCATTGTGCAGGCGGCGGGCGGGCTACACAAGTTTATGAACTGGCAGGGGCCAATTCTGACGGACTCGGGCGGATTCCAGGTGTTTAGCCTCAGTGAAATGCGGCAAATTAGCGATCAGGGCGTGACGTTTCGATCGCCCCACGATGGCAGCATCATTGATTTCACCCCCGAAAAATCCATTCAAATTCAAAACGCCCTCGGATCCGACGTGATCATGGCGTTTGATGAATGCCCGCCCTACCCGGCCACCCGCGAACAGGTGGAAAAGGCGACCGATCGCACCTATCAATGGCTGCTGCGGTGCATCGAAGCTCACCAGCGTTCTGATCAAGCCCTATTCGGCATTGTCCAAGGGGGAACCTACGCGGATTTGCGGGCCAAGGCGGCAGCGGATTTGGCGGCTCTGGATCTGCCCGGCTACGCGATCGGGGGGGTGAGCGTGGGGGAACCGCCAGAACTGATTGAGCACATCGTGAAAGCCACCACGCCCCTGTTGCCGCCCCACAAACTGCGCTACTTGATGGGGGTGGGGACTTATCGGGAGATGGCCCAGGCGATCGCCGCCGGGATTGATGTGTTTGATTGCGTAATTCCTACCAGGCTGGCGCGGCACGGGGCGGCCCTGGTGCAGGGCGAGCGTTGGAACCTGAAAAACGCCCAATTCCGGGAAGATTTCCGGCCGCTGGATGAAACTTGCCCTTGCTACACCTGCCAGAACTTCAGCCGCGCCTACATCAGTCACCTGATCCGGGCCAAGGAAATTTTGGGCTACACGCTGCTGGCAATCCACAACGTGACGGAGCTAGTTCGATTCACGCAACGGATTCGATCGGCCATTTTGGCGGGCAATTTTGCCGATGAATTTGCCCACTGGTTGCGCCCGGCTGACGACCTGGCCGCCGCCGCCCGCCTCGATGATTAGGGGCCGTCATCAAATCCCTAAAACCTTGATCCTTGCGTTACGAGATCGTGGGGGGGCAAGGGGCTTAAGCCCCTTGTCTAGGGCGGTTGAGCTGCGACAAAGGGCGGTTGAGCTGCGACAATTAGTCATTTCAGCTTCAAGCAACTTCATTGGATGACAAGCCCTAGACCCAGCCGGGGATGATCCGGGGCGATCGGGTGCGGCGATCGCCCCAGGAGCCAACCTAAACCAGCGTCTAAAATAGATCAATTCAATGCTCTCGGGAGATGCCGATCGTGAACTGGCGCGGAACGACGACAACTTGGCGCGATCGCCTGTTTGGTGCTTTGGTCTATGCCCTGCCGCTGGTGGATGTGGTGGGCTTTGGTGGCTCCATCTTCCGGGAACTACCGTTTTTGACGGTGTTGTATGTGCCGCTGCTGCCCCTGATTCAGCTTTACCAAATTCCCTTCATGAGCTTCATCATCTTTTTGGTGCTGTTCCTGTTGGTGGTTCGCAACAGCAACATCAGCTATTTCATTCGCTTCAACACCATGCAATCGATTCTGATTTCGATTTTGGTGTCCCTTTGTGGGCTGGTGATTCAGTATGTTTTCCAGCCGATCGGGGGTTTTGTGGTACAAACCCTAGCCAGCACCGTGTTCTTGGGGGTTGTGGTGGCGGCCATTTACTCGATCGTCCAATCAGCCTTGGGGCGCTTGGCGGAAATTCCCAGCCTCTCGGAAGCGGTGCATATGCAGGTGCGCTAATCGCTGTCCATCGCATCGGGGCGATCGGGAGAATTGGGGCGATCGGGCAGCCCCTCGGTGGGGTATGATATACAGCCCGTGAATCCTTGTCGATCGGCAACAGCGGGGCCCTCAGCATTGCCCCCCAGTCAGCCCGATCGACCATTCTATTGTCCGCAAGGAACTACCCATCCATGTCTGCAAATCGCCTCTACGAAACGATGTACATCCTGCGCCCCGACCTCAACGAAGAGGCCGTGGATGCCAACATCAACAAATATCGGACGATGCTGACGGAGCAAGGAGCCACCGGCCTTGAAATCCAACACCGTGGCAAGCGCCGGTTGTCCTATGAAATCAACCGTTGCCGCGAAGGCGTGTACATCCAAATGAACTACGAGCACGCCACCGGCAGCCACATCGCCCCCATGGAAAAGGCCATGCGCCTCAGCGAAGACGTAATTCGCTACCTGACGATTAAGCTCGATCCCCGCAAGGTGAAGGCCGCCGCTGAAGCGGAATCGGCCGCTTAAATCCCCAGCTCGATCGAGCGGGACTTGAATTCCATTCAAGCCAAGACAACTTAAGGGCCAGGGCGTGGGAGCTACCGCGCCCTTTTTTGCGCTCGTGGTTTTGCCCAAACCCTGAACCCAGCCAGCCAACTTTTTGGGAAATCGTTACTCTAGGGCCAGGGAAATCAATCGAACGCATCCGTTCCGCAGCGTCGGGCTGGCTCCGTGAAGATGCATCCCTGATTTTGCAACAGTGCTGGTCTGAAGATTTGCCCAATTGACTTGACCCAAATTCAGCTCAACTAGACTGAAGATTGAGCCGATCTAGCTCAGTTCGTCCAATTCAGGTCATTCAATTCAGGTCATTCAATTCAGGTCATTCAATTCAAAAACCAAAATTAACAAACGGCGGATGCAACCTATGGGTGGGGTGATGGGGAAACCACAAGATCAAACTCAGTTCAGAACCCAAAGCCATTCGCTGCGATCGGGCAACGGTAACGCCCCCGGCTGGTTGGCTTGGGTGGCGGCCCTGCTGCTGTGGCTCCCGGCAACCACGGCCTGGGCCGCGCCCGGGCCGGTCATGGGTTCTGTTTTTGGCAATTTGTTTGCGGGCAATCGCCCCGAAAACTTGGGCCCGGTGGCGGGTCAACTTCGCCCCTGTCCCAACCGTCCCAATTGCGTGAGTAGCCAAACCCCAATCACGGATTTGCAACATACGATCGCCCCGCTTCCGGTGATGGGCGACGCTGATCACGTTTTTGCGGCCCTGACCGAGTTGGTGAAAGCGACGGAACGCACCACCATCATTACTGAATCGCCCGATTATCTCTACGCGGAATTCGCCACGCCATTGCTGGGGTTTGTGGATGATGTGGAATTTTTGCTAGATGGAGAAACGAATCAAATTCAGGTACGATCGGCTTCGCGATTGGGAGAATCAGACTTGGGACTCAATCGCCAGCGAATCGAAACCCTGCGGGCCCAATTGACCCAAAAGCTGGCTTTGGAACAGGCAGCAGTGATCCCCACGCCCTCAAATTCAACTCCTGAGAATTCAACTCCTGAGAGTTAATTTCTTCATCATTCAGCCCCTGAATGAGTTTTCTGAGAGGATGCCTGCCAAGCCCAAACTGCTACCTTTCAGGTCTCACCGATCAACGTCTCACCGATCAACAAAGACAAGGGGCTTAAGCCCCTTGCCCCCGGGACTACGAGTGCTTTGCCAGGATCCCAAGTTACTCCTCAGACATCCTCTAAACCCATGGGCTAATTTGGGCTAATCGATGCCCGAGATCAGTCCCCTGATTCCTGAAAAACGTCTCACCGATCAACAAAGACAAGGGGCTTAAGCCCCTTGCCCCCGGGACTACAAGTGCTTTGCCAGGATCCCGAGTTACTCCTCAGACATCCTCTAAACCCATGGGCTAATTTGGGCTAATCGATGCCCGAGATCAGTCCCCTGATTCCTGAAAACAGAACCATTGCAGAGGATTGCAACAGACCAAACCTATGGGTGCATCGGCCACAAAGCAAGACACGATCGCCGCGATCGCCACGGCGATTGTGCCGCAACAGGGCAGCGTTGGCATTGTGCGGATGTCGGGGCCCGAGGCCTGGGCGATCGCCCGGCGAATTTTTCGGGCCCCCGGCTCCCAACCCTGGGAAAGCCACCGAATTTTGTATGGCTATTTGCACAATCCCCAAACGGGCGAAACCGTTGACGAAGCACTGCTGTTGTTGATGGCGGCTCCGCGCACCTACACCCGCGAGGACGTGGTGGAACTCCACTGCCACGGGGGAATGATGGTGGTGCAACAAACGCTACAGCTCTGTTTGCAGCAGGGGGCGCGTCTGGGGCAACCGGGGGAATTTACCCTGCGGGCGTTTTTGAATGGGCGGATTGACCTGACCCAGGCGGAAAGCGTCGCGGACTTGGTGGGGGCCCAGTCGCCCCAGGCGGCCCAGGCGGCCTTGGCGGGGGTGCAAGGGAAGCTGGCCCGACCGATCCGCGATTTGCGATCGAGCTGCATGGACTGGTTGGCGGAAATTGAAGCCCGCATTGATTTTGAAGATGATCTGCCGCCGCTGGATTTGCCCGCCGTGACGACAGCCCTGCAAACCATCGCTACCCAGATCGATCGCTGGTTGGCCACGGCCGATCGGGGTGAACTGTTGCGCAGTGGGTTGAAGGTGGCGATCGTCGGGCGGCCGAATGCGGGCAAATCGAGCCTGTTGAATGCCTGGAGCCGGAGCGATCGGGCGATCGTCACGGAGTTGCCGGGAACCACGCGGGACGTGGTGGAATCGCGGCTGGTGGTGGGCGGCATCCCGATCCAAGTGCTGGATACGGCGGGAATTCGGGAAACCGATGACCTGGTGGAAAAAATTGGGGTGGAGCGATCGCGGGCCGCAGCCCGATCGGCAGACCTGCTGCTGTTGGTGATCGAAGCACCCCGGGGCTGGACGGGGGGCGATCGAGCCATCTATGAACAAATCCGCGCCACCAATCCCGATCGGCCCTTGCCGCCAACCATTTTGGTGGTGAACAAAATTGATCTGGTGGCTCCGGAAACGATTTCGTCTCTGTTGCCCCAGGATTTTGCCCAGGTGGTTTACACGGCGGCGGCGGAAGGGCGCGGCATTGACGATTTGGAGCAGGCGATTTTGCAAATTGCCCGATCGGGCCGGGTGCAGGCGGCGGATTTGGATGTGGCAATTAATCAGCGGCAGGCGGCGGCCCTGCTGCGGGCCCAACAGGCGATCGGGCGAGTCTGCGAAACCATGGCCCAACAATTGCCCCTAGACTTCTGGACGATCGACCTGCGGGACGCGATTCAAGCCCTGGGGGAAATCACTGGCGAAGAGGTCACAGAATCCGTGCTCGATCGCATCTTCAGCCGTTTTTGCATCGGTAAATAATCAACCCACAGAAACCCCTAGGGGCAGTCGATCAAAACCGGTCAACCCCGTAGGGGCGTACGGCCGTACGCCCCTACCCGACCTTGCGCTTTTATCGATCACCCTTTGACGGTTGGCCGGGTAAAAATTATGCCAATCGGAATGGATCAAAACCGGTCAACCCTTTGAGGGCGTACGGCGGTACGCCCCTACCCAGACTTTGATCCGCCGATCGCCCCTAGCAACTGCCCACTTGCAACCCGTCGGGCAACTCCAGCGTATCGCCCAAGGTCGTGCCGTTGTGGTAGGCCGCCAGCAAGACTTCACTGGTTTTGCCCCAGGCGATCGCCCCGGTGGCATCCAGCCCGATCGCCCCCAAATCGCGACCCCGGCCGGCCGCCTCCGCCATCGACTTCTCAAAGGCCGCCGCCAAGCCCAAGCCGTCATCCACCCGGATCACAATCTTGGCCGCCAAGCATTCGTCCAAAATGTCTTCCCCAATGCCGGTGCAGCTCACACCCGCGCGGGCCGTGGCATAGTTACCCGCTGGGGTGGCGGAGTCGCTGACCCGGCCAATGCGCTCAAAGCCTTTGCCCCCGGTGGAAGTGCCGGCGGCCACGCGCCCTTGCTGATCCAGCGCTACCACCCCGATCGTGCCGCGGCCCGCCGAGTCCGATCGGGAACCGGCCTCAACCTCGGCAACCGTGGAAGCCATCGATCGCTTGCTGAAATTGTCCTTGCGCTCCTCAATCCACTCGTTCAGCCGCAAATCCGTTAGCGGGTTATAAATCGGCAGGGCCAGTTCTCGCGCCAACTCCGCCGACCCCACATCCGACAACACCCGATCGCTCTGGGTTTGCAAAAAGGCCGCCAGCTCGATCGGGTTTTGGATCCGCGACACATTGATCGTGCCACTGAACCGTTGGGCACTGCCATCCATCAGCGATGCGCTCATGCGAATTTGCCCATCGGACTGCAACACCGACCCCGTACCCGCATTGAAGCGCGGCTCGTCTTCTAGCAACCGACAACCCAGCACCACCGCCTCCTGGGCACTGGCCCCAGCCAACAGGCGCTGATAGACCTGTTCCACAATGCCGGACAGCAGCGCGCGCACAGCAGCCACGCCCCCTTTGCCCTGGAGCGAGCTGCCCGCACCGCCGTGGATGATCAATTTGGGTTGGGTGTTGGGTTGGGTAGATGCTTGACTCATGGCGGGTGATCGGAAGGGCGATCGCAAAAAGACCGCCTCAGATTGTCCGGCTTTGGGGGAGGCTTGTCCAGGGTTAGGAAGAGGGCGAAAGCCTTAGAGAATGCCTGAAACGGGTCGATCGGAATTTGCTAAGCCTTAACCCGAGGCCAACCAAACATCGACCTGATCCCGATCGTGACAAGGCCAGGGGGTGAAGAGGGGACAATTCAAGTATCAATTTTGACGAGCCAGCCGCCGCCTTGGCCCGCAACGCCTCTTTGTTCTGATTCGGGGATCTTGCTCATTCTCCAGCCCAGCAGGCTACAAATGTTCCAGAATCAGCGATTCTGAGGATTCAAGGCTAAGGTAGGGGGTGATCGCGGCGACTCTCACTCAATTCCCGATCTCAAGCATCATCAATTCATAGCAATCCAGCGATCTGAGTAGATCTAAGGAGATTCAAGGAGATTCAAAGAGATTCGAGGAGATCCGAGAAGCTTCAAGGAGATCTAAGCGGATCAACGAGGCAATGATTTAGCACCTGACTGGCCCGGCCATCCTCAATGACCATCCGCCCACCGTCGCCTGCGTTCCATGTTGGCTCAACCCTTGCTTAAAACCATTACGAAATGGATTCGCCTCCTGAATCGGTTATGGGCCGGGTCAGTGTTGTTGTCTTGGCGCGATGGGACAGCGATCGCCCTGTTGGTGGCGGTGGTGGTGGTGACGGTGCGGGGGTTGGGCTGGATGCAGGGGACAGAGTGGGCCGCGTTTGATTTGCTGGTGCGGTGGCGGCCGGCCCGTTTGGAGCAACGGGTGGCGTTAGTGGTGGTGACGGAAACGGACTTGCGACTGTTTCGGCAATGGCCCCTTTCCGATGAAAAGTTGGCAGACTTGCTAGAAACCCTGGAAGAGTATGAACCCCGGATGATTGGGCTGGACTTGGTTCGGGATTTTCCCATGCCTCCGGGCAACGATCGCCTGGAAAAGTTGCTGCGCCAGTCCGATCGCCTGGTGGGGATCCGCAAGGTCAGTGGCGAGGGCATCGCGCCGCCACCGGCCCTGGTTGACAAACCAGGGGCGATCGCCGCATCGGATTTGCTGCTGGATCCCGATCGCAAAGTCCGGCGGGCCATCTTGTCTTTGGCTGACCAGCAGGATCAAGCGGTCTTTGGTTTGGGAACCCAATTGGCGCTGAACTATCTGGAGCGCCAACCCAACCCGATCACGTTGGAGGCCCTCGATGAAGAAGCGGGTATCTATCAACTGGGTCGCGCCACCATCACCCCCTTTCAGGGCAATGACGGGGCCTATGTGGGGGCGATCGATGATGGCTATCAACTGCTGTTGGACTATCGCGGCTTGGCCTGTCCCACCGACAGCCAGCTCAATTGCGGGTTCCAGATCTATTCCGCCAATGACGTGTTGAATCGACGCGTGCCCTTGGATGCGCTCTACGATCGACTGGTGTTGGTGGGAGTCACGGCGGAAAGCTTGGGCGATCGGTTCTATACCCCCTACAGCGACACCGATCAGGGCCCACAACTCACCTCCGGCGTGGAAATTCATGCCACGATCGCCAGTCAACTGCTGTCGGCGGCGATCGATGGCTGGCCCCTCCTTCAGGTTTGGAGCGACTCCTGGGAAATGGGCTGGATTGTGCTTTGGACTGTGGGGGGCACATTGCTGGGCTGGACCCTGCGCCAACCGTTGCTGCTGTTTGCCATGACCGCTTTGGGCATCGTGGCCATTCTGGCGGCCGCTTGGCAAGCGTTGCAGTGGATGGTTTGGATTCCCCTCGTGCCGCCGGTTTTGGGGCTGGTGGGCGGTTCTTTTGGGGCCTCATTGGGGTTGGCGGCCAAGGAACGGCGCGATCGACAAACCATCACCGAGCTGTTTGAGCGCTACGTTACACCGCAGGTGGCCCAGGTGATTTGGCAAAGCCGCCACCAAATTGTGCGGCGCGGGGAATTCATTGGGCAAATTTTGCCAGCCACGGTCATGTTTGCGGATTTGGTGGGGTTCACGTCGATCGCGGAATCCAACCCACCGGAAATTATCTTTCCCTGGCTGAATGAATATATGCAGTCCATGACCCAAAGCGTGCTCGATCGCAACGGCATCGTGAACAAGTTCATTGGCGACGCAATCATGGCCCTGTTTGGCGTACCGGTTCCCCAGTCGCGCGATCACCAAGTGGGGGACGATGCGATCGCCGCCGTCACCTGTGCCGTGGAGATGGGTCAACGGCTCCAGCGCTTAAACCAACAGTGGCGCGATCGGGGCCGCCCCACCGCCGCCATCCGGATTGGCATCGCCTCGGGCCCCGTCATGAGTGGTTGCATTGGCAATGTCCGCCGGTTGGAATACACCGTGATTGGGGACACGGTGAACATAGCCGCCCGATTGGAAAGTTATGACAAATCCTTTGATGGGGGGCTTTGTCGCATTTTCATTGAAGAAGAAACCTATCGCCATGTGCGCGACCGCTTTCCCACCCGCTTCATTGGCCCAGTTACCCTTAAGGGGCGAGAACGGGCCACAAATATCTATCAAGTGCTGTTACCTTTGCAGCCAGATGATCTCAACAAAACCCCTTAGAATGCTCGCTGCAACCCCTGCTTTCTCCAGGTCTGGGAGAGCAAGGTTGAACCGGCCCCATCAGCCCAAAAATGGAAAAAGGCTCGCATCACTCGGTCGGCAGGTTTTGAAAATGGTGCGGGTAAAAGTGGTGTGGGATCGGTCAATCTCGATCCATCCCGTTCAGGCTCTCTTAGCTCAAGCTATCCCAGTCTCCCATGGAACTTTTGGACAAGCACCAGCATTGTTTAGCCATTTCTGAAGTATTTTAGAACCACTTTTCAAGTGATTTTGCTGACCGGCTCTTGGGTCATTTTTTCTAGTCATTTTCTTCAGTCATTTTTTAAAGGCATTTTGTTGCTTTTTTCAAAATTCCTTTTCCAATCCCCTTCAAAACCAACTTCCTAACCGCATCCCGTGGCAATGGCCCAATCCCGATCGCCCACTCAGCCACTGATTGATTAGCTTGCCCGAGCACCGATCGCAGGGGCCACGGAGCCAAACCGGCTCGATCGACCGTCGGCCCAGCGGCCGCCAGCCCCTTGATCCAGACCTCAGGCGAGATATGAAAGGGTGCAATTCTCATTCATCACCTAAAATGTGACCTTGTTCAACACCAGGCATGAAGGGGCAAATATCTTTGAATGAATACCCTTGAGCAAAGATATTCCTCCAAAGATCTTGGTTATTCCATCACTTTGATCACAGCATGGCATCCGATCTGCCTCGGTGATGAATAGCCCAGATTTCTTCTGTTGATTGCCGATGGGTTGCCGATGGGTTGCCTATTGACTGCCTCTTAATGGCCTGTTAATCGCCCATTGCCTGTGTGTTAGTTGCCTGTGTGTTAATTGCCTGTTCATGACCTGTTGACGACCGGTCAATCACCTGTTGATCCCCCATTGATGCCTATCAATTCCCCGTTGATTGCCTGTCAATTGCTCGTCGATCGAATGGCGATCTCCGTTGATTGCCATCGATCGCCCAGTTGATCGCTCACCTGCCAACTGTCTGTCGGGAGGTCACCACCCACCCCGAAGCCCCAACAATCACGCGGCGGCCCAGTCGCTTTGTGCTTATTTGGTTTTGTCTATGAAGATGCCTTGGCTACCCACGATCGTTGCGAGCGGAACTGTTGTTGCGATTTTGGCCGGCACTTGGCTATTTGATCAGGCCGATCGCGATCGCCGTTTATACGATCGGCGATCGCGCATTTCGGCGGAACTGACGGCCCTGGAAACCCAAATTCAAAGCAACCTGAAGGTGCGGGCCATGCTGGGCTACAGCCTCGCCACCTACATTGCCACCGAAGGGCGGCTCAACACCGCCGCATTCAACGCCTTTGCCGGGTCAATCATTGCCGATGACCCGGCCATCCAAGCGGTGCAGGTGGTGCAGGGGCCGCGGGTTGTATACCGCTACCCCCCGTTGCCCCCCACCGAAATTAGCCCCCGAGTTCCCGCTTCAGTCGATTGTCCGCCCCAGCCGATCGCGGCGGGTCGATCGCGGGCCCCCTCTTGGACATTAGCCACGGATTTACCCTGGGATTTAAATCCCGTTTGTCTTCCCCGTCTCCAGTTCGATCGCCCCCGGCCTCTGCTGCTCATTAACACCACCATGCCCATTCACCAGTTGACCCCCTCGAGTCAACCCCCCATCCAGGTGCAAGTGGCGATCAAGGTCAATCAAGTGGTGGAAGATTTGCGCGCCAATCGCCAATCGTCGGTGCATCTGGCCGTGTGGGTGCGGGGCCAAGCACTGGAGCGGCAATTTGGGGAACTAATTTTGGCTCGCCAGCAACCGGTGCGATCGTTCCTGCAAGTGGGCAACAGCCATTGGGAATTGGCGGCCCTGCCCCGGGATGGTTGGGTGCTGTACTCCCGTCGATCGCTCTGGACTTGGTTAACCGGCTGTGGCTTGGCGATCATTGCCGGTGTGCAAATCCATCGTTGGATGCAGTTGCCCGCCCGCTTGGCCGATCGGGCACAATCCAGCGAAGACCGTTGGCAACTGGTGCTCCAGGGCAACAATGACGGCATTTGGGATTGGAACCCCAAGTCCGATGAGGTGGTCTACTCCAGCCGCTGGAAATCCATGTTGGGCTATCAAGCCGATGAAATTGGTAACCGTCGAGCGGAATGGATTTCCAGAGTGCATCCCGATGATTTGGGTCGGGTTCTGCGGAGCTTTGACGATTATGTCAACCGCAAAACCGACGAATATTCCATGGAATATCGGTTGCGATGTCGCGATGGTCAATACAAATGGATTTCGGCCCGGGGCCAAGCCCAGTGGGATCGTCGGGGACAAGTGCAAAGGATGGTGGGATCCATTACCGACATTGACAAACGTAAGCGCTCAGAAGCAGCCCTCCGAGAAAGCGAAGAACGGTTTCGGGCCATTGTGGAACAGGCAGCGATCGGGATTTGCCAAATTGATCCCAATGGTCGCTATTTACATGTCAATCAACGGTTCTGCAACCTCCTGGGCTACGAGGAAGCAGAACTGTTGCAGCAAACCTTCCAGGATTTGACCTATCCCGGCGACTTGGCCGAAAACCTCAAACAATCCCAGCGACTGTGGCGAGGCGATATTTCCTCCTTTTCTCTGGAAAAACGCTACCTGCGCAAGGATGGTCAGCTCCAGTGGGTGAATGTGACCGTTTCCCTGGTGCAATCGGCGAGCGACGCACAACCCTACACCCTGGCCTTGGTTGAAGACATCAGCGCCCGCAAGCAGGCGGAAGAACAGTTAACCTACAACGCGTTCTACGATGCCTTGACGGGGCTGCCCAATCGAAACTTATTTGTCGATCGGCTGAAAGTTTGCCTCAGCCAATCCCAACGCCACGCCAATCGGATGTTTGGGGTGTTGTATGTGGATCTCGATCGGTTCAAAGTGGTCAACGACAGTCTGGGACACCATGCGGGCGATGAACTATTGGTGCAAATTGGCCGCCGCCTGCAAAGTTGTCTGCGGTGCAACGACACCGTGGCCCGGCTGGGGGGCGATGAGTTTGCCGTCATTTTGGACGATGTGGGCACGAGTGAGGAGGCCCTTTGGGTGGCCGATCGGGTGCAGGAACACCTGAAACAGCCCTTTCATATCCATGGCCATGACTTCTACACCAGCGCCAGCATTGGCGTGGCCCTCAGCCAGGATCCCGCCACCCAACAGCCCTACGCCAACTGGCAAAACCTCATGCGTGATGCGGATATTGCCATGTATCGCGCCAAGGCCAACGGCAAGGCCTGTTCCCAAGTCTTTGAGCCAATGTTGCACCACAGCACCCTCACGCAGTTGCAAATTGAAAGCGATTTGCGCCAAGCCCTCAGCAACAACGGTTTAGAGGTTTATTTCCAACCGATCGTCCGCATTCAAGATCTACGGTTGGTGGGCTTTGAGGCCCTGGTGCGCTGGAACCACCCCCAACAGGGTTGGATCTCGCCGTCCGTGATGGTGGCGGCCGCAGAAGAAACGGATTTGATTGTGCATTTGGGGGAATGGGTGTTGGCGGCGGCCTGCGCCCAACTGCAACAGTGGCGATCGCGCTGGCATCGGGATCATAGCCATCTCCCCCTCTCCATTAGCGTCAACATTGCGGGGCGACAGTTTGCCCAAGCGAATTTGGTGCAGCAGATTGAGCGAACCCTGATGGAAACGGGCTTGCCGCCGGCCTGTTTGCGCATTGAGGTGACCGAAAGTGTGATCGCCGAGCGGGTCGATTCGGTGGTGGATAAGCTGGCACGGCTCAAAGCGTTGGGGGTGCAATCCTGCATTGATGACTTCGGCACGGGCTATTCTTCCCTCAGCCGATTGCAGCAGTTCCCGATCAATGCCCTGAAGGTCGATCGCTCCTTCGTGAAGGATCTGCCCTACTCAGACGACAGCGCCGCCATTGTGCGGACGATCGTCAATTTAGCCCGCAGTTTGAACATTCACACGGTGGCCGAGGGCATTGAAACCCCGGAGCAGTTGCAATGTCTAGAACAGTTGGGCTGTGACTATGGCCAGGGCTTTTTGTTTGCCAAACCCATGCAGGCGGCCGCGGCGGAGGAATTGTTAAGGGGCGATCGGGTGCTGTCGGTCATTCGGCCCCAGTTAGGCCTGAATTAGCGAGATCAGCCCCAGCTAGGGCCCCTTTAGCGGCGGCAATCAGCGATCGAAAGAAGGGATGATTCAGATCCACCAGCTCGGCGGTTTCCCGACTGGGGCCGAGCAGTCCGGTGGATTCGCCATCGACGAGGGCCAGTACTTTGCCCTCGGGGTTGCGGATCCGGAGTTCCGGTTGGCCATCCCGATCGCCCCAGGCGCAATTGTAGGGGCGATCGCGGAAGGTAAAACTAGCCCGTTTGGGGGTGCTGGGGGCAAGGGGCTGGCGGCTATTGGGGGCAAGGGGCTGGCGGCTATTGGGGGCAAGGGGCTTAAGCCCCTTGTCTACAAGGCTGGCTGAATCGTAGGTGGCGGCGCGATCGGCGGCGACGGGCGATCGCACCGGGGCACTGCCAGCTACAGCGGGCCGAATCGCCACCACGTCCAATTCCAAATTCACCGCGCCGTTCCAGTGGTTTTCCTTGAGCTGATAGGCCAGATCCACCACGGGCGGCAACGGAAACGCATCGCCCCAGCGCCAGGCGATCGCCTCGATTTGGGCCGTCCCATCGGACACCGTGATCCGCAAGTGCTTGCGATCTTGGCCCAACTGCCGCTGGCCCAGAACCTGCAATCCCGGCGACCAAAACACCGGATCCGGGTTGCCGATGCCGCAGGGGTGCAGCATATCGATTTGTTCGTACAGTTCCCCATCCAGCTCGCTCAGGCTGGCCCGCACATCGGGCTGCACCAGCGGGCAAATATGCTCCGGTTTAAGGCAGGTTTGGGCGAATTCCCGCAACCGGGCCTCAAAAGCGGGCAAATTGGCCGCCGGGAGCGAGAAACCGCCCGCCGCCCGGTGGCCGCCATGCTTGGTCAGCAGGTCTTTGCAAAATTCCAGGGCTTCAAACACGTTGAATTCCGGGATGCTGCGGGCGGAACCGCGCACCTGCTCGGGGTTGTCCTCCTCGTAAGTGCCGATGAACACGGGCGCGCCGTAGCGTTCCACCAACCGCGAGGCGACAATCCCGATCGTCCCGTGGTGCCAATCCGGTTGCACCACCAGCATCACCCGCGCCGCCTTCAGATCCAAATCGCTGGTTTGATACCAGGCGTGGGCTTCCTGCTCAATTTGGTTACAAATTTGCTGGCGCTTGTGGTTGATTTCCTCGCACTGCATGGCCCGCTCCAGGGCCTCACCGTCGTCATCGGTGGTCAGCAGGTCGATCACCACGTCCGGCTGATGGATGCGGCCGACGGCGTTGATCCGCGGCCCGAGTCGAAAGCCGATCGCCTCTGGTTTCAGGGGGCCTTTGCTGGTGCTGGCGGTGGCGTTGCCGTCCGGTTGCCCATCGCCGGCCACGTTAATTCCCGCCACCTGTTGCAGGGCGCGGATGCCGGGAACCGTGGAAAAGGGCAGCAAACTGAGGCCCCGCTTCACCCAGCGCCGATTCACGCCGGTCAGGGGCGCAAGATCGGCGATCGTCCCGAGGGTGAACAGTTGCAACAGGGATTTCCACGGGGCCGATCGCCCCATCCGCTGGGCCAACGCCACGGCCAACACGTAGGCCACACCGACCCCAGCCAATCCGGCGTAGGGCGAGGCCGGATCGATTAATTTCGGGTTCAGGATCGCGTTGGCGGGCGGAATCCGGGGCGGCACGTCGTGGTGATCGGTGAGGATCACGGTTAGCCCCAGCTCTCGGGCCCGGGCGATCGGCTCGTAGGCGGCGATCCCGTTGTCCACCGTCAGGATCAGGCGGATCCCATTTTGGTGAAATTCCTCCACAATCCGCTGGTTAATCCCGTAGCCATCGGTCATCCGGCTGGGAATCGAGGCGGTCACATCGGCTCCCAAATGGCGAAAGGCGCGGATCAGCAGGGCGGTGCTGGTCATGCCGTCCGCGTCGTAGTCGCCGCAAATCCCGAGCCGATCGCCCCGTTCGATCGCCTCCGCCAACAGATCCAGCGCCGGGGCCAGGTCGGGAAACTCATCGATCGGGCTGGGTAGTTCCGCCAAATCCGGATCGAGAAACAGCTCGGCCAGCTCCGGCGTATCGATGCCCCGGTTGATCAGCACCTGGGCCAACAACGGTGACAGGCCCGTGGCCGCTGCAATCTCAGCGGCGCGATCGGCATCTTCCGGGGCGATCGCCCAGCGCGTGGCTCTCATGACCATAGGTGCTCCAAAGCTGACTGCCCGACTCGTTAGCTGCTGAATCGCAGTCGTCGGGGGGCAAGGGGCTTAAGCCCCTTGTCTGCAATGGCTGGTAGGCGATCGCCCCTAGGCCATCACCATGCCGCCATCGACGTTGATCGTCTGGCCCGTGATGTAGGCCGCCGCCGGGTCAGCCGCCAAAAAGGCCACCGTACCCGCGATTTCCTCGGGTTTGCCGTAGCGACCCAACGGAATCGCCTTCAGGATGCCATCGCTGTCCAGGCCTTCGGTCATGTCCGTGGCAATGAACCCCGGGGCGATCGCATTCACCGTAATCCCCCGCGCCGCCAGTTCCTTCGCCACCGTCTTCGTGAAGCCAATCACGCCCGCTTTGGCCGCGCTGTAGTTGGCTTGGCCCGGGTTGCCCATTTGCCCCGCCACGGAAGCGATGTTGATGATCCGGCCGGACTTTTGCTTCAGCATCACCTTGCTGACCGCCTTCGTGCCCAAAAACACGCCGGTCAGGTTCAGGTCAATCACCGCCTGCCAGTCTTCCAGCTTCATCCGCAGCAACAGCGTGTCGCGGGTGATCCCGGCATTGTTCACCCACACATCGACCCGGCCCCATTGATCCAAGGTGGCTTGCAACAGCGCGTCCACCTCGTCGGGCTTGGACATGTCGGCTTTCACGGCGATCGCCTCGCCCCCGTTCCCGGCAATTTCCGCCACCAAGCTTTCGGCAGCCCCGCTGGAAGCCGCATAGTTCACCACCACCTTGGCCCCTTCGGCGGCCAGCGCCAAGGCCGAGGCGCGGCCAATCCCCCGAGAAGCCCCGGTCACAACAGCCACTTGGTTTTGCAGGCGGGTTCCAGTCACGGTTACAAACTCCCAAAAACAGATTTAAGACAATAAATTTTGGACATCGTAGGGGCGCAACGCCTTGCGCCCTCCGGTTCGATCGATTTGGGCGAGACACAACGCCTTGCGCCCTCCGGTTCGATCGACTTGGACAGGCCTGGGCGCACGCGGTGCGCCCCTATGGGTCGATCGATCCAAGCGGCAATGTAATGACGGTTAAGGTTAAGCCGATCGCGCTGCGTAGTGGGCCTGCACATCGGCGATCGAGAACAGCGCCTCAAAGGCCAAACCATGTTGCGCGTAGAGTTCCGCGCCGCCCTGCTGCCGATCGACCACGGCCAAAACCCGATCGACCTGGTAGCCCGCTTCCCGCAGGCGATCGACCGCCTTCAGGGCCGAACCACCCGTCGTCACCACATCTTCGAGCACCACCACCTCGGAACCCGGCTCCAGGGCCGGCCCTTCGATGTAGGCCATCGTGCCGTGACCCTTGGCTTCCTTGCGGATAATCAGAGCAGCGATCGGGCGGTTTTCCAGCGCCGACACCACACTCACCGCCGACACCAACGGATCCGCTCCCAGGGTCAACCCGGCCACCGCCGCCGCCCCGATCGGCACTTGCCCCAACAGCAACCGCCCCAGGGCCAGCGCCCCCTCGGGATGCAGCGTCACTGGTTTGCAGTTGATGTAGTAGGTGCTTTTTTGGCCCGAAGACAGGGTGAAATCCCCTTCCCGATAGGCGCGATCGCACAGCAAATCCAACAGGCGATCGCGCAGTTCAGCCTCACCGGCAGTGGCGGCCCAGTTCCCAGCGGTAACGGTCATGGCGGCGGATGGAGCGACAGGACGAAGCAAACGGATAGCAACAAAAATTGCGACTCCCTATCCTACCGCGCTGGGTACGCACCCTTAGATCCCGCGATCGCCCCCATCCCCCGTAGGGGCGCACCGCCGTGCGCCCTCCGGTTCGATCGACTCCGGCTTCAGAGATCTAACCCGCATCAATCCGGCATCACCAGCCCCTTGCTGGCCAACCATTCCGCGTTATACAGCCGCGACTGATAGCGCGACCCGCCATCGCACAGCACCGTGACGATCGTGTGGCCCGGCCCCAGTTTTTCCGCCAGCTTCACCGCCGCCCCCACATTGATGCCCACGGAGCCACCCATAAACAGCCCCTCCTGCTTCATCAACTGAGCCAGCACCGCCAACGCCTCCGGATCCGTCACCCGCATCGCATCATCGATCGGCACGCCCTCCATATTTGCCGTCACCCGCGAATTGCCGATGCCTTCGGTGATCGAGCTGCCTTCCATCGTCAGCTCCCCGGTTTTCGCATAGCTATAAAGTGCACTGCCCATCGGGTCTGCCAGCACCATTTGCGCCTGGGGATTTTTTTCCTTGAGGAACATTGCGACCCCGGCATAGGTGCCGCCCGTGCCCGTGGCCGCCACCCAAGCATCCACCGTGCCATCGGTTTGAGCCCAAATTTCTGGCCCCGTCGTTTCGTAGTGGGACTGGCGATTCGCCAAATTGTCGAACTGATTGGCCCAAATGGCGTTCGGAATTTCCGCCGCTAGCCGACCCGACAGCTTCACATAGTTATTCGGATCGCGGTAGGGCACGGCGGGCACAGTCTTCACCTCCGCCCCCAGCGTCCGCAGCAGGTCGATTTTTTCCTGGGACTGGGTATCTGGAATCACGATCAGGCACTTGTAGCCCTTGGCGTTGCAGATGTGGGCCAAGCCAATGCCCGTATTGCCCGCCGTGCCTTCCACCACCGTGCCACCGGGTTGCAACAACCCGCGCCGTTCCGCATCTTCAATAATGTAAAGGGCCGCCCGATCTTTAACCGACCCACCAGGGTTCAAAAATTCCGCTTTACCCAGGATTTCGCAGCCGGTTGCTTCACTAAAGCTGTTGAGCCGGATCAGCGGAGTATTACCAACTGTCCCGACGAATCCATTTTTGATATCCATTGCTCAGGGTCTAACGGCGATTTGGTGACTCAATTTGCGGTGAGTTTGACTCGTTTATTCACAGTACCGGAACTTGGGAATTGTACCTAGAGCCAAATCCTAGGCGATCGCCCCTTGATTGACCCACCCAAGTTATCCATGCTAGCGTCAAACGGCAGTCTGTCCAAACAACCTGTGATCCATGACACAGGGTTGAATCCATCGAGCCAACTCAAAAGAAATTCATCAAAATCTATCAGTTGCCCAAAGTCTTTAGGCTGATTTCACCTGAGTCTTCATGCATTGCCTTCATGCCTAGAATGACGTGCCTAGAGCTATTGGTTTTGGTGACTGCAAAATCAATAGCAAAATGAAGGAATTTTTTGGCAATCCGTCAAGAAAATTCATCAGTCATGGCTAGCCAACCTTAAGAGGATGTCTGAAAAGCCCAAATTGCTACTCTGTACGCCCCAGTGATCGACTTAGACAAGATGCTCAAGCCCCTTGTCCCCACGACTATTGGTGCTTGCCTGTGCCAAAGAATACTTTTTAAACATCCTCTAAGGCAGGCGTTTTTGAGCTGAAGGGCAATTAGACCAAGGTTGGATTTTTTTGAGTAGACACTTGATTGGATTAAGTCGGTTTATGTCATTGATAAATGACATGGACAAATTGTAACTTTCACTATCTCGTAGTCAACGCTTAATCGATCGGCTCTGGTCTTTAAGTTCAATTGAAGCAGGGCGATCGAGCGGGGGAACCAGCCTAAACTTTGGGGCGAATCTTGTGCTGCAAGAAGGCTACTTCCAAGCCTAGCCCGTCAGCTAACCTCGTCAGCCAATGGAAGGAGAATCGAACATGCTAGAGCAAATCGGAAACCTAGACGCTTGGATTGCTGGAATTGTCTTCATCACCGTCATCGTGGTAATCATGACGGAATGGATTCACCTCACGGTTGCAGCCTTTTTGGGAGCACTGGTGTTGGTGTTTGCCCACGTGATGACCTTGAAAGAGGCGATCGGGTACATCAGCCAAAGCCACGGAACCCTCGCCCTATTCTTAGGGGTGATGATTTTGGTGCGAGCCTTTGAACCCACCAAAGTTTTTGACTACTTAGCCACCCAAATGGTGATTTTAGCCCAAGGAAAAGGCAAAAATCTGCTGTTAGGAATTGTGGGCATCACAACGCCCATTTGTGCTGTTTTGCCAAACGCCACCACAGTCATGTTGTTGGCTCCTTTAATTCCCCCGTTGGCAGAAGAAGTGGGCGTAGATTTCGTGCCCCTTCTGATTCTGATGGTTTTTGTGGCTAACAGTGCTGGCCTTTTAACCATTGTGGGTGATCCAGCCACCTACATTGTTGGGGACGCGGTGAATTTAACCTTCACCGAATACCTAACTCGCCTCAGCCTAGGGGGAGCTATGGCGATCGGGGTGATTATTTTGCTGCTTCCTATTTTGTTCCGAACCACTTGGAAGAAAGAGCTGAAAAATTTGAATGACCTGCCCCACCCCAAAATTAATCATCCGCGCACATTAGCCTTTGGTGGTCTGATCGTGCTGCTTGTGTTGGTCTTTTTTGTGATTGGTGAGTCATTGCCCATTCCGGTTTCTCCCGCCGCCGTTGCCCTCCTCGGTGCTGCCCTAGCCCTGCTGCTCGCTCATCACAGCAAAATTGACACCGTCAACAACATTTTGCGAGATGTGGATTGGAGCACATTGCTGTTTTTCATGTCCATTTTTGTGCTGATCGGTGGTCTGCAAAAGACCGGTGTGGTCAGTCTCTTGTCAGGAGCCTTGTCAGCCATCCTCGGAACCAATATTTTCTTGGGTTCGATCGCCCTCATTTTCTTTGTGGGCTTGGTGTCCAGCGTTGTTCCCAATATTCCTTTAGTCGTGGCAATGGTTCCCCTGCTCAAGGAATATGTGGTGAATGTAGGGATGGCTGGGCCAGAAATTTTGGCGCAGGATTATTCCGGCAGCTTTCCGCCACAAGTTTTGCCCCTGTTCTACGCCATGATGTATGGCGCAACCCTGGGAGGAAATGGAACCCTCGTTGGTGCTTCTTCTAACATTGTGGCGGCTGGAATTGCTGAATTACACGGCAAAAGTATTTCCTTTCACCGCTTTTTGAAGTATGGAATTCCGGTGATGCTAGCCCAACTCGTTGCGGCTTCTTTGTATATGATGATTCGGTTTTTGCTACCGGGTCAGTCCTAAGTTTGTCTACCAACTTCAAAGTCATGAGTAGAATACGGGCTGGCAATTGCCAGCCCATTTTTTATGCCAGTTTCCAAGTATGAATAGTCTGAAATCTTAGGGTGTATCATCCAATGAAGTTGGTTGAAGCTGAAATGACTAATTGTCACAGCTCAACTACCCTAGACAAGGGGCTTAAGCCCCTTGCCCCCTACGATCCCGTAACGCAAGGATCAGAGTTTCGGGAGTTTGATGACAGCCCCTAAGACCAGTCTATTCATTGCAGCTTTTGATCTACTGAAGTCAAAACATTCAGCAAATTCGGCAAGTCACTTTGCACGACATCCCAGATTCTTTCAGCGTCAACACGATGATAGTCGTGAACAATGATGTCTCGAGCTCCTGCAATTTCTTTCCAAGGAATTTCTGGATAACGTTGACAAAATTCAGATGACAACCGCTTTGTTGCTTCACCAATCACTAGGATACGTCTGAGAACCGCGTCTTGCTTTTCATCGTTGGCCATAAAGTCAGCCATTTTCATTCCTGATGTATAGGTCAGGATTTTATTGATTGAATCAATAATATCGAATACCGATTCCCTATCCCTCGACATAGATAACCTTTGCGGACTCTAGGATATGTTGACGGCGAATAGCATTAGGATCATCTAAAACTGCTTTTTTACTGATTAGATCCACTTTTCGATGCAGCATTTCCTCAAGCTCAAACATCATCTTGACTTGAAGGATTAGATTTTTTCGAGCATTTTCTTGATCAGAAAACAACAAGTCAATATCACTGGGAATTTCGTCATTCAAACGAAAATCGTCTCGCAAAATTGAACCGAACACGGCTAATTCAGCAATCTGCCACCGAATGCAGAACTCTTTGAGCTGTTCGGGCGTGATAGTTAGGCGATTGTAAACTTCTTGAATTGAGATTGTGTCAGTTTTCATGTCATTTGCTCTCTGAATTAGTGACGATCACTGGGACACTAACGTAGATCATTAATCGGCTATGAATTTTGAGGGGGCGTTGGTAGTAATGGCTCAATCTGTTGCAAAACGTCAGGTAACTTGACCTCAATGATGGGCTTCAGTCGTTCAAAATCAATACCATCATAATCATGGACGATCACATCTCTTAAACCTGCCATCTCTTTCCAAGGAACATCAGGGTGAGCGTTGCGAAACGTCATTGATAATCGTTTGGTCGCCTCGCCAATAACAATCAGACGACGAATAACAGCATCTTGATTTTTGATAGATTCTAGGAACTCATCCCAGTTAGGAATGTATTCCATGATTAACTGAATAGAGTCGGCAATATCCAGTAAAGATTGATCATCTCTGGATTCATTATTTCTGAACATATAGAATAATCTCTGAATTTAAAATTTCCTGGCGGCGCAGCCAGTTGCGACTATTTTTAATTCCTTGTTTGCTAATCAAGTCAATTCTTCGGTGGCAAAGATGTTCTAGCTCTTCGCGCATCTGCATGATATCGAAAAGGTTATGACTGGAAGACTGGTCTAGGCTGTAAAGTAAATCAATGTCGCTAATGCAATCTCCACGATCGCGGAAATCATCTCGCAAAATTGAACCGAACACAGCTAATTCAGCAATCTGCCACCGAATGCAGAAATCTCTGAGCTGTTCGGGTGTGATAGTTAGACGATCGTAAATTTTCTGGATTGAGATTGCATCAGTTGCCATACTCCTGCTCCACTGATGATCATGATTGCGAGGGCTGTCCACTATTTTAGCCGCGCTGATTGTCAGAGATGTGCGTACTATGACGTTTCAGTCCAGACGATGGGTTGCGTGATAGGCAATGGATCAAGAGGGGTTTAGGATTGCTGGAATTCTAATAAATTGCCGTCGGGATCGGGAGCGAAGATGGCGGCGCGGCCGGAGGCGCTGGCTTGCCAGGAAATACCGGCTTTGGTGAGTTGAGCTTTCAGGGTTTCTAGGTCATCCACCGCGATCGCCAAGTGGGCATTGCGACCCCACCGATCGTCCTGAATGGTGTTCACCACCTGGGGCGCAACAATCAGGTGAATTTGCCAATCCCCGATCGCATACCAAAGCCCGGGAAATTTCAGGGGGCGATCGATCAATTCCAGCCCCAATAATCCCCCGTAAAAGTCAGCGGCGCGATCAAGATCGGTCACATTCAACGCCACATGCAGCCCCCGGATTACCGCCACGATCGCCTACCTCCGAATGTCGTAACCAAACAAATTAGCATCCACTTCCATCAGATTAATATCCGCCAAGCCGTACTCTGCCCAGCGCCGATCAACCGTGGCGGCCACTTCTGGATCGGATTCCAAAACCTTGCCCCATTCTCGATCGATTTCGGGGTAGATCTTATCGGTGGCATCGATGCCCATTCGACTGCCAAGACCCGATTTTTCGGTGGCAAAATCCAACGAATCTAGGGGATTTTCCGGCAGGATAAACACATCCCGATCGGGGTCAACTTTCGAGCAAATTGCCCACATCACCTGACGCGGATCGCGAATATTAATGGACTTGTCCACCACGACCACAAATTTGGTGTAGGTGAACTGGGGCAGGGCGCTCCAAAAGGCCAAGGCGGCCCGGCGGGCTTGACCCGGATAGGCTTTGTCGATCGAGATAATCGCCGCCTTGTAACTCAACCCTTCCATCGGTAGGAAAAAGTCCGTGATTTCTGGCACTTGCGTCCGCAAAATCGGCGTATAAATCCGGTTGAGGGCGATCGCCATCATCGCCTCTTCCTTGGGCGGCCGGCCGCTGAAGGTGGTGAGATAAATCGGGTCTTTGCGGTGGGTGACGACATGAACCCGCAGCAGGGGGCCAGGAGCTGCCGGGCCGTAGTAGCCCATGTGGTCGCCAAAGGGGCCGTCGATCGCCGTTTCCGAGGGGTCGATCGTCCCTTCCAAAATCATTTCGCAGTTGGCCGGCACTTCCAAATCCAGGGTTTTGCACTTGGTCAGATGCACCCCGGAACCGCCGTAGAGACCGGCAAACAGCCACTCAGACAAGTCCACGGGGATCGGTGTGGCCGCCGCCATCAGCAACAACGGGTCAGCACCCAGGGCGATCGCCACTTCCAGTTTTTGGCCCCGTTCCGCCGCCTTCCGCAGGTGGCGCGCGCCGCCCCGCACCGACAGCCACTGCACGGTCATCGTGTTGTTCGATTGCCGTTGCAGCCGGTAAACCCCCACATTCGGGATCTTGGTTTCGCAATCCTTCGTAATCACCAGCCCGAAGGTGACCACATGGCCCGCATCGTCGGGATAGGGGCGAATCATCGGGATTTCGTTGAGATCCACCTCATCACCCCGTTTCACCACCTGATGGCAAGCGGGAAACAGGTCGGTGTCCGGCTTGGCGCGCAACACATCAAACAGCACTTTGCCAAACTCGATCGCCTGGGAAATTTTCTTGGGCGGCTTTGGTTGCTGCAACATGGAAAGCTTGTGGCCCAGGGTTTCCAGCTCCTCGGGCGACTCCATATTCATGGCCCAGCAGGTGCGCTCCACCGTGCCCAGCAGGTTCACGGCCACGGGGCTGCTGCTGCCCTTGACGTTTTCAAACAGCAGGGCCGGCCCGCCCGCCGCCAGCATCCGATTGGCAATTTCGGCGATTTCCAGGTTGGGATCAACGGGAACCGTAATTCGGCGCAGTTGACCGCGCTCATCCAAAAGCTTCAAGAAGCCGCGTAGATCTCGGGGCATGGGGCGATCGCGTGAGGTGTCGAAGGGTGATGTAACGAACCGTAACGATCCCCATTATCCCGAAATTCGGCACTGACCTGCCGCGCCGTTGGTATCGCCCGCGAAGGCACGATGCGAATCGGTACTGATTGACCTGGGCCCCATCGTTATGGACTGGGCTGAAACCAAAATGGTGGATTTTCCATACCCCAATCGTCGTAGCAAGGGGCTTAGGGCCTGTCGTCATTATTTCCTAGGATCAGGTGAAAACGATTGACTTTCCATGTCCCAGTCGTTGTAACAAGGGGCTTAAGCCCCTTGTCCCCCACGATCTGACAACGGTGGAATAAGGGTTTCAGACGATTTGACGACACGCCCTAAGCCCCTTGTCTCTCGCGATCAATCCGAGGTGGAGTAAGGGTTCCAGGTGATTTGACGACAATCCCTAGGGCCGAATCACGATCGGGGTGCCCACATCGGCCCAGTTGAACAGCCAGCGCGCATGATCCGGGGCCACGTTGGTGCAGCCGTGGCTGACCGGTGTGCCAAAACGCTGATGCCAGTAAGCCCCGTGAATCGCATAGCCCCGGTGGTAGTACATCACATGGGGCACGTTGGGTACGTCGTAATCTTCACCACGCATTCGATCGACGGGCAATTTGCGCTGAATTCGGAAAATTCCTGGCCAAGTGGGTGTGCCTGGTTTGCCCGTGGAAACAATCACCGCATAAACGGGTTTATTTCCTTCCCAGGCGATCAGCCGCTGATTGCTGAGGTGAATTTCAATCCAGCGCTCGTCTGAGGCCCGTAGCTCGCACATGCGGGCCCGGTAGCGATCGCCCTCATTCAAGCAGGGAGCAGCGCGATCGGGCGGGCGCGTTGGCGTTGGGGTCGGCGTTGGTGTGCGGGTTGGGGTCGGCGTTGGCGTTGGGGGACGGGTTGGGGTTGGGGTCGGCGTTGGAGGGCGCGTTGGCGTTGGTGTCGGAGTCGGGGGACGGGTGGGAATTGGGCTGGGAGTCAGGGTGGGAGTGGGAGTCGGTGGGCGCGTTGGCGTTGGCGTGGGTGTCACAGGGCGGCTGGGACTGGGAACCGGGTCGATCGACTGGAGATAGGCCAACGCAACGCCGGGCCAACCCAACCACAGGGCGATCGCCCCGCCCCAAAGTCCCCGCCACCGACGCGCAGCAGCAGGGCCCGATCGCCCGGCAGGGGGCAACTGAGCAGCCAAACGAGGAGAACGATTAGGAAACATGGCGACGGGGCCCGAATAAGTCTTCAGCGATCGCTGGCCATCCTCCCTGGTTACGGAGTCCGGCTGGCCAGGGGGTAAGCGCAGGGGAAACTTGCCCAAACTGGCCAGCTCAACGCAGACCCTGAACCCAGGTTCTAAGATTTTGAACTCAGTCCGGGAACCCATGGGCGATCGATCATTGAAAAGCGGCAGTGGACGGCCAAGGCATTGGAATGCAGGGAATCAAAAGCCTGGCTGTCTTCAGCCTAGCCAACATTTCTATCTCACTAGTGATTTTGCGGGACAGATTTCCAAAACGGTCGATCGCCCGATCGCCTCGTATGCAACACCCCCACCCCACTCGCCCGATCGTCCGCCCAAGCCCGCAGTCCAGGGCCGCCCCCGCCAACGATTCCGTTCGCTATCCTGGCTATAGTGGAAAACGAATATCGTCCTCCTTGCAAATTGCATCCCCCTGGGAATCATTTCCAATCGTCAATTTCAGTAATCACTCCTTGAGCATGTGACCGAAGAACTCAAATCCCAAGGGCGATTTTTGGCATCGCTGATTGGCCTCCTGTGGCTGCTGGAAATTGTTGATCAGTTCGTTTTTCGGGGCTATCTCGATGTATTAGGCATTGTTCCCCGCAATATCATCGGCCTGCGGGGGATTGTCTTTGCCCCCTTGCTCCATGGCGACTTGGCCCATTTGATGGCCAACACCGTGCCCCTAGGGGTGCTGGGTTGGTTGGTGTTGGTGCGTGGGCGCGAAACCTTTTGGAAAGTGACCGGCGCGATCGCCCTGCTTAGCGGTTTGGGAACCTGGTTAATTGGCCCCAGCAACTCCATCCACATTGGCGCAAGTGGTTTGGTGTTTGGCTATCTCAGCTACGTGCTGTTTCGGGGTTGGTTTGAACGCAGTGCCAGCGGTATTTTGCTTTCGATTTTTATCTTCAGCCTCTATGGCAGTTTGATCTTTGGGGTGCTACCGTTGCGCTCGGGCGTGTCCTGGCAAATGCATCTTTTCGGGTTCATTGGCGGGGCGATCGCGGCGCGGTATGTTAACCGCCCCCGCCCCTAGCGGCCCTTCACCGGACAACGCTCGGATGCTCTTGGATTAAGATTTACGGTTCGATCGAATCGCTCCAGCCATCCTAGCCATCCCCCACGGTTGCGGACATGAGTCAGGTTTCTCAGTTGCCAAAGGTTTCAGTCATTGTGCCCACCTACGGGCGCGAACAAGTGCTTTGCACCTCGATCGAGGATGTTCTAGCCCAGGACTATCCTGATTTTGAAGTGATCGTCGTTGACCAGACCCCGCAGCACCTGCCCGAAACCGAAGCAAAACTGGCCCAATGGGCCGACGGGGGCAAAATTCAATGGCATCGCCTGCGGTGGGCGAGCTTGCCAGGGGCCCGAAACTTTGCGGCCCGGCGATCGAGCGGTGAAATTCTGATTTTTATTGATGACGATGTGCGCCTGGAGCCGGGTTTTATTGCGGCCCATGTGGCCAACTATGGCGATCCCCACATTGGAGCGGTGGCCGGGCGCGTATTCGATCGCATGAAATTGGAGCAAGAATGCACCAAGCATGTGGGCGAATTTGATTACCAAGTGCCGGAAGCCTCCGACCCCGCGATCGCCTGGTATCACATTGACCTGGTGCGGGCCACCCAGCCCCAACCGGTGATCACGGCCCGAGGCTGCAACATGTCCTTTCGGCGCAACCTGTTTGTGCAGCACGGCCTGCGATTTGATGAACGCTATCGGGGCAGCGCTGTCCGTGAAGAGTCCGATTTTTGCTTAAGCCTGCGCAAAACCGGCTTCAAAATTTGGTACGACCCCGCCGCCCATTTGGTGCATTTGGGCGAAGAAACCGGCGGTTGCCATGACATCAGCACCCGTTCGATCGGCTATCAAACCACCTTTTACCACAACCATTTTTGGCTCGGATTCAAACACCTCAGCCTTGGGCAACAAATTCGCTTTTTCGCCAAGTTATTTGACTGTCATGTTCTGGGCCATCCCCCCTGCTACAAGAGCGGCTCACCTCTGAAAGTTCTGGTGCGCTTTGGCTGCTATTGCATGGGTTTTGCCAAAGCTTTAATCACGGCTTTGGTTGGTCTTTGGGATGATGGCCAAGTGTATTCTCGCCAAGATCAACAGCGCGATCGCCCGGCTCTAAATTCCTAACTTTCTTTGCCTGGTTTTCCCGTCGAATGACTACTAATGTTAGCAACTCGTTAGACAGCAAGGGGCTTAAGCCCCTTGTTATGACGACTGTCTCTGCGGCTTTGACCCAGAGAATTAAGGCAGCCGCGATCCTACAAAATGAGCGTTGATCAGCGGATTTTGAGAAGAGAATGAAGGCTTTTTACTGATTTGCGAAAGAGATCTAATCAAAGCTGAGAGACGGTAACCACATCACCAAATCCGGAAACAGAATAATCATCAGCAACACCAGCAGTTGCAGAGCAATAAAGGGAATTACCCCTCGATATAGCTCCTCCGTTTTGACAATGGCAGGAGCAACACCCCGTAGATAAAACAGGGCAAATCCAAAGGGTGGTGTGAGGAAGGAAGTTTGCAAATTTGCCCCCAAAATTACCCCGTACCAAATCATATTGAACCCAAGGGCTTTAGCAACGGGAGCAAAAATCGGAACCACAATAAAGGCGATTTCAAAGAAGTCAATAAAGAACCCCAGCAGGAAAACCACCAACATATTGAGCGCCAGGAAGCCGACTCCCTCACCCGGCAAGTTCGACAAAATTTCAAACATGAACCGATCGCCGTGGAGACCCCGAAACACCAGGCTGAAGGCCGTTGAACCAATCAAAATAAATAGGGCCATGCTGGAAATGCGCAGGGTAGCCTCGCAGCAGTCCCGCAGGGCAGCCCAACTGAATTGGCGGTTCAACAGGGCCAGGGCGATCGCCCCCAAGGAACCCACCGCGCCCGCCTCCGTGGGGGTGGCAATGCCAAAGAAAATGCTCCCCAACACCAACAAAATCAGCACCAAGGGGGGCAGCATGGACTGCACCACCCGTTGTCGCAATTCTCGGCGCGGTATTTGGCAAACCTCCGGCGGCAGGGCCGGCGCGGCCTCCGGCTTCAAAAAGGCCACCAGCAACACATGCAAGGCAAAGGCCCCCGCCATCATCAGTCCGGGAATCACTGCCCCCAAGAACAAATTGCCCACCGAAACGCCCAATTGGTCTCCCAGCACCACCAGCACCACACTGGGCGGAATGATTTGCCCCAAGGTTCCGGAAGCAGCAATCACCCCCGTGGCCAGCTCGCGATTGTAGCCATAGCGCAGCATGATGGGCAGAGAAATGAGACCCATGGCCACAACCGTTGCCGCCACGACTCCCGTTGTGGCCGCCAGCATTGCCCCCACCACCACCACCGCCAGGGCCAAGCCCCCCCGCAAGCGGCCAAATAAAATTCCGACGGTTTCTAACAGTTGCTCGGCAATTCCTGACTTTTCCAGAACGGATCCTAGAAAAATAAAATAAGGAATGGCCAACAACGTGTAGTTTTTCATAATGTCAAAAATGCGGCTGGGCAAGGCAGCTAAAAAGCTTGGCTCAAACGCATCGACATTGATCCCAATCAGGGCAAAAACAATGGCAACCCCACCCAAGGAAAAGGCGACGGGATAGCCGAGGGATAAAAAGAGCAGCGCCCCCAAAAACATGAGGGGCCCCAGCCAGTCAAATCCAAGGGTTTCCATTAGCGATCGCCCTCCGATGGGTTCTCCAATGGTTGACTGGGTTGATGGGGGGCGATCGAGTGGGCGATCGGTTGCGGCAAGTGATCTGTACCCAACCCGGCAATAATTGCCAGGTTTTTAATGATTTCTGAAATTCCTTGAATGATCAAAACCACAAAACTAATTAAAATCAATCCTTTGATGGGATAACGCGGCAGGCCACCGGGATCGGGCGAGAGTTCTTGAACAATCCAAGCATTGGCAGTCCATTGCCAAGAAGCCACTAAAATCAGCATTGAAAAGGGAATTAAAAATAGGATGGTTCCGGCTAAATTGGCGATCGCCTGGGTGCGGGGCGACCAATTTTTATAGAACACATCTACCCGCACATGGCCATTTCGCTGCATGGTGTAGGCAGCACCAAGCAGGAACACACCGCTAAAGAGATACCACTGCAACTCAATGCTGGTGTTGGAGGTGAGGTTTCGCCCGATCGCCCGGCCCAAATAGCGACCGATCACATTCCAAGACCCGATCGCCAGCATGGCCACCACCAACCAGCCCATGGCTTGGCCCAAGCGAAAATTCCAGCGATCAATCTGTCGAGCCAGTCGCAACCAGGGAGGGAGTTGCTGTTGAAGCCACCGTTGCCAATTCTGCATAGATTTAAACGGGGAAATTGGAAGAGAAAATTGAAAGGAAAATTAGAGGGTTTCAGGTTTAACTGCTTCTGCGAAAACCCATTCATTGGTGTTGTTCCAGTGAATAACCGATTGTTGGAAGCTTTTCCAAGGCTCATACAGGGCCTTGAAGTTTGTATCTCGCTGGGCCAAATCCGCAAACAGCGCTTCTGTTTCTGTCTTGGCTTTTTTCAAAATTTCTGTGGAATAGGGCCGTAGTTGTGTGCCGCTAGCAATGAGGGTTTTGAGACTTTCTGCATTAAGGGCTTCGTATTTTGACAACATGGCATAGTTGGCTTCTTGGGCTGCCAGTTGAATCATCTGTTGGTAGGCTTTCGGCAACCGATTCCAGGCTTCTAAATTGACGAAGAAATCGAGCGTGCTACCAGGTTCCCACCAACCGGGATAGTAATAGAAACGGGCGGCGCGGTTCAGTCCCAATTTCGCATCATCATAGGGACCAACCCACTCGGCCGCGTCAATGGTTCCCCGATCGAGCGCTAAGAATACTTCGCTACCGGGCAACACCTGCACATTCACCCCCAATCGCGACATTACCTCGCCGCCGAGGCCGGGAATTCGCATTTTTAAACCCTGCAAATCACTGAGGGTTTGAATTTCGCGTTTAAACCAGCCCCCCATTTGGGTTCCCGTGTTGCCAGCGGGAAAATTGATGATGTTAAAGCTGCGATAAATGGCTTGCAGCGCTGTTAAGCCGCCTCCGGCATAGAGCCAAGCATTTTGTTGTTGGGCCGTGAGGCCAAAGGGCACTGAAGTACCAAAAGCAAGTCCTCGATGTTTGCCCAAATAGTAATAGCTGGAACTGTGGCCACATTCGGCAGCGCCTAATTGCACTGCATCCATCACTTCCAGTGCGCCGACGATTTCGCCAGCGGTGTGGGGCGTGATGATGAATCGACCCTCGCTGAGTTCTTTGACCCGATCGCAGATGCTGACTAAGCCCCCAAAAATGGTGTCGAGGGCTTTGGGCCAACTGGCGATCGCCCGCCATTGAATTCTGGGCAAATCGGCGGCAACGGGCGGGCCGCCGCTGGGTTTGGAGGCACAGGCCGCAGCGGTGGCCGTCACGGAACCCAGCCCGATCGACTGCATTAAATGGCGACGTTTCATGGGTTAAAACACTCTTACAAAAGATGCTTGAACAGCCCAAAAGGGATTGAGATTTTCAAAAGGATTTGAAAAGTTTGCAAAATTCAAGAAAACTCTGAAAAGCTCTAAAGAGACTTCAAAAATTCGCTAAAAGTCGGTAGATTGGGTTGAGCTTTGTGAAACCCAACTTGACTACCATCAACCTTGCTGTTGTTGGGTTTCGTGCCTCAACCCAACCTACAAGACTGCAAGACTAAAAAGATTCCGAAAATTTGCTAAAAGCCAACCAAGTTCACTCCCCCAATAATTGCTAGTTATTCATTTGTTACCTGAATCGGTGGGCGAAAACAAAGGTAAGCCAAAGGCCCCAGTAACGGCAAAAATGTTAGCCACTTCCACAGGGTTTGTTGATGCCAGCCGCGTCGGGCCAAATCATCACCCACAAGGGCAGGAAACAGCAGGGAAAGCATCAGAAAATCAAGGCTCATCACATGGATGAATCGGCTGGTTTGCCACTGTTGCCCAAAATCTGACCAGTTGCCTTGGAACAGGCCCCAACCCAGCAGCCCGATCGCCCCAACACCGAGACCCAGGGCCAGCCAACGGGAATCCCAGAACCGAATCAGGCGCGATCGCTCGCCCGTGAACTGTGGGTTCGATCGCCGCAGGGCCAAGTACGGCAACAGGGCAAAGGCCCCCAACGCCATCGACCCGATCGCGAAGGGCCAAGCGCGCACTGGCTGCCCACGCCCATCGGCAAACAGCAAGCAGCAGTAAACCAACGGCCAAATGCCCATCAGGTTAAACAGAGCCACAATCAGCGGATTTTCGCCGGATATTTGCCCCGTCGAAAGGCGAATGATCAGATCTAAGGTATCCGGGCGATCGGGCGGAGCCAACAGAAAGGCATAGAGCGTAAAGCCGGCCCACAGGAGCCAAAACCAAGGCTGGGCTGGTTTTCCGGCTCGATCGGCCGGCAACTGGTCAAGCTCGGGGGAGTTACTGGGCGCAGTCATCGGAGTTTTTTGCAGAGTTTTTGCAGGCAACTTGGACTATTAGACCAAGATTTTGCCCAAGATTTAGACAAAGATTTAGACAAACACTAGGGGCTTATTTTCCAACTGTTGAAAGGCGATCGCATCAAATTGATAAAGACTGGCCGGGCGACCCGCGCCGCGCGACACCTTCACGCCCGTATCCAACAGAATTCCCAGCTTCAGCAAGCGGCTGCGGAAGTTGGAATAGTCCGAAAAGTTTTCGCCTAAAACAATGGTGTAAAGCTGATAGAGATCGCTGAGGGTGAAGGATTCCGGCAACACATCAAAGGCGATCGGGCTGTATTCCAATTTGTTGCGCAATCGTTGATAGCCATATTGCACAATTCGATCGTGATCAAACGCCAGTTCCGGCAGGCGATCGAACGGATACCAAGCAATCCCGATCGCCCCATCGGTGGCAAAGTCCGCGATCGCCTCCACCTCCGCATAGCGCACCAAGGCAAAGTAGCTGACGGACAAGTATCGCACCCCGAAACTGTCGGCGGCTTCCCGGGGATCGCGGCCGGGCCCGCCAAAGGTATAAAGCTGCTCTAGGTATAGATGCCGAACGCGAATTTTTTCCGCCAAGACGCGATAGGCCGCCGCTTCCAGGGTCTCGCCCTGGCGCACCAGGGTTCCGGGCAAGCTCCAACAACCGGCGAAGGGTTCGTGTTGCCGCATCACCAACAACACCAACAGTCGGCGCTTGTCGCTGTCCACGGAAAAAATGACGTTATCAACCCCTACTTTGAAATCGGCCAGGGAGTCGCCAGCTAAGGGAGCGGGCGACTGTCTGGCACTCTGTTTAGGGCTGTGTTTAGCACTCTGTTGGGCACTAAGCTTGGCGCTGAGTTTTGCGTTCAGGCGATGGGAACCTAGCCGACGTTCTGCCATAGGTAAAGCTGCTCACCCCGAATATAGGCTTCAATTTCGGGGGGGATACTGTTGCGATCGCCCGCTTCCCGATAGGCGGTGGAAGAGCTGGCGGGGCTGCTGAGGTCAGCCACCTGCACCCTGGCTCCCAGGTCGGCTAAATGTTCGATCGCGGCCGTTTCTAAGGGATAGCCCGGCCGGGGAACCACCAGCAACTGGGCAAATTGCAGAATGTCCGCCGAGCGATACCAACGGGGCAGTTGGGCCACCAAATCTGACCCAATCACGAGGCTGAACTGGGCATTGGGCCAGCGTTCCCGGGCCCGTTCCAACACCACCACCGTGCGCGGATGGCTCAGGTCTGGACAAACCTGCACATGGGCGGGCCGCGGTTCGATCGACTCGATCAACACCCGCAACATGGCCGTGCGACAGTCGAGGGGAGCACGATGGCTTTTGAAGGGATTGTCCGCAGCCCAAACCGCAACCCGATCGAACCGTTGGGCCAACCAAGCAACGATCGCCTGATGGCCGTAGGTTGGGGGATCTGCACTGGTTCCAAACAACGCGATCGACATCATGGGATTCTGGCCGCCAAAACAACGGCAGGAATACAGGTTTATGGACAATGACGGGTTGATGGAGCGGAATTGGCAATCACTGGGGTGCTGGCCTTGGGACTGTTTGGGAAGGAGCGTGGGAAGCCGCTTAGGAAGCCGCTTGGATCGACTGATGCACCCGAGTCGTGAGCGATTGTAGCGCAGGCGACAGTTCCGGCCGCACTGGGGTTGGGTCATGGATCGATCGCACCGCCTCCGGGAGGCTTTGAACCTGCGATCGGGTGCGTTGGGCAATGGTCAGCAGGGATTCTGGATCCGTCAACCGTTGTCCCGCAAGCATCACGGGCCGCAACAATCCCGATTCTGACAGGGGCACTTCATCGGCCAACACCAGCCGATCGCCCAACCAGCGGCCCGCCTCATCCCGATCGCGCAGCACCTGTTTCCGGCCCGGATAGGTGGCCTTGCCGCTGGAACCCTTGGCCACCGGTTGCCCCGCCAACTCCACTAACTTATAAACCCCATTCACCGGCTGGCCCGTCACCAACTTGGTGCCCACGCCATAGCCATCAATCTCAGCGCCGGCCACCCGTAGGCGATCGATTTCTGCCTCATCCAAATCACCGCTGACCAAAATTTGCGTTCCCGGCAATCGATCGCGCGCTAGCTGTGACAGGCTCACCAAGTCTCCCGAATCCAACCGGATGGCCGGCACGGGGGCCCCACCGGCCCGCACCCGCTCCGCCAACTGTTCGATCGCCCGCACCGGGTCAAAGGTATCCACCAGCAGCGCCCCCTTGGGAAACAGGCCCTGAAAAGCCTCAAACGCCGCCAGCTCCGACCCCATGGAGGCCCCCAGGGCCATCACCAGGGCATGGGCCATCGTGCCCGCCGGTTGTCGCCCCAACTGCAACGCCGCCTCCACATTGGAAGTGGCATCCAAGCCGGCCGCCAAAGCCGCCCGCGCCCCCCACAGGGCCGCCTGGGGACTGAAGGCCCGCCGCGTGCCAAACTCCAAAATTTGCGCCCGATCGCCCGCCACATCCCGCAGCCGGGCCGATCGCGTAGCTACCAGGGTTTGATAGTTCAGCACATTTAACAAATAGGTTTCCACCCACTGGGCTTGCCAGAGGGGAGCCTCAATTCGCAGCAGCGGTTCATGGGCAAACACCACGGTTCCTTCGGGCACGGCCCACAGGTCTCCCGTAAACCGAGCCGTTGCCAACAAATCCCAAAACCGATCGGGCGCATGGTCAAACAGCCCCGTGGCCCGCAGTTGGGCCTGTTGGGACGAGCTGACCTGAAACTGCTCCAGGTATTGCAGAGCCTGTTCCAACCCCATGGCCACCAAATAGCCAAACCCATCGGGCAACCGGCGCGTAAACAGCTCGAAACTGGCGGTTTGTTGCTCCACCGCCCGATCGCAATAGCAAGCGATCATCGTCAACTGATACAGATCCGTCAGCAGGGCGCTGTTGCCCACTTGAGCGTCCAGGGTTGCAGGCCCCAAGTCGGGCGTGGTGAGGGTCAACATAACTGGGGGAGCGATCGGGCGATCGCCAGGAGGGATCTTGAGGCAGTCACACCGCTTCGGCCGTTGACGGGTGGCCGGTCAATTTATTTATAGTAATTTTTACCAAAAATAGCAACCCACCTACACTCGATCGCCCCTGCAACTGGCACAGGTTGTCAGGGTCTATCGTCATTTTTTGGGATGCGACGAAAACGGTTGATTTTTCATGCCCCAAGCGCTGTAACAAGGGGCTTAAGCCCCTTGTCCCTCTCGGTCTGTCAACGGTGGAATCAGGGTTTCAGGCAATTTGGCGACAAGTCCTAAGCCCCTTGTCCCTCTCGGTCTGTCAACGGTGGAATCAGGGTTTCAGGCAATTTGGCGACAAGTCCTAAGCCCCTTGTCCCTCTCGGTCTGTCAACGGTGAAATCAGGGTTTCAGGCGATTTGGCGACAAGCCCTAAGCCCCTTGTCCTTCTCGGTCTGTCAACGGTGGAATCAGGGTTTCAGGCGATTTGGCGACAAGCCCTAAGCCCCTTGTCCCTCTCGGTCTGTCAACGGTGGAATCAGGGTTTCAGGCGATTTGGCGACAAGCTCTAGGGTTCGCTCTCGTAAACCGTTTCATCCTCTTTACGCCAGGCCGGATCCACCAAACAGATGAAGGTCAGCGGCTCGGGCCCCAAGCTGCGCACGAATTGTTTAGCGTTGGGCGGAATATAAACCGCATCCCCCGGCTCAATGATTTGCACCTCGCCATCGATGTGCATTTCTCCCCGCCCCGCCATGATGTAGTAGACCTCAGAGGTGGTCAGGGAGTGGGGCAGCGAGGTTTCGCCCACGGGCAAAATGGCATGGGCCAAGCTATAGCGCAGGTCGATCGGCTGTTTGTCGGGATGCAGCAGCTCTCGCAAAATCGAATTGTCGCCCGCCACAAATTCTTCGCAATCGCCCAACTTTCGTACCAGCATGGTTGAGACCCCGTGCAATATTTGCGGGCCATTCAAGCAAAGTTTGCCGCCATTCGTGGCGATTGAGTGGCCATTGACCCGATCGGGGAGCTGGGTCTTTTCTGTGAAAACCACCAAAACTCGTGAACGTTCCCCCACAACCCCTCGGTCGATCGCCCATCCACCTTGCTACAACAGAGATCAGATCAAGCGAAACCCAATCAAGGAACCGATTACCGGAGTTACCAAATGTTGCTAACCACAACCTCCAGCCTCGAAGGCAAGCGCATCATTTTCTATTACGGCGTGGTCAGTGGCGAAGCGATCTTGGGGGCAAACATCTTCAAGGACTTTTTCGCTGGCATCCGAGACGTGATTGGCGGGCGATCGGGTTCCTACGAAAAAGAACTGCGCAAGGCCAAAGACATCGCCATGAATGAAATGAAAGCTGCTGCCACCGAATTGGGGGCAAACGGCATCATTGGCATTGATATTGATTACGAAACCATTAGCCTGTCCAACGGCGGCGGCATGTTGATGGTGGCGGTGAGTGGCACGGCGGTGCGGTTTGAATAGCTCGCACAGACTGCCCTAGTTTGCACTTACGCTCACCGGTTTTCCTTGGTCGATCGCGCTGATCACGGGGCGATCGACCCACGGGGCTTCCGTTTGCACATACACTTCGCAGGAATTATTTTCGGTTTCATCCAGCCGAATTTTTACCAACTGCACTCCCAACTCTCGCACTGGTTCCAGCAGTTGATCGCGAATATAAACGGCAATATTTTCCGCCGTGGGCACAATGTCTTGAAAGTAGCCAATGTCCTGATTTAAAAAGGTGTGATCAAGCGGCTCCACCACTTGCATTTCAATGAGATCATGGAGCCGGTTGAGTTCAACAACCATCCCCGTTCTAGGGTCAATTTGACCGCGCACCGTCACCCACAATTGGTAGTTGTGGCCATGGCCACTGGGGCGGGAACATTTGCCATAAATTTCGCTATTTTGAGCCAAAGTTAGGGTTGGCAAAGCCAAACGATGGGCGGCGCTGAAGTGCGTATGAACCGTTAGATGAGCTTCCATAGCTTGCCCTCGATATTCCACAACTAAACCGGGATCGGGCGACAGTTGCACTTGTCGCAGTTGCAAACCCTGCCGCTGCCAACATTGGCCCAATCGCTGCCACAGCACCTGGGCCAGCCACTCGCTGGTGGGTAGGGTGTTGGCAAATTCTGGCCAAATCTGGTTGAGGTTGGCTCCGTGCAAGGGTTCGAGCACTTCCCGTTGCAGGGCGCGTTTGATGGTGGTGGACAGGTTGGCCACCATGCCAAAGGGATCGATCGGCCCTTGGACTTGCACCCAAAGCGTGAAGGTGCTGCCGGGCGATCGAGCGGCGATCCCGAACCGTCGATGATTTTCCGCCTCCGTCAGTTCCGGCAACCAGTAACGGTAGCTTGCGGAAAACTGGACACGACGGCTGATGGTGCAAAGATCGCTCATGCAATGCGGCTCGATCGGGACGATGATTCGCTCAGAATTCTGGATTCATTCGAGAAGGCTGGGAATCGCGGAGGCTGGCGACAAGGGCTAGTCGGCGGAATTGGGGCGATCGCGGAGGCGCAAGGGCGGCAGGGGCGATCGTGATCGATCTGAATAGACCGGGGTTAGCTGGGGGGCTGCGGGCAAAACGGGCAAGCGATCGGGGCGGGAACTGCGGTAGGTGATGCGGGGCGATCGGGCTGCGTCAATCACGCGCGCAGAATATTTCAGCCAATAGAGAGCAGCGGCCGTGCCCAAAAAGATTAGCCCCAAAGCGGCCAAGCCTGCGTCACTATCTGCACCCCCGATCGTCACCTGCACCAGGCCCATGGTTAGCACGAAGGCGGCGATCGGCTCTCGTCGATATCGTTGTTGCAACAGCCGCGGCCAACGCTTACCCATCGGTTTAGTCCTCAGCGGTTTTGATCCCCAGGGTCGTCCCCACACGATGGCTGATTCCTAGCCACGTCACCCCTAACTCTGATTGTATAAACCTTTCTGCTGCTAGAAATTTTTTCTGCTGCTGTCAATATCTTCAGCATCAATGCCTTCAACATTGTCGGCTTTTGAAGCGGCCCATCCGCGGCCCACAAAAGAGACGCAGCCACACCCACCCGCTTCTTGGGCCGAGCGATCGGGCAGGGGCTGCGCCCTTAATTTCGCAAAGGATTAGGCTTGGCAAATCCCGCTCAACAAGCTCAACCCGTTGCAGCGGGTTGCCAAGCAACGGACAACAGCAGGCCCCTACAGCAGGCCCAACCAAGCCAACAGCCCTTGACCCGTCACCGCCTCGATCGCCAAAGCCAGCAGGAAACCCACCATGGCGGCGCGGCCATTCAGGCGCTCGGCATAGTCATTGAAGCCAAATTTGGGTTCTTCGAGGTTGGGGGTGGTGGTCGGTTGTGGTTGAGTCATGGTTTGTTCCTGAATTGTTACGTTTTGAGTTTTACATTTCGTAACAGTTTATCGCACCTCGGCCAGCAGTGGGCCCTTGCCGAGGGTTAATCAACCGTAAACAATCGGCCGCTACAGCACCATCATCACTCGATTGCGGCCCCGGTTTTTGGCTTGGTAGAGGGCCCGATCGGCCCGGTTTAAGGCCGCCTCGATCGAGGTGTCGGTGGACTGGCAACTAGTGCCGCCAATGCTGACCGTTAGGGTTAAGCCCGGGGCGCTGGGCAAACTGGTGATGGTCGGATCGGCGATCGCCTTGCGAATCCGTTCCGCCACGATCGCAGCGGCCGCCGCATCGGTCTCCGGCAACAGCATCACAAATTCCTCACCCCCATAGCGCCCCAGACAATCCTGAGTTCGCAAAATGCTGCTGGCGGCTTGGGTGGCCGTGGCCAAGGCCAAATCGCCCACGGCATGGCCATAAGTATCGTTCACGGCCTTGAAGTGATCCAAATCCAACATCAACACCGAAAGGGGATGTTGGTAGCGACAACTGCGCTGAAATTCCTTTTTGGCCAGGGTCATCCAATGCCGACGATTGGCCAAACCGGTCAGGGGATCGGTGGTGGCCAAGCGGCCCAATTCGGTGTAGGCGCTTTGCAGTTGGGCGTGGGTTCGTTGCAAGGCATTCAGGGCCTGACTGAGGCGATCGCGTGCTTGCTTGAGTTCCAAATGCACCCGCACCCGAGCCAAGAGTTCCGCCGAGCGAAAGGGCTTGGTGATGTAGTCCACAGCGCCAAGCTGAAAGGCTTCTAGCATGTGGGTCTCTTCGTTGCTGGCCGTGACAAACAACACGGGAATATCCCGCAGGGTCGGATCGTCTTTCAGGCGATCGCACAGTTGCAAACCGCTCATTCCCGGCATCATCAAATCCAGCAAAATCAGATCCGGCTGGGCCGATTGCACCCTCATCAACGCTTCGGCTCCCGTCATGGCAAATGTGGTTTCATAGCCCGCCTGATCTAGCATTTCGATCGACAGGCGCACATTTTGGCTGACATCATCAACCACCAAAATTAGAAACGATCCGGGATCAAACGGCCGGGATGGGGATTCTGCCTTGCCCGTCGCCAATCGTCGAATGGGTTCTGAGTTGGCTGCAATCGCCTGGGAATTGGTCATGAACCTAACGCTAGAGAGAAGATTGATCGGGAAAAGATGAATTTCAAGCCTGATCGCTCTTCCCCATTGGGTCACCAGAGCAACGATCGGGCAGTGATTTTGAACAGGGCATTGGTCGCAGCTTCGGGGCGATCGGGTTGAGCAACGTTTGCCAAACTACTCAACACCAGGAACTCAGGACTCACCCATCAAGGCCATCCCAACAGCCATCCCAACAGCCCTGAAAAAGGCCATGAAAAAAGTAATGCCACCTTTTGAGGCGCATTCTTCAAGAGCAAAAAAAGCAAAGAAAAGCCACTGATGAAGTGGTTACAATGAATCGTCAGAAGCTTATACTTATTCTATCTTTATCTTGCTATCTTGATCTTAATCCCTAGCCCAAGGAAAGTGGGCCGCGTCCCTAACTCGGGAAACTGCAAATTACATTTTGATTGTGATTGTGATCACTCAAAATTCTACTATTTTTAAAGTCTGGCTCAAGCAGCGATCCAATTTGACCCCATCTTGAGGAATCGCTGAAGGGATCATCCCCTCAGCTCCCAAGAAGCAATTGCCATCAGGCACAGTTGCCTACTGAAGTTGCAGTCGGCCGCGAGTTTGTAGATCCTCGATCGTGCGATTGCCGGTGCAAAACATGGCGGTTTCCAGTTCCGCAATCAGCACATCACACAGAAAATCCAAAGCACTGTCGGACTCATTAGCCGCATGTAAAAAGGGCATGGCGAACCCCGCCAAATTTGCCCCGAGGGCGATCGCCTTAGCCGCATCCAAACCATTGCGCAGACCGCCGGACGCAATGAGCGGAATCGTTGGAGCCACCTGCCGAATTGCAGTGATGCATTCAGCCGTGGGAATGCCCCAATCACCGAAGGTTTCGCCCAAGCGGCGCTGTTTAGGATCCAAAGCCCGCACGCTCTCCACCTTGGCCCAAGACGTGCCCCCCGCTCCGGCCACATCGATCGCCTGGACACCGGCCGCCATCAACTTTTCAGCCATGGTGCGCGAAATGCCGTTGCCCACCTCCTTGGCAATCACAGGCACGGGCAATTGGACACAAAGGTCTGCGATTCGATCGAGCAACCCCGCAAAGTTGCGATCGCCCTTGGTTTGCACCGCCTCCTGCAAGGGGTTCAGATGCAAAATCAACGCATCTGCTTCCAACCAATCCACCAAGGACTGGCACTCAGCCAAACCATAGCGATAGTTAAGCTGCACCGCCCCCAGGTTGGCAAACAGCGGAATGTCTGGGGCAACCGATCGCACCGCAAAGGTTCGGCGCACCTCCGGCCGCTCCACCGCCACCCGCTGTGAGCCAACCCCCATGGCCAAGCCCCAGCGCTGGGCCGCCGCCGCCAACCGCAGATTGATTTGTTCTGCCTGGTCTGTGCCGCCGGTCATGGAGGAAATCAGCAACGGGGCCCGCAGCGGTTTGCCCAAAAATTGAGTGCTGGGATCAATGGTCGATCGATCCAGTTCCGGCAAACAGCAATGCTCGAATCGGTAGCGATCCAAGCCGCTACCCACCTGCCGGAACTGCACATCATCTTGCAAGCAGGCTCGCAGGTGGTCAGCCTTGCGATTTTGGGTCGCTTGGGCGGCCTCGGGCGCGGTGCTGGTGGCGGGTTGGGGCAAAAACTCGGTGGATTGCATGGCGCTGGGAACAAGAACCATCCCTTAGTGTCGCGTGGCCCGATCGCCCTGCATGAGTCCCCGCCAACTTTTGCAACATTGAGGCTGGCCAGTGGCTATGGCAAAGCCCATGAGAAAAACCTTGAAACCACTTCAGACAAGGGGCTGAAGCCCCTTGCCCAAGACAGCCGATCGGTCGATCGGTCAATTCTCGATCGGCCGATCCGTTGATTAATCACTGAAGAACCGAGAACAGCCAAAGGGTCGATCGAGCGAATGCCCAATCAGCAACTTACTCTTCTTCTTCCTCCTCCTCTTCCTCGTAATCTTCTTCCTCCTCCTCGTAATCCTCCTCTTCTTCTTCGTAGTCCTCTTCTACTTCTTCTTCGTAATCTTCTTCCTCCTCTTCTTCTTCCTCGTAATCTTCTTCTTCCTCCTCCGAATCTCCGTAATCTTCTTCGTCGTATTCTTCTTCCTCGTCGCCTTCTTCGCCGTCGTAGTCTACCGAGATGCTGATTCCTTCGTCTTCTTCCTCTGAGTAATCATAATCACTCTCATCATCCTCAGAGTTGTAGTCACTGGCAAATTCTTCGTCATCATCGCTGTAGATGCCAGCCGAAAAATCCAGATCCGAAACTTGCTGAATTGCCCAACAATCGAAACACAAATCCGTGTTGATCATGTAGTCATAGGGGATATAGCAATAGCCTTGATCGCCCCAATCCGATCCCCAAGAATTGCGCACAATAAAGGCTTCATTGCGATCGGAATAACCCACACAGAGCATGGCATGGGCCCCGTGGGTTTCGCGAACTTGTTCATTGCGGCTGGGCAACGGAACGCGGCCGCCTTTTCCCGCTTGATTAAAAGAATCGTAGAGAATCAAACCAAAGGCAAAGGGATAACCCTCCGCCAAACAGCTTTTCATGGCTGCTAAATCAATGGGAATTTCACGCGCTTCATCTACCAAAAAATTCTGGGCTTCTTCGTAAGCCTCTGGGGAGGGTTCCGTGTCAAATTCTTCAGGAACATAGGGCCACGTTTCTTCGGTGCAAGCGCCCACTTCTTCAAGCACTTGGATGCTGCCGCTGATGGAACTGCCACCGTCGCCCACAGTTCCTTCCGCGCGTCGAGTGTTGTAGTAGATAAACAGGCGGCTGATGTCGCCCGCTTCTCCGTTGGCCCGCTGCGCTAAATATTCATAAGCTCCGGCGATCGCGTTGGCGGTGCAACTGCCGACGGTGGATTGATCTTCAACGGGAGTCAGATATTGACGCAAATCAACGCGGCTAGGCAACTGATCAGCACCAAGTTTTGACTGAAACAGGCTAAATCTCGGCGGCTTGCTTGTGGATTTGACACAAGCGCCAACCCGAATCTTTTTGCCGCTGCGGCGGTTAACCAAATAGCCAACTTTTGCCATGGTTCAGAGAGCCTAAAAAATAGACGATCAATAGACGATCAGTGGTTGAGAAGGGTAGGTGTTGAAGGGGGCTGGACAGTTGCCCAGGTCGCCCCGGAGCCAGGGCTTGGGCGATCGCCCCCCATGCGGGGGCTGCCGTTTCTGGTTATAGCCTGTTTTTGAATGAGCACCCAAAAGGAGTGCCAAAAATGTCAAAATGAGCCTGAAAAGTAACTCATTCAGCAAGATTAATCCAGCTCATTCATCAGCAATGGGTTGGGAGAGGCAGGGCAGAGGTTAACCGTGATCCCCGAACAGCTCATCCTCAAAAATTTCCTCAGTTATCGAGAAGCAACCCTACACTTTGGGGGGCTGCAAACGGCTTGTATTTGTGGAGCCAATGGTGCAGGGAAGTCATCACTACTGGAAGCCATGGCTTGGTCAATTTGGGGTAAAAGTCGCGCTTCCACCGAAGATGATGTAATTTTCGCGGGCGAAACGGAAGCGACCGTTAACTTTACCTTTCGGTTTGGTCATGAGGTTTATCGGGTAATCCGAACACGCCGATTGGGCCAAACCACTGCTTTGGAATTTCAGATGGCGATCGATGAGGGCGATCCCGATCAATGGGCCTTTCGCAGCTTAACGGAACGGGGGGCAAGGGCGACCCAAGCAGCTATTTTGCAGCGCTTGCGGCTGGACTATGACACCTTTGTTAATTCGGCCTATTTGCGTCAGGGACGAGCCGATGAATTCATGTTGAAAACACCGGCCGATCGCAAGGACATTTTGGCGGATTTGTTGAAGCTGGGGCAATACGATGATTTGGCAGAACAGGCGAGGGAACGCTCAAAGCTGTTGAAGGGTGAAACCAAGCAACTGGAGGAGTCGATTCAATCCCAGGAGCAAAAGCTAGCCGATCGAGCTAGTTTGTCCCAAGAGTTGGCCACCGTTGAACAACAGCTCAAAGCGCTACGGGGCGATCGGCAAAAGGCAGAAGCCCGACTGGAGCAGTTGCGATCGATTGCAGCGCAACGCCAAACCCAGCAACAACAATTGCAATGGATTCAGCAGCAGCAACAAACCATTCGCCAAGAGCTGGAACGGTTGGCCCAGGAAGGTCAACGACTGGCCCACCGACAAGCAGAAATTGATCGCACCTTGGCCGCCCAAACGGAAATTGAAGCGGGAATTCAGCAGCTTCAGCAATGGCAACGGGAAGATGAAATATTGGGTCAAAAATCCCAGCAGTATCATCAATGGATAACGGAGCAAAACCAGCGACAACAAGCGCTCGATCGGGAAGTGAACCGACTGGAAAATGAGCAGCGCACGTTGCATAGTCGCTTGCAGGATTTGGCACAACAGGAACAGGAATTACAGAGCATTCTGAATCAGCGATCGGAGGTGGAGGCGGCGGCAACTCAGTGGCAAACCGCACGCCACCATTTAAACCAATTGGAGCAAATGCAAACCCAGGCAGCTCCCTTGGTTCAACGGCGGCAACAGCTTTTTCAAGAGGGCGATCGGGTGCGATCGCGCTTGGTGGCTCGTTTGGAAGAGTTACAGAATTTGCAGCAACGAGCGATGGCTTCTGTGGCGCGTCGTCCTCAACTGGTTCAGCAATGGGAACAGATTGATCAACGGATTCAAACTCTTGAGAATCGCAAAGTTTATCAAGATCGGGTTCAAGAGAAAGGCACTGAACGAAAAGGGTTTATTGATCGCTTAACAGGAATGCAGGTGGATTTACAGAATCAGCTTGCAAAGCTGACTGAAAAAATGACCCTGCTGGCAGAGCAACCGGCGATTCAGAAGAGTCAAAATCAGGAAATTCACGAAATATCAGAGGACTATGGCGCTTGTCCCCTGTGCGATCAACCCCTAGATCAACATCACCTGGAGCGAGTGCAAGCCAAGCAAAAACTCGAAGAAACGGAACTGCGCGATCGCCTGTGGGTGCTTCAGGAGCAGTTGGCTTTGACAGAACGCGAAATTCAGATCTTGCGCCAGGAATATCGAGACCTCAAACAGGAATTGCAGCCCCTGAATAGTTTGATTGAAGAACGGGGCAAGCTGCAAGAACAACTGCAAACCCTGGAGCAAGAGCAAATTTCCTTGGCGGCTCAGGAAGCCACAATCGCCCAACTGACAGCGACTTTGGATTGGTTTGATCGGGGTGGATCAGTACCCGAACCGTTACCAGAATTGGGGCGATCGCTCCCAGATTTGCGCCATGAGCTAGCCGAGTTAGACGATCGCCTAACAGCCTTGAATTTTGACGATCGAAACCTGGCCTTGGCGCGGGCTGAGGTCGATCGCTGGCGGTGGGTCGAACTGAAGCAGCATGAATTGAACCAAGCCCAACGAAAGCTAGAACAATTGCAACAGCGGCGACCGGCGTTATTGGCAGAGCGCGATCGACTTCAAAAAACCCTGGCCAGTCATTTAGACCCGGCTGAACCTACTTCATTAACTGCCCAATTGGCCCTGATTAAGGAACAACTGGCAGCGCTGAATTATCAACCCGATCACCATGAACAGGTACGGGCAAAATTGCGATCGGCTCAGGGGTGGTTAGCCCGAGCAGAAACCCTGCGTCAATGCCAACAGGAAGCGCCCCAACTGCTCGATCGACAACGGCAGCTTACCCAAGCCCAACAGACCCAAACCGAAACCCAAAATCAACTCGCAAAACAGTGGGCAGAGGTGCAAGCGCAACTGACCAGCCAACCGGATCCCAGCCAGGACTTACAACAGCTTGATGTGCAACTCAATGATCTGCAACGGGCGATCGAATCAACGGTGGCCAAGCAAGCCCAACTTTCTCAACGGCAGGAATTTCTACAACAATTAGCGGAGCAGATCGGGCGCGATCGACAACAGCTTCAACAAAAACATCATCAACAGCGCGTTTATGACGAATTGGCCAAGGCCTTTGGCAAAAATGGAATTCAAGCCTTGGCGATCGAAACCCTTTTGCCTCAACTGGAAGCGGAAGCCAATCGAATTTTGTCCCAATTAAGTGCCAACCAACTGCACATTAATTTTGTGACTCAACGCCTCAAAAAAACCGCAACCAAGCGACAGAAAGCAACCGATTTAGCCAGCGCCACCATCGAAACCCTAGAAATTCAAATTGCCGATGCCCAAGGCACTCGCCCCTACGAAACCTATTCCGGTGGCGAATCCTTTCGGATTAACTTTGCGATTCGGCTTGCCCTGTCGCGACTATTGGCCCAGCGATCGGGAACGGCGCTGCAACTCCTGATCATTGATGAAGGATTTGGCACCCAGGATGATGCAGGGCGCGATCGATTGGTAGCGGCCATTAATGCGATCGCCCCAGATTTTGGTTGCATCCTCACGGTCACCCACATTCCCCAACTCAAGGAGGCATTCACCGCCCGCATTGAAGTGCAAAAGACCGCTGAAGGTTCCAAATTAGCCGTTTTTCTCTAATGTTTCTTCTCTAGGGTTTTCTCTAAGTCTTTTGACCTAGCGCCCACATTCAGCGCGGACACACCTCCCACCCAGCTCAAATCGGGTTTCCGTCGCGGAGTCTTTGGGCAATCCAATTCCCGTCATTGAACCTCATTGAACCTCTGTGAAAGTTTCGTGAACAAGTGCCGGATCCCTTTTGAGGTTCGGAACTTTCCCCTTAGAATGGGGGGACGACTTTGCCGTTGCTACCCGACTTTGCAACCTAGGTTGGCATCTGATGCTGAAGCTCAACGAGATGCTCCAAATGCTCCCGATCCGATCGCCCCGTCGATCGCTCAGTACCGTGCTGGCCACCACCCTCGCCGCCAGCGCGATCGCCTTGCCCAGCCAGGCCAGCAGCCTTTGCGTGGGCAATCGCCAGCAGTCCCTCTGTCTGGATTCCGGTGCTCAGTACGTGAGTGTGGCCGGTGCTTGGGATGAGTCGCTGTTGGCAACGGGCATTGATCCTGGCCATGCGGCCGAGGTCGATCGCCTCTATCAATCTGTCCTGGGCCGTCCGGCGGATCTGGCCGGTTTGCGTACCTATGTTCGCGCTCTGGAGCAGGGCTGGTCAGTGCGCAAGGTGCGCTGGGCCATTGCCAACAGCGCTGAAGCACAAGTGGCGATCCACCGCATTTATCGGGAAGTGCTCGATCGCGCGGCCGACGACGAAGGCTTGGATACCTATCGCGATCGCCTGGAACGAGGCTGGGAACTGAGCCGCGTTCGCACCGACATCGGCTCCAGCTACGAAGCCCAATCCCGCCGCCGCAGCCTCACCAGCTAGGCCGGGTGGTTACCCCGAGTCTGGCTCTGGATAGCTTGAATCAGCACCAAATCTGTAATCTGCCAGCCCCAGTGCTCTCAGCTCCAGTGCTCTCAGCTCCAGTGCTCAACAAAGACAAGGGGCTTAAGCCCCTTGCTCCCACGATATCCAAACCCTGCAACCAATCATCCCCCCAAGAATCTTACAAAACTGATTCCAAAAGCCCACGCTTGCTCTCGATGGCAGCGTGGGCTTGCTGTGATCTCGCAGCTTTAAAAACTGCTGGGATCCCGCGTAAAGCATGGGAAGTTTAGAATTCAAGGGGCAGGGCTGACCAGGACTGGCCGATCGAACCGTTGCACTCAAAATCCTCAAGTTTCTCGTGAATTAACCCTATGTCTCCGTTGAACGATTCCGCCTTCACCCGTCGTCGGTTGCTGCAATACGGGGCGATCGCCCTGAGTTCCGGCTTGGTCACCGCCTGCGGCAACAGCACCAGCAGCGAACCTAGCCCAACCGGTGAAAAGGGCCTCGATCGGGTCACCCTCGCCACAGACTGGGTTGCCCAGGCGGAGCATGGCGGCTTTTACCAAGCCCTGGCCACCGGTATTTACAAGGAATATGGCCTGGATGTAAAAATTCGGATGGGCGGCCCCCAGGCGGCCACGGGCACACAACTGCTGTTTGGGAAAGTGGTGGACTTTGCCATGAGCAACAGCACGATCGCCCTCAATGCCGTCGCAGAAGGCGTTCCCAAAATCACCGTCGCCGCCTATTTCCAAAAGGATCCCCGCTGCATTGTGGCCCATCCCGGCGTGAAAGATTTGTCGGAATTGAAGGGAAAGCCCCTGTTTGTCACGCCCCAAGCGGTTTCAGATTTTTGGGGACTGTTGGCTAAAAAATATGGATTTACGGACAGTCAGCGCCGGGTTTATAACTTTAACCCCGCCCCCTTTTTGGCTGATAAAACTTCCGCCCAGCAGGGATTTGTCACCTCAGAACCCTACACCATCGAAAAAGAGGGCGGCTTCAAGCCCAGCGTTTTCCTGCTGGCTGATGTGGGCTATAAACCCTACGCCACCACCATTGACACCACATCCCAAATGATTGCCGATAAGCCCGATGTGGTGAAACGGTTTGTGCAGGCTTCTGCCAAAGGTTGGTATAGCTATTTAGCCGATCCAGCGCCCGGCAATGCATTGATTAAAAAAGACTATCCGGAGATGACGGACGATCGCCTAATCTATGGTCTCGGGAAGCTGAAGGAATACGGCATTGTGCTTTCGGGCGATGCAATTACTAACGGTATTGGCTACATGACCGAAGCCCGCTGGAAGGAATTTTTTGAAAATATGGTTGAGTATGGGGTCTATCCCAAAACACTTGATTATCGCAAGGCTTTCACCCTCGATTTTGTACAAGATTTGCCCACCTCGGCCTAATGCTGGTGAGCATCTGTCCAAGCGCCTAATTCCATCGTTACGCGATCGAAGGCAAGGTGCTTGATCCCCTTGCCTGGGGATTGGAGCCAAGGTGCTTAGGGCCTGTCATCAAATCGCCTGAAACGCTGATTCCACAGTTGACAGATCGTGGGGGACAAGGGGCTTAAGCCCCTTGTTACAACGACTGGGGCATGGAAGATCAATCGTTTCAGCATCACCTCGAAAAATGACAACACTCCCTAATCCCCTTGCCTGAGGCAGATCGGTTGAAAAAATAGCCTTCCAGTGCCCATTGAGCTTAACTGGACGGATGCTAGATCCTGGTTACCGTTCTGAAGCTGGAACCGGAATTTTTCAGTAGATTAGTAATCAGCACACACTTGCGGGACAATTCCCTTTCGAGTCATTCAAGGGTTAATTCAAGGGTTAATCAACAGCTATGGTGATCGCCACGCAACCGACCAATTCGGCTCATCGGGATCTTGAAGCCCAAATTCGGGAAACCCTCGATCGCCAACGACAGTTTTTTGCCACCGGCCGCACCCGTGACTTGGATTTTCGGCGCACCCAATTAACCAAGCTGCGCCAAGCGATTCAGGCCAAACAGGCGGAGATCGTGGCGGCAGTACAACAGGATTTGGGCCGACCGGAATATGAGGCCTATTTTGAGTTGGCTTCGATTACAGAAATTGACGGGGCCCTGAAAAATTTAGCCCAATGGGCCAAGCCCCAAAAGGCCAAGTTGTCGATCGATCAATGGCCCGGTTCCGCTTGGATTGAACCGCAACCCCTGGGGGTGGCGCTGATTATTGGCCCCTGGAACTATCCCTTTTCTTTGGCGATTTCTCCGTTGGTGGGGGCGATCGCGGCGGGAAATTGCGCGATCATCAAGCCCTCGGAAGTGGCCCCGGCCAGTGCGGCCGTGGTGGCAACCCTGATTCGGGAAACCTTTGACCCGGCTTTTGTGGCGGTGTTTGAAGGGGATGCTGCCACCAGCCAAGCCCTGTTGGCCAATAAGTTTGACCATATCTTCTTCACGGGTGGGACAACCATTGGGCGTGTGGTGATGGCGGCGGCGGCCAAGCACCTCACGCCGGTCACCCTGGAGCTGGGGGGCAAGAGTCCTTGCTTTGTGACGGCGGATGCGAATCTGGCGATCGCGGCGAAGCGGATCGCTTGGGGCAAATTCCTGAATGCGGGCCAAACTTGCATCGCACCGGATTATCTGCTGGTCGATCGGGCGGTGATGCCGGAGTTGCTGGCCCAATTGCGCGAGGCGGTTACGGCGTTTTATGGAACTGATCCGGCCCAGAGCGGGGATTTTGGGCGAATTATTAATGATCGCCAGTTCGATCGATTGGCTGCTTTGCTGGAGTCCGGGAAACCGTTCTTGGGCGGTCAACACAATCGAGCCGATCGCTACATTGCCCCCACGATTCTCACCGATGTGGATTGGGACAGCCCCGTGATGGCCGATGAAATCTTTGGGCCCATTCTGCCGGTGTTGCCCTACGACCAACTGGATCAGGCGATCGCCCAAGTGAACAGCCGCCCCAAACCCCTGGCGCTCTATGTGTTTTCAGAAAATACCCAAACCCAACGCTACTTGCTCGATCGCACCAGTTCCGGCGGCGCTTGCATCAATGAAACGGTGATGCATGTGGGTTGTCCGTCGCTGCCCTTTGGTGGGGTGGGCGACAGCGGCATCGGTAGCTATCACGGCAAGGCCAGCTTCGACACCTTCTCGCACTATCGCAGTGTTTTGAAGAAGGCCACTTGGCTCGATTTAGATTGGCGCTATGCCCCCTATGCCCAAAAGGTCGGCACGATTAAAAGACTGCTGGGCATGGGCTAGCCAACTTCACTCCACGGGTTCATGACTCCTAGCTCCACTTTTTGCCAAGCGCGTTGCCGATCGAGCGAAACGTTTTGGTAGGGAAGTTAGGTCAGTTGAAATACTATCCAAGCTGTAGCCAGGCTAGTTTGTTGCACCTTCATGAGTTGGTATTGATCATCAATTTCTCAACTAATTCTGTTGTAGGAAAATCAGTACCAACTTTTATTTTAAAAATTAGCTTCTAGGCGCATACATCATGACTAAGACACCCAAAATAATCATCCATCCTCCAAAATAGTCAAATTTATCGGGTACTACTCGATCAACAAACCAACCCCAGAAAATTGATAGAACAACAAAAACCCCACCATAGGCAGCATAAGCGCGTCCAAAATTGGTTGGTTGCAACGTCGGCACAGCACCATAGAAGCCAAGCAGGATGACCCCAATTACTGCAAACCAAGCTGTTTTTCCTTCCCGAAGGGTCAGCCATACTAAATATCCACCACCAATTTCAAATAGCCCAGAGATCACGAAGAGAATTAAAGATTGAATCATAGCTCAAAGAATGCCAATACTCACTTGATTTTAGTTTTCAGAAACATAGCAATAGACTGTTATCAAGTCATCGATCAATCGTCATTCAAGAAATACAATTTGAATTTGAATTTTCGCTGCAATGGTGACCCAAGACTCAGATTTAATTAACCAGCCGATTACATTTCGCAAAGCGATCGCCCGTTGATTGCGCCCACGATCCCGCTAGGATGGCAACAATAGGGATCAGGCTTGAACCACGGAGCCACAGCAATGACGATCGCCACAGCAACCCCCCCAACGGCCAAACCCCGCGACGTGCAAGTGATGCCGATCGGCCCTGGCACCACCGTGTTGCGATCGCGCACCTGGGAACGCCTGAAATTTGAGATTGAATATTCCCTCAAAAAAGGCACGACCGCCAATGCCTATCTGATTCAAGGCGATCAGGTGGCCCTGATTGACCCGCCGGGGCAAACCTTCACCGATGTGTTTTTGAACAAATTGGCGCAGCAGTTGGGCGATCGGGCGATCGACTACGTAATTTTGGGCCACCTGAACGCCAACCGGGCCGCCACCATTGAAAAACTCCTGGAAGCCAGCCAGCCTCCGCGTTTCATTTGCTCGAATCCGGCGGCCATCACCCTGCGATCGCTCTTTCCCGATCGGGACTTGGCGATCGAGGTGGTGCGTGGCGAAGAAACCCTTGACCTGGGCCAAGGCCACCTGCTGAAATTCATCCCGATTCCGACTCCCCGTTGGCCCGATGGCATGGTTACCTACGACCCCGCCAGCCAGATTGCCTTCACTGACAAGCTTTACGGGGCCCATGTTTGCGGCGATCAGATTTTTGATGAGGGCTGGCAGATCTATGAGGACGATCGACGGTTTTATTACGACTGCCTGCACGCTTCCCAGTCCAAACAGGTCAGCACCGCCCTGGACAAGCTAGACGACCTGCCCGCCGTCACCTATGCGCCGGGCCACGGGCCGATCGTGCGCTATGGCTTTGCGGAACTGCGCCACGCCTATCGCCACTGGACGCAACAGCAAACGGAAAAGGAACTTTCCGTGGCCCTGATTTTCGCCTCGGCCTATGGCAACACGGCCGCCGTGGCCCAAAGCATTGCCCGAGGCATCACCAAGGCCGGCGTGGCGGTGGAGTCCATCAACTGCGAATATCTGGATCCAGAGGAAATTAAAGGGGCGATCGAGAAATGCGCCGGTTTCATCATCGGCTCCCCCACCTTGGGCGGCCATGCTCCCACCCAAATTCAAACGGCCCTGGGCATTGTTCTAAACAGCGCTGACAAGAGCAAACCCGCCGGGGTGTTTGGTTCCTTTGGTTGGAGCGGCGAGGCGATCGACCTGCTGGAAAACAAACTCCAGGACGGGGGTTACCAATTCGCCATGCCCACGATCCGGGTCAAATTTGCCCCCACTCAAGCAGTTCTGCAACAGTGCGAAGAGGCGGGCACGGACTTTGCCCAGGCCCTGCAACGGGCCAACAAACGCCGCTCCCCCAAACCGGCCGCCGGGACGGCCGATCGCACAGCCCAGGCCGTGGGGCGCGTGGTGGGTTCCCTGTGCGTGGTCACCGCCAGCCAAGATGACGTAAACACAGCAATGCTCGCCTCTTGGGTTTCCCAAGCCACCTTCAAGCCACCGGGGGTGACGATCGCCGTGGCCAAAGAACGGGCGATCGAGTCCCTGATGCATGAGGGTTCGCAGTTTGTCCTGAACGTGTTGGCGGAAGGCAAACAACTACGGCGGCACTTCATGAAAAACTTTCCGCCAGGGGCCGATCGATTCGAGGGGTTACAAGTGGAAACCGCCAGCAACGGTTGTCCTTTGTTGACCGATGCCCTGGCTTTTCTAGAATGCACCGTGCGCAGTCGCATGGAATGTGGCGATCACTGGGTGGTGTATGCCACTGCCAACAGCGGCAAAGTGCTCGACACCACAGGGGTCACAGCGGTTCATCACCGGCGATCGGGCAGCCAATACTAAAACACAGCACTGCAACACAGTACTGCCCCTTCCCCCTATTCCCCGCCCGACCATGGCCCGCTACGTCGTGTTTTATAAGCCCTTTCAGGTGATGAGCCAATTTAGCCCCTCCGAGGGCAAGGCCACCCTGAAGGACTTTATTGATGTACCTGAGATCTACCCGATCGGGCGGTTGGATTGGGACAGCGAAGGGTTAATGCTGCTGTCGGACGATGGGCCGCTGCAACACCGGTTAAGCGATCCCCGCTGGGGTCATCCCCGCACCTACTGGGCCCAGGTGGAACAGATTCCCCCGGATCCGGCGATCGCCCAACTGCAACGGGGCGTGACCATTCAAGACTACCGAACCCGCCCCGCTCAGGTGCGTCTGTTGCCCGAGGAGCCACCCCTGCCGCCTCGCAATCCGCCGATTCGGTTTCGGAAATCCGTGCCCACCGCCTGGCTAGAATTAACCCTCACCGAAGGCCGCAATCGCCAGGTGCGACGGATGACGGCGGCCGTGGGCCATCCCACCCTGCGCTTGGTGCGGGTGGCGATCGGGTCGCTCACCTTGGCGGGGTTGGAGCCGGGCCAGTGGCGCTTCCTGAGCGCAACGGAACTCGCCAGTTTGCGGGCGATCGCCCAATCCTCCCAGCCAGCCTCAGCGACTAGGGGCGAACAGGCGGTTCGATCGCCCCGAAGTCGTCCGGCCAAACGTCGGGGGCGATCAGCGCGATCGTAAGCCACCTTGTAAAAACCACTTCCAAGGGCGACTTCCTTAAAATGGCCATGGAATCCCCATTGTTCGTTAGGCCGGGCCATGCGCTATCGCATCCATCACGCAATCCATTACACCTATAGCCAACCCGTCGAACTTGGCCCCCATACCCTGCGATTGCGGCCCCGCTGCGATGGATCTCAGGTCTTGCACGATTTTCAGCTTCAGGTATCGCCGCCCCCCCTGGGTTTAGCCGATATTTTTGACCTAGAAGGCAACACAGTCATTCAAAGTTGGTTTAACCGGGATCTGGTGGAATCCTTGCAGGTGAAGGCCACCAGCGTCGTGGAAACCTTGCGATCGAACCCGTTTCACTTTCTGTTGGAACCTTGGGCCCTGTCGCTCCCCTTCGACTATCCCGCTTCAACGCTGGCCCAGGTGCGGCCTTATCTGAGCGATCAACGGTTGGGGGGCGAGCGGCTCGATCCCGCCATTTGGGAGTTGGCCCAAGGGTTGCTTTACAAAAACCATGGCAACACCCTGGACTTTTTGGGCGACTTGAACCAAACGGTCTATAACCACTGCTTCTATCAGCCGCGAGAAACTGGCGACCCGATGCCGCCAGGCATGACTTGGCGGCGCAAAACCGGCTCCTGTCGTGATTTGTCGGTTTTGTTTATGGAAGTTTGCCGAGTGGTGGGCTTGGCGGTGCGGTTTGTCAGCGGCTACGAGGCTGGCGACCCCAAGCAGCCCGAAAAGTACCTGCACGCCTGGGTTGAAGTGTTCTTGCCGGGGGCCGGATGGCGAGGCTATGACCCCACCCAAGGGCTGGTCACGGCCGATCGACATATTCCCCTGGCCGCCAGCGCGTTCCCCCAAAACACGGCCCCCATGCCGGGCACATTTCGCGGGCGATCGGCCTCGGCCCACATGACCTTTGAATTAGCCATTGAGCCTCTGGACTCGGTGTAACCTGCTCCAGTGCAATGGAATTTGATCGGGCTAAATTGGGCTAAATTGGGCTGAATTGGACTCGATCGCCCCATTGCCAAACCGATCAGCCGATGGATCTCGATCGCATGATTAGGCAGACCAGCCCAAAATCTGACAAATGGAATCTCCTAACACCAAAGGATCAAACGGCTTCGTAACCACCGCTGCCGCCTTCAAGTGGGCATAGCGTTGGCGATCGGCCGCTTGCACCTTGGCGGTCAACAAAATGACAGGAATATGACTGGTGGAGGGATTTTTTTGCAATGCTTCCAAGGTCGCCGTGCCATCCATTTGGGGCATCATCACATCCAACAAAATCGCATCGGGTTGTTGGGCTGCGGCCATGGCAATTCCTTCAGCACCGGAAGCAGCCAACAACACCTGCCAACCGTTACAAACCTCCAGACCAATGCGCGCAATTTCTCGCATGTCTGGTTCATCATCAATAACAAGCACTTGTTTAGTCATAGGAGATGGAGAGGAAAATATGAATTGAGGAAAATTGAGGAAAATATGAATTGTGGGTCTTCTCCGTATGACTTGAGGAGCCATGCCCACTCTGCAAGTTCAACCGAGTGCCATCGGATTCAATCAGACAGTTTCAATCAAGCAATTTAACTGACTTGGGGAGTTCCAGCAGTGCCGTTAGTTCAGCCAATTAATCCAGCCAACTCGTTCAGCCAATCAATTCAACTGATCCATTACATTAATCAGTTGAGCAAATTAGTTAAATTCAGCTAAATTCAGCTAAATTCGTTGATTTAACTAATATTTACTGGCTGGTTTAGTAGCTCGGCCATTGAACAATTCCGATCGGCTGGCTCGGATGAGCTGATGTCGCAAACTATCCGCCAATTCCTCAGCACTCGGAAGCTCTAGGATACAGGCAGTTGCCCCGGCCTGGTAGAGCTGATCGAGGGTTTGGGGCGAGGCTTCGGAGGCAAACACAATCACCGGGATGCGTCGCCCGCCAAATCCCTCGCTGCGGAGGGCCCTCGTCCATAAAACGCCTTCCCAGGGACTGCTATCGGCCGCCAGCAAAATGAGATCCGGCCGACTGGCGGCCATGCTGGCGCTGACTCGTTGGGGTTGGGAAACGGCGGCCAGTGTCCATTGTTGTTGCTGGCAACAGCGCCTTACCAGGTTGTTGGCGTTGTTAGACAGGCCAATGGCCAGAATTCGCAGATTGCCCCCAATGCGTTGTTCGGTTTGGTATTGACTGAGGGCTTGGATCAGGGGCGTGATGGGGCGATCGACTGCCCAATCGGTATCCCAGCCTTCATTCGCAAATTGCAGTAGATCGTTGGGGTCAGACTGCTCCATCAGGGCGATCGCGATCAGGGATGGTTGGCGCTGGCGCAAGCTGGGTAATACCGCCAGAAAATCGGCCCGCTCCGGATCGCTCCAATCCATAATTACCACACTGGGCAAGGCGGTGGCAGGTTGCGTGAGCCAAGTGGTAGGAGAACTGGGCAGCGCCAGGTCAATCAGGGCCCCCTCTTGGGCAATGGCGGCGGCCAGGGCCTGAGACCAGCGGCTGTTGTTGCCCAAATAAACCAGCCGTAGGCGATTGTGTTCGATCTGCTGGCGGCTTTGGATTTCGCGACGCAGATCGCCCACCAGGGAAATCAGGGTTTGGTGGGCCAGTTGCAGGATGCTGTGGCGATTGGTGGCCGTTGGATGGGTAGCGACTGGATTGGCGGCGGGGTCGAAACCACTGGGGCTATAGGGATCTTGGGCGTAGGGTTGCAGTTGTTGCAGTTGTTCTTCAATGGCGCGGGCCAGTTGGGAGCCGCGCACCAATCCAAATGGCCCCAAGGAGCCGATCAGTTTGTGGGCATCTTCCAGGGCCCGGAGCCGATCGACCTCGCAGAGTCGATCGGCTCCGATGCCGGCCGTTACTCGCTCCAAGGACTCCAACCGCTCATAGATCATTCCCTCAAAGCGTTCCCATGCCCGATCGAGGGCCGATCGCAACCGTAGAGACACATCCCCATCCTGGGGTTCCGGCACCTGAGCGCTCCCGGGCCGCAGCCGATAGCCCATGCCATAAACCGTTTCAATCAGATCCCGCGCTCCCACCAGGGCCAACTTGCGTCGCACGCCTTTGATGTGGGCTTTGACGGTTTCTTCACCGGGAAAATCGCCCACAGACCACAGGTGTTCGAGGATGGCGTTGCGGGAAAACAGCCGCCGGGGATGGCGCAAAAACAATTCCAGGAGGCTGTATTCCTTGGGGCTGAGGTTGATGGGGCGATTGCTATAGGTCACTTGACCGGCGCTCGGATCCAAACGCAGGGGCCCCCATTCCAACACGGGCGCATCGGTCGATCGCTGGCGGCGCAACAGGGCCCGCACCCGTGCCATCAGTTCTTGGACGGTGCAAGGCTTGACCACATAATCATCGGCCCCGGCATCCAGACCCTTTACCTTGTCTTCGGTTTCGCCCTTGGCGGTCAATAGCAAAATGGGACCCGTATATTTTTCTCGCCGCAGATGGCGACAAAGACTCAGGCCATCCAGTCGGGGCAGGGTCACATCCAGAATAATCAAGTCGTAGGTAAACGATCGGGTATAGTCCAATCCCTCTTGCCCATCCTCAGCCACATCCACCACGTAGAACTGCTCCGCCAGGGCCGCGCCGAGCGTGTGGGAAATGGCTGGGTCATCTTCAACTAGCAGGAATCTCACGCAATTTCGCAGAAACGGTATCAATCTTCCACAGAATCACGGGCAAATCCAAACGGGGGCGCTCAGGGATGAGATTTAACAGTTTTTAACAGACCTGACCCATGGATCGCGGGCGGGCGGGGTCGGAGCTTGGGATGCGACCCCTGATTTTTCGATCGCTGAACCCCATGAAGTCCGATCCAGATGCTTCAGCCTGCTTCAGTTTGCATTAATTTGCATTAGTGGCGATGGTTGCTTGCAATCGCAGGCGCAGGGCCGCCTCGGCCTGTTCCCGATCGTCAAAATGCACCTTTTCAGTGCCTAGGATTTGGTAGTCTTCGTGGCCTTTGCCCGCAATTAGGACACAATCGCCGGGTTGGGCTTCCAGGATGGCCCGTTGGATCGCCTTGGCGCGATCGCCCTCCACGGTGTAGTTCGCAGCGGCGGGAATTCCGGCCACCACATCGTTCAAAATTCGCTGGGGATTTTCGGTGCGGGGGTTGTCGGAAGTGACGATCGCCCAGTCGGACTCCTGGGCCGCAATGCCGCCCATGATGGGCCGTTTGGTGCGATCGCGATCGCCCCCACAACCAAACACACAAATCAAGCGCCCTTGCACAAACGGACGGGCCGCCCGCAGGGCATTGTCCAAGCTGTCGGGCGTGTGGGCATAGTCCACGATCGCGCTAATGTCCTGGGGCAAGGGCGTATCGGTCACTTGGACTAGCTGCATTCGACCTGGCACACCGGGGAATTGAGCCAGGGCCTGCACCATGGCCGAAAGATCCAAGCCCAAGTGCAACCCGGCAGCAGCGGCGGCCAGCCAGTTTTGCAAGTTGAATTGACCCACCAGGGGCGATCGAAACGCGATCGCGCCGGCCGGTGTGTGCAGCGTGCCGCTGACCCCATCGAGGCCGTAGCTCAAATCACTCAGATAAAAATCGGCTGCGGAATCGTCAATGCTATAGCACCAGCAGCGATCGGTATCGAGCTGAGCTGCGAGGGCCGCCCCATAGGGATCATCAAGGTTGACGATCGCCCGGCCCCGCAGGTAATTGGGCTGGAAGAGCAGGGCCTTCGCCGCAAAATAATCTTCCATCGTGTTGTGGAAGTCCAGGTGATCCTGCGTCAGGTTGGTGAAAACCGCCACCTGAAATTCACAACCTTGCACCCGTCGTTGGGCCAGGGCATGGGAGCTAACTTCCATCACGGCATAGTCCGCCCCGGCCGATCGAGCATTGGCCAACTGCTCTTGCAACTCCACCGCAAAGGGCGTGGTATGGACGGCCGTTTGCTCAAAGCCCGGCCAACGCACCACCAACGTGCCCAGCAGCGCCGTGGGGCGATCGGCTGTCTTCAACAAAAACTCAATCAATTGCGTGGTGGTGGTTTTGCCATTGGTGCCCGTCACCCCCACCAATTGCAACTGCTGGGTTGGGTGGCCATGGAACGCCGCCGCCAAATCTGCACAGGCCCCCACCACATCCATCGCCCCAATCAGGCAAGGCCCGGCCGGCTGGGTTGGCTGGGCGGCGGCAATGGCCGACGACACCACCGCCGCGATCGCCCCTGACTCGATCGCGTTGGGCCAAAATTCACCGCCATCAACCCGAGTCCCCGGCAGACCAATGAACAGGTCGCCCGGTTGGCAAGCTTGGGAATTGGTCGTCAGCCCCTTCACTGGGCGATCGAGTGCCAGATGGTCGGGAATCACCAGTTCTGTGGAGACGCTGGCCAGCAGTTCGCGCAAAGTCATGGGTTCCATGGGCGGTTGCCTCTCCTAGGATGGCTCAATTGTGGCAAAGGCTTTCCGGAGGTGTTGTTCGAGCTGAACCACCGAACAGCGGGGCGACGGCCGCGGAATCGGCAATTCAGATTCCCCATCCGCCAGCCAACGCAACACCGGAATTTCGGATTGAAACGCGGCAAACCAGCGATCGTTGGTGGTGATGTCCCGCAGCTCGATCGTGAGGCGCAGATCGCTCGACAGGTTCACCATTTCCAACTTTTCCTGCAATCCCTCACAGAGATGGCAACCGGGCTTGCTATACAAAATCAAATGATGGGGCAGAGGATGAGACAAGGGACGGGCGTTGAATGACGCGTTGAATGACGGCTGATGGCTCATGAGATCTCATGAATGGCGAGTCGATCGCTCACTGATCACTCATCCTGACGGCCACCGATGCCGGAATCATACCCCCAGCAACCAAATCGGGGAACCACTTTGGGCGCATCTTGGCAAATTCGGGCGCAACAGAAACCGTTCACCCGCCGGATTCATACTGGGATGGATCTGGAATGAATCTGGAATGAGTATTGGGCTATGGGGCTGATCCAAGTTTGGCTTTTTCGCCATCCTCTTCAAGATCCTCTCAGGCCAAAGCAGACTTGAACGCGCTGGGGGATGAATTCAGATTGAAGCCAGCCCCCTGATCTTGCCCATTGGCAGTGCGACCGGGCAGGGCCGGATCTGGATGTGGTGGATGTGGGCGGGTGGAATTGTGGCTCGGCAAGTGCCGCTCCAACGTCGCCAGAATTCGCCCGCTATCCGAAACCTTCGAGAGAAACTCGGAAGCCCGCGCCAACTTGGCCCGCACCCGATCGATCGTGCCATCATGCCCGGTCAAAATCACGATCGGGGTATGCTCCAGAGCCTTCACCCGCCGAATTTGCGCACAAATTTCATAGCCATTCACCACCGGCATCACCACATCCAGCAGGATCAAATCCGGCTTCAGCTCAATCAACTGCGTCAGCGCCTGCACCGAATCCCGCATTCCACAGAACCGATAGCCCGCCTGGGTCACAATTCGTTCCAGCCGTTGCAGCACCACCATGCTGTCATCAATGCAAACCACTAGGGGTGGTTCAGTTTTGGTGGCTGGGGTGGCGTAACCCGTGGATGAGAGCATGGGGTGAAACTCCAAATCTGGCAACACCTGAAAGGTCAGCAACTGCTGCCGAAAAAAGTAACCCAGCATCCGAGCCGTCATGGCAGGGGATTGGTTTAACTTCAGGGCCAAATCCCAAAAGGTGCGCCGACCATTAAACAGCGGTTGCAGGCTCAGGGCAGTGTGCTGACGGCTATCATCCAGCTCAATGCCGGCATCCAGCGACAGCCCCCGATCGATCCAAGCGTGGACTGGTCGGTCACTCGGCAACAATTGGCTCAAGTCCCGCGCATCCTTCAGCAACTGTTGCAGCCGATCGCCCGGCAAATGCAGTCCCGAACTGACCGCCGCACAGTCTAGCAATCGGTTCGATCGCGCCTCCCAAGTCATCCGGATCGTTGCATCGGTCGCAATTTGCGTCAGCGCCTCCAGCGTCAGCGCCGCCAACACATGCTCCGCCTTGCCGCTATCTAGCTGGCCTGTCATCACCGCCCGACTCACCAGCGCATATTCCCAAGGATCGTAAGAAGTCGGAGGCTGCCCCGCCGTTAATTCCGCCGGCTCAATCTGTTGCCCCATCAGAGCGCGTCGCCAACGCCGCACCCGATGATCACTGCCCGTAGTGCAAACCAACTTGCCCTGATGAAACTCCAGCCGCCAATGGATTTGCCCCTGCCGAACCATCAACGTTCCAGACACCTGATTGTGGTTCACCTGGGCGATGGCCCGCGCGAGGGATAGCAGACCGACAACTTGGTTTGACATAGCGTGCCTCGCAACTGCGCCTGTGTTCATAGGAGTGACTTGCATCCGGGGGACGGCCACTGAAAATCTTAGGTGACTTCAGTAATGTGCATCCCTCTTGACCTATCGATCGCCAGAGCAATCTCAGAATTTCTCAGGGTTTTTCAGAGCTTATTTACAGCCCATGAATTTACTCTTATGATCAATCTTGAAACTAACTCAGTAGTCGATTTGCATTCTGGTTCTTTAAGATTTGGTAAATAATTACATGATTTTCAAGCATTTTCAGGCATCCGTTGATCAGCCTTTTTCCTCATTTAGAGTTGATTAGAAGCATTGTCGATTTTGCAGAAACACTCCCAAGTTGCGCACAGGATTTTAGGAAAAAATCGTGAAAAACTCGGAAAGGATGATCGATCGTTCAACTAATTGGTTGCTAGCATGTGACAATTAGCACCCGTCAGCTACGGAGCCTATTACTCAGTCAAGGTTATGCCAAGAGCGATCATTTCAACTCTCGATCATTAAGCGTTAATACTGAATTCAAACCAATTTTGACTCTTGTCCAATAGGGTTTTCGGTTTGAATTCTGGATTAATCTTTAGGCTGAGCAGTGAGTAGGTTGGTGTTCAGACTTGATGCAAGACGCTTAAGGGGTTGGCAAATAGCCCAGTAGTGAAAATTTGGAAGGGGAACAGCACTCAATTCGCAAGTTCAAAGATCGCTAGGTTAGGCAGTGGTTTTGCCTTCGTGATTGCAACAGGGCTGAACAGCAATTCCATAAACGGTAGCTATATTAGGAGCTAAGTGACGATCATGGATGTGATCTAGTGCACAGTTTCAATAATTGGGCTTGTAATAGCTGCTGGAGCTGTGTTTATGCTTCCAAACCGACAGCCTTGAATGATGGACTCATAATCCGTAAATTTGTAACTGGTGAACTTGCCAGCAACGGCTAAAGAACGACCCCCTGGACAATTAGCCGCTGCTGGCTATTCGGTTTTTAGACAAATCTAGCTATATGCGTTGATCGTTAAGTTGGCTAATGAGTGACTCGATTCATCAAGTTGCGATTCCCTAGGAGTCCAGATCTTGAATGAAGTCAATCACCGCCGCCGCATCCAAAGGGCGCGAAATTAAAAATCCTTGGGCCATCTGACACCCCAAGCCTTGGAGTGTGTGCAGATGGTGTACCGACTCAATCCCCTCGGCCACAATTTGAATCCCCAGGTGATCGGCCAAAAGCGCAATCATCCGCACAATTTCCCACTGCTCCCGCAGGATAAATGAGCGATCGATCTTTAGCGCATCGATCGGGAACTCATGGAGTCGGGCCAAGGAGGAATAGCCCGTGCCGAAGTCATCCACATAGATCGCAATGCCCAGTTGCCGGAATCCTCGCAAAATTGCCAGCACATCCATGCCCAAGTCCAAAGCAACGGATTCCGTTAGCTCCAGGTGTAAACAGTGGGGGGGTAATTCTGTTTCGCGCAAGATGGCTTCACACTGCCCCAGCAGGTTCGGTTCCAACAATTGGCAGGGGGAGAGGTTCACGCTAACCCACAAATTTGAGTCAATCATCCCCGTTAGTTGCCAGTGACGAAGCTGGGTGCAGGCTTCCCGAATGACCCACAGGCCCAATTCAGCAATGAAACCGCTACTTTCGGCGATCGCGATGAAACTATTGGGCTGCATCAATCCTCGGGAGGGATGTTCCCAGCGCACCAACGCTTCCAAGCCCACGGTGCGCCCGCTGCCTAAGCAAATCACGGGTTGGTAAACCAGCACAAATTCTCCCCGCTCAGCCGCCCCTTGCAGTTCGTTGGCCAGCCTGAGGCGTTCGATCGCGGCGGTTGTAAGGACGTTGGGTTGTTGGGTTTCGCCCTCGATCGCAACGGCCAAACTCAGCAACCGATGCGTATTAGACATGGCAATTCGCAACAGCCGCCGCGCGTTGGGATCGGTCACCAAGTCTTGATCCCTGGTGAGCAGTCGCAGGGCCCCGTGAATTGAGGCGAGGGAGGCCCGCAATTCGTACCCCAGAGAAACGCTGGTGTTGGTGTTGATGTTGGTATTGCTGTTTGTGTTGGCGGTATTTTTCAGATGATCTTTGACATTGAGGTGGTTGCTTGTGGGTAAACTTTGGGGCAAATTTGGGGGCAGATTTGCAGACAAATTAGCGGGTAGGTTAGCAGGTGCGTGGGCGGGCAAAGAGGCTGTTGCAAGAGCGGGGGAAGGGGAGTCGGATGGGTTTGGTTCGGGTAAGTCGATCGCCCTGGGTAATAACTCTGAGTCAGAAATGAGAAACATTATCCAAACTCGCTCTAATAGGTATCGTGGATCCACCGCTGTTCAATGCCAGACTAGGCAGAAAAGGTGAAAAAGTCGAGAATTGCGCGAAATTCCATAGGTATATGAGGCATTTTTGAGATTAGCTGAACACCTCAAGCTCTCTTCAGCTTTATCAAGCAATTTCGAGCAATGTTCAATTTAGAATATGAAATTATTTTGAATATTTTTGCAATTTTTTAAATTTTGTTTTGATATTGATTGTCAAGAATTTCTTGAAAAGATGCGATTTTTCATCTTTTTGAAAAAGCTCACAAAAACAAACACATTCAAAATTAGTCAATCATGAATTGATAGCGCTGCATCAAGTTTTGATCTTTGGCAAGCTTGCTGACAACAAGTTTGCTGACAAGAATAAGCCAGAAGCTGATACAAATCAAAAATTGCAATCTGATATTGCAAATTTAAATTGATGCTTTGAATCAAAATTTCAGTTAAGTTCTTTTAATAATGATCAATTTCCATGACAAATAGTTTTCGAGATGGTTTCCAAGGCTGTTGAGCAAATTTTGCAACCCAAGCACGAGCAACATACAGACAAGATCCTGATGGATCAGAATTCGTCAAACATCCAATTAGATACCCAATAAGAATTATCATAAGTGATTTATTGAAAGAACTTTTAAGATCGAACTATTTTGGGATGGACTGATGGTCACTGAATTAGCGATCGGGGCAGATGATGGCGCACTTCAGGGCGATCGAGCGGATCCCGAGCGGCGGGAGGGTTCAAATGCTGTAATGGAGGGGAAGACTGGACAATTTCTACCAGCCGCCCGTTGCTTGGGGAAACTGAGTGAGGGTGACCTGCCCACAACCAGTAGCGACCATGGCCCCGCGTGCAGTATTTCCCTGATGACTAATACGGAACTTCGCGTAATGATGGTATAAACGATGGCGGTTGCACTGTCGTAATTGCGGGTGTAGTTGAAGGCTTGATGATTATGTCGCGATCCCGTTGCAATTCAAACATTGCCATGGAGCGATTTGTTATTTGGAGCTACCTCTATCCTCCAGACCAAAGTACTTGATTTAACTGCTTCATTCATCAGATTTTTGTTAAATCCTCTGTTAATACCGAATCAATTCTCTGTGGCTGGATGACAGGAGACGCTCAAATTTGTCTCTGATCAGGTGCATCTCATCTCCCTGTGCAAATAAAATTGAATCTGAAAGAAAGGTGAAACCAGGGTTTGGCGATTGCGAATCGGGTGGCTCCCATCACGAATCGGATTGCGGGTCAGGCAATAAACGATGGGGACAATTCAGGGGAACGCATAAGATGAACTAGGGAGCCTGTCGATCACAGTTAAAATTCAAAAGTTTTTCGGGTAGCGATGTTGTCTGCTGCTTCTGTGCAACTTATGTGGCTCTGCAAGTGCTGTACCAGGCCCAAACAGTCGGGCGTATGACGTTTTCTGATTCTGCATCTCAGGGCAATCCCTTGCTCAACCAATCGACCTCGCTGTTTTCGCCACGGGTGTTGCTGGTTGAAGACAGCCCGATCGACGTTCGCCTTGTGCAACTCATGCTGCGGAAGGCGGAGTTTTTGCTGTCGGGGGTTGATCTGGTGGCGGTGAGCACCTTGGCAGAGGCGCTGGTTTGCATTCGACAGCAGCGTTTTGATGTGACGTTGCTGGATTTATCGTTGCCGGATTCAGTGGGGCTGGGGACGCTGCGCCAACTTCAGGCCGCCCAACCCACGATTCCCGTGGTGGTGTTGACGGCAACGGGTGATGAGCAGGCGGGGGTTGATGCCCTGCGGTTGGGAGCCCAAGACTATTTAATTAAGGGGGAAATTTCGCCCACGCTGCTGGTGCGATCGATGCGCTATGCGATCGAACGGAAACAGGCGGAGTTGCGGCTGGCGGATTCCCAATCGTTTTTGATGGATGTGTTGAACCTGTCGCCGGACGCGATCGCGGTGTTGCAGGTGGTGCGTGATGACCGCGATCGGGTGGTGAATTTCCAGTGGCGGTTGGTGAATCCGGCGGCGGAGCGGGCAACGGGCTGCTCGGCGGCGGTGCTGGCCCAGCGTAGTTTGCTGGCCCATGGCACGGATCCGGGAGCACGGGCGGCCGTGCCGTTTAGTGCGGAGCCGGTGGTGATGGGCGAGTCGGAGGTGGAGCAGGCGGCAAGGGCCAGCCAAGAGTTATTCACCTGGTTACTGCCGGTGGTGGCGGAGGAGGCGAACCAATCGCGCGAGGTGTTCGATCGGCGACTGAACAGTTGGTTTCGGGTGGATGCCTGCAAGTTGGGTGATGGTGTGCGGCTGATGTGTCGCAACATTACCCAATACAAGGCGATCGAGCGGATGAAGGATGAATTTGTCTCGATCGTGAGCCACGAGTTACGCACCCCCTTCAGTTCTTTGCAGGGTGCAATTAAGCTTTTGGCCACGGGGCGTTGTGATTTGCAATCCATGCAAGGACAACAATTAATTGCGGTGGCCCTGCGCAGTGCAGAACGGCTGGGGCAAGCGATTGATGTGGTGTTGCGATTGGCCGATTTAGCCTCTACCGAAAGCCTGGCCAAACAACGCTGTTGGGTTCAAGACTTGGCCAATCGAGCCTACGATCGCGTGGTCAATCGATTACAAGCTCAAAATTTATCCATTACCTATTCAATTCCCGATGATCTAACCGTTTGGGCGGATCCCGATGCCATTTTAGATTTGTTCGATCGCATTTTAGATAATGCCATCAAGTTTTCATCGCCTGGCTCAGTCTTAGGATTTGCGGTCACCGTTTCGCCGCAGGATGTGATTTTTCATATCACTGACCATGGCTGCGGCATTCCCCCCACAGACCTAGAGCAAATCTTTGAACCCTTCTATCAAGTAGACTCCTCCGACTCCCGATCGCGTGGCGGACTGGGTGTTAGCCTAACCCTTTGTCGTCGGATTGTGGAGCAACATGGCGGACAAATTTGGGTTACCAGTGAACTAGGAAAAGGTAGCACTTTTCATATTTCTTTACCTCAAAATTGGAGCGAACTTCCGGAATTTCAAAATCCAGAAGCTAATCATCTTGCGCCGGGTTCTCTTGATTGTAATAGCCTGGATCGAAGTAACAACATGGAAGGAATTATCCAAACCACCTACACTATTTCTCAAGAACCAAGGTTGTCGTCTTCTTAAGGAAGATTCAGAAATTTGACTAGTTATTGATTATGATTTCTAATTGAGTTTTGATTAATCTCTAGTTGACTTTTGGTTAATTTGATTAGCGTTTGTCATTTTTTTGATCTACTTTTTTGCATCAACTCAATCAAGAATTTTGATCGATTTTTTTACTGTCACTCAAGAAGTTTTGCACCAACCCCATAGCCATTTCCAAGAGCCTTGGGTGATCTGCATCCAACCAATAAATGTTAGGATCTGCTCGAAACCAAGTGCGCTGCCGTTTTGCAAATTGGCGAGTATGAACAGCGGTTAACTGTTCTGCTTCTATCCAGGTTATTTCGCCATTCATTGCTTGCAAGACTTCGCGATAGCCCAGGGTTTGAAATAGGGGCAAATCTTGACCATAAAGTTTCACTAACTGATGAACTTCATCCACAAACCCTTGCTCAAACATCGAGTGAGTGCGTTGTTGAATTCGCTGCCATAGCCGATCATTTTCATCTGGGGCTGACTTTTCTTTTCTATGATTTTTAGGTCGCTTGCGCGAAGAATTTTGAGAATGGATTTGGGAACGATCGAGTTGCTCGATCGACATCTTTGAACCGATTGAATCGGTAGTTGATCGCAAGCTAGCAATCAGTCCATTCAAACTCTTAGCACCGAGGCAGTCTAGGCCAATCTGCAAAATTGGATAAGCGGGAGGAGCTTCCCCTTGCAGGCTAGAAATAGGCTGACCTGTGGCATAAAAAACCTCCAGTGCCCGGATGGTTCGCACATCATCACGCTCATGAATTTGCTGGGCAGAAACAGGATCAACAGCCAACAAAAGTTGGCGGCGATCGAGACGAGTCAGTTGCTCCAATTGCGATCGCAAGGTTGGCTGGGGCGGCACTTGGGGAATACGCAGCCCTCGAACCACAGACTTAATATAAAGTCCGGTTCCTCCAACCAAAAGAGGAATTATTTGACGTTGATGATAATGATTAATCAGTTGATTTGCTTGAGACTGAAACTCAGCAACTGTGAAGACCTCAACCGGATCACAAATGTCAATTAACTCGTGGACAACCACCGCGCGATCGCTCAATGACGGCTTGGCAGTTCCAATATCAAAATTGCGATAAATCTGACGAGAATCTGCTCCCAAAATGACGGAATTCAGAGACCGTGCTAGCTCGATCGCTAAGGCAGACTTGCCCGAAGCTGTTGGCCCCACAATCACAATCAGCTTAGGCGTAAAATTCGCACCTTCTGAAGCTGAATTCAATGGGCGATCGAGGTGGCGCTCATCCGCTGCCATGGTGGGTTCCGACATTTGTGTCGCCAATTCAGATGCTTAATCAATAGAGTCTCAAGATTATAGGTAATTTCGGGTCACAGCTTCTCAGCAAATTGATTTAGCACAAGTCATAACTCAATTCAATAGATTGCTCGATCGAACCGATCTAACTCGACAGCAATCAATTACAGGTCTCTTGGCCTTGCACTAATTACCACCTGGAGAAACCAAAATCGGTGAATTGCCATTGGTGATGATTACCTTTGTATTTTTGGATTCCGCTAGACTTTGCATGGCTTCAATTTGCTTCAATTGAATGACTTGATTGGTCAAGCCCTGAGCGACCGTTCGATTATAGTTGGCGATCGCCTGGGCCTCAATTTGTTTTCGTTGAGCCTCTTGACGGGTTTTTGACAGCACAAATTCCATTTGCTTGCTTTCTTGTTCAATTTTTAGTTTCTGTTGAATCGCTGCTTGGACAGTTTCCGGCAGTTTCACTTCTCGCAACAGAGCCGCTTCCACCACAAATCCCAAAGGCTCCAGTTGTTGTGCCAACTGTCGGCGCATTTCTTCAGCAATCATTGTCCGCTTGGTTGAATAAATAGACTCGGCTGGATGTAATGCCGTAATTGAGCGAACAATTGCCCGAAATCGAGACACAACAATTTCTGACTCACTTGTGCCAATAGTTCGATAAACTTGGGATACTTTTCGCGGATCAATCCGATATTGCAAGCTAACATTCAAATCAAAAATCAAACCCTCTTGGGATGTTGCTTCAATACCTTCTTGAATATTTTTTAAGCGTGTTGAAAACATCACCACTCGCGAAAAAGGAGTGTTGAAATGCAACCCGGGCAACAATGGACTCTCTTCCACATTGCCCAAGGAATCGCGCACACCAACACTTCCCGTCGGTACATTCGCAACGAAACGACTAATGACATAGAGCGCCACAAAAACTGCCACAAAGCCGCCGCCGCCCCGTACGGCCCATCGAATAGGTAATGGTGCGGGTAAATCATCACTTTTCAAGGCGGCAAAGGCTGCGCCACCACCAATCAATAGCATTAGAAAAAACGTAAACATAGATCTACCTAAAGCGCTAGTACTGTCATTGAATATCGAAGTTTAAGCCTAATCAAAAGCCTAAACAATCAGCTTTTAACCTACGATCAAGCCGCCCCACAAGCGACATTATAGACAGCGGTTTATAAGTTGTGGAGATAGGCAATTTATTTTACGAGAAAGTAAAAATACGCAAAATTTGTTTAAGATTTGATTTTGAGGTCAGTTTAAATAGCAGCGTAAACACCCAATTAGTAGTCACCGAAAACCCTAAGATTATTCAAAATCTATCAATTAGTAGTCACCGAAAACCCTAAGATTATTCAAAATCTATTTCAGATCGACAGAGTTTATTCAAAGTCAGTCATGGAAACAAAAGACTAAATTTCCTGGCTTTCACTCATCAATGAAACCAGAAAAATATCAATATTTGATCTTTAGAAATTTTCTTAATTGTCAATTCGGATTTTAAGTATTTTTAAAATACTTTTAAAAGATTTTAAAAAACAAAGTCCAAAGATTGCACACGCCAAGTTGGTTGCCCCTTTCCCTTTGCTGAATAAGTTAGCCAGATACCTTTCAGGAATTCGCGAAAGTAAAAACGCCGTTCAGCTTCGGATAGATCTTGCCAAAATTCTGGAATTGAAACCGATCGGGAAATCATCGATAAGCTGGCAGGGGGCAATTGCGAGAGTCGATCTTGCAAAGTTCCCATTTCGACTCGAATTTGATAGGAACGAATTTGCAATGTATTTTCATCCAAAATTCCATTTTCCTTAAGCTGAATGAGCTGGGTTAGGCGCGCTTCCTGGGCTTGAAGTTGTTGTTGAATTTGGGACTTTAATTGCTCAATATTGGGTAACTGCGCCTGACTCACTCGTTGTGGCAATTCTCGACAAATGCGCTGAATTGTTTTCTTCAAAACCTGGTCATAGTCCGCGAGAGGGCATCGATCGGGAGCTGATTGGCCTTTTCCGCAGGGATTGGGGCGCAAGTAAAGATAGTTAGGGGTTTTGGATCCCCGCGATCGAGTGGAAGTTACGGCTAATTTTGCTTGGCATTGGGCACAACTCACCAACCCCGCCAAGGAACGCGCAGCGCTGGCCGTTTTAGGAGCCAAGGTCTGATTACGTCGCAAGAGTCGATCGACCTGGGCCGCTTCTTCGCGAGACACCAGCGGGGGATGCGTATTCAAAATTACATCACCATTTTTATAGGCTAGATCACCTCGATAGGCAGGATTGGTTAGCCAATTACGACCCGTCGAAATTGAAATTTTCTTTTGATGTTTTTGGTTAATAAACCGCACCGCTCCCCGCAAGGAACCGTAGAGTAAAAAGTTCTCAAAAAAATCTTTCACGATACTGGCCGCCGCGCGATCGATGACATACCGATCCTTACCCCGTCGATAGCCAAAGGGAGCGCGACCCGGCGGCGGCAAGGCTGCTAACCGATTACGAGCATGGCCTTTTTGAATGGCCTGTCGGTGCTGGTCTTGATTCAGTTCCTGAAGCCATTGCAACTGTTGAATCCAGTTAGAATCGGTTCCCTTGGGGAGGTCACCCTGCATCACCCGCAGCGCCACCTTAGCATGTTCTAACTGATTCAAAACGTGGAGAATGGACTCGATCGAGTCGCCTAGGTCGCGAATTTGTCGAATGAGAAGCGTGTGAATTACTCCCTGCTTCACCAACTGCATGAGCTGCCCCAACGCTTGCCGATCGCCCAAGTCCACATATAGATTTTGCACATCAACTTCCCAATCGATCGGCTCTGTGACCGACTCCAAAATGGGGTCATGATAAATATAGGCAACCGTTTGAGTCATCGCACTTGGTTCATCGCACTTGGTTCATCACACTTGGTTCATTGCGTTTGCGTTACCGTGTTTGCATCACCACGTTTGGATCATTGAGTATTCATTAACAGCTCAATCAGTCACTTTTTCAGGAGCTTCATGATTAGGTTCAAGGTTCGGTGGGGAGGACAATGAACCCAAAGCACTCAAATCCGCATGGGACTCTGACTGAAGCGATCGCGCCTGATCTTGCATCTTTTTGAAAATATTGAAAAACCCATTAGCCCGCGAAGGAGTCAGGCTAGCATTGAGCTTTGTTTGCTGAATGAAATCCGGCTTCAAAGCAATGATCACATCCGGTGTTAAGCCATTCAATCCCTCAACTAAAAATGCCACCAAGCCTTTCACCAGTTGTGAATCAGAATCCCCCCGATACCAAACTTTGCCATCGGTCAGTGCTGAAGCCACATACACCTGAGAAGTGCAGCCATGAACCTTATTCTCAGGGCTACGATCCGCTTCATCTAGCTCAGGAAGCCGTTTTGAAAACCAGATAAGTTGCTCGTAACCTTGCTTAGGATTGGTAACTCGGGAAAATCGCTGAACTAACTTAGCCAAGGATTCCGGCAGGGCAGAGGTGGGAACAGTCATGGGCAGAAGCGGAAGTTGAATGAGCTATTTTTTGGGAAGCCATGTTGAGTTTACCATTTTGCTGAAATGACTGTTGAAACGACTTCAGCACTGGTTCCAGAATTGGATGATTGGCCTGAGGGGATTCGCCTTGGATGACTCGTCTGGAGTGACTAGTGATTGAAAAGGGGCCATTGCTCGATCGAGTCCGTAGACCGTACCAAATGCATTCCCGCTAAAGCAAAGTTTTGGAAAGTTTGCTCGGCCAATTCCGTGAAATCAACTACCCCGGGAACCACCACGGGCGACATGCAATCTTCGAGTAGATAGACTCGATCGACAAACTCCGGTTTTTGGGTTTGAATTTCCTTTAAAAAATCAGCCACTGTCCAAGCAACGCAGTGGCTCTTAGCTTGCCCAGCAATAATCACCGCATCAAAATTAAAAAGATGCTGAATCAGGGCCTGATTCTTTTGGGCGATCGGTTGTTGATGTTCATCACTGAGAATTTCAGGACTGAGAATGGAATAATTTTCCGTTAAGGGATGGCTACCCTTAAGCTCAAATCGGGTTGGGACTTGTCGAGCAATGGCATGGGTAAAACAGGCAGCTTCAACGGCCGAAACTAGCGCATGGCCAATTCCGCCCAGCAAAGAATGGTAGGGCCAAATGGTCAGCGGATATTTTCCTAAAGCTTCCAGGGTTTGGGTGTAATGAGCGGCATAGGCGGCCAAGTCGCAACGCATTCCCTCGGTTTGTGCCGAGCGATCGGGGAATGCACTTTGGCTGATGGAGTCAGCAGAAGGCAGGAAATTGGCTTGTAATTGGGGGTTGGGTCGCCAACGGCCGGTTTTGACTGCTTCCCAATCAATGTTAGTCAGGGGTTCAGGATGGTTCCCTTCAGCATCTACCCAAAAGATCGGATGGAAAATTTGAGCAACTCCATGGGTATCCAAGGTGGGAATGAGTTCCGTGAGTAGGCTCAAATTTCGGTAAATAAATTGACATAGGCGAACATTATCTTCGACTGCACCTTGTCCCGATCGCCCGCCCACAAATAACTCAAAGTCAGGGATGCAGAACGTATTTTGCACATCAATCATTAACAGGGCAATCCGTTGCGAATCCTCCTGTGCCGGTGTAATTTGGTTTGCCTTCGCCCATTGTTGAGCCTTGGTGGCCAGTTGGGCATAGGGTACACGCCAAACTTCGCCAACGCGATCGCCCTCAAACCAGTCAGGAATCGGTAATGATAAGGACATCAAGCAATTTTCTCCAATGTGAAAAGTCTGTATTCAAATGGTTCAAAAATGAATGCCAGATTATTCGGATAGTCTGATTTTTCCTCAGAATGAATAAACAGAAGGGATTGGTTGCTTAGCCTCAGCAGCAGCGATCGCTCAAGGCTCTCTCGCAGACGAGCTTCTTATGTTGTTAAACAGCCCCCAGCATCGTTCACTCGTGTCAACTTACCCAAGTCCAGCGGCCACTACACTAACAACCGCTGAGGCAGCCAATTGTCCTGGCGCAATGGAGGGGCAACCGGGAACAGTCATGACATCGGCCGTGAATTTCAAGCGTTTATCAGTCCTTGCGATTCTGCTTTGGGCTGGGGCTGCGGCCTTGGTGGTCATGCGGCCTCGCAACGAGACCCTCAGCCGTCTTGCGGAGCAGTTGGCCAGCGGCCAATGGCAAACGGCCAATGCCTTGACTTGGCAAATTTTGGCTCCTAACGCTCAGGTGGACAGCCTGATGCAGACGGACTGTGATTTGTTGCTGGAGGTCGATCGCCTTTGGAGTGACTATAGCGATGGTCAGTTGGGATTGCGCACCCAATCTCGTCTGGCCACCATGGCCGCCCCCATGAGCCTAGCCCAGGAGTGGGCAGCCCAGGAGGCTCCCGCGCCCCTGCCTCCGCCCGGCAGCCTACCCAATGCGGCCAGCACCCACCAAGGCCCGGGATTGGCCGACCTGACAGTCCTGGCGATCGCCCGTTTTGAGCAATGCAAGCGCTAGATCGACACCTTCTGCCAAGCATGATTGCGCTGGACGGTTTTGGAGCAACCCCGTTACCCACTTTTGAGCACAAACGGGTTGTGGCCAAGGATTGCAGATGACTCGACCCCGATTGACTGATCTGTTACGGTTGGTGCGATCGTTTGGTCGATCAGTCTCTTAACCTATGGCCTTGCGATATCTAGCTTTGCGATATCTAGCTTTGCAATTTCCAGCGCTTAGATTGCCAGTGCTTAGATCTTCAGCCTTGAGATCTCTAGCTTTGAGATCCCAAGTCTTCAGATCTTTAGTCTTTAGCGCCCTCCTATTGAAGTCAAAATTGAACCAGAAGAACCGTGACTTGAAGCCTCCTTTCAGGCATTGCGCGGATCTCCATCGGCGGTGGTTGCTGGGATCGCTGGCGAGCTTGGGCTGTTTGGGCGGTGGGGCCGTGACGGCCATCGCCCAAACTCCCCCGTTGCCCCGTCCCGATCGCCTCCCGGATCCGATCACCATTCCGGAGCCAGGCCAGCCCCCGCCCACTTTGCAGCCGCCCCCGATCGAGCAGCCCGCCTCCCCTTCTGACCTGCCGCCGATTCCCGGTCAAATTGTCGTGAAGGCCTTTCGGGTCACGGGCAGTACGATTTTCACAGATAGTGAATTTGCGACCCTGCTTCAGCCCTACACCAATCGCCCCCTCACTTTTGCGGAGTTGCTGGAAGCGCGATCGGCGGTGACACAGCAATATGTCAGCAAAGGTTACAAGACCTCTGGAGCCTTTTTGCCGCCCCAGGAAATTGATCCGATCCAGGGCATTGTAGAAATTCGGGTGCTGGAAGGTCGGCTAGAGGCGATCGAGGTGCAGGGGTTACGGCGACTGCGCCCCAGCTACGTACAACGGCGCATTGAGCGGGCCACCCAACCGCCGCTCCAGGTCGATCGCCTGCTGACCGCTCTGCAACTGTTGCAGGTCGATCCGCTCATTGAAACCGTTTCCGCAGAGCTTTCGGCGGGAACCGAGCCGGGCACGAACCTGCTGCGGGTCACCCTCACGGAAGCCGACAGCCTCCATGGCGATCTATCGGTGGATAATGGGCGATCGCCCAGCGTAGGCACAGTCCGGCGACGTGCCACCATCACCCAAGCCAACTTACTGGGGCTAGGCGATGGCATTAGCCTCAGCTACACCAACACCGACGGCAGCGACTCGATCGAAGCCAGTTACACCATCCCGATCGACAGTCGCAACAGCACGATCGGGGCCCGCTTCCAATGGGCCGGCAGCAGCATTGTTGAAGATCCCTTCGGCCCCCTCGACATCCAAGCCGACTCCTACCAATACGAACTGACCTATCGCCGCCCCCTGGTGCAGCAGCCCAACTATGAAGTCGTCACGGGCTTGACCCTCTCGCACCTGGACAGCCAAACCAGCCTGCTCGGCATTGACTTTCCCCTTTCCCCGGGAGCCGATGACCAAGGACAAACCAGCGTCACTGCCCTGCGGTGGTTTCACGAGTGGACCAGTCGCAGCGAAAGCTACGTTTTGGCCTTGCGATCGCAACTGAGTTTGGGACTGGATGCCCTTGACTCCACCATCAATCGCGAGTCGCCCGATAGTCAATTCTTGGCCTGGCGTGGCCAAGCCCAATGGGTGCGCCAATTTGCACCCGATACGCTGCTGTTGGTGCGGGGTGAGGCCCAATGGGCCGATCGCCCGCTCCTGCCCGTGGAGCAGTTTGGCCTAGGGGGATTGGAAAGCGTTCGGGGCTATCGCCAAGACTTGCTGCTGACCGATGGCGGGCTGTTTGGATCGGCTGAATTGCGCCTGCCCCTGTTTCGCGCGCCCAAAATTAAAGGGGTGATGCAAATTGTGCCCTTTCTGGATGTGGGAACCGGCTGGAACCGGGGCGATCGGCCCGATCCCGATCCCCAAACCCTCGTTGGTCTCGGGTTGGGCCTCCGATGGCAACAGGGCGATCGATTCACAGCACGCCTGGACTATGCCATTCCCCTGGTGGAGGTGGACAACCCAGACCAAGACACCTGGCAGGAAAATGGCCTCTATTTTTCCGTGCGGTGGCGAGCTTTTTGATTATGGATCCCAAAAATTCATGGCTTCCATTGCCCCGTTGCCGCTTGGAACGATTGGGAGCGATCGTCCCAAATAACCACCTAAAGCCACCGCCCAACCACCGTCCAACCAGCCCTCAGCCTTCACCTAAAATTGGTGAACCGAAGCTGTCAATGGCGGAAATCCTGTCCATAAATCTCGCCAAAAATTGGTTTATAGAAAAATTTGGGTCTAAAACCCCGCCCTTTCAGGGCATGCTAAATTACAGGTGGCCGCTGGGCTAGCGGTTTCAGTCTGTGGAGCAACCGCAAGACCCGAAGAGAGCCAATCTCAGAGGGCTGGCATGATGAAGCAGAAACCCAAATCGTGAGGTTTGGAAATCCCCGTTCGCTTGCGGTGGGGAGGATGTCAACCCTATTTTTGATGGCGGTCTTGCATCGGAATAGAGCGACCGATCCGGATCCATGAATAATTGTTTGTGATTGTTCGTGGTTGTTTGTGAAGAATTGCTTTTTGAAATATTTCGATCGCTCCATGCAGAACTTTTTCAGTCCCTATTCCAGTTTCCATGAGTCGTTCTAGCGCCTCCGCCACTGTCATTTCGGTTGGGGCGATCGACCAGCGATCGCAAACGACCCATGTGCAACAGGTGCTGCGCCTTTCAACCCAAGGCAAACGGTTGCACAACATCACCAGCGCGATCGCGGAACTGGTGGCGCGATCGGGAGTGACCACCGGCCTCTGTACGCTGTTTGTGCAGCATACCTCCGCCAGTCTGGTGATCCAGGAAAACGCCGATTCTGACGTGTTGCAAGACCTGGAAACCTTCCTCGCCGGCCTCGTCCCCGAATCGGCTCCCTACCAACACAGTGCCGAAGGGCCCGACGACATGCCGGCCCACATTCGCACCGCCTTGACCCACACTTCTGAACAAATTCCGATCGTGCATGGTCAACTGGGACTGGGGATTTGGCAGGGAATCTATCTCTGGGAACATCGACAGCACGGTCGCACGCGCGAAGTTGTGGTACATATCATGGGTGGTTAACTCGCCCGATTGCGAGGGATGGCGGTCAGCAACCGCCGCCAACTGCGAAGGAGGATGTCGTGAGTAAGGTGCTAATTGTCGATGACAGCGCAACGATGCGCGAGATGATTGCCGCACTCCTCCAAAAACACGGCATGACGACGGTTTTGGCGGGCGATGGGGTAGAGGCACAGGTGCAATTTGAGGCCAGTGCTCCGGATTTGGTGATCACAGACATTGTGATGCCCCGGATGAATGGCTATGAATTTTGTCGTTGGATGAAGTCGGATAACAACCGAAAGGATGTGCCCGTGGTGCTTTGCACCAGCAAGAGCGAAGAGTTCGATCGCTACTGGGGCATGAAACAAGGGGCCGATGCTTACATCGCCAAGCCCTTCCAACCGGAAGAGCTGATTGACACGGTGCGGCAACTGTTGAAGTAGCACCTGAAGGAGCGTCTGGAATCTCGAAGTCGGGCCAATTTCCCCCTGGCAGCACCTGGGATCGCGCGGGATTCCAGGGATATTGGGCGATCGGGTCTTGAACCCAACCCAGTTTTGGGCCCCTGTCCAGCCGCCAAGCCGGATTAATTGCCCGCCGGATTAATTCAGGTTGCTAAGATGGCCTTGTGATCGTTGTCAGCAGCATTGGATAAACAGGACTGTGAGCAAACTGGGCAAACTGAGCTTGAAAAAACAGAGCATTCGAGCGCTTCAGGTTCTGGCTGTGCTTTGGGGTTGCATGGGGATATCCATGCCAGCCCGGGCAGAAGTGTTGCTGCCCTATGCACCACCGATTGATCCCCAATGGTCTGAGCAGGCTTTGGATCTAGCCCAAGATGCGGCGCGATTGGTGCAGTTTGAGCAATACGATGAGGCCCTGGCCCGCATTCGAGTGGCGGCCTATCTTGCTCCCAAAAATCCGCAGGTTTTGCGATTGATGGGCGGTTTATATCTCCAATCTCAACAGGTCGATCGGGGCATTCAGGTACTGGAATCGGCCCGGGCCTTGGCTCCGGAAGATCCATCGGTATTGTTGGCGTTAGGGTCGGCCTACGGGCAACAGAAGCGCTGGGATGAGGCGCTGACCACGTTGCAGGCGGGCCTTAAGCTTCAGGACTCGCCCACGGGCCGGTTTGATTTGGGGAATGTTTACCTGACCATGGGCCGGTTTCAGCAGGCGATCGAGCAGTTTCGGCAAGCGGTGACCCTGGAAGCACGGATGTGGCCGGCGGTGAACAATATCGGATTGGCGCTGTATGAGTTGGGCGATCGGGAAAATGCCCTCAAGGAGTGGGAAGCGGCTTTGGCCGTGGATCCAACCGCCGCAGAACCCAAACTGGCGATCGCCACGGCCACCTATACCGCTGCCGGTTGCCAAAGCCAAGCCCGAGATCCCAACTGCCTGAAGGGGTTAGCCCTGGCCCAGGAAGCTTTGGACACCGATGAGCGCTATGCGGATTTGCAGTACCTGAAGGACAACCTTTGGGGCACTCAACTGTTGAAGGATGCCCAAGTGTTGCTCGATCGCCTCAAACGCGATCGCTCAGCAGCGCGCTAACTGCCAGTTCGCTCAACTTCAACTCAATCCAGCCGGGATGGACAATGCCGGTTCTCGCCTACTGGATGGCCATAGAGTTTAGGGCGCGTCGTCAAATCCCCTGAAACCCTGATTCAACCGTTGGCAAATCGTGGGGGACAAGGGGCTTAAGCCCCTTGTTACGACGACTGGGACATGGAAAATCAATCGTCTCTGCCTGATCCTAGAAAATGACGACAGGCCCTAAAGCTTGAGGAATTTTTCTAGGGCGGCCACCATAGCGGGCGGCCAACGGCGTACCTTCGCCACCCATTCCAAATCCTTGTAGCGTCGATCGAGACCCACCACCGAGACCCACTGGCTCTCGGCCTCACCCCGATCGCCCGCATCCCACAGGGCCGCCGTCAGGGCCGCCCGCGCATCGGCAAAGGTGGGATATTTCCGCACCAAATTCCGCAACAGGCGCAAGGCCTCCGCCCGATCGCCCACCTGGAACAGGGCCAGGGCATGGTTCACCCGGGCGATCGCAAAATCGGGAGCCAAGCGCTCCGCCTGGGCATAGTCTTCAACCGCGATCGCCCATTGACCAAGGCCCGCCTCCGCATTGCCCCGGTTGTTGTAGGCGGCCGCATCATTGGGATCCAGTTCCAACACATGGTCATAGTCCGCGATCGCCCCCGTCAGATCACCCGCATTCTCCCGAGCCGCCCCCCGATTCAGGTAGGGATCCGGCGCATTGGGAGCACGGCTAATCGCTTCGTTATAGTCCGAGATCGCCTCCTGAAGCCGATTTTGGCTGGCGCGGGCATTGCCCCGATTGCTCCAAATTTCCGCATTGTCGGGAAAAAGTTCTAAAATTTGTGTCCAATAACGCTCGGCCTGGGCAAATTGCCCGCCATTGGTGGCCTCAAAGGCTTGGTCAAAGAGCGATCGCGCGGCCTGAACACGGGCTTCAAGGGGCAACTCATCGGCCAAACTTGGCCTTGGCACAATTGCCCAACTGGCACAAATCACCAATCCCATCAGCCCGATCGCCAAACTTCGCCCCATTGCCTGCAAGCACTGCCATTGAAAGCGTTCAGCCCTTCTTGACTCAAGCCCCCCCTGGACTTGGAGCCAATGGACGGTTACGAATTGAGATATCGGTTTGAATACTGTCCCGCAAGCGATCCGGGCGAACTGGCGATCGAGTTGTATTGACCCAGAACGACTCACCTGGTTGCCCGTCGCGGTCGCCGCCGATCGCCCCTGTGGTTCCCTGTGGTGATCCCTGTGTTGCCCTTGACCGAAACCCCATTGATGACCTTGATCGCATTGATGACCGGTCACGATCGAGCCAGCCAGGGCCAACAACAATTGGAACAAGCGTAAAACTCGCATGGGTTGGAACTCTGGGGGACACCGATAAGCATCCTAGCGCGATCGTTCCCTGCCATTACAGCCGTTTCACCGATGTCTGCCTAAGGCGCGCACCTTGTCCATCCTTGCCGATTTGCCGAGAGGTCAACCCATGAAAACGTCCCACAAAACTTGGACTGCCGCGATCACCTTCCTACTGGCAGGCAGCTTGGCCAGCGTGGCCTGGGCCCAAAACACCACCGATCCCCAGCAGTTCATCAGCGGCAGCGCCCGCAGTTGCCAAGGTTGCGATCTTCAGGAAGCCAACCTCAGCGGCATCAGTCGGGTTAATGCGCGGCTGCGTCAGGCCCAACTGCAACTGGCCAATCTTGCCGACAGCAACTTCGAGGGCAGCTACTTCACCTGCGCCAACTTGACCAGCGCCAACCTGCGCAACACCAAGCTGCGATTTGCCAATTTTGTGGATGCCAATCTCAGCGGAACCGATCTGCGTGGCGCAGATCTGCGCAATGTGGACTTGGGCGGGGCGATCGTGGACGAAAATACCAACTTTGAAGGGGCCAACCTTGAAGGGGCCAAGCTTTGGGATTCTGCAACCCTCTATCGCTCCGGTGTCGATTTACGGCGGATTCCTCGCAACGTTGAAGGCGATCTGGAGCGGGTGCGCTGCCGGAATCGCTAGATCCCATCGCCTAAGCAACAGGAACTAACCCCATCTCCAGGGCCCCTAGCCAACAGAATCCGACGAGAAGGCGGCCTGGCCCTCCCCAATTCCAGTAAAATCTTCTATTGCCCTTTGCTCTTCGCGCGCGGGGAACTCCACGTTTGGCCGCGGCCGAACGCCCCGCGCCTTATCTTGTGGGCGAGATTTTTTTTCTGGAAACCGTTCCCCTTTTTGCCGGTGAAAGACGCGATCGCCCGCCTTCGTTCAGCCCTGGAAACCGCCCTGGTCCAAGCCTTTGGCCCGGAGTTGGTTGGCACGGATCCGATGCTGGTTCCGGCCAGCAATCCCAAATTTGGGGATTACCAAGCCAATGTGGCCCTGTCCTTAGCAAAACAGTGGGGCAAGCCGCCGCGCGAGGTAGCCAGCGCGATCGTGGCGGCCTTGGCGATCGAGGATTTCTGCGCCCCCCCCACCATTGCGGGGCCGGGCTTCATTAATCTGACCCTCAAGGCCGATTACCTGTTGGGGCAATTGCGATCGAGCCAAGGGAGCGATCGACTGGGCATTGACCCCGTAGCGCAACCGCAGCGCATTTTGGTGGACTTTTCCAGCCCCAACATTGCCAAGGAAATGCATGTGGGCCATTTGCGCTCCACGATCATTGGCGATGTGCTGGCCCGGGTTTTGGAGTTTTTGGGCCACGATGTGTTGCGGCTGAACCATGTGGGCGATTGGGGCACGCAGTTTGGGATGTTAATCACCCACCTGCGGGAAGTGGCTCCGGAAGCCCTCACCAATGCCAACGCGATCGACCTGGGAGACCTGGTGGCGTTCTATCAAAAAGCGAAAAAGCGATTTGATGAAGACGAGGATTTCAAAGAGCGATCGCGCCAAGAGGTTGTGCGCTTGCAGGGCGGCGATCCCGACAGTCGCCGCGCCTGGCAATTACTCTGCGATCAATCCCGGCGAGAGTTCCAAAAAATCTACGATCTGCTTGATATTCAACTCACGGAACGGGGGGAATCGTTCTATAACCCCCTGTTGTCGGAGGTGGTGAGCGCCTTGGAAGCGGCGGGCCTGCTGGTGGAAGATGCGGGGGCCCGCTGCGTGTTCTTGGACGGTTTTGTGAATAAGGACGGAAACCCGCTGCCCCTAATTGTTCAAAAGTCTGACGGGGGCTACAACTACGCCACAACGGATTTGGCCGCCATTCGTTATCGCACCACCCAAGACCAGGCCGATCGCGTTATTTACGTCACCGATTCGGGGCAAGCAAACCACTTTGCCCAGGTGTTTCAGGTGGCCGAGCGGGCGGGCTGGGTTCCGGCGGGAGTCGAGCTGGTGCATGTGCCCTTTGGTTTGGTGTTGGGCGAGGACGGCAAAAAGCTGAAGACTCGATCGGGGGATACACCCAAGCTGAAGGATTTGTTGACGGAGGCGATCGAGCGATCGCGGGCCGATTTGGCGCAGCGGTTGCAGTCGGAAGATCGCAGTGAATCCCCCGAGTTCATTGAGCAGGTGGCGCAAATTGTCGGACTCAGCGCGGTGAAGTACGCGGACTTGTCCCAAAACCGCACCAGTAGCTATGCCTTTAGCTACGACAAAATGTTGGCGCTGCAGGGCAACACAGCACCCTATATGCTCTATGCCTATGCCCGGATCCAAAGCATTAGTCGCAAGGGTGAAATCGATTTTCAAAACTTGGACAGTGCCGAATTAACCCTCAGTGATGAGAGTGAATGGGCATTGCTGAAACATATTTTGCGACTGGATGAAGTTCTAGAGGCGATCGCGGCGGAACTCATGCCCAATCGTCTCTGTGAATATCTTTTTGAATTGAGCAAAAAGTTCAACAAATTCTATGATCGCTGCCCGGTTTTGAATGCCACAGAACCCGATCGCACCTCCCGCTTAGTGCTCTGTGATGCCACGGCACGCACCCTGAAACTGGGATTGAATTTGTTGGGGATTGCAGTGCTCGATCGAATCTAACTCGATCAAGCCTAAGAGGATATTTAAAAGGCGATCACTGCTGTCTTTTGAACTGCATTAACCTGAATCTCATGAACCAATGAAGACAAGGGGCTTAAGCCCCTTGCCCCGTGGCGATTCGGTGAAGACAAGGGGCTTAGGCCCCTTACCCCGTGGCGATTCGGTGAAGACAAGGGGCTTAAGCCCCTTGCCCCGTGGCGATTCGGTGCTTAGCAATTATCCAAGGCACTCCCCAAAAATCCTCGGAGCTAATGAGATGGGTTGTCTCAGAAGCCAACCCAAAAGGTTAAACAACAGCTCATTTCAACGCCTCAAATGGCTCAATCCAGTCCGCCCGATCGGGCAATTGGGCCTGAGCTTGCCCACGCCAACGCTCGCGACTGCCTAACAGTTCAATCGGCGTTGACAGGACATCGAGCAGGGAGCTTTTTTTAAACAGCCAGCGCCCAATGGCAATGGGCAACTCCCGCAGGCTCCAGCGCACCCAACGACGCAATTCCTGGCGAGCCGATCGACGACGCATCAGGGGCACACCATGCAACTGGTGTAGGTAGCGATTAGAGCGGCCATAGCGTCGCCATTGACTGGCAAATTCCTGCCAGGTGGCCCGATGGCGATGTTCCACAATGGCCCCCGGCGCAAAGGCGATCGCCCACTCCGTGGCCTGTTGCATCCGCCAACACAAATCCGCATCGCCTCCGGTGGTCAGGTAAGGACGAAACAGTCCGATCGCCTGGAAAACTGCTCGCCGCACCGCCAGGTTCGCCGTTTGGCCATAGGGCAAGAAGGGATGGTCGATCGTGTGTTTTTGCGAGAGGGTTTCTTGGCGATCGGCATAGCGTTCTAGCAGGGTATGGCCCGGCAGGGCCGTGATTTCGCCAGCCACCATCCCGATCGCGGAATCGGCAAAATCTCCAATCAGCGATCGCAGCCATTGCGGTCGAGGGCGACAGTCCGCATCCGTAAACACCAGAATTTCCCCCCGCGCTGCTCGAATCCCCCGGTTCCGCGCCGCATAGGACGACTGAATCGTCAATTCCTGGAGGGGGTGCAGTGCCCATCCCCGATCGCTAGCCATTTGCTGGGCCCGCTGCAGCCAGTCCCAGGAGCGATCGCCGCTGCGATTGTCCACCAGAATAAATTCCACCTGTTTGGGGGGATAGTCCTGAGCCAACAGGCAATCGACCAAGGGAGGCAAGTCCGCCTCACCGTTGTAGATCGGCACAATCACGGACACCATGGGCCAAGACTCCGGCTCCATGGCAACGGTCGATCGCTCCGTTGCACTCACCGGTTTCCTCGAATCCAGATCAGAATCGTCCATGCTTGCTAGAACGCCAAGGAACATCCAAAAATCATGCGGCTTACTCAGTTGGCTTGATCCTCTGACTCACTCCGCTGGCTCATCAATCCATCGGCCCCATCGGTCAGGCGATCACCACAGCCCCGGCAGCTTGCCCCCTTCAGGATACTGTTGAGTTTGCCATTCCACGGGATGATTGCCCAAGAAAAAACGGGGCCATGGGCCCCGCAATTTCAGGCGTTTCTGAGGGTTTAGGTCTTAGATGGCGGGGAATTACCAGGGACTGAATCAGCCGCAACCAATAATCGTTATCGCCACCAAAGTCCCAGCGTGCCGAGGGCAGCCGCCACCAGATAAAACGTGGAAACTACTTGCAATTCTGACCAGCCGGAAAGTTCAAAATGGTGGTGCAGCGGAGCCATCTTGAAGAGCCGCTTGCCCTTGCCGTCCGGGCCTTTGGTGGCTTTGTAATAGCTCACCTGCAACACCACCGAGAGGGTTTCCGCCAAGAACACCCCGCCAACAATGGCCAAACTCCAAAGCGAGTGGGTCAACAGGGCCACGGCAGCCAACGCACCGCCAAGGGCCAAAGATCCCGTATCGCCCATAAACACGCGAGCTGGATTGCGGTTATAGGCCAAAAAACCCAGGCAGGCTCCAGACAGGCAAGCGCAGAAAAGACCCAGCGCCGGAGAAGTGGGGTAAACAATCGCGCCCAAGCTCAAGAGGGCGATCGCCCCGGTGCCGCCCGCCAGTCCATCCAAGCCGTCGGTGAGGTTCGTAGCGTTGCTTTCCGCCACCAGGGTGAACCAGCCGATCGGGAAAAACAAAATTCCCAAGGGCAGCACAAACCCCAAGGGCAAGGCCACAGTGGTTAAATCCCAGGATTTTGTCAGCCCCAACCAGAGGCAAAACAACCCACCAAACAGCACTTGCAGCGCCAGCTTTTGGCGCGGGGTAATGCCTTTATTCGATTTACGACGCAAGACCTGCCAATCGTCAATCCAACCAATGAAACCATAGGCCAGGGTCAAGGCTCCCACCGCCAGTGCATCGGCCCACTGGGAACCAGACCAACCACAACCTATTCCTAGAAGTAGGGTCAGAATCACGGCCGTGGGCACAAAGAAGATGCCGCCCATGGTGGGGGTTCCCGCTTTCACAAAGTGGGATTGGGGGCCATCTTCTCGAATCACCTGGCCGGTTTTGAGACGGCGCAACAGGGGCACTACCCAAGACCCGATCGCGGCGGTCACAGCGGCGGCTGTCACCAGCGGCAAGGTGAGCGATTCGAGGCCATAGGGCGATCGCCCAGACAGGCCGTCGATTGTCACTGCGGCAGCGCTCAGGCAACCCGTCAGCAGCAAAAATAGCTGCGTGCCGGTTAGTGCAAAGGATTTTTGAACTGGAAATTTAGCATCCACGACAAAACCAGTAACTCACTCGTCACACCACACACACACCATCTGTCCAAGCATCGCTTCTATCTGTGCCGCATTCCCGATTTAACTTTTTTCATCATTCCCTGACTCCCCGGAGGTAGACCCTGGGTATCGCGTGAATGGATGGGTGTTAACGGTGTTGCAGCAGGGGCGATAACGATGTTAGGAAACCGCGCTGAGGGGCTAAAACCATGACCCGTTTGATTAGATACGGGATGGGCAACCTTAGGCGCTCATTAAAGCACGAATCCTGATGATCGGCGATCCGCTCCTTGGAATTCCGAACCCGGATCGACTGGCAAAATCCTCATCAAAAATCCATTAAGAATTGTTGTGGCACAGGATCGACCAATTGCCAATACTGGATTTGGATCCTGAACGGCTGATCCCGACTGCTCGAAAAACCCAGTCGATCACTCCTGTTGGCCAATCACGCCAAGGTGTTGCTCGGGGCGATCGGGCAAGTGATCCTGCAAAAAAGCCGAGAGCGATCGCCCCATGGGTCAATCGCTCCCGGTCATTTCACTGAGATTGTGGCTTACGTCCTCAAGGTTGGCTCAGCCTAAAACACCAACTGGGTTGAGGCCTGTTCCTTGTCCGGAATCGTGGTGTATTCAGCCAGAATTTGGCGGAACTCATCACCATCGATCGTTTCCTTTTCCACCAGCAGATCCACCAGGCGATCGATCGCCGTCCGGTTTTCGCGCACGATCCGCTTGGCTTCCAGATAACAGTGATCCACGATGGAACGCACTTGGGCATCCACCCGGGCTGCGATCTCTTCGGAATAGTCCGATCGGGTCAGCCAATCACGCCCTAAGAACACCTCAGACGATTGGGTCTCCAGGGAAATCGGGCCAATGTCCGACATCCCAAAGCGCGTCACCATTTGGCGAGCCATGTTGGCCACCTGTTGCAGGTCGCCGCCGGCCCCGGTCGTCACTTCCGCGTCACCGAAGATCACGTCTTCCGCCGCACGACCGCCCAAAGCACCGGAGATCCGAGCCATGATTTGCGATCGCGAAATCAGCATCTGATCTTCGCTGGGGGTGAACCAGGTCAGACCGCGCGCTTGACCACGGGGGATCAAGGTCACCTTCTGAACAGGGTCATGGTTCTTGAGCAGAGTCCCGACGATCGCATGGCCAATTTCGTGGTAAGCGATCAGGCGCTTGCTCTTACTATCCACCAGGGGCGTGCCTTCCATCCCGGCAATCACCCGATCGACCGCATCATCGATTTCCTGCATCGTGATTGCGTCCTTGCGGCGACGCGCCGTCAAGATCGCTGCTTCGTTCAGCAGGTTCGACAGGTCAGCCCCCGTAAAGCCAGGAGTCCGACGGGCGATCACTTCCAGGGAAATTTCATCCGCCAGCTTTTTGTTGCGGGCATGAACGTTCAGGATTTCCACCCGGCCCTTCACATCCGGCGCATCCACCGTCACCTGGCGATCGAACCGGCCCGGTCGCAGCAGGGCCGAATCCAACACATCCGGGCGGTTGGTCGCTGCGATCACGATGATCCCCGTGTTGCCCTCAAAGCCGTCCATTTCGGTCAGCATTTGGTTCAGGGTTTGTTCACGCTCATCGTTACCGCCGCCGATGCCTGCGCCCCGTTGGCGACCCACCGCATCAATTTCATCAATGAAGATGATGCAGGGAGCGTTTTCCTTAGCTTTTTTGAACAGGTCGCGCACGCGGGAAGCACCCACGCCCACGAACATTTCCACAAATTCCGAACCGGAGATGCTGAAGAACGGCACACCAGCTTCTCCAGCGATCGCCTTGGCCAGCAGGGTTTTACCGGTTCCCGGAGGGCCCACCAACAGCACGCCTTTCGGAATTCGTGCGCCCACCGCCGTAAAGCGTTCCGGCTTCTTCAGGAAGGTCACAACCTCTTGCAGTTCTTCCTTGGCCTCGTCCACGCCGGCCACGTCATCAAACATCACGCCGGTTTTGGCTTCCATCTGGAACCGGGCCCGCGACTTGCCAAATTGCATGGCTTGGCCAGGGCCACCGGGAACGTTGTTCGATCGCCGGAACAGGAAAAACAACCCCGACAGCAACAAAATCGGGAACACCAAATTCCCCAGGAGACCCCACAGGGCCCCATCGTTGCGCATCGGGTGCGAATCCAGGTTCACCCCGGCTTCGCGCAGCTTGGCAATCAAGTCTGGCGCGGCCACGGGCAAGTCAACCCGCAAACGCTGAAGACGACCATCCAGTTCGGGATCGACAGCCTCGACAATCGCCGTGCGGCCGCCCTCATACAGGTCAACTTCAACAATCCGGCCCGCGTCCAAATATTCTAAAAAGCGGCCGTAGGTCATCCGGGTATTCGCCGCGTTTTTACCCATGTCTGCTGTGGGGCCCGAAACTGCGCCCTGCCATAGGAAAAACCCTACGATCAGGACGGGCAACGTCCACAGCAGCGCGACTCTCCAAGAGAATTTCATCTGATGAGTTGCCCCTCAATCAATGCCTGTTATGTGCCTGTTATGCGGCTCGGGCGATCCCGAGTCTTAACCAAATGTAACTTACTGTTAAGCAGCCAGCAACCGAACTCAGTTTGGTTCGGTTCCGGTGGTGGCCCGTGGCGATCGGGGAACTTGCTCCAAAACCACTGCCATGACTGGGTTTGATGCCTTGAGGAGCGAGTGACAATTACTTAGCGGGCGATCGCCGTCCTGCCGTTCCCTGAGATTGAGGGGGAAACCAGCAAGGTTAAATGGGAGCGAGGTAGCCATCGGCCGTAGGGTTAAGTTGGCAAACGTCAAATGAGCAGCGGAAAATTGTGAAAGAATGGCCACCCCAAAATGGTGATTAAAAAAGGTGATTAAAAAAATGGTGACGGACAACATTTGCCTCTAGATTAGATTTCTAGATCAAATCGTTTCTAGACCGGCGTGAGTGGCTACGGCAAAACATCACACCGCACCTCCAAATCATCATTACGTCTTGAGGGAGGGATTAGGCCGCTGGCTTTCCGCGCATACTTTACCCTGTTTATAAGTCCCGTCAATCTGACCCCGACTGACCTCGAATCCTGGTATCACGCAGAGTTATGAGCATCGAAAAAATTGTTGAACAAGCGTTACGCGATGGCTATTTGACTCCGGCCATGGAAGCGGAAGTGGGGCGGATTTGCGATACAGCTTCCGAGTTATCGATCGAGGAGTATATGGCTCTCGATCGATTGATGGGTGCATTGCTGACTGGTGAAGTGGTTGTGCTGCCGCGCAAGCAATTTATCAACGTCATGGAAGAGTTGGTGCTCACGGAGGCCATTACCCGAGTCGCGGAAATTGAAACCACCAGCGATCGGGCTTTGGATGTGGGCGATATTGCTGCCTATGCCCTCAATCGCTTGCCGCCCCTCTATGCCACCACCGAGGAGGGAGCCAACTACCAACGCCAACGGGCCAAGGAACAGCTCCAAGACCTGATTGCCAGCCAGGTGAACGAAGCCATTGTTCACAGCCAATCCAAGCCGGAATTCTTCCCGGAACGGCAACCCCTTGGCAAGCCCAGCGGCGATGTGCTCTCGCAAGTTAGCGCCCTGTTGCAATCTTCGGCCCCGGCCTTCGAGGCCGATGTGCCCGGTAGTACCAAACGCTAGGCCCCGGTTATTCAATTCGTTTTGCCCGTCGCTGCTGGTTCTCAGTCCAGCGACGGGTTGTCACTAGCCGCCAAAGCTTGCGCCAGAACGGGTGATTTTAGACCCGAGCGATCGCAAAATCCTTAAGCCAGGAACTCTGAAGACCACCCCCGCGTCTGGAAAGCATGGGATATCCATCAACCCAGATGCGCGTATGAGCTACTCCCCGCCCGTGCCCTGGTCCAAGATCGAGGCCGCCTTGCCCCAAACGCCTGTGCCGCCTCAGAAATTATCAAGCGCTGATTTGGTGCTGCGTTGCCAAGCAGGCTTGCAGCCCGATCGGGCTGCTTTTTCAGAACTGCTGCGGCGCTACCAGCCCCATGTGGATCGCGTGCTGTATCACCTTGCGCCGGACTGGTCCGATCGGGCAGACCTCGCGCAGGAGGTGTGGTTGCGGGTCTATCGCCACCTCCACCGCCTCAAGGAGCCAGAAAAGTTCCGGGGCTGGTTAAGCCGCATTGCCACCAATTTGTTCTATGACGAATTGCGCAAACGGAAGCGCGATCGGGCCCCCGTCTCCTTAGATGCCACGCGGCAACTGGACGATGGCGAACTGGATTGGGAAATTGCCTCCCCTGACCCCAGCCCCGAAGAGAACCTGTCCTCGCAAGAGTTCTATGAGAAGCTGCGAGAGGCGATCGCCGATTTGCCTGAAGCCTTCCGCACCACGATCATTCTGCGGGAAATTGAAGATTTGCCCTACGAGCAAATTGCGGAAATGACCGGGGTTTCATTGGGCACAGTGAAATCGCGAATTGCTCGGGCCCGGGCCCGCTTGCAAACGCAACTGCAAAATTACCTCAATCACTAGTGCTGAGCCATTGATCCCAATGGACTAAGCCAGTGGTTTGAGTGGGGACTTGAATTGGGATTTAAATTGGGGGTTTGAATTGCGGAGAAGTTTGCGGTTATATTCGCTACTCCGTATACTCAAAAATCGGTTTGAATCGGTAAAGTTCCGGTTGCTTGGATGTTCACATCAGAACTTGCCAAATACCCAAGAAAAAACCGAGCGAAGTCATCAGGAAATCAGCGATCGAATGCTGATCATTGAAAGAGTTTCAGGGTAGAAATCTCGGTTCCTAAAGATTTAGACTAAAGCTGGAACCAATTAGCAGGTTCCCGGGTCGTGTGTGATTGAACGGTGTGTCGCGAGTGCTGTTGTGATTGGTTTGTTAAGGGCTGTGGTGCTGCTATGACTTCTGAAATGCGTCCCCATGGACAAGACCCTGATTGGTCCGAAGCGTTCTGGTCTCGGGTTGCGGCATCGGATTCTGATCGCAGCCTCAACCAAGACCTAGACGGCGATCGCCTAGAGCAGGATTACCTCGATCCAAACTCTGACCCTGCGATTACGGAATCTTGGGGTTCGGGTTCCCCCATTGGCCTTGAGCAGTTTGAGTTGCTCAGTGCTTATCTCGATGATGAAGTCACCCCTGAAGAGCGGCAACAGGTTGAAGCCTGGTTGGCTACGGATTCAGCGGTGCAACAGGTTTTTAGAACGATGGGTGGTTTGAGTCGATCGATCACTCAGATCCCAGTGCCCGCTGCGGCCCCGATCGAGCAAACGGTGCAAGGCGTGTTGGCCAAGCTCGATCGCCGGAAACAGCGCCTGCAATGGGTTGGTGGCTCCGCGATCGCGGCGGTGGTGACGGCGGCCTTGGCTTCCATCAGCACGGGCTGGCAGGAACCAAGCTGGCAAATGGCGAGCTACCGATCGACTCCTGAGCAGTCCTTGGCCTTGTCTAGCCAATCGCCAACGCTGGCCCCCACGGAGCCGGCCGCTTCGCCCACTGGTCAAACGCCGCGATCGGTGGTCGATCGCGCTCTGATCATCGAATAGGCGGCCCCAACTGAACAGCCCTCGGATCGGCATTGCGCCCCTGTGGTGTTTTGCCGATTCTTTTGATTAAGTTGCTTCCTCGCTTTACTCAAGAGTCGATCACGTTAGAGGATGTTTGAAAAGTATCTTTTGGCCTGTGCCAAACACCCATAGTTGTGGGGGCAAGATGCTCAAGCCCCTTGTCTAAGTCGAGCACTGGAGCGGACAGAGTAGCAATTTTGGCTTTTCAGACATCCTCTTAGGGATCTGTGACCATAAGCCGCTGTCCTTTGGATTTTGAGGCCCCAGTTTTAAGATCCCTGGGAGCTTTTTGGGGTTTTAGCACGTCGGAAGAACTATCAACGACATGCCGTTCATGCGGTGCTGCTCATGCAGTGCCGAACCCCGCTGCTCTCAGCCAATACCCCTCAGTCATGGCGCTTCGTAAGCCGTCCAATGTTCTGACCTGATCCCAAAGAGCTACGGTTTGCTGTTCGCTCCACAGACTTGAATGCCCGAATATTCCTCGGTATACAGTCAAACTTAACGCCAAGTCATCCTCACAGTACGGGGTTTTAGACCCAGGAGTTTTCGATGAAGTCAGCTATGAAATGGGCGATCGCAGGTTTAGTGGCCCTCAACCTGCCTTGGATGACCGCCGAAACCGCCAGAGCCGGTGCAATTAAATCCTTAGCCTCCTTCCAATGCCAACAGGTCAATGGCTATTACGCCACCGTGGCCGTTCAGCGCAACGGGCGCACAGCTCCGGTCATTGCCTGGACCAGTGAAGAATTTAGCGATGCGGGCTACACCCCCCAGCGCCGTTGCGGCGAAGTCACCAGCCGGTTAAACGGTGTACTGCGAGAGAACGGTAATCGCCTCAGTAATATCTACTTAACCGTGGGCCGGGTGAATAGTCACACGGTGGTTTGTAGTGTGGGCAACATGCGATCGGGCTGCAATCGCAACAACGTGCTTTTTACCCTCAGCCAAACCAACCGCCGATCGAACGATCCCCGTGAAGTGTTGGAGCGACTGTTTAACACGCGCGTTCTAAGCAGCGGCAACCCGGTACAGGAATCGGGTGGCCAACCCTACGTGAACTTGGAAAGTTTGGTGAATCAGCTTTTTTAGGTCGCTTTTTTTAGGCTCCTCGCAAGATGGGCGGCCCTCAACGTGGAGCGCAGGGGAAATACCCCGACAGAATCAAGACCCCAATTCACGACCCAATTCACGACCCAATTCACGACCCAATTAACGACCCAGCAAGCGCAACACCCCAACACCACTGAAGTACAAGCCAAGGACTGCACCACTCAAGAGTCCCTGGGTCAGGGGATCGGTGGAGGGAGTCAGCACCGCGCCCAGGATCACCGCGCCCAACAACACGTAGCGCCACCCCGCCAGCATTTGCCCGGAGGAAACCACGCCCAATAAACCCAGCATCACTTGCAAAACGGGTATTTGGAAGGTGAGGGCCGTGCTGAAGAGCAAAAGCAGCACAAATTTAAAGTATTTCTCGATCGACCAGGCCTGTTCGACCACATCGCCGCCATAGCTCACGAAGAAGTTGAGGGCCGCTGGCACAAGGGCTTGGTAACCAAACACTAGCCCCATGATGAACAGGACGCTGGAGCCAACAACGGCGGGCAGCACCAACCGTCGCTCGCGCCGGGTGAGGCCGGGCAGAACGAACTGAATGATCTGGTAAAGGATATAGGGGGTTGCCAGCAGCAAGCCCGAATAGCCAGTGACCTCGATCGAAACAAAGAAAAATTCACCGGGTGTCAGTTGCAGGAACTTCACCCCATTGGCCGGCGCTTCCAACAGCCGCACGATCGGCCGGACAAAGACGAAGCAAACGCCCATCGCCAACGCCACCACCCCCAAGGCCGCAAAGAGGCGCGATCGCAACTCCTCTAGGTGCTCAAAAAGGGACATTTCCACTTCATCGGGCAGCTCATCATTGGGGTCGATCGGGTCGATCGGCTCGGGCAACGGCATGGCCGGCGGGGTGATGTGGGGCTGGTCGAGGTCAGAGGAAGCGGTCATAGGGGAAGGAAAAATGGGGCGATCAAGGCGGTGAGGCTGGGCAGCGCCGGACGGCCGGGAAAACCCGCTGGGGCTGGTCAGTTAAAATTGGTCAGCACAGATTCATTTCTTAACATTCTAAGGGGCCTCCGTAACGATGAAATGGTGGCAAAAGCTGAGGGGAAGTCCGCTGGCACGCTGGGGCGCGATCGTGCTCGGATTGCTTTACACCGTTGCCCTGTTTGCGGAGTTTGTGGCTCCCTATGACCCCTACAGCGTCCAAGCGCAGGGGGCCCTGCTGCCACCCACGGTGATTCATTGGCAGGATCAGGCTGGGCAGTTTTTGGGGCCCCATGTTTATCCCACGACGTTGGGGGCGACGGATTTGCAGACGGGCGATCGCCCCTTGCTTGTGGATCGATCGCAGCCTTCCCGATTGCGCCTGCTGACGACGGGCCCTGAATACCACCTTTGGGGACTAATTCCCGCTCGACGGCATCTATTTGGCACCGATGGGCCCGGGCGCTGGAATTTGCTGGGAACCGATGAGCAAGGGCGCGATCAGTTCAGTCGCTTGGTCTATGGCAGCCGCATCAGCCTCAGCATTGGGCTGGTGGGAATTGCGATTTCCTTCCCGATCGGGCTGTTGGTTGGCGGCATTTCCGGCTACTTTGGCGGCTGGATTGACAGCACAATCATGCGGCTCACGGAAGTGCTGATGACCATTCCGGGCATTTACCTGCTGGTGGCTTTGGCCGCCGTTTTGCCCCCCGGTCTCAGCAGTGCCCAGCGGTTCTTCCTGATTGTGGCGATCACATCCTTCATCAGTTGGTCGGGGCTGGCACGGGTAATTCGCGGCCAGGTGTTGTCCATCAAGGAGCGGCCCTTCGTGCAGGCGGCCCGAGCCATGGGAGCAGGAACCCTACGCATTGTGGTGTTGCATGTGTTGCCTCAAACCGCCACCTACACAATCATTTCCGCAACTCTGGCCGTGCCGAGTTTTATTGTGGCGGAATCGGTGTTGAGCTTGGTGGGCCTGGGGATTCAGCAGCCGGATCCTTCCTGGGGTAATCTGCTGTCGTTGGGAACCAATGCTTCGATTTTGACCTTGCAGCCTTGGTTGGTTTGGCCCCCGGCGATCGCGGTGGTGCTGACGGTGCTGTCCTTTAACCTGTTGGGCGATGGGCTACGGGATGCATTGGATCCGCGCAGCACGGAGCGATCGAGCCGCTTGAGTGAATAGCTGTTGCTTAACTCTTGGGGCAAAAAACCTAGACTCGCCGCAACACAAACACACTCCCTTCATTGCCCCGACCAATTCGCAAATCATCATCCAGATAGGTCACGTCTAACCAGCCCTGTTGCTGGACGGGGTTGAGGGTGAAATTCAGCGATCGAAACTGATCGCCCTGTTCAGCCCGATCGACCCAATCGGTAATTTGGCGATAGTTCGCTAGGCGCTGGGAACCCACCACAATGCGCTGAAACCGCACCGCCACCCGCGCTGCCGACAGGGCCTCAAACCGGGCCGCCACCGCCACATAGCCCTCCAGCCAAGGGAAGTTGTTGTTGAGTTCCGCCAAGTTATAGATCGTTTGTCGATCGGGGCGAATGCATTGATAAATCGCGCCCAAGTTGGCGATCGGAGGGCGATCAATGCCCAAGAGTTCTCGACTGGTGGTGTAAAGCAATTGCCAATCGCCTGCGAGCTTCGCCGGCTGCTCGATCGGGTATGGAGTTGGGTTGCGTTCCTCCAGCCGCGTGATCAGCGCCAAAATAGCCGCCTTGTCAGAGGTCGTGGTTTTTAAACCCAAGTTTTGACCCACCAGGGCCGCAAGCAAATCTGATTTTCCCAGCATGATGAATTCAACAATCCAGTTAGGACGCGGCGGAGCGATCGTGGCACACTTGACAGGGGAGGCCTCTTGTGGAAACACTAGGATCCGCTTCCAGCCCAACCGGCCCAATCCCCTCTCAACCATATCGCTAGCAACCTATCCCTAAACTATTGATGAACACTCCTGCTTTGCGTGAAGAACCGCGCCGTGCTCGTGCGGGCGTGATCCCGGCCCAAACCAACGCTTCGATTTTGGACTGGCTGGAATCATCAGGTCGGCTGCGCGATCGCGATGAACGGGACTTTGAGTACAACGAGCGCGACGAAGAAATCGCCGATATGCTCGTGGGCGAAGAAACGGGCTACGAGCTGGATGATGACGACGACATGGCCAGCGACGAACCCTAGACCCTGTTACCCTTCAACCAATTAGCGCGATCGACCTCGGAGGCTTCATCGCCCCCAGCGCCCCCTTGACCGCATAGGTTGATCATTTACGCAATGGGGCTAGCAGTGATAGGATTTGAAATCGCGCCAACCACGCGCCCAACCCCGAGGTAAGTCCATGCCTAAACTCAAAACTCGCAAAGCTGCCGCCAAGCGCTTTCGCAAGACCGGTAGCGGTAAATTTGCCCGCCGGAGCGCCCTGCGTAGCCACCTTCTAGAAAAGAAGAGCGCTGTTCGTAAGCGTCGTTTGGCCGGTGCAGCCCTGGTGCACGAGCGCGATGCAGAAAACGTGCAACTCATGTTGCCTTATCTCTAAGCACAACATCCCCGCAGCTCTCGCCTGGGGAGGATGTCACCGCTGGTCGCCGCTATCTTGATTAGCGTTTCCTCGCTTTTCCCTTGTTTTTCTGTATTGCTTTAGTTTCAAGCAAAGTTAACCCCTATGGCACGTGTTAAGCGCGGCAATGTTGCTCGCAAACGCCGCAAAAAGATTCTGAAGCTCGCCAAGGGCTTCCGTGGTTCCCACTCGCGTCTGTTCCGCACCGCTAACCAGCAGGTGATGAAGGCTCTGCGGAGCGCCTATCGCGATCGCCGCCGCCGCAAGCGCGATTTCCGTCGCCTGTGGATTGCACGGATCAACGCCGCTGCTCGGATCAATGGCACGAGCTACAGCCAATTGGTGGGCAACCTGAAGAAGGCTGATATTCTGTTGAACCGGAAAATGCTGGCCCAGTTGGCCGTTCTGGATCCTGAAGTGTTTGGCAAGGTGGCCGAAGCCGCCAAGGCAAAAGCTGCGGGCTAAGGGTGCGATCGCTTGATTTTGCGAATCAATCCAGCCGATGGGCGCAGCTTAATTCAGCACTTTGTTCAGCAAAATGATGGCGATGGCCAGTGGTGCTCAGGCGTGATAGCAACATCGATCCTTCTGGATAGTGAGGGCGCGGGCGATCGCGCCCTTTGCTATTGATGTAGTGCTATTGATGCAGCCGCTGGTCAACGAAAAGCCCTAGCAATTTCAATTTTTTTAATTAACGAGTCCCCCTTTCAATTCTCTTGCTTTAATCCCTATGGAAGGCTCAGTTGGTATTGTCTATATTTCAATTTTGGTGGGGCTGCTGTCGATCGTGGCCTTTTTTGTACTGCGTCAGGTGTTCAAAACTCGTCGCCTAGAAAATACCCTCAGCCGCTTGCAAAAAGCCGCCAGCAGCGGGGAAGCAGGTGCTCAGGCGTTTTATGAACTGGGCAGTATTTACATGGATAAAAAAATGTATGGCCAGGCGATCGAGCAATTCCAGCGATCGCTCAAGAAAGGTGAAGAAGAATCCACCGATAACTTGGCCATTGTTTACAACGCTTTGGGATTTGCCTACGTGGCCCAAGAGCAGTTTGATTTGGCCATTCGGCAATACAAAGAAGCCGTCAAACTCAACGGCGGCTACGTGACCGCCTGGAATAACTTGGGATTTGCCTACGAGAAAAAACAACTGGTGAAGCAAGCCCTGGAAGCCTATGAAGCAGCCTTGGCGGCCGATCCCAAAAATGATGTGGCTAAGCGCCGTCTGGAGTCATTGCAAAAGCGCGCATAAAATCAACAGCAGGGGCAAGGATTCCACAGACCTTGCCCTTGTTTGTTTGTGTCGCGATGGGGTTAATCAACGGCTGTTGATGGAAATCAAAGCCTGGGAATTAAAGCCTGGGAATTAAAGCCTGCTTGCGATCTTGATTGGAAAACTTGAGGATTCGACTATGTTGGATATGTTGTCTTCCCTGCTGAAAAACCCTGCCCTGGCCGGTGGTTCCGGGGATTTGGGAGCCATGTTGCAAACCTTCCAAGCGATCAGCAGCCAAGGGGGGTTGGACTTGGCCAACACCCAAGCGGTGATGGGAATTGTGGCGAAATATTTGAAAGGGGGCTTGCAGGCTAACCAGGCGGCCAATGGTTTTGAGCAAACCCAGGCATTGGTTGATCAATTGGGCGGCACAGAACCGAATGCGGCGGCGATCGCGGCGTTTTTGGATCAACCCCAAGTGGAACAAATGCTAGGGGAAATCGAGGCCCGCACGGGGCTGCCCGCCGGGTCGATCGAACCGGTTTTGCCGATGGCTGTACCCCTGATGCTGAACTTTTTAAAGTCCAACGAGCAAGGCAATTCGCTGCTCAGTGGCTATTTAGATGGCGACGGGGATGGGGATATTGATATGTCGGATTTGATGGGCTTGGCAATGAAATACCTGAATCGCTAGGACTGGTTCGATCGCAAGCATGGCCCCCAAGATCTGTCGTCACAAGCTGGGATCAAGCAAAAACCGTTGATCTTCCAGCCCCTAACTGACCTAGACAAGGGGCTTAAGCCCCTTGTCCCCCACGATCCGCTAACGGCAGATCTAGGGTTTCAGGCGATTTGACGACAGGCCCTAAGCCCCTTGCTCCTCACGACTCGCTAGAAGTGGAATCCGAGTTTCGGGCGATTTGGCAACCGGCCATCAGCCCGGCGAGCTGGGATCAGCCGCCATGAGCCTACCCCTGGCATTGTTTCAACAGAGACCAGAGTTGAGCTTGATCCGTGGCGGCAGGCAAGCAGGTTAGCCCTTTGCACACCAGGGCGATCGCCCCTTGCGGTAATTGCTCATCCAACCGCAAAACCGTAGTCGGCAAATATTGCTGGGCCAAGAGGGCCAGGGTTTCCGCCTTGGCCCGCACCAGCACGGGCCGCTGGAACTGATCCAAGGCTGCCAGCAAACTGGGACAAGCGCGAGGGTGCTCGCTTAAGAAACGATGGAAACTGCGAAAGCCCTGTTCAGCGCGATCAAGATAGGTCAGATTCTCCGTGAGCAGGGCCAGGCGTACCAAGTTGCCCAGGGCTGTGCCGTTGGCGGCGGGGGTGGCGTTGTCGATGATGCTCCGCTCGCGAATGATTAAATCCGGGCGATCGTCCGCGTTGAAATATCCACCCTGGTCGGCATCCCACAGGTACTGATCAAATTCCGTTTGTAATTGGGTCGCCCAGTCCAGCCACTGATCCGCTTCTGAGGGGGAAATTTGCCCCGTGGCGATCAGGGCCGTTGCGGCCTGGTGCAGTTCCAGCAAGCCGCGAATCACTTCGGCATAGTCTTCCGCTTGGGCCCCGATCGCCGGTTGCCCGTCGTAGTTCAGCCGATAGAAGCGATCGCCCGAGTTGTGATGAGTCTGCAAAAAGCGGGCCGCTCGGGCCGCTAATTGGTAGGCGGGCAAGTCCTGAAACACAGCGGCCGCCCGGGCCAGCCCGGCAATCATCAGGCCATTCCAAGCGGCGATCGCCTTGGTGTCGGTGACAGCGGGAATGCGACCGGGCCAAGCAACGGTTTTAGCCTCGCTGGCGTTGCGGGCGGGCGGAAATTGGGCCAACTGGGCGCGGGGCTGGCCGTAACGCACCGTGAACAGGCGATCGAGCGCCGCTGTCACCCCATCCGGCAAGGTTCCGCCCGATCGCCGCTGCAACACATTCACACCCTCAAAGTTGCCCGGCACGGAAACTGTGAACTGTTCCACCAATGCCGAGAGGGTTTCCGGTTCCAACAGGGATTCCAGTTCATCCCAGCCCCAAACATAAAATGCCCCTTCTTCCGGTTCCGCCGCTGCGGGATCGGTGAAGCTGTCGGCATCTTGGGCCGCATAGAAGCCGCCGTCGGGATTGGTCATTTCGCGGCGAAGCCAGTCGATCGCCCCAAAAATTCCCGATCGCAGGGAAGGATCTTGGGCCCCCGCGCTCCACAGGTTCGCCAAAAACGCCACGATTTGCCCATTGTCGTAGAGCATTTTTTCAAAATGGGGCACTGTCCAGGTGGGATCAACGGTGTAGCGATGAAAGCCGCCGCCCACATGGTCGTTGATGCCGCCCAGGGCCAGGGCCACCCCCCGTTGCAAACTGGGACGCAGGGCTTCTGGAATTTGGTCGCTCCAAGGCTCGGGACTGGTGACCCGATAGCCCCGCAACACAAAATCTGCATAGGGAATCATTGGAAACCGATTGCTCGATCGCCCTTCGGCCAAAACCGCTGCATTTTCCTGCCAACCTTGCTCCACTAGGGTGCGATCGAACAAATTAGCCCCCGTGGCCAAATCCACCGTGGGTTGCAGGGCTGCCAGAATTTGCCCTTTAATTTGCGCCACTTGCTCCGGCTGTTGGTCGTAGTGATCGCGCAGCGCCTGCAACAATTGCAAAAATCCTGGCCGGCCGTAGCGCGGCTCCACCGGAAAATAGGTTCCCCCATAAAACGGCACTAAATCGTAGGGATCCAGCCAAATATTCAGCGGCCAGCCCCCCTGAGCAATCATCATTTGCAGCGCTTGCATATAGATACTGTCGATGTCGGGGCGCTCTTCCCGATCGACCTTAATGGGCAAGAAATTGGCATTCAGGTAATCCGCGATCGCCGGATCTGAAAAGGCCTCACCTTCCATCACCGTGCACCAATGGCAACTTGAATAGCCGATGGACAGAAAAATCGGTTTATTTTCCTGTTTCGCCTGGGCCAGGGCTTCCTCACACCAAGGCCACCAGTCGATCGGGTTATGGGCGTGTTTTTGAAGATAAAGACTTTGACTTTGGGCCAGACGATTAGGCATGGTTTTAATCGGGAATTTGATAGGAATTTAGAGACCAACCGAGGCGCGTTGGTTGTTCATAAACTTTGACCAAGGTGTTCAGATCTCGATCGGAAATGAGGGGCGGGTCTGCCACGGCGGCAGCATATAAAACATCGCGCGAATTTTGGCTATGGCCCCAAATCCCCAGGGCATGACCCAACTCGTGGCGAGCTGTGCCCAGCAGTTGAGCAAACGCACGATCGCCCCGCAGCTCGATCGTAAATCGGTGGGCCAGTCGGGGGCGATCGCCCCGCAGATCCCAATAGAACTCATAGGTGGTGCGGGCGTTGGCGGCTCGGGGCAAGCCGGCCGCCGTGCGCAGGGTGGGATTGCCCAGGGCGATCGTGATGTCGGCCGGGGTTGAATCCGCCGCATCCAGCAGTTGCAGCGATAAATAAGGTTGCCAATCAGCGATCGCCTGGGTCACGGCCTTGCGCCAAGCTGCCGCTCGGGGCGGGGTGGGGGCCAGGGCAACGGTGATCGGAAACTGCGACCAGATCAGGTGACCCACGATCGAGGGTTCAATTTGGTCGAAATAATCTGAACCAAAGGAATCTGGGTCGAAGTCATCCCTGGCCCCGTTACGCGGCGGAACAAGTCTTGATTGGGCCGCAGGGCGATCGCGCCACTGTTGCAAACGGGTTGGCAGCGGGTGTACCTGGGGCGGCGGCAGTTGGGAGAGCAGGGCCGGCGGTGGTTCCGTTGCTTGGGCGATCGAGTCACCCCCTCGATCGGCTAGCCCCAAACCGCTCCAAGCCAGGCAGCCCAAAACACAACAGAGCGCGATCGCCCCGTAGACCATCGCGCTCTGCCATCGTTGTCGGTTGCGGGACATCCCACCCATTGGGCGATCGCCCCTAACCCTTCAGCCAGCCAGCACTCAGCACCACCGCCAAACCCATGAACACCAAAGCCAGCGTCCAGGTAATGCGATTTAGCGTGGCTTCCGCGCTCTTGGTGCTCGAAAACAGTTGAGCTTGGCCGCCAATGCCGCCGAGACCGTCGCCCTTGGGGCTGTGCAACAGCACAAACACCACCAAACCGAGGGCAGACAGGGCCCAGATTATTTCCAAAATCGTGGTCAACATAGGGAACGCAGGATTGTACCCAGCAATAGCGGAATCAACATTTTACGGCCGGATGGAGACCCCGAGCGGCCCTCCATGCGTCTAAACGCCCACTGTCACTGGCGTGCGATTCAACTTGGCTTCATAGGCCGCCGGAGCCACGATCGACTTGCCCGTCATTTCAGAGGGCTGCGGCAAATTCAGCAATTGCAGAATCGTTGGCGCAATATCCGCCAAGCAACCATCATCCCGCAACTGAACATCGCCGCCATGGCCGACCACCTTTCGGCGCTCCCCTTCGACCACGATAAACGGGACACGGTTGGTGGTGTGAGCCGTCCAGGGATTACCCGCTTCATCAAACATATATTCCGCATTGCCGTGGTCAGCGGTGATCAGCACCGTGCCGCCCACCTTGGAGACCGCCGTTAACACCCGGCCCAAACAGCGATCAACCGTTTCAATGGCCTGAATGGCTGCTTCCATCTGTCCGGTGTGGCCCACCATGTCCGGATTGGCATAGTTCACCACCACCAGGGAGTAGACCTCCTTTTGAATGGCGGAAACTACCGCATCGGTCACCGCGTCCGCAGACATGGCCGGCGCGCGATCGTAAGTTGGCACCATCGGGCTGGGGATCAACACCCGATCTTCCCCTTCAAAGGGATCTTCCAAGCCACCATTGAAGAAGTAGGTGACATGGGCATATTTTTCCGTTTCAGCGGCTCGAAACTGGCGGAGGCGATGATTCGCCAACACCTCACCCAAAATGTTTTTCAGATCCTGCGGCGCAAAGGCCACGGCCACGGGCAGCTCGGGATCATATTGGGTGAAGGTGACGAAATGGATCGGCTGCACCAATTCACGCTCAAACCCATCAAACTGAGGATCCATGAACGCTTGGGTGAGCTGCCGCGCCCGATCGGGACGGAAATTGAAGAAAATTACACCGTCTTGGGCCGCCACGGCTCCAGGAGCCACCCGCACCGGCAGAATGAACTCATCAAAAACCTTTTCCGCGTAGGAGTCCCGAAGGATCTGCACGGGCGATCGCCCATCCACCTCGCCCTCCGTGGCCATCACCTGGTAGGCTTTTTGCACCCGATCCCAGCGGCGATCGCGATCCATCGCGTAGTAGCGCCCGGAAACCGTTGTGATTTGCCCCACCCCCGCGTCATCAAGCAGCCCTTGCAGTCGCGTCAGGAACTCAATGCCACTGTTGGGCTGAGTATCGCGGCCATCGGTGATGGCATGAATACAAACTTCGGTAATTCCCTGTTGCTTCGCCAGCTTCAGTAACCCAGCCACATGATCCAGATGGGAATGCACACCCCCATCGGAGCAAAGACCAATCAGATGGAGCTTGCCGCCACTGGCCTTCACCTGTTGGCAGGTGGCCACCAAGGCAGGATTGTTCAAAATCGAATCGTCTTCAACGGCATCGGAAATGCGAACCAACTCTTGGGGCACAATCCGACCTGCACCAATGTTCAGGTGGCCCACCTCGGAGTTACCCATTTGTCCCTCGGGTAGTCCAACCGCCTTGCCTGATGTGCGGATCAGTGTGTGGGGATAGGCTGCCCAAAGGCTATCAACGATCGGGGTTTTCGCTTCAGCAATTGCATTACCGTTGCGATCTTCGCGGTAGCCCCAGCCGTCAAGAATGATCAGCACGACAGGGGAGACAGTTGACTCCACCATACTCTGATTGCTCTTCATATTTGCTTAATTTTCCCGCCATAATAGCACCGAGATTTAACCTATAAGCCTGGGATGGTTTGTGGCGCATCCCAGACGTTACAAGGTATTTACAAACCGGTGTTTGCTTTTTTCGCGTCCTGCTTGGCCCGTTGCTTTTCGCGCTCTTTCTCTCGCTTGGCGGCCGCTTTGTCCGTTTTCTCTTGGGCAATGGCTGCCAACTTTGCTTGCTCTTGTTCCTCGGCAATCTTGTCGAGATAGTAGCGATAGTTGCCCTGATAAACGCGCAGTTCGCCTTCACGAACTTCCACAATTTTGTTGGCAACTTGCGAAATAAAGTATCGATCGTGCGACACGATCAAGGCAGTGCCATCAAATTGCGTCAGGGCTGATTCGAGGGTTTCTTTTGCAGGAATGTCCAAGTGGTTGGTTGGCTCGTCCAAAATCAGCAGATTAACGGGCTGAACGAGCATTTTGGCGAGGGCTAAACGCGCCTTTTCGCCCCCACTCAAGGATTCAACTTTCTTGAGCACCGCTTCGCCACTGAACAGGAAACGGCCCAAGAGGCTGCGCACCTCTTCCTCTTTCCAGTCTGGGGCTTCGTCCCGCAGGGTGTCAATGACGGTTTTGTGTAAATCCAGGGCTTCGGCTTGGTTTTGCTCAAAATACCCGGGGATCACGTTGTGTTGACCAATTTGGGCGGTTCCCTCGGTGGGGGTTTCCCGACCCATGATCATGCGCAACAGGGTGGATTTACCGCAACCATTGGGACCCAAGAAGGCGATCCGATCGCCCCGTTCCACGGTTAAGTTTGCACCCAGGAACAGGATTTTATCGGCCCAAGCGTGGGTCAGGTCTTCAATTTTGACCACCTCGCGACCACTGCGCGGGGCGGGCGGAAACCGAAACCGCAGGGTGCGCACGTCGGCCACGGGAGCTTCGAGGCGCTCCACTTTTTCTAGTTGTTTTTCGCGGCTCTTGGCCTGGGTGCTGCGGGTGGCGCTGGCCCGGAACCGATCGACGAAGGCTTGCTGCTTGTCTAGCTCCTTTTGTTGGCGATCGTAGGCCGCTTGGAGGGCGCTGCGATTTTCTTCTTTTTGGGCCAGGTATTGGGAATAGTTACCCAGATAGGTGGTGGACACACCGCGCTCGGTTTCCACAACGGTGGTACAGAGCCGATCGAGAAATTCTCGGTCATGGGAAATCAAGACCAGCGGTTTACCCAGTTGCTTTAGGTAGCCTTCGAGCCACTCGATCGACTCGAGATCCAAGTGGTTGGTCGGCTCGTCCAATAGCAACAGATCCGGCTCTTGCAGCATCACCTTGCCCAAGCAGATCCGCATTTGCCAGCCGCCACTGAAGGAACTGACCAGCCGATCGCCATCGTCCGGCTCAAATCCCAGTTCCGGCAACAATCGATCGACCCGGGCTTCTAGACCATAGCCATCAAGGGCTTCAAACCGGCGTTGCAAACGATCAAGATCGCGCAGCAACGCTTCTAGGCGATCGGGATCCGCCACACCCATCTCGTTTTGCACTTGGTGCATTTGATCCTGCACCTCGCAAGCTTCCGTGAAAGCCGAGAACAGTTCTTCGCGCACCGTGCGGCAAGGATCCACATCAAACTCTTGGTTGAGATAACCAATGCGCAAATCAGCCGGGCGAATAATTTGCCCGGCCGTTGGCTCAATCTCACCCATGATGATTTTGAGTTGGGTGGATTTACCTGCCCCATTCACACCAACTAACCCAACCCGATCGCCGGGCTTGACCTCCCAGCTCACATCCCGCAGGACTTGGCCCGTTGGGTAAATTTTTTGGATGCGTTCCAAACGCAGCACGTTTGCCTCCCGGTTTCAGGTTTGCTGGTCGTTAACGTGGTTGAACTGGTTGAGCTTCAAACTGAAGGGAATCTTAGACCAATGCACGAAAGCGTAAAAGCTTTGAGCGTGAAACTCCCTTCGGCAGTGGTTCTGGCTTGAGACTCACACCACAGTGAAATGATTGGGATCGATCGGGCGATCGAAGCCAAATGGGTATAGGACAGCCTGCCAACGTTACGGATCGCGCTTAATCGGTTATCCGGTTTTGCCGTTGCTCCGACCAATTGCCGACCCCTTTTAGGTTTTATCCAGCTAGACTCAGCCAGACTCGGTGAGCAGCATCAATAAAGATGCGACCAGCAAACTGTTGTCTTTGTAACAAAACTTAGGCCGTATGGTAGCAGGGTCAGGCCCGATCGCCTAGTTTTTTTGTCAGGGAGTGACCATTAATTTTGCTCATAGGCTTGCTCATGGGTTAGCCCATCGGCCTACTGATCAGTCGATTTTTGCTCAAGAAAAAACCTCGAGCTGGGCCAGCCAGCAATCGAGGTTTCAATCGGGGTGCATCTACATGGAGTGGTTTTCAGCCCTCCAGTCATTAGCTCCGGATGTTTTTCAGCAAAGAAGCCTAGGGTTTGTCGTCATTTCCTAGAATCCAGCAAAAGCGGTTAAACGGTTGATTTTCCATGTCCCAGTCGTCGTAACAAGGGGCTTAAGCCCCTTGTCCCCCACGATCTGCCAACGGTGGAATCAAGATTTTGGGCGATTTGACGACAGGCCCTAGGATCCGTCATCATTTCCACCGCCGTAGGGGTTGGGTTTCCCAACCCTAATTTGAGCGATCGCTAAAGCACCACCGTGAAAGCATCGCGGATGCCCGGAACCTTCACAATCTCTTCGAGCAGACCATCGGGCAACAGATCATCAATGCTCAGCACCATCACCGCATCGCCGCGCACAATCTTGCGGCCCACCTGCATACTGGCGATATTCACATTGAAGCTCCCCAGCAGCGAGCCGATTTTCCCAATGATCCCCGGCATATCCCGGTGCTTGGTCAGCAGCATGTAGCGGGTGGGAGTGACGTTAATCGGGAAATCATCAATTCCGGTGATGTGGATTTCGCCGTCACTCAGCAGGGTGGCCGTGGCCGAATGTTCACCCAGCGAACCCACCGCCGACAGGTGCAGCGAGCCGGTGTAGTCCCGGACGGAGGAATCGCGGGTTTCAATCACCCGGATGCCCCGCTCCTTGGCTTCAATGCTGGCGTTGACGTAGTTCACCCGTTCCCGCAGGGCCTGGGACAGCAGGCCTTTCAGGGCCGCGATCGTGATCGGTTTGCTGTCTTTTTCCGCCAATTCCCCTTGCAGACGCACCGTCAGGGATTCCACCCGGCCGCCAGCCAGTTGGCTCACCAAAGTGCCCAGGGTTTCCGCCAACTTCAGGTAAGGCCGCAGTTGCTCCATCACATCGGGATAAAGACCCGGAATGTTCACAGCCGATCGCGCCGGCAGACCCAGCAGCACATCGCGGATTTGCTCCGCCACGTCGATCGCCACATTCACCTGAGCCTCTTCCGTGGAAGCGCCCAAGTGCGGAGTCAGCACCACTTCTTTACCCAAGCTCTTGAGGGGTGAATCTCCCAGCGGCTCATCCACAAACACATCAAGGGCCGCGCCGCCAATTCGATTTTCCTTCAGGGCTTCATAGAGCGCTTGCTCATCGATGATGCCGCCCCGGGCGCAGTTGACGATCCGCACCGTCGGCTTCATCTTGGCCAACGCTTCAGCATTGATCAGGTTGGCCGTTTCCGGCGTTTTCGGCATGTGCAGGGTGATGAAATCCGACTCACGGAACAGCAAGTCCAAATCCACCAAGCGACAACCCAACTGCTCGGCGCGCTCCTTGGAAATGAAGGGGTCATAGGCCAGCAGCTTCATGCCCATGGCCTTGGCGCAGGAGGCCACATGGGAGCCAATTTTGCCCAACCCCAAAACCCCGAGGGTCTTTTTGTAAACTTCCACGCCCGTGAAGTTTTTGCGATCCCAGTTGCCGGCCTTGGTGGACTCGTTGGCGGCAGGGATGTAGCGCGACATGGACAGCATCATGGCCAGGGCGTGCTCAGCGGCGGCGATCGTGTTGCCTTCCGGCGAGTTCACAACCACAACCCCTTGGCGGGTGGCGGCGGGCACATCCACGTTATCGACTCCGACCCCAGCGCGGCCAATGATTTTCAGGCTTTGGCCGGCTTCGATTACACGGGCAGTGACGCGGGTACCCGATCGAATCATGAGCGCGTCATATTCACCGATGATTTGCACCAGCTCATCTTCGGGCAGGCCGGTGCGGACATCGACTTGGGCCACTTGCGACAGAATGTCGAGGCCGGCTTTGTCGATCGGGTCGGAGACAAGTACCTTCGGCATGGGGCGAGTGTGCGGTTGGCAGATAGGAAAGGTCTAGTTCGCTGCGGGTTGACGAAGCGAGGGTTTGGCCCAAAGTTGCCAGCCAAAATCGCGACAAATCACTGAGGATCTGCGATTGGGTGATTTAGGAGTGGGCTGGGCTAACTTGCAGCATCCTATTCTACAGGGGGTGATCACGATCACGATCGCCCCTAATATTTCCTTGGGCTTAAGGGACGGTTAAGACCGCAATCGCGACAGCCAAGCTAATTTGTTGTCGTCGTAGGGCGGATAGCGCATCGGAAATTCCGGTTTGGCCGATCGCCACAGGTGGCTGCGCTGATAGGAAAATAGCTCAAACCCAGCCCGGCCGTGATAGCGACCCATGCCGCTGGCTCCCACGCCGCCGAAGGGCAAATCGGGCACGGTGGCTTGCACCAACAAATCATTCACACAAAGGGATCCCGAGGTGGTTTCCCGGCCGATCGCTTGGCTGATGGTGCGATCATTGGCAAACACATAGCAGGCCAAAGGATGGGGTCGGGCATTGATTTGGGCGATCGCCCCGTCCAAGTGGTCGTAGGCCAACACCGGCAAAATGGGCCCAAAAATCTCCTCTTGCATCACGGGATCGTTCCACTGCACCGCCGCCAACAGGGTTGGGGCCAAGTAGCGCTGCACCGGATCCGCATCCCCGCCCACCACCCTCTGGCCCGAGCCGGGAATCAGCCGCAATAGCCGTTCTAGGTGATAGTCATTGGCGATGCGGGCAAAATCGGGGCTGAGGCTGGGAGTAGGGCCAAAAAAGTCGGTGATGGCCCCTTGGGCCAACGCCAGAAACTCCGCTTCCCGATCGCGCGGCACCAACACATAGTCAGGGGCCAAGCAGCTTTGTCCTGCATTGAAAAACTTGCCCCAAACAATTCGCCGGGCCGCGATCGGGAAATCGGCCGAGCGATCGAGAATGCAGGGATTTTTGCCCCCCAGCTCCAGGGTGACCGGTGTGAGTCGCTGGGCCGCGTAGGCCATCACCACCTTCGCCACCGTGGGGCCACCCGTATAAAAAATATGATCGAAGGGTTCCTCCAGCAGAGCTTGGCTGATTTGAATTCCCCCTTCCGCCACCGCCACATACATTGGGTCAAAGGCCCGGCGAATTAAATCCGCGATCGCCCGAGAACTCTGGGGAGCAACCTCCGAGGGCTTAATCACCGCGCAGTTGCCCGCCGCGATCGCCCCCACCAGCGGCCCCAAGGTCAACTGCACGGGATAGTTCCAAGCCCCCATAATCAACACCACCCCCAACGGCTCCCGCTGCACCTTGGCCCGACCGGGCCAGAGGGTGACAGGCAACCCGACCGATCGAGGCTTAACCCAGCTCCGCAGATGCTTGAGGGCCTGGTCAATTTCCAATAGGCAAAATTCCAACTCCGCCAGCACCGCTTCAAAGGGAGGTTTGCCCAAATCCATCTGCAAGGCCCGTAGGAGCTGATCCTGCTGTTCTTCAATGGCCCGGCGCAGATCCTGAAGCCGTCGCAGCCGATAATCCACATCGCGGGTGTAGCCCAACTTGAAAAAGTCGTGCTGGGTTTTCACCAATTCCTGAGGCGAGGTGGCAGAAGGCGCGATCGGCTGAGGCATAGGAGCAAAATTGGGCAAAGGCAGCAATCAAGCTTCAACTTAACGCACTGGCAGTGAACCCACTAGGAACCATGGGTATGGATTGGAACCTCGATGAACGATGGGCCAACCGGTTGGCGATGGGCATTGATTTTGGAACCTCCGGGGCCCGGGCCATGGTGGTCGATCGATGGGGATCGGTGGTGGCTCAGGCACAGGTGAGCGCATCGGGGACGGGATTGGGGAATGCAGCCGATTGGTTGGCGCAATTGACGGCCCTGCTGGCGGATTTGCCCCGATCGGTGCGGCAACAAACGGGGGCGATCGCCATTAATGGCACATCGGGAACGGTGCTGCTGTGCGATCGCCAGGGTCACCCTCTGACCGATCCCCTCGCCTACGATGACGATCGGGGCCAATCCGTTTTGCCCCAGATTGCCGCGATCGCCCCAGCAGATCACGTCACCCACAGTGCCACCTCCAGCCTGGCCAAGCTGCTCTGGTGGCGAGCAACGCGATTCGACGGTCAATGGCCCACGGCAGATCCGCCCCAATTGCTACATCAAGCGGATTGGCTCGGGGCCCAACTGCACGGCCAATTCGGGATTACGGACTATCACAACGCGCTGAAATTGGGGGGCAACCCCATCCGCCAAACCTATCCCCAATGGTTGTGCGATTTGGATATTGCGCCATCACTGCCCCAAATTGCCCAACCGGGCCAGGCGATCGGAACCATTTTGCCCCAGTGGGCCGATCGCTGGGATTTCCCGATCGATTGCCAAATTTGCACCGGTACGACCGATAGTATTGCGGCATTTTTGGCCAGCGAAGTCCAGGAACCTGGCCAGGCAGTCACTTCCTTGGGATCGACCCTGGCAATTAAATTACTGAGCGAGCAGCCCGTGGCCGATCGCGCTCATGGGGTCTATAGCCACTTTCTGGGGCGATCGTTAATGGCCCGCTTGGCCCCTGTGGGTGGTAGCAAGACCTCTCGCCCCCCTTCAGCCGATCGCTGGTTGGTGGGCGGGGCTTCCAATGCGGGCGGCCGAGTGTTGCGGCACTTCTTTTCTGACCAAGATTTACAACGGCTCAGTGCCCAAATTGATCCCCAGCAGCCCAGCCCCCTCGACTATTACCCCCTACTGGAGCCGGGCGATCGCTTCCCCATTTGCGATCCCCACCTGCCCCCGCGTCTCACGCCCCGACCGACGGATCCCACCGCCTTTTTGCAAGGCATTTTGGAGGGTTTAGCCCGAATTGAGGCCGAAGGCTATCAGCTATTGCAGCAGTTGGGAGCCAGCCCGCTGCAATCAGTGCAGACGGCCGGCGGTGGGGCAAAAAACGATGTTTGGACGGCCATTCGATCGCGCCATTTGGGTTGCCCCGTGCGATCGGCCAGGCAGACGGAGGCGGCCTATGGCACAGCCAGGCTTGCTTGGGCCGGCTTGCTCGGGTCGCGGCCCCACAATTCATCCCCTGATGATCAGTCCTAGGCCACCGTTTGGGGCAGGAGCACTGGGGCAGGAGTCACCCGATCACGCCGGGTCATCCGCAATCGCAGCGGCCCATTGGGTCCCACGGTCACCCCTCGGCGGGCCGGGCGGGGCGGAACCACCCCGGCATAGGCCACCGACCAATCCATCAGCAGCGTTGCCAACACCAACTTCATTTCAAACTGGGCAAAGGCCATGCCAATGCAACTTCGGTTGCCGCCGCCAAAGGTCAAAAATTCCGAATTGCTGAACGATCGCTCCAAAAATCGTTCGGGTTGGAACTGGGTTGGGTTGGGATACAAATCCGGCCGGCGGTGAGCGCTGTAAATGTTGGGCGAGACAATGGCCCCAGCGGGATAGTCATGTCCCCCGATCGTCGTGGGCTTTAGCAGGCGGCGCGGACTGCCAATCAGGGCCACGGGATAAATGCGTAAGGTTTCCTGGCAAAAGGCGTTCAGGTAGGGCAGTTTGGCGATCGCCATCGGTTCCGGATCCGGCCCCAGTTCGGCAATTTCCGCCCGAATTCGATCGCCCATGGCCGGAAACTGCGTCACCCACCACAGGGCCCAAGCCAAGGAGGTGGCGGTGGTTTCATGGCCCGCCAGCAACAGGGTCATTAATTCGTCGCGAATTTCCTCATCGCTCATGGGCTGGCCCGCCTCATCCCGAGCCGCCAACAACAAACTCAAAATATCGGTGCGATCGCTCGGCCCCCGATTGGGGGATTGGCCCGGTTGAGCAGCATCCTGTTGAGCATGGCTCTGTTCAGCGCGGCGATCGGTAATTTCCCCATAGAGCAGCGCATCAAGCTGATGCCGCAACTTCAGAAAATAGCCCCAAGGACTCCAGGGGCCCCAATCCCGTTGCAGGGACGGCAAAAACAATAGGCTAGAGGTGAGGGGCGATCCCAACAAGTCCAGAATTTTGGTAGCCAAAACTTGAATTTGGCCATAGCGATCGCCATCCACTAGCCCAAACACCGCTTTCAGGATGGTTTTCAGCGTAATGACTTGGGTTACCTTGCGCCCGGCAATCACCTTTTGCGATCCCCAATCCGCCGCCTGTTGGCGGGTCAAGTCACAAATCAGCCGCCCATAGGCTGTCATCCGTTCGCCATGGAACGGTGGCAACAGCAACTTGCGGTGACGACGGTGGGGATTGCCATCCAATAACAACAGGGAATTGAGACCCACCAACGGCTCCAGCAGATAATTCATGGAACCACTTTCAATCCGGTTGGGATCCAGGGCAAACACATCCGCGATCGCCTCTGGATCAGCCACGAGGGTCATGCGCAACCCGGTGACCAGCCCCAGGGAAAACGTGGATCCCCACCGATCGGTGCATTGATCCAAAAAAGTCAGCGGATCAAACAGCCAGCGGAACAGTTGCCACCCGGCGGGACTCGGCACAGGATTGGGAAAAAGCATGACTTGCAAGGAGCGTCGGATTGGGCATGAGATTGGGCAATCGATTTGGGCGATCGATTTGGGCGATCGACTTGAGCGAGCCTTTTGCCCTAACGAGTGGTGGCAGCCTTGGCCAGTTCAACCGAAACCGGAGCCGCCGCCCGCACCGCTCGGAACATGCCAAACCGACAAAGCCCGGCCCCAAAAGCCAAGCGCATCAGCAGCAAGGTGGGCACTTCCCGCAAGGATTTCACCAGGCCGGGAATGCCAAACTTGATCAGGCCGGCGGGTCTGGCTACCCCTTGCCAGATGGAGTCGAGCCAAGAGGGCAAGGTTTCAGGAGTCCAATCAGCCGTCACCACATCGCCGTCCGTGAGACCCGTGGCGGCCAGGGCTTCGGCAAAGCCTTCAATGCTGGCGAAGGCCGGGTGGGCCCATTGCTCCAGCAGTTGTTTCATCACGGGGCGCTCCCAGCCATTGAGGGGCACTTGTCGATCGTCCCGCTGGTTCCAGTCAGCCACCACCAGAATTCCGCCGGGCTTGAGCACTCGCAGCAATTCCTTGGCAAAAACGGCCTTGTCGGGCATGTGGGGCCCCGCTTCGATCGACCAAACCACATCAAAGCTGGCATCGGGGAACGACAGGGCCATGGCATCATCCACCGCGAATTGCGCCGTCACATCGGGCGGGGTCAAGGATTGGGCCCGGGCTACTTGCTGGGGACTGATCGTAATGCCTGTGACTTGAAAGCCGTAGTCCTTGGCCAAAATGCGACTGCTGCCGCCAATGCCGCAGCCCACATCCAGCAGGGTTGTGCCGGCTGGCAGGCGATCGAGCTGGCCCCAACGCACCATTTCATGGACAAAATCCGCTTTCGCCACCAGAAAGTCCTTGCGGCGCGGAGGGGAGCCATAGTGACCCAAATGGATATGCTCACCCCAATAAAATTCCAAAATGCCGTCTGTGGTCCATTCGTCATAGGCGTTGGCGACGGAGTTGGCGGACTGGTACTTCCGGGGAGACCACAAATACAACGCCAGACCCAAAAGGGGCAAACCAACGAACAGGCCAAGGGCGATCGGGAGGGATAGGGGCAGGGTCATGGCAAAGGCAACCAAGCGGTCATTCAGCAATGGACAGGATCATCGAGTTGGGCAATTGATTTCCCCAAAAGGGGCGGCCCATGTCTAGCTTGCCAGATTTGGGCAGGGACGGCGGCGAGCGAGGGTCATCCCATCCCCGATCGGGACGAGGCTTAAATCCACCCGAGGGTCTTGGTGCAGCCGAGCGTTGAATTCGCGAATCGCTTCCGTGTTGTTTTCCTGGTTGGTGGGATCGACCACGCGCCCGGCCCACAGCACATTGTCAATGGCGATCAGGCCGCCGGGTCGCACCAGGGCTAAACAGCGATCGAGATAGTTGGGGTAATTTTTTTTGTCCGCGTCAATGAAGGCGAAGTCGAAGAGATCGGCCTGACCGTCCGCCAACAATCGATCGAGCGTTTCGAGGGCCGGCGCAATTCGCAGATCGATTTTGTGGGCAACGCCGGCCCGCTGCCAAAATTCCTGGGCGATCGCGGTGTCGTTGGCGCTCACATCGCAGGCCACAATCCGCCCCCGATCGGGCATGGCTAAGGCGACCGAAAGGGTGCTGTAGCCCGTGAAGGTGCCCACCTCGATCGCCCGCTCAGCCCCAATTAGCTGCACCAACAGGGCCATGAACTGGCCCTGTTCCGGCGCAATTTGCATTTGGGCGGCGGGGTGGCGAGCGGTCACCTGGCGCAGTTCCTGCAAAATTGGCGCTTCCCGCAGGGACACGGCCAACAAATAGTCATAGAGGCGATCGCTCAGATCCAGCGTGCGAGGAGACATGGCGGAGGGGATAGGGTTAATCAACAGCAAACGCCACCGGGCAGCGGGGGCAGTTGCGATTCTGGTTCCCCCGGCCCTGGCATGTCCTAGACGATCGCGCGTAAGGCCGCCGACAAGTCCCCATAGTCAAACTGGAAACCCGCCTGTTGGGCCCGATCGGGCAGTACACATTGACCTTCCAGCACCACTTGAGCTGCTTCCCCCAGCAATAGATCCAGCGCAAAGGCAGGTACCGGCAGCCAAGAGGGGCGATTCAGCAAATTGCCGAGCACCTGGCACAGTTCACCCATCCGCACCGGCTTGGGAGCCGTGGCGTTATAAACCCCGCTAAAGCTGGGATCCTTGAGCGATCGCTCAATCAGGTTCACCATGTCCATCAAATGAATCCAGGAAAACCACTGTTCACCCGTGCCTAAGGGGCCGCCCGCAAAGGCCCGAAACACCGGCAGCATTTTTCCCAGCGCACCCCCATCTCCCAGCACAATGCCCGTGCGCAAAATCACCAACCGGGTTTGCTGGGCCGTGATGGACTGGGCTTCCGCTTCCCAAGCTTGGCAAACCTGGGCCAAAAAGCCCTGGCCGGCATTGCTGGCCTCGGTGAAGGTGGCGGTTTCGCTGGGGCCATAAAACCCGATCGCGGAGGAGTTCACCAAAACGGTGGGTTTGGGATTGGCCGCCGCGATCGCCTCCACAATCCGCCGAGTTCCCAGTTGGCGACTGTCCAAAATTTCCTGCTTGCGGGCCGTAGTCCAGCGACCTTCCGCGATCGGCGCACCGGCCAGGTTCACCACCCCATCGCACCCCGCGATCGCCTGTTGCCAATCGCCAGCGGCCGTGGGTTCATAGCCCACAATCGACAGGTTGGGAAAGGCCGATCGGGGAAAACAGCGCTCCGCCCTTGCCCGATCGCGACTGAAAAGCACCAGGGAATCCCCTTGCTGATTCAACCGCTGCACCAAGGCACGGCCAATGAAACCGGTTGCTCCAGTGATTGCAACTTTCATGGGGACTCTTCGCCAGAAAAACGGTAGAAACGAGGGATCTGTATTGAATGGATTGGCGCAACGGATCTGGTTGATTTTGGCTGAGTAGCTTTGAATGACTCAGATCCCGAGAACGCATCATCCATGCCTAAAGATCGACTCATCCTATTGTCGATCCATTGTCGATTTGTCGATCAGCCCCCATGAATTAGCCGTTGATTCACCCACCCGATCGCCGGCCATGGCGATCTCCTAGCGCGGGGCATAACCCATCCCATTGGCATCGGCATAGCGATTCATGAACCGCATGAACCGATCCCACTGCTCTGGGATTTCAATCCGAAATTGACATTCAAACCGCTCGAAATCATCCCCTTCGGGCCCGCCGAAGATGAACCGCACGCTGGAAGGTTCTACCAAAATGTCGCCTTCCTCATCTCGCAGGCGCAGACTCCCGGAAAACCGATTGGTCACGGCCCGGAAGCGTTCAATGCAGTTCAGTTGCTCAAAAACCATCATCACGATCTTTGCACCCGTGGCCGGATCCCGTCGCAGGCTCACGTTGCTGGGATCTTCAACCACCCCATCAAAAAACTCCATGGATGGGGCGATCGCACTGTCGATCACGCCGCTGGTCGCATCGCTCATAGATACCTCCAAGGCCCCTGCGAGACTGATCCCCACAGGAAAAATACAGGGTGCTGATTTCTATGATCCGATACAGACAAGGCATTTAGGGCCCGTCGTCATTTCAATGCTGGATCTGCCCAAGGCAACGGCTACGAAGCGGAGGTCGCCAGCGATTCGATCGGCCCTTCGGTGAATTGACCAATCTTGCGGAATTTCTGATAGCGGCGATCGCGCCGGGCCTGGGGCGAGAGGCTCAGGAGTTGTTCCAGGGCCCGCACGATCCCCTGCTTCAGGGTTTCGGCCGTTTCCAGCGGGTTGGAGTGGGCCCCGCCCAGGGGTTCTGCCAAAATTTCATCCAAGATCCCCAAATCCTTTAGATCACGCGCCGTAATCTTCAAGGCTTCGGCGGCTTGGGCTGCTTTGCCCGCATCTCGCCACAAAATTGAGGCGCAAGCTTCCGGCGAAGCCACGGTGTAGACCGAGTGCTCAAACATCATCAGCCAGTCGCCAACGCCAATTCCCAGGGCCCCGCCGGAGCCGCCTTCGCCAATGATGGTGCAAAGAATGGGCACATTGAGCCGGAACATTTCCCGCAGGTTATAGGCGATCGCCTCGCCTTGGCCGAGCCGCTCGGCATCGACCCCCGCCCAAGCACCGGGCGTGTCAATAAAGGTAATAATCGGCATTCCGAATCGATCGGCATGTTCCATCAGGCGCATGGCCTTGCGATAGCCGCCGGGGGTTGCCATGCCAAAATTCCGAGCCACATTGTCTTTGGTATCGCGGCCTTTTTGGTGGCCCAAAATCACCACGGGCATTCCGTCCAAACTGGCCACACCGCCCACGATCGCCGGGTCATCTCCCCCACGCCGATCGCCATGCAGCTCCAGCCAATCATCGGTCATGGCGTTGATGTAGTCCAAGGTGCTGGGGCGGCGGGGATGGCGAGCCACTTGCAACCGCTGCACCGCCGACAAACCGCCGTAGACCTCCTGGCGCAACTGGTGCGATCGCTCCTCCAACTGCTGGATTTGATCGCTCACATCCACCCCGTTCTCCTCCGCGAGGCGACGGATCCGCTCAATGCGCTCTTGCAGATCCACGAGCGGTTTTTCAAAGTCCAGATACAGGGGTTTTCGATTTGCAGTAGCCATAGGTCAAACACAGGCGCGATCGCGCAACGGTCGTGGTTGCCAACTTCAGTAGGGGCCTCGGTGGGCAACGGGGCCCCAAAGCTGGCGCATGGGGTCTTTAGCCGACAGGATCGAGCAACAAGGGTTTGAAACCGTGCTTAATCGAAGCTTCTCCGATTTGCAGCATCTTCTCAATGGTGATTTGGTTGCGGTTCCACGAAAAGTTCGTGTACCACTTCTCAAATTCCAACAGCATCGATTCTCCAAAGCAGGCAAAGATATGGCGCTTTGGATTCACCATCCCGATCGCCCGCATGATTCGCGAGTCAATGTCCAGGGTGTGCTCCACAATACCACCGCTCAACACATGCACACCCGGCGCTTGGATTTTGGTGCCCATGTTTTTTGGATAGCCACCATCGATGATCAGGCAAGGTTTTTTCAGCATCGCCGGATCAATTTCCACGCCCTTGGGCATACTGGCCACCCAAACGATAATGTCCGCCAGGGGCAAAGATTCTTCCAAGGACAGGATTTTGCCGCGTCCCAGATCATCCCGCAGGGCTTGCAGGCGATCTTCCTGGCGTGCAATTAACAGCAAATCTTGGATATTTGTGCGGGCATTGAGCCACTGACAAACGGCGCTGCCGATATCGCCTGTGGCTCCGCAAACGGCCACGGTCGCTCGGGACAGTTCCAGGTTCAACCGCTTGGCCATCTCTTCCACTTGGCGGCAGATGATGTAAGCCGTGTGGGTGTTGCCGGTGGTGAAGCGAGCAAAATCTAGCTCCACATTTCGCACCAAACGGGTTTGAGACAAATTGAAATTTTCAAACACGATCGAGGAAAAGCCCCCCAGCGCCGTCACCGACAGCCCCAGTTTTTGAGCATGGGCCATTGCGTTCAGCACCTTGCGCACAGCGGTTTTCCCGCGATTGCTGGTGAGCATTTCCGGCAAAAATCCCGAGTCAATATACTGACCTTCGATTTCTTGTCCAGTGGCGCTCTTCACCCGCACGGTATCGACCGCTTGGGGCGGCGCACTGCACCAAAACTCCAAATCCCGATCGGCACATTCGGGAAGACCCAACTCGCGCGCGATTTCGTGCGTTCTTTCTAAGCTGGGGGAGTGACCGATAAGACCAAACATCTCTTTGCTAAACGGGTTGAAGGGGGATAAGGAAACGAAGGGAACGAACAGGGAAGCGCAGGAATCCAACCCACTGCACCAACCCATCACAGAGCCATCAAAGCAGCGGTTTGGGCCAGAATCAGCCGCTTTGGCTACTGATTTTGACCGTCCACGCGTCCTGCCCTCTGACAAGCCCTGCTAAGGATCGGCCTGTGGGCTGGGGTGACTGCGTTCAAGAACATGACCCCGATCGCCAAATCATCACGATCGAGGTCGGAGACTGCACAGCAACAGTCTTGGAAAATCATGGCCCCACGATGGGCGCAAATCCACGGCGGTCAGGCGGTGGGAGTTGGGCTGGGGGCCCCAGTGCAAACTGGAACCCCACAAGCCTGCCCTCCGCCTTAGGCGGCAGCGGCTGCCAAACCGGCCGTCAGCATCCGCAGGGTTTCACGGGTGGTGAAACCGATGTTTTGCAGCGCTTCTTGATAGGCGATCGTGAAGTCTTCCATCAAGGCTTCCTTCTCCATACCCAGCACCAGTGCGTCAGCGGCCACTTCGTCCAACATACGCCAGACGATCGCCAGGTTTTCGCGATTGGCACGCTCTAGCTCAGCCTTAGCGCTTTCAAAGTTCGCCTTAAGCCATTGCTCGCCAAAGTTCAGGTGCAGATATTCATCCTTGACCACGTTTTCCGTGATTTTGCGAGCAAAATCATCGGCGTGGGGGATGTAGACGTTGTAAGCCGAGATCGCAAAGGCTTCAATGATCAGCGCTTGGATCAGCAGGCAGGTGACAATGTTGCCGCCGGCCGCAGCCTGTTGGAAGTTGCCGTGCAAATCCGAAAAGAACTTCTTGGCGAAGTCCATGTCGGGAGTCACGTTCAGGTTTTTGCCGCAGGCGGTGAAGCCTTTTTTGTGGCGGGCCTCCATCTTGGCCAGGTCAGCCAATTCTTCGGCATGGGTGGGCATCAGCTCGGCTAGACGCACGTAGTTGCTGGCAGCTTCGTCTTCGCCTTCAATCACGATCGCATTGATGCGGCTGTAGGCATCTTTGTAGGTTTCACTTTGGTAGTCGATCGCAGCGGGTGCCTCGAGTTGCGGCATAGGTAGTTTTTCTCCTCGTGGGTAACGGTCGGAAAACGTTGACTGAGATCGGGTTGCTCATCACTGGAGGGCTGCACTGAGAGCTGCAACACCTACGCGCGGCTGCTTTCCGGCGCTGTCCCGAACAAATATTTGAAATTCTATCACCCTAGCCATAGGTTCCCAGGGGGGGAGAGCAGTCAGGATGGGGGGTAATCAGCGATTGAATTTGGCAAGCATCTGGCCCAGGGTAGGAGCCGATCGAGCCGGTCTGTGCTGATTCGGGCTGATGGCGGGCTATGGATCCGTGCCCCTTGAATTGGTCAGGAAGCGTCCTAGAACTGAGCCTAAAGATGAGCAGAACTAACCGGAAGGAATTACTACTATCAAGAGTGTTAATGATTTTATTAATTGTGCCCGTAATTGCGCCTGAATTTCAGCGAAATTGGTCTTGATTCAGGGAAGGGCCAGAAATCTTTGCCCCTCCCATTAGACCGCCCCAGGCCAGCCCCCGCAACGCGAGAGGACTTGAAAGACGACCATAGCCAAGGTTATGGCTTTCGCCCTCGCCCCAAAGACTCTGGCAACTGGGAAGCACTCAGCCAACCTCAGGTCTAGGTCTGAAGACATCTCCGCCAGCCCAGGCCCCAAAATATTGGCCTCAGCGCAATCGACCTCAGCGCACGTAGGCGAAGTAGGTGACCATGGGGATCACGGTGGCCAAAATCAACAGCACCACCACCAGGATGGTGGAACCATTGCGATCGGTCTCTTCAGCCTTTTTGAAGGTGCTTTCTACGGAAATTTTGCTGACGACAACCGGCGGGCCGGGATCCGGTTCGCCAGCCAAAACCGTCGCCAGCCGATCCTTGGCCTCGATGAACGCTTCGTTGTAGTTGCCATCGCGGATTGGCACCAGCAGGGTTTCTTGGGCCACGCTGGTGGCAATGTCGGCGGTGAGGGTTGCTTGGGCGTTGCTGCCCACCTTGATCGCCGCATCGTTGGTGACCGCATCAAACGCCATCAACACCTGGTTGGCTTGATCTTCAGCTTCCGGAAACCAGGTTTCAAATAATTCTTGGGCAAAGCTATCGATCGTTTCGCCATAGTCCAAGCGGCGGAACGTCACAAACCGAACCTCTGACCCCGTGGACTGAGCCACGTCGCGCAGGGACTTTTCAAGACTGCCTTTGGTGAGGCGGCTGAACAAATCGGCGCGATCGAGCACCCAAGTTTGCGGGTCAAAAGGCGGCATGTCATACACCCCCGTCGCGGCGGCGGGCGCGCTGGCACTCAACCAAAGGCCAACGGCGGCCACCAACGCCAGGGTCAGGGCCCACAAACGGCGGCCCAAGGGATGCTGTGAGCGGCGGGGTGGGGCATTGAAGGAGCTGAGTGGGGTCATGGATGATCAGAATTTATGACAAGAATTGGCAGCGCTGATAGTTGGCTCCCTGGCCCATTTTAAAAGCCGGTGTTTCCACTGGCGCGGCCAAATTGCTCGCAAACTAATCCAGGGACTAGGGGCTGTGGTCAAATTGCCTGAAACCCTGATTCCACCTTTAGACGATCGTGAGGGACAAGGAGATTGAGCATCTTGTCACAACGACTGGGACATGGAAAATCAATCGTTTCCGCCTGATTCTAGGAAATGACGACCGGCCCTAGGGGGTGTCGTCATTTTTCGAGGTGACGCTAGAACGGCTGATCTTCTGTGTCCTAACCGTCGTAACAAGGGGCTTAAGCCCCTTGTCCCTCGCGATCCGCTAACGGCAGATCTAGGGTTTCGGGTTAAACGACGACCGGCCCTAACCCCCAATCGGTTTTTTCGATCGCTGCGTTCGTGCCTCCGTTTTCTCAACCTGCCCGATTAACCTTTCCCGAGTTGCCCCATGGCCCCCTTTAATCCCCTTAGCGGAACGATCATTAACATTGCCACCATCTTGGCTGGCAGCGGCCTGGGTTTGCTGTTGCGCAACTACTGGTCTGCCAACATGCTGCAAATCGTCACCCAAGGCGTGGCGCTGATTGTGATTTTGGTGGGGTTGCAAATGGCCCAAAGCCTGAGTCGGCTTCAGGGCATTGCGATCGATGGGATTGTGTTGGGGCTGGTGGCGCTGGTGGTGGGCGGCCTGGTGGGAGAAGCCCTGGCGATCGAGCGCCGCTTGCAACAGTGGGGCGACTGGCTCAAGAGCAAAGTCAAGGGCGATGGTCAATTCACCGAAGGCTTTGTGGCGGCTAGTTTGTTGTTCTGCGTGGGGCCCATGGCCCTGGTGGGCTGCCTGAACAACGGTCTCACGGGCGACGATCGAATCTTAATTCTCAAGGCCACCATGGACGGCCTGGCAGCGATCGCCCTGGCCGGTAGCTCCGGGTTGGGGGTGGCCTTTTCGGTGTTGCCCCTGGGGATCTATCAAGGGGCCTTGTCCCTGGCGGCGGGCTTGCTGAGCCAATTTGTGCCCAACCCAGCCACCGATCCCCAGGTATTGGCCCTCACTGGTGTGGGCGGCTTGGCCATTGTGGCGATCGGGTTGAACCTATTGGCAGTAACTCAAATTCGGGTCGGTTCGTTTTTGCCAGCCCTGGCGATCGCGCCGGCTATGTATGCCCTGCTCCGGGCGATCGGCTAACTGACCTGAAAACCGTCGTAGCAGGGGCTGGGAAATGCTTTTCAATCATGCTTCCAAAACGAGCCTTCCAGGGCTGGGCCATTTTGGTTGCATCAGCGATTCCCGAGAGGTATCAATACTCACCGTCAGCGGCAGCCAGAGCCAGGAATAGAAATCAGATGGCCTATAATTTCAGCTTTTTTCAAGTATTTCAACTTTTTTTAAGTTCTAATTGTTTTAAACAGGCGTTTTTGAAAATTTATAACATCTTCATCACGGTAGACAATGCCTTTTAGCCCTGTTAGCCTAGAAATCAGGGATTATTAAAAATATGGGAACTGAGTGATTCGTTTCACTCATTAAGTTTTTTGTGATTAGGACTTTCAAAACCCTGATCATGGGAATTGATCAAGAAAAATTTGGAAGCATCGGCCTTTCAGTCGCGATCAGACTCTTCAAAATTAAGTTTTTAACAAAAATTCAAGAAAACTGCGCTTGTGTAAATTAATACCTAATTAAACCCTAGTTCTCTCTGGTTCTCGGATCATCACTCATCAAAATTCATCTATCCTAGAAATAAGGAGAACAGACTTTGGGGATAGTAAATGGCGAATTAAGACTAATTTTGAACAATTTTCACTCTTTTTTCAATTTTTCCACGTCTTTTGGAATTTCACCATGCTCGCCTGATTCGGTTGGGGTGAGAAAGTTTTGCTCTGTGTAGCTTTCGCAGACCTCAGCGCAATCAACTCGCTCTCTTTAAATTACCGCGCTATCTTGATCCATGAGCCAACTACGCCTCAATACCGCTGTCATTCCGCCGATGCAATCACCGACAAAAGTTTTATTAATTGGGGCCTCCAAGAGCGAAGTAAAAGTTTATACTAGTTATTTGCAAGCGATCTTGCAGAGTGATTTTCATCGGCAATATGAAATTCTGGTTCCGCCAAGTCGCGAGCAGGGTGTTGAGTGGTGGCGATCGCACCGGCCCGATGTGGTGCTGTTAGATTTGATCGATCGCACGGGCATTCACGTGCTTGAAAGTCTCCATGAGGGCATCAAACGTCAATTGCCACTGCCGGTAATTGTGTTGATTCAAGCCCACCAAGAATCCTTGGCGGAACAGGCCCTGAAACTGGGGGCCATGGATTATTTAGTTAAAGAGCATCTAACCGGCTTAGCCCTTCGCAAAACAGTGGCCGCTGTGCTCTTGCATCACAACTTGGCCAAACAGGTAATCGAGCAAAAAATCGAGCTAGAACCCAAACCAGAGACTGAACTCTCTCAACTATCTCCGTTCTCTACATTATCTGCTAATCAGCATTCCCATCCATCCCTGGATGTTAGTGATCGACAACACCTGAACACAATTTTGAAGCAGCAATTGGCCGCTATTGAATGCGCCAAAGATGGGATCGCCATTCTCAAGGAAGATACTTACGTTTACCTCAATCAATCCCATTTGGACATGTTTGGGTATGACAGCCCAGAACAGCTCCTGGGAAAGTCTTGGCGCAGTCTCTACGGCGAGGCAGAATTAGACCGCTTTAAACGGGAAGTTTTTCCAATTTTGATCCGCGATCGGGCTTGGCAAGGGGAAGCCATTGCCCAACGGCCAGATGGGAGTAGTTTTGATGAGGGGTTATCCCTCACCGTCACAGACGATGGATTGTTAATTTGCGTTTGTCGTGATATCAGCGCCCAAAAACAGGCTGAGCGCGAGTGCCATGCATCCCAACAACTCCTGCAAGGGATTTTGGATACGGTTCCGATCGCTGTTTTCTGGAAAGATCAGCACCTGAAATATCAAGGCATTAATAACTACAGCGCCACAACCATTGGCTTAAGTTCTGCCGAGGAATTAGTTGGGGTTGGAGATGATCAACTGCCTTGGGATTTGGAAACCTTGGCACAGATTCAAGAAGAAGATCGACAAGTTTTGAGATCGGGGGAAGCGACCCTCCGCTGCGAACGGGAATATGGCTTGGTGGATGGCTCGACGATTTGGTTAGAAACCAACAAAATTCCACTCAAAGATGCTCACGGCCAAGTTTTAGGTATCTTAGGAACCGCCCAGGAAATTACAAGGCGGAAGCAGGCCGAGGCTACCTTAAAAAAACAAGCCGAAAGTGAGCATTTGGCGCTCATGATTGCTGAACGAATTCGGCAATCTTTGGATTTACAAACCATTTTTGATGTGGCTTGTAATGAAATTCGAGCCGTGCTGCAATCCGATCGAGTTGGAATTTTTCAATTTTATCCCCAAGCAGACTACGACGACGGTTGTTTTGTGGCGGAGTCGGTGATTGCGCCCTATTCTTCTGCCCTCAGTCTTCGCATTCATGATCACTGTTTTGGGGATAATTATTCCCAGCTTTATGCCAATGGTCGCTACTTTGTGGTGGATGACATTTACAGCAATGGTCTCACCAAATGCCACAGCGATATTTTGGCCCAGTTTGAGGTGCGGGCTAATTTGGTGATGCCGCTGCTTTGTGGTTCGGAGCTGTGGGGATTGCTGTGCATTCATCAGTGCGATCGCCCGCGTCATTGGTTGCCGGATGAGGTGGAATTAGCCCATCGGCTTTCAAATCAATTGGCGATCGCCATTCAACAGTCCAGTCTCTATCACCAAGTGCAGCAGGAACTGGAGGTGCGCCAACAGGCCGAATTACGCATCAGCCGCCAGTTACAGGAACAAACTGTTCTGGCACAAATTACCGAACGCATTCGGCAATCTTTAAACCTCAATCATATTTTGCACACCGTCACCCAACAGGTGCAGGCGGTGATGCAGTGCGATCGGGTGATTGTGTTTCAACTATTTGATGATGGCCGCAGCGCGATCGTTGAAGAAACCGTCCTTGAAGGATTAGTTCACCTCAAGGATCGCCATTGGGAAGATGAAGTTTGGTCTTCGGAAATCTTGGAGTGGTACTGGCAAGGCAAGTCCCGAATTGTAGCCGATGTGATGGACGATCGCTGGACCGATTGCCTACGAGAATATTCTCAAGAAGGTCAGATCCAATCCAAAATTGTGGCTCCGATTTTGCAGGAAGCCTTTGCCCACGAAGATCACCGTTGGGTTGCTCCCACTGTGCCCAATAAACTCTGGGGCGTTTTGGTGGTTCATGCCTGCCATCAAAAGCGGGTTTGGCAAGAATCTGAGGCTCAGTTACTGCAACAAATTGCCAACCAATTGGCGATCGCAATTCAGCAAGCCACCTTGGTCGATCGACTGCAACAGGAACTGACCCAGCGGCAAGCCGCCCAAGCGCAACTCACCGAGCGCAACCAACAGCTTGCCCTCAACAACGAAGAGCTAGCTCGAGCCACCCGCCTCAAGGATGAATTCTTGGCCAACATGAGCCATGAATTACGAACCCCGCTCAACGCCATTTTGGGCATTGTGGAAGGGCTGCAAGAGAATGTGTTTGGCTCCGTTTCCGAGCAACAAATCAAAGTGCTGCAAATCATTGAACGCAGCGGCAATCATTTGCTGTCCCTGATTAACGACATTTTGGATTTGGCTAAAATTGAAGCCGGGCGAGTGGAATTGGCCTACAACGATGTGGAAATTCACCCCCTTTGCGAGTCCAGTTTGGCCTTTGTGAAACAACAGGCCTTGGAAAAACGAATTCGCCTGAGCACCAAATTACCCCGAGACTTTCCGCCCATCCGCATTGATGAGCGACGGGTGCGACAGGTGTTGATCAATCTGTTAAATAATGCGGTGAAGTTCACCTCCGAAGGCGGCTCAATCTTGCTGGAGGTGGGCTATTCCAACCTAGAAGGCGCGATCGCCCAGCCCGACCCCGACAGCCAAACCCTCTACGAAGCCCTGCGATTCAGCGTCACCGACACCGGCATCGGCATCAGCGAAGAAAACCTGAAACGGCTCTTTCAGCCCTTCATTCAGGTGGATAGTGCCTTGAACCGGCAATACGAGGGAACCGGCTTGGGCCTGGCCCTGGTCAAACGAATTGTGAATCTCCATGGGGGCATGGTGAACGTCACCAGCACCCTGGGCCAGGGCAGTTGTTTTTCCTTTACGTTGCCCCTCACGCAGGCCGTGTCAGCGTCAGCGGTGAGCGGCCAAGGGGCTGAGGTAACAGAAACCACTTCGCTGCTGGAGGGGCCCGAATCCGCGCCCCTGATTTTGCTGGTGGAAGACAATGAAGCGAACATTGTCACCGTGTCGTCTTACTTGGATACGAAGGGCTATCGACTGTTGGTGGCTCGGGACGGGGCGGCCGCCGTGACCCTGGCCACCCTGGAGCACCCTGACCTGATTGTGATGGATATCCAAATGCCTGGGGTTGATGGCATTGAAGCGATGCGGCAAATTCGCAAGGATGAGGGACTGGCAAATGTGCCAATTATTGCCCTCACGGCCCTGACCATGCCGGGCGATCAGGAGCGTTGTCTGCAAGCGGGGGCCAACGATTACCTCAGCAAGCCCATGCGCCTGAAGCACCTGATGGAATTAATCCAAAAATGGCTGCTCAACCGCTAGGGTTCGCACTGATCAGGTCGGCGATCGTGCGCCAGCTAGGCCGCATTGGGTAGCCTTCGTAACCAATTTTTCACGAATATTCCCTATTTTTAAGAATTTTTTGCCTTTGAGAGCTTATTCCCGAGTTTTTCGCCTTTAGCCGCTACCGTAAGCCCTCATCAGGGCAGTCCGTACCCTTTGTTTGCAAACCACATGATTTGCGAACGATCGCCATTAGACCTCTTGCACCAATCAAGACCCGCACCCAAACCTCTCTCCCCAATCAGCAAAGGGACTAGATCACCAAAAACGGGATCGCTCTGACTCACCATGTCTCAATCCTCTTCGTCCCCCCTTGAGCAGAAGGGGTTGGGGGATGAGGGCGGATTCGCGCAAGAGTTCTACTGCAACCGAAACCGCTGCCGCATGGGAGGATGCCTGCGCAGCATCCGATGCCGCCTACCAACGCCTAAAAGTCTTGGGACAATTAAAGTCTTGGGACAATTTCAGGATGCTTGAGGTTGCTAACGAGTTTCCTAGGCATTTTTGTCAGTGGCGTTTTCGTGAATGGCGTTTTCGTGAATACAGATTTTCATTAGCACTCTGATCGAAACTCCACCGCATTTAATCCCTATGAGCTTTGCTAATCCTGCTATCCACTCTCCGTTGACGGCTCCCGATCGCGCGACCTACTCTTGCTTGAGCGATCGCAATTCACAAATGGTGATCACAGCCTTAAGCCAGTGGGCCTTGCTGGAAAATCAGCTCGATCGCCTGTTTGAGCGGGCTGTGCAAGCGGTGACAGAGGTGCTGAAAATTTCCTACAGCAGCATTTGGCGCGTGTTGTCCGATCGCCAGTCCCTGCGGCGTGTGGCCACCATTCCCGCCGCCGCCAACGAACCCATGGAAGTCAGCGTGGCGAATGTGCCCTTGGTGCAATCGCTCTTCAGCGTGGAATCGCAATTGCTGGCGGCGAATGTGCCCTTAGGTCACGATTTACAAAACTTTCCCCTGCCCTTGCCCGCCAACAGCCAAAGCGGGTTGCTGCTGGGCGTGGTGGGTCGCGATCAACTGCTGGGGCTGCTGGAAGTTCATCACGAACAGCCCCGATCGTTCTCGGAAGATGACGTTTACTTCCTGCAAGCCGTGACCAATGTGCTGGCGGGGGCGATCGAACGGCGGCGATCGGAAGCATTGATCGACACCCAAAGCCGCGTCCTCGGTTCGATCGCTAAGGGGAGCAAGCTGCAATTCGTCTTCAATCAACTCTGTGAACTGCTGGAACAGGAACTGCCCGGAGCCTATTGCTCAATCTTGGTCTTGGATCCCGAGCAGAAATGCCTGCGAGCCGGAGCCGCCCCCAGCCTGCCCACGGAATTTGCCCAAGGGGTTGATGGGTTGATGATTGGCGAATGTGCCGGATCCTGCGGCACGGCGGCCTATCGCGGCGAGCCGGTCTTTGCCACGGACATTGCCACCAACCCCCTTTGGTCGCCCTTTCGGGACTTTGCCCTCAGCCATGGGATCCGCGCCTGTTGGTCGTCACCCTTTTTGGCGGCCAATGGCGAAGTGCTGGGAACCTTTGCCCTGTCGCACCGGTTTCCCTGCCAGCCCACGGCCTATCACCGAGAGGTGATCAACACCGCCGCCAGCTTGGCCAGCATTGCCATGGAAGCCCACCGCCGGGCCGAAGCCTTGCAAGCGGCCAATCTTTCCTTGGAACAAAAGGTGGAAGAACGCACCGCCAAACTCCAAGAAACACTCCAGCGGTTGCGCCAAACCCAAGCCCAACTCATCCAGGCGGAAAAGATGTCGAGCTTGGGGCAAATGGTGGCCGGAATTGCCCATGAAATCAATAACCCCACGGCGTTCATTGCGGGGAATTTGTACCACATGGAAACCTATTTCCAGGATTTGGTGAGCATTGTTCAGGCCTATCAAACGGAATATCCCAATCTTTCGCCGGCCATGCGCGATCGCCTGGAGGATCTGGATTTCGACTTCCTGATCGCCGATTTACCGCAAGTGCTCGGCTCGTTGCAATCCGGTTGCCAACGAATCACCAATATTGTCCTGGGACTGCGGAATTTTTCCCGCTTGGATGAGTCCAGCATGAAGGCGGTGAATTTGCATGAGGGGCTAGACAACACATTGATGATTTTGAATCACCGATTGATTGATCAGGGCGATCGCCCGGCCATTCAAGTGACTAAGGATTATGGCAATTTGCCCCCAGTCACTTGCCACGCCAATCAGCTCAATCAGGTGTTGATGAATCTGTTGAGCAATGCGATCGATGCCTTGGGCGATCGCTGGGCCCAGGAGGGAGCCGGATTTGCGCCCCAATTGCAAATCACCACGCGCCTCAGCCAGCCCGATCGGGTGCAAATTGCCATCCAGGACAACGGCTTGGGCATTCCCGAAGCGCTGCAATCGAAGATTTTTGAGCCGTTTTACACCACCAAGCCGATCGGCCAGGGCACGGGGCTGGGTTTGGCCATCAGCTACCAAATTGTGCAGGAACAGCACCAAGGATCGCTCCGTTGCCATTCAACGGCCCAGGAGGGAACCACGTTCACGATCGAAATTCCGATCTAGGCTCACGGGTTGCGGTACGGTGCAATGGGGAGCCTGTGGGAGCATGACCCAAGCATCACGCAACGGTCAATAGACCTCTTGCACGAATCAAATTGGATGTGCCGCTTGGTAGTTGAGCAACCCAGCTAACAGATGGAGCCTCAAGCCAAAACGGCGACGACGATTGCGATAGCGTTCTGAGAAGATCCGAAATCGCTTCAAGCGACGAATGGCGTGCTCAATCCGAATGCGCACCGCCGCTAACGCCTGATTGCAGGCTTTTTCCTCGTCAGGCAGGCACTTTCGAGGTGGTTTCCGTTTCGGAACGATCGTGGCTTCATGGTGACGAGCTAGCCCTTGATACCCACTATCCGCTAGACACAGCCGGTCTGGGGCTAGGCGAAACGCGCTCTCACGCCAAAGTCGCAGGTCATGGGTGCGACCTCGACCGATTGCCACCGCTAGGAATTGACCGGAGCGCCAATCAATCACCAATTGCCCTTTCAACGGATGCCGCTTTTGCTTACCGCTGTAGTAAGCTCGCTGTTTTTTTTGGGCGTTCAATGGCGACTTCGGTCACATCAATCACCACCACTGACTCGTCGGTTTCGGGGTCTAAGAGACGGCGTTTGCCGGGCAAGGCAAACCGACCACTTTTGACCAAGACGGTCTCAACACGGTTGATGATCCGACAGACGGTGGCTTCTGAGACCCCGAAATCGAGACCGATGTGGAATTGGGTGCGATACTCGCGCCAGTATTGCAGGGTTAGCAGAAGCTGATTCTCAACACTCAGACTATTTTGGCCCCCGCGTTTGCCACTCCGGTCTAGGGCGGGGCGGAGGACTTCCAGCATGGCTTGGAAGGTGGAGCGACTGAAGCCACAGGCACGGCGAAACTGTGATGGGGGCAGCGAGGCGAGGCTTTCGTAGAGCATCTCCCGATCAGGGTGACGACGACTTTCTACACTACTGCTTTATTCGTGCAAGAGGTCTAATGGATCACCACAGGGCGCATACCAATCAACCCATCAATTTTCGTTTGATTGGTATGCGCTCCATGCAGCAATTCCACGAAAAACCGTAGATACTGTGCTCCCATGCAAGCCTACATCACTCTTCAACCAAGCCCACTTCGCGAGTCCGCACAACGGCACAACAAACTCGAAAACCGACAACAGCGCTGAGGCTCTCCGGCGAAAAGTAGCTACGAACCGCAGAGCGACAATTCCCAGGGCTGTAGTACCATGAACCGCCCCGCAAAAGCCGTGCATCGCTTTCCGCGTCTACGATCCAAGCGCTGCCGTCGGTGGGCGCACCTTGATAGTGAGAGTGCCAAAGATCAGCGCACCATTCCCAGACATTGCCGTGCATATCATGCAGGCCCCAGGCATTGGGCGGAAAGTAGCCAACCGGAGTAGTCTCTTGCCGATATTCCCCTTGGGAGCCACGGTCGTAGGCATCGTTTGCATCGTAATTCGCCACTTCACTAGTGAGGGTTTCGCCAAAGTGAAAGGGCGTGGTTGTCCCAGCACGACAGGCATATTCCCACTGGGCTTCACTGGGCAAACAATAGGGGCGGCCAGTGGCTTGGGCCAGGCGGGCGCAAGCTTCGGTGGCTTCGTGCCAACTAACGTACTCTACGGGGCGCTGATCGGCACCAATCACCGTTTCTCCATCCTGAAAGTCGTTGAGACACTGTGCAGGATCGGGATTCAGCACTAAGTCAGCATTAGCGGGTGGCAGCGCACAAATCGCTCGCCATTGGGCTTGGGTGATTGGATATTTACCTAGGAAAAAATCCGGTACGGTGACGGCGTGCAGCTCTTCTCCCACATCCTCATAACGCCCTAGTTCATGAGCAGGCGATCCCATCAGAAATGTGCCACCGGGAATTTTTAGCATTTCCAGGGTGATGCCGTTACCTAAGTCTTCGACATATTGCAAGGCATTGCGCGAACGGTAGCGCAACACAAATCGCACGGCAGGGTTAGCAACACTGGACATGGCAACAAATTAAGATCTCTTGCACTTTTTGGGATGATGGAAGCTTGGAAAACGAGTCGCAATGATTCGTGGATTGCGGCTACCCAGTCGATCGTCGTCGTTGAATATGGAGATTGGTCTTACCTCCCGATCGTGCGCCCAGATACCTACATCACTCTTCAACCAAGCCCGCTTCGGGAGCCTGCGCAACGGCACAACAAACTCGAAAACCGACATAGTTAAAGCGGCTGTCCGGTGAATTTTTGACACGAACCGCAGAGCGACAATTGCTGGGATTGCTGCTCCAGGAACCGCCTCGCAAAGGCCGCGAATCTTTTGTCGAATCTGATGTCCAGGCGCTGCCATCGGTGGGCGCACCCTGATAATTGGAGTGCCAAAGATCAGCGCACCATTCCCAAACATTGCCGTGCATATCATGCAGGCCCCAGGCATTGGCTGGAAAGCTGCCAACGGCGGTAGTGCGCTGGCGAGAGGCTCCCTTGGGGCCATTGGCGTAGGTGTAGTTGCCGTCGTAGTTCGCCAGTTCGGGCGTGATTGGTTCACCAAAGCAAAAAGGTGTGGGCTTGGTGGCTCCAGCGCGGCAAGCATATTCCCACTGGGCTTCGCTGGGCAAACCATAGGGGCGGCCAGTGGCTTGGGAGAGCCGATCGCAAGCTTCGATCGCTTCGTGCCAAGTGACACATTCCACCGGGCGGTTTTCAGCCCGATCGCCCCGGTCATGTTCTGTGAACTTTGCGGGATTGGGGTTGAGGTCAATGTTGACCTTGGGCAACTCGGCGATCGCCCACCATTGAGCTTGGGTCATTGGATATCTCCCCATCAAAAACTCAGGGACTGTCACCAGATGCTGGGGGCGCTCGCTATCGCGAGATTGGGGTTCTGCTTCAGGTGATCCCATCAGAAACGTGCCGCTGGGAATCAACACCATCGCTAGGGTCAACCCATTGGGCAATTGCTCAATGAACTGCTGGGCTTTCCCTGTAGAACGCTGGATTTCCAGATCAGGCGATCGGGCAGCGGTTTCAAAGGTAAATGGCTCCAGAGGCAGGGTCTGAATCTGGGGAGGTTTTGGGCTTGATAGTTCCTCGCTCTGAGCTTGCTGTTGGGCCAATTCTGCAAATGGGATTTCCTCGGCTTCGAGATAGCCTTCCTCAAACGTAATTTCCGTGAGCGGCGGAAAACTGACAGCTTGGGTTTGCTCGGCATCATCAGTTGGCTGGGAACTGGTTGGCATGGAGGTCTAGCACTTCTGAGAGGATGTCTAAAAAGCCAAGATTGCTACTCTGTACGCTCCAGGGATCGACGTAGACAAGGGGCTGAGATACTGTGTTCGCCGAGAGTTTCAAGACAGTAATGCCAAGCGCCAATCGCGTAGCAGATCAATCGTGCCATTCACCCTAAATTTGGCAAATAATGCCATGGTCAGGTCAACCATGTGTACTGATTTAGAGACAACCTTTGTTCTTCGATGGAATCGAGCAAACCAGTGACGATTGTCTGAATTGTTTCTCTCAAGGGCTACGGTCTCCTTCTTACTAATCACATGAAAAGCCTCAGGATGATTGTCCAAGAGCTGTTGATAAGGTTTCCAATCATCGGTGCAATATACCGTCACCCGCCACTTCGATAATCGCTTCAGCAAACGACCTAAAGTTTGACTATCACGATTTCCCAATTCCCAGTCGATGAGTTGCCCAGTATTACGGTCATATGCCTTCCAGACCCATAATTTGTTTTTTGCCTGGACAAAATGCCATAATTCATCTAATTCAATCACGATTGCGGATTCTGGAACTGGCTTTTCATAATTGACTTCGCCGAAATCTCTGACCCAATTCAGGACTGATTGAGCTGAGACACCCAGTAGCTTGCCTGTTGCATTCATGGACATACCGCTGAGGTACATCAAAACAGCCTCCAATTTCATCCAGAGAGGCTTGCCCCGCTCTTTAGACAGGTTGGTAAACTGGTAGCTACAGTCTTTGCACTTAAATCGTTGACGACCTTTGACTAAACCACTCTTAATGATGTTTTGAGAATCACAATGGGGACAGTGCATTGTCATGGCCAGGCTGAAAAGCGACTCACCCCATTTTGTCATAACATTACAGCCTTTACCTAGAACGATTGGCACGGCATAATTATAAGTGTAGTTGAGTTATCGTCAGGAAAACTCATGGGTCGTTATTCTCTGGACTTGCGCCGAAAGATTGTAGAAGCCTACGAAAAGGGAGACACTTCAATTCGGAAAGTGGCAAAACAGTTTTCGATTAGTCCAGATACCGTCAGGCGGCTTCTAAACCTATATCGTTCAACTGGAAGCTTAGTACCTAAGAAGTGTGGCACGAAGCGAGTGAGCATCTTATCTCAGCATGAAGAAGCCATCTTAGAAATTGTAGAGACCAATCCTGATTTTACATTGCGAGAGTATTGCGAAGCAGTGCAAGAAAAATTGGGTGTCAGTTCTAACACAAGCATGATGGATCGATTTTTAAAGCAACATGACATCAGCCTCAAAAAAAACATACAGGAGCGAAAAAGTAATCACGGCGGAAGTACAAGCCGAGCGCGTGAGCTACTGGCAGAGAATTTTGAAAGTGGAAGCTGAAAAGCTTGTCTTCATTGACGAAAGCGGTTTTTGGGTTGGGATGAATCGCCCCATGGCCAGAGCTAAAAAAGGAATGAAGGCTTATGAAACCCAGAAGCCCTATTACGGTAAAAAGATGACAGTCATTAGTGCGATCAGGCGATCAGGAGTTGTCACAATAAAAGGATTGAAAGGCTCAATGAAAAAGGAAGATTTTCTAGAGTTTGTTAAAGTAAACTTGGCACCGCAGTTAAAAGCGGGTGATGTGGTTATCATGGACAACTTAAACTCTCATCATCGTCCAGAGGTGAAAGAAATGATAGAAGCAGTAGGAGCAACAGTAGAATATCTGTCAGTGTATTCACCAGACTTTAACCCTATAGAAATGATGTGGTCACAGTTAAAAATCTTTTTGTGGAAATTTAGAACAGAAACCATAGAAGTGTTGGAACAATTAACTAGATTAGCAGCCCGACTGGTGGATTTATAGTGCCTGAAAAACTGGTTTACCAAATGTTGCTATTGTACCTAGTGATTACGGTAAAGGCTGTATCTACTTGAAGCTCTCAGCTTTTTTAGGTCATCAATCCGCTCCGACAGATAGGCAATATGGGCTTGTAGATCAGTCTGTAAGTGGGGATTACGGCAAGAGTCCAACCGATTTTTCTCCTCAGTCCGCATCGAGATCAGCGCTTCCACGCGGCGGGAAAGCTGCTGCAATTGCTCTAGGGCTTCCGGTAACGGTTCCCACAGGGGAGGAGTCAGGTCACGACAGAATTGGGCAATCACTCCCGCATCCGCCTGGTCACTCTTGGTGCGCTTCAGGCGACTTTGCCCATAGCCCTTGACTTGGGAAGGATTCACAATGCTGACCCGCTGCTCCCGTTGATACAGGAAGGCTGCCAACTCATGACCATAAATGTTAGTTGCTTCTAGGCAAGCATGAATGTGGTGGACTTGGTGTTGTTCGAGCCAAGCGAGTAATTCGTGAAATCCGGTTTCGTTGTTGGCAAACTGGCTGGTGTGAAAGGCACTTTTGCTGCGAGCGGTCGAGGGTGCTTTGCAGAGGGCAACATCGAAGTGGTGTTTGCTGATGTCGATGCCCAGGGGAATATAGATTGGATTAGTCATGGTTGGGGTGGACAAGAAAGAGGGACGGTCACTGACCCAGTGCTACCCTTGCTTGATCCGAGGTGACAGCGCTCAAGCGGTCACTCTGAATACTGTTCAGTCTACTGGCAGTGTCCGGGAAGGCGGGTTCCGGTCGGCTCTTCAATCTAAGCCTCAAGCTTCGGAGCTTCAGGGCCTGTCCAGAGTCTCTACCGGATGGGAGAGGGTCGATTATGCCTGAGCTTAACCTTCCTGCTCCACCGCCTTCCACATACAAGGGCCTGTCGTCAAATCGCCTGAAACCCTGATTCTGCCGCTAGCGGATCGTGGGGAGCAAGGGGCTTAAGCCCCTTGTCTTTGTCGGTCGGTGAGAACCGCACGGTAGCTGTTTTGGCTGTTCAGGCATCCCCTAAGAAGGCTTTTTCTCGCTTTGGAAACGGAGCCATTCAGCCGCAAAGGCGATCGCCCCGGAACCCAACAGCAACAGCACACTCAAGGCATTCACATCCGGCTTAACCCCCGTGCGAATTCGGCTGAAAATTTCCATTGGGAGTGTCGTTGCACCGCCACCGGCCGTGAAACTGGCAATTAAAAAGTCATCCAAACTGAGCACAAAGGCCAACAAACAGCCCGACATAATTCCCGGCACCAGTTGCGGCAACAGCACCTGAAAGAAGGATTGAATCGGCGTTGCGCCCAAATCTTGGGCCGCTTCTTCCAAATAGGGATTGAGATCCGCCAATCGCGTGGAAACCGCCAGGGCAATATAGGCCAGGCAAAAGACAATATGAGCCGCCACAATTGTCCAGAAGCTGAGGGGAATCGTCAGGGCTGCCAAGAACACCAATGTGGCCACCGCGATCGCAATGTCCGGCACGATCAGGGGCAAATAGGACATGCCTAGATATAGTCCCTTGCCCCAAAATCGATAGCGGGCCAAGCCAACGGCCATCGTGGTTCCCAGCACAGCCGACACCACCACAGCCCCCAGTCCTACTGCCAGGCTGGTCTGCAAGGCTCCCAAAATCCGCCCATCCCGCAGCAGCTTGGCATACCACTCCAGGGTGAACCCTGTCCAACCGGCGCTGTAGGGCGACTGATTGAAGCTATAGACCGTCAGTACCAGAATCGGCAGGTACATCAGGAAGAACATGACCGAGGTAAATGCGCCCTGCCAGGTCAGGCGAGGCTTACGCGATCGAGCCATAGCGTCTGCGAGGGCCTCCTGGGAATCCGTTGAAGCAGGATCGAGATCGAGCATGGGGCGATCGGGAAGAGCAATCAAAGGGAATCGAGCAAAGACAAACGAACCACTGCACCATCATGCATCCCCAAACATCCTAGGCAGCGGGGCGGCCATCACCGTAGCGAATGAGCAACGCAATCCCCAAACTGACAGCCAGGATCATCAGCATACTCAAAGCCGAACCAAAGCCCCAATTTTGGGTCGCACCCAGAAACTGGTTATAGATTAGCCGGGAAGCCGTCATGCTGGAGGCCCCGCCGAGCAATTCCGGGTTCACAAAGTCGCCCAAACTGGTGATCAGCACCAACAACGAACCGGCGGCAATGCCTTGTAAGCTTTGGGGAACGGTCACTTTCCAGAAGGCCTCGATCGGGGTGGCCCCCAGATCTGCCGCTGCTTCTAACAATCGGCGATCGAGCTTTTCCAGAGAGGAGTACAGAATCAGCACCATATAGGGCAAAAAGCTGTAGGCCATCCCCAGGAGCACGGCGGGCGTTTGGTTCAAAATATCCAGACCCGGCAGCCCCACCAGTCCCAACAGGGAGTTCAACACGCCTGTGGGTCGCAAAATCGTAATCCAAGCGTAGGAACGCAGCAGCGAAGAAGTCCACAGGGGCAGCGTAAAGGCCACCAACAGCAGGTTTTGCCACCGCTTGGGCGACATCAGCGCCAACCAGTAGGCCACCGGAAACCCCAACAGCAAACAAACCGCCGTTGTCCCGATCGCGTAGAACAGGGTGCGCCCAATCACTTGGAGATAGATGGGCTGAAACACCGTCAGGTAGTTGTCAATCCCCGAGGGGTTCACCAAGTCGCCGGGTTTGATGCCGGGAACCAGGCTGAGTTCAAAAATCACCAGCACCGGCAAAACCAACAGCAGCAACAGCCACAGGCCCGGCGGCCCCAACAGCGCCCAAGGGCCAACCCAACGGCGGGGTTTGGGGGCGGGAGCCTCAACGATCGGGTTAGCGGGGCTAGCGGGGGTCATAGGGCTTGTTAGGGCTAATCAGCAAAAATAGTTCAAGGGTTAGGGCAGTTGGCGTGAACAGCTTCAATTAACATTCAATTAACAGTCATTAAGGCTTGCTCGGCCCTAGCCGCTGGTTAGCTGAGTCCAGTAGCGATCGTAAAGGGAGGTGGCCGCGCCCACGGGGGCAATGCCTTCGCAGCGATCGAGCACCGATTGCGACGGGAACAGGCTGGGATTTTGCACTAAATCCGGCGGCAACTGTTCGATCGCCCGGCGGCTGGCGGTGGCAAACTTCAGGCGCTGGGTCATGCCTGCGGCCACCTCCGGCTGCAACGTGAAATTCATCCAAGCATAGGCCGCTTCCACATTGGGCGCACTGATCGGGATCGCCATCGTGTCCGTCCAGAGGGAGGAACCGCTAGCGGGAATCACATAGCCCAACTGGTCGTTTTCCTCGATCGCCTCGATCGCATCGGAGGAAAACCCCATGGCGATCGTTAAATCCCCCGCCAAAATCCGGTCTTTCCAACCATCCGTGGTGAATTGGGCGATCGCCGGTCGCAGTTCCCGCAACGCCTCGTAGGCCTGGCGAATTTGATCGGGATCCTGGGAGTTGTAGGAATGGCCCAACCGGCGCAAAGCCAAGCCCATGGTTTCCCGCTGATCATTAAACAGCGTCACCTGGCGCTGGAGGCGGGCCCGATTGGCCCACAGAAATTCCCAATCCGTTGGCGGGCGATCGACCCGTTGCCGGTTATAAATCAAGCCCGTTGTGCCCCAAGCGGCCGGGACGCTGTGGCCATTGTTGGGGTCATAGCTGGGATTTTGGTAGGTTTCCAGCAAATCCTGCAACCCAAGCAGGCGATCGTGATCCAACTCCCGCAACAGATTACGCTCTCGCATCTGCCGCACCATGTAATCGGAGGGGTAGATGATGCTGTACTGACTGCCGCCGCCCGCTTGCAGCTTGGCCAACATCACCTCATTGGAATCAAAAATATCCACCACCACCGAGAGGCCCGTTTCCTTTTGGAACCGAGCGATCAGTAGCTCATCGGTGTAGCCAGCCCAGGTGTAGATATAAAGCTTGGAAGGATCCCCGACTGCGCCCGGCGATGGCCGCACCTGGGCCAAGCGCCAGCCACAGCCCGTCATGGCCAGGCCAGCGGCCGCCACCGAAGTGCGGCGCAAGAAGTCACGACGGGAAAGGGCACGACGAGAAGGGGCAACGGAAGCCATGAATAATCAAAGCAAGGTTGGTTAGAGCGCTGGCTAGGCCATGCTTTGGGAATCAGTACTTTGAGAGTGAGTACCTTGGGAATGGTTGATTAGCCCCCCTTTGCCCTAGGCTGCCGGCATGGCCAGGGCATCGGCCGTTGACCAATAGGCGTAAATGGGGGTTTTGAGGGCGGGCAATTCGCCGCCCGTATTCACCTGCATGACCGTTAACCGATCGCCCGATCGCAGTTCTACCACGTAATGCACATGGGTTCCCAGGTACATCACGTTCTGCAACCAGCCCTCAAAGCAGTTCACCGCTAGATCGGGCGGGTAAAGACTAACTTGAATTTTCTCGGGGCGCACGCTCACGGCCGCCGCCTCGCCCGCGCTGCCCGCCCAATCGCCGCTGGGGGCCGCCACCAGCTTCATGCCGCTGTCGGTCACAATTGCGCTGCCGGTGCGATCGAACTCCGCTACCCGGCCTCGAAACAGATTCGTATCCCCAATGAAGTCCGCCACAAACGGCGTGCGCGGCGACTCATAAATCTCGCTGGGACTGCCCACCTGTTCCACGCGGCCTTCATTCATCACCGCGATTCGATCGGACAGGCTGAGGGCTTCCTCTTGGTCATGGGTCACCATCACAAAGGTCAACCCCAGTTCCCGATGCAGGGTGGATAATTCCATCTGCATTTCCTTTCGCAGTTTCAAGTCCAGCGCGCCCAAGGGTTCATCCAACAGCAGCACCGCCGGTCGGTTCACCAGGGCCCGCGCCAGGGCCACCCGCTGTTGTTGACCGCCCGATAGCTGGTTGGGGTAGCGCCGGGCGAATTTCTCCATCTTCACCAGAGCCAAGGCCTCGTTTACCCGCTCCTCGGTTTCCGCCTTGCCACAGCGCTTGATCCGCAAACCAAAGGCCACATTGTCCCAAATGGTCATGTGTCCAAAGAGCGCATAGCTTTGAAACACGGTGTTGACGGGGCGCTGGTAAGGAGGCACATTCAGCATCGATTGCCCCCTAACCAGCACCTCGCCGGCCGAAGGTTGCTCAAAGCCAGCCACGAGGCGCAGGGTGGTGGTTTTGCCGCAACCGGAGGGACCCAAAATACTGAAAAACTCACCCCGCCCGATGTGGAGATCCACGCCGCGCACAGCGGTTTCGCCGTTATAGACTTTGAAGACTTTTCGTAACTCGACATCCAGTTGGGTATCGGTTTCGATCGCCTGGCTGGCTCGGATTGCGGTTTGGGACATGGCCGGTGATGCTGCCGGGGATTGAAAGACCATCGAGGCAATTGTTCCAGGGTGGTTGTTCTGGGGCAGTTGTTCAAACCTGGCGGTTCATGGGTGATCGAACCTCAGGTTTGAGCTTCGTCACTGAACAACGGGAACTGAACAACGGGAACTGGACAACGGGAATTGAACAAATCTTGCCCTATTCTATGCCGACTATTTCGGGTTTTGCGATGAACTCCATCGGCGGCGGTCTGCGGGAGCAGTCTGTGGCAAGCTGATTAAATCGCCCTTATTAGTCCTCATCAATTAGCCCTCTTCGCTGCGCCCGCGCTGGGCTGTTGTCGTTCCATGGTCGCATCGCCTCCCCCCAACTCGCCCAAATTGGATCAGCAGCCGGAACGGACGATCGGGCGGCGCTACCAGCCGTTGGGGTGTTTGATTGTGGCCGTGGTGTTGTTGGGGGGCATTGGCAGCCGGTTGGCCTATCTGCAACTGGTGGAAGGACAGCGCTATCGACAATTGGCGGCGGCCAGCCGAATTCGACTGATGCCAACCCTGCCAACCCGGGCTGCCCTGCTGGATCGATCGGGGCGGGTGTTGGTGGATAATCGCCCCTCAATTTCGGCCATGGCTTGGCCCGTGGCCCAATCGCCGCAAGAGTGGCGGGCCATTTTGCCGGAGTTGGCCCGAGTGTTGGGGCGGCCGGAGTCGGAACTGCTGGCACGACTGGAGCAGGCCGGTTGGCGATCGCCCGTATTGGTGCGCTTGGCCCGGGGGTTGCCCCCTTCGCAAATGACCACGGTGGCGGAGTTGGCCACCCAAGTGCGCGGTCTGGCAATCCAGCCCGAGGCGGAGCGCGACTATCCCCATGGACAGCTCGCCCAGACCATTTTGGGCAAGGTGGGGGAGGTGAACGCGGCGGAGGTCGATCGCCTGGAGCCGCTGCAAGATTACCGATCGGGCGATCTGATTGGGCGATCGGGCTTGGAATCGGCCCTGGAGGCCCAACTGCGGGGCCAGTCCGGGGGCGAGCAAGTGGAACTCGATCGCAACGGTCTGCCCGTGCGCGTGTTGGCCCGCAAGCCCACGGAACCACCCACGCCGGTTCGCCTGACCCTAGATTTACCGCTGCAACAAACCCTGGAGGGGCTGATTAACGGAGTCAGCGGGGCCGCAGTTGCCCTGGATCCGGACAATGGCGCGGTCTTGGCCATGGCCGGCCAATGGCCCAACCCGGGTCAAGGGGGCAACCGGGCCCTGAAAGCCATTCGTCCGGGTGCGTTGTTCAAATGGATTACCGCTGTGGCGGCGCTGGAGTCGGGGCAAATGGCCCTTCATCAACGGTGGCGGATTGATCGCCGCAGTCGTCCCGGTGGGTTGCCCTGGGCGGAATTTACCAAGGTCACCTGGCCGAGCATTGTCACCCTCAACTTTCGAGAGGCCTTGGGCAAGTTAGACACCCAAGACAGTGATGCATTTTTTGAGCAAGTGGCGCTCCGGCTGGATAGCACCAACACGATCGCCTGGGCCCGTCGGTTTGGGTTTGGCCAGCGATCGGGCATTGAACTGGCCGAGGATGAGGATCCGGGCCCCAGCTTGGAAGCCCTTTGGAAACGGGAATCGGTGCAAGCCCGCTGGTATTTGGGCGAGGGGGTGAATCTGGCCTTGGGCCGGGGCGAAATGGCCGCCTCCCCCCTGCAAATTGCCGTGATGGCCGCCGTGGCGGTGAATGGTGGCTATCGGGTGCAACCCCATTTGGTCAAGGATCGATCGGCCCAGGTCAGCCGGGAGTTTTTGGGATTGCAGCCCAGCACCTTGGAGTTGTTGCGATCGGCCCTGCAACCGCGCACCAGCAGCCTCCCCGCCCCCGAGGCGAGCCAGCCTCCCGATCGCCCACCCCAACCCAACGCCGCGATCGGCTGGTTGGCCACCCACAGCCTGGTGCGGCAAAGCGACCAACCGATCGGCGCTTGGGCCGTGGCTGCGGGCCCCGCCAACGATCCCAAAATTGTCGTGGTTACCTTTGTGGAGCCGCCGAGCGATCGCCCCTCGGTTCCCGCCGATTCCGCCGCAGCTCCATCCAACGGTGCGGCGAGCCAAGAACCCAGCGCCCCCGCTGCCCAAGCCGCCGAACAAATTGCCGGAGCAACGGTGGTTAACTATGTGCAATCGCTCGATCGCTGGCTTCCCTAGGGCGGACAGCTAATGCTCATCAGGTCTTCGCGGATCCAGGCCCGGCGATGAGGCGGCACGATCTCGCCTTGACCCGATCGGGACTTGGTGACCATGTGCCACTGATTGCCCTGGCCATCGGTGCGGGTCAGGGGATTGGGTTCCCACCGCTCACTCGCGTCGTTGAGCAAAATCACCGTACTGCTCGGATTGACTCGATCTACGATCGGGAATTGAGTGCCCGGGCCCGATCGCAAATTCACCGCTGAATTACCGCGAATTGTGCCAAAACAATTGGCTCCAAGGGATTGCCCTGAACTCGGCGGGGCGATCGCAAGACTCAAAATTGTGGCAATGCCCATTGCGGTCGGCAAAAGGGGAAGTGATTGAACAAGCAATTTCATGACCTGATCTTGGTTTGAATCTTTAATTTCTGAAATTTTTAAAGGCCTAATCTAAGGAATCAGGCTCTGAGGAACTGGCAAAAGGCACAACGGAATTGAGCCAATTTTGGAATTCTGAATTCACCCCATTGGGAACCCATTCAGCAATGCAATTAGTATACGTAATATGAGACTGAATCACGGATTCAATTTGCGATCGATAGCCCGCTTGGGTTTTTACAATTAGAACAATTTCCGGCTCTTCACAAATTTCACCTTCCCAAACATAGGCACAAGTGATTGGGAACCAGTTGGCACAGACTGCTAATTTTTGGGCAAAGAGGTCTCGACTGATTTGGCGAGCTTCCTCATCCTTGTTGAGCGTGATGTAGTAGAAAACCATTTTGAGAGAATATTTGAACAATCTTGCCAATTTGAACAAGCTGAACAGTGCTTCCCAGTACCGAGCTAAAAACCAGCAATCTTGGGAATAATAAAAACCAGCAATCCTAGAGACAACAAAATCAAGAATCGGTAATCTTTGAAACAAGGGGCTTAAGTCCCTTGCCTTCGGCGATCTCGGGAGCTGGCAAAAGATTAATGGTGCTTTTTAGACATCTCCGGAAATTGAATTTGGAACTGGATTTATGATTTGAATTTGCGATCTGGAATTTGCGATCTGAAATCTGGAATTTAAGGTTAATTCTGCAATTCTGAAATTAATGGTGACTGGTCGGGAAAAAGTACCGCGTTTCTCCCTGCTGCCCAATTTGATATTCTGCCCCAAATTCAATCGACATGCGATCGAGATAGGCGCGGGCCCGATCGGCCTCCAAGCCCGATCGCATGGCAAATTCAAATAGGGTGACCTGGCCTTGTCCTTCAGCTAACAACTCCATCAGGCATTGGCGTAGCTGTTCCTGTTGTTGGCGCTCTTGATTTTTTTGTTGTGTTTGATGTTGTTTTTTAAGATCCCAAAGCAGCCAGCCACCACCCGCCACAAAGGGCGCACCAAAGACAACACATCCCAAAATAGCGCTTTGGTTTTCGCGCTCCCGATCGGCAACGGTTTGTCCCGGTTCCAAGGGCGACAACGGAACCAAAAGAGCGACCAGCCAAAAGAAGCCGCCCAGGGTGAGAAAGCTGCCCGCCAGAATTTTCTTAATGATTTTCATGGGAATTTTTGCAAGATGCGATCGCGGAGGGGCTGGCCTGCTGGCAAAGGCAAATCACGACGGCTAAAAGGCCTCGGCCGAGGGGCTACCGCTGAATTTCGGCTGTTGGATGATGGGCCACTGAGTCAGGGGCTGCTTGAGCCTCCACACCGTGTTAGCAAATTTTATTGGCAGATTTCATCGGCAAATTTGGCGACAGGCTTGTTAGCAAATTTTGGCGGTCGGTTCTAGCCACTTTAGCCACCAACTTGAGTTACTGATCAGGCTCTGGGTTCGTTCAATCAAAAAAACAAAAACGGGATAAGCCATGCCTATCCCGCCAGATTAGATCATTTGGATCATTGGGTATGGACGAAGCAAGCTTGTTGCCCGATCGCCCTGTTGAATCCAATCGATTAATCAAATCAACTCATCAAATTGACGCAATTCGCGCAATCGGCATAGCCAGCCCGATCGCCCTAGGCCGCTTGCAAGGTGGCGATCGCTTGGGTGATGGCGGCCAGCGCTTCATCAATTTCGGCAGCAGTGACAATCAGGGGCGGCACAAATCGCACCACCTGCGGCCCGGCCGGCACCAGCAACAGACTGGCGGCCATGGCGGTTTTGACCAAATCGATCGAGCTGAGGCCCGCATCTTCCTTCAGCACCAGGCCGTTGATTAGACCCCAACCGCGCACTTCCGCAATCAAGTTGGGATATTGAACCGCCAGGGCCTTCAGACCCGCCCGCAATTGCTCGCCCCGATCGCGCACATTGTCCAAAAAGCCCGGTGCGCCAACCGTTTGGCAAACGGCCATCGCCACCCCACAGGCAAAGGGATTGCCGCCGTAGGTGCTGGCGTGGTCACCCGGTTCAAACACATTGCACTTGGCCTTGCACAGCAGGGCCCCGATCGGGATGCCGCCGCCTAAACCCTTGGCGGAAGTGAAAATATCCGGCTCAATGCCCAGGTTTTCGTAGCCCCACAGTTGCCCCGTGCGGCCAACGCCCACTTGCACTTCATCAAGAATCAACAAGATGCCCCGATCGTCGCAAATTTCCCGAACCCGTTGGAAATAAGCCCGATCGCCCGGACGCACGCCCCCTTCTCCCTGGAGCGCTTCCAGCATGATGGCAGCAACGCGGGGGCCGTTGGTTTCCAAGCGGGCGATCGTCGCTTCCAAGGCCGCAATGTCGTTGTAGGGAATATATTCAAACCCCGGAACCAGGGGGCTGAAGTTCTTTTGATATTTGGGCTGGCCGGTGGCGGTGATGGTGGCCAGGGTGCGCCCGTGGAAGCTGGCGTGGGCCGTGAGGATCACCGGCTCATCAATGCCCAACACCGTGTGGGCATATTTGCGGGCCAGTTTGATTGCGCCCTCGTTGGCTTCGGCTCCGGAGTTACAGAAAAAAGCCCGATCGGCGCAAGAATGTTCCACCAACCAGGCCGCCAACGCCCCTTGCTCCGGGATGTAGTAAAGATTGGAAACGTGATGCAGTTTTTGAATCTGCTGGCTCACGGCGTTGGTCATCACCGGGTGGGCATGGCCCAGGGTGCAGGTGGCAATGCCCGCCACAAAGTCCAGATAGCTGCGGCCCTCGGTGTCCCAAACACGGCTACCTTCGCCGCGCTCAAGGGCGATCGCAAAGCGGCCGTAGGTTTTCATGACGGCTGCGTCAAAGGCCTCGGTGGAGAAGGCAACTGGGGCGATCGAGGTGGGATCAGCGAGGGCTTGGGGACTCACGGTGGTTGCTCCTAAACAATGGCTTTAACGGCAAATCCAATGAAGGGAATGGTAGGGATCGCCGTTAAAGGTTGGGTTGATTGTAGAGGAGGAAACCAAGGGCTTGCTAGATCTGATTGGGAGCCTGAGGGCCGATCGGTCTGGAAATCTTGACTTACGCCCGGCAGCGGTTGACTAGGCGCGATCGACCCGCGATCGGCGAGTTCCCACCCGGGCGGATAATGGAACTCCGTTGGTTGCCTTGGCCTCAGCCCGGTGGCCGCCAATGTTGCACCTTGCCGATGTTTGCCTTGCCGATGTTTGCTATGAGTTCCGCGAGTTCTGCCCCTGAGCCTAGTCCCGTTGCGTCTGACCCTGTGGAGCCTGGCCCTGTGGAGTCTGATTCTGTGGAGCCTGGCCCTGATAAATCAATGCACGGGAGCCGATCGGGGGCAGAGGCGCTCCCCGCTGAGTCGATCGACTGGGGCCACCTGTCCGTGCTCCGAGACGAATGTATCGCGGGTCTGCAACCCCGATCGGGCGGCTGCTATCTGGATGCCACGCTGGGTGCTGGGGGCCATACGGCGGCCCTGCTGGCGGCCGATCCAGCGGTGCGGGTGGTGGGCCTTGATTGTGATGATCGCGCCTTAGCGATCGCGCGGGAACGGTTGGCCCCTTGGGGCGATCGGGTTACCTTCGTGCGCAGCAATTTTGCACAGTTCAACCCTGGTCATCAGCAATTTGACGGCATTTTGGCAGACTTGGGCGTTAGCTCCATGCAGTTTGACCAGCCCGATCGGGGTTTCAGCTTTCGCCACGACGGCCCCTTGGACATGCGCATGGACGATCGGCTCACGGAATCCGCCGCCGACGTGGTGAACCATTGGCAAGAAGTGCCCCTGGCCAATGCGATCTATACCTATGGTGAAGAACGATTATCTCGGCGGATTGCTCGGGCGATCGTGGAGCAACGACAAACGCAACCCTTCCAAACCACCCTCGAACTAGCCGACGCGATCGCCCGCTGCGTGCCTGGCAAATATCGCCATGGACGAATTCATCCCGCCACCCGCACCTTTCAGGCCCTGCGGATTGTGGTGAACCAAGAGTTGGCGGTTTTGGAAACCCTGCTCGATCGGGCTTCCCATTGGCTCGCTCCCCAGGGCCGCCTTGCCGTCATCAGCTTCCACAGCCTTGAGGATCGAATTGTGAAGCACCGGCTGCGAGAATCAACCCAACTCAAAGTGATCACCAAAAAGCCCATTTGCCCCAGCGATGCTGAAATTGGCCAAAATGCTCGATCTCGATCCGCAAAATTGCGAATCGCGGAAAGAATCTAGCCTAATCAATGCCAATGGATTTCTTTTGGACTTTTTCTGTATTTTTCTTTGGAGGCTGCTGGAATTTCTCGGCAACCAAAGGATTGTTGAACAGGATTATTCAAAACTCAGTGATTCCTCCAGCCAAATGATTCCTCCAGCCCAAATTGGGTAAAAACTAGCCAGTCACGCAGCCAGTTGCTTAGCCAGCGCATTTGGCCATGGGCTGGTCAACGGCTAGGGCATGGGCTGAATCAGTCGGTTTGTGTCTAGGATTTCACGCCCAGTGTTTCAGCACATCAGGTAGGCTAGGGTAGAACGTGGGAATTCCCCCCTTGTCCCGAGTGAGCCTTGGCCCACTTGTATCGATCGCTACACCAGTCCCGAGGATCAATTCTCTTCCCAGCTTGGAAGGGGCCCATTCCTCACTCAGGGATGGTGCGATCAACCGGATCATGGTCGCCAGAATCGAAAGGGCTAATTAATAAAAACTAGCTCCCTTTGTTGATCGGGTAACCTTGTTTGCAAAAACCTAACCCGATGCCCATCCCCATCCCTGGGGTCACCCCCACGACCCTCGCCAACCCTGTCCAGCAGTGCAAGTGGAGCACGCGATGAGCTTAGTCGTCCAAACCACACCAAGAGCAGAAACAAAACTCAAATTGATGGTGGTTGATGACGAACCGGATAACCTCGATTTGTTGTATCGAACCTTCCGTCGCGACTTCGCGGTTTATAAGGCTGACAGTGGTTTCAATGCCTTGGAAGTGCTCGATCGCGACGGGGAAATGGCCGTAATCGTCTCAGACCAGCGGATGCCGGGCATGAACGGCACTGAGTTTTTGAGCAAAACCGTCGATCGATTCCCCGACACGATCCGCATTATTCTGACCGGCTACACCGACGTAGAAGACCTCGTAGGAGCCATCAACTCCGGTAAAGTTTTCCGATATCTTACAAAGCCCTGGAGTCCCGACGAACTCAAATCCGTCGTGAACCAAGCGGCCGAAACCTATCGTGTGGTTAAGCGCCGCACGAACGAGTTAAACCGGGCCCTACGCCGCGAATCTCTGTTTAACGCCATGATGAGCGCAATTCGGGAATCCCTGAATTACGACAGCATGTTGCCCACCATTGCCCAGACCATCACCACCACCCTGAACGCCCATTGCGCCTTGTTGCAGCCCGTGGAAGGGGGGCAAGCCAAGGGGGAACCCCGGCGCTACCCACTCGATCGGGATGACTGGAGCCTGACCCACGAAGACGGGCAATTGCGGGATCCGGTGCAAGCGGCCCTGGAGCACCTGACCATTCAGCAAACCCAAGTCAACACCGATGGCAGCGATAGCCCAGGGGGAGCCATCGATGAGTTGCTCATCCCCTTGGTCTATCAACAGGAATGTTTGGCCCTGTTGTCCCTGGTGCGCCAAGGACAACCCGGCTGGCAAACCGATGAAGTGGCGTTGATTTCGGAGCTGACGGAACAGGCGGCCTTGGCCCTTTCCCAAGCCCGCCTGTATCAGCGCACCGAAGCCCAAACCCAGCAGTTCCGCATGGAGTTGGAAGTGGCGCGGCAGGTGCAAGCGGACTTGTTGCGCCAACATTGGCCAGAAGTACTCGGGGTGCGTGTGCAGGCGGAATGTCAGCCCGCGCGCGAGGTGGGGGGCGACTTTTTTGAAGTCTTTATCCATCCTCAGGGGGATGTGTGGTTAGCGGTTGGGGATGTGTCCGGAAAGGGGGTTCCGGCGGCCCTATTTATGGCCAGTTCGATCTCTGTTTTACGCCAAGAACTGGCTCGGGCGGAGTCTCCGGAGCCGGATGAAGCGATTCGGCGGCTGAATCGGGCCCTGTTTGAAAATTTGTTTAATAGCAATCGATTCATTACGATTGCCCTAGCACGCTACACTCCCAGCACAAGACGCTTGAGCTATGCCAACGCGGGTCACGTCTACCCCGTGGTTTGGTCGCCCCAGGTGGTTCAGGAAAAAGTCCTGGCCGGTGGCGATCTCAAGGAAATTGAGCCAACCTATCTCAAGGCGCGGGGAGTGCCGCTGGGTATCTTGCCGGAGTGGAAAGGTACGGGGGGGGAACAGACTCTAGAGCCAGGGGAGGCTCTGCTGATGGCCAGTGACGGAATTACGGAAGCAACAGTGGCGAACATACAACTCCCGGGAACAAGTTTGGTGAACGGTTCAATGTTGCAACAGGAGGGCCTGTGGGAACTGTTGAAGCAACAAGGAAGCCCGTTTGATCTCAAGCGCTTGTTGGCGACCTTGCAACAGGTTGCGCCCGACGAGCAAGAAGACGACCAGACCCTACTGCTGCTGGAGGTTCTGTAAACCGATGAGAACTGAAATCCAAGTCCCAAGCAACTTGAAGTTTCTAACCATTGTTGAGCAGTGGTTACTCGGTTCCCTGGAAATTGAGCTAGGCGATCGAGTGGATTGGGCCCGCCAGTCGAACCGTCTGCGGTTGGTGTTGGCGGAGGCCTATTCCAATGTGGTGCGCCATGCCCACAAGGATCGCCCCCACCTGCCGGTGGAAATGTCGGTGGAGGTGCAGGATCGGGAGCTGGCGATCGAGATTTGGGATCGTGGCCAGGGCTTCAGTTTGGATAATTACCTGCCACCAGTGCCGGAAGCCAAGCAGGAAAATGGCTATGGCTGGTTGATTTTGAACCGGCTGATGGATCGGGTGGAATATCGGTTGCAGGTGGATGGCAAAAACTGCCTGGTGCTGTTGGCGACGTTGCCCCCTCGGGAAGAGTCCCAAATGAAAAACTAGGACTAGAGGCTTTAGGGCTACGGGCTAGTGGATCGAACAGTTCGATCGGGTCGGCTATGGGGGCTAGTCCAGCTCCTGAGCGATTGCCCATGCTCGCCTGCGATCGCCCATGCTCGCCTGCGATCGCCCCGATGCTGGGGCCGATCGCCTAAGCCATCACTTCCGCCATCAGGTCGTCGGTCATTTCAAAGTTGGTGGCGACACTTTGCACGTCGTCTAGGTCTTCGATCGTGTCCATCATTTTGATCAGGGCTTTGGCCTGATCGTGATCGGTCACGGCGACCGTGTTGGTGGGAAACCAACGGGTTTCCGATTGCCACACCCGAAATCCACGCGCCTTCAGCACCGATTCCAAATTTTCCAAGTTATCGGGGGCTGTTTTGACTTCAAACCCCACGAGATCAAACCCCTTTTGATCTTGACCAGAAAAGAGATCATAGGATTCCCCTTCCCCCTCGATCGAGGCTTCCAGCAGCGCATCTTCCTCGATCGCCTCGCCCACGATGGTGACCACGCCCTTGTTTTCAAACATCCAACCCACGCAGCCGGTTTCCCCCAGGTTGCCGCCGTTTTTGCTGAAGGCCACGCGCAGGTCAGCAGCGGTGCGGTTGCGGTTGTCCGTGAGGGCTTCAATCAGCACGGCCACGCCACCGGGGCCATAGCCCTCATAGCGAATGGCTTCCAGCTCGGCCCCTTCCCCCGCCAGCCGACCGGCCCCCTTGGCGATCGCCCGATCGATGTTGGCATTGGGCACGCCGGCCGCTTTGGCTTTGTCGATCGCTGTCCGCAGTTGGAAATTACCGGTAGGATCCGCACCGCTGCGCGCCGCCACGATAATTTCCCGCGACAGCTTGGTAAAGACACTGCCGCGCACCGCATCCACCCGGGCCTTTTGGCGCTTAATGTTTGCCCATTTACTATGTCCGGCCATGGCTCCAACTAAATCGATGAAAGATTGAACAAACCCAGGACTAAGATCGGTCTTTGGCGAGACGAATCAAAGTTTGCCTTGATCGCTTTGAAATTTTAAGGGCCGATGCGATCGAACGGGATTAAGTTGCCCAATTTTCTAAACGCTCTTGTCTAAACGCTGCTCATTATTTCACTAACGCTCACGACGATCAAAAGACCAATGCATAGGATTGCTGCGTTGCCCGGTGGCTGGGAACCGAATACAGAAGGCGTTATTTTTGTGGAGCAAACCCCGGCTCCGATCATTATTTTGACGGCCAAAGATACGGATATTCAAACGCTATCGATCGCCCGTCGATCGCTGCCGGAAAATTTCCCAGCCATCCGCGCCACCAACCTTTTACAACTTCAGCAGCAACTGACGATTGATACCTATGCTGAGGAAGTTTTGTCGCAAGCGCAGGTGATTGTGTTGCGCTTGTTGGGGGGCCGTGCCTATTGGAGCTATGGGCTAGAGGTGGTGCGAGATCTAGCCGAACGATCGGGCATTGGGCTGTTGGTTTTGCCCGGAGACGATCGCCCAGATCCTGACTTGGTTTCCCATTCAACGGCTTCCTTGAGTTTGTGTGACCAGATTTGGCGCTACTTGAATGAAGGAGGCGTGGAGAATGTTCAAAATGCGCTCTTGAAATTATCAGATACCTATTTTCAAACGCAATATCAGCCTCCCAGTCCTCAGCCGATCGAACGTTGGGGATTTTACCAATATCCTCAAAATAACGCCCCTGAAAGTGCCCCAGTCTCTGAACCCATTGGAACCGTTGGGATTTTATTTTATCGAGCCTATTATCAAGCGGGAAATTTAGTAGCGATCGATCAACTATGCCATGCCCTGTTGGCAGTGAATTTGCAACCCGTGCCCATCTACGTGGCTTCGTTGCAAGATTTGGATATTCAGGAAGAGGTGGGTTCCGCTCTGAAATCTCAGGCGATCGACCTGTTATTGGCTTCAACGGGATTTGCAATCACCAAGGCTCAATCGACCCTTGGCCAGGCGCAACCCCATTCCCTTTGGCAGCGGTTAAATGTGCCTGTTTTGCAAATTATTTTGAGCAGTGGAACCCAAGAGCAATGGCTCGCCAATCAGCAAGGGTTATCCCCTCGGGATATGGCCATGCAAGTGGCACTGCCGGAGGTGGATGGCCGGGTGGCAACTCGGCTGGTGGCTTGCAAATCGGTGCAACAGCGCGATCGAGATTTAGAAACAGAAACGATCGCGCTTGAACCCATGCCCGATCGCTTGGATTTTGTGGCACAACTGGCGGCTAATTGGGTGAAGTTGCGGCGATCGGCTCCCAGGGATCGCCCGATCGCCATTGTGTTGGCCAACTATCCAAATCGGGATGGGCGCTTGGCCAATGGTGTTGGCTTAGATACGCCCCAAAGTTGTGTTGATTTTCTGTGGGCTTTGGCGCGATCGGGCTATGACTTGGGTGATTTAGAACAATTGCCAACAACCGGCGATCAACTCATTCAGCAACTGACCCAAGGAACAACCAATGATCCTGAGGGCTGGATGGGTCGATCCATTCATCAATATTTATCGTTTACGAACTATCAAACTTGGTTTGAAACCTTGCCGATCGAGGTGCAAAGGGCAATCAATCAACGCTGGGGATCCCTGACTAACCCGAAGCCGGATCATGAGCAATGTTTTCCCAAAACTTTGATTGAAAAAGAACCGGTTATTCCTATTTCAGGGTTGCAATGGGGCAAGGTTTTTGTGGGCATTCAACCGGCCCGAGGATACGATCGAGACCCCAGCTTGAACTATCACGCGCCAGACTTGGAACCCACCCATGAATATTTAGCTTTTTATGAATGGTTGCGATCGCAATTTGCTGCTCAAGCAATCATCCATTTTGGGAAGCATGGCAATTTAGAATGGTTGCCCGGAAAAGGAATTGCTCTCTCAGAGGATTGCTTCCCGGAAATTGCCCTTGGCCCGGTTCCTCATTTCTATCCATTTATTGTGAATGATCCCGGTGAAGGCTCGCAAGCTAAACGACGGGCCCAAGCGGTGATTTTAGATCACCTAACGCCACCGCTAACCAGAGCAGAACTGTATGGTGATTTGAGTTTGATTGAGGGACTGATTGATGAATATTATGAGGCTCAAAGTCTCGATCCCAAGCGAACTCGGGTGATTGTTCCCAAGTTGCTGAAACTAATTGAAGATAACCAGCTCGATCGAGATTTAAAACTCAAGTTAAGAGTCGCTAACCAATCTCTGGCTCAGGGATCAAACTCAGCTCAGGTTGCTATTGACAATCAATCGGCGGTTGAAGATCTGATCGCTGCCCTGGATGGCTATCTTTGCGAACTGAAGGAAGCCCAAATTCGAGATGGCTTGCATGTTTTTGGGTGCTGTCCCACGGGCGATCAATTGCGTGATTTGACCGTGGCGATCGCCCGTTCTGCCCAAGGGGGCCAAGGGGGGCTGACGCGGGCGATCGCCCAAGATTGGCAACTGAGCTTCGATCCCCTCACGGCCGATTGGGGCGATCCGTTGCCGGAGGTTGATCGCTGCCCCCACTTAGCCACCTGCCGCACCTTGGGAGACGCGATCGCCGCCTTGGAAACCCAGGCCAGCGAAGCCGTGGCGGCCCTGATTGCCGATCGCCCCTGGCCGTCCGTGGGATCCCACACGGATCAGGCTTTGGCTTGGGTGCGCGATCGGCTCCTGCCCGCCCTGCGCCAAACCCCCCAGGAAATCGATCGGCTCTTGCAGGGACTCAATGGCGAATTTGTGCCGCCGGGGCCATCGGGGGCCCCCAGCCGGGGCCGCGCGGACGTGTTGCCCACCGGCCGCAATTTCTACTCGGTGGATTTGCGATCCCTGCCCACGGAAAGTGCTTGGGAAGTGGGGCGCAAGGCCGCCGACACCCTGATCGAACGCTATGTTCAGGAAAATGGCGATTATCCAACCACTCTCGGGCTGTCGGTTTGGGGCACTTCCACCATGCGCACTGGGGGCGATGACTTAGCGCAAGCGTTGGCGCTGTTGGGGGTGCGGCCCCGTTGGGATGGGGCGGCGCGGCGGGTGGTGGGGGTGGAGGTGTTGCCCCTGTCCGCGATCGGGCGGCCCAGGGTGGATGTGACCCTGCGAATCTCTGGGTTTTTTCGGGATGCCTTCCCCAACCTGATTGAGCTGTTCGATCGGGCGGTTTACCTGGTGGCCGGTTTGGACGAAGCCGCCGCCGACAACCCGATCGCCCAGCGCGTGTGCCAGGAAACCGCCCAATGGCAGGCCAGCGGCCTGACCCGGGAGCAGGCCAGCACCCGTGCCCATTACCGAATCTTTGGCTCCAAGCCCGGAGCCTACGGTGCAGGTCTTCAGGGCCTGATTGAGGCTCAAAACTGGCAAAGCGACCAGGACTTAGCCCGGGCCTATCTGAACTGGAGCAGCTATGCCTACAGTTGCGCGGGTCGTTCTGGCCCGGTCAGCGGGGATGCACCCAGCAATGGACTGGCGGCCCCAATCGGGCGATCGGCCCCGGAAGTCTTTGAGCAGCGATTACGGGAAATGCAAGTGGTTTTGCAGAACCAAGATAACCGTGAACATGACCTTTTAGATTCCGATGATTACTATCAATTTCAAGGGGGCTTAACGGCCGCCGTGCGCGTCATTTCTGGGCAACAACCCACCGTTTATTTTGGAGACAATTCGCAACCCGATCGCCCCCGTACCCGATCGCTGACGGAAGAAATTGCCCGAGTCTATCGATCGCGCGTGGTGAACCCCAAATGGATCGCCTCCGCCATGCGCCACGGTTACAAGGGAGCCTTTGAAATGGCCGCCACCCTCGATTATCTCTTTGCCTACGATGCCACGGCCCGCTGTGTCGAAGACTTCATGTATGACGGCGTGGCAGAGGCCTATCTGCTCGATCGCACTGTTCAGGACTTTGTGCGCCAGAAAAATCCCTGGGCCCTGCGGGATATGGCAGAGCGTTTGCTAGAAGCCCATCAGCGTGGTTTATGGATCCCTGCTGATCCCCAACGATTGGATCAACTACAAGCGATCGCCCTAGAAGCGGAAGCCGACCTAGAAGCTCGGTCATAGTACGAGGGCGATCGGCTATTTCACAGCTCAAGAATTTCCATCATTCTTGCTGATCCCTACTGTTTTCGAGGATGTCTGAAAATCCAAAATTGCTACTCTGTCCGCTTCAGTGATCGACTTCAGTGATCGACGTAGACAAGGGGCTTAAGCCCCTTGCCCCCACAACTATTGGTGCTTGGCACGGGACGAAAGATACTTTCCAAACATCCTCTTAGAAGTTTCTAATCGCCATCAATCTTCATGGAAGACCGTGTTTTTTATTGAATCGGACATTCAATGGGGTCAGAAACTCTCGCCAAACTGTATTCTTGTAGAAAATTTTGATTTGAATATAGATGTAAATGCTGATTCAAAAATAGCCAATGTAAAAATAAAATGCATCCCATTAATTCAAAAATAAGCAATAACGCAAATAATGAAATTATTGGCAAATTTAATCGACCACAAAATAATAGAACCTTCTGCTCATAAAATTATCAACAAATATGGCAACTTCTAGACATTGAATTGAGAATCAGAGACACTAGAGATGGTTTCTAATTCAGCATGAAACTTAACAAGCACTTAACTATTTTTTGGTATGACTAAATTCGGTGATTGCTGATCATTCTGGGGCGGCCCCTACTTTGATTTTCAGCGATCCCTCGTTAACTCTGGCTGACGCGGCCTGCTTTTTTGATCCCAGCCAGCCCTCAAGGAGCCTAGCCATGTACCACAAAATTTTGATTGCCATTGAAGATCCTTCCGTTGACCATGCTCCTTTTCGCCAGGGGATTGACCTGGCTGAAAAACTAGGCGCATCGGTCATGTTGCTGCATGTGCTGTTTCCCGGCGAAGGCAATGCCCCCATGCCCCCCGGCGACGATTTATTTTTTGTGCCGGCTTTTCTGCCTGATGATGCTTTGCTGCAGCGCTATCACGAAGCTTGGCAGTCCTATATTGACGAAAACCTGAAACAGCTCAAAGTTTTGGCCGATGTGGCCGCAGAACGCCAAATTCCTACCGAGTGGTCTCAAAACCACGGTTCGCCCGGTAAGGTCATTTGTCAGCTTGCCCATACCTGGGAAGCGGATTTGGTGGTGGTGGGGCATCGTCGTCAATCGACGCTGAGTGAGCTATTCATGGGCAGTGTCAGTAACTATGTGCTGCACCATTGTCCCTGTGCGGTTTTGGTGACCCAGGAGGTGTCGGAGGAAGCAAACCCCAGCGAACCGGTGGCTAATCCGTAGGCGGTTGCAGCGCCAGAGCAGCACGGAACCATCGCCCGATCGGAACATTAGGGTTTAGTTGTCTCAGGGGCTTGAATTTTCGACTCCTGCGATCGAGCCAATTTTGGGTTGAAGGTTAGGGTGGGATGGCCAAAATCTGAGCCTTGGTGCAAACATGCGCTAGATTTTGGCCGGCTCCCGATAATTTGCACGGAACAGCCCGATCGGGAATGGAACTAGGTAGTTAGTGCCCATCCTCGCGGTCTATGCTAGGCTCAACAGGAGGTGTTCTGGGGCCATAAGTTTGCCTCATAGCATCGGGCAATTTGCGTTAAGCATTCTCGGCAAACCCTCGATCCGCACGATCAGTCACGATCAGCTTAGTGATCAACTTAGTGATCAACTCAGATCCGCAGCGATTAGGCTTTTCAACCGATCGCGCAGCTCGATAACCCTGGCTAGAGAATACTCAATTGCTCGATTGGGTCAGTGCCTCGGTGCTGCACTCACTAAGAGAATTGCGATCACCTAGCCCGTCCAATCCGGATCTGCTTGCTCCGGTCTTGTTTGATGTAGGCAATATGGAGATTGCGCTTTCACCCGATTTTCTAGTCCGTTTCTGGGGCGTGCGAGGCAGCATTCCTGCACCGGGCAAGTCCACCGTGCGGTATGGCGGCAACACGTCCTGCGTGGAGTTGTGTGTGGGCGGGCGGCGCTTAATCTTTGATGGCGGTACGGGCCTGCGGTCTTTGGCTGAGTCAATGGCTCCTGGCGAAGCCCTGGATGCCTTTCTGTTCTTCACGCATTACCACTGGGATCATATTCAGGGTGTGCCGTTTTTTGCGCCCCTGTTCACGCCGGGTAATCGGCTGACGGTGTATGGGTGTCAAACGAATACGGGCGAGCCGCTGAAACATCATTTTTGCGATCGAATTCTGAACCCCCATTCCCCCATTCCCGTGGGACAAATCAAGGCGGAGGTCGATTTCTATGACCTAACGGCTGGGGATCAGTTTGTGGTGGATGGGGATATTGAAATTGAGACGGGGCTGCTCAACCATCCCAACGGAGCCATGGGCTACCGGATTACCTGGAATGGAAAAACGGTGGTCTATGCCACGGATACGGAGCATTTGCCCGATCGAATGGATGAGCACGTGGTGCAACTGTCTCGTGAGGCAGACGTGCTGATTTACGATGCCATGTACACCGATGAGGAATACAACAACCCCCGATCGTCCAAGGTGGGTTGGGGTCACTCCACTTGGCAAGAGGGAGTCAAGTTGGCGGAAGTGGCGGGCGTAAAGCATCTGGCGGTTTTTCACCACGAGCCAAACCACAGTGATGATTTTCTAGATGAAGTGGAACGGCAACTGAAGGAGCGATCGCCCGATTCTTTCCTGGCTCGCGAAGGCATGGAATTCAAAATTCCCTAACTCGAAGCAGACCAAGAATTTCAGAAGTCTCAGAGATCCCAAAGATCCCAAAGATCCCAATAGCAAGGGTGTCTGGAAAGCCAAAGCCGCTACCTTGTAGGTCTCATCAACCCATGAAGACAAGGGGCTTAAGCCCCTTGCCCCGATGACGATTGACGATTAGTGCATAGCAATTACCCTAGGTTACTGGTCATACATCCCACAAGCTATCCGCATCAACACTGCGCCTGATCAAGCCGGATCAAATCGCACGCAATCTAACTTGGAAATTACAACTGAAACATTAACCGCCGCTAACCGGTGGAATTAAAACCAGTTCATCCCCATCCCGCAGCAGGGTACTATCGGGCACAAACTGAAAGTTAATGCCGAAGCGGGTCATGTTTCGCCAATGTTTCAGGTTGGGATGTTTTTGGATCATCAGGTCACAAACTTCACCGGCCGTGATGCCGGCGGGCAATTCCCAAATCAGCTCTGATTTGCCGAAGGTTTCTTGATAGACGGCAAAGAGTTTGATCGTGATCCGAATTTGGGTGGGGCCGTGGGATTGGGGGTGAATCACCTGGCTTTCGGTGCAAAAGGCTTCAAATTGACGATCCCAAGGATCCGTGGGTAGCGCGTCTAATAGGGCAAAGTCGAAACATACGCCGATCGTGTGGGTATTGGAGCGCACCTCCGCCAACAGTCGATCGTAGTATCCTCCCCCGTAGCCTAGCCGATAGCCCAGGCGATCGGCCCCAACGCAGGGGGCCAAAACCAAATCCGCCGCCGTTGGTTCCATCACAGGCGCATCGCTAGCGGGTTCCTGAACCCCGTAGGCTCCCGGTTCCAGCGGCTCACCCGGTTGCCAGCGATGCCAAATCAGCAATTCCCCTTGGCAACGGGGCAACACCCAGATTTTGTTGCGTCCCAACTCCGTTTGCGCCAAGGGCAAAATATCCGGCTCCAAACGATGGCTCACATAGGCAAAAATCACCTGTGCCGTTTGCCACTCTGGGAGGGACTGGATCCGATCGCGCAGGGCTGTGCTGAGGTTGTGCCATTTGTTTTGCGGCATAACCTGGCGTTGCAGTAACAGCGCTCTACGTAGCGGCTTTTTTTCTGGATTGGGACGATACATGGCAGAGCGGACCCAATGCAAGCGCGGGTCTTCGATGGTAACTCAATTACCGGGCCCGAATCATGGGAATCCGTGGGCAATTCAGGAAGATTAACGGAGATGGCTAGAAGCCACCGTTGATTACCCCTGGTCAATTTGGAGGGGTTAATCAAGGGCTGGAGTTGGCGGCCTATCCTGGAAAAAACGAGCGGTAAAGGGTGGCGCGTTGGCCATGAGGCGCGATCGATTCTTGCGGTTAATGCTGGGTGGTGTGGCCGGTGCTGGTTTGGTGGGTTGCGGTCAGGGATGGGGGCTGAATGCTCGCCAATCGCCATCCAAACAAGTCCCATCAACCCAATCCCCATCAACCCAATCCTCATCAATGACAGGGCCAACGCAGACTGACTCGTCCCGCCGAGTCTTGATTATTGGAGCGGGAATTGCCGGGTTGGCCGCTGCCCGTCAATTGCGATCGCGCGGGTGGGATCCGGTGGTGCTGGAGGGGCGCGATCGGGTCGGGGGGCGTTTGTGGTCTTTGCGACCCTCGGCCTTGAAGGGGGTGGCGTTGGACTTGGGAGCCAGTTGGATCCATGGCATCCAGGGCAACCCGATCGCCGTCTTGGCTCAGCAGTGGCAAATTCCCACCGTGGCCACGGATGTGGAAAATCAGTGGCTTTACGACTGGGATGGTCGGTTAGTTGATGATGCCCGGCACGATCGCCTAGAGCAGGTGTTAGGGCAGTTGTTGGCTCAACAGAACCGGTTGCGGGAAAAACGTTCCACCGATCGCCCACTGCTAGCGGACTTGCAAGCCTTGGTTCAGCGGGCTAACCTCACGGCCGACGATGAACGGGCGGTTTGGATGTTGCTGAAGGGGTCGATCGAGCATGAATATGCCGGCTCAATGGCGGAGCTATCGGCCAATGAGTGGGACGCGGGCGATGGCTTTGATGGAGCGGATGTATTGTTTCCCACCGGCTACGACTCGATCGCCCGTCGTTTGGCCAGTGGGTTGACGTTGCAACTCAACCAGGTGGTGCGCCGAATTGAGCATGGTCAACAGGGAGTCAAAATCACCACCGATCGCGGTGACTGGGTTGGGATTGCGGCCGTGGTGACCTTGCCGATCGGGGTGTTGCAATCGGGTCAAGTGACCTTTGCCCCGGCCCTGCCCGAGACCCACCAAAGCGCCATCAATCGATTGGGAATGGGCATTCTGAACAAAATCTATTTAGAATTTCCTCGCTCCTTTTGGCCCTCAGAGCCAGATTGGATCGGGTTTGTCTCCGATCCGCCAGGTCTGTGGAATGAATGGGTGAATTTCCAGCGAGTCAGCGATCGCCCCATTTTGTTGGGGTTTAATGCGGCTCAACAGGGTCGAGAGCTGGAAGCCCTCAACGATGGGCAACAGGCCGCCAGTGCCCTCAAAGCCCTGCGACGGATGTTTGGCTCCAAAATTCCTGACCCGACGGCGGTTTGGGTGACCCGTTGGGGGCGTGATCCCTTTGCGGGCGGCTCCTATTCCTTCCTGCGAGTGGGGGCCACCTTGAGCGATCGCGGTCAACTGACCAAACCCGTGGATGATCGCCTGTTTTTTGCCGGAGAAGCCACCTCCCGCAATCACGCAGCCACGGTTCACGGAGCCTACCGATCGGGTCAACGGGCTGCGGATCAGATCATGGCAATTCATGACGGTTCTGCCTAGGTTCCGCCTTGGCTGCAATATCTTCAAAATCAGAAAATATAAAACTCCAGCATTTCAAGATCCCAGAATTTCAGAATCACAAAACTTGCACAATCAACCCTAACCGCCATGGCTACTTCAGACAAAACTTGTTCGATCGCGCCCTACTTCCAAGTTTCCTCAGAAAACCTGACTGCTTTCAAATCTATCTGCGAACAGTTGGTGGCCAAGTCACAAACGGAAGAAAAGTGCCTTTATTACGGCTTTAGTTTCCATGAAAATATTGCCCACTGCCGTGAGGCCTATGTGGATGGAGAAGGACTGTTGGCCCACTTGGACAACGTTGGGGATCTGTTGACAGAGGCGCTCCAGTTGGCAGAATTGGTCAAACTGGAAATTCACGGCCCCGAATCTGAGTTGGCTAAATTGCGAGAGCCTTTGGCTGGTTTTAATCCCGATTTCTTTATGCTTGAGTATGGCTTTCGGAATTAAGGGAAGGTCAAATTCATTAAAATTCGGTGTCAAGAAAATCTAGTGTCAATAATTCTGGTGTGAATCAAATGGAACGCTGGTTTTTAGGGGGGGCTGGATTTTTAGGAGCACTGGCGGTGGCGGCTGGGGCCTTCGGCAGCCATGTGTTAGCGGAAAAACTGAGCGATCGCGCCTTGGCGATTTTTGAAACGGCTGCTCGCTATCAACTCATCCATGCGCTGCTGTTGGGGTTGGTGGCGGTGGCCATGGGCACGATGCCCAAACCTGTGGCCCCGAGCCTCCCGATCGCGGGGGTGGCGGCCCTGTTGGGGATGGTGCTGTTCAGCGGCAGCCTTTACGCCCTCAGTTTCGGCGCGCCCAAAATTTTGGGTGTCATTACCCCGATCGGGGGCGTGGGTCTCATTGTCAGTTGGCTAGCGTTCGGTCTAGCGGCCTTTCAAGGCGCAAAACCGTAGCCACAAGTAGGGAAATTTCGCCCCGATCGCCCGATTGTCCTTGCCCGATTGCCCGCCAATCGCGATAGAATACAGAAGCATTCAACGATGGTTATCTACTCCCATAGCAGCCAGCTCAAGAGCGCCTAAGAATCAATTAATTGGGAATGCACTGATTAATCTATTGATTCCTGAAAGCTCAACTTAGTCTGCTGTTGCCTTACTGGAATGGCTACTGCCAAACCTGGCTCGGGGCGATCGCAACCCTAAGAACGCTGGAAAACACTGCTAACACCACGGGGCTGTCACGGTTTCGACGTGCTGGGAACAGGTACTGAGTGATGCAGGCCGAGAGCGGGCTAACTCTCGTAAATCAATGGCTCAAAAAAGTAGATGCGAACAACATCGTTCCTTTCGCTCGCAAGACTGTGGCTGTTGCCTAAGTTTTGTAACACCTCTAACTAGACGGTTGAGCACTCGCTGTCCGACTCCGTTAAGGTCATCGAGTTTAACCCCAACGGATGCGCTGTCCGGTCTTCTTCGGTTGGCCTGCTAGCAAAGACTTTAATCGAGGCATCCTACCGCTAGGGATTAAGTAGCGGTTCCCGTCTCAAGGGTCAGCGAGACTAAGCCTGTGAATGAACAAGGTATAACTACTTGGTGCGGACGATGGGTTCGACTCCCTCCAGCTCCACTCCGTTGCGGTTAATCACTGATTGCTAACTAAAAGCTAGTTATCTGATTAGCAAGCTAACGAACTAACTCAAAACCCGATCTGGCATTGCGCTAAGTCGGGTTTTGCTTTTGTTTGCCCCAATCGTTTAGGTCGATGCTCTGAGCCTAGGGGGTGTCGTCATTATTTTTCGAGGTAATGCTGAAACGGTTGATCTTCCGTACCCTAGTCGTCGTAACAAGGGGCTTAAGCCCCTTGTCCCCCACGATCCCGGCAGATCTAGGGTTGCGGGCTAAACGATGACAGACCCTAGTTGTCGTCGCCATCATGACCGCCATCGCTGGGGCTGTCACTATCACTGACCATATCGCCCCAATCGTCATCATCGGCGGCTTGGTCTGGTGTGTCGGGATTGCTGGTCGCTTCGGTGGGTGTTGGTTCGGTGGAGTCTGGTTCGATCGCCTCAGGCTCATTAGACTCGATCGCCTCAGACTCATTAGAGGCGCTTGCGATCGATTCAGGCTCCGTAGACTCGATCGCCTCAGGAGACTCACTCTCCTCAACAGCCGCCGAATCCGTCACTAATTCAGGGATACCCAGTGGCTCAGCCGTATTCACTGACGCGGTGGCATCCAGTGGCTCGGGATCCCTAGGAATCGGGAGATGATTTGGGTCGATCGCGGCGGCCTCTTCCTGGGGTGCATTGGTGGTTTCTGGGGGGGCCGGGGGGGTTGCTGACTCTGGCTCAGGAACCTTGGCGGGCGCGGCCACTGGGGCATTTTCCAAATCCGGTAAGACTTTGGTGAGCCGGACACTGAGGCGCAGGAAACTGCTGGGAACGTTGCCAACGGGAAATGGCTCGATCGCGCTGAAGGCGGTCGGCGGGGTGAGCAACACCCAAAGGGACACAAGGGCAACGGTGAGCAGCAGGCTGCCCAAAAGCGCTCCCAACCACACCACCAACAGCCCGATCGCCCGTTGATCCAGGGGGGCAATTTCCGCCGCCAAGGGGGAGAGTTGATCGAGCCGTTGCAAAGCCCAAAGCACCAAGAGGGACGCAACCAGCGCGATCGCCTTGGTTTCCCAGCCGGCCCAGCGTTGCAAAATTCGTTGCTGCGTTTCGTTGAGGCGATCGGCCCGCAGACTCACCAGCAAAACCGAAAAGGGATAAAACGGGCGCAACCACTGCATGGCCACAATCGGAGCAGTTCCCAACAGCCCCACCAACAGCCAGTCCCAGCCACCCGGCAGCAACGGATCCCCCGCCGCCAACCCCAGCAAACACAACTCCGCACAGAGGGGCAGCGCTGCCAACCCCGCCAAATGCACCCAAAGATACGGATCGCGTTTTGGCCCCTGCACGATCGACCTCCTTCCCTCTCTGTCTGGTTCGTTCTGTGTGTTCGTTGCTCAGCCGGTTTAATCCAGGCCGGCTCAATCAAGGCTAGTCCAAACAAAATTGATTGGGCTATGGCCTGTTGAGTCACGGCTTGTGCGATCAAAGCTCATTTCTTGACAACCCGATCGGCCCTGCCTCTTGGGCCAAGTCGGCATCCGATGGCTGGGCAGGCTTCGTAACCAGCATAGACGCTTTCTGCTCGGTCTCCCGGTCGGCAAAAAAGCGTGCTGACATGCGCTGGCAATGATCGCAGAGGTTGGTTTTTTGGCGGGCAAAGTCCACGATCGGGCTGGCATAGGGTGGCTCAATAAAATTCCCGATGTGACCGTAGGCGGTGGCATCCAGCGTAGTTGGGCGATCGCCCATGAAAAAGGGCTTATCCGCCAGAAAATCCGAAAGGGCCTGCAAATCCGCCGTAATGAGTTGATATAAATCCGCGTCACTCAGTCGGCCCAGTCCCTGTTGCGTCATCTGTTGCAGAATACTTTGGCGAAATTTTTCCGCAAAGGCCACACTCTGGGACTTGTTCCAATGACTGGGAACCAAGCTCAAGACTAAGTTTTGATAGTCTTGCCAGTTTTCTTGATCGCGGTAGCGAATCGCAATCCCACCCCAGTAGAGATGTTCCTTAATCAGGCGACGAAAAGCCAGGGCGATCGCACGTTCGGCCTGGCTCAACTCGGCCTCTAAATCAATACCTTGGGTTTGGCGAAAGCGCTCAATAATTAACGTCGTATCGCCCCATTGTTGTCCTGCTTCTTCAATAAAAGGAATTTTGCCATAGGGGGCCCGAGCCAGATCTTGGACAGTGGCTAAGGCCTTTTGGTAGGGCAACTCGGCGATGCGCAACCAAGTTTCCAATTCCATGCAAGCTGGACTGACGCTAGCCAGCCCCCAACGGGACGGAGCAGTGTAGAGCGTAATCATTCAAAGCAATCAAAAACAGCAAAAATAATCAGCAGGCTCAGAATGGCTCAATGACGATCCAGAGCCATCTTGGGTTTCGGTTTCCCCGCCGCACTCCGTCAGTTTTAACAGACCAGAGGCGATCGGGCTGTGATGCTAGACAAAAGAATCAGCCCCGATTAGCACATGGTTGGTGACTAGTCGGGGCTGATGAAAACCCAGATTAAGGGTGATGGGCGATCGAATCGGGATCGATCGGGCTGTGAACGCGATCTCCCTTCACGAAGCAATCGATTGATGAGCTGATTAGGCTTCCGCAAAAAGCCCTACAGGGACAGGGTGCGACGCTTGGCCACCAGGCGGTAAGCCTCGATGATGTCGCCCATTTGCCAGTCGTTGAAGCCCGAGGAGTTCACACCGCACTCGTAGCCGCTGTTCACTTCCTTGGTGTCTTCCTTGAACCGCTTCAGCGAATCCATGCGACCTTGGAACACCAGTTCCTTGCCTCGGCGCACCCGCAGCAGACAATCGCGAATCAGCTTGCCCGACTGCACATAGCAACCGGCCACCGTGCCGCGACCCACCGGGAACACACCCCGAACTTCCGCTTGACCCAGGGGTTCTTCCACCTCTTCCGGATCGAGCATCCCTTCCATGGCGGCTTGGATGTCGTCCAGCAGTTTGTAGATCACGCTGTATTCGCGGACATCAATACCCGCTTCGTCGGCAGAGCGACGAGCACCGGGCGCGAGGGTGGTGTTGAAGCCCACAACCACGGCGCTACTGGCGGCAGCCAAGTCAATATCCGTTTCGGAGATTTCGCCCGGTGCAGCCAACAACACACGCACTTGCACTTCGTTTTGGGGCAGTTGTTGCAAAGATCCCAGAATGGCTTCCAGGGAGCCTTGCACATCGGCCTTGAGCACGAGGTTCAGTTCCTTCAGCTCGCCCTCTTGGGCTTGGCCAGAGATGCTGGTGAGGCTGACGCGACGGGAAGCCATGGCCTGTTGCAGACGGCTTTGGCGCTGTTGGTCGCTGCGCTGAGAGGCGATCGCCCGGGCATCCTTTTCGTTGGAGAAGACTTCAAATTCTTCCCCAGCGGCCGGGACTTCGCTCAGACCCAACACCTCAACGGCGAAGGAAGGGGTGGCGGCATCAACGCGATGACCGCGATCGTCAATCATCGCCCGCACCTTACCCAGGGCTGGGCCGGCGAGGAGGATGTCACCAACTCGCAGGGTTCCGTTTTGTACCAGCAGGGTGGCCACCGGACCACGGGCCCGATCGAGGTGGGCTTCAATGACCGTCCCGCGCGCCAGGCGATCGGGATTGGCCATCAAGTCTTCCACTTCTGCCACCAACAGCAGGTTCTCCAGCAGGTCATCCAAGTAGAGACCCTTGAGGGCGCTCACGGGAACCATAATCGTGTCCCCGCCCCACTCTTCTGCCACTAGGCCGCGCTCGGCCAGTTCCTGCTTCACCCGATCGGGATTTGCGCCTTCCTTGTCAATCTTGTTAATGGCCACCACGATCGGCACTTCCGCCGCGCGGGCATGGCTGAGCGCCTCGATCGTTTGGGGTTGCACCCCGTCATCGGCCGCCACCACCAAAATGGCAATGTCCGTGACCCGCGCCCCCCGAGCACGCATGGCCGTAAAGGCTTCGTGACCCGGCGTATCCAAGAAGACCACCTTCTTGCTGCCGCCCTCTTGGTCTACCTCCACGTGGTAAGCCCCAATGTGCTGGGTGATGCCACCGGCTTCCCCTTGGGCCACCTTGGTTTTGCGGATCGAGTCGAGCAGGGTGGTTTTCCCGTGGTCTACGTGACCCATGATGGTAACAACCGGCGGACGGCGCTGGAGGCTTTCCAGGTCGGCCACATCGAGCATTTCGGTCACCTTGCGGGCTTCCGATTCCTTCTCGGCGGTTTCCACCATCACCCCCAACTCCTCGGCCACCATGGTGGCCGTCGGCACATCGAGGGTTTGGGTAATGCTGACGGCCATCCCTTTCAGGAATAGGCGCTTCACCACTTCCGTTTCTGGAACGGCCAGTTTTTCGGCCAACTCGGCCACCGTCAGCCCTTCCGTGAGGGTAATCAGCTCCGGTCGTTCCTTCTTGACCTGTTGTTCCCGACGCTCCCGTTGAGGCGGGCGTGAGGCCCCTTTCTTGGTAACCGGTTTGGGTTGCGGAGCTGGCTTCGGCGGAGTAACACCCTTGGGCTTCGGCGGCCGGGCGATCGAGAGGCTGACTTGGAAGGGAGCCGGCTGACCGTCCACCCCTTCCATCATCAGTTCATCATCTTCCTCGAAGTCGTCTTCGTCTTCAAATTCCACCTGATTACGGCGCTTGTTCTTGCCAGCCTTGTCCTTGGCAATTCTGGCCCGCTCTTCCTCTTCCGCTTCCCAATCTTTGCCCTTCTTGGTGGGGCGATTCAGGGTCGGTCGATTCAGCTTGTTTTCATAATCTTCGCCGCTGCTGGCCGGACGTGTGGGTTTTTCCAGCAGTTTGGCCGCAGGGGCTGCGGCCGTGCCGTCAGCGCTACCGTCGGCTGTGGCTTCGGTGGGGCGCACGGGTTTCGGCCGGCGCAATTCCACAATTGTCGGTGGGCCCCCTTTGCCAGGCCCACCGGCCACGGGGCCTTTGGCCTCGCCGGGGCGGGTGGGACGGGATGGGCGGCTGGGCGCACCCGCGCGGGGTTCAGCGGGTTTACTTTCGGCGGGCTTTGCCGGCCGCGATGGCGGCCCCACCAGCTCGGGCTTCTTGACCGGGCGTGGCGTGGCGGCACTGCCGGGCCGGGGCGGGGTTTTCAGATCGGCTTTCTTTTCGGCAATGGGTTCCGGTGTTGCCGAGGCGACGGGATGATCGCCCGAGGCGGCGGGATGATCGCCCGAGGCGGCGGGGCGGCGGGGGGCACTGGGTTCAGCCGGGGCTAGGTCAACCGAGGCCTCAGGGGGCGCTGCGGGCGGAGCGGACGGCTGGGCGGGTGCATTCACAGGAGCAACGGTTTCGAGCTTGGCCGCCTCAGGTTTGGCTGCTTCGGGGCGAGCGGGTTCGGCCCGCTTGGGCGAAACGAGTTTCGGGGGTGCAGGACGGCTGACGGGGGGCGTGGCTTCGGGGGCTGCTCCTTCGGTGTTGGGGCGTAGCTTTGGTTTGCGAATCTCGAGAATTTGCTGCTTTTTTTGCATAGCCGGTGCTGAATCGCGCCCTTCTGTGGGCGTATCGGAGGGGGACAAATCAGGAGGGTTGGAGGAGGCTGGATTCACCGAGGGTGCAGAGGATTGGCCAGGACTGGAGGGCGCAGGACGATTCGCAAACTGTTGACGAGCGGCTGCGCGGATTTGAGCGGCTTCAGATTCGGTGATGGTGCTGCTGTGGCTTTTGAAGGGAATGTTTAGTTGCTCGCAGATCACCAAGATCTCGCGATTTTCCAGATGTAGTTCTCTCGCTAAATCGTAAATTCTCACGCGGCCTGTGCTCATCCAGTTTCCTCGAATCCTATTGCGTCACGACATCATAGCCCACCGTCATTTGAAACATTTCGATCGAGCCGTCTAGTCCCCTCCTATTATGACGTGCGATGGGGGCGGTTCACTCTGGTGGGGTTGGATTTCCCGGAGAGTCCGGATCGGGAACCAGGGGGGTTAACCGTTGCCAAAGCAGGTCATAAAGGTGGTTGGGGACAGGAGCCTTGAGCGATCGCCCGATTCGATCCTTGCGCTGGGCTGCTCGTAGGCAGTCCGCACAGGGGCAAAGATAGGCCGATCGCCCCATGCCTTGGTCGAGTTGCACCGAGCCGGAGTCGGCCACCCGCACGATGCGCCAAAACTCCGATCGATGGGCCACCCGACGACAAATCAAACAACGGCGATAATTGGGCGGCAAGGGATCAATTGGCCTCCTGATCCAGCGCCTCGCGATCCGGATCGTCACCGTCGAAGTCTTCGTCTGCGGAGTCGTTCTCGGCTAGATCATCAGGGTCTGAATCATCGCTGTCTTGATCCTCTTCCTCTTGATCATCCTCGTCAGCGTCCGCCGCCGAGTCTAGGGGAGCCTGCTCTTGATCGTCCTCAAGATCATCGCCATCAAACTCATCGTCTGTTGCATCGTTTGCGGCTGCCGATGGGTCAATCTCTCCATGGCTGAACTCAGCGTCCTCGTCTGCAAAGTCGTCGGTTTCCGGTTCCTCGTCTGCAAAATCGTCGGCTGCTTCGGCCGCTGCCAGGGCGAGGGCTGCCTCCCGTTCCGCCAGATAGCTGGCCATCTTGGCATCTTCTTCGTCGCGATCGTACTTAGCCACATCGCGAATATCGATTTTCCAGCCCGTGAGTCGAGCGGCCAGGCGCACGTTTTGACCTTCTTTCCCGATCGCCAAACTGAGCTGATCATCACCCACCAGCACATGGGCTTGGCGTTCCTCCGGATTCATCAGACGCACTTCCACCACCCGGGCCGGGCTGAGGGCATTGGCAATGTAGGTGGCCGGATCCGGTGACCACCGAATTACATCGATTTTTTCGCCCCGCAGTTCGTTCACAACCACCTGAATTCGCGACCCCCGGGCCCCAATGCAAGCCCCCACGGGATCCACATCTCGCTCCACCGTGTCCACAGCAATCTTGGTGCGCGGGCCCACATGGCGCGAGGGCGGGTTGGCTTCCCGAGCCACGGCCACAATTCGCACAATGTCATCTTCAATTTCCGGCACTTCGTTGGCGAACAGATAAACCACCAACCCCGCATCGGCCCGGGAAACCAAGAGTTGCGGCCCCCGCTGGGATCCTTCGCAAACTTTCTTGAGGTAGACCTTGATGGTTCCGTTGGCGCGGTAGGTGTCGTTGGGCAACTGTTCTCGTTTGGGCAGCTCCGCTTCCACTTCCGGTTGGCCATAGCCGCTGGTGACGGCCACAATCACCGATTGGCGCTCGAACCGCAGGATTCGCCCTTGGAGCACCGTGCTTTCTAGCTCTTGGAATTCCTCTTGGATCAGCTTGCGCTGTTGGTCGCGTAGCTTTTGGGCCAACACTTGCTTGGTTTGGATGGCGGCCATGCGCCCAAAGTCATCCCGATCGGGAGTGACATCCAAAATCACCGTGTCGCCCAGTTGCGCTTCGGCAGCCACTTCTTGCACATCGCTGAGGGCGATTTCGTGGTCTGGGTCGGCCACTTCTTCCACAATGCTCTTGGTGGCCAAAACCCGGAAGCCCTCTTCTTCCGTGTCCAGTTCCACATCGAAGTTATCGAAGTAGGTTTCGTCAAAAATATTGCGCACATCCAAGCTTTGGGTGCGGCGATAACGCTCATAGCCCTTGAGCAGGGCCTCACGCAGGGCGGCTTCAACGGCGGTTTTCGGCAAGTTGCGTTCGCGGCTGATGCCGTCGATCATTTCTTGCAGGCCGGTTAGGCGAACCATGGACATGGGTGTGGGGTTCCTAAAAATTCGTAAAGGTGAATGGGGAGTGGTGAAGCATTCGGCGCGATCGCGGGTGTGGGGATGGGCAAGGGGGCGATCGCGCAGGGTGGCCGGCCGCTGAGCTACTCGGCCCCGTCGGCCAGGCGCACCCGTTCCACCAAATCGCGCGGAATGCTGATCACTCGGCCTTTTTGATTGATGCGCAGGGTTTCCGCGTCGCGATCGAGCAAGCTGCCCTGCCAAAGGGATTTGCCCTTGTGTGGCTCGCGGGTGGTGACGGTGACTTCAAACCCCTTGAAGGAGGTGAACTCCCGATCGGTCTCCAAAAATTCCGACAGGCCAGGGCTAGACACTTCCAGCACGTAGGCTCCGGGGATGGCATCCGCCTCATCGAGCACCGGCTCCAAGGCCCGGCTCAACCGTTCGCAGTCGTCCAGACTGGTATCGGCGATCGGGTTGCGAAGTTCGAGGCGCAAAACAGGGGGGCTTTCGTTGGTGTGGAAGGTTGCCCCCACGATCTCCAGTCCCAAATCGGTGGCGATCGGGGTGGCCAGTTCCAAAATGCGGGGAATTGCGGGATGAGCCATGAAACCAAACGATAGAGCGGGCAATCGGCCCCAACCGCATGATCAGTGATCTGGCCCGAAGGGAAATGGGGCCGATCGCGCTTGCGGATCTGTCCCCAGAATCGTGCCTAAGTATCGTGCCTAAGTAACGACGCTCTGAGATGAATCCGGCAAGATCACCGTTGGGGAAATTGCCCTTGAGTGAGGGCATGGGGCGTGGTCAGACAGAGCACCAAGCATCAAAGTGCAGAGCCATGCTGATCACAACCCATGGAGGGAGCTGATCCCCATTGGGCCATAAAAAAAGCCGGTTCACTGTACCGACTTGCAACGCGCCAATTGACCTTTCCTTGCCGCTGGCCGGGAAAGGCTGGTGGGCAAAGGCTGGAGGCGATGGGTCTAGACACCCGCACAGCAGCCGCAACCGAACGCAAGGGAGGTTGAGATGCTGCTGTGGTGGGGCCTGGGGCCCAAGCGTTTGCGGTTGCCGCACTGTTGCCCCAAGCCCGAAGCGGGAAGCCAAGGCTCAAAGCCGGGGGATTGGGGAATAGCTAGGCAGCGCTTGCCTCAGTCTATCACGGAAGAATTACGGAAGAATTTGGGCCTCAAGCCCCGCCTTTTTAGGCGTGCTCAATTCGCTGAACTGGATTCGTTGAGCTGGATTGACCGAACTAAACCCAATTAGCCTGCATGAATTGGGTTGATTCGGATCAGGGAGCGGGAACAGCTAGGCTTGGCTGGCTCCATCTACCCCCAACACCCGTCGCAGGGCCGCCAATTGGGCATGGGCTTTCGAGAGCGATTCCCACCACTCCCGATCGGGGTCGGAGTCGGCCACAATCCCCGCGCCCACCTGGCCCCAAACCAGTCGATCGCCCAATGGCGAATCCCCTGATCGTTCCGTGCGGGGAATCAACAGCGTCCGAATCAGAATATTCAAATCCAAATTCCCGCTCGCGTCTAGGTAACCACAGGAGCCATAGAACAGACTGCGGCGCACCGGCTCCAGGGCTTCAATGATTTCCATGCAGCGCACCTTCGGACAACCGGTGATTGTGCCGCCGGGGAAGGTCGCCCGAATCAGGTCGATCGCCGTGCGATCGGGTGCAAGTTGCCCCACCACGTTGCTCACCAAGTGCATCACGTGGCTGTAGCGCTCCACGGTCAAGAACTCATCTACCTGTACAGTGCCCCAATCGCAAACCCGCCCCAGGTCATTGCGCTCCAAATCCACCAACATGGCATGTTCAGCCCGTTCCTTGGGGTGATTCAGCAATTCCACCTCGTTGGCCAAATCAGCGGGGCGATCGATCCCCCGGGGGCGGGTTCCCGCGATCGGGCGAGTGCTGGCCTGGCGATCGCGCAATTGCACCAACCGCTCCGGTGAACAGCTCACCACCTCACCCCAAGGGGTTTGCCAATAGCTGGCGAAGGGAGAGGGATTAATTTGGCGCAGGGCCTGATAAAGCGTCCAACCGCTGGCGGGGCAAGGAACCGAAAACCGCAGGGACAAATTAGCCTGGAAAATATCCCCCGCGCGGATGTGCTCTTGGGCCTGGCGAACGGCGGCAGTATAGGCGGTCTGGTCGCTGGTGAACTGAGGATTGAGGCTGTTGGTTGGCGCGATCGCCCCGGTTGGTTCCGCCATCGGGGGCGTTGTGGCCGCTTTGTCTAACCGGGCCGCGAGCCGATCGAGATCCGCCGCCACCGTCGCCGCCAGCCACAGCCGATCGCCCCCGTGATCCAACACCGCAAAGCAATCTGGCTCATACCAAAAGGCCACGGGAAACGGCAACTCATCCGATCGCAATTGGGGCAACTGCTCCACCTCCCAAGCCAGGTCATAGCCCAGCCAACCCAGCCAGCCTCCCCGAAACGGCAACGCTGGCCCCGGTTCATCCGGAGAAGCATTCAGCCGCTCCGCTGCCCCGCCTTCCGCCAGTCGATCGCCCAACATGGGCAAAATGTCCCCCACTGTCGGAGTCCAAACCCGTCCCGATCGGGGACGACCCGCACAAATCGAATAGCGAGCCAACTCCTGGGCCGCCGCACACCACCGCTCCGGCGCAGGGGGACTTTCCAACAAAACTGCAATTTCCCCCCGGGCTAGCTCCTCCGCAAACAGGGCCGCAAATACCGCCGCCCCCGAGCGATCGGCCAGCGGGAGCGATCGCCAGTGCCAGGGAGCTAACGGCCGGGCCGCTAATTCCGCCAAGCCAGAATTCACCGTTGCGATCACTGAAGCCGCCGAATTCATCCAGTTGATACCTGTCGATTTTTGTGGAATCGCTCTATTCTGAAAGACTTTACCGATACTTTTCGGCAATTTTTCGGCTCGCCATTCCCCAGTTCCTGCGACGCTCTGCCCCGATCGCCCCAGAACCTGTCCCGATCGAGACCATGCTGGCCCAAACAAAAACGGAGGATTCCTCCAGGGAAACCCTCCGTTTTGAGTTGGTTCAGCTCACCGAATCAACTCAGCTAAAACTTCCAAACAGGACTCGGCCCAGTCAACGGGCAGAATTTAGCGATGGATCCGTGATCAACCGTTGAACCGTTCTTTAGCCGACTTTCACCGTGGCCCGTTGCCGACGGCTGGCCACCGCAGCGCCCACAGCCGCCAAACCCAACAGGGAAATCGGTTCCGGCGTGGATGCTTCCTTCTTCGGAGCCAAGTTGCCCCGCACAGCCATCCCATCGTTCAGGCATTCTGCGAAAACGTGGGCCACAAAGTCACCCACCATCCCTTCGCCCCGGGTGAACTTAAAGCCAAATGTCTGGCGAGTTGCGCCACCCGCATCGCTTTGGACCGGCGTTGCACCACCCAGCGCACCATTCAGGTTAAAGCCCAAAGCCGACAAGGCCGCGCCATCAAGTGCTTCAAACACTGACCCTACCACCTGTTGTCCTTGGGTAATCACACCCAAAGAAGCGTCTTTGAAGTAGGTCTTGGCTTCCGCATCGGTCAGCTCACCCGCACTGGGCAAACCACCGCGATCGCTCACATGCTTCGACTGCTCGGCGTAGGAACCGAACCCTTGGTTACTCGTACCAACGTTTTTGCCCGAAACGGCACTGTACAGACCCAAAGGTGTCACCGCTGCGTCATTATTGCTAGCGAAGCGCACCCCAAACAGGCTGCCTTGAGCGTTCAGCAGCGGGTTACCGGTGAAGTTAAAGAACAAGTCGCCCCAGGCGATCGAACCGTTGGTGACTCCGCCGGTTGCCATCCCCGTCAGCGGCAGGCGGGCATCAATTCCCACATAGATGGTCTCGCCATCTTGCTTGATCCCCAGACCATACATTTCAAACAGGCCGCCGACGTTGCCGTTGCTCACGCCATCTTTGAAGGAGTCGATCCCATAATTCCAGCCGTTATAGACCGTGCCTGCGTTGGCTGCTTGTAGTCCCATTCCGAAAGTGCAGAGGGTGGCAGTGGCAACACCGGCAAAGATTTGCTGAATTTTCATGGTCTTTAACGCTCCCAAAAGACGTTGTAGTGGAGTGAAATACGGTTAATCATCCTGCTCAACTGAATTTTGAGCCTGCTTTTTGCTGGTTGGATGGTCAACATCGGATGTGCTTGTTACGTTCATTAAAGTCATAACTTCCAGAAAAAATTTTAAAGATTCTGTGAATTCAACTTTTACTTAATGAAGCTGCGATGAAAAGTTCCGTTTAGCTATCGGACAGTTCCTCAATTCCCTGCGGGATCAAAATTTTAATGATTTTTCAAGAATGCCAAACTCTCAGCTCAAAACAACCGGGGCGATGAGCTGGCTTTTGGGAAACTGCCGCTCGATCGCCCCGAGTTGATGGATTGCTGAATTTCGTCGGGTATGGCTCAGGCGAAAACTCAGCCAAGGTTGCCAAGATCAGCCAGTTAAATCAGCCGGTTCAATTAACCAACCTTGGCCGCACGGTAGCGACGAGTGGCCACCACAGCGCCCACAGCCGCCAGACCCAACAGGGAAACGGGTTCCGGCGTGGGTTCCGGCTTCGGTGCAAAGTTGCCCCGCACAGCCATCCCATCGTTCAAACATTCTGCGAAGACGTGGGCCACAAAGTCACCCACCATCCCTTCGCCCCGGGTGAACTTAAAGCCAAAGGTTTGCCGTTTTGCACCGTTGGCATTGCTTTCCGGGGGCTTGGCACCATTCAACGCGCCATTCAGGTTAAAGCCCAAGGCCGACAGGGTGGCGCTGTCGAGGGATTCAAACACCGATTCCACCACCTGTTGTCCTTTGCTGATCACGTTCAGCGATGCGTCTTTGAAATAAACCTTGGCTTCCGCGTCGGTCAGTTCGCCCATGCCAGCGATGCCCTTAGCACCGGTCACGTATTTTGACTGATCCGCATAGGATGCAAACCCACGGTTTTGGCTGGCAACGTTCTTGCCGCTGACTTGGCTGTAAAGACCCAAGGGCTTCACCGTTGAATCGTTGGTGCTGGCGAAGCGAACGCCGAACAGATTTCCTTGGGCATTCAGCAGCGGGTTGCCACTGAAGTTAAAGAACATGTCGCCCCAGGTGATGGACTTGTTGAGTGCGCCGTTATCGAGCTGACCGGTAATGGGTAACCGTGCATCGATACCGACGTAGATGGTTTCGCCGTCTTGCTTAATTCCGAAGCCATACATTTCAAACATTCCACCCAAAGAGCCGCTCACGCCGTCTTTGAAGGAATCAATGCCGTAATTCCAGCCGTTGTAAACCGTGCCTGCATGGGCTGCTTGCAAACCAACGCCTAGGGTGCAGAGGGTGGCGGTTGCGATACTGGCTAAAAGTTGTTGAGGTTTCATGGGGTCTCACTCCTAAGAAGCGGTTGATGAAGCGGCGTTGATTTATTGAGGTTGCACCCTGGTTACTGGCTGGGTAACTTTTTCATCAATCTAGTTTTATTAAAGAGGTAATCTCTTGGTTTGACGTTGAAGATTAAATGAATTGCGGCTGTTCTTGATGAAGCTACGATAAAAACTCGCAAACCCTTGAAAAACAAGGAGTTTGGCAGGAGCACGCTAAATAATTAAAGATTTGAAGAAGCGGTGTAAAAAATGTAACTTCTTCTGAAAAAGCTAAGGTTAGGATAATTCTGGAATGATTCATTTTGTGATAATGAATAAGCTTCAAAGAGGTTTATTGAGACAAATTACTAATATGGAACCATTCGAGCTATTGTGATGAATTATAAAAGCCAGTCAATGGCCAGGATTATTGCCCTAAATTGCAAAGAAACTCCTAGGATAATTTTAAACTTGTAAAGATAATTATTCTTGGAATGATTCGGAATTTTTATTACATCACTCTTGCAAATTGACGAATGGAAAAAATTGACTAGATTTCATTAAATTTAAATAGCTTTTGCCGGATGTGGAGACTGGAGATAGAAAAACTGTGGTTTTGTCTTGACGTTGGGGGCTGGAATCTCGGTATTTTAAGCTCGACGCGATCGAAGGGATGGGGTCTGTGCAGCGAGTTGTTTTGTGTGGCTACTACGGTCAAGGGAATGGGGGCGATGAGGCGTTGTTGGCGACGCTGTTGCAATTGCTGCCGATCGGGGTGGAGCCGCTGGTGCTGTCGGGGAACCCTGTGGAAACCCGCGATCGCTATGGGGTGATGGCGGTGGATCGGATGGATCGATCGGCCCTCTGGGGTGCGTTGCGATCGAGTCAGGCGCTGGTTTGGGGCGGTGGCAGCCTGATGCAAGATGCCACCAGTTGGGCTAGCCCGCTCTATTACGCGGGGTTGATGGGGGCGGCGCGCCATTGGGGACTGCGGCGGGTGGCTTGGGCCCAGGGAATTGGCCCGTTGCGGCGTGGGTGGGTGAAGGGCATTGCGCGATCGACCTTTCGGGCTTGCGATGGGGTGACGGTGCGCGATCGAGAGTCGGCCCAGTTGCTCAAAACCTGGCAAGTCAAGGGATTTGAATTAGCCCCGGATCCGGTTTGGGCCTTGGCTGGCGTGCCGGTGCCGGAGGTTGCGCCGGGCCCCAAGGTGGCGGTGGCCCTGCGATCGCACCCCAGCCTCACGCCCGATCGCCTGGAAAAATTAGCCCTGGCGCTCGATCGCTTCCAGAGCCAAACCGGTGCTCTGATTGTGTTTGTGCCCTTCCAGCCGGTCTCCGATGGCGCAATTGCCCAGCGCCTGTCCCAACATCTCGGGCCCGAGCGATCGTGCATTGTTAGCTACAGCGATCCCCGAGAACTGAAAGGTTTGTTTCAGCAAATGACCCTCACGATCGGGATGCGGCTCCATGCCTTAATCATGGCGGCGGCCGAGGGGTCTCGCTGTTGGGGTCTCAGCTATGACCCTAAGGTGCGGGTGTTGCTGGAGTCGGTGGGTGCGCCCGGGTGGACTCTCTGCGACGAATCGATCGATGGCATTGAAGTGAACACGCAAGTTGGCGCAACACCACAACCATCGCTTGCATCCTTGCCGACGAATCCCGAAGCGATCGCCGCTGCTTGGCTGGCGGCCTATGAACAACCCAACCCGATCGCCCCGGCCCAGGTGGCTCAGTTGCGCGATCGGGCCCAACTCCACGGGCTAATGTTGGCCCGCGTTCTGCGCGATTAGTTAATTTCTGAATAGTTAATTTGCAAGTGTCTTTGCAAGTGTCTTTGCAAGTTTTTGCTGGATTGTTGGTTGGCAAGAAACTCGCCAGGGATGGGCCATTAACTGGCGCTGATTTTGAGTTCGCAAACGCCTGGACAAACTTCTTTGCATCTGTCTGGATCGGTTGCTTGACCGGTGTCTTGATCGATTTCGTTGCCCACTTCCTCGCAACTTTCGCAGACGGCCCGGGACAGGGCCGCAACCCGAAACTGATTGCGGCCGGCATATTTTGCTTGATAAAGAGCCTGATCAGCCCAGCGCAATAGCTCATCAGGGGAACTGTCGGGCAAATGGGGCGAGGCGATCGCAAAACCCATGCTCAGGGTGATGTGCTCGCTGACGGAGGATTGGGGATGATCCAGGGCTAACCGGGCGATCGCCTGTTGGATCGTTTGGGCGATCGCCTTGACCTGCTCTAAGTTAGTGTCCGAAAAAACGATCGCAAACTCCTCGCCCCCATAACGGGCCACCAAGTTGGCTGATTCTGAGACCGCGTGGCTCAAGGCTCGGGCCACCTGCACCAAACATTCATCTCCCGCTTGGTGGCCATAGGCATCGTTGTATTGCTTGAAGTGATCCACATCGCACAGCCCCACCCCAATCAGGCAGCGATTTTGGGCTAGGCGTTGCCACTCGCGCAACAGGTAGTGATCAAAGCAGCGGCGGTTGGGGATTTGCGTCAGCCCATCCAGCTTGGCCAGCACTTCCAGTTGCAGGTTGGCCCGTCGTAATTCCAGTTCCGCTTTTTTGCGCTGAAGCAAAACCCCCATTTGGGCCGCGACGGCTCCCATGAGCTTAATCAGGCGACCATCACAGGGCATGGCCACGCGGTGAAACAAACAGAGCACCGCCAAAATTTGTCCATTGGCAATGATCGGCACGCTCAAGTTGGTGCGCAACCCCGCCCGCAGCACCAGTTCTTGTCGCACAAAAAAGGCATCTTGAATTTTGGTGGCATCCTCAATCCAGAGGGGGCGGCCCGTTTGCCATACACGACCCACCACGCCGCGATCGCGCTCAAAGACGAAGGATTGGCTCGCGTCATCAAATTCGCTGAGGGCCAGGTCTGAGATGGCATAGTGCGATCGCGTCATCGCCAGGTGGTTGCGGTTGGGGTCGGGCATCCAAATTTCGCCATAGTCCCACCCGATCGTGTGATAAACACAGTCCAGCACCGCATGGAATGCCCCTTCAATCTCCGTGGCTTCCGTAATTGCCTGGGTCAAGGCCAACAAAAGCTGCATCTCCATCTCAACGCGATGGTAGTCCCGCATATCCCGCTGGAGCTGTTGGATTTGTGTTTGCAGTTCTGTGCGTTGTCGCTGAAGGATGAGTTGTCGCTCTAGCCGAATGATCGCCTCGTGCAAGTGGAGTGGACATTCCAAATAGTCCGCACCACCTAGCCGAAAGAGCGCAATTCGCTGCTCGGGTTGGCTCATTTGCCCGATCGCCACCCAAGGACAGCCCAGGCTACCCAAGCGCTGGAGCGAGGGGCCCCAAATTCCCGTGGTTAGGTCGGGCCAAAGGCCGGGCCCAATCACTAACAGATCCAAGGGTTGGAACTGGGGATGTTGCGAACCGTTGTGTAAAACGCTGGACAGGGCTAATTGTCCGGTCTGGAACCTCACCTGATAGCCTCGGTGGGTCAGGGTTTGGCACAGCTCCCGGAGGGGTTCCGGATGCTCATCAACAATCCAAATTTCCGCCGACAGCCCAGAACAAAACGACATTGGCTCATTACAACGGTGGGTTGAGGAAGGCAGAATCGGGAAATTGCAACAAAATATGGAGAAAACTCAGCAGGCCAAGTGATCCTCTGAGTTCAAACAAAATCTCGAAAACCGAGTGAAACGCCGAAAAAACCGAGAAAACCCTGAGCCAGCTCCAAGAAAATATCGAGCAAACGCCGAAAATCTCCCGAAAAAATGCCTAAAATCCTGGGTTGAAGCGATGCGCCTGTTAACTAAGAAAGGGCGATCGCCCGGCGGATCTTCAAAATAGCAATTAATCCCGATGAGTCACCCAACGGCTTGATCCATCGGGATTAATGTTGGGATTGATCAGGAATCGACGAAAATCGATCCGCTGAAGTTCTAAGATAACCGTCTCTTTGGCTGTTGGGCCTTCAGGGTATGTCTGGAAAGCGCAATCTGAAAGACCCAACCTAATTGAGTCCCGCTTCAGGATTCAGGTTCCAGCCCCAAAATGCCAAAGAGGCTGTGCAAGCCACTGGAGGCGATCGCGAGGACGATTGAACCAATCAGGGCGGGAATGAAGCCCTCGATCGCAAAACCAGTGGGGCTGAAATAGGCCACCAGCATTAGGCAAAAGGCATTAATCACCAAGGAAAAGAGGCCCAAGGACAGAATGTTCAGCGGCAAGGTGAACAAGAACAGAATGGGGCGCACGGTGGCGTTAATTAGCCCAAAAATCAGAGCGGCGATCGCGGCGGTGGTCCAGCCTGCCAAATGAATGCCGGGGACGAGTTGTGCCGTCAGGGCCAGGGCCAGGGCCGAAATGATCCAAGTGATGATGAAGCGTTGCATGATGTGAGTTTTAACTCCTCTGCGGTCTCCGGGGCGACCCTGAGCGAGGCCATGGCAGCACTGGCGGGGCGATCGGGGCCGGCCGTTTGTGCTTCCATCCTAGTGGCTTGGTTGGCGTTGGTGAGCGTTGGGATTGGTCGCAAAGACCGCTAATCTAATAGGGAGAATCCCGCCATGGGCAGGGCCTGGAAGCCATGATTGTTCTGAACAAATTGCCGATCGTCCCGTCGATCGCTCGGTTGGTTCCCGCTGGGCTGCGGGCCAAGATCGGTGCCGCTGTCGGCTCACCAGCGGCGACCAAACCGGATGGTCGGAGGCAATTGGGCGGGCGGGGTCTGGGCCTGTGGGCGGTGGTGTTGTTGATTGGGACTTGGGTGATAGGCTTAGCGATCGCCCCGTCCGCGGCCTGGGCCCAATTTAAGGAATATGCGCCGCCCGTGTCCTACAGCAATGCGGAATTGTCTGGGCAAGATTTTTCCAATCAACGGTTGCAATCGGCGGAATTTTCCAACGCCAACCTAACGGATGTGACCTTTGAAAATGCGGAAATGCCCGGTGCATCCTTTAGTGGATCCTTCCTCAAAGACACGAACTTGCACGGAGTCGATTTAACCAATGCCTTCATGGATTCCGTGAAGTTCATTGGTACCGATTTGAGCGATGCCATTTTGGTTGAAGCCATTTTGTTGGGATCCAGTTTTCAGGATGTGAATATTGAGGGGGCCGATTTTGAGCTGGCCCTGTTGGATGGGGCACAGGTAAAACAGCTCTGCGCGATCGCCCGGGGGACGAATCCTCGCACGGGCATCGACACCAAAGAATCGCTCGGTTGTCCTTGAAGGATTGCTGAAGCGCCTGATCGATATGTTCCCTTGGGAGTAGAAAAATGACCCTCGTAGAGGTTGCAGCAGCGGCGGAACCAATCCAGCGGCCGGTGCGGACAATTGGTGTGATTGGCGGTGGCCAATTGGCTTGGATGATGGCGGAAGCGGCCCCAAAGTTGGGCTTGTCGCTGGTGGTGCAAACTCCGAAATTGGATGATCCGGCGGTGGCACGGGTGGGATCGGCGGCGGTGGTGCAAGGGGCGGTGGGAGATGCGGCCGTGACGCGCCAATTGCTCGATCGGGTGGATTTGGTCACCTTTGAAAACGAGTTTGTGGATTTGGCGGCGTTGGGGGAATTAGCCCGATCGGGAGCCTGTTTTCGCCCCAGCCTCAACAGTTTAGAACCCTTGCTGGATAAGTATGATCAGCGCTGTTTTTTACAGCAAATTGGCTTGCCGGTTCCGGCCTTTGCGGCCATTACCGATCGGGCGCAGGCGATGCAGATCGATCGCTGGGAAAACGGCCAGCCCCTGACCTTTCCGGCCGTGCTGAAAACCCGTCGCCATGGCTATGACGGCCAAGGCACTCGGGTGGTGGCTGATCGGGCAGAACTGCTGGCGGTTGGGGATCAGTGGCGATGGCAGCCGTTAATTTTGGAAGCCTTTGTGCCCTTTGAGCGAGAATTGGCGGCGGTTGCAGCCCGATCGGTCACGGGAGAGGTGGCCATTTACCCGATCGTGGAAACCCAGCAGGTGAACCAGGTTTGTCGGCGGGTGATTGCGCCGGCCCCCATTCCGCCAACTGTGGCCACCCACTGCCAGGAAATTGCCCATCGCCTGTTATCGCAAATTGGGGCGATCGGGATTTTTGGAATTGAGCTGTTTGTGACCGCCGAGGGTCAGGTATCGGTGAATGAAGTGGCTCCCCGCACGCACAATTCCGGCCACTTCTCGATCGATGCCTGTCACACCTCCCAATTCGAGCAGCATTTGCGGGCCGTGGCGGGGTTACCCCTTGGGCCCGTGGAGTTGCACTGTGCCTGTGCGGCGATGGTGAATTTGTTGGGTTTTGAGGTGGCCACCAGTGACTATCGGGAGCGGCGCGATCGCTTGGCAACGGTTCCCCGCAGCCGCGTGCATTGGTATGGCAAAACCAGCGCCACCCCGGGCCGCAAGCTTGGCCATGTGACTGTGTTGGCGGATAACCTCGCGGAATTGCAACGGGCGATCGATCGCCTGGAATCAATTTGGTATGGATCAGACCATTAAGCAACCCGCTTAATGCCGTTGTCCCAACAGTCGATCGCGCAAATGCTTGATTCGATCGCGATATTTGGCGGCCTCTTCAAACTCCAAATTCTTGGCCGCCTCCTTCATTTGGGCCTCCAACTTTTCAATCAACATCGGCACATCATCCAAGGACAAATCCGCCGAATGTTCGTAGGCTTGCTCCAAATCCTTGGCACTGAGTCGCCGGGACAAATCCAGGAATTCCAGAATTGAATTACCGGATTTCTTGACGATCGGTTGGGGCGTAATGCCGTGTTTTTGGTTGTAGGCGATTTGAATGTTGCGTCGCCGCTCCGTTTCGGAAATCGCCTTGTCCATGCTGTCCGTCAGCCGATCGGCATAAAGAATCGCTTGGCCTCGCACATGACGCGCCGCCCGGCCAATGGTTTGAATCAGCGATCGCTCGGCCCGCAAAAACCCTTCCTTGTCCGCATCCAAAATAGCGACCAGGGAAACTTCCGGTAGATCCAACCCTTCCCGCAACAAATTCACCCCAATTAACACATCAAACTTACCCGCTCGCAAAGCTTGCAAAATTTCGATGCGTTCGATCGACTGAATTTCCGAATGGAGATATTGCACCCGCACCCTGCGCTCTTGGAAATATTCCGCCAAATCCTCCGCCATCCGCTTGGTTAGGGTGGTGATCAGGGTGCGTTCTTGGCGATCGACCCGCTGGACAATTTCCGCCAACAAATCATCCACCTGCCCTTCCGTCGGCCGCACAAAAATCTCCGGATCAATCACGCCCGTGGGGCGAATGACTTGCTCCACAATTTGTCCTTGGGAAATTTCCAATTCCCAATCTCCCGGCGTGGCAGAAACAAAGATGCATTGATTCACCTTGTTCCAAAATTCTTCGGCCTTGAGGGGGCGATTGTCGGCCGCACTGGGCAAGCGAAACCCATGATCAATCAGCACTTTCTTACGAGCCTGATCACCGTTATACATTCCCCTTAGTTGGGGAACGGTCACATGGGACTCATCAATAATCAACAACCAATCTTCGGGAAAATAATCAATTAAGCATTCAGGCGGTTCGCCCGCTTGCCGCCCGGCTAAGTGACGTGAATAGTTTTCTACGCCGTTGCAGTAGCCCACCTGTGCCAGCATTTCCAAATCGTATCGCGTGCGTTGGTCAATCCGTTGGGCTTCTAGGAGTTTTCCTTCCGCCTCTAAGGCAACTTTTTGCGCAGCCAATTCCTGGGTAATGGCTTGAATCGCTTCTTCCAGACGATCCTCGGGGGTCACAAAGTGGCGAGCGGGATAAAGATTCACCGCTTCTAGGCTTTGCAAAATTTCCCCGGTCAAGGGATCAACATAGCGAATGGCTTCCACTTCATCGCCAAAGAACTCAATCCGAATAATTCGATCTTCATAGGCGGGGCCAATTTCTAGCACATCGCCCTTGACACGGAATTTTCCTCGGCCAATTTCCACATCATTTCGTTCATATTGCACCGAGGCCAAATCTCGCAACGTTTGCCGCAAATTTAATTCATGGCCCACCCGAAAGGGAATGGCCGCATTTAAATATTCCGTGGGAATTCCCAACCCGTAAATGCAGCTAATGGAGGCAACCACAATCACATCCCGTCGTTCAAAGAGCGATCGGGTGGCTGAGTGCCGCAACATGTCAATTTCTTCGTTAATGGAAGCGGTTTTTTGAATGTAAGTATCGGTGACGGGAATATAGGCTTCCGGTTGGTAATAGTCGTAGTAGGAAATGAAATATTCAACGGCATTATTTGGGAAAAATTCCCGCAATTCGTTGCACAACTGGGCCGCGAGGGTTTTGTTGTGGGCCAAAACCAGGGCCGGGCGATCGAGCTGGGCAATGGTGCTGGCGATGGTGAAGGTTTTGCCGGTACCGGTGGCCCCCAGCAGGGTTTGGTATCGCTGACCCGATCGCACGGTTTCCACCAAACGGGCGATCGCCTTCGGTTGGTCACCCGTGGGTTCAAACGGTGCTTGCAGTTCAAAGGTGGTCATGGTTTGTTCTTCGCTAACAGCAGATCGGGATCTGGTTTCGGGAGCCAATGGGGAGATTCGGGAGCATTCGGGCCAATCGCGCCGCACGAACGGTGTTCAATCGTTCCCAAGTCTTGATGCCAGCATCTTTCATGATTGCGATCAAATCGTTTCGGTGCAAGGCAGAGGCTGCTCAACCTCGAAGCCGCCAGCACCAATCCAGGGGCGATCGCCCTGCACCTTCGGACGCTGAATCGCACAGTGGCTCCCAAATCCCATGAATGGCCATGGTTTTGGAGGACAAGGGCGGTGCTTTGCTTTAAAACTGCTTATAAGAGCAATGATTTTTTTAATAATCTTTTTATAGCTCCGCTAAAATATAACTGTAGAGACAACGCAATCTACCCGCCCGAACGCGCTCGAATTGGCAGCGCGGCATTTTTGCATTGGGCCAGTTCGCGCCGTCCGTTCGCCAGCCCTGTCTCCCTTGCTCGATCGCCCCTGTCGATCGAAACCACCGCGATCCACGCGCATTTGATAGGATGACCTGGGTTTGACAGTTCAATTTATAAAACTGGTTATCAAACTGGGCTTCGGCTCCTATCAGCCCCTTCCAACGGCACTAGTATCGGCATCTGAGGTACGTTTTCATGAGCAACCGCAACGTCACCGACACCAACAACCGCGCCCGCGACGATCGCGATGAAGTGCGCCTCGACGATCGCGACGATCGCGAGCAACGGGCCCTGCCTGCGGTTGTCCGCAAGCGCCCCCTCGCCCCCACCTATGGCCACCGTCCCGTCGGCGAAGATACTGTTAAGTTCATCGAAAGCGACCTGCCCAACAATCGCCCCGTTGAAGTCAGTCACCTGTCCTTGGTTCAAAGCAATCTACCGAAGCATCGCCCCGTGGAAACGAGCGAGCTGAAGGTGGTGGGCACGGTGGCCGCCTACGGTGCGCGCCCGGTGTCGGCCAGCAACTTGGAAGTGGTGGAAACCATTACCCTGTCGGGCCATCGCCCTGTGACGGCGAATACGCTGGACATTACGACCAGTGATTGGCTGCCCAGCAACCGGCCGATGGCTTCTAACGATTTGGGCGAAGATTCCAATCTGATGGGCTATCTCGACTAGGTATTGTTTTTGCCTGATCCCAGGAAAGAGCGACGGGCCCTAAGCCATGTCGTCAAATTGCCTGAAACCCTGATGACCTCGTTCTTCAAACCAATCAATCGCAGGGGCGGGGTCTCCTCGCCCATCCCCGTGATCCTTGGGTGTTTCCAGGGATGGACAGGGTTGTAGTGATCGCCCAGGCTAGGGTTGGGAGACCCAACCTCTACGGCGATGGAAATGGCGACGGGCCCTAGGGCCTGTCGTCAAATCGCCTGAAACCCTGATTCCACCGTTGCTGGATCGTGGGGGACAAGGGGCTTAGGGCCTGTCGTCAAATCGCCTGAAACCCTGATTCCACCGTTGCTGGATCGTGGGGGACAAGGGGCTTAAGCCCCTTGTTACAACGACTGGGACATGGAAAATCAATCGTTTTCACCTGATCCTAGGAAATGACGACGGGCCCTAAGCCGTTGAGCAACTGTTCTTCAAAGTGAAATGGGGGTGTGGTTTTCGGCCATACCCCCATTTTGTTGATGGAACTTGTTAATGGGATTTGTTGATGGGATCTATGGGATCAATTGGGGATCAAATTTGGCCTAGGTTGCCCTAGGCGCATTCGCCCAGCAGCAATTGCCTAGGAATTTTCGTCCGGTTGAGCCGCTTGATCCTCAGAGTCGGTGTTGCTATCGAGGCTGTCGCCGCTGGTGTCTTCCGGCGGCACGAGGGCCACGGCGGCGATCGAGTCATCCACAATCCGCTGCACCATCACGCCCGTTGCCCCCCGCGATTGAATCGGGATCGCATTCACCGACTGCCGCACGATCGTGGCCCGCTTCGTGGCGATCGTGATTTCGTCGGAGTCATTCACCACCAACAGGCCAGCGAGAGAATCATCAATGCCCTTGGCGGATTTGAACTTGGTGGCGATTTTGCCTTTGGTGGCGCGGTTATAGAGCTTGAATTGCTCCACGGGGACGCGCTTGCCGTAGCCACGAGCGGTGATCACCAACACCCAAGGGCCGGGGCTGCTGGTTTCGGTGCTGTCGTCGCTGGTTTCCTCGATCGGCTCATTATCGTCGGCCGCATCATCCCCGGCCTGACCCACCCGCGAGGCGATCGCGGCGGGCAAAATATCCAGCGCCACCAACTCATCACCGCTGCGAAGGCTCATGGCCCGCACGCCCCGCGCCGTCCGCCCTAGGGGTCGCAGTTGATCGCGATCGGCTCGGAAGTGAATCGCCATGCCCGATCGGGAGCCGATCAAAATGCTGTCTTCGTCGCGGGTCAGGCGCACCCAGCGCAGTTGGTCGCCCTCTTCCAGGGAAATGGCAATCAGACCGTTGGCGCGGATGTTGCCAAAGGCCGAGAGCACGGTTTTTTTGATGTAGCCCTGCTGGGTCAACATCACCAGGTAGAGATCTTCCGAGAATTCCGAGACGGCGATCACCGAGGTGATTTTTTCGTCGTGGGGAATCGGTAGTAGTTGAACGATCGCCGTGCCCCGGGCAGCGCGGGAGCTGGCGGGAATTTGGTAAGCACTGAGGGCATAGACCACGCCCCGATCGCTGAAGAACAAGACCCGATCGCGATCGCAGCAGGTGAGGAAATGCTGTACCTCGTCGTCATCCTTCATCTTCGCGCCGGTTTTGCCCCGGGTGGCGCGGTTTTGGGTCTCGAAGGTGCTGACGGGCATTCGTTTGATATAGCCCTGCTCCGTAATCACGATCGTGGCGCGATCATTGGCAATCAGGTCAATTTCTTCCAGTTGGGCACTGTCGCGGGAAATTGTGGTGCGGCGCGGCGTAGCGAACCGGGCCTTCAGGTTGCTCACTTCCTCTTCAATGATTGTCAGCACCCGATCGCGCCGGGCCAGGATGTCTTGCAAATCGGTAATTTTGGCTTGCAATTCCTGGTGTTCTTGCTCAATCTTGTCCGCTTCCAAGGCCGTCAGGCGGCGCAGTTGCATCTGCAAAATTGCGTCGGCTTGGGCTTCCGAGAGGCTGTAATCGCTCATTAGCCCCTGTTTGGCGGTGGGGGTGTCCGCCGCATGACGAATTAGGGCGATGATCGTATCCATGTTGCTGAGGGCGATCAGGTAGCCTTGCAGGATGTGATCGCGCTCCTCAGCTTTCCGCAGTTCGTAGCGGGTGCGCCGTTCGATCGCCTCCACCCGGAAATCCAAAAAGACCTGCAAAAAGTCCTTCAGGGTTAGGGTGCGCGGCTCACCGTTCACCAGCGCCAACATGTTGGCCCCAAAGTTCGCTTGAATCGGCGTGTGCTTGTAGAGGTTGTTCAGCACCACCTGCGCCCGGGCATCGCGCTTCAGCTCAATCACGATTCGCATCCCGTCGCGATCGCTCTCGTCGCGAATGTCCGAGATGCCTTCTAGTTTCTTGTCGTTCACCAGCTCGGCGATCCGCTCAATCAGGGCCGCCTTGTTGGTTTGGTAAGGCAGTTCCGTGATGATGATCGCCTCGCGATCGGGTGCGCCGCGCCGCTCGATCGTCTCCACACTGGCCACACCGCGCATCGTGATTGAGCCACGGCCGGTTAAATAGGCTTCCCGAATCCCCGACGTACCAAAAATCTGCGCCCCCGTGGGGAAATCCGGCCCCGGAATCCAGCGCATCAACTCTTGGTTGGTGATTTCAGGGTTATGAATCAGGGCGCACAGCCCATCGACCAATTCCCCCAAGTTGTGGGGGGGAATGTTGGTGGCCATGCCCACCGCAATCCCCGAGGAGCCGTTCAGCAACAGTTGCGGCAGCCGCGCGGGCATCACCGTCGGTTCTTGCTGGGAGCCGTCGAAGTTGTCGATAAAATCAACGGTTTCCGACTCAATATCTTGCAGCAGCGATTCACTGGTCAGGGCTTGCAGCCGACATTCCGTGTACCGCATGGCAGCGGGTGGATCGTTGTCGATCGAACCGAAGTTCCCGTGACCATTGATCAACGGGTGACGCATCGAAAAATCTTGGGCCATCCGCACCAGCGCGTCATAGACCGCCGTGTCGCCGTGGGGGTGATATTTCCCCAGCACTTCCCCCACCACCCGGGCGCATTTCCGGAAGGGGCGATCGGCTGCCAACCCCAACTCATGCATGGCGTAGAGAATCCGGCGGTGTACCGGCTTCAGACCGTCGCGGGCATCCGGCAGCGCCCGCCCCACGATCACGCTCATGGCGTATTCCAGGTACGATCGCGACATTTCCTGGCGTAGGTCGGTCGCGACAATCCGGTCTTCGGCAGTACTCATAGGTCTCTGGTGCAGAAAGTGCCTGAAAATTTATGGCCTAAAAACAAGTGCCTAAAAACGGCACGACCCCAAACGAAAAACTTCAGGGGCCAATGACCCGGCTTTCGTTCGGGATCAGATACACATCAGGGCTAGTACACATCAAGGGCTAGCAAATCGTTCGCATCGTGGTGGCGCAAAAGCCCCAAAGGACAGACCGACGGCAAGCCTCATTTAGAACGGCTTCGGTTGGGCGAAATTGCCGTGAAATCGAGATTTCAGCCTCCTATTTTACCACGGGCAGCCAGAGGAACTGTGGCATGGGCCCCGGGCCGGGATCGGAAGCCGCCTCAGTGGATGTCTGAGCAAGCTAAAACCAAAGCCCAACCCAAAGCCAAAACCGTTACCTGGGGGTCTCCTCAACCGACACAGACAAGGGGCTTCAGCCCCTTGCTCCGACGACGACCGGCGCTTTGTCATTGCCCCAAGTAACTGCTCAGATATCCTCCCAAGGCGCTCAGGCTAGGTGAAAGTCAGCGATCGAGAGTGGGCCGGTGACGATCGCCAAAGTCTCATTGCTGCCGGCCACTTGCACCAACATGTTCGTTCCCTGGGGCCGCAGGGCGATCGCGCCGGGGGTCAACCCATTGACCAGATAAATGCCATCAATGCCTGACTGAAAATCCTGAATCGTGTCTTGGCCCATGCCCGTACCCAACACGAATCGATCGGCTCCGTCGCCCCCAAGCAACAGGTCATCCCCAAATTCACCAAACAGCACATCATCGCCCGCGTCCCCATGGAGCCAGTCGGCATCGCGGCCGCCGTTGAGCTGGTCGTTGCCCAAACCGCCAATCATGGTATCGAGGCCCGCATTGCCTTGCAGTTGGTCGTTGCCCGCCTCGCCACTCAACCAATCATCATCCAGCCCGCCCCAGAGGGTGTCTTGGCCCAGACCGCCGCTGAGGCTGTCGTTGCCCCCGCGCCCCAAAATCACGTTGTCGGCATCGTTGCCAAGCACCTCGTCGGCTCCATCAGTGCCATTGAGGTTTTCCAGAGTGACCCCAAAGGCGATCGACTTGCCCCGATCGAACATGGGATAGAGGGGTTGGTAACTGGGATAAATATCAAAAAAGCGACCCTTACGCCCCGTTTGGGTGGTTAACAAACCGCCGGGTTTCAAATCGAAATAGTAGCGATCGGAGGCTGGCAACGATCCCATTTCCAAGGTGTCGGTTCCGCCCCCATCCCAAATGGCTTCCACCCCTAAAAACGAAGTGGCATTCCAGTTGTACAAATCATTGCCCGATCGCCAACTGGTATTAGCCCCGTAGAGATATTGCAGCGATTGGATATCGTAATTCATCAGGGTGCGGGCGTTTTGAAAACTGCCAAAGTCCCGCCCGTTGTAGGACATCACCGTGTTGTGGCGATGATCCAATTCCGGAGCCAAAACCGCCACATTGGAAGGCACTTTACCGGGCAAATCCCCCGCTTCGCTGCCATACTCCCGAGGATGTTTCAGTCCCATGGCATGGCCCAATTCATGAATTAAAGTGCCATAGCCAGCGCTGCCGGGCCCCTTCGTAAAAAAGTTGGGGTCAAACATGCCATTGGCTGACAAAAACACCTGTCCCCCATAGGCGCTTCCTGGGACATAGGCACAGGCCAAGGCATCGGGCAATTGCGGACTCTTGCCCAAGGTAACGCGCAGTGTTCCGCCCACTTCGTCCGGCACTTCTTGAAACTGAACCGGAATCACTTGGGAGTAGTTTTGCAACACTTGCCGCACGGCCTGTTTCACCGGCTCGGGAATTTCTGCCGGGTTGGTGATGGCTCCTTGGGCAACCGATGTCAAATTATTGACCGTGTTGGCATTGGGAAAACTGTAGGTAATCACCCCACCATGGGGCACATTCCACGATTGGGTGATTGTTGGATTATTAATACGCACCGTCAGCAAAGCATCAATGTTGTTGTTGCCGCTGAGGGGAATGGCTTTGGTGCTGGCAGCGGTTCGCCAACGGAGGGTGGAAACTTCCGGAGCGATCGCGCTGTTTTGGTCGATCCCGGCCAGGGACATCTGAAGAGCCATAGGAATTCTGTCCAACGCTGATAGGTCAAAGAAAGGCAGCCACCCTGCATCACGGCTACGGCGGTTTTCAGCACCAGACTTTGGAGGTCAACCATTGGTTGATGACCTCAATCGGGGTTGCGCAATGCAACTGGAATTCAAGAATTTGAATGCGCCACTGGCACGCAAGACTTAGCGGCGCGATCGGGCACAAAATGCAAAGTGATGCGAAGGCTATGCTTCGTTCCCAACGAAGACAACCTGGCGATTAATGGAGGCTCAATGGTTAGGGGCAATCAAGTCTCAATTGATCGGAGCGATCCCGGCAGACGTAAAACTAGTTGGGGCGTTGAAAGGAGTCACGCCTTGTGGTGGTTCTTCCCTCAGCATTCCCTCAGTGCATTGTCCTGCAACGCTGTGAAGCGGAGGACAGGGTTGATCCTGTTGAGTCTGTTAAATGGATGGATTTGGATCGATAGATCTGGATTGATAGACTTGAATCGATCGATCCGAGTGATTGGATCATGCAGATCTTGTAAATCTGCCTTGGTTCTGATGAATTAGCTCTGACGAATCTGATGAATTTTGAATTTGGGTCGATCGTTGAGGGCTGTTCTTCGGTGCTTGGAAGAAACTTATGCGCTCAATTAAGGCTAATCAAATTGCTTGAATGAGCCAATGGAAGCGATCTAACTAGAGCAGCCCCAAAAGACGTTAAGACTTTTTGTAGAGGACTTTTTGAAATCCTTACAATTAGTTTAAAGGATTCTGCATAAAATTGGCAAGCTTGAATTTAAGTTACAACAACTTTTTTAATAATGAGCGAAGCAATGGATAAAGATGTACAGAATGCGACATGAATGAACGCAATTTGAAGGCTTTCAGGCAATGAAGTGCGAAATCAAACATTCATTTCAAAATAATGTATGAAATAAAACACAAGGCAGAAGGAGAAACTTTCCGCCCTGTGAGTTCAGTTAGTTCTGGAATGAATCCGGATTTTTGGGAAATTCTTTACAGTTAATTTCCCTATTTTTCAGTCCTCAGTTATTGAGGGGTTTGACCCACGAGGAGCGATCGCACTGCAGGGAAATCATGCGCTGGCTTCCGGATCGACAGACCTAGGGCTGTTTGGGGCCGCCGTTGGGAGGCAGTGGTGATTCTTCAACCGGTTGGGCGATCGGGGCTTGGCTTTTGAAGCGCTCCAACCCTTTGGCAGCCGCCCGCACCACGCTCGGGGCCGCATCATGGAGGGCTTTTTCGAGGCAGCTCACCACTTCAGGGCTGTGGACGGCGCTGAGAGCCTCGATCGCGGCGGCGCGCACGGTGGGATCGGGGCTGCTGGCGAAGGTCAACAGGTCGTTGATCAGTTTTTGGCCCTCAGTTCGCTGTCCGATCGCCCGAACTTTGGTGGCGAGTTGGGCCACTTGCTCGATCGGGCTGGGTTGGTTGCTGGGAGCAATTGGGGCGATCGGCTCAGGAGTCGTGACCGGTTCAGTGACCGGTTCAACAGCTTGTTCGACGGTCGGTTCGGCCACGGGTTCCGGCGTGGGTTCTGGCTCCGCGATCGGTTCGGCCATGGGTTCCGGCGTGGGTTCCGAGGCGGGTTCCACTGAGGCCGCCGTTGGCTCCGGTTCGGCGATCGGCTCCGGTGTGGGTTCCGGGGCAGGTTCCGGCGTGGGTTCTGCAACTGGCTCCGCGACGGGTTCCGGGGCAGGCGTTGGCGCGGGCGCACCGGTTCCACCCCAAGGATCCGGGAGTTGGGCCGCCGGTTGACCGGTTGCCGCCGGACGCGGAGCAGAGCGTGCAGGATCGGGAGCGGGCGGGGCGGCGGTGGAAGCGGCTTGTGCTTTCAGTTGGGCAATTTCCGTTTGCAGGGCTTGCAATTCGCGATCGAAATTTTTGCGAGCCGTCTGCTTTTGCACCTCAAAATCTTGCTCCAGGGTTTGCCGTTGCCGATCGAGATATTGCTTTTGCTGGCGCTCCAGGTCGGCCACCCGCTGCTGCATCAAATACCAGGCGATCGCACCGCCGATCACGACACCCAAAATCAACCCAACAAAGATCATGACTTGGTTCTCGCTGCCAAACAGTTCGAGACCATTTAACCAAGGATTCTCGTCCGTAGGCTGATTAGCCAATCCCGATCGGGGGAATTAGGGCCGGTCGCTCTTTCCTGAAATTCAGCGAAGATGGTTGATCTGCCCTGCCCAAATGATCGTAACAAAGGGCTTGAGCATCTTGTCCCCTACGATCCGCTTACGGTGGAATCGGGGTTTCAGACGATTTGACAACAAGTCCTAGACCCGCTCCTAGACCCGCAAAACAACTCCCCACTGCCTGATCGAGCCAGACCCAATCGGGCCGGGTATGATGGCCTGCTAGTTCGATCGCCCGTCCATTGCCTGCCACCCGTGAATCAGCCGAATCTTCCGCCCCATCTTCAAGGTCTGACCCGCAGCGAAGTGCTGGAGCGCCGGGCCGCCGGCCAGGGTAATGATGCCCCCCTGAAAACCAGTCGTTCCTATGCGCAAATTCTCCGGGAAAACATTTTTACCTTTATTAATTTTGTTTTCGTTGCCATTAGTGTTGTTTTCTTATTTTTAGGCAGCTTTAGTGATGCCATCCTGGTGGCGGCGGTCATTTTAAGCAGCGTGGTGATTAATGCCATTCAAGAAGTGGCGGCCAAGCGCAAACTCGATGAAATTGCCCTTTTAACCCGGCCCAAGGCCACCGTGGTGCGTGAAGGACGGGAACAGGATATTGACCCGAGCGAAATTGTGGCGGGCGATGTTTTAGTGTTGCGATCGGGCGATCAAATTCTGGTGGATGGGGAGCTGATGGCTGGGGAAATCGCCGCCGATGAATCGCTCTTAACCGGCGAATCAGATCCCATTGAAAAGGAAACCAGCAGCCCTGTTTTTTCAGGAACCATCTGTTTAAGCGGCAGTGGCTATTATTTAGCCCAAAAAGTGGGCCGCAACAGCTTGGCCCACCAACTGACCGAAAGCGCCCGCACCTTTCGCCAAATGCTCACGCCCTTGCAATCGGAAGTGAATTTGGTGATTCGGATTTTTATGATCATCGCCTGCTTTTTTTGGGCCCTGGTGGCGATCGGGTTTATTGCCAAAGCTATTTCCTTTAATGAAACGGTGCAGCGATCGGCGGTGATTGCCGGCCTGGTTCCCAGTGGTTTGTACTTAACCATCACCCTGTCCTATGCCCTAGCAGCGGTGCGGATGGTGGGCAAGCGGGTGCTGATTCAACAGGCCAACGCCGTGGAATCCCTGAGCAATGTGGATGTGCTCTGTGTGGATAAGACCGGAACCTTGACGGCGAACCGCATCCAGCTCACGGAACTGTGGCCGATCGCCCCCGGCCAGACCTTGGCCACCCTGACCGACCTGGTGGGAACCTATGCCGCCAGCACCCGTTCCGGCAACGCCACCAGCGAGGCGATCGCCCTTGGTTGCCCCGCCCCGGCCCAAGAACCGCTCTATGAAATTCCCTTTTCGTCGGCCCGCAAGTGGAGTGCGATCGCCTTTGGATCCGACCCGATCGCCCCACCAGCCACAGGGATTGTGTCAGGGTATTACGTCCTCGGTGCGCCGGAAATGGTGAGCGTGGGCCTGGCGGAACCGTTGCCCCCGGAATGGTGCGATCGGGCCCAGACCCTGGCCCGCCAGGGATTCCGGGTGTTGCTGTTTGCCTTCAGCCCCGCCATTCCGCCCAAGCCCGCCAAACGGGACAGCGCCCCCCTGCCCCAGGATTTGCAACCTATGGGCCTGTTGGTGTTTAGCGACGAGCTGCGCCCCAGCGTGACGGAAACGCTCCAGGGATTTGCCGAAGCAGGCATTCGGCTGAAGATTATTTCCGGCGACAACCCCGACACCGTGCGGGCGATCGCGGCCCGGGTGGGCTTGGGCGAAAATCTGTCGGCCGTGTCCGGAGCCGACCTGGCCGCCATGACCGAGGCGGAATTTGCCCAAGCCGCGATCGAGCATCAAATTTTTGGGCGGATTGTCCCGGAACAAAAAGCCCGCTTAGTCACGGCCCTGCGGCGTGCGGGCAACTATGTGGCCATGATTGGCGATGGCGTAAACGATGTGTTGTCCCTCAAGCAAGCCAACCTGGGCATTGCCATGGAAAGTGGCAGCAAAGCCACCCGCAGTGCCGCCGACATTGTGTTGCTGGGTGACTCCTTCGAGACCCTGCCCTATACCTTCTTGGAGGGGCAACGGATTGGCAACGGCATCCGCGATGTGCTGAAGCTGTTTATGGTGCGGGTGTTTTGCGTCACCCTGTTGATTCTTTGCACGGGGCAAGTGCTGGGAACCTTTCCGCTGCTGAACAAACACAGCGCCGTGGTGACGATCGTGGCGGTGGGGCTGCCCACCTTTGGATTTCCCCTGTGGGCCCGGCCGGGGAAACCGCGCCAAAAGAGCGTCCTCAAGTCCATGCTGAATTTCACCTTGCCCGCGACCTTGACCCTCACCCCGATCGCGGTGGCGGTTTACTTGGGCTATTTGGTCACCACCATTTGGAGCGCCACCCAAACGGGCGAGGAGTTGGTGGCCTTGAACGATGCGCTCTTGGCCGTGCCCCGCAGCGCCCTGGTGACCCTGTTGGTGAGTTGCGGCCTGTTGCTCGTGCCGTTTTTGAAGCCGCCAGCGGGGCCTTGGGTGGCGGCGGAACCCCTCTGTGGCGATCGCCGCTATTCCCTGCTGGCCTTGGGACTGTTGGGGGTCTATGCCGGTTTGGTGGCCCTGCCGGGAACGCGCGAGTTTTTTGAGTTGGCGCTGTTGCAACCGGTGGACTATTTGCTGATTGGGGCGATCGCCCTGAGTTGGTGTTTGCTGTTGCGATATATCTGGCGATCGGGATTGTTCGATCGATTCTTAGGGTTCAAACTCAGCGATTGGAATCATTAAGGGATCGTGCGGGCGATCGCTGGGCTGTTTTGCGCCAACGGATTGCCGGAATTTCAATCGCCCAGTAGGTGAAGCTGGCCAGGGCGATCGATCCCAAAAACACCAACCCCAACCGTTCGCCATAGGCCACCAAGGGCGATCGATTCGTGATCAACGGGCCGATCACCTTCAGCAAGGGATAGTGCCAAACATAAAGCCCAAAAGATAACAACCCGAGCAATTCCCAAGCCCTGAACGGATTAGCTGCCATGGCCGATCGGGAAAGGGGCCGGTTGCGTCCAGAGCTGAAATAAACCCGTCGTTCAAAGGCAAAAATAAACAGCCCCGTCGCCAACACCGTCAGCCCCGGAGCCACCAACAACACCCGATCGCTCCCTTGATATTTCCACCAGGCGGCCAACCCATAAAGCAGCCCCATCGCCCCGATCGCCCAGCCTTTCCAGGGCAACCCCAGAATCGATCGGCTCCAAGCCAGGGTCACCCAGGGCCGAACCGGCAACCGTTGCCCTGGCTCGATCGGGTCTGTTTTGCCTTCCGCTAGGTCGATCGTTGGGAGTCGGTTTTGGTGTAGCTTTTGCATCAGCGGATTCAGCCAAAAACCCACCAGAAAGGCATCTAAATTGGCCGGCAAAAAAGTATAGATATAGCGAATAAAATAGGGATTCCCCTCTGTGCTACCCAATAATTGTTCAATTAACTCAAAAACCCCGAACCGATAGAGCATTAATCCACTGATCACCGTCGCCATGGCCACCAACAAGGACGGCCCGGTTTTCAGCCACCGCCGACTCGCCCAAAAAACGCAAGGGGCGATCGCGTAAAATTGCACTTCCGTGGAAAGCGACCATAGGGGTGCATTAAACTCAAAGGGCAAAGAATGCTCATAGGTAAAAGTCAGCAACCGCAGCAAATGGCCCCAATGATTGGGTTGCCAACTGTGGGGATAAAACACCGCTGCCGATATCAAAATACAGGCATAATAAAGCGGCAAAATTCGAGTGGCACGATTCTGAAAATATCGAATGATGCCAGGGCGATCGAGCCGATAGCGTTCGGTATAAAATCCCTTGCCGATCAAATAGCCTGACAGGCAAAAAAACACCCGCACCGCCACGCCCCCCGGCGCAAACAGTACCCAACTCCAATCCTGTCCAGCCCAGACCAAGCTTTGGGCCGGCGGGCCGCAGTGGGCCACAATCACCAAACAGCAAGCCACCCCCCGCAAGGTCAGCAATGCGTCCCAACGGTTGGGCGGGCGCAAACCAGAACCATCAGCAACCATGGCCAAGTGCCGCCAGCAAAACACTACGGTAAAGTAACACTACGGTTCACCGCTGCTCGCCCGTCGCGCTCTGTTCAGTCTCCTTTTCATTCAGTTTTTCCGGGGACAATTCACCCATGCCTGCCCGTTGCGTTCCTTCCCGTGCTGAATTTTCCCTGAATGGACTGCTGCGATCGCTGCGGTGGGCAATGTCAGCGGGGGCGATCGCCCTGGTCTTGGCCAGCGCCGGAGAAGTGGCTCGCGCCCAGTTACCGTTTCTGGATAACCTGCCGATTTTTGATATCTTTTCCCGGCCGGTCAAGGATGAATTTCCGCCCAGTCCGTTGGAATTGTTAGAGGCGGATCCGCTGCTGCCGGAGTTTCCGATGAAGCGAGAACTGTCGCCCACGGAGCGCGATCGGCTGCGTTTGGCCCTCGATGAGTTGAACCTGCAAGCGGCGGCCACCCTGAGGGCCGGCAAAACCCTAGAGGCCTTCGCCCTTTGGAATCGAGAACTGCGATTGCGGCGGTTTTTGGGAGTGTTTGAAGAATTGCCGGCCCTGGGGCGGGTGGGCGAGCTGGCTTGGCGGGAAGGGGCCGTGGAAGAAACAAGGGTGGTGACCGATCGCATCAAGGCGATCCAAGCGGGGCAAACGGGCCCCAAACCGGTTTTGCCCGACGAACAACCGTTGCCCATCCCTGAAGATCCGGCCCTGCTGGAGGCCCTTGGCTTGGCCTATTACCAAGTGCGTGCGCCCAAGTTGGCCTTGGCGGTGTTGGAACCGCGCCTGTTGATGGCCAGAACGGCCGATGATTCTACGGAAATTGAAAAATATCTGGTGGCGATCGGTCAATTGCGGGCCAGCCTGTTTGAGGATGCGGCCGCTGTGGATGCCTACCGGGAACTGCTGGCGATCGAGCGGGCCAAAATTGCCGCCGGTCGTTGGGTGGTGGTGCCCGTGCCGCCGGGCACAGAACCCACGATTCCGCTCCATCGCCAGGCCGAGGTGCGCTATGCGCGGGAATTGGTGATGTTGCTGAATCGATCGCGCCAGTGGGATGAGGCGATCGCCGCCCAGCGCGATTTGTTGGGGGTCTATCAGGAATTGGGGATTGTGCGGCTAATTCCGCCCTTGATGAGCGAGTTGGCCGCCAATTTTGACCGGGCCGATCGGGTGGAAGAAGCGGTGTTGCAATATCGCGAAACGGCCGCCGCTGCCCGCTCCATCAAGCAGTTGGGTATTGCCCGAGAAGCGCTCGATCGCCTGGCCACTCTCTATCGCAGCCGCCCTGCCTTTGCCGACAAGCCCGATCTGCTGGCCAGTCTTTACATCAGCCTGTTGGAGCTGGCCCGCGAGGCGGCGGACGGCTACGGGATGATGGACACCTATGAAAAATTGGGTGATTTGTTTGTGAGTTTGAACCAGCGCGATCGGGCCCGCATTGCCTACGAACAGGCGGCGATTTTGGCGAAGCAGTTGCAACACCGCGAAAGTTATTTCGCCCGCAAGCTCCAAGACCTGGGCCCCGCCCCCGCCCCCTTCAACCAACCGTAATGGCTGGGTTTCCTAGGTTGCACTTGAAAGTTTCCAATCCCATAAATTTGCGAATTTTTGAAGGTGTTGAGCACAGAAAACTCTCCTCAGAGGATGTCTGAGAAATATCTTTTAGTATGGGCTAAGGATCAATGACCGTGGGGACAAGGGGCTTAGGGGGTGTTGTCATTTTTCGAGGTGATGCTGAAACGGTTGATCTTCTGCGCCCTAATCATCGTAACAAGATGCTCAAGCCCCTTGTCCCCCACGATCAGCTAACGGCAGATTTAGGGTTTTGGGTGAAATGACGACAGGCCCTCAGCCCCTTTCCCCCACGACCACTAGTGCTTTAGCTTTCAACCGATTTTTCGCAGTCTCTCGATTCCGGGAGGAGCCATCGCCGCCGTCTGGCAACTGAGGAAGGAATGAGATCCATTCAACCGCTGCCGATCGAGGTGGTGAATTTAATTGCGGCGGGGGAGGTGATTGACTCTCCGGCGGCGGTGGTGCGCGAGTTGGTGGACAACGCGATCGATGCGGGAGCCACGCGGCTGGCCCTGTCCCTTTGGCTCGATCGGGGCCAAATTCGGCTCACGGACAACGGCTGCGGCATGGGCCGAGCGGATCTGTTGCGGGCTGCCGCTCCCCACAGCACCAGCAAAATTCACGATCGCCCCGATTTGTTCAACATCCGCAGCCTGGGATTTCGGGGAGAAGCATTGCACAGTTTGGCCCAACTGAGCCGCCTGAGCCTCAGCAGCCGGCCGGTTGGCGGGGAGGGTTGGCGAGCGGTGTATGATGCCACGGGCCAGGCTGTGAGCTGTGAAGCGGCCCCGATCGCGCCGGGAACCATTGTCTTGGTGGAGGATTTGTTTGAGGCTTGGCCGTCGCGGCGCGATAGTTTGCCGTCTTTGGCTCAACAGTTGCGATCGATTCAGCAGGCGATTCAGCAAGCGGCCCTTTGCCATCCCGCCGTGGCCTGGACGGTCTATCGCAACGATCGGCTCTGGTTCGCCCTGTCACCGGGGGATTCGGCTCGTCACCTGTTGCCCCAAATCTTGAAACCGGTGCGATCGGGCGATTTGCGGGACGTGCAGTGGATCGCTCCCTTGCCCGACGACCAGGAAGGATCCGCCCAAATCACCGTCACCTTGGGTCTGCCCGATCGGATCCATCGGGCCCGCCCTGACTGGGTGCGGATTGCCGTGAACGGGCGAATGGCAGAAGTGCCGGAACTAGAAAACACAATTTTTGCGACTTTGGGGCGCACCCTGCCGCGCGGCCGCCACCCGATCGCCCTAGTGCATCTCCGGTTGCCGCCCCAATGCATTGACTGGAATCGCACTCCCGACAAACACAAGCTTTATCTCCAGTCGATCGACCATTGGCAAGCCCAAGTACAGGCGGCGCTCCAACAGGCCCTTTCCTTTCGCGAGGCGATCGACGAACCCCAAACAAACACCTACGCGATCGGGCGAACGGCCAAGCTCATTCGGGCCGCCGAAGGGCGATCGACCTATCGTGTGCGCACCGCTGCTGATCCCAACGCGTCGCCCGATGATCCCCAAGCCCTGGGGCAGCCCCGATCGCCCGAACCCCTTGAAGATCCCTTGGGGGGACAACTGCGGGCGATCGCCCAAGTTCACAACACCTACATTGTGGCGGAGCATCCCGGCGGTCTATGGCTAGTGGAGCAGCACATTGCCCATGAGCGGGTTTTGTTTGAATATTTGCGCGATCGTTGGCAAATTTCCGCCCTGACGCAACCGATCGTCCTGAATGAGCTGAGCGAGGCGGAACGGGAGGGACTGGTGAACTTGGGCATTGAAATTGAACCCTTTGGCGATCGCTGCTGGATTGTGCGCAGCGCCCCGGATCCCTTGCTCGATCGCCCTGACTTGGCCGCCGCCTTGGGCGAGCTGGCCCACAGCAACAACCTGGAAGCGGCCCAAGTGGCCGTCGCCTGCCGCACCGCCATCCGCAACGGCACACCCCTGACGCTTGTGGAAATGCAAGATTTGCTCGATCGATGGCAACGTACCCACAATCCTCGCACCTGTCCCCATGGGCGACCGATTTATTTACCCCTCGATGAATCGAGTTTGGCGCGTTTTTTTCGTCGCCATTGGGTCATTGGCAAAAGTCACGGGATTTAGCCCTTATGTAAGTAAGTCATTACTCAGAGGATGTCTGAAAAGCCAAAATCGATACTCTGCACGCCCCATCGATCGACGAAGACAAGGGGCTTAAGCCCCTTGCCCCCACGACTATTGGTGCATTGCCCGTGCCGAAAGATACTTTTGAGACATCCTCTCAGATAGATTTTCAAATTCAGGAACTTCCAAGATCAGGGTTAAAATAAAAAAGCCCTCAGAAAAATCACGATCTTAGTCACAATTAATGATTTTCATTAGTTCCCTGAAGCATATTTTTCAATTAAAAATTATTCGACCGTTGGCAGCTATTTTGTTAACCCTAATTATCTTACAACCATTAGTCATTATCTCAGCCGGGGAGCGAGGCGTGGTGCTCCGTTTTGGTCAAGTGCAACCTCAAATTTTCAATGAAGGTCTACATCCGATCATCCCGATCGCAGAAGCCGTTAAAAAATTAACCGTTCGTGTTCAAAAGCGTGAAATTTCAGCCGAAGCATCCTCGAAGGATTTACAAGAAATTGAAACCGATGTGGTCTTGAATTGGCATCTAGTTCCCGATGAAGTTAACTTAGCTTTCCAACAGCTCGGGGATGAACTGGCTGTGGTCGATCGAGCCATTGATCCTGCCGTTGAGGAAGTTTTAAAAGCCGTTATGGCTAAATACACAGCGGAAGAAATTATCACCCGCCGGGAAGAAGTGAAAGGGGCCGTAGACCAACTATTGAGCAATCGGCTACGGGGATATCATATTTTTGTTGATGATATTTCGCTGGTTCATGTCAATTTTTCCGATCGGTTCAGCGAAGCCGTTGAAGCCAAGCAAATTGCGGAACAGGAAGCCAAGCGAGCGGAATTTTTGACCCTGAAAGCCGCCCGAGAAGCCGAAGCAAGAGTTAACTGGGCCAGGGGTGAAGCCGAAGCACAACGACTTCTCAAAGAACACCTGACCCCAGAGTTAATTCAACGTCAGGCGATCGAGCGGTGGAATGGTCAATTACCGACCATCATTGGTAGCGAAGGATTAAAGCTATTTAACCTAGAATCTCCGTCCAAGACCACAAATTCCACCATGAATCGCTGAGAGAGGGATTGCTACTCTTGAAAGCTCAAACCATCCGGCAAGGTTAGGATTCCAAACTGCACTAACGCCACCACCAAAATTGTATAGGCCGTAGAGGACAGCAGTCCTGTGACCAGAGTTTTCCGGAAGCTTTTATTTTGGTCCTCCTTTTGAACCATTTCCGTTGCCCCAAATTGCATCATCAGAATTCCCACCACATTCGAGAGCCAATAGCCCACGATCGCTCCCCCGAAAAAACTGTGTGGAATTAGCCAGTTGCAAAGCGCACCAAAGGCGTAGGCGATCGGCAGATTAAAAATCAAATCATTCCACCAGCACAGTGGCGAGAGCAGATAGCCCACAACAACCAGCAGCCCACCCTTCAATTTTTTCAAGAGTTTGAATCCCAGCGTTTGGGATTCTGTCGCTTCGATTTCTTGCTGGAACTGAGCAACCGATTGGGCATCCTGATTGGTTGCCCTGTTGGTCGCGTCTGCTGTATTCGTAGCTATTTCAAGGGATTCGTCAATGGGTAACGGATGGGTGGGTGAAGGTTGGGAAGTCATGGATTCCATAGTTGTGATCAAATGATTGCGGTAGAGAAGCACAATAACTTGGCCTTGCTTGATGAAAATTTAGCCAACGTCGTTTTTTCAGCAAGAATCAAGGTCATTTTTTAATGACTTAAGTTTAGTCCATAAAACCAAATTGACATCAGCGGCACAAGGAAGGTCAGAATTAAGTTCAATGGAATTCCCACCCTGGTGAAGTCTAGAAATTTGTAGCCTCCTGGCCCATAAACCATTGTATTGGTTTGGTAGCCGATCGGGGTTAGGTAGCTATTTGAAGCCGCAAACATCACTACCAGCATGAACGGTAAAGTATAGAATTCCAGGGTTTCTGCCACCTTCACCGCAATGGGCAGCATCAATAAAACCGCCGCATTATTCGACAGGGCTTCAGTCAATAGGGTTGTCACACCATAGAACAGAACTAACAGCCAAAAGCCCGAAAGATGTCCTCCCACTTGCGTTAATTGTGATGCTAACCAGTCGGTGGCCCCTGACTTTTCCATAGCGGTTCCTAGGGGCATCAGGCCCGCCAGAAGAAAGATAATATCCCAGCGAATGACTCGGTAAATTTCTCGGGGTCGCAAAATTCCCGTCGCAATTACCAAGACGACACCGGCCAGAGCGCTAACCAAAATGGGAACCGTTTCCGTGGCAGCAGCCAGCACGGTTCCTAGGGCGATCGTCAGGGCCAAACCAGCCTTATCTCGCTTTAAGGGTTCCAGTTCTCGCGGTTCCACCACTAATAATTCGGGGCTGGATTGCAGACCGCGTAAACTGTCATGCGGCCCTTGCACCAATAGAACATCACCAAATCGCAAACGAACATCCCGCAACCGTTCGCACAAGCAATCTTGACCACGGCGAATGGCTAAAACCGTGGAGTTATATCGTTGCCGAAATCGCAGTTCTTGTAAGCTAGAACCGATGAGACTAGAGTTTGAAATAATTAAGGCTTCCGCAATCGATCGCTCGTTAGATTCTAGGGAAAATTTGGCATCGGGTAGGATTTCTAGCCCCCGTTCATCTTTCAGGGTCAGCAGGCGATCGCGGTTGCAGCGAACCAGTAAGATATCCCCTGCCATTAGCAACCAGTCATGGCTTGTAGGTCTATAAATAATGCCATCACGAATCACTTCCAAAACATCAAGGTCATATCGATGATGGAAGTCACTGGCTGGCAATGATTTTCCAATCAAAGATGATTGATGGGTCACAATAATTTCGCTGAAATAATCACGCAGCCCATAAGTTTCAACGGTTGAGATTTCACCGGGCTTGCGTCGATCGGGCAGAAGATTGGGGGCTGCCAGGGCCAAGTAGCACAGGCCAATCACAAAGACAATGAGGCCCATGGGTGCAAACTCGAATAGGCCAAATTCTCCATAGCCCAGTTGCTTAGATAGTCCACTGGCTACCACATTGGTTGAAGTGCCAATGACTGTGATAGTGCCCCCAAGCACAGTGGCATAGGACAGCGGAATTAATAGCTTCGAGGTAGAGATATTCTGTTTTCGGCACCAATTTTCCACAATGGGAATAAACACCGCCACCACGGCTGTGTTATTCAAAAATGCTGTAATCGGCCCCACAATTGACCCCAGTACAAAAATTTGGCGAGTTGGATTCTTGCCACCTTTTTGTTGCAGAAATTCACTAACAACTTGAATCGCGCCTGTACGCTCGATCGCGGCACTCAGCACAAACATTGCCATAACCGTGATTGTTGCTGAATTACTAAATCCAGCAATTCCCTCCTCGGGAGTAATGAGTCCCAGAAGAATTAGCAAAACAGCAATTCCAATCGCTGTGATATCAACGGGCAACCATTCCACAATAAATAGGAAGAATGTGATCGCCAAAACACCAAGAGTAAGCGCAATAGACATGGTTAGCTACGGTTTTAAGAAAAACCGTTAGAAGCGAAGAGATTTAATCGTCATGAAATTTCTATGGTTCTTGAAAACAACAACTTAAAATTTCATGATCATTACAAGGCAGAATTTTTTTTCAGGCATTCAATCATTTAGTAGAGCACCTAACTGCACCCAGAAAATCATTCAGAGATCAGATCAAAGCACCTTAAGCAGGGCTTTAGATAGTTCATTCATTAATCTTGACTAAATCGACCGACAAACCGTAGTTTATGGACAAAAAAACGGTTTGTCGGTAAACTATCACTCAATCTCTTGAGATTCATCTAACTCTGCAATGGTGATTAATTCAGCCATCAAGGATTCTACCCTCTGCCGTTTTAGGGGATCATTCAAAACTCCCGACTGCTGCAACCGACGATAGGTATAACTCCAACGATCTCGCAGAGAACTAGGTAAGTTGGGAGTCGCCTCAGGACTGTTAAGGCTGGCCACCTGTTTACGAATTTCGGAGAGTGATAAATCTCGTGAAATTGCTTCCTGTAGTAGATGATTTTGCTGATTGGGTTGCCGAACTCTGGAAATGGCCAAAGCTTTGGTGTAGGACAACTGACCTTGGCGCAATGCATTGAGGATGGCTTCTGGCAGCTTCAGCAGGGGCAGACGATTACTGACAAAGGACTCCCAAGTCATGGTTCCGATCGACTGAAAAATGGCGCGAATCGTCTCTCGTTCTGCATTACCCATAACGTTATGAGTTTTTTTGCCCTTGGCTTGGTTTCGCAAGCGGTGCAACAGCAAAATGATCGACTCAGCAGGTTGCTGAAGCTCCAGGGACAGCAATTTTAAAATACTTTCGGTTTCCTCGATCGGGTTGAGATCTTCACGCTGCAAATTCTCCAGAAGGGCAATTCGCAGGGCTTCCCGATCGCTTAAAGCCCGAATAATTACAGGTACTTGCGATAAGCCAACCTTTTGGGCCGCGCGATATCGCCGCTCACCAGCCACTAATTCATAGCGCCGCTCATCAATGGGACGAACTAACAGCGGCTCCAAAATTCCATATTGGGCAATCGATTGAGCAAGGCTATGGAGGGCGATTGGGTCAAAGTATCGTCTTGGCTGGCTGCTTGGAAGCTGTATGTCGCTGAGGGCCAAGGTCGTGGGGTACTGAGCCTGGCTATGAAGAGGCACCACAGAAGATTCCTGGGACAATTCTTTAAGTTCTAGGGGGCGAAGTTGGGGATTGACAGCGCTCATTGGGTTAGCAATTCCAGGTTTAGCGCAGTTGCAAATGGCGTTTTGCAGTTGCTTTTGACCTAAAATACTATATCCCGATCAAAAAACCGTACTTTATCCGAAAATTGCCCAACGGGTCTCGCCCATCATTGGCGCACGACTGGCTTAGCACCGGCTCAGCAGTGACACATCATTAGCTGATTCATGGTCTATTCCTAACTAATAACTGACTAGTAATTGCTCAAAAACTCGAGAAATTTTGGTCTGAAAGCGCTGTCGATGGCGCAATTTCAAAAAGGGGCGACGAATTTCCAAAACCGATGACTGCTCGGGATCAATAATCGGAACCGCGCACATTGTCCGAAGCTGTAACTCTTTTTCAACGATCAGTTCTGAAATAGCTGCCGCTCCCACGCCTTCTTCCACCAGAACTTTCACCATTTCTCCGGTGGTTAGCACCAGGGCGATCGGCAAGCTTGAAGGATCCACCTGCCAACTTAATAATGCTTCCTCAAACCGCTGTTGAGTACCCGATCCGGGTTCGCGCATTAACCAAGCCGTTTCTGCCAATTGATGGGTTTCCACAAATGGCAGCTCAAACCAAGGGTGCGAAGGGCCCACCACAATCACTAGGCGATCGCCCCCAACAATTGCCTTTTCTAAATGCCGTTGGGTTGAGGGCAAAACTTCCCCTTCAATTAACCCCAAATCAAATGCGCCCGTCGCCGTTCCTGTGCAAATTTCCTCAGTATTAGCGAGGGTGCAATTCACCACAATGCCCGGATGACGACGCTTAAATTCTCCAATTTTGCGCGGTAGCCAATAGTTCCCGATCGTTAGGCTAGACCCCAAATGCAATTCCCCTCGCTGCATTTCATTGAGTTCACGCAAGCCTCGCTCTGTCAAAGCCACCCGATCGAGAATATCCCTAGCTTCCGCTTGCAACAATCGCCCAGCATCCGTCAGTTCCACGCGCCGTCCAATGCGATGAAACAGACGCAAACCATAACTGTCTTCTAGGGACTGAATTGCAGCACTCACCGCAGGCTGCGTTAGATAGAGGGACTCTGCGGCTCGCGTGAAGTGCAAATATTCCGCAACCGCCAAGAAAATTTGCAACCGATCAAGAGTTATTCCAGACATTTCACCAAACTTAAAAATTTCAATTAAAATCTCGATCTATTTTCAAAACTTCCGTTCATTGCGAGAATTTTTGGCTCCTTGCAACCAAGATTTTGAGCTTTTTGAGGTTCTCATCAATTTTATTGATGGTTTTGAGAAAAAACAGTATTTGCTTAAACTCAACCAAGTCCTTAATCTGTAGTTAATTTGATCGATGTGCTTCAAAACACTTGTCAAAGCAACATCGATATGCAACACGAACAGCAACAGAATTCACAGACTGAACGAGTCATGAATGCCTAGTCACCAATCATAGAGAGTTATTCCCTTTACTTCAGATAACTTTCAGGCTTCAGATCAGTTCATCGCTCAGTATTCTGGTCTCATTGAGGGATCGCATGACTACAGAACTTGCAGTGAACCGTAGTGTTCACGGTCTCAAGGCAGAATGTTTACCCTTTGGTAAAGTTCTTGGCCAATCCATCGCGGTAATTGCTCCAATTACAACCCCTGCCGCTAACTTAGGATTAGTCTTTGCCCTGGCGGGAAATGGCACTTGTCTTAGCTTTTTGTTGGGAACGATCGGGCTGATTTTTGTCAGCATCAACATTAATCAATTTGCCCGCCGTTCCGCTTCCCCTGGATCACTCTACACCTACATTTCCAAAGGCCTTGGCCCCACGGCCGGTGTTATCTGTGGCTGGGGTCTCCTGCTGGGCTATTTGCTCACAGGGATGGCCGTTCTTTGTGGATTTGCCAATTTCGGTCAAATCTTTTTAGGCAGTTTGGGCATTCACACCCACGTACTCACCCTGCTTGCGCTAGGAACCGTGGTTGCTTGGTATGCCGCCTACCGAGATATTGAATTATCAGCCAGAACATTGCTGATTTTGGAAGGCGTTTCTGTCCTGTTTATTTTGATCTTGGGAGGACTTGTTTGGGCTAAAACTGGCTTTGCCCTTGATCCCCAACAGTTGACCTTAGCCGGTGCAACACCCAGCGGTGTTGCCATGGGATTAGTGTTAGTGGTTTTTGGTTTTTCTGGGTTTGAAAGCGCTACGACTCTTGGGGATGAAGCACAAAAACCCCTATCAAGTATTCCGAAGGCTGTCCTAGGCAGCACAGTGCTTTCGGGGTTGTTTTTCTTGGTTATGGCCTATATCGGCGTGGTCGGGTTCAATCATGCCGGAGGAAATTTGGCAGGTCATGAAGAGCCTCTCAGTTTCTTAGCCACCTGGGCTGGTGTTGGATTCCTGGGCCAAGCGATCGGGATTTGTGCATTGGCTAGCTTTTTCGCTTGTGTTTTAGGCAGCATTAATCCTGCTGCTCGCGTCTTTTTCACCATGGCGCGGCATGGTCTTTTCCACTCAGCTTTTGGTGAAGCCCACGACACCAATAGCACGCCCCACATTGCTGTTTCTTTTATCTCCGTTCTGCTCTTTTTAGTACCTGCTTCAATGACCATTTTTGGTCTCAAGGCCTTTGAATCCATGGCTTATTTGGGCACGATGTGTACCTATGGATTTTTGGTGACTTACATTTTGGTATCGATCGCCGCACCGGTTTATCTCTATCGAATTGGCAAACTAAAACCCATCGATGGAGTCATTGGTCTGCTGGGCGCTGGTTTCATGGTGTTGCCAATTTTGGGCATGGTCGGAATTCCTGGCAGTGCTTGGTTTCCTGTGCCGGAAGCGCCTTACGATGCATTTCCTAAACTCTTTCTGCTTTACCTAGGTTTGGGTTGTGGCTGGTTTTTCTGGCAGCGATCGCGCTCTCCCAAAATGATTCGGCGAATGCAGCACTCGATCGAAGCGATCTATGTCCGGTTTGAAGAACCCGAAGATGCTGACTGCTAATCGATTACTTGGTTCAATTTTGATCGGCTCCACTTCACTTCTAGTCCCTTCTTCTGAAACCCTTTCCTATGGACAACTTACTGACCGTAATCCCTACGAGTGTTGCTGCCTTTGCAGCCACAAACATTGACGATATTGCAATCTTGATGTTGCTCTTTTCTCAGGTCAATGCCAATTTTCGTCATTACCACGTGGTTGCTGGGCAATATCTAGGGTTTTCAGCTCTGGTGGGCGCAAGTTTGTTGGGTTTCTTTGGGGGCATGGTTTTGCCACACCACTGGTTAGGTTTGCTGGGTCTAATCCCGATCGGCATGGGACTGGGCAGATTATTTGACCGGGGAGAAGATGCCACTGATGAAGAGCTAAGCCTAGCAATTGATGGCGATGGAATATCACCCCATTGGACGAATTTAGTGGGGCCCCAAAGTCTCAGCGTCGCAGCCATCACGATCGCCAACGGGAGCGACAATGTGGGCATTTACACACCCTTGTTTTCTCGTAGCTCAGTTCCAGAGCTAATTCTAACCATTCTAGTTTTCTTAGTTTTGGTTCCTGTTTGGTGTTACATTGCTCATCGACTCACCCATCAAGCCCAAATTGCAGATTGGCTAGCCCATCGGGGTCAAACCATGGTTCCTCTAGTACTCATCGCGCTCGGGATTTATATCATCCTTGATAGTGGAGCCATGAGTCCGGGTTTGCTGGTTGCTAGTTGCACTTGTTTAGTGGCCTTAACTTGGCGACCCCAGCAACTGAGTGAAGTTCCCGAAAAGGGTGATTCTTGAGACAATCGCTGCAATTCTTACGACTCTTGTAATGTGTTTTGCCCTAAACATCATGTCTGAGCACCATGATTGATCAGCGTCCCTTAGCTGAGCTAGCGATTAGTGCTTTTGTGGCGGGAACCAGTTCCTTCATTGCCACAAATATCGATGATGTGGTGGTGCTGATGGTGTTGTTTGGTCGCCCCGATCGGCTCTTCCGCGATCGACAAATCCTGATCGGACGCTATCTCGGGTTTGGTCTGATTGTGTTAGCCAGTTTGGTGGGGTTTTGGGGAGGATTACTGCTCCCTCCCTGGGCCATTGGGCTATTGGGCTTTCTTCCGATCGGGATCGGTATTTCGCAACTGCGTGCTTCTCAATCTCAGGAGTCAGAATCTCCCGATTCTCAACTAGAAGCTTTCGGATCTGGGGATCAAGCGTTAAACGGGCGATCGACCAATTTAGCCTTTCGACATCGAGTCAAGAAACTACGTCAATGGCTGCCTTGGCTATCCCCGCAAGTCATCCAAGTGACAATGATTACGCTTGCCTGCGGTGCTGACAACATTGGAATTTATATTCCTCTGTTTGCTTCCTGCAACTGGCTGGAACTCAGCATTATCCTCTGGGTTTTCTTTGCAGGCGTAGGATTGCTTTGTTGGCTAACGCGCCGGTTTAGTCGCTATCACATGATTACTCAATGGATTAGCCGATTTGGCCATCAATTTGTGCCCTGGATTTTCATTGCTCTAGGGATAGGAATTTTCTGGGAAAGTAACCTTCCACAATTGCTATTTTCCTTCATGCTTCCTTAAGCTCAAGATCTTGGCAAAATCAGGGGACTTTGTTAGACTTTTTGAGTCACGAAAGGCTATATCTAGCTCGTTTATTCAGTTGCTTCAGTTCAGGTTTTTCAAGGCTTCAATAAGCAGAATTGCTCATTTTTGAGTTAACCCAGTCGAAGCAACCCAAATCAGCAATTTTCTTCTCAAACCTTCACCTCATTTCATCGTTCGAGAATACATTAAAACCAATACCTTGGTACGCGGATTTTTAATTACTGCCATGCAGTGATCCTAAACCAGACAATTCAGTTTGATTGACTGCAAGATTTTGTAGCAACAAAACAAAATTTTGGGCATCAAGCAGAAACCTTCATCATTAAGACTAATGTTAGCAATTTCGTGATTTTTGTATTCTTTGCGCCTTTTCAGGTTGTTTAATTTTTCTTAGATTGGGAAACCAAAGCGAGGGATTATGAGCAGTTTTTTACAGACATTAATGTTCAGCCATCCACCATGGCTGGGATTGGTTTGAAACGTAGAGCATTGCGAAGTTGGCAGAATTTACAGTCATCAAACAGTCATCAAGAGGAAAGAGCATGAACGTTATCCAAGGTTTCTCTAAGAGTTTTGTCCCAGGGATTGTCCAAAATTTTCTAAGCTTGCAAGGACTGAGAACGGCGATTTTGGGATCCTTCAGCCGCTGGATGACGATCGGGGGTTGCCTGTTGGTTTTTGCGGTTAATTTGCTTTGCGCTCCCCCGGCCTTAGCCGATCGCCCCTTAAGTGAAAATTCTGATTATTTGGCAGCCAGCCAAGCTTTGAGCCAATTAACAGCCGAACGCGAAAAGAAACAGAAAGCAGGGGAAGCCATTCCCGAACCCTTGGAATCGCAAATTGAACAACTAACAGCCCAAACCTTTGCGTTGGAGTCCGGCGAGACCTGGGGCCAATGCGAAAACACCAGCGGCCAGGTGGTTGGAGTTTACGGGCCAGAGCCGGATGATACGGACGACTATCGCTACAACACTGGTCTTTACTTTTTGGCCAATGGGGAAACCACCGCGATCGAGTGGGACTGCGAAGGGGTTTTGATTCCCAAGGGAACCAAGGCGATCGCCACCCTTCCCGACGGAACCAATCAGGAATTTACCGGTTTGGCCGCGCTCAAAGTTGCTGACGGCACGCGCGTCACCATCAGCCAAGATCCCGATGGCCAATTAACCCTCAGCACAGCACCCACGGCAGCAGTTAACACCAACAAAGCAAAATGGCCGCTTCCGAGCCTGTCCCAGAAGGTGATTAATCAGCGCCCTTTGGATGCCCCAACCCTGACCAGCAATGACTGATGAGCCGGCCAAGCATGACTGATGGGCTAAACACCACGGGGATCAGCACTTTGGGCAAGCATTCATCATCCCAACCCAGCCTGCTGGGAATCGGTGGGGCGGTCACAATTCAAGGACTCTGTGCGCTATACCTAATCCGCCATCTCCAGCAACCAGCGCTCTGGGATGTGCAGTTTTTAGAAATATTGCACCAACAGACCACCCCTTGGCTCGATCGCCTCGCCCTTTGGCTCACACCACTGGGAACCCGCTGGGGAACGTTTCCGCTGTTCATCATGGGTCTTTTGTCCCTAGCGAACCAACGGCAATGGCGTAAGTTGCTCTACTGGATGAGTGCGATTGGCGGTACAACAGTCATAGCAACCCTGCTGAAGGTGGTTTGGCACCGAGCCAGGCCCAGCCTTTGGCCCTCGCTGCTGGCCCCAGACCATTACCCTGCTGATTGGGCCTTTCCCAGCACCCACGCGGCCGCTAGCCTCTCGTTGGTTTTGGCCCTTGGTGCTTTGTATTCCAGCCAACAACCGCTCGATCGCCCCTATGGGCGGGTCTGGCGTTGGTCGATCGCGGGGCTGGGTGGTGGCTTTGTACTGCTCATTGCCTGGACAAGGCTCTATCTCGGGGTTCACTTCCCCAGCGACATCATTGGCGGTTGGTCGATCGCCTACCTGATCACGCAAGTGGCCAATCGATTGATCCTCAGCCCCACGGATCCAGTTCAGCTACCATCAACCCCTTCAAGCTTGCTTACTCGTCGCTGATTCGTGCTCCATGATCCGTAATCCGTGATGAATGCTCAACAGCGATCCATCACTCTGGAGCATTGACTGCGAACAATGATTGTGAACAATTCACCAGCAGTCTGAAAATTTGCTCGCACAGACACCATCATTAACCTGGTTTCTAGCTTCCAACTTTCTCAACTCAGCAACCAAGCACAGTGGCTGGATTTCTTAGTGTGATCAAGCACCAGGAGCCGGATTGCTCCAGTCATTTTCCAGCCATTCCCTATGGATTTTCTTTAATTACTAGTCATCAGGATGGAGCGGGGTGAATATTTTTGAGTTTTCATTCTTAGTTTGGGCCGGTTCATTCGCCGCCGGATTCTTAGGAGCCTTGACCGGTCTTGGGGGCGGCGTGGTGATTGTGCCTTTGCTCACCTCGGTTTTTGGGGTCGATATTCGCTACGCGATCGGGGCTTCGTTAATTTCTGTCATTGCCACCTCCGCCGGTTCCGCCGCAACCTACATTCGATCGGGATTTGCCAACTTACGTCTCGGGATGTTTTTAGAAGTGGCAACAACTCTTGGATCTTTCGTCGGAGCCACCTTAGCCACCATTGTTCCCGTCAAAGCCTTGACCGTTGTGTTAGGAACCGTCCTGCTTTATTCCGCTTTTTTTGCGCAACAATCCACCCCCAAGGAAGCGGAATTAACCGAGCCAGGTTCCTTGGCTGAGCGATTGCAACTTGATAACTGCTATCCCGCCCCCAACGGAGAAGGAACGATCGCCTATACCGTTCGTTCGGTTCCCACTGGCTTTAGCTTAATGGCCGTGGCCGGTCTGCTTTCAGGATTGCTCGGCATCGGTTCTGGCTCCTTGAAAGTCTTGGCGATGGATCGCGTCATGGGCTTACCGTTTAAGGTTTCCACCACCACCAGCAACTTCACGATCGGGGTCACCGCTGCCATGTCGGCCGGCGTTTATTTATCCCGAGGCTATGTGGATCCCGGACTCTCAATGCCCGTGATGCTAGGGGTTTTGATGGGAGCCATGACCGGCGCAAGAGTTCTGATTGGAGCCAGGCCAGAATGGTTACGCTGGCTCTTTTCAATTGTGTTGGTACTCTTAGCAATCAAAATGATTTATAACGGATTAATTACCTAGAAATCACACACTTTTCGCTCAATTTCAAAGTTGAGACCAAACAGAATTTTAACGCTCGTAATTCACAGCAGCCCAAGTAACAATGGAGATTGCATCAATGATAAAGGGTAAGTCTTCCGATCAGGCGATCGCCATGACTGCAGCGAATAGTCCCATTTCTCCTTTGGAATCTTCGCCAGTTGATTTAGAAACCCGAAAAAGCACCGACCACAGCCTTGAATTAGCCGTTAGTCATGTGTTGTGGTGGGGAATGATCATTGCGAGTTCGATCGTCTTTGCAGGCGGCTGCATTTATATTTTTCGTCATGGAGGTGAGCCAGCCAGCTTCCGGGTCTTTGTGGGAGAACCTCGAGAACTTTGCTCTCCTTGGGGTGCTGCGAAATCTGCCCTTTCGGGTCACGGTCGCGGGTGGATTCAAGTGGGCATTATGCTGTTGGTTGCAACACCCATTATTCGTGTTGCTCTGTCTTGGTTCACTTTTTTACGTCGCCAAGATTGGCTCTATTTTGCAATCACTTCGATTGTTTTTGGCGGACTGATCTACAGTTTTGCGGGTGCTTACTTTCAGTAGTTTTCAAGATCAGATTTGTCAACTGCTAATCAATCTTTAATTAGTTTAAATTCTTAAATTACAGCCTTTACCGAAACAGCCAAAACTGCGATCTTGCGGATCGCACCAATCGACAAAGGCGTACCAATCGACAAAGACAAGGGGCTTAAGCCCCTTGCCTCCACAACTACTCGTGTTTTACCAGTTCCACGACTACTAGAGTTTTACTAGTACCCACAGTTACTGCTCAGGCATCTCTTAAGTACATATTCTTTAGGTTGCCAAGGGAAAAACACGCACCGATCGGGGCCGTGCATAGACTTGTTGCTCTCGTTCAATGTGGAGTCGGTGATAGTGATCTCGGTTCACAGAAGCTGTCAAGGATGGGCCATCCTCCAGTTTTAAATGCACTTGCACTTCCCATCCCAAATGCATGATCCGATCGACCGTTGCAGGTAAGGCCTTGTCATCCACAGGATCGGTCACAATTTCCACATCATGGGGTCGCAAAAAGAGTCGCCAATTATCACTGTCTTCCCACACCCGATCGCCCGCCCAGCGCGACACAGATCCTGGAAAAATAGACAACACATTCACAGGCCCCACAAAACTCATCACAAAGGGCGAGGCAGGGTTGTCATAAATTTCCGCAGGCGTGCCGACTTGTTCAATTTTGCCTTGGTTCATCACCACAATTCGATCGGCAACTTCCATCGCCTCTTCTTGGTCGTGGGTCACAAAAACCGTGGTCACATTCATAGTGCGATGCAGGTTATGCAGCCATGTTCGCAATTCCTTGCGCACCTTGGCATCCAAAGCACCAAACGGTTCATCCAGCAGCAAAATTTGGGGTTCCACGGACAGGGCCCGCGCCAAGGCCACTCGCTGCCGTTGCCCACCGGACAACTGCGCAGGATAGCGATTGCCATAGCCCGCCAGTTGAATCAAGTCCAACAATCGGTTCACGCGCTCTTGAATTTCAGCCGGCGGAGTCTTGCGCAACTCCAACGGAAAAGCAATATTTTGCCGAACGGTCATGTGCTTAAACAGCGCATAGTGCTGAAACACAAACCCAATTTTTCGCTCTTGGACGCTTTGATAGGTTGCATCCCGTCCAATCAGTGAAATTGTCCCCGCATCAGTGGATTCCAGCCCCGCAATAATTCTGAGGAGTGTGGACTTTCCTGAGCCGGATGGCCCCAACAACGCAACCAAAGAACCCGATTGAATGTCTAACGAAACATCATCAACTGCTCGAAAATCGCCATAGGACTTGGAGACATGCTCAACCGCGATTCCCATTTCTTGTGACTCCCAGTTTTCTTTAACTACAGTTACCCGATCGGAATACTGTAATATACAGATAGCATATAGCCCATTCATCTCAACTAGGCTGGTTTTTTTAGCGAAATTTTCGCGCGATCGTTTTTAGTTGAACCCAACTTGATTCTCACAAAACCAAAAAAAATGCGCCATTCCAGGTTGGTGAATGGCGCACTCGATTATGCTGTTCAATTACTGAAAATCAGCTACTTTTTCGTTTTCTAGAGCTAATTTCAGAGTTGATTTCAGGGCTGATTGCAGATCTGAGCAGATCTAAATTAATGACCAATGACCCAGCCTAGGCAGCGATCGACTCTTGATAGGGTACGAACAGAGCCTTTTTCGCGCCGCAAATTGGGCATTCCCAATCATCAGGAATGGCTTCAAAGGGAGTCCCCGGAGCAATGCCCGAGTCGGGATCGCCCTCGGCGGGGTCATAGATCATGGAGCACTGGCGACAAATCCACTTGCTGCCCGCGGCCTTGTTTGCCGGAGCCACACCATCCAAACCGCGCAAGGCTTCGCTGTATTGGTCGGCGTGGTGATGTTCGATCGCGGTCAACAGTCCAAAGTTACGGGCAGCCGTGCGGAAAATTCCCGCATGTTCCCGCGACTCATCGGCCTGTTCTTGGAATTCCCGCTCCGCTTCCCCATCCCGATCGACCCGGGCTTCGGCAGCAAAGTTGGGGTACATGGTCTGATACTCGTAGGTTTCACCCTCGATCGCCAGCTCCAAACAGCGGGCCGCGATCGCCTTCTTTTGTTCGTCGCTGAGGCTGGCCGGATCGTCCACCACCAACTCCGGATGCATCAGCCGAAAGTGGGCGAACGCATGTTCCGTTTCTTGGTTGGCCGTTTCCCGAAACAGCTTGGCCAAGTCGCCCAGACCCAGCTTTTTCACCACTTCCGAGAAGAACAGATATTTCCGATTCGCCATCGATTCGCCAGCGAAGGCATCGGCCAAGTTTTTGGCGGTGTTGGAGTTTGAAAGATCCATAAGACGCAAGAAAACGGGTGGGGTTAGTTGTGTGCACCATCCCGGTCAGCCCCAGTGCGGAAGGCTGGCGAGGTGGTGGCAGCGTGAACTCTTCTCTAAGTCATAATCATTATGACTATGAATAAACTAACACAACTTTCTGGGAATGGCCCAAAACCCAAACCCCCGATCGGGCCGATCACCGTGCCCACAAGTCCCGCAAGTCCCGCAGGAGACCAAAAAAAGGGCGCGATCGCGTCGATCGCACCCTCTATTCATGATCTGTCTCTGGTTAATTTGAGCAATAGGCGATCGCAACGTTCTGACGAAGAAACGCACGATCGCGTAGATTCATCGCTTAGACTCAGGCTTCGCTCAACCCTTACAGTGCGTTACCGCGAGGCAGCACTTCTTCGGGGAAGATGAAGTTTTCGTGGGGTTGGTCTTGCGGAGCCATCCAAGCGCGGATGCCTTCGTTCAACAGGATGTTCTTCGTGTAGAACGTCTCGAATTCGGGGTCTTCAGCCGCCCGCAGCTCTTGCGACACGAAGTCGTATGCCCGCAGGTTCAAGCCCAATCCCACAATCCCGATCGAACTCGTCCACAGACCCATCACGGGCACGAACAGCATGAAGAAGTGCAGCCAACGCTTGTTCGAGAACGCAATCCCGAAGATTTGCGACCAGAATCGGTTCGCCGTCACCATCGAGTAGGTTTCTTCGGCTTGGGTCGGCTCAAATGCACCAAAGGTGTTCGCCTTTTCCCCATCTTGGAACAGGGTGTTTTCTACCGTTGCACCGTGGATGGCGCACAGCAGCGCACCGCCGAGAATCCCGGCGACACCCATCATGTGGAACGGATTCAGCGTCCAGTTGTGGAACCCTTGCAGGAACAGCAGGAACCGGAAGATTGATGCCACTCCAAAGCTGGGCGCAAAGAACCAGCCCGATTGACCCAACGGGTACATCAGGAATACCGACACGAACACCGCGATCGGCCCCGAGAAGGCGATCGCGTTGTAAGGACGAATCCCCACCAAGCGGGCAATCTCAAACTGACGCAGCATGAAGCCAATCAGTCCAAATGCCCCATGCAACGCCACAAAGTTCCACAAACCGCCCAACTGGCACCAGCGCACGAAGTCCCCCTGTGCTTCGGGACCCCACAGCAGCAGCAGCGAGTGACCCAAGCTATTCGCCGGGGTGGACACGGCGACGGTCAGGAAGTTGCATCCTTCCAGGTACGACGAGGCCAATCCGTGGGTGTACCACGAGGTGACGAAGGTGGTGCCGGTCAGCCAGCCTCCGAGGGCGAGGTATGCGCAGGGGAACAACAGCAGACCCGACCAGCCGACGAAGACGAAGCGATCTCGCTTCAGCCAGTCGTCCACTACGTCGAACCACCCGCGTTCCGTGCCCACGCGTCCAACTGCGATGGTCATGGAAGAACTCCGAGTAAGAAGGGAAATAAATGACAAAAATGAGAGGTCAGGGGCGATCGATGGCCGAGGGCGACTAAGCACAAAGCGATCGAATCGCCACAATCACTCTCAGAAAAGTTTAACTTTCTTTACCTAAATCCGGCTAGGGGATCGTCCCAGGAATTCGGCCGGGGGTTCCCCGGCATTTTGCGGGTCAATGCTCAGGTCGGGGCCCTGGGGCGATCGCCGGGCCCACAACCGGCAACTCACGCGATCGCCCGCTGCGGGGTCTGACTGGCTCGCCATGGGCGATCGCGTTGGCTGCCAGCGCCCTCAATCCCATCGCAAATCCTGATATTGCGCCTCGATCGACAGGATCGATCGCAATCCCGGCATATCCAACACCGTGGCATCGGCCGGCTTATTCAAAAAATGGTGAACCAACAGCAGGCCCGTAAAAGTCCAGGTTTGGTAAAGACGCGCCTCTTGCCCCAACCAAACCCCCGTGGGCCCATCAAAATATTCCGGCCATTTCTGTTCCGGTAACCGCTTCAACAACACCTGATAGGCATCTTGCAAGCAATCCCAAAGCGACTCATGCAAATGGCCAAAGCGATAGTAGGGCGTGGTTGACGTTTGCTGATGTCGCAAAACGGCCACCACAAAATACCAAAGCAAGCAGGGCCAATGACCGCCATTGTGATAGCACCAGGGGCGGTTTTTGGAGTCATATCCCGTTTTATTACGCCAATCACTGGCATCCAAAGGGGGATGGCAAATGCGCAAGGGCATTTCTCCAAACAAATCAGCCTGATTATTCAGCACCAATTGAAAGAGGGCGCGCTGCTGGGAAAAGGTGAGCACATCAAAAATAGCGCCTAAGCAATTTCCCAAGGAGAAAAAGCGAAAATCAGGGCGACCTGTGCGGATATTACCAATCAGATATCCCCCTTGATCGCCCAGCCAGGTTTGCAACCAGTGGGGAATCGTTTCGGTGCGAATATTATATTCATTGGAGACGCGCTCACCGTATTGGTCAGTGGGCCGGCGGCGCAGGATTTGAATGGTTTTGCCATTAATCCAATAGTGCTGAAGCAGATAGCGACGCAGGCGACGGGCCAGGGCAGTGGCGTATCGTAATTGCCAAATTTGTTGCCGAATAAAGGGATCGGTGAGGGCTGCTGATCCGGCAGTGCTGCCAATTACTTTTTCCTTCAGATCGCTATGAATTAAAACGACGGAACTGAGCAAGGCTCCATACAGCAAGGTTTGAATTTCTAAGGGTGCGCCCCACACATCCAAGGGGCGATCAATCATGAAGGCTCCATCGGGCACGTAAAGGGTTGGGGCGTGCCGAAACCAAGGATGCAAAATCAGCCGCAGAAACCGCTGAATACCCTCTTGGACTTTAGGTTGTTGGCTCCAACTCCAATCGCCCGTTCGTTGCACATAAACATGGGCCAAAATCGGCCACCAAAGGCTGGCATCAACGGAGGAAACCCGCCCGATCGCCCGTTGACCATAGTCAGCCACCAGGGTTTGGCTATTGGGTTCCACATAGAAGCTGCTGGGAAAAATGCCTTCCGTTTGGGGATCGGTGCTTTGCAAGTCCAGGCAAATATCCAGGAAATCTCGCAGTAAATCCGCTCGTCCATCCAACAAAAAATAAATCATCACGGGTACGTTATCCCGGATGAAAACTTCGTTGTAATTCAGGTCAGGATCCGGCGGGGCATCGGGTCGATCGCGCCGAGGTTGTGGCAAGGCGGCAAAGGTTCCCACGGGGCGATCGCGACAGTAAACGATTGATTTGTCATAGAGCAAATGCCGCGCGTGATGAATACTTTGAACGCTGTCAAATCGAGCCATAAATGCAAATCCTTAGCGGAAACTTATCGCCCTGTGGCCGGTGCTTAACCGATCGCTGGGCAATTTGAGGTTCGGGTAACCCCTCCAAGCTACTCAAAATTCGCTGGTTATGCTGGAGAGGCCGAACGGCATGTTTCGGCCGGTCGTTCAACCAGTCGTTGCACTGTCAGTTGCCGAGTTACTCAAGGCCCGATTCAGCGCTCAGGGGGCATTTACTATCACCCACCGCTGAAGAACGAGCTGCTCATGGAGGATTCCAACAGAACCATGACTGACTTGAAAAACCTGTATATCGTCACCATTAGCATTCACGGCTTGCTGCGGGGCAGCAATTTGGAACTGGGCCGCGATGCTGATACGGGTGGTCAAACCAAGTACGTGGTGGAGCTGGCGCGATCGCTCGCCCAGCGCCCAGAAATCGATCGGGTCGATCTCATCACTCGCCGTATCCAAGACCCGAAAGTGAGCGCCGACTATGCCCAGCCCATTGAACCCCTCAGCCCCAAATCGCAAATCGTTCGGCTGTCGGCCGGGCCGCGTCGCTATCTGCGCAAGGAGGTACTTTGGCCCCATCTCGATATCTTTGCCGATGAAGTCTTGCGCTACCTGCGGACGGTGGGCCGCACGCCAGATTTGATTCACAGCCACTACGCCGATGCGGGCTATGTGGGATCCCGGGTGGCCGGGTGGCTGGGGGTGCCCCTGGTACACACGGGCCATTCACTGGGACGGGTGAAGTTGCAGCGGATGTTGGAGCAGGGCAGCAAACCGGCCGCCCTGGAGGAGCAGTTTCACTTCAACACCCGCATTGAAGCGGAGGAAGTCACCCTGGCCAGTGCCAGCTTGATTGTGGCCAGCACGCAACAGGAAGTGCAGGAGCAATATCAGGTTTATGACAATTACCAGCCCGATCGAATGGTGGTGATTCCGCCGGGCACGGAGCTTCAGCAGTTTTATCCACCACCGGCCCAATGGCCCACCCCACCGATCCAGGCCCAGCTCGATCGATTCCTTACCAATCCACAGAAGCCGATCATCTTGGCCCTGTCGCGGGCGGAACGGCGCAAGAATGTGGCCAGTTTGGTGCAGGCCTATGGCGAGTCGCCGGAATTGCAATCCTTGGCCAACCTGGTGTTGGTGCTGGGCAGCCGCACGGACATTGCCGCCATGGAGCCGGGCCCCAGGCAGGTGATGACGGAACTGATGCTGTTGATCGATCGCTACGATCTCTACGGCAAGGTGGCCTATCCCAAACAACACCACAGCACCGATGTGGCGGATTTATATCGCCTGGCCACCCAAACTCGGGGCGTGTTCATTAATCCAGCCCTAACGGAACCCTTTGGCTTAACGCTGATTGAGGCGGCGGCCAGCGGTTTGCCCGTGGTGGCCACCAATGATGGCGGCCCGCGCGATATTCTAGCGGCCTGTGCCAATGGGCAGTTGGTGGATCCGTTGGATCTTGACCAAATTCGATCGGCTCTTTACCAAGCCTTGACCCAGCCCAATCGTTGGCAACAGTGGTCTGAGCAAGGTTTGGCGGGCGTGCGGCGCACCTTTTCCTGGGAAGCTCACACGGAAAAATATCTGCAACAGGTTCGCCAACTGTTGCAACCCAAGGCATTGCGTGTGGGCAGCGCCCTCAGTGTCACCACCCCGGCCCATCGCGAGCGACGGGAGGTTTCCACGAATCCGCTGATTCAGGCAGAACATCTCTTCATTTCCGACATTGACAACACCCTGATTGGCGATCGCGAAGGACTCGATCAGCTCTTGGCCCAGTTGCTGGTGGGCGATCGGGCGATCGGGTTTGGCGTGGCCACCGGGCGCACCCTGCCCAGCGCCCTCGAAACCCTGCAAGATTGGCAAGTTCCGCTCCCGGATGTGTTGATCACGGCCGTTGGCAGCGAAATTCACTATGGCCCCGACCTGGTTCCCGACACCCGTTGGCGACAATACATCAGCCACAATTGGCAACCCAACGCCATCCGCACCGCCTTGAACGATATGGAAGGCCTGGTGTTGCAACCCGAGGCCAACCAGCGATCGCACAAAATCAGCTATTGGATTGATCCGCAGATTGCGCCCCAAATTCGCCAAATTCGCCAATATCTGCGCCGTCAAGGGCTAAATGTTCGGCTGATTAGCTCCCACGGGCAATATCTAGACATTTTGCCCTGGCGTGCCTCCAAGGGCGATGCCCTTCGCTACTGTGCCCTGAAGTGGGGGTTCCTGATTAACAACCTGCTGGTGGCGGGCGATTCGGGCAATGATGTCTCGATGCTGCGGGGCAACACCCGGGCCGTGGTGGTGGGGAACCACAGCCGTGAACTCGACCGACTGCGAACCCATCCCAACATCTACTTTGCCGAAGGACACTACGCCTGGGGCATTTTGGAAGGGTTGGCCCATTACCAAATTCCCGGTTTTGGCGATCAGCTCTCGTCCCCGTTGGCGCATCCCAACCCGATCGCCCGATTCGGTGGCAACCACATCACGGGCGATCGCTCCGGTGGCCCTAAACATCCGCCTCTGCAACAGGCCTTGTCTTGAGCCTGATTAACGGCCACCCACCAAAGCCCCCAAACCGCTCCTCCCCATAATCCATTGCTCGATCGGCCGCTGGTTCGCCTCCGAAGCGTGATCGTTGCGACGGAAGCTAGCAGGGTCTCATGCTCAAATCATGGGGGATCGGGCAACTCCAACAACATCCATGCGGGTTGAGCAGCCTCACCAGGATGGGACTGCTCAACCCGCATCGGTTTTCTGTTCGTGGATCGGTTTAGATATCAGCTTGCATCTCTGTTCGCATCTCTAATTCAGTGGGTTAATCAAAACCCTGAAATCGGGACTTTCGGCGGCAGCGTCCGGGTAATCTCAGTTAGTCTGTGCTGAGGGAATTGTTGCTTGCCCAAACCAAGCCTCTTGCACCATGGCCGATCGCGTGCTGCCCTGCCCCATTCGCCTGTGCCTCTATTGCCCTGGAGTCATGCCCGCAAGCCGCTGGCCCCAGTCTCCTCAGCTTCAGCCCAGTCCCCCAATCATTCCCGACAGACTTCCCAAAGTCATTCTTCCCAAAGCAATTCTTCCCAAAATAATTCAGGCCGTCCTTTCAGACTGTTGTTAACGTATGGGAAGCGTTGATCGCCCCGTGCGATCGCCCCTGGGGATCCGTCATCCTGCCTTCGAGAAGTCCTGTTGCCTAGCCCCATGACCGACCCGTTCAGCACCGCCTCATCTCCTGCTGGATCGACCTCACCATCGACCCCACCGTCTCGGTCAGAACCTGACGCGAGCATTGCTCTGCACCCGGAGGCCGATTCGGCTCCCCCCTACCGGGCCGCTAGCTTTGATGAGCATCAGGTCAATTTTCAATCTCTGATTGAGAAAGCCACGGATATTGTAGTGATTTTGGACAGTTGCGGAATTTTTCGCTACGTCAGCCCCTCCACCGAGGGCATTTTAGGCTACACCTCCGCTGAAACCGTGGGGCAACCGGTCGAGAACTTCGTGCATCCGGCAGATTTGCCCGCCGTCCAAGGCACGATCGCGGCGGCCCTGGCCCAACCCGGCGTGAGTCAACGGCTGTCGGATTATCGCGTGCGCCATGGGGACGGCTCTTGGCGTTTTTTTGATGCGGTCACCACCAATCTGCTGGACGATTCGGCCGTGCGCGGCATTGTGGTGAACTGCCACGACATCACGGAACGGCGCTTGGCCGATCGAGTGTTGATTGAGCGGGCCCGGCTGTCCAAGCTGGAGGCGGAAGTGGGGGCGGCCCTTGCGTCTGGGGGATCGTTGTCGGAAGTGTTGCAACGCTGCACCCAAACGATCGCCGGGGCCCTGCAAGTGCCCTTTGTGCGGGTTTGGACCTATAACCGGGAGGCGCGGTTGCTGGAGTTGCGGGCCTCAGCCGGCCAACATTCCCTGGTGGCGGAATTTCCCACCTATATCCCGATCGGGGCTTCCCTGGTGGGGGCGATCGCCCAGAGTCGCCAACCCTACCTGACCAACTGCACCGCCACCGACCCCAACTTTGAGGCCCGCGATTGGCTCGACAGTGAGCAGGTTGTGGCCTTTGCGGGCTATCCCCTGATTGTAGATGACCAACTGGTGGGGGTAATGGCCCTGTTTGGGCGGCGGCCCATGGTGTCGGCGGAGCATGGGGCCCTGGGTTGGATTGCCAGCGTCTTGGCCATGGCCATTGACCGGGCTTGGGCCCGCGAGGCCTTGATGTCGCGGCGAGAGGCGCTGCTGTTTCGGTTGGCGGGGCAAATTCGCCAATCCCTGGATGTGGAAGTGGTTTTGCAAGCGGCGGTGCAGGAGATTCGATCGCTCCTGCATGTCGATCGCTGCTTGTTTTTGAACTATTGCCCCCGGCCGGTGAACAAGGATGTGACCTTCCTGGAGCAATCCTATTGGGAAGTGGCGGCCGAGTCGGCCCAGGGCAGTCTACCGAGCTTTGTGGGCAAGCAGTTACATGGCTTGGCGGCGGGAGTCGCGCCGTTGCTGTTGCAGTGGGAAATTGTTTGCACCGATGAGGTGGTGCGGCCGGCGGCGATTACGGTGCAGGAATTTTTGGCGCAACTGTCGGCGGGGGCCGCGCTGATTTTGCCGGTTCAGGGCAGCCGCACCACCTTTTTGGGGGCGGTGGCCTGTGTGGAGCATCGGGGCGATCGGATTTGGAGCGAAAGCGAGGTGGGCCTGTTGCGGGGGGTGTGCGACCAATTGGCGATCGCCCTGGATCAAGCGGCCCTCTACACCGATGCCCAAGACAAGGCCCGCCAAGCCCGCGACCAGGCCAATCGCCTGGCCCAAGCCCTGGATGAGTTGCAGTCCACCCAAATGCAACTGTTCCAAAGCGAAAAGATGTCCAGCCTGGGGCAAATGGTGGCCGGCATTGCCCACGAAATCAACAACCCGATCGCCGTTGTCCATGGCAATTTGAAATATGCCCGGCAATATTTGGCGGAATTGCTGAGGGTGATTGACACCTATCGATCGACCTATCCCGAAGCCCACGAGGCGATCGACCAACTGTTGCGGGACATTGATTTAACCTTTGTTCGCCAAGACTTCACCAAACTCCTGGAAGCCATGGGGTTGGCAGCGGAGCGCATTCGGCAAATTGTCCTTTCCCTGCGCAACTTTGCTCGGCTCGATCGGGCAGGGATGAAACCCACCAATCTCCACGAATGTTTGGACGAAACCCTCACCCTCCTGCGCCACCGGCTGGAACCCAATGGGCGGTTTGGGGGCATTCAATTGGAGATCGATCGGGGAGAATTGCCCCTAGTGACTTGCCATGGAGGGCAAATGGCCCAGGTGTTGATGAACCTGATTGGCAATGCCATCGATGCGATGGAGTCGATCGATCGGCCCGCCATCTTGAAAATCAGCACTCGCCTGTTGAGCAACGGCCCCCAATCGATCGCGGAAATTGCCATTCGTGATTCGGGCTATGGGATTTCTGACGACATTCGCCCCCATCTGTTTAATCCCTTCTTCACCACCAAGCCCGTGGGTCGCGGCACGGGCTTGGGCCTGTCCATCACCTATCAAATTGTGGTCGAAAATCACGGCGGCACGATCGACTGGACTTCCGACCCGGAATGGGGCACAGAATTCGTGATTCGGCTGCCGGTGTTGCTGCCCCTGCCGCCCAGTTGCCGCACCTGAGCGGTTGCAGTTTGGCTGTTGATTAACCCCTTCAGCCAGCCTAACGCGGCGTGGCTGGAGCGCTTGAGGGAGTGGGCGCACTGGCGGGCGCAAGGCTCGGCGCAAAGGGTCGATCGTGCCCACCCAAGGCCCGCACGATCGACCGCGTATTTTGCGCCAACATCTTCACGTAGCTCTCGGCCGGCCCCCCAGCCACCCCGATCGAATCCGCATAGAGCTTGTCGGGAGCCAGGGTGGCACCACTTTCCGCCGCCACCGTCTCAATCAAAGCCGGGTTAATGGTCGTTTCTGCAAAAATTGCCGGCACTTTGGCTTGGCGAATGGCCGCCGCCATTCGGGCCATGGTTTGGGCGCTGGGCTGCTCCTCGGTGCTAATGCCAATCAGGGTTCCGAGCACCGGAATTTTGTAGGCTTGGGCATAGTACTGAAAGGCATCGTGGGTGGTCACCAGTCGTCGCTGGGCGGTGGGAATGGTTTGAATTTGGTTACCGATCCATTGATCAAGCTGCTGGAGTTCCCCCAACAACCGATCGGCATTGGCCACAAACGCCGCCCGATCGTCCGGGGAAAGCTTGCTTAATTCATCCCGAATCGCCATCACCATCACCATGCCATTGCGGGCGCTGCCCCACACATGGGGATCCGGAACCGTTGCGCCCTCTTTGGGTAGGGTGAGGGCCGGCACTCGCTCCCCGATCGCCACAGCCTTGGCCGTCTGCCCCGAAGATTGAATCAGCTTAATAATCCCCGGCTCCAGGTTATAGCCGTTGTAAAAAATGCGGTCTGCCCGCTCGATCGCCACCGTATCGCGCGGCACGGGTTCATAGAGGTGGGGATCGTCACCGGGTCTGAGCAAGCCTTTCACGATCACTTCATCACCCGCCACCCGTTGGGTTAAGTCCGTCAAAATCGTGCTGGTGACCACCACCATGGGCCGATCGGGCCCGCTGGGTCGTTCTCCTAACCCACAGCTCACCAGCAAGACCCCAATCCCCAAGCTGCCCAGCCATCGCCCCCAGGCAAAACCGGGGCCCCGCTGCCCGATCGAGGGCTGGCCGGTTGTGTGGTGTTTTCGCGGTGATGCCAGTGGTGATTTTTGGCGTAATTGCTGGCGTAATTGCTGCCGTGGTTTTCGGGGTTCTAAGGGTCGAATCATGTGCCATTTCTCCATTGCCATCATCAAGCCACCGCCAGCAAGACCGGGGCCAACCCCAGCCCGATCGCGGTGTTTTGCCCAAGGGCCCGTAGCCTGGGCCCCAATCAGAGCGCTGGGAGGGCTTGACGTAACTTTCATTATTATTTCATAATTTTATTCATAATCTTTTCATGATCTTTCTCGGTTTGATATCGTGAGAGGCAGGTAGCTGCTAGATCGGGTTCAGGTCATTTCGCACGATTTGATCTGGACTTTTTTTGCCCATGGGCCCAACTCCAATGATGATGAGCACTCATGCGATCGAAATTGACCACTTAAATGCTGCCTATCACGGTGTGCAGGCGCTTCTGGATGTGAGTTTGCGCATCCAGCCCGGGCGGCTGACGGGCGTGGTGGGGCCCAATGGGGCGGGCAAAAGCACCCTGATGAAGGCCATGCTGGGTCTGGTGCCGATCGCGGCGGGGCGGGTGGTCTATGGCGATCGCCCTTTGCAACAACAGCTCGATCGCGTGGCCTATGTGGCCCAACGATCGCAGGTGGATTTGGATTACCCGGCCACGGTTTGGGATGTGGTGTTGATGGGGCGAACACGCAAAACGGGCTGGCTGCGGCCCTTTTCCAACACCAGCCGCCAAGCGGCCCGGGCGGCCCTGGAGCGGGTGGGCCTGTGGGAATTGCGCGATCGCCCGATCGCTCAGCTATCGGGAGGGCAACAGCAGCGGGTGTTTTTAGCCCGCTCGATCGCCCAAGAAGCGGACGTGTTTTGTTTTGATGAACCCTTCGTGGGGGTCGATCGGCGCAATGAGGCCATCTTGTTTGACCTGTTTCGGGAACTGGCCCAAGACGGCAAGGTGGTGATGGTGGTGAATCATGATTTGGGCGAGTCGATTACCCATTTCGATGATTTGGTGCTGCTCAATCGCCAATTGGTGGCCGCAGGCGATCGGGCGGCGGTGTTGAATGACCTGAATTTGCAACGGGCCTATGGCAGCCGGGTGAAATTTTTTCAGGAGGCCGCCTAGTGGACGGGCTGCTGCAAGCCCTGGCGGAGCCGCTGCAATACACCTTTTTTCAGCGATCGTTGGTGGCGGCGGTGGTGGTGGGCCTGCTTTGTGCCTGCACGGGCAGCTATCTTTTGGTGCAGCGCATGGCCCTATTGGGCGATGCCATCAGCCATTCTCTGTTGGTGGGCTTGGCGATCGCCTTTGCCATGGGTGGCAGCTTGTTCCTAGGGGCCCTGGTGGCTGGGTTGGTGAGCGCGGCAGCCATTGACTTTATCCGCAATCGATCGCCCCTCAAGGAAGATGCGGCCATGGGCATTGTCCTTTCGGCCTTTTTCGCCCTGGGAATTGTGTTGATCACCACGATCCAAAAAGACAACAAAATCGATCTCAATCATTTCCTATTCGGCAATCTCTTGGCGGTGACCAGCGGCGACCTGTGGGATACGGGATTGGCGGCGGCGCTAGTGCTTGGGGCGATCGCCCTTTGCTATAAGGAACTGCACTTTTATACGTTCGATCGCCTCGGGGCCCAGGCGGCGGGCTTACCTGTCCGTTGGCTCGATTGGGGCCTAACCACCGCGATCGCCATCACGATTGTGGCCAGCATGAAGGCGGTGGGGGTGGTGTTGGTGTTGGCCCTGTTGATTACGCCGCCGGCCACGGCCTATTTGCTCGTGCCTCGGCTGCACCAAATGATGGGGCTGGGGGCCTTGTTGGGTTGTTGCTCCAGTGTGGCGGGGCTGTATCTCAGTTATTTTTTCAATTTGCCTTCGGGGCCGGCGATCGTGCTGGTGGCTTCCGGGTTCTTTGTGTTGTCGCTGTTGTTTAGCCCGCGTCAGGGGGTTTTGTTCCAAGGCTGGCGGGCCAAGGCCGTGGGCCATAGCCCGATCGATTCCCATGCGATCAATTCCGAATCGACTGATGGAACCGATTCCTAGAAGTGGGCACTTAGGGGCCAGGATTCAACAACCGGAAATCAAACCCCGTGCCCGATCGATTGCCCTCCCGTACCGTAATTAGCACGAGGGGTAATGAGCGATCGCCCGTGGTGGCAAAGCGCACGGCAGCGGAAGCCCCCGCCGCTTGGAAGTCGGCCCGATGCAACGCAGCCTTTACAGCCGATCGCGTGGGGTCTTGGGCCTCGTTCAGATTGCTGCTGGAAACCGGTTTTTGATTTGGTTTTTGATCAGGTTTTTGAGTAATTTCCTGATCAATCGCTTGAATTAAAGCCTGGGCCGCATCGTAGGCCATCGCCGTTCGCCAATTCACATCCCCACCCCAACGACGACGCATGGCCTTGGCAAAATCCAGCGATTGGGGCAAATCCGAATGCCAGGGAATCGCCAGAATAGTGCCCTGGGCACTGGCTCCCAACTTCAGCAAATCCAGTGAATAAATGGAATCGCCCCCCAACACCGGCAGCCGCCCTTGATTGGCTTCCACGATGGCCAGAGCTGAGGGCAGCGTTGAGCGATCGCCCAAGAGCACTAACCCCTCGCTACCCTGGCTTTGGCGTTCCCCAAACAGCACCAAGCCCTCCGTTTTGAACGATTGGGCCTGACCGATCGCCCGTTGCGCATCGATCGGATCGGAACCCATTTCCTGCAACTGCACCTGGCCCTGGCCGTCGGCCATGAACTGTTGCACAAATTCCGTTTTCAGGGATTGGCTATAGGCGCTTTTGGTGTTGTAAAACACCGAGACACGCGCCAGTTTCAACTGCTGACGGGCCACCATCGCTAGGGCTTGTCCCGCCTGTCGATCGCTCGGAACCGTTCGCAACACCGCATCCCCCAACCCACTAAGGGTCACCGCCGTGCTGGAAGGGGAAATCATCGGCAGCCCAGCCCGTTGATAAACCCCAGCCGCCGCCAGCGAAGTGGTGGAGCTGAAATGGCCCACCACCCCCAACACCCGAGGATCTGCCGCGAGGGTTTCGGCCACGGCTTTGGCGGTGACCGGGTTGTTGCTGTCATCCGCAATCACCACTCGCAATCGCCAGGCAGGCTTCGGGCCGGATCGCTCCCGATCGCCCTGATTCCACTGGGCTTGGGCCTGCGCCACTCCCCGCAGCAACTCCTTGGCCACATCGGGCAAATTAGCCGCCGGCACAACCACGGCGATCGTCCGCTGCGGAGCCTCCCGCGCCAGCCAATTATTCAAATAAATCAGGGCTTCCGGATCGTTGGGCCGCTGCTGCAAACTTTTGCGCAACAGGGCGATCGCCTGGATTGAATCCCCAGCTTGCCCCGCCGCTGCCGCCGCCAACTTATCGGGCGAATCTGCCAACAAAACCTGCTCGCCACTGCTCAAGGACGGGGCCGGCCCCCCTTGGGGATTATGGGTGGTCGATGGGGTTGGACTCTCGCTGCCCAAAAGCCCGTTCGATCGCACCAACCAATAGCCCCCACCCAACAGGGCCAAGGACATGAACAGGGCCGTAATCAGTAATGGGGCATCTTGGGAGCGACGACTCATGGGCAAAACCGCGATGGCTGGATCAACAGGTCACCCCACAGCCAATCCGTCAAAACAATGACCCGATCAACAATGACCCGATACGGCAGTCCTTTATTTTGATCATTTCCGTTTTGATCATTTCGACCTGCTTCAACCATTGCTGTTGCCAGTATCTGATCGATGGGTTCGCTCAATCATTCGCGCCAATCGCTCGATCGGAAAGTCTGTGCGATCTGTTTGTCCGATTTGTCCGATCAAAAACTGGGGCAGGAAGGATGACCCTTCGCCCCAGTTTATGCGGAGTTTGGCGGTTTCTGACGGACGATCGCCTTAGCTTTCGATTAGCTCAACCCTACGGTTTTTTCGGGCGTTGGCTGGTCTAGTCCATGTTGTCAAATCGCTGGAAACCCTGATTCCACTGACTGTTGGCGGATCGTGGGGGGCAAGGGGCTTAAGCCCCTTGTCTAGGGTGGTTAGGGTATGACAGATCAACCGTTTTCACTGGATCCCAGGAAGTAACGACAGGCCCTAATCTTCCGCAAAAATGTACTTGTACAGATCCTTGGGATCCGGTTCAGGGCTGTCGAGGGCAAATTTCACCGCGTCGTTCACATGCTCTTGAATTCGGCGATCGATCTCCTTCAGTTCTTCCGCCTTCACCAATCCTTCACCCAGCAGGTGATCGGCCAAGCGAGTAATCGGATCGCGCTTACTCCAAACTTCCTTTTCTTCCTTTGCTCGCAGTTCATCCGGATCGGCCAAGGAGTGACCCCGGAAACGATAGGTCAGGGCTTCAATGACCGTGGGGCCTTCGCCAGCGCGGGCCCGGGCGATCGCCTCTTGGGCAACACCACGCACCGCCAACACATCCATCCCGTCCACTTCTACGCCGGGCATCCCGAACGCGGGGCCTTTTTTGTAGATTTCGGGCACGGAGGTGGCACGCTCGTGGGCCATCCCGATCGCCCACTTATTGTTCTCAATGACATAGATCACCGGCAGCTTCCAGAGGGCCGCCATGTTCAAGCATTCAAAGAACTGGCCATTGTTCGCGGCTCCATCCCCAAAGAAGCAAACGGTCACCCCGTCAGAACTGGGGTCATTCATGGCTTCGCGTCGATACTTGCTTTGGAAGGCCACCCCCGTCGCCACCGGAATTCCTTCCGACACAAAGGCATAGCCCCCCAGCAGTCGATGCGGCTCCGAGAACAAGTGCATGGAACCGCCACGGCCCTTGCTGCAACCCGTCACCTTACCAAACAGCTCTGACATCACTTCCCGGGCGGGCACACCAGCACTCAGGGCATGAACGTGATCACGATAGGTACTAGCCACATAATCATTGGCATCGCGGCGCAAAGCCCGAATCACCCCCGTCGAAACGGCTTCTTGGCCGTTGTAGAGGTGAACGAAGCCAAACATTTTGCCGCGATAGTACATCTCGGCGCACTTGTCTTCAAAAAGGCGACCCAGCACCATGTCTTCGTAGAGCATAAGCCCTTCTTCGCGGGTGACGGTGGCGCGGGTGGTCGGGGTTGCGGGAAGTACGCGTTCTTGTACCATTTCGCTGGTGCTGGGGTTGCGGGCTGAGTCGGTCAATTCAGAGGGTTCGGATTGGCTGGGCAAGGGTGGCGGCGATCGATTGCGCTATCCCACCGGTTGCGCGGCTAATTTTTTGAGAAATCCAGTTCAACATAGTACCGGACTTTGGCAGTCCCCGCGCGGTTGGGCGATCGCGGCGCTAGTTGGGCGCAGGGGCGGCGAGTCAGGTTTTCGTGTCCTAACTGCCCTAGACAAGGGGCTTAAGCCCCTTGCCCCCCACGATGTCCTAACTGCTCTAGCTCAGGGGTTTCGGCCCCTTGTCCCCCACGATCTTGTCACGGTGGAATCAGGGTTTTAGGCGGCTTGACAACTAGCCCTCAGCCCCTTACCCCAGGGTGATTGGTGATTTGCGAGCACCTCAAAAGATTGCTCAGTCCCCTTTTGTTAGTGATGTTGGGCCAGCAGTTTTTCAACCTTGGCTTCTTCGACCTTAGCCACCAATTGTTTAACTTCGTATTGGTCGCGGGTGGTTTTGGCCAGCGTTAGGGTTGAGCTGATGGTGAAACCCAAGCCCATGGACATGGCAAATTTCATCCAGGCATCGACCGGAAGGTAATAGATGCAGAGGGCTGTACCACCGGTTGAAAACAGAAACGATAGCCAAACTTGGACGATCCAGGCGGTGGTGTGGCGCATGGTAGAGGGTGTTTGGGGTGGAAGGAATGGCTTGAATGAATTGATTGTGAAATACAGGATGAGGATGAATGGAATTGGGGGGACAGTTTGCGATCTCGAATGCAATCACGGGTCATCACGCTGAGTGTCAGCAAGCCGCACCCCTGATCGAGGCGCTGGCCGATCGCGCAGGCCGCCGAGCGGGGCGGTTTCATGTGCCGGGTCATAAGGGCCAGGCGATCGACCCGCTGTTGGCGGATGCTTGGGGCGACTGCTGGGCCTGGGATTTGACAGAACTGGAGGGATTGGATAATTGGGCGGCTCCCCAGGGCGCGATCGCGGCGGCCGAAGCGTTGGCGGCCGATTGCTTTGGGGCGGGCCTCACTCGATTTTTGGTGAATGGGGCCACGAGCGGACTGGTGGCGGCGATCGGGGCCGTTTGCCAGGATGGCGACTCGCTGATTGTGGCTCGCAATGCCCATCAATCGGTTTTGTCCGGTTTGATTCTTGCGGGGGCACGGCCCTGCTGGGTTTGGCCAGCGGTCGATCGGGAATGGCAAATGCCCACGGTGGTGACTCCCGAGGCGATCGCCCAAGCCCTGGCGACCTATCCCCAAGCGAAGGCGGTGCTGCTGGTGTCACCGACCTATCACGGTTGGGTTTCGGATTTGCCCGCGATCGCCCAACTAACGCGATCGCACGGCATTCCCTTAATGATCGATGCGGCCCACGGGGCCCACTTTGGGTTGCATCCAGAACTCCCGATCGCTCCCTTGGCGGCCGGCGCGGATCTGGTGGTGGCTTCGGCTCACAAAACCCTTGGTTCCTTAACCCAATCGGCGCTGCTTCATTTACACCCCCAGGCTTTGATCGATCGCGATCGGTTGAATCAAGTGCTGCGATGGGTCACCTCCAGCAGCCCCAGCTACTTGCTGATGGCCAGCTTGGATGCGGCCCGGCGACGGGTGGCGCTGCGGGGTCAAGTTGATTGGGGCGAAACGCTGGCGCGGGTCGATCGGGTGCGATCGCAGTTGGCGGGCGATCGAGCGATTCGAGTCCTTGCGGGGCCCAATCTGGATCGATCGCGCTTGACCGTTCACTTGGCTGGCTGGAATGGTTACCAGGCCGATGAAGCGTTAGACCAAGATTGGGGCATCACCGCCGAACTCAGCAGCCCTCAACACTTAACCTTTGTTTGGACACCGGCCAACACCGACCAAGAAGCCGATCGCTTGGTGGCGGCTTTGGCGGCCCTGGCGCGATCGCCCCAAATGGCTCTCGATCGGGGGCTGGATGCGGTCGCCGGATTGCTTGCGCCCCCCAGTCCGGCCCCGCTGACTCCGCGCCAGGCCAGCCAGCTTCCCACCGAGCCGATCGACCTTAACCGGGCGATCGGGCGCATTGCCGCTGAGTGGATCTGTCCCTATCCACCGGGAATTCCTGTGATTGTGCCTGGGGAAATCATCACTTCCGAGGCGATCGGCCAAATTCAGCAAACCCTGGCCCTCGGCGGCGACTGCACCGGCTGTGCTGACCCCAGCGTTCAACAATGTCTTGTCCTCATCCCAGCCGATCGCTAAGCGACCAGGTTACGGAAAATTCTGTTGATTAACCCCCAAAAACAAGGTGGAGCCAGCGACAACACTGGCTCCACCCAAGGCTATCCATCTTCGCAATGGACTGCGCTAGCCTTGATTAGTTGCAATCCTTGGTAGAGTCGCTAGCCAACTTGGTAGCGGCACTAGCAGCTTCATTTTCCTTAGCCGTGATGCACAAGATAGCCTTGGCTTGTTGGTCTTCCAACTTCACCACGCCCTTGAAGCTCTTCAGAGAAGCTTGCAGCTTATCAGCGGTGCTGGTTGCTTCCGTGTCAGTACCAACGGTCTTGTACTCGAAGTTATCGGTTTTTTCCTTGATACCAGCGTTCAGGGTCTTCAGGTCAGCCGCGAACTTGCCTTGCTCCACGTAGTAAGCCTGTTGAGCACGGTTGAGCGAACCAACATAGGTGCTACCTTCCGACTGACGAGCCTTAGCGGCTTGGTTGAGGAAGGAAGGCAGAGCAATTGCTGCCAGAATACCGATGATGATGATTACAACCAGCAGTTCAATCAGGGTGAAGCCTTCTTCGCTGTTGCGGCGCTGGGCGAGGTGTTGGATCAGCTTGGCTTTGAATTCAGCTTTCATCTGGGATAGTCTCCTCGAGAGTCGGGGGAGGAAGGTTGGGAAGGTGGGGATTTTGTTCCCCTCATGCTTGCAACTTACCCAGGTTACTGGGGATTCATATCAACCGCAGCAGAATTTTTTTGGGGTCAAGGGAAAAAGCCTGAAAACCCTGACCAAGCAAGCATGTTCGAGAGTCAACCCCCAGGATTTTTGGGGTGGCTTTTGGATCAGGATCAGGATTCTTGCGATGTTAACGGACTGGCGTAGCACCTGATCAGCACCATTTTTCGGGATGCCCAAGGAATGCCTTTTGGGAGATGCTGAACTCTAGGTCAACTCCAGTACTGCGGCAAGCTTATTTCGGTAGGTCAGCTCAAATGATTGCTACCGTTCAAATGATTGCTACCGTTGCCAAACCGTTCAGTAGCAAGGGGCTTCAGCCCCTTGTCTTCCACGATCTGTTGACGGTGGGATCAGGGTTTCAGGCGATTTGACGACAGGCTCTAGGCCTCAATGGCCTCTAGGAAGATGTAGCCGAAGGTTTCGAGGTCTCGCAAGAAGGTGCAGACCGCTTGGGTGGCACTGGCGCGATCGGCCGGTGAGCGATCGACTGGGTTCAGGGGGCGCACTCGCATGAACCGATCGATCAGTTGCGTAATCGGTTGGGGGCCCGTCAACAGCGGAACCAAGACGGGCACTAGGCTGGCACTGGCCGCCGCGATGCCTTCCGGCCGCCGCAAAAATTTCGCGAAGTTCAGGGGCTTGAGGTAGCGGCAGGATTCCACGAGGGCCGCTTCAAAGTCTGGATTATTCAGCAGGGGGTGCAGCACCGCTTGGGTGCGATCGGGCTGCTGGGCCAACTGTTCAACCGTGGGCGACTTCGGCGGTTCTGCCATGGGTTTTGGCGTACAGAATATGTCGATCAACCGGTTGCGGCTGACCAACAGATCGTGCCAATACATTTGTTCACGCCAACTGATTTGCTCAAGCCGCGATCGCAGTTCCTCGGGAAATTGCTCCAGATCCAGCATGGTTTTCACCGCCCAATCCTGGGGTTCCACCGGGGCAATAAGCTGCAAATTCGCACCCTCAATTAGGTCAAACACCTCCGGCACCGAAAATCCCCGATCGCCGTGGAGCATGAAATTAAAGGCCAAGATTCGCTCGCGAACATCAGGATTATCGGTGTCATTGCGATCCCACATTTTCCGCACATCCACATTGCGCGGATTCAGGGACAAAACAATGGATTCCACCAGGGCCATGGTGGTTTTTTCATCCCGATCGGGGGTAATCGCTCCCACATCGCGCAAAAATTCCTGGGCACAAAGCACGGGAATTCGAGTGTTGAAGCTATGCAGATTCACTCGCAAAATACCCGTCGGTTTCAGCACGCTGGCCATTAACTGCAGGCTGGCGAGGGGGTCTTCCAGCAGGTACAACACCTCATCACAATTGATGTAGTCAAATTGCTGATCAAGGCTAGGAAGCTGATCGATATTGAGGGTTAAAAATTTGGCCCGATTGAGCAAATCAAACCGCCGAAACCGCTCGATCGCCACATCGATCGAAGCCGGAGAAAGATCAATGCCGGTGATGGTTGTTCCCGGGTTCAGATGAGCCAACATCAAACCTTTGAAGCCACTGCCGCAGCCCACATCCAGAATCTGCATTCCGTCGGAGTTCACGCATCGGTGATCGCGGGCATAGAATGCGGTGGCCAATGAATGGGCGTGAAATTCATCGGGTTGACTATCGGGAGCCGTTTCGATCGGTTCGCGAGGGTAGGGCGTTTGATCAAACTGTCGCTGAATCCAGGCTTCTCGTTCAGCGGAAGATTCAAAATTCATGGCAAATTAGGGCTTCCAATCAGGGCTTCAAAATCAATCAAGTCGATTTAGTTTGATTCGACTTAATTCGGCTGCACTCAATCTGAGTTCTGGGGAATTTTTGCTGAATGTCTGCCAGGTGAATTCACTTCACCAACTCAATTCAGCAATTCAAGTTGCTAACTCAATTTGCCAACTCAAGTTGCTAACTCAAGTTGTTAGCTCAGTTCAACTCAAGCGAGTTCAACCAACAGATAACCTGCCTGACCCAACTCTGAGAGCAAATAACGCAAGGCTGCTTCCACTTCTGAGCGTGCGATCGGCTCCAAAGTTACTGGATCCACAGGGCGCAATTGTTGCAGCGAATCTGCGAGTTCCGTAAAGGTTTTCATCCCTTCCAACAGGGGCAGCAACCCAAGGGCGATCGCGCTGCTGACCGATTCCCAGCCCCATTTCAGGGATAAGTGCTGATCCAACTTTAAATCAGTGCCCTGTAAGACCACATTTTTGAGGTCTGCGGCAAATTCTGGTGTATCCAATTGCGGGTGAAGTGCTGCTCGGGACTGATGCCAATCTTCTGGTTCCCAGTCGCTGAGGGCTGTCCAGGGTTGTGCCGCGTCGGGATGACCACACCAGAAATCTAAAAGTCGATGGTTCGATCGAATCAAATCAAAAAAGTGGAGTTGATCGGAAATGGGCGCTTCCGACAAGCCAAAGGCGATCGAAATGGGCATGTTTTCTGGGTCTTTGAACAGATCCGTCACTTCCCAAGACTGCCAATCGGTCATGCTGATGAATTCCAGACCGGAGCGATCGATATAGTCAAAAAGCTGAGGGATGGTGAATCCCCGATCGCGCTGGAACAGCAGATTCATCATCACCCGCTGCTCATTTTGCATTTTTTCAGAGTCCCAAACCCGCATTTTCAGGAGTGTTGTATCTTTCAAAGACTCCATCAATTCGGTCAAAATTCCCATTTCCAGCTCACCCGGGTTGTCATCCATCAACCCAATCAGGTGAGCCAAGCTTTGGGCCTTGAAATAGTCAAATCGCTGATAAAGACTATGGAGATTAGAACGAATAATCCCATCGGGTTTTAAGACGGCTTTCATAGCCGCCAGCCCATCGGCGGGATCCGGTTGCAGATATAGCAATTCATCGCAGTTAATGTAGTCAAATTCCATGCCTAATTGCGGCAACTCTTCCATTGCCAATGCATGAAATTCCACGCGATCGCCCAAGCCATGGTGCTCCAAGCGTTTTTGGGCCAAGTCCACGGAAGCGGGCGACAAGTCCACCCCCACAATGCGCGCGCCGGGGTTGGCCAAAGCCATGCTCAACACGCCATATCCACTGCCACAGCCCACATCCAGCATCAACCGCCCTTCGGTGTTGGCAATTTTTTGGTTGCGACGATAGTAGGCGGTGCGGAAATCGTGCCAGTAGGTATGGGTTTCGGCCGGTAAGCGATCGAGCGGAATGCGGGGATAGGGGGCGCGATCGAACTGGGCCCGCACCTTGGCAAGGGGATCCTCAAGCGGATCGTCAGCGGGGTTGATGGGAGAGGGCAAAAGAGATGGCTCGGTCATGCGGGGGTTGACGAATAGTTGTCCTAACGCAAGGGTGGGAAGACCCAACGGCAAGGGCGGGTTAGAATCTTGACGAGGCCATGGATTGGCCATGGTCAAGCGGTTGCCGAGGCTACCTTGGCCATATTGCCCCATTTCGATCCCGAAGCGATCGCCCCAAATCCGCTACCTGCCACCCGATCGCCGATCCGTTTTAACAGTTGGTTTCACAATTTGTTTAACAAGCTGTTTAACAAGTTGTTTAGCGATTGGCTGCACAATCGGCTCAGCAATCGGTTTCACCATGGATTTCACCGTGGGCTGAAAACTTTTGAACGGCTTGTCCTGCCATCTTCTCCAACACCATTTCCCACATCGTCAGTCCCAACCCTATGAGCATTGAACAGCATTCCCAGCCAACGGACGATCGCGCCGCTGTGGCCAACTCGTTGGATGAAATGCTAGAGGCGCTGAATTTGGGAATTCCGACGGCTCCCGACGATTTTCGATCGGGCTTTGTGGGAATTGTGGGGCGGCCCAATGTGGGCAAGTCCACGCTGATGAATGGTTTGGTGGGGCAAAAAGTGGCCATTGTCTCCCCGATCGCCCAAACCACTCGCAACCGACTGCGGGGCATCCTGACCCGGGATGATGCGCAAATTGTGTTTGTAGACACGCCCGGAATTCATAAGCCTCACCACGAATTGGGCAAAGTGTTGGTGGCCAATGCACGCATGGCCATCCATTCGGCGGATTTGCTGCTGTTTGTGGTGGATGGGTCAGTGGAAGCAGGCGGGGGCGATCGCTTCGTGGCCGAATGGTTGGCCCAAGCGCCCGTGCCGGTGGTTTTGGGGCTGAACAAAATTGATCTGCAAACGGATCCGACGGTGGAAGAGTCCTACGCGGCCTTGGCGACCGATCGGGGTTGGCCGATCGTGCGGTTTTCGGCACTCCAGGGCGAGGGCACGGAGGAGTTATTGCAGGCGCTGATCGATCGACTGCCGCCGGGCCCGTTTTATTACCCCCCGGAATTGGTGACCGATCGCCCCGAACGATTCATCATGGGTGAGCTAATCCGCGAGCAAATTTTGCTCCATGCCCGGGATGAAATTCCCCATTCCGTGGCGGTGGAAATCGATCGGGTGGAGGAAACCCCGAAAATTACCCGCGTCTTGGCCACAATTCACATTGAACGGGCCAGCCAAAAAGCAATTCTCATCGGCAAAGGCGGTTCCATGCTGAAGGCGATCGGCACAGCAGCCCGCGAACAAATTCAAAAGTTAATTGATGGCAAGGTTTACCTGGAGTTGTATGTGAAACTGCAACCCAAGTGGCGGCGATCGCCCGCTCGCCTGGCCGATTTGGGTTACCGCATTGAGGAAGATTAGGGAGCGCCATCATTTCCTGGGGGCCAGCCGACCCAGTTGCTTTCCCCGGTTCCCGTCATCGTAACAAGGGGCTTAAGCCCCTTGCTGTCTAGCGATTCGGTAACGGTAGCATCAGGTTTTCAGGCGATTTGATGACAGACCCTCAGCCCCAAGCCCGCCAGCAGTTAGTTATTAATAAACTTCTCGAAAACTTCCCCAAAATCTTTGCGCACATAGGACTCATGGGCCAGCTTTAACCAATTGAATGCGTATTGGTTAATGGCCTTGAATTGCTCTTCGGCCGTTGAAGTGCTGGTCGATCGACTAATGGTGGTGGCCGCCGTGTTCAAGCTGGTTTGTGCATAGCCATGAAACGCAGTATTTTCCTGCTGAATCAAAGCAATTTTCAGCAGGGCTTTATACAAGTCCTTGAGTTCATGAATATGGACTTTGGCCACATCGATCGAGTAATGCTGGCTGCCCATGGAAAACTTAATTTCCACATCCCGATCGAGCGTTCCCGCTGTTTCCAAAGTCACATGGGAAATGGCATGGTGGGCATAGTTAAAGCGCCGCAAAGTGCGTTTTTTGCTGACAGCCGATGTGCCATCCACATGGATCAGCGCCAAGTTGGTGAAGCAATATTCATCCATCTTGGACTTAATCAAAAAATAGATTTTCTCACCTTCTTCATTGATGATGTAGTCGTCCGCGTCAACTTTGCCGTAATCCTGGGGACGAATCACCACTCCAATGTCACTGAGGCCCAAGGCATCCGAAGCCAAATTCTTAAACATGGGAATCACCAATTGTTGATTAACCCTAGCCAAGCCTTGCCCAGCCCAATGTTGCTTAGCCCAACATGGCCAAGCTTGGTTGAAAGCTGGAAACACTCAACCACCATAGACACCGCACCACGCAGGAGAGGCTAGCCCGACCAGCCAGTATAACAACCGAGTTTTGTCGGTTGCCAGGGGCGATCAACTCTCAGAGGATGTCTGAAAAGTGTCTTTTGGCACGGGCAATGCACCAATAGTCGTGGGGGCAAGGGGCTTAAGCCCCTTGTCTTCGTCGATCGATGAGGCGTGCAGAGTATCGATTTTGGCTTTTCAGACATCCTCTCAGGCTAGTAGCGTGGCTGCCTTAATTCGCTGGGTTAAATGATATGGCTGTTACCGCCACCCGATCGTTAAGCAGCAAGATGCTCAAGCCCCTTGTTACCACGACTGGCTCCGCAACTTTGACCCAATATATTAAGCCTGTCGCGCTACTGGGCTTTGGGTTGTTCCTAGGCCACTAATCGCACAAATTTCTTTTTTCCCACTTGCAGCACTTTGCCCAACAAATCCGCCGCCGATTCAAACTTTTGGTTCACATCCGCTAGCTTTTCGCCATCCAGTTTTACACCGCCCCCTTGAATTTGGCGGCGGGCTTCGCTACTGGTAGTGCATAACTTTGTGGCACTCAACAGATAGAAAATTGGAGCCGGAAATTCCACCTGAGCCAAGGAAAACTCCGGCACATTTTCCGCACCGCCACCGCCCGACACCAAATTCATGGCATCCTTTTGGGCTTGCAGGGCGATCGCCTCGCCATGGATTTGTTGGGTAATTTCCAGGGCCAACAATTTCTGGCGATCGCGGGGATTTTCGGGTAACTGATCCAACGGTAAATCCGTCATCAGTTCAAAGTAGGTTTCCAGTTGCGCATCGGCCACCTTTTCCAGCTTGGAATACATGGTGAGCGGGTCTTCTCGCAGGGCCACATAGTTACCCAGGGATTTGGACATTTTCTGCACCCCATCAGTCCCAATCAAGATGGGCGTGAGCAATCCAAACTGCGGTTTTTGACCAAAGTGGCGCTGCAAATCTCGCCCTACGGCTAGGTTGAATTTTTGATCTGTGCCGCCCAGTTCCACATCCGCCCGCACGGCCACGGAGTCATAGCCCTGCATCAACGGATAGAGAAATTCATGCAAAAAGATGGGACTTTCCTGCTGATAGCGCTCTGCAAATCCTTCCTTAGCCAACATTTGGCCAACGGTCATGGTGCTGAGGAGTTCCAGGATTTTGCCCAAGTCCAGCTTGGCTAACCACTCGGAGTTGTAGCGCACCTCCAGGCGGCCAGGCGTTTCAAAATCCAGGATCGATCGCACCTGATCCAAATAGGTTTCCGCGTTGGCTTGCACTTGCGCTTCGGTCAGTTGCTTGCGCACTTCCGATTTACCGGTGGGGTCGCCAATGCGAGCGGTGAAATCGCCAATAATCAGGACGGCGATGTGGCCCGCATCCTGGAAGGCTCGCAATTTCCGAACGGGAATGCTGTGGCCCAGGTGAATATCGCTGCCGGTGGGGTCAATGCCGAGCTTGACACGCAAGGGGCGATCGGTCGTGGCCAACAATCGCTCTAGGTTCTGGGCCGGATCCGTTGAGTCGGGTTGGTTGGGAAAAATATCGGCGGTTCCGCGATGGAGCCAATCGAAGTTAGACGCTGCCATAACTGGTGCGCTCAATTCACTATAGAGATTGAATAGGGGTTGGCAATAGAGGCTCAAAGATTGCAATGAGCTTGTCAAAAGAGCCTCTGACGAGGATTGAACTCGTGACCTCACCCTTACCAAGGGTGCGCTCTACCACTGAGCTACAGAGGCGGGGTGGTGGGCCGAGCTGGATTTGAACCAGCGTAGGCATAGCCAACGGATTTACAGTCCGTCCCCATTAACCACTCGGGCATCGACCCGCTTCCACCACGGGAGATAACAATAGCACAAGGATCGAAAATTCCCAATAGGCAGCCCAAAAATTTTTTGAATTTTTTTGAGGAAGCGATTGGCCTGGCTAGGGCGGGATCTTGGGCAACGCGGGGGTCAAAAACTGGGGACGATCGGGAGACCGCTGGGGCGATCGCCGGGTGTGGAGATTTCACCGGGCGGCGGCTCCCGCAGTTCGCCAAATCCCTTTCATAATGAACATAGTTAGCGCGTTCTGAGTAGCAACCTGTGCAACTTGAGTCTCAGCCTGATACCCAGCGATCGAATGCAGGTCGATCGGGCACGGCCCAGCAATCCCCATCAAGTGCCCCGGCTGCTGATTCGGACTCTGGATCTGTCCTTCAGACCTCACCCCCGGCACTCCAGGAGCTGAACCAATGGGAGCAGCGATCGCGCCGTTTGTTTTGGCCCTTGCTGGGGGTGGCGGCCACGGCGATCTTGGGAGCCACCGGTTGGGGTCTGTGGCAATTGCGCAAGCCGGCGGATCCGGCGGTTGATCCCTTGGCCAAGCTGACCGTTCCGGTCACCTCCGCTGATTTGACAGTCAAGATCGATGCGAGCGGCACCATTCGCCCGATCCAAACCGTGAACCTGAGTCCCAAAACCTCCGGGCGCTTGGTGGAGTTGTATGTGGAGCAGGGGGATGCGGTGCAAAAGGGCCAAGTGATTGCCCGAATGGATGATTCGGAAATGCGGGCGCAACTGGCGCGGGCCCAGGCCGGCTTGGCGCGGGCCCAAGCACGACTGGCGGAGGCCCAAACGGGCAATCGACCGGAAGAAATTGCAGAGGCGGAAGCCCGGGTGAACCGATCGCGCGCGGATGTGGTGAGTGCCCAGGCGCGGCTTGATTTGGCCCGGGAACGGCTGGAGCGCAACCGATCGTTGGCAGAAGCAGGGGTGATTGAGCGCGATCGCCTGGATGGGTTTGAGCAAGAGGCCCGCAGCGCCAAGGCGGATGTCGATCGGGCGAAGGCGGCGTTGCTGGAATCCCAAAAGGGGCGCGATCGAATTCGGAACGGTTCCCGGATTGAAGATATTGCCGCCGCCCGGGCCGATGTGGCCGAAGCCCGGGCCCAAATGGCCCTGATCCAAACGCAATTGAATGACACCGTGGTGCGTGCGCCCTTTGCCGGATTCATTTCCCAAAAGTATGCGGAACCCGGTTCCTTCGTGACTCCCACCACGTCCGCTTCCTCCGGCAGTGGGGCAACTTCCACCTCGATCGCGGCGCTGGCCAGTGGTTTGGAGGTGTTGGCCCGAGTTCCGGAAGTGGACATTGGGCAAATCAAGTTGGGGCAAACGGTGGAAATTACGGCCGATGCCTATCCCGATCGAGTCTTTCGGGGACGGGTGAAGCTGGTGGCTCCGGAAGCGATTCGGGAGCGCGATGTCACCTCCTTTGAAGTGCGTGTGGCGATTCTGTCGGGGCAGGAGGCGCTGCGATCGGGCATGAATGTGGATTTGGTCTTTTTGGGCGATCGCCTGCCCCAAGCGGTGGTTGTACCGACGGTGGCCGTGGTGACCAATCGCGGTCGCACGGGCGTTTTAGTTCCCAATGCCACCCAAAAACCCGAGTTTCGAGCGGTGGTTTTGGGCCCCACCTTGGGCAATCAGGTGCAGGTGCTCCAAGGCATCAAACCGGGCGATCGGGTCTTCACAGATTTGCCCCCGGGGCAGACCCTCGACAGCATCTTGAACAACAAGGCGAAACCCGGCGATGGGCGATGATCGGCTAATTCCTAGCCACACCGTTTGACGTTTGCTTAGGGTGATCAGTCAATGCATATTCCCAAACGCGGTAAACATAAAGTCTTCATCGGCATGGCTCCCGGTGTCGGCAAAACTTACCGCATGTTGGAAGAGGGCCAGCAATTAAAAGCAGAGGGCATGGATGTGGTGATTGGGTTATTGGAAACCCATGGCCGCAAAGAAACCGCCGACAAAGCGATCGGGCTGGAGGTGGTTCCCCCTGCTCAAATTGCTTACCAAAATCGATTGCTACCGGAAATGGATGTGGCCGCCATTTGCAATCGCCAGCCCCAGTTGGTGTTAATTGATGAGCTGGCCCATACGAATGTGCCCACGAGCGATCGCCCCAAACGCTATCAAGATGTGGAGCTGATTTTAGCGGCGGGAATTGATGTGTTTTCCACGCTGAATATTCAGCATTTAGAAAGCCTCAATGATCTCGTGACTCAAATTACCGGCGTTGTGATTCGAGAGCGCGTGCCCGATCGAATCCTTGAGGAAGCGAATGAGGTGGTGGTGATTGATGTCACCCCTGAAACCTTAGAAGAGCGCCTACAGGATGGGAAGGTTTATGCCCTGGATAAAATTCCCCAGGCATTGACCAATTTCTTTCAGCGTCGCCACCTGATTGCTCTGCGAGAATTGGCGTTACGAGAGGTGGCCGACAATGTTGAAGAACAGGCGATCGATCAGGATTCCAGCACCCCGTTTTGTAACATTCACGAGCGAGTGTTGGTCTGTGTTTCGACCTACGAGGGATCAATGCGCCTATTACGACGGGCAGCGCGGTTGGCGAATTACATGAATGCGCCCTTATATAGCTTATTTGTTTGTCCACCCGATCGATTTTTAAGCAAAGACGAAGCGTTACAAATTGAGGGCTGTCAACGACTTTGCGAGGAGTTTGGAGGCGAATTTCTGCAAATTCAAGCGTCAAATATTCCCCAGGCGATCGCCAAAGTGGCCCGAGATTATCGAATTACACAAATTGTGCTGGGCGAAACTCGTCGATCGCGGTGGCAATTGTTGCTGCGCGGCTCTTTAACCTACCGATTGATGAATCTCCTAACGGAGCAGTCAGTGGATTTGCACATCATGAGTCATGACGGCCGCGCCCCACGCTCTCAGAATTCTGCTGAGTCTTGATCAATATTTTCCACGGGGTTTCCGGTTTTCAGCGTGGGAATCTTTGGGCAATTTTCCCGGTCACGAATTTCCCACAGGGCCGCTAGGTTGGGGCTAATTTTAGGGAAAACTCCGACTCCTTTCCTCAGAAATATCTTCGGTGATCAAAATTTCTTGATCAATGACTCGAAACACCAACCGCTGATTGGCCACACTGTTCAGGGGCTGATCGCGAGCCATCGCGGACTGAAACAGGGTGCAGGTCACCACCGCTTGGGAGCGATCGGGCGCAATTTCAATCACCAAATCTTCGTAGCGAACGGCGGTCATGCGCATTTGGGGATAGGCTAGCTCCAGCAAATCTCGAATTTGTTGGCGACCGTCAAGCCGAATAATTTGGGATCCTCCGGCAAGGTTCACCGTTGCCCGAATTGCCGCATTGGGTGCATAGAAGCTGACGATCGCCTCAATGTCTTGGTTTTTGATGGCGGCCAGCAGCCCTTCCAAGCGCGATCGAACCTGATTTTCGGTCAACTCCACTGGTGAACGCATCCGGGGTGGCATTTGGGGTGGCATTTGGGGGCGCTCCGGTTGGGTCTCGGCCCGGTGGGGCTGAGTGAGGGTGGCGGCCACCGACTGCGGGCAAGCTATTGCTCCGGTTCCGATCGCGCCCATTACCGCGCCAAGGATCGTCACTCGCAACCGCCGCCATACCTGTGCCATGCTTGGATCCATAATCAAAATTCCTTCCCCTTGAATCGTTGTTAGCGTCTGTTTGGGAGCTAGCGGCTTGGGAGCTAGTCGTTTGGGATCTAGATTTTTGGGTTTGGTTGAATTGAGTTGAGTTTAGTTCCCCCATCCCTTGCTGCAACGGCCATCGTAGGTTCGATCGCCCATGAGTCGTCCCCCCGAAATCGATCGCGTGATCGAAGCCTTTAAAAACAAGGACTATCGCACCGCCGCCCGGTTGCTGAATCCACTGCTCACGAGCCACCCGCGCGATCCTTGGGTGCAACTCTATGCGGCGCGGCTCCATGAGCTGGCGGGGCGGCCAGCGGTGGCGGAACCCATTTATCGAGAGTTGCTGAGAAACACCACCAACCCCAATCCCAAGATTTTGGCCCAAGCTCGTCAGGGGTTGCAGCGCTTGGAAACGGCCGATCGCACCCAGCGCCAAGCCGCCATTACCCAAGCCCGAGCCACCGCCCATCAAGCCGCCAACCAGGGCGATCGCACCCAAAAACCCGCCCACGGCATTTTAATTTTGGAGCCGATCGCCCCGGACGATCGCCCGGAAGCGGCGAAACAATTTGCCCGCATTTTTGACTTAGATCCCTACACCGCCCGAATGCAGTTGCCCAGCCGCGATTGGCGACTCTATCGCACCGGCCTGTTAGGAGAACTGCAAGTCTATGCGGAAGCCCTCCAATCACACCAAATTCCCTGCTTCTGTGTGGATGAAAAAGCGGTACAAGCCGTCAAAACTTTCACCATCAAACATTTCCAATCCGTTGATCCAGACCCGATCGTGATTTGCGAAAACGATCGACACCAGTTGGGAACCTTGGCCTTTCGGTGGGCGGAGGTGAGCCAACGGGTGTTAGGAGCCGTGCCCGTGGTGGAATCGGTGATTGATTTGAATGCGCGCGGCCAAATTGTGCGCCGAGATCAAACCCAAGATTGGGTTCCTCTTGTGGATTTGCATTTACCCGATCGGGGCTGCATTTTGCGCCTTTGCGAAAGTGCCTATCAGTTCGATCGGGGCGTGGCCTTTGCGCCCATGGGATTTTCGCCCAACTCCTTTGTGCAGGAATTGGATGACGGTCGCCCCACCCGGCGCACCCAATGGAACGCCCTCGTGACCTTTGTGGCTCAACAAACCCCGATCGCCCGGGTTTTCGATCGGTTCACCGGCTTTGCGGAAACAGCCTTGGATTACCGAGAATTACTCGATCGGCTCAATCCCCAAATCCCTGTTCCTCGCCGCAACGCCCAGCCCATGCGCGAAGATGCCGCCTTCGCCCTTTACAGCCGCGTCAGCTTCTGCCGTCCTAACTCTCCGATTCGCTAGTCGGCTCACCTTGGAAACGATTGCCCCGCTCCGAGAAATCCTCCGGGCGTAAATTAGCGAGAAAGTCCCGAAAAGCGGCTTGCTCGGCCTCGTCCGCGTCCCGATCAACCGGCACCGAAGCATCGGCAATTACCTCCTCCATCACCCAAATGGGGCTATCGGTGCGCAGGGCCAGGGCGATCGCGTCGCTTGGGCGCGCATCAATATCCTTTTGCACATCCCCTTGCCGCACACAGAGCACCGCATAGAACGTGCCATCTTGCAGCGAATGGACAATCACCTTCTCCAGGGTCATTTCCCAAGTCTGGAGCAGATTCGCCATCAAATCGTGGGTGAGCGGGCGCGGCGGTGGCCGATCCTCCATGGCACTGATGATCGCCTTGGCTTGATCCGGCCCAATGTAGATCGGGAGGGCACGCCGATCGGCCGTATCTCGAAGCAACACGATCGGCGTGCGGCTCGCCGCATCCAATGCAATTCCCGCAACCTTCATTTCCACCATAGACCCAGCATCCGTAGCATCCGTGAGCGATTGACCGGTATTCGCCTTCAAGCCTGTTCTCAGTATGCCCTGCCAATCGGCGGGATTACGGAAAAAACCCGCAGAAAAACAAACAGGGGCGAGTCAACCTCACCCCTGCTGCTCATTCAAAATGACCACTTTAGCCGCTAACGATCTCGATCGCGCTAGCTAGCTCCCACCGCGACTTAGTAGCGGCTCAGGTTAGGACGGTGCACAATGAAGCCCACCGATTGGCACTGCTTGATGTTGTCGAAGCCCACAACGCGGATGTAGCAGTTGCCATATTCCGAGCGGCAAGCTTGCACTTCGGTCAACACTTCTTGCACCGAACGCGCGTTGAACAGGGGCAACTTCCACATCGTCCAGTAGTACACCTCGGGATCCGAGTTCTCGTTGAACTCAACGCCGGGGATGTAGCCCTGGTCAATCATGTACTGAATTTGCTTGGCGATCTGTTGGTCGCTGAGGGGAGGCAAATACGAGAAGGTCTCAAAACGACGCTCTTTGGGCAGAGTCTTCATGCCAGTTGTCTCCAAACGGGGCGAAGAGAAAAAACTTCAACGAATGCAATTTGAATGCGATTCACTCATCCCGTGGCTAATTCCAGGAGTGGAATTAATCATCGATCGAGTGGTCACCCGATCGCCGCTCCGATTCCAGGAGTCGATCGGGTTCCTCAGCCAAAACCAGTTGTGTTAGCCGTTCGAGGTGCTGGCGGCGGAGATGGCCATTGGACTTTTGAACCCCTTCACGCACCATCTCCGGCAAATAGTCAGTCACATCACTGACCAACTCATCACGCACCGTCATCAGACGAAAGGCCAAATCCGGATCAACGTTCAGCAGTGATTGCAAATAGGCTTCCCCATCCTGCAAATTGCTCTCCGCCGAAAACCGATGCAGCCAAACCGCCTTGGGGGGATTAGTTTCATGTAGTTGCGCGAGGACAGTCCGCATTGCCTGGTAGGTCAAATAGCTTTGCAGCATCTTGGCCGTATCCTTGGCAATTTGCTTGAGATCCATACGCAGCCTCCGCGATCGCCCAACGTTTTCACGATGCTAGACGATCGCAGATCCAGAAACCGCTACCGGCTTACCGATTTCCATCGGTGCGCGGCTTCCCCCTCGATCGGCCAATCAACCGGCTCGCCGCATCATCAGACGGTATCAACCGCCTCGAACTCGAACTTGATTTCCTTCCACAGTTCCAGGGCCACAGCTAGGTCAGGAGACCAGCGAGCAGCCTCACGCAGGATGTCGCCACCTTCGCGCAGCAGGTTGCGGCCTTCGTTACGGGCTTGGACGCAAGCTTCCAAAGCCACGCGGTTCGCCGTTGCACCCGGAGCGTTACCCCAGGGGTGACCCAGCGTACCACCGCCGAATTGCAGCACTGCGTCATCGCCGAAGATGTCAACCAGTGCGGGCATGTGCCACACGTGGATCCCACCCGAAGCCACGGCCATCACGCCCGGCATCGAAGCCCAGTCTTGGGTGAAGTAGATCCCACGGCTGCGGTCTTGCTCGATGTAGTTTTCGCGCAGCAAGTCCACAAAGCCCAGGGTTACGGCTTGGTCGCCTTCCAGCTTGCCCACCACCGTACCGGTGTGGATGTGGTCACCACCGGACATCCGCAAGCACTTCGACAGCACGCGGAAGTGGATCCCGTGGTTCTTCTGACGGTCGATGACCGCGTGCATGGCGCGGTGGATGTGCAGCAGCACGCCGTTGTTACGGCACCAGTGCGACAGGGTGGTGTTGGCGGTAAAGCCAGCCGTCAAGAAGTCATGCATGATGATGGGCATTTCGAGTTCTTTGGCGTACTCGGCCCGCTTCAGCATTTCTTCGCAGGTGGCAGCGGTCACGTTCAGGTAGTGACCCTTGATTTCGCCGGTTTCCGCTTGGGCCTTGTGAATGGCATCAGCCACAAACAAGAAGCGATCGCGCCAGCGTTGGAAGGGCTGCGAGTTGATGTTTTCGTCGTCCTTGGTGAAGTCCAAGCCGCCGCGCAGACATTCGTAAACGGCACGACCGTAGTTCTTCGCCGACAGACCCAGCTTGGGTTTGATGGTGCAACCCAGCAGGGGACGACCGTACTTGTTGATCCGATCGCGTTCTACTTGAATCCCGTGCGGGGGGCCTTGGAAGGTCTTCAGGTAAGCGACGGGAATCCGCAGGTCTTCCAGACGCAGCGCTTTCAGGGCCTTAAAGCCGAAAACGTTACCCACCAGCGAGGTCAGCAGGTTGGTAACGGAGCCTTCTTCAAACAGATCCAGCGGATAGGCGATGTAGGCAATGTATTGGTTGTCTTCACCGGGAACCGGCTCTAGATCGTAGCAACGACCCTTGTAGCGATCGAGGTCGGTCAGCAGGTCAGTCCACACAGTGGTCCAAGTCCCGGTCGAGGACTCAGCGGCCACGGCTGCCCCAGCTTCTTCCGGGGGAACGCCCGGTTGCGGGGTCATGCGGAACGCAGCCAAAATATCAGTATCTTTCGGCGTGTAGTCCGGCGTGTAATAGGTCAGCTTGTAGTCTTTTACGCCAGCGTCGTAGCCAGCTTTTGATTGCGTCTGTGCGTAAGCCATAACGTCCCTTCCTAAGAACTGCTTCGTCGATCGAGGGTCGGCGAAAGTGGTGGGCGATTGAGAGATCAGCAGCGTCTTCACAGCAGAATCTTGCGAAGCCCCTTAGATCTTGGAGCTTCGCAAACCGAGGAATGCGAATCGCATTATGCAAATGGCATTATTTTGGATGAATCGGCGCTTAGACGAGCGATCAAGCAGCTAGAAATCCGAGAGAAGCAGTTTCTTCAAAGGTGACGGTCGAGACGATACCGCCAACGGGCTGCACTCTCGCGAAGTTGTAGCCGAATTGCCCAAAAAAAATATATCAGGAAAGGTATAGCTAGAACTTTGCAAATACTTTGGGATCTTATGAATTTTCGTAATTAACGTTACGGTTCGTAGCAAAGGCGATCGAGCGTTGGGATTGAGAAAACGGGGCAAAGGGGCACAGCGCAAGCCAACGGAGCCAAACTCTGGCCAACAAAGGGGAGATCTGGCCCCGGTCTTGGGGGCGATCGATCGGGGCAAATGGCGAGATGTCAAAAGATTACGATCGGCTGAGTAGTTGCTGCCATTGACTGAGGGCCAACTCTGTCCAGAGCCAATTCTGCGCCAAAACGGGGGGCTGAAACTGGCTGCCAGCGTTGGCTTGCACCTGATCGCGGTAGCGAATGGCCTGTTGCAGGGCTGCGGAGTCGTTGTTTTGTTGGGCCCGGGCCTGGGCCACCAGCGCCAGGCCCGCTTGGGCGGTGAGGGCCAGATTATCGCTGAGGATGGCTCCGTCAGCGGTTTGGGTGAGGTTCAGGGATTCGGCAAAGGCTTGCTCAGCCCGATCGAGGGTTTGGGTCTGAAAATGCGCAAACCCTAAGGCCAGGTGATAGCGCGGATCATTGGGGTTCTGTTGAATGGCCAACTCCCAAAACCGTTGGGCATCGTTGAAGCTGTAGTCCGGTTGCTGTTGGCGTGCCAGTTGCCAGGTCACCCGCCCGCGCAAGAAGAGGGTTTCGGCGGTGTCTTGGCTGTTGGGGAGGGTTTGCAGCACGTCCCGGGCAATGGCGGCGGCGTTGCGGTTGGGGGCCAGCAGGGCTTCGATCGCCTGCACAGCGGTGGGGAGTTGCTTTTGGCGCAAGGCTTGCAGGGCGATCGCCTGCACCGTTTCCGTGTCGGTGCTGTTCCAATCGTTTGGCGGATTCAGGGATTGGGCGATCGGGGCGGTGGGTTGGGGCATTGGCTGCGATCGGGTTCCTGACCGGGCCCCCGTCCACCACAACCCACCCGCCCCCAACAGCACGGCCAAGGCTCCAGCCACTAACCAAGATTGGGGCACGGTGACGGCCTTGGCAGCCCCCGATCGGGCAGCATTGTCCGCGTCGGCGGATCCCAGGTCAAACCGAGGGCGCGATCGATCCGCCCACGCCGTGGCTGCGGCCGCCGGTAAGTTGCCCTGCTCGTTCTGGCCACTTTGGCCATTGGAGCCATGCTGGCTGCGGCTTGTGTCCGGGCGATCGCTCCCTACGGCATCCGAGGGCGATCGCGCCACTAGCTCCTCCAGATTCACCGCCATGGTTTGATCGGCCCACTGATCATCCGCTAGCTGCTCATCGGCCAGACCCTTGAGGGGCATTGGGGGCCGCAACCCCGACTCATCGGGCGATCGCGGAGTGGTGGGCAGTGGCTCACCGTTGGGAATTAAGGGCGATCGCCCCGGCAGCGAGATGGGTACACCCGCCGCAAATAGCAGCCCGTCAAAATCGGGATGCAAATACAAAATGGGCAAGGCCCAATAGAACTGCGCCGAACCATAGGTGGAAACCAACCCCTGACGCATTCGGCTGGTGGCTAAATCCAGGGAATAGTCCGGACGCAGGTTGCGATAAAACAACTGCATCAGAGTAATCGCCACATCATCGGGAATTTGCTCCGACATGGCCAGAACCCCCGGCACACCGCGTCGCATCAGGGCCGCCGCCAACGTGTCCGCATCGGTTTCCGGCGCATCCGATCGATAAACCGGCGAGTCGCTGCCCCGACAGGAATTCAAAAAAGCCAGCCACACGCCGTTATTCACCAGCAGCCCCGCCAAGTCGTTGCCCGCCAAGGGTTCCGCCAGGCCCGTGCGCCGATTCACCAAGTGCAAACTGCCCCCATCGGGGCCCGGGTCGCTGTGGCCGGCGTAGTGAAACACATGGTATTGCCCCTGTTCGAGGGCATGGGTGAGTTGTTCCCGATCGGGCTGATCCAGCACATCGATTTCCATGTGGGCGGTGGTTTGTTGCAGCTCTTGGCGCAACCGCCCCACCTCTTGCTCCACGGCTAAGGCCGCTTGGTCGTCGGGAGCCGCCAGGGCCACCAAAATTCGCAATGAATCTGAACGGCGCAGGGTCAACCGCCGCGCATCAAAGCTACCGGAGCGGCCAAACTGCGATCGATAGCGAGAAAAGGTGATGTCCGTGCCCGTGGTCAACAGTCGCCCATCGCCATAGAGCGCTTCCCAGGGCAGTTGCAGCAATCGATCGCCCCGCAGTCCCAACCGCAAATGCAGCGCCGCATCTTGGCTATCGGCCACGCTTTGGGCAGAAATCCATCGATCGCGAATGGAACCTTGAAATAACGCGCTGTATAGCTGTTCTCCCAAGGCCACCAGGCTGGCCAGGCGCTCATCGGTTGCTGGCTCCGTGCGAAACAGATCCCACAGCGGATCCGCCATCAACCGTTCGGCCTGCACCAACCATTCCCCAATCGGCCAAATGGCTTGTTCTTCCGCCAACATCACTCCCTTGGGCGCTCGTTCCGTGCGAATCAACACCCGATCGTCCCCACCCAACGGCGTAATCGACAGGTGAAATTCCAAGACGGCTTTGGCGATCACGGAAGTCGGCATAGGACAAGGGCGCTACAGCGGGCGAACAATCAGACAGCCAAAAATCAGACAGCCATAGGGTGGCAATGGAAGAAAACGAACAAGAGGAAAGTGAATAAGAACAGTCCAAAACCAAACTAGCTAAAACTTTTTTCGTCAGCTTATCCGGACAACCCGTACGGTTCTGCGAAGGGAAAAGACAGGTAGATGCACCCTGACGATATCTCAGCTCTCCGCCTTCGGGTGGGGAGCTTTTTTTTGCGATCACGCCCCATTGGACGATCGATTCAGATGATTGGTGGGTGATCACTGGGCAATCGGTGGCGATCACTGGGCGATCAACCTGGATCGTTATTACCTTGGATCGCAATTTTCTGAATTGCAATTTCCCGAATCGCAATCCTTCAAAATCATCCGCTTAAAAATCATCAGCCTTTGATGGTCTGGGCATCGGTGGGCAATCCATCCCGATCGGGCCCGATCGGGCAATTCCGATGACTTCAACTCCAGATTGTCCGCCCGCCGACCCGACAGACAAGGGGCTTAAACCCCTAGCCCCACCCTTAGCCGCCACCCACGATCGTGACAATCTCCAGCCGATCGCCTTCCTGCAACGTGGTGCGTTCCCAGAACTGCCGATGCAAGATTTCACCGTTATATTCCACGGCCACCAAACGCGGATTTAGTCCCAATTGTGTCAAAAAATCCGGGAGCTGCGTGCCAGGAGCACAGTGGCGGGCTTCGCCATTCACCTGCAAGGCAATGGTTGAACTGGATAGCTCACTCATGAAGGATCCTCCAAAACGGCTCAAAGGGTCTGGATGTGTGGAAAGTTTGCGGCAATTGGGGCAACAGTCCCGGCGATCGGGTTGTGCCCCCCGTCCTGCCCAAAGGACTCAAGGGCTTGGAGTTAAAGGACGTGAAGTTAGAAGGGCGCGAAGTTACAGGACGTGAAGTTGGGACAGTAAATATTGGGTGACTTGTTTGGGTTGCTCTGCGGCCATCAGGGCCCGCACGACGGCCACCCGTTGCGCACCGGCTTCCAAAACGGCCGGCAAGTTTTGGGCATCAATGCCCCCGATCGCAAACCAGGGAACCGGCGACTTTTCCGCCGCAAAGGCCACATACTCCAACCCAGCAGCCGCCTTGCCCGCTTTGGTGGGGGTTTCATAGACGGGGCCCACGCCGATGTAATCAGCACCGCCCCGCAGGGCCCGCTCCATTTCAGCCGGGTTGGTGGTGGAGCAGCCAATGAGATATTCGGGCCCCAAAATCTGCCGGGCCGCTTCCAGGGGAAAATCCTGCTGACCCAAGTGAACCCCATCGGCCCCGACGGCGATCGCCACATCAACCCGATCGTTCACCAAAAACAGCGCCCCGTAGTGATGGCACAAGTCGCAAAGTCGTTGGGCATTGGCCAAGCGCCGTCCATCGTCCTCATTTTTATCGCGATATTGCACGAGGGATAGCCCTCCCTTGAGGGCCTCTTCCACCACTTCAAAGAGGTATTCATGGGGGGAGGTCACCAGATAAAGCCGGGCGGCCGCCAATTGTTGGTGGCGGTTTCGTCCCTGCAAACGGCTCTCTAGGCTATAGGTTTGGTAGCGCAGTTGCTTGCAAGCTTGGGATAGCTCGGGGGACAGCAGCTTGCCATATTCCTCGATCGAACGGAGGGCTTCCTGCACTCGGCACAGGTTAGCCTGCAAAACGGCCTGAATGCTCGATCGGGTCTCTTCGTTGCTGTGGGTCAGGGTTGTGCCGGGATCGGCGGGGGTGTTGCGGGCTGATCGCATTTCATCGCTGTGCCATTGGGCTAATTCGTGGCGCATGGCTTTGCACTGTTCGGTGAGTTCGGCGCTTTCCAGCCCAAACCGACACCATTCCTCCACAATTCGCAGCCCCTCCCGGGCCCGATCGAGGTTGGCATCCAAAATTCGCAAAACGGCCGATCGGGTCGATCGGGATTGAGAAGCCAGTCCCCGTTGTTCCATTGGTTCACTCATGGTTTCGCCCTGCTCAACAAAACTTCCATCCACCGACATTCATCGGCCGTGCTAGCTTGGTTAGACTTTCGGCAGGCCCCCTGCCGGGCGATCGTCCCAGGATTGCAGTTCTGAAGAGTCTAGGGTATTTTCCTAGCTAAACCACGATCGCTCGATCGGGAATGCCCCTCGCTCCAGCCCAACCCACCACACACCGGACTGACTGCATAAACCGTGAGCTGTCCTCCCAAAACAACGGTTCCCATCGGATGTTTTGATCGGACAGTCCCCCTTTGCGGCAGCAGTCTACTATCGAAACGCTGTATATCGGTCGTGAACAATGGAACCCGAACTGCAAAAATCTGACTATGCCGACGCTGGCTCCGTAAGTGCCGAAAAAGGCGGTTCGCTAGCCCCGGCCAGTAGCGAAGAAGCAAACAACGCTGAGTTTCAGCAAATCCTTGACCAAGTTTCTGACTTTTTGGCCAAACTGCCGGAATACGTCGGCAAGTTCTATGGCGAATACCGTCAGCCCGTGGTCACCGTCGCTCTGATTGTTTTCGCGCTGATTTCAGTGAAGATCCTGTTGGCCCTGCTGGGTGCCATCAACGAGATCCCGCTGCTGTCGCCCACGTTCGAGCTGATTGGGGCCACCTACACCGGTTGGTTCATTTATCGCTACCTGCTGCGAGCCGAAAACCGTCAGGAACTCTCCAGCAAGATTGCAACCCTGAAGGGTCAGGTGTTGGGTCAAAAGTAGTTTCCTGGTTGGCTATGGAGATTGGGCAATCTCAGGCCGCGCCAGTTCCTGTCGCTCGATCGCCCCTCGCCACGGGTGAGGTGTTTGATCGCAAACCGGTGCGGTATCGATCGCAACCCCAATTTTCGACGAAGACCGATGGAAGGGACAGCTCCGTGTGGTGCTGTCCCTTTTGATTGTTGAAAACCCCACCTAACCGGGCGCTAGGTGATTCCACTCGATCGCCGCATCCCGCAGGGCTTGATCAACGCTTTTTTCCTCTAGCAATGCGCCTTGGATGTTTTCATACAAAATTTGCTGAAGATCCTTCAGGTTTTTAATTGGGGGCAGCAACACGCGGGCGCTGGTGAGTTGGTCGGCGGCAATTTTGCGGGCTTGGTCGATCGCGCTGGCGTTGCCCGGGCGCGTTGCCTGGGCCAGGCTAGCCCGCAAGCTGGCCAGAGCACCTTGGGTGGAGGGCAACACGTTGGCGGCCTGGGCAAAGCTGAGCTGGTGGCGATCGTCCGTTAAAAACAGGGCAAAATCGACGGCCGCTTCGGCCCGGGGCGATTTTTTGGGAATGGTGAGGTTCATCACGGCCACGCTGCGCACCCCAGAGGAACCGACCACTTGGGGAGCCGCCGCCGACAGGGCCGCGATCGAGGGGGCATTAGTCGCGATCGCATTCAAAAATTCAGGACTGGAACCCACCAGGGCCGATTCTCCCGCCTGATATAGCTCAATGCCGCGACGGTGGCCTTGGGTGAGGGCTTCTTGGGGTAACCAGCCCCGCCGAAACAAGTTCACCCAGTAGTTCACGGCGGCTCGCCCGGCGGCCGACTCAAAGGCGGCCCGCCCCCGATCGTCCACCAAGGTCACCCCCATTTGCACCAAAGCTTCCAGCACCTCGGCGGAATCATTGGGGGCAAAGGTGATGAAAAAGCCGTATTTACCAGTTTTTTCGCGCACCCGTTGGGCCAGCTCCGCCAAGTCTTCGTAGGTGGCGGGCGGCCGATCGATCCCGGCCTGTTCCAGGAGCGATCGGTTATAAATCGTCACCTTGGTGGTCAAATACCAAGGCACGCCGAAGGGTTCGCCCCCGATCACGTTGGCTTGCCAAATATTGGGCAAATAGCGCCTTTGAACGGCAGCGGGAACCCGATCGCCCAAGGTCAGCCAAGCCCCGCGTGCCGCCAGCCGGGAGGCAAAGCTGGGGTTTAAATTCACCACATCCGGAGCCTGGCGGGCCGCCACCGCCGTCAGAATTTTGCTTTCCATGGCGGCCCAGGGCACATCGAGCCAATTCACCCGCAGGCCCGATCGGGCCGACTCAAACTCCCCGATCGCCTGTTGGAAATAGTCCGTGAATTTGGGCTGGAGTTGCATCGTCCAAAATTGCAGCGCCGATGACGAACTCGATCGGCCACAGGCCGCCAGCCCGATCGCCGTGCCGCCAGCCAACTGCAAAAACGATCGACGGCTCCACCCTCCGTGCGGCCCTCTCCGCTGCATCTTGGCCATCCCCATGGTGCTCTCTCCGAATTTACACGGAATTTTGAAGCGATTTCCCGATCGCCGTCAATCGTGAAAACCTACGGCCAGCAAGATTTCTTTACCCTCGGGTATGGCGATCTTAAACGAAATTGGATACCATGCGTCGTAGTCCATGGTAGTGCTGAAACCATCGGCGTTTTCGGCTTTTTGAGCCATCCCTTCCCTGACTGCCAACCCATTGGGGGCCAAACAATTTCCCTGTTTGTGGATCCCTGATGGTTGCCCATCGGCCCCTTGACTGCCATTTTCGGGTCTCCTAACCGTCCCCAACTATGAACGCTGCTGGAAACTTGTTTGCCCCCTTAGCCAACGCGATCGGCAGTCTCTTAGGAGGCGGTAAAAAAGGCATCGGCATCGAAATTTCACCCGAACGAATTAACCTGGTTCAACTCCAAAAAAAGGGACAGAAATTCAAGCTGAATATTCTTTCTTCCGTGGAAGTTCCTGAAGGCGTGATTGAGGAGGGCGCGATTGTGGATCCCCCCGCCGCCGCCGAACTCATTCAGGCGGTGATTCAAGATAGCCGCGTCAAGGTGAAGGAAGTGGCCACGGCGATTCCTGGGCGTGAAACCGTGATTCGTTTGATTCCTGTGCCAGCGGAACTCAATGATGATGAGCTGCGGCAATACATGAACCAGGAAGCGGGTCTTTATCTCCCTTTTCCTCGAGAAGAAGCGGATGTTGACTATCAAAAACTCGGCTACTTCACCGATGAAGATGGCATCGAGAAGGTGCAAGTGTTGCTGGTGGCCACACGTCGAGAGGTGACGGATGCTTATCTGGACACCTTTGAGCAGGCGGGGCTACGAATCAAGACCTTAGAAATTAGCAGCTTTGCCCTCATTCGCACCATCCGCGAACAACTCCGGGGCTACGCTTCTAATCAGGCCGTGGTGCTGGTGGATATCCAGTTTGATAGCAGTGAAATTGCGATTGTGGTGGATGGCGTGCCGCAGTTTTCGCGGACAGTCCCGATCGGGACTTTGCAAATGCAAGAGGCCCTGAATCGGGCGATGAACACGCCCCCCAGCCGCAGCACGGACATGCTGATGGAAATGACCATTCCCATTTCACAAATTGAGGCCGTGGGAACCGCTTCGGGCACGACGGGCATGAGTCCCGGCTCGGTGGCGATCGTGAAAATGATGGGCGAGTTGGCCGATGAGTTGCGGCGATCGGTCGATTTCTATCTCAACCAAAGCGAAAATTTGGAAATTGCCCAGTTGATGTTGGCGGGGCCCGGCGCGGCGATCGGGGAAATTGATGAGTTTTTTACCCAACGGTTAAACGTGCCCGTGATGCGGGTTGATCCGATCGAATCCTTGGGTTTGGAGGCCGACAGCGACATCACCGAAGCCCAACGCGCCAGCTTGGGAGTCGTGTTAGGGTTGGGGCTGCGGAATGCGCTTGATGACCGGGAATAGGGGGCCCTCGCACAGAACCACTGACACGCCGCCATTGACTCGCAAGGGTTATTGCTGTTACCCCTGTTGGTTAATGTCGGTTCAACCGCTCACCCTCTGAGTTGACCCATCGCCTCCCTGCCCGATCGCCCCTTGTCGATCGTCCGCCCTTCTGCCCCGGGTGATGACCGAGCTGAATCCCGAGACTGCAAACCCCGAGCCACCCGACTGTTGCCCTCGCTATGTATAGTCTCAACATCAACTTCCTGAAGGATCGCCCCGAGTACCAAACCGCCGGGGCCGGCAAAACAGCGGGTGCTGCTGTCGCCCAGGCGAGTAAGTTGCCGCTGATTTTGGGTATGATGGTGGGTTTGGCGGTTCCGGCGGCCATCGGCGGATTCTGGGGCTATCTCCAACTCCAAAAAGCCGCCCTGGAACAGAGCCAAGCCGAACTCAATAAAGACTTACAAGATCTGGAAGCGGAGCTGGCCAAAGCGGCCCAAGCCGAAGCAGAGATGAAGGCGATCGACCAGCTCACCCAAGGTTTGGTGGGGGTGTTCAGTCGCGTGAAGTCTTGGTCTGCCCTGCTGGGTGATTTGCGCGATCGACTGCCGGTGGGCGTGCAGATGACGGCCATCCGCGAGGTCGAAGACAAGAACGCTGCCACCGCCGCCGCCGCCAGCACCCCCAAGCCCAGCCCCGGTGCGGCCGCCGCCAGCGCGAGCAAATCCATTCGCCCCCCGAAAACCCTGACCATCGAGGGTTATGCCAACTCCCTGGAAGGGGTGGGCGAGTTTTTGCTGCTGCTGCAAAAGTCACCTTTCTTGGATGCGGCCAAAACCCAGTTAGTGGGCAGCCAGGCGATCGATAACCCCGCCCAGATCGTCCAGGCCAACCAAGAGGTGCAAGATGGCATTGCCTATGTGCTAGCCGCACCCCCGCCCACTGCGGCGGCCGCCGGCGGCCAAGTTAGAATCGTTGCGCCGAAGGTCATTAAGTACACGATTCAGTCGGCTTACACGACCAAGCCCGCCGAAGAGTTGCTGCCGGTGCTCGATCGCAACGGAGCCTCCGGCCTTGTGGTGCGCATCGAAACCATTCGCCGCATTTTGGCTGAACAAGGCAAAACCCCCAACACCGGCCTCACCCCACCGGCCGGCGACAGCGAGCCTAAGGAGAATACCAACAATGGCGTTTAGCGCACAGCAAGCGGTCACGGAACCCAGCGATCCCGTTGTTTTTGGGATTACCTTCACACCCACCATCCTGGGCGGTGTTGTGGCCGCCGCCGGTGTCATTGGCGGCGTGGCGCTCCTGATTCAGGTGGTGATGCCCCAATACGAAGAGTACAAAAAGCTTGAAGAGGATGTGGCCACCAAACGAGAACGCCTGGAACAGGTGGCCGAAGAAAAACGCAAGGTGCAGCAAACCCTCGACAACTTACAGCGGGCCCGCGCCACCCAAGAGCAAGTACTGGCGTTGTTTCCCGCCCCCACCACGGTTTCGGTGCTGCCGTTGGATCTCAACCGGATTGTTTCCGAACAGTTTGGCCAAATCACCAAGCTGGAACCTGTTCCGGTCAAAAGTCCATCGGAAGAGATGGTCACCGATGGTTCTTGGGGCGATGCGGTCAACAGCAAAATTCGGCAACTGGTGCTGAAGGTGGGATTCGAGGCGGACTATGATCGCACCGGCAACATCCTACGCAACCTTGAGCGCTATCAGTCGATGCTGGCGATCGATGATTTGACCTCCGAGCTAAAACTCTCCAAGCAGGCGGTGCGGTTTGATGACAAAACTGGGCAATTTGTCGCCCAAGGCGCGCCCCAGGTTCGGATTCAAACCAATTTTTCGTTAAAGGTGCTCCTACCACTCTCGGCTCGGGAGTTGGCCCAACAGGCCGCCGCCGAAGCCAACAAAGCAGGCGAAAACGCAGATAAACCGGAGGGCGAAGCACCCAAGTAATCGCCAGATTGGGGGCCGAGGGATCCGCAGCATCATGATGTTCTGACTCGATCGCCCTGGCGAACACCCATTTTCCTTTCCCTAACCCCAACAACCACGATCGACAAAACAGCAGTGAGGAGCGAACGGTGAACTACGAGCGGATTTTGGGCAATGCAGCGCTGATGGGTGGGTTGGCAACGGTGGCGATCGTGCAGCCCGCCTTGGCCGAAACCAACGTGCTGGATGTGCGGATCAGCGGCAGCGGCAGCGGTGTGGATGTGGAATTGGTGACCGATTCGGTCGATCGACCACAGGTGTTCCTGTTGCCTCCCCAAGGAACCAGCCTGATTGCCCATGTGGCCGGCGCGCGGTTGGTGGTTCCCGGCGGCAATGTAACCCGAGCCAACCCCGCCCCCGGAATTGCGGCCGTGGAAGTGACCCAACTGGATGGGAGCACCGTCCAGGTAACGGTGCGCGGCACCACGGCTCGCCCCACCGGTCGCATTCGCCCCAGCAACAACAATGCCGTTCTGCTGAGCTATGCCGGCACGGCCACCCCCAGCACCCCCAGCAATACCGGTAGCCCCGTGGCCCAAACACCGGCCAACACCGGCTCGCCGGTTGGTAACGGCGCACCCAACGTCCTGGTTCCCAACCCCACCATCACCATCGACGGTCAACCGGCCGTGCTCAGTCCGGCGGTGGCTCCTCCCACCATGCCCCGGGCGATCGCCCCACCCGTTGGCGACATTGCCATTTCCGATCTACCGATCCAGCCCTACACCATCAACCTGGGCAGCAGCCAAATCATCCCCCGTTTGGTGTTGCGAGAAGCCCCCGTGCGTGAAGTGTTGTCGCTGCTAGCCCGGGCCAGCGGCGTGAACATTGCCTTTGCGGACAACGCGGCTGGCCCCACCCCCGGCAGCCCCACCGCTCCCGGCACGCCTCCCACCACCGGAGCCGATGCTCGCATTAGCCTCGACATTGAAAACGAATCGGCCCAGGACGTTTTCAACTACGTCTTGCGGATTAGTGGTCTTCAGGCCAGCCGCAATGGTCGCACCATTTTTGTGGGCCGGAGTTTGCCCAACGCGGCCCGGGATGTGGCCATGCGTTCCGTGCGCCTCAACCAAGTGCGGGCCAACGAAGCGGCCGGTTATTTGGTGATTTTGGGGGCCGAAAGTGCCACGGCGGCCACGGAGCGAACCACGGAGGTTGTGCGGATCGGGGCAGAGCAACAGCAGCAGGGCGGTGGTGATGCGCAGGTTCAAGCGGCTCCCTTGACCCAAACCCGCACCAGTGAGCGCACGGTCATTAACCCGCTTCGCTATGACCCGAAAGATTCGGTGCCGATTCTTCGCGGCTTGCAAATTGCGGTAGATCAGCGCACCAACACCATCACCTTGGTGGGGCAGCGGGATTTGGTCGCCCTGGCTTCCGAGCAGTTGTCGCGGATTGATAGCCGCCTGCGTCAGGTGGTGGTGAATGTGCGGGTAATTGACATCAACCTGCTGCAAAATGATCGCCTGGGTACGAGTTTCTCCTTTGGGGTGGGTGGCACTCGCATCGTCAACACGGGCGGCATTGGGGTGATTAACTGGAGCGATCGGGGCGCGCCCTACTCCACCAGCCTGGCTCCCGAGTCCGTTGGGTTTGGGCCCGTTTCGGTTCCCCTTTCAATTTCGGGCGATGTGAATGGCCAAAATCCCAATGGCTTTAACATCGCCAACGATTTCCTAGCTCAGCTCCAAGCTTCTGTGATTAACGGAAATGCCAAAATTCTGACCGATCCAACCTTGGTGGTGCAGGAAGGGCAAGTGGCCAATGTGGAACTCACTGAAGAAGTGGTGGGAACCGTGGAGGCGGAAACGGAAGTTTCCAATGGTGTGAGCAACACGACTTTCACCATTGAAAAGGAAAAAGCTGGTCTCGTTTTGGGGATTCAAGTCGATCGAATTGATGACAATGGTTTTGTTACCCTGTCGGTTTCGCCCTCGCTGAAAGTCCCGGTTGATCGGTTTGGGGCCCTTGAAGATAATGCCTTTGCCACTTTACTGTCTGAGCGGAAGCTATCATCCGGCACGATTCGGATTCGGGATGGCCAAACCCTAGTCCTGGCAGGCATTATTCAAGACACAGATCGCAGCGAAGTGCGCAAGATTCCGATTTTGGGTGACTTGCCGCTGTTGGGGTCTTTGTTCCGCCGTACCGATCGCCGCAACGAGCGCAAGGAGTTGGTGGTGTTGCTCACACCGCAATTGCTGGACGACTCGAACGCTTCAACCGCTGGCTACAGCTATACGCCTAGCCGGGAAGCCCAAGAGTTAATTCAACGCACCAACATGCGATAGAAAAACACTGGCGGTTGCTGTTTTCAGGGATTCACGGCATCCATCGAGCAAATTGGGGGGCGATCGAGCGGGTTCGATCGCCCCTTTGAATTTCTGAGCCGATTATTTTTGATCAATCTCATCGCTCAATTTTTCCCAGCCGATCATCCCTGGGCGCATCATTCTTGGGCCCATCATCTTTGAGCACACCATCTTTGAGCACAATCCAAGATGGCTCCGATTTATGGGGATTTGGCAACCGATGGCAAGAATAAAGGTTCAGGCCTATGCTGAAATGGCAATGGATCGGCTGAACTGAATTGCAAAGGATCGATCGGCTATGAGTCGTGGATTTTATATCATCGCCAATGACAAAGTAACGGAACATGCGATCGCGCTGCTCGAAAGTATTCGGGCAACTGATTCCGAAACACCCGTTATGCTCATTCCCTATGATGATCACTACCAAAAGGTTGCCAAAATTCTGAGCGATCGCTTCGGTGTTTTATTATTTGAAGATTTAGAGTTTATTCAACGCCTTTCTGTTCAGCTTCAAAGCATCTTTGGTCAAGAATTTTTCGCTCGTCCGAATCAGTTTCGTAAACAAGCTTGCTGGTTTGGCCCCTTTGATGAATTTCTCTACATTGACACAGACCTGATTGTTTTTGAGCCGATTATTCAATGCCTTGATGCGCTGTCCGAAGCAGACTTTGTTTGCTATGACTATCAACATGCTGGCGGCATGAAGGACGTTTTCACATCAACCGTTCTAGACCAGGGTGTTTTTACAGAAGAAGATCTGCGGGGAACTTTTAACGGTGGTTTGTGGGGATCTCGCAAAGGATTAATCACCGAACAAGATTTGTACGACACCTTCGCTGAATGTGCCGCTCACCCAGAATATTTTGATTTTTCTAAGAAAACGTCCGACCAACCCATTATTAACTACATGGTTTTGCGGCGATTTCCTAAGCGCTGGAATTGGACACAGCGGCCCGAAAAGGGGCCCGGAAGCTGGGCCGGTAGCAAACATTTTGTTTGGCAGGGCGATCGCTTGATCGATCCGAAAGTCAACAAACCCGTTCCCTATCTGCATTGGGCGGGCATTCGACTTCAGCCCGGTTGTCCCTACTGGGAACTGTGGGAGAAATATCGGTATTTACACGAACCGAAGCCGACCGTTTCTCCTTTGGCTCCGCCACCATCACGATCGATCTGGCAACGGGCCCTGACCAAGGCCAAACGCATCCTGAAGCCCCATCCCAAACGCTAGGGCCGATCGCTCGGATTCGCAAACCCTCGGTTCTTACATCGCAGGATCCTGGGGGGCAAGGTGCTTGAGCGCCTTGTCTGGAGTGGTTGCTGGTTTGAGATCGTGATTGATCTGGGATGATCACCCGTTGGCGATCATCACCCGATCGACCCCCTGGAAACCCAGTCAGCCTTAGTAAATCCGTTCAATCGCGTAATGTGCCAGCCCCACCAAGGCCTCCCGCGCCGCCGACGGAGCCAACACCATCACATCCTCGATCGCCTGCTCCACATGATGTTTCGCCAAAGCACGAGACCGCTCAATGCCCTGGCTCGATCGCACCAACTCCAGGGCCGTTTCAATATCGCCCTCCTCTGAAAACTCCCGCTCGATCGGCCCCTCCAGTTGGGGGAACTCCTCCAGCGCATACAAAACCGGAGCCGTCAGGTTGCCGCTGCGCAAATCCGACCCCGCCGGCTTCCCGAGCACTTCATCGGAACTGGTGAAATCCAAAATGTCATCCACCACCTGGAACGCCAACCCCACATGGCGACCGTAGCTATAGAGCCGCTCGGCCACCGATCGCTCCACATCGCTCAAAATCGCCGCCGCCTTGGAACTGTTGGCCACCAGCGATGCGGTTTTGTAGTAACTCTTTTGTAGATAGGCTTCCAGGGTCAGGCTGGTGTCAAAGCGATTGAGGCCCTGGTCAATTTCGCCCTCCGCCAAATTCATAATCACTTCCGAAAGCAGCTTCACCACTTCCAGATTGTCCAAATTTGCCAAATACCAAGAGGACTGGGCAAAGAGGAAATCGCCCGCCAGCACCGCCACCCGGTTATTGAAACGACTGTGTACCGTGGGCACACCCCGTCGCGTTCCGGCTTCATCCACCACATCATCGTGAACCAAGCTGGCCGTGTGGATCATTTCCGTAATTTCTGCCAACCGTCGATGTCGGGCCGTAATTTCCGCTGACCCCATCGTGGCCCGGGCCACCAACAACACAATCGCCGGTCGCAAACGCTTGCCGCCTGCACTAAACAAGTGCTCTGCCGCTGCATAGAGGATCGGATGCTTTGCGCCAACCAGCTTGCGCAGGTTCATCGTCATGGCATCAAGATCGGCTTCAACCGGAGAAAGCAGGGAAATCGTCGAGGTCATGGATTGGCCCGGTGCAGCATCAGGTTACGAAATTTTACGCATTCTGTGATTATTTTAAGCTAACCCCAGACCAATCCGCGTAGATGAGTGGGATCGGGATTTGTCAAGATTACGGTGATTGATCGGGGATCGCTGTTGCACGAATGCCCATCAATACGGGCTTTTGGGGATTTCTAAAGATTTGTAAAAACCACCAAAAATTCACTGTCAACCCTGAGAAATCAGGTGTTATTCTATAGGTCAGGGGTTTCTAAAAACTTCATGGGAAAGCTGCCCGCTGCAAGCTTTGCCGAATTGAATAGGACTGGACTCCGAAATGTGAATTGCACGAGCATTCTCACACAAAGACGACCAGATCCAAGCCGCTATCAGGTCTGCTGACCCGAACCAATCCGGTAGCGATCGCGAATCAGCACCCTTAAGGGTGTTTCGGTTCCCGATGGGATGGTTCTATTCAGTGAGGCCCAGACCCAGATAGGGGTTAAGCACTAGGTTGGACTCCGATTCTCAATTGCCTTGAGTCAGGGTTCGGCCTTGGTGTGCGCCATGGTGAGTGCTGTCATTGCTTTGGAACGGCGACCGGGGGATGTCGATCGCGTTCTGAACCATATTTCAGTGCTGGCTTCAGCGCGACCATATTTTCAGCTCACAAAAACTATATTCATGTACAGTTACTGCTATGAACGCGCTGGGACTGTTGGTGGGATTGGCCCTCTACCAAGGATTGGTGATCGCAAATCGGTATTCATTGCCGATTCATAATGTGGCGCATTTGGTATTTCCGCAGCAAACGTCTTGGACCATTTTGGGTGCATCGGTGGTCTATTTGGCGGTGGTTTATTTGCTGCTGTCGATCGCACAGCAACGATACAAAAACCGCTACCAAGAAGTAGCTGAACGAGTTACGGAATCCAGAGGCGATCGGGTGGAATCGTTGGGGTTATCGGATGGTCGCGATCTGGCCACCAGACGCTTTTAGCTCCACGAGCAAAGGTTCAATAAAGGTCAAGCAAAGAAGGCAAAGGACGCAATATCCAACAGGTTCTCTCTAGCAGCATTTCTCTGATGAAATGATTGAGGTCAACGAAGATTGGATCTAGCTATTGGGTTCAAACATAGGGATCTAAATTCCCTAGTCAACTCAAGTTGCTGTGAGGGGATGTCTCAACAATCAAAATGCTACCTTGTGGGTCTTATCGATCAATTTGACCGATAGAGACAAGGGGCTTAAGCCCCTTGCCCCCACGACTGCTAGTGCTTTGCAAGTCGTTACTGCTCAGACATCCTCTAAGCTTTTGCCACAAAAAACGGGGTACTGGCTCTTAACCGGTACCCCGTTTTTATGGCATTTTTGATGGGGCTTTTATCGGCGGCTAGCAAAGTTGCCTATCACGATCGCCCATCAACTGTCATGGGGCAAGGGGCTGAAGCTCCTTGTCTGGGCCGATCCCTAGGGCATACAGAGTAGCAAGTTTGGCTTTTCGACAGTCTCTCAGGATCAAGATTCTGGCTAACCTAATTGAGCGAGGCGCTCTTTGCAGGCAAAAATTCGCTCGATCGTTTCCTCAACGGCCTTATCCGGTGTGGACGCACCGGAAGTGATGCCCACAGTAATCGGCCCGGCGGGTAACCAGTTTTCGGCACGTTCGATGTCGCCGTGGAGGGGTTTGTGCTCGATCGCCCGCTCATCCAAAATTCGATCGGCGCTGTCAATGTGATAGGAAGGGATGTTCCGTTCGATGGCAATTTCCTGCAAATGAGTGGTGTTGGAAGAGTTAAACCCACCAATCACAATCATCAAATCCATCGGCGCATCCACCAACTCAAACATGGCATCTTGCCGTTCTTGGGTAGCATCACAAATGGTGTTGAAACTCATGAAGTGATCGTTCAGTTTGTCGGGGCCAAACCGCTGCATCATGGTGCGCTCAAACAGCTTCCCGATCTCTTCGGTTTCGCTCTTGAGCATGGTGGTTTGGTTCGCCACACCCACCCGATCGAGATCCCGATCGGGATCGAACCCCTGCGAACAGGCCTTGGCAAATTTGGCGAGGAATTCTGTCTTATCTCCACCTTGCAGAATATAGTTGCTGACGTATTCCGCCTGCTCCATATTCAGCACAACCAAATATTTATTGGCAAAGGAACTGGTGGCGATCGTTTCCTCATGGTTGTATTTCCCATGAACGATCGAGGTGTAATCGCTTTTTTTGTGTTTTTCAACGCTGTTCCACACCTTTGCTACCCAAGGACAGGTGGTGTCTACGATGATGCAACCACGATCGTTCAACAGTTGCATTTCCTGCACACTGGCCCCAAAGGCCGGCAGAATCACCACGTCTCCTCGTTTCACCACCGAGAAGTCTTTTTGGCCATGGTTCACTTCAATGAACAACACGCCCATCTGTCGCAAATGGTCATTCACCGATGGATTGTGGATGATTTCATTGGTGATCCAAATCCGCTCCGTGGGGAATTGTTTGCGGGCTTCATAGGCCATGGCCACCGCCCGTTCAACTCCCCAACAAAACCCGAATGCTTGGGCTAGGCGAATGGTCACATCGCCCCGGGTCAACACATTGCCATTAGCCCGCAATTCTTGAATTAAACCGCTTTGGTAAGAGGTGGCCATGGTTTCAGCCACCGCTGCTCCGTGACCAAACCCGCGCCGAAAATAATTATCGGAATGATTCAGCGATCGCCGAAATGCTTTGGTATCCAGAGGGGCGGCGGTTTGGGCAGCGCTGTCTTGGGTCTCGGGGGCCAGGTCGGTGACGGGCGTTTCCATAGCGATCGCTCTCGGGATTTAAATCAAGTTTTGTTTAAGCGGCTCGGCCCCATTGTATCAGGGGCGATCGGGCAGTGATGGGCCGGATCCGGCAGCGTTGATGGGCCCCCTGCGCAACCTATTCCCCGTCCTTTTCCCACTCCAAGTCCGTCGGCGGTTCGATCGCCCTCACATCTTCTCGATAGAAGTGCCGGATGCCTTGGCCCTGTTCCACTCGCACCGTCACCGCCCGATCGCCCACCTGTTCCACCTGGCCGCGCAAGCCGTTCCAAATTGGATCTCCATCGGGCCGCACCACTGCAATTTCCACCCAATCCCCGATCGACAAGGGTGAATGCTGTTGCTTGGCTGCCGCTTTCCAAAGAATCCAATCCCGCAGCAAATAATTCACCTGCTTGGGAGCCTCGTCTTGGGGGCAGTGGCCGACCCCTTCCAAGTTCACAAACCGCTCAACGGCTGGGTATTGCTCGAAGGCCAACCCGCGCTCGATCGGCTCCCAAGGATCCGCCGCGCCCCACAGAATCATGGCCGGACAAGGCAGCTTCGGGAACAAGTCCTCCGGCAACGGCCCTTGGGAATAGCGCGTGAAGGCCAAAAACACATCGGCTGCCCCCGGATCGCGTGCTGGTTCCATCAGGATCTCCACCAGCTCATCCGTCACCGCGCTGGTGTCTCGGTAGGCTTGGCAAAGAATTTTGCGCACGGTGGCCGGCTGGGCAATTTGTTGGAAAAAAGTCCGGCCTAACCAAGGCCAACCCAAGATTTTTTGCAAATAGCCGGAGCCAACCCGCTTAAACCAGGGCAGCTCGGCCCGGCGGCGATCGTGCAACAGGCGCAAGGAACAGTTCAGCAACACCACCGCCCGCGCCAGCTCGGGATGGTTCACGGCCGCCTGCATGGCCACCACGCAGCCGATCGAGTTGCCCACCAAAAACGCCGCTTCCCCAACCACCTCGCGGCAAAAGTCCGCCACCAACTGCCCCCAAGTCTCGAAGGTGTAGTGAATTTCCCGATCGGGCGTGGGCTTGGCCGATCCCCCAAAACCAATTAGATCCAGGGCAAACACGCGGCAATGTTGCGCCAAAAAGGGAATATTTTTACGCCAATGCCGCCAGGAAGCCCCGAACCCGTGGATTAAAACCACAGCGGGGCCAGCATCACCCGAATGCTGATAGCAAATGCGATGGCCTTGCCAAGTCCAAACATAGGGACAAGCATCGGTGGCGGAAAACTGGGTGAGTTCAGGGGCGATCGCAGTCACGGTAGGGGAAAAGGAATTGGAAAATGGAGCCTAACGAGATTGTAAAGCTGATAATTATCAATTTCCGTGCGTCGATTCAGTCGATCCAAGGAAGCGCGTTACCCTGGAAGAAAGAGTTCGATCGATTGAGGCGGTTACCATGCAAAGCGGTTGGCGCGTGGGGTCGATCTTTAACATTCCGCTACTAGTCGATCCATCGTGGTTTTTAATTTTGGTTTGGTTTTCGGCCGCCAACAGTGTTGAGTGGGCGAACCGCTATCCCGATTGGGGCGCGGGGCTGACCTGGCTGTTGGGTTTGCTGACCGCTTTGTTGCTCTTTGGCTCCGTGCTGGTGCATGAGTTGGGCCACAGCTTGGCGGCCCGATCGCAAGGCATCGCCGTGAATTCGATCACCCTGTTCATGTTTGGCGGTGTGGCCGCGATCGACCGGGAATCCAAAACCCCCGGCGGCGCGATGCAAGTGGCGATCGCGGGGCCCCTCGTCAGCTTGAGCCTGTTTATTTTGCTGTCCGCGATCGGGCGGTTGGCTCCCACCAGCCCGCTCACCATCCTTTGCTTGAATTTGGCGCGGATTAATTTAGTGCTGGCGGTGTTTAACCTAATTCCCGGTTTGCCCCTCGATGGCGGCCAGGTGCTGAAGGCACTGGTTTGGAAAGCCACCGGCAGCCGGTTTACGGGCGTGCGTTGGGCCGCCAAAGCCGGCCAGGCGATCGGCTGGTTGGGCATCAGCTTGGCTGCCTTCCTGATCCTGTTTGTGCCCGGTGGTCTCCAGGGCTGGTGGATTGGGTTAATTGGCTGGTTCTGTTTGCGCAATGCCGCCAGTTACGAACGCCTGACCACCGTGCAGGAAGCTCTGGTGAATGAACGGGTGGCCGATGCCCAATCTCGGGAATTCCGGATCGTGGATGGTCACCTGAGCCTGCGGGATTTTGTGGATAACTACCTGCTGACGGCCGATCGCCCGGAATACTTTGTGGCCATGGATGGGCGCGATCGGGGCCGGATTGATCCCGAAAGCCTCAAAGCCATTGACCATGAGCGCTGGCCCTGGATTCGGGTGGTGGATGCCATTGAACCCATTGACCGCCTCACCTCGATCGCGGACAGCGCCACCCTGGCCGAAGCAGCCCTGCTGATGGAAGAACGGCAGGTGCAACGGTTGGTGGTTTTGAGTCCGATCGGCTCCGTGGTGGGCACGCTCGATCGCGCCGACCTCACCCGCCAAATCATGCAGCGGCTCAAAATCGTGATTAATGAAACGGAACTGAAGCGGTGCAAAGCCGAACATTGCTACCCATCGGGCTTTAACCTCGGGGCGATCGCCCGCACCCTGGCTGAAGAGATGGCCTAGGAGCCAACTGGCCCGGTTGCCACCGCCCTCAGTTGCCGCTGTTTTGGGTGGCGATCGCTTGGCCGGCCGTGAATCCCCTTGCCCTCAGGGTAATCTCGTTAATCTGCTGGTCTTGATTTGCTTACTGATTTGCTTAGTTATGAACTGGACTCCCGAAGCCGAAGCCAAGCTCAAAGAAATTCCGTTTTTTGTCCGGCCCGCCGCCCGCAAAAAGATCGAGAAATTTGCCCAAGAAGCCGGTGAAACCACCATCACCGTTGAAGTTTACGAAGCCGCCAAGAAAAAATTCGGCTAGGGATGGCTCAAGGCTGTTCTCCCATGGCGGCTCGGGGCGATCGGCTCGATCGGCTACTCATCCCCCGTTTGAGTTTGCCGCTCCAGCACCGTTTTCAGCACCAACGTCACCAACGCCAAGCAAGCCAACAGCAACGCCGCCGTATAGGACGCTTGGGTCTGATATTGCTTATAGGCTTCCTCCACATACAGCGGCAAAGTCTGCGTTTTGCCCGCAATGCTGCCGGAAACCACCGCCACCGCCCCAAACTCGCCCATGGTGCGAGCATTGGTCAAAATTACCCCATACATCACGCTCCAGCGAATGGATGGCAGCGTCACTCGCCAAAAGATTTGCCACTCATTCGCGCCCAAGGTGCGGGCGGCTTCCTCTTGGTCTTTGCCCAAGTCCTCCAGCACCGGCAACACTTCCCGCACCACAAAGGGCATGGTCACAAAGGCCGAAGCCAAAACGATTCCCGGAACCGCAAAGATGATCTTGACATCCCACTCTTGGAGCAAGGGGCCAAACCAACCTTCCCGCCCATAGAGCAGCACTAACATTAACCCCGCCACCACCGACGGCACGGAAAAGGGCAGGTCAATCACGCTTAACAAAAAGGCCCGGCCGGGAAAGTTACGCCGAGTCAAGGCCCAAGCTGCACAAAGCCCAAAAACCGTGTTCAAAGGAACCACAATCACCGCAATCAACAACGTCAGCAGAACGGCTTTTTGAAAGTCGCTCTCTTGCAGGGCAGCCCAAAACCCCGGGAAACCGCCCGCGAGTGCTTGGTAAATCACATTCAACAGGGGAATCACCAGCACCAACAGCAGATAGGCGGCAACTCCCAAAATGAGAGCTAGTTTCACCCAATCAACTTTGAGTTTTTTTTGGGGCAAGGACTGGGGAGCGTTGGGGGGATTCAGAGGGGTCGAAGCCATGGTGACCGACGGGGAAAAGTTCGCAAAGGTGGATTGACGAAGGAGTGGCGTGCGGCTGGTGGCAGCAGGCGCGACGCACTTTTAACGATTAATCGTGGAAGGGCTGCGAGCGATGGTTGCGGCGGTCGCTTCCATTGGGGAAAAAACTAGTCGTAGCGGCGACCCCAAGCTTGCAGCAAGTTAATGATCAACAACATGACCAGGGAAATTAGCAGCATGGTGGTGCCAATGACGGTGGCTCCTTCGATGTCGTACTGTTCCAGCTTTTGGAAAATCAAGACGGAAGCGACCAAATCTTGGAAAGGCACGTTGCTGGCAATCAGCACTACTGAGCCGAACTCCCCCACCGATCGGGCAAATCCCAGGGCCACTCCCGTGATGGTGGCGGGCAACAGGGGCGGCAACAGCACTCGGGTGAAGGTTTGCCAAGGGGAAGCCCCCAAGCTCCAGGCCGCTTCTTCCAGTTCCGATTCAATTTCCCGAATTACGGGCTGCAAAGTGCGCACCACAAAGGGCAGGGAAATGAAGAGCATAGCTACCCAAACCCCAGTGATAGTGAAGGAAACTCGGATTTTGAAGGGAGCCAACAGGGAGCCAAGCCAACCCGTTTCGCTGTAAACCGTCGCCAGGGTCAGGCCAGCGACGGCGGTGGGCAGGGCGAAGGGCAGGTCGATCGCCGCATCCAGCAGCCGCTTACCGGGAAATTGGTAGCGCTCCAGCACCCAGGCAACGATAAACCCCGCCAGACCATTGACCGCAGCGGCCAAAAAAGCCGTTAAAAAGGTGGCTTGGTAGGTGGCCAGGGCGATCGGGGCGGTGGCCGTTTCCCAGAAGCTCTCGATCGGGAGGGTGCTGGCTTTGCTGAACATGGCCGCAAAGGGCAACAGCAACAGCAGCAACATGTAGCCGATCGTCACCTGCCAGGGAATGGAGAGGTTCTGGGGCCAGGCCCAGCGGCGATGCGGACGGCGGGAAGTTGCGTTGGCGGTCATAGGGATTTTGCAACGAAGTCGTTTTCAGGATAAGCCAAAGGGTTCCCGAAAGTACACATTTCCAATCGATTTAGGGGAGATTCTTGAAAAACTCGAGGTCTCTCGTCCTGTATGCGTATATTGGCGATTCGCGTGGGGATGTGTTGAATAGGCGATCGCCTCCTGAGTTGGAGGATGGCCGCTAGAGGATATCTGAAAAGCTAGAATTGTCGCCTTGTGAGTTGGATTGATCAACGCAGACAAGGGGCTTAAGCCCCTTGTTCCTAAGGCTACTAGCACCTTTGCAAGCTCCCCCAGCCACTGCTCAGACATCCTCTTAAAACTCTCGGCGTGAAAAGGCAAAAATTGCCCCACACAACAGCAGCACAGCGTATAAAACTCCATACACCGCATCACCGATCAACAGATGCCCTTCGGGAATCAGGCCATACACGGCGAGGTTTTTGAGGTTAAACCGCTCCAAATCCGGCAGGATTAGATAGAGAATTTCTGTTAGCCGCTGCATCAGGGGATCTTGAAGCTGAATCCCGATCGTCAGCAGATTACGGCTGATGTGGCCCATCAGGTAAATCGCCAGGGTCAGCACAACCGCCAGCAGGGGGCTGGTGAAGGATCCCAGCAACAGGGTCACCGCCGCAATCAACACCAGTTCCAGCCACGCAAACAGGGCCGTCAACACCATGGCGCTGAGTTCAAAGCTGGCCCGTCCCCACAACCACAGGCCCACCGTTTGCACCAGCGTGGCCCCCGTGACCCAGGCCGCCAACAACATCGACAGACCCAAGTGCTTGCCCAGCATGAATTCTGTGCGGCTGAGGGGTTTGGCGATCGCGAGCAGAATGGTGCGGCGTTCAATTTCGCGATCGATCAGCCTTGTGCCCACCAAAATTGTCACCAACAGTCCCAGCAGACTGGTGGCGGCCAAACAGCCATCGAGCACGATTTTGCCAGCGGAATCACCAGCGGAAATTAAGGGCACTAGGGCGATCGCCAGCACCAAGGCTACGGCATAGACCAAAAGTAAATAGCCGATTTTGGCGCGCCAAGCCTCCAAAAAAGCATTGTGGGCGATCGCCCAAATTCGCTGGCCACTGAACCCAGCCAAGAATGCTCGCCAACCTGTTAATTGACCCATGTTCCTGACGAATTCTGAACGCAACGTGACTACAAGATAGAAAGGGCAAAGCCGATTAATCCAACATCAACTAATTCAACATCAACTAATCCAACACCAACTAATCCAGCGCCAATTAATTCAAGACGAAGATTCAAGGCTAACAAACTTGACCTTGATCAATCCAATGCTGATTAATTCCAAACCGCTTGACCCTTGATCCTGTTAATGATCATTAGTAATGCTCATTAGCCCCATCAACACTATTGGAGCAGAGCTATTGGAACAGATCGACTGGCCAAACAAACATACTCGCCGCATAGGCTCGGACATCATTGTTATTCAGGGCCGGATGCTGATCAATCCAGGATTGGATCATGAAAGCAAACCGAATCCAAAAGGCTAGCAAAAAGTGTCCCAGCAACCACATGGCCAAAGGAATGCGCTCTTTGATTGGCACTTTGTAGCGAGAATCCGTGGGCTTGCTGAGAAAGTCTTGGACAATTTTGATGGTAATTGAACTGAGCGGAAAGGTTAAGCAAGCTAGGTACAGGGCATCGGTGCGATCGCTGCTGGGATCCGCCAAGAACCGATAGAGCAACAGGGAGCACAAGGCTCCGGCCATCCAAGGGCCGAGGGAAACGCCTCGAATTTGAATTGGCTTTTGTTCGATCGACCAAACCACCCCAGACAGGGCCAACATCAAGGCACTAAACCCCGAAAAGGTACGCTGCAACTCCAGGTTATTCGCTCCCAAGCGGGCCATCACAGACAAGATTAAAAAGCCAATGCTAACCCAGAGCAAGGTTTGCCAGGAAAAGGCTTTTCTGGGTTGGACAATTTTCCAAAAATCACTGCTGATTTCTTTGAGCATTGTCTGTCAATTTCCTATAAATTACGGTGGACTTACGGTTGTCTTTGAACTCGATGAATTACCCTAAGCCTGACGAAGGGCGAAGAGAATACTTTGAATGGCAATCACCAAAGCGCCAATGCCGGTGCTGGCAATATGTCCCCAAAAAATTGTTTTCTTGGCCAATTCACTTTGAATGGATTGGTAGCGCTGAAAAAAGCTCTGAAGCTGCTTGCGCATGGTGATGGTGAGGGTGGGGGTTGTTTCGGTTTCCGGCTCTTCCGGAATGCCTAAATCAGCACCGGGGGCAGGATATTTCAAGATTAAGTCTAGGAATTGAACGGCGATCGACTTCAGTTCAAAGATCAGGAAAAAGACGATCGGGACAACAATTAATAACCAATTATTTAGCTCACTCGACCAAACGCCTTGCAAGATCAGCGCTTGTAAATCGTTTTGAATCGCAGGCGGAAACAATTCATAGGCCGTGAAGAAACAAGCCCATCCCATGCACAGCACCAGCAGTTCCATGGCGGCGGCATATTCCACACTGCGGCGCTGGTTCATGCCCGCCAGTCGATTGAAGATCACCGCTTCACTGGCGATCGCGATGAACAGAAACAGAATCTGAAAAATAACGGTGGGCAAAGGCAAGATCAGAGGCATAGGGGCGATCGGGGGGTTGTCAGGGTTTGCAGGATGGGAGTTGGGGTCGGTTAATGCTGATTTTACCGGGCTAGCTTCTCAGCGATCGGGGGTGGTTGGATCCCGATCGAACTGATCGGGGCGATCGGGTCTGGGCGCTTCGGTCTAAGATCCTGAGGGCGCGGCATTGGGATTATGACCTGGCAGTTTGCATCGCTGGCGCTGCGGGAAAAGCGGCAGCCGGAGCCTAGGGCGTGTCGTCAAATCACCTGAAGCCCTGATGCCACCGTTAGCAGATCGTGGGAAGGGGCTTAAGCCCCTTGTTACGACGACTGGGACATGGAAAATCAATCGTTTCCGCCTGATCCTAGGAAATGACGACAGGCCCTAGGGCGATGCCTTGTTCCCTATCCCGTTGACGACCCGAGCGGCACCAGACACAGGCCCCTGAGCAATGGCTCAGATTCCGGTTTTTCAGTAACCTTCAGCAACGTTTGTAGCATCGGCATGAGAACCGCACCACGAAACGGCATTGGTATTCGCACAGCCCAGACCCGCGACGATCGGGAATTGGGGCAAATCCACGTCTACGATGGCGCGGGTAAAGGCAAATCGCAAGCGGCCTTGGGCGTTGTGTTGCGATCGATTGGCTTGGGCATCCACAGCGACTGGCAAACCCGAGTTTTACTGTTGCGGTTTTTGAAGGGGCCCGATCGCCCCTACGACGAAGACGCGGCGATCGCGGCCTTGCAGCGGGGCTTTCCCCACCTGATTGACCAGGTACGCACAGGGAGATCGGAATATTTCGGGCCCGAAGGTGTGACCAAGTTCGATCGCCTGGAAGCCCAGCGGGGTTGGGACGTGGCCAAAGGGGCGATCGCCTCGGGGCTATATTCCGTCGTTGTGTTGGATGAAATTAACCCCGTTTTGGACTTGGGGTTACTGGATCTTGACGAGGTGATCAGCACCCTGAAAAACAAGCCATCGGAGTTGGAAATTATTGCCACGGGCCGCAGTGCCCCCACAGCCCTGCTAGACATTGCCGATTTGCACTCGGAAATGCGCCCTCGGGAATTGGATCCCAACCTGAACTTGGAAGGCATTGAAGGCATTGAAATTTACACGGGCGCGGGCAAGGGCAAATCCACCAGCGCCCTCGGCAAAGCGCTCCAGGCGATCGGACGGGGCATTGGCCGGGACAGCTCTCACCGGGTGCTGATTGCCCAATGGCTGAAAGGGGGCAGCGGCTACACCGAAGATGCCGCGATCGCCGCTCTGCAACAGAGCTATCCCAGCCTGGTGGATCATCTGCGGTTTGGGCGCGATGCGATCGTCTGGCGCGGTCAGCAACAGGAACTGGACTACATCGAAGCAGAACGCGGTTGGGAACTGGCCCGCGCGGCGATCGCCTCGGGGTTATATAAAACGATCGTCCTGGATGAACTCAACCCCACCGTTGATTTGGAATTGCTCGATGGGGAGGCGATCGCCCGTGACCTATTACGCAAACCCAAAGACACTGAAATTATCATCACGGGGCGTTGCCTGAATCCACCGGCCTATTTCAATCTAGCCAGCGTTTATTCTGAGATGATTTGCCACAAGCACTATGCGGAAAAAGGCATGGATCTGAAGCGTGGTGTAGATTTTTAGGACTGAATTTTGGGTTTGGATTGGTAACAGGAATCCTAACGTTGCTTCAGCACCAACAGGGTCATATCATCCTCAGGCTGTTGGTGATTGAGGTGACTTCGTAAATCAGCAACAATCGCCTCCAAAATCTCGGCCGCTGGGCGATCGCGCTGCTGACAAGCCACCCAACAAAGCCGCTCTAATCCGTAGGCTGTCTGTCGATCGCCCTGGGCTTCCGTGATGCCATCCGTGTAAAGCACCACCACATCACCCGCTTGAAGTTCCAGGGTGGCCTTCTGCACCCAATGGGCAATATCCGGCTCAATCCCGATCGGGAAGCCCAAATCCATCGTGTCAAATCGTTCGATCGTGCCGCTCGATCGAACCACAATCACCTCCTCATGTTGCCCCGTTAAACACAGCCGCCCCCCTTGATAATCCAGCAGCGCCAAGGTGGCATGTTTGTGCAAATTCATGCGTTGTAAATTTTCATAAATTGCACGGTTAATCGTGTTTAAAAAGCGGGCTGAGTTGTGCTCGCAGGCTGCCAGCAGGGTGCGAGCTGCCATTTGAATCATCAGCATTAAGAGGCCGCTTTCTAGGCCATGGCCCGTCACATCACCGATGCCAATTTTGATGTGATCGCCCTGACAAATCACATCGTAATAATCACCGCTCACTTCCGCCGCTGCCGCCGTGAAGCTGGCAATTTCTAACGGTTCGATCGCCGCCAATTCGCTCTTGGGCGGCAGCAGCATTTTGTGTAAGCGATGGGCAATTTCTAACTCCGCTTGGGTTTTGGTTAGGGCTAATTGGCTGTTGCTCAAGGCCGCTTCCACCTGCTGGCGGTTGTCCATTTCCTGGCGCAAATCCTGTAGGGCCGTTTGCAACTCCGCCGTGGCTTGGTCAACGGCCCGTTGCAGGCGGGTCGGCTCGCCCATCAGCTTCCAAACCACCGCCCCCACCCCGATCGACAGCGCACCGCCCAGCAGCCAAATCACCCCCGCAATCGGGGATCGATCGCGCCAGCCCGATCGGGGAGTTGCCGCCAACTGCCAAGTGCCATTGGGAATCGCCACCCCCACCAACACCGGATCCTGCTGAAAAACCTGAGCCTGCCCCCAAAACACATCGCCCCGCTCTCCCAGGCCGTCCTTGCCCCGAATGGTAAGCGCCAAATCTTGGCTCACTTTCGGCAAATCCGCCGCTTCATAGATCGCCATTTCATCCACCACCACACTGGCTAGCCCCCAGTAGGTCGGCGACGGGTTCAAGCCCGGTTGATCCACCACAAAAGCCGGGGTGCGGTTAATGAAAGCGACTCCCCCTTGCACCAACTTCACGGGGCCGGCAATGGTGGAGCGCTTTTGTTGAATGGCGCGTTCCACGGCGGCCCGTTGCTCCGGTTTGGCCACCAAGTTCAATCCCAAGGCCAACTCATTCCCCCGTAAGGGGTAAATATGGCTAATGACAGAGTTTTTAGCCAAGTTGACACTGCGGATGCCGCTGTTTTTTTCCAGCAGCACCGTACCCATGCGGGCAAATTCCGCCTGGGTTACTTGGGGGTTGGCGGCCACATAGGCCGCCAAGGACTCGGCCAGCAGCAGTTGGGAGTTGATATAGCCTTCAAGCTTGGCGCGAACCGTGCTGAGTTTGCTGAGTACCGCGGCCCGTTCCTGGCTGCGAAATTGGCGGTTTTCGGAACCGACCAGCACGCTGGTTGCCACAAGCACAATCAGGGCCGCAGTGGCAGCGGCCCCGATCGACTGGGCCTGGCCAAATCGCAGTGGGGGCGATCGGCGCAGGGAAGTGGGCATAGACGAGATCTCCAGAGAATGCTGTTGCAATCGCCGTTGATCTCTGAGTTTAACGGGTATAGTCCGGCGGCCGGTCTCCGGCTGTGGCGGCCTCGGACGGTTCGATCGAAACCGTCACCGGATCCAATTCTGGCTCGCCATCAAGGGGCCCTTCCATCACCGGGGCGATCGCCCGGGGTCGGCGGCTCAGCCAGGCTGCTGGCCAGGTGACCCACTCATGCATCAACACATAGAGGCAGGGGATCAAGAATAGGGTGAGCAACGTGGCCAGGGACAACCCCGAAAACACCACAATCCCCAAGGGTTGCAGAAATTCTCCCCCGGCTCCCATCCCTAGGGCCATGGGCAACATTCCCAAAACCGTGGTGATCGTGGTCATCAGGATCGGGCGGAGTCGCTGGGGTGCGGCCTGGACGATCGCGGCTTTGCGGGTGAGTTGGTATTGTTCACGCAGTTGGTTCGCCAACTCCACCATGATGATGGCGTTGTTCACCACAATCCCCACCAGCAGCACCGCACCCACCACCACCGTGGCCCCGATCGCCGTTTGCGTCCAATAGAGACCCAGAATCCCGCCGGCCACGGCCAGGGGAATCGCAAACATGATCACCAGCGGGTCAATTAGGGAGTTATATTGCACCGCCATCACCACAAACACCAGGAAGGCCGCCAAACCACCCAACAGGGGCAAGGCTCCTTGGATTTGGCGATTGCTTTCGGCGGCGGGACTGGGCAACCGGGTTACCCCCGCAGGCAACTCCAGCTTGCTGAGGATTTGATCCACTTCCGCGAGGGCATCGCTGAGGCTGGCTCCGGGATTCAGGTTCCCGGCCACCAAAAACACCGATCGCTGATTAATTCGCTGAATTTCGCTGGGGGCTTGGGCGTTGTCGAGGCTGGCCACTTCGCCCAAGCGCACGAGCCGATCGGCCCCGGCAAACAGGGGAATTTCTAGCAGTTGGGAGGGATTGCTGATGGCGGCGCGATCAAGCCGCACGCGCACATCAACCAACCGGTTCCCCCGCTGCAATTGGGTGGGCACGGAACCTTGGATCGCCGTTTCGATCGCCTGGCCAATGTCGGTAATGTCCAGATCGAGATCGGCCAAACGGGCGGGATCCGGGCGAATTTGCACCTCCGGCTGCGGGCGATCGCCGTCGGGTCGAAAGGCCGCCAGCGTGGCCTGCTCATCGAGGGCCGTCAGCACCTGCCGCCCGGCCCGCGCCAGGGCCGCCGGATCGTTCCCTTGCAAAATCACATCCAACTCCGCCCCCCGCACGGGCGAGTTATTCAAAATCAAGCCCCGCACTTCCCCGGGACGCAACCGCAGACGAATATCCACCAAATTCAGCTTCCGGAGTTGCCCATTCACCCGCTCCACATAGGCTTCCACATCGGCACCCGGTTTCAGGGTGATGGTGCTGGTGCTGCGCAGGGGGTTTTCGTTGGTGTTGCTGCCAAAGAGGGATCCCCCGATCGTGGTGAAGGCGTATTCCGTTTCTGGCTGTTGGCGCAGAATTTGGTCAACCCGTTCCATCACCTGGCGATTGGTTTCCAGGGTGGTGCTGGGTGGAAAGATGGCCACCAATTGCGCTTGGCCCGTGGCAATGCGCGGCAGGATTTCTTGGGGAATGTAACCAATCACCGACAGGCTGCTAACCGTGAGGGCCGTGGCGATGACCAACACCACCAACAGCCGCACCCGCATTAGCCCGCCTAGCAGCCGGCCATAGTTGACCATCACCCCATCCATCCAGCGATCGAACGCCCGCAGGGGCCACCAACGGCCCACCCCGCTCGACCAACGCACCGCCAGCAACCGCGCCGCCATGGACGGCACCACCGTGGCCGCCACCAAAATCGAGGCCGCCACCGCAAAGCTGATGGTCAAAATCAGTTCATTAAACAGCAGGGCAATGAACCCGCCGATGAACAAAAAGGGCAACACGGCCACCAGGTTGGTGCTTGTGGAAGCCAACAGGGCCGACTCCACCGCTTGGCTGCTGGCGATCGCCCGATCGACCACTTCCGCTGGCTCCACCTCTCGGCCATTGGTGCGGGTTCCTTCCACGATCGCTTCCATCATCACGATCGAGTTATCGACCACAATCCCCACCCCGAGGGCCAAACCCCCCAAGCTGAAAACATTGATCGTCAGGCCCCAAAACCGCATCAAAATCACCGCCGCCAAGGTGGCCAGCGGAATCGAGATCGACACAATCAGGGTTTGGCGCAGGGATCCCAAAAAGATAAAGACCGCAAAGGCCGCCAGCCCCGTCCCCATCAAGCCCGAGGACATCACGTTGGAGACGGCATTTTGAATGAACACCGACTCGTCCAAGGTGGGCAACAGGGTCACATCCCCCGGAATTGTGCCATTGGCCGCCAGTTCCTGAAGCCGCTGTTTGACGGCGGCCACCACGGCGATCGAGTTGGCATCGGGCTGCTTTTGCACACTCAGCTTCACCGACGGCTGACCATTCAGGCGCACTTCCACCCGTTGCTCCGCCGTGCCATCCACCACCGTGGCAAAGTCGCTGAGGGTCACCGTTTGGGTGGGGGCGCTGCCGTTGCCATTCCGCACCACAAAGGGCAATTGGGCTAACTCGGCCGCACTGCGAAACCGGCCCGTGGCCCGAGTCAGGGGTTCCCCATCGGGGGCATAAATCCGGCCGCCGGAAATATCTTGGTTGCGATCGCTCAAGCCATCCAACACCGTTTGCAGATCTAGCCCGATCGCCTGGAGCCGTTGCAGATCCAGCGTGATTCGCACTTCCTCTTCCACCCCGCCGGACACATCCACCGAGGCCACCCCATCCACCACATTCAGCTCGCGCGAGAGTTCTTCATCGGCAAACACCCGCAACTGGGCAGGGGATTGGGTGGGCGAGGTCACCGCCAGCTCATACACCGGCAACTGAGAGGGGTCAAACTTGAACAGCCGCGCATTTTCCACCGCATCCGGCAGCCGGCCCCGGGCCCGGTTAAAGGCCGCCGTTGCATCATTCAGGGCCTGGTCTAGGTTGCCGCCCGGCTGGAAATATAAATCCAGGCTGATGCTGCCCTCTCGCGTTTGGGAATAAACCTGCACCACGCCTTCGGTGGCTGACAGGGCCTCCTCCAGGGGACGGGTGATTTCATCGATCGCCACTTCCGGCGACACGCCCGGCGCATCGGCCCGCAGGCCAATCCGGGGATAGGTGATGGAGGGCAGCAAGTCCACTTGCATGGTGCTGACAAAAAAGCCCCCGAGGACGATCGCCGCCACCGCCAACATCAAGGTGGCAATGTGACGACGGATCGATAGGGCGCTGAGACTAAAGCCCGTGGGCCGCGAATCAAACATTTGCCTTACCTCGCGGGTTCAGAAATTGCACTCAGTCGCACCCGATCGCCCGCAGCCAGGGGGCCGCTACTGCGCAGGACGTAGCGATCGCCCGGTTGCAGACCCGAGAGCACTTGCACCTGGCCATCAAACCGGGATCCCAACTGCACCAACCTGGGCGCAACGGTTACGGCTTCTCCTTCCCCCTGCACCACAAACACCGTGCCTTGGGTGAGAGCAGGCGCATTGGCGGCGGGTTGCCCAGTTCCGGCAGAACGTCCCCCGCGACCACTTGCCCCACCGGGAGCGCGATCGGTCATATCGGCCACCGCCAAGGCCCGCTCGGGAATGGTGACCCGAGCGGCGGCCGCCTGGGCAAAGCTCACCCGAGCCAATAGACCACTCCCCAAGCGCCCGTCGGGGTTGGGAAGAGTGATTTCTACGGGCACTTGCCGAGCCACCGCATCGCCCAAGGGAGAAATGGCCGTGACCCGCCCGGTAAATTCTTGACCCGGCAAGGCATCCAGCCGCACCCGGGCCCCTTGCCCCAGCCGAACGCCCGCCAGGGATCGATCGGACAGACGCACCAGAATTTTGAGTTGGCTGAAGTCGCCAATGCGAATAATTTCGCTGCCCGGTTGGGCCAGGCTGCCGGGTTCCAACAGCTTGGCCAACACAAGACCGCTGAGGGGCGATCGCACCAGTGCAAAATCTTGGCGTTGGCGAGCCTGATCGGCGATTGCCTGTTGGGCGGCCACCCTGCGCCGGGCCACGGCCACGGTCTGTTGGCGGGTTTTCACCTGTTGTCGGGCAGCCTGGAGAGCTTTGGCGGCGGTTCCCACGGCCGTGCGGGCGTTTTCCACGTTTTGCTCCGCGATCGCCCCTTCCCGAAACAGGCGCTCTAGGCGATCGAGATCAGACTTAGCCTGTTGCAATTGCAATTCTGCTTCGCCAACGCGGGCCTGAGCTTCGCCAATTTGGGCTTGGTTGCTGGCCACTTCCAACTCCCGGGCGGAAACCTCCGCTTGGGCTTCCACAGCCTCGGAGGTCAGCAACCGCGCATCCACCCGCGCCAACAGTTGCCCTTGGCGCACCGCTTGGCCCACATCCGATCGCATATCCAGCACGTAGCCTTCCACCCGCGATCGCACGGCCACTTCCCGAACGGGCTGAGTCGTCCCGCTATAGTCCTGGGTGGTTTGCTGAGTGGCGGTTTTGGCCAAGGCCACGTCCACCGAAGGCGGCCCCGCGCGATCGGCGGCTCCCGGCGGGGCCGGTTGGGCATCGCTGGGGGGAATGGCGTTTTGGCAACCGCTGGCCAACAGGGCCAAGCCACAGAGGCCACTGAGCCACCGCCGACGAATCGATCGTGGGCCAAATTGCCGTTGCCCCCGCGTCACGGGCATGAAACCGAGCCTGACGCGGGGATTCGTTTCAGAATCGGTTGCAAACCCAAGCTTTGCCGAGGGGCCAGGGCGGTCACCACAGGGACCCGATCGAAACCGCCTTTGGGGCGATCGATCCAAGCCGATCGGCAACCCAAGGGACACCGTTGGAGGAACTGAAGGGTTATTCATGGGTCGATCAGTTGATGGGAGCAGTTAAAGCTGTGGAGCAGTTCTGCCGGAGCCGATCGCCCCGCAAGACTCGATGGCTCGTGCCATTGGCTAGTCGGACTGGCGCGATCGGCGGGAGGATTAATTTCGTAATGGTTCTTTACAGAAGCAGTGCTACCTTAGCGCACCTGATCCCAATTCCGCCGAAAAAGAATTTGGTCGATTGGGTTGACGAATCCAAACTTTTAGGCGATTATTGACTTCGCTGAACGGGGCTATAGCTCAGTTGGTAGAGCACTTCAATGGCATTGAAGGGGTCAGCGGTTCGAATCCGCTTAGCTCCATCCCGTTCCCCAAGGAACAGCAAACTAACAATAAACTTAAAAATAAACCCAAACGGTTGAAGAGATCCCTGAAAATTTAGGGAAAATCTGAAGCCTCAGTCCTGGATATTCAAAGCGAGATATTCAAACCCGAATATTCAAGCTCGAATATTCAAACCTGAACATTCAGACTCAATATCCTGATCAACAGCGACTTCCCATGGCGATCGAGATTGAGCGGAAATTTCTGGTGCGATCGAACCGTTGGCGCGATCTTGTCCAGCCGGGCAAACGCTACCAACAGGGCTATCTGTGGTCAGATCCCTTACGCACCGTGCGGGCACGCATTGCGGGCGATCGGGCATTTCTAACCATCAAAGGCCAAACCGACGGCCTGGCACGATCGGAATACGAATACGAAATTCCCGTCATTGATGCCACGGAAATGTTGGCGACGCTCTGTGTTTCGCCCCCGATCGACAAAATTCGCTATCGGTTGCCTTGTGCGGAAGGTTGCTGGGAAATCGATGAATTTTTTGGCAGCAATGCGGGACTGATCGTGGCAGAAATTGAACTCGATCGCCCCGATCAACCGGTGCAGTTACCAGACTGGATTGGTGAAGAAGTGTCTCACGATCCCCGCTATCGTAATTCTGCCTTAGCCGATCGCCCCTTCAGCACTTGGTAATTTTTAAGGCAGATTGGTAGCTTTCCAGGCAACGTTTTCAAGCAATTGTTGAATTACTCGATGGACAATACCGAGTTCAGTCGAAACAATAGGTCAAAAATTAGGTAAAAAATGGGCAAACTAGTCAACCTGGCGATCGCTCTGATTGTGGCCACAGGAACGATCGGAATCGCCCTCATCTCCGTCCAAAACGCCACCCTTGTTTCCGTGCAGTGGTTTGGATCTCGCACCGTGCAAATGCCATTTGGTTTCCTGTTGGCCACGGGCTTTGGGGCGGGCGTGGTGGCGGCGGGCCTGTTTCCCCTGTTGCCCAGCGGTCGATCGAGTCAGCGACGTTAACGCAAGCTTGGGCCGCAATTCAGCCCAAAGGACACGAGCACCCAAACAAAAGATGCGCCACGCGGGAAATAGATCTATACAATAGGCGGGCGAAACCTTGCCCCATCCCACCCCCCGATCGCCCTGTGCTGACCATCGCCATTCCCAAAGGCTCCCTCCTGGCCGATAGCGTGCAATTGCTAGCCGCTGCGGGCCTAGACTTCAGCGTCCTGCTCGACAAAAGCAACCGCCAACTACAAGTGACCGACCCCACCGGTACGGCGCGGGCCATGCTGGTGCGCAATGGTGATGTGCCGGTTTATGTGGAATGTGGCCAAGCGCAGTTGGGCATTGTGGGCTACGACGTGCTGCGGGAAAAAGCGCCCAACGTTGCCAACGTGCTGGATTTGGGCTTTGGGGGCTGTCGCATGTCGGTGGCAGTCCAGGCGGATGGGCCCTATCAACGGGCGATCGACCTGCCGGCCCATAGCCGCATCGCTTCCAAATTTGTGCGCTGTGCCCGCGAATATTTCCAATCGTTGGATCTACCGGTGGAGATTGTGCCCCTTTACGGCTCCGTGGAATTGGGGCCGATCACGGGCATGTCTGAGGCGATCGTGGACTTGGTGGCCACGGGGCGCACCCTCAAGGAGAACGGCTTGGTGGAAATTGAGGTGTTGTTTGAAAGCACAGCCCGACTCATTGTCCACCCGGTCAGCTACCGCCTAAACACCTACAACGTGGGGGGCTATTTGGACGCGCTGCGATCGGCCCTGGCTCAGGCGGCCTAGGGCCCGTCGTCAAATTACCTGAAACCCTGATTCCACCCTGGGCAGGTCGTGGGGGACAAGGGGCTGAGGGCATGTCGTCGTTGAGCACGAAACCCTAGATCTGTCGTTGGCGGATCGTGGGGGACAAGGGGCTGAGGGCATGTCGTCGTTGAGCACGAAACCCTAGATCTGTCGTTGGCGGATCGTGGGGGACAAGGGGCTTAAGCCCCTTGTTACGACGATTAGGGCACGGAAGATCAGCCGTTTTGACTTGATGACAACAGGCCCTCGTCCAGGCGGAGTCAGCCATTTTAGGGTTGGTTATTTTGGGTTACTTCAGAACTGGTTATTTCAGTTGGTTATTTCAGTGGTTCAGTAATTTTGATAATAAATTTGACCGTCGGGCATGGTGGCGTTGGTCAAGTTTGCGCCGTTGAGGTTTGCACTGCTCATTTCCGCCCGATTTAACAGCACCTTGGTCATGTTGGCATCTCGCAAGTTGGTGCGCGTCAAGAACGAATCCACCAAATCCGCCTGGGACAGGTTCGATCGGGTCATATCCGCCCGGCGCAAATCAGCCCGAGTTAAGCGCGCATAGGAAAAATCCGACTGCAACATCTTGGCGTGGGCAAATTTAGCATCCGCAAACAGCGCCATCTGACACACACTGCCGTTGAGATTACATTCATTGAAAATGGTTCGCTCAGCCCGCACACTCGTGAGATTTGCCTGAAGCAGTGTGGCCCGCTCCAAGTTGCTGTCGCTGAGGGCCGCATTACACAAAATGGCCCCGCTCAGGTTGGCTTCCATCAAGTTCACCCCGCGCAGAACGGTTTCCCGCAAATTGGCCCCCGTCAAATTCGCACGGGTCAGATCCGCCCCAGACAAATCCGCCCCTTGCAGATCTGCAAAGCTTAAATCGGCTCCCCGGAGGTTGGCCCCTTGATAGACCCGCTTTTCTTCGCGCAGATTGGCCCCCCGCAGGCAGGCCCCTCGGGCATTGATGCCGCTGAGGTTGGCGTTGCGCAAGTCCGCCTCCACCAGGTTGGCATCGGTCAAAATCGACAGGGAAAGATTCACATTGCGCAGGTCGGCCGCTTCCAGCCGGGCCCCGTGCAAGTCCGCATCCCGCAAGTTCGCCGCACTCAGGTTGGCGCGATCGAGGTTGGCCCCGCTCAGTTTGATGTGGGTTAAGTTGGCCCCTCGCAGCACCGCCCGATTGAGATAAGACAAAATCAAATTGGCGTGGCTGAGGTCGGCTCCGGTGAAATTCACACCCACGAGATCCGCGCGAATCAGTTTGCAGCCGCTCAGGTTGAGGCCACTGAAGTTGGTCTCACCTGCTTTGTAGCGTTGCAAGATGGCTTGTGCGTCCATGGGTCTGTTGGGCTTCCAGGAAAGAAGACAGGGAATGTGGCAGGCCGCGCGCGGAGCTGGGCCAAGGGCGATCGCTCAGGTCAGCCTCAGTGTGCCTAGGGATGCGATCGGGTAAAGACATTTTCGATCGCAAACATCGATCGTTCTGTCTCATCGTCCTCATCCTCAGCTTCCATGGGTAAGCCAGAGCTAAGTTGCGTTTTTTCCGCCGCCTCGCCAAACATTTCAAAGCCCGGAAAACGTCCCGTTGCGCCAAAGGATTCTTGGGCCAGGGGTTTCGGTTCCGGATCCGCTGAATAGATGGCTCGATCGAGCACGCGAATCATTGACTCCGCAGCCTGGGCATATTCTTCCACTTCCGGGAAGCGATTCACCGTGCTTTGCAAGCGTTCTTCCAAATCATCCAGGGTTGGACAAGCTTCGCAAAGCCGATACAACAGGCGATCGAGCAATTCCGACTTAATAGAAGCCCAAGTATAGGCATTAAAACTGGTTTGGGGATCCAGCGTGAAAAAGCTGAGAATTTTCACCCGCAACGGGTTTGTAGCCCGCAATAATTCAAATCGCACCGCAAACCAATCGTAGGCCGCCAAATTCATCACCGGCCGATTGGTCATGGTGTCCTGGGATGGATCCCGAGCCACAATCGCCGGTTCTGCACTGTGGCTGGGGCCTTGGAAAGACAGCACCGTCCGCTCGTCTCCAGACTCCACCGGCAAACGCGGTTCCGTGCTGGTGAGGGTGGCTTCCCCGTCCGGATCATGACAAAGATTCCCCAATCGCTGGCTAATGCGACTGGCAATTACCCCATACACCTGAGGCTTATTCAGGTGAGCTGCTGCTCGGTTTAACCGAGTCGTTAGATGATTCATCGTGGGCGATAAGGATTGCAGCCGTTGCAGCAACCGCCCCGTATCGAGCAGGGCAATTTTCTGGTTATCGCCTTCCCAGTGCCCCGTACAGGCCAACAGCAGCAGTTTTTTAATGCGAACAATTTCTGGGTCGCGTTCTAACTCCCGTGCGAGGTCTTGGAGGATGGAGGGAATATCGCTCATAGGGCCAAGGGGTCAAAACGCGAGAGTCCAGGGAGAGGAAATCGGGCTGCACCCAAATTGAGTCGATCGCAGTCGAACCAGGGCGATAGCGGGAGCTTACCAGTCGCTTTTGGCAGCATCAGCATCATCCAGGGCAATGAGCGCAACAGTCCGTCGATTACCGCCAATCATGCAGATCTTCTCCATTACATCAGGAATTAGACAACAAACGCTGTGCTCTTGCAGACTGTTCAGAGCACAGGGAGGCTGTTCGGGAGAAGTGGCATGGTCAAGGGTCACTTTGAGTATGCCTTACCCTGGCGAGATCGATCCACCAATATCGATCTCGCACGCGGTTTTCCAATCTTGTTTTTTAGTCAGTAACCGTGCTCCTGTCCAGTGATTTACCATTTGTGAAGCCACCAGCCCGTCCTACACTAGATTTAGGACAATTAGGGCAGTAGGGTAATCGATCCAATTCATTACCAAAATCGAGCTTCAGGCTTTTTTATCTTGTTTTGAAAGATGTTTTTGACTGTTTTTCAAGCATTGAATGGGTTATTGATTTGTTGATTAATCAAAGATCAAGAAAATGACGGGGTAACCCAGTTTGATTGAATCACTTTTTCGAGAATCGGGAAATTAGGATCATGAAAATTCAGAACTTACGGAAATTGACATTTGTTTGGTCGATTCCAATGCGCCAATAATGGCAACCTTATTTGCTAAGACGCAACTGGGGTTCAAAACAGCCAAACGAGCGATCGGGCGATCGATCCTGATATCGATCCTGATGCCATTGCTGATTGCTGGGCTGTGGCTGACGGGAATTGGGTGCGCCCCGGCTTGGGCAGCGCCGGCCAGGGCCTTAAGTCAGCAAGCACCCGGCTGTTACCCAGCCCCGGCCAGAGTCCCCCAGGCTTGTAAAGTTTTTTGATAAGCTCTAGAGGGACATTGCCTTCCCCACTGTCGCTTCGATCGCTAACACCACCTGCTAACACCATGAACGTTTTTGCCGACCTGCTGCCCAAGTCCAAGCCTGCCGACTCGCAAACGGGCCCGCGCATTCAAAAAAATCGCCGGGGTATTGAAATTAAATCGAAGCGCGAGATCGAGATCATGCGGCAGGCTTCGGCGATCGTGGCAACGGTGCTGAAGGAAATTCTGGAGTTGGCAGAACCGGGCATGACCACGGCCGACCTCGATCGCCATGCGGAAAAGCGAATTCGTGAACTGGGAGCCGTGCCCAGCTTCAAGGGCTATCACGGTTTCCCAGCTTCCATTTGCGCCTCCATTAATAATGAAGTGGTGCATGGAATTCCCAACTCGAAAAAGACGATCCAAAGTGGCGACCTTGTGAAGGTAGACACGGGAGCCTATTTCAACGGGTTCCATGGCGATTCCTGTGTGACGGTGCGGGTGGGGCAGGTCTCTCCGGAGGCCGATCGCCTGGCACGGGTGGCGGAAGAGTCCCTGATGGCGGGAATTTATCAGGTGAAGCCGGGGGCAACGCTGCTGGACATTGCCGGGGCGATCGAGGACGTGGTGAAGGCCAATGGCTACTCGGTGGTGGAAGATTTCACCGGTCACGGCGTGGGGCGCAATCTGCACGAAGAACCGGCGGTGTTTAATTTCCGAACCCGTGAGCTGCCGAATGTGCGGCTGCGGGCGGGGATGACCCTGGCGATCGAGCCGATTTTGAATGCGGGTTCCAAGAAAACCAAGATTTTGAGTGACAAGTGGACGGCCGTAACGGTCGATCGCTCCTGGTCAGCCCAATGGGAGCATACGGTGCTGGTGACGGAGGATGGCTTTGAAATTTTGACCGATCGCACTAAGGTTTAAATCGCGCCAAGAGCTTTACACCAGAGTCGAGGGCTTGCCGTCAAATTGCCTGAAACCCTAATTCCACCGTTAGCGGATCGTGGGCAGCAAGGGGCTTAAGCTCCTTGTTACGGCACTGGGGGGATGTCGCCTGAAACCCTGATTCCACCGTTAGCGGATCGTGGGCAGCAAGGGGCTTAAGCTCCTTGTTACGGCACTGGGGGGATGTCGCCTGAAACCCTAATTCCACCGTTAGCGGATCGTGGGCAGCAAGGGGCTTAAGCCCCTTGTTAGGGCGCTGGAGGCATGGTGAATCAGCCGTTTTCACCTGATTTCAAGCAATGACGGCAGACCCTCAAGACACCCTCGATTCAGCAGCCGGCCTTGAAGTTGCAATTTTAAAGTTTCGGGCTTGAATGCTGGGATTCAGTCTCGGCGACTGCTCAATAACCGAGCAAAGGTTGGGAAACCCAAGCCCTTAGGTAGGCCGATCGATTGCCCATGAATCGCAATCGATCGGCCTTTTTATATTTTCTAGCGAATGAGCGGGCGATCGTAATTGCTCAGGCCTTGAGGCCCATTCCGCTAGCCAATCAGGGCGGCCCAAACTTGTGGCCCCACAATGCCATCCACCGTCAGGCGGTTTTGGGTTTGGAAACGGCGCACCGCCTCCAGGGTTCCGGGGCCATAGATGCCATCGATCGCCACGCCCACCCGAAATTGCAAGTAGCGCACGGCGGGGCCGGAGCTTTGGTTGGGCCGCAAAATCGGCTTGGCCAAAATTTGCCGAATGTTCACCCAGGTGCGATCGCCCGCCACTCCATCCGTTACCAAACCCAAAATCGCCTGCAATCGCTGGGTGGCCGATGTGGTGGACGGGCCAACGAACCCATCTTCAGCTAGGCGCTGGTTGTTGCGATCTAAAATTCGGAGCCGGTTCAAGGTGCGCTGCAATTCCAAGACCTGGGCGCTGGACTGCGCCGGGGTTGGCGTTGGGGTGGCTTCGGGCTTGGGTAATTGTCCCGTTAATCCCTTCACGATCGCGTTAGCCATCTTTTCGGGATCAAACAAATCCATATCCCGACGAGAATCGCAAAAACAGCATTCCACCAAAATGGCCGGTGCAGACGTGTTGCGAATCACGTATAAATGCGCGCCATTTTTGACCCCACGGCTGTTGAACCCCAGGGCTACAATTTCACGCAGCACGGGAGCCGCCAACCGTTCGCCCGTGGTGCTGGCCGCAAAAACTTCCGTACCATTCACCACCGTGTTGAAGGAGTTGAAGTGAATCGACACAAACGCATCAACCCGGTTGAGATTCGCCACGTTACAGCGCTGCCAAAGGGAGTTGGTGACGCTGGAGGCGCTACGGGGGGTGCAATTGACCACCGTGTGTCCCAAGGCTCGCAGCTTGTTAATCACCCTTGTGCCAACGGCGATAGTTAGCTCGTCTTCAAACCGGATGCCGCGCGCCCCAGTGTCGGGAGGGGCGTTGTGGCCCATGTCGATTCCATATTTCATGATTTGGTTAATGCCTCGCTGAGTCCCGGGGAAGCTGATTGGGAAATGGTCGCCACGGCTCGATCGACTCGATCCGAGTCCAGATCCAAACCCAGAATCCATCCAGTCCCGATCGATCCTGACCGATCCCGATCCATCCCGATCGATCCAAGGCCGAGCGCCGCAAGTCCCGCCCCCATTTAAGCGCAGGGCCGGAAGATTGCCCAAGCGCCTGAGACCACTGGCGCAAGTTAATGAACTGTTGATGAGTGATAAGGGCTGAGGGATTGGCTTGATCGCGCATTGGAGCCGCTGCCCGATCGCCCCCTAGGCTTAATCGCCCGTCAATGTCTTTAGACTTTCGAGGGTGGACAAAATATTGCGCGGATCCATGAACATCACCTTGCTGCTGTTGCTGCTGCCGATCGCCTGGCCCGTCGCCAAATAGCTTTGGGCGATCAGAAATTGCAGGGCCTCCGCCGCTTTGGGATCTTGCTGAAGTGACTGGGCCACAATTTTCAGGGCCTGCGCCGTAGCCTGGGCTTGCAGCACCTGTCGCTCTTGGTCAGCCCGGGCCTTCAGGACGATCGCCTGACGTTCCCCCTCCGCCGCCAAAATTGCCGCCTTTTGCCGAGCTTCCGCCTCCAGCACTTGGGCCTCCGCTTGGCCACGGGCGGAGTTCACCGCCGATTCCCGCTCCCCTTCCGAGGTGAGAATGGCCGCCCGTTTGCGTCGCTCGGCGGACATTTGCAGTTCCATCGATTCCTGCACGGCCTTGGAGGGGATGATGTCGCGCAGTTCCACCCGGGTCACCTTCACACCCCAAGGATCCGTGGCAATGTCCAAATCCTGAAGCAGAACTTCGTTCACCCGTTCCCGGGCCGTAAAGGTTTCATCCAGTTCCAACTTGCCCATTTCCGATCGAATCTGGGTCAACACCAAATTCGTCATGGCCATTTGCAGATTTTCAACCTTATAAAAAGATTTTTCGAGATCCACCACTCGCCAATAGACCACGGCATCGGCCGTAATGCTCACATTGTCCCGGGTGATGCATTGCTGGGGCGGAATATCAATCACCCGCTCCCGCAAGGTTTGCCGATAGGCCACACGCTCCAGCACGGGAATCACGTAGTTAATACCCGGTTCCAGGCGTTTTCCCTTGTATTTTCCCAACTGCTCCACCAAGGCTTCATCACCCTGGTTGATGATTTTGATGCCCGAGAGGGCTGTGCCGCCCAGGGCGAGGGCAAGGATCAAGAAAGTGCTCATTTATGCCTCTGTTTCTAGGTTGTCTGGCCAATGCTCGATCGGTAGCACCCACAGGGTTGTTCCCTGGCGGCCAACGATATACACAGGGGTTTGCGGGGCGATCGCCTGGCTGGTGTCTTGGCAACGGGCGGCCCAGGATTGTCCTTCATAGAGGACGCGGCCGGGTTGGCCGGGGGCAATTGCGGTGAGGGTTTGCCCCTCGATCGCGTCCCAATGTTGCTTCGGGGCGGGGCGATCGAGCCATTGCCGGGCCGCCCGAATCATCACCACCGACAACCCCAACCACAGCCCCACTTGCAGGGGCGCACTGGGCAACACCACCGACACCAGAGCCACCACCAGCGCACTGACTCCCATCACCGCCGCCACAAAGGCCGTGGGCACAAACAGTTCTGCTAAACACAACCCTGCACCGAGCAGGATCCAAAGGGTGGTTAAGGACATAGGAACCGGCTGTTCAGAAGGGAGGGGTGGCAAGAGCCGACCGGTCTGAGGCCATTCTAGCTTTCGGGTTTTGGGCTGTCCTGTTGATGGGGCCCGTTGATTCGTTTCCGGTGAACGGTGAACACTGTTGAATCGATGAAGTAATCCAGTTGATTCAACTTGATCCATCAATGGGATCCGTGGATCGGCGGGATCCGGAAGATTCCAGGGATACAATCGAGCGGTATCCGCTACTGTGCTTGCCAGCCATGAACGGACTTGAGCCGCCCATCTACTGCGTAAATCCAAATTGTGCCCAACCTCGCAATGCGATCGGGCGGGAGCGCTGTAGCGAGTGTCAAACACCGCTGCTCTATCGCTACCTGTGGGCCGTGGGAGAAGTGGCGGCAGCGATTCCGGTGGGCAGCATGGTGGCCGGGCGCTATTACGTGCAAGCGCCGTCTGTGTGGCTGGAGACGGAACCGGCCCGATCGCCCGATGTGCCGCCCCAACTGCCCGATCGATCCCTGCCCTATCTGCGGCTCCATCGCTGGGCCCGCCACGTGCCTCAGTTTTATGGTCTTTGCCTAATGGGTGATCAGTCACCCGATACAATCCTGCTGGAAAACGCGCCCCTGAACGATCAGGGTCAACCCTACCCGAGCATTAATGAAGCTTGGGGTGGGGCCCGAAATCTGCGGCGGCTCCATTGGTTGCGACAACTGTTAGACCTATGGCCCGCCCTGGCGGCGGAAGGCGTGACCGCCAGCCTGCTTTCGTTACAAAACGTGCGGATTCAGGGGGGGCGTTTGTGGCTGCGGGAGTTGATGGCCGATGAGGCCGATCGGGAAGGGAATTTTCGGCGGTTGGGGGATTTGTGGTTTGCTTGGCTAACCGGTTGGTTGCCACAGGTCTCGACGGAAACCGATGCCCTGCTGGGAGTGCGGCTTCAGGATTGGTGTACCCAAATTCGCCAAGGCGCGTTGAATGCGGCCGGAGCGGCCAGCCTGCTCGATCGCCTGATCCAAGAAACCCAAGCTCAATACGATTTGACGGTGACCGCAGCGGGCCTCACGGATCCGGGTCGCCAGCGATCGAACAACGAAGACACCTGCTATCCCGACACCTTTTCGCCCTTGCCGCCCGTGGGGGCGATTGATCCCGGCGTGGCGATTGTTTGCGATGGGTTGGGTGGGCGCGAACGGGGCGAAGTGGCCAGCCAAATGGCCATGCAGTCATTGCAATTGCAGGCCCAAGCTCTGATTTCTGAGGCGATTACAAGCGGCGAATCGATCGAAGCCCCGATCGCCACGGAACAGATTCGGGCCATGCTGCGGGTAGCCAACAATCTGATTGCCACCCAAAACGACAGTCAAGGCCGGGAAGCCCGCCAGCGGATGGCCACCACCACCGCCCTGGCGATCGCCCTGCCCCAACCCCTGCGGCCCCCCTTCGTGGAACAAGCCACCATTGCCCGCGATCTCTACATTGCTCACGTGGGCGACTGTCGAGCCTATTGGATTTCCATGGGCGGCTGCATTCCCTTGACGGTGGATGACGACCTGGCGGGCCGCGAGGCAGAAACCGGTTTCCGTGCCTATCGCGAAGCCCTGAACCAACCCAATGGCAGCGCGATCGCCCAAGCCCTGGGAGCCAAGGAAGCAGAGAATTTGCACCCCCATGTTCAACGCTGGATTGTGGATGAGGATGGGCTGCTGTTGCTTTGTTCCGATGGGTTCAGCGATCGGGGTTGGGTGGAACAAACCTGGCGGGAATACGGATTGGGGATTGTGACCGGCACGCGATCGCTCAACGAGACCCTCAAAGCCTGGGTGGCCGCCGCCGTCGCCACCAATGGCAGCGACAACACCACCGCCGTGGCCCTGCTTTGTCGTCTCAGTCCCCTGAACGTGGGCATTCCCGATCCCTGGACTGCGGCCCCCGAAGCCGTGGCCCTGGCTCCGGCCACCTGGGAATCGGAAATGTCCGAAGCGTCCCAAGCCCTGTTGCAAACCACCAGCCGTCCTCCCCGTTCCCAGCGTCGCCGCCGATCGCACCCGGGCCTGAGCAAACCCCAGTGGATGGGTCTGGGCGCGATCGCCTTGGTCATTTTGGGGGTGATCGCCCTGGCCATCGCCCTGCGTCCCTCCGGGGGCGATCGACCCGATCCCAACCGTACACCCTCCTCCCCCAGCCGCCCCACACAGCCGGGCAAGCCTGCGCCCAGCACCACCACCGAAGAACTACCCGTTCCCGGCCCCTAGTCAGTGAATTTTTTGATGGCTAGTTATTGATCTCTTAATCACCCGTTTCCGCTGCGGTTTGTGTGGGAAAATCCAGAATCACGACCAAAATCGCGACTGGAACCGAACGCCACGTAGGTAATTCTGCGTTCTGGGCATTCCAGATCGTGCTCAACCACCCAAGTTTATTAGCGAGCTGTCAGAGGTTATGAAAGTCGGCGATCGCGTGCGTGTCAGCACCACCGTAGAGGTCTACCACTACCCGGAGCATCGGGGCAAACCCTACAACCTGGAAGGCAAGGAAGGGGAAATCATTGCGATCGTCACTGAGCACCAGGGCCGCCCCGTCAGCGCCAACTTTCCCTTTTTGGTGCAATTTGAAGGGAAGTTTCGCGGCCATTTTCGGGATGGTGAATTAACGATCGTGGAATCGTAATTGCGCAACCATCAATCTGAGCCGATCGTGACCTCGAAATTGAGCTACCTCGAACTTGCCGATCGCTGCGCAATCAGCGATCAACGGGGTACGAGACTTCAGAGCAGCCATCAGATCCCCAAAACCCTGACCATTGCGCGATCAGAGGGGGCAAAGGGCTTAGGGGGTGTCGTCATTGATCGAGGTGATGCTGAAACGGTTGATCTTCCGTGCCCTAATGGTCGTAACAAGGGTGGGAGGTTAACGCGCTCAATCAGGCGGCCGAACCGGTTGATCTTCCGTGCCCTAATGGTCGTAACAAGGGGCTTAAGCCCCTTGTCCCCCACGATCCCGGCAGATCTAGGGTTTCGTGCTCAACGACGACAGGCCCTAAGCCCCTTGTCCCCCACGATCCGCCAACGGCAGATCTAGGGTTTCAGGCTAAACGACGACAGACCCCAAGCCCCTTGTCTCTAGTGGTTTGGACTGATGGTTTGGATCCGATGGTTTGAATTAGTAATTAGATTTGATTTTTCCGGGAAAGGTCGCCACACTGAAGGCAATATTTCGTGACTTCCTGCTCCTTAGCTTCGACGGGGCGATCGAACAACCTATGAAACCTTCCCTTTTTGCCCATCAGCCAATTACCAATCCCCTGGAAACGAAACCCTGTCAGGAGCTGACCGATTTGGAGTTGGCCCAGGTGCTCGCGTCTCGGTTGGCGCTGAGCAACGGGGATTGGCATCGACAAAAGGGGAATCGATCGATCCGGGCCCGGGAGCAGGCGGCCGCAGCCTTGGTGGCCCTGTTGCGCGACCAACCCCAAATGGCCCTTGAGCATTTGCAGCAGGCGACGGGATGGCTCGATCGCACCGTGAGCGCCCCGCCCTGCCCGGATCATGATCGCTAACGCACGAACGCCACATAGCGTTCTCGCAAACTGGCCCGCAAACCTTGGGCCGCTTGGGCCAATCGCTGCCGCTTCGAGATTCGGATCGGATCCGTTTCCTTGTACAGATGCAACACGCGGCCGTCTTCTTGCCACTCCACCCGATTAAACACTTGATGCAGGATGAATAAGCCGCGGCCGCATTCCCCCTCGTTACCCGGCAACAGATCTTCCACCGCATCCAAATCCATGGTCACATCATCCAGATCCGCATCCATGGCCACAGGTGGCAACGGCGGCGCATGGCAACAACAGGGGGGCTTAAATCCTGCCCCCCGATCGGAAATCATCCACCAGTAGCGGTGGCTGCGAGCGGAAAAGTGAACACACACTCGTTTTCCCGGGTCAAGGCCATTACCATGCTTCACCGCATTGACCAAAGCCTCCTGCAACCCAAGGCGCACTTCAAAGCGCCAAGGCTCCGGGACATCTTCCACTAACAAATCCAGAACAGGGCACAAATGCAGCGTTGAAGGGAAACTCAGCTTGCGCCACTGATGTTTTTCTTGGCGAACTGTGGGGGCCATCACAACTGGAGACAGAGCATTTGGACGACCAGAAATACCGAGCGGAACTGAGGCAGGGACAGCCAATTAACCCAAGAAAGTTAAGGGATTGGGTAATGCTGACCGGAGGGCCAAAGCGCCGAACGATCGCACCCTCGATGGACGAATCGAGCGATGGAGGCTAGGAGTTTTTACTGAACCGTTCAATTTCCATTTTATCGAAAGGGGTTGAAAAGTCTAGGTAGCCCGATCACCCCTAAGGGGCGATCGCCCTCTGCCCAAGGATGCTCAGGAAATCGAACCATGCAAAAGCGGCGGTCCTCTTCATGAAGATGAACCGCCGCTTTGCACCAACCAGATTTGTACCAACCAGATTTGCACCAACCAGATCCGCACAACTCAGTGGGATTGCAAGCTGGGATTGCAAGCTGGGATTGCAAGCTGGGATTGCAAGCTGGGATCAAGAACTAGTATTGGGGAACCGAAGGATCCACCTCTTGGCTCCAAGCATTGATCCCGCCCTTGACGTTGATGCCATCAATGCCAGATTTTTGCAGGATCCCGAGGGCCTTGGCCGATCGACCACCCATCTTGCAGTGAACCACCAACTTGCGGCCCTTGAGCAGGTCTTTCACCTTCCCAACCCCATTGCCGCTTTCGATGTCGGGCAACGGCACCAACACCGATCCCGGAATGCGGCCAATTTCAAACTCATTGGGGTTGCGCACATCCAAGAGCAGGAAGTCTTCGCCGCTGTCGATCAACGATTTCAAGTCCGTGACGCTCATTTCGGCCACGTCGGGCTTTTCTTCGGCTTGGCCCACAGGCGGTAACCCACAGAATTGTTGATAGTCAATCAACTTTTCAATGACGGGACGTTCAGGGTTGGGCCGCAACTTCAGTTCCCGGAACTTCATATCCAAGGCGTTATACAGCAACAGACGACCATTCAGGGTCGTGCCCTTGCCCAAAATGATTTTGACGGTTTCCGTGGCTTGGATTACGCCAATGATCCCCGGCAAAATTCCCAACACACCGCCTTCGGCGCAGGAGGGAACCATGCCCGGCGGCGGGGGTTCGGGGTAGAGATCGCGGTAGTTGGGGCCGCCTTCGTAGTTAAAGACGGTGGCTTGGCCCTCGAACCGGAAGATGGAGCCGTAAACGTTGGGCTTGTCGAGCAGAACACAAGCGTCGTTCACCAGGTAGCGGGTGGGGAAGTTGTCCGTTCCGTCTACCACGATGTCGTAGGGGCGGAAGATGTCGAGGGCGTTTTCAGAACTGAGCCGCGCCTCGTACAGATCCACTTGGCAGTAGGGGTTAATTTCGAGGATCCGATTTTTGGCGGATTCGATTTTGGGTTTGCCAACCCAGGATGTGCCGTGGATGACTTGGCGTTGCAGGTTGGAATAGTCCACCACGTCAAAGTCCACCAAGCCAATCCGGCCGATACCGGCGGCGGCGAGGTAGAGCAGCAGGGGCGAACCCAAACCGCCGCTGCCAATGCAGAGCACGCTGGCGGCTTTCAGGCGCTTTTGGCCTTCCAGTCCCACTTCGGGCAGGATGAGGTGTCGAGAGTAGCGTTCGTACTCTTCTTTTAGGAGTTGTGTGTTGCTGGTATCGATATTCAGCATAGGTTGCGAGGTGGTTTGGGTTCGATGCCCGATCGCGGGGGGCGATCGCGCCCTCGATCGCTGTGAGGGGTTTCCGATCCAGGCATCACCTTGGGGGCAATTGACCTGGGGGAAAATCAACGAATCGCAGTGGCAAGCAACCGGGCGCGCCAGGGGCAGTTGAGATCAACAATCAGGATCCACAGAGGACGATCGGCTCGGGCTGAAACTGGCGATCGGGATCGAGTCGCCAGCTTTGCCAGTCCACGGTTTGATCGCCTTTTACCGACAGGATCAGGTACGAGTAGTCAGGCCAAGCACAGGCGCGATCGAACTCGGATGGAACGGCCGGATGTTGCGGGTGTGAATGATAAACCCCAATGATATCAAGGTTACGGGCACGGCCGGCCCGCATAGCCGCCAACATCGTGGTCGGGGCGATCGCGTAGCGCCGCTCGGGGCTGGTTTCGCCAGCGGGGATCGGATCCAAAGTGCGAAAGGGTTCATCGGTGAGCTGTTCCCAGTCGTTATTGGCGGGCCACAGCTCATGGACAATCACCTCGATCGGCTCGATCGGCCCCATGGAACCTTCGGGGGCTGGATCTCTTAGGCCGACCGGTAACTCAACCGGTAATTTAACCAGTGATTCAACTGGGGCGCGCACTTGCCGGCCCAGCAACAGGCCGCAACATTCATAGGGCAAAGCTGCTTCCGCTGCTTGGCAAAGTTGCTCCAGGAGCGATCGGGAAAGTTTGAGAGTCATCGTTCAAGAGCCATCGCCGTTACCGGTGCTTTGGGAGAAGCGAGGGATGCAGCAGGTGTTTTGAGATTTTGCAAATTCTTTACAGAATCTTGGCCAGATTTTGCAAAAAAATGTTACAAAATTTTTCGTATCTTCAGCTACAATCAGGTCGAAGCAAATCCGACCGGATAGCACACTGCGAAGATTGAATTCCTGATGCAATCGCGTTTTGGGAGACGCGGCTTGCCTCACGACAGATTTTTCGTTTCCTCGGATGCACTAAAACGACGCAACTAGAACTGGAAAGCGGCGACCCGATCGGGAACGCCGCTTTTTGTTGCAATTCGTTTGTCGAAATCAGTCGGTCGCAATCGGTTTGTTGCAGGCGGATTGAGGCGGCCGTTAGCTCGCCAAATATTCCCGCACATCGGTGCGACGGCGGAGTTGCTTCAGGGCTTGGTGTTCCAACTGACGCACCCGCTCACGGCTGATGTTGAGTCGATCGCCCACCTTGGCCAAAGACAGTTCCCGACCATCTTCGAGGCCAAAACGCAGGGTAATCACATCCCGTTGTTGAGGAGTCAGCTCCGCCAACAGGGCTTGCAAATCCAAGCGTAGGGCCTCGCGGCTGGCGTAATCTTCCGGCAGATCGCCTTCATCTTCCAGCAAGTCCTGAAGTTCCGTATCTTGGTTGTCACCCACTCGCAATTCCAGGGAAACCGGTTGTCGCGAAATCAACATGAATTCCCGCACTTGGGCCGGCTCCAACTCCAGCTCAGCCGCCACTTCCGAAAGCTTGGGCGATCGACCCAGTTTTTGGGTTAACTCCCGTTGCACCCGCTTCACCTTATTCAGCTTTTCGGTGATGTGAATCGGCAGGCGGATGGCGCGTGATTGTTGGGCGATCGCCCGCGTAATCGCTTGACGAATCCACCAGTAGGCATAGGTTGAAAATTTGTAGCCCATCATGGGATCAAACTTTTCCACCCCGCGCTCCAAACCCAAGCTGCCTTCTTGGATCAGGTCTAAGAGTTCTAGGTTGCGTTTTTGGTATTTCTTGGCGATCGAAACCACAAGGCGCAAATTGGCTTCGATCATTTTCTTCTTAGCCCGATCGCCCATCCGCAATTGCTGGCGCAGATCTTCCACCGAAACCTGGGCAGCGGTGGCCAATTCCTGCTCCGTGGGCGATCGATCCAACTCGCCCGCCAGCTTCTCTTGGATGTCCAAGAGCCGCATCATTTGCTGCACTTGTTTGCCCAGAATAATTTCCTGTTCATCAGTCAGCAACGGAACTCGGCCAATTTCGTGCAAATAGGCGCGAACCAAATCGGCACTGTCACCTTCTCGCGACTTGGATCGCTGCGTTTGGGGGCGAGTCATAGCGGTCGGCATGGTCAGCATCCTATTTTCAATCACAAAGACGCGAGCACAAGAGCTTGCGAGTCGGCGTTATTCGTCAGCGTTATCGGCGTTCATTGACGAGCAAATCTGTTTCAAAAAACGCCCTGGGGAACGAGTCCCACAAATTCCAAATTCGGATCTACACTGAAGATCCAAAGGTCAAGAGTCCACAAACCAAGAGCGGCCAAAACCCACCTGGCAACACTCAAAGGGACAAAGAATTAGACGGTCTTGGATTGCAAAAAGTTCATTAAATTAACCTTGGGCAACAGTTCTCAGCAGAGTTATGGCGAGCCATTAGGCGACAATTTCGCAAAACCACGAAAAACGCAACCAAAGCCAGCCAAAACTCAGTTAGCCAAAGTCGGCCACAACCGAAAATTCAGCAATCAGCTAGAAATCAATCGAAAATCAACCAAAAATTAGTCAGAATTCATCAAAACCAGCTCAAAATCAGCCAGAAATGAACTAGAAATCAGCCATTCAAGAAAGACTGGAGTGTGATCACGAAGGGAGGTATGGGCATTCAGTTTCCTTGAAGTTCATTAGTGAATCTCCCAGAAGCAAGATCTCAGCTCGATCGGTAACGTTAAGGGTCAAAACAAATACCGAGGCACTGAAGTTTTGCTGTCATTCACTCCACAAACTTGAATGAAGAATCAGGCTTTTTCAGGTTTCTGAGCGCGACTCTTTTTCCATAGTGATCGCAAAAGTTGGAATTGGGTACAACAGACCGGGGAGCAATAACCGAACCTGAAAGATTGGTATCCCGCCCTGCACTGGGTTGGGGTTTTGGAAACCCCTTCAGCCGCTTCCTAGGATCAGCATCATGGTCTAGGTATAGCCAGCGGGTGCGACATTGCCATGGCAGTCATACGAAGTTTTTGTCACACCACTGTTAAGCCTTGCAGGCCCGCGCGATCGCCCCTGATAGCGGTGGCCGCAGCCATGGACGCGGCCATAACTGGTCGCTTGGGGGTTGAGGAAAAATCATGGCTGTTGTAGAGAGTTCGGACACTCAAGTTTCAGGTGCTCAAGATCCTGCGGGCGATCGCCCCATCAAGCGCCCGTCCCATAACCTCAATCATTCACATCCCAATTAACGTCCCACTAGCATGTTTTAAAATCCCAAATCAGCCTTGGCTTTGTCCCCTTCCGCGATCGCGATTTCATCGGGCAGTTCTTCCCAAAAAGTATCGCCAATTTCAGCATAGAACTTCTCATCATAGGGACGAGTTCTAACCACCACGGGCATGGGCACGGCATGGCCCAAAACTAGGGCCTGTTGTTTAGAATCCAGTTTGGCCAAAACCGATCGCAGGCTTTGCCCTCCTGCCACACCGGTAAAGATCGCTTCAATATCTTTTTCGTCATTCAACAGAGCCGTGATTCTGGTTCCAATTTGCGACATTACCTCGTTATCAATCCCCGAAGGTCGCTGATCAACCACCAGCAAGGTGACAAAATATTTCCGCATTTCACGGGCGATCGTGCCGAAAATAGTTTGCTTGGCGGTGGCGGGGTCAAGGAATCGGTGTGCTTCCTCAATGGTGATCATCAGTTGGCGGGGCTTGTCATTGGGATCCTTGGTTTGCAAAAATCGCTCAGCTTTTCGCACGTAGATACCATGAATCCGGCGAGAAATAATATTGGTGGCTAGCATATAAGCCAACATATTTGATTGGGAACCAAATTCGATAATGACGTGCTTTCCGGCTTCCAGAGAATCTAAAATTTGCTTGATATAATCCGAGCCAGCATTTCTCATATATTTGATCTGATCAAGGCGGTTCAACTTCCGTTGCAGCGCCATAATCGAAGACTTGCTGCCCATTTTGGTTTCGCAAAAATCCTGAATTTCCTCATTGGTCATGCTCAGGAGCCGTGAAATCCAAGATTTGCCAAATTCATTTTGCAGAATAATTGCATTTTCAACGCTGGCTTCGGAAAGATTCAGTTCCGCACTCACCAGCATCAAATCTTCCACATCAATTTGGTCATAGCTGATGTAAAGTTCTCGGGCATCGCGCACGCCTCGGCGCTTGGTAGATTCCGGATCAAGGGTATAAATTTCCACTTGCCCGGGGAAAAGTTGGCGCAAGCCTTTGACAGTATTGATGCCTTTGCCTTCGCGCATGGCTTCCCAGCCATATTCCGAATGCATATCAAAGATGAGGTTCACCGCCACTTGCTTGCGAATTGTGCCCGCCAACAGCAAACGGGTGAGGAATGATTTCCCGGTTCCTGATTTCCCAAAAACGCCGTTACTGCGCTCCACAAACCGATCGAGGTCGATGCAAACGGGCACATCAGTATCGATCGGCATACCAATCGCAAAGTTTCGGCGCTGGGCATCGTCTTCCCAACCAAACACAATCCGAAAGTCCCGATCGCTCGCTTCATAGACCTGCGAGAAGTGACTAGGAATGGTTTTCACGGGCAACAATTCCAAATTGGCATCGCGGTTAGCCGCAAAGGAGGCTAAATTACTGGATGCTTGGTTGCCGTTTTTGTCCTTAGCTTTGCCGTTTTTACGGGACGATCGGGCAGGTTCCGGAGCCAAGCGATCGGGTAGGGGCAAATTTTCCCAATCCATCTCTGCTTGGGGCACAAACATCAGCATGGGCGCGAGTTCGATCGTCCCAAACGTGCCACTACCGGCCAGCACATCGCGCAAAAAATCATCATCGGGATGGGGCGGATCGATCGTAATTCGTTGGCTGGAGGTTCCCAACGCCACATCGGTTAACATGCAAAAAAAGTGCGATCGTCGCCCCCGCACCACCAAAAATTTGCCCACTCGCATCTCTTCCACGGAAACATCGGCATGGAGCCGCACCTCCAGCCCTTCGCTAAGGGAACCTTGAATGACTGAGCCGAGTGGAACGTCTTGGGGCATAGGATGAGACAATTTAGAAAACGATTTAGCCAGTATGAAAGCGGGAGGTTGTGATTGGAAATTGCGCGCAAACTGCAATTTAAGGACTGATTAAGATCTGGTTCGATCTGGAATCGATCAGCATCAGATCAGTGACCAGATTGACGAAGATCAAACGATCATCTCGTTATTTTAACGGCATTACAGCCTTTACCTAAAATTCTAGGCACATTATGACGAGGGACACCTAAAGACTGTAACTGGTTTACCAAGTGCGGTAACTGTACTTAGTAAGCGAGGTAAAGGCTGTATCTACCCTTCAGATTTACACGCGGTGTTTCGGCCATGAGTATCTGTTTATCGCTCATTGTCAAAAATGAAGCCCATCAGATCGATCGCTGCCTCAACAGTGTGCGCGACTGTGTGGATGAAATTTTAGTGTTAGATACGGGTTCCACCGATGACACCGTTGAGCGGGCCCGATCGCATGGGGCGCGGGTGGCTTTTTTCGATTGGTGCAATGATTTTGCGGCCGCTCGAAATGCAGCTTTGGCACAAATCGAGAGCGATTGGGTGTTGGTGTTGGACGCGGATGAGTGGTTGCTGCCGGAAGCGATCGAACCGATTCGCGAAGCGGTTAGCTATCCCGAGCATTTGGTGGTGAATTTGGTGCGTCGAGAATTGGGCGCAGTGCAATCGCCCTATTCTCTGGTCTCGCGTTTGTTTCGGCGGCATCCTGAAATTCAGTTCGATCGCCCCTACCACGCCATTATTGATGACAGTGTGGTGCGACTTTTGCAACAGGAACCCCACTGGAAAATTGTGTCCCTTTCGATGCCGGCCATCGATCATGATGGTTATCGGCTCGATCGCATTGCCAGTGCTTCCAAAGCCGATCGGGCCAAGGCTGCCATGGAAGTTTTTTGGAAAGCAAATCCAGAGGATCCCTATGTTTGTAGCAAGTTGGGGGCCCTGCTCATCGACTTAGGGGAACCTGAGCAGGGAATTGCGCTCTTAAAAACCGGTCTCAAGCGGGCAGAACAAGAGAAAATGTCCGAAGTTTTATATGAGCTGCACTATCACCTGGCAATTTTTTATAATCAACAACAGAATCTCGATCTAGCCCAAGCCCATTACCGCGCGGCTTTGCGCCAACCAGTATTACCAATTTTGAAATTAGGTTCTTTGATCAATTTAGGCAATCTTTACCGCCAAAAAGGAAACCTACAGGCGGCCTATGAGAGCTATCGCAAAGCAGTTATCATTGACCCCAACTTTGCGATCGCCCATTACAATTTGGGTTCAAACCTGCGAGCAATGAACCGTACTATGGAGGCGATCGAGCATTATCAAAAAGCGATTGAGCTTGATCCCAAAAAACCTGAGTTTCACCAAAATTTAGGCGCGGCTTTCTTAAAAGGGGGCAATGTACCCGAAAGCCTGAAAGCCTTCAAGACAGCCGTTGAATTATATGATCAACAGCAGTCACCAGAAGCGGATAGAATTCGCCAAACTTTGCGAGAACTGAAGTTTGAAATTTAGTTTGAAATTTAGGCCCAGAAGTTCAGAAAGCGCTCAGCAAGCCCCTTGAGTTCATCGCCAGTTCATCACTGCAAAAATTGCCTAAAACAACACCTAAAACAATAAATTAATATCGCAGCAATATTTTGAATCAGGATCGAATCAGGGTTGATTGACAATCACTTGGCTATGGGTTGTATCGGATCCAGGATTTTTGAAAGACCCCCGTTGAGAGGCGATCGCGTCGGCCCAGCGGGTGGTTTCTGGCAGTCGATAGCGCGGGGTACAATTCAAAACCAACTCGATCGCGGTGGGCAAACTCACTCGATGCCCCGAGGAAACATAAAGCGGCCGACAATTTTGGCGCGATCGGACAATTGCGCCAATGGTTTCTTCGCGATCGATCAAAGGTTGCCAACTTCCCTTCGCCAAATCTAGCGGCTCGTGGGTTCCAATCAAGTGGGATTTTGCGACACCGATGGTTGGCAGATTCAACAACAATCCCAAGTGACAAGCTAACCCAAACCGGCGCGGGTGAGCATAGCCTTGACCATCACACAAAATCAGATCTGGCTTTTGCTGAAGCTGATCAAAAGCTTGCAAAATCACTGGCACTTCTCGAAAGGATAAAAATCCCGGCACATAGGGAAAAGGCGTGGGAATTCGAGCGATCGCAAATTCGATGCGATCCAAGCCAGGAAAGCTCAAAACCACAACGGCTGCACGGGCGATCGCGCCATTTTCTTCAAATCCCACATCAGCGCCCCCAATCAATTTTGGGGCAGAGAATTGATCTTGCAAAATCACTCGATCGCGCAGTTGATTTTGAATTTCTTTGGCGGCTTCTGTCGTTTTTGGCCAATTATCAATTAAGTTCATCTCATCAATCTCATCTGATAAATGTTATTTTAAAGTAAATGTTATTTTAAAGATTTTGTATCAACAACATTTTCATAAAAATATTTTCGATTAATTGTTATTCACAATTATTGTTCGATCAGGATTTTTAAATCACATTTTTCAATTTATTTTCTTAAAATAAACATCATCTAAGACGTTGGAAACCGCAAATAGTGCATTAATTCTCCGAGCAGTTCACCAGATAAATTCAAGCGGCGTTTTAAGTCAATTAAGCTGCGAAAAGCACCCCGCTCTTGGCGATCGCGAATCATCCATTCTGCCAAGGCGCGATCAACACCCGGCAGCCGCTCCAATTCATCAACCGTAGCATGATTAGCATCCAAGGTTCGTTGAAAAGAAGCCGCCTCCGGATCGTAAAAATAAAACCGCAGAACCGGTGTCCAAGGCTCTAACTGCGCCACCGTTACCCCCAAAGCAGCAGCCAGGTCTTCTAATCCATAAAACACCACTCCACTCGCACTCAATTGAGTCAGCAAGGTGGCTTGCCGAATCGACAGCCCCGGTAATCGTAACCAATCGTCAATACTGGCACGATTAGCATCAATTGCAATGCCCATCTCGGCCGCCACAGCCACTTCCAATGCAGAATTTAATCGGCAAAACGGATCATGTGCAATTTTGCTGCGAGCTGCCTTCAGGGCTGGGTTCGCAGGCTGAAAGGGTGCTGTCAGCCAATTCAGTATCGGATTTTGAGAAGAAAATTGAGGCACAGCAGTCAACAGAAATTATGGTAATTAAGTGATCTTGCTAAATTCGAGCTACTGAGATTTTGAACAATCTAAGAGGATGTCTGAAAAGTATCTTTCGGCCCGAACTAAGCACCAATAGTCGTGGCAGCAAGGGGCTGAAGGGCCTGTCGTTATTTTCTGTGATTCAGTGAAAACGGTTGATCTTCCATACTCTGGCCACCCTAGACAAGGGGCTTAAGCCCCTTGCCCCCACGATCCGCCAACAGTGGAATCAGGGTCTCAGGCGATTTGACAACAGGCCCTAAGCCCCTTATTTCCGGTGATCGATCGGGCATACTAGAGTATCAGTTCTGGCTTTTCAGACATCCTCTGAAACTGAGTTGCTACTAGCTTATGATCAAAGTCAAACCCAAGACCAAGTTACTGTTAAATTGAGATTGAATCATGATGGAACGGATGCCCAAAACTTAATGCTCAAAATTGGGTCTAGATTCAAGCAAGATTGATGACAGTCAGTCTAAATTTGATCGAGCAGCAGACGGCGTTTTTGTTCAAACTCTGCCTCAGAAATTAATCCTTCTTGGCGAAGTCGATCCAACTCTCGCAGGGCATCCCCCACCGCATTTACCCGCTCCGGTTGCACAGTAACCGTAACAGTTCGTTGGGCAGCCGGTAGCCCTTTATTAAAGTTGCGATCGAACTCTTCTTGGTCTTGGGAAAGATACCAAATGGCCTCGATCGCGCTGGCAATTTGCGGAATCATCGTCCAAAAAAACAGAAAATAGGCCACGCCCCACCATCGTTGCCGCAAATAGAACTTGTGCAACCCTGATGCAAAGGGAACCACAAAACAAGTGAGGGCCAGGGCCACGGCCATTGTCCGCTTGCGGGGTCGGGTTAAGGTTCCTGCCACTTCCGTCATGGTTCTCTCCTCAGTTAACTGGCTGGCAATGGAAGTTACTCGTTAGACAACGGATTCAGCAACGAAACGCAGAAAAAGCAAGGAAAAACAGGGCAACAATAGAGTGCTGGACGTTTCCAAGCCTAAGCCACTCTGGGGACTAAGCACCGGTCTTGAACTCCCTTGGCTGAGTTGGTGACAGCGATGTTGCGCACATTGTTCATCATAGTTGGCAAATTGGCGGGTCGAGGGGCGGCGCGCGCCAAAGCAACATCGGTTACCCCCATTGAACACCCATTGAAACCGCAGACCGAGCAAACCAGCCATCGATCGCCCCTGTTCACTGCCCTAATTTCTCTACGCAAAGTCCGATCGTTCAAGTTCGGATCTCTCGACTGGGTGGGCGTTTTGCCTCAGAGGAGAATCGGCTAAGATCAAAGACAAATGGGTGTTAACAATGACCCAGGCATAAAACATGAGCATTTTTGATTCTGAAATTGTCCAACAGGAAGCTAGGGAAATTTTTGGCACTTATCAATCCCTAGTGCAGCTTGGGGGCGACTACGGCAAGTTCGATCGCGAAGGAAAGCGACTTTACATCGAACAGATGGAAACCGTGCTCGATCGCTATCGGATTTTCATGAAGCGATTTGAATTATCAGATGACTTCATGGCCAAAATGCAAGTGGAACAACTAAAAACCCACCTCTCGCAATTTGGTATGACTCCTCAAATGATGTTTGATCAAATGCACATCACCTTGGAGCGCATGAAAGCAGAATTAGAAGCATCCAAGAATTAGGTCAGTTTCCTATTAATCTCCAATGGATCACCTGAGCCATTTCAACTCAAAATGGCAGGTCAAATTCAGGAAAACTGAACCATCTTTAATTGGGCTAATCCAGCAAAAAGCTCTGTAGATCCTCAATCATCAGTGCCACCCCTTGGGCAAAATCAGGCACGGGCAGGCGATCGCCCAAGTCTACGAAAGCCCGAGGCGATCGCCCTGCTTGATAGACCAACACCGACAGATCCTCCGGGTCAATCAACCAAGCCATTTCTGTGCCCTGATCCAAACAAAACTGCATCTTTTCGATCAGCCGAATCAAGGGCTGTTGTGGTGACGCAATCTCCACAATCCAATCGGGTGCAAAATCGAAACTGTTGGCGACTCGGCCATCGGATTGGCGAGGAATTCGATCCCATTTGACCACCACGATATCGGGCACAAGCACACGCCCCCCGAAGGTGCAACGCAATTCTGCACCGGCTCTAGCAATGCGTGCTTTGCGCAAAACACTGTTCAGCACCGCAGTAAGTTCTGATTGCAAGTAGCTGTGCTGACCTTGTGGCATTGGCTTCTGATGAACCTGGCCGTTGATGTATTCGCTGGCCGGTTGAGTTTCGGGCAATGCGAGAAACTCAGCCAGCGACAGGGCCCGATCGCGGGAGACAGCAAGCACCATAACCAGCCTCGCATGGGGGATGAGCTGTTTCAATTTTAGCGATCGCCCGCGATCGACTCCCTAAACCCGCAACTGCGTAATGGCGATCGCGCCGCCAAAGCAAACAGCTACGTCGGTTCCCGGCGTTTGGGGGCGACCACCATAGGTGCCGCTGTACTGATAGCCCTCTCCTGTGCGCCGATAAATCGGTGGAACCGGGTCACGGGAAGGCTCACAAAACACGATTTCGGGATCGGGAGCACCGGGGTCGAGATGCGGGAAATTCACATTCCAGAAACTGCCAGGCTCCCAGGGCCGATCGAGCAGCAACGGCAACACCCGCACCGCCTGCTGAGCCGCCCAGTCCCAATCGATTTCCAGGGGCCGCCGGATCCAGTGCGACAGGGCGATCGCCCGCCGGCCTTGCAGCGTTGCTTCCCGAGCGGCCGCCACCGTACCCGAGTTATAAACATCCGTGCCCAGGTTGCCGCCCGCGTTAATGCCCGATAGCACCAGGCCCACCTCGGGAACCAGTTCGCTCACTGCTAACCGCACACAGTCGGCCGGTGTGCCCGCCACGGAGAACCCGCGATCGCGCTCCTGTACCGCCAGCAGGCGATGGTTATTAATCTGGTGACCACAGCCCGACTGTTCATTAGCAGGGGCAACCCACCGTACTGACCCTAACTGCAACTCCGTAACAGCGCGATCGAGCGCGGCAATCCCCGGCGCATCGTACCCGTCATCATTCGTCAGCACCAAAACCTGCGCCATAATTCCTCAGCGATCGCGAACAGGTTTCTATTGTTCCACTGACCAGCCAGCCACAGCATCCACCCACGCCCCGCGACACCATCAACAGACAAGGGGTTTAAACCCCTTGCCCCCACCACCGGGCGATCATTAGTACCAGTATTGGAGGATCTAAAATGTTAAAGATGAGAGAGTGGCTGTCATGGAAAAGTTAAATCAATATCGCCAGGTTATTCAAGAAATTTTGCTTGAGCACAGCCAAATTCAGCCAGCCTATGGCGAAATTGAAATGGCAGTGATATTCGACCATGAACGCGATCACTATCAAGTCATGCGGTCAGGTTGGCTTCAGAAACAACGAGTCTACGGCGTTCTAATTCATATTGATCTCAAGGGCGAAAAGATTTGGATCCAATATGATGGAACAGAAGTGGGCGTGGCTAATGAACTCCTAGAAAAAGGAGTTCCCAAAACAGATATTGTATTGGCTTATCACTCGCCATTTATGCGTCAATATAACGGATTTGCCGTTAATTAATTCTGGCTTCTAAGTGATCTGCCATGAAATCTAAATCATTTTGAGTGAGGTTAATTACCCGATGACAACCTCAAATTCGGAAACAGAGAAACAGCAAGCCTACCGCACGGTTATTAAGCAGCTTCTGACAGACTATGCAGCCTATAAGCCATCCTATGGCGACATCGAAATTCAAACCCTGTTTGACAGCGAGCATGATCACTACCAGGTTTTGGCGATCGGCTGGTACAACAAACAAAGAATTTATGGTTGCTCAATCCACCTGGATCTAAAACAAGGCAAGATCTGGATCCAGGCCAATAACACCGAGCTGGATATTGCTCAGAATTTGGTTGAACGAGGTATTCCCAAAGAAGATATTGTGATTGGGTTTCATCCACCTCATTTCCGCCAATTTTCAGGCTATGCGATCGCCTAAAAACTTTAATTCTTAACCATTTGAGTCGGCAAGGGCAGCCGCTTGGACCGCCATCAATTTACCGATGCCCTTTTCGGCCAAATCCAGCAGTGCATTCAGTTGCGATCGGCTGTAGCTACCCGATTCCGCCGTGCCCTGCACTTCAATTAAATTACCCTCGCCGTTCATCACCACGTTGAAGTCCACATCGGCGGCCACATCTTCCGGGTAGTTCAAATCCAGATAGGCGGCTCCCTCAATCAACCCCACGGAAACGGCAGCGACCGGCGAGAAGATCGGCAGCATTGCCAACTCCCCAGCATCCACCAGCGATCGCAACGCATCCACCAGCGCCACATAGCAGCCCGTGATCGCCGTGGTGCGTGTGCCCGCATCGGCCTGCAACACGTCCGCATCGATCGCCAGCGTGCGCTCCCCCAAACCCCGCAAATCCACCGCCGCCCGCAAACTCCGGCCAATTAGCCGCTGAATTTCTTGGGTGCGCCCGGACAGCTTGAAGGTTTCCCGCGACTGCCGATCGGGCGTGGCCCCCGGCATCATTCGATATTCCGCCGTCAGCCAACCCTGGCCTGAATCCGCCAGCCAGCGTGGCACACCGGACTGCACAGACACGGTGCAAATCACCTGCGTGTCACCACAGCAAGCCAACACAGACCCGGCAGCATATTTGGTGAAATTGCGCTGGAATCGAACGGGGCGGAGCTGGTCGGGCGATCGACCGTCGGGACGTTGCCAGGACATGGTTACGGGTGCAAACAACTCAATAACGTTAACCAACCTGGGCTGCCAGCTCTTCCAATTGGGCCTGTTGATCTTGGGTGATGCAAGACTGAACCATCTCGTCAATGTCACCTTCCAGGGCCGCCGTGAGGGTGAAGTTTTGGCCCAGACGGTGATCGGTCACGCGATTGTCTTTGTAGTTGTAGGTGCGAATTTTTTCCGATCGGGAACCGCTGCCCACCTGCAATCGCCGGGCAGAGGTCACCGCCTCCTGTTGTTCTCGCATCTTCATTTCGTAGAGCTTAGCCCGCAGGATTTGCATGGCCCGCTCCTTGTTCTTGAGCTGCGATCGCTCCTCCGTACAAAACACCCGAATGCCCGTCGGTTTGTGGTACAGGTCGGCGGCGGTTTCCACCTTGTTCACGTTTTGGCCACCGGCCCCGCCCGATCGGGCCGTGGTTAGCTCAATGTCCTTCGGGTCGATGTGAACTTCCACTTCGTCCACCTCCGGCATAATTGCCACCGTGGCTGTGGAAGTATGCACCCGGCCGCCCGCTTCCGTGGCCGGCACGCGCTGCACCCGGTGAACACCCGCTTCATACTTCAGCTTGCTGTAAACCCGATCGCCCTGCACTTCCAGGATCACTTCCTTGAAGCCGCCCGCCTCCGACAGCGACTCGCTCACCAAGGCCACCTTCCAGCCTTGGGTTGTGGCATAGCGGGAATACATTCGCAGCAAATCGCCCGCCCAGATACAGGCCTCATCGCCACCCGTACCGGCCCGAATTTCCAACATGATGTTTTTGTCATCATTGGGGTCACGGGGCAACAGCAAAATTTTCAGTTGATATTCCAACTGGGCAACCCGATCGTTCAAATCTTCCACTTCCAGTTGCGCCATTTCCCGCAACTCCGGGTCATCGCCCGACTCCTTCAGGATCTCGCGGGCCCCTTCCAAATCGCTGACGGCCGTTTTCCATGCGTCATAGGTTGCCACCGTCTCTTCCAAAGACGATCGCGCCTTGGCCACTCGCTGAAATTCTGTCGGATCCGTGGCAACGTCAGGATCCGCAAGGCGGCGGGTTAACTCATTAAAGGTTTGCTCAACGGATTGCAGCTTATCGAGCAAATATTGTTCAGCCATCGGGTCGCGGGGCGATCGTGAAATCGAATGAAGGGAGCAAAATACTACCGTCATGCTATCAAGGATCGTCCCCTCGCGACCGATTCCGCCTAACCCGCCGATCACAATGGGACTAGGGCCTGTCGTCATTTCCTAGGATCAGGCGGAAACGATTGATTTTCCATGTCCCAGTCGTCGTAACAAGGGGCTTAAGCCCCTTCCCACGATCTGCTAATGATGGCATCAGGGCTTCAGGTGATTTGACGACACGCCCTATGCCCCCGAAAGACGCGCGGCCTCTTCCATCCGGCGACGGAGGGACAGGGGACGCATATCCGTCCACACTTCCTTGATGTAATCCAAGCACTCCGATTTGGGGCCTTGCTTGCCCACATCGTTCCAACCCAACGGATTTTCTCGATCGACTGGCCAAATCGAGTACTGTTCCTCGTGGTTAATCACAACCTTGTAAATTACCCAATCTTCCGTTTCTGATGACATAGAACAAATCCTCAAGAGATAGCAATCAAAACATGATGCGATCGTGTCCTAGTAGGGGCGACTCGGATATACGCCTTGGACGCAAATACACCAATTGGTGACCAAATAGGGCGGCATATTGTTGTGGGGTTGGCCACCACCCACCTTCGATAGGGCAGCCGCATTCAAGGAAGTTTCCGGCGTGAGATCAAAACCCTTGAAGCGATCGTCCACCGGGCCAATGAAGTTATTCGCCGGAGTGGAAACCGACGAATCCGAAGACGCTTTAATCGCGTGATTGTGGGTGGGTAAATGAGCAACGGTGAGCGTCACCTGTTCGCTCCCCCCTCGCTGCCCCTGTGGATAGTTGGGCAATCCGGGGCCTTGGCCAGGGCCGATCGCGATGCGTCCCCGCAAATCCGGCAAGTTAAACGTGTTTATGCCGTCGCCCCCAAACGTCGTACTTAACAGACTAAAAAGCGCTGTGTACTGAGCAATTTGCAATGTCCGTCCATCGCAAAGCATCCAGTCTGTTGGCGCAAAGTTATAGCCAAAGGATTTAATCTGTCCAATATAGGCATCGATCATGAAACACCTCGGTAATCGGTTTTGGGTAGTAATCGATCTGGCAAAAGAGCCTTGATCAACCAGATTTGTCGATCACAGTCAGCCCCATGGTGACCCAATGGTTTAGGGCAAGAACTGAGAGCAAGAACTGAGGACAAGAACCCGGTCGATCGTCCATAAAATGAATGCAAACCGCCCTGCGATCTACCACCGACTCGGGAAAATTCCCGTTGTGGCAATGCACCAATTCACCACCAAAAAGGGCGGCATATTGTCATGGGGCGCGCCACTGCCCGTGGCTGAGATTGCTGTTGGAGAAATAGTGGCTTTGCCCGCCGTCGTGCCGTAGCCCTTGGGCGCATCACCGGCATTGGCCGTAAGCGTTCCGAAATAGCGATCTTGCGGAAAAACAGCAGCGGCATCTGAGGAAACTTTGACTTCGTGGGTGTGGGCAGGAATTTGAGTCGTCAGCAGACTGACTTCCGGCGCACCGCCCAATTGCCCCATGAGGTACGGTGACCCATTCGAGGGCAGCCCTTGCGAAATATTGGTGCGACCGCGCAAATCCGGCAGGCCAAAGGTCGTTCTGCCATCACCACCGTAGGTCGTTCCGAGCAGGGCGAAGAGCGCTTGATTTTGCGCAATCGGCAATAGTTGCCCTTGGCACAAGGCCCACCCCCGAGGCGCAAAGGGAAAGGCAAAGGCTTGAATCTGTCCAATAAATGGATCCATGGCTGTAGGGAAGGAAGAGGACAACAAAACGAGATTCAGCAAAAACGCGCCATTACCAATCGCGGGTGGGATATTCGCCGATTGTCGCAATGCACCATTGCAGGGCGAGGTAGGGGGGCATGTTTTCGTGAGGCTGGCCACCGCCCGTATTGGCAATCACCCCCGGGGCTAGGCTGGCTTCGGGGGTAGAGTCATAGGCGTTGGCGGGTGTTCCATCGGCGGTGGTGAGGGGGCCGAGAAAATTGCCGCTGGGGCTGTTGGTGGTGGAACTGTCGGCGGTGGCGAGGGTGTGGGTGTGGGCGGGCAGGTTGGCAACCGTCAGGGTAACTTGGGCTTGGCCGCCGGTTCTGCCGATGTCATAGGTTCGACCTTGGCCGGGTGCTGATCCCTGGCCGATCGGGACACGGCCTCGGAGATCTGGCAAGTTGAAGACCGTATAGCCATCTCCGCCGTAAGTGGTGCCAAGCAAGCTGAAGAGGGCTTCATTCTCTCGGATGGGGAGCGATCGCCCGTCGCAGGGCAACCAGCCTTCGGGCGCGAAATTGTAGGGATATAGTTCGAGCTGTCCAATGAAGGGTTCGAGCATATTTATTTAAGGGTAATTGAGGAGTGAATGAGTCGGTCATCGTCAGCACCAGCCCTCCGAAAATAGGCATTGCCGAGACATGCAAAAATGTCACTCGACGCGGAATGCTTCGGTAACTGTGCGCCTATTTGGGGCGATCGCTGATTGCTATGAAAACCGCTCAGAAGTCTTGCTGGCAATGATTAACCCACGACTCAAAACCTGAGGCAATCATCATTTTTGCCAAATCAATTATCATTTTTGCCAAACAATCTTCATCCCCAATAAACTAGAAGATTGTCTTTAGAATCATGACTCTCTTCGATATTTTTCGTGATCTTTATTTATGGAATTCCATCGAAAATGAGCGAGCTTGCTAATTTTTCTTTGCAATTTGTGCCGTTCCATTTCAAATCTTGATTAAGAACCAAAAATTCGAGATCAACCACAATTCATCCCCAAGACCATTGGCTGGTTGGGAGTGATGATCGGGTGGATCCTTTGTTTGATCTCGGTTGTTTGATCTCGGTTGTTTGATCTCGGTTGTTTGATCTCGGTTGCTTGATCTCGGTTGTTTGATCTCGGTTCGGGATAGGCTGAAACCCAAATTCTGTGGCTGTCTGGGCACTCTACTCATTCAAGTTCAGCCGAAAAAGCTGGCTTGACGTGCGCTGGCGTTAGCTTAGGGAATATTAATGGGCTGGCCATCGCGGGTATAAATTGCGATGTCCCACTGGCCACTCCGTTCAATTTCAAAGGCGATGCGGCTGCCGTCGGCGCTCAGTTGCGGGTTGCGGGTTTCCAGTTGCAGGGCTTGGGTCAGGTTGCGCAATTGATTGGTGGTGCGATCGTAAAGGTAAATATCGGTGCGGCCCTGGCGACTGGCGGAAAAGGCAATCCAACGACCATCGCTGGAAATGCTGGGGCTGGCGGCGATCGTGTCAAAGGCGTTTAGCTCTGGCAGCTCGATCGCCCGTCGTTCTTGAAGGTCATAGAGCAACACATCCTGGCTGCCCCGGCGATCGGACACAAACACCAAAAAGCGCCCCGCCACGGCCGGGCTGGTTTCCGAAAAAGCGCTGTTGAGGCTGTTGGGGTTGGCTCCGGCCGCATCGAAAGGAAAGCTGAGGGTGCGACCACTGGCGCAACCCACCAACCCGATCGCCCAACTGGCGATCCAGAGCTGTTGCAGGGGCGATCGCCCTCGGCGGGATTGGCTCATGGCATCGGCCCCTCGCTGATCAAGATCTCGGTGCAAGATCTAGGGCAACAGCTTTTTGAGAGCCAGCAGGGATTCTGCATTCAGCGTCACTTCCACAGCCTGGCCCGCTGGGCGATCGATCAGCGTGAGAATGCATTGGCCGCCACCGGTTTTGACGGTGGCGGTGGGATTGGTGAGGGCGATCGTGTCCAAGCGGGCTTCCGGCTGGCCCACCCGAATCACCACATCATTTTGAGATTGGGGATAAATGTAGAGATATTGCCCATTGGCTGACAGCTTCAGGGACTGGGGCGTGGTGTTGCGCTCCAGGTCGCTGCCCAGCTTTTTGTAATAGAACGTGATGCCCCGAACTTCCGGCCCTTGGATGGTGAATTCATCGTCGAAGCGCTCCGCATCCCAATCAAGGGTCTGGGGATCCGTGGCGCGATCGAGCAAGCGCTGCCGCCAAGTCACGGATTTTCCCGTCAAGCTCACCCACCATTGGCGAATGGTCTCAAAATGAACGGCATTCTCTGGATCGTTGCTGCCGTAAAGCCAAGTTGCGCTGAAAGGTTGCACGGACAAAATCCCGTTTCAAAATCCCATGAACTAATTGAACAATTAATTTTTCAATTATTTTCAATTCATTAGTTTCAGTTAATTAAACCTTGGGGGGCGATCGCCCAGATTACCCAAATCGACCAAATCGCACCTTGAAGGCGAGAGCGTTACCCTAGGAAGGCGTTTGGGGACAATCCTTGGGGAATAATCAACCGGAGCAATCAACCGTTGATTCGCCCCACAGCTCTGGGATGAAACCGGGTCGATCGCCCCGCCATCCCCGGCTTGTTGACCAACCTTGAACCAGCGATGAACCGGCGACCCACCGCAGGTCGGCCCCAGGAGCCAAGATTGCGGAGCCAAGATTGCGATGAATGTGCCGCTAGTTTATCACCCCGATTATGTCGCGCCGTTGCCCCCCGGCCACCGGTTCCCGATGCAAAAGTTTGCCAGGCTCTACGACCGGTTGCGCAGCGATGGCACGGCAACCCCCGAACAGTTTCACCAGCCCGATCGACCGCCCCAGGACTGGATTGAGCTGGTGCACGATCGCGCCTATGTGGAAGCCTATTGCCAAGGCACTTTGGATCCAAAAGCCCAACGCCGAATTGGGTTGCCCTGGTCGCCGGCCTTGGCCAATCGCACCTGTGTGGCGGTCGGTGGCACGGTGCTGACGGCGCGGCTGGCCCTGCGCCATGGTCTGGCTTGCAATTTGGCGGGCGGCACCCACCACGCCTTCCCCGATTTTGGCTCCGGATTTTGCATCTTTAACGACTTGGCGATCGCCACCCGGGTTTTGCAGGCCGAAGGCTTGGTCGATCGGGTCTTGATCGTGGACTTGGATGTGCATCAAGGGGATGGAACCGCCTGGATTTTTCGCAACGAACCGCAGGTCTTCACCTTTTCTATGCATTGCGAGGCAAATTTTCCCGCCCGCAAACAGGCCAGCGATTTGGATGTGGCATTGCCAGAAGGCATGGAAGATGATGACTATTTACAAACGCTCGATCGCTTCCTGCCCGATTTGCTCGCCCAAGTGCGGCCCGATCTGGTGATTTACGATGCGGGGGTGGATCCCCATGGGGGCGATCGGTTGGGCAAGCTCGCCCTCACCGATTCCGGTTTGTTTCGGCGGGATATGCAGGTGCTGACCACCTGTGTGGCGGCGGGCTATCCGGTGGCCTGCACGATCGGTGGCGGCTACTGCGATGATTTGGCGGCCTTGGTCGATCGCCACGCCCTCATCCACCGGGCAGCGGCTCAGGTCGCCCAGTGTTACGGTCTCTGAGCTGCTACGGCCTCTGAACCACTGATGCTCTGCAAGGGCGATCGCGCAACATATTGCCCACCGGCCGGGCAAAACCCGATCCAACAAAACCAGGCCAGAACCCGACAGAACAGCCGCCGGGCGATCGCCCCTTTCAAGACACAAAAAATCCCGGCAACGGCAGAACAGCCCTCGGGCGATCGCGCCGCAGGCGACAATAGAAATCGGGCTGGCAGAGCAGACCGACGCGCCCAATTGCTTCACAACTCCCTATGATGCTGTCCAAAGGCTTTGAAATTGAAATCTATACCGGAACCCACGATGGGCAAATTGTGGGCCTGTCCGATCGCATTACCGCCAACCTAGACGGCTTTGTGCGCGAACCCGACAGCCGCAATGTGGAATACACCACCGCTCCCCTGTGCAGCTATGAGCGATTGCTGTGCGATTTACTGGTTCCTCGGTTGCGCCTGCGCCAATACCTGAAAACCCTGGGCCCCTACACCCTGGTTCCCGGCGGCACATTAGCCCTGGGCGGGAGCGATCGCTTCTACCGATCTGACCCAGCCAACCCCTACCACGCCTACATTGAACGCACCTACGGAACCAAAGTCGTCACCGCCAGCGTTCATATCAACATTGGCATTGCCGATCCAGAACTGTTGATGCGGGCTTGTCGGCTGGTGCGGGTGGAAGCACCGCTCTACTTGGCCCTGAGCGCTTCCTCTCCCTTCTTGGATGGCGAACCAACCGGATTCCATTCCACCCGCTGGCACCTGTTCCCCCAAACGCCCGATCGAGTGCCCCTGTTTGAAAGCCACGCGCACTTCATTCGCTGGACTGAAGAACAATTGGAACTGGGAACCATGCAAAATGTCCGCCACCTTTGGAGTTCCGTGCGGCCCAACGGCGATTGCCGGCCCTATAACCTCAATCGATTGGAACTGCGGATTTGTGACCCGGTGATTGACCCCTTGGCCCTGCTGGCGATCACGGCCCTACTGGAGGCTCGGCTGTGCCAACTGATGGACGATCCCAGCTTAGATCCACTCACTGCGAGCCTGTTGCCAACCGCCACCCGCAATGACGATTTACTGTCGTTGACCCTGGCCAACGAAATGGCCGTCGCTCGCCACAGCTTGGATGCATCCCTACGCCATTGGCAGGATGGCCGCACCATCAAGGCCAGGGATTGGATCGCCCAGCTCTACGCGGAATTACGCCCGATCGCCAAAGAGCGCGGGTTTAGCTGCTTCCTGTCACCCTTGCAGCGCATTTTGCGGGAAGGCAACGCCGCCCAACAGTGGCTCCAACAGGTGGAAACGGGCCACAGTTGCCAAGCGGTGGTGGCCCAAGCGATTCAAGAGGCCCAGCAGTGGGAACGGGACTTGGCAGACCAGACCTGTCAAGGTTCATTGGTGGCCTAGGTTGCCCATGGGGCCAGCCTGGTTAATCGCCCCCATACATTGCGCTCCTATGCATCGCGCTTCGGTCGATCGCGCCGATTCAATCCGCATGATTCAGATCCATTCAGATCGAGTCAGATCAAGATGGCCAGTCAGGATAATCGACGGTTCGATCGCCAATCTTGCCAGCGCAACTTTAACGACACATAGAGCGGCCACTGGTAATGCTCCAGCACCAACCAGGCGGCCAAAATGAAATGCCCGATCGCCGCTGAAATTAACCACCCTTGGCCAAATCCCACCGATCGGGAGCCGGGCAACGGGGGAAAGAGGTATTGCGACAAACCAATCAACCCCACCGGCCCGATCGCCAAAATCACCGCCAGCAGCCAGATGGTCGGTGTGAGTGCTTCATTGCTGTGGCGCACCGGTTGCCACGATCGCCCCAACCAACGCCACTGCAAGGGCTGGGTGCTGTCTTCCACTCGCAAAATCCGGGATTGCAAATCCAGCGTGAACAGATGCCGACAAAAATCGCAGGCCCAGGCATCCTCCATCATCGGCATCGGCTGGATTTGTCCGTGGCGACAAATGGGACAGGGGTGCTGATCGCGATCGTCCAAGGGAGCCAACACTGACCACCCCAACTCCCGAGGCTTAGGCGCTTTGCTGAATCTGGGGGGGCGATCGCCCGATCGCTGAAAATCAAACGCACTCATGGTGCCCCTGGCTCTCGAAACCGTTCTCGCTCAGTCTAGCCAGTTGCCCCCGCGAATTTCCCATCCCTTAAGAAAATTCACGCCCGCTGTCCTACCCGATCGCCTCAGGATCAATCCCCAACTCCCGCAGCCGGGCCGCCAGGAGATCGGCTCGTTGGCGCTCGGTTGCGGCCCGTTGGCGTTCGGCGGCCGCTCGATCGCGCTCCACCTCCGCCTCGCTGCGATAGCGTTGGCCCCGCGCGTCATACCAAGTGAGAATTTCTCGATCGAACGGGTCATCGATGAGGCGATCGCGCCCAATCCCTAAGCTAATTTCCGGCATCCAACAGGGTTCACCACTTTGCCGTTGATAAGCCCCATCAACCAACTTGTAAACCTCAAAGGGATCATGACCGTCCCGCTGCCAAAATTCGGGGTTATAGATCACGTAATACAACACGCCTAAACGGGCATAAATCGCCATTTTGCTGTCATATTCCCCGCCCGGCTTGTGGGACACCATCTCCAGGGTCAAAATCGGCGGGATGTTGTTTTCTGTCCAAGTAATGTAGCTACGACGCGATTTCCCGTCCTTGCGGCGATCGACCCCAAGGCTCAAAAAGGCATCGGGAATCACGGGGACTCGCGAATTAGAACCCGTGGTGTGATAAATCCCCATATCCACCGCAAAAAACCAGTCTTCCCGCTGTTTCCAAATATATTCCAGCAAGAACAGAAGGAGATTGGGAAGCAGATTCTGTTCTTCGTTATCCACGGGCGTGTCGTCGGAGTCGGGTAGCTCGTCAACGGGGGGCAGGGACTTTAATAACTCGGCAGAGAGTTCCAAAGACGATGGCAGCATGGCGCGGCGCTCCTGGCATTGCGGCCTAAGTCGTGGGGGCAAGGGGCTTAAGCCCCTTGTCTTCGTTGATCGATGGGGCGTGCAGAGTATCGATCCTGGCATTGCGGCCTAAGAGGATGTCTCAAAAGTATCTTTCGGCACGGGCAATGCACCAATAGTCGTGGGGGCAAGGGGCTTAAGCCCCTTGTCTTCGTTGATCGATGGGGCGTGCAGAGTATCGATTTTGGCTTTTCAGACATCCTCTAACACCCTCCATTCTGGCAAAGGCTGGCGCTGGCTTGTGGTGGGGAGACAGGCGTTAAATTAGAAGCGATCGCCACTGCCCAGCTCACTCGCGCTGCTCACTGCTCATGATGACCGATCGCATCCTCCGAGACCGATATCGTCTTGTTCAAAAACTGGGTGAAGGGACGTTTGGTAACACTTACCTGGCGCAGGATTTGAACTGGCCGGAACCGCGATCGCTGGCGGTGAAGCATTTGCGTCCCAAGTTTGAGCGCCAAGACCAGGAAATCAACCCGGCTGATTTGTTGATCGCCAAGGAATACTTTGACCGGGAAGCAGCCAAGCTCGCCAAGCTCGATCACTGCGACCAAATTCCTCGACTGATTGAGCGATTTGAGGAAGGCGGTGAGTTTTTTATTGTGATGGACTATGTGGAAGGGCGGCCCCTGAGCTTTGAGCTAACGCCGGGAGCGCCTTGGAGTGAAGCGGCGGTGGTGGAGTTGATTCGGGGGCTGTTGGAGCCGCTGTCGGTGGTTCACAGCAATCAACTGATTCACCGGGATGTTAAACCGGCGAATGTGATGCGACGGCGCAGGGACGATCGATTGGTGTTGATCGACTTTGGCGGCGTGAAGGAGGTGGCCACGGCCCAATATAGCCAAGCGCGACTTGTGCCGACACCGCCGACGTTTTGGATTGGCACGCCGGGCTATTTGGCTCCCGAACAGGCTTTGGGTGAGGCGCAATATCAAAGCGATCTCTATTCGGTGGGGGTGATTGGCCTGCAAGCGTTGCTGGGCCGTGGGCCGGGGCAAATTCCCGGTAATCTGGCGCGGGGCGTTTTTGATTGGGAGCAGATTCAGCGGTTGATGCCGATGGGCGATCGACTGCGGCAGTTGTTGCAAAAACTGACCAATCACGATTGGCAACAGCGCTATTCAGATGGGCAGGCAGCTTTGGAGGCGATCGAGTCGTTGTTTTTCAGTTCCGCAGCGCCGACGGTGCGGATTGGCTCGCCGCCGCCACCGTTGCCGATCGTGCCGCCTCGGGAGGGGTTGCGAACGCGGCTGGGGCGCTGGCTGCTTGGATCAGAAGTTGATCCGTTTGCGGGCTGGAATTTACAGGAATGGTCGTTTGAGACGGTGCGGGTCGATCGTGCTGGGCGCATTGTGAAGCGATCGAAGAAAACGGCCAAGTCGCACTTTGTGGATTTGGGTGAAGGGGTGTGGCTGGAACTGGTGGCCATCCCCGGTGGCCAGTTCCAAATGGGATCACCGGAGACTGAACTAGAACGAAAGGATTCGGAAGGGCCGGTGAGAACTGTAACCGTGCCGCCGTTGTTGGTGAGTCGGTATCCGGTGACGGTGGAGCAATGGAGACGGGTAGCGGGTAGCTTCCCAGCGGTGCTGAACCCGCAGCTCAAAGCTGATCCCTCGCGATGGAAAGACGCAAAAGGGCCAGTGGAGAAAGTGAACTGGTTTGATGCGATGGAGTTTTGTGCGCGGCTGTCGAAGGCCACGAATCGGCTATATCGATTGCCCACGGAAGCGGAGTGGGAATATGCCTGCCGAGGGGGAACGCAAACACCTTTTGCCTTTGGGGAAACGCTGACCCCGGAGCTAGCGAACTATGACGGGAACTACACCTATGCCGATGGATTTAAAGGGGAATATCGGCAACGCACGACCCCTGTGGGTCAATTTCCACCGAACGGATTTGGATTGCAGGATATGCACGGGAACGTGTGGGAATGGTGTATGGATGATTGGTATGGCAGCTATGCCAATGCGCCGAGTACATCAGAGGCGAGATTTCAGAATGATAATCATTCTCACGTCTTTAATTCAGCAATAAAACTTAACAATTACCAGGAGCGATTTTTTCAGGAAATGGTGAAGGTTGACAATGAACAACCCAAACTCCTGCGTGGTGGTTCTTGGTTCGACGATCCGAGGTGCTGCCGTTCTGCGGCTCGCTACAGGAGGAGGGCTGATAGCATCGACGACGACGTCGGCTTCCGGGTCTTTGTTTGGCCCTAGCCAGCACTCTTTTCCCTTCTTCTCTTCTTTCCCTCTTTTCCCTTCTTTTTTCCCCCGCGCTGTGCGCGGTCGATTTTTTTTCAAAAATTGGTCTTAATGTTTTCACGAAAATTCGTAGGGTGCATGGGAGAACGTGTGGCGTAAAACGACCATTTCCCCACCTCTCCCATGCACCGCAACCCATGTCGCATTCAACGACAATGATCGGTTGGGTAGCCACAATTCACGGTGCATGGGAGAACGAATAAACCGTTTCGTGGCGATTTAAGATTGCTCCCATGCACCCTACGGGATGATTGATAATGGTAAGGACTTCTGAAATTCAGAGATTTTGGTCAATGATCAAAAAACGCAAAAATTTCTCCAGCTTTGCCCTGTCAGAAGCTTATCAATATCTCAACCTAACCGAACTGAAATTGTGGGAACTGGAAAGCCAACCCCGATCGCCTAGCCCCTTTTTTCAGGAACGCCTGCGCCGCCTCCAAGCGCACTTTGACCTGCGCTACTGCGAAAAATCGAAAGAACTGGTGATTGATGCCTTTTGCGAAGAAGCAATCACCGACCTAACACATCTCAAAATCTGGAAAGGAGTCAAGCTAGAAACCGCACAAGTCACCGGCAATGTCGATTACTTAATTACAGAGCGCCGAGACTATGTGGCGGCTCCCTTCCTGTGTATTGTCGAAGCCAAAAAAGATGACTTTGAGCAAGGATTAGCCCAATGCTTAGTGGAAATGAAAGCCTGCCAAGATTGCAACGGCGATCGACCCATTGAGGTGTTGGGAATTGTCACCAACGGCGATGGTTGGCGATTTTATCGGCTCGATCGGTCGGGCCAGGTTTATGAAACCGGCCTATATTCCAATCGCAACCCGGCTGAATTATTGGGCGCGTTGCACCACCTCTTGCAGCAATGCGATCGCGCCAGCCGCTCAACGCTTTAACCCCAAATCATGAGCCACAACAGGAACCTGTAGGGTGGGCAATGCCACCTAAAGACCACCTAACTTATGTACTATCGCCCAGGCAACCCGATCGCCCGGCGGGAAGTTTTGGCTAGGTCGTGGTGGGCAATGGCCCCGACTCGCTGACCTCGGTTTCGATCGCTCCTTGGTTCGGTGGATGGGAAGCCACAGGATAGAATGAAGCCGACAAGATTCTTAACGCGCGATCGGGCGCGGAATCTGTCCGCCCAAAGTCTGGCCCCGCCACGTCAGACAAGGGGCTTAAGCCCCTTGCCCCAAGCGCTGGCCGATGCACCACCCCGCTACTGGCCAGACCATCCAACTCGGCTGAACGGCCTTCCCGATCGCCCTCAGCCCCTCGCAGCCGCAACAAGAGACAAACAACCAAGCAATGGGAAAAGTCGTTGGCATCGATCTCGGTACGACCAACTCCGTCGTGGCCGTCATGGAAGGCGGGAAACCCGTCGTTATTGCCAATGCCGAAGGGATGAGAACCACCCCATCCGTCGTTGGGTTCAACAAAGATGGCGAAAAGGTGGTGGGGCAGTTGGCTCGCCGCCAAACGGTGTTGAATCCGCAAAATACCTTTTATGGTCTGAAGCGGTTTATTGGCCGCAAATATGATGAGCTGTCGCCGTCCTCCAAGCGCGTGCCCTACACGATTCGGCGCAATGAGGAGGGCAATGTGCGGGTGGTGTGCCCCAAGTTGCAGCGCGACTTTCCGGCGGAAGAACTGTCGGCGATGATTTTGCGGAAGCTGGCCGATGAAGCCGAGCGCTATTTGGGCCAGCCCGTGACCGGCGCGGTGATTACGGTTCCGGCCTATTTCAACGATTCCCAACGGCAGGCCACGCGCGATGCGGGGCGGATTGCCGGGTTGGAGGTGAAGCGGATTATTAATGAACCGACGGCGGCGGCCTTAGCCTACGGTCTCGATCGCGCCAGTAGCCAAACGGTGTTGGTGTTTGACCTCGGGGGCGGCACGTTTGATGTGTCCCTGCTGGAGGTGGGCGATGGGGTGTTTGAAGTGAAGGCCACCAGCGGCGACACGCAGTTGGGTGGGAATGATTTCGATCGCAAAATTGTTGATTGGTTGGCGGAGCAGTTCCTAGAAACCGAGGGGCTGGACTTGCGGCGCGATCGCCAATCCCTACAACGGCTGACGGAAGCGGCGGAAAAGGCCAAGATCGAGCTATCCGGCGTGGGCGCAACGGAAATTAACCTGCCCTTCATCACCGCCACGGAGGATGGGCCGAAGCATTTGGAAACCCGCCTGACTCGATCGCAGTTTGAAGGCCTCTGCACCGACTTGATCGAACGGATTCGCGCGCCCCTGAAGCGGGCCTTTGTGGATGCGGGCTTGCGGCCCTCGCAAATTGATGAGGTGGTGTTGGTGGGCGGCTCCACCCGAATTCCCTTTGTGCAGGACGTGGTGCGATCGCTCGTGGGCAAGGAACCCAGCCAAAACGTCAACCCCGATGAGGTGGTGGCCGTGGGCGCGGCGATCCAGGCGGGCATCCTGGGCGGCGAGGTGAAAGATATTTTGCTGCTGGATGTGACTCCCCTTTCGCTGGGTTTGGAAACCTCCGGCGGCGTGATGAAAAAGCTGATTCCGCGCAACACGACGATTCCCGTGCGGCGATCGGACATGTTTTCCACCAGCGAAAACAACCAAACCCAAGTGGAAATCCATATCCTGCAAGGGGAGCGGGAAATGGCCGCCAACAACAAATCCCTCGGGAAATTTATCCTGAAGGGCTTGCCGCCTGCGCCGCGCGGTGTGCCCCAAGTGCGCGTTGCTTTTGACATCGACGCGAACGGCATTTTGCAGGTGACGGCGCTGGATATGACCACGGGCCGTGAGCAAAGCGTGATTATCCAAGATGCTTCGACCCTGAACGAGGTGGAGGTGCGCCAGGCGATCGAGGAGGCCCAACAATTCGCCGACCAGGATCGATCGCAGCGCGATCGGGTGGACAAACGCAACCGCGCCGAAGCCCTCACTTTCCAAGCGGAACGGCAACTGCGGGAGGCGACCCTTGATTTTGGGATGCAGTTTGTGGAGGTGCATCGACGGGCGATCGAAAAATCCGTCAAGGCCCTGCGCGAGGCGATCGCCGCCAGCGATGACATTGAGATTGATCGCACCCAGGCCGACTTGCAAGACGCGATCTACAACCTGAATCGGGACGTGCGCGATCGCTATGCGGAAGAAGATGACGACAACTTCTTCGGCTCGATTCGGCGCACCTTCCAGGATGGGCGCGATGCGGTGCTGGGTGGGGGCGATCGCTTCGATCGGGACTACGGGCGCAATGATTACGGTCGTAACGACTATGGCCGCAATGACTATGGCCGAGGCGGTGACCTGGGCCGTGGCGATCGGGGTTGGAATGAACCGAACGGCCAGGGCGATCGCCGTCGGGAACCCAGCCGCCCCGCACCGCGCGATCCCTACGACTTGGGCTATGGCGGCGGTTACGGCGGCCCCAGCGATCGCCCCAGCCGGCCCGCCCCTCGGGATGGGTCAGGGCGATCGGGCGATCGACGGGAAGCCCGCAACAACAACATTGGCGGCAGCAGCCAACCGCGCGATCGGCGATCGACCTACAACGACAATTGGGACGATGAGGACGACTGGTTTTAATCCAAGGGGCGATCGCGGGGCCATCCGTCTCGCGATCGACCTCTAGAAACCCGCGCTCTGTGGGTCGTCTGAGCGGTAATCAGTAGTAATCAGCGGTGAAAGTAATCAGCGGTGACTGGATCTCACGGCGCTGGGGGATTTGGCTGGGTCGGGTTGCTGGCAGCAGATTCAGCCACCTGACAGGTTTGATTAATGGTTTGGATCAGGTTGCGTTCATTGTTGGCGGACTGCTCCAGCGATTGCACTGCAATTTCAGCCAGGTTGCGATCCTTTTGCTGAATGGCGGTCAAAAATTCACGGGTGCTGCGGCTGGTGTCGGTGTAGATATCCGCCAAGCGCGATCGATGGTCTTTTAGCTGCGTGTCACTGAGCGGCAACTTGCCCAAATCCTGGGCAGCTCGATCGAACGATTCAGCAGCGCGGTGCATGGCCTCCGGTTTGCCTGTGGCGGCTTCCCGGGCCGTTTCGTTGGCCAAGTTGGCAATGGTCACCAATTGTTTGCATTGGGCAACTTTGCTTTGGGCGCAACCGGTCAAGACGCAGACAAGGGCGATCGCAGCGGGCAATTTAAGGGCAGGGTTTGACAAAACCATAAACAGCTCAGACCAGGTTTCCCGGCTTGCGAATCGAAGAAACAGTTTCCCAAACAAGACTTTCAAAGCTAATTCCCAAAGCAATTCCAAGAATGCGTTCGGGCATCATTTCCAGTATGGTCCCAGCGCCAATTCCCGGAAAATTTCGAGTCAGACTGTGCAGCGTGCTGGGCGAATCCTAAAAACAAACTTTAAAAACATTACTGCCAAAAGCCTTGACCTCCAAGGGGACAAATCACCCCGCGATCGCCCGGAGGAGCAACCTTCAGCACCCGTGCGATTATCCCTACGATCGCACCGCAATATCGTTCATGACCCGGCGCTCATCGTCCAAAGAGGCCACCCCGCCCGCAATCTTGCCGTAGTGAATCCGGCCCGCCTCTAGCACCGTTTTGCGCAGGGTTTTATCACCGGAGTTCGCCTCAAAAAGCGCCAACAGGGAGCCATAACCCAGGCCGGTTCCTTTGGCATCCTCCTGCACTCGCATCGAGGCCAAAATCTGCTGTTGCAAGCCCATGTCGCCAGGGTTCGCCGCCAATTTTTTCAACAAATCTGCCAAGGATTTACGCAGCATCAACATATTGAGGAGATCCGCTTCAGCCTTTTGGCGCGCTTCAATTGCCTTGCGTCGATCGCGATCGAGTCCATCAAGCCACTGCAACAGAAAAATCAGCGCCAGGATCAGGATCAACAACACCTCAAAAGACATAACGGGCAACCCTCGGCAACAACAGGACTCGGAGAGACTTCAAAAACAGCAAGCGTTTTGGGCCGTTGCACTATTGGGCAACACCAGATGGCGTAACACAACCGGCTCGATGCTGCCACCAATTTGCCACAAACCACTCGCCAGCGGCCGATCGATTCTGGCTTCCCTGACGAGTGGGCGCAACTCCCGATCGGGGATCGCTGCCAAGGGTGAGGTTGTTGATCGATCCCGTCGCCCGGTTTCCTGCCAACCCTCCCCGCTTTGATTGAATTCTTAACAAACAGCGCCAAATTTCCCGATCGCCCGGCTGTTTTGGGTTGCGATCGCCCTCACGCACCCATCCGAACAACCCCAAATCGACAGGGGAGTCGAGCAGGCTCTGAATTAAGGATTGGGCTGGTCTCGGAATTTATGTTTTGGTTTTGTTTTTATTTTTATATAAAGAAGACCCTAAATTTGATTAATTTGACTTAAAACTGCATTTTCTTGATTTTGAAAAGCTTTAAGACCAATTTTTAAATTCAGAATCAGTCTCAAGACTGCTGGCGCGGCCGGACAAAATTAGCCTTGCTTCCCTTTCGGGAAAAATCTGCTGATAATGCCATCGGTGGGGCAACCAACCGCGATCGCTCCAGGGCTGCCCACCCCCAACTCAGTTTTTTGGCTGCATTCCCGATTTCCGCTACCACTTGGCTTCATTCCCGATCAATCCCATTCCCGATCGGCCCCTCTGCTCAGGCTTCAATGCTCCGGTTTTGAGTTTCGCCATCTCGCTCGGCTCGATCGCGCTCGGTCTGCCGGTTCAGGCCTCGGGCAGTTCACCGAGATTGGCGAAGACTAAGCGAGATCGCCCCTGCCTAACTGAGCTTGATTGAGACTGACCGAGCTTGATTGAGATTGATTGAGCTTGATCGAGGCTAAATCCCCGTTGCATTCCTGCTCCAGTCCTGTTCCAACCAGATTTCCCCAGAGGACTCCCCCCGTGAAACTCGCTGTCTATGGCAAAGGTGGCATTGGCAAATCCACCACCAGTTGCAACATCTCCGTGGCCCTCGCCCGTCGTGGCAAAAAAGTGCTGCAAATTGGCTGCGATCCGAAACACGACAGCACCTTCACGCTCACGGGCTACCTGATCCCCACGATCATCGACACCCTGCAAGCCAAGAGCTATCACTACGAAGACGTTTGGCCCGATGACGTGATCCACAAGGGCTATGGCGGCGTGCATTGCGTGGAAGCGGGCGGGCCGCCGGCCGGCGCGGGTTGCGGGGGCTACGTGGTGGGCGAGACGGTGAAGCTGCTGCGGGAGCTGAACGCCTTTGATGAGTACGACGTGATTTTGTTCGACGTGCTGGGCGATGTGGTTTGCGGCGGCTTTGCGGCTCCCTTGAACTATGCGGACTACTGCGTGATCGTCACGGACAACGGCTTTGATGCGCTGTTTGCGGCCAATCGGATTGCGGCTTCGGTGCGTGAAAAGGCCCGAACCCACAAGCTACGGCTGGCGGGCTTGATTGGCAACCGGACTTCCAAGCGGGATCTGATTGATAAATATGTCAGTGCGGTACCGATGCCGGTGCTGGAGATTTTGCCGCTGATTGAAGATATTCGCGTCTCGCGGGTGAAGGGCAAAACGCTGTTTGAGATGGCGGAGTCTGACCCGTCGTTGCTGCCGGTTTGTGACTATTACCTGAACATTGCCGACCAACTGTTGGCGATGCCAGAGGGCGTGGTTCCCAATGGATCACCCGATCGGGAGTTGTTCTCAATGCTGTCGGACTTCTATCTGAACCCACAAGAACCAAAAGCAGCGGAATCCGAGCCGGAATTGATGATGGTTTAGGGCTGAACCCAAGTCCAGACAAGGGGCTTAAGCCCCTTGCTCCCAAGGGGAGCGCGAGGATGGTTGATTGATGATGGTGTAAGGGCTGGATCCGAGTCCAGACAAGGGGCTTAAGCCCCTTGCTCCCACGATGGACGATCGGGTAGGCGATCGACAAAAACAGGGCGAAATGTAGGGGCGCACCGCTGTGCGCCCTCCGTCAGGGCCTTACCCTTACTCCCCAGTGATCGCGCGAGGAGAGTTGGACGATCGAGTAGGCTCGATCGAGGTTTGATATCTCCAAAGTCCACCGATCTCCCGCCCTATGAACGTTGAACAGTTGCGCCGATCGCTCCGTCAAAAGTGGCTGGACTATTACCGCGATAACCGCTCCTGGCTGGCCCGCATGGCCATTTGGACGGAAAGCGAGTTGGGTCACCGCCGCCCCCTGTCGAGTTTTTTGTTGGCGACAGCGACGGTGCTGGAACCACGAGTGACGGAGTTGATGCCGCTGTTGGTGGATCTCAGCAGCGATCCCGATCGGGTGATTGAAGCGCTGGGGCTGGACTTTGACCCCGATCGGGAATTGGAACTCGCCGCCAAGGCCGCCGCCCGCGAGCGCCGCAACCGTCCCGCCATCCTGTTACCCGCCAGCGATCCTGCGCCGATCGAGTTTGCCCAACCCCCGATCGAACAGCTTGAGGAAACCGACTGCAATGGCCGCACCCGTGATGCTGAGCTGATCCCGATTTGGGAGCGATCGACCTTTTAAGTTCAGCGAAATTCAGGGTTCGATCGCGCGCAAACATCCGGGTAGGGGCGTACGGCCGTACGCCCCTACGATCAACCATCCGCCCCCCCCAAAGCCAACCGTTTTACCTGTGAGGAACCCCCATGACCGCCACGATCGAACCCAACGCCCCCGCCCTTCAGTTTGATTGCGAAACGGGCAACTATCACACCTTTTGCCCCATCAGTTGCGTCGCCTGGCTTTATCAAAAAATTGAAGATAGTTTCTTCCTGGTGATTGGCACCAAAACCTGTGGCTATTTCCTGCAAAATGCCATGGGCGTAATGATTTTTGCCGAGCCACGCTATGCCATGGCCGAACTCGAAGAAGGGGATATTTCTGCCCAGTTGAATGATTACGCAGAGCTGAAGCGACTCTGTGAAGATATCAAGCGCGATCGCAACCCGTCGGTGATTGTTTGGATTGGCACTTGCACCACCGAAATCATCAAGATGGATCTCGAAGGGATCGCCCCCAAACTAGAAGCAGAAATCGGCATCCCGATCGTGGTGGCCCGCGCCAATGGGTTGGATTATGCCTTTACCCAAGGGGAAGATACGGTGCTGGCGGCCATGGTGCAGCGCTGCCCCGATGCCACCCAACAAACCCCCGCCGCCGCAGACGATCGCAACGCCATTCAAAAGTTGCTGAACTTTGGCAAAAAGAAAGAAGAAATCCAAGAGGACGAAGCGGGCTATGTGAATCATCAACCGCTGGTGTTATTTGGCTCAGTGCCTGACCCGATCGTCACGCAATTGACCCTCGAACTGAAGCGCCAAGGAATTAAATTAGCCGGTTGGTTGCCCGCCAAACGCTACACGGAGTTGCCCGCATTGGCCGAAGGTTACTATGCATCCGGGGTGAATCCGTTCCTCTCGCGCACGGCCACGGCCTTCATGCGGCGGCGCAAGTGCAAATTGATTGGCGCACCCTTCCCGATCGGCCCCGATGGCACTCGCGCTTGGATCGAAAAAATCTGTGCTGTGTTGGGCATTGAACCCCAAGGACTCGCGGAGCGGGAAGCACAAATTTGGCAGAGCGTGGAAGACTATGTGCAACTGATTCGCGGCAAGTCCATTTTCTTCATGGGTGACAATTTGCTCGAAATTTCCATGGCCCGGTTCTTGATTCGTTGTGGGGCAACTGTGCCAGAAATTGGCATTCCTTACATGGACAAGCGCTACCAAGGAGCCGAGCTGGATTTGCTAACCAAAACCTGTCAGGAAATGGGGGTGGAATTGCCCCGAATTGTCGAAAAACCCGACAACTACAACCAAATTCAGCGGATCTATGATTTGCAGCCGGATTTGGTGATCACCGGCATGGCCCACGCCAATCCCCTGGAAGCACGCGGCATTAATACCAAGTGGTCAGTAGAATTCACCTTTGCCCAAATCCACGGTTTTGGCAGCACCCGCGACATTTTGGAATTGGTGACGCGCCCTCTCCGTCGTAACGGCGCACTGAAGGAATTGGGCTGGGATAAATTAGTCCGAGAAACCACCTCTGTTTAAATCCGAACGACTCTTCAATGGGTTAATCAACCGCTTGAGGTTTGCCGGCCACAAACCTTCCGTTCCTTGGCGAAAGTCCTGTTTGCAACAGTTCGCTGCACGATCGCCCTTGGCCAGAGGCTCCCGGGTTAGGATCTTGATCCGACTTGATCCGAGCGATCGCCCCGCGCCCGCAGGAGGACTACCCCCATGAGTGACCAAATGAAATGGGTCAGCGCCGTTTCCAAGCAACCATCCCTAGAAGCGGCCATTGATGAGGTCAGCCAGCGTGTTTTGGCCACTTTGGGGCAACCGCCAGATTTGTTGCTGGTTTTCATCTCATCGGCCTTCAGCAGCGAATATATGCGGCTGATGCCCCTGCTGCGCGATCGCCTGCCTGCTCGGGCCATGGTGGGCTGTGGGGGCAGCGGCGTTGTGGGCAACCTGGATTCGCAACAGGTGGAAGAGGTGGAAGACGATCCGGCCCTCTGTGTGATGGCCGCGCGGTTACCCAACGTCACCATCACAACTTTTCACATCGATCGCGAGGCCCTGCCCGATTTGGACGGGCCACCCCAACCCTGGATTGAGGCGATCGGGGCGGATCCCACGATGAACCCCAGCTTTTTGGTCTTTGCGGATCCGGGGTTGGTGCAAATGAACGACCTGCTGCAAGGGCTGGACTATGCCTATCCCGGCTCCGTGACCGTCGGCGGCTTGGCCAGCGGGGACTCCTTTCGGGAAAGCAAGCAACTCTTTGTGGACTATCAGGCCTATCGATCGGGCGCGGTGGGGGTGGCCCTCAGCGGCGATGTGGTGATTGAGCCAATTGTGGCCCAGGGTTGCCGCCCGATCGGTCAGCCCCTGTGGGTCACGGAATGCGAACGCAACATCGTGATGCAAGTGTCGATTCAGTTAGACCCAGACACGATCGCCGACAAACCCCAAGCGCCCCTCAAGGCCCTGCGGCAACTGATTGAAGAACTCAGCGACAAAGATCGCGAACTGGCGCAATATTCTCTCTTTGTGGGTTTGGCCCGCGATGCCTTTCGCCAAACCCTGGAACCCGGTGATTTCCTGATTCGCAACCTGTTGGGGGTGGATCCCAGCGGCGGCGCGATCGCGATCGGCGATCGAATCCGCCGGGGCCAGCGGATTCAGTTTCATCTGCGAGATGCGGACACCTCCGCCGAAGACCTCCGCGCCCTGTTGGAACGATATTTGCGCGATCGCCCATCGGAGCAACCCGACCCGATCGGGGCCTTGATGTTTGCCTGCGTGGGCCGTGGCCAAGGGCTTTATAACAAAGCCAACTTTGACTCCTGCCTGTTGCAAAAATATCTGGGTCTGATGCCGGTGGCGGGCTTTTTCTGCAACGGTGAAATTGGCCCCGTGGGTGGCACAACTTTTATTCACGGTTACACCTCCGTTTTTGCCCTGTTTCGCCCTCGAACCTAGGGAATCACCGCCTGGCTCCGATCACCCTATTGGGCCAAATTACGCAAAATGGCCGCAGTTTCTTGGGTTTGCTGCTGTTGCTGCGTCAGTTGCAGCGATTGCAACCCCAACAGCACCCCCAAAAACACCAACGCCGAAAATAAAAACTCGTGGCTTGCGCCTGCACAAAAGATTTGAATATAAGTCAACGTCACCGGCTCTTGGTGCAACGCCGCCGTCGTAATCAAATAGGCAACCCACACCATCACCGTGCGGGCAATGCTTTCCAAGGGCAATAAATATCGGGTTAAAGCGGACTTCCAGGCCAACCTGAGTCCCTGGGCAACGGCCACCAATGAACAAAAGCCCCAAAGCATCCAATGACTGGGATTTTCAAAAAATTCCCAACCATCCAACGGCAAATCAACCAACGTGTAGCAACTAGGGCCAATTAAATTGCCCCAAAACGGATGAATTTTTCGTTGACTGAGAGACCAAGATTGCCCAGTAAAAGCCCCGATCAAAGACCAATCTGCAATATCATTGATGGAGGTATACTAGCCATCTTTGGCAATATCTGACAAAATTTTCAGAATCAGGAAATGGCCACTATTGCCCAAAAATTCCTGCCAAAAAGCTTGCCAGGGTGTGCCATGAAATCGACGGTTTAGCAGGTGATCTAGGTTGAGGCTAGGAAGCTGTTGAGGAGAGCGATCGGTCATAAATTGCAGGTGATGGGTGCTGATACAAGAAGCAACCCGATGATCCATAGACCTATTCCAAGGGTCTGGGCGTGCGCTTTGGTTTAAACCATCCCAACATCGACAGCCCCGTCAGGATCAAAGCCAACAGGCCCAGACCATCCAAGAGCGGATAAATTGCTTCCAGATGAAAAATTTCGCCCGTGTGAATATCCATCAAGAGGCTGCGTTTAAGTCCTGGCAAATGCCATTCTTCCACCAAAGTCGCCAACATACCCGTAATCACCGTTAGGGTCAGAGGCAACAGCAAAATCGGAGCCAAAAATCGATGATATTTGCGTTGGTATTTTTGGAAAGTCTGAAAATTTTTAAACATGGGCGATCGAGCCTCCAGAAATAAAGAAAATGCCTGAACCTAGTGGCGTGGCAAGCTTATTTTCATAGGTCAAGTTAAATGACTGTTGCCGTTACCAAATCGTTAGACAGCAAGGGGCTTAAGCCCCTTGTTACTACGACTGGCTCTGCAACTTTGACCCAATCAATTAAGGCAGCCGTGCTACCAGCAAGTCACGCGATCGGTTCCGGCAGGATTAGCAAGCAACAAAACAAGCAAGGGGAATCGAAACAATCGGCTGATATTTCCCTACTTTGCCTGCCCGATCGCCCCTTCCAAACTGCTGAGAGCGGCCAGAGCTTTGGCCTTATCCAAATTGCCGCTCAGTTGCCCGCTCACACCGTCCATGGCTTCCTCGATCGCCTCATAGGCCTTGGGATTTTTTTCCTTAATCCCATCTTCAACGGGTTTCCAAGCGGCTTCAAATTGCTCAAATTCTGTTTTGGCCTTGGCTTCGTCTCCCGCTTCCACCGCCGCCCGGGTTTTGGTCACCACGGCGGTCAATGCGCTGAGGTCACCCTCAGCCGCCGGACTCACAACGGGGCTGGCGGCGGGTTGCTCCACCGGGCTGGCCGCAGGAGCTGAGCTAGCCGTAGTTTGAGAACTGCAACCGGCGCTGGCCACAATGCTGAGGGCGGCAACCAAAGCCAGGGCCAAACGCCCCCGGGTCAGGACTCTTACCGGTGCAGAAGATGAGCGAGCCAAGGGAAGCAAGGACATGAACATTCTCCAAGAGAGATAGCGGCCGGGCGATCGGGACTGCAAAACTCGCGTTGTCAGCGATCGCCTAAACCGTAACCAACAAAAATGACAAACTCATGACAACCGCAGGTTCAGGATTGTGGGTCTCTCTTGAAGAAGGTTATTAGCGCGATCGACGGCGACCACCCGACCAAGGCGGCGGGCCCGATCGCCCTCGTAATTGCACCGTTTCTCCGTTGGCTAATTGCACCCAAAATGCATCCAATTCGCCATCATCCAACTCCCCTTCAACGGTGAGCTGATCGCCCACAGAAACAGGCAAGTTGCGCCACCAACGGGGCCCCGCATCCACGCGATATCGCCGGCCATTGGCTTCCACAATCCACTCATTTTCGTCTCGCTCACCAAAACGAATCACCCGGCCCGAAATGCGAATGATGGGTTCATCATCATCGTCATCATCCCAGTCGTCATCGTCATCATCTTTAGCTCGATCTTGCCAACGGTTTAAGCGCTCAGCAGATCGTTGACTGATGGCTGAATTTTTGGATGATTGCAACTGATCTATGGAAGATTCCGCCAGCGATCGAGCTAGGGCCGCTTCTGGCAAAACCATCAAGGTTGTGAGCGCACCAACGGCAAAAAACTGGAGTTGTTTGAGGGTATTCATCACCATGCTCAAGGAATTTCAAAAATGACAAACCCCTTTGGGGGCTGAAGTTGCTGAAGCATTGCCCCTTTCAGACTAGGTAGGAAAAATGACAAAAAAATGACGATGAACCATCCAGCGACCGCTTGAAAATCTGTCCACTGGATTCACACAACGGCGATCGACTTTTTGCGGCGAATATTTTGAACAGCCCCAACGGATTCAATGACTTCACCGATCAACCCAGGCAAGGGGTTTAAACCCCTTGTCCCAACCCCCTTGTCTCAACCCCCTTGTCTCAACCCCCTTGTCTCAACCCCCTTGTCTCAACCCCCTTGTCTCAACCCCCTTGTCCCAAACCCCTTGTCCCACCCGCCGCGATCGGTGAATTGGATCGGTCTTCGACAAGGCACGATCGGCCCGTTTCAAGCATTCACTCACGGGGTGGAGGCGTTGCTGCTCGGTGCAACAACCGGCAAGGTGACGGTGAAGCAACTGCCTTGGTTCAGTTGGCTGTAAACAGTGATTTGGCCCTGGTGCGATCGGGCGATCGCCTGGGCGATCGACAGGCCCAGCCCCGAGCCGCCTTCCCGGTGCGATCGCACCCGATCGGCCCGCCAGAGTCGATCGAACACCTGGGGCAAGTCCGCCGGGGCGATGCCGATGCCCGTGTCGTGAATTTCCACCCGCACTTGCCGATCGCGCCCGATCGGGAGAATCACCACCCGCACCCGGCCGCCCGCTGGGGTGTATTTGAGGGCGTTGTCTAGCAAGTTGCCAAACAGCCGCCACAGCAACAGCGGCTCGCCCAAAACGCTGGCGGGCGGTAGTTCGCTGGTCAGTTCGATTTGCTGCACGGCGGCCCGATCGGCGTAGGTTTCGATCAAGGATTCCAGCAACTCCGGCAGGTCGATCGATTGGAGCGGGTGGGCAGCGGCTCCGGGCGTGTCTTGACGCGCCAACAGCAACAGGTCTTCCACCAGTTGAGTCATCTGGCTGGTGGCGTTGTGGATCGCCGCCAACTTGGCCACATCGGCCGGGTCAATCCGCTCAGGATGGGATTGCATCACTTCCACGGAGGTGCGAATCGCCGTGAGCGGCCCACGCAACTCATGGGAGGCATCGGCGGTGAATTGCCGCAACTTCCGAAAGCTGGCTTCGATCGGTCGCAAGGATTGCCGCGTCAACCACAGGCCCCCGATCGTGCTCAGCCCGATCGCCAGGCCCGAGCCGATCGCCAGGCCCGTCGCGAGCTGTTGGATGGCGCTGTTGATCGGGTCGATCGATTCCGTCACCCGCACATAGCCCCGGAGTCTGGGGGGCTGCTTCTCCCCGTCATAGAACGGCGTGGTCAGGCTGCGAAGTTGTTGATCTTGGGCGATCGCGCCCTGGGGTTGGGCGATCGGGGTCAGGGGCCAGGCGGGAAACATCCGCCCTTGGCGAGCCAACAACTGCCCCCGCGCATCAAACCACTCCACCCCCTGATCCAGTTGCTGCAAACTTTGCCAAGGAATATCCAAATCTCCATCGTTATCCAGGCGCGGCCGCAAGTCTTCCCGTTTTTCAAAGAAGCGATCGTCTAAAAAGTTGGGAGCATTGGGACGATCGTGGTTGAGGGTTCTTGCCTGATTTTGATTTGCTTTATCTTCATACTCATCTTGATCTTCATATTCGTCTTTATCTTCGTCTTCATCGTCTGATTCTTGTTCCCTTTCTCGCTCTTTTTTCGCTTGCTTTGCTTGCTCTTTTTGCGCTTTCTTCTCCCTTCTCTCGCGCTCCTTTGCTTGCTGTCGATCTTGTTCGTCGTCGTCGTCAAATTCCGCTTCGTGGGCTTCCTCGATCGCTTCCAAACTGTGGCCGGCCGCTTGAGCCAATACCAAAAGCTGTCGATCGACCTGCTGATAGAGGCTATAGATCAAAAACTCGATCGCCACGATCGAACCCAGCCCCACAACTGCGGTCATCACTGCCAAAAACGACAACAACAACCGCCGCCGCAGGGCCCGAAACTGGGCGGCTTCGGTGGCAGCCAGGGCAGCTCCAGAGCGCGATCGTCTGAAAAGTGTCTTGAAGCAACTGCCGAGCGCCAGCAGTCGTGGGGGCAAGGGGCTTAAGCCCCTTGTCTGCATTGATCGCTCAGGCAAGCTGCATATCAATTTTGCCTTTTTAGACATCCCCTAGGGCCCCGCGTCCAGTTCCGGCAGTTGTGGATGAAGATAGTCGTGGGGGCAAGGGGCTTAAGCCCCTTGTCTGCATTGATCGCTCAGGCAAGCTGCGTATCAATTTTGCCTTTTTAGACATCCCCTAGGGCCCCGCGTCCAGTTCCGGCAGTTGTGGATGAAGTCGATAGCCCATGCCATAGCGCGTTTCGATTGCTGTTTTGGGTGCGCCCGCTTCGGTCAGTTTTTGGCGCAGGCGGCGAATGTGAGCGGTGATCGCTTCTTCGGTGGGTGGCTCGTCAAAATTCCACAGATTATCGAGAATGCTGGCGCGATCGAACGTGCGGCCCGGATGGCGCAAGAACAGCTCCAACAGGGCGTATTCCTTCGGTGACAGGGCGATCGGCTGGTGGCGGTAGGTGACTTCGCACGATCGCGGATCCAGTTCCAACGCGCCCCAACTCAGCACCGGATTGGTGGCTAGGGTTCCGCGCCGCAACAGGGCCCGCACCCGCGCCAAAAATTCCGACAAGTCAAAGGGCTTGACGACATAATCATCGGCCCCCGCATCGAGGCCATCCACCTTGTCGTGGCTGGTGTCGCGCCCGGTCAGCAGCACGATCGGCACGGTTTGCCCGGCGGCCCGCAGTTGCCGACAGAGTTCTACCCCGCTGAGTTGGGGCAACATCCAATCCAAAATCAGCAAGTCATAGTCTAGGGACTGGGCTAACTCCAGCCCCGATTGCCCATCGCTGGCCAGGTCTACGGTGTAGCGGCGATCGCGCAGGGCCTCCGCGAGGGGCTGCAAGATGCGATCGTCATCTTCCACCAGCAAAATCCGCATGACATATCAGCCCGATCGCCGTGATTGCAGTATGGCGATTATTACCGATTGAAGCGGCGCTCAAACCGCAAATCGAGGCGATCGCGCTTGCGGCGGTGGCTGAGGGGCGATCGGCTAGAATGGCGCTAGTTTTCTGTGCGAAGACTCGTGGGGCGGGGCTTGTGAGGCAGCGGGTGAAGCAAGGGGCGGTGGCGCTGATCGTGGCGGTGGGATTGTCGGCCTGCCAGGGACTTCAGCCGCCCATTAGTGGGATGCAGCCAACCCAGTCGCCCATCAGTGTCCAAGATCTAGATCGACAAATTGACCAAGCGATCTCCACAATTCGCCAGAACCCCAACTCGCAAGATGCTTACCTCAACTTCGGCGATATGTTGGATCGGCGCGGCAAGTTGCAAGCAGTTATTGATCGCTATATGCCGTTGGTGGAAGCTAGTCCTAACGATGCAACCTTGAGAGTGATCTTAGGCATTCTTTGGCAAAACAACGGACAGCCTGATCGCGCCATTGAACAGCATCAAAAAGCCCTTGCTCTCCAACCTGATTATGCTTTTGCCTATAGCAATTGGGGTGTAGCGCTGGTTGACAAAGGCGACTGGGATGGGGCAATCGCCAAATACCAAAGGGCGATCGAACTGAAGCCTGACTTTGCTGCTGCTTACAGCAATTGGGGTGTAGCGCTGGTTGACAAAGGCGACTGGGATGGGGCAATCGCCAAATACCAAAGGGCGATCAAACTGAAGCCTGACTTTGCCACGGCTTACCAAAATTGGGGTGTGGTGCTGGCTAAAAAAGGCGATAAGGATGGGGCAATCACCAAATACCAAAGGGCAATCGAACTGAAGCCTGACTATGTCTTGGCTTACCACGATTGGGGCAATGCGCTGTCTGACAAAGGTGACCAGGACGGGGCGAGTGCCAAATATAAACGGGCGATTCAACTGCAGCCTGACTATGCCCGTTTTCTGGCCCAGAGACTCTTGAGCAAATTTCATATCATTGCCCCAAAAGAAGCAATTGCTGAAATCGATGATTCCCAGCAGTTGCCCAAGGATGAACCTCGCTTGCCCCTGCTGCGGGCCACGGTGCTGGCCATTGCCCAGTTCTCACAGCCTGAAGATACCGAACGTGGCGCAGCTTGGGTCGTGAAGCGTCAAGGATCAACTCTCTGGTTGGTTACTTGCGCTCACCTGTTTCGCAATGAACGCAATGAGCAGTCCCAAGCCATCCAAGTCCAGTTTTACAACCCCAACCCTAACCTGCCCGCAGAAAAACGCGCCTCCCGAGCCGCCACCGTGGTGCAACTGGCCCCTAGCGGCGGCCTAGACTTGGCTGTGTTGAAAGTAGAAAATGCCCCCGCCGACATTCGCCCACTGGCGATGGGGCCTGGCTCAATTCCCCTGCTCGCGCCGGTCTACACCATCGGCCATCCCAACATCCTGGCCCAGGCCGGCCCCTGGCAAGCGCTTTCTGGGGAAGTGGCAGGGCGAGATGGCAATCGCGTCGGTCTCAACATCACCATTTCCCAAGGCAACTCCGGTGGCCCCCTCTTACACAAAGAGACTAACCAAGTGATTGGCATTGTGTTTCAGCGTCAAGGCGATCGTGTTGGCTATGCCTACGACATCCAAACCGTGCAAACTCAGCTCAAACAGTGGGGCATTTTGTAGCACTTCCCCCAATCCATGCTCAGTCACAACCGCCAAATTGCCTACACTCTTTTGTTGCCCCTGCTCTTAACCGGTTGTGGCAGCCCGACTGCACCGCCGGTTAGTCCGAGTGGTAGCCCGACTATTACTCTGACCTGCCCTGAACCTGGGAAGGCTCCCACACTTACCAGCTATCAACAACGCGATCGCAACCGCTGCGAAGGATTGGAACCGGGCAACGTCAGCGCCGCCGGAGCGCAACTCAAATCCCTGATCGTTGGCAACCTGCCGCAAGACTGGTCAGAGGACTCCATTGCTCTGCACGTTCCCCGAGCAAAACCGAGCGATCGCATCGAACTGGAATTTCCCAGCAGTGGTTATTTGATCGATCGCTTTGCCACTGGCTTTGGCCGCGATGGCCTGCGATTTGCCCAGCCCACCACCTGGCTCAAAAAAGCCCAAGCCTCGGGCGTGGAACCCGCCGACCTCACCGCCCGCGCCGAACAACAGATTCAAAACCAACCGGTCTATTTGCCCGTGATCCTCGGTCAGCCGCGCGATCGCACCTACCAGTTCAAAATCAAATTGGGTAACTCCGTCACCGTCAAGCGCCAGGAAATCCGCCGCCAAGGCCAGAGCATACCCTTGCAAAGTATCCCGGGTCCCACCGTGAAAATCACCCCCGATCAACTGCTAGAACACACCTGGACTCCCCAGGCAACTGACCCAGCCGGAACCTATGCCCTAGTGATTGTCCTGGCGAATGGTAATCCCATACAGTTCGATTTCCAGTACGATTCCGCCTGGTTCTAGCAAGGTTTTTTGATGTCTCCTTCGCCTGTGACCGATCGCCGTGATTGCACTAGGGCAATTATTACCAATTAAACCGGCGATCGAACCGCAAATCGAGGCGATCGCGCTTGCGGCGGTGGCTGAGGGGCAATCGGCTAGAATGGCGCTAGTTTTTTGTGCGAAGACTCGTGGGGCGAAGCTTGTGAGGCAGCGTGTGAAGCAAGGAGCAGTGGCGCTGATCCTTGCGGTGGGGGTTGCGGCTTGTGCGTTGCCGCTCCCAAACCGCAGCAAGGAAGCGGCTGCATTGGTGGACCAAGCGAATACTATCAGTCGGGAAAAAACCGAAGAAGCATGTGCGCTTTACTCAAAGGCCTTGGAACTCGACCCAAATAATACTGACGCTTACTTTGGTTGGGGTCTAGCGCTAACAGCCCAAGATGACTGGGATGGGGCAATCACCAAGTTCCAACGGTGGACTGAACTGAAGCCTGATGATCCGGATGCTTACTTCCTTTGGGGTATAGCGCTGGCTCATAAAGGCGACTGGGATAAGGCAATCACCAAGTTCCAGCGGGTGGTCGAACTGCATCCTAACTATCCTGATATTTACAATGAGTGGGGATTGGCGCTGTATCGTAAAGGTGACTTAGACGGGGCGATCACCAAATATCAACAAGCGATCAAAATAAAGCCTGATAATCTTTCTTTCTGTAATTGGGGTCGAGTGCTGGCTGACAAAGGCGATTGGGATGGGGCAGTCGCCAAATTTCAACGGGCAATCGAACTGGATCCTCTTGCTCCCCTTCCTTACCTCGACTGGGGTCTAGCACTGTATAACAAAGGTGACCTAGACGGGGCGATTGCCAAATATAAACAGGCGATCGAACTGAGTCCTCTTTCTGCTAGTGCTTACCACAATTGGGGTGTAGCGCTGTTTGCCAAAGGTGACCTAGACGGGGCGATTGCCAAATATAAACAAGTGATCAAACTGAATCCTGACAATGACACTAGTGGCAATGCTTATTACAATTGGGGTCTAGCGCTTGCTAGTAAAGGCGATTGGGACGGAGCGATTACCAAATACCAAAAATCTCTTTCCCTGCCTGATAATAGAGACGCAAGAATTGGTGTTTTGGCTAGCACTCATGCTCTTGCTCAGGGCAGTTTGGGCCAAGCTCTCGAAAAAAAGGGGCAACTCAAAGAAGCAATTGCTGAATATGAACTGGCGCTGCAAATCAACCCCAACCAGGTCTTTGCCCAAAATAACTTGGTTGCAGCTAAGAGTAAGCTAGCGGCTTTAGAAAATATCGATGATTCCCAGCAGTTGCCCAAGGATGAACCTCGCTTGCCCCTGCTGCGGGCCACGGTGCTGGCCATTGCCCAGTTCTCACAGCCTGAAGATACCGAACGTGGCGCAGCTTGGGTCGTGAAGCGTCAAGGATCAACTCTCTGGTTGGTTACTTGCGCTCACCTGTTTCGCAATGAACGTAATGAGCAGTCCCAAGCCATCCAAGTCCAGTTTTACAACCCCAACCCTAACCTGCCCGCAGAAAAACGCGCCTCCCGAGCCGCCACCGTGGTGCAACTGGCCCCTAGCGGCGGCCTAGACTTGGCTGTGTTGAAAGTAGAAAATGCCCCCGCCGATATTCGCCCACTGGCGATGGGGCCTGGCTCAATTCCCCTGCTCGCGCCGGTCTACACCATCGGCCATCCCGACATCCTGGCCCAGGCCGGCCCCTGGCAAGCGCTTTCTGGGGAAGTGGCGGGGCGAAATGGCGATCGCATCGGTCTCAACATGACCATTTCCCAAGGCAACTCCGGCGGGCCTCTCTTGCACAAAGACACCAACCAAGTAATTGGCATCGTTCTCCAAAGCCAAGGTGCTCGCAACATTGGCTACGCCTATGATTTGAACACCGTGCAAACCCAACTCAAACAGTGGGGCATTTTGTAGCACTTCCCCCAAGCCATGCTCAGTCACAACCGCCAAATTGCCTACGCTCTTTTGTTGCCCCTGCTCTTAACCGGTTGTGGCAGCCCGACTGCACCGCCGGTTAGTCCGAGTGCTAGCCCAACTAGCAGCTCGACTGTTACTCTGACCTGCCCTGAACCTGGGAAGGCTCCCACACTTACCAGCTATCAACAACGCGATGGCAACCGCTGCGAAGGACTAGAACCGGGCAACGTCAGCGCTGCCGGGGCGCAACTCAAATCCCTGATCGTTGGCAACCTGCCGCCAGACTGGCCAGGGGACTCCATTGCTCTGCACGTTCCCCAAGCGAAACCGAGCGATCGCATTGAGCTGGAGTTTCCCAGCAGTGGTTACCTGATCGATCGCTTTGCCACTGGCTTTGGCCCCGATGGCCTGCGGTTTGCCCAACCCACCACCTGGCTCAAAAAAGCCCAAGCCTCGGGCGTGGAACCCGCCGACCTCACCGCCCGCGCCGAACAAGAGATCCAAAACCAACCGGTCAATTTGCCCGTGATCCTCGGTCAGCCGCGCGATCGCACCTACCAGTTCAAAATCAAATTGGGCAACTCCGTCACCGTCAAGCGCCAGGAAATCCGCCGCCAAGGCCAGAACACACCCTTGCAAAGCATCCCCGGCCCCACCCTGGAAATCACCCCCGATCAACTGCTAGAACACACCTGGACTCCCCAGGCAGCCGACCCCGCCGGAACCTATTCCTTAGTGATTACCCTCGCGAGTGGCGACCCCATGCAGTTTGATTTCCAGTACGATCCCGCCTGGTTTCAGTAAAGGTTTTTGATGTCTCCTTCGCCACCGTCCTCTCCTTCAGAACAACCCGCCAACAGTCTCGCGTGGTTGAAACAGCGCGTGGTAAACACCAAGGCAGGGGGATGGCTACAACGGCGATGGCAAAAATGGAAAAAATTCAGACTGGGCGATCGCGGCCTCTTTCTCATCTCAGGTGCGGGGTTGGGAGCATTGGTGTGGTCGGCCTATTTTGCTCCTGGTCAATTTGGCTTTGATGCCACCCTGGAAGTCAGCGAACTGCGCTTCACCTATGCCAACAACGACGAGCGCACCTTCCTGAACGCGATCAACACGCCCCGTCTTGTCCTCGGCGGCCACCAAGCTCCAACGGGCGCAACCACCCAAACCCTGATCCTGCGCGGCCGCTTCACCAGCCCCGATCGCAACCAGCAAGCCCAACTCGACCAACTCAAGCCCCAAAGCCTCACCTTGTCCCTCGCCGATCGCGACAGTCTGCTGGAATTTGCCACCAACCCCAAGGGCGCGATCGCCTTCAGTGGCTTGCTGCTCCAGCCCAACACCCGCCTCGATCGCCTGGCCTATGATCCCGCTGAGAAGGATCGGCCCGCCCGCCTTGACCTCAAGCTGAGTCACTGCACGCCTAACCAAAATCGCCCCTGCCAAATTCGCTTCCGGTTGGGAAGCAGTCCTCTCAAGCTCAACGGCAGCGCGATCGCCATTACCGAACTCCCTAACCTGCGGCGACCAAACCTGGAATTCATCCCCGCTGGCAATTCCGAGCAGGTCTTAACCTTCAGCGCACTCAAAACTCTGAGCCTTGACCTGCCTGCCACTGCCGAAGCCGCCCGCGACCTTTTCAGCGGCGGCTTGACGATCCGCGATGTGCAGCTCGATCGCCAGGCCGATCTGGGTCAAAACGCCCGCGATCGCTACACCCAATCCACCCTGATTGAGGGTGAAGCACGCCTTAAAGACAAAACCCTCAAACTCCAAGCTGGCCAATACTTGGGATTTGGCGACAACTCCCCGGGTATTCAGCGTCTAGAACGCTTGCAAATTGCGCTCAAAAGGACTGGACTGCAACTCTTTGTCTCTGGCGAGGCGAAGGAACTGTCCGCCGGTCTCAATCCCAAAGTTCCCACCCAAACGATCGACCCAAAATTGCTCCAAGGCATCATGTCCGATGAGGTGATTAACTTACTCATTGGGTTGTGTTCCGGCGTTTTTGCAACGCTGTTCGGTCGCCTGTTGGAGGATGATGACTAGCCCGTTAACCGGAGTTCGATCGCCCCCGGCCCGGCCCGATCGCCCAGGAGCGCCGCCGCCACACCGACACCATCAACCCCACACAAATCAGGCAATAGGTGCTCGTCCAGGCACTTTGCAACAGCAAAAAGGTCAGGGTCGGATCGGGCAATCGCTCGCCCACCGCGCTGCCCAAGGCCAACCCGATCGCCCAGCCGATCGCCAACTGCACCGATCGCTTGGCCGCCACAAATTCCCGCTCATCCAACGAGTGCGATCGCCCCAGCGCCAACAGGGCCGGAAGCCAACCGATGATCGGCGCGTAGTAGAGATACAGCCGCAGCCGGGAGCCGATCGGGTCAATGTCCCGATCTCGCAATCCCAACTCGGGGCGATCAAGCTCTTGTGGCAGCAAGTCAGCGTTGCGCTTATCCATAGACCGAGGTTCAGGATGCCGGGCAAAAAATGGACGGTTATTGTGGCGAGTAATCTGTCAGGCGATGCAGAAAAGCAATATATCGATCAGTCTGGAGTTTCCATGTATGGGTTTGCTGAACTCAGAAAACAACGACAGACCCTAGCAGTCTATGGCCAGTGCTGAGTTGTTGGTATTGAACGATTTGATGATCAAGTTTTAGCGCCTGAGTGATAGCAACTTTGCATACAATAACTTGATGTATTGCTTAATGGCTGTGTAGAAACCATTAAAGAATAGATTCCAAAAATATCCATATTTCGGGAATCGTTTTGCCAGTAATAAATCCGCAGAAAAATGAAAGCGATAGTTAATCTTTTTGACTTGAGTTTCAGGATTAGTATTACCGACGATATATCGAACTTGCTCTGGGCCTTGAATGCTATAACCAATCCACCTGATATTCGGGTTAAAATGAAACGCTTGTACGAATAACCCTAGCGCTCGATCAAGGCTCCAAGAGGGCAACCAATACAAGTTGCCATATATTTTCATAACACGAGACCAATCACTCAGCGGGACTTTTAAAAGGTCTGTTTTCCAAACCCTATTGTTAAAGTTTTCTATATGTCGTCCATAATGATCTCGACGCTGTGCAAAGGGAAAAATGGCTAACATCCAGTTAATTGGATTCTGAAGAGGGGCAATTGGGATTGGTCGCAAGGAATGAGCTGTTGAGTGCTGTTCAGATGATTGGTGGTTAGAAGTGTGGGTGATCGTCTCTAGATTGGGTATAGGAAGCCAAGGTGCTTCGATTTCTGATTGGTGTTGGCGTGGAATATTTTGAATCGATAGCCGTAATACCCAGTCATCAGGAAATAGTTGAGAAAATTGCTGAACTAAAGCACAGATATCTGGATGAATAAAATCATCATCATCCAGCGCAATGGTGTAGTTTCCGGTTGCATTCAAAAGCCCTGTGAACCGCTGTAAAACCTCCCCTCGAAATGGACTGATTAAGGCGCGCACGCGCCGGTCATCGGTTGCACGGGGCTGTACCCCTGGTGGATAAACCATCACAAATTCGACCGGCCCCTGCACAGTCAGGAGGCGAGTCAGCCAAGCCTGACTAAATTTACCCGTCGTAGCCGTAACGATTGATAAAAAAGGGCGATCGTTCATGCGCAGGGTAGCAATTCGTGAACTGAAGCAGCGAATTGGGTAGTTGAGCAATTCAGCAGCGGACGTGACCAGATCAGACCGGGATGCTGCTGAATTGAGGATGGGGGCGATCGCGCTATTTAGCTCCCTTCGTCCACCAAGCGAGGGCATACTCATCGCTTTGGCCCACGGCCGCTTCCTTCAGGGCCACGCGCACCCGATAGCGACCGGTTTTGGGCACTTCGCAGAACACATGCTCCACGCTGTCCGCAGAACTGATCGATCGACAGGGATTAGTGGTGGTGGCTACGGTTTCCCCTTCCGGAATCAGGTACAGATCAAAATCGCTCAGACCTTTATTCACAAAACCTTCGCCCCGATCGAACCGGCCATTGTTATTGCGATCGAGCAATTCCACATGGCGGCTCCAAGTCAGGGTCAGGGCCGCAAAACTGCCGCCCTGGAGCGGTTGGGCGATCGGGTAGTCGTGAACGGCGGGTTGGTCATCCTTCAAGGCTAAGGACTGGAACGCCCAGCCCACCAAGGGCACAGCCTCGCCCGGCTGCCATTGACCCGGCGCAAACTGTTGATAGGCCCGGTAGGCGTTCAGTTGCCCCGCACCGATTTGTTCATCGAGCGGAATTGTCGGATCGCTCAAGGCATCAGAATCCAGCCAGGTTTTTTCGTCTTCGCGCCACACATCCCGCGTCATCCCCAGCCGGTTGCCATCTCCTGCATCTTTGGCCTTGTCTGCGGAATTCATCAACACGGCTTTCATCACCTGGTGGCGACGGGCATCTTTACTCCAGCGGGCTTGGTTTCCAGAAATTTGCCGTTCAGCCCATTCCTGAAGCAGGGCCACCGTGGCCGTGACATGGGGGGTGGCGAAGCTCGTGCCACTGGCATAAATCACCTGGCCGCCCAGTTCATACAGCCCCACATCGGCCCCCGGAGCCACCAGCCCGATCGACCGCCGCAACCCCGCATTACTTTCTAAGCCCACCAAATGCCGACCCACCCCGGTCACCACATTCCCCAGGTTGGCAAAATCCAACTTAGAAAACTGCCCCCGGAACCGCCGGGTAAAGGCCACATTGATGCCGTTAAAGGTGTCCGTGGGAATGGAAATGCCCCCGTCGCCCTGGTTGCCCGCAATTAGGTACAGCACCTCATGGGCCCGCGCCGACCAATCCACGCAAAGGGTGAGCAGGGAATTGCCATCCAACATGGCGTTCAGTCGCTGATCCTGGCTGAGGGGTTCGCCAAAACTGAAGTTAATGGCCCGCACATCGCCATGGTTTTGCAGGGCCACGGACTGGCTGGCTAAACATTCTCCAATTTGGCCATTGCCTTCGGATGGGCCCGTGGCTGCGGAATAGAGCATGGCCCCAGGAGCCACGCCCCGAGCCAATTTTCCCGATCGCCCAATCATCACCCCCGCCACGCTGTGGGCATGGCCATCCACATATTCATCGGGGCCTGGTCGCTCTTCGATCACCAACAGGCCAGCGGGCCGAAAATCGTCCGCGTTCCCCGCCTGCTTGTCATAACCAAAGCGGCCGGGCCGACCAATTTCCACTTGGCCAATGCCAATTTTGCGGCCGGTGATGTTGTAGGGCGCTTGATGCAGTCGATCGGAATCGATGCCATCGGGCCCTGTGGACAGCGGCAACAGCACGGCGGGCAAAGTGGCGCTGGCGGTCGTGGCGATCGAGCAGCTGATCGCCCCTAACAACACCAAGCGCCCAGTCCGAATCAGGGCTTGGCCGAGGCGATCGAATCGGAGGGAAAACAAATGGCGCGATCGACCCATAACTCCTCACTGAATAGCTATTGAAAGCTGACCGAATTACTCACTCAATTGGGGCGATGAACAGATCTTGGGCAAATCTTGGGCGAACAGATCCTGATCCTGTCTTGATCGTGGATAAATCGTGGATGCTGTTTGGGTTGTAGCGCGATCGCTCGTCAAGAAACCCTGAAAAACCTGCAAGTTTTAACAAATATTGTTCATATTCTGTTAAAACAAATACAATTTCTACCCTTGCCCGCCCCCAGAGGACGCACCCACCATGAGCCAAAAGCCCATCGTCGTCGCCCCTTCCATTCTATCTGCCGATTTCAGCCGCCTGGGTGAAGAAATTCGGGCCGTGGATGCTGCCGGTGCTGATTGGATCCACGTTGATGTCATGGATGGTCGCTTCGTGCCGAACATCACGATCGGCCCGCTGATCGTTGAAGCCGTGCGTCCTCACACCCAAAAGCCCCTCGATGTCCACCTGATGATCGTCGAGCCGGAAAAATATGTGGATGCGTTCGCCAAGGCCGGCGCTGACCACATCACCGTCCACGCAGAGCACAACGCCTCGCCCCACCTGCACCGCACCCTCGCCCAAATCAAGGAAGCCGGTGCCAAGGCTGGTGTGGTGTTGAATCCTTCGACCCCGCTGGAATTGATTGAATACACACTGGAACTGTGCGACCTGGTGTTGATCATGAGCGTCAACCCCGGTTTTGGCGGCCAGAAGTTCATCCCCGGTGTGTTGCCGAAGATTCGCAAGCTGCGTCAAATGTGCGATGAGCGCGGTCTGGATCCTTGGATTGAGGTGGATGGTGGCCTGAAGGTGGATAACACCTGGCAAGTGCTCGAAGCGGGTGCGAACGCGATTGTGGCCGGTTCGGCGGTGTTCAACGCGCCGGATTATGCCACCGCGATCGAAGGAATTCGCAACAGCAAAAACCCCGCCACTCGCGAGCTGGCTGCGGTCTAGGATTTTTCGGGTGGTCAACGGGCTGGCGATTTTCGATCATTGCAGATTGACCGCCCGCCCAAAGCAGCCGATCAAGATTGCTGTAGTAGCGTGGCTGCCTTAATCCGCTGGGTTAAATGACATGGCTGTTACCGTCACCTGATCGTTAAGCAGCAAGATGCTCAAGCCCCTTGTTACCACGACTGGCTCCGCAACTTTGACCCAATGCATTAAGCCTGTCGAGCTAGTAGCTAGACCATCACTCACCACTCAATCAATATCAATTTCGATGAGCGATCTTAGCCAATTCAGGCGATCGCTCATTTTTTTATTGAGGTTTTGTTTGAGGTTTTGCTTTTGAGTTGTTTGCTTAAGCTGTTCACTTATTTTTTGCTTAAGCATTTTGTCTATCGCTGATTTATTTTTTGCTTAGTTTTTTCCTGAAGTTTTTGGTTACAACGCCATTCGAGTTTCGATCGCCCAGCGTGCCAGTTCTGTGCGGTTGCTGAGTCCCGTTTTGCCTAGCATATTGCTAACGTGGCTTTCGATCGTCCGTTGACTGACGCTCATCAATTCTGCAATTTCCCGATTCGCCATACCCCGCGCCACCAACTGCACCACCCGCGACTCCGTGGGGGTCAGTTCCACGTCTTTGGGTACTTTGAATTTGGGCGATCGATCTCCCTTCGCTTGGTAACGAATTAACCGGGAAGCCTGTTTCAAAGAAGACTCGACTTGGGCCACCAATTCTTCCGGTTCAAAGGGCTTGGTCATGTAGATATCAGCCCCCGTGGTCAGCCCCTTAATACGATCCTGACTTTGGCCCTTTGCCGACAGCAACAACACTGGAATCCAGTTCGTTCGTGGGTCTTGGCGCACGGATTTCACCAGGCTGTAGCCATCCATTTCCGGCATCATCACATCGCAGATGATCATATCCGGCAAATCTTGCTCAAGCTGTTCTAGGGCCTCGCGACCGTTACTAGCCGGAATCACCACATATCCGTGAAATTCCAAATAATCTTTGACGAGCAAAATCAGATTTGGATCGTCATCGATGAGTAAGATTCGTTTTTGAATACCAAGATTGCTTCTTCTCATAGGAAGCGAAAAGATCTTTAGGAAGAGCAGAAGCTAGCGCGATCGAATGCGATCGCCTACCTTTTTAATCACTCAGGTTAATTTCAGTCCCGTTGAATGAGCTGCTCAAGGAGCTGCATAGCCCAAGGAACTGCATAGCCTACGGTTCGGGAATTTAAGGGGGAAATTAAATTCACCGCAATTGTTCACGACCACTTCACTGCCACTGCACCGAAACTTTGTCGCAATCCGCCGCAGGAATGCGCCGCAATCATACGACTAGGATGAACTTAGGTTCGTGGTCGCTGGGCCACGGGCAGGAAATCCGAAAAACCAACCACGGCTGGGCAAGTTAACCAGCTACGGACAGGATTGATGGGTATTTTTTTAACCTGTCTCCTAGTTTAGGGCAATGCTGGTGTTGAGTGCTACCAGTAATTTTGCTAGGCAGTCCTAATTCCCAAGCGCAGAGGCTGCCCAGTTCCAGCGCTCAGGGAGCCATTTGGGGCAAAGATCGCTCAAAGAAAGCCAGGGACTGCACAACGCGCCCACCTATGAGATGTTCCTGAATAATCTGCTCAATCGCTTCCGGGGTGGCGCGTCGATACCACACGCCTTCGGGATAAACCAGCAGAATTGGCCCTTCCGTACAAACCCGGAGACAGTTGGCTTTTGTCCGAAAAACCACGGAGGGCAGGGGGGATTCTGAACCGGAGGGGTGGCCTGGGCCGGTTCCATCAAGACCCAATTCTCGCAATCGCCGCTTCAGATAGTCCCAGGATTCCAGGCTGGCCTCCTTGGGGCAGCAAAGGGGCTTGGTTTGGTCGGCGCAAATGAAAACGTGACGTTCAATGCGATCGATTCCCAAGGTTCGCACCACGGGGAGAAGCGATCGCGCCTCCTCGGCTGGGGAATTGGTTTGGGCATCGACGGGGCCAGGGGTTGAGGCATCGGGATCGGGTCGATCGGCCTCTGGGTTCGGAAGGGAAGAATGCAATGGGGTTGCCATGGGGCAATGCAGTGGGGCTGAGGGTGGTTGGCGGGGTATGCCGGGCGGGGCGATCGAGATCTTTCCAAGTTACGCCCTGGTTGCCAGTTCGGAAACCCGTACAGAGGGGTCTGTTGTCAGGCCCCATGGTCTCCAGTAAATTAGCACTCGGATGGAGAGAGTGCTAAAAGCCGTTGGTCAGGCTGCGACAGACACCCTGTCAGCACCGCGCAGTCAACACTGCGTAACAACGAATTTTCAGCCTTTCGCCTATCCGCTTCACCATTGGTCTAGCTTTTCACTTCAAACCTCTGGAGACAGACTCTGTATGGCAGCCGTATCGTTGAGCGTATCGACCGTGACTCCTTTGGGCGATCGCGTATTGGTCAAAGTCGCCGCCGCTGAAGAAAAGACCGCTGGCGGTATTCTCCTGCCCGATAACGCCAAAGAAAAGCCCCAAGTTGGCGAAGTCGTCGCTGTGGGCCCTGGCAAGCGCAACGATGATGGTAGCCGCCAAGCTCCCGAAGTCAGCACGGGCAACAAAGTGCTCTATTCCAAGTACGCTGGCACGGATATCAAGCTGGGTGGCGAAGATTACGTCCTGCTCTCTGAAAAAGACATCCTGGCGGTTGTTGGCTAATTAGCCCCACCGGAGCCGTCTCGATCGAACCCCGATTGAACCGACGCTTCTAAACGGTTTGTCGGGAGTCGATTCGCCCAGCACGGCTCGATCGCCCGCGGCCCCGACATGCAACTCTGGCGTGCCGCAACCCTTTTAACCCCATTCTCAATCCTCACAGGCAGATCATGGCTAAGAAGATTATCTACAACGAAAACGCCCGTCGTGCCCTCGAGCGCGGTATGGACATCCTGGCGGAAGCCGTCGCCGTCACCTTGGGCCCCAAGGGTCGCAACGTGGTGCTCGAAAAGAAATTTGGCGCACCCCAAATCATCAACGATGGTGTGACGATCGCCAAAGAAATTGAACTGGAAGATCACGTGGAAAACACCGGCGTGGCCCTGATTCGCCAAGCCGCTTCCAAAACCAACGACGCAGCGGGCGACGGCACCACCACCGCCACCGTGTTGGCCCATGCGATCGTTAAAGAAGGTCTGCGCAACGTGGCCGCTGGCGCTAACGCCATCACCCTGAAGCGCGGTACTGAAAAAGCCGTGGCTTACTTGGTGGATCAAATCAAGGCCCACGCTCGCCAAGTGCCCGAAAACGACTCCAAGGCTATCTCGCAAGTGGCAGCCATCTCCGCTGGTAACGACGAAGAAGTCGGCCAAATGATTGCCGATGCCATGAGCAAGGTTGGCAAAGAAGGCGTGATCTCCCTGGAAGAAGGCAAGTCGATGACGACTGAGCTGGAAGTCACCGAAGGGATGCGCTTCGACAAGGGTTATATCTCGCCCTACTTCGCCACCGACACCGAGCGGATGGAAGCAGTGTTGGATAACCCCTTCATCCTGCTGACCGACAAGAAGATCACCCTGGTGCAAGACCTGGTGCCGATCCTGGAGCAAGCCGCTCGCGCTGGCAAGCCCCTGCTGATCATCGCTGAAGACATCGAGAAGGAAGCCCTGGCGACCTTGGTGGTGAACCGTCTGCGCGGCGTGCTGAACGTGGCCGCTGTGAAGGCTCCTGGCTTTGGCGATCGCCGCAAGGCCATGCTCGAAGACATCGCCATCCTCACCGGCGGTCAACTGATCACCGAAGATGCCGGTCTGAAGATCGACAGCACCAAGCTGGAGCAACTGGGTCAAGCCCGCCGGATCACGATCACCAAGGACACCACCACGATCGTCGCCGATGGCAACGAAGCCGAAGTGAAGGCCCGTTGCGAGCAAATCCGTCGTCAGATGGAAGAAACCGAGTCGTCCTACGACAAGGAAAAGCTGCAAGAGCGTCTGGCCAAGCTGGCTGGCGGTGTGGCAGTGGTGAAGGTTGGCGCGGCCACCGAAACCGAAATGAAGGATCGCAAGCTGCGCCTGGAAGATGCCATCAACGCCACCAAGGCGGCCGTTGAAGAAGGTATCGTTCCCGGCGGTGGTACGACCCTGGCACACTTGGCTCCTAGCCTGACCGACTGGGCAAATGCCAACCTGAAGGACGAAGAGCTGACCGGCGCGCTGATCGTGGCTCGCGCCCTGACGGCTCCCCTGAAGCGGATTGCTGAAAACGCTGGCCAAAACGGCGCAGTGATCGCTGAGCGCGTGATGGAAAAAGACTTCAACGTGGGCTACAACGCTTCGAGCGGCGAATACGTAGACATGTTTGAAGCTGGGATCGTTGACCCCGCTAAGGTGACCCGTTCGGCCCTGCAAAACGCTGCCTCGATCGCGGCAATGGTGCTGACCACCGAGTGCATTGTGGTTGACAAGCCCGAACCCAAGGAAGCTGCTGGCGCTGGCGCTGGCATGGGCGGCGGCGACTTCGACTACTAAGTCTCGCCCAAAACCCTTGCCCCGGGCATTGTTGAGGGAATCGTTACCCCGACTGCGGGTGTAGCGATCCCTTGATCACTCAAGCAAACTCAAAACCCGATCGGTTGGAAGCTATGCCCAAGGCAGTTTCCAGCCGATTTTTCGTTAACGGTGATTACCAATCCCTTGGTCAGCAAGTCATGACATCTGCATGGTCATGACACCCAATTCGCCAGCAGTCGCCCTCCGGCAACCATCCAAGGAGCTTTTGGGCCTTGGTTCATGGGCCTTGGTTCATGGGTCGGAAGCAGTGGGCTTGGCTCGCCCGATTTGGACTAGGAAATGGAGTCTCGCCCATAACAACCGATCAACCCATCGATCGAACAACCGATCAACCCATCGATCGAACAACCGATCAACCCATCGATCGAACAACCGATCAACCCAATTAATGGGCAACAAATAATGGGCAACAAAAAAAGCAGCACTCCCATGGGCACTGCTTTAAGACTGAAAGCTTAATCGCGGGTTGGACTTTCAAGAATGGCTCAAGGCACTAACCAGCCCAGAACAACCGAAATCTACAAGATATTCAGGACATTCGGAACATTCAAAGTGCTCAAGCCAGACCTGAGCTAACCCGTCGATCAATTTGCAATTGAATGGTAGGGATTTTCAACCGTACAGCGAAAGAGAGCTAATCAACTGGTTTTAAAGATCGTTGCATTGAAACGACTAAAGACAATCCTTGAATCAAGCTTTGAGGCTTTTTTGGCAAAGCTGGGATTGAATCAGAATTTTCCTCAAACCGTTGTCAAGCGATCGGGGCTGAACGGCCGCTCACCCCCAGTTACGATTCCGCCTTCACCAACTTGACGTTCTTCGCCAAACCCAAGAGCTGCAACAGTTGGATCGTCATCCAAGTGGCATCAATTTCCCACCATTGCAGACCATGGCGCGCTGAGTATTGGTGAGCGTGGTGGTTGTTGTGCCAACCTTCGCCATAGGTCAGGAGAGCCACCCACCAGCAGTTGGTGGAGCGATCGCCCGAGTCTTCAAAGGTGCGATAACCAAACTTGTGGGTGGCGCTGTTCACCAGCCAAGTGCAATGCCACAGGGAAACCATCCGCACACAGATGCCCCAGAGCACGAACGACCATCCACCCATCAGGTAAAGGATAGCGGCGAGGGGGATTTGCAGCAGCAGGAAGTAGCGATCGAGGAATTTATAGAAAGGATCGTCGCCGATATCTTTGGTGAAGCGGGGAATTTCGCTTTCGGCGGGCACTTCGTACATCATCCAACCGATGTGGCTCCAGAGGAAACCCTTGGTCGAATCATGATGATCCGGGTCGGTGTCCGAATGCAGGTGGTGGTGGCGGTGCAAACCAACCCACCAGATGGGGCCGCCTTGGCAAGAGAGTGTTCCACAGAACACAAAGAAGTACTCCAACCACTTGGGAACCTCGAAACTGCGGTGGGTGACGAGGCGATGCCACCCAAGGGTAATTCCGAGGCCGCCCGTCACCCAGTGGAGGAAGATCATCAGGCCAACGGCTGCCCAGCTAAAGTTTTGCGGCAGAAATGCCACGACGGCTGCGATGTGCATCGCCGTCATAAAGATAATTACGCCCCAGTCTGGGCGCAAGTTCTGTGCGGACGTTGCGGCAGTCATTCAATTACCTATGTCATCGATGCGCTAAATCAGCGTATCATTTCCTATTTGAATTTCTTCACAATGGACTGAGCATCCAGTTTGACCGAAATTCAGCGGTGGTGTGGGTTGGCGCTGCGAAATTAAGGAATTGGCAGCAGGAGCAGAAGGGCAGATTGATCGCGATCGGGGGTTTAGGGAATTTTTGGGATCGCGAGACCTTTTGATCATGATCGCCCTGGGGATCAACACTAGCATTAGTCAGGGATCCCTGAAGACATTGCAGAAGTTGGGGATCAAAGTCGATCGACCCGCTCAGATCCCGCTCAGATTTGGATGTGTTTTGACCTTAATCAGCGCATCTTTGCCCCTCGATGCTGGGTTATTGGTGATCTTGATCGAGCAATGGGGCGGTATTTTGGAAAACTTGCCTAATTTTGGCAATTTTTTGGGCGTAATTACGAAAATTCAAGCCGTTTGGGGTTAGTTCGGTTATGGGGATTCAGATGGATCAGGCCACCTTGGGCAATGTCGCGGTGGATGCAGCGGCGGTGGTGCAACAAGCGGTGGAAGAGTTGGGCCCCCGATTCGGGCAAATCGATCGCGCGGTGCAGGCCAAGCTGAAGCGCGTGCTGGATGCGTTTCGGGCGGAACGGGTGGGGGCCCACCATTTCGCAGGGGTTTCGGGCTATGGCCATGATGATTTGGGCCGAGACACGCTCGATCGGGTCATGGCCCGGGCCCTTCAGGCCGAAGCCGCGATCGTGCGGGTGCAAATCGTTTCAGGAACCCACGCGATCGCCTGTGCCCTCTTTGGGGTGCTGCGGCCCGGCGATGAGTTGCTGTCCGTGGCCGGCAAACCCTACGACACCCTAGAAGAGGTGATTGGCAAACGGGGTAGCGGTCAGGGATCCCTGATGGATTTTGGGGTCACCTACCGAGAATTGGATTTGACTCCGGCCGGGACGATCGATTGGGAAGCCCTGGCCCAAGCAATTCGCCCGGAAACCAAGATGGTCACGATTCAGCGATCGTGTGGTTATGATTGGCGACCCAGCCTGTCCATTGCTGACATTGGCCGAATTGTGGCGCTGGTTAAGGCTCAAAACCCCAACACAATCTGCTTTGTAGACAATTGCTACGGCGAATTTGTGGAGGACAACGAGCCGACCGCCGTGGGCGCGGATCTGATGGCCGGTTCCTTAATCAAAAACCCCGGCGGCACGATCGTCACCGCTGGCGGCTATGTGGCCGGCCGGGCTGACCTCGTGGAGCAAGCGGCCTGTCGGTTAACGGCTCCCGGCATTGGTTCCGAGGGCGGTGCAGCCTTCGACCAACACCGACTGCTCTATCAGGGTCTGTTCTTGGCTCCCCAAATGGTGGGGGAAGCGCTCAAGTGTAATTATTTGGCGGCGCGGGTGTTTTCCAACCTGGGCTATCCGGTGAATCCAGCACCCGACGCATCCCAAAGCGACATCATCCAGGCCATTAAGTTGGGCAGCGCCGAAAAGGTAATCGCCCTTTGCCGGGCGGTGCAACAGGCTTCCCCGATCGATTCCTATGTCGATCCTGTACCGGCCGTGATGCCCGGCTATGAGGATCAAGTGGTGATGGCGGGGGGCACGTTCATTGAAGGCAGCACCTCGGAGCTGTCGGCCGATGGGCCCCTGCGCGCGCCCTATGTGGCCTATTTCCAAGGGGGAACCCACTGGACCCACGCGGCGATCGCCCTGGAAACGGCCGTGGCGGCGATCGGGCCCGCAGGCAGTGCCCTGGAGTCTTAGGGCGTGTTGTCAAATCGCCTGAAACCCTGATTCCACCGTTAGCAGATCGTGGGTAACAAGGGGCTTAAGCCCCTTGTTACGACGATTGGGGCATGGAAAATCAACCGTTGTTGTCTGATCTCAGGAAATGACGACAGGCCCTAGCCACCAGTGACTTGACTCAATGGGCGATTTAGATCGGTAGCACGATCAAATCACCCACAAAGTCAGCAAAAGTCAATATTCGCAACAACGAAATCGGTGTTCATGGGGTCGTTCCATTCGCGCCAAACCATTGTTTCCAAGAGGTGCGCTAAAATCAAATCAGTCCGGGTATGAGATAGCCCCCTGATGTGGTAGAGGACTGCAATAACGCAAGCCCCGATCGCCCATCCCCCAGCGGTTTACAATCCCCACGGTCAACCACCCGCACCGAATGGCCCGCCGCTGTCAAGAAACCGTCTGCTCTCTAGCCCGTCCCCAAACCTGCCCGCTAACCCAATTGTCTAACCCGTTCTGCTGAGAAGCTGCCCGTGAAACCCATTCGATCGCTTGATGATGCCCTAGAACGCTGCCAAACCCTGGGAATGCGCGTCAGTCGCCAGCGCCGCTTCATCTTGGAACTGCTATGGGACGATCGGGAACACCTATCCGCACGGGAAATTTATGACCGTTTGAATCGGCGGGGCAAAGATATTGGCCACACCTCGGTTTATCAAAACCTGGAAGCTCTGGCCCGTAACGGCATTGTGGAATGTATCGATCGGGCTGATGGTCGTCTGTACGGCAACATTAGCGACCCCCACAGCCACATCAACTGCCTCGACAGCGGCCGAATTGTGGATGTGCATGTGACCCTGCCGCCGGAGTTGATTGCCCAAATCGAGGCCCAAACGGGGGTCAAGATCGCGGACTATCGGATCGATTTTTACGGCTACGATCAACAGTCTGCCCAGGCCAGCTAGTGCCGGTTTCCCCATCGATCACCTCTCTACTCCCCCATGTCCACCCATCCGAGGCTGGCCCGCATCACCCTGTTTCCGATTAAGTCCTTGGATGGTGTGGCGGTCGATCGAGCCGCCCTGACGGCAGCGGGATCCTTGGCAGGCGATCGGGAATTTGCCCTGCTGGATGCCCAAGGCAAGTTCATTAACGGCAAGCGCAACGCCGCCATTCACAAAATTCGCGCAACCTTTGACTTAGCCCAACGCTTCGTCACCCTGCGTTTACAGGCAGATTCCCAGCCCGCCACCACCTTCCATTTAGATCACGATCGGGCAGCATTGACCGCCTGGTTCAGTGACTATTTTCAGCAACCGGTCACCATTGCCCAAAACCGCGAGGCTGGCTTTCCCGATGATCCGGCCGCCTGGGGCCCCACCCTGATTAGCACAGGGTCGATCGCAACGGTGGCCAGTTGGTTTCCCGATTTGACCGTGGCGGAACTGCGCGATCGGCTGCGAACCAACCTGGAAATTGATGAAGTGGAGCCTTTTTGGGAAGAGCGGCTCTACAGCACCGCTAGCAGCGGGGTCACGTTTCAAATTGGCGCAGTGCCGTTTCTGGGCACCAATCCCTGTCAACGCTGCATTGTCCCCACCCGCAACAGTCAAACCGGCGAACCCACAGCGCAGTTTCAAAAAACTTTCATGGCCCAGCGCCAAACGACCCTGCCACCTTGGGCCGAGCGATCGCGTTTTAATCACTTTTACCGATTGGCCATCAATACCCAAGTTCCGGCGATCGACCCCAATTCTCCCGCCGCCAACGACGAATCTAGGATGTTGCAGGTGGGCGATCGGTTAACGCTCGCATCGGACTCCATTGATTGATGGTGGGGTCGTGCCGTAATTCAGTAATGATGAACAGGTGAAAGCCTTGCTACATCAGTAATCTTTCAACAAAAATCATCACCTCACAGGCGCTACCCAATCTTGAATCGAAATCATGAGGTGCTCAACCCTAGGTGATCTGCAAGACCCACAAGACCCGTAAAATCAGCAAGATCTTCTCCCCAATTATCCAAGTCCCACCCCCGCAACGGCCCTATGGAACATGGTTTGATGTGGCTGCCCCTTCTGGGGCTGTTTATCGGTCTCGCCTATGCCGGTTGGAATGAATATCAACGGCTAGAGGCTTACAAAATTTGGGCAAAAGGGTTCGATCGCGCCAAATACGACATTTACGCTGTCCTGGGCCAAAAGGGTCGTGAATTGGTTTGGGGCATTCCCAACCGCAAGGGTCCGATCGAGGTGCAACGGCTTTCCCTAGAGCAAGTGCAAGGCGTGGTGCTCATGGCCGATGGCCAGGCGATCAACCCCGAGAAATATCCCACTCAAGCCAAGCAGGTGATTTTGGAGTTGGTGCGCAAAGACAGCGGCCCACCGATGAAAATTCCCTTCACCCAAATTGACATCGCAGCCCAATGGGCGATCGCCCTAGAGCGGGATTTGGGTTAGGGCGATCGGGTTCATTAACCCAGTAAACCGAGAGCGGCCTTGGTGCGCGGCCCGGCCACCCCATCAGGAACTAAGCCAGAGTCCCGTTGGAAGCGCTTGACCGCCGCTTCCGTGATCGGGCCGTAATACCCCGTGACCCGGAAACGGAAATAGCCCAAATCTTTCAGCCGCTGTTGCAAACGACTGGTGTTGACATTGCGACCGCCCACGCAGCTATAGCAGGGGCCGGCTCCCGCGCCCCATCCACCGTTATTGCGGAGATAAGGGGGGCGGTAAACGTAGCTGCTGATGGTTTTGAAGGTGGGGCAGGGACGAACGGTGATAGGGGGCAGGGGCTTGGTGACCGGCCGATCGGGATTGACGAAGGCGGGGCCATCGCCCACGCCGCCACCGCCGCCGCCACTGCGGAGGGTTTCGCCCGCCCGCTCGGCAGCCAAGGCCGGGCCGATCGCCGCGCCCAAAATACTGACGGTCAACAACAATGACAAAAAGCGCAACCAACCTTGGGACGACAGGCGCTCCCAGGCGATCGCCCGACTGAGGGCCGCTTCTAGGGACGGGAGTTCCAAAACATCAGACCGGTAGGCCGCTGCCAGGTGGGGATAGCCAAGACTTTCCATAGATAATTTGCCAAACCTAAGAATCCAAACCTAAAAAATCCAAAACATCCGCAACCGGGGGCACAGAGCCAATTACAGGCTCATTTGCAAACTCAATCACTGCCAGCCACCGGAGCCAGGGCCACAGATCCGCACGCAACAGGGATTATAAACAGGCTGCCAACTGGAATCGGTCGCGGGCCGTACCCAGTTTCGGGCCCGGCGCACATGGCGTTTCACGGGCAGGTAGGGTGACCCTCGGCGGCCGGAAACGGGCACGGTGGCCAAGGCATTGACCGTGGTTGCATCCACATAACCGGTGGCGGGAAGCCGGCGCGATCGCTGGAAGGCAACCAGGGCCGTTTGGGTGACTTTGCCGAAGTGGCCCGTATTGGTGCGCGATTTTTGGAAACCCAGGGTGCGGAGTTTGCCTTGGAGGGTGGCCACGCGATCGCTCGTTTCGCCCCCATAGATCGGCGCGGTCAGGGTTCCATAACTTCCTGTGTTCACCTCGGAACTGGGGCGAGCGCTTGGCGGCAACACCACCGGAGCCACGGGGCGCGGCCGGTTAATCACCGGCTGCCAACCGCCCGGCTGATTTCCCCGATCGTTCGTGTTGCCCGTGTCGCCTCGGCCGTCCGATCGCCAAGGATTGCGCGGCTCCACCGTTTCCGCATCGAGTTTGGCTTGGGTTTCCAAATCCAACACACCGGTTCTCGGCAATCGGTGCTGAGCCTGATAGGTCAACAGGGCGGTACGGGTAGCTTCGTCAAAGGTTCCGGTCACCAACAGGGGCAGATTAAAGGTGCTGGCCTGTCGCAGCCGCCATTGCAGGACTTGCACCGAAGGGCCCTGGTCTCCACGCACCAAATAGGGGGTGGGTGCTTGGCGGGCGGGCGCGCCGTTGGCCGCCATCAACATCATGGTGCTGGTGCGATCGAGCACGCCCGTGGGAGTGAGCTTGCCGGTGCGCCGTTGGTAATTGCGCAGGGCCAATTCCGTGGCGCTGTCAAACTCAGCGGTAATCGGCACTTCCAGCCCGGCCCCCTTGAGCAGTTGCTGGAGATTTTGAACCGCTAAGCCCCGATCGCCGAATCGCAAGCTGTTATAGGCCTGGGCCCCTTCGGCCAGCAGCGGCCAAGACAACACCCCAAGGGCGATCGCCCCCAAGAGCATTCGGCCCGAGGTGATTCGATTAAGCTGCCCCGTTGCCCGATCGGTCACCGGATCAGTTCCCTGCTCTTGGTCTTCCGGGTGTTCCGGGGCATCCAGCGCCTCTAACGCCAGGGCATAGTGCAAATAGGCCCAGCTTTCCATAACAAGCCCATCAAAAGTGGATTGAGTTCCTAAACTGAATTCTTGACTCTGACTGGAGTGCTAAACGACTCGAATTTTTCTTGTCATTCAACGGCGATCGGTTGAACAGCGATTGGTTGAACGGCGATCGGGAATGGGTGAACGTTGGTTTCAGAATCATCCATCCCCGTTGTACTGGAGAACAGACCTCAGACACAAGGTGGGAGCCACCGGGCGATCGGGCATTATGGTGGGGATCGGGGTGATCTTCTCTTCAGACGCTGATTAACCCTCGAATCTCCAGCTAAAGTTCTAGGCGCGATCGAACAAAAGACCTTAGAATTCTGGGCATGGTTCAGGCAAATCCCACAAACAATTCCCCCGCGACCCCGATCGCGCCCCTCGCCGGTCACCCCTCCGCCGGCTCAATCCCTTCATGCGCTTGGAGCCGCCCGATCGGCCTGGGTTGGGACCATCCTTACACCGTCCGCTATGCCAGCAATTTGGATGATGGCCCCTGGCATGGTGCGCCCTTGGGTGGGTTTGGGGCCGGCTCCTTGGGTCGATCGCCCCGGGGTGAATTTAACTTTTGGCACATGGACGGCGGGGAGCATGTGTTTGCGAACCTGCCCGGCTGTCAGTTTGCGGTTTTTGAGCAAGCGGACGGCGACTCGCCCCTGGCCTATGCCCTCAGCACTGAACCACCCGCCGATGGCAGCCTGGGCAATTGGGATTGGTATCCCGCTTCCACGGCCGAGCGCTCAACGGGCACTTACTCAGCGCTCTACCCGCGCAGTTGGTTCACCTATGAAAACGTGTTGCAGACCCACCTCACCTGCGAACAGTTTTCACCGATTTTGGCGGGCAACTACCAGGAAACCAGCTACCCGGTGGCGGTGTTTGAGTGGACGGCCCACAACCCCACCGATCGCCCAATCACGGTCAGCATTCTGCTCAGTTGGGAAAACACGGTGGGCTGGTTCACCAACGCCCTCAAGAATCCCGAAATTACGGTACGGGACGACGGCAGCCCCGAGTATGAATATCAACCCCGTTGGGGCGAAAGCGAGGGGAACTTTAACCGCTGGATTGAAGATTTCTCGCGGGTGGGCTGCACGCTCCTGAACTTGGAAGGCTTGATTGATCCGGGCGATCGCCCCTTGGCCGAAGGCATGGGCCAATGGGCCCTAATGACGGTGCAAAACCCGGCGGTGGAGGTGTTTCACCACACCCGCTGGAACCCGGCCGGCGATGGGTCGGATCTGTGGCACGATTTTTCCCGATCGGGTGACCTATCCGACGAGAGCGACGATCGACCCGCCAAGGCCGGTGAACGAATCGGCGCGGCGATCGCCGTTCGCTTCACCCTCCGACCCGGCAAAACCCGCAAAATTCCCTTCATCCTGGCTTGGGACTTTCCCACCACAGAATTTAAAGCGGGTGTGACCTATTACCGGCGCTACACGGACTTTTTCGGGCGCAATGGCCAGGGGGCTTGGTCGATCGCCCGCACCGCCCTGAAGCATTACGATGCCTGGCGCGAGGGGATCATGGCCTGGCAAAAACCCGTGCTCGATCGCCCGGATTGGCCCGACTGGTTCAAAATGGGTCTCCTCAATGAGCTATATGACCTGACGGCCGGGGCCACCGTTTGGAGTGCCGCCGATGAGCGAGATCCCAAGGGCCAGTTCGCCGTGGCCGAATGTCTGGATTACCGCTGGTATGAAAGTTTAGATGTGCGGCTCTATGGTTCCTTTGGGCTGCTGTTGCTGTGGCCCGAGCTGGAAAAAGCCGTGATGCGGGCCTTTGCGCGGGCAATTCCCACGGCCGATGCCACCCCTCGGATCATTGGCTATAACCGGGCGGCGGCGGTTCGGAAAATTGCCGATGCCACCCCTCACGATTTGGGCGCGCCGAACGAACATCCCTGGGAAGCCACCAACTACACCAGCTATCAAGACTGCAACCTGTGGAAGGATTTACCCTGCGATTTCGTGTTGCAGGTCTACCGGGACTATCAGCTTACGGGAGCGAACGATCAACAATTCTTGGTGGACTGCTGGGATTCGGTGGAGCGATCGCTCGCTTACCTAAAAACCTTTGACCAAGACGGCGACGGCATTCCCGAAAACTCCGGCGCACCGGATCAAACCTTTGATGACTGGTGCTTGGTGGGCGTGAGTGCCTATTGTGGTGGCCTGTGGATTGCGGCCCTGGAGGCGGCGATCGCGATCGGGCAAGTGCTGTTGGCAGCGGATTTGGATGATTTAACCTATGAATCAGACCGGGCCCGCGCCGCTCTCGATCGTTCCAGCTTGGCGGCCACCCTGGCCACCTACCAGGACTGGCTCACCCAAGCCCGATCGGTTTATCACCTGGCCCTCTGGAACGGGCAATCCTATCGCCTCGACACCGGCAGCGGTTCTGACGTGGTGATGGCGGATCAACTTTGCGGACAGTTCTATGCTCGGTTGCTGGGACTGCCGGATGTGGTGGACAGTGCCGCCGTTCGCAGGACGATCGAAACGATTTATGATTCCTGTTTCGTCAAGTTCAACGCCTTCTGTCGGAGTGATCGGGCCCGGGAACTGGGGTGGAACATCCCTCACGACCTGCCCAACCTGGGGGTGGCCAACGGTGTGTTGCCCGATGGTTCCCCGGAAAACCCGAAGGCCACCCATCCCCTGGAAGTCTGGACAGGGATTAACTTTGGGCTAGCGGCCTTTTGGTTGCAAATGGGCTATCAGCAGGAAGCTATGGAAGTGGCCGCCGCCGTTGTGCATCAAATCTATGGCGGGGGCTTGCAATTCCGAACGCCGGAGGCTATCACCGCTCAAAACACCTTCCGGGCCAGTACCTACTTGCGACCGATGGCCATTTGGGCAATGTATGGCATTCTGACGGAGTTTGCGCCCTTGACGGCCCGTTAGGGAGCAGCAATTTAGGAGCTATGACGGTGCCGATCGGGTCGATCGAATGCAGTAATTCTCACTGCGGTCACGGGAATCCCGCCTCGGCCAGGATTTGTGCTGCCTGTGGTGCTCCGCTGCTGCATCTATACCTCTACGGGATTGGATCTGACCTGCGATCGCTGGCTCCCGGCACTTGGCTCGCCAATCGCTACTACTATTTGGGCGATCGGTGCTTTTTGGACAGCAAGCCAGGCCAAGTGCCCGAAGTACCTGGGGAAGTCACTCGCCTGCTTCTTAGCTATTTGCGGCTGGTGGAACATCGGCCCCAAGTGCCCCAAATTTACGGCGTTGTCAAGCAGTCGAACTTTAGCCGGGAAGCCATTTTGTTGCTTGAAGGGGCCCCGATCGGCCCCGATGGATCCCTGCTGCCAAAGTTGGTTGACCAATGGGCCAAGGCCACACCCCTGCGCCAACTGAATTGGCTGTGGCAGGTGGCGCGGCTCTGGGAACCCTTGCAAGACGCGGGGGTCACGGCCACCCTGTTGGAGCCGGAGCGGTTGCGGGTGGGGAGCGGCTGGGTGCGGTTACTGGCCCTGAAGGACAATGCGGGGCGATCGCCCAGTTGGACCGAGTGGGGGCGCTGGTGGGTGCAACGGTTGCGGCCCCATCCGGCCTTGGAATCTTTGGTGTCGCCCCTCTTGCAGCAGGTGGCGTTGGGTAATTGCGATCCGCCGACGCTGGTGGCAAATTTGGAGCAGCTCATCACCCAAGTGGCGGCCCAGGATGCGCCCGTGGATCTGGCCGTGGCCAGCCTGAGCGATCCGGGGCCGAGCCGATCGCGCAATGAAGATGCTTGCTATCCCTTCAGCCAAGATCAGACCCGAGGGCAACGGTTGAGCTTGGCGATCGTCTGCGATGGGTTGGGGGGCCATGAGGGCGGGGATGTGGCTTCCCGTTGGGCGATCGACCAGCTCACCACCGAGTTAGTGCCCTTTGTCGAGGCCGCCGCCCAAGCCCCCCCTAGCCCTGAGTTGGTGAATGCCACCCTGCTGCGGGCGATCGGGCTGGCCAATGCCGTCATTACCCAGCGCAATGTGCAAGAGGGGCGATCCGAGCGCCAACGGATGGGCACCACGGTGGTTTTGGCCCTGGTGATCGATCGATGGCTTTATATTGCCCATGTGGGTGATAGCCGCGCCTACCAAATCACACCCACGGGCTGCTATGCCTTGACCTTGGATGATGACCTGGCTACCCGCGAAACCCGTTTGGGTCTCGGGTTCTATCGGGATTTGTTGCAAATCAGCGCCGCCGGGGCCCTGGTACAGGCCTTGGGCATGGGCAATTCTGAGCAACTTTATCCCAGTGTGCGCCGAATGGTGTTGGACGAGGATTGCGCGATCGTCCTCTGCTCCGATGGGGTGAGCGATTTTGACCTGATCGAGCGATCGTGGCGTGACCAGTTCCCGGTGCGTTGGGGCCAAGGGGATCCCGGCCAAACCGTGGCCCAAATGATTGCCCTCGCCAATCAGCACAATGGCCACGACAACGCCACCATTAGCCTGGTGCAAATTGGAGCCACGCGCCAGCTCTTGCCGGATCCAGCCCGCCTGCGCCGCCCCGTAATGGTTCCGAGTCCACCGCTCGATCGGGAATTGGAGGTTTCGCCCGCTGCCAACCCCAATAACCCCAATAGTTTCCAAGGGGATGACCTGTTGCCCTCGGTGGTGGCCAAAATGCCCCAAACGGAACTGGTGACCCCTTCGGCGGAACCCTCGCCAATTCCCCCGGAAGGGCGATCGCCCCTGGCTCGATCGCCTTGGGTTGGCCGCTGGTTCAGTCTGTTGGCCCTGGTCATTTTTGGCGGTGGGCTGTTGGCCCTGGTGATCATGCCCCTGGTGCGGCAACTAGTCGATGCCAATGCTCCCAATCCCCCGGCTCCTAGCCCCTCCCCGATCGCCTCACCCAGTGGGATCAACGCCACACCCAGCCCCGTACCCAGCCTGATGGCTCTGAATGTGGGCGAGGTGCTGCAAATCAAGCCCCAAGCTGCCGCCCTGGGGTTATACGGGCCCGATCGAACCACGCTGGTTGGTTGGTTGCCCCCCAACAGCACCATTCAAATTCTGCGCATTTCCTTGCCGATCGCCCCCGCCACCCCAACGGCCACCCCGATCGCCAATCCACCAACCGGCGATCGCCCCTCTGGGCCGCCACCTGGCCTAACCTGGGTGGAACTCAAAATCTGTACCCTGGGCCGCAGCAATCCGAACAGTTCTCTCGCCAGCGGCGCAACTCTTTGGGCCCGCCAAGCGGACTTGGGCGATCGCGTTGTGGCCGCCGCTCCCCTCCCCTTGCCCAACGGCTGCCAGACCGCGACAATCACTCCCGATGCCGTCAACAACCCGCCGTGAATTGGTGATAAGTTGAGCGCGGACTTGCGATCGCCTCCCCGGGGACAGCCATGAACAGCACTGAATCTTGGAAATATTTCTTTCTTGCGGACGGGTGGGTTGTTGGGCGCGTTTGGAGCACCGATGGCCCCTGGAGCACCATCGCTTGGCGACGCGGGCCCCGCATTGAACGCACCCACCTCTCCATCACCCAGCAGGACGAAGTGCTCTGGCTGTATCGGGTCGAGTCCAGCATCGTCACCATCGAGGTTAAGCCCGAACCGACCACCACCGGTGACGGCAACTTCAATCAGCCGATCGGGCAAGTGCTGCTGACCCGTTTAATCAGCGCCGACCAGGTGATCGAGCGTCTGAGCCTGGCCCAAGCCCACTTTCAAACCCAAAAAGCCGGCCAGTTCTAGGGTTGCCCCGATCATCACGGTCTCGATCCCCAACCGTCAACGGCGGCCGGCGCATTCCCCTGCCGATGACCCATTGCCGCCATCACAGGGCGATCGGCCTCCCCGTTTGCTTGCGATCGGTATGTGGACTCTATACACTTTTTTAGATAACTGCCTTAACGGATTCTTTCGAGAAACTGCATCGCGACTTCCATAACAGGCGATCGATTTACTGCACTGCTGTATCACCAACGATTGAGGAGGCCGTAGTCAATGGGACTACCCTGGTATCGAGTGCATACAGTCGTCCTGAATGACCCAGGCCGACTGATTGCCGTACACCTAATGCACACAGCGCTCGTGGCCGGCTGGGCCGGTTCCATGGCGCTGTTTGAGCTATCCAACTTCGATCCGAGCGATCCCGTTCTGAACCCCATGTGGCGGCAAGGCATGTTTGTGCTGCCCTTCATGGCGCGTTTGGGCGTGACCGAATCGTGGGGCGGCTGGAGCGTCACGGGTGAAACTGCCACCAACGTCGGCTTCTGGAGCTTTGAAGGCGTAGCAACCGCCCACATCGTCCTTTCGGGTCTGCTGTTCTTGGCAGCCGTTTGGCACTGGGTGTTCTGGGATTTGGAACTGTTCACCGATCCCCGCACGGGCGAACCCGCCCTCGACCTGCCGAAGATGTTCGGCATCCACCTGTTCTTGTCTGGTCTTCTCTGCTTTGGTTTCGGTGCATTCCACCTCACGGGTCTGTTTGGACCAGGGATGTGGGTGTCTGACCCCTATGGCATCACTGGCCATGTCCAGCCCGTTGCGCCCGAGTGGGGGCCCGATGGCTTTAACCCCTTTAACCCCGGCGGGATTGTGGCCCACCACATCGCTGCGGGGATTGTCGGGATTATTGCCGGTCTGTTCCACCTGAGCGTCCGTCCGCCCGAGCGCCTGTACAAGGCCCTGCGGATGGGGAACATCGAAACCGTGCTGTCGAGCAGTATCGCTGCGGTGTTCTTCTCGGCTTTCGTGGTTGCTGGCACCATGTGGTACGGCAACGCCACCACCCCGATCGAACTGTTTGGCCCCACCCGTTATCAGTGGGATAGCGGCTATTTCCAACAGGAAATTCAACGTCGCGTTCAAACCGATGTGGCGGCTGGCAAGAGCTTGGATGAAGCTTGGTCGGCAATTCCCGAAAAGCTGGCTTTCTATGACTATGTGGGCAACAGCCCCGCCAAGGGCGGTCTGTTCCGCGTGGGCAAGATGAACAGCGGCGACGGCATGGCCAAGAAGTGGCTGGGCCACGCAGTGTTCACCGATGCTGAAGGGCGCGAGCTGAACGTGCGTCGTCTGCCGAACTTCTTCGAGACCTTCCCGGTTGTGATGACCGATGCGGATGGTGTGGTGCGTGCGGACATTCCGTTCCGTCGTGCAGAATCGAGGCTGAGTGTTGAGCAAAGCGGTGTCACGGCTAAGGTCTACGGCGGTGCGCTGGGCGGCCAAACCTTCACCAACCCGGCGGATGTGAAGCGGCTGGCTCGCCGTTCGCAGTTGGGCGAACCGTTTGAGTTCGACACCACCGATGCAGATGGCGTGTTCCGCACCAGCCCTCGCGGTTGGTTCACATTCGCCCATGCTTCGTTTGCGCTGCTGTTCTTCTTTGGTCACATCTGGCACGGTGCTCGGACGCTGTTCCGCGACGTGTTTGCTGGGATTGAAGCTGACCTGGGCGAACAAATCGAGTTTGGTGCGTTCCAAAAACTGGGCGACTTGACCACCCGCAAGGAGTCGGTCTAGGGCTTGGCTTTGGTCACTCTAGCTTTGGGGTGCTAAGGGTCAGACTCTGACCCCTTGGTAGCCCACAAATTAACGGGAGAGTCTGGAATTCCAGGCTCTCCCGCTGTGTTTTGGGGGTGTTGGGCGGTGGGGCCGATCGCCCTGAGCAGACTGTCTTCAGTGCCAGCTCAATATTTTTTTGGAAGTTCTTTTTCGGAAGTTCCTTTTCAGAAGATTGTTGCAGGTTGTAAATCCTGACTTGACGGGATTTTGGAAACTGAACGTTTTCGACCCTGGCTTGATAGACTGAGGAAAAGTTGTTAGGAAATGAACGATGGAAAGCGTTGCCTACATTTTGATTTTGGCGTTGGCGATCGGGACGTTGTTTTTTGCAATTGCCTTCCGCGAGCCTCCTCGGATTGGCAAGTAGGCAAGGCTTGGACAGATTGAGCTTGATCCAACTGAGCTTAATTAGATTGAGCTTGTCTGCATTGGCTCCATTGGCTCCATTGGCTCCATTGGCTCCATTGGCTGTATTGATATTTGGATCGTTGGCCCGATCGCCCAATCTAGGGTTGGGAGCTAGCCCTTCGGTGGCTCGATCGACCATGATCGCCGTTCAACCCGAGTGATGAATCGTTTGGATGGAGGGTCTGTGGGGCAACTCGATCGCACGGTTTGTCACTCGGGTTCTGTTATGAGGGGTGATGCCTGTGCGGTGTCCGTTCTGCCATCACACGGATAGTCGGGTGCTTGAATCGCGGGCGGCGGAAGGCGGACAAAGCATTCGGCGGCGGCGCGAGTGTTTGGCTTGTTTGCGGCGCTTCACAACCTACGAACGGGTGGAATTTGTGCCGATCGCGGTGGTCAAGCGAGACGGGCGGCGGGAATCGTTCGATCGCTCCAAGCTGCTGCGGGGGTTAATCCGCGCCTGTGAAAAAACTGGCATTGGCGTGGAGCAGTTGGAATCGATCGTGGACGAAATTGAAGCGGAAGTCCAACAGCGATCGATTCGGGAAGTGAAAACCAATGAATTAGGCGAACTGGTGCTCGATCGGTTGCGATTGCTCAGCGAAGTGGCCTACGTGCGCTTTGCCTCGGTGTATCAGCAGTTTCAGGGCATTCGGGATTTTGTGGAAACCCTCGATCGATTGCGAGCCGAGCGGGCTGAAGCGCATATTTGGCCAGCGACTGCCCCTCTCCTGGAGGATATTGCTCTTGGCAGTGATCACAATCCCTGAGAAAGGATTGAAAAGCCATACAGTCAACGATTTTGATTATTTTTTAACCCTCTTGTTTGGGCTATCTTTTTTGGGTTATCTTGCATTCATTTTTTGATCCTCCCAGGACATTTCTGGGGCGATCGCTGTCATCCCTCAACCACACAGGGGGCCCGGCCGCTTGTCAAATGCTCCTAAGAGTGGCAAAACCAAAGTGGCAAGACCAAATATCGGCATTGGTTGCAGCGTCAACCAACAGTCGCACCTAAGCATGGAGTGAATCAAAGTGGATGCAGTGTTGGGGCTACTCGTTTCTCTCGCCGTGGGCTTGGGCTACTTTGCCAGCTCCGCTCGGGTGATTGAACAGGGAAATAAAGCATTGGTTGAGCGCCTCGGTCGCTATCAACGCACGCTCGATCCGGGATTGAACTTTGTGATTCCGTTCGTGGATTCGCTGATTGTCGAAACCATGCGGGAACGCGACCTGGATATCGCCCCCCAGCAAGTCATCACCAAAGACGGCTTGGCGATCGAGGTGGATGCCCTCGTTTCTTGGCGCATCGTTAACTTGAAGGCCGCCTACTACAACGTTGATAATCTGGATGATTCCCTCAGAAACTTGGTTTTGACGGAATTACGCGCCCGATTCGGTCAAATTGATCTAGAAGAAACCTTCTCCAAAATTGAAGAACTGAATAATTATCTGCTGGAGCGCCTCGATACCATCACCACTGAGTGGGGCATTAAGGTGTTGCGGGTGGCGATCCAAAACGTCAAGCGCCCGGAAGAGATCGATCGCGCCATGGAGCGAACCCGAATTGCTGAACGGGAACGCCAAGCCGCCGTTTCTGAGGCTGAAGGCAAGCGCGACGCAGCCATTGCCGAAGCGGAAGGGCGCAAGCGGGCCGCCGTTTCTGAGGCTGAAGGGATTGTGCAAGCGGTGCAGCTCATTTCGGCCGCCATGCAGGATCGTCCCCAAAACAAGGGGGTTTTGGAGCAAATGGTGAAATTCCTGGTGGCTCAGCGCTATGTGGATGCCAGCCAGCGCATTAGCGAAAGCCCCAACTCCAAGGTGATCTTTATGGATCCCAAAGCGCTCACGGAAACCGTCAACGGCATCATGGAAGGCGATGAATCAACCCCCGCTCGCCATCACCACGTACATGGCAAGGTTGACTTTGCCGACTTGGATGGCCCCGGCGGCGCTTAGAGGATGTCTGAAAAGCCAAAATTGCTAATCTGTACGCCTCAGGGATCGACGTAGGCAAGGGGCTTAGGGTCTGTCGTCATTTCCATCGCCGTAGGGGTTGGGTCTCCCAACCCTAACCTGGGAGATCGCTACAACCCTGTCCACCCTTGGGAACACCCAAGGATCGCGGGAACTGGGCGGGGAGACCCCGCCCCTACGATTGATTGGTTTGAAGAACGAGGTCATCAGGGTTTCAGATGATTTGACGACAGGCCCTAGAGTCTGTCGTCGTTGAGCACGAAACCCTAGATCTGCCGTTAGCGGATCGTGGGGGACAAGGGGCTTAAGCCCCTTGTCTGGGGCGGTTAGGGTATGGCTGATCGACCATCTTCACTGGACTCCAGGCAATGACGACCAGAGCCTAGGGCTGTGCGGGCGATGGACTGGGGCTGGCGGCGGGGGTTGGCTCAGCGCCGGGTTCTGTGGCCGCCAGCTTGCGGATTTGATCCTTGAATCGATCGGGCGCTAACCCCGCAGCCGTTGCAAACAATTCCTCAGCCTGTTGAGTCTTGCCCTGATTTCGCAACACGATCGCCTTGGCCAAAACCGGTCGAAAATCCTTGGGATTGCCCTCTAGGGCCTTGTCAAACGCAGCGATCGCATCGTCATACCGCTCCAACTTGACGTAAACCTCGCCCAAGAGCAGCCGAATCGACACCACATCGGCGCTGTTGGGCTTGCTTTTATTGGCCGCGATCGCCTGATCCAATGACTCCTGCACCAAACCCACGGCCGCTTGGGGGCGCTGCTGTTCCACCAACAGGGTGGCCAATCCTTGCAGGGCCTTGAGGCTGTTGGGCTGGCGATCGAGCAGGGTGCGGTAGGTGGCTGCCGCCGCTTCCAAGTCTCCCGCCTCTTTTTGGGCTTGGGCTAACAGAATGCCGTAGTCCGGTTCGGAAGGGTTCAGCTCCGCCAGTTTGGCCAACGGCGCGATCGCCCCCTTGCGATCGCCCATTTTCAGCTTGGCTTCCAACAGCCCCCGCAGGGCCGTTTGATTGTCCGGTTCCCGTTGCAGAACCAACTCATAGCCCTTGGCCTCGTTCATGAGTCGATCGCGCTCCGAGCTGGCCGGGCTGGCCCCCGGGCTGGCGGCAGAATTGGGGGTTTGGCGCAGTCCTCCCAACAGGGGCAACACCGACAGTCCAACAAAAGCGAGTAGCGCCAAAAACAGCACAGCGCTCGTGAGCCAACGGTTTTGCTTCTGATTCGTCACAGTTTTTGCCTCGTTTGCCTGACGGAAGAGCAGCCCCATGCGGGGAAGTCTCTTGGGGGCCGTAACCCGACATTTTGACATCCACGCGCTCTAAACCAACAGAAATTCTTGGATCCGATCCCTCCGGCAACCGAGCGAACCCCATGCGGCGATCGATCCCTAATGTCGCTCAAATGATGATGACATCAGGGTTTGAGGTTAAGTCCAAATCGGCAGCACTTCCCCGAACTCCCAAAAAATCAGAAAAATCTTCTGACTCCCTTGGGCTATCCATGCATTCAGTAGAATAGGCAGATTGACAGCCCCCAGGTCTTGGCCCTTGAGCCGTCACCTCCAGTTTCCCCGTGGGCCCAGGGGGTGATTGGTCTCTGGAAAATGCCATTCCAGGGAGGTGGGTGAGTCCTGGGCTGGCCCCGTCAATGTCCGTCCTCGTTCAATATCAGTTCCGAATCGGTTTTGCCTCAGGTCTCTTGGCCCATTTCTCGGCTCAGCTCGGGAAACTGGCTTAAACCCGGCCCTGAATGATCTTTGCCAAATGATCTTCAATGGCTGTGAGGCGATCGCCCTGATTTACATTTCTGATTTGCATTTCTGATTCGCGCTGATGCAGTGTCATACACATCGTCATGCGCACCGTGATGCACCGATCGCCGGGCTGACCGATCGCCGAACTGATCTCTGTTCCTCGCTCCTGTCTCCGTCCCCTGCAAGGAGGTCTTATGTGTCCCCCGTCTGAGCCGCCTGCGGCCGAGTCATCCACACCGAACAACGGGCCCAAGCGGCCAAACCCGCCCCCCGTCCGTCCCAATCCACCCGCCGCTCAATCCGAAGAAGCCCCTCGTAAGGAAGCCGCTAAATCGGAAAAAGAGTCCGCCAAAATCGTTAGTATTTCCAAGCCCGTGCGGCGAGACCCACCCGCCACCCCCGAACCGACCGCAGCGCCGGAACCCGTGGCCACGGAGGAACCCGATCCCGCCCCGGAAGAGGACAGCACCCTGGGTTTGCGACTGCATCCCATTCCGCCGCCGAGTGACCCGATGCAATACCGGGCGATCGGGCTGGTGCGAGGCCGCTATCTGCCTTCCGAAGAGCGCCTAACCAAGGGTGCTTTGGTGGTGGAAAACGATATCCAGATCGATGCGGTGTTGCTGGGCCGGGTCATGAGCCTTGTCAAAAACCACATCGATCTTGAAACGGAACATCTGTGGGTGGTTTATCCGCGCACCCGCGAAAATCACCTGCATTTGCAAGTGGTGGGCGTTTGGGAACCGGAAACCCTGCACCGCAAGCCGCCGGAAGGATCCGATGAGCCGGTTTTAGAACCAGCCGTGGTAGATCAAGAATTTTTCTCGATCCGAGGCGAGGTGATGTTCCATCGGGCCGACCAAGAAGCGGTAACCATGCGCATCCAGCAAGCGCCGCGTCGCCCCGATGACAAGGCGAAGGCGTTCAAGATTCACTTGAAGGGCGTGCTGGGTGAGCGAGCCGTGGGCCATTTCTGGGATGTGGAGGTGAAGCGGGAAGGGGATGTGCTGACGATCGTGAAGGGCACATCCATTCGACGAATGCCCCCCCGCAAGCCTCGCAAACCGACGGGTAACCACAAGCCTCGGGGCGGCGGCGGCGGTCGCCGGTTTAATCGGAACGATCGCCCGCCCGGGGATCGGCCCGAAGGGACTCGGCCCGCCACACCACGGCCCCAACGAAACGGAGACCAAAAGCCATCGAAACCGCGGCCACGCAGCGCGGCTCCGGAGGGCGAGGCTCACGAATCTTCAAGGGAATCCTAGGCAGCTAACGGAGACCGTGGTTTCCAGCCAGTCTGGGAAATAAGTTCAATTGGGAGCGATTAGTTGAGGCGATCAAGTTCCAGGCAACAAATTTGCCAGGGCTTGATCGCCTTTGTGCTGGCGGGGTCTGCTGGGGTTGGTGCTGTGGGCGTTGGGGCAGAATCCGGCAGGGGATCGCCCAACAAGTTGACCCGATCGCCCCAGGTCAAGGGCAAATCACTGGTTAGGTGCAACTGCCCCGATCGGCCGACACTTTCATAAAGCCGCAACACCCAGCGATCGGCCCGTTGGGGATGGCGGGTGAGGGCCATCAGTTGGGCATGGTCACAGTCCAAGTTGAGCAAGGTGGCTTGGGTGGGCAACTGGGGCGCGATCGCCGAATCGGCCGCAACTTTGGCTAATGGCGGATCCTCAGTGGCGGGCACAGGAACCCAGCAGGCTAAGAGTGGTGATTGCAACTCGGCCGATCGCTGCACCGTCTGGGCCCCTTGCCAGCCGCCCAAGTGGGGATAGATCGCGTAGGTGAATTCCCAGGTACCCCGATCGCTGTGGGGATCGGGCCAACAGGGCGATCGCAACAAACTCAAACGCAACTGACCCGGCTTGGCATCAAACCCATGGGGCCCCGTGGTTAACAAACTCACCCCCCAGGCCGCCACATCCTGCGGGGTGGGATCCGCAATTTGGGGAGTTCGATCGGGGGTCGTATCGGGGGTCGTATCGGGGGTCGCATCGATGGCCGCATCGGGGGTCGATCGCCCAGGCCCAGGATGATCCGCAATTAAGCGGGCGGCCAAGTCAGCCCAGCGCAGGGCGGGCACTTCCCACTTGGCTTGTTCGGCGGCGGTGCTGGGTCGGGTGGGGCGGACAATTGCCCCGCAAGGCATTTCGTAGGTGGCGAGATCCGGCTCATCGCTGAGAGGAAAAGCGGCTTTTAACAGGACTTGGGTTTCTTGCCATTGGGCGGTGGTGCGAATTTGCAACAGGGGCGATCGGGACTCCAGCACGTAATCTTGAGTGATCACCGATTGCCCCACCTGTCGCCGCACTCGCAGCACTTGGCGCACGGGGCCCGACTCTTCCCACCGCCAATCCAACAGTTGAGCTGGGGGCAGCGCATTGGTTTCGTAGGCGGGATCAATATTCCAAGCATCCCAATATTGCCCCGCGTCCCGAAAGGCTTGCAGCTCGTTGCCGGGGCCGGACAGGATTTCACAATTTTGGATGATGTCAAACAAACTGCTGATGTTGCCGGTGATCGGATCGATCGTGACCCGTAACCAGGGATTTTGCAGAATCGGCGGCTCGCTGGGTAAATGTTGCAAATCCACCATCGTGGGTTCGGCATCGGGCACTAACCACAGGCATTGATAACCCACACCGGGGCAGTCATTCACCTGCACCAGCAGCCGATCGCCCCGGGGCCCCGATCGCTGAGTTAACAACGGTTGCCCATCGCCACTCACCGCCCGCCAAGATCCCGGGGGCAGCCCCAGTTCCACCACGCCCGATCGCTCCCAACTGAGGCTGTTAAAAATCGCCACGGGGGAAGCTCCGGCTACAGGTGGTTGGGATAGGTCGATCGCCGCGCACCAATGACTTAATGCGCGATCGCGCCCGGCCAAGGCTCCGGCTTCCGCCACCTGCCAATCCCCATTCACCGTTTCATAGACTTCTGGAATCGAAGTGCCGGGCAAAATGTCATGGAACTGGTTAAACAGCACCCGTTTCCAGGCCTGCTCCAGGTCTGCGAAAGTGGCGGTGGCCAACTCGGGAGTCACCAACCCCGCCATTTCCGCCAAAGACCACCAAAGTTCCGCTTCATACAACAGTCCCTCACAGCGGCGGTTGGCCAGCTTTTGATCCAAGTGGGTGGTGTAGCAACCGCGATGGAACTCCAGATACAGTTCATCGCGCCAGCGGGGCCAGGTGTCGATCGCGGCGAGTTTTGCGCCCAAATCGGTCACCCGTCCAAACCCTAGCTTCGGGAACAGGGGAGAGGCTGACCAGCGCTGCCACTGCTCCAGCATTTCCCGGGTGGGGCCGCCGCCTCGATCGCCCAGCCCCGGTAACCAAAGGCTGGTGGTTTGGCCGGTGGCCTGTTCCCAATCGACGGCATACCGAGCGATCGCCAGGGGATCCGCGTCCGTGCCAATGGGCGGCAACATCCAACCCAACACTTGCGACCCATCGGGACTTTCCCAGGTGATGGCCTCGTGGGGAAAGCGGGTGGTGTCGTTCCAGCGCAGTTTTTGGGTGGCAAAAATATCAATGCCCCCTAACCGCAACAGTTGCGGCAATTGCCAGCAAAACCCAAAGGTATCGGGCAACCAGGCAATTCGGGCCGGTTGATCCGCCACCCACTGGCCTTGATGGTTGAGGGCAAATTGTTGACCGTAGAGAATTTGGCGGGCGATCGATTCGCCGCTGATGCAGTTCAAGTCCGGCTCAATCCAGAGGCCCGCCGCCAGTTCCCACCGCCCTTCCACGGCGCGATCGCGCACTTGGGCCATCAGGGCCGGGCGATCGGTTGCCAGCCACTCAAACAGGGCCGGGCTGGAATGGGTGAAGGTCAGGTCAGGAAATTCCGTTTGCAACTGCAAGACCGATCGAAAGGTGCGATCGGCCGCATCCCAGGTATCCGCCACGGGCCAGAGCCAAGCCATGTCCAAGTGAGCATGGCCCACGGCGTGGATTTGCCGCCGCTTGAGCCAATCGGCCCAACCGGCAGCCACCAGGGTTTGGCGGGCCCGTTGCAGGGAGGCTTCAAAGGCCACCCGATCGGCGATGGCCGCCCAGTGAATTTGCCCGATCGCCTGATCCAAACTGGTGCGATCGGGGCGATCGGGCGATTCCAACGTGGCAAACTGAGCCACCACCGCCAACTCATCGGCCAGCGTTCCCGGATCCAGGCGATCGACCAAAGAAGCCGCCTCAAAAATCAGCTCCGCCTTCACCAACGCCCCTTGATCATGGCCGGGTGACACCAATCGAATCGCCAAATCAAACGCCATGCCCGGCTCCGCCGCCGTGCTCAGCAACCGCCGACAGGCCGGATCGAAGAGATCTCCCGCCTGGACAAATTGCCCATTCAGATAAATTTCCGCCACTTCCGCCCACCACCCCAAGGCCAGCCGCAATGTCAGCCCCGCGATCGGGTAGGGTTCTGCCAAATATTCCGGAATCACAATCCGTTGGGCTAACCACAGGGTCGATCGGCCCGCCACCACGGGGATGTGGCCCTTGTCATTCGCCGCCATTTGCGGCCAACGCGACCACCGATCGGGATCCAAGGCCCAATCTAGACGCAATTCACCTCGCCACCCCTGCCAAGCGGTTTGGCAGCGATATCGAGTGAGGGAACGCAGCCGATCAATCGAGAACTGCCAAGGCTCAGAATTCTGCGGAGTCACGGGAAGCTAGGCTCGCTCGGTGTATGTATACTTTCTCCAATTTAAAGGCCATTCTCCCGTCGCTCTTTCGCTGGCTCGTTCACTCCCGTGGAATTTGAGGCCACTAAGACACAACTCAAGCTCCAATCAGGCTCCAATCAGTTGCCGTCAGAATGATGGCCCCGCAGGACGTTGGGGAGAAAACCACAACACCCGATAGCTCGGCCACTGCTCCACCTGGGTTAACTGCCGCAGCCGCCGACCATCCGCACTCGCCACATAGATATGGTCACTGCAGGTGATCTGACCAGCGGTCACCAGCCGCCGACAGGGGCCCGCAAAGCCGGCCACCAGAGCCAGTTGTTGGCCATCCGGTGACCAGGTGTAGGCCGACAAGTCCCCCAGGCGCTCCCCTTGGGTCAGCAGCGGCAATTCCTGAAATTGGCGCGTTCGGATATCTAAAATCCAAATCGAGGACTGGGATTTCACCCCGGATGATTGGGGAAAAAGCCACTGAAAACTCAAGAATTCATCAAGCGGATCGTCGTTGCCGCGCACGGCCGGGTTGCGGTGATTTAAAAAACTCAGCCGCTGACTATCCGGTAACCACTGGAAGTCATACATGGCGACTTCGGGCACTTGAAAAGGCGTGGTTTCCCCTTCCCGAATCAGCACCTGGGGCGGCTTTTGCAGATCCAGCAGGGTCAGATCCACCGCTTCTTGTCCCAATTGATAGCGGGCAACGGCCAGGCGCTGACTATCGGGAGACCAGCTCATCCAACGAATTTCCCGATCGGCATCATCATTCGCGAGCCAGAGGCGCTGTTGGCCCGTTTGCCGATCGAGTAAGTAAATTTCCGAAAAGGTGGCTTCACCACGCGGCTCAATTCGTTCATAGGCCAACCAACGGCCATCGGCACTCCAGGCCCGCCGCCCATTGGAGCTTTGGGCAGCGGGGGGAACGGTGAGCGATCGCACTCCCCCTTGGGGCGTAATCACAAAGGGACTCGATCGCCCGGAAAATACGCCTTGATAGATCAACCCGCTGCCATCGCGCAACAAAACGGGCGGGCCATTTTCAATGAGGGCTTGATTTTTATTGGGCTGCTCAATCTCCACGTCGTTTTGCAGCAGCCAGCGAGCCACCACACCCGTTTGTAAATCGGCCGTATAAAACGCCAACCGTGATGGGTCGGGGCCTTGATTGTTAATGTCCGTGGTCACGATCAGGGTGTCCCGATCGTTGGGCAGTTCTGTAACGCTCGGTAACTGTGCCTTGGGCAAGTCACTGGCGCAACCTAAGAGTAGAGAGAGCAGGCCAAGGCTTGAGCAGCGCGCCGCGATCGCCCGCCACCGCCAGAGTTGAAAATTGGATCGCAACAACATTCGATAAGGTCACCATTGGCGACAGCCAACAACAGCCAACGACAGCTCCAAAATGATCGTGCGCTGTCTATTCCCGCCATAGAGTAAAGTGTACTTTCTGGTCAATTCCTAATCGTAGTGGGTGACTGCCATGCCGACTGCTCCTATTGCCGTGACCGTGCCAATTCCAGCCTTAACGATCGCCCCGGCCAGGGTGACACGCGGTTGGGGTGCGATCGCCCAGGCAGGAGCAGAACTGGCCCGGTTGGGCAAGCGCCCCCTGATCATCGGGGGCGATCGCTCCCTTGCGGCCCTGCTCCCCCCTTTGCAACCGATCCTGGAGCAAATCGGGGCCAAATCGACCAGCGCCAATTATTTGCCCGATTGCTGTGAAAGCAGCCTGGAACGCCTGCGTGTGGCGGCCAAGGCCCATCGAGCGGACTACATCATCGGCACCGGCGGCGGCAAGGCCCTGGATGCGGCCAAACTGGTGGCCCACCAACTGAAAATCCCGATCGCCACGATTCCCAGTTCCGGGGCCACTTGCGCCGCCTGGACAGCCCTCTCCAATGTTTATTCGGAAACGGGGGCGTTTCTCTACGATGTGACGCTTGATCGCTGCCCCGATTTGCTGATTTTGGATTATCAACTGGTGCTGACGGCCCCGACTCGCACCCTGGTGGCGGGTATTGGTGACGCGATCGCCAAGTGGTACGAAGCCGCCATCAGCAGCGGTCGCTCCGAGCAAACCACGATCGTCGCCGCCGTCCAATCGGCCCGAGTGCTGCGGGATTTGTTGCTGCAAAAATCCGCTGAGGCGATCGCCCAACCCGGTGGCCCCCTCTGGCAAGAGGTCGTCGATGCGTCCGTGCTGATGGCCGGCGTGATTGGCGGTTTGGGCGGGGCCCAATGTCGCACCGTGGCCGCCCACGCGATCCACAACGGCCTCACCCACATTCACGCCAGTCACGGCACGCTGCATGGCGAAAAGGTCGCCCTCGGGATTTTGGCCCAACTGCGGCTCGAAGAAATGATCCAAGGCAGCCAACTGGCCGCCGCTGCCCGGGCCCAGTTGCTGAGTTTTTATGAGGCGATCGGGTTGCCGCGTTGCCTGGAAGACCTGGGCCTTGGACAAATGACGCTTCAGGATTTGAAACAGGCCGCAGAGCTGGCCTGCCATGAGCGATCGGATATTCATCACCTGCCCTTCCCCGTGAGTGCCGACCAAGTGATGGCGGCCCTGGTGTCAACCCTCGCCCCCTGCCGCAGCAGCTTCAGCCCCGATGGCGGGCCGATCGCCGCGGCCCCCATCTACCACGGAGAGGAGGTCACTCAGCCATGAAAATTCAACCCGCCGATCGCCTGCGTGTTTTGCCGCAATACGTTTTTGCCCGCCTGGACGAACTGAAAGCCAACGCCCGCCAACAGGGCCTCGACCTGATCGATCTGGGCATGGGCAACCCCGACGGGCCCGCCCCCGCCCCGGTGATTGCCGCCGCCAAGGAAGCCCTCGACGATCCCAACGGCCACGGCTACCCACCCTTTGAGGGCAAAGCCAGCTTTCGGGAAGCGATCACGACTTGGTATGAGCGGCGCTATGGCGTGAAGCTCAGTTCCGACAGCGAAGCTCTGCCCCTGCTGGGTTCCAAAGAAGGACTCACCCACTTGGCGCTGGCCTACATCAACCCCGGCGATACGATCCTCGTGCCCAGCCCCGCCTATCCGCCCCACTTCCGGGGGCCGCTGCTGGCCGGAGCGAACCTACACACGATCGTCCTGAAGGCCGAGCAAGACTGGCTGATTGACTTTGGTTCGATTCCCGAAGACGTGGCCGATCGCGCCAAGATCCTCTACTTCAACTATCCCAGCAACCCCACCGCCGCCACGGCTCCGCGCGAGTTTTACGAAGAGGCGGTGGCCTTTGCCCGCAAGCACGAGATTTTGCTAGTTCACGATCTCTGTTATGCGGAACTGGCCTTCGATGGCTACCAGCCCACCAGCCTGCTGGAAATTCCCGGCGCGAAGGAGATTGGCGTGGAATTCCACACCCTCTCGAAGACCTACAACATGGCGGGCTGGCGGGTCGGCTTTGTGGTGGGCAACTCGGAGATTGTGCAGGGTCTACGCACCCTGAAAACCAACCTGGACTACGGCATCTTTGCGGCGCTGCAAAAGGCGGCGGAAACGGCCCTGTCGATGCCCGACAGCTACCTGACGGAGGTGCAAACCCGCTATCGATCGCGCCGGGATTTCCTGGTGGAGCGGTTTAACCAGTTGGGTTGGTCGCTCAAACCCACCCGCGCCACGATGTATTTGTGGGTTCCCTGCCCGCCGGGATTGACTTCCACGGATTTTGCGCTGTCGGTGTTGGAGCAAACGGGCGTGGTGTTTACGCCGGGGAATGCCTTCGGCCCCGGGGGTGAGGGCTATGTGCGGGTGAGCTTGATTTGTGATTTGCCCCGGTTGGGTGAAGCGCTCGATCGCCTGGCTGCGGCTGGTATCCACTACGACATGGCGGCCGCGACGGTCTAGGGGCGATCGTCTAATCACCGGAAACCCGGATCCCACTGTTAGCAGATCGTTGGGCAGCAAGGGGCTTAAGCCCCTTGTTACGACGATTGGGGAATGGCGAGTGCTAGTAGATACTGCACTGACCAGTTTTTATCGTTCCCACGTTGAATGTGGGAACGATGGGAAAAACCGTAGTTCACGAGGCGATCAGCTGAATCTGGCGCTGCACTATCGCCGGGTATGAGTTTTTCGATCCATCAAACCGTCAATATGGTAGCTGATATCACAATTTACAAAGCCCCACAACCAGGAAAGGGCGATCGCCTCCTCAAGATTGGCTTCACTGATATTGATTTCCCAGAGAATCCCCCTTATGCAGATGGTTGTTGCTACTTTGCTGGGCCGAACGATCGCAGCATTGCTGAAGAATTTCACCAAAGCTACCAGGAAGGTATTTTAGAAGTCACACTCGACGAACAGAGTTATCAACAAACCCTCAAACCGCTAGAGTGTCGATACGATGAAATAGAGGGACAGGATCGCATCGAAGTTGTTGTTCCTCAGCGATTATTCCCTTGGCTGAACCAATTTCCACGTCAGTTAAAGCCGGAGTAAGTTTCATGACTACCACTACCTCGATCGAGCCATCAGAAGCCCTCAGCGATCGCTACCCCCTAGGTCAACTGGTCATTGGTACTGTTGAGCACCACGCTCCCTTCGGTATTTTTCTAAACATTAATCATCCTACTGCTAAAGGCTTAATTAAACTGCCTGATTTTCTCGATCAAGGCATCATGAAGCCCGCCATGTATCCACCCATTGGCGCAAAAGTTGGAGCGATCGTCGTAGGCTACAACGAGAGCAACCAACGTGAAGTTTATCTAAGTGCTCGCCCTACAGTGCTCCATCAAGCCCTTGTCCCGCTCAATCTAAAGTAGCGAGGCAATCGCAACCATCATTCCCACGCAGAGCATGGGAATGATGAGATGGCTAGCTTCCGGAAATTGGAGCGAATCTTTTCACTTCGGTTTCGAGGCGATCGCGTAGGGTTTGTTTCAGGATCTCCAGATCGTAGTGAATTTGGAGGTTCAGCCAAAACCGTTCGGAAAGACCAAAGTAGCGCGACAATCGCAGACCCACTTCGGGCGAAATCGATCGCTTCCCCCGTACGATCGCCCCAATCATCCGCACCGAAATCCCCGTTTCCGCAGCCAGCTTGGTATAGGAAATCTTCAGTGGTCGCAAAAATTCCGCTAGCAAAATTTCGCCGGGATGAATGGGGCTTTGTTGATCAATTTCCATCAGGTCTCGTGCGACTGCGAATCAATTTTGGCGAGCTGTTCGGTTGCCCATTCGCGCAAGAGATCGTCGGGGTCGTTGGCAGCACGATCGCGTAACAGATCAATCACCTGCGGATTCTTAGGCGCAATTTCTAACAATCCTTCAAGGGCTGTTTGACGCGGGTTTCTTTCATATTTCCGATGTTCGCTATCTGAACGCTGAAACGGATCTTGGGTGGTGATTTCGCAAAGCAAGTTGAATGTGTCCGGGTCGTCTTTCCAGCCCTGAGCCAACGCCTGCACCGCTGCTTGCCGCACATACTCGCTCTCATCTGATCGCGCGCGGTCTTTGAGCAAGGGCAAGGTGTCGGGGTCGTCTTTCCAGCCCTGAGCCAACGCCTCCACCGCTGCTTGCCGCACATCATTGTCCTCATCCGATCGCGCGCGGTCTTTGAGCAAGGGCAAGGTGTCGGGGTCGTCTTTCCAGCCCTGAGCCAACGCCTCCACCGCTGCTTGCCGCACAGCCCAGTTCTCATCCGATCGCGCGCGGTCTTTGAGCAAGGGCAAGGTGTCGGGGTCGTCTTTCCAGCCCTGAGCCAACGCCTCCGCCGCTGCTCGCCGCACATCATTGTCCTCATCCGATCGCGCGCGGTCTTTGAGCCAGGGCAAGGTGTCGGGGTGGTCTTTCCAGCCCTGAGCCAACGCCTCCACCGCTGCTTGCCGCACATCATTGTCCTCATCCGATCGCGCGCGGTCTTTGAGCCAGGGCAAGGTGTCGGGGTCGTCTTTCCAGCCCTGAGCCAACGCCTCCACCGCTGCTTGCCGTACAAACAAGTTCTCATCCGATCGCGCGCGGTCTTTGAGCCAGGGCAAGGTGTCAGGGTCGTCTTTCCAGCCCTGAGCCAACGCCCACACCACTGCTCGCCGCACAGCCCCGTCCTCATCCGATCGCGCGCGGTCTTTGAGCAAGGGCAAGGTGGCCGGGTCGTCTTTCCAGCCCTGTGCCAACGCCTCCACCGCTGCTCGCCGCACATCATTGTCCTCATCCGATCGCGCGCGGTCTTTGAGCATGGGCAAGGTGTCGGGGTCGTCTTTCCAGCCCTGTGCTAACGCCTCCACCGCTGCTACCCGCACAGCCCAGTTCTCATCCGATCGCGCGCGGTCTTTGAGCATGGGCAAGGTGTCGGGGTCGTCTTTCCAGCCCTGTGCCAACGCCGCCACCGCTGCTACCCGCACAGCCCAGTTCTCATCCGATCGCGCGCGGTCTTTGAGCATGGGCAAGGTGTCGGGGTCGTCTTTCCATCTCTGGGCAACGATCACCACTGCAAAGATAGGAAAATAGGATCGATTGGTTAACTCTATGAGCGATTCAAACCAAGGTCGGAGATCATCAGTATGTTGCCAACCTTCTGCAATTCGACTCAGTAAACCTTCGGCTGCTTCCCGCTGAAAGCGTTGATCATTTCGTTCGTTCGTTTCGGCTTGCAAGCAGTGCAACAGATTTACAAAAACAGGCTCATTGAGATTTGGTTTGCGAATTTCGATTAAGCAATCAGCAGCCAACAGTAGGTTGACAATGGCTTCTTTGGTTAAGCGCTCATCTTTTAAGCATTGCTGCCGATCAACCTTTACAGACAGCAAAAACTCGATGATTTGCTCCACAAATTTTTGATCTAACTCCGACGCAATCAGCCGTAACACCTCATGCCACGACTCCTCCGCCCAATGCTTGCCAAACGTCTCCGCAATTAACGCCTCAATCGTCAGAGTTTGTGTTTCCTTAAAATCCCAAAGAAACGAAGCCGCACAGAAATATTCCAAAAAGGTGCGATGCACAAAGGCATAGAGACCCGGCCCCACCAAACAAAGAATGAAATTGCGCTCCCGCAGTTGGCGGATCAGGCGCTTGGCGATCGCCCCCGCATTGTCCCGATCATTAGTTTTCAAATAATCGCGAAATTCCCGCTCCAAATCTTCCTCGCGAATCAGGTTGCCGCGCAATCCATCCGGGCTGTCTTGCATCACCCGCGCCACCCGCCGCAACATCGCTTGCTTATCCCGAAAATCTAGGGCCGCCGTCGCCAGTTCGGGATCGCTTTCGAGCGCCCGTTCCACATCCCATTGATGCAACAAAACCCGCGCCGCTTGCTCATATAACAAAAAGCGATCGCGCGGCAATTCCTGATGCAAATTCAAGATCGCCATCATCGTCAGCAACAATGGATTCCCGGCTAACTCGCGGATTTGCTTCGATTGTTGAACCGCACGAGTCAGGCGATCGCGCCGCAATTGCAAAAATTGCTCGTCCTTGCGTTTCACCAGTTGATGCCACTGGCCAATGAATTGATTGATTTGGGTTTCGTCCAAATCTTGCAACAAGAAATGGCGAAATTCTGCACCGCTGAGATCGTAGGGTTTGTAGCCGATCACGCGGGAAGTAACGACGATTTTGGCTTGGGGATATTGTTCCGCGAGGCGAGCAATTTCCACCGTGATCGCCTGTCGTTCAGCCGGTTCAAAAACCTCATCCAAACCATCCAAAAACAGCCAAGCACGGCCCGTTTTCAGCCGCTGATCGATCGCCGATCGCGACAAATGGGCACAAAAACTGCCGGTTTCCATGAAGTCCAACAACGTGCCGCAGCGGCCATCCTGCCGATCGCTGGCATATTGCTGCAACTCCACCAATAACGGCACGATCGCCCCGTCCAACTCAGCGGGCGATCGGGTGAAGCCCTGCTCAAAGACCTCTTCTTCAGCCCAATCCAACGCCAGGTAACGCAACAGGGTAGACTTGCCCGCCCCCGGATCGCCCAAAATCACCAAATGCCGATCGTCCGGGCGATCGCTGCGAATCCGTTCCAGAACCGGGCGCGGCGTTTGGTCTAAATAGCTCTGGCGCAAGCGTTCGAGGCGCTGGAGATCGCGATCGGGTTCCTCCTCACCCAGGGCCGCCAGCCATTCCTTGGGTAGCTCCGCCTGCTGGGGCAAATAGTCCCGACATTCCCGCGCCGACGGCTCCACAAACACCGACCAGAGCCGCAACCGATCGTCCTCATAGGCCCGATCGTCCAGGGAAGTCAGGTTCAGATGGCTGTAGCGATCGCGCAGTCGCTCGGCATAGGCGGCCAAGTCGCAGCCCACCGCCGGCCCGAGTCGATCGGCCAGCAAATCCGCCGTGGCCTGTTGCCCCTCCAGCAGTTGGGCCGTCAGCTCAAATTGAGCGATCGCCCGCAACTCAGCCGACTCGCGGACGATCGCTTGCACCGCCGATCGATATGCCGCCGCCACCGCCGACCAGTCGAACCCCTCCGGCAGCGATCGCACCCCCAGCTCATCCCACAACTCCGCCAGGGCGATCGGGTCGGGGGTTTCCTGCCGCAAGTTCAGCGCCGTTCCCAGCAGGGCCGACCCCTCGCGACTTCTGATGAAGGTTTTAAGGGGATTAACGTAAGCATCGGGAGCACAACCCAGGCGATCAAATTCTTGCTCCATGGCCGCCACAAAAGACTTGAGCGATCGGATCACGGTGCGCCCTTGAGCGGTGAACGGCAACCGCTGCCAATTGCTGATGATCAAGTCATCCTTGACGAAATCCTTCAGCAGATCTTGAGCAATGTCTTGGGAAAAGCTGCCGAGCCATTCCCACAAAGGCTTCATGGCCGGACTGGTGACTACATGAACCAATCCCCACAGCTCAATCATCATGGCTCACTGCCTTGCTCGATTATGGGTGGTTGAATGACCTGGCCAACCCTCTCACCTCCGCCACGGCCGATTCGGTTGGCTATGGCTCAAAATTAGCAAAGCACTAGCAATTATCAAAATGAAAGTCATCAATAAAAATCATCAAAATAAAGAGCACGCAAAGGGTGCGTACTCTTAAAATCATCTCAAAAATTCCTGCAACGTTGTCCCAAATTCACCACCCAAAGGGGAGATGCGATCGAGACTCCCGGCAAGACGACTTAGCCAACCAGCAAAGAAACGCCAATTGAACCAAGCCAACTTCAACCAACATCAGTAGCCCTGGCTTAGTAACCCAAGCCCATGCTGCGGGTGGTTTCGCCGCCCAGATAAACACGGATGCTCAAGAAGTCGGTGGGGCAAGCGGTTTCGCAACGCTTGCAACCCACGCAATCCTCAGTGCGGGGCGAGGAAGCAATCTGAGCGGCTTTGCAGCCATCCCAGGGAACCATCTCCAGCACGTCGGTGGGGCAAGCGCGCACGCATTGGGTGCAGCCAATGCAGGTATCGTAAATTTTTACCGAATGAGACATTGAAGCAATACTCCCTTCGATTCCTTGGTTTGAAGTAAACGGCGATCGTGCCGAGAATCCGTTGAAATCACCGTTCAGTGTATCTTGCGAGTTTTGGTGGCTTCCTTGAAGGTTGCAAAAATTTAAAGTTAGTAAACCAAGCTTGACGGCGGGGGCCGGTCATTGTGGGTCGTTTGGGGGGCGGTTCCCGCCGGGGTCGATCGCTCGTCTCAGGGGGCTGATGCCTAAGCCAGACCCAGCTTTTGGAGCATTGGGCGCGTGGAAACAATGTGGCGATCGAGGCCCAAATCACGCGGGGCCAGACCCAATGCCAGGCCAATTAGTTGCGGCAGATGCAGCACGGGGATGTTGAGCGATCGCCCGGTCACTTTTGCCACTTCCGGTTGTCGGGAATCGAGGTTGAGATGACACAGGGGACAGGGCGTGACCAGGCAGTCAGCTCCTGCGGCGATCGCCTCTGCAAGGTGGGTTCCCGCCAACTGGAAGGACGCATCGGTGGCATAGCTGGCCAGGGGCCAACCGCAGCATTGGGTGCGCCCACGGTAGTCGATCGCCCCTGCGCCCAGGGCCGCAAAAATTTGCTCCATCGATCGGGGGTTGTCGGCATTGTCGTAACGATTAAACGACTGGGCCCGCAGCAGATAGCAACCATAGAAGGCGGCGCAGTTGAGGCCGGCCAGGCGGCGGGTCACGCGCTGGGCGATCGCCTCAATGCCGTAATCGGCCACCAGGGCCCAGAGCAAATGCTTCACCTCCGTGGAACCTCGGTAGGGCAAGCAGCCCTGATCCGACAGCAGGCCATTCACCTGCTGGAAATAGTCCGGTTGTCGATCGCGGGCGGTTTTGAGTCGCTCATCCACATGACCGATCACCCCTTGGCAGGTGCTGCAATGGGTCAGCATCGGTAAGTCCAAGGCCTCGGCCAGGGCAATGTTGCGGGCATTGACCGTATCTTCGAGCAGTTGGGATTCTTCCTTGAACGTGCCTGACCCACAACAGGCGGCCGCCGTCAATTCCACCAGTTCAATGCCCAAAGCACGGGCGATCGCGGTGGTGGATTGGTGCAGTTCGCCACAGGCCCCCTTGGCCACACAGCCCGGGTAGTAGGCGTATTTCAACTTGCCCGATCGACCCTGTAGCGGCTGGCGATCGGGAAAAGAACCGGTCGATCGCGATGTCGTCGGTGTTCCACTTTGGGCAACAACCATCGTTCAAATTACTCCCAAGGGTTAATCAAGCGCCCATTCATTGCCAATCGTGGTCATTGCCGATCATGTCCACTGCCGAATCATGAGCCATCGATGCGTGGCAACCGAATCGTGGCAACCGAATCGTGGCAACTAAGGCATGGCAACCGAATCGTGGCAACTAAGTCATGGCGCTGTTATGGCGTTGATGGTTCTGAGTTTAAAGGGCGCGACTGGGATTTTGGGCAAATCTTTTGGATTCTGTTCCATTCTGAGCCAGTCGCTTGGTTTCAGCATCTGCGCCTTGATCCCGCTCCAGAACTCCTGCCCCGCCAAGTCAATCCAGGCCGCCCACCGCCTCGCATTGAGCTGTGGGGAGCAATCGCCCGTAGAATCTCACCCGCAACGGCCGCTTTCCGATAAGATGAAGGAATGCTTAGATGCGCCCTCATCGGTGACCCGTCTCGATGACCCTTGGTCGCGGTCTGGTTATCGTCATCTTCGAGCCAGCCGACTGCCTTGCTGCGGTCTATTCAGACGCAAGCCGACTGAGCCGGATGCACGGCCCGCCCGCTCACCTTCTCGATCGCAGCATTTTTAGAGTTTTCAATAGCTCAGATCTGTTGTCGGATCGATCATTGCACCCCCGTTGTGCGACGATAACCCTCACCCCGTCAGACTAGAACCTGGGCGGCTTGGGGGGCTGTCCAATAGGAGTCATCATGCAGGATCAAATTTTCGAAAAAGTTAAAAAAATCGTAGCCGATCAGCTCAGCGTTGAAGTTGAGAAAGTCGTACCGGCAGCTAGCTTTAGCAACGACCTGGGTGCAGACTCCCTGGACACCGTTGAGTTAGTCATGGCCCTCGAAGAAGAATTTGATATCGAAATTCCTGACGAAGCGGCTGAGAAAATCACCACCGTGCAAGAAGCGGTTGACTATATTCTTGCTCAACAATCTTAGTTATTGCAGCCCGATCGCCCACTGACGGCTCGTAGACCTCTCGTGCTGGGTTTGCAGACCTCCAGACTGTTATCACCATGACCAGTTCCAACCGCGTTGACACCCCTGTGGCAAGCGCTGCCGGTGCGGCCCCCGCTGACGAACCCCGTCGGCGCGTTGTCGTCACCGGTCTGGGCGCAATTACCCCCATTGGCAACACCCTCAGTGAATATTGGGATGGGCTAATGGCGGGGCGTAACGGCATTGGGCCGGTTACGCTGTTTGATGCCTCACGCCACGACTGCCGAATTGCCGGCGAACTGAAGGACTTTGATCCACTGCAATACATCGATCGCAAAGATGCCAAGCGAATGGATCGGTTCACGCAAATCGCGGTTTGTGCTAGTAAGCAAGCCGTTGCAGATGCCCAGTTCGTGATCAACGACCTGAACGCTGAGCAGGTTGGGGTGTTAATCGGAACCGGTATTGGGGGACTGAAGGTTCTCGAAGACCAGGTGGAAGTGCTACTCCATCGTGGGCCCGATCGATGCAGCCCCTTCATGATCCCCACCATGATTGCCAACATGGCCGCTGGCCTGACGGCAATCCAACTGGGGGCCAAGGGACCAAATTCTTGCACGGTGACAGCTTGCGCGGCGGGATCCAACTCAATCGGGGACGCATTCCGGCTCGTGCAGCGAGGCTATGCCCAGGCGATCGTGTGCGGCGGCTCAGAAGCAGCCATCACACCGCTGGGGATGGCCGGCTTCGCAGCCATGAAGGCCATGTCCACCCGCAATGATGATCCCGCCCGCGCCAGCCGTCCCTTTGACCAAGGACGCGACGGCTTCGTCATGGGCGAAGGAGCCGGGATTCTGTTGCTTGAAGAACTGGATCACGCCCTTAGCCGGGGAGCCAAAATTTACGCAGAAATCATTGGCTACGGGATGACCTGCGATGCACACCACATGACGGCTCCGGTTCCTGGCGGGGAAGGCGCAGCCCGAGCCATTCGCTTGGCCATGAAGGATGCAGGTATCACTCCTAACCAAGTGAACTACATCAACGCCCACGGAACCAGCACCCCCGCCAACGATTCCACTGAAACAGCGGCCATCAAGGCGGCTTTGGGTGAAGATGTGGCTCCCAGGGTGGCCATTAGCTCCACCAAGTCCATGACGGGACACCTATTGGGTGGTTCCGGTGGCATTGAAGCAGTAGCGACAGTGATGGCGCTCGTCCATGACAAGGTGCCACCGACCATTAACCTGGAAGATCCGGATCCGGCTTGTGATTTGGACTATGTGCCCAATGAAGCGCGGGAAATGCCGGTGGAAGTGGCCCTGTCGAATTCCTTTGGGTTTGGCGGCCACAATGTGACGCTCGCCTTCCGTAAATATCGCGGCTAGGATTTCTTGAAATTGCGATCGACTGGCATTCAAGAGAGTTAAAACTCAACTTGGCGCTGAATGAGGTGAAATCCGTAGGGGTGGGTTCTGGGAACCTGCCCCTATTGATTAGGGGGCGGTGAGCCTGTGGATTTGGCGACAGTAGCTATCAATTCATTCTGTCAAATTCGATCGAACAGGGCCCGATAAACCGGGAAGCCTTGATCCAAAACTGATTTTTCCCGTTCGGTGGGGATCGGTAACGGGTTTTGCACCAACCAAGGCAGGGCATGGGTGAGCCGAAAAGCCGCATGTTCGCAGAAGCGATCGCGCATTTCGATCGCCACTTCTTCGATGTCTGATTGCACAAAAACCTGCGCCCCCAAGGGTAAAAATTCTGCCAAATCCTTGACCAAGCTGGGTTGCACGACCCGGCGCTTTTGGTGGCGTTTTTTGAACCAAGGATCGGGAAATTGAATCGTTACCCGCTGCACGATTCCTGGGGGTAAGGATGCCAACAGCGGGCGGATTGATCGATTGGCATTGCAAGGCAAATACCGCACGTTCTCAAGGCCGCGCTCTTCGGCCCAGCGGTTGGCTTGATGCACCAAGGGTTCACGAATTTCGAGGCCCAAAAAGTTCCAGGTTGGCTCTTGGGCCCCCATGGCTAAGATGAAATGCCCCTTGGCACAGCCGATATCGAGATGAAGGGGTCGATCGAGTTGGTGAAACAGTTGCGACCAATTGGGGGGTTCGATCGCCCGATCATAATGGCGACTGAGGGGATTAACATGCTCACGAACACGCACCAAGGCCACGGGAGGGTTCCTCAACTCAAAACCTCCCGATCCTACCGCTTCAATTGAATGCGATCGCGATCGGGAGCAAGATTTTGGAAAGTTGAGGGAAGTCCCCGCCATGAGAACGCAATGGGACTGGCGAAAACCAGCGTTCACGCCCTAAGCCAATTCCCTAAACCGCCAGGAATTGTTGAATCGTTTCATTGCTGAGTTCGCTCGTGTTGCCAGAGGCCACCATTGAACCCTTTTGCATGGCGTAGTAGTGATTCGCCTTGCGCACAAAGTGCAAGTGCTGTTCCACCAACAACACCGCAATCCCGGTCGATCGAATAATATGTTGCACCGCTTCTTCAATCTGCAACACGATCGAGGGTTGAATCCCTTCCGTGGGTTCATCCAACACCAAAAGCTTCGGTTTGCCCATCAAAGCCCGCCCGATCGCCAGTTGCTGTTGTTGACCACCGGACAGGTCGCCCCCCATCCGATTCAGCATGGTTTTCAACACCGGGAAGAGGTCAAAAATTTCTTCGGGAATCGTCAAATCCTTCGCATTGGCTCCGGCGCGATCGGTTCCTCGGCAAGCTTCCAAACCCAACAGTAGGTTTTCTCGCACCGTCAGCCGGGGAATGATATCGCGACCTTGGGGCACATAGCCAATGCCCAACTTAGCCCGGCGATCGGGAGACAAATGGGCGATCGGGGAATCGGCCAGGGCGATCGCCCCGCTACGAGGTGGCAACAGGCCGACAATAGTTTTCAGGAGCGTCGTTTTTCCGACCCCATTTCGACCAATTAAGCAAGTCATTTCCCCTTCGCGAACAGTCATATCCACATCGCGCAGAATATGACTTTCGCCGTAATAAACATTTAAGCCCGAAACCTTCAACATCCCTAGTCCTCCATCTCAATTACTTGGGTCTTTTCTAGGGGCAATTTCCAAATCCCTAGTCCTCGTCTTCTTTGCCCAAATAGACTTCGATCACCCGTTCATCGCTTTGCACTTCATCCATCGTGCCTTCAAACAGCAATGATCCCTCATGCAAAACCGTCACGGTGCGGGCAATTTGCCGGACAAATTCCATATCATGCTCAATCACAATGATGGAATGCACTTCCGCCAAAGAAATCAACAATTCCCCCAGTTGGTAAGTTTCTTCATCGGTTAAGCCGGCCGCCGGTTCATCCACCAATAACAAATCCGGCGATTGAGCCACCAACATGCCAATTTCTAGTCGTTGCTTTTCTCCATGGGAGAGCAGGGCCGCCGGTAGTTGGGCTTTGCTTGTGAGTCCCAGAGTTTCCAATAGCTGGGCCACGGACTGTCGTTCCGATCGCAGGGGTTTCCGAAACAAACTATGGAGCACGCCTTTTTGGGGATTGCCCGACAGTTCCAAATTTTGGGCCACGGTCAGGTTTTGATAAACCCGAGGCGTTTGGAATTTGCGACCAATGCCTAAGCGCGCAATTTCGTATTCACTACGCCCTTTCAGGCTGCGGCCCTTGAACAACACATCCCCTTGGGTGGGTTTCACTTTGCCCGTGATCGTGTCCAAAAACGTGGTTTTCCCTGCACCATTGGGGCCAATCACCACCCGCAATTCACCGGGGGCCATGCTGAAGGTTAGGTTATTCAGGGCCTTGAATCCATCAAAGTTGACGGTCAGGTTTTGAATGGCGAGGATGGGCTGAGCCGCCGCCGTCGGCAGATCCAAAGAATGGGTCATGATTTATCCTGCAATTCTTCGCGCTCAAATTGAACTTCGGGATCGGTTTCCAAGCTGGGATAGGTGGCAACCGGCTGGGGCGATCGACCGATCAGTCGATTGATTAAATCCATACCGGAGGTCTTGAGCCAACCAACAATGCCGTCGGGCAACACCATCACCACCAGCAGGAACAAGCCCCCTTGGAAAAAGAGCCAAATCGCCGAGAATTGTTCGCTCAAAAGGCTCTTGGCAAAGTTCACCAACACCGCGCCCACAATTGCGCCCAGGAGCGTGGCACGCCCGCCAACGGCCACCCAAATCACCATCTCGATCGAGAAGGGAATATCCATGGTTTTGGGCGACACAATTCCCGATTGCAGGGTAAATAATGCCCCGGCCAAGCCCGCTAGGGCCGCTGAAACCGCAAACACCACCACCTTAAAACCCGTGGGGTTATAGCCCGAAAAACGAACCCGAGGTTCATCATCCCGAATGGCGATCAGGAGTCGCCCAAAGCGGCCAGAAATGAGCCAGCGACAAACCAAATAGGCAACCACTAATCCACCAAGCGTGATGAAATAGATGATTTTTTGGGTTCCTGGGGATGAAATATCAAAGCCCAAAAATTGCCCAAAATTGGTTAGCCCATTAGTACCGTTAATTAACTTTTGCTGGCCATTGAAAAAGTTGAAGAAAACAATGGTCGCCGCTTGGGTCAGGATAGAGAAATACACACCTCGAATCCGGTTCCGAAACACCAGGTAACCGAGAATACTGGCGGCAACCATGGGCACAGCAACCATGCCCACCAAGGTCACCGGAAAGTTATAAAACGGTTGCCAAAACCAAGGCAGTTCTGTCACCCCATACAAAGACATGAATTCCGGCAATTTCACCGTGGCATCGGGCGGAATTTGCACCAGCTTCAGGTGCATAGCCAAGGCATAGCCACCCAGGGTAAAAAACACCCCATGACCCAAACTGAGCAGACCCGTGTAGCCCCAGATTAAATCAATACCTAGGGCCACGATCGCCAGGGATAGATAGCGCCCCAGAAGATTCAAGCGAAAATCCGACAGCAACAGTGGGATCAGAAGCGCCACAATGAGGAGAACAATGGCTGCCCAATCCTCCGAACTGAGGGGAATTGATCGCTGTTTTCGGGTTGAAGGTAAAGATCCCATACTCACATCCCGCAATGAGGATTGTCGTTAGCAATTGCTGCAATTCTCGAATTGGAATTTGAGAATCGAAACTGAAGCATCGAAACTGGAAAGATGTGCAATTTAGAGCGATCGGAACGATAGAACAAGGCTTCCAGATCACGGTTTAGGACTCAACCGTCCGTCCCTTTTGGGGAAAAAGACCGCCCGGACGCACTTGCAAAAAGACGATGATGGCGGCAAAAACCATCACCTTGGCCATGCTGGCGGTGGCAAAGAAGTTAAAGAACTCCGCCAGGGGCGGAACCGTTGCAAACACGGCGGCCAAAGTACCGGAACCAATCAGGAAACTCGCAGTCCCAATGGCCAATGCGGCGACGATCGAGCCAACCAGTTTGCCAACGCCGCCCACCACTACCACCATGAAGGTATCAACGATGTAGTTTTGGCCAGTGTTGGGGCCCACGGAACCCAACAGGGCGATCGCGCTGCCCGCAATTCCTGCCAGTCCGGAACCCAGTGCAAAGGTCAAAGAATCCACGGTGTTGGTGGCAATGCCCAAGCAGGCGCTCATGCTGCGATTTTGGGTGACGGCACGGATGCGCAGGCCCCAGAGCGATCGATTCAGGAACCAATACAGACCAAAGAGGCACAGAATCGTCAGGGCAATGATGAACAAGCGGGTGGACGGGAGTTGCGAATCCCCGATCGGAATTCCACCCCGCAGCCAGCGGGGAGCCGTCACATCCACGTTTTGGGCCCCGAACCAGGGCTTGGTGACCGTTAACTTGAATTGTTGAGCTAACAGGCTGCCCACAGCGATCGAAATCCCCGCCGACACCGGCAACAAAATGCTCAGGGCCTGAGTTTTGATCGCCACCCAATTGGCCCGTTTCCCCAACAACCCCCAAGCCCCAAAAAAGAGGGCGCAAAACAGCACCAGCCCGATCGCCATCACCCAATTAATGCTGCGGACAAATTGCTGCAACATCAGGCTCACCCCCCAGGTGGCCAACAGGGTTTCCAGGGGGCGACCGTAGAGAAATCGCACCACCCCTCGCTCCAAAATCACCCCCGCGATCGCTGTGACAATGAAAGCAGCAATCAGCGCTGGGAAAATATAAATTTCAAACGCCCCCTCACCGAAGGATTTGAACAGATTCTGAACCAAAAACGTTGTGTAGGCTCCGAGCATCATCAGCTCGCCGTGGGCCATATTAATCACACCCATTAGCCCAAACACAATCGCCAGGCCTAATGCTGCAATCAGCAACACGGAGCCAATGCTAATTCCGCTAAAAATGGCATCAAGCATCTCAAGAACTGGGTTGAGTGTGCGGGTGAAATAAACCTCGTTACCATGGCCCTTCAACAACAAAGGGGCAGTGACGACTTGGCCGACTGCCCCTTGGCTGCTGTAGAACCGATGCCTATGCAGTGGCTATTGCCCGCCAAGCATCATCAGGGTTACAAAGATCAAATGGCTTAGATCTTGTACTTGCCGCCCTTCTTCGGATCCGACCAGTCGCAAGCGAAGCCCTTGGTTTCAGCCACAAATTGGTTCCAGGGCACCGGCTCGATCGCCTTATCCGTTGAAAACACGACCTTGAATTGACCGCTCTTTTCGATTTCGCCAATCCGCACCACCTTCGACAGGTGATGGTTCGCATTCATGGTCACCATTCCTTCTGGGGCATCGAAGGTTTGGCCATAGGCAGCCGCCCGCACTTTCTCCAGATCATCGGCGGTCTTCGCCTTTTCAACGGCTTGCTTCCACAGATAAACGGCAATGTAGGCCGCTTCCATGGGGTCATTCGTCACGCGATCGGGGCCATATTTCGCCTTGAACGCATCCACGAATTTCTTGTTCGCCGGAGAATCCACCGACATGAAGTAGTTCCAAGCGGCGTAGTGACCTTCCAGGTATTCCACCCCGATCGCCTTCACTTCTTCTTCCGCAATACTCACGGACATCGAAGGATATTTATCAGGGCCCAAACCAGCCCCTTGCAACTGCTTGAAGAAAGCAACGTTACTGTCGCCGTTCAAGGAGTTGAAGATTACGCCACCGTTCGGCAGAGCGCTGCGAATCTTGGTGATGATGGGCGTAACTTCCGTGCCGCCCAGGGGAATGTAGTCTTCACCAACGATTTTGCCGCCCAGCTTCTCCACTTGGGCTTTGATGATCGTGTTGGCCGTTCTCGGGAAAACGTAGTCAGAACCGACCAGGAAGAATTCTTTACCTTTGTTTTTGAACAGCCACTCAACGGCCGGTTCAATCTGTTGGTTCGGCGCAGCGCCCGTGTAGAAGATGTTTTGGGAACATTCCTGCCCCTCATACTGCACGGGATACCAAAGCATGTGCTTCTTCTCCTCGAAGACCGGCAGCACTGCTTTGCGGCTGGCAGAGGTCCAGCAACCAAAAATGGTGACCACCTTGTCTTGGTCGATCAGCTTTTTCGCCTTTTCTGCGAAGGTGGGCCAGTCAGAGGCTCCATCTTCCACAACCGGCTCGATTTGCTTGCCCAGGACACCGCCGGCCTTGTTGATCTCCTCGATCGCCAGCAGTTCAGCATCGATCACGCTCTTTTCGCTGATCGCCATCGTGCCGCTCTGGGAATGCAGAACACCGACTTTGATCGTGTCACCACTAGCAGCGGGAGATCCGGCGGGACTAGCCCCGGGGCTAGGGCTACCCGGCGATGGAGCGCTTTCCGGGGCTTGGCCACAGGCCTTGAGTAAAACACTGGCACTCAGGGCAGCGGAGCCGTAAAACAGAAATTTACGGCGATTAAATTGACCGGACATTGTATTGTTTTACACTCCTCAGCTTTGCGTAAAAATCAGTTACAAACCCCGCTTATTGCCTGGATAAAGGACTCAAAAAAGCCCTGGCTTGTCCCGATTTTAGCGTCATCCTAGGGCGCTGAAATATAGGTCGTTGTATCTGAGGATACAGAAAAAAATTTTCCCGTTTTTCTGAAAGTCCTGATGGGGACGAGTTTCAACGGTGGCCACCATTACAGATTCTGATTGTCGCTATTCGATAACTTGGGTGTTGTGCTGTTTTGAAAAAAAAGTTATAACCGATACTTAACCAAATCCTTACTGATTATTTACTATCAGGATTAGCTTGTTCGCCGTTGTTTGCAAGGGTGATGAGCTGAACGAGGATTTTCTAAAGTTTTGGTGTGAGGATAGATCGTGTTGAAAAGTCGCTATGGAATCCTGATGGCCGCCTTGGCTATTTCGGGTGGGGCAATGTTGGGCACGGCCGATCGCGCGGCTGCTGAAAGTCCGGTTGGGGTGAACGCCTCCACGGAAGCGACGCTGCTCGGGTCGATCGACTCGGAAATGGCGCTGGATCAAGTAACTTCCGTCTCGCAACTGTCTGATGTGCAGCCCACCGATTGGGCCTTCCAGGCATTGCAGTCCCTGGTGGAGCGCTACGGCTGTATTGCGGGCTATCCCGATGGCACCTTCAAGGGCAACCGCCCCCTCAGCCGCTACGAGTTCGCCGCTGGTTTGAATGCTTGCCTCGATCGGATCAATGACCTGATCAAGGCCGCCACCGACCCGCTGGCCACCAAGGAAGATTTGCGGAAGCTGCAAAAGCTGCAAGAAGAATTTGCCGCTGAGTTGGCAGCCCTGCGCGGCCGGGTTGATTCCCTGGAAGCACGCACTTCGGAACTGGAAGCCAACCAGTTTTCAACCACCACCAAGCTGTCCGGTCAGGTGATCTTCGGAATGCAGGGTGGCACGCTCACGGGCGACGACAGCGACGACAGCGGCGCAGAAAACGTTACCTTCAGCCAACGGACGCGGTTGCTGTTGGTCACAAGCTTCACCGGCAAGGACAAGCTGTTCACCCGTTTGGAATCCAACAGCGTTCGCAGCCCGCTGAACGATGTGACGGGGCTAACCAACCTCAGCTACGGCAACGGTTCCGATACGAACTTCCGCCTGACCTTCTTGGCCTATGAGTTCCCCCTGAGCGATCGCGCCACGGCGATCGTGGGTCAAGATTTGATCCTGGAAGATGCCCACCCGGTGCATAACCCGATCTACGGCAACGGGAACGGCGCAATCACTAGCTTTGCCGACCTGAACCCGATCTTCCGTCAGCCCAGCTACGGCGGTGCGGGGATTCGTTGGAAACCCAGCGACAACTTCACGGTGGCCGCGCTCTACTCGGCCGGCAACTCCGCCAGCCCCGATGAAGGTCGCGGTTTGTTTGACGGCAGCTACAGCGCCAGCGTCAGCTTGAACTACTCCAGCTCGGACGATCGCTTCTCGGCCGGTCTGCTTTACGCCCACTCCTACTACTCTCGGGTCGATCGCCCCTTCAACGTCCTGGGCGGCTCGGGCACGAAGAACACCTTCAACCTGTTTAACGGCGACTCCTTCGACAGCGACAACATTGGCTTCCAAACCCAATACCGCTTCTCGGAGCACTTCGGGATGCATGGCTTCTTTGGCTACACCTGGGCCGACAGCCTGAACAACGATGATGCAAATGCTGACATTCTGACCTGGGGTGTGGGCTTCACCTTCCCCGACCTGGGCAAGGAAGGCAGCATGGGCGCACTGACGGTGGGTCAACCGCCGACGGTGGTGAATGCCGACGGCGTTGAAGAAGACGACAACACGCCGATTCTGGTGGAAGCCATGTACAAGTTCGCGCTCAATGACAACATCTACCTGACTCCGGGTGTGGTGGCTGTGTTTGATGCCAACGACAACGGTGATACGGCTGTGATGGGTGTACTGCGCACCGAGTTCAAGTTCTAGAACTGGCCGGAATCGTTGCTGCCACTGCCAGCTCTGCCGATGGCGTGATCAGGCGTGGTTGCAATCCGAACAGGCTGGGAAGTTCAAGGCAATCGGTCTATATGGATGGGTTGCCTTGATGCCAAGTCTCAACTGCAAGCGTTTTCTCAATCCGATACCAAATTGAGCACCCCGCGATATGAACGCTGGGGTGCTTTTTGTTGTCCTGAGTGCTGCAAAAAATTAGGGCTGCGAGGGAGCCTGTAGCTTCACCAACTCCTCTTGGATCCGTTGGCGCAGGGCAGGATCGATCGCGTGGGTTTGAGTCATTTGATTAAACTGGGCGATCGAGAGGCCCGTTCCCTCAATAATGCCCTTGGTTTGGTTGCAGAAGGAAACGGCAATTTCCCGCGCCTCCCGCGACAGCGATTTCACCGTATCGCCCTGAGAGCAAATCACCACCGGCAAGGGCCGATCGCCCATCACGGTTTTCAGTTGGCTCGCCGCAGCCTGACGCACCGGCTCGATCGCCAACACCGCATCGGCATATTGGGCGATCGCCGCAGCGCCCGACGGCTGAGTTTGGGCCTGCGCTTGCCAAGCCCCGAACATCCCCAAGCCCAACACCCCCAAAGACAGCCAGCCCCAGGACTGCAACGCTGGCTTTCGGGGCGATCGGCCCTCTTTTGGGGTCACCGTGACTTTTCCATCAATGCGCTGTTCCTGTGCCATGACCCCATCTACGCTTTCCGAGCATCAACCGCCATTGTAGGGGCGAGTTGAATTGCCCCGTCAATCCAGAGCACTGTCTAATCTAACTAATCCAAAGACTGCTGACCGGTTGGCGATTGGCGATCGTTTTCCATGGCTCGGTAGCCATCGGGGAGCAGCGTTGTATGGTCATAAAATGCTTGGGAAAGATCCGGATCCTTCGCCCGAAACAGATTAGCCCGCTGGAGTTTAGCCCCTTCCAAGTGCGCTGACTTCAGGTTGGCACTGGTCAAATCGGCCCCTCGCAAATCCGCCTCCCGCAGATCTGCACTATATAGATCTGCCCCACAGAGGTTGGCATGACGCAAATCGGCCGATCGCAGATTGGCATAGCGAAAGTTGCTGCGCACACATTGGGACTCCTGCAAATTCGCACCCGCCAAGTTGGCCTGGTAGAGCTGGGCGTTCCCCAGTTCCATCCGTTGTCCTTGAACTTGTGTCAGTTGCGCTTGGCTCAAGTTGGCATAGGGCAGATAGGCCATGACCAAACAACTCTGTTGCAGGTCAATGTCTGGTAATGAGGCTGCGAACAGATCCACTCCCTGAAGATCACTTTTTTGAAAATTGCGTTGACCTTGCTGATATGCAGCTTGAAGCTCTGCTACGGTCAGTTTTTGCATACCATCGACGACGATACAACAGGCTCCCGGGCGACGGCGGGAGCGACGGTGACAGGTCAGTTTCGGCTCAATTTCTGCCCAAAGTGGTGGCGGGAGCTTATTCTACTGCCGGGGTAAACCCTTGGGGTGATGACTGACTGGGCAAATTTTGGGCTGCATTCCTAAACCATCGACGAAAGCTTAATTAACTAATATTGGCTGAATATTGGCTGACTGTAGGTCTCAGGAAGAAGTCAGAATTTTTCTAAAATTCAATCGTTTTCTATCAGAATTTTTCGGATATTTTTGCAGACCTAAGATTTTTTTTAGATTCAATTTCTGGGGTTACTGTCTTTCCAGTCCGTGATTAGGTATCAATTTTGTCAGTTTGTGAATTTGCTTCTTCAGCAATCCCAGCGGCGATCGGGAGGTTGCATCAGAAAATAACCGAGAGAATCACAAACCAGGAAAACATATTTAAAATTGCCAAAAAATAATTAAATTCATAGACATCACGATCCCCTGATCGCTTTGAAGACCCCTAGGCTTTCTGAGAGATCCCAACTCCGGCAGTGGTGTAAATTGCGAGCTGGAGCCACCGGCCAAATTCACGCCCCCAGGAGCAGGAGCGTCTGCATAGGCTCGCGATGGAAGCGGGATCAGCAGCCGATTCAGAATTGGATGGAGGGCAAATTTATTAATCAATAATAATTATCAGTTGATTTAAAAAAATCATCATTAAGCCATTTTCAAAAGTTCTCCCAGGTTGCCACGTCGTTGATTCGGAATGGGGCGATGTAACCCACGGCGCTGATGTTTGATCTTGCTCCCGGGGTGGGACGATCGGGGGTGTGATTAGGGGATGATGTTTACCGCGAGTGGATTGATTTGTCCCCGTTGTTGTTGGATATTGATTGCGCGATCGTTCCTCGTTCAATTGGAAGCCATGCCCGAGGTAGAGTTGTCTATCGCTCAGTACTATCACGAGCGCACTAAGTATGATCCTGAAACGATCGAGCGTCAATCTCGACCGCTGAATTGGGACGATCGCCCGGAACTATACAAGGATTATCGATTTGGCACAGTGCTGGATCTCAAGCCCAGCGCGATCGATGTTTTAGACAGCCCGATCGCGACCTGGTGGCGGCGACTGTCCAAATTGCTCTATTGCGCCTATGGGATCACGGCTCGGTTGCCGCAAATGGGCGTGGCGCTCCGTTCGGCTCCTTCGGCGGGGGGGCTGTACCCAGCGGAGGTTTATCTGTTGTCGCCGGGCAATGGCCCCTTGGCGGCGGGGCTGTATCACTACCAAGTGAAAACCCATGGTTTGGTTCAGGTGTGGGATAGCGCCCTTTGGCCCGATCTGCAAGCGGCCTGCTTTCAGCACCCTGCGTTAACCGACGCTTCCTTGGCCTTGGTGACCACGGCGGTTTTTCAGCGCTCGGCCTGGCGTTATGGCGATCGCGCCTATCGCCGCATTTGTCTGGATACGGGGCATTTGTTGGCCAATGCCACGCTGGCCTGTTCCCTGGTGGACTATCAAGCCACGCTGATCGGTGGGTTTGACGATGAACAACTGGAGCGGCTGCTGTTTCTGGAACCAGAACAGGAGGGTGTGACGGCGGTGGTGGCCCTCACCGAAGGAACGGGGCCCGATCGCCCCCACCTACCAGCCCCCAGCGCCCTGCCTTCGCGGGCCGATCGCGCCTATCCCGACTTACCCGATGGTCAACTGCTGCGCTATCTGCACCAGGCCACGCGGATCACCTCCCAATCCGCCGCGATCGATCCCAGCTTGCTCACCCAGGACAACCGCTTGGTCGCCGCCGACAAGTACAATCTGCCCTTTGGTCTCAAAGTCCCGATCGCCGCACCGCCAATCCATTGGGGTCAGCAACTTCAGGAGTTGGAGCGCACGATCTTGCACCGCCGCTCAACCCGGGCCTACAGCGGTGATAGCCTCAGCCTCAGTGACCTATCCAGCATCCTGACCTTTGCTTACCAACCCCGCAACTACACCGAGCAGGGTCTCGATCCGAACCCAGACTACTTCGACCCCTACTTGATCAACAGTTTTGTGGCCGTGTCCGATGTGGAAGGTCTCGAAGCCGGTTGCTACTACTACGCGCCCCAGGCCAACGAGTTGCGGCAAATTCGCTTCAAGAATTTCCGAGAAGAGTTGCACTTCCTCTGCTTGGGCCAGGAACTGGGGCGAGATGCGGCGGCGGTGGTGTTCCAAACGGCAGACCTAGACGCGGCGATCGAGCGCTATGGCGATCGCGCCTATCGCTACTTACATCTAGACAGCGGCCACCTGGGCCAGCGGCTGAATTTGGCGGCCATCCGCCTCGGTTTAGGGGCCAGCGGCATCGCCGGATTCTTTGACAACCAGGTGAACGAGGTGTTGGGTATTCCCCCGGCCGAAGCGGTTTTGTATATCACCACCCTCGGTCGGATCCGTCGTCGCTAGCGGGCGATCGCCCCTAAGTTTCCACCAATCGCATCACCGGTTCCTGATAGAGGGGAACCGTGAAGGTCACCGTGGAACCCAACCCTTCACCCAGGCTGTAGAAGTTCATATCCCCCCCCATCGCTTCCACCAATCGCCGGGAAATCACTAGACCCAACCCCGTGCCCCCATAGCGTCGGGTGCGGGCCCCATCCACCTGGCTGAAGGATTGGAACAGCCGGTCTTGTTTATCCAACGAGACCCCAATGCCCGTATCCGCCACCCGAATTCGCACCAACCCCGGTAGCTCACGATTTTGCACCACCACCGGTTGCCAAATCAGATCGGCACTGACGGTGATGCCGCCTTCGTGGGTGAATTTGATGGCATTGCCAATCAGATTCAGCAACACCTGAAGCAACCGTTGATCGTCCCCATACATCAACACATCGTCATGGGTATCCGGGAGCTGCAAGTCATAGCGCAAGCCCTTTTGCTGCATTTGGGCTAGGGTGAAATCCGAAGCATGGCGACAGAGTTCCCGCAGGTTCACCGGCACCAGATGCAATTCCAGGCGATCGGCCTCAATGCGGGCAATATCCAAAATGTCGTTCAGGATATTCAGCAGGTGAACGGCGCTGTTGTAAGCCTCCTGCAAAAAGTCCTGCTGCTCTTCGGGATCGTCCACCATCCCATCCAAAATCAGCTTCAGAAAGCCAATCACCCCGTTCAGGGGCGTGCGAATTTCGTGGGACGTGTTGGCCAAGAATTCACTCTTGAGCCGCGAGACTTCTTCCGCCTGTTCGCGGGCTTCCTCTAATTCCTGCTGTTTTTGAATCAGGTGAATGTTTTTCTCTTGCAGCTCGTGGGTCAGGGCTTGGCTTTCCGCAAAGAGGGTGGCATGGGCGATCGCCGTGCCCACTTGGTCGGCCAACTCTCGCATCAGTTCCGCTTCGGCCGTCGTCCAGTGACGGGTGCGATCGTACTGATAGAGCGCAATCAACCCATTCACCTTGCCCTGGTGACGAGCCGCCACAATAATTGCCGACTGATTCCCAAAGGGATCCTGATTCAGCCGATCCATCACCACGGGTTCCAGGCTAATCAGCGCCTCCCCCATGGGTGTGTCATGGGCCACGGAAAGATCAGCGCCCAGCATCGGATGGGGGCTAGGGCTGCGGGTATGTTCCGCCACAACTCGCACCACCCCCTCCTGGGGGCCCGGGTAGGCACAAACAACGGCCCGACAAACACTGAGGGCTTGGACGAGGCCACAGACCGTTTGTTGCCAAATGGTGTCGAGATCAAGCGTTTTGCGAATGTTGCGCGCAATCTTGGTCAAGAGAATTTGATAGAGAGCCGAACTGAGGGGCAGGGTGCGCCGAATGCTGGTGGCAATTTTGCTCAGGAGCTTTTGATGAGCATCCAGGGCAGAAGGGAGATTTGCCGGAGTCATTGGCTCGTGCGATCGCGTTGAAATCGATCGCCCCATGACCAACACCCGATCGGCCCGCCCATCGTCCCCCAGCATCGGACTGAGCACTAAATCAAAAGTACGCGACTGATTCGCCCAGGCCAGGCGACAAGTTAAACGTTCTGGAGCACCCTGCAAGATGACCCGATTCAAAATCTCAAAATACTCAGGCAAACTGATTGGCCCAAAGAGGGGTTCTTCGGGCGGAGCCGCGCAAATCAGTTGGGGATCGAGGCCCAGAGCGGCGGCTTCTCGCCAGTGGAAAGCCCGATAATGACCGTCGTTGTCTTGGATATAGGCCAACTCAGCGCCCAAGTGTTGCAACGCGAGGGGTTCATCAATGGTCATGCCCGATCGCCCTGGCGAGGGGGGGGCGGTCGGTGGCTTGGGGTTCGCGGTTGCCTCCGACAGGCTAGATTCAGGCGCACCAGATCCGGGCGCAACCACTCCTGGCGACCCAGAATCAGATGGCACAGAACCAGACACGACGGCTCCCGGCGCGATCGATCCCGAGGCGATCGATTCTGGGGGAACACTAACTGAAGATGAACCCACACCAAGAGACCCAAGCGGCGCTGGATATGTCGTCAGATCCCGATGATCACCAGGGCGATGCGGGAAGACAGTCGGATCCATTGCGGAGTTGTCCGGGGAGGTCAACGTAGATGGCGAAAAATCCGAAGACGAAGGGGATCCAGACATTACGCGCTCGCTTACAGGGCCATAACCGCTCAATAACCTCAGTGGTAACATCTCTGAGCTTCAATCCTGAGGCCCAGTTCACCACAATTTCCGCGATTCAACACAACTGGCAACGCCATCCAAGGCCGCTCGGCTAATCGTTCCATTCCCCACGGGGCGGCACAACGGGATTGCGCGGCAACAACCGCGAGAGATCATCCTCGCGGGCCGGGCCACCCCGCAACCATTGGCGCACGGCGGCTTCGATAATTTTGCTCGGGTCGTCGGTCAGGTGATTGACTCGATCGAGCAAGTCCGGATCGAGACGAATCGAAAGCTCAACTTTTTCGCGTTCCGGGCGGGGGCTGGCGGCGCGATCGCCCATGGTGGAGGGTTCCATGTGTTTGGGGGGGTTAGATAAGGCTAACGGTCAGACTCGGCATGGAGGGGGAATTGCCAGCAGCATAGCGGATTGATTACCCGCCGTCCTAGCATTTTTGAGCGCTGGATTTTCTCAGCGCTAGATTTTCCGGCTTGGTGGCAGATGCACCTGTGCCTTTGCCCCATTGCCCACGGTTCATCGATGATCCGGATTAAGAATCCTCCCAGAAGGGATCGCCATCCATGCAGATAGCTCAATGAGTTTTATCTTTATTTTACCCGGTTGAGATTTGACCGGGGCGGATGTAGTTTGGCTAGGTTATTGGCACAATTGCGAGAATTGCTTGAGTGGGGCGTGACTCTTGAAGCAATCCGATGCGAGTGGTCTCGAAATTTGGGTCTCGAAATTTTTCCTGGCTCAAATCTCCGTCCCATGACTGCTTAAATTGCTGCCCAAATTGCTGCTCGAAAATCGTTGCAAACCGTTACGAAGTAAGAGAGTCGCCCTTGCTCGCACGGGTGGTAAGCTGTCAAGGCACTCGATTTAACAAACCGGTTTTTGTAAGAAGGAAGCGGCGACGATGACCAGCGCAAACGATACGCCTTACTTGTTGCGAGCGCTGCGGGGCGAAGAACTGCCTCGCCCGCCCGTGTGGATGATGCGCCAAGCAGGGCGTTACATGAAGGTTTATCGGGATTTGCGCGAAAAATATCCGTCCTTCCGCGATCGCTCGGAAATTGCTGACTTAGCGATCGAAATTTCCCTGCAACCCTTCCGCGCCTTCCAACCCGATGGCGTGATCATGTTTTCGGACATTCTCACACCCCTGACCGGGATCGGCATCCCCTTCGACATCATCGAAAGCCGCGGCCCCGTGATTGAGTCGCCGATTCGGACGATGGAGCAAGTTCAGGCCCTGACTCGCCTGGATCCCGATGCGGCCATGCCCTACATCCGCACCATCTTGACCACCCTTCGCCAGGAAGTGGGCAACAAAGCGGCCGTATTGGGATTTGTGGGCGCGCCCTGGACATTGGCGGCCTACGCGATCGAGGGCAAAAGCTCCAAGGAATACGCCGTGATTAAGCGGATGGCCTTCTCGGAGCCAGCCGTGCTGCACGCTTTCCTCGAAAAGCTGTCGGACATGGTGGCAGATTACATGTGTCACCAAATCGAATGCGGCGCGCAAATGGTGCAAATGTTCGACTCCTGGGCGGGTCAACTGTCGCCCCAGGATTACGACACCTTTGCCCTGCCCTACCAACAACGGGCCTTTAAGAAGGTGCGCGATCGCTACCCTGATGTGCCCCTGGTGCTCTACATCAGCGGCAGCGCTGGCATCCTGGAGCGGATGGGCCAATCGGGCGCGAATGTGGTCAGTGTGGATTGGACGGTGGATATGGCCGATGCGCGTCGCCGCCTGGGCCCGGACATCATGGTGCAAGGGAACATTGATCCCGGTGTGCTGTTTGGCTCCAAGGCATTCATCCGCGATCGCATCATCGACACGATCAACAAGGCCGGCCGCAAGGGCCACGTCCTGAACCTGGGTCACGGCATCCTGTCCACCACGCCGGAAGAAAACGCCGCCTTCTTCTTTGAAACGGCGAAGAATGCTGACAAGTTGCTGGTGGGCGCACGGTAAGACTTCGGCACAGCCATTCATTCGGCATAGCTATAACGAGGGCGATCGGGAATCGATCACCCTCGTTTTTTCACGATCAGAACGAGCGGGAGCCAACAAGACCCATTGATTGATCACGCAAACTGCGGCTTTGCAAACCTCCTCGGAGCCAAAAAATTTGGTTCTCTGAGCACAATTGGGATATCAGTTGGGATGAAAATTGACAGAAATTCTCTATAGGAATCTGGATTCATAAACGAATCCCAGGGCTGCTTTGGGTAATTTTTCAATTATTTTGAAGCTGAAAATTCCGATCACAATCCTCTAAAAAATATTCAACAAGCTGACTGATGTTGTCCTGAAATCTAGATTGTTTTAATCCAATCCTTTTGGAAAGACTTGATAGAATTAGGGCATGTATCGTCGGTGGCGAGTAACTCCCATGATGAATCTTGGCGAACTTCGTCTGAGATCGCGCATTATCGGTTTGGCTCAAGAACCTGCGGCTAAGGTGGCCTTGGCCGGTGTGGCAACGGTGGTGGTTGCCCCGATTATTTTGCCTCTGTTGAAACCAGCGCTCAAGGCAGGGTTGAAAACTGGGGTTGTGTTGTTTGAAAAGACAAAAGCCGCGATCGCGGAAACCGGCGAAATGATCGCGGATATTGCGGCGGAGGCCCGTGCTGAAGCCCTCGCGGAGGCCCGGGTGCCGTTGGGTTTAACGGCCAGCGCGCCCGGATCGGAAGTGCCCCCGGCGTTGAATGCAACTTCGCCGGAAGAAGAACACCGGCTGGTCTAATGGGAAGGGTGAGCGATCGGGCTGGATGCGCCAGCCGATCCACTCACTGCCCAATTCCGTCCCGATGTCATCAGAGAATGAGCACTTTCAATGAGCGCTCAGAAATACAACACCCGGAAATAAGCTCCTTGGTGTTCCTGCCGAGTCCGATCGAGCGGTTAACGCTCTCCTAAGCGGCGTTGTTGGTTTGTGCTGTGCCCTGAACTGAATCCTGCTGAGAAGCCCCAATTGCCATTGCGCGGTTGGGGCGTTGGTTTTGGGCCGCGGGAGCCAGGCGCAAGGTGGGAGCGGGGGCCGTTTGTTGGGCTTGGGTAATCCAATCGCTCAGGGAGATCGGGCGTTGGCGCTGGTGCAAGGATTGCAGGAGCGATCGCACCACCACGGGCCCCACCAGCACGGCTCCCAAGCCCACCAGCGAGAGCAAATCCTGCTGACAGCCATCCTCAATCATTTCCTTGATGTGAAAGGTGACAACGGATTTATCCAGATGAATCCAAGCCATGGGTCTGAAGGGGGTGAGGGGTTTGCAAATCGAGGCAGTGAAAACGGGGTGAACGGCGGGGTGAACAGGGGCGAGCGGTGGGCAGCCAGGGAAGGCTAGCGATCGCGGGGCCGCTCAAAAAAGTGGTGCTGAATCAGGGGGCGCAAACTGTTGAGGCCGGCGGCGATCGCGGAGCCGTTGTGGATGGCGGTGGCGATCGGGGGGCTGAGGCCGCGGGTGGTGGCCAGGCCCAAAGCAATCAAGTTTGGCAACACCACCAAAGCGGTATTTTGTTCAATCAATCCTTGGGTTTGGCGGGCGATGGTTAACACCTCCAGCAGATCCAGCAAATGGTTATTCATCAACACCACATCGGCGGTTTCGCGGGCAATTTCCGATCCCTGCTCAAAGGAAATGGACACATCCGCATAGGCCAGGGCCACGGAGTCGTTGAGGCCATCGCCCACAAAGGCCACGGTGCGCCCCGATCGCCGCAGGTCGCGAATGATCGTGGCTTTGCGATCGGGAAAGGCTTCCGCATAGACCCGATCGGTGGGAATTTCCAGGGCCCGCGCCACCTGGGCCGCGCGGGCGGGCGTGTCGCCGGTCAACAGCCGCACATCCAGCCCCAATTCCGTTTGCAGGGTTTGCACCAGGGCGGCGCTTTCGGGTCGCAGGGGGTCGGTGTAGCGCAGTTCCCCCATGAACCGGCCATCCACGGCCACATAGATTGAAGGCTGGGCGATCGAGGGTTGGCTGCTGGCCTGTTGATCCAGGGTGGTCAGCCATTCGCCCAGCCCCGTCACACCCTGTTGGATCAAAAACCGCGCACTGCCCACCAGCACATCGCTGGCCGCCACTTGGGCCCGCACCCCCAAGCCCACTTCATAGTTCCATTCGCCCCGATCGCTCAGGGTCAGGCCCCGATCGGCCGCTGCCCGCACGATCGCCTCGGCCACCGGATGGGTGAGCCGCTGCTCCGCCGAAGCGGCCAATTGCAGGAGCTGATCGGGGGTGATGTCCGGTTGGGCCGGCAACACCTGCTCTAAAACGATGTCGCCCTGGGTCAGGGTGCCCGTTTTGTCGAACACCACCGTATCGATCGCCGCCAACTGTTCCAGGGTTCGCCCACTGCGCACCAACACGCCGTGACGGGTGGTGTGGTTCAAGGCTCCCAGGAACGCCGTGGGAATCGATAGCCGAATGCCGGTCACAAAGTCCAGGGTCAGAATCGCCGCCGCCCGGGCCGGATCGCGGGTGGCAATCAGCACCACCAGGGCCAAAATCAAGGCCGGGCCGATCGCCCGGTCGGCCAGCCGTTCGGCATAGTTGGCCATCCGGGTGTCATAGACCGGGGCCTGTTCCAACAGGGCCAAGCTGGCGGCGGCGCGAGTTTGGTTGCCCACCCGTTCCGCACGCAGGTAAATTTGCCCCGATCGCACCAAGGTTGAAGCATGAACCCAACGGCCCGCACTGGCGGCCACCGGCAAGGGTTCCCCGGTCAGGCTTTTTTCATCGATCGTGGCTTCCCCAGACAGCACCGGCCCATCGGCGGGAATTTGCTCACCGGGATAAACCACCACCAAATCGCCCACCTGGAGCTGGTCACTGGGAATTCGTTGGGGCGGCCCGTCGTTCATTTTTACCCAAGCAAACCGCCCGATCGCGTCGGACAGGTTAGCCGTTCGCAGAGCCGTGGCCCGAGCGGTGCGATCGCGAATCGCATCCCCCAAGGCGTGCAGGGTCAACACCATGGACGGAACCACCAAGGATCCGCCGCTGCTGCTGAGGCCGATCGCCAACAGATCCATGCAGTCAATATTCAAGCGGCGATCGACCGTCACGCTTTGCCAGGCCCGCTGGGCCACGGGCCAAACGGCCCGCAACAGGGCCACCGTCGCCAACACCCGCAACGGCAACAGGGGCCGCCACCGGGCCAAGCCCGCCAAGGCCAAGGCCGTTAGGGTTTGGGGCAAGGAGGCTTCTTCCTCGTCCTCATCCTCGTCCTCCGCCGTTTCCGCCGGGGCCCCGACCGTGGCAGGAGCTGGCAGGTCTGGGGCCGGTTGCAACAGCAGGGCCCGATCGGGCCAAGCCAGGGCCAACCAGTCATCCAAGCGCAATCGCAGGCCGGCCATCGGTAATTGGCGATCGTGATACACAATCGTCACCGAAGCGGCCGCCCGCACCACCCGCACCGCCGCCACGTCCGATCGCGCCGCTAGGGCCGCTTCTAACCGTTCCACCGCCAAGGCCGAAGACCGCGCCGGCCACCAACGCACCCGCACCCGGCCTGGCTGCCAATGGATCAATTCCCAATGGGTCCAGGCCGCCGGTCGTTCCCAGCGCCAGGTGCGATCGTCCGCCACGGTCTGCCCCATGTTTGCCATTGCCATGCCCTTTTCGCTGAAATCCTGATGGTGGCTAATCCTGGTTGGCGCGATTCAACACCTGCAACAATCGCAGCCCCAACTCCAGATCCGAGAGGCCCGTGGAGTCGTATTGAATCGCCAAGGAGGCCGCCGCCTGATTAATTCGCGTGCCCAACACGATCGGTTCATCCTTCAGCAAGGTTTCCAGCCGCTTGCCATAGGCGCGATCGGTGCGGAGGCGATCGATCCGCAACCGGATCCGCCCTGGCACGGAATGGACGATCGTGCAATCTTCGCAACCCAAACCAATGCCCAAATTACTGCCCAGTTCAGTGAGGGAAATGGGACTTGTTTGGGCAGAAGCTGCGGATTGGTTGTTGGGGGCCGACGTTGTGGCCACCGTAGCCAAAGCCGCCCCCGCAGTCACCATCGCCAACGTTCCCGCCGAGCTATTGGCCTGCTGTTTGAAGTACAGAATGACTTGGCGCACCACCGCCGCGATCGCCAGGTTGGTCAACAGGGCCCGCGAACCGCGCAGTTGAAACCGGGTTGTGACAAACAGGCCCGCCAACACCGGCAGAATCGTCGTAATTTCCCCGTATTCCTGCAACCATTGCCCCAGTTGGGCGGACAGGGTGAGGTTGCTTAACGCAGAGTCAGGGCCCGGCTCGATCGCGCCGGATGGGGTGGATTGCGCTAAAGCACCCGTTGCCGTTTCGGCCAGATCAGAATCAGAGTTCACAGGTTGGGATTGAGGAGGGGCAGAGGAAGTATTGATCGCCAGTCGATCGGACTCGGGGGGCTGCTCCTGGAAGGCTGGGGCGATTGGAGAGACCTCAGCGGCCGAGTCCAACCCTGAATTAGCCAATGGTTGTGGCTCAGGGGTTGCGGATGGCTCGCGATTGGGGTTTGAGGAATGACTCATGGCTTTAGTTCCCCATAACAAGGATGGGGGGCACAAACAATCCCAGCCAGTGGCCCACGACCCAGCGGGACAAGCCCCCAGGGGCGCAGCGGCTTCAAGGATCTTAGGGGAAAAGCTTTTGGAGGGACAGAATTGTCCAAACTCATTAGCAGTGTAAGTGCAATAGACGGATATTTTCAATAAAATTGCTGATTTTTCTTAATAGAGTGGCATTGCTCCCCAGAGGCTAATTGCCAAAATCACAGAATTTACCCCCCCATGGTTTGTTTGCAACGGGTGAAATTTCCACTATTTCCAATACCCACCCAATCGCTGCAATTATTGAAAATTCTGAATTTCTTGAGCTTGTCGATTCCGGCTTGCACTTTCCAGATTGGCCCGGCCGCTCCCCAAATTTCAGCACAGATCAGGGCAGATCGGCCCACCCCAGCACCAGTTCTCTAGACTCTAAATCGCTCAAGAACTACAATCAGGATTATTGAGAAAGTCTTGCAGATTTCCAGTAAGCTATCCTGCCACTCCTAAAATGAGAGCGACCGTCTCAGAATGCTCTCAGGCCGGGGCTGGCGTTGGCATTGGCTGCTTGCAGGTGTTTGAGCACTTGGGTTTGAGCACTTTGGGATAGCGTCTTGAAAGAGCGTCTTGAAATTACGTTGCCCGGCAAGATTGCCAGGGAGAGTTGGGTCATGGATTGTCATCAGTGCCATCAAAACAACGGAAGTTGTGGATCTCAGCGATCGCTACGGTGGTTGCCTTTTGGTGAAAACTTCAACCGGCCCCCGATCGAACCAAGCGGGCCACAAATTGCCCTGGTGGGAATGCCGAATGTGGGCAAATCCGTCCTGTTCCACGCCCTGACTGGCACTTACGTCACGGTGTCTAACTATCCCGGCACAACGGTGGAAGTGACTCGCGGGGCCATGACCCTGGACGATCGCGCCGTCAGCGTGATTGATACGCCGGGGATGTATTCCCTGCTGCCGATCAGTGAAGAGGAACGGGTAGCGCGGGACTTACTGATGTCGGAACCCTTTGGGGCGATCGTCCATGTGCTGGATGCCAAGAATTTAGGGCGGATGTTGGCGCTAACGGTGCAGTTGCTAGAAGCAGAGCTGCCCGTGATTGTGGCGGTGAACATGATGGACGAGGCCCAGCGTTGGGGCCTGACCATCGATCGGGAAGCCCTAATCGAAAAGTTGGGCGTGCCGGTGGTGCTAATGGCGGCGGCCCGCAATTGGGGCGTGGATCAATTGCGAGAAGCCCTGGCCGATCGCCTAGCCAGCGCCCCAGCTCCAGTTTTGGCCGCGGTGGGCTAGGACATGCCATCGCTGAACGATTGCTGAACTATCAAGGCCGCCCAGGAGCAGGCCAATAGAAAACAGAAATGAGTCTAACAATCCAATATTTAGAGCCGATCGAAGCGGCGATCGCCCAAATTGAAACTTGGTGGCGATCGGGCTGGGGCCAAGACTTTGCCGATCGCCATTTGTCATCCCGCAGCTTTGCCCTGTTGTTGCTGCAAAAAGACCCCAATTTGTGGGAGCAATTACCGGGCGATCGACAACAGGATCTAGAGCAATTAATCGCCACAACCCAAGCCCAACTCAACCGACCGCTTTCGCTGGAAATTGCCCAGACCCGCCAAGGATTTGCCCAGGTAATCGAACAAAACACCTTAGCAGAACCGAACCCCAGCCAGCGCCGTTGGGGCGAATGGATTCACAAGCTAACGGTGAACCCCATTTCGGGCTTCCCCATTTTGGTGTTGGTGCTCTATTGGGGGGTTTATAAATTCGTTGGGGAATTCGGAGCCGGGGAACTGGTCGATCGGATCGAAACCTTCTTTGAGGAACAAATCAACCCCGTTGTGAACCATGTCACGGAGCAAGTGATTCCCTGGACTGCGTTGCAGGATCTCTTTGCCCATGAGTACGGGATTATTACCCTCGGGATTCGCTATGCCACGGCGATCGTGTTGCCGGTGGTGGCGACCTATTTCCTAATGTTTTCCTTGCTGGAAGATAGCGGCTATTTGCCTCGTTTATCCCTGATGCTCGATCGACTATTTAAGGCGATCGGTCTCTCGGGCCGAGCCGTGATCCCGATCGTGCTGGGGCTGGGGTGCGACACCATGGCCACGATCGTCACCCGCACCCTGGAAACCAAGCGGGAACGACTGATCGCCACCTTCTTGCTGTCCTTGGCTATTCCCTGCGCAGCCCAATGGGGCGTGATTTTGGGACTATTGGCCCAGCGCCCGGCGGCCTTGGTCGCCTGGGCTGGGTTGATTGTGGGTATTTTCCTGCTGGCCGGCTTTTTAATTGATAAATTCCTGCCCGGTTCTGCCGCTCAGTTTTATATTGAACTGCCCCCTTTGCGCTTGCCCAAAATCCGCAACGTGATCACCAAAACCTGGGTGCGGATGAAGTGGTATTTCTGGGAAGTTCTGCCGCTGTTTATTTGGGCTTCGGCCATTATTTGGGTGGGTCGCTTAACGGGGATTTTTGATTGGCTGATTAGCGGCATTGAACCGATCGCCCTAGGCTTGGGTTTGCCTAAAGAAACCGCACCCATTTTGCTCTATGGATTCTTCCGGCGGGATTATGGTGCTGCGGGTTTGTTTGATTTGCAGCAAGGCGGCCAGCTCACGGGCGATCAACTGCTGATTTCGGCGGTGGTGCTGACGCTGTTTTTGCCCTGCATTGCCCAATTGCAGATGATCATCAAGGAGCGAGGAGTCAAAACTGCAACGCTCATGGTGTTGTTTATTTTCCCCTTCGCTTTGGCGGTTGGCTATGTTTTGAATTGGGGTTTAAACCTATTTCATATTGCGCTCTAGGGCAGTGATGTTTGAACGCTGGGTGTAGGGGTTATGATCCAATCCCCGAGGCTTGCATCTTGCCATTGCAAGATCTCGGGGGGCAAGGGGCTTAGGGCCTGTCGTCGTTATAGACCGAAGCCCTGGATCTGCCGTTAGCGGCTCGTGGGAAGCAAGGGGCTTAAGCCCCTTGTCTGGGACGATTAGTCTAGGGAAAATCAACCTTTTCAACCCTGAGCAATCCTATTCGTCCTAACCTGTTTTTCACCTCTGGAGACTGATTGCCATGAATGCTTTGTCCACGATTCGATCGAGCGATCCCCATTGGATTGCCCATTTGGAAACCCAGGATGATGCCATGCTCCGCAAACTCACAGCGCTGGGCATTTTGCCGGGAAATCAAATTGCGATCGAGCAGCGGTTTCCGTCCTATATCGTCAGCATTGGTCGCACCCGGGCCGCCCTCGATCGGGAAACGGTGCAATGCATTTTTGTCACGCCAGAACAAACTGCTTAACTCCCATCGCTAATTTTTAGCACCCACTCCTATTCGCCTTCCTCTGAACCTGCCCAGTTTCTGGGTAGGTTTGTTTCTACAAAATGTCGGTGATTCATTTAACAATTTTTATCAATGGAGATTGCAATGCAAGCGGTATTGGCTGCGGCATTAATTGAAGCTTTGAATGATGAATTTAAGGCCCGAGCCACCTATCGACTGGTCATTCAGAAATTTGGCCCGATCCGTCCTTTTGTTAACATTTTGGCTTCCGAAGAACGACATATTCGGGCCCTACTGCCGTTGTTCTGGAAATACAACATTCCTGTTCCTGTGGATGAATGGCCCCAACGGGTCACTTCCCCAGAATCGATCGCGGCGGCCTGCCAAGCGGGGGTTGCGGGCGAAATTGAAAATGCTGAAATGTATCGGCGGTTGCTGGCGGCCACGTGCAACTATCCCGACGTGCAGCGGGTGTTTTTGAATTTGCAGCGGGCTTCCCAACAAAATCACCTGCGAGCTTTCCAGCGTTGTGCCGATCGCTCGGCTTCGGGTGGGCCGGTTCAATCATCCCCATCGATCGCCGTTACCCCAGAAACCGCCTGGATCACGATCGACCTAGCCCCTTCCAGCCCTGCCGAACATTGGCCAGAATCGGCGGAAATGGTGGCCGTTGCGGGTGGCGGCTGTGGCCAAGGTCGCTATCGCCGGGGTCACGGTTCCGGGCGGGGGCAACGGTGGGGCCAGCGGGGCGATCGCTGCGGCTGCTGAAGCCCTTGTGTCGTCGCGATTGTGAGGGATTTACAGCGGTCTGTTAAGATTGCTTGATCTGATTCAGCACAAGCCGATCGGGGCGGGGAGCAACCAAGCCATATGGGGCCGATTTTGATCACGGGGGCGAGCGGCTGTGTGGGCCATTACTTGGTTGATCGCCTGTTGCAATTGACCGATCGCCCCCTGTGGTTGTTGGTGCGCAGTCCCGAAAAGTTGCAATTTGATTGGCAAAATCACCCACAAATTGAGGTGCTGGCAGGGGATTTGCGGGAGCTTGATCGCTTTGCCGATCGCCTGAAACAGGTGCAAACGGCAATCCTGGCGGCCACCTGCTGGGGCGGGCCCGAAACCTTTGCGGTGAACGTGGGTCAAAACCAAGCGCTGATGGATGGGCTGGATCCCGATCGCTGCGATCAGGTTTTGTATTTCTCCACGGCTAGCGTGCTTGGGCGCGACGGGCATTTGCTCTCGGAAGCCCTGCAACTCGGCACGGACTACATTCGCAGCAAGGCGGAATGCACCCAGCAATTGACCGATCGCGCGCTGGCCGATCGAATCACCGCCGTTTATCCGACGATCGTGCTCGGGGGCGATCGCGATAAACCCTACTCGGAACCCACCAAAGGCCTGCCGGAAGCCCTGCGCTACATCAGCTTAATCCGGCGGCTACAGGTGGACGGTAGTTTTCACTTTGTCCATGCGGCGGATATTGCCCGGGTGGTGGCCCATTTGGCCCTCAATCCACCGACGGAACCGGGGCCGCGCCATTTTGTTTTGGGTCAGCCGGCCCTGACCGCCAATGAACTGGTGGACATTGCCTCCACGGTGCTGAAGGGGCGACCGGCAAGGCTAAAAATTCCCCTGTCGGTGGGCTTGGCCGATCGGCTAATTGACTGGTTCAACATTCAGATGGGCCCTTGGGATCGGTTCTGCATGGCCTACCGGCACTTTACCTATGACCAAGTTTGGTCGCCGGCCAGCTTTGGCCTGGAAACGGCCTATCCCACCCTGGCGGATATTTTGCGCCAGTACGGCCGGCCAGGAATCAGCGGAGCCAATCGGTAATTGGCATCCCGTTTCGCCATCGGATTAAATCAAGGCATGGAGTTGAAATATCGCGGTCTGGCCTATCAACGCCCGGCCCCCAGCATTGCCCCGGACAAACCCGATCGCCCCTCGATACTGCCATCTAGGGTCAGTGATTCCGCGACGATCGGCCAATATTTCGGCAAATACCGAGGCTGTGAGTTTGTGCTGCAAGCGGGGCGCTCAATGCTGGCGGCAGGGTTGGCGGCTTGGCCCTGGCCCCGATCGGTGGTGCTGAAATATCGCGGCTTGGCCTACGGGCCCGGCTACGATCGCCCCTTGCCACCGGACACAACACCCACCAGCGCCAATCACGCCGTCGATCGCCTGGCCAAAACTATTAGCCGCGATCGGCAAGCAACTCCCGCGCGTCCTTTGCCGGCCGACCCTTGGCCCCAAGGACAAGCGCCCCCCAGCCGATCGACCCTCTATCCCGGTCAGCGGGGCGATCGCGTGGCCATTCTGCAAGCCGCCCTCCAGCGCCAGGGCCTGTTGCGCGCGCCCTATCAACCGGGTTATTACGGCCCCTTGACCGATCGAGCCGTTCGCAAGTTACAGCGGGCCTGGGGTGTGTCGATCACCGGCATTGCCGATGCCAGGGTTTGGCGTTGGGTGGAAGGCAACCCCCAACGGCCCAGCCCACCCCCCAGACCAACTGTTGCGCCGATCCGGCCCGATCGGCCCCTGCAAACGGGCGATCGGGGGCCTTGGGTGGCCGAACTGCAAGCCCGCCTCCGCTGCCGAGGCTACTTTGACCACCGCATCACAGGCCACTTTGACGCAACCACCGCCACCGCCCTGCATCAGTTCCAGGGCGATCGGGGTTTGGCCCCCACCGGACTGGCAGATGCGCCCACCTGGGCCGCCCTGGCCCAGCGCAACCCAGCCACGAACGCCACCACGCGATCGATAGCCCTGCACCCACAACCGCTAGGCTAGGATTCAGGATTCCCAACCGACTCGATCGGCCCCTGGGCTAGTGGTTGTCCCCGTTGTCCCGCTTTTTCCGTTCCTCCTTCCTTTTTTCTCAGTCCCATGTCTGCTCAATTGCTGTTAGTTGATGATGAACCCAGCCTCCGGGAAGCGGTGCAAGCCTACCTAGAGGACAGTGGTTTCACGGTGCGCGTTGCCCGCGATGCCACCGAAGGATGGGAAATGGTGCAGCAATTTGCCCCGGATCTCGTCATTTCCGATGTGATGATGCCCAAGGTGGATGGCTACCAGTTTTTGCAGCAGTTGCGGGATGATGCCCGGTTTCGATCGATTCCCGTGGTTTTCTTGACCGCCAAGGGGATGACGGGCGATCGCATCCAAGGCTATAGCGCCGGTTGCGATGCCTATTTATCCAAACCCTTTGACCCCGATGAACTGGTGGCGATCGTCGAAAACCTGCTGCGCCGACGGGACGAAGTGACCGCCCCAACCGGCGATGGTGAGCATGACATTGCTGATTTGGCTCGGCAAATTGCGGAAATCAAAGCCATCTTGACCCAACGCGGCGGCATCACCCCCACCCCGCCCCCGATCGCCGTGGACTTGACCCCTCGGGAACAAAGCGTTTTGAATTTGGTAGCCGAGGGGCTAATGAACAAGGAAATTGCCCGCCGGTTAGATACCAGCGTGCGCAATGTGGAAAAGTACGTCAGCCGCCTATTCAGCAAAACCGGCACTAACAGCCGCACCGAATTAGTTCGCTTTGCCCTGGAGCATGGTCTCACCAAAAGCTAAATCTGAGCACCGGCTGCCTATGCATGAGGGAACCACCCAAGCCACGCATCTGGTGCTCAACAATTCCTAAAATTCCCAGCAGCCCAGCCATTAAGCAGGCTCAGGTTCAACGTCTAGCTGAGTGGGCAAGCGAATTTCAAACTCAGTACCTTGCCCCACTTGAGACTCCACCGTCAAAGTGCCCAGGTGCTTTTCGGTCACAATTTGATGGGCGATCGCCAGTCCCAAACCCGTTCCTTTGCCAATTTGCTTCGTCGTAAACAAATGCTCAAAGATTCGGGGCTTAATTTTCTCCGGAATTCCCTTGCCGTTATCACTAATCTTAATAGACAAAAACTCGCCATCAACCCGAGTCCTAATTGTAATTTTCAGTACATCTGGTAGCGAATTAGCCTCTTGCCAATCACTGACCATTTCATCCAGCGCGTCAATGGCATTCGCTAAAATATTCATAAAAACTTGATTTAACTGATCTGGAAAACACAAAATATCTGGGATTTCGCCATAATCTGTCACCACTTCGATGACCGGACGGCCTTTCTTATAAATTAGTCGATGGCGCAAAATCATCAATGTACTGTCAATACCATCATGCACATTGAAAAGCTGCGGGCGATCGCTTCCCATTCTAGAAAAAGTTCGCAGACTACGACTAATTGTCGTAATTCTTTCACCACTGCCTTTAATCGAATTCAGCAACTTTGGCAAATCTTCCTGTAAATAATCCAAATCGATCTGAGCCAGCAATTTCGATAGCTCAAGACTCGGTTCCTTCAGCTCCTGTTGATAGCCTCTAATCACTTTGAATAAATCATTTAGCGCATCTTCTGCCAACTGAATATTTCCGAGAATGCAGCCCACAGGATTATTGATTTCATGGGCCACACCAGCAATGAGGCTTCCCAGTGCAGACATTTTCTCACTCTGCACAAGCTGCATCTGCGAGGCTCGTAGCTCAGCGGTCGCGTTTTCAACTTCTTGGGCTAACTTTTCTGTTAAATGATAAAGCCTTAAATGGGTTCTAATTCGAGCCAGTACTTCTTTGGTGTGAAACGGTTTTGTAATATAGTCAACGGCTCCAACTTCCAGCCCACGCATCTTGCTTTTAATATCCGTGAGCGCGGTCATAAAAATAACCGGCACTTGAGCAGTTTCAGGATTTTCTTTTAACCGCAGACAGGTTTCAAATCCATCCAGTCCCGGCATCATGACATCTAACAGAATCAGGCTGGGCAAACACCTGGCAACTTGCTGCAAAGCACGTTCACCACTCGTTGCGATCGCCACCTCAAATCCTGAATTACTCAAGGTCAAAGACAACACATCTAAATTAGTAGGGGTGTCATCAACAATCAACACAAGATCCGTCATAGTTAGCATCAGGCAACCCAGCCAGTCAACAGTGATCTTTCAATCAAAAATAATTAATCAAAGCGTCAATTTGCGCCTAATTTACAATTTATATTTCTTTAATTAAGTTTTAATTTGATCAAACTCACATTTAGCCAGGTATAATTTTTGACATTGAACGTTATCTTTGATACATCAAATGTCAATGCATGGATTTTTGGCTCATTGATCATAGCTTCAATTCCTCGAAGCTTTTGATCAATTAACGGATTGTTACTCATCAATGATATTTTGAGGCTTTCAAAGCCTTGGTTCAAAATTCCCATTAGTCCCTATGAATAGTAGCGATCGGGGGATCAATCCTGGGCATTAACAATCGCATTCTGAATCATTTCCTCAAGCTCTTCTAATTTAAACCGCTCAGCTAAATGCAGCACATCTCGCGCAAAAGGCTCATAGGAACCGGAATTCAGGTGCTCATCTTGGGTTGTGGTAGATTTTTGCAGCAGTGATTCCACCGCCGTGACCAACTTTTGAAGACGACCGACCTGCACCAAATACAACCAGGATTGTAATTCCGTGAGAGGGGGCGCGATTCGGTCTTGTGAGCTATCGAGTGGCACAGGCTGCGCTGAATCCTGCTTTTTCAGTTGCCAAATCACATCCAAATGTTGAGCCAGAAGACTAAAGAGGCGATCGGCCTTGACGGGCTTTTCCAGAAAATCATCACCACCAACATCTAAACTCATTTGTCGATCGAGCTGGGACACGGAGGCCGACGAAACAATGACCTTTAAGCTAGCCCATTGTTGATGACGACGGATCTGTCGAATCAGTTCAAACCCATCCATTACAGGCATTGACAAATCCGTAATGATCAAATCGGGTGGTTGACGTTCCAATTCCTGTAAAGCCTGTTGTCCTTGATCCGCTTCTATGATTACAAAGCCAACTGGCTCCAACAAATTCCGCAAAACAGCTCGATTGTCTGGAATGTCATCAACAATCAAAATGGAGCGTTGCAGACCTTGATAACCCACCACTTCACCCATGGATTGCACCGACTCCTGCAACCAATCTGTCGCCAGGGGAACATTCAGTTGAAAGAAAAACTGACTTCCTGCGCCCAGTTGGCTCTTAATTTGAATCATTCCACCCATCAGGGAGACGATTTTTTGGCTAATCGCCAGGCCCAAACCGGTGCCTGCTGTTTTTCGCCCTGATTCACCCACTTGCTCAAAGGATCGGAATAATTTCTGGATATCTTTTGGTGCAATACCAATTCCTGTATCAATAATCTTAAATTCCAAACAGCAGTGATCTTGAGTGATTAAATCAAGCTGAGACTGATGGGATGAGTCAGAAACCACTCGATTAATCATTAAGGTAACGGAACCATGATCAGTAAATTTAATAGCATTACCAATTAGATTAATGAGTACCTGTCTTAAGCGTTTTTCATCTACTAAAATTCCTATTGGTAGATTAGGGTCTGGTTGATAGTAAAATTCGATATTTTTTTGATCTGCACGAACGCGACAAATTTCAATCACCCCCTGGAGGAAAGTTTCCAGGTGAACTGGTTTTGGGTCAAGTTCTAGCTTTCGAGCTTCAATTTTAGCCAGATCCAGAATGTCCTCAATGAGAGTCAGCAAATGAGAACCACATTGATAAATAACATCAATGCCATGTAGATCTTTATCAGTGAGCACTTTTGATCGCGCCAAAATTTGGGCATAGCCTAAGATGCCATTCAGTGGCGTTCGCAGTTCATGGCTCATATTTGCCAGAAATTCACTCTTGGCATGATTGGCTGCATCGGCCGCAATTTTTGCAGCTTCTAATTCCGCAGTTCTTTCCGCCACGCGATCCTCTAAAACTTCAAAGGAATGCTTTAGCTGAGTTGCCATTTGATTAAAAGATTTCGCCAAGCCTTGAAGCTCAACAATATTACTCTCCTTAATCAGTAAATTAAGATTGCCACTAGCGATCGCGTTACTTGCCCTCTGCAAGCTAAAAACAGGATTGGTGATCCAATTTGCCGTGCAGATGCTCAAGACCGTGACGATTACAGCCGTCCCAAAACAGAGCCATAGGCTCATGCGTGTGTTGGCATCAATGGCCTCCATAAAATCTGACTCTGGCACTGTGATAATGATGAGCCAATCGATGCCATCCGGATCCTGCCAGGGGGTTACTTGCACAAATTGCTGGCGCTGATTAATTGAGGTCATGAATGTATGACCCTGATGAATTTCTTGGAAGTTGCCGAGTTGTTGTTGAACTTTTCGAGCCGTGTTCTGAATTGTTGCGTCAGGGATATTGTTAACGCTATAGCGAAGTGTTTTTTGATCGCCTAATTTTGCAAAGACCAGTTGCCGACCAGAGCTAGCAATTAATTGGCCATTGCGTTCAACAATGAAAATATAACCAGATGGACTGATTTTTAGATTCTGCAAAAATTTACTGATATGATCTAATTGCAGGTCAACTGACAACATTCCTGAGATTTTATTGTTTTTATCAAATAGTGGATAAATTGCACCAAGAGCAACGTAATAATTAGAATCAGTGATCGCCTGAGCAGCCTCAGAAGATAAATTCGGATTAATAGTCAAGTTTTTTCCTGCATATTCATAAACTGTTCCCCAAGAGAATCCCCGTCTATATTTAACTTCTGCATAAGATTGATTAATATCAAGAGGGTCGGCAAAATAACGCTGCAATTCTTGAGAACGGCGACCATACTGATCGCTACTATATTCTTGAGATAGATTGTTTTTGGCATGATACTCATACAGAGTAACCTCCTTGGGATTAATCCATCTTCCAGCCCCAGCCGCTGAACCGTCTGGCAACAAGTAGCCAATATAGCTAATAGATTCAAATGCGGAGGACTGCCGCCAAAAATAGAGTTCCCTTGCTCGTGGATTAGACAGATCTAATTGATTGGTCAGGACGGCTTTGGCAGTGGCATCCAACAATTGCTTAGGCAGTTTCAGATAAGACTTGAGTTCTGAGTCAACTCGCTGGGTGGTGCTATCCATGAGCTGACTGGCTAAGTTTCGTACTGCTTGCTGACCATTTTTAAAGGAAAAGAAAGCAACGAGTCCCACGGCCGTCAGAATTTGCAGCACAAATGGCACAACTAAAATGACTCGCAGTGGCAATCGCAAGCTCAAGTTTTTGATCCTTCAGTCCTAGTCATGTAGGAAGATATAATGCAGAAAAATGAGTAAAAACTCGTAATAACAATTTGGAAGTTTAGATCAGTCAGAAATTGTAGGATTTTTTGTAGGACTGTTTTTACATTCGATGAGTGTCACTTGGTTTGTTTTCCATGCACCATCGATCTGCATCACAGGTAATTGGGTAGGAGCGCACCGCTACTATTGGCTTCAACTTAAGACCGAGAAGATCCGGGTAGGGGCGTACGGCCGTACGCCCCTACAAGAGTTGATGGGTTTCGATCAATGTTGACTGGGATGATTTTGAACACGTTAACCGTTAAGTTGAAGCACATGACCGCTGGACACCCTCTGCCAGGGTCGATCGCTGGGCATGAATTAATTGGTTTGCGGAGGTCTCGCTTGCCGGAGGGCGCATGGCGATGCGCCCTGATGGGATTTGGGGGCTAATTAGTCGATCGGGCGGGCAACGAGGCGATCGGGACTATTCCACGGTGACGGATTTGGCCAAATTGCGCGGTTGATCCACATCCAACCCCCGACGGGCGGCGATGTAGTAGGACAACAGTTGCAGGGGCACAACGTTTAAGACCGGGAACAGCCACTCATCGGTGACGGGAACTGAGATGGCTGGGTTGAACAGATCGGCCCCGAGGGCATCCCCCTCCGCCACTACGCCAATGAGCCGAGCATCGCGGGCCCGGGCCTCTTGGGCGTTGGATATCACTTTGTCGTAAACCTTGCCAGGGGTGGCGATCGCCACGACGGGCACTTTGTCATCCAACAGGGCGATCGGGCCGTGTTTCAGCTCGCCGGCCGGGTAGCCTTCCGCGTGGATATAGCTGATTTCCTTGAGCTTGAGGGCCCCTTCCAGGGCGATCGGGAAGTTGAGACCGCGCCCAATGAAGATAAAGTCGCGGGTTTCGCTGAATTCGTGGGCCAGGGCTTCAATTTTGGCGTTTTGTTTGTCCAGGATATGCTCAATATGGCGGGGCAGTTGGTGCAGTCCTTCGATGAGGGTATTGGCGCGATCGAGGGTCAGGGTTCCTCGCCGAACGCCTAAATCAATGGCCAGGGCATAGAAGGCGAGCAACTGCGTAACAAAGGTTTTGGTGGCGGCCACACCGATTTCAATGCCCGCGTGGGTTGGGATTACGTAATCGGCAATCCGCCCGATCGTGTTTTCCGGTCGGTTGCTGATCCCAATCAATCGCGCCTGGAATTCTGGGGCCAACGGGGCCCGACGCTCGCGATCGACCTCCAGGGCTGCCAAGGTGTCGGCCGTTTCGCCCGATTGGGTCACCCCGATCGTCAGGGTGCAAGGGCCCGCTGGGGATGGGGCCGATCGAAACTCCGAGGCATATTGCACCGAGGTGGGCACACCGGCCAACCCTTCCAACAGATACTTACCCACCAAGCTGGCGTGCCAACTGGTGCCACAGGCCAGGATTTGAATTTGCTGCACATCCTGCAGCCATTCTGCGGGCAGCCCCAAGGTGACCGGCGATCCATCGGCGGAACAGTTCGGGGTGGGAGTAATACCGCCAAAATAAGCTGCGAGACAATCGCGGACCACGCCCGGTTGCTCAAAGATTTCCTTGAGCATGTAGTGGCGATAGCCGCCTTTTTCGACTTGGGTGGAACTCCAGTTGAGCAAATGGGGATATTTCACCCGGCGATCGCCCTCAAAGCCGTAAATTTCAACCCCTAGCGGAGTCAAACGGGCAATTTCGCCATTGTCCAAATGCAACACAGCGCGGGTGTAGGGCACGATCGCCGGGGTATCCGATGCACAGAAAAATTCCCCCTGGCCAAACCCGATCGAGATGGGAGCCTGTTGCCGCACCACAATCAACTCATCGGGCGCATCGGCCGCCACAATCGCCAGCGCAAAAGCCCCTTTCAACTGCCCGATCGCCCGGCGCGTGGCCTCCATCAGGCGCGACCCACTCAACCAACCACTGGCCGACTCCTGGGCCAACTCCCGCCAACAACGGGCGATCAGATGGGGAACCACTTCCGTGTCCGTCTCGGAACTGAAGCTGGCCCCTTCAGCAATCAGCAACTCTTGCAGTTCACGGTAGTTTTCAATAATTCCGTTCTGCACCACCGCAATGGTTTGGGTCGGATCCATGTGCGGATGGGCGTTGCGCTCTTCGGGCTTGCCATGGGTGGCCCAGCGCGTGTGCCCAATGCCCAAGCGGGCGGGCATTTCCCAGCCCTCAAGCTTGGCCTGGAGGTTGTAGAGTTTGCCCTGGGCCCGAACGGTGTGTAGTTGCCCTTCCCAAACGGTGGCAATTCCCGCCGAATCGTAGCCGCGATATTCCAGTTTGCGCAGCCCTTCAAGCAGAATGCTGACCGCAGGTTGGGTTCCGATATAGCCGACAATACCGCACACGGTTGCTACTCCTTAAAAGACCAACAGGAAATCTTAGCGGGACAGTTCTAGCTGGATCAGACAGTGGGTTGAGGCGATGTTGGGCATAATAGCGCGACGAGTTGAGCCATAACCGTTCCCCGATCGGCCGCTGGGGTCAGGCCAGGGTTGCGTCGCAAATCATTTTCAATCCCTTTTTGATCGATCCCTTTTTAATGAACTCCTTTTCAAGCATTTTCTGGTAATTCAATCTCTTTTCAATTCCCTGACAACCAAGATCCAACCGACGCACAATCAACGTTCAACCAACACCCAATCAACGCCCAATCAACCCCTTTTCAGCATGAAGGAACTCCAACGCTTGGCGATCAACCCGGCCCAATGGCATGAGGGCGAAATTCAGTTCACCGCCGACCAAGACCGCTATCTGCGGCGGGTGTTGCGGTTGGAACCGGGCGATCGACTGGTGGCCCTGCTGCCGGAGCCGATCGGGGAAAGCCGCTGGTGGTTGGTTGGTCTTGGGCCCACGGGAGCGACGGCCCTGAAACCCTTGCCGGAGCCGATCGAGCCGATCCAAACCCTCACGCTGTTGGCAGCTTTGCCCAAGGGATCGGGGTTTGATGAGGTGGTGCGACAGGCGACGGAGTTGGGCGTAACGGAGATTGTGCCAGTGTTGAGCGATCGTACCCTGATGCAGCCCAATGGCAACCGGCTGGAGCGGTGGCGACGCATTGCCCGGGAAGCCGCCGAGCAATCCGAACGGGCCACCATCCCCACGGTGACCGATCCACTGGCTTGGCCCGCCGCGATCGCCCAGGTGGCCGGCCATGACGGGCGGTTTATTTGTGTGGCCAGGCAATCGGCTCCGCACCTTTGGCAGGCTTTGCAATTGCTGGCTGATTCTGTGCCCAGCCCAACTTCAGCCTCCACTTCAGCTCAATCCCAGTCTCCACGGGCGATCGCCCTGGCGGTGGGGCCAGAAGGGGGCTGGACTCCAGCGGAGGTAGACCAGGCCTTAGCGGCCGGTTGGCAGGTGGTTTCCTTGGGTGGGCGGGTTTTGCGGGCCGTGACGGCTCCGTTGGCGGCCCTGGCGATTGTGAATGCTTGGGGCGAAACGATCGCCCATGAGCTGGCCCCCTCAGCCGTTGATTAACCCCTGATCATTCCCCGCTGGGTCGCTCGCTTCATATCATTGCGGGATATCTAGACTTGGGTGGAAATTTGCCATGTGTGCTGCTGCGATCGACCGAGGCCATTTGCTGACGGAACAGGCCAACCCCAACAGCGAGGCACTGGATCAACTGTCTTCCCTGGAACTGGTGGATTTGTTTAATCAGGAAGATGCCAAAACCCTGGCAGCGATCGCCCAAGCGCGGGAACCCCTGGCCCGGGCGATCGACCTCGCGGCAGCGGCCTTGGCCCAGGGCGGGCGACTGTTTTATATCGGCGCAGGCACCAGCGGCCGTCTGGGAGTGCTGGATGCGTCGGAATGTCCGCCCACCTTTTGCACAGATCCTGAATTGGTGCAGGGCATCATTGCCGGGGGGCCGCCAGCCCTGTTGCGCAGTTCCGAAGCCTTGGAAGATCGGGCAGAAGATGGAGCCGCGGCCATGGCCGAGCGATTGGTGGGCGATCGGGATTTGGTGGTGGGCATCACGGCCGGCGGCACAACCCCCTACGTCCAAGGCGCGTTGATCGAGGCGGCCCGCCGAGGGGCGAAAACAGTCTTTTTAGCCTGCGTCCCGATCGACCAAGTGCCGCCGCCCGGTGGTTCGGTGGATGTGGATTTGCGATTGCTGGTGGGGCCAGAAATCTTGGCCGGCTCCACCCGGCTGAAATCGGGAACCGTAACCAAAATGGCCCTGAATATCCTCTCTACCGGAGTGATGGTCAAGCTGGGCAAGGTCTATGGCAATCGGATGGTGGATGTATCCGTCACCAACAGCAAGCTCCGCGATCGGGCGGTGCGCATGGTGCGCGACTTGGCGAACTTGAGCCGCACCGAAGCAGAAGACCTGCTGGATCGATCGGGCAACCGCGTCAAAACCGCCCTGTTGATGCATTGGGCCGAAGTCGATCGCCCCCAGGCAGAACAGCTCCTAGCCCAAGGGGGCGGCCAACTGCGGCAGGCCTTGACCTTAGCCCAAAGCGCCAGCAGCCCCGCGTAACGGTTCGGCAATCCCGATCGCCCCGGCCAAGCAACTGCGATAGGATGGGGCGTACTGCATTCCTGAACTGAGACCGGAAACCGCCATGCCCCTTGCCTCCGAAAATTTGGCAACCAGCGCGATCGCCCTCGCCGCCCTTGTCATTCTCGGCTGGGGGCTTTACCGGGCCCGCCCCTTCGGCAAACTGGGCATTCTGGCTTGGCTGCAATCGGTGGCGCTGATGTTGCCCTGGTTGGCCTTCTTTGCGTTGTTTGCGGCCGGCGTTTATCTCAACCTGGCGGGCATTTTGCTGGTGTTGGCCCTGTCCACGGGGTTATATATCTTCCTGGGCAACCGACTGCGGGCCGCGGCGAAGGAGTTGCCGCCCCCGAACCGATCGGCCTTGGCCCATCCGGAAACCACCCCCGATGCGGAATCGGCTGCGATCGAAGGGGCCGCCGCCCCCAAACCACCCGCACCACCCCTGCCCGGAATGCCGGAGGTGGTTCCCATTCCCGCCGAAGACCTGAAAACCATTCAAGGCATCTTTGGCATTGACACATTTTTCATCACCGAAACCGTGCCCTACCAGGAAGGCGCAATCCTGAAGGGCAACCTACGCGGGGAACCGGCGAAAGTCCATGCCAACTTGCGCCAAAAACTGGAAGAGCGCCTGGGCGATCGCTACCGGCTGTTTTTAGTGGAAGGGCCCGACGAGCGACCCACCTTCGTTGTGTTGCCCAGCAGCACGGATCCCAAACCCGCTTCCCTGGGGCAAAAGCTGTTTGCGGTGGCCCTGATGATCGCCACGATCGCCACCTGTTTGGAATCGGCCGGGTTGCTGCAAGGATTTGACCTGTTCTCTACGCCCGATCGGGTGATGGATAGCCTCCCGATCGCCCTGGGGCTGCTGTCAATTTTGGGCGTTCATGAACTGGGTCACCAAATCCTGGCCCGCAAACTAAACGTCAAACTCAGCTTGCCCTACTTTCTCCCCGTTTGGCAGATTGGCTCCTTTGGGGCCTTTAACCGGTTTGAATCTTTGCTGCCCAACCGCCAAAGCCTTTGTGATATTGCCTTGGCGGGGCCAGTGGCGGGTGGGGCCCTGTCCCTGTTGCTGTTGTTGGTGGGGTTGGAGCTGTCGGGGCCGGGCAGCCCCTTCCAAATTCCCTCGGAATTTTTCCAAGGCTCCATTTTGGTGGGAACCCTGGCCAAATTGGTGCTGGGCACCAAGCTCCAGGCTTCCTTGGTGGATATTCACCCCCTCGTGGCGATCGGGTGGTTAGGGTTGGTGATTACGGCCATTAACCTGATGCCCGCCGGTCAATTGGACGGGGGCCGCATTGTCCAAGCGATCTACGGCCGCAAAACCGCCCGCCGCACCACGATCGGGACAGTGGTGGTGTTGGCTTTGGCTTCGTTGGCCACACCGTTGGCGCTCTATTGGGCTTTGGTGATTGCCTTTTTGGTGCGCGACTTGGAGCGGCCCGCCTTGGAAGAACTGTCGGAGCCGGACGATGCCCGCGCGGCGTTGGGGCTGTTGATGTTGTTTTTGATGGTGGCGACCCTGTTGCCCCTCACCCCCAGCCTGGCCGGGCGGTTGGGCATTGGCGGCTAGGGCCAGTCTCAAAACTTCCCAATCTCAAGACTTCATGGGTTCGAGCACTTCACAAGCAATTCATTGATTGCTGATTGCTGATACTGGTTGCCGGTCTCGAAATGCTTCTCCAGAAGATCCATCCCCAGGAGACCCCCCTATGACCCTGTTGCAACGACTGGAACGCTACACCCAAGGGCGATCGACCGAAGTTTGGATTGTCCATGCGATCGTGGATGGCGAGCCGGATCAGGTGATGGTGTTTAAGGGCTTTTCCAGCTCGCTGATGCGTCCCACGGCCTTTGATCCGGATGTGCCGGTTTTGCCGCCCGATGCCACGATTACAGCGGTCGATCGGGCCATGGCCCCTTTCAAGCCCACGGAGCCGCGCTATCTTGACCAGGGCCTCTCGATCGACCATGTGGATGCACTGCTGGCGGCGGCCGATTGTTAGTTGTTCGGCCAGCGATTGGTTAGCCGCTGATTGTGGGAATTACTGGTTTTGGAAATTCAGACTATGAAATTCAGACTCTGAATTTCATAGTCTGATCGTGGCGCTTTGAGCGTGAGACTTGTTTTCAGACTCCCCTCAGACTCCCCACCAGCCCAAGGTGACCAGCAGCGGCGGCACCAGCAACACCACTCCCACCAACACCGCCACAATCGCCGCCATCAACACGGCCGCCGCTGCACAGTCCTTGGCGACCTTGGCCAGGTCGTGGTAGTTCTTGCCCACCGTCAGATCCACCACCGACTCGATCGCCGTATTCAACAACTCCAGCGCCAACACCAGCCCGATCGTTAAACCCACCAAGGCCAGCTCAACCGGGGGCCGCTGCAACCCCACTCCCAGCCCGATCACCACCACCGCCACCACCGTATGGAGGCGGAAATTGCGTTGGGTCAAAAACGTATGCACCAACCCCGCACCGGCATAGCGAAAGCTAATCAGCAAATTGGGGGCAATTTTCCAAGCTTGGTCGCGACGGGTGGCGGATGGTGAAGGTTTTTGGGGTTTCTGTGAATCGTTCATCAAGGCTGACGACGGATGACGGGGAAACCGACGGGCACGCGGCGGAACATCCAAGGCGGCGCGGCGGAAGACAGACAACAGGAGTCGGCGGAATCTCAACAACATCAAAAATTAAAAAGCTCAACCGGGCGGTGATCAACCCAGCGGCCAATCCGGCGGCACAATCCGTCCGGGCCTCGACGCATAGGTTTTTATCCGGCCAATAGCTTGGCGCGATCGACCTGTGGGGTCAATCCAACCGCCTGGAGCAGGGCCGTTTGCCGATCGAGCATTTGGTTGAGTTCCGTTTCCGTGGGGTGATCCCAACCCAACAGGTGCAAGAATCCATGGGCCGCCAACCAGGCTAACTCCGTGGTCAGGTCATGGCCCGCTTCGGTGGCTTGGCGTTGGGCCGTTTCCACGGAAATCACCACATCGCCCAGCTCGATCGCCCAGTCTCCCAATTCCGCGTCGTCTACCTCTTCGAGATCGGCGAAATCCACTTCGGGCGCTTCCCACTCCAGGGCCGCAAAGGCCAGCACATCCGTGGGCCGATCGACCTGGCGAAACTCGGAATTCAGTTGATGGATTTCCCGATCTCCCGTTAGCCGCAAGCTCAGTTCCAGCGGCGGCAGTTGGCCTGCCTCATCCGCCTGATCCGCCAGATAGGGCATGTCCTGGGGCGATCGGGCATCCAACTGAGCCAACCAGGTTTCAAACCAACCTTGCCAAGTGCTGTCCGCGATCGCCACGGTTAGGGGACTGTAGCCCGTTGGCTGATCCTGCACACAGACATAAATCGGTGTGTCCTCGTCCACTTCCGCCAGCTCCATTTCAAATTCGCGCATGGTTTTGGGCCTCGGGAGAGCGGATCCTAACGGGTGAGATAAGCCAAGCCCACCAACGCCCCCAGCAGGACGATCGTGGTGAGGGCAAAGTGCTGGAGAGATTTGCTCCCCTTGCGCACCATGTTCCGCATGGCCAACTTCACGTAGCTGGGCGGTGGTTCTGAGGGGGAAAGGTTGGGGGGCGTTTCGGTTTCGGGAGCCATGGAAAAACTCTGGAAAAGCTTGCGGATTGGGAAAATATTGAATCGAGTGGCGTTGCGGGTGGTCTTGGGGTCACCGCCCCGCTCGATCGTCAATGGTACAGGAGCAAGATTGGCCACAACCGATCGACCTCCCCTAAATCCATCCCCGATCGCGCCCAAATTGCATCACCAATTGATCGCCCGCCTTCAGGGACTTCACGAGCCAATCCAGTTGTAATTGGGCCTGGGCTGCCGCATCCAAGGACCAATCAGGGCGATCGGCCCGCAACCGTGTGGTCAGGTCATAGAGGCACAGGGCCACACTCACGGAAATATTGAAACTTTCGCTGAAGCCAAACATCGGAATCACCGCGTAGTGATCCGCCAGTTCCAAGGCTTCCGGCGTGAGGCCCGTTAGCTCTGTGCCAAACAAAATGGCCAGGGGGCGATCGATGGGCACGGCCTGAATGGTGGTGCTGCGTTCGTGGGGTGTGGTGGCCACCAGGGTATAGCCCCTGGCTTTGAGATCCTGTAAACAGCGGGCTGTGTTCGAGGGGCCAGGCGTTGGCGCGGCTTCTCGGTAGTGCCGCAGGGTTAACCAGCGATCGGCCCCAATGCTCACCCCCCGGTTCGGTGCAAACTGATTGCGCGTTTCAATCACATGCACGTCTTGAATGCCAAAGCCATCGCAACTGCGCAGCACGGCGCTGGCGTTGTGAGGTTGATAAAGATCCTCCAGCACCACGGTAATTTGGCGGGTGCGCTGGGCAATGACCGACTGAATTCGCCCCCAGCGATCGGGCGTGACAAAGGTGCAAAGATGATCGACCAAAGCCTGGCGATCGGTCGGGGTCAAACGGTCAAGATCAATGGCAGCAGCGGGCATGGGCAAGCGATCGGCAGAACCTGCCCATCATAAGGCGATCGCCCCTGGCTTCGCCCCTCGCTAAAATGAAGTCAATCTGTGCCTATCTCCCAGAGGTTGCCATCAGCATGGTTATCAGCACTGAGGTTTCCCAGGCTTCTCCCGCTCATCGGCCGGGCGATCGCCCAGATCCACCCTTCAACCCAAGCTCCGCCGAGCACCGAGCGATCGAACAGCAGTACCCTTCCTGCGATGGACAGCCTATGGCCGAAAACACGGAGCATTTTGACTGGATTGCCAAGTTCAAAGCCAACCTAGAACTGCTGTTTGCGCAAGATCCACAGGTGTTTGTGGCCGGCGACTTGCTCTGGTATCCCGTGGAAGGCGACCCCAAACAGCGCCAAGCCCCCGACACCATGGTTGTGTTTGGGCGGCCCAAGGGCCCGCGCGGTTCCTATTTGCAATGGCGAGAAGAGGGAATTGCGCCGCAGGTGGTGGTGGAAATTCTGTCGCCGGGCAATCGGTTTGGCGAAATGCTCAAGAAATTTCAGTTTTACGATCGCTTTGGCGTTGAGGAATATTACCTCTACGACTATGGCCGCAATGAGTTAACCGTTTGGGTGCGATCGCCCGAAACCAGCCAACTGGCGGAAGTGGAGTTTGGGCAAACCTGGACGAGTCCCCGCACTGCGGTGCAATTCCACCTGAGCGCCGATCAATTGGCTTTGATTCGCCCCGATGGCCGACCCTTTTTGAGTTTTGTGGAACTTGACCAGGAGCGACAGGCGGCGGTGGACTTGGCCAGCCAAGAGCGCCAACGGGCAGAACAGGAGCGCCAACGGGCAGAACAGGAACGCCAGCGGGCAGAACAGGAACGCCAGCGGGCCGATCGCCTGGCGGCCCTGCTGAGGGTCCAAGGAATCGACCCCGACCAGCTTTGACATACCCCCCGTGATAAATCGACGGGCATTCTCAAAGGATATATGGGCCGATGGTGATACCATCGGACAGCCTTCCTTGCTCCTTGTTTGCTATGCCCTTGAAGGATTTTGAGCGCGACTCAGCCGGCCGTCACTTCAGCGCTGCGCCGGCCAGCCTCACCACCGAGGCGGACTCCTCGATCGCCCGGGAATGGTGGGTGGAACGTTGGCTGGATCTGCTCAATGGCTATCGCTTCAAGAAGCGGCTGGAACGGGCCCGGGACTATGCTCGCCAAGGCCATGTGCTGAGTATTGATTTTAAAAATGCCAAGGTGATTGCCCGCGTTCAGGGCACGGAACCGGAACCCTATCGCGTGTCCCTGTCGATCGACCCATTCACCGATGAGGATTGGGCGGCGGTGGCGGAAACCCTAGCCCAACAGGCGGGTTTTGCGGCCAAGCTGCTGGCGGGTGAAATGCCCCAGTCGATCGAGCGGGCCTTTGCCACCAACGGCCTGTCCCTGTTTCCCTTTGCCTTGGGCGACATTCACAGCCAATGCACCTGTCCAGACAAGGCGAACCCCTGCAAACACATCGGCGCGGTGTATTACCTGCTGGGCGATCGGTTCAGTGATGATCCCTTTGTGTTGTTTCAATTGCGGGGCCGCACTCAGCAACAGTTGCTCGAAGCATTGCGGGAGGCGCGATCGCGCCTGGTGGCGGAACTGCCGGAACCCGTTGTCGCCAGTGAGCCGATCGCCCTGGAGCCGATCGACCCGCAAACCCCGATCGCCCCGGCCACCGTCCCCGTGAACCTCCAGCAGTTTTGGGACTATGACCAACCTTTGGAACCCTCCCTGGTGGTAATTACGCCGCCGGCCGACGGTGACACCCCCCTCAGCCTCTTGGGGCCCTTGCCCTTACCGACGGACGGCACCACGGACAATCGATCGACCCAAAAAGTGGTGACCCAATACCTGGAAGATGTGTATCGGACGGCAGGCCAGGCGGCCACCGTGGCGGCCCTGTCCTAACCCTCTGCCCTCGCCAAGCGAGAAGTGCGGGTGCAAATTTTGGCGGAATTGGCCCTGCAACCGAACCAAACCGTTTGGGACATCGGCGCGGGAACCGGTTCCGTGTCGATCGAAATGGCGCGGCTTTGCCCCAACTCCCGCATCTACGCGATCGAGTAAACCCCCGCCGGCATCAGCCTCATTGAGCGCAACATTGAACGGTTCCAAACCAGCAACCTCACCGCCATCAAAGGCAAAGCCCCGGAAGCCCTGCGGCCCCTGCCCGATCCCGATCGGGTCTTCATCGGGGGCAGCGACGGCCGCCTTGGTTCAATTCTGGACTGGTGCGCTCCCCGCATGGCCGTTAACGGGCGCATGGTGGTGGCCCTGGCCACCCTCGACAACCAAGCCACCCTCCTCGATTGGGTGTCGCACCAAACCGGTTGGCAAGTGCGCTGGCTTTTGGTCAGCCTCGCCCAAGCCGTCCCGATCGGGCCGCTCTGTCGCTGGTCGCCCCTGAACCCGGTGATCTTGGCCACCATTACGCCGCGCTAGATCGAGTCGCGTAAAGCAGGTGAACCCGAGACCCTTTCAGGATATCCATCTGATCACAATCAACATGCGCAAACCCCTGGGATGTGAGGTGGTCGCGCAGTCGGTCTAGTCGCCCGTCCAAATCATGCACTTCCACCACCACCTGTTGAATCACACTCCAAAGTTGCTCCAACCCCTGAAAAATCAGTTCCTCTGACTTTTCCGCATTGATTTTGAGGAGGTCAATCCTAGGAATGGACTGCATTTCAGGAATTTGATCTAGGCGATCAACAGAACAACTTAAGCGTTCATGGCGGAAATGCTTTTTAAGCGTTTGGTCGAGCAAAAAGCCCCGCAGGAACCGAGGAATTTTGCTGAGTGCCTGCAATCGCTCCGGTACATCGGAACCGCTGGAATTACGAATCAAGGTTTCCCGAAAGTCGAGATATTCCCGATCGGTTTCGTCAGGAAAAGCACTGGACAACATGGGCGTTTCGGGATGAAAGGCAAATTCCGCCGTTCCTGCCACATTTCCCAAAGCGCAGTTATAAACATGCACCTTCACTGGCTCCAACTGAGCCATATTTTGCTCCAGTAATGCGGCAATTTGCGGAATGGGTTCAAAGACATAGGCAGTCATATTTCGTTGGCAAAGTTCAGCGGCAATGCTCGTAAAAATGCCCACATGTGCGCCAACATCCACCACCGTTGAACCCGGTTCTAGCTTAATTCCATGCTTGAAATACCATTGGCAATCTTCATAAATAGCCAGGGCTTCTGCCGCATTCGGACACTGCAATTGCACCTGATTTGGCAGGGTCGCCGTCGCGATTTTCATCACTGCTGTCATGGCTGGTTGATCAACGGGTTTATGGATTCATTTGGTTGCAAGTGTTGCCCAATCTAGCCAATCACGATCCCTACCTTCGTCACTGCAATGCGATCGGGCGATCGGGAGATAGGAACCTGGCGAGTTAAGCGCTAATTGCCGGTTTCACGGATGACAAGCATTTCAGTTTGTTTTTCAGTGGTTGTTTTTCAGTGTTGATGTTTTAGCTGGATTTTGGCAGCGCGGTTTCCGCAAAACCCGTGGAGATCGAGCGGTGGACGAGCAGGGTTTTAAGCTGATTAGCCACCGATTGCCCAGCCGCACCCGCGAGCAACCCGAAGTGATCGCTGGCGATGTTGTGGGTGGTGATGGGGGTTTGGAGCAGGGTTTGCCAGGTGGCGGGGGAGTCGGCCAGGTCTACCTGAATGGCCGGCAAGGCGAGGGGATTGTCGGCCGCTGTGAACCCCAAGGTGCTGCGGAACAGGGTGACCCGAGCACGACAGGCAAAGGGTTCCGGGTGATAGGCGCTGAGTAGGCGATCGTGCCGAGCGGCCAATTGCAGATTTTTATCCAAAAGTCGCCGCAGTTGCTCTGGGCGCAGGGGGGAACAGGCCGCCAGGTGATCGGTCATCAGGCTGGCGTAGTCCGCCGGGGCGACAGTTTGGAAATCGTCGAGACTCAGGGGGCGAGAACCGCGCCAACGGTAAACCAGCAGGTTGGTGATCAGCAGGGGAGCAAAGGCCGGATCGGTGATCGCGGGGTGCTCCTTGATCGATCGCAAGTCTTCGGAACCGGGCGCATAGGTATCCAGCAGGATCAGATCGGTCACGGATTGGCCCCGCTGCTCCAGCAGGCGACACATTTCCACGGCCACCGTTCCACCGAAGGAGTATCCCCCCAAGCGATAGTCGATCGCGGGGTGAAAGGTTTCAACCAGCGACAGGTAATGTTCAGCCAGCGCCGTGATGCTGTCTTGGGCAACGGATTCATTGGCTTCAATGCCCATCAGGGGGAAGTCTGGCCCCAGGTATTGGCTGAGGGACTGAAGCCAGTTGGTATCTCCCGGCGCACCGTGAATCCAGAAGGAAGCGGGCTGGGATCCTTGGTCGTGGAACACCATTAGGGGACTGGTTCCGGCGGGCGCGGCCGGCGCAGGTAGGGGGCCAAGGGCCCCTTGCAGTTGCGCCAGGGTGGGGTGCGCCAAGAACAAATTGGCGGGCAGCGATCGCCCCCATAGCCGTTCGAGGGATCGCCGCAAATCCGCTTGCACCAAGGAATCGACCCCCACGGTGCTCAGATCGGTGTCTTCGGTGAGCAACGCTGAATCTAGGCCCAGGGTTTGGCTGAGGAGCGATCGAAGGGTGGCCATGGCAGTGGAAGCAGTAGGATCGGGCGTGGCCAAACCGGCAGGGGTCACCAGTCCAGCGGAAACCGCCGTGGAAACCGCTGCTGAGACCATCTCGGAAACTGCCTCGGAAACTGCCTCAGGCCCCGTTGCCGCGACCACACTGGTCGATCGGGGAATCCAATGGCGGGTTTGGCTAAAGGGATAACCGGGCAGGGGGACTTTTTGGGGAGGAATGGGGCGATCGCTGGCCTGGGCAATCGCGCTGAGTTCCACCTGACCGGCTTGCCAGGCTTGGGCCAATTGCGCGAGAGGCGATGTTTCAATCAGCTCCCCGATCGGCCATTGCCCCTGTTCCAGCCAGGTTTGCATCTGCTGAAACAGGGTCGGGTAATCGGGGGCCACAAAGGCAACTCGCTGGGTCAACGCTTCCCGGCCGGTTTGCAGCGTATGGGCAACATCCGCCAAAGCAGGGCGATCGCCTTCGGTTTGCAAGGCATCGCGCAGGGCCACCACGGCGCTGCGCAGGGCTTGGGGCGTTTTGGCAGACAGGGGAATCACTTCCGGCTGCGGCTTGGCCAAGGCCGGCGGGGGGGTGGCCGCCGAATCCAAGACGCGCTCTAGCAACAGATGGCAATTTGCGCCGCCAAAGCCGAAGCTACTGACCCCAGCCCGCAACACCGCTTGCCCGGAGGGGTCGATCGCCGGTTCCCAGGGCTGCGGGGTGGTCGCAATTTGGAACCCGCCCCGTTCCAGGTGCAGCAACGGATTCAGGGATTGTTGATGGAGCGTGGGCGGAATTTGGCGGTGTTGCATCGCCAGCAACACTTTCAGCAAACCTGCAATGCCGGAAGCCGGCTCCAGGTGGCCAATATTGGTCTTGACCGATCCCAACCAACGGCGGGGCGCGGGTCGATCGGCTCCCTCGGGCGTGGCCGGGCCCGTCAGCCGACCAAAGGCCTCCGTAAGAGCATCCACCTCGATCGGGTCTCCAAGGGCCGTCCCCGTGCCGTGGGTTTCAATCAAGGTAATGGAAGCCGGATCCACCGCCGCTTGCTGATACACCTGGGCAATCAAGTCAGCCTGGGCCTGAGGGTTGGGAGCCGTCAGGGACATGCCATGGCCACCATGGTTCACCCCAGAAGCCCGAATCACGCCATAAATATGGTCGCGATCGGCCCGGGCCTGGGCTAAGGATTTGAGGCAAACCACGCCCACGCCTTCGCCCTTCACATAACCATTGGCCCGTGCGTCAAAAGTGTAGCAGCGGCCATCCGGCGACAAAACCCCCATCCGCGCCGCCATCATCACAGCCGTGGGAGACAGGAGCAAATGCACACCCCCCGCGATCGCCAAGGTGGCCTCACCGGAGCGGATGGCCTGCGCTGCCCGATGGACGGCCACCAAGGAGCTAGAGCAAGCGGTGTCAATAATTTCGCTGGGGCCACGCAGATCGAGCAGGTAGGACAGCCGGTTGGCAATCATGGCGTGGGCGTTGCCCGTGGCCACCTGGGGGCCCGCGTCGGGGCCAAAGCGCTCCACGTATTCATTCATCTGCACCCCCACAAACACGGCGGTGCGGCTGCCGGCCAGGGAAGAGGGCCGAATGCCCGCATCTTCCAAGGCGTGCCAGGCCTGCTGCAAAAACAGCCGATGTTGGGGATCCATCTGCTCCGCTTCCCGAGGGGAAATCCCGAAAAATAGCGGGTCGAAGGTGGCCACCTCCGTTAGGAACCCACCCCAGCGGGCGGCCTCTTCCCGACCCGTGCCGGCCAGTTGGGCAGCGCAGTCCCGCCAATCCCACCGCTCCGGCGGGGTTTCCACAATCAAATCCGTTCCCGCTACCAGGTTTTGCCAAAAGTCTTGCAGGCTGGGAGAACCGGGAAACAGGCCACTGATGCCAATGATCGCCACGCCGGAATCTTGATCGGGCCAGACCGGAGCCAAGGGCAAGGTGGGCGATTGGGGCATGGCGACCACGGTTCCATCATTCAGCTCCGCCCCATCGACCGCAGGGGGAACCAACACCGCCGCGATCGCGCTGGCATAGTCCGTTTGCAGATGTTCAGCCAAGGCAGCCAAGGTTCCCACCCGGAAGAAGAGGGCAGGACTCAGATCGATCGCATAGCGCCGGTTAATGCGCGTGGCAAATTCGCGCAGCAACATCGAGTCAAACCCGTATTCACTGAAGGGAGTCTGGGGCTGGAGTTTGTGGGGGGCGATCGCCAACACGGCTCCCGCCATCTCGGCCAATTCGTTGGTTAATGGGTCGGTGGTTAATGGATCGGTCAAATCACGGGTGAGCCGGGCGGCGATGGGTGGAGCGATCGCCGGGGCGGTCTGCTCGGGGATCGTCGCCGCGATCGGGGGCGGGGTAGTGGCCGCCGGAACCGCTCCGGACAGCCAAGGGCGCAACAACCGTTCCAGGGCGGGCGGCTCCCCATCGCAAATCACCACCCGGGCATGTTCCGAGGCAAATAACCCCGCCAAGACTTGCAGGGCAGCGGATGTTTGCAGGAGCCGCAGCCCCGTGGCCGCGAGGTAAAGATCTTGGGCCTGGGCATCCAGAGACATGCCCCCTTCGGCCCAAAGGGGCCAGGCGATCGCCACGCCGCCGCTGGCCTCGGCGACTGCATCAAGATAGCGATTGGCACAGGCATAGTTACAACTGCCCAAGTCTCCCGCTACGGCTGCCAAAGATGAAAACAGGATTCGCAACGAAAGCGACGACCAATCCAGAACGGTCTGGAGCACCTGAACACCCAGAATTTTGGGACGCAGCACCGCCGCAAACTCCGACCAACTGAGGGATCCCAAGGCCGCCTGCCCCTGAAGACCCGCACAGTGAACTAAGCCCTCGATCGCCCCCCATTCCGTGGTCACATGGGCCACCATCACTTCCATGCTGATCCGATCCGTGAGATCCACCGCGTAGTAGCGTGCTTCACCGCCGGTTCGACGAATGGCGGCCAACTGCGCCTCGATCGCCGGAGACAGGGGCGATCGCCCGGTCAGCACCAACCGCGCCTGATGGTGTCTGGCTAAATACAGCGCCACCTGAGATCCCAAGGCCCCGGCCCCGCCGGTCACCAAAATGACGCTGCGAGGGCGCAAAGTCACCGCAGGCACAGCGGCAGCCTCCCAGGCCACCCAGTCTTCGCCGTAGCGTTTTCCCAGGCGATAGAGAATATCCGCATCCATCCAGGGGGTCTGCACCTCATCGGTCAGAATCCCGGCCCAAGCCTTGGCCTCCGCTTCCACCCGAATGGTGCGCAACCGCAGGCGAGCACAGGCGGCCGTGAGCGATCGCCGGAAACCAGCCACCGCCACGCGGCCCGGCACATCGCCCCCCGACCCGGAAAACACATAGTGAATATCCAAGGGTTCAGATTGGGTTTGCAGCAGGGCCTGACTGAGCAAAAACATGCGGTGCAACGGCGTGTGCTGTAAATCCCGGTTCGATCGGGAGTCCGCAGCCAACTCCGTTAGATCCCAGGCTTGGATCAGGCATTGCACGGGCGGACAGGCCGCCAACAGCCGGCTATAGTGCTCGGCCGCATGGGGATCGATCCGAAAATCCATGGGCAATGGGTCGGCAGCCAACAGCTCAAAAGATCCTGTCCCTGGCAACACCCCAATCACCAGTCGGGGAGCCAGGCGATCGCGCACCGTCTGCAACACCTCTGGATTGGGGGCAAAGAACAGCACCGCCGCCGCCGAGACACAACGTTCCAGGGGAGCCGATCGCCAAATGGGATAGAACCGGGGGGGCAGCGGGGGCAAGGGCGCGGTGGTCGGCTCCGACGTGAGAGCCAACCAGTAGCGCTCCGGCTCGAAGGCATAGCCCGGTAAGGGAACGGGGGATCCAGATCCCGCCCAAGGGGGCAGCGGGCCGCCCGCCAACCAAGCTTGGGCAGCGGCGGGCAGGGCATTGGCCAGCGCACCGATCGACCAGCGCTTCAGGGCCTGGATTGCCGCTGGCACCGAATCGGCCATGACCGCCGCTCGGCACTCCATGGGCACACGACCCCGGTGGAGCGTGGCCGCCACATCCGCCAAGGCCAACGTTGCGCCATGGGTTTCCAGATACTGAGCCAGGTTCCGCACTTGCCGTTCCAAGGCGGCAGGATGACGAGCCGACAGGGGCAACAGCAAGGGAACCTGGGGCCGATCGCCCGAGGCAGGAACCACGGTGGCGGGGGTTGGCTCGTAACTGGCCAAAATCACATGCACATTCGTGCCCCCCGCTCCAAAGGAACTGATCCCCGCCCGACGCTCGCCCACCCAGGGCGATCGCGCCGTTTGCAACACAAAGGGACTGTGGCTGAAATCCAAAACTGGGTTAGGCGGTGTGCAATGGAGCGTGGGCACGAGGGTTTGGTGACGCATCTGCAACGCCACTTTGATCACCCCCGCCACCCCCGCAGCGGCTTCCAAATGACCAATGTTGGACTTCACCGATCCCAGCGCACAGAAATGCGATTGATCCGTGTAGCGGCGAAAGGCCTTGTCTAGCCCCCGCAATTCCAACGGATCTCCCACGGTCGTTCCCGTACCATGGGCTTCCACATAGCTCAAGGTGGCGGGAGAAATGCCCGCGTCCTGGAGGGCCAGCTCAATCAGCTCCGCTTGGGCCTCGGGATTGGGAACCGTGTAGCCCGTGGTCAGGCCATCTTGATTGATGGCGCTGCCGAGGATCACCGCCTCAATTCGATCGCCGTCGGCCTCCGCCAACGACAGGGGCTTCAGCAACACCGCGCCCACCCCTTCACCGGGCACAAACCCATTGGCCCCCTGGCCAAAGCTATGGCAGCGACCATCGGCCGCCAAGAAGCCCAAACCGCTCAGGGCGACGTATTTGCAAGGATGCAACAGCAGGTTCACTCCGCCCGCGATCGCAACGGCACATTCACCCCGCCGCAAGGACTGCACAGCCAAGTGAATGGCCGCCAAGGACGAGGAGCAGGCCGTATCCACCGCCAAACTGGGGCCCTTGCAGTCTAAAAACCAGGACACCCGGTTGGCCACGGACCAATAGGATGAGGATCCGAGAATTTGGTTACTCCGCAACCATTCTTGGGCCGAGAGCAACTGATAACTGCCCCAGGTGATGCCCACAAAAACGCCCACCCGACGCGGGGAGCCATCGGCCGCTTGACGCAGGCGATCGGGGGTGTAGCCCGCATTTTCCAGGGTGTGCCAGGCGGTTTGCAGAAACAGCCGCTCTTGGGGATCCATGGAAACCGCTTCCCGGGGGGAAATCCGGAAAAACAGGGGATCAAATTGATCAACCCCATCCAGAAAGCCCCCCCAACGGCAGACGCATTGGCTGGCGTATTGGTCAGGATTCCAGCGGCTGGCGGGCACTTCGGTAATGCAATCTGCGCCCGCCGCCAGGTTGTCCCAAAAGTCCTCCAGGGTGTTGGCTCCGGGGAAGCGTCCGGCCATGCCAATGATGGCGATCGGTTCCTGGGGGTTGAAACGGCGCGATCGGGTGGTTTGGGCTAACTCTCCCGGGCGATCGGGCATGGATGGGGCGAAGGTTGGTTCCCCCGTCGAGGTTTCAGCTCGGGGGGATTGCCCTTCGGGAACTGCCGTCAGCCCCAAGGGGGACACCGGAGAACCGATTGGCTGGGGGGCCGGTTCTGGGGGTTCCGCCGGTTGATCCGATCGCAAATACGGAGTCAGGGCGGCCACGGTGGGATTTTCAAACAGCAGGGCTGAGTTGAAAGCCCGATCCGAGGGCTGTTTTTGAATGGCTTCACCCAGGCGCGCCAATTGCAGCGAATCAAACCCTAATTCTCCCAGTCGGGCTTGGGGGTCAATTTCTTCGGGCCGCAAACCCAGCAGGTCGGAAATGATCGATCGCAAAACGGGCAAGGTATCCGAAGCCGTGGCCTGAGCAGCCACAGGAGCCGCAGGCATCGGATTGGCGGCCAAGGGTCGATCCGACTGAGCGGGCGTTGCGGAGTGGCCTTGAAAGCGGCCCTGAAGAAATGCTTGGAATTTTTCCGGCTCTCCCGGGGCGATCGCCACTTGGGGATGGGGTTGGCGAATGGCCCAATGGATCAGTTCCAGACCCTGGGCGGGGGTTAGGGGTTGCAGTCCCGCCATGTCCGCCATCCAAGCCTGGGAAACCTCCGTCAAGGCCATGCCGCCCCCTTGCCAGAAGGGCAAATTCAGGGTGCGGCTCACACCCGATCGCTGCTGTAATTGCCGCTGGGTTTCCCGTTGCTGAATCCAAGCATCCAAGAAAGCATTGGCGGCGGCATAATCGCCCTGGCCCGGGGCCCCCATCAGGGCACTGAGGGAAGACAGGCACAGGAAAAAGTCCAGCGGATCCTGGCGCGTGAGGTAATCGAGATAAACGGTTCCTTGCACCTTGGGCCGCAAGACTCGCCCGAAGGTGGGCCGGTCTTTGTGGATCAGCAGCGCGTCTTCAATCAGGCCGGCGGCATGGATCACGCCGCGCAGGGGCCGGCCCGTTTGGCGGGCGGCGTTGACCACGGCGATCGCCCCGTCCCAGTCGCCCACATCGGCCGCCACGTAGGTGATTTGGGCCCCTTGGGCCCGCCAGGCTTCCAGACGCGCGGTTTTGCGATCATCTAGGGGCGATCGACCCACCAGCACCAACGACACCGGAGCCGAGCCGATCGCGTTTTCCACCAACTGTTGACCAATAGCCCCCAAACCGCCGGTGAGGATATAGCAACCGCCCCCTTGCCAGAGACCGGACGGGGCCGGGTTTCCTGGGTCGATCGCGGGATCCAACAACTGCCAGGTACGCACCCGGGATCCCGTTGCTTGGAACTGAAGATGGTTCAGCTCTGGACGCTGCCACAGCAGGGCGATCGCCCGCAACAGCTCTCGGGAAGGTTGGTTCAGCTCCGTCACCCCCGACAGCACCGCCGGCCGCAATCGGGTGCTCTCCTGGCCCACGGCGGTACAGAAGGCCGCCGCCGCCGCCGTCCAGGGAGCAGCCGGATCCTCTCCCAAATAAATCCAGGACACCGGGCTAGGGCTGATGGCGGGCGATCGCAACAGGGCCCGCAATCCATAGAACAGGGGATAGAGCGTTTGGGTCAGGCCCTGGCGGATCGCCTGCGGCGGTGCATCATCCGGGGCCGCCGTTGCCAGGCTCCGAAAGAGCACATGGGTGGGTGCGAGGCCTTGATCAGCGAGGTGAGCCAGCAGTTCGCCAAAATCCGATTCCCGCGAGCTGTTCAATCGGTAGCGATCGCCCGGTAGCGGTTCAAAGGCCAGGCCCGGAATCACCTGAATCACCCGCCGGAACCGGCAGCAATCGGGATGGGCTTGCACCGCTGCGGCCATGGCCGCTCCCTCGGCTTCGGGGCCAATCCAGAGGAGCACCTCACCTACCACAGGATCGACCGCAGCTCCCGAAGCGGCTTCAGGGGCGATCGCTTGCCAATCGGGAATCAAAACCCCTACCGCTCCCGGGGACGAGGGCGGCTTTTTTGCCGAGGGTAAATCGGGAGAACTGGCTGGGGAACTCGCCGGGAGCGGCTCCGCTCGGCCGGTGTTGATCCAGGCGGTCACGGGTTGAGCCGGCCGGGGAAACCAACAGGGGCGCAACTCAAACGGATAGGACGGCAGGGTGACGCGGGATGGTTTGGGCCCCAGCCACAGGGCTTCCCAATCCACCTCGGCCCCTTGAACCCAGGCGGTGGCCAGGGCAAGGGGGGAATCGGGCCGGGTGCGAATCACCCGATCGTCTGGCCCACAACGCCCCACCAATCCTTGGGCGATCGGCCCGTCGGCTAAAAAGGCCTCCCATTGGCTCAACAGGTCATTGAGATTTTTGGCCACCACGGCCAAGCGATAGGGGAGGGCAACGCGCCCGGTTTGCAATGTCCAAACCAGTGCCACCCAATCGATCGGGGCTTCCGTTGCGGGGGTTCCTGGGGCTGGGTCGGTGATAAAGCCTGACTGGGAGGAATTTTGGGGTTGGATCAGCACCGATCGCAGTTGGCGCACCCAAACTTGGAGTCGTTCCCGATCAAGGGCCGAAACCGGCACTACGTATTCCCCCTCTGGCACCATCAGCCCGCTCACAGTGACCGGGGCTGCCGCCGGATCAAGCACGAGGCGATCGAAGCCGTTGCGTTCAGTCCCCCCGGGATGTAGGTCTCCCGCACTCGATCCGTTGCGATCAATCCCTGGGCGATCCCACGGGGTTTGGGCCCTGGCCGGGTCGGGATCAAGTCCCGATCGCCCCGACTCCGATCGATATTCCTCCACAATCAGGTGCGCATTCACCCCGCCCGCCCCAAAGGAGCTGATGCCCGCCCGCCGAGGCACGCCGGGCTGGGTTTGCCAGGGCATGGCCTGGGTTTGCACCCGCACCGGGGCTTGGTCAAAGGCAATGTGCGGATTGGGATCGGCGGCATACAACGAGGGAGCCAACTGGCCATGGCGCATTTGCAGGAGCACTTTGGTGAGTCCCGCAATGCCCGCCGCCGCCTCCAGGTGGCCGATGTTGGCCTTCAACGACCCGATCGCACAGTAGGGCTGGTCATGGACACCGAGGGCTTCGGTTAGCCCCGCCACCTCGATCGGGTCTCCCAACGTCGTGCCCGTGCCGTGGGCTTCGATGTAGGACAAGCTGTGCGGATCCACCATCGCATCCTGAAGGGCCGATCGAATCACCGCCGCCTGGGCCGTGGGGTTGGGCACGGTGTAGCCCGACACCTTGCCGCCACTGTTGACCGCCGAACCGCGAATGACTCCCCAGATCCGATCGCCATCCCGCTCTGCGTCGGCCAAGGGTTTGAGCACCACCACGCCCACCCCTTCGCCGGGAACCATACCCGAGGCCCCGGCCCCAAAGGGCCGGCAAACCCCATCGTTCGCCAACATCTTCAGCCGATGCAGGGCCAGCAAATGCCGAGGATGCAAAATCAGATTCACCCCACCGGCCAAGGCCGCTCGACATTCTCCCCGCCGCAGACTTTGCACCGCCAGATGAATGGCCACCAGGGAGGAAGAGCAAGCCGTATCCACCGCCAAGCTAGGGCCTTGGAAGTTGCAAAAATAGGACAAGCGATTGGCGATCGAGGAAGGAGAAGCACCGGTCAGCACAAAATCGCCTTGCAACGCAGCCTCGGCGGCCAGGAGCTGATATTCGCCATACATCACCCCTGCAAACACCCCAACGGCTCGCTTGGCGGCTGGATCGGGCGATCGCACCAGGGTATTGGGGGTTAAGCCCGCGTCTTCCAGCGCGGCCCAGGCCACTTCCATAAACAGCCGCTCTTGGGGATCAATCCCCGTTGCTTCCACGGGCGAAATGCCGAAAAAGCGTGGGTCAAAGGTATCGATCGCCCCTAACCAGCCCGCCCGCCGCGCCGTGGGATGCTCGGCCAATTCAAATTCAGGGGACTCAAATTGACGACCGGACGGCGGTTCACTAATCACATCACGCCCGGTGATCAGGGTTTCCCAAAAGGCCGCCAAGTCCGCACCGCCCGGGTAGCGACCCGCTAACCCCACAATGGCGATCGCCCCATCCTCCACAGCCCGGCTCGTCGAGGGGATCGATCGAGCTTGGCTGGGGCCCTGGCTCGATCGGCCCGTGGGAACTGGGGCGATCGGCTCCGCAACCGGCTGGCCACCGCCCGCCAATTCCGGTGCGGGCGTTGTGGGCGTAAGCGAGGTTGTTGGGGCTGAGGTTATTGAGGCTGAGGCTGAAGTGGTCGATCGGGGCGCAGATGTCAGCGGTGCTGGGAGCGGTGCGGGAACCGGTGCGGGCGGCAACCCCGGGGAGGGCGGTGACAGCTCCCCAGAAGACGCAGGGGCAACCACAGTCGACGGAACCGCCGAACGAGCCGCCGCCACCAAAGCAGCGATCGCCTCAGGCTTATTCGCCTCCAGCCATTGGGTCAGCGCATCCAGCGAAGGGCATTGGAACAGCAGCGTTTGGGGCAGCAGGCCAAAGGTTTGCTCCAAGGCGCGAATCAATTCCAAGGTCACCAACGAGTCCACCCCGTAGGTCTCGAAGTTGGCTTGGCGCGATAGGGTTGTTCCCTCCAGGCGCAACACTTGCCCAAACACCTGCCGTAAATGGGCCAGTACCACCGCTCGGGAATCCCCTTCAGCCAGGGCCGGAGCCGCCGACGATGAGGATGCAGCGGACGGAGCCGATGGAGAAACCGGACGATCGGGCACAACAGGGGCCCCTTGGGGAGCCGCCGCCGTGGGGCACTCAATCCAACCATCGCTCGCCCCCAGAATGATCGTCTCGATCGGGAATCCCGCATCTGGCCGGGCAGGACTCGCCAGGTGAATGGATTGGAACCCGGCCGCCCGGAACAGAGCTTCCCACTGGGCGGGACTCAGGAGCGGCGCATGGGGCAAGCGCCAATCCCCATCCCCAAACAGCCACCATCCCTCCGTGAGTCCAAAGGTCAGGGTGGCAAAGTCCTGAACCCGGGTTCCTTCGTTGAGCACCAACAGGCCGTGGCGCTTCAAGAGCCGTTTCGCCTCGCGCACGGAAGCGGTCACACTCTCCGTGGCATGGAGCACATTGGCCGCCAACACCAGGTCATAGCTACCGGGCGCAAAGGACTGGGCCGCCACATCTTGGGCAATGTTCAACACCCGAAATTCACAGAAGGAGCGGCCTTGATCCAAGGTCTGCTGGGCTTGGTATACCAGGGTGGGCGAAATATCAGTGAAGGTGTAATGAACACTGGCTGCATAGGCATCCAAGGCTTTCAGCACCGCAAAACTGGTTCCCCCCGTGCCGCCACCAATCTCCAAAATTCGGAAGGGCTGTTGGGGTGTGGGTTGGGCGGCCACCACCGCTGCGGCCACCGTGGCGGCGGTCAAGTCGTTGTAGTAATCCATCAGGGGATTGCCACGATAGATCCCTTCCACTTGGGCGGCGGATCCCCGAGGAAAGAGAATCTCTAGGGGATCGCAGGCCCCGCGCAAAATATCGCCATAGCGTTCTAAGCAGCGATCGAGCAGGGTTAAGCAAGGATCAATGCCTACATAGCGTGATCGCAGTCGATCGGCCTCGGCGGGGCTGTTGGCAATCCGGCGATCCATTTCCGGCGTGAGGCACAGGGGCGTTAACCCCAGCCCATCGCCCTGTTCCGCCAAGAATCCGGCTCGGGTCAGCAAATCACCCAAGGCCCAAATCAGGCGCTCATAACGGGGCTGCACCGCCAGTTGCGTCATCACCGATCGCACGGACCAGCGATCGGCGGACGATCGCAGCAACCCCAGTTGGCGCAGGGTGGCCAGCAGTCGCCCATGGGCATAGGCCTCAAGCTGTTGGAAAGCCTCGATCGACTCAGGCGCGATCGGGCGTTCCTGCACAAACCGAGCCATGGCCTGGGCCGCCGCCGCCGGGAGCATGGGCGAGGCGATCGCCCCTGCCGGTTCCGTGGTCCAGCCCGTTAGCTGCAACTGGGCCAAAATTTCCGGCGCGACCAGCATGGGCAAACATTGGCGCACTTCCCAGCGCAACAGCCGTTCCAGGGTTTCCACCCCTTCGGCGGTGTTGATGCCCAAAATGCCCTGCTTTTCAATGCGTCGACTATAGAACTCGGTGGCCACAATGCCCGTTTCGCGCCAGTAGCCCCAGTTAATGATCTGGATCCGAGGCCCCGTGGGAGGCAACGCCAAGGCAAAGGCATCCTGGAAGGTGCAACCGGCCGCGTAGTTACTTTGCCCCGCATTGCCCATCAAGGCATTGGCCGACGAGAAGAAGATCAGAAAATCCAGGGGTTGTTGGCGAGTCAGTTCCACCAGCAGCCAACTGCCCGCCACCTTGGGAGCCAGGGCCGCTTGCAGGGCCGCCAGGGTCATGGTGCGCAGGCTGGCATCTTGCAGCACCAGGGCGGAATGAATCACCCCTCGCAGGGGCCCCCAAGTTTGCTGAATTTCTTGGATCAGACCGGCCATGGCGACGGGATCCGCCACATCGATCGCTCGGTATTGGGCGATCGCCCCCAAAGCCGTGAGTTCCCGCAGTTGGGCGGCTCGCACTTCAGTGAGGGGGCGGCGGCCCGTCAAAATCAATTTGACCCCGGTAATCGCCGCCAGACATTTGGCCGCTTCGTAGCCAATGCCGGTCATGCCACCCACGATTAGGTAGCAGCCATCGGGATCAATCGGTAGGGGCCGCGGATCCGGCGGCAAGGCCATGGGCTGAATGGCCCGCCGCAACCGACGTGTTCCCCGATAGGCCAGTTCCAACCCCGGTTCCGCCGCTGGTTCCGTGGCAATTCGGCGGGCCAGGTGGGCGAATGGGTTGGTTAGATCAGTGAGATCAAGGCGATCGATTGGCTCAACCAGTTCCAGATCCACCCGGCTGAGATCCAAGCAGGTCACTGCCAAATCCGTGAATTCCCGGGACAGGGCCTTGGTGAAGCCAATCACCGTGGCTTGCCAGGGCTGAATCGGCCCGACTCCCACGGCTTGGGCCTCTTGGGTGATGACCCGCAGCCGCGCTCCCGATCGCCACAGTCGATGCCGATCGAGGCCTTGGATCAGGTGAAACAGGCTGACCACCCCTTGATCTTGCAGCGCCGTCAGTTCCGCCAGGCTGGCGGGCGCGCTCCGACTCCCCGCCGCCAGAAAATAGATGGTTTCCAAGGGGGGGAGTTGTGACCAAATCGGCTCCCAATCGCTGGCCGCTGCGCCCACTTGCCAATGGTTTGGGCCCAGGGATTGGCGGGATCCCGCAAGCTGCACTTGATAGATCGGAGCCGAAGGGTGCTGTGCTTGCAGGGCCGCTGCTAAGGGCCGATCGCCCGGTGCATAAACCATTAACACCGCCCCGGATTCGGGAGCGATCGGCTCTGGCCAAGGGGTTTCTTGCCAAACGGGCCGGTAGCAGGGCACGGCTTCAATGGCACTGGCTGGGGCCGCCGCCGAAAAACCGGTCGGGGCGATCGCCCCCTCTGAGCCGAGGGCCACAGGTGCGCCGTTGTGGGCAGGAACCGGCCCAGCCCCCACGGGCAGCCCCGATCGGGACAGGCCCTGACCATTGCCCCCCGGAACCAAAGGCGGAATTCCAGGATGGCCATTGGGCGACGTGCCCAGCAGACTGCCTTCCGTGCGCAAGGGGCGGAGGGTAAAGGTGTTGATGCGGATCAAGTCCTCACCCGCCAGGTTCGTGATCCGCAAATCAAAGGAATATTCCGAGATCGGCGCTTGCGAAGGCCGCACATAAACCCAGCAATCCTCCGTGAGGGGTTGCAGGATCTGCAAGGTGGCGATCGAGGCCGGCAGCAGCAGGGGCAAATCGGCCGCCCGAGGAGCCAGCAGGCCCATCACGCATTGCAAAGCCCCATCCAGCAACGAGGGGTGCAGCGCCATCCGAGGCAGCCAGGCCAATTCTGAGGCGGGCGCTTTCAGTTTGCCCAGGGCCTCAAAGGGGCCGGCCCACAATTGCTCAACGGTGCGATACAGCGGGCCATGAACCACATCGCGGCCATCCACCAGGTCGTAGAACGCCTTTTGCGTCCAGGTGCTGCCACAGCGTCGTTGCACGGCGACCGGATCGAAGTTGGGAGTTTCCGAGGACGATCGAGCGCTGGGGGTAGAGATCCAAACGGCGGTGGCACAGGGGCGATCGAGCGATGCCGTGGCCCCGCTGGGATCCGGCTCCATCCTGGCTTGCAATTGCAGCAGCAACCGCGAATCCTGGGTTTGCCATTGGGGAACCAAGGCCATGCCCGTCTGCACCGGGTGCAACCAACCGATATCTCGCAGTTCCCCGATCGGGTGGCCCGCCGCCTGGCCGGCTTCCAGCATCTGTTGCAAAATCGCCGCACCGGGTAAGACGGCTGTGCCCTGCACATGATGCTGACTCATCCAAAAGGTGAGATCTCGGGCGGGGGTGGGGGATAGGGGCGGGGGTGTGAGCTGGGGCGACCGTTGCACCCAATAGCGGGTGCGATCGAACGGATAGCGCGGCAGATCCACCAACCGGCCCGGTTCCGGGTAAAGCGCCGTCAAATCCGACAGGGTTCCCGCCACAAAATCCGCCGCCAAAGACAACAGGAAGGGGCGATCGCTCCGGCCACTTTGGAGCAGTTGAGCCACCTGGGCCCGCTGGGTGTCGCCCATTGCACCATCGGGGGTGAGGATCGGATCGTCCGACGGGGTGATCAACCAGGACTGAGCCGGGGTGGCTTCCGGGGCGATCGCCCGAGGCGTGATCACCAACAGGGACTGGTGAATCTGCCGCAGGTTGGCCAGTTGTTCATCCCAACTGCTGGCCACCCAAGCCGCCCGCACCGCCAAATGGCTGCGCTTGGTGGCCAGGGTCACGGCCAAATCAGCCAGGGGCAGCGGCGCTTGGCTGGTCAGGTGCTGGAGCAAATCCGCCACCCGTTGTCGCAATTGGGCCCGATCGCGCGCCGACAGCACCAACAGATATTCCGGGCGGGCGGGCGGGGCCGGCGCGGCCACCTCGGGAGCCGCCGCCAAAACCATGTGGCAGTTCGCCCCATTCGCCCCAAAGGAGCTGATGGCGGCTAGGCGCGGGGTCTGAGTCCAAGGGCTGCCGTAGGGATCCAACCGCAGGGGGCTGGCATCCAATTGGATATGGCCATTCAGACCGGTGGAGAGGGGGCAAGGGGGTAGCGATCGATGCTTCAGGGCCAACACCACCTTCAACAGGGAAGCAATCCCGGCGGCGGTCAGGGAATGACCAATCACCCCTTTCACGGAGCCGATCGGGATCGAAGCGGGGGGCAGGGCAGCGGCGCGGAGGGCATCGCTCAGGGCATGGAGTTCGATCGGATCGCCCAGGGGCGTGCCCGTGCCATGGGTTTCCACATAGCCGATCGATCGGGGATCCAGGCCAAACCGCTGATAGACCTCCTGAATGAGGGTGGTTTGGGCCGGGCCGCTGGGGGCCGTGAGGCTGCTGGTTTTGCCATCCTGATTGGTGCCTGATCCTTGAATCACCGCATGGATCCGATCGCCATCGGCTAAGGCTCGATCCAGGGGCTTCAAAATCACAACCCCCACCCCTTCGCTGATCACAATGCCATCGGCACTGTGGTCAAAGGGTTTGCAGGTTCCCGTGGGCGACAGCATTCCCACCTTGCCCAGCAGCAGGTGCAACCGAGGTGTGGCCAACACGCTCACCCCGCCCGCGATCGCCAAGTCGCAATGGCCCTGCTCGATACTTTCGCAGGCGGTATGCACCGCAATCAGGGACGAAGAACAGGCCGAGTCGATCGCCAGGGTGGGCCCCTTCAGGTTCAACCAGTAGGCAATGCGTGCTGGCAACATGGCCCCCGCGTTACCCGTGAAGGTATAGCCATCCACCGGCAGCCCCGATTCCAGCAACAGTTCCCAATAGTCGCCGCTCGATGCGCCCACGAACACGCCCGTGCGGCTGCCATCCAAGCGCTGCTGCGGATAGCCCGCATCCTCCAGGGCGGCCCAGGTTTCCATCAGCAACAGGCGCTGCTGCGGATCCATAAACTCCGCTTCCCGGGGCGAAATTTGGAACAGGGCCGGATCAAACGCCCCCACATCGTCGAGGAAGCCCCCGTGGCGGCTGGGGGTTTTGTGGGGAGCCAGTCGATCGGGGTCATAGATGGCCCGCCAATCCCAGCGATCGGGCGGCACTTCGCTCACCACCGGCTGCCCTCGCTGGATCACCTGCCAAAATTCCGCCAAATTCCGGGCCCCGGGGAACTGGCCGGCCATGCCAATGATCGCGATTTGACGACCGGGGGGCTTGGTCACAGGTGACGACACCGGAGGCGCGGCCTCCGGAGCGGGAGCCGTCACGATCGGCGGTGCGGCGGGCCGTCGCCAATGGGGAAAGGCTTGCTCAATGTGGCGGGCCAATTGCTGCCCGGTGGAGTAGTTGAACAGATCCGTCGATCGCAACTCAATGGCCAGTTCAGCATTGAGCAACTTGGCTAGCTCGATCGCCACGATCGAATCAACCCCCAAATCGGAAAAGGGACGCTTGGGATCCAGGCGATCGGCTGGCACGTTCAAATAATTTGCCAACAATGCCACAACCCGTTGCTCACAGCGATCGGGGCCACCCTGGGCCGAAACAGGCACGGCGGGCACGGGCGGGGCGATCGGCGGAGTCATCACCGCAGGTGCAGGCTGGAAGGATGGCTGAGGCAATTGATTGGGAAGTTGGTCAGGTGCTGGGCTGGGTAATGGATCCGACACCTGATGAGTCACTCGATCGGGCGAAGGGGAAACCCTATGGGACGCAGACTGCGGACTGCGCTGGGCCACAATCAAACTTTGCAGGTAAGTCTCGGGCGATTGGGGATGGCGCACCCCCAAGGTGCGCACCCGGGGAAAGCCTTGGGCCGCCAGGCAACGCCGCCAATTCAACGAGGTCAACAACGGCGAGTGGGGAATGCGGTTGGGGGCATCCTCAAACAACCACCAGCCCCGGGTTAAGCCAAAGGTGAGGGTCGCAAACACCTCGAAGTGACAAACTTCACTGAGAATCACCAACCCGCCAGGGGCCAGGAGCTGATGCACTTGGGCCAGGGTGTGATCAATGCGGCGTGTGGCATGGAGCACGTTGGCCGCGCAAATAATGGCAAATTGGCCGGCGGTAAATCCTTGGCTGGCCAAATCCGCTTCAATGTCCAGCGGAGCATAGCGGGTGAAGGGAAACTGCTCGCCCCAGCGATTGCGCCCCCGTTGGACAAAGGCCGGCGACAAATCCGTAAAGTGATAGGTCACCTGGGAACCGAGGGGAGCCAAGGCTTGCAACACCGCAGCGGTGGTGGCTCCGGTTCCCGCACCAATTTCCAGAATTTGGATCGGTGCTGATCCGGGCTGGGCCACCCGATCGCGCACGGCCGTGGCCACCGCCGTCGCCACCAACCCATTGAAGTGAGTCGCGAGGGGAGTTTCACGGTTAATCGCTTCCACCCAGGGCAAAACCTCGGGGGTGTAGAGCAAATCCGTGACGGCCAAGCGCCCGGCCAACAAATCCGGGTAATGATTCAGGCACAGTTGCAGCAGATCGAGATAGGGGCGGCAGGCGGGGCATTGGCTGCGCAGCTCCGCTTCCAGGCGCGATCGCGTGGCGGCCAACTGGGAAGCGCCGCCTTCGGGGCGATCGGGATTCAGCGCCAGTTCCCCCGCCACCGCCACCAGCCATCCGGTGTTTTGGAGAATCGCCAACAGGCCCGCAAACAGCGCTTGATGGTCTGGGGAGAGCTGAATTAAGGTTTGCAAGGCTGCGGGGGCGATCGGGCGGTGGGCTTCTCGCAGGGCCCCCGCCTGTTGGAAGGTGGCCAACACCCCCAACGCACCCAAATTATCCAGACGCTCAAACACCATTTCCCAACCGGCGAGCGGGTCTCCCTGCTGACTGGCTTGGGCCTCCACCCGGTGCAAGGTGCGATCGAGCCAATCCTCAATCGGTGGCGCTGGCGCAAGGGGGGCCGGCTCCGTGGGTTCGATCGGGGCCGCTGGGGTTACTGGGGTGGCCAGGGCCGGAGCCACCGGGGGCGTGAGGGCGCAAATATCTCGCTCAAAGGCATAGGTCGGCAAGGAAATTCGCCGACCGGGCGGCCCCTCCCAAACTTCAGACCAGGCGATCGCCGCCCCCGACAGAAACTCCCGGATCTGGGTCGCATGGGGCAAGGACGCGGGCACGGCGGCCGGATCCCGCAGGGGCGAGGCCGTCACCAAATCCGCCGTCCACTGCACCACCAACACCGCCCGACAGTCGAAATGCTGCCGGCCAAAGGTCAACGTCCAGGCCACATCCGCCAAGGAAGCAGCCGAATGGCGATCGGCCCAGGCGGCCAACTGGGCCAAATTACGCTCCAGGGCCGATCGAGATTGGGCCGACACCGGAATCACCCGCCAAGGCAAGCTAAACGAGCTGGTGGGCAAGGGTTCCCGGGCGGGGCCTTCCTCAATCACCAAATGGGCATTCGTGCCGCTGAAGCCAAAGGCACTCAAGGCCGCCCGCCGGGGATGATCCCCCTGGCGCGGCCAGGGCTGAGGCTGCGTGGGCACATAAAACGGAGATTGATCCCAATCAAAGGCCGGATTGGGTGTTTGCACATGTAACGAAGCGGGCAAGGCCTCATGCTTCAAGCTGAGGAGCACTTTGATGAAGCCCGCCATCCCTGCCGCCGCCATGGCATGGCCAATGTTGCCCTTCACCGAGCCGATCGCACAGAACTGCTTAGCATCGGTCCAATGCCGAAACGCCTTCGTCAGGGCTTGCAGCTCGATCGGGTCGCCCAGTTTTGTGCCCGTACCATGGGCTTCCACATAGCTCAGGGTGCTGGGGTCAATTTGCCCCTTGGTGTAGAGGGCCTGTTCCAGTTCGGATTGGGCTTGGACATTGGGAGCCGTAATCCCATTGGAGCGCCCATCCTGGTTCATGCCCGAAGCCCGAATTACCCCATAGATTGCGTCGCCGTCCCGCTGGGCCTCGCTGAGGCGCTTCAACATCACCACCCCGCAACCTTCGGCCGGCACAAACCCATTGGCAGACTGGTCAAAGGGCCGACATTGATTCGTGGCCGACAGCATTCCGCTGTAGTCCAAAAATTGATGCACCCTGGGCGAAAGCAACAGCAGGGCCACCCCGCCCGCCAGGGCCAAATCACAATCCCCTTGCAGCAATCCCTGACAGGCCAAATGCAAGGCCACCAGGGAGGAAGAACAGGCGGTATCAACGGGAATTGCCGGGCCCTTGAGGTTCAGATGATAGGCAATCCGCGCAGGCAAAATGGCCATGGATGCCCCCAAGGCGGCCATGGCGTTGGGTTGGTGGTTGGCGGAGCCATGCTGGTCGCTGGTGTCCTGGCTATCGAGGCCATAGAAGTTGTGGGCGGCCCCCACGTAAACGCCACAGCGTGTGTCTGCGAGGGATTCGGGAGCATACCCGGCATCCTCGATCGCCTTCCAAGCCTCTTCTAGGAACACCCGCTGTTGGGGATCCATTTGGGCCGCTTCCCGAGGAGACAGCCGGAAAAAGAGCGGATCAAAGGCCAGGGCATCGGGCAGTAACCCCCCTTGCAGGGGCCGATCGCTTGCAATTCCCCACCGCTCGGCCAGATCTGAGAAGGGAGTTTGTCCCGATCGCAGCACGTCCCAAAATTCATCCGCATTGCGGGCCCCGGGGAACCGGCAGGAGAGGCCAATCACGGCGATCGCCTCCGTCCCGGTGCGATCGGGAGCGGTTCCGGCCGGGGTTTGCGGCGTGGCGACCTGGGGAGTCCCGGAAGCCATACTCACCGGAGCGGCTGAAGTCAGTTCCGCCGCCGCCCCTGAACCCAGCGATGGATTGATCCGGGCTGGACTGATCACCGGATCCACCACTGGCGGCGGGGCCGGTGCTGCCGGGGCCGGGGTTGCCGCCCCCTGGGATTCCAAATAGGTGGCCATCTCCAGGGGCGTGGCATAGCGATAAAAATCCGTGGGGGCGATCTCGCTGCCAAACCGGGCATTGATGCGCCGGGCAATTTGGGAAGACAGGATCGAGTCCACCCCCAAATCCGAAAACGTTTGCTCAGGATCCGGCTGGCGATCCATCTCCAGCACCGCCGCGATCATTTGCCCCAACTCCTGACTAATGGCCAAAATGCGCGCGGGAGAGGGGCGATCGTCAGGGGCGATCGGGGCGGGGGAATCGGCGGCGGGGCCAACCGGGACAGGAGCCGCCGCCGGAGGGCTGGCCGCCGCAGTTCGGGCCGCAATAAAGAGCTGTTGATAGGCATTGCCCAGGCCCGATGCTGCCGGTGCGCCGGATGAGGAGCCAACCACTAGTCCGGCCGCCGCCAGCAGTTGCACCCAGTTTTGGGGAGGCAGCAGGGGGGAATGTTCCCAACGCACCGCCGGATCCTCAAAGGCCCACCACCCATCCAGCAGCGCAACGGTGATGGTTTGGCAGTCCGATTTGCGGGTTAACTCATTCAGCAGCAGCAGGCCACCGGGTTTGAGCAATTTGGCCAGGTGACTGAGCGATCGCTGAATTTGGCATGTGGCGTGAACCACATTGGTCGCAACGATCGCATCGTAGACCCCCAATTCAAAGCCTTGGGTTTCGGGGGGCTGATCGAGATCAAACAGCCGGAACTGCATGAAAGGATAGGTCTGGCCAAAGGCCGCCTTACCCGCTTGCAAAAAGCTTTGGGATACGTCGGTGAAGTCATACACCAGCCGATCGGCCAAGGCGGCCACGGCCGGTAGCGTAAATTGCGTGGTGGAACCGGTTCCCGCGCCCACTTCCAAGACCCGCAGGGGCCGCCCCGGTTGGGCCGCCAGCCCGCCGCCCAAGGCCGCCGCCAGCACCTGGTTAAAGTGATCCACCCAGGGATTATTGCGATACATCCCCGTCACCAAATCCAGAGATGAGCCTGGGAACAGGACTTCCGTGGCCAATTTCTGCCCCTGCAAAACGGCCCCGTAGTCCGCCACGGTCAAACAGGCCTCCAGCACCCGAGTGAAGCCCACCATATCCGGGTAGCGCTGCACAAAATCCCGGTGGCGATCGGTCAAGGTCGTGAGGGCGGCCCGGATGGCCGGCAGGGCTGGGCCCGATCGAACCGCTTCCCCATCGCTCCGCATTTCCAGCACTTGCTGGGCCGCTAGCAAGTTGCAGTGGGCCTTCAGGAGGCGATCGTATTTGGGCGATCGATAGAGCCGTTGTCGCAACTGCTCCAGCGTCCGCCACTCTCCCGGGGCCGGAAACAGATCAAACTCCACCCAAACCCGAATCAGATACCAGCGGCTGAGGTCGTCGAGTTCCTCAAGGGATTGGATATAGCGGGGCACATCCAGGGTCGATCGCGCCGCGTAGTCCTGGGCCGCCACCCAGGCCGATCGGCCCGGATCGGCCGCCGTCGGCCCCGAGTCGGCCCCGGCGGTCGCCAAAACATCCACCGGGCGGAATCCCAGCAGATCCAGCACCTTGGCGGAAGCCCGCAGGGGAAGGGCCTGACGCAGGCCCCGTTGCCAAACCATGGCGAACGATCGCAGGCCCAGGGCGCGCCCCATGGCCTGCACCCCCCATTGGGCGAGGCGGGCCCGGCCGACTTCCGTGGACAATTGGCCCACATCTCCCCAAAATCCCCAATTGATTACCGAGGAGGATAGGCCTTGCACGTCTTGGAGATAGGTTGCAAAGGCATCTTCAAAGGCACAGGCGGCCACATAGTTGGCGCTGCCCGGCGTGGGCGCAAAGGAAGCCAGGGAGGAGAAGAATAGAACGAAGTCGAGGGGATCTTCGCGCAGGGCTTCGATCAGGGCCACGCTGCCGGCCACCTTGGGGGCGAGCACAGTGCGATAGGCCTTGGCCGGCATGGCGGTCAGGGGATGATTATCCAAAACCATGGCGGAATGGATCGCCCCGGTGATGGGGCCAAACTGTTGTCGGGCCTGGGTCAGGGCCGCCCGCAACGCCGCCCGATCGCTCACATCCGCCTGTAGATACAGGGCATCGCCGCCCCGTTGGCGAATTTGGGCGATCGCCTGGGTTTGGCGCTCTCCTTGGGGCGATCGCCCGAGCAACACCAACCGGGCCCGCACCTGATCCGCCAGCCATTGGGCCACCTCCAGCCCGACCCCGGATGCACCGCCCACAATCAGGTAAACACCCCGATCCCGCAGGGTCGGCTCGGGATTCGCAGTTGCCGGGGTCGGTTCCGCCTCGGCCATGCCTCGCACCCAACGCTCACCCGATCGCCAGGCCACCTCCAGGGCCCCATCGCTCCCCAGTTCCCCGACAATTTGGGCCGCCGCTTGGGCGGGATCCGTTGCCTCTAAATCAACGCAAACCACGGGCAGGCTGGGACATTCAGCGCGGCAGGCCCGGCCTAACCCGATCGCCGGTGCGGCCCAAGGCTGCATGAGTCGATCGCCCGGAACCACCGATTGGGCCCTTTGGGTCACAATTCGCAACAGGGGCAGCGGATCGTGACGGTGAGCCAAGACTTGAATGCCTTGCAAGAACGCCCAGGAATCATCCACCGCGTCCTGCCAGTCGCAGGCATCAATCATCCCCAAAAAGTCAATGCTGGCGATCGGGGTCGTCTGGGCCAGCCAATTGCGCCACAGGGTTTCTCCCGCCAAGGGATTGAGGGTCAGCACCTGGCTGGTTTCCCCCAAGCTGCGATAGTGCTGGGCTAGGGCTTCTGCCCAAGGGGAGGGCGATCGCTGAACAATCAAATGCAGCCCTGAACGTTGGGACGGGGCCACGGGAAGAGGAGCCGCAAACCAACGCGGCACCAACAGGCGAAAGTCTTCTTGATCTGTGGGCTGTTCAATAAACTGATCGATCGGCTGAGGGGCAGCGGACGATCCAGCAGACGATCCAGAGGGAGAAAACATCAACTCTTCATCCGCCTCCACGGGCCAGTAGCGCACTCGTTCAAAGGGATAGGTGGGCAGGGTCAACAGACGGCGGGGCTGCGATCGGGGCAAGGCTTCCCAATCGGGATCTCCCCCTTGAACCCACCACCGGGCAATTTTGGCGTAGCGCCGCGCGGCCCAAAGGTCGGGCAAGGTGGGAGCCTCGGCCTCGGCGGCCTCCTGGCTTTGGGGCGTGACACGGTTCACCCACCCCTGAGGCAGGGCCGCTTCGGCTAAAAAGGCCCGCCACTGTTCACAGCAGTCCGCCGCCGAGGCCGCCACCAGGGCCAAGCGATGGGGCATGGCGGCCCGGCCCACCTGCAACGTCCAAGCAAAATCGCGCCAAGCATCGCCATCGGGGGATAAATCCCGCAGATATTGCAGCAATTGCTCCACCTGGGCCCGCAAGGCGGCGGCGGATTTGGCTGAAACAACGATGATTTCCTCAGCGATTTCCTCGGTTGTTTTGGTTGCGTCTGTTCCGGCATCGGTTGCCCCGTCAACGGCTCGATCGCCTGCGGGGATAGGAGCTGCTGAACCGGTGGCCGGCGACAGCTCCCGCCGGACAGACTCCGGCCCCTCTTGCACAATCAGATGCACATTGGCTCCCCCAGCCCCAAAGCTGCTGAGGGCCGCCCGCCTTGGGCGGTGAGTTTCGGTGGGCCAAGGGGTGCGATCGGTTTGCAAGTAGAACGGAGTTTCCGCAAACGGAATCAGTGGGTTCGGCGTTTCGCTGTGGCGAGAAGGCACCAGTTCGCGGTGCTGGAACTGCAAGAGAATTTTGGTTAAACCGGCAATGCCCGCCGCCGATTCCAGGTGGCCAATGTTGGACTTGACAGAGCCGATCGCACAAATTTGGTTGGCTTCGGTGTGTTTGCGCCAGGCCTCCGTTAGGCCCCGAATCTCGATCGGATCCCCGAGGGCGGTTCCTGTGCCATGGGCTTCCACATATTGAATCGTGGCGGGATCAACCTTCGCCCGTTCCAAGGCATCCAAAATCAAATCCGCTTGGGCCAGGGGATTGGGCACGGTATAGCCCTGGGTGCGGCCGGCGGAGTTCATGGCCGATCCCAAAATTACGCCCCGGATTCGATCGCCCGCCGCCAGGGCATCGGCCAAGGGACGAATCAGAATTGCCCCCGCCCCTTCACCATCCACAAACCCGTTAGCCCCCGCCCCAAAGGCCCGGCATTGGTCATCGGGCGACAGCATTCGCAACTGGCTAAGGTTCACCAGATGCAGGGGATGCAAAATCAGGTTCACCCCTCCCGCGATCGCGGCTCGACATTCCCCCCGCCGAATGCTTTCACAGGCCAAGTGAATCGCCGCCAACGAGGAAGAGCAGGCCGTATCCACACTCACGCTGGGCCCTTGAAAGTCAAACAGCCAGGAGGTGCGATTGGCAACAGACCAAAAGGCCGCATGGGCCCCGGCCCGTTGCCCCCGTTGCCACTGCTCGATCGCGTAGAGCTGGTAGTTGCTGTAGGTAATTCCCGCAAAGACCCCCACATCATTGCGATTCCCCGGCAACCGCCGACCCGCCGCCCGATCGCCCTCGGCCTTGGCCCGGCGAACAGCCGCTTTCAGGCGCTGGGGCGGATAGCCCGCATCTTCCAAACAGGCCCAAACGGTTTCCAAAAACACCCGTTCTTGGGGATCCATATCCCGCGCTTCCCGGGGGGAGATGCCAAAGAAGGCCGCGTCAAATTTATCCGCATCCTGAATGAACCCACCCCAGCGGCTGTAGCTCTGGCGATCGCCCCCCTCGGGGTCAAAAATCTGCTGCCAATCGAAGCGATCGGCGGGCACTTCTTGAATGGCGCTGCGACCTTCGGCCAGGGTTTGCCAAAAGGCTGCCAAGGTTTCGCCCTGGGGATAGCGACCCGCCAGCCCCACGATCGCCAAGGGTTGGTCACCGTCGGCGGGTAGGGAATTCAGGGACAAAAGGGCCGCTGCCTCGGGGGCCACCGGAGGGCGATCGGGTTCCTCAGGGGTGAAGGGGGCCGCGCTGGGAGCATCGGGAGCCACCGGGTCGATCGCGGGCGTTTCGGACACCGGGAAACCAGTCGCCGGGGAGTCGATCGCGATCGAAGGGGTTGGCACCGAATGGCTGGACGGTGAGTGAGGGTGCGTTGGACTTGTTAACGCGGGACTGGGGGTCGAGGGCAAGGAACTGGCATGGTTTTGATCGAAATAAGCCCCTAAACGGCTGAGGGTGGGGTATTCATAGAGCAAGGTTTTGGACAGGGCCCCGTAGTGACGCTCCAGGGCTTCGGTTAACTGCAACACCGTCAGCGAATCCACCCCCATCGCCTCAAAGGTGGCCTCGGTGGCCAGCTCGGCGGGATCCATTTTCAAAACTTGGGCAAAAATTCCCTTCAGGGTTGCCCGATGGCTGGTGACCGGTTGGGGCGATCGCCCGGGTTCTCGGCCAGACGGGGCATCTGTGTTGGTGCTGGCGCTCTCTGCATGGCTGCGCGAGTTTGCCCCCCGATGGGCAGTCACCCCGGGAGCGATCGGGAGCAAGGCCGTTTCGGGGATCCAACCGTCACTTTCCGCCACAATCACGTGATAGGGCGCACTGACCGGGCCGATCGCGCTGGCCGCCGGGGATCCGAGGGCGATCGCTCGAACCCCCTGAAACCCTGTGCTAACCAAATGGGCTTCCCAACCTTGGGGATCCAACAGGGGGCCCCCGGGCAGGCGTTGTTGATCCGGGTCATGGGCCCACCAGCCCTTGGTGACCCCAAAGGTCATGGTGGAGAAAAGCTGGCTGGAGGTGGCTTCCGCCAAGATCAGCAGGCCATGGCTGCCCAGCAGCAACTTCGCCCGACTCAGGGTGGCATCCATATTGGCCGTGGCATGGAGCACATTGGCCGCCAAGACCACATCGAAACTCCCCGGGGTGAATCCCTGGGCGATCGGATCCTGTTCAATGTTCAAGGTTTGGAACTGGCAGCCGCGATAGTGACCCAGGCGATCGGTGGCTCGGCGCACCAAGGCGGGAGAAATATCGGTGAAAACATAGCTGAGTTGCGGGTGATCTTGGAGGGCCGCCAACACGACGGCGGCCGTGGCTCCCGTGCCTGCTCCAATTTCCAGAATCCGCAGGGGGCGATCGGGGCCCCGTTCCGCTTGCCAGGCCGCCAACACCGCCACCACCGTGGCATTCATTCGCTCGGCCAAAGACCCACTGGCATAGACCGGAGCCACCAGCTCACTGGAACCCTGGGGAAACAGAATTTCATGGCCCGCCACTTCACCCCGCCACAGCCGGGGATATTGCGCCACACAGGCGGACAGCAACTGGAGATGGGGAGTCAGTTCGGGGAACTGCTGGGCCACCCGATCGCGCACCGATTCCCACTGCGAGGCCCGTTCGCGCCACCCGGGTCGGGCCGCCGCCGCTTCCCACAGGGGAAACAGGGCCAAACTGAGGGCCCGGGCCCCTTCGTGGGTGGTGGCCAGGTCAGAGCGCTGGGGAAAAGCCGCCAACAACGCCAACTGACTTACTTCCTCCAAAACCGCCAAGGATTCGGCCAGGGACTGATCCACCACCGGATCCGTCCGATCGCCCATGCGGGTCAGGGCCGCCGATAGGTAAGCTCCTTCACCGGGCAGTTGACATTGCACAGGGCGATCGCCCACTAACCCCAACTCCCGTTGCATCGCCGCCCCACAGCGCAAAACCAGGGCCTGACGCAGACCACTGCCCAGCATCCAAGCAAACCCCGCTAACCCAAGGGCGCAGTCAATGCCTGCCACTTCCAGTTGCGCCATCCGGGCCCGGTAGTCGGGGGAGGCCACAATGCCCACCTCTTCCCAAAACCCCCAATTCAGGCACTGCACTTGAATCAAACCGGAGCCGGCCAACTGACCCGCCCAGGCATCCTTGAACGTGCCACCGGCCACGTAGTTGGCTTGGCCCGGCGTGCCATAGAACACATTGGCCGAGGAGAAGAAAACCAACAGCCTGGCCCCGAAGTCGATCGCCGCCTGAGACAAATACAGGGATCCCGCCACCTTGGGAGCCAACACACGGGCCATAGCCGCCTCCGTCAACCGATGGAGAGCGCTATCTTCCAGAATCAGAGCTGAGTGGATGACCGCATCGATTTGGCCAAAGCGATCGAACGCAGTTTGAAAAGCCTGATGCAGTTGCTGCGGATCGGTCATATCCGCTTGGAGATAGATCGCCTCGCCGCCCGCCTGTTGAATTTGGGTGAGTTGCTGTTGAATGGCCTCGTCCGGGGCCCGCCGTCCCAGCAACACCAACCGGGATTGGCACTGTTTCGCCAACCAGTGGCCCACAGTGCGACCAATGCCGCCCGTGCCGCCCGCAATGACCACCACCCCCCGAGGAATCAGCATGGGGCTGGGCTGGGAGCCGTCCTGGGTGGGGCTGGGGCCAGCGAGTTGGATCAGAGTTTGCACAAACCGCCGGCCCCGTCGCCAGGCGATCGCACGGCCCCAGGGATCCCCCGGATCCGCCAGCAGTTGCTGGAAGCCAGCGGCGGCCGTGGTGGCATCCTGCCAATGGGGATCGTGAAGATCAAGGTCAAAACCGGCGACCCGCAGTTTGGGATATTCCCGCCGCAGGACTTTGACGATCCCCGCCAGGACGGCTCCCATGGGCAAGGTGGGGGGCGAGGCCTGTTCCGAATCCAGCACCCGGTGGGTTTTGAAGGTGATCAGCTTCAGGGTGAGGTTGGCGGCTTTGCCCTGGTGATGGATGGCCCGAATGAGGCGCAGCAGGGCGGGAATGGTTTCCGTTTGGAGGGTTGCCAAAGCCGGAGCGGGTGACTGCCAATCGGTGCTCGGCTCACGATCAACCCAAAGAATGGTGAGCGGCTCGATCGCCCCTTGCAGATCCGCCATCAAGGCCGCTTCTGACGCTGAATCAGTGGCCCACGATCGCAACTGAGCCGAGGGGCCCAGCACCGTCGCGAGCTGCTGAATCCATTGGTGCTGTAGGTCGCGGGAATTGGGGTCGGAGCGCTGGGCATCCGGCTTGGCCCCGTTGATCGAGGGGCGATCGCCCGAACTCCCCTGAGCCGCCTCAACCGTCGTTCCATAGATCCAGACCGGGGTAGCCGTTGCGGTGGCCGGCGGCATCGTCGGAGCCGGAAGCAAATGCCAAGCCGGACGATAGAGCACACCGGTTAGATCACAATCCGTCAAGGGTAATTGCGGAGCGCCCTGGGGTTGAACCTCAGCCTGCGTCTCCCCAACAGCCAGGCGACGAGCTGCCTCCTGGGGGGACAGTTGTCCCATTTGGACTTGTCTTAAAATCTCAACCCGGTTCATGGTTACGGCTCTATCTTGACTGCACGACTCAAAAGGGTTGCCAGTTGGCGATCGGTTTCTTCTAGGGATTGCTCTCCTTGGGCCAGTTCCGCTAGCACCGTGAGCAATTCCCGCTCCAGGTTGGGGGGTGGCAGGGCCGACGGAACCACCGCTTGCACCGGCTGAACGGCACTGCTGGCCTTCACGGCCTTGACACAGAAGTTGCGGATGATCGCCACTAACTGCCCTTGGGGATCCAGCAGGGCCAAGTGGAATCGCCGTAGGGCCTGTTCATCGGCCGCCGTGGCCGAAGCTGAGCCGAGGGGACTCGATCGAACCAGCACCGTGCCCGCAGCGGGCCAAGGGCCAAACCACTGCACCGACTCGACCATGAACGGCAGCCAGAGCTGATGGTGAGCGGTCTGGCGTTGCAATTCCGCCTGTACCGTTTGCCAAACCATATCCAGCCGTTGACCCATGGGGCTGAAAACCGGCGCGGTCAGCGGCGGGATCGCCAGTTGGGCCCGCGTGCCGCCCGGGAGCCACTCAACTTGCTGAACACCCCGGAAGTTGGCCCCATAGGCCACACCCGTTTGGTCAAAGATTTCGTAGAACGCCTGAATCGATAGCGGTTGCCCCTTGGCTCCCAACAAATCCACAAACTCGGCGGGGAGGGCAGGGGGCCGCTCGATCGCCCGGAGGGCCTGACCCGAGGCATAGGCGATTCCTTGGGCATTCTCCACGGTGAAGCGGATCCGGTCGGCGCTGGCGGTCAAGGCAACTCGCAGCGTCAGGCCCTGGTTTGGCACTTCGGCCCGGCGCATCCAGGTAACCTCCGCAAACCCGCCGACGGTTCCCCAAGTGGCGGCTCCGTTCCCTTGGCGAATGGTCTCGGCCACCAGATCCAGCAAGGCAGATCCCGGCAAGGTGGGGCGGCCGCTCACCTGGTGCTCTTGGGCGATCGGGTTATGGGAGTCAATGGTGTAGCTCACGCTCCAGGGGCGATCGGGCGCGGGGGCTGTTTCCCCATTCGTGGTCGCGGACGACACCGGGAGCGACTCGGGGGCCAATGGCGGCGCAACCGTCTCGGGGAGGGGAATCCAGCAGCGTCGTCGATCGAACGGCGATCCAGGCAGGGCCAGGCGCACAGGCGGAACGGGCCGCGGCAGGGCAGTCCAATCCACGGAGCCGCCTTGGATCCAATGCTGGGCAAGGGTGGATAGGGCGGATAGGGCGGATCGATCCGCGAGATCAGCGGCAGCTAGCGGGGGCGGAACGGGTTGACCGGGCTGCACTTCACCCAACCACAGGTTGCTTGTCCCATCGCCCGGGTTTTGACCTTGACCATAGGCTGTTAAAACCCGCTGCAATTGGGCGATCGAATCAACCACGACCGCCAACCGCTGGGCCGCGGGTCGCCGGCCCACCTGTAAGGTGAAGGCCAGATCGGCCAGGTTGGCCGTGGAATCGTTCTGGAGGAAGTTCGCAAGGTTCCGGGCCGTGATCCGCAACAGTTGCGGCGTGCGGGCCGACAGAATGATCAGTTCCGGCTGTGTCAATCGCGGCAACTCTGGCCCCGATCGAACATGGGAGGGGGCTTCCTCCACAATCACATGGGCATTGCTTCCACCTGCACCAAAGCTGCTGAGACCCGCACGAAGCGGGGCGGGCCCTGCCCAAGGCGATCGGGTTCTCTGCAACCGGAAAGCACTGTGCTCAAAGTCGATCGCCGGATTGGGCCGATCGGAATGCAAACTGGGCACCAATTGGCGATGCTTCAGTTGCAGCAGGATTTTGCACAGCCCCGCAATGCCCGCCGCCGATTCCAGGTGGCCAATGTTGGATTTGATCGACCCGATCGCGCAATGGCCGGGCTGCACCTGGGGATCCCGCGCAAAGGTCAGTTGCAAGCCGTCCATTTCAATTGGGTCGCCCAGGGAAGTGCCTGTGCCATGGGCTTCCAGGTAGGACAGGTCATGGGCCGCGAGCTGGGCCCGCTCCAACGCCAGGCGCACCACTTGGGCTTGGGCTTGGGGATTGGGAACGGTGTAGCCGTTGGTTTTGCCCCCGTGATTCATGGCGCTGCCCCGAATCACGGCTTGGATCGGGTCTCGATCGCGCAGGGCCGCCGCCAAAGGCTTCAGAATCACCGTGCCCACCCCTTCGCCGGGCACATAGCCATCGCCACCGGCCCCAAAGCTGCGGCATTTCCCATCGGTGGAGGCAAACCGCAGATGGGCCATTTGCACATATTTCACGGGGTGGAGATAGAGATTCACGCCTCCAGCGATCGCCAGTTGACATTCCCCCCGCCGCAAGCTTTCACAGGCCAAATGAATCGCGCTGAGGGACGCAGAGCAAGCGGTATCCACGGGCATACTGGGCCCTTGCAGGTTCAGGGTATAGGACACCCGATTCGCCACCGACCAAAAGGATGAGTTGGGGAAACTGGGCACCCCCGCCCGCCAAGCATCCAAGGCCAACAGGTGATAGCTGCCCCAGGTCACCCCGGCAAAAACGCCTGTGGCATGGGGGCGATCGGGATCGTCCGAATCGAGGGCATCCGGGCGATAACCGGCATTTTCGAGGGCTAACCAGGCGGATTCGAGGAACAGTCGCTCCTGGGGATCGATCAACTCAGCATCCTTAGGGGTGATGCCAAAAAAGAGCGGGTCAAATTGATCCACCTGCTCCAAAAAGCCTCCCCAGCGGGCATAGGTTTTGCCCAGTTGTCCCGGTTGGGGGTCATAAAACAGGGCGTGATCCCAGCGATCGGGCGGCACATCCGTAATGGACTCGCCCCCTTGGGCCAGCAATGTCCAAAGGTGATCAAGGGTTTCTGCACCGGGAAAACGGCCATGGCAACCAATGATGGCGATCGGCTCCGGGGTGGCTTCCCGATCAACGGGAGCGGCCGCCAAGGTCAGCGGGTCGGGGTTGGCACTGGAGTCCGCCGGGGCGATCGCGGGTTGGGGCGATCGTGTTTGTAGGTGTTCCGCCAGCGATCGGAGGGTTCTGTGATGAAAGAGCAAGGTTTTGGGCAGGGGGCCAAAGCGCGTTTCAAGCTGCGCCGTTAATCGCCGCACCGCCACGGAATCCAGCCCGTAGATATCCAACCCCGCTTCCGGATCCAGCCGATCGGGGGCGATTTTCAGCTCCCGACCAAACAGGGTTCGTAGCTCCGTTTGCAATTGCTCTTGGGCTGCCACCATCTCCAGATGGGATCCCAAGCTATGGTTTGGGGCATGATTTGGGGTTTGGACTGGCTGAGGGCTGGCTGCCAGACCCGATCGAGCCGTGGATTGCAGTGCTGATGGCGATTCCGGTTGCGATTCCAGACCCAAAAACCGGCGCAACAACGCCCGATCGCCCCAGGCCGCCACCAACGCCGCTGGGCCCGCCGCCAGCCAGTCCGTCAACAGCGCCAACCCCGCCTCCGTCGGCATCGGAGCCAGCCCCGTGGTTTGCCGCAGGTGATGCAGGTGCTCGGCGGGAATCTGCATTCCGCCGTCCTGCCACAAGGGCAACCCAATCACCCAGCGGCGCGGATCCTGGGCCGCAAACTCATTCAAAAATGCATTGGCTGCCGCGTAGTCTCCCTGGCCGGGGTTGCCCAAAACGCTGACCAACGATGAAAACAGTAAGAAAAAGTCCAGGGGATCCGTGGCGGTAGCCGCCGCCAACAGACGCGTTCCCATCACCTTGGGAGCCAACACCTGTCGGAATGAGGCTTCATCCTTCAGGGCAATGGCCTGATCGGCCAAAACCCCGGCTCCATGAATCACCCCTTGCAGGGGGCCAAAGCGTTGGCGGGCCCGGCGCAGGGCTTCATCCAGGGACTCGGAACAGGTGAGGTCAGCACTCAGGTAAATGGCCTCGCCCCCCAAGGATTGGATCTCTTGGATGAAGCGCACCCGTTCCCGATCGAGCCGATGGCGACCCAGCAGGATCAAGTGAGCTTGAAACTCCCGAGCCAAATATCGCGCCAGGAGCTGACCCAGACCGCCAAAGCCTCCGGTGATCAAATAAACACCCCCTTTGCGCCAACCGGGCCCGGGCGATCGGCTGTCTGATGGGGCCGAAGGATCAAGGGTAATTTCCACCAGCCGGCATTCTTGCCAGTGACCGTTGCGCAAAGCCAGTTCCCGCGCCTGGCCGGGATGGGGCAGGGGCAGGGCAACTTCCAGGGGCCAAGCCAAGGCCGGCTCGGTGGGCAGTTGCGCGATCGCCAGGGAGGCCGCAGCCCAGTGGGGATATTCCGCCACCAGGGTGCGCAAGAAGGCGGCCTGCATGGCGGCGGTAGGGTTAGGGGCGATCGCCACCAGGGTCAAGGGGCGATCGTCCATTAATTTTTGGCTGAAGGTCTGGCTGAACCGCAGGAGGCCCAACAGGCTCTCGGTTTCATCACCATTCCCCACATACCAGCCCTGGAGGGGGCCCGGGGGCAGGGGCTGGCTGGGCGCTGGATTTTGGATGACGATCGCGGCGGGATACCGCTGCCGCAGGGTTTGGGCCCAAGCCGCCGCCTGCTCCTCGGGGCAACTCAGCACCAGGGTGATTGGCTCGGAGGGGACGATCGCTCCTCGGCCAGCGCTCCCTAGAGCATCAACATCATTGCGCCAAACCCGTTGGGCCAGGACAGCCCCTTCCACGGGCGGTGACTCCGGTCGTTGGGGGCGGCGCATTGGCTCCCCGGCGGACAACCAGTGCCGCTCCGGGGCGAATGGGTAACCAGGAAGGGAAATGATTTCGCCCATGGCCGGCCAGAACACCTCGTTTCCGGCCACCCATCGGGGCGCAACGGCCAGCCAATTCCCCTGCTCCAGCAACGTTTGCGTCACGGAACAGTGATCGTGCATCAAAGCGGGAGGAGCCTGAATCCGCTGACTGGGTAGTTGTCCACTAAACGTCCATTGATCGGGTTGACCAGCTAACCACGATCGCAGGGATTGCCGTAACCGTTCGACGGAATCGGCCACAACGGCCAAGCGCGTTCCCAAGGGTTCACGACCCCGTTGCAGGGTGGCCGCGATCGCCCTCAGGGGTCGATCGGGATGGGCCGCCAAGTCCGCTTCCAGATCTGTCACCAAAACTCGCAATCGATCAGGATTAGCCGCCGACAGGGGAATTAGCACTGGGGCAGTCTGATCCGTCGGGGCTGGGCCCGAGGGCTGGCCTTGGACATCCGTCACCGATTCCAAGAGCAGATGGGCATTGACTCCACCTGCGCCAAAAGAACTCACGCCCGCCCGCCGCACACCGGCCACGGGAGTCCAAGGCGCAAGTTGCCGCTGCACCCGAAAACCCATCTCCGCAAAGGCGATCGCGGGATTGGGAGGATCCGCATGGAGGGACGGAACCAACTGCCCATGCTGCATCTGCAACAGCACCTTGATCAGACCCGCAATGCCCGCAGCGGATTCCGAATGGCCAATGTTGGACTTCACAGAGCCGATCGCGCAGGGGGTGGGTCGGTTGCCCCCCAACACGCGACTGAGGGCCGCCATTTCCACCGGATCGCCCAATTCCGTGCCCGTGCCATGGGCCTCGATGTAGCTGACGGTTTCGGGAGCAAACCCCGATTGATCCAGCGCTTGGGCGATCGCCGCCGACTGGGCCAGTGGGTTGGGCACGGTGTAGCCATGGGTGCGCCCCCCGTGGGTGACGCTGGAACCCTGAATGATGCCGTAGATTCGATCGCCATCCGCTCGCGCCTGGGCCAACGGCTTCAAAACCACCGCCCCGACCCCTTCGCCGGCCCCGTAGCCATCACCCCCGGCTCCAAAGCTGTGGCAGCGGCCATCTCGGGAGGCAAACTGCAGTTGGCTCATGGCCACAAACTTGGAAGGGTGCAAATAAAGATTCACGCCCCCCGCCAAGGCCAAGTCGCATTCCCCGCGTCGGATGGCTTCACAGGCCAAATGCACCGCCACCAAGGACGACGAACAAGCCGTATCGACGGTCAAGCTCGGGCCATGCCAGTTCAGCACATGGGAAACACGATTGGCCACGCCCCAGTGGGAAGGGCCAACGGCAACCACCCGCCCTTGGGCCCAAGCTTCTGCGGCCAGCAGTTGATAGCTGCCCCAAATCACCCCCGCAAAGACCCCGCCCTTGGGCCCCTGGCCTTGGCTGTCCATCAATCGAGAGGGCGCGTAGGCCGCATCTTCCAAGGCATGCCAACAGACTTCCAGGAACAGTCGCTCTTGGGGATCCATGGCCTCGGCTTCCTTGGGGGAAATGCCGAAGAACAGGGCATCGAAGCGATCGACCTGATCCAAAAAACTGCCCCAACGGGTGTAGCTGGTGGTGGGGTTGTGGGGATCCGGGTCGTAGATGAGGTCATGGTTCCAGCGATCGGACGGCACTTCTTGGATCGCTTCTTGGCCCGCCGCCAACTGTTGCCAAAAATCCTGGATCGTTGACGCGCCGGGATAGCGCCCCGCCATGCCAATCACAGCAATCTCTAGCGATCGGGGGGCGGGTTCCACTTGGGGTTTGATTCCGGTGGGATCGATCGCCGGGGCGTGAGTCCCATTGGTTTCATGGATTCCGTTGGTATGGGTTCCGTTGGTCTCGGGCAGTCCGTTGGTATGGGTTCCATTGGCCTCCTGCGCACCCTTGGTCTGTATTCCCATGCCTTGGGTCGCCTGGGACGGGTTCCGGGGTTCCTGGTTCTTGGGCAGTTCCGATGATTCAGTTAAATCGGGCAACCCAGACTCGGCCACGGATTCGGCAAAGTGTTCAGGATAGGTCTGCTGCAAAAACAGGGTGAGTTCGTGCAGATTCCGCTGCTCAAAAAACAGGCTCGGGGGCACTGGGCCAAAGACTTGGCTCAACCGGGCGTTGAGTTTTTTGATCAGCAGCGAGTCCAGACCAAAGCGATTCCAAGGCTCAAAGCGGGTGAGGCGATCGGGAGGAATGGCCAAGGTTGTGGCGAGCAATTGCCGCACTTGAGCCAGGGCTGCAATGTAGGCGGTGTCTTGTTCTGGGGAGGGGCGATCGACTGGCGAATTGGTGGGCGAATTCGCTGGCGGATCGACGAGTTGAGCAACTGGTTGATGAACCGCTGGATTAATTGGCGGATCGACGGGGCGATCGGGCGATCGATCGCTTGTCCCATCCTCAGCTCCAGGGGCCACCGGCAAGGAACTGGCCTGGGCCAATTGCGGCGAACAGCGCACCGGTAGCCAGGGATAGGCTGGCAAATCCAGGGGATAGGCCACCGCCTTGGAATAGAGCCGTTCCCAATCCAGGTCATGGCCCGATCGATAGAGTTCGCCCAAGGACTCCAATGCTTCCCAGCGGCCGGCTCCCGTGGCGATCGCGGCTCCTGCCAACAGACTCGCCGCCGTGCTGGGGGCCGCCAACACTTCAATGTCTGCGCAAGGGGCCGTCGCCTGGGCCAGAAGATAGGTCTGAAGCGTGGCCGGTTGATCGGCAACCCAAGCCACGCGGTAGCGGAAGTGGCTGCGGCGCGTGGCCAAATTGGCCGCCAACCGCCGGAGCGACAATTGCGGGTTAGCCGCCAGGAAATCCGCCAAGTCCTGACACCGCCGTTGCAGGGCAGCTTCTGACTTGGCCGAAACCAGAAACAACTCCGCGATCGGGGCGTGCCCGGCCGGATTGAGGCGGGCCGGGGCCACGGCCGGCGGCTCATCCAACACCAGATGGCAATTCGTGCCACTGAAGCCAAAGGAACTGACGGCGGCTCGGCGCGGAATTCCGGCCGGCGGTTGCCAGGGGCGCAGTTCCCGGTTCACATAGAACGGACTGTCCGCCAAGCGAATGTCCGGGTTGGGGGTCTCGAAGTTTAAGGACGGGGGAATTTGCTGGTGTTTGAAGGCCAACAGCACTTTCAGCAAGCTCGCGAGACCGGCGGTATAGATGGTGTGACCGATGTTGGTTTTGCCGAAGCCAAGGGCGCAAAACTCGTTGGCTGCCGTCTTGTCTCGAAAGGCGCGCGTGATGGCTTCAAACTCAATGGAATCCCCCAGGGCTGTGCCCGTGCCATGGGCTTCCACATAGGTAATGGTGGTCGGGTCAATGTCGGCTGCCGCATAGACCCGACGTTGCAGGGCGCTTTGGCTTTGGCTGTTGGGGGCGGTGATGCCATTGCTTAAGCCATCTTGGTTGACACTAATGCTCCGAATCACCCCATGAATTCGATCGCCCTCGGCCAAGGCATCCCGCAACCGTTTCAGCACCACCACGGCCACTCCTTCGCCGGGCACAAAGCCATCGGCTCCGGCCGCAAAGGCCCGCAACTGCCCCGAGGGCGACACCATTCCCGCCTTACCACACAGCAGATGGATTTGGGGGGTGTGCATGATGAAGGTTCCCCCGGCGATCGCGGTTTGGCAGCGGCCCGATCGCAGGGACTGACAGGCTAGATCGATCGCCACCAGGGACGAGGAGCAGGCCGTATTCACCGTTAAGCAGGGCCCCTGCAAGTTCAAGAAGTAAGCGAGTCGAGCACCCAAAATGGCCACATTGTTGCCAATCAACACATGGCCATCGGGGTTCACGCCCCCCTGTTCCAACCAGCGGTCATAGTCCCCGGTTCCGGCGGCCACAAAGATGCCGCAATCACTGCCGTTGAGCTGTCGATCGGGAATGCCCGCATCCTCCAAGGCCTGCCAAGCTTCGGTCAAGAACAACCGCTGCTCGGGACTCATGAGTTGCGCTTCCACCCCGGTGATCCGGAAAAAGAGCGGATCCCAATCGTGAACCCGATCCAAGAAGGCTCCGAATCGGCAATAGTGCCGGTAGTCCGGATCGCCCGTTTGGGTGGCTAAGGCTTCGGGATCCCAACGATCGGGCGGAACCGGGCCGCAGGATCCGACCCCCCGTTGCAGGTTTTGCCAAAAGTCGTTGAGGGTCGGCGCATCGGGAAAACGGCCGCTCATGCCCACGATCGCGATCGGCTCGGGAATAGCGCGATCGGCCCCCTCAATCACCCCTGCCAGGGCGGCACTTTCAGCACCTCGGCGCGGGTTGCGGGTGCTGGGGGCCGGGGGTGTTGGCATCGTAATCACCACCTTGCCGATGCTTTGCCGACTTTCCAGGTAGGCGAGGGCCGATCGCACCTCCGCCAGCGAAAAGGTGCGATCGACCATGCCTTCGCCGGCCCCTTGGGCCAAGGCCTGGGCCATGTCCTCCAAAGCCAAGGGCACTTCGGGCGATCGGCGCAGGAACCACCGCCGCAAGTCCAAGCTCAAAACCGATTGGTTATCTACCAACGTGGACAGATCCAGGGCGGCCGACGTTTTCCAGGCCGTCATGGCCAGTTCCACATAGCGCCCACCGGGAGCCAAACACCGCAAGCCCTTGGGAATCGCATCCCCCGCCAGGGTGTTAATCACCACATCCACCCCGCGCCCTTCGCTCAGGCGCATGACTTCCGTCTGAAAGTCCAATTCCCGATAGGCAATGGCGTGATGCACCCCGATTTGGCGCAAATAGTCCAGCTTATGGGCACTGCCAGCGGTGGCAAACACTTCCGCCCCGATCGCCAAGGCCATACGCACCGCATGAAGCCCCGTGGCCCCCGCCGCCGTTTGGATCAAAATGCGCTCTCCCGGTTGGAGCCGGGCCCGCTCAATGGCTTGGTGGGCCGTCAGCCAAGTGACGGGGAAGGCCGCAGCGGTTTCGTGGCTGACGGTGGCGGGTTTGCGCACCGCCAGCACCGCATCGGCGTTCACAATTTCCGCCAGTCCGCCCAAGGATTCCCCCAGCAGCGCCATCACCTGGTCGCCCACTTGGAAGTTTTGGACATTGGCCCCCAGGGCAATGATTTCCCCCGACACCTCAAACCCCGGAGTCATGGGATAGGACGGCATCGTGGGATAGAGACCTTTGATGCAAAGCAAATCACCAAAGTTGAGGGCGGCGGCTCGCACGGCAATTTGCACCTGATCCGCCGCCGGAGGGGTGATGGGCTGCGATCGCCACTGCACTTGGGCCACGGAGCCGGGTTGCGTTAACCAAACGGCTCTGGGGAAGGTCAGGGATGAGAAATCAACGTCGGGAATGGCTGCTGCGGTCGATCGGGCAGTTCGGGGCCGATCGGGGGTGGGGCTGGGAACGCTGATCGGCGGGCCGTTGTCAGGGCGGGGCGGGGCGATCGGGGAACCAGCGGCCGGGCGAGTCTCTGGATTAGGCTGCGTGAAATTGGACTGAGTGAAATTGGACTGACTAGCAACCGGATCAGCCGTTGGCGCAACAGCCATTGGCAGCAACGCTTGCAAGTGCTGGGCTAAGCTGCGCACCGTGGGATAGTCAAACAGCACGGTGGTGCGCAACTCTAACCCAAAGGCTTGATTGACCGATCGAATCAGATCCACAGCGCTGATCGAGTCCAGTCCATAGTCCGCAAACCGCCCCTCCGCTTCAATTTCCTCGGGGGCAATTTCCAAACAATCCGCCACCAAGCCCCGCACCTGGGTTTCCAACCCATCCAGGCTGGGGAGAGTGGGGGCCACAGGGGAAACCGAAGCCGTGGGAGCGGCGAGGGGGTTGGAGATTGCCAAATTCGGTGGCGCAACGGCGGCGGGAGGCAACTCCAACGGAGCCTGCAAGTTGGGCAGGGTTTGCAAGTGTTGGGCCAAGCTGCGGGCCGTGGGATAGTCAAACAGCACGGTGGTGCGCAACTCTAACCCAAAGGCCTGATTGACCGATCGAATCAGATCCACAGCGCTGATCGAGTCCAAGCCATAGTCCGCAAACCGCCCTTCCGCTTCAATTTCCTCGGGGGCAACTTCCAAACAATCCGCCACCAAGCCCCGAATTTGGACTTCCAAAGCGCTGATGTTGACAGCGGGTTGGGTGACGGGATTGGCGGTGGATGGTGCGATCGGGGAACTCAAGGCGCTAGCAATCTCCGGGCGATCGGGAGCTGGGGGTGCTGCCATGGTGACGGGCGGGTCTGACTCGCTGGTCTCAGGCGATCGGGCAATACAACCGAGCCGATCGCAGAGGGCATCAGTGCCTCGGAAGATGGCCACTTGGGTCGCATGGCTGGCCAGGAGTTGTTCAAAGGCGGCCAGGCCTTCTTCCGTGCCAATGGCCCCAATCCCTAGCCGCTGAAGCCGCTTGCGATACATGGGCGCAGTGACTCGGCCGCTTTCGCCCCAATAGCCCCAGTTACAGACCACCCAGTGAACCGCCGGGCGTTGCCGCTGCATCTGGGTCATGTAGGCATCTTGGTAGGCACAGCCGGCCACGTAATTCCCCTGGCCCGCATTGCCAAGGAAGGAATTCAAGGACGAAAAACAGGCGAAAAAGTCCAGCCGATCGAGAACCGTGGCTTGGGCCAAGGCCCGGATGCCTGCGGCCTTGACCCCAAAAGCCACCTGAAAGTCGGCCTCGCTCATTTGTGCCAACAGGCCATCCCGCAGCACCAGGGCGGAATGAATCACGCCATGGATTGCGCCATAGCGCGATCGCAGGGTGGCAAACAGGGACTCGATCGCGGCCGCATCTGTAATATCCACCGCCTCATAGATGGCCGTGGCTCCGGCTGTGGTCAAGGCTTGCAGGAGTTCTTGAATCGCTGCGTCCAACGGCCGCCGCCCCAACAACACCAGCTGCAGCCCCGGGATCCTGGCGGCCCATCGCTGGGCCAGGGCGGCTCCAATGCCTCCTGCGCCACCCGCAATGACGTAAACCCCGCCGGGTCTGAGGGGCAAGGGCGATGGGGTTGCAGGCGTGGGGGGAACTGGGATGGCAACCAGGTCACGCCGATAGAGACCGCTCGATCGCAGTGCCAGCTCACAACGCTGGGAGGTCGCCGACAGATTAATCGTCAAAGCTGCCAGCAGGGAGGACGCTTGGCCGTTAGCCAGCCAGGTCTCATCCACATCCACACGGCCCACCTGCCAATGGGGAGACTCCGCCGCCAAGCTGTGCAGCAAGCCCACGATCGCCGCCGCATCCGGTTGCGGGGTTTCGGTGGGTTCCACCGCCGCCGCCCCCGTTGTGATCACCCGTAGCGCTAAGGGCGTTGGGGAGGGGAATCGCTCCTGAAGCCTCTTCAAGAACCGCCATAGCAAGATCGGCCCTTCCTCCCCGATCGCGGGCCAATACCAAACCGTGGTGATGGTTGGGGCAGAGTCAGGGCGATCGGGCCATTGCTCAAGCACCTGTCCCCGGTGGGCCAGCATCGCCGCCTCACGAATCACCGCCGGAATCGGCCCCTGAGCGGAGCAAAGCAACCCCCAACCCGCCTCTTCCAACACCGTTTCGCTGGCCAGGTTCGGGGCGGGGCACGGTTGCCATTGGGGCTGGAACCATCGCAACGGCTCCTGGTCGATCGGCTCTGAGGGGGGTTCCCGATCGGGCTTAGCAGACTCGGGTGCAGCCGGTTGCTGCCCTTGCGCGGGTTGCCATTGGGCCATTTGCAACCGCCCCCCTTGAATCAGAAACACTCGATTGCCGTGGCGATCCAAGCCCATCAGATCAAATTGCCCACCGCGCGATCGGCGATGGGTACAGCGCACCCCAATCCGCCGCACAGCCACCAGCGAGCCATCTAACCAGCAGGCATCAATGCCGTAGGGCACTAATAACGGCTCCAAGGGCGGCTCGGGTTTTGGTTCCCGTTGGAGGTCACGGGAATTCAAGGAATCGGCCGGTTGGGGTAATGCACCCACCGGGTTAGCCCCATTCGCCAGCAACGCGGCCGCCACCTGAAATGCCGCATCCACGATCGCCCAGTCTTCGCCCCCCGTTTCCCGAACCTCTCCCCAAGCCCAGTCCTGCAAAACCGTCACTTGGGTTAGGCATTGGCAACTGAAGCCATAGTCCAAACCCCGGGCCAGGAAAAATTGCCGCAGGGCGATCGCGTCGTAAACCGTTGCCGCCGCCATTGTCTGGGCGGTTAACTCCGGTGCTTGCTCCAACAGGGCCGGAGCTGGCTTGGCCGGGTCACCGTGGGTGGCCCGACAAAACACCTGTCCCGCCGAGTCCACAATTTGGAAAATTTCCCCTTCGGCCCCTTGGCCGCCGGTCTGCAACATTACGGTCAGTGGGTCGCGATCGACCACCGCCGGGGCCAAAAACCGCACATCGCGCCACTGCGATCGGGATCTGGCAGGCGCTCCGGCGGCCCCAGCCGCCAACAACATCGTTAAGAAATAGCCCCCCGGAACCACCCCAAGCGATCGCACCCGATGATCTCGCAGCATCGGATCCGCCGAAGTGAAGGTGACCGGCCGCGAGAAGCCAGCCCCCAGTGAGTCAGACAGCCGATCGAGGCCGGGCCCCACCGCCGCCGGCCCCGATCGGCCCAGGAAATCAGCCCCATTCTGCACCCAAGACACAACACACCCCTCCAGCGATGCCACCAATTGACCATCAGCCGCCAACAACAGCAGATCGAAACGGTCTTGCGACCCGGGCAACGGTATTGCCGCATAGTCGATCGCCACCCCCGGCCGCCAAACCCGACAGGAAGCCACCTCCGACACCAGCGGAATCCCGCGCCGCACCATCGCCGCCTCGCCTACCGGCATCAGCAACGCCGCCGTGAGCCAAGCCGGGTGCAGCAGAAAACTGTGACCATATCCCGCTGCCAGTGAGCTGAGTTGCCACCGGGTCACAAGCCATTCTTCAGTTCGCCACAAAGCGCCTTGGCCTTGATAAAACTCGCCTAACTGCAAGCCCAATTCTTGCAATTCTGCGATCCGATGCGGCCAACCATCACTAGGCTCATGGCTATCTAAATGACGCAGCAAAGATAAAGGCAGAGGCGATCGAGCAGGCCCCTCTGTTGCTAACTTTTTTGTTTCAAGTTGGCAATGCAAATAAAGTTGCCAGTGGCCTTGGTCTCCCGAACCTTGAGCCGCCTCAGCGCCTGCCACTGTGATTCGAGTTCTGGTAATTCGCGCCTCCGATTCCATGGGCTGAAATACCACTCGTAAATGATGCTTCTGAGACCCCCTGAAAACGATTGGACGAATATAGTGCAAATGATTAATGACTAATTCTGTTTGATCCTCGTTTAGTCTTGCATTGCGACTCATTGCAATCCGAAGGATCAGATCTAGTAAGCAACTAAACGGCAGTGTTGGTTGCTCAAAAACGCAATAGTCACGAATAACAGGGTCTTGGAGCTGAACATCAACTTGATAACTTTGTTCAGCACTTTGATTAAGGTCATTCATTGGTCATGAAGGATTTTGAATCTCAATCTTTCAGGAATATTGACCAGGCCCAAGATCGTTATAGAAGCTCTGACATCGGCTAGTTTTAACAACTGGGTCACAATTGATCGGCAATCGTACAAGTAGCGGAAATTGTGCCAATTCGGAATCAATTCGCTAGTCAAAATCAAGTTAAAGCAAACTCATCCTGCCAAAAGCAGAGCTTGAAAGCACGAAAAACGCCTGAAAACGATGAAAGATTATTAATTTTTGAGAAAAAGAGCAAATCAATCAAAACTTAATTGATGTTAGTTTTTGACAGATAAGCAAAAGCAATTTTGATTCTTTGGGTAGAATTTTTGAATTTGGTTCGATGTTATACAGTTTTTCGGCAGCGAACTTTTCTGGATCAAGATTGATTGCCCTTGATTGGTCATTAGTAGTGAATACCAAATTAGTTCACCTGAGAACCAAAATGCATTTTCCACAAAAGGTTAAGACGTTCTATAACCGAAATTTTCGATGAGGAACCTATCGGACGAAATTTCGGTAAAAGCTTGGTGGCACTTCAAACGTTAACCTGTGGTTACCCCCTTTGTCGAGTATATCATCAGCCCCTAATTCCGATGATAGGGTTGCCAAGGAAATCCTGGCAACAAAATATCCAATAATAAAATTATGTTTATGGATCGGTTTATGGAGATGATACTCCTTGGTTGACTATGCGGAAGTAAAGGACAAAACCTAAGCATTGCTCGCTTTACAGGATTTCAGCATCTCTAAAACTTAGTTTTGTTTACGGTTCTTAACTTGAATTTTTAAAGAGCAACTCCAAGGAAATAGCAAGTATTGAAAGTTACATAGGATGAGTCTCAAATATTTTCATTGGGCGTTGGGGTTCCTTGATTTGTTAATTTCAATACAATCTCCTTCAGAATCTGGATGGCTCCAAGATGGCAAGGAGGTTCAAGGGAGGCTCACCGGATTTCTTGGGGCCTAATTTTGCGATCGCAAGAATGTTTAAAGGAGGAAAAAGTGGAGGGCTATTTGTGATCCTGTTTGAATGGAGACCTTTGGAGGGTCTGAATAGCCATCTTCCAAGCCCCAACTTGAATGGCTGCGGCCTGGCGAGCACGATCGGATCGGCATGGCCGGAGATGCGGGCCCGCTGCTGGCGAATTCTGGCCCCTACCGATCTGCGGTTAAACATCGCCCCACGATCAGATCGGCATGGCCGGAGATGCTGTCCCGATCGCTCAAGCCTTGCTGACGGTTAGTTCCTGAAAACTCAGCAGGGCAGGATAGGAAGGCGAGGCGGCCGATCGCCCGGCGGCCACTGGGGCCGATCGGGACTGGGATTCCTGGGGAGTTCGGAATTCGGAAGCCATGGCGGCCATGGGGGAAAAGTCCCGCAGGATGGCGTGGCTATTGCTGCCATCCAGGCCAAAGGAGCTAACCGCTGCTCGACGGATGGGGTGCTGAGATGGCCAGGGCTGAGCCTGACGCGCCAAAAAGAATGGAGATTGTTCCAGGTTCAGGCGCGGGTGAGGTTGGTCACAGTGCAAGGTGGGTGGAATTTGGCCGTGATGCAAAATCAGGGCGGTTTTGATCAGGCTGGCAATACCCGCCGCGCTGAGCAGATGGCCAATATTGCTTTTCACGCAGCCGACCGCACAGAACTGGGTAGCGGCGGTGTGTTGGCGAATAGCCTGGGAAAGGGCCTTCAGTTCCACGGGGTCGCTTAGGGGGGTGGCCAAACCGTGCGCTTCGAGATAACCCAAGGCGGCCGGATCCAGACCCGATCGGGCCCAAGCCTGTTCAATCACCCGTTGCTGGCCGGTGACAGTGGGCAGGGGCAGTCCAAAGGGAGGGCTATCTTGGGCGATCGCAGAACTTTCAATGACCGCATAGATTCGATCGCCCTCCGCGATCGCCTGGCTCAGGGGCCGGAGCAACAGGGCCCCGCCTCCTTCTCCGAGCACCGCGCCCTTGGCCGCTGCATCAAAGGCCCGATGTTGGCCATCAAGGGACAGAAGCTTGGCCGCCGCCCAACTGGCAGGGAGCTGGCCCGATTCCAGCAGATGCAAACCGGCCACCATGGCGACGTGGCATTCTCCGCTGCGCAGGCTTTGACAGGCGAGATGCAAGGCCCCAAGGGATGCGGAATCCGTAGCGTTCAATACCAGACTGGGGCCGCGCCAACCCAACAATTGGGCGGTCAAACCGGGAGCAAAAGTGACCCCTGTGCTCACAAATAAACCCACGGACTCGCCCCGCCAATCTCCCACGCCATAGCCAGCATCCTGGAGCGTCTCCGCAAAAATACTGAGCAGCTCCGCGCTGCCCGGATCCAAAGTCTGGGTCATACCATCGGGCCAGAGATCCGAAAACTGAGAAGGGGAACGGGGGGTGATCCGGCCCGCCCAGCGCGGGGGCGTGCCGGTGGCGTTGGGATCGATCGCGCCTTGCAAGTCAGAAAACGATGACATTTCTGATGATGCGGGCCGATGCCAAAAATCGGGCGGCAATTCCTCAATGCTGCTGCGGCCCGCTAGCAGGTTGGCCCAAAATTCGGCGGGGTTTTGGGCGTTGGGAAAGTGGCAGCCCATGCCAATAATCGCGATCGCCCCATCATCGCCGGAAACGGTCGATCGCCCGGTAGGCGAAAGCGCTGCCGATCGGGGCATGGGCTGCGAGTTGGTTGGGGACGCAGTTTGGGCTTGAACTTGGGACTGAACTGGGGATTGAACTGGGGATGACCCTTGCGGGGGGAACGGCGGCGGCGCGGCGCTGGTGAGCCAATAGGCATCCTTGGCAAAGGGATAGCCCGGCAGGGGAATCCGTTGACTCCCAGGCGATCGCAGCCGTTGCCAGTCAATTTCAGCCCCCTGAGTCCAGGCCTGGGCGAGCAATGCCAGCGTGGCAGCCGTGGGCATCCCAGATTCGGGCAGGACGGGCGCGGGAATGGGGTCGGCCCCCGCCAGCACCTGGCCTCGCCATCCGCCAGCGGGGAGCTGGCCTTGGCGAAACGTTGCAAGCTGCTCTAACAGGGTGTCCAGCCGATCGGCCACCAGGGCCAGGCGTTCCGCGAGGGGTTCGCGCCCCCCTTGCAGCGTCCAAGCCACATCATCCAGGTTCGGCCGCTCGGTGCGCAGATGGCGATGCAGTTGGCTGGCCTGTTGCGTGAGTTGATTGGCCGTGCGGGCACTCAGGACAATTAACCAGGGGCCGGCGCTGCTGGGTTTTGGCTGTAGGGTTGGCCAATCTTCCACAATTAAATGGGCATTGGATCCACCGGCTCCAAAGCTATTCACGCAGGAAAACCGGGGGCGATCGCCCTTGGGCCAAGGTTGTGCTTGGGCCAGAACCCGAAAAGGCAGTTCCGAAAAGGCAATATTGGGATTCGGCGGGTTGCAGTGCAGCGTGCCGGGGATGGTGTCATGGCGCATGGCCAGCAAAACCTTGGTTAGGCCCGCGATACCCGACGCGGCTTCCAAATGCCCAATGTTGGACTTGACGGAACCCAGGGGAATTTGATCGCCCTGATATCCCTGCCGTTGAGCCACGGTGGCCAGCCCACCCACTTCGATCGGATCGCCCAGGGCCGTGCCCGTGCCGTGACATTCCACATACTGCAAGTCCCCAAACTGGATGCCCGCCGCCGCCAGCGATCGCTCGATCGACTCCGTTTGGGCCGGCCCGCTGGGAACCGTAAAGCCATTCACCCGGCCGCCGTGGTTAATGCCACTGCCCCGGATTACGCCCCAAATGAAGTCACCATCTGCCCGGGCCTGGGCCAAGGGCTTGAGCAACACGGCCCCCACGCCCTCACCCGGCACATAGCCATCGCCTCCCTCCCCAAAACTGCGGCAACGGCCATCGCGGGATAAAAAGCCCCATTGACTGAGGTAGAGATAGCGGAATGGGTGCAAGGTGAGGCTCACGCCCCCGGCCACCGCCATCGTGCAGTCGCCGGCCAGCAGACTTTGGCAAGCCAGGTGAATCGCCGTCAGGGAAGAAGAACAAGCGGTATCGATCGCCAAACTGGGCCCCGTGAAATCCAGGAAATGGGAAACCCGGTTGGCAATGATCCAAAACAAGGCCCCAGCACCACTGGGCTGATCGGCACTCCAACTTAAATCCCGCGCCACATGGGAATAGTCGTGCCACATGGCCCCAACAAAGAGGCCAACCCGTTCTCCCCGGCGCGATTGACGGCTGCCATAGCCCGCATTTTCCATCGTGTGCCAAACCGACTGGAGAAACAGCCGCGCTTGGGGGTCAATTTGCTTGGCTTCCTTGGGCGCAATGTTAAAAAACAGCGGGTCAAATTCTTCAACCCCCGGGATAAAGCCGCCCCACTTGCCATAGGTGCGATTGGGCTGTTTGGTTTCCGCAAAGTACGGCTGGTAATCCCAACGGTTGGCGGGCACTTCCGTGACGCACGATCGCCCTTGATACAGGTTTTGCCAAAAGGTCTCCAGGTCAGGAGACTGGGGATAGCAACCATCGATCCCAATAATCGCGATGTCATAGCCACCGGGGGGCCGCTGCCGATCGGGCAACTCCAGGCTCTGGGTTTGGGGGATGGGGGCCTGAGTGTTGGTGGCTCCGGTGTCAGGAACCTTCGCCTCAGGGGCCTTCACCTCAGGAGCTTGAATATCGGAAGTCTTGAGATCGGGAGCTTTGGCGGCCAAAGCTTGCGGCCCCGGGAAGGGTACAGGATTGGGCGATCGGGTGACCTGGGTTGGGGCTGGCGCGACCGGGCTAGGAACTGAGGCCAATGGAGATGGGGCCGCCGGAGATGGAGTGGCCGGCGCGGTGGTGGATCCAGCAGGTGCGGTTAGCTGGGCCAGGTGGGTGGCCAGCACTTTGATGTTCGGATAGTCAAACAGGACGGTGGGCCGCAGGCCGGAATATTGCTTTTCGAGGGTTGCCACAATTTCCTCAATCATCAAGGACTCCAGACCCAGGCTGAAAAACCCTTCCTGACGGGGCACGGATTGGGGATCGGTGTTCAGGGTGCGGGCAACCAGGGCGGCCAATTCTTGCTCGATGGTGGCGATCGAGGGGGTGGGCTGGGGCGGCGGAGCAGATGGGGCGATCGCCGCCGGGGTCAGGGGAGCAGGCAAGGCTGGGGCCACATTCGGAGCGGGGCGCGATCGGGAGAAGCGCTCAAAGATGGTTGCGTCCGTGCCTTTACCGGTGACCAGGACGGGCTGAGGGCGATCGCTGGTCAGCACATCAAGGAAGGCAAACCGACCGGCCGCCGCGCTAAAGGGTTCCATGCCCGATCGCTGGAACCGCTCGGCCAGCATGTCGGTGGCTCCCATGCCGCGCGATCGCCACAGGCCCCACTGAATCGCCCCGGCGCGTCCGGGCCAATGGCGATCGCGGTAATCACAAAAGGCTTCCAGCAGCCGATTCGCCACCACGTAGTTCGCCTGTCCAGGGTTGCCGGCCGCCACGGTGATTGAGGAAAATCCCAACCAAAAGGCCACGGGCTGATCCTGCAACTGTTGTTCCAAGCGCAAGGCCCCAAGGAACTTGGGAGCAATCAGCCGATCGAGGGAGGCGAGGGTTTGGGCATGGAACAGCCGATCGTCTAATTGCCCAGCCGTATGAATTACGCCGTGAATGGCGCGGTGGGTGGTTTTCAGGGTCTCTGTGAGTCGATCGAGGTCGGCTTCTTGGCACAGGTCTACTTGCAAATAATCCGCCGTGGATCCCAAGGATTCCAGCAGGGCGATCAGTTGGTCGGTTTGGGCCCGGCGGGGCGATCGACCCACCAGCAGAAAATGAACGGCCGTTTGCAGCGCGATCGCCTCGGCCACCTCTGCGGCCAAGGCCCCACTCCCACCAGTGATCAAAATGCAAGATCCCGGCTCCAGGACTGAAACCGGCAAGGGCGGCGCAGATCCGGGGGCCACTGCCCGCAACTCGGCCCCATAGCGATCGCCCCCGCGATAGGCCACGCGATCGTGCTCCCAAGGGGTCGCCGCTTCCGCCGCGATCATGGCGCTGGCTTCCCCAACGGTTAGTCCCAACGCCAAGTCCACGGATTTCAGGCGGATTTGGGGCAACTCCAGGGCCACCGTGCGCCCCAAGGCATCAATCCCCGCCGTGGCAAATCCCAAAACCCGATCGCTCGGGGTCACAGCTTGGGCATCAAAGGTCACGGCCAAAAGCTGGAGCGGATCGGCGGGGCGCACTTTCGCCCACTGCTGCAAGACCAGAAAACAACCACGCACACCCTGGTTCAAATCGGCTTCGGCTTGGGTGACCCAATCCCGATCGCCCCGGGGCCCATGGCCTGACCCCGCCGCCGGGGGAGCCGTGACCCAATAGACCAGGGTTGGAGAAAGAGGCGAGCCGATCGCGTCGGCCCCTGCGATCGCCCGGAATTGCTCGGGAGCCAACAGATGCGTCAGGCCCTGGCGCACTTGGTCTGGATCCGTCCAATCCCACTGGCAAACCCGATCGCCCAAAACCTCAAAGGTTGAACCGGCTAGGCACAACTGAGCCTCAATTCCCTGCGATCGCAGCCGTTGGCGTAAGGCCAAGCCCCAAGCAGCCCCCTGGGCAAAGATGATCGTCGGCGCGGCGGTGGCCTGAGTTGGGGATGCAGTGGCGGCGGGCAAAACAGTCCAGTCGGTTTCAAAGTAGGACACCTCCGGCGCAAGCAAGGGGGCCGCCGCCAGGGTTAACTCCCGAATCATGGCCAGGGGGCGGCCATCCGTCCCGATCGCGATCGCCGAAAACTGGCTTTCGGTGGCCTGGGCCCGGCATTGTTGGCGCTCAAACCGCACGGTGACCCAGGATGAAGGCTCGCCAGTCTCCAGATCGGCGGATCGATCGGGCGATGCTGTGGGGGAAATTGCTGAAGCGGATGACGATTCCCACTGGGCTTGCAACTGGGATCCCCACCAACAGCCCGCCACTTGCCCCGGCACAACAAAATCTCGAGGATCGCCGCCCCGTTCCGCAAACCATTGCTGGTGTAAATACACGGCCGCTTGCAAAATCCCATCCAAGAAGGCGGTGCGATTGGGGGCTTGCAGTTGGAAGGTAGCTACTTCATCGGTGATTTGGGCCTGATGGATCACCTGCAAGGCTCTTCCATACTGATAGCCGCGCGATCGCAAGGCGGCATAAATGGCCGTTCCCGAAATCTCGCCCACCCCATCACGGCCCACCGCGTGGGAATCCGGCGATCGCCCGGCCACTTGATCGAGGGGTGACCCTGAGGATGAATCCGTAAAGGTGGCGCTCAAAATCAGTCGATCGCGCTGCCAAACCTGAACCCGATTCGGCAACTCCACCTGGGCCCCCAAGGTCACGGCCTCCGCATCCCCCACCCCCAAGGCCACCGCCTGGTGCAAGGTAATCTCTGTTAGCAATCCGGGCAATCGCCCCAGCGATCGGGTCACCGCATCCCAGGCCAAGCCAATGAAGCTGGCGGCGGGCAAAATCCAGCGCCCATTTAAAAAGTGCGATCGCAGCACCAAATCTGTTTCGGGAAACACCTGTTCCCAGCGCTCCGACGAGGCCCCGGAGGAGGGCAGCACCTCACGGGCCGCCGTGGCAGCGGGCAACGGAGCCGGCCGATCGCCCTCGGATGTTTTGGGAAAGAGCCAATACAACTGGCGATCGAAGGGATAGCGCGGCAGGGACAATTTGGGATAGGTGGCCGGGAAATGGGCTGACCAATCCACCTGGCGGCCCGCCAGCCAGGCCGCCAGGGACGACTGCACCGAACTTCCCCCATCCTCGGAAGCCAGCACCTCGGGCAGTTCGGCCGCCGGACGCGGGCGATCGGGCAGCAATCCCGACAGCAAAACCGGCCAATCCATGGCCGGATCCAGCACCCCCACCGTGAAGGCCCGCACCAATTCCGCCAAGGCCGCCGACCCCGTGGGATAGCGATCGGTCAAATCCCACTTTTGGCACAGGCGAGCCAAGCTGCTGCGAATTGCCACAAACACCAAAATTCGATGCTCTGGGTGAGGTGCGTTCGATCGCAGTGAGTCCGATTGCAGTACCGCCGATCGCAATGGGGATGAGGATTCTGATTGCAATGGAGCTTGCAACACTGAATCAAGGTCAATGCCCGCCTGCGCCAACGGTTGCCGCCAGGTTTCCACAAAGCGCGTAAAGGTCATTTGCCGTCGCCACAGGGTGCGGGCCACCTGCAAAACCGATTCCCAATCGGCCTCCGGCAACGCCACCGATGCCCAAAGGGCCTTGAACGCCTCGGGATCTTGCACCAGCCGGCCCAAGGTCGATCGCGCCTCCGAAGGCGTTTCCACCGTCGCCGCCACGGGTTGCGAAGGCAGCTCAAATTGCGCCAAAGCCCGCTGCACATCGGCCCAACTGCTGGCCAAACAACCAAATCGCCAAGGCAAACTCTCGCGCCCCAGGGCCAGGTTCGCCGCGATCGTCCCCAAGTCGGCTGCGGCCACCCGTTGCGCCCCTTCCTGGCCCCACTGAGCCACCAAGGCGGCCAAGCTACGTGCTGATTTGGCAGACAACAGGAAGGGAATCACGGCCGTTGCCCGATCGCCCTGCTCCGGGGCCCCTTGACCCGGATCCCCTGTCGCCAACGCCAACGGCGATCCAACTCCCTCGGCAACGACGGGCAACCGGGGCGGCTCTTCCAACACCAAATGGGCATTGCTGCCCCCAAAGCCAAAGGAACTCACCCCCGCTCGCAACGGCAAATCCGCCGCCGCCGGTTCCCAGGAACCAAGCGCCACCGCTGGCACAAAGGGAGAGGTGGTGAAGTCAATGAGCGGGTTGGGAGTCGTTAAGTTCAAGCTGGCGGGAATCTGACGATGCTGCAACATCATCAAGACCTTGATCACCCCGGCAATTCCCGCCGCCGCTTCCAAATGGCCGATGTTGGTTTTCACGGAACCCACCTGGCAATAGCCGATCGCCTTGGCCGTGGTGCGGAAGGCCTGGGACAGGGCCTCCATCTCGATCGGGTCACCCAGGGAAGTTCCCGTGCCATGGGCTTCCACATAGGTCACCGTGGCCGGATCCACCTGGGCATCGGCATAGGCCGCCTTCAACAGTCGGGCCTGTCGTCCCACATTGGGGGCTGTGATCGACTCACCCACCGCCGAATGGTTCACGGCGCTGCCCCGAATCACCCCAAAGATCCGCCGATTCTGGGCGATCGCCTGCTCCAGGGGCTGAAGCAACAGCACCCCACAGCCTTCGCCGGGCACATAGCCATCGGCCTGAGCATCAAACGTGCGGCATTGACCCGTTGGACTCAGCATCCTTGCGCGGGAAAATGACAGATGCTTCCAAGGACGATGGTTGAGGGTCACCCCACCCGCAAAGGCCAATTCACATTCACCCGATAGCAACGCCTGCCGAGCCAAATGGATGGCCACCAAAGACGAAGAACAGGCCGTGTCCAGGGTCAAGCTCGGGCCGCTGAGACCCAACACATGGGACAGCCGATTCGACAGAATGCAACTGTAGCTGCCTAGCCCCGAAAACCCATCAATTTCCACCTGGGGATCCGTCGTGACTTGCCAATAGTCCATGGTCATCGCGCCCAGATAGACCCCTGTTGGCTGCTGACGGAGCGAGGCTAAGGACAGGCCGGCTTCTTCCACGCAATGCCAAGCCACCTCCAATAGCAACCGCTGTTGAGGATCCATATACTTGGCTTCTCGGGGGGAAATGGCAAAAAATCCCGCATCAAACGATCGCCAATCCTTTAGGAAACCGCCCCATTTATTGCCCGTTTGTTCGCGGTAGGCTTGGTGATCCCAGCGATCGGGCGGAATTTCCCCGATCGAGTTCACACCCGCCGCCAAATTGCCCCAAAATTCATCAATATCCGCCGCCCCAGGAAAGCGACCAGCTAAGCCAATTACAGCGATATCTTGAGTCATGGTGGGGTATCTCAAATCAGCTTTAATTTTTCGTGAGGCAGTCATTACTGAAGCGATTAGGGCGATTGGGATGAGGCTGCCAACTCATCCCGCCAAGTCGAATGAGTCAACCATTGGATGGAGAGCATTTTGGCTAAACCATGATTGTTGAAAAGGATCAAAATTAATTTCCGTTTGTCGCGGAAAGACCACCGAAAGCACGGTTTGATCAGCAATCCACAGGTGAGCTTGATATTGGGCAAAGTGCCGAAAGCTGGCTCGATAGTGATTGGGGAAAATGCATTGCAAATCCGCGATCGACAACAGCTCCATCGGCACAGTCATGCCGCAGCGCAACACTTTTGATAGGGCTTCTTTTAAAGTCCAAAGGGCCAATAGCCGCTGGGGATATTGAGGATATTGATGAAAGGTTCTGTCACACCAGCTTTTTTCGGAATCTGGAACCGCATCAATCAAAGTTTGATAAAGCGCGGGATTAAAGGTCTCCACATCAATGCCCACGGGGTAGCCCGCCTCAAAAGCCACCGCGACGGCCTGGCCAGAATCGTGGGCGATGCTCACTTCAAACGGCTCCTGCCCTCCATACCGCACCACCGGCTGCCCAAAGCTACCTGGTTCGATGGAGATCGATCGATAGTCACAATCCCCAATTAATTGAACCAAAGCCCCTTTGGCCGCCATTCGCCCCATCAAGTACGACATCCGCCGCCTCAAAACAGGCAGCTTTTCAAAATAGTCCAACTCCGCAGGCGAGAGCAGTTGCGATCGATAGGGTGCAACGTCAACGTAGTTGGCAATGTTCACACACTCAAATCGGCAAGTAATCGATCGCATAGTGTCAGCCCCTGTTTTAATTCGGCTTTGATTCAGCGTTTCGTTTGCCCAGAATTTTCATGAAATTATTTCGATTGATCTAATTTGATTGACCTAAGAAGATACTTAAAAAGTAACTTGGGCTAGTTGAAAAGGTGCTAGTAGCCTTAGGGGCGAGAGGCTTAGGGGCGAGGGGCTTAGGGGGTGTCGTCATTTTTCGAGGTGATACTGAAACGGCTGATCTTCCGTACCCTAATCGTCGTAACAAGATGCTCAAGCCCCTTGTCCCCCACGATCCGCTAACGGCAGATCTAGGGTTTCGGGTTCAACGACGACAAGCCCTAAGCCCCTTGTCTTTGTTGATCGGTGTAACCCAAAAGTCAGTAGTTCTCGCTTTTTAGACATTCTCTAACCTGATTTCTGGATTCCGTTTGCCCATTGATTTAATTTGAAATTAGAAACCTAATTTGGTAGTTCAACTTGGAAGCTTAACTTAGAACAATCAACTTGAGAATTTGATTGAACCGGAGAGCTTGATCGAGGTGCTGAATTTGATGTTGGATTTAGAGTCCTGAATTTCAAAGCCTAATTAAAGACCAATTGAGCACTTAATCTGAATGCCATTTTTTCGCTAAATTTATGGCTCGCTCAAGCGATTGCACATTTTGTCCAAAGCGATCCATCACTGCAACACCTTTTGAGGGAGAAGATGAGTTCAAAATTACCCGCACAAACCCAGCCAAAGTGCCATTTGATCCCACATCTAGATAAAGATTGGTTCCCATTGATTCCAAGCCTCGCAACGCCTTTTCAAAGTTAATGGGATTACGGAATGCCTCCCAGAAAGTACGCACCGACTGAGCTGGTTGCGGATCATCAGCGCGATCGCCACACCCATAACGCCAAAAGCGACCGGTTTGGAGCTGGGGTAAGCGATCGAACTCTCGAGAAATAATCTCTTGGGCTGAATCAATCCAAGGGGAATGAAATGCTTGGATCACCGGCAAGCGCTGAAACAACACCGATTGACTCTGCAAAATTTGCTCTAGCCGATCGAGGCTGCTCGATCGACCGCTGACCACAAAACTTTGGCTGCAATTAATACTGGCCAAAGCAGTATCTTGAAACCAATCGGGATGTTGATGCCAGAGATTTAACCCATCCAAAATGGCTAGCATTCCCCCAACCGGTGTGTAGGATTCAAAGGCGAAGGACGCGCGAATTAAAGTAACCAACAATTGAAAGCGATCCACCGCACCACTGTAGGCTGCTGCCGTCAACTCTCCGAGGCTATATCCCAAAACCAAGTCAGGAATGACACCCATCGACTCGATCGTCGCTGCCACCGCATAGTTAAACGTAAATAGCAGGGGATTACTGTATCGCGTATACAAAAGTAGTTTTGAATCTTCTGTCAGCGCCGTTTGCGAGTCAGCAAACAGCTCAGTAGCCAAATGAATGCCCAAAAGCGGCAACGCTGCTTCAGAAAATTCATTCATGCAGTTCCGAAAAACAGGATTACAGCGATATAGCTCCTGTCCCATTTCCATATACTGCGATCCTTGACCAGGAAACATGAAGACAACCTTCGCAGCCATGGCTTCAACTCCTAGTCTTCAACTGAGCTTGCAACTTGCGCTTTTAAATTTCTCTTAAACCTTTTCGGGAACCAAATCTGGAGAGATTTGATATAGCAATCGGGTTAGTGTGTTGCCCACTCCTAATTCTTGAAACGTGCATTTTCCCCGATCGCACAAATGGGCGATCGTCTCTGTCCAGCGCACCGGACTCGCAATTTGTTGCGTTAAATTCTCAACCACATTCTCCAGCGTATACGGCTGCGCTGAAGTGTTAGCAATCACCGAAAATCGCGGAGCACGAAAATTCATGGTTCGGATAAATTCTCCAAACTCCCGCGCCGCTTCTTGCATGTAACGCGAGTGAAAAGCCCCGCTAACATTCAACACCACATATCTCGTGTCTGGGATTTCCTCAAACACAGCCGCCAAATCATCAATATCGCGCTTGGGCCCTGAAATGACCACTTGCCGAGGCGAATTATAGTTCGCAATATCAACCGTATCAAATGCAAAATCATCTAGAATTTTGCGAATTTTCTCCGCATTGCTGCCAATCACTGCCGCCATGCCACCGCCCTGCTGACGGCCCATCAATTGCCCTCGATATCGAATTAAATTTAGCCCCGTTTCAAAATCAAACACTCCCGCCGCAAACAATGCATTATATTCGCCCAGAGAATGCCCGCAAGCCGCGCTAGGCCAAAATCCACCCGAATCAATATGAAACTGCCAAGCCAAGGCATTCACAACAAATAAAGCAATTTGGGTAAATTCTGTCCGGCTCAAATCACCATCGGGATCATGCAAGCACAACTCTTTCACTGAAAAGCCAAGAACATTGTCTGCCTGCTGCAAAAGCTGCGGATAATGAGGAAATAGTTCACTCCCCATTCCGCAAAATTGGGATCCTTGACCCGGAAAGAGAACAACATTTAAATTCATCATGCCGCTCCTTCGGTGCGCTAAGCAGGGTGTTTAAATAATATGGAGGAAATTCAGCAAAGCCAATTTAGCAGCGTGAACTTCAAAACAGGCTTTTAGCGATCATCTTCAAGAAACAAGTCTTTAACAACAAGCCCCTAAAGTTGGGAATTAAAAAAACTCAGCCATTCTCATCCTGTCAAAATCACAGAATTGAGACTCAACTCAACCACCAACAGCATTGATTTTTAAATTCAAGTTTTTAGGATTGAAAGTTGCAATCAGGCAGTGCAGTTTGAAAATTCCTCAACCATCAGATCAAACATTTTGCCCATGTCGCTACGGCTAATTGAAGACTCGCAGAAGCCCACAGCAAGCGTGACAGTGTTCCTAAAAGTAGAAGCCGTCATCATAAAAGCTGGGGCATAAGCAACGGGACCCACGCCGTAGGAATAAACCACTTGATGCCCTGGGATGGGAATGTCAGTATTGCCAACATCTGAAAACAGGGGTGTGCCAATTCCTGATTCAGCAGCTTGGTCAAAAGCCTGGGTCAGTAGCCAGTCTACCCAAGCGAAGGGAATGAGAAAAAGAATTTCCATAGCGATCGCTGGCAAAACACCAGGCATGGCTCTTTTTTGACTGATTAAATCAGATTTTACGAAAGACAAGGTGTCTGCAAAGGAGTCTTCTTGATTAACATGAATGTTAGAAATCAATGGAACCGAAAGATTGCAAATTTTAGGCATGTCTCCATGTCGGAGATAATGGCGAACATCGAGGGTGTTGATAATCGGAAGTAATACATCAGGCCCCGCATTCGTGAACCGACGCAGAGCGCGGGCAAACCCGGTCAACATCACTTGATTTAGCGTTGCTCCGCGATCTTTCGCGTACTGCATTAAATTCTCAATCTGCTCTCGATCCAATTTATAGGTTATGTATATTTGATTTTCATGAGTGCAATTGTTAAATGGAACTTTTAATTGACCTGGCTTCAAAAAGTTTTTCTTGCCCTTTTGCAGCAATTGCCATCTCTTTTTGGCAGGCAACTTGTCAAGAACTTGCCATCCATCACGCCGAACGGTTACAGAACCCGGGGTATGCTCCTGACCGTTTTGCAGTACCCCATAGGTTTCAGCAAGGGACTGAAGAAAACATCGCAGTCCACTGCCATCAGAAACAACGTGCGACATCTTGAGGCAAAACGTATCTTGAAGTGTGTTTTCGCCTTGATGTCGAAAAATTCTCAGTTGCACCAAACTATCTACTGTTGGATCGATCGAGCTAGATATAAATTCTTCAACAGCCTGTTGCACATCGACGACTTCAAGCAACTTGAATCGGTCTTTATGTTTTTCTTCAGATCGCAACCAGTAGGGCGATACACTATTGTTCACCCACTGACATTGCAGAATCACCTCTGAATCTAAAACCAAGTCGAAGCTCTTAAAAAATAGATCTTCATTCAGGCAACTATCGAGCGTAAAAACGCATTGAACAACACCATTGCAGGTTGCCAAACTAATGTATTGAATTTTATCTTGGGCCGAGGCAGGAAATTCTGAAGATGAAAACATAGCCTTATCCTTACTTTGTCCTTTGCCGCTTCAAGCGCTAACCATAGCTATTGCTAGCCTTAGGAATTTTTTGAATTGACTGATCAACAATTTTGTCAACAATCTTTTTTTGACAAACTTCGACAAATTTTCGACAAAAATACTCTTAGTTCCTGAGCTGGTCTTTCAATCAAAACCTCTCAGGAAAATTTTTTCAAAAAGACTCTCTCTTAAGACAAAAGGCCGAAGCAATTTGGCGCAATGTCTAGATTTCTTGTCAATTTGAGTTTTCTAAAGGTCGAAGTTACGGTCAAACAAGGATGCCAAACAAGCCAGCACCCTTGCTTAATCCAACTCCGAAATCGCTGTTTAAGTAAGTGCATCTCCGCCTTTAACAAGGGCAAGTGAGATATTCTTGGCCAGGTCTTTGAGCCACTTCTCCCCTGATTGCTCATTGAGAGTCTTGAATTCACTGGCAGCCTGGATTTGCGAATCGACAATCTTTTCCAAAATTCCCTTGGCAGAAACTGGAGCAGCCTCGATCGCGCCTGGTTGAGCAGCAGGGTCAACAACCTTCTTCTTGTAAATCACAACCGGCATGGCTTCACCAATTGAGTTAGCCTCAAATGTGATGATTCGCTTGATTTCTGATCCAACCTGGATAGGGGTTCGCATGGCTTTTGGTATTCCTCAAAATCAAACTCAATCCTCATTCAGATTAATGTATTCTCTCATTGAATGTCAAGTCAAATTGAAGTATTAAATGATTTTCTAAAAATCTTTTAAAAGGTCATTTTTTGAAAAATCAAAGACCAAGTTTAACCATCAAAAGATTGCCTTTTCAAGACAGAAATTATTTGAACAATGACTTTAAATGGAGTTATTTTTCTCGAAAATAACTGATTAATGAATAAATTGAAGTAATTAGAAGATGGTGATGTCGAGAAAACTATAGCGAAGAAATTGGTCTGCAATTATCAGTCGATTTAGCCCAACTGAATTATTTTCTACTAGTTAATTGAGCTTATTGCTTCAGTTTATCTCTGATTAACGAAAAGCAGAAATCAAGGGGAGGTTAAAGACTGATTCAAGTATATTAACGCTGCCACATTGTGAATGAGGTCGCGATATTGGTCTCAAGATCCAGTGGAAAACTGTTCTTTCCCAATCTGAATTAGACCACTCCCTCCTGTTTGAGTGTAGGGTTCAAGATGTCCGATTCCTAAGGGATAAACGGAGTGGCTAGGCCTTTCTGGTTCCTGCCAATGCTCATCATCCCGTAGAAATGTTTTGGGACAAAAGAGCAGATAATTCAAAACTTCACGGGAGCAATCATTTCTTTTTCGCAAGTCAGAGAAGAGCTAACTGACCAATTAAGAAAAGGTTCAGCACAGATCGCCCTTGTTAGCACTGATTACGCTTGCCAGAATTGGGAATGGATGTGCGAATTAGTCAACACCATGCCATGGCCAACTCAGGTAGGAAAATGACGTTGCTCCCATGAATTCATGATTTGCTTAAGCAGCAATCGTTGCTAATTCGTCCTTGAGTTTAAAGAACTCCGTCGTGGCCTCATAACCACTCTTCACCAGCCGCAGCTTGTCCTCGTGGCTCATGTTGAAATCAGTGGGCGAGAGCTTCAAGGTGTCAATGGTGATCGTCCGCGCCTTGTTTCTGGCGCTAATCCGAATGGAGGACGTAGCCTCAAATAGGCTTTCAAAATACTCCTTCAGATCAAAGCCTTTCTCTAGACCAGAGGGGCTGAAACCGGTTCTTAAGCTCACGCCCAAGGTTTCTTCGTTGTAGCCCTCTTCGCTGGTGAAGGGCGCATAATCGAAAGTCCACAGGGGGTAGGGCAAGATCAAGCCACCATCAACATAGTAGTGATTGTCGGGAATGCCGCCGGGGAATCGCCAAGCTTGGAAGAAGAAAGGAATGGACATGGAAGCGCGCACTGCGCCTGCAATTGGCGCGTCAGGAGTCGCACGGCAGGAAAACTCCCGCAATCCTCGAGCGGTTAAGTCTGTCCCGAAGACATAAAGATCTGCAAATCCAGCATCTAAGAGATCTTCAAAGGTGGCATTCTTCGTTAGTTTGCGCGCGATGATGTCTTGGATCCACTGATAGAAAACATCCCCGGCATAATAACCATAATTCTGGACGAGGTTAATCGGGCTGGTGGGATCGGTGAACTCCCCCATGTTCAGGTTCATCATGATGTCTTCGATCTCTGCTGCTGAAAACCTCAGAGCAATTAAGGTTCCCATGATGGCTCCCGCAGAAGACCCAGCAACGCGCTCAAATTTGGAGAGGAGGCCGCGCTCGTTCAGGGATTGCACAACCCCTACATAGGCTGTTCCTAACACGCCTCCTGCTTGCAGTGCCAGGTTTTTGTAGTTACCGCTGCTCATGAATCAAACTCCTTGTAGGTAAAACTTGTGACTGGAATGGGTTGACCTGTGAAACTCGTTCCGAAAAGCTCTGGGGCGAGGCAATGAGCGGCATAGAAACGTAGACTCAGGGCTTTTGAACTATTCGGCCCTTTGCTTGGATCACTAGCCTTGGCTCTCGGGAATGCTACAGAGCAAATGGCAGCAGGCTCTTAGATTCAGGAGTGCGCCGAACAATGACAAAAACGGGGGTTGTTGCTTGGGTGATTTGCCCCTGTTCCCGCATGGCAAAGAGGGTTTGGGTGACTCCGTCGTAAATCGCGCCATCTCCTCTGGTCAGCAACTCTTCAAAGCAACCATCGGGCGTTGCTTCATCGGATTCCAGTTCAACAATGATGGGGAAGGAACCAGGGCTGGGGATGGTGTCGGTTGCGGCGGCGGCTTCGGCGGCGGCGGCTTCGGCTTCTTGAACCTCAGCGGGCAGCGGGATGTTGGGGAGAATTTCTGGGAGTTCCAGTGCAGCACTCTTCCAAATGGGGGAGCCTTGCAAGGTGCCATGGTTAGCAGCGGTGCTCTTGTCGTGGATGACATCTCCGCTGCCTTCGTTCAAAGGCCAATAGCCCAACAGATTCTCTTCGGATCCGAGCAGTCGATAGGACTTGTAGGCTTGAATTTGCTCTTGAGTGCGCGCAGTGCCCCAGAACCGAACTTCGGTCAAATCGCCTTGGAAATATTCGCCATGGCCCTCTGCTTTGCGGCCAATTTCGAGGGGGCCTTGACTGATGGAGGCGGGGGTGTCGCCCAGGATGGTTTGAACTAGCTCTCCATCGAGGTAGAAAAACACATCGTTGTCAGCGTTGAAGACAATGGCGACGTGATACCAAGATCCCGCCTCGATCGAAACAGAGGCTGAATAGTCAACAATCCAATATTCCGTAAAAAGTAGCGCTTCGTTGATGAGGCCAAAGCCAAAGCCTGGAAATTTAGAAAATAAGCGTAGGTAGCCACCAATTTGCCCAGCATTCAGCCAAGCTTCAAAGGTGAAGTTATTAACGGGGGAGAGGGACTCTTGATGGGGAATTCGGATGTAATTCGACTGGCCATCAAAATGAAGTACTGAAGTCATGGTGATTAGAACCTTGGATGATTGGTGTCATTTCCAAACCAAACTATTGAATAAAAACAGACGTGCTTATTAATACTGGAGTATCAAATACTGAAGTATCAACATCAGCCTGAATTTAATTCACAAAACAACCATCTCTCGCAAATTCTAGAATATTTCCTGATAACCGAATAGGCATATTCGGCTTTCTTAATATTCTACATGAACCCAATTAACCTCCAGAAAAAATGTCATCAAAGCTAGAGAATTTTGAGTAAGTAGATCCAGAAAATTAGGATCCCGGCCCAAACTTCAATGGCAAGATTTGGGACACTCTTAGCCCAAGCTGAGTATTGATTCGGTGGTAGCCAGCTCACGGCCGTTTCGAGGTGTTGGTGCAGAAAAATCCAAGCCAGAACGATGATCCCAAGCCAGAGTAGTTTTTTGGCTTTGTCAGCGAGCTTTGACGAGGTTTTTTGCTCAGCAACGATTCTCTTACGAACTGCCTTACCACGAAGCTCGATCGTTGTCAGATCGGAAAATTCGGCAACTTTCTCTGTGAGTTGCATCACAATTTCAGTGATGCCGAGTTGCTTAAGCTGAAGCTGACTGCGCTTAACGGCCCCTCGAAAATATCCACCAACGAGACTCATATAATCTGCGTTGGGAATTAGGTAGTTCAAGGATGCATCCATCAATCCCCAGGTGCGGAAAACTCGCAGCAGTTGCCAACTGGAGGAAACGCGGTTTCTGCGCATGACCGATCCAATTTGAACACCGATCGAGCTGATCGATTTCTCATGGTATGAGAGGCTGCGGATGCTCATTTTGGCATCCCACTGGCGATAGCACTGGATCAGTTGCGCTTTGACGTTTTCAATGTCTCCTGTGGGCAGGGAATCGCACAACATCAAGCTGTAATCCAGTGCGCGATCGTAGTCCCGTTCTCCAAGGGCCTGCATACTGCGCCGGTAGTAGCGCAGAAAGTGGGAATCGAGACTGCCGATCGCCCCCAAATCAATGAGGCAAATGTGGCTATCTCGCAACAGCATGACGTTGCCAGGATGCAAGTCCCCATGGAACAGGTTATCTTCCAGCATTTGGCGGAAGAAACTTTCAAAAAGGCGCTTTCCCACCAACTTCGGGTCAATATTGTTGAGGCGAAGAATCTTTTCCAGATATTCGGGATCAGTGCTGGCGGCACGGATATAATCTGACATCAAGATGCCGGGAATATATTCCATGGTCAGGACTTTTTTGGTGCTGTATTCACCAATCACAGCGGGAACATAGATGTTGTGTTCCCTAAGTGTCACCGTCATCCGCTCCAGATTGGATGCTTCGTAGCGATAATCAATTTCCTCCTGAATCATTTGATCAAGCTCTAGGCTGATGTTGTCCCAATCCACATAGCTCTGTAGCTTCAGCTTCTTGATGAGGGAGAGCAAGAAGCGGATGAGTTGTAGATCTTGACCAAACTTTTCTTCGACATCCGGGCGCTGAACCTTAACGGCAACCACACCAGGAAAGGACGGGATTCGGGCCCTGTGGACTTGCGAGATTGACGCAGCCGCAAAGGGCCGCTCTTCAAACTCAACGAATATCCTTTCCAGAGGGAGACCTAATTCCTCTTGGATAATTTGCCGAACATAGTCCAGGGAAAACCCATAGGATCGATCCTGAAGCTTGGAGAGTTCTTGACAAATTTCGGCGGGGAAGAGATCCAGACGAAGCGACAGGAGCTGACCCACCTTAATCAGCAATCCCCCCAGCTTTTCGATGGAGAACCGAATATCCCGAGCCAGCTCTGTTTTAAGGTTGGCCGCCCCCATCGCGCTCTTGAGGGAGTACTTGAGGGTTAGCCGAGAAACCTCGTACAACACCAAAACGATTCGGTTCTTCAGGAAGCTTAAGTCATTAACCGGGAGCAGTCTTTGCTCTGGCGGCAATTCCAGTGGGATCGGGATCAGATCGGGCTGAATCATTAAATTTGTGCTGATGCTTACACGGGACGATCGGACACTTGCGAAATCTGTCCCCAAAACTTCAGCTCAAGCTTCAGCTCAGCGGCCTTTGGGGATGATTGCACATCAGTTCTTCACTAGTCGTCGGAGGATGCAACAACAACAAATACGGGGATGACGCTTTCGGGCAAAATTCCTTGGGCTTTCAGTTGTTCTAGGGCAACGGACACGTTGTCACAAATGAGACCTTTGCCGGAGTTCACCAATTCTTCGATGTCAGAGTTTGCCTGTGGCTCCATTTCAATAACAATCGGAAATTTCGAGGACTTTGTGCTATTTCCCATGACTGTCACTGTTTACGTTGCTAACGGTCGGCGACGCTCTGTATTTGCACGCCTGCACTCCCCAGGTAGTGTACTCCAATTTTTTTGGAAAAGTCACCATGAATTATTTTTTTACAAGTTTTTGAAATTCTTTAATTTTATCTTAAACCGTATTCAAATATACAATTTTTCAGTCTTTGCACATTTGATCGTTCTTAGCGTTTGATGAATGTTTTTATACTTGAAAAATCTCGATTTTCCTGTCTTTAGGTATCGTTAAGCACATAAAAACAATATGAATGCAAAGCAATCAAATATTTCAGCAACCTATGATTGCCGCAAGCTTTCCTAATTAGTTTCATTAAACCCAAGAGACAGCCAACCGCCGTCGATCGATTGGGACAAGGCTTTCCAGATGAAGGTTACGGAATAGGCTTCAGAATTGAGGAATAGACAAAAATACAAAGATAATCTTTCGGCTGATTTCCGCTCTCTAATGAACGCGAAAGATGGGCGTTCTCTGAGTCAATTGGTGACGTGGTGACAGATCACAGGCGATCGGGGGGTGACGAAGCGGAGGCGGAGAGCGGCGGAGAGTAAGCCAGGTATGAATCGGCGGGTTAAAGCTCCGATTTTGGGGAGTACGGGTTTCTACTGATGCGAAAGGATTTGAAGGAGGTGGAGGCAATTAAAAAGGTGAGGTGGCGAATCTGATGACAGACTCACCACCTCACGGGATTGGAAGGTTTGGAACAGGACTGAAACGAGTGTTTTGCTGTGCTGTGCTCAACGCCTTACGGCATCAGAGGTTTGATCACTGGGCGGCTGATTTGCCCGACGAGGGGCTGGACACGTCGTGCTCAACGCCTTACGGCATCAGAGGTTTGATCACCGCTGTTGAGCCTGGAGCAATTGCCAGTCACGGTGACCGTGCTCAACGCCTTACGGCATCAGAGGTTTGATCACATTCAACAGGTCGGTTGCACAAGCCCGAATAAATTCGTGCTCAACGCCTTACGGCATCAGAGGTTTGATCACTGACTAGGGCGATCGCATTTGAGATCGCGCCGTAAACGGTGCTCAACGCCTTACGGCATCAGAGGTTTGATCACATCACCACGCCCGCCGCCTGCAACAGCGGAATCACGCCCTGGTGCTCAACGCCTTACGGCATCAGAGGTTTGATCACCCTTGCGCGATCCAATTGCCCCCGTTGGCAACAAAGTGCTCAACGCCTTACGGCATCAGAGGTTTGATCACGTGTAGTTGGTGGTGCTGGACAGCCAACCGTTTTAACCGTGCTCAACGCCTTACGGCATCAGAGGTTTGATCACTTGTGGTTTCGGAAAGCCCCTACGACGGGCCCGCGTGCTCAACGCCTTACGGCATCAGAGGTTTGATCACATGGGGATTGTTGGGATTGTTGGGACGGTTACGCGTGCTCAACGCCTTACGGCATCAGAGGTTTGATCACTTGACATCGAGAAATTAAACAAGTTCTACCTGGATGTGCTCAACGCCTTACGGCATCAGAGGTTTGATCACTTTAGATGCACGGCGGGGATTTGCTGCCTCCATTGTGCTCAACGCCTTACGGCATCAGAGGTTTGATCACTAATAGGATGTCCTGATCTTCCTGACTGAATCCCTTAAGTGCTCAACGCCTTACGGCATCAGAGGTTTGATCACCGGCCCGCAACAACGTTGCTCGGATCTGCTCTGCGTTGTGCTCAACGCCTTACGGCATCAGAGGTTTGATCACCCCGCCGCCTGAAACCCTTACGGGACAAGCGCCGAAATGGAACCTTACAAGCATCTTAGCCGATCGCCCCGCATCTGCCAAAAAATCACCCCCGATCAACCGTTTGCCGATCGCCCAACCCTTGCCCCATCTCCCTTTCAGCCACTTACAAGCATCTCCAAATCCCCCAAAAATCACCAAACCAAGCCCCCATCAGCCTTTTCGCCCTTGCAGACCCTCGCCCCGCCGCCCCCGCCCCAGGTGCTTGTTTTTGGGCAACGCCCCCACCCGATCGCCACCCATCCCCAAAAGGCGATCGCCCCATTGGCCCCAAACAATCCAGAGCACCCAGGCGAATTAGGCGCTATGGAATTCGTTACAATGCGGTTGGCTTCCTTTCCCCGTTTGCCCTACCGTTCCGCTCCTATGACCGACGTTCCCGTTTCGCGCATCCGTAACTTCTCGATCGTGGCGCACATTGACCACGGTAAATCGACCCTGGCCGATCGCCTGCTGCAAGATACGGGCACAGTGGCCGCGCGCGACATGAAAGAACAGTTCCTCGACAACATGGAACTAGAACGGGAACGGGGAATCACCATCAAATTGCAAGCGGCGCGGATGAACTACCGGGCCAAAGACGGCAACGACTACGTGATCAACCTGATCGATACACCCGGTCACGTGGACTTTTCCTATGAAGTGTCCCGCAGCTTGGCCGCTTGCGAAGGGGCCCTGCTGGTGGTGGATGCGTCCCAAGGGGTGGAAGCCCAAACCTTGGCCAACGTTTATTTGGCCTTGGAAAATAATTTGGAAATTGTGCCGGTCTTGAACAAGATCGACCTGCCCGGCGCAGAACCCGATCGGGTGGCCGGCGAAATTGAAGACACGATCGGCCTCGATTGCAGCGATGCGATTCACGCTTCAGCCAAGGAAGGGATCGGCATCCGCGAGATTTTGGAAGCGATCGTCCAAAAAGTGCCCCCGCCAGCGGACACCGTAGACAAACCCCTGCGGGCGTTGATTTTTGATAGCTATTACGACAGCTATCGGGGTGTGATTGTGTATTTCCGCGTCATGGATGGCCGGGTGAAAAAAGGCGACAAAGTGCGCCTGATGGCCTCCGGGAAAGAGTACGAAATTGATGAATTGGGCGTGTTGGCTCCCAATCAATGCCCGATCGGTGAGCTGCACGCGGGCGAAGTGGGCTACTTGGCCGCTTCGATTAAGGCCGTGGGCGATGCGCGGGTCGGCGACACGATCACCCTGGTCAGCAAACCGGCGACGGAACCTTGGCCCGGCTACACGGAAGCCAAGCCGATGGTGTTTTGTGGGCTGTTTCCGACGGATTCCGACCAGTTTGGGGAACTGCGAGAAGCGCTCGATCGCCTGCGTTTGAACGATGCGGCCCTCAGCTACGAGCCAGAAACCTCCAGCGCCATGGGGTTTGGCTTCCGCTGTGGCTTCCTGGGGCTGCTGCACATGGAAATTGTGCAAGAGCGGCTGGAGCGGGAATATAACCTGGACTTGATCGCCACCGCGCCTTCGGTGGTTTACCGCGTCACCAAGATTGATGGTGAGGTGGTGATGATTGACAATCCCAGCGAGTTGCCGGAGCCGCAATATCGCGAAACCATCGAAGAACCCTACGTAAAGGTGGAGATGATCACGCCCGAAAGCTTTGTCGGGACGTTGATGGAGCTATCGCAAACGCGGCGCGGGGTGTTTGTGGATATGCGCTACCTGACCCAGGGCCGGACAACGTTGATCTATGAAATTCCGCTGGCGGAGGTAGTAACAGACTTTTTTGATCAAATGAAGTCCCGATCGCGCGGTTATGCCAGCATGGAATATTCGCTGATTGGCTACCGGGAAAATCCGCTGGTGCGGCTGGATGTGCTGATTAATGGCGATCGGGTGGATTCCCTCTCCGCGATCGTCCACCGGGATAAGGCCTACTACGTGGGCCGGGCCCTGGTGGAAAAGCTGAAGGAGCTGATCCCGCGCCATCAGTTCAAAGTGCCGATTCAAGCTACGATCGGCTCACGGGTCGTGGCCAGTGAAGCGATCCCTGCCCTGCGCAAGGATGTGTTGGCCAAGTGCTATGGCGGTGATATTTCCCGGAAGAAGAAATTGCTGAAGAAGCAAGCGGAAGGGAAAAAGCGGATGAAGGCGATCGGCACGGTGGATGTGCCCCAGTCGGCGTTCATGGCCGTGTTAAAAATCGATCGGGAATAGGGCGATCGACCCGGGGCCCATGGGAGCCAACCCCTTGCAAGATGGTTCAAAGCTTGAGAATTTAGGGTGCATTCCGGCGTAACTTTCGGATCAGTGGGGGTTAAGGGCTGTTTTCGGGGACTTTTGAAGGGCGATCGGGACTCACCATCTCCCTGCGCCCGGTGAACCTCCCACAGTCGCATCCGGAGTTCGTTCCGCAAAGGGCGTAAGGAACATTGAGTCCTTACTGGGTAACGGAACAAAGCCGATCGAGGCCGAGTGGGAAGGAAGCCAGTCAGCGGCGCTCCGAACTACAATAGGTCATCAAAATTCGCCAAGGGCCTGATCGGTGGTCTGAGTCCTACTCCATCCGGCATCAGTCCCTGGGTAACCTGTTCTGAAAATTCGCAGTCGCCAATGCCCTAAACCCTTACCATTCGTTGGCTGAAGCGATCGACCAGTTGTTCGTTGCCCTTTGGCATTTCAACTCCCCATCATCCCGCGCTAGGGCGCTATGGCCGGCTCTTTGCTCCCACAATGGATGCTTCTTCACTCCCAACGGCAACTTGGCCCGCAGTTTCTCCAGCACCACAGCCTGGGTTGCAACCCGATCGGGGCTGGGGGGCAAGCCCCATGATGACCAAGCCCACAGTTCTGGTCATTGACGACGAAGCCGATATTCTCGATTTGCTCTACCGAACACTGCATCGAGAGTTCCAGGTTTTGCGGGCCAACAATGGCCCAGAAGCCCTGGACATCTTAGCCAAAGATCCCAACGTGGCCGTCATCATCTCGGATCAGCGAATGCCGCTGATGAGTGGGACGGAATTTTTGAGTTTGACGGCCGAGCAATATCCGGACGTGATGCGGATTATTGTCACCGGCTACACGGATGTGGATGACCTGGTGGAGGCCATCAACTCCGGCAAGGTGTTCAAGTACGTCACGAAGCCTTGGGACGACGAGGATTTGAAAGCCTCGGTGCGCAAGGCGGTGGAAACCCACAATGTGTTGCGATCGCGCACCTGGGAGTTGCGCCAGGCCCTGCGGCGGGAGTCGTTGCTGAACGAGGTCTCCACCACGGTGCGCAGTGTCCTGGACTCGCGCACAATGCTGCAAACGATCGTGGAGGCGGTGGGCCAGGCCTTGCAGTCAAACTGCTGTTTGTTGCGGCCCGTGGAAGATGGCCACCTGACCCATGAACAGTTTGTCCATTGGTCGAGCGATCCCACGGTGGTGACTCAGCAGTCGATCGAAACGATTTTTGAAAGTTTGCGGGAAACGGTTTGGCTGGTGGAGTCGGCCACGTCGGTGGACGATGCGGCCACGGATCAGCGGCTGCAAACTTCGGAACCGGTTTGGCAAGGGCGGCAATCGGCCTTTGAGCGGTTGGGCATTCGATCGAGCGCGATCGTGCCCATGGTCTATCGCGGGGAAGCCCTGGCCGTGATGGCCCTCCATCGCTGCGAAACGGTGCAGCCCTGGAGCGAGGAAGATCTGCAGTTGGCCGTGGCCGTGGCGGATCAGGCGGCTTTGGCCCTGGCCCAGGCGCGGGCCTACGATCGGGTGCGGGCCCTGGCCGATCGCGAAGCCCTGGTGAACGCGATCGCCACGGCCATTCGATCAAGCCTGGAACCGAAAACCATCTTTGCCACCATCACCCAGCAGCTACGCCAGGCCCTGAAATCCGACGGTTGCGCCCTCTCCCTTTGGACCAAGGACGATGAGTATGTGCAGTGTGTGGGGTTTGATGAGGCCTCGCCCTTGGGCGGCGATCATCACGATTGGTCCTGGAGTCCCCAGCAGGTGGATCCGGTGGCGGCGGCCCGGCAACATGAACCCCTGCCCCGCTCGATCGCCCCGATCGTCAGCAACCCCGTTCTGCAACAACTGATCGACACCCAACAGCCGATCGCCCTTGATGATCTGCACGAAAGCAGCCTCTCCGCCAGCTTGCCCCTGAAACAGCAGGCCCGGGCCCTGTTGGTGGTTCCCCTGCTCTCAGAAGGGAACATCATCGGCAGCATTTCCCTGCGCCAGGCCAGCCCCCGCCCCTGGAAACGGACGGAAATCAAGCTGGTGCAGGCGGTGGCCGTCCAAGCGGCGATCGCGGTGCAACAGTCGCGCCTATACCAAACCACTCGCCAACAGGCGGAACAACTGCTGGCGCTCGATCGGCAAAAGACCGAATTTTTCCAAAACATCTCCCACGAGTTCCGCACGCCCCTGACCCTGATGATTGGGCCCCTGGAAGCGGCGGTGAATCAAAAACAAGGCTTGCCCTACGAGCAGGCCGATGTGGCCCTACGGAACTCGCGGCGGCTGTTGCGGTTGGTGAATCAACTGCTGGACTTGCAGCGGGTGGATGCGGGCCGAATGCAGCCCACCTTCCGCCCCTGCGATTTGGCGGAGTTTGCCCGCTACATTTTGGAATCCTTCCGCCCCTACTGCGATCGCAAGGGGATCGCCCTGGTGGCCAACCTCACCCCCTGCCCCGATACCTATTTGGACAGCGAGCGCTTCGATAAGGTGCTCTATAACCTGCTCTCCAATGCCATGAAGTTCACGCCGCGCGGCGGAACGATTACGGTCACGGTGGAAGCCACGGGGCAGCATTATCTGCTGCAAGTGAGCGACACGGGAATCGGGATTCGGGCCGACCAAATTCCCCACCTCTTTGAACGGTTCCGCCAGGCCGAAGGTTCCGTGAGTCGGGGTTACGAGGGCACGGGTCTGGGCCTGGCCCTGGTGAAGGAGTTGGTGGAACTCCATGGCGGGCGGGTGACGGTGGAGTCGGACTATGGCCAGGGGGCAACGTTCTCCGTTTGGTTAGACCGGGGTTCCACCCACTTGCCGCCCGATCGGACGATCGAGCAACCGGTGGCGATCGAAGGCAGCCGCGCCGCGATCGAGCTGGCAGACCTGGCCGCCGAATTGCTGGAGCATGATGCCGCCACCCACGCCAACGATCCCTTGCCGGATCCAGAACCGCAGGACTTGGGCGATCGACCGTTGGTGCTGGTGGTGGACGACAACCCCGATCTGCGGAGCTATGTCAGCAGCATTTTGCGCCGGAATCAATACGGGGTGATTGTGGCCCGCAACGGAGCCGAAGGGATCGCCGCCGCCGAACAATACCAGCCCCATCTGATCCTGACCGATCTGATGATGCCGGGGGTTTCCGGGTTAGACCTAATTCGGCAAGTCCGCCAAGACAAAGCCCTCCAAGGCACGCCCATTATCTTGTTGACGGCCAAAGCCGATGCCGACACCCGGGTTGAAGGGGTGGAAATCGGCGCAGATGCTTATCTGGCCAAGCCCTTTGACGATCGGGAATTGTTGGCGGAAGTCCATAATCTGATCGCCTTGAAGGCCAATGAGCGCAAGGTTTCGGAACTCAACGCCTACCTGACCGAATCGGTGTTGCGGCGCTTTTTGCCGGGATCGTTGGTTACCAAGGCGGCCGCGGGCGAGTTGATGTTGGATCTGCAACCGGAGCCTCGGCTGATTACGGTGCTGTTCAGCGATATTGTGGGCTTCACGCAGCTCTCGAACACGGTGCGATCGCGCAAGGTGGCCGAGCTGCTGAATGAATACCTGTCGGAAATGACCCACATTGCCTTTGCCAACGGCGGCACGATCGACAAGTTCATGGGCGATGCGATTTTGGTGCTGTTCGGTGCGCCCGAGGAAGCCACCCCCAACGAGCAGGTGCAGCGGGCCGTGCGTACCGCGCGCCAAATGTCCGAACGACTGCACCAACTGAATCAGGTTTGGGGCGAGCAGGCCATTCCCCCCGTTCGGTTCCGCTGCGGCATTCATCAGGGCACGGCCGTGGTGGGCATGTTCGGCAGTGCGGAGCGATCGGACTACACGGCCATTGGCCCCTGCGTGAACATCGCTTCCCGAATTCAGCAGGCGGCCCGACCGGGCACGGTTTTGGTGTCGGCGGCCGTGGCGGACTATTTGGATGAAAACGACATCGAAAAAGTGGGGCCCCTGGAACTGAAGGGCGTTGATGAAACGGTGTTGACCTTCTCGGTCAATCTCAACCTGGAAGGCTAGGGCGGGCCCATTCTCAATCCTCAGTCGGGCCGACCCACGGCCGTGAAAGCAGCCCACTGGAACGGGTTGGGGTAGCGATCGCGGGTTTGGATCATGGCTTGGCGCAGGGCCGCCACGGGCGAACGACCCTGCTGAAGGGCTGCGTAAAAATAGCCCATCAGGATCGCGGTGGGTTGATCAGGAATTTTCCAAAGGGTCACCACCACCCGATCAGCTCCCGCCGCCAAGAAAGAACGGGACAACCCCAACACCCCATCACCGGTAATCCGGCCGCGGCCCGTATCACAGGCACTGAGCACCACCAGCTCCGCCGCCAACCGCAATTCCATAATTTCACCGGCACTGAGCAGGCCGTCATCACCGGCAGCCGGTGCAAGGGCGATCGCCCCCGGCATTCCCGAATTACCCAAGTCATCTAATAACCCATGGGTGGCTAGGTGAATTCGACGCGCCTGGGTAATTCGATTCAGAATCTCGCCCTTGGTGGCCTGGGCCCCCAACAGCGGCTTGACCTGAAGCAGTTGGGCCACTTGGCGCGCTTCCGATTCGGCCCCGGGTAAGTTGCTCAGGGGGCTGGGGGCCGCTCCCCAAACGGGGGGCACGGCGGGCATCACCGGATTGCCCACCACCAGGGCCGCGCGATCGATCCCCACCACCACATCGGAAACTAGGGGGCGATCGGGCGGATTTTCCGCAAATTGCAACCGCAACACATCGATCGCGGGGGTGAGAAACAAACTGTGGCGATCGATGAGCATCTGCCCATCGTCCGCTTGCAGGGCGGCAAAGGGCACTAAAAACAGCAGCCCTTGGGGCACGATCGCCACCGGTTCCTGGGGATCCGTGGGCAACAAGTCCGCGATCGGGGCGATCAATTGCCGATGCAACCCGTTCAGTTGACGGCGCAACTCTGCCGCCAACAGTTGCCCTTGGGGCAGGGTTCGCCGCAGCTCTTGAATTTGGGCGGCCAGGGTGGCTTCGGCCGAGGCTCCCGCCACAGACACCGTGCGGAGGGTCACATCTCCTTGGGGATTCACCACCCAAATGTGGAGCGATCGCTGGCCGATCGTGTATTCCACCAAGGTTAAGCGGCGATCGCGCGCTAACTGCTGAATTTGGCTGAGGGTGGGCGGTGGGCTAGCCGCTGGGTTGGGTTGGTTCGCCAAATGGCCCGATCGGGCAGCCAACAGCTCCACAAAGGCCCGGGCCCGGGCCCGTTCCGCCACCTCCAAGGCTTGCCCCGCCTGACCTTGGGCAATCAAGGCCTCTTGCAACAGGCGATAGGTTTGGGCTTGGGTGTCGGCGAGGGCAATTTTGTTGTCATCGCTCAGGCCTGGCCGCACCGATTCCCACCGCTCGATCGCCTGAAACAGATGGTCGATCGCCCGAGGAGCCGCCCCCTGCCCCAAATAAAACTCTCCCAAACGGGTTAACAACCGCCCCTCCTCGGCCCGGGCCCCCGTGGCGCGATGGATGGCCAAGGCGGCCTCGAAATTAGCCCTTGCTTGCTCGCGATCGCCCGCATCATTGGCCAACAGGGCCAACTGTTCCCAAGCCTGGGCCTCACCGGGCCGATCGCCGTGGGTTTGGGCCAACTGTCGCACCTGCTCCAGGGCGTTGCGGGCCTCCGCGCGGCGACCCACCGCCCGCAACGCCTCTCCCAACATCAACTGAGCCTTGGTCATCCCCACTGCTTTGCCGGGATAATCCTCCGGTAGCAGGTTATAAAATTGCACCCCTTGCTGGGCGATAACCACCGCTTGGGCCGCCTTGCCCTGGCGCAACTGCACTTGGGATAACCAAGCCGCTAAATAGCCCTGTTGTTTGGGCAGTTCATACAGCCCCCCATCCAGGGGAATCGCGGCGGTGGCCTGTTCAGCCGCATTGGCGATCGCCCGATCGAGCCAAGCCTCCGCCTGGTGATATTGGCCCAAACGCTCATAGGTTTCCGTCAAACTCGCCATCACCAGCCCGATCGTGGGCCGATCGCCCGTTTCCGCAATCACCCCATGGGCCGCCTGCTGCACCTCCAAAGCCCGGGCAAATTCCCCCAATTGCAAATACACATTGCCCAACTGCACTTGGGTTTTGGCGAGCCGCGAGCGATCGCCCAGTGCCTGATATTGGTCGCGGGCCTGCTGTAGCTGGGCGATCGCCTCGGGCCAATTGCCCTGGTCGATCGCCGCCTGGGCCCGCGCCGTCAACGGGGCCCCCGGATCATCAAACAGACAAATCGTAATCGGCCGAAAGGGGCAGGTATGTTGCCGCAGGGGGTTACCCAACAAAATCAGCGATCGCAACCGCGCCAACCCCGGCTCCTGGGGCAAAGCGGTGATCTGATTGCGGGTCAGATCCAACATTTCCAACTGGTTCAGGTCTTTCAGGGGCGAGAGATCCTGCACCTGGTTAAACCCCAAAATCAATTGGCGCAAGGACGACATCCCCGCCAAGGGTCGCAAATCCCGAATTTGGTTCCCCGGCAGCGACAGGGCCCGCCAATGGTTGAAGGCCGCGATCGGGCTGACATCCTGAATATTTTGGTTGGACAAATCCAACACCGGCAGGGCCGCCAAATTTCGCCAAGCCTGCTCACAATCCTGGGTTTTAGCCACCCGCAACAAAGCTCCCACCGTATGCCGCGCCGCCGGATCCAGTCGATCGCGCTGCCGACACCAATCGGCAAAATTCACTAGCCCTTGGGAAGATCGATAGTCCTGGGCGATCGCCGGTTCGATCGCCATCCCCAGCCCGCAGCCCACCAGCACCGCCAGCAGTCCCCATCTCGCGCGATCGCCCATGGTGTTTTTCCCAACCAGCATTTCCAATCTAGATCGCCTCGTCTGGAACGCCATCCGGCAGGGCTGTTTGACATCCCACCCAGCCTGTAAACGACGGGAAATGTTTAGAACCAGCAGCCGACCAGCATTCCGGCCAACAGCACAAAGCCGATCGTCACGTTTTCCGCGAACATTTTGCCGTAGGCCGCCCGGGATAGTTGTCGATCGCTCAGGCGCAGGTATTGCCGCACCCAAAGGCCGATCGCCCCGAACAGGGTGAGCCAAAACCCAATGTTTAGCTCCAGAGCCAAAGCCGTGTAGGCCAACAACAGAGCCGTGCCCGCATAAAATGCCCCGATCGCCTGGGGAGCCAAATCGCCAAAGAAGAGGGCGCTGGAATGGATGCCCAACCGGCGATCATCCTCCCGATCGGCCAAGGCATAGACCGTATCAAAGCCCAGCGTCCAGAGCACCACCGCGCCCCAGAGCAACCAGGCCGGCAAGTCCAAACTGGGCGGGTTGATCGCCGCGCTCCAAGGAATCAGCACCGCAAACCCCCAGGCGATCGCCAGCACCAGTTGCGGAACCGGAAACACCCGCTTGGCCGCCGGATAGAGCGCAATTACCGGCACGGCCGCCACGCAAAGCAGCACGCTTAAACCATTCAAAAAGGGCAACAGCCCGGCCGCACAGAGGGCCGCCACCAACATCACCCCCACACCCACTTTCACCGAGAGCGATCGGGCGGCCAGGGGCCGTTGTTTGGTGCGTTCCACCTTGGGGTCAATGTTGCGATCCCACAGGTCATTCACCACACAACCGGCGGCACTGGTGGCGATCGTACCCACCACCACCACCAGCACCAACAGGGGATGGGGCCGGCCATCACTGGCCAACACCAAAGCCCACAGGGCCGGAATCAGCAGAATCAGCCGCCCCGCCGGTTTGTCCCAGCGCAGCAACCGCACGATCGCCCGCCCTGTTTGCTGAAGGTTGCCCATGGGTGAATGTGGGGATGGGTGCGTTTAGGCAATTTCGATCGAGTAGTTTTCGATGGTGGGGTTGGCCAACAGGCGATCGCACATTTCATCCACTTGGCTGCGGGCCGCATCTGGATCCGTCGCCGCCACGGTCAGCTCAATGTATTTGCCAATGCGCACGGAATCCACCCCTTCATAGCCCAACTGCTTCAGGCCGGACTGCACCGCCACACCGGCCGGATCGAGCACCGAGGGACGCAAGGTAACGTGGATTTTGGCGCGATATTGCTGGGTACTCACGGGGCTAGAAACCTCTGGGATGGCGACGATCGAGTTGGGGAACCAAGGGTGATGCTAACGTTTGGGTTGGGATTGAGCAACCACGGCAATCCAACGATCAAGACACTATCTTAAGGCGAGGGGGGCCGGTTCCAGCGGCCCGGCGCTGGGAGTTCCCCCGGGAGCCAGATTCCGCCAGGAACCGGCTGAAAAACCTGATTGAATAGGAACAGAACCACCCCGATCGAGCCAGCATTCTTCGGGGTCTGAGATCGCCATGAAACGACCCCTGACCCGAAACCAAGAGCGTGTTTTGCAGGTGCTGCAAACCATTGAAGGCGAAATTTCCGCCCAGGCGCTCTACATCAAACTGCGCGATGTGGGGCAAGGCATGGGGCTAGCCACGGTTTATCGGGCCCTGGAAACCCTGAAGCTGAATGGGGCGGTGCAGGTGCGGATGTTGGCCAGCGGTGAATCGCTCTACAGCTTTATCAAAAAAGATCGCCACCACTTGAACTGCATCCAATGTGGGCGATCGCAACCGATCCATGAATGTCCCGTGCAGGATTTGACCCAGCGATTGAGCAGGGAGCATCGGTTTCGGGTGTTTTATCACACGTTGGAGTTTTACGGCCTGTGCGATCGCTGTAGTGCGCGGGAGGAGGGAACGGGCGATCGAGTTAGTGGTGATTCGGCCCATGGCGATCGCACCAATCACCCAGAGAATCGCCCAGAAGGTCACCCAGAAAGTCACCCAGAACCAAACTTGCCCACGGTGGATTGTGCCTGCCATCCCACTTCCTTGACAGACGAACCTAGCTCGGTGCGACTCAGTTCTTTGGGCGATCGCTTCGATCTTGGGGCCGGCTAAGCGCGGGGCTGAGCGGATGCCGAAAAAGGACTTTTTGGCACAGGTCAAGCACCCATCGTCGTTGGGGCAAGGGGCTGAAGCCCCTTGGCTTCGTGGATCGATCGGGCCAGTTGCATAGCAGTTTTGGTCGTGGAGACAGCTTCTCAGGTCTAGATGCTCGGAATTAACCGGAATTAATTTGATGCGTTTTGGGCCAGAAAAGCCGTCAGCTCTCCGGCATTGGGCAGGGCGGATTGGGCCCCCGATCGGGTGGTTGTGAGTGCGCCCGCCGCCGCCGCCCGCCGCACGGCCTCCGGGAGGGGTTGCCCCGCCACCAACGCCGCCGCCAGCGCTCCATTGAACCCATCCCCCGCCGCCACAGCGTCGATCGCCCTGACCGGGAAGGCCGGTTGCCAAAAACAATCCGTCGGCCCAGCCACCCAAGCCCCCTGCTCGCCCAAGGTCACAATGGCCCCCTTGGCTCCCAACTCCTGGAGCCTGGTAGCCGCGCGGGCCGCATCCTCGGGGGTTTGCACCGGGAAGCCCACCAGTTGGGCCGCTTCCGTGGCGTTGGGGGTGATCCAATCGATCGCGGCCCACAGTTCCGGGGGGAGGTGCTCGGGAGCCGGGGCCGGATCCAAAAGGACGATCGCCCCGGCCGCTTGGCCCGCTTGGGCCGCGGCCACCACGGCCGCCAAGGGCACTTCCAGTTGCAGCAACAGGGCGATCGGGCGTGGGGCACTGCCCAAGGAGCGTTGGAGGCGATCGACCTCAGCGCCGCCCACCGCCTGGTTCGCCCCGGGCAGCACGATGATTTGGTTTTGGCCCCGGCCATCCACCGCAATCCAGGCCTGGCCTGTGGGGGCCAAGGAGTCGATCGCCACCCGACTGATATCAACCCCGCTGGTTTGCAGATCTTGTAACAGGATTTCCCCGATCGCGTCTTCACCCACGCGGCCAATCAGGGCCGTGGCCACCCCCAACTTGGCCGCCGCAACGGCCTGATTTGCCCCTTTGCCGCCGCTGGCCTCCCCGATCGCCCCCGCCAGCACCGTTTCTCCCGGCCGTGGCAACTGGGCCACTGTCACCGTGCGATCGGCATTGATGCTCCCCAAAACCCAAACCTGTGCCATAGTCTGCCCCTGATGGATAACCGGGAAATTCCATGGGCAAATTCCCCCGATTTGGGGCCAGTTTACGGCTGGACTCGGGTTCCATACACATCCAACTCCACCGGCCCCGCTACGGCTCCAATGCCCGTCGCCGTCCAAGCCGTTTGCATGGCTTCACCCACGGCCGCCGCCTTGTCTCGGTGGGCCAGGGCCAGCAGGGTTGGCCCCGCACCACTAATCACTAATTCATAGGCTCCCGCCTCGATCGCCGCCTGCCGTACCGCCTCAAAACCGGGAATCAGGGTCATCCGATAGGGTTGGTGGATCCGATCCTGCATGGCGGTGGTCAGCCAATCGCCGCGCCCTTCGTTGATGCCCCGCAACAAGAGACCTAAGTGAGCCGCATTGAAAATGGCATCGGCCCGGGAATAGCTGGGGGGCAACACGCTGCGAGCCGCTTCGGTGGATAGCTCAAAGTTGGGAACCGCGATCACCGGTTGAATTGAGGAATGCCAGGGCACTTCGCATTGGGTCCAAATCCCTTCGCGATCGGCCGCCAAGCGACAGCCCCCCAACAGGGCCGGCACAATGTTATCGGGATGGCCCTCCGTTTCGATCGCCAGGGCCAACACCTGGGCCGGTGACAGCGCCCCCCCTAACAAATAGTTTGCGCCAGCAATGCCCGCCGCGATTGCCGTGGCCGAGCTGCCCAGTCCCCGGGCCAAGGGCACACCCAAGCCAATCTCAATCCGCACCGGATAGGGCGTTTCCTGCGCCAGTTCAAACACCTTGGCATAGGAACGGTAAACCAGGTTGGTTTCATCCCGCGAGACGCGATCCGCCTCCGTGCCGGTGGGGATAATTTCTAGGCCCGACTCAATTCGGGTGAAGCGAAATTCGTTGTACAACGCCAACGAAGCCCCCAAACAGTCGAAGCCGGGGCCCAAGTTGGCGGTGGTGGCAGGAACGGTGACGGTAACGGCGTTCAAGGAGGTCATGGCTAAAGAATGGCAATCGGCGGGCGACGATCGCGGCTGCGGTCGATCGCGCCCAGAGCCACTACACTTTACCGCCGGTTTAGCCACAGGGCCCGCAGCCCCGCCGCTGTGGCCCCTTGGTAGTCATCCTCCAGGCTGTCGCCAATGTGCCAAGCGGCCGCCGGTTCACAGCCATGCTGGGCCAAGGCTGCGGCAAACACAGCGCGATCGGGCTTGGCGGCTCCCACTTCCGTCGAAAGGGTAAAACTCTTGAAATAGCGCGTCAAATCCAACACATCCAACACGCGATAAAGCCGCGTATCGAAATTTGAGAGAATTCCCAGCTCAATGCCCAGCCGCTGCCAATTGGCTAAGGTGTCATGCACTTCCGGATACACAGACCAAGGGGCCGCCGTGGCAAAGCGATCATAAAGGGCTGCGAAATAGGTCGCGAAATCCGGAATTTCGGAAAATAATCCAGCCTGCGTAAACGTTTGTTCTGCTAGATTTTCCCACCATTGATATTCCAGGTGGGGTAATTGATCGCGATCAACCCCTGGAAAAACACAAGGATCCGCTGCCTTAAAGCAATCATAAAAAGCTTGATCTAAGACTTGATCATCTAACTGCAACCCAAAGAGCTGACTCGCCATTTGGGCATATTGCTGACCCACGCTTTCCGCCACGCCAAATAGTGTGCCCACGGCATCGAGAAAAATCACCCGAGGATAGTTTTTTTGATTCATGAGCTTCACTCCAGCTTGAATGAATTCTCATTCTAAGTTGTTCGATCGGGCATTATTCGATTGGGTACTATTCGCCTGGGTACTGCTCGATCGCGCCGCTGGCACAAAAACCTTCAGTTGAGCGGGCAGCACTCGAAATTCAGCGGGTGTGGTGGTCGATAGCTCACCGTCGGTGTTGATGGATCGGGGGCGACTGGTGGTGATTTTTAAGGATGTGGCCTCAATCGTTCGCACATTCACACAATCATTGAGGCGACCGGCGTGCATCGCAGGTAAAAGCGGCAACATTTGCCACCAATGGGCAATTTCCAGGCTGTATAAATCCAACCGTTGATCATCAATAGATGCATCCCAAGCCACGCTCAAACCACCGCCATAATAGCGTCCATTCCCCACAGCAATTTGCACGGTTTTGACCGTCAGCAGTTCGCCGTTTACTTCAATTTTCGCGGTAAAAGGACGCGATTTCCAAAGGGCTTGGATTGCCGTGATCGCGTAGGCCAACACACCCCACCGCTTTTTGATTTCCCCGCTCAATTGGCGCGTGATGCTGACACTTAGCCCCAGACTGGCCACATTGAAAAAATAGCGATCGTTCACTTGCCCCACGTCGATCGCCTTGGTTACGCCTTGGGCGACCACCGCGCAGGCCTGTTTCAAATCTGCCGGAATCGCCAACGTGCGCGCCAGGTCGTTGGCGGTTCCCAGGGGCAAAATGCCGAGGGGCAACCGGGTTTCGATCAAGGCGGGCAGCGCTGCATTCAGGGTTCCGTCACCGCCGCCAATAATCACACAATCGATCCGGCTGGCATATTGCCGAATTAGATCGCGAAAATCGCTCGATCGCTTAGTGCTGCGAAAAATTAGCTCAAACCCCATTTCATCCAAAATGGCGATCGCCCGGCCGAGCAGTTGCCGCCCTCGGCGCGATTTGGAATTCACTAGCAGCAAGGCCCGCTGAGGAGCAACGGAGTCCATAATGCACCCGCGATCTAAAAAAGGAAAACGGTTTCTAACGGTTTCTATTGTGCCATTGCCGCCCCCACTGTTTGGGCCGGGCGATCGCGATCGGGCATTTTTTGTGAAGCAAGGGCCGCTAAACTTCTAGGCTAAAACTGGAGAATCGATCGATTCACATCCCTTGCGCGATCGCGCCCAGCAACTTCATGGAACCTAACCCGATTACGGCCAACAATGTGCCCGCCCAGCGCGGCCAAACCATCTATCCATCACCCTATGACGCGGTGGTTAAGGGTCGATTAAAGCGAAAATTGGGCGATTATTTTCAATTGTCAAACTTTGGGGTGAATTTAACCGAACTTGCGCCCGGTTCCGCGTCGGCTCTTGCCCATTGTCACTCCAAACAAGATGAATTTATTTTTGTTTTGGCGGGAACGCTCACCCTGATTGTGGGCGATCGGGAATTTGAATTGCATTCTGGCGATTGCTATGGCTTCAAGGCTGGAACTGGCATCGCCCATCAACTGATTAATCGATCGACTGAGGACGCAGTTTATTTGGAAGTGGGCGATCGCACGGCGGGTGATGAGGTGACCTATCCGAACGATGATTTGAAAGTTTGTCAACAAGCAGATGGTGCTTGGGCTATCTATCATCGAGATGGTCAACCCTATTGAGATCCCCTAAAATTCCAGGCGATCGACTCAATGAGGAAAAACCCGATGCTGACTCAATCCCAGGCCCAGGAATTTGCGCAAGAGTGGGTGGCGGCTTGGAATAGCCACGATCTCGATCGCATTTTGAGCCACTACGCGGAAGAGGTGGTGTTGATTTCCCCGATCGCGGCTCGGCTCTTGGGTGACCCGACGGGAACGGTGCAAGGAAAAGCGGCCCTTCGTCGCTATTTCCAAAAGGGATTAGAGGTCTATCCCAATCTCCAGTTTGAGCTGTTGGATGTGATGTGGGGCATTGAAAGCCTGGTGCTTTACTACATCAACCAACAGGGCACGCAGTCGGGCGAGTTTATGAAGCTCAATAACAGGGGCAAAGTTACCCAAGTGATCGCCCATTACAACAATTGAATCATCCTAACTATCAATAATCCCGGTAGAGGTAGGTTTCAAACCATGTGCCTCAACTTAACAGTTAGTATGTTCAAAATCATCCCAGTCAATGTCGATTGAAACCCGTCAACCCTGTAGGGGCGTACGGCCGTACGCCCCTACCCGGATATTCTCTTGGTCTTAAGTTGGAGCCAATAGCTTGAAACCTGCCCTTACAATGTTCGCATGATGGTGAATGATCAAATTGGATTAATTGATCGGGGTAATTTGTTCAAAGGTGGCAGCTTGACCGTAGGGTTGACCGGCCTCATCGACTAGGTTCCAAATCAGCCCATCGAGGATCCGAAACCGGCGACCCGTTTTAGAAATTCGCACCCCTTGATAGTTACTGATGTAACCCCGATCGGCTGCTTCTGCTAACATTTTGGCGCGCTCTTCTCGGGCGATCGGCTCAGCGCTCAACCGAGAAGGCAACTGCACAAACTCAGCCCAACTCAGCTCCCACAACTCGATCGCCCGTTGGTTGGCATAGTTAAAAATCGGGTCAGCTTCCGTGCCGTGGGACACCACCACAAAAGGTGCATGAAAAATCCGGCGCGATCGCTCGATCGGGTCGAGATCCGCCGGTAAATCCCCCAGCGATCGCCCCATTACCTGCTGAAAACTCACCGAGAGGCGATCGACATGGCGCACCACCGCCGGATCTTGCCAAATTTCAATCATTTCAGTCGCCCGATCGCTCACGAGGCCGCTCCCAAACTGGATTGGCAGTGGGGGCAGGTGTCGAGATCGCGATCGACCGGCCGACCACAAGCGCGGCACATTTGATACGTCCCCGGTTGCAAGCCATGTTGCAGCGCCACCCGCTCGTCAAATACGAAGCATTCGCCCTGCCAGGCGCTTTCCGCCGGGTCAACGGTGGCTAAGTAATTGAGAATGCCACCCTCCAGTTGATAAACCTGCTCGAACCCTTGGGCCAACAGGTAAGCCGAAGCCTTTTCGCAGCGGATGCCGCCCGTGCAGAACATAGCCACCTTGCGATCGCGCTGGGGATCCAGCAGCCGTTCCACCGCCTCGGGAAATTCCGTGAAGGTCTGGGTTTCCGGGTCGATCGCCCCCTGAAACGAACCGATCGCCACTTCAAACTGGTTGCGCGTATCGATCAGCTTCACCTCTGGATCGGCGATCAGCGCGTTCCAGTCGCTCGGAGCCACGCGGGTTCCCGTCCGCTCCGTGGGGGCCACCGGTTGGTTGAAGGTGACGATTTCCCGCTTCAGTTTGATTTTCAGCCGCTGGAAAGGCATGGCCGGAGCGATCGACTCGCGGGCGCTCAAATCCGTGAGGGCCGGGTGCGATCGCAGGGTCGCCAACATTTGGTCGATCGCCTCGCGAGTACCCGCGATCGTGCCGTTAATTCCCTCTTGGGCCAGCAGCAACGTGCCGCGAATGCCCAGGGTTTCGGCCCGATCGAGCCACTGCGATCGCCAATCGGCCCAATCATCCACCGCCACAAACTGATAGAGCGCGGCTACCACCACCGTCATCTTCTCTCTCCGTCAGGAATCCAGGATCTAATACCTGTTGTCATTACCTAGCGTGAAGCTGAAATGGTTGATTGTTCATCCCTCAACCGTTGTAACAAGGGGCTTAAGCCCCTTGCTGCCCAACGATCACGTAACGGGAAAATCAGGGCTTCATGCGATTTGACAACATCCCCTAAGCATCCAAAATCAAGGTCACCGGGCCATCGTTCTCGATGTGGACTTGCATCATTGCGCCAAACCGGCCGGTTTCCACGCGCAATCCACTGGCCCGCAACAATTCCACAAAGCGATCGTACAGGGCCTCGGCCCGATCGGGCGCAGCAGAGCGATCGAAACTGGGTCGCCGCCCCTTGCGCCCATCGCCATAGAGGGTGAACTGACTGATCACCAGCAGTTCGCCGCCAATCTCAGTGACCGACAAATCAAACCGAGGATTGGCCGCCGCCGGATCGGGAAACAACCGCAAATCCAAACATTTACGCGCCATCCACTGCAACTCCGCCTCCGTATCGGTCGCGGCGATCGCCACCAACAAGTTCAAACCTCGGCCAATTTGCCCAACGGTTTCCCCCCCGATCGCCACCCTAGAAGCCGTCACCCGCTGAATTACAACCCGCATTGTGCCCACATCTCAAAACTCATAAATCTGGAATTGAAAACTTATGAAAATTAAGTTTCCAGTGCTGCAATGACTCGTCCCAGTAGCGAAACCATAAACCCTCGAAACGTCAATTCAGGCTCTGGCTGATCATAGATTTTTGCTTCTGCTCCCATTTGAGAAGCAGTTAAAAAGCAAGCGGAATCATACAATCGAGAACGAATCAGCTTGATGAGTAGTTGCTGATATCGAGTAATATAGGAAGCATTTTGAAATTCCTCAAAAACTGAAAAATGCGGTTCCTTGATTGAGATTTTCCGATGCGCAGCTTCAGCATCTTCAAGCAAGAGAAAATAGCCTAACCAGGGACGGGGTGAAGGATAGAATGCCCCTTTTTCGTAAGCATTCCATAGGTCAGTTGCACTACCCAAGGCTTCTTCAGCTCGGTTATTAAAGTTATTACCCAAAGACCCAACCTGGGATTTAAATTCAATTGCAGCAACTAGCCGATGATTAATAATCACTAATAAGTCCCAACTTTTTTCAGCCCGAAACCACCCTGGCAGCTCAGTATCTTGTTTCCAGTAAATGCAACTTTGATCCACCCCAGCCTCAATTAAAAGGCCAGCAACTAATTCACGAAAATCATCAAGGTGCTTTCCTGACCGAACTGCCTGAGCAGACTCAGAGCGTATTTGCCAGAATCGTTGAACAGCAGCAGCCAGTTTGGTATCCAGACCTTCGAGTACATTTTGCATTTCAATTATTTTTGAGCACTCAGATTTCAGTAATTAACTATCGGAATGCATCATGACTGTAGTTTTGCTAAACAGACTCGTTAACTGCTGGGTTAAACGGTCATAGGACAGTTGTAAGTATGTGGGGTCAATTTCATAGCCAATGCTATTGCGTCCACACTGGGCCGCTGCGAGGGACGTTGTTCCTGTACCGGAGAAAGGATCAAGCACCACATCACCCACAAACGAGAACATTTTAATTAGTCTTGTGGCTAATTCTAGGGGATAGGGAGCAGGATGATGACGTGTTGATGCACCTGGAATGTCACTCCAGATCTGTTGAAACCAAGTGCGGTGATCTGTTTCTGGAATAATACTCAGCAATTTAGTTGTTAAGTTCACTTTTCGATATCCCCCTGGCTTACGCTGCATCAAAATAAATTCAATATCATTCTTGATAATTCCGTTAGGTTCATAGGGCTTACCCATAAAAACCGCGCCGTTTCCTTTTGATTCTAGGGAAGCATTAGCAATTTTATGCCAAATAATTGGAGAAAGATTATCGAAGCCAATCGCTCTGCAACTTTCTTGAATAGAAGCATGAAGAGGAAATACAGAATGGCGGCCATTATTTTTCCGTCGGGATAAGCAAACATCACCCACAACACAAATTAATCGCCCCCCGGGGGCGAGTAGTTGAAAGCACTGTTTCCAAACTAAATTGAGTTCATGAATAAATTGATCATAGTCGTCGATTTCTCCCATTTGTCCTTGAATTGAGTTGTAGGACTTTAGGTTCCAATAGGGAGGAGAAGTTAGGATTAAGTGGACACTTTCAGGTAAAAGGTTCAGGCTTGTTCTGGCATCACCCAGATGAAGATGATGCTCGCTGGGCAAGTCAGCAACCTGCTCCTGAATGAGATTCATGAGCCTAGCATTTTTGGCAATTCTGGGAACAGCAGTTTGAATATTACTCAGGTCTCCAAGGGCTGATAGCAAGGTGCTATTTAATTCTGGTTGCTCTTGTAAAGCGTTAAAGGGACTGGTGACCAAAGCAGAGATCATGGCTGAATTGGGTATGAGGCATGAAAGGGCATCCAACCGATCGGAATAGCTACAGCATAGATGGGTTCGATGAGGATTCAATTTGGCTGTTATTAGCTTCCATGAACCTCAACGAATCTCAACTCTTTACTTCTCGATGATGAATGGGTTGGTTAATTCATTCATCAGTGAAGTCTGGATAGGAATTTAGGGTCTTTCATCATTGACACCTAGCTCAATTCCAGCAAGTCGAAGAAGGACTCGTCTAGGTCATAACCCAGCATTTGCGCCATGCCCTGAAGCCGCGATCGCGTGCCAATTCCTTGGGTTTTCAGCCAATCGGCTAATACAAAAATCTTGCCCATCACAAACAGTTCCAAGGCTTCGGGGTTGAACTGAATGCCATCGGTGGGATGGAATTGGTGGGGAACCAGCATGGCGGCATAGCGACCCAGTTCGCCTGCTTTCCAGTCCAAAACAAAGGGCAACCAAGGATAAACCGCATCGGTGCGCAGGAACCAAAGCCGCACTTCGGGAATTTCCGACAGCTCGCGGGGATCGGTGGGGTCGCGGGGCAGATCAATGGTGAGTTGCACTTGTTGTTCGGCGGCGGCAATGCCACTGGCCAAGAACGGCTCGATCGCCCGTTGGATGGGGCTGAGGTCTAGATTTTGGAGATGATCCGCTGCGATCGAAATGGTGATGGTCATGTCATCTGGCTCCCGGTGCAAATTCTGGGGGTCAAATCACAGCAAGCGTTGCGGACTGAGGCCCAACCCTGGTGCAATTTGCCTTTCGTTAGTGTCGCGTGGGGGTGGGCCCTTTTGGCAAACCGGAGCGACAGGACTGCTAATCGTTGGCCCAACAGAAGCTGATGGCCCATGGGCTGGCGGGCAGCGGTGGGGCAGCGGCGGGGCGGCAGTGAAAACTGGGGGTGGGCGGCATGGTGGGCAGTTGATGGGCTGTCTGGGTTAGGGCGATCGCGCCTCCCACAATCAGTCAAAGTTTTGATACGCTTTGTTTAGAAAATTGGTAAATCTTGGCCATTTTTGTGCTGCCTTAGTGATCATCAACGATGCCCGTGGAAATGGGGCCCAAGTCCCAATCACCATCAGCGATCGACAGCGTTTCACCGGTCAATTCCCTCGGCCAACCTCTGCGGTGAGTCTTCCGGATTGAAGACTTTCGATGAGTTGCCTCGGTGAGCTTTTCACGGTGAAGGCTCCCGATGTCCAAGGTTTATCGCCGCTTCATTGCTCCATTTGTTTGGCTCCAATTGGGAGACACCATCCATGCCCTTTAAGTCTTTTGCCCTGGCTTCGAGTCAGCCGCGCACCCCGTCGCAGCGTTGGGTGCGGCGCGGTTTGGCAGCCTTGGCCGCACTGAGTTGCAGTCTGGCAGTTGTGCCGGCGGTGGTGGCGCAGGAGTTGCCGGGATTCACGCTCTTTGGTGGCCCCCGTCGCGAAAGTCAACTGAGCTTCCGGCTCGATCGGGGCCGTGAAAGCTCCTGGGATCGCTACCGGCTGCGGATTCCGGCTCAGAACCTGGCGATCGCCCAAATCGCGATCGACTATCCCGACTATTACAAGGGACGGTTTGACACCGATCGCATTGATGTGCGGTACAAGAACGGTGGCGAGAAGATTGAGCTAGATCGGGTGGTTTGGAATCCAGAAAACTACACGATCGAGATTTATCCTAAGGAACCGATTCCCTCGGGTAAGCAGCTTGAGGTGGTGCTCAGCAATGTGCGCAACCCGGACATGGGCGGCATGTATTACTTCAACTGCCGGATTTTGACCCCCGGTGACACGCCCTTGCTGCGTTACATCGGCACCTGGCTGATTCAAATTACCTAACGTTCGGCTCCGGTATGGTTCTGGGGAACCAAGCGCCCCGCCCTTGCCAGCCATTTTGAATCCGAAGCGGGCGCGAGTCTGTTTCGGATTTCGCTTTCTGGCTCCCCTGATGTCTTGATGTCTATATGGGCTGGCATTCAGTATGGGCTGGCATTCAGTTCGCAAGGGGCTTGTGCTCAAAACCCCTAGAAACCCGGAAGCCAAGAAACCTGGAACGCCCAAAGCGTCCAGAACCTTTGGAACGTCTGGAAAATCTGGAACATTTGGAACCAAACAACCGCAATGGAATTTAGCGTTATGGGACTTGGGGCCAATCATCAACAAAACCCACTGAAACAACCACTGAAAGACTTGAAACCGGCAACGCAACCCTCGTCATGGCAACGGACGATCGGGGCGATCGGGCTGGCGGTGCTGCTCTGGGCGATCGCCCTGGTGGGCCCAATGGCCCCCGCCGTTGCCCTGGTGGAGGACAACGCCACGGCTCAGCGCCCGGCGGAGGTGGCGGCTCCCCGCAGCAACAGTTTTGTGACGGCGGCCGTGAACCGGGTGGGCGCGGCTGTGGTGCGCATTGACACGGAACGCACCGTGACCCGGCGGGTTGACCCGTTTTTTAACGATCCGCTGTTTGAACGTTTCTTTGGGGATGAGTTTTTTCGACAAATGCCCCGGGAACAGCGCCAACGGATTGCGGGTCAAGGCTCCGGCTTCATCATTGAAAGTGACGGTCTGTTGTTGACCAATGCCCATGTGGTGAATCGGGCCGATCGGGTAACCGTGACCCTCAAGGATGGGCGGGAGTTTGATGGGCGCGTGCTGGGGGCCGATGAGGTCACCGATTTGGCAGTGGTGAAAATCAGCCCCGGCAATGAACGGTTGCCGGTGGCTCCCCTGGGCGATTCGGATTTGGTGCAAGTGGGCGACTGGGCGATCGCGGTGGGGAACCCCTTGGGGCTGGACAACACGGTCACCCTGGGCATTGTCAGCACTCTGAAGCGATCGAGCGTGCAGGTGGGCATTCCCGACAAGCGCCTAGACTTCATCCAAACCGACGCGGCCATCAACCCCGGAAACTCCGGCGGCCCGCTGCTGAACGATCGGGGCGAGGTAATTGGCATCAACACCGCCATCCGCGCCGACGCGATGGGGATTGGGTTCGCCATTCCCATCAACAAGGTGAAGAGCATTTTGCCCCTGCTGTCAAAGGGTCAGGCCGTGCCCCATCCGTTCCTGGGCATTCAGATGCGCACCTTGACTCCCGACTTGGCCCGCAAAAACAACAGTGACCCCAACGCCGCCATCATGCTGCCGGAAGTGTCGGGAGTGTTGGTGGTGAATGTGATTCCCGATTCGCCTGCGGCCCGGGGTGGCCTGCGGCGGGGTGATGTGATTGTGCAAATTGATGGCGCGGTGGTCACCAGCGCGGAACAATTGCAAGGACTGGTGGAACGCAGCCGCGTGGGTCAAGCCCTGGCCATGACCGTGCGACGGGGCGATCGGGGTGGCAATCAACAGCTCTCGGTACGCACTGGACAAATGCAGGATTTTGCGGACGATCGCTAGGATGCAAACCCAATTGTTGCCATCCATCTTCTGCACCAATTGATTGTCCGTTCCAATTCAAGAAACGAATTGCCAGGGGTCGATCGATCCCTGGCTTTTTATGGCTCCCAGTTTTCGACAAGCTGGCAAGCGAACAAACATCCCATCAGCCGTCAGAAATTAGCACTAAAAAGCCGAGAGTGCTAATAGATTGCAGTCAGTGAAACGATTTTTTTGTATCAATTGAGTCTTTTATAACTTGAGATTTTTACAAGGTTGTTGCATTTACCCAAAAATCTCCAAAATCATTGCCAGGAACAAAAGAGTTGCGCTAATACATAAAGTCAAGAATCAATTCACAACCCCATTCATAACTCAGAACGAATCAGAACAAATTCCTTTTCATTCAATTTCATGACGTTCATTACCTGCAATCACACTCTCAGTCTTTCAGACATGCTCTCGGAGAAGATTGCGGATCCATTGTTCAGAAGTGCCCTTTGAAATTTGTGGGAGTTTGCCATGGATTACACATTTGAAATTGTGGGTGTGTCTCCAATGCTGCACTTTTTTCATGAGCAACAACAGTTAATTGAGCGATCGCCCGCTCCCCCTGTGGAATATATCGGCAGTTTTCAATGCACGCTGGATGCCACCTTGGAATCGATCGAACCGGTGATTTGGCGGCATGACTGGTCTTGGGACGATATTTCCGCCACGGTGGTGGATTTTTGGATGCAAAATGCTGAGGCGATCGCCTTTTGGAAACATCGCCTTGCGGATGCAGGCCAAGGCAGCTTAATGGTGTCGCGGTTGGGCAATGCGGATGGGTTGCGCCAGGAATTTGAGGCACTGCTGAGTTAAGCCAACTGGAGCTAACTGGAGCCAAAGCTGGTCAGCTTGTGCCAAGGTTCCAAGGCAGCCTCGGGGCCTTGGCTCACCCCAGGCCTAAAGTCGAAAACCCGGTGGCAGTTGGGCCCCGCTCAACTTGGCCCCGTTCAGTTCCGCCAGGGTCAAATCTGCGCCGGTTAAGTCCGCGTTGGTCAGGTCAGCGTTGCTGAGGTTGGCATAAAACAACACGGCGCGATCGAGCTTGGCCCCACGCAAAAACGCCTGGAATAGATTGGCATTGGTCAAATCAGCCCCGGAAAGGGTTGCACCAATCAGATTCGTCGCCTGAAACTTGGCCTCAAACAACCGAGCCCCCGACAGGTCAACCCCTTCCAAATTTGCGCCAGTGAAGTCAGCCCCCGACCAATCCGTATTCGCCAACTTCGCTTTCGAGAGATTCACCCCCACCAACCGCGCCCCAATGAAGCTGTTGCCCGACAGGTCGGCTTCACTGAGGTCGCAACCGCTGCACTCATTGGTGCGCCGCAATCGCAGCAGGTCATTTTCCGAGAAGGCCCGCACCGGCAGGGCCAGGCTACTCAACCAAGCGCCCACAAGAACAATGCCGATCGCGCGGTGAACCTTCAACATGGGGGTGCAAAAAATAGGGCAAGGGATGAAGACAGGGGACAAAGCCGACAGTCCCCAAAGAACCGGGATGCCATGCCTACGATTATTGTAGGAGTTCAGTCCCGGAATCAATCAGGGGGCCCAGGTGCGCATCATTGGACTTACGGGCGGCATTGCCACGGGCAAAACCACGGTGTCAGACTATTTAGCAGCAAGCTATGGATTGCCGGTGCTGGATGCGGATCAGTTGGCGCGATCGGCTGTGGAACCGGGGTCACCCCTTTTGCCGGCGATCGCCCAGCGCTTCGGTGCTGATGTGATTGGGACTGATGGTTCGCTCGATCGACCCCGTTTAGGCGAAATTGTGTTTCAGCAACCGGCCGAGCGCCAATGGCTAGAAGCGCAAATCCACCCGATCGTGCGGGCCCAACTGCTGGCTGGAATTGCGGCCCATCAAGGGCGATCGAACAGCATTGTCTTAGCTATTCCTCTGCTGTTTGAAGCCCAAATGACCGATTTAGTCACGGAAATTTGGGTGGTTAGCTGTGAACCCACCCAGCAATTGCACCGGCTAATGGCCCGCAATCATTTGACAGTTGAGCAGGCCCAAGCTCGCATCAACAGCCAATGGCCATTGGCGCAAAAAGTGGCACGGGCCGACGTGGTTTTGCACAACAAGGGAACTGTACCAGAGCTATTTCAGCAAGTGGATCACGCCTGGGAAAATTATTGACCAGTTTCAAGGTTGAAGGTTCAAGTTTTATCGCTAGGAAGTTCTAGAGATTTCATGCATAGTCCTGTGATTGCCGCCGTTGATTCTCCGCGTCCTTTTTCCGAAGCCCTTGGCACTGGCTTAACCAAGCGCACCATTCGTGTGTTGCAAATCAACCTTGGCAAACGTTGCAACCTGGCTTGCACCCATTGCCATGTGGAAGCGGGGCCAAAACGCACTGAAGCCATTAGCCCAGAGGTCTGCGAACAGTTAATTGCTGTCATTCGGCAATTTCCACAGATTCAAACGGTGGATTTAACGGGTGGCGCACCAGAAATGCACGACGGCTTTCGGATTTTGGTGCAAGCGGCAGCCGCTGCCAAAAAGGAAGTGATTGTTCGTTCAAATTTAACCATCTTTTTTGAGGATGGATTTGAAGATTTGCCGGACTTTTTCCAAAACTATCATGTACGGGTTGTGGCTTCGTTGCCTTGTTATTTGTCAGAAAATGTCGATCGGCAACGGGGACGCGGTGTGTTCGATCGCTCCATTGCCGCTCTCAAGCTCTTAAATCAGCGGGGCTACGGGCGAGATCCAAAACTGCAAATCGATTTGGTTTATAATCCACCGGTTCCCACGGGAGCTAATTTTTCACTGCCGCCGGCCCAAGCGGGCCTGGAAGTGGCCTATCGTCAGCGTCTAAAAGCCGATCACAACATTGATTTCAATCATTTGCTGACCATTACCAATCTCCCGATCGGGCGGACTAAATTAGCCCTGCAAGCTCGCCAACTGGAAGCCGATTATTGTCAGTTTTTAGCTCAAAATTTCAATGCCGACACCGTGGAAGGGTTGATGTGTCGCGATCAGCTATCGGTGGACTATCGAGGCTATCTCTACGACTGCGATTTTAACCAAATGGAAGAGATCCCAGCCCGATCGCCCGATGGTAAAATGCTGACCCTGGCGGATCTGTTGGCAGCCGGTTCTCTGGATTTAATCCAAACGGTTCAGACCGATCGCCACTGCTACGGATGCACGGCCGGGGCTGGTTCCAGTTGTGGCGGCGCGTTGCTTTAGGTCGCCTTCCCTGATTCAGTAATTTGTGATTCATTCCTTTCCCATCTCTTCTTCATGGACATCCAGTTTCGCGAGTTTGACCCCTTTAATGTTTGGATTTGGCTAGAACTGGAAACCGTTCCGGGACGCATGGAACAGCAATATATTGAAGAGGTTTTTGATTCCTGGTTTTTTCTGGGGAAATTGGGCGGATTCAATGCCGAAAATGCACAGGTTCAAGAAGTGGGCTTGGACTTGAGCTATATGGAATATGACAGCGAAGTGCTGGATCAATCGATGATGGCTTTGATGCACAACATGGGCGAAGTAGAGTTTGAAGGAACCCGCGCCCGTTGTTGGTTTGATTTAGGAACCAGTGATGCGATCGCCCTGGATGTGTTGATTAATGCCTTTGCTCAACTAAGTCGAGAATTTCTATCAATTCGTCGAATTAGCGTCGGTGGTGAAGATGAAGATTGGCCCATTGACGAAAGCAAACGCCAAACCAGCGCAGATTTTAACTAGTTCCAGATCGAGTCCTTAATCATTACCAGCCAATGGGCCGCGAACCACTAGGATTGTGCCTTGAAATTGCTGGGCGATCGTGGCCGGCAAATTGCCATGAATTACCTGTTTGAGTAGGCTTTCTCGGCTAGCTCCTAACACAATTACTTGGCTATCTAGACTTTCGGCCAAGTGCAAAATGGTCTCAGCCACCTGATCTGCACAGAGAGCCAGCGCCGTGACTGAAGTGGGGCTGGTTTTTATGAGGCGAGCGGTGGCCTGATCCAACAGATCGGTTGTCCAGGGTTGCGCCGCCGATTCGTTGAAGTCCGGTTCCTCGCTGGTGGCCACCTTGGGCACGACTTGGCAGAGGGTGACGGCGGCCGATCGGGTCAGGCCCAACAGCGGCGGCAACAGGTTTAGGGCCCGCTCCACATTGGGCCCACCACTAATCGGCACTAACCAGCGATCAAGACTGAGCATGGCTTGCACCGCCTCCTGCTGACGGATTCGCGGCCGTTTGAACAGGTCTTCTCCCCATTTCACCAACATGATTTCGCAGGGGGCATCGTTCAACAGCCGCGCGATCGAGTCGCCAAAAACCGGCAATCCCGGCCGGGCGATCGCCCCTTGCCAGCCCATAATCACCAAGTCGATTCGCCGCCGTTGAATCACTTCCAAAATGGCCTCGGCCGGATCCCGGGCCAAGCAAATTTGGCTATGGATGGGGATGCGCCATTGGCGACCGGCACGGGTTGCCCGTTCAAACAGTTTGCGCATGGGGGCCACCAGCGCCGGATCGATCGAGGTTTCCGCCGGAGACTGCCCCACAGGAACCAACATCACATGCAAGCATTCCACCTCCGCCTGTCGATCGCGCGCGATGGCCAGCGCCAGCCGCAACAGCCCCAAGGCCGCCGCTGGATTGGCGATCGGCACCAAAATGCGCGATCGCCCCGTGTTGGGGCCCCGAGTTTTATAGATGGCATAGGCGGGCCGGCGCGGCTGCTGGGGATTAATTTCTCCCCCCAGCCGTTTAGATTCAACCCGCAACAGATCGCTGCGTGTGACAATGCCCACCAGCCGTTGTCCTTCCAAAACGGGCAGTCGTCCCAGTTTGTAGCGACTGAGCAAAAAGCGAATATCCGACAGCCGATCGTCAATTTGCACCGCGATCGGCTGGGGAGTCATGGCCGCCGTCACCCGATCGGTAGCGGCCAAATCCTGGGCATCCAAGTCCGTGATGTCCGATTGGGTCAAAATGCCCACCAAATTTCCCCGATCGTCCACCACCGGAAAGCCGCGATGGTGGGAATCGGCAAACCGTTGGCGGGCCGTTTCCAGGGTTTGGCTGGCCCGCAGGGTTTCCACCGGATGATTCATCACATCCTTGGCCGTTAAATCCGCTAGCAAATCCACATCGGGAATCGGTTCCGATTCCAATCCCTTGAGGGCCAACAGTCGATCGTATAAGGAACCAGAATCCAGGCGATCGGCCACCAAATAGGCCACCGTGGAGCCAATGGTGAGCGGCAACACCAAGTTAAAATCTGCCGCCATTTCAAACACAATCGCGATCGCGGTGATTGGCACCCGTGACACCGCCGCAAAAAATGCCCCCATCCCGGCTAGAGCGTAGGTGGCGATCGAGGGGGCCCCCACCAAGGCCCCCACCACACTGCCCAAGGCGGCCCCCAAAATCAGCGAAGGGCCAAACAAGCCCCCCGGCGCACCGGAACCAAAGGCCACCAAGGTCAACAGGAAATGGGCCCCAAAGGCGATCGCGGCCCCTTGCCAAGCCGTTCCCCCCAACACCAAATCTTCCCGCAGCCAGCTATAGTTCCAAAACGCTGGCGGTAGCATGGCCATGCCCAGTCCCGTAATCCCACCGGCCAGGGCCATCCGCTCCGGCAACCCCCACTGCAACCGGCGATAGAGACCCAAACTGGCAATCACCCCCCGATTGAAATTGGCTCCTAACCAACCGGCCAGCAACCCCAACAACAGATAGGCCGGAATATCCCGTGCCGTAAATTCCGTGGCCACCCGCGATAGGTTCAAGCTGACGGGCAAAATATCACCGCCCAAGGACTGCGCCACCACCGCGCCCACAAAGGCCGCCAACAGAGCCGGTCCCAGGGTCAAACCCGACACATCATGCAGCAGCTCTTCCACCGCAAACAGCACACCCGCGATCGGGGCATTAAACCCAGCCGCCAAACCAGCGGCAGCCCCGGCGGCAATCGTTTGGCGGCGATAGGCCGGTGAAGTGGGAATCCAGCGACTGAGTTGGGCCGCAATGGAAGCGCCCACATGCACCGTGGGCCCCTGGCGACCCAGGGTTAACCCAGACCCCAAGGTGAGCGTGGTGGCCAATAACTTGACCCAGACAGCCCGCCAATCCAGCAGGATCGGCCCAAAGGCTAGCTTGGCCTTGACCTGCGGAATGCCGCTGCCCCCAGCATCCGGCGAAAAGCGCTGCACCAACCAGCCAGCCAGCCAACAGCCCACCACCCCCACCGCCGCCAACGCCAGGGCCGGCACAGGGCTACGGGTGGCGATCGCGATCCGCTGGGTTCCCACCCAAGCCGCCCCCCACTTCATCAACACAGCAGCCAGCCCAGCAATTAGCCCGATCGTGCAAGACTCCAGCAGGGCCAAGGTCTTGGGACGCATGAATGGCCGTACCCACCGCAGGGGATGCCATTGCTCGCCAAAGGGGTTATAGCGGCGATACCAATCGTTTGCCACAAACGCGCTTCCTGAAAACGATCACGCAGCATGATCGCGCCGAACGATCCGATCAGTCAGAAGGCGGGTGCCAATGGCCTCACTGCCAGCCGACGATCATTTAAGGGCTATTCAAGTCCTACTGAATTGCTATTTCGCCCGATTGAAATTCAATGGGGATGTTTTTGAATCTTACCGATCAATCGGACAAATTTAGAGAATTGTGGACAGAATCTTGCTGCCCCGGCCCTTTTCTTACGGGGTTTCTTCTCCCGAGCAGGCTTGGGCGGCCGGCAGGATACGCGGCAAAGATTGCTGAGGAAATGATTCCAAACTTCCCAACTCCACAGGAAGCGACCCAGTTCGTAATCCCAAGGCGATCGCGGCAGTTTCTACCCGATCGGGCCCCATCACTTGCACGAAGTGCAAAACATCCGCCACCTGAGCAATGAACTGGTTTACATCAATTCCACTGTAGTGGTCGTCATATTTATTCAAGCGGCTTAACCCTTCACCCAACAAAATAGCCGCTCCGCGCCAATTCAAATTGCTGAGGTGATGGAGCGCCACCGCCACTTGCAAAACCCCTTGATAAAACGTGCGCTCCGGCTCATTTGCCACCACCCACAACGCCTCGATCGTGTCATGGCAAGCATAAAACTCCCCACGGTTAAATTGCTCAATTCCTTGCCAAAACGGAGTGTTGGGTTGTGATTCCTCAATCATGGCGCTGGGTAACGGTTCAGGGTTAAAAAGGCGCGATCGATCCACAGGGCGATCGTCATCGTCTCAGGATCGTTTCAGGCTGATCTTTGGATGCCGCAAGTTCGCCAGCTTCCCCAACGAGAATTGCACAAATTTTTTCCATTTAAAAGATAGTTCCTAAGAGCAGCGCAGATCTAGCTTGGCCGACCCGGTTCCACACCTTACTCATTCATAGCCACTATCCCACCGTAGACCGGGCCAGCATCAACCATTGGGGTATTACAGGGCATAGTGACGAGTACAAGGAACTAAACATTGATCGTTCTGGGAGCGTCAAGGGGCAGCAATTCTCAAGTGAGCTTGTACAAATAATATTGTTCTGAATCATTAGACATACAGCTTTTACCTCGTTTATTAAGTACAGTTACCGCACTTGGTAAACCAGTTACAGTCTTTAGGTGTCCCTCGTTATAATGTGCCTAGAATTTTAGGTAAAGGCTGTATCCTGTCCAGTGAGTTTCAGAACACAAATTTTGTCTCAGCAAGTTATGCTGAGAAGAAGCAGTATCACTCCCGCTATCTAGAGTGTCAGAGCCAGTTTACCGTTGGAAACGATTTTGGTATCCTCGTGCCGAGCGCATTAGCTTGGCCGATGGTGGATATCTATACGATCCAGATGAGAAGTATGGTAAAGCATATAACCCTAATCTAGTATCTCTTGACGAAATACTCTCTTTCCCGTGCTTAATCCTTTTAGGTGAAGCGGGAATTGGCAAATCTAAAGTTCTAGAAACAGGGTACGAAAGAATTTCTAATCAAATTAGAAGTAACGGAGATGAAGAATATTTTCTCAATCTTCGATCATATGGTGATGAAAGTAGACTAGTCCGTAATTTATTTGAGAGTAGTAAATTCCGCTCTTGGCAAGCTGGAAGCCATAAGCTTCATATTTTTCTCGATAGTTTTGATGAGTGTCTACTTAATATTAAGAAACTCGCAGCTATTTTGATTGATGAATTCAAGATTCATAAGAATCAGCTTCACCGCTTATATTTGCGCATTGCTTGCCGAACAGGAGCTTGGCCAGCAATTTCAGAAAAAGATCTACAGAATCTTTGGTCTCAAAATTCTATAGGTATTTATGAGCTAGCTCCACTTCGTCGAGTAGATGTTGCTGAAGCAGCAAATCAAAAGAACCTCTCTGCTGATCTTTTTTTAGAAGAAGTTAGTCGCAATGACCTAGTTTCATTGGCACTAAACCCTCTTACCTTAAATTTTCTGTTGAATACTTATTCAAAAAATAACAGGAAATTATGCTATCACGAAAAAGTGCATGAATTGTATCGTGATGGCTGCGAGCAACTTTGCATAGAAGTCAATCGGATTTCTCATGAATATGAACTAGAGAGTGAGCAGCGATTAATCATAGCAGCTCGGATTGCAGCCGTCACTATTTTTACCAATCGCTCATCTATATGGACGAGCTTAGATCAAGGAGATATGCCATCCGAGGATATTAAATTAACCAAGCTATCTTATGGTTATGAAATAGCTAGTAGTAGAAAGTTTGAGGTCACTCAAAAAGCTCTTAGAGATGTTTTAGAAACAGGGTTGTTTTCAGCTTATGGGCCGCACCAAATAGGATGGGCACACAAAACTTATGCTGAATTTTTAGCAGCTTGGTACTTAGTTCAACATAGTTTGCCGCTGGCTCAGATCAAGGAACTCATTTTTATCTCTAACGAGTGTGAAAATCGAGTTGTTCCTCAGCTTCATGGAACTGTGGCATGGCTGGCAAGCATGAGATTAGACGTTCTTCAAGAAGTTATTAAAAGTGATCCAGATATAGTCCTAAAGAGCGATATTCCCATGGATGAATGTCTACGGAAGGAAATTGTAGGCAAGCTATTGCTTAAATATGAAAAAGGTGAATTATATTCTTACTCATTAGTCGAAATCAACAATTACAAGAAGCTCAAGCATCCGAGCCTTGCTTCCCAACTTCGGTCATACATTCAAAACACTAATCAACAAGTTGAAGCAAGGGGGCTGGCAATTTTTATCGCTAAAGCTTGTGATTTATCTGATCTTCAAGAAGACTTACTGAACCTTGCTTTAGATTCTTCACAGTCAATTGATTTGAGGGAAGAAGCAGTTGATTGCTTATCTGCAATCGCAGATGACAGTACCAAACTAAAATTAAAGCCTTTAGCTACGGAATTTCTACCGGAAGATCAGCAAGATCAACTCAAAGGTTACGCGCTGCATACACTCTGGCCAAAATTAATATCAAGCGATGAGTTGTTTAAGGCTCTTACATCACCCAAAAGTCCAAATTGGCATGGATCATATTGGCGATTTGTGGACTTTCACCTAGTTCAGGAAATTCAACCTTGCGATCTAGTCATTGCTCTTAACTGGCTATATCAACAAGGAATTAGATACCTCGGGCATCCTTTTGAACGAGTGGGAGATAGTTTTCTCAAGAAAGCATGGGAAAATTTTGAATATCCAGGAATGGTAGAGAGCTTTATAAGGGTTGCCCTGCTACAGCACCAAGAATACCAACGTGTTGTCAGCAACCGTGAAATAGAAGATGAAATGGCTTCACAACTTCTAAGTGATTTCTCAAAAAGGCGCTTTCTAATTCAATCAGCAATACCAATCATGGCAGAATTGGGAGTTGAGACGTATTTTCTGCAAACTTTTTTGGATAAAAACATCTTAATATCTGAAGATATTTATTGGATGCTAGACAATCTTGAGCAATCAAATTCTGCAAAAATTCAGAATCTTTGGTCTAAGATGATTGAACGCAGCTTTGATCGTCAAGATGCAAGACAAATAGATGCAATTCTTGTTAAGTGTCAATTCAACAATATTTTAAGCAAGATCTTTGTCGATTACTTTAAGTCAGTCGCTTTCAATTCAGATGAGGAAAAAAATCAACGAAGCACATACCAAGAGTACATGGAATGCCAGAAATATCAGTTCAAGCCGAAACCTTTAGATCCATCACCCCAAGATAGAATTTTTCAGTGCCTCAATCAACTAGAGTCGGGAGAAATAGATGCTTGGTTGCAGCTCAATTTAGAAATGACGCTGCGGCCTGATAGCAAATTTTATGGCAGTGATTTTGGATTGGACTTAACAGCTCTTCCAGGCTGGCAAGATTCTACCGAAAATATCCGTAACCGTATTGTTCAAGGTGCTAGATACTACATCCAGCACCAACAAGATTCAGTCAGTGGATGGATTGGCACTGATAGCTATGACCGTCAATCAATAGCAGGTTGCCGTGCCCTACTGTTGCTACTCAAGCAAGAACCGGATTTTATACAGTCTTTGTCATCAGATATATGGAAGCGATGGGCATCGGTCATGGTTGCAATGCCTGGTAACGATGTGTATGGCAGTTCATATCAAGTCTTAGTTGCTCATGCCTATACCCATGCTCCTCAAGAGTGTGTTGATACGTTCTTGATTGTTCTTGAGCAAGAGATTCAAAAATATGATTCCATACTCGTAATTAGACTTTTTGACCAATGTTGGGACTCTAGTCTAGAGTTGACAATTTTAGAAAAGCTAAAAGATCCAAAACTAACACCAAAACTTTATGGAGGCCTACTCAAAGAACTGATTGAAAAGGGATCGAATGAAGCCAGAAAAATCGCTAGAGATATACTATCTTTATCGGTTAGTTTAGATCAGGAGCAGCGAGAAAAAACTCTAATAGTTTCGGCTGTTTTGCTAAGAGACTGCGATCCAATTAGCTGGTCGCTTATATGGTCACTCTTTCAAAGGGATGAATTATTTGGTCGCGAGGTCATTGAAACGGCAACCAAAAGATATTTTGACGGAATTCAGTTAAACTTAACTGAGATGCAATTAGCTGATTTTTATATTTGGCTAATCAATCAATACCCTTATGAAGAAAAAAAAGAAACAATTCTTATGCTTATAAGACCCAAAGACTATATCAATGAGTTAAGAAGAAAAATAATAGATCAACTCATCAATCGAGGGACGCAAGAAGCCTGTATAGCAATTCAGAGGCTTGTTCAAGAACTGCCGAACCTAGGCTGGCTTAAGAGAGTTTTGGTTGATACCCAAGCCAATATGCGTCGCAAGACATGGCGACCTCTTGAATTAGAGCATATTAAGCAACTCATTGCCAGCACAGAAAAGAGACTAATTCAAGATAGCAATCATTTGCTGGATATATTGCTTGAATCCCTAGGTCGCCTTGAATCTAAATTGCAAGGAGAAACCTCTGCTGTGCAAGATCTATGGAATGAAGTTGATAAGAAGATTTATAGACCTCGCAGCGAAAATGGCCTATCTGATTACATCAAGCGCTTTTTGGAAGATGACTTAAGGCATCGAGCAATTGTTGTCAATCGTGAAGTTGAAATACGTAGTAATTTAGGAGGCAATTTGGGAGAACGCACGGATATTCATGTTAACGCTGTCTTGCAAAATGAAGATGGCACTAAAATTGGTTCAGCAACTGTGATCATTGAGGTTAAAGGCTGTTGGCATAAAGAACTCTTTAGCGCCATGCAATCTCAACTAGTTGGGCGTTACCTGTCCGATAATCCTCATGCATATGGATTATATTTAGTAGGCTGGTTCAACTGTCAGCAATGGGATTCTAAGGATTCAAGATACCAACAATCAAAAAAGTTCAATTTAGATACAGTAAAAGCAAGACTTCATGATCAAGCTCAAGACTTGATTTCAGAAAATTCAAGAGTTCGCGCATTTGTTTTGAATGCAGCACTAAGATGATTAACTTTCAAAATCAATGTCTAGCATAAGCTACGAAGATCGCATTACGAAAGTCCGCACGATCGCCTGGTGCTCTCATCAATTCCCGTGGAATGTGCCCTGTCTGATTTATACGAAAATGTCCGATTCTAGGGCGTTGGTTCTCAAAACCCGGCGGCGGTCATTTGGCGGACGGTGGTGAGGGCGGAATAGCTCGTGCCCGCTGTGCCTTCGCCCGGGTGAGTGGAGTCGCCCACCAGCCAAAGACCCGGAACCGGCGTGCGATTCCCGATCGCGAAGGGGCCAAAGGTCGAAACGCGCATTCCCACGCCGCCCACGTAGCCGAACTTGCGGCCCGTGAAGTCTTCAAAGGTGCGGGGGGTGGCGGCTTCGCAATGGACGATCGCCCCGGCATCAAGCTGGAAATAACGGCCCAGCTTCTCGATCGCCTCTTCGGTGTAGCGGGTTTTCAGGGCTTCGTACTCCGCCCGATCGCGGCAACGATACCAAGGCTGCGGATCCACAAAGGAAGAAGCCGTGATCGTCGCCATCCCGGCCGGGGCACGTCCATCGCCCTCGCGGCTGACAGACACAAACAGCGAGTTGTTTTCGCCCACGGGGCCGTCCCAGTCGTAGAGGAATTGCAGGTGAGGTGGGCAGTCGGCGGGTAGGGCGGCGCGATCGACCCCCAAATAGACCACGAATGCGCCCGAGGGTTCCGGCAGTTTCTCGGCGCGCGATCGATAGAAATCCGTGGTCAGGCGATCAAACCAGGGGCGATCGCTCGGCCAATCGACCATCTCCGTCAAGTTCTGGATCGGCACATTGGCCACCACCGCCGCCGCCGGTTCAATCCAAGTCTCATCGGTTTTCAGGTTCCGAACCAGTACACCCGTCGTTTGGCCGTTTTCAGTGATGATCCGCTCAACTCGATGGCGCATCTGGAGCTGGCCGCCGTCCCGGGTTAACGATTCCAACAGGCGATCGCTCAATACCTGCATACTGCCCTCCAGGTGGTACAGCCCAAAGGGTTCCTGGGACAACCCCAACGCCGTCGCCGCGTAGAGCAGGGCCGTTTCGTCCGCCCCCACCTGGGAATAGAGCTTCAGTTGCATATCCAAAAAGGTTTTCAAGCGGCGATCGCCCGCCAAGCCCAGCCGCCGCAACAGGTCGCCCACCGTCGAAAAAGCATGGGGAGCCGTCAGCAGGGTGCTAGGTTTCACCGCCTTTAGCAGTTGCGCCACATCCCAAGCATTGCCCGGCGGCAATACCGGATCGCCCGCCTGAAACTCCCAGCTATAGCGAAATAAATCCGCCAACAGCCGCCAAAAGGGTTCGCTCCCGGGAAATTGCCGCGATCGCTCTGCCCGCCAGCGATCGGGGTCGCGCCACACGGAAATCGGCTCCGTTTCCCCCGGCAAAAACACCGCACAGGCCGGATCGCAGGGCTGTGCGGCCGGCAGCTCGATGCCCAATTCGCCAAAAATCCGGTGATGGATGCCGCCCGGTTCCAACCCCGCCACCTGGGTCGCGCCCACCTCAAAGGTGAAGCCCCGCCGCCGAAAGGTGGATGCACAGCCCCCCGGCACGATCGCCAAATCAAACACCTTGACCGATCGCCCCCGTCGCGCCAGCAGGGCCGCCGTGGTCAGGCCGCCAATTCCCGCCCCAATCACCACGATCGGGCGGTTTGCATCGGTTGCGGTGGTTTGGGTCATAGGACAGAGCGATCAGGGATGAATTATAAATTTGTAAACTTTTGTAAATTATCACTCATCTCCGAGCCGATCGTCCGGGAGTGCCATAATCAGGTTTAGCCAGGGTTAGGACACGCCATCAAATTGGATCGATCAACACTGGATAACTAATGTGCTGATTGCAACCGCTCTAGACAAGGGGCTTAAGCCCCTTGCCCCCGAGATCTCGCAACACAAGAATTAGGGGACAGCCCCTAGCCTCAGTCACTGTGTCGCAGCTTGGGTGGAGCAGGATTTTCTCAGTACGTCTGAACTTGCCCAATCTTCAACAAAATTGCGGACAGCCAGCGTTTCAAAATGGTCTACAGCAGGTTTTCTCTTAAGACCGTTAAGGAAACATTTGGCATCACCTTAGTTGAAGATCAATCGCTCTTTGATCTCAGCCAAATTCCATCCGTGACCATCAGTCCCTACTTGGAACTAACCTTGGCGGAAGGAACATCGATCGCGCTAGCCATTAATACTGAAAAATCCCGATCAGAATGGATCATTGCGCCTATTTTGACCGAGGTACGTAAGCAAGTTGATGCCCAAGTCAGCTTGTTTTCAGGACGGAGTTTCACGGTCGATCGCAAGCGAGGTCTATACGGTCAGTGTGACTACCTCTTGAGCCTGAGTCCTGAGCAACTGTATATTGCTGCTCCCGCGATCGCCATTGTGGAAGCGAAAAAAGAAGATATCGTCGCGGGTTTAGGTCAATGCATCGCCACAATGTACGCCGCTTGGTTATTTAATGAACGGGAAAATCGTCCTCTGCCTTGGGTTTATGGGGTAGTGACCACGGGTACAACTTGGAAGTTTCTGAAGCTGTGCGATCGCACGGTTTATATTGATCGAGATGAATATTATTTCAAAGAAATCCAAACGATTCTAGGGATTTTTCAAGTGATCTTGAAGACTATCGATCATCTAGAGGGGTAAAAACATCATGCTAGCGGTTGAACAGCGCTACTCCTTGGCTGAGTATCGATCGCTTGAGGAAAGGTCAGAACAACGTCACGAATATGCCAATGGAGTCATCTGGGAAATGCCGGGAGGGTCAATTAATCACAGCCGAATTGCAACGGAGATTTGCAGTTTATTGATTAGCCAACTGGATCAAACCCAATTTGAGGTTTTTAACAGCGATCTACGGCTCTGGATTCCGACCTATCAACGGGGAACTTATCCCGATGTGATGGTGATTGCTGGGCCACCGCAACGGCATGACGATCGGGATGATGAGGTGCTGAATCCCTGTTTTTTAGTTGAGGTGTTGTCGCCCTCTACGGAACTGTTTGATCGTGCTGACAAGTTTCGATTTTATCGATCGATTCCTGAGTTTGCGGAATATCTGTTGGTTCGGCAAGATGAATCCTTCATCACCCATTTTTGGAAGCTGGATGACTCGAATTGGCAATTTTGTGACTACAGCGATCGCCTGGGTGCGATCGCCCTCAAAACCTTGCCCGTCACCCTGCCGATCGCCCAAATTTATCGCCGCGTCGTGTTTAGCGAATCCCAATAACCAATCCCCACAGATCAATCCATATCCCAATCCATATAATGGTCGAGACCTGCGCTCTAGTTGAATTGCCGTGGCTCGTGTCGTTTTGGATAACGTCTACAAAAGCTATCCGCCCCGCGATCGCGCGCCCGGTGGCAGTCCCACGGCCGTGCTGCGGCGGATTAGCCTGACGATCGAGGACGGTGAATTTTTGGTGCTGGTGGGGCCGTCCGGTTGCGGCAAAAGCACCCTGCTGCGATCGATTGCGGGTCTGGAAGCTGTGACGGGCGGCGAAATTTGGGTGGGCGATCGGCGCGTCGATCCCTTGCCCCCCAAGGCGCGAGACGTGGCCATGGTGTTCCAAAGCTATGCGCTCTATCCACACCTGAATGTCTATGACAACATCGCTTTCGGTCTACGGCGGTTGAATCCTCCCGCCGCCGAAGGTTGGCAAAAATGGGAACCGCTGGCGGTGGGGCTGACGCGGCGACTCCCCAAACCGTGGCGCTACGAGTCGGAGCAGGAGCGATCGATCGCCCAGCAGGTGCGGCACGTGGCGGAAATGCTGCAAATTGATCATTTGCTTGATCGCCTGCCCAAGGAATTGTCCGGCGGCCAAAAGCAGCGGGTGGCTCTGGGTCGGGCGATCGCTCGGAACCCGCAAGTGTTTTTGATGGATGAGCCGCTGAGTAATTTGGATGCGAAGTTGCGCACGGAGACCCGATCGCAAATTGTGCAACTCCAACGCAAGCTGAAAACCACTACGGTCTATGTCACCCACGACCAGGTGGAAGCGATGACCATGGGCGATCGAATTGCGGTGCTCAACGGTGGGCAAATTCAGCAAATCGCCGCCCCGCTGGAACTCTATCGCCAGCCGGCTAATCGGTTTGTGGCGGAGTTCATCGGCTCACCTACCATGAATTTTTTGCCCGTGTGGGTGAAGCGGCCAGCGCTGCTGACCAATGGCGAATTTCGGATGACCCTGCCGGAAATTTGGGACAAAACCCTAGAACCCTACGACGGCCGGGCGTTGTGGCTGGGAGTGCGGCCAGAGCACTGGAGCGACGGTTTGCCTGCGCCGAAGAATTTGCCGGTGCGCGTGTTGCAGGTGGAGGCGCTGGGGTCGGAAACCTATGCGCTGGTGGAACCGATCGACCGGGGATTAGTGCGCACCTTGGAAGAGGCCCCGGCCAAACCGTTGCAGGTGCGCCTGCCGCCCGATCGGCCGATCGCCCTGGGTGATGAATTGTGGCTATCGATTCCCAGCGACCAACTCTATCTATTCGACCCCAGCACTGGTACGGCTCTCTATCCCTAGGTTTTGTATCCTGAAGTTAGATGTTGGTCTGATCGCGCCCGATCGCTGCCCATGGTTGCCTTACCCGATCGCCCGCTACTGACGGCTGAGGAATACTTTGCCTGGGAAACCATCCAAGCGGAACGCCACGAATTTTGGGACGGCGAACCGATCGCCATGAGCGGCAGCACCCGATCGCACAATCGCATCGCCGGTAACATTTTCGCAGCCCTCGCCGATCGCCCCTGTGAGGTCTATATTTCCGATATCAAAGTGCAGGCAGTTCCAGGGCGCAAGTATTTCTATCCCGATCTGGTGGTGACCTGCGACGATCGCGACCAAGATGAGCGCTTCATCCAATTTCCATCCTTGATTGTCGAAGTCCTATCACCCTCTACGGAATCCTTCGATCGCGGGGCAAAGTTTGCCGCCTACCGCCGTTTAGACACCCTGCAAACCTACGTTTTGGTGCAGGTCGATCGCCCGGCCATTGAAGTGTTTGAACGGAACGATCGGGGCCAGTGGGTATTGTCGGACTATGGCCTAGACGACGCGATCAATCTAGGGGCGATCGATCTAACCCTATCCGTGAAAACGATTTATCGCCAGATTGCTTTTGCAGATCCTGACCCTATCTCGGAAGCTCACTGAGATTTAGGGTCAACTGACAGGGTGCGAAAGAACGTCGATGGAGCGGCGTGGGGCCAAGGGTTTGTAAGGCTGCCCGATGGGCCGCCGTGCCATAGCCCTTGTTGGCAGCTAGGTCATAGCCCGGGTATTGTGCCGCGCAGTCAATGATCTGTTGATCGCGGTGAACTTTCGCCAAAATGCTGGCGGCGGCGATCGCGATCGATTGTCGATCGCCCTGAATGAGCGTTTCTTGGGGGCAAAACAAGTTGGGAATGGGTCGATTGCCGTCCACTAGGCAGCGATCGGGGCGAGGATGCAATTGCTCCAGGGCCCGCCGCATGGCCAGCAAAGTGGCTTGCAAAATGTTGAGTTGATCAATTTCGGCCACGGAGGCTTCCGCGATCGCCCAGGCCACCGCCCGATCGCGAATCGGTTCCACCAGGGCTTGGCGTTGGCGAGCCGAGAGTTGCTTGCTATCCCGCACGCCCAAAGTCCGCAAGTCGCTTTCCGCCTCGGCTGTCAAAATCACAGCCGCCGCTACCACGGGCCCAAACAGTGCTCCGCGGCCCACCTCATCCACCCCCGCAGTCCATGGGGATTGATCGGGAGCCGGAGGAATGGAGTCGGTCAGGGGGCGATCGGGCAACGATTCCGTCCCGATCGCCTCATCCCTAGACCGCACCGCTTTACTCCCCATGGGGCTAAGCGCGAGTGCTCGATCGGCGGCGACGGCGGCGCGGTCGGCCGTTGGCATCCCCGCCGGGCGTGACGGACACAATTTCCGGCAAGCCACTGGGCGGATCCTCTGCCCCGTGCCCATTGGAGATATTCAAAGGCAGCGATTCCGTGGGAACCGGTTCCGCAGCGGCTGGGGCAGGGCTATCCTTTTCGGCCAGCTCGATCGAGTCAGCCACCGGTTGTGGAGCCGGAACGGGCGGAGCCGTTTGACCTGGCAACAGCACCGAGACGATCGCGCTTTCCGGGTTTTCCGGCTGCCGATCACTCAACAGCAGCGGCGACACCCCCATCCAGGCATAAACTTCTTGCTCCTCCGAAGTCATGGTCACGGCCACCGCTTCCCGAGGTTCCGCAGTCCGAGCACTACGCCCTCGGCTCCGTTCCGGTCGGCCATTGCGGCCTTGGGCGGCGGGGGCTGGGCTGGGTTGGGCAGCAGCGGCGGTCACCGTGGGCGGATCTAAAGGTGCTTCATCCACCTCCGGTTCGGCCGCCACCGGCAAACTGGCCGCCCCACGCCGACTCACCGGCTCATCATTCCCTCCACGACGGCGGCGACGGCGACGGCTGTTGCTGCCATTCAGGGACTCTTGATAGTTGGGGTGGTTGCTCAGATCCAAATCTTGCAAGTTAGGTAAGGGATCTTCCAAGCTGGGGAGGCTGACGATCGCAGCGGCCGGGGGGAGTTCGCGCGATCGGGAAACCGAGCGACGGCTACCAACACTCGATCGACTCTTTTGCAGCATCGGAATACTGCGGCGATCGCCACTCTCCACATTGGGCAACAGGCTGACCGGTTCCGCATCCTCCGCCTCATCGGGCAGGTGGGCCAACATGCCCAAACCGCCACAGGTGGGGCAAGCGCGACCAAACAACTCGTAGATGTTTTGGCCCTGGCGCTTCCGGGTCAGTTCCACCAAACCCAACTCGGAAAGCTGGGCAATTTGGGGGCGGGCCTTGTCGGACTTCAGGGCCTTGCTGAAATGCTCCAACACTTGCAGGCGATCGCGGTGGGATTCCATATCAATGAAGTCCACCACAATCACCCCCGCCAAATTTCGCAGGCGTAACTGACGGGCAATTTCCGTGGCCGCCTCGCAGTTCGTCCAAAGCACCGTTTCCCGCGCCGTAGCCGATCGGGTAAACGACCCGGAGTTCACATCAATCACCGTCAGGGCTTCGGTGGGTTCAATGATGATGTAGCCACCCGAGGGTAAATCGACCCGTGGTTTCAGGGCTTCGCGAATCGCCGCATTCACCCGGAAATATTCCAGAATTGACGATCGCTCCCGGTGATGGTCGATCGACACGCCCGGTAGGGTTTTGCTGCCCGCCCAGAGGGTCACCTGCTGCTTAATCCGCTTCATCCCCGAGTGGGAATCCACCACCACCCGGTTCACTTCTTGGGTATAAGCTTCTCGCAACACCCGTTGAATAAAATCATCGTCCCGCTCCAACAGGGCCGGCGCACGGGTTGAAGCCGCCTCCTGTTGGATCGATTCCCAACGGCGTTGCAGGGCTTCAAGATCTTCCATGATCGCCTCTTCGGCCACGCCCTCGGCCTCCGTGCGCACCAACAACCCCATGCCCGCAGGCTTGATCAAAATTGCCAAGGCCCGGAGTCGGTGGCGCTCGTTCTCGCGCTCAATCCGTCGGGACAGGTTCACCCCCGACCCAAAGGGCATCAGCACTAAATAGCGACCGGGCAAACTAACTTTGCCGGTCAACCGAGGGCCCTTATTGCCCGTCGGTTCTTTCATCACCTGCACCAAGACTTTTTGCTGCGGCGCGAGGAGTTCAGTAATCGAACCGGCGGTTTTACGCAACCGCAGTGGGCCCAAGTCGGAAACGTGGATGAACCCGTTGCGTTCGGAGTCCCCAATATTGACAAAGGCCGCGTCAATGCCGGGCAGCACGTTCTCCACCACCCCGAGGTAAATGTCGCCCACCTGGTGACTGCCGGTGGCCACGATCAGTTCTTGAACGCGATCTTCGCTAAAAACGGCAGCAATGCGGTGCTGTTCGGCGATGATGATTTGTTTGGGCATGCAGATTCCTCTGGGAACTCACGGGCGATCGCCACATGCGGTCTACTGCACCGCCGAGAGGATGCAGGGGGCGACCGTCGCCGGGGATAAGACAGTAATTAATCGAAGGCTCGCTGACCAACCGCTTCATGCAGGTTCGATCGAGAAAAGCAAACAGGGGGTGCGGCTGCATCCATCAAGGAGCAGCACAGCATCGATTGATTTCTCGGTTCAATCGAGCAGCTCAAAATACCGGAGACATTCACCTCGACCGGGGAATTGCCCAGAAGCAGGAGTCAAGGCTGAGGCAAACTGCGAATGACCCAACCAACGAACAAACTCGCGATCAATCAAAGAGACCCCGGTATGGGGCTTTGATCGAGACCTGTGACCCAAAAGGGTTGCGACTGAATGACGATCGACAACTTGATCCAGACACAATTCGATCAAAGCACGTTGGATGTGTTGGCCTGTTAAAAACCCCCTATCCAGCACAGCTTGAGCAACTCTCACTCAGTCTGGAACCGGCGACTTGTTAACAGGGATTGGCCAGAGCAGATGTTACGAGCTTGACCCTGCATCTTGCGAGTTTCCGACATCATCAAGAGCAAATTTGGCTCCGAGGTGTGGTTGCCCGCAAAGGGTTAGATTCGTGGGCGGCATTCAATCGCCGAGGCAATTCCTGAGGATTGGCGGTGGCTCGGGATATTTTCGCTGCTGCACAGGCGCTCGATCGAGGACGGGCACTAAGCGCGTTCTGGGTAAATGCCTGGCTCGATTGATTTTGAAGGCGATCGGCTGCTGAGGCTTTGTCTTTGGTGGTGTCGCGCACCGGGACAATGGCCTAGCAGTCCCCTCCAGTGTAGCAGGTGGCTAGCACAGAACTGGGGGGTTCACTAGAATCATGCGACTCTTCTCGCAAATTGTTACGAATTGCAATGATTTGCGAGACTTGTTGATGGTTTTGGCGTAAATCGGCCATCCGGGGACAAGGCTCCCGATGGATGGGCCCCCGCCCTAAACCAGTGCCAAATCGGGGGCTTCGGCCGATCGCACCGTCGCCGCCAGCAGCAGTTGCAACCGGTGCGATCGCACTAGGCTAATGGCCTGGCCCGTGGCCTGCTCCAGTAGCCAGACCAGATGCTCGGGCCGCAGTTGTTGCCCATCGTTGCGGCAGAGGCCCCGAAATTGCAGGGTGACGGATTCGCCCTTGGGTTGCTCGGTGGGGTCGATGAGTTGCACCTGATCGAGCCAATCGCGCAGGTTCACTTGGGTGGTTTTGCCGGATTTGGTGGTTTTTTCCCAGAGCCATTCGGCCCGATCGAGCACGGTGGTCAAGGCTGCGGCCCAGTCGATCGCCCCGCCATCGGTGGCAGTGACGGTGATTTCGTATTCCGCGCGATCGAGCAGTTGGTTGGCCGCTGGATCTTTCAGGGGCACTTCCTCGATCGCCAGCAGGGGCAAATCCGCCGGGAGCTGGGCCGCCAGTTCCCCTTGGATCTGGGCTAACGATCGCACTTCGGTTAGCTCCAGATCGAGAATTTCTCCCTCACTGGTCACCCCCAAGGAGAGCGCATGGGCCGGCACAATCCGGGGCGAGGGATGGAACCCCCCCGTAAAGGACACCGGAATCGCCGCCCGACGTACCGCCCGATCGAGCAGGCGCATCAAATCCAAATGACTCAGCAGGGCCATTTCTCCCCGCTTGGCAAACCGCAGCCGTACCCGTTGAGCACGGGTTTGGTTGGGTTTGAAGTGCCCCTGAAACTGGGGAATCACGGGCGGCGGCACCACCACGTTATTACCAAAGTCATAGCCACAAACGCCGCAATGGGAACAGCCCTCAAAGGAGCAGTCGGGAACCGTGGCCGCTTCCAAGGCCCGTTGCAAGTCCTCTTTCAGCCATTTTTTATCCACGCCGCTGTCCAGGTGATCCCAAGGCAAGGGGCGATCGAGCAGGGTGGCCGGGTCGATCGCCTCCGATGCCGCGTCCCCTGCCCCAAAGGCGTTCCACTCGCCCGCTTCCACCTGACGATATTTCCAATGCAGGCCCGCTTCCTCGATCGCCTGTTGCCAAGCCCCAAAGGCCCGATCGAGGCTTTCCCACCAGGAATCCATCCCCGCACCCAACTCCCAAGCCCGGCGCACCACCGGCCCCAACCGGCGATCGCCCCGGCCCACAAAATCCTCCATGGCCGAAATGCGCACATCGGTGAAATTCGCCTTCAGGCCGCGAATCGTCCGAAATTCCTGGCGTAAGAGATCCTGTTTGCGTAAAAACTCCGCTGTTGACACCGTATGCCACTGGAACGGCGTGTGGGGCTTGGGTGTGAAGTTCGAGATCGTCAGGGTGAACTGAATTCGTTTACGGCCCCGGTTGCCGCATTCCCGTTGGAGCCAGCGCACGGTTTCCGCAATCCCCAACACATCCGCATCGGTTTCCCCCGGCAACCCAATCATGAAATAGAGCTTGATTTTGTCCCAACCCTGTTCCCATGCGGTTTTTACGCCTCGCAGCAGTTCCTCATTGGTCAAGCCCTTATTAATGATGTCCCGCAGCCGCTGGGTTCCCGCTTCCGGGGCAAAGGTCAAGCTGCTTTGGCGTGTGCCGCCGAGGATGTTGGCGATGTTTTCATCAAAGCGATCGACCCGTTGGCTAGGCAACGATAGGGTAATATTTTCGCCCTGGAGCCGGTTTTTAATCTCCAAGCCCACGGCCGGCAAAGCCAAATAGTCGGAGCAACTGAGGGACAGCAAGGAAAACTCGTTGAAGCCCGTGGCTCGCATCCCGTCGGCCACCGCGTCGATCACTTCTTCGGGATCCACATCGCGGGCCGGGCGGGTCAGCATTCCCGGTTGGCAGAACCGACAGCCCCGCGTGCAGCCCCGGCGAATTTCCACCGTGAGCCGATCGTGCACCGTTTCCACGTAGGGAACCAGCCCGATCGAGTAGTGGGGCATGGGGGTGGCGACCCGTCGCAACACCCGGGCCGGCACATCGGACCGGGCTGGATGCACCGACCCATCGGCCGCCATGTCGTAAAACTGGGGCACATAGACCCCCGGTACTTGGGCCAAGTCCAGCAAGATTTCCTGACGACTCAGGCCCGCGTCTTTACCCTCTTGAATTACTAGGCCAATTTCCGGCAGCAGTTCTTCACCGTCGCCCAGGGCCACAAAATCGAAGAAATCCGCGTAGGGTTCCGGGTTGGAGGTAGCCGTTTGCCCACCCGCGAAGATTAAGGGACAGTCGGCGATCGGGCGATCGGCTCGATCGGCCCAAGTCAGGGGCAACCCGGCTAAGTCCAGCATTTCCAAAATATTGGTCGCGCCTAGCTCGTAGCTGAGGCTAAAGCCCAAAATGTCGTAATCACTCAGGGGCCGGCGACTTTCGACGGCAAACAGCGGCGTTTGGCTGGCTCGCAGCTTGTCGGCCAAGTCCTGGGCGGGCAAATAGGCCCGATCGCACAGTTGGCGGGGCTGGGCGTTGATGATGTTGTAGAGGATCACATGGCCCAGATTCGACGCGCCCACCTCATAAATTTCCGGGTAGGTCAGCACCCAACGCACCGTCGCCGACTCCCAGGGTTTGTGGACAGATCCCAGTTCGTTCCCCAGATAGCGGGCAGGGCGATTAATCTCAGTCGTGATCAGTTGGTCTACAGCAACGGTCACAGGCATTCTCCAGTGGACTCAGTTTGATCGTACCGAGCAAATTTCCAAATTCGGCAAAATTCAGCCAAACTCAATCCGGACAAAACAGTGGCACAGCGATCAATTCCAAGGAAGTCGCTTGTTGAATAGGCTAATTCCAATCGTCAGTGGGCATCCGTGCGATGGTGATAAAGATCACGCAGACAAAAGCGGCGCGATCGCATCAGCTCCCGCACCAACAACCGACAATAACCAATAGCCAACTGTTCGTAATTAACAGGAGCTGACCGTGAAAGCAACCCATGCAATCCGGCGGTTGGTGGAAAAGGCCCTCTATCTCCGCCAACTGACTCCCGATATCGAGAACGAGATCAATTATGAGTTAACCCGCCAGGGTTATGTTTCAGATGCGGACTATGAAGCGCTGGAACTTCTCATGAGCGAGATGGATGAAGGTCGCATCCAACTGGTTCCAAGCGTTTAGTCAAAAGATTGATGCCTAAATCTTAAGCTCCTCTTAAGCTTCATGGCAACTACCTGATCAAAACTTTTTGATCGGATCTCTGGTCGAACCGATCCGCTGGATTGAGTTGATCAAGTTCTTGGATCTCAAAGGCCCTTGATCGTCGATCTTGATCAAGCTTGATCAAAGCCACCGCGATACGATTCTTGACCCTTGGGCCCGATCGCCCCTTGTCCAACACCTCAGTGAGGGTTAATCAACGGACTTCCGGGGGCCCACTGATCCGCATCGGTGGGAGCTTGCGGGCGAACAGTAGTCGCACAAATTTTTGGAAAACCATGCGGCCCGCCGCCGGTTCAATGCTGGGCAAGCAATGGGGCTTCAGGGCCAGCAAGTTCAGCAGTTCCAGATCGAATGCCGCCCGGAACAGGGCACTCGGCAACACCAAATCCACAGCATATTCTTCTGAATAGATCGTTTGGGGACGATCGCTAGCTTCCCGGGCTAGTTGATCGGCGTATTCCGCCAGCACGATCGGTCGCACCCAGGTGGTTTGACGTTCCAAATTTTGGTCGATCGCCTCCGCCAACAATTGCCACCGATCGTGCTCCAAACAGAGCACCGGCCTTGCAGTCAGGGGCGGGGTCGGTGAGTTCCCAGAATTATCCACCGTCGGCCCAGGTTCCGATTCAATCTCGATCGCGATCGGGGCAAGCAACGGCGCAGCGGGCAAAGCGGGCAATGGCAGACCATCCATTGGAGCCAGGCAGAATCAATCAGAAAGGACAATTTTGCAATCTCAGCGATCTAAACCGTAGCAAAATTCCAAATCTCTGGTATATTGTTATCCGGTCAGAGGTCAAAGTTCTTGACAATGACTCAAACCCCTCAGGGGCGGTTAGCTCAGCGGTAGAGCTCCTGCCTTACAAGCAGGCTGTCATAGGTTCAAATCCTATACCGCCCATTTTTCTTAGACCTTTAAAACAGCTATTCAGACCAGTGCTTTAGTTAATTCACTAGCACTAGGTTGAATGGCGCTGCTCAGTCGCGCTTTCTAGGAAATTCTGACTTTAGATTTTTATACTCAAGATCGGTACTGTTACTGCCAGCCCCGTACTTGAGCCGTCCATCATTGGAGCATGATTGCTGATGGGCGGCTGTTGGAAATTCGTAATTGCGTCATACCCCATTCCGCTAAGTCAAGTTAATGCTGAACCAGACTAGGCTTGAGCCAGTTTTAGCTAGATTCAGTTTTAGCCAGATTCACAGACCACTCTGAACGCTGCCCTGAACACTACCTTGGCAGGTTAGAGATTGATTGAGCAATGATTGAGCGATTGGTTCATGGAGCGATCGCTGTGCCGATTGTTCGGCTGTTCGATTGCTGAGCATGTGCTTAGTTTGAGCAGATGCTGGGTGATGGATTCAGGAACCACGATCGAGCAAGCCACCTAAGCCACTGAGCGCCCGTTGGCTAAATCGCGAATTAGGGAAACTTTGGCTTGCAGGTAACCATCCAGCTCGGCCCGATCGCTGCGATCGATTCCGGGGCAACCGGTCATGAGGCGATCGGCCAAAAAGTTCACCAGACCGTCATCATCCAAGGACAAAAGGGTGCTGGTTTGGATCGATTCAACCACCGACCACAGTTGCCGCATCAGTAGAGGTTTCATGAGAGACCCTCCTTAAGGTTTTCTTTATGTTGATAAGATAACCGGCACAGTCGCCAACCGCAGGGAATGATACAAGACGATAGCTGTTGCGCGAGGTCATGCAACAAATCGATTCACAGCGTTACACTTGGCTCGATCCTGCCCTGATCTCTCTGACACCCTAATTTTGGCTCAAAGCCTGACTGGTTCTGGAATTGCAGTCAATTCATCAGTAGTCAATTCTTAAAATTCCCGTCTAAAACGCAACAATTGCCATTAATAATCAAAAATTAATAATGAGTAATTTCGGCGACCATCATTTTGTTCGTCTATCCATTGAAACATAGTGGCCGCCGCTCGCAAATCTCACGGATCTCATGGCTGTCGCCGGAGTTTGGCCATGAAAAAGCCGTCCATTTGCCAATGGTGGGGCCACAGTTCCAGCCAACCGGCGGCGGTCACAAAGGGAGCCAAGGGGGAGTCAGGGGTGGGCGGTTCGATCGCCCAGTGGGGATGGCGCTGCAAAAAGTCGCGGACAATGGCTCCGTTTTCCGGCTCATGCACGGTGCAGGTGGCATAAACGGCTACGCCGCCGGGCCGCACCCAAGCCTCGGCCCGATCGAGCAAATCTCGCTGAATTTGCACCAACTGGGCCACGGTTTCCGGAGTCTGTCGCCAACGGGCATCGGCCCGACGATGCAACGTCCCCAAGCCAGAACAGGGCACATCAAGCAAGAGGCGATCGCACTGGGTGGGCACTTCCTCTAAACCGCTGAGCTGTTCCGATTTCGATCGAGATCGATCGCGCTTGCGGGCAGCGGTGACCAGGGGCGCTTTGCCTCCGGTGCTGTCCGCTTCCACCGTCCGAATCGATCGCAATCCCAACCGCCGTACCGTGTCCTGCACCTTCCGCAGGCGAGATCCAGCGCGATCGATCGCCCAAATTTGACCCTGATCTCGCATCAGAGCCGCAATATGGGCTGTTTTTCCGCCCGGCGCAGCACAGGCATCAATCACCGTTTCGCCCGGTTGCGGATCCAACAACAGAGCCACTAACTGGGCGCTGGCATCCTGCACCGTCCACCAACCGGCTCCATAGCCCGGAAGGGTGGCGATCCAGGCCCGGCCATTGTCCGGCGCATTGGCCGATCGGGAATCTGGCTCGGTGCCGCTGGTCTCTGCAAGAGGGTCATCCCCATGACCCCGTTGGGCCGTTAACCGCAGAGCATTGGGCAGGTGGTCGATCGGGGTGACGGCCACACCGGCCGCCGTTAAGGCCGCCATCACCGTTTCTCGATCGGTCACCAAGGTGTTAACCCGCAAGTCGATCGTTGGGGGCTGGTCAAACCATTGGCATAACTGTTCCGTTTCCGCTTCCCCCAGGCGATCAAGCCAGGTTTGCACAATCCAGTTTGGATAACTGTAGGTTTGGGCCAACCGCTCCACCGGCTCAAGACCCGCCACCGAGGTCAGCGGGTTCGGGTTTTTAGCTTTTTGGCGTAAGTATCCCCGCAGCAAGCCATTGACAAACCCACTCAACCCCTTTAAACCGCAGAATTTTGCCAATTCCACGGTGGTGTCCACGGCGGCCGAATCTGGGATTCGATCGAGATAAATAAGCTGATATAACCCCAATCGCAACAAATTACGGAGGGTTGGTGGCTGTTCCTGGGCGGAACGGGTGGCCAGGCAATCGATCCAGCCGTCCAGGGCCCGCAACTGTCGGGTGCAACCATAGACCAACTCTGTCACCAACCGGCGATCGCGCCCGTCCAAATCCCCATACTGACGCATGACCCGATCGAGCGCCGCATCTGCATAGGCCCCCGCTTCAATCATCCCCAAGGCCGTGAAAGCCGCGTGGCGAGCCACCAGGGCGCGATTTTTAGGAAGCGTTGCACCTTGCATAGCCATGACAAACACCCAACAACGGGAGCAAAGGTAGAGAACAGGGGAATTGTCCAGAATACAGGCGAACCGGGCAAACCCGATCCGCCTGGGAAAGTTGATGGGAATTTAATGAGTAGCCAATGGCGACCGGTGGCGATCAGTCATAGTTCGGGCCCACAAGCCCACAATGATTCGCGATTCGATAACCGCTGATTGACCCATGACTAACCCATTTGCGGGCGATCGGGAGTCATCTCCAAAGACGACGCGATCGAATCAACCGAATCAGCGGCCTTGCCAGTCAAACTCCCCGCCTCATGGGGACTCAAGCAGGCCTGATCTTGGGGCTGCTGACAGGCCAGCATCGTTTTCACATGCTCCATTTCGTCATCGCGGATGGCCACAAACACATCGTAGAGGTTGTCAATGATTGGGCGGCGACTTTCGGGCACTTGGGCCGTTTGGAACTCATCAAACAGATACAAATCTCCATCGCGGTAGTAGCGCTGGGCAATTTCCGGCGCAGGTTCCGCCTTCAGCATGGCTTCCGCTTGATGCAAAAACTTGTTGTAGGACGCGTAGGCGTGTTTTTCCACCAGTTCCATGAAATGGTAGGCAGATTGGGGAGACACCAAATACACCCCCACAATGATCCAGTAGTAAACCAGGGCCGCAGACTTAGCGATCAGGCGATCGCTCCAAACCCGATTTCCCCCCAAGGCTTCCATGATCAGCAGGTGGTGCAATTCATTCCAAGATTCCGCGAAATGCACCTTCAGCCAGTCCGCCTTGCGCCACCAACCCAGGGTTTCGTAAAGGTGCAACACGGACATGTAAGCAAAGTAGGGAACGCGGGCCACGGTTTCCAACACGTAAAACCGGGGATAGGGGCGATCTTTATACAAAACATTGATCACCCAAACAAGAATGCCAACTAGCAAACGAATCATGGTGCTGCTCCAGGAAGGTTGCAGGCCAAGGCGCTACGGCACGGGAGAATTAGGAAGCTGTGGTTGAAGATTTTGATCGAGCAACCTTGTTCAGGAACCAGTGCTATTTTTGAGTGCTGGTTTTGGGTTTCGATCGCTCACCATGGTCACGCCGTGCCAGCCTTTGACCTAAGCTGGTTTGATCCTAACGACCGCTGTGGGAAATAGCTGAGCGGTGAAGGGATGAAAGGGCTGAGTTAGGCAAACTCAGGCAATCTCGCCCCGGCCAAAGAGTTGTCAAGTCACCCGATCGAGCATTGCTAAAGAAATTCCGAAAAACCCTAACAAATTACAAAACTGATACAAATAAATTCAGTAAGATTTCGGAATTTATCAGAACTTATCGGATTACTAGCTTCCGCAACGTGGTTTATAAGTTTGTAAGGGCCAGGTAAGCTGTTAAGGGTTTCATTACCTTTGGCTGGACAATTTTGATTATTTCCCAAATTCCATGACATTTGGCTATGCAGTTCTGCATGGATCGTCTCGATCGGGCGATCGAGCGATCAAAGCCATCGAATTTGTCGAATTGATCGAGTTGGCCAGCCTTTAAAGCAGCATTTGAACGGTGGGCAGCAACATTGTGACGGGAATAACTGGAAGCGGAAATTTCAAGCGATTGGTTTTAGTGGTGCTGACCGTGTTGGCCTTGTCGGTTTCTGGGTTGTCCTTGGTGGGCAGCTTCACCCAAACCCAGATCCAAAGCCGTCTAGAGCTATATCAAATCAATCTGATGTTGCGGGCCACGGGAGAACTGGACTTACCGCCCGATCGCCCGGCCGAGACCGACGACCCGATCGCCGTCCTGCGACAGCAACTGTTGGGCGATCGCACCTTTGCCGATGCTCGCCAGCAATACCAAGCCTTTCGCGAAAAAGCAGCCTTAAATGCAGAAAAGTTCATCCGCGAATTAACCACTCCGGCGAACACTCGATCGGCAAATTCTGAAGTGAGTTCTGAGGCCAGTGATTTAGCCACAGCGGGGCCAGACTCTGACTTCGATCGGCTAGCCCAACAATTGCGCGAGCTGGCCGCCGTAGACCTGCGATTGGGCCTGCTCCAGGCCCGGTTGGGAGAGTCCGCCGCCGCATTGACCACTTGGCAGCAGCTTGCCCGCCTCTCATCTTCCTTGCCCGACTCGATCGATCCCCAAAGCTTCCTGAGTGATTTTGACAAAATTCGGGAAAATCTGGCTTTGCTGTGGGGAAATCGCAACCAAATCACCAACCAAGTCACCAACCCAAATGCCCCAGCGTTGCCACCCGCCATCGCCCAAGGCATTGAAGACAATATTCGACAATTTTTGGGGGGGTGGTTCCGTAATGCCAGCTTGGCCAGACTGTACCGCCTGCAACAGCGACCAGCTGAACTCAGCCTCCTGGCTGCCGAAACCAACCTGCAAGCCGAGTCTCTGCTGTTGAAACTGGCCGCCGTTAACCTCATCCCCAGCCTAGCCCTTCTTTGCGGCATCATTAGCCTGATCGTCTTGCTGGTGCAACGCTTCCTGAAGGGATCTAACTCACTGCTGTCCCTCGCCTCCGTTCAATGGACAGTTCCCTGGACGGGGGAAACCATCTGGGAAGTGTTCATTCTTGGCTTTTTCGCGATCGGACAGATTGTTGTTCCCTTGATCCGCTCGATCGGGCTGCAACTCCTTGGCATCCAGCCCAACACCCTCACGGGCGGAACCCAAGCCGGCATCATCCTCTTCAGCTACGGACTCATGGCCGCCGGGAGCGTTCTAACCCTGCGCTACGCCGTCAAATCCTATCTCCCGCTACCGGAAGGCTGGTTTCAGTTCAACTGGCAAAATGGCCGCTGGCTGGCCTGGGGCATCGGTGGTTACTGTGTTGCACTCCCGATCGTGATTCTTGTTTCCCTGGCGAATCAGCAGATTTGGCAAGGACAAGGGGGCAGCAATCCCATCCTCTCGATCGTCCTCGAAAACCGCGACCCCGTCGCCATCACCTGCTTTTTCCTAACCGCCTCGATCGCGGCTCCCCTGTTTGAAGAAACCCTCTTTCGTGGCTTCCTGCTACCTTCCCTGACTCGCTACCTACCCCCATGGGGAGCCATTGGCCTCAGCAGCTTGATCTTTGCCCTCGCCCACCTCAGTCTCTCGGAAGTCCTGCCGCTCACAACCTTGGGCATTGTTCTTGGCGTGGTCTATGCCCGATCGCGCAATCTTCTGTCCTCAATCCTGCTGCACGGTTTATGGAACAGCGGCACTCTCGCCAGCCTGATTCTGCTCTCCAGTCGTTAACCACGGCCCTCGGCCAATCTAGCCTCCAGCCCTAGTCTTCAGGCTCTCAACCATTCATTAAAAATTCATTCAATCGGACGACCCCTGAGGAGTCCGGTGCTAGCTTGTGGCCAAACCCTTGTGTCATCAAGATTTACAAGATCTAGCGACGGCTCAGGGTGCTTGGTTTCAACGTCGTGGAGTCTATCACCATGCA